>CALMGM010000001.1 GCA_937863685.1 uncultured bacterium
GCACCAGAAGGTTTTCAGCAGCTGTCGTTAAAAACAGCTGCCTTTTATTTTCCGGGTTCCCCGCCAGCAGGAATGATAAAGGCTTATCGACGGCGGATCAGCCGTTGCCGGGCCAATATCCTTCTGCCGGCTGAAAATCCCCGAGGGCCCACCAGTTTGACTTCTCGCTAGGCAGTAGTCCGCCTTGAGCGGGCACCAGGAATATTCAAGGGACGATCATTTGATCGTCCCCTTTTTATTTTACCTCTCCCCTGCCCCTCACCAATGTGGAGAGGGGTTTATTTTTACGCACAATAACGCTCACTTAAAAATATGTCATCTAATAGGCCCCCTCCGCAGCGGAGGGATTAGGGGGCGATCAAATACCAAGGTGTATGTGTATTGCCCCGCATTAAGCGGGGCAATACATTACCTATTTGCTAATTCTACCAACTTTTCTTTTAATAAAACATAACCTTTTAGATTTTTTATTTGTGGCATTTTATCTATCTTTTTTATGATTTCTTTCACTTCTTTTGGGTCTTCTGGTGTTGTATTATAAATAATTCTTACACTCTCTGAATCCGGTAAGTTGATAACGGCCTTAATGAAATCTTCCTCTGGTTTTTGCCAATGCTTTTCAATCATATCCGCGAAAATCTCACCTAATTCAGCATTGTTTTTATTGATAAGAGCCATTTTTATTGTATAGGTGATATTTAAATTGCCTTTTAAAATTATACCAATAAATGTATTTAAGAGTTGTTCGTCTTCTTGCGTTTCCGGGAATGACTTTGCTTTGCTTCCAATTTTATTATTTTCATTTAATTCATAATACTTTATAACAGAATCAATATTATTTGACGCATTATGTGCTATTGTAAAATTTTCAAGATTGTATTTTAAAGCACAATATATTGTTGAGTCTTGTATAGTTTGCGCATTACTTTTAATATCAACTTTTGTATTATTATTTTCTTCTATTTTACCGCACGAATAAAATATTGCTGCGATGATTACGAATATTATTGTATTTCTCATATAACCCCCAATAATTAATATTTTAAATTCCTCTCCCGCCGATAAAAGTCCTCTCCACTTTTATCTTGTGCACCTCCTCCGGTTTTATCTTGAAGATATCCTCCGACAGGCAGATAAAGTCCGCCGCCTTGCCCGGCTCCAGCGTCCCCTTCCAGCCCTCATCCCCCGAAGCATAGGCCGCGTCCACCGTATAGGCTTTTATCGCATTCCATAATGAAACCCTTTGCTCCGGATGGAACGGCGGACGATCCGGCGGGATCCTCTGCCGGGTGACGGCCGCCTGGATGGCCCGGAACGGATCGGGTGTTTCGATGGGACAATCCGAGCCGAAGACCATCCTGGCCCTGCTCCTGGACAGATCCCCGAACGGGTAGGCATAGGCCCCCCGCGCGCCCCAGTATCTTTCTATGAGATCCAGATCGGAGGGGCAGTGTATGGGCTGCACCGAGGCGATGATGTCCATTTCTTTGAATCTGGCGATATCATCGGGATGGACCAGCTGGCAGTGCTCTATCCGATGCCGCAGATCTTTATTGAGATCCTTGGCCTTCTGAAAGGTATCCAAAACCAGGCGGTTAGCGGCATCGCCGATGGCATGAATAGCGCAGGCCAGCCCGTTCTGTGAGGCCCGGCTAACCAGGGCCAGCAGTTCCCCGGGCGGCATAGTGTTCATGCCCAATGAGGGGCTGTTGCGGTACGGCTCAAGCATCAATGCCGTCTGTGAGCCCAGCGAGCCGTCGGCGAAGAGTTTTACCCCCCCGATCTTCAAATTCCTGTCCCCGAAGCCGCTTTTTATCCCGGCCGAGACCAGTCCGTCCAGGGCCTTGATGTTGTGGTAAAGCGTTCCTCGTAAGAATAATTTATTCCGCCTTGCCAGGGACTGCAGGATATCGAATTCCTCCACCCCCTCCATGTTATGGAACCCGGTCAGGCCCATTTTGGCGAACATCTTCTGGCCCTGGATCACGGCCCGGGAATATTCCTCAATTGACGCTTTGGGAGCCAGGCGGTAGTAGTGATTGGCCGCCTCCTCCCGCAGCAGACCGCTGGGCTTGCCCCTGGCGTCGCGCTCTATGGCGCCGCCGGGAATATCCGGCGTTTGGGAGTGGATATCCAGGGCCACCAGAGCTGACGAATTGAGCCAAACGGTGTGCCAGTCCTTGCTCCACAGCATCACCGGATTGTTGATGGACACCGTGTCCAGGTCCTGGGCGGACGGCAGGCGGTCGTCGCTCCAGATATTCTTGTTCCAGCCGCCGCCGATGACCCACTGCCCGGGCGCCTTCCCGGTGACATATCTGGCTATAACCGACAAACATTCTTTTATGGACCGGATACCGTCCAGGTCAGGCCGGGAGGCCAGCAGGCAATAATTGCAGAAATGGGTATGGCAGTCGGTGAAGCCCGGCAGGACCACCTTCCCATTGAGGTCGATGATTTCCGGTTTCAGGGCCTTGTATTTTCCCAGTATCTGGCTGTTCCCGCCCACATCCAGGATGGCTCCGCCCCCGGCATCGCAGGCCAGAGCCTTGGCCCTCTGCCGCCCCTTCATGGTAAAGATGTCGGCGTTGATGATGACGGTTATGGAATTCTTCATCTACTCGCTTTTCGCATGATAATGTTCCCAGCGGTCCAGCAGCCTCTGCAGCTCCTGCTTGTTGCCGTCGAACTCGTTCATCAGCTCCTTCATTTTATCGCCGTTCTTATAGACCTCGGGATCGGCCAGGCCGCCGGAGGGCGATTCCAAATGTCTCTGCCGGGCCTCCAGTTTCGCAATGCGGTGCTCCAGCTCGGAGATCAGTTTCAGCCTCTTGCGCTCCTCGGCCGCCTCCCGGGCCTTGCGCCGCTTGGCCTCCTGCCAGTCCGTCTTTTCCTCGCTGGTCGGTTCGGGTTTGGGATCATTGCCGGCGGCCTGGTTAGACTGGCGGTCCAGCTCCTTTTTATACAGATATTCGGAATAATTTCCGGGATACACCTTTATCGCCTGGTCGGCCACCTCGATGATGGTGTCCACCACCTGGTCGATGATGTAGCGGTCGTGGGTCACCAGCACCACCGTCCCGTTGAACTCTTTTAGGGCCTGCTCCAGCACCTCCTTGCCCTTCAGGTCCAGGTGATTGGTGGGCTCGTCCATTATCAGCAGATTGGCCGGCAGCAGCAAGGTACAGCACAGGGCCAGCCGGGCCTTCTCCCCGCCGGACAGCACTTTGACCGGCTTGAAGACATCGTCCCCGGAGAACAGAAAAGCGCCCAGGATGGTCCGCACCCGGCCCGGGGTCTCGGTGGGGATGACCGATTCCACCTGTTCCATCACCGTCTTTGCGGGATCCAGCATCTCGGCGGTGTGCTGGGCAAAATAGGCGATGCTGACATTGGGATACAGATTCTTCTGCCCCCGGGTGACCTCCTCTACCCCGGCCATCATCTTCAGCAGGGTGGTCTTGCCGGCCCCGTTGACCCCCAACAGGCCTATCTTGTGGCCCTTCTCCACCAGGAAGTCGATGTCCTTGAGCACCACCTTGTCGCCGTAGCATTTGGTGACGTTGGCCAGCTCCAGCATCCGCCGTCCGCAGTGGGGAGCCTCCGGCAGGCCCAGCCGGAAACTGCGCCGGCTCTGGGGTATCTCTATCCTCTCCGACAGCAGTTTCTCCAGCATCTTCTCCCGGCTGTGCACCATGGCCCGCTTGATGAAGTTGCCCCTCCAGCGGGCGATGAACTCCCGGATATGCTCGATCTCCTTGGCCTGCTCCTCCTTCTGCTTGACCAGCAGTTCCCGGCGCTTCTCCTTCTCCTCCAGGTAGCCGGAGTAATTGGTATGATAGAGCGAAAAGCGCCCCAGGTCCAGCTCGTATATCTTTTTGATGGTCCGGTCGATGAAATACCGGTCGTGCGAGATCACCACCATCGAGCCCTTGAAGCCTTTGAGATAGCCCTCCAGGAAGTCCATGGACTCGATGTCCAGGTGGTTGGTGGGCTCGTCCAGAAACAGGTAGGAGGGCTCCTCCAGTAAAAGCTTGGCCAGAGCCAGGCGCATCTGCCAGCCGCCGGAGAAATTCTCCACCGGCTGGTCCAGATCGGCCGGGGAAAATCCCAGCCCCTGCAGCACCGATCGGCCCCGGGTCTCCAGCAGGTAGCCGTCAAATCCCTCGAACATCTGATGCAGTTCGCCGTAGCGTTCCACCACCGGGGCCAGTTCGGGGTCATCCTGGTCCATGGTGGACATCAGGCTGGAGAGCTGGTCTATCTCCTCCTGGATGGAGCGCTGGTCGGCGAAGACCGACAGCGCCTCTTCCAGAACGGACCGGCCGGCCAGCACCACCTCCTCCTGGGGCAGATATCCGGTGCGCATGCCCTTGGAGCAGGCCCTCCGGCCCTGGGTGGGTGCCATCAAGCCCAGGGCCACCTTGAACAGGGTGGTCTTGCCGGCCCCGTTGGGGCCTACCAGGGCTATCCGTTCGTTAAGACCGATATTCCATCCCAAATTCTTGAAAAGGGTCTTATCGCCAAATGACACATTTATGTTGGAAAGCTGGATCATAGGATTGATTTTACCATAAAATGCCGGGCGATTGCAAAGGGCTTGACTTTTCATCCCGCGAGAGCGATAATTACTTCGGATCGATGAAAAGGATGGACATGAAAAATCTAAAATTATGCCTATTGGCAATTTCAGTGACACTATCTACCTTAGGATTGGTTTTCGCCGGGACCGTCCCGCCGGATTCCACCATCTTCCCGGGCCAGACCGGCGCCACCTTGCGGAATTCGCTGATCTCCGCCTATAAATCTACCGCCAATCTGGGTTACGATGCCGGGCGGGACACCATGTACGGAGTGATCGATAAGCTAAACGACAGCCTGGAATGCGTCTACAGCGGATATAAGATCTATATGCAGCCGGGCCAGGATCCCAGCACCTGGGCCTACGATCATGACATCAACTGCGAGCATAGCTGGCCCCAGAGCCTGCTGTCTTCCGGCACCGCCGTCTCCGATCTGCACCACCTCTTTCCCACCGATATCGAAGTGAACGGTGCCAGAGACAACAATCCCTTTGCGGAGATCCCTGATAATCTAACAACCATTTGGTATTACAATAATACCACCACCTCCGCGATACCGTCCTCGAATATCAATCTCTATGCCGAGAATCGATCAAATACTGTGTTTGAGCCGCGCGAAGCACAAAAAGGAAATACTGCCCGGGCTATGTACTACATGCTTACCTTCTGGCAATCAAATTATATCGACTCAACCTGGTGGACCGGACAAAGGGATATCCTCTATGCCTGGCACGCCAGCGACCCGGCCGATGCCCGGGAGATCGCCCGCACCAAGAAGATCGCCACCTACCAACAGGGCAAGGTCAATCCCTTCGTGCTGGACAGCACTTTGATCCGCCGAGCCTACTTTCCGGCTTTGGGAGTGGCGGACAATCCTCCGATCAACATAGCGGATAAGAACAGATTGTTCCAGAATCGTCCTAATCCTTTCAAGGAACGCACGATCATAAGCTACACCCTCTCTTCGCCGGGGCAGGCGCAGATAGAGATTTACAACCTCTTGGGGCAGGCAGTTAAGATGATCAAGGCGGATAAACCAACCCCCGGCAGATATGAATTTGAATGGAACGGCACCGACCAGGCAGGCAGGATTCTTCCGCCGGGGGTGTATTTTTACCGGCTTTCGGTCAAAAGCAAAACGGTTGACCTGAAGCGAATGATGCTGCTGAAATGAAGAAAGGGCCGGATTTCCGGCCCTTTTGATTTATCAGCAACTAAAAGATATCTTCCCGGGACAGCATCCTCCTGATGCCCGACTGGACCACATCCAGCTCGGCCGAGGCGCAGGTCTTGTCCAACCCCCGGACCCCGTAAAAATTCCTGTTCAAGGGCCGCCAGAACTCCGGTTCGCTCCGGCCGAAGATGGCAAAGGTGGGGGTGCCCAGCGCAGCCGCCAGATGCATCACCCCGGTATCGTTGCAGACCATCAGCCTCAGCGGTTTCATCACCGAGGCCAGCTGGCGGATGTTCAGTCCGGACATTATTTTGATGTCGCTCTTCACCAGTCCCAGAAACCTCTCCCCCAGTTCCTCCTCCCCCGGCCCCCAAAAGACCGCTACCTGAAACCCGAACTCCTTGACCAGCCAGTCCGCCAGGGCGGCATAATTCTGGTGCGGCCAGCGGTTGCAAATATTGTAGGCTCCCAGATGGATGCCCACCGTCCGCTCCGGCATGATATGGTTCCTGTAAAGGATGTCCCTCCCCTGCTCCTCCTCCTGGGCCGACAGGGTGCATCGCTCCCCCATGTCGCCGGTCCCGATGCCCAGGTACTCCAGGATCTTCAGATTGCGGCGGGTCTCATGGGTCCGCTCCCCGTAACCGGGGGCCAGCAGGTTATAAAACAGGTTACCCCTGACCCCCGGGAACGGATTCTCGGCCGAGCCCAAAATATATTTGGCCCCGGTCAAAACCGCCAGAATGTCGCTGGAAAGCGAGTGGGATATGGTATTGAGCACAATAGCCAGGTCGCAGCCCTGCCTTAATCCCTTCCACAGCCTCCACAGCTTGGCCGGGGAGGCCTGATAAAGCTTTTCCGGGAAGACCAGGATCCGGTCTATGTCGGGATGGTGCTCCAGCACCCGGTAGGTATACTGCCGGGCCACCACGGTGATCCGGGCTTGGGGCAGGGACTGCCGGATGGCCCTGAAGGCCGGGGTGGACAACAACAGGTCCCCCAGCTGGTCATGCTGGCGAATGACTATCACCCGTTCGATCAGCGACAGGTCCACCTCCCGGGGTTGGTAATGCCGGCCAGGCAGGATCATCCCCATGATCTTCAGCAGGGCGGCTTTGAATATTTTCTCTAATGCCGGCAGCCTCATATCGCGCCCGACGGATCCCCCTCTTTGTTGAATTGGAGATTGTACAGCTTCCAGTACAGGCCCCGGCCCTCCAGCAGGTCCTGATGTTTTCCCATTTCCGCGATCCGGCCCTTGTCCATCACCGCTATCCGGTCGGCCCGCTGGATGGTGGACAGCCGGTGGGCTATCACTATGGCGGTGCGGTTGGACATCAACCGGTCGATGGCCTGCTGCACCAGCACCTCCGACTGGGCGTCCAGGGCCGAGGTGGCCTCGTCAAATATCAAAATGGGCGGGTTCTTCAGGATGGCCCGGGCGATGGATATCCGCTGGCGTTCCCCGCCCGAAAGCCTGACCCCCCGTTCCCCGATGACGGTCCGGTATCCCTCCGGCATCTGGGATACGAACTGGTGGGCGTTGGCGGCCCGGGCGGCCTCCTCAACCTGCTGCTGGGTGGCCTCCCGCTTGCCGTAGGCTATATTGTTGAATATGGTGTCGTGGAACAATATGGTCTCCTGGCCCACTATGCCCATCAGCTGGCGCAGCGATTTCGAGTCCAGCTCCCGCAGATCCTTTCCGTCCAGAAAGATCGCCCCCTTGGTGGGGTCATAGAACCGCGGGATCATGTCTACCAGGGTCGATTTACCGGCCCCCGAGGGACCCACCAGGGCCAGCATCTCTCCCCGCTTTATCTCCAGGTTTATTTCTTTTAGCACCTCTTCCCCGCCGGCGGCAGGCCCGGAGTTGTCGGTATTTTGGCCGTCATTATAAGCAAAACTGACGTTCTTAAAATGGATCGTCTGGTTGAAGCAATCTATCGAGACGGCATCGGGCCGGTCAACAATCTCCGGTTCCTGACCGAGAAGGCCGAATATCCTCTCGGCTGCCGCCAAACCGTGCTGTATGCTGGAATTGACGCCGGCCATCCCGTTCAAGGGCTGGATCATGGAAAAAGCCGCCGCTAAAAAGACAAAAAACCGTTCCGGCCCGATAGCGTTTGCCCCGGCAATATAGTCCTTGGCTATCCAAATGATAAGTACCCCGACCAGGGCTCCCATATATTCCGTCAGCGGGGCTGACATCGCCGACATGGTTTCGAATTTGAATATCGTCCGGTAATATTCCTTGTTGCTTCTCCCGAATTTTTCCATCTCATATTCCTCGGTGGCAAAAGTCTTGACCAGTCTTATCCCGGAGATATTCTCGGCCACGATTGCGCTCAGGTCGGCGATCCTTTCCTGGAGGCGCCCTCCCCTTTTTCTTAGTTTGCGGCCGATCAGGGTAATCAGCAACAGACAGCCGGGAAGGATCAACATGGCGATGAAGGACAATTTCCAGGCCGCGATTATGACTATCGCCAGATAGACCATCACCTGGAACGATTGTCTCATTATCGACAATGATCCCTCGGTTATGGCCCCCCGTACCATATTGACATCGTTGGTCAGCCGGGACACCACCTGACCGACCTTGTTGCGCTGAAAATAGCCCAGCGAAAGCTGCTGCAGATGGCCATACATCTGGTTCCTGATGTCCATGGTGATGTGTTGTTCAATATACACCGTCAGTATGCGTTGCAGATAATTGAACAGGTTCTTAATGAAGAATACCGCCAATATTATCCAGCACAGCTTGGCGATCCCGGAGATGCGTCCCCCTCTGGTCAGCCACCACAAGAACCAGTTTTTAAGCTGCCCCAAGGTGCTGCTTAAGCCTGCGGATAGATCGATTTTAAAAACTTGCTGGGAAATTTGTTCCGGCTGGCTGAACAGCACCTTCATGAAAGGTGCGATCACTCCCAGGGAAGCCCCGGAAAAAATTGCCAGGAACATCATGCATATCAAAGACAGGATGAACTGTTTTTTATATGGCGCCAGGTAGCTTAACAGACGCAGATAAAGACGCATAATATTCCTTGACCTTATTGGTTTTTTATGATATTTTTAAAATATGGATATTCTATCACCGCCCAAAACGGCCAGAGGCCGTTTTAAGAACAACTTCCTTGCCGGTCTGGTGGCCATATTGCCGGTGGGGCTGACCGCCTATCTTTGCTGGCTGCTGTTCAAATGGAGCGGCCAGCTGTTCGGCGAACTGCTGATCTACATCCCTTATCTCCAGACCCTTCCCCAGATCGCCCGCTGGGGCATTGGATTCATATTATTGATCGGGCTGATCTACCTGGTCGGCCTGCTGGCCTCTCACCTGCTGGGAAGGCGTCTTTTGAAGTTCTGGGAGAATGTTTTGACCAGGATCCCCTTGATCAGGATAATCTACGGCACCACCCGGCAGTTCACCGATAATTTCTTCACCAACAAATATGCTTTCCGCGAAGTGGTGGCGGTGGAATACCCCCGCCCCGGCACTTATTCTTTGGGTTTTCTTACTTCTGAGGTGCTGTGGGATATGGGAGAAGATAGAAAGGGTTATTCGGTCTACCTCCCCAACACCCCCAATCCCACCGGAGGCCGGGTGATGATCGTCCCTCTGGAGCGGCTGTTCCGGGTAAACATTACCGTGGAGGAGGCCATAAAACTTATAGTTTCCGGGGGGATGGTTTCGCCTCAGGCACTTAATATAATGACGGCCCTTGACCAAGATGAATGATATCGTGAAGTTCCTGAATAGCTGTCTCCAGCGCCAGCCGGAGCTGTCCCACCACCAGCTGCAGGCCCTGCTGACCCGGGCCATGCAGCATCAGGTACTCTCCAAGGAAGAGGGCTCTATGATGCGGCGCATTCTGAACCTGGCGGACACACCGATATCCTCCATCATGATACCAAAATCCCAGCTGGTCTGCCTGGAAGCGTCGGCCACCATGGGACAGATCGTGGACGCCTTCCTGAAATGGGGATTCTCCCGCCTGCCGGTCTACGAATCCGAGCCCGACAATATCATCGGGATAATCCACGTAAAAGAACTGCTGCGGTTCTGGCATCACCCGTCAAAGAATATCAGGGCCGTGGAATTCATTCGTCTGCCAAATTTCTTCCCCCAGACGATGAAAGTAGCCCAGGCCCTGTCGGAATTCCAAAAACGCAATATCTCCATTGCCATCGCCCTGAATGAATACGGGATACCTTCGGGGATGATCACCACCGAGGACCTGGTGGAGCAGATCGTGGGAGAGCTCTATGACGAATATAACGTGGAACTCAGGCATTACCGGGTGATGGAGAACGGCCACTACCTGGTGGATGCCGGCATCCCCCTGGATAAATTCCAGGAAGTATTCAAATTAAACCTGGAAAGCCAGGCCCACACCTTGTCCGGCTATATCCTGGAAAAACTGCAAAGAATCCCTCTGCCCGGAGAAAAGTTCCGCATCCAGCAGATGGAATGCTCGGTGGAGGAGGGGACCCCCTCCAGGATCAGGAAACTGATGATAGTCAACCAGCGGATCTGAGCGGGCTTCCAGCTATGGATTATCCTCCGGCCCGGATTCCGGGGCCGGGGCATTGTGTCCGGCATCTTTCGGCAGCCCCTCCTGCCCGGCCTCCTGATTTTCGAAAAACACCTCCTCCTGCACCCCGTGGTTTGGTATCTGCTCCTTCCTCAGCTCGGCGTCTATCTCCCGGTCGATCTTCTCCCGTTCCTCCTCCTTCTCCTTCAGGTATTCCTCCAGTTCCTCGATCTTGGGAAGGTCCGAAAGGGTGGCCAGCCCGAAGTACCGCAGGAACTCCGGTGTGGTGCCGTACAGAATGGGCCTGCCGGGCCTCTCATCGCGGCCCACCACGGCCACCAGATTGCGCTCGGTCAGGGTGGACATCACCCCGTCGACATTGACCCCCCGGATAGCCTCTATGTCCCCCCTGATTATGGGCTGCTTGTAGGCGATGATTGCCAGTGTCTCCAGGGCGGCAGCGGTCAGCTTGGCGGTCCGTTTTCCCCGGAATAGTTCCTGTACCCATTTGGCATATTCCGGCCGGGTGTATATCTGGTAGCCTCCGGCCAGCTCCAGCAGGGAAAAGCTGTGCTCATCCCTTTCGTATTCGGTCTTGAGCTCGGCCAGCAGCTGGCGCAGTATCTTCTGATCTATCTCTCCCAGCAGGGATTTTAATTTGGGCAATGATATCGGTGTGTCGGTGGCGAACAGCAGGGCTTCGATCACTCTTTTAGCTTCGTTTCTATCCATTAAGCATGTCCTTTAATTTTCGCTTCGGATTGTATTTTGAATATTATGCTTGACTTTCATATGAATGATATGATATTTTTATATCTTTGTAAAGCATAAAATTATCAACAACATATAAAATTTGGAGGAATGAACGTGGCAGAGATCAAAAAGGTTGCCAAGAAGAAAAAAAGCTCGGTGGTTAAAAGAGCCCGGCAGGCTCTGGTCCGCAGAAAGACCAATTCGGCCGTCAAGTCCAAAATGCGCAAGGTGGTCAAAAAGGTAAAGACCGACAGCCCAAAACCCGAATTGCTCTCCCTGGCATACTCGGAGATCGACAAAGCCGCCCGCAAAGGCACCATCCACAAAAGGACCGCTGCCCGCCAGAAATCCCGGCTGGCCAGGGCCGCCGCCAAGAAATAATCCCGGGCCGCCTAGCCCGGTTAAATAAAAGAATCGTCCCGAACAGTTCGGGACGATTCTTTTTGTCTTACCAGGTCTATTTGGATTTGATGATGTGCGGGGTAAGGAATATCAGGATCTCCCGCTTGGCGGTCGAGGTTGTGGTCGACCGGAACAAAGCGCCAATGATGGGAATGTCCATCAGAATGGGGATCCCACTTTGGGACTTGCCGGCCTTGGTCTGCAAAAGGCCGCCTATCACCGCCGTTTCCCCGTCGTTCAGCACGATCTGGGTGGTGGCCTCGTTGGTCAGGATCACCACGCCGCCCAGGATGGTGGCCGTGGGGTCCAGATCGCTGATCTCGGTCTTGACATCCAGGGTGATGTTCTCCGAGGAATTGATGTGCGGGGTGGTGGTCAGCACCATGCCGATGGTGTACATAGAAGTCACGGTATTTCCGCTCTCATCGCGCAGGGAGATAGGTATCTTCTTGCCGCCCACGATCTTGGCTTCCTTGTTGTTGACCGAGGTGATCCGGGGATTGGAGATGGTATTGGCCTTGCGTTTTGATTCCAAGACCGACAATGTAGCATTAAGCTGGGCAAATGATCTGATAGTGCCGACGCTGATAGTAGGCCGGCTACCGGTAGGCAGCAATTGGGGAATTGATACGCCTTTTCCCCCAGCTGCAGCAACATCGGGACCCGGGCTTTGAACGTTATTGTCATAACTGGCCATATTGGTGATATCCCAGTTTATGCCCAGATCCTTGGTCACATCCATGTCCACGTCCACTATCCGGGCCATGATCTCCACCTGCATGGTGGCTGTATCCAGCAGTTTGATCAGTTCGGCGATCTCGTTCTGCTTATAGGACACTTCGTTGATCACCAGTGCGTTGGTGCGCTTGTCAACCTGGATGGAACCACGGGAACTGAGGATCTTGGCCAATGAGCCGGTGATCTCGCTGGCCACCGCGAATTCAATGGGATAGACCACCGTTACCAGTTCCTGGCCCTGCTCCCTCATCCGGATATTTTCGGTCGCCTGTTTGGGGCTCATTACCCTGATGATGCCGCCAGATTCCTCGACCACCAGCCCGGAGGCTTTGACGATCTCCTCGAAAGCCCTGCCCCAGGAAACATTGTGAAGCCTCATGCTCACTGAGCCCTTGACATCGCTGCCCACGATCATGTTCCGGCCGCTGTATTCGGCCATGGCCCTTAAAACAGTTATCACGTCGGCATTTTCCAGGTCCATGGAGACCGATCGGCCGCCGGAAAGTCCGCTGGAAGAAACCGAACGATATCTCGGTTTCTGCGGTTCTACATAAGTAGCCTTGGGCTGAATTGGGGTTGTCGGCAGGGCCATTTTTTCCGGGGGAGCCGGTGGCGCCTCCGGATATGACGGGGCAGCCGGCCTCTCCTCAATGACCGGAGGAGGGGTGCTGGGAGCAGTCGTTATCGGAGCGGCCGGGGGAGCAACCGGCTGTTCTTCCATTACCGGAGCCGGGGCCGGCGGAGTCGGGGTCGAGGTCACCGGCACCACCGGAGTGGCCGGCTGTTCCTCCATCACCGGAGGCGGCGGTGTAGGCAAGCTGGGCGGCACCACTGGCTGAGTATTGGTGGTGGCGGACGCCATTTCGACAGGGGCTGTAGTGGCCTTCCACTCGGCAAAAGGAGAGGTATCCTTGGTGGTCAGGGCGATGATGATGTCGTTCTCCTCCGTCATCAGCAGATAATTTGGTTTCACCCCCATCTCGATCACCACCCTGGCGATCCCGCCCTCGCGGTCGAACTGGCTGGTGCTGATGGTGGTTATCCCGCCCTTGTTGACCGTCATGGTCTTGTTGCCGAAAGCAATGCTGCCTCCCTGGATATCGATCACCAGCCGGTCGGGCTTGGACAGGGTGAAATCCTTGTAGTCCAGGATATCATCCCCGGTGATCACTACCTGGGTGACCCCTTCGGCCTTCTTGACGGCGATATCCAGCACTTTGGCTGCATCGGCCAGCGAAAATACGGACAGCAGGACCGTTAAGGCCAGCAGCGGTATTTTGTTGCTTCTATGATAGCTCATCTTATGCTCCCTTTACTTTTACTTTCAGTTAACGGGACAACAAATTTAACGGTACTTCCGGGATCGCCCTGTTCGAAGACCACCGAGCTGTCGGTGATGGCAAAGACCTTGCCCCCGATCACCTGGTCTCCCGATTTTATAATATACCCTACTCCTTGTGTGTCGTTAACCAGAGCCAGCCTTCCCGAAGGCCCCCAGATGATGCCGGTCAGTGTAAGGTTGCTTACATCCAGGGAGCTGACGTCGGTCACTCCCGATCCCTCCCCCTTTTTTTGCACCAGGGACTTGAAAGGATCCCTGCGGCCCGCAGGTTCGTAAACATAGGTTTCGGTCCTGAAAAGGGTGTCCTCACCGGCCGCCTTCATCTCTATCGCCCCGACAGCCGCTGGCGGGTCTGCGGCATAGCCTACAGACGCCAGGGCCAGAACGATGATCAAAAGGCTACCTGGTCCTGCGAGAAGTTGTAGCTTTTGCACTGGCTTGTTCTCCTCCCGATTTAAATACGTAGGCATTGGCCGTGAAATCGGCCTTGATGCTGCGTATCGGATCATTATTGGAATTGATTTTTATATTTGACGATATTACGATTCTTGACAAATTGCCCAGCTTGGCCATAAAAGTGGTGATCTGGTCAAAATTGCCGATGACCGACATGGTGATCGGGATAACCGAGGACAGTTGGGTGGCCGAAGCCAGGTTGCCTGGCTTGAACACCAGGAACCTTACTCCGGACTCGATCCCGGCATTGGTTATCTTCTTGAGCAGGCTGGGAATCTCCTTGTCGGTGGGAAGCAGCTCCTGGGCTTTGCCCCACTTCTTCTCCAAGGCCTTATACTGTTCCTCCAACTCAGGAAGCTTGGCCACTGCAGCCCGGACCTGTTCCAGCTCCTGGCGCTGTTTTACCTCCTGGGCAGACAGATCCTGGATGCGTTTTTGGGAGGGCTGGTAGCTGAATTTGAAGAACAATCCGGCTATGATCAGGCCGAACAGTATCAGGCCGATGGTTATTTGTATCTTGGGATCTTTGATGTCTATGCTCATTTTGACCCCTTTCCGGCTGTTGGGCCACTCTCTTCCGTTGTACTGGCAGGCTTGTTTGAAGTCTCGCTATATTTTGAAGTGATGGAGAATTTCACTAATTCCCTTCCCTCGGATTCGGCTTTGGCGGTCTGGGCCAGTTCGACATTGGTAAAATAGCCCGATTCCTTGAGCCGGTCCATGAAATCAGCCACGATCAGGTTTGAGAAGGTCATCCCCTCCAAAGAGATCAGCTCCTTTTCATCCTTCATTGAGATGAGCCAGAGGTAGTCCGGCATGGCATGGCTCAATTGATCCAGTAAAGTAACGGTATAAAACCGATTTTTATCGATCGATGATATCTCGTTAAGCTTGGTGCTTACAGCGGCCTGTTTTTGGAGATAATCGTCCACCAGCCGCTTTGGCCCGGACAGCTTGGTCAGTTCCTCATTGTAGCCCTTGATCTTTGATTCCAGGCTGGATATCTGGGCCTTCTGCGAGATCATGGTCAGTACGATGACCACCAGGATTATCACCACCCCCAGGACGCTGGCCAGAATGCCCACATTGAAAGGCAGCCTGGGCAGGGAGAAGCCGGCACCGGCTGGTTTGGCCCCGGCTACCTTTTCTACTCTGCGGTCGCGGATTAGATTGATCTGTATCATTTATTTTACCTCCCTAAGCCCCAGGCCGATGGCCAGGGTAAGTATCGGAGAGACCTTTTCGCTGGCCACGGCTCCGAACAGACCCGGGTCGTAGCTGATCTTTTGCAAAGGATTTACTATTTCCACCGGGATCCCGAATCTCTCCTTGAGATGGTCCTGCAGGGAGGGTATCAGGGCCCCGCCGCCCGACATATATATCCGGCTCATCCTCTCGCCCCCGCCGGACATGGCCAGGAAAGAAAGGGTCCGCTCTATGGATGAGGCGAAATCATCGGAAAACGACTGGAATACCGAAGCGGCCGATTCCTGGCTGACATCGGACACCGTCTCGCCCTTTATCAGCTCGGTGGCCTGTTCATAGGAGATCCCCAAATTCTTCTGCATCAGCTGCAGGCAGGTATTGCTGGCCATCGGCAGGTCCCGGGTGAAATAGGGCACCCCGTTCTTGATGAAATTGATGTTGGTGTTGTCGGCCCCGATATTCACCAGAGCGATGATCTCGTCGGCCGGCATCTCATAGTTGGCCTCGAAGGCGTTCTGAACGGCAAAGGCTCCGTAATCCAACAGGATCGGATTCAATCCGGCGCCGGACAGCAGATCCAGATGGACGTTGATCGTCTCGTTCCTGGCCGCCACCAGCAGCACCTCCATCTGATTGTTGCCCGAATCGGGGTTGATGATCTGAAAGTCCAGCACCACATCGGAGATCTCGAACGGGACGTGCTGCTCGGCCTCCCATTTGATCCTCTCCCGGGCCTCCTGCTCCTTCATCTTGTCCATGTTGATCCGCTTGACAATGACGCCCCGCCCGGAGACCGAGGTGATGACATTGTTGCTTTTTATCTGCCTGGTCTCCAACAGGGTCCTGATGGTGTCGATGACCAGCGTCCGGTCCATGATCTCGCCCTCAACGATGGCCTCCGGCAGCAGCGGCGCGATGCCGTAATTGAGCAGCGCCAGCCCTTTGCCGGTCTTCTGGATCTCGACAATCTTTATCTGGCTACTGCCTATGTCCAACCCTATGGTGGCTGATTTTTTTCCAAAAAGCATTTTGAGTTTACCTCTTTTATCGGTTATTATCAAACCAATTGATTTTTCTTCAGCCCGATTCGCCAATAAATTTCTGGATCTCGCTTCCCTTGACCAGCCAGCGCCGGCCGAATTTTTTACCGGGGAGATTTTTTTCGCTCAAATGCTTACGCACCGTCTGATCGGTCACCGCCAGGATCTTGGCTGTTTCCGAAACGGTGTACAGCTTCCCGGAATCTATTTCTTTTGGGGATACAGGCATATTAACCTCGCTCAAGAATGAAGTATCGGTAAGTATATATGAATATAGACTAAACTGCTTGTAGACATTTTATTCATTTTGTTCATATTTGTCAAGTACTTTTTTTATTTTTTTTTATTTTTTTATTTTTCCTCTTGACATAATCACTAAGTTGCACTATACTATCCAATTGATAAGGACACTTAAAGGGATGATTCAATAAACCAAATATTTTATGGAGGTTACCATGAAAAAGTTAATTCCCCTGTTTTCTTTGGTCTTCATGGCCGGATTGGTAATTGTAGGGTGCAGTACACTGACCCCGGCCCCGGAGATCGTGATAATAGACACATCTCCTCCGGGGGGAATTGTTGATTCCGTGATCGTGACCTTTGAAAATAAAAACGATGTTGATGCCATTATCACAAAAGAAGTGATATTGTTCCAGGACACATTGAATGCTTCAGAATCTTATAGTTATGATATAAGCCAGTACGCTTCGGCAAACAGCATTGTTAAATTAACAACCGTATTCGGCTCTCTTCCCGTTTTAGGGGGTCCAGCCAGCGGAAGAACGATGAAACTTACCTTTACCGGCACCGATGCCTATGGATACAATAAAACATTCACTGTTTCCACCCAAAAAATTTGCTACTAAACGAATATGAAAAGAGAGCTCCGGGAAACCCGGAGCTCTCTTTTCTATATTTTTGGTATGTTTTGCCTATATTCCCCTTAAAATCACTCTTTCCACCAACCCCTCCGCCCTCTTTCTCATTTCGTCCAGATATTCCTCATTATATGGAGGCATATTGCGCAGTTCCTCATTTTCTGCATTTATCTGCACAAACTGCTGTAAAACCCACTTTTTTGCCCCTTTTATCTCCCGGGCTATGTTTTCCATCGAATCCAGGTCGTGATATTGCGGTACTATGGTGGTGCGGAACTCGTAATCCAATCCGGAGGACATGATCAAAGCAATGCTTTCCCTGATATTATCCTTATTGACGGGAACACCGCAGGCCAGGTCATAGGATCCGTCGAAAGAGGCCTTGATGTCCATGGCGATGAATTCCACCAATCCGGCCTCGATTATCCTCTTTAATCGGTCCGGAGCACTGCCGTTGGTGTCCAACTTGACCGGCAGGCCCATATCCTTCAGTTTCGTCAGCAGGGGCACCAGGTCCTTATGGATGGTCGGCTCGCCTCCTGTGACCACCACCCCGTCTATCCAGCCCTTCTTGGCCCTTAAAAACGTTTCTATGCGCTTCCAGGGGACGTCGGCGATCTGCTCCGGGTGCTTCACCAATATATGGTTGTGGCAGAACGGACAGCGGAAGTTGCATCCGGGAAGAAAAACGACTGAGACGATCTTTCCGTCCCAGTCGATCAGCGATGTTTCGATGAAGCCTTTTATTTCCATAATTACGATCGTTATGCGATAAATGGTACTATTACTTTGATAAAAAGATCCATAAACCTTTTTGTCATGCCATTGAAGAATGGCATCCAGGCATGGATTCCCGCCTGCGCTGGAATGACACGTTGCGCTATTGATCTATCAAAGCAATAATAAGCCCGGATTATACCGCCGGATCCAGGTACGGCTTTAATTCCTTGGACAGCGGAGGCCGCTTCACCCAGCGGTCCATCTCGTCCTCGTTGTTCAGCAAGACCACGGTGGGGATGTCCGACACCTCGTAGAAGGCGCCCTCGGCCAGGCCGTCCACCGTGTCCATGTCGAAGTAGGTGAGCGGCACCTTGCCCTGAAACTCCCACTTGTCCAGGAAATAGTTGATCTTCTCCATGGCCTGCTTGCAGACCTGGCAGGTGGGCCGGCCGAAAACTTTCAATTCCATAGTATATGCCTTATCCTTATATGTTTGATTTATCATGCCCCACTGTCATTCCCGTGCAGACGGGAATCCAGAAGGCTCTTTATTTATACGAACAAGCAATTGCTACTGGATCCCCTCTTTCGAGGGGATGACATAATAACCCTAGGCTATCTGGGAGTGGTAGCGGTCCTTGAGCTCGCCCAGCTTGCCCTTGTTCCAGCCCTCGACGATGGTGAAATATCCGGTGACCCGGGTGATGTGGTTGACGTCCCGGCCGCCCACGGTCTGGCTCTTGATGGTGGCCCAATCGTTCTTGGCGATGCCTTCGGCGCTGCAGCGCACCTTGACCCCGTGCTTCTTGTTGCGGATGATGACATCCCCGCCCTCTTCGGTGAAGTCGTAGATATGTTTCTCGGCGCTCAGTTTGTCTTTCAGTTCCTGCAGTTCCATGATGACCTCCATTATATATTATTTTGATTTTTATCTGTTGGGACACGACCTGCCGTGTCCTTACAAAGTGCAACAGCTTAATTACACACCATAGATGTCTATTTGCATACTACGCATGCTAGATCCTTTACCCCGGGAGCTTATTTGTTCACGTTATTGATTGATTATTTATTTATAAAGAGCTATTTTAAAAAATGCAAAATATATTTCTATCTACACACACTACGCATTAAACTACATTTGCTATTTTTCTTTTCCTTTTTGCCCCTCTTCACTTTTGTCGTCTTGCACGATATTTTGCATTCCTGACAGATATCTTGCCACAAGTGCATTATTGCCACCATATAACGTTTGATATGATAAGCCTTGAGGTATTTGATTATAATAAGAACCGCTAGGCATATTCACTATTGGCATATCTACTTGTGCATCAACAAGATAATTTCTTCTTTCTTGGTTGCGCACAATTTCTAATATTTCTTGTAAAATATCTCTATCAGCTCTCTCTGTTTTCTGTTCTTTACTTTCAATTTTCGTAGCTTGTTCAAGCGCTTGTTCAAGTTTCGGCCAATATGTATTAAAAACGTCTTCTAGTAATGGCTCGGCAAGTGCGTTTTCACCGCATTTTTGGACAACGGAATTTATAGTATAAATAAGTTTCTTTATTTCATCTTTATTAACTGTAGTGTGCTGGAACTGTGCTAAGGGCTGTTCAATATCCGTGGGGTTAAGACCTATTAATAGTGTGCAAACATATGCATCCTTTGTTTTAGACAATGCTCCAGCTTCATACAGAATCCATTTCGCATCAAGGTTTTCTTTTGTTAGGCATATAATACCTACTTTTGATTTTTCCAATCTATCAGCTATTTCAGGACCCCACCTTAAACCCTTTGAAATATCCGTTGATATCCATGGCTCTACAGCTTGGATAACTTGCTTCAACCAATTTTCTAAAGCTTCCGCAATATATTTGCTTTGATCCCCAGACCAACTTATAAAAACAAGCATGTGATACCTTTCACTATTATTGTGGCAACTACAACAGCATAAGTTATTTTAAAAATCTAAATGCTGGCTTGCCAACTGCCTTTAAAATTTGCGTTCTATATTAAAGCACCTCGTATCAGACTTTCCCCGAAAACTGCTTGTCCCAATCTATCCTGGCCGTGAACTGCATGACCACGAACAGCGTGGCGATACAGCAAATGGTGATGGCCAGCCCGGTGTAGCCCTCCCAGAAGAAGGCGTAGGAAAAGAACACCAGGTACACCAGCTGGGCCAGGGCCGTCTCCACCAGGGCAAAGCGGGCCCCGGCCACGATCCGCATGTAGGACACCGCCAGGAACACCGACACCGCCGCGCTGATGAAGAACGCCAGGTAGATGTCGGCGTGATCCGCCAGGTAGGCCATCAGCAGGTGAAAGGCGAAGAACGACGCGGCCAGGAAAAAGTAATGCATGGGGTGCAGTTTTATGCCGCGCAGGGCGGTGATGATGAACACCAGAAAGAAGAACAGGAACAATGACACCGGGGCGAAGAAGCTGATCTTGCTGACGAACGGCCCGGGGTTTATCTTCTTGGGCATCTCCATGCCGATCTGGATCCCGGAGATCAGGTTGCTGTACTGCCAGACCAGCTCCCATCCCTTTCCCTTTTTGGTCTTGGCGGTGGGCGAGATGGCGTTCTCCGGAAAATCTATCCGCCCGAAATCGGTGGTCATGGCCAGCCGAAAGTTGCGGATCTGCGAGATATTATCCCCGAAGACGTACCACCACTGGTCCAGCCCCTGGGAGCGGTAGGCCACCCGCACCTGGGCAGTCTGGCCGGGCTCGAGCTTCACCCATTTCCAGATCTTGCC
Source organism: uncultured bacterium (assembly GCA_937863685.1). Classification (GTDB taxonomy): domain Bacteria; phylum Edwardsbacteria; class AC1; order AC1; family EtOH8; genus UBA2226. The sequence goes on from CALMGM010000001.1 coordinate 20,581, forward strand.
GTCGGTGGGCACCAGCTCCTTCTCCGGCACGCCGTTGACCGAGATGGCGAAATCGTCGTAGATGCCGTCCCGGGAGGGGAAGGAATACTGAAAGCAGACCTGACGGGCATCATGGGTGCTGTTGACCAGGCCGTAGGTGCCGTCGAAATCCACCTGGTAGGTGGAATACCACAGTAGGCCCTTTTTGCGGTGGGTCAGTTTCAGGTCGGCCCTGATGTCGCTGGATTCCAGGTTCAGGTAGTAATCGGACAGGCTGGTCCTGGTCTCGGTGACGGTCTTGCCCCCCTCGGTGGTTTTCACCACCTTCTGCTCCTGCTTGACCTGGTAGAACACCAGCGGCGCGCTCTGGCGCTGGGGGGTGCCCCACAGCTGGCCCACCGCCCGTTTGAGCTTGTGGTCCTGGGAGTTGGTGCGGTCCACCGTGACCCCGCCCAGTATCACCCAGGCCATGGCGGTGCAGAAGAACACGAAGACGATGGCGGCTATCTTTTTGGCCATGATCGCACCTCGGAATGAATTTTGAATATTGAATGCAGAATATTGAACTGACCTTGCCTGCTTCTGAATTCTGTCTTCAATATTCTATATTCTTTAGGTCTATTTGATCCTCTCTATCCCGCTGACCCTCTTCCCGCTGCAGTGCGGGCACTCTTCCATCAGGCCCCGGTAGACCTTGCTGCAGACGTTGCAGGTGGTGAACTCCGGCGAGAAGGCGATCTGGGCGTTGCGGGTATGCCGGAAGGTCTTGGTGACGAAATTGGCGATGGACTCCGGAGACGGGTGGGAATCGGCGATCCAGATGTGGGTCAGGGCCCCGGCCTCGATCATGTCGTGGAACTTGCCCTCCTGCTTGACCCGGTCGATGGGATTGACCGGATGGGCCACGTTCAGGTAGGTGGAATTGGTGTAATAGACCGAGTTGTCCTTGAGGTTGCCCTTGACCACTTTCTCGGCCTCCTTGGGGAAGTGCTCCAGGTCCAGCTTGGCGAAGCGGAAGGCGGTGCTTTCGGCCGGGGTCTGCTCCAGCACGAACTTCATGTTGTATTCCTTGGCCAGCTCCTTGGTCTTGAGGTGCAGGTAGGCAATGATCTTCAGGCCGAACTTGAAGGCCTCGGTGGATTGGTGCAGTTCCTGCCCGGTGTGGATCTGGACCATTTCGTTGAGGCCCAGCATGCCGATCAGGAACGACACCCGGGGCAGCCGCAGGTAGCTCTCGCCGTCCTTCTCCATGGCCAGCAGGGCCAGCGGCCCCTGCTCTTTTAGGGCCATCAGCTTTTCGATGAATTTTCTTTTCTGGATGTGGCCCTTGGCGGAGATGTGCAGGAAGTCATCAATCTTTTTATACAGGGCATTGGTGTCGCCCTTGGCCAAGTAGGCGATGCGCGGCAGGTTCAGGGTGATGTTCTGCAGGGCCGAGTAGCGCATCTTCCAGGGGAAGTGGGCGTCGTTCAGGTCGGACTCCTCCAGCTTGAAGGCCAGCCGGCAGCACTCGGAGATCTTGGCGGTCTCGCCCCGGTCGAACACGAAATAGGTGTTGCCCTTCTCGGCCGCCACCTGGGAGATATGGTTGAGAAAATCCTGGTGGCCGGGGGTCAGGTAGAATTTCTCGGTGATGTGCACCTGCGGCTTGGGAAAGAAGAAGGGGCGCCCGGTGCCGTCCCCGCCCTTGTAGACGTCGAACAGGGCCCAGGCAAAACGCTGGGCTTCCTTTAGATAGTCGCCATATTTCTTGCCGGTATATTCTCCTCCCGGGCCGATGGCCGGAACGTTCTCAAAATGCTTGGGGGTCTCCCAGTAGATGTTCAGGTCGGAGAAGATGGCCTGGCCGCCCCGGGCCACCGACTGCTGGCTGTATTCGAAGATCATCATCTGGGCCAGCTGCTGCATATCGCGGTCGGACATGCCCACCAGGTACGGCGCAAAGAAGACGTTGACGGCATCCCAGCCGATGGCCCCGGCAAAGTGCCCCTGCAGGGCGGCCGAGAATTTCACCATGTGGGCCAGCAAGGTGTCGGCATGCCTGGCCGGCTTGGCGATGGATAACGCGTTGGGCAAAGACAGCCCGAATTTTTTGACATATTCCAGGCTCTGGCCGGAACAATAGGGGCGATTGATGAAGCCCAGGTCGTGCAGGTGAATGTCGCCCCGGGAGTGGGCGTCGGCCACCTCCTGGGAGAAGACCTTGGCCAATGCGTACTGCTTGTTGATGGTCTCGGCCAGCGACATGTTGGTGGCCTCGGGATTGTGGGGAATATTGGCATTCTCCCGGTTGCGGTCGGTCAGGATCTTCTCCACGTCGAACAGGGGAAGCCCCAGGCGGGAGTGCTTCTTGCGGGCCTCCTCCAGGCCGTGTTCCACCAGCTTGGCGTCAACCAATTCGCGGACCAGGGACGAGGTCAGGCGCTTGACCTTGGCGCTGATGATCTGGTCCTCCACTTCCCGGGCCACCTTGTGGGCGATATCCTCGGCCACCCCGGCCTCCTTCTTTAGGGCGGCGATGATCCGGTCCCGGTCCCACTGGACTATGTTGTCGTCCGACACCCGGACGAACAGCGCCAGGTCGGTGGCATCCTGCTCCCTGCCGGCCTCTGCAGGATCGGGCTTGGCAACGATCTTCTGCTGGCGGATCTTGGAGCGTTGGTCGCGGTAAAGAATGTAGGCCTTGGCGGTCTTGGCATGGCCGCGTTCGATCAAGACTTTTTCCACGGCATCCTGGACCTGTTCCACGTTGGGCAGATGATCGCCCTTGGAGGAATACAAAAAGAGCACCACCTCGTCGGCCAGGTTCTCGGAGACGCTGCTGTCCGAGCCGCCCACCGCCTGGGCGGCCTTGAAGATGGCTTCGGTGATCTTGCGCTTGTCGAAGTTGACGATGTTGCCGTTGCGTTTCTGGACCAGATGAAACATCTTGTTGGCCAAAGAGCTGTGCAGGTCCTTGATCTTCTCTCCGGCAAATAAAAAGCGGGGAGGCTCCTGGGTGTCGGGGGTGGGCGGGCTGGCTAGTAGCTCACGGTTCTTATCTGGCATGTTTCCCTCACTTTTTTATGTTTTTCTGCTGGCTTTTCTCGGCGAATGATTTGGCGGCATCGGCGAATTCGGACACCTCGCGGAAGGAACGGTACACCGAGGCAAAACGCACGTAGGCCACCCCGTCCAGCTCCTGGAGATGCTTCATCACATGTTCCCCGATGATATCGGCCGGCACCTCGTTGTGGCCCCCAGACTGGAGCTCGTTCTCGATGGCTTCCACCATCCTCTCCAGGGCATCGATGCTGATGGGCCTCTTCTCCACCGCCCGGCGGACACCGGAAAGCAGCTTCTGGCGGTCGAAAGCCTCCCGCCGGCCGTCCTTCTTGATGACCATCAGGGCTGATTCTATGTACTCGTAAGTGGTATAACGGCGATGGCATTGCAGGCATTCCCGCCGGCGGCGTATGGCCTGGCCATCCTTACATAAGCGGGAGTCGATCACCTTGTCCTTGGGGAAAGAACAGGCTGGACATTTCATGACATACCCCTTTATTTTGTGGCAAGGGGGTAATTATGCACCATATATGGCCTGATGTCAAGCCTAAAATCAGCGCTGGAGGGAATATTTTGTGACTTTTTTTATTATTTTTGGTATCCATTTTGCATAAACAGATTTATAACATGTTGCATAACAATAAAATAAAAACGGCAGTAAAAAACTGCCGTTTTTAGGTAGATTTTGCCTGTGGTTTTAGAAAAATATATCGGGTATTTTTAAAGGCACTCGTGTATTTATATAATATATTGCCCAGGTTAGTGTTACCTATCTATATAATATAAATTATCTCAAAATTATCATTTTTTTGGTGCCAGACCAATCACCACAATTCAACCTATAGATATAAACTCCGTTGGCGGCAGTTCTCCCCGAATTGTCCTTGCCGTTCCAGCTGGCCGAATAAATACCGGGCTGCTGGTGGCCTTCTACCAATGTATTTACCAATTGTCCCAGCGTATTGTAGATCTTCAAGCTGACGTTTCCGGGCTTGGCCAACTGGTAGCTGATATGGGTCTGGCTTCTGAGTGGATTCGGGACATTTTGGAATAATTGATATTCATAATTGGTAATCGGCAACTCCGGTCTTCCCGCCACGCCTGTTGCGCTATCCGGTCCGAAGAATATTGTGGTATCATTTAACGCTTTGGCCTGAATTTTATAATAATATTTTGTACCCGTAGAAACAGAAGAATCGTTGAATGCATATGCCTGTAAGGTCGTATCCAGCCGAATCGTATCATACGTGGTGTGTACCAAGCTATAAGGCCCCGAAATTGCCGAGGCTCTTAGCACATTGAATCCATAGTTGGCAAACTGCCTGGAAGTGGCCCAATTTACCTTTATACAGCTATCCTGTGCGGTTGCCCGCAGGCTGTCAAAAGTTGCTTCGCCCATTATTTCATATATTTTGGTATCGTAATATTCTATTGTACCGCTGGGTTTGATAAAATAATAACCGCTGGATATGATCTCGCAATAGCCGTTTTTATTAACATCATAAACTCCAACAACTGCTCTATTAAGTCTACTGCTATATGGTCCTGGTCCGGTGATACCTTTATAAATACGTTGATAATTATCATTGCCAAATGCCTTGAACACAAGAAGGCTTTCCGGTGTAACCACCACCATTTCCAATGTATCGTCCCCGTCAATATCGCCTGTTTTTAAATCCCAACCAGTACCCATATTGGGGCCGGTGTTTGTAGAAAGATTTGTTTGCAGGGTAATGCTCCAGGAGCACCCGTAAGAATTAACGGCTGTAGCTTCAAATATTGTTATTACATTATCCCATTTATCCGTACCGTCATTATGCCTGCCAGCGATAATGAATTCCGGCTTGCCATCCCCATCCATATCCCCTGCTTGGGCAGCTTTATAAGCGCCCTTGGTATATACACTGTCCTGGGCTTCCAGTTGGTAGGTATCATCACCGATACATTCATAAGTATAAACATCGGCAACCTGGTCGAAAGCTCCATCGTCAGCAAAGGTGAATTCCATCCTGCCGTCTCCATCCCAGTCACCAAAGGCTATGCCCCCATAATATGCTGCTACAGGCGGCTTATCTTTAAAAACCAATTGATACTGGTTATCCCCCGTGCATTCGTATATGCGGGTGGTCCAATCTGTTCTTGCCCTGCATAGTATTTCCTTTTTGCCATCCTGATCCAGATCGGTAATATATGCATCCCAAGGATCAGCAGTATCTGCCGTATCTGCCCAGACTAAATTTGATATATATGAATTATAATCAGGCGACTCCCAGACGGTAATTGGTCCACCAGCATTTCGCCCTACCATGTCGGCTAAACTATCATCATCAATATAACCGGCACACCAAGATTCAGAACTGCATGGTGGATTTATGCTGAGATAGGAATAATTATTATCACCTTCATATAACCATAGTGACCATGGCCATGGTATTGCCAGATTGCTTTCATAAAAATATATTTCATTCAGGCCGTTATGATCGCTGTCAATCACGGTTAAATTATAAATCGTGCTTTTATCTGAAGAATATATCTGCTTCAACGAAACAGCGAAAGCCGATATGCATAACAGCACCAAAAGACAGCACAATAAAAGTATTTTCTTCATTTGAAAAACCCCTTTCAGGGTATTAACCGTTTTGATTCCCTTATGTGTTCTTTTTCTTTTTTGTCCCGCCCCTTTCGTTTGCCAGGCAAGTAGGTCTACTCAGGGCAGGCTCCAGAAAAAGAACCAAAAAGAAAAAAGCTCGTCGCTAAACCTCTGCTCAGAAGCCCTATGTCGTCGGCCTAAATTTGACAAACTCGCTTTGCTCAAACAATGCCAAATTCTTAAGTGCCTCCGCTAAAGCTATGGCACTCGTGGAAGCCCAATATAATGCATAAGCGGACGGCCTCCACTTTTCAGCAACAGAGCTAACGCGACCTTTCCCTGCTCACCGGCAGGTGCATAAATGGGGTCCGGGGGCACAGTACGGGTTGACTGCTGAAAACAAATACCTGATCGACCTATGCACCGCAGCGTGTGCCCTCAACAGCAGAAACGGAAAGTATCATTATCATTGTGAAAATCATCAAGCCTGTGCCCCCGGCGGGTCTTTCGCCCTTTCTGCCCGGACAGAAAGGGCAGCAAGACACACACCACAGACAACCCAATATTCATATTGTTGCTTATACCCTTTAAATGCTTTTATAGATTTCCACCCACCTCTCCAATATGTTATCCCAGCTAAAGTTACGCTTCAATTGCTGATAGGCTCCCTCGGTAACTTTAGTTCTTAGGTCCTCATCTGTCAATATCCTGGTAATTGCCCTGGCCAGAGCCCTGGGATCCTTCTCCGGAACCAGCAGTCCGGTCTCCTCATTTATTATGATATCGGTTATGCCACCCAGATCACTGCCTATGACCGGCACCTTGTAATTCATGGCCTCCAGGATGACCACCCCCAGCCCCTCGGTATCGCCCTTGGAATCTATGATGGCCGGCAGAACGAACACCGAAGCGCTGCGGTAGGCGCTCTCCAGCTCGGACTCGCTAACCCAGCCCGGCAGGCTTATCTTCCTTCCCAGATCTTGTGCCAGAGCCCGTTCCCTCAGCTTCTCCCTCTCTGGACCGTCACCAATGATGGCCAGATGGATATCCAGTTCCTGCGGCAGGTACTTAAGAGCATCGATCAGATAGATGATGCCCTTGCGTTCCACCAATCTGCTGACTGAAAGAATGATCTGGGCACCGGCCGGAGGCCGGGAGAACTCTTTGTTCTCCGGCAGGCTGATGGTATAGGGTATCACCTCCACCGGAACATCGGCCAGTTCCCTGATCTCGCCTGCGGTATAGTTGGAGATAGCCACCACCCGGTGGGACATCCGGGCCGACCAGCTTAAAAAGCCCTTCAGGAAAGGCAGGGATCGCTTCACCCAGCGCAGTTCCACCCCGTAAAAGGTGGTGACCACCGGCAGGCCGAAGAATGTCTTGGCTATCCATCCGAATATGGCATGCGGCAACGGCCAATGGACATGGACAGCATCGTATTTGTTTTGTTTCAGAACCTTGACCAATCCGATCATCCCGCCGATGACATAGAAAACCGGCATGATCTTGTACAACAGGGACCTCTTCATGCGGTCCGGGGTGGTCTCCTCGTGGGTCAGATCCTCCCAGCGCTTGAAGAAATAACGAAAACGGTGCACCGGCAGCCCGTGGACCACCTGGTCGCCCAAGCCTTTGTAGGACGGAGTGAATATCCCGGCCTCCAGGCCATGCGCCGGATAATGCCTCAGCATCTCGATCAGCCAGGGCGTAATGATGTCCTTTTCATCTCTGGGAAAAGCGGTGACAATGTGTAGGATTTTCATGGAAGAATTATAGCACAAAATGTTTTGTTTGAGAAAATAATTTTCGGGATCGGGCCAAGGTCAAAAAGCCTGCCCTCCGCCGGGTTCTGCCGATGGCCTTTGTCGTTCCCGCGACCAGTCGGGCAGTACTTTTTTCAGCCAGCCGGAGGCCGTCCTGCACCCAAGATGGTCGATGCTGAGACTGTCGCCGACGATAGTTTTCCGGTATCTCTTGACCACTACTGCTGAAATCGTAAAAGAGGTGTCGTTCAATGCCGGGATCCGGTAGATAAAAAATTTTGATTCCGGCAAGGGGACGCCCAGCATGGCGATGTCCTCCGCGTAATATCCCTGCTCGGCGTAAAAGGCATGTTGGGCGGTGCGCAGCATGGTCAGAACGCCGGATACCCGGTCATGAGGAGGGTGCAGGAATACATCCAGCTCGAACAGGAACCATTTCAAAAAGATGGCCGTCGCCGTAGTCAGGACCGCAGCAATGAGAATGTTTCTGATTTTTTTCATAACACCAGTAACTATACAAATTTTCCGCGATCGTTGTCAACAAAAAAGGCTGCTGCTTCGCTTTGTCTGCCGCGCTTCGATACTGTAGGAAAAACAAAGAAGGGCCGCTGTCAGCGGCCCTTCTTTATTGGACTAAATGGTCTGCTCTATTTGACCAGCACCATCTTTCTGGTCTGACTGAAATCCCCCGATGACAGTTTATAGAGATATACCCCTTCGGCCACCTTTCTTCCGGCATCATCCCTGGCGTCCCACATGGCCTGGTAATAGCCGGCGTTATGATAGCCGTCCACCAGTGTCCTCACCAGCTGTCCGGTAAGATTGTATACCTTGAGCGTGACATTGGCCGGTTTTTCCATCTGGTAGGCTATCAGGGTCTTGTACCTGACCGGGTTGGGCGCGTTCTGGAACAGCAGGTTTGACAGCGTCATCCCCTGCGGATTGAGCCGGGTATCCAGGTTTTCATCTATGGGCGAACTCCAGGCGGTCGGTGGGGTGAACAGCGCCGCTGAATTGACCGCGGCCGTGGCCGCCACGCCCAGCGTGCCGCCCTGGTTCTCCACCCCCGAGGCATAGGTTTCGGTGGTGATGCTGCCCCACTGGATCTTGATCTTGCCGTCGGGGGTCAGGATCATCTGGAAGGTCTGGGTGCTGGTGTTGGAGTAATTCTTGACGGCGTTGAACGACACCACAAACTTGGTGGCCGATGAATAATAGGTGATGGTGCCTCCGCCCGATACGTTAAGGTCCCTCCACAGCCCGGCTATCAGGGCATTGGGAGCCGCAGTGTTGGGGATGGCGGCCGGGCTGTAGGCGGTGGAGCTGGTGCCGAAATTGAGGAACCCGTTGGAGCAGATGTTGACTGTGGTATAGCTGGTGCCGTAGAAGTTGAAGGTAAAACCGATGGACTTGCTGACGCTCTGGTCGTCTCCGGTCAGGCCGCTGGCCGTGGTGGCCGAGGCATCCCAGCTGTAGGTAGCGGTGCTCTTGGTGTAATTTGCGGTGGTGCCTCCGCTGGAGCCTCCCTTGATATACTCGTCCCACACGGTGCTGGAGGCGACGGGAAGGTTATTGTAAGTGGCGTCGTAATTGGAGCCGTCGATCTTGCAGTGGTAGACCGCAATGCCCCGGGCATTGGCATAGGTGGACGAGTTCTTGTACAGCTTGACCGCCGATGTCACCGCGCCGATCACGTTGTCGCAGGCGGTGGTAAGGGTGGGCCGGGTGGTGATGGCGGCCTTGACCTTGGTGGCGAAGTCCGACAGATCTATATGGTAGCTGAAATAGCTGGTCGAGAACTTGAGGGTGTTGGTCAGCGCCGTGCTGATGCTGGTGCCCAGGCCGGCCCCCCGGGCCGCCATCAGCTCGGTGGCCAATGTATTGACCTTGGTATCCAGGTCGGAGACCAGGGTCAGGTCCACCACCGACAGAGTCGACTGGCCGGAGGTCCCGTTGATAATGGCCTTGCCCAAGTCGATGGCGCTGGTGGTGGGAGTGGTGTTAAGTGTGTTCAGCCAGGTGGTATAATACCAGCCGGCGGCCCCTTCGGTCTCTTCGGAAACGTTGGCAACGTTGGCATAATTGCGGGATATGTCCAACACCTCCCACATGCCCATCAGGCAGGCATCCCAGCCGATATGGTCCAGGTTCCGGCCCAGGACGGTCTTGATCTGGGCCATGGCCCCGGCGAACTCGCCGTTGGCGATGCCGATCACCGAGCCGTGGGAATCATCGTTGGAAAATCCCTTGAGGACCTCGTTCTCGCCGTCCTTCTTGTACCAGCCGTCGCCGTGATCCCACATGACCAAGGAATAGCGATTGGCCGGGTAGTTCTGGATGGCCCAAGTGGCGAAGCTGACCAAAGTGGCGGGATTGCCCATGTCCACTTCGCCCAGGTCCGATATCTGGTAGGCCGCAGTGGGGGTCATCCCGCTGGCGATCTTGAAACGTTTGCAGCTGGTCCAGTTCTCGTAGGTCGTTTCATAGCTGGACGAGCGGTCCATCTGGACGACGACATTGATCTTGCCCGAGCTGTAGGAGGCGGCCGCCATCTCCAGGAAGTCGTTGATCCCGTCGGCCTCCAGGTTGTTATCGGCGTTCAGGTAGATCATGACGGTCCATTCGGCCCCGCCGGTGCTGGCCGCCGCCTGGGAAACGGTGATGGTCTTGGGCGAGCCGGTAGTGCCGGTGGGCGCGGTAGCTGTGACGGTCACCGTGGCTGATCGGGCCGCGCCGGTGTTGGCCGCGGCAGTCATGGTGAACGAGCCCGGGGTGCTGCCGCTGGCCGTCGAGGTGGTGAGCCAGGTGGCGTCATCGGACACGGTATAGGAGATGACGTCAGCCGTGGCGGAATTGGTTACGCTGACTGTGCCGGAAGTTCCGCCAGCGGCCGCCGGTGACCAGGAGCTCATACTGACGGACAGGGCGGGGGTCGGAGTGGTCCCGCCGGTCACCGTGATGATCAGGGTGTAATTGCCGGAGCCGCTGTATTCATAGGCCCGGGCATACCAATAGCCGGTCGCGGTCGCAGTGAAGACCACCGAATCGGCCAGGCCGGTTCCCAGGGTGCTGGTGGCCTTCTGGGCCTGTGAGGGATCGTAGAGATACAGATCGTAATCCGCTGAAGAAGGTGGCACCACCTTCACCTTGATCTGCTGTCCGGCGGTCACGTTGAACTTGAAATAATCATCCCGGTCCGTGGCATCCAGATAGCAGGTATAGGTTGCCGGAGCCACCGACAAAGCGGCGGCGAATGTGTTTCCGGCATCGGTCCCGGAGCCGGCATCATTCTGGGTAACGGTGGAGGTGGTCCCGGTAAGGACTACGTCATCGATGTATACACCGGTGTTTTGGACGCTGCCGTCGGAATTGAAATAAAAGCGGACCTGGGTGGCGGTGTTGGGAATGCTGACCGACTGCTGGGCCCAAGTCTGATAGCTGCCGGCCCTCTGCCAGGCAGTGGTCCAGGTGCTGCCCACCAAGTACTGCACCCGGATATAGTCGTAGCCGCTCTCGCTGTACTGCCAGATGTAGAATTTCAGAGTGACATCGGTATATCCTGACAAACTGACCGTTTTGGTCATATAATTGTTCTGGTTGGCGCCGTAGGGGCTGACATTATCGCACATGGCGCTGTAGGATGAGCTGTAATATTTGGTGGAGGTCTTGGTCCAGCCCCCGGTGGTGGGCGAAAGCGTCCAGCCGGTGGGGAAGCCGGTCATATTGTCCGAGAAGATTGTGGTCTGGGCCGAGGTCATGCCTGCCAAAAGGATGATGGCAGATACCACGAATAAACCGATCTTTTTCATTTTACCACCTTTATAAATGTTAATGATTATCATAACTTGATATAAATGCATATACTATACCAAACAAATTTTTAATATTAAACTATTACCTAATGCATTATATTGCAGATCGTTAAATATTAGCACCAAAAAACAAAGGCAATTATATTTCTTATTTTTGTATCATATAGAGACATAATTGATAAAATCAACCTTTATCATAGATCAAATTAGTGAAAAGAAATTCTAATATATTGTTTATCAATATGTTAAAATATATCATGCTTGTATCATTATGTTACATTTTATTAATCTGTTATATTATATCATCTCTTTAGATGTCAGATTTTTTATTACCCAAGAAATATAACACCAGATGTATTGATTTTTTTACTGATTTTAATAAGTCGGGTTTAAAATCTATAGGGGTAATAAAAATACAACTAGAATTTTCTTGAAATTCAGGAAAGTCTGTGTTAAACTAATTTTTAACATTGTATCACTTTGTTACATATGTCCAGATTAGCAAAGAACATTAAGATCGGTACTAAATACCAGGTCCAGGAATTTTTGGGCCAGGGAGCAAATAGCCAGGTTTATAAAGTTAAAGACCTGGCTACGGGAGCAATCCTGGCCCTAAAACTTTTCTCCGGCGATTCTGTTACTATCAACCAATTGTGTCAGGAATTTCGTTGTCTATCCGATCTTTCCCATCCCAACCTAGCCAGGGCCTTTGGATATGAGCATTATAAGGACGGATGTTTTTTCGTGATGGAGTTTCTGCCTGGGCCAGATATCCTGGAAAGCTGCCGCAGCCTGGACCTTATGGGAAAATGCCGGAAACTGATCGATCTGTGCCAGGCCTTGGAATACATCCATTCCCGGGACATTGTCCATCTTGATCTCAAACCGTCCAATCTGTTGCTTGACGGACTGGGAACGGTGAAGTTGCTGGATTTCGGGCTGGCTCAGAGTACTGTGAATATTTCACCTCTTAAAATATCCGGCACTCCCTCGTATATCCCACCGGAGATCATCTCCGGCCAGGCTCCTGATGGAAGGGCGGATCTGTATTCGCTGGGAGTGCTGATGTACCAGATATTCACCGGGAACCTGCCCTTCCAAGCTCCGACCATCAAGGAATTGGTCAAAAAACATCTCTATCATCAACCCCAGCCCCCCAGGGTTTATGATCAATCCATACCGGAGCAAATATCGGCCTTGATCTTAAGGCTGATAAGCAAGGACCCCAATGCCAGGCCGGCCCTGGCCAGCGAGGTAGCTTCGGAGTTGGCTGGCCTCATTAAGCTGGACCGCGCCGAACTCCCCACAATATCCCGGTCACCTTTCATTTTAAATTGCCGCATGGCAGGGCGGGACAAGGAGATGAATCAGCTCCGCCAGGCGGTCCAGAATGCCATTGCCGGACAGGGACACAGTATCTTTATTTCTGGGGAGACCGGCATCGGCCGTACCAAGCTTTTGATCGAATTCTCCCTGCAATCCCAATTGCTGGAATGCCAGGTATTGTGGGCCCGTTGTTATCAGCCGGATGCCGCCGCCTTCGGCTTAATAGTCCAGCTGCTTGATCAGGTACAATCCCTGGCTCAGAATTTTTGTCCCCAAACACTTGACGAATTCGGGCCTCAACTGTCGGAGATCGTTCCCGGATTGACCGGCCGGCCTGAAATTAAAAACCTTCCGCCACCGCCAATTCTGCCAGCCCAGGAACAGCGTCTTCGTCTTTTGGACGCCATGACCAATTTCATCATTAAAACACTGGTGAGCGCTCCTTCCCGGGCTACGGTGATCATTTTAGAGAGCATTCAATGGGCGGATCGCGAAAGCCTGGAGGCCCTCTGTCATTTGGCCCGGAATATCGGACGGGCCCCGATTTTGGTGGTGGGAAGTTTTAGAAGCGATGAGATTGAATCCGGCCATTTCCTGAGGACCGCCGTCGAGAACCTGGCATCCGACAACCTGGCGGAACAGGTCTTTCTTAAGCGTCTCAGCCGCAATGAGGTCTCGGAGCTGATCCGAGCCGTTTTCCCCCGGCTGGAGAATCTGGAACCGTTGCTGGTTAAAATTTACGATGAGACCGATGGCAACCCCCTCCTGATAGAGGAGACCCTGTACTACCTGATGGATGCCGGTTTTATCATACGACGTCATGGTCGCTGGCAAATAACCACTTTGACACCGGAACGCTTGGACCTGCCCGGCAGCCTGACCTTGTCCTTCCGGGCCAAGCTGGGGAAATTATCGCCGGGACAATTGCTGATAATGCAATCCCTGGCCGTAATGGAGCGGCCGGCCACCTTCCAGGAGATCCAGGGTCTTACCGAGATGGAGGACGGCCAACTGAGCCGGGACCTGTTACACCTTAAAGGCCAAAGCCTGCTGGCCTGGCTGCAGGACGAAAAGGGAGAACCGGCCTACGGCCTGCACCATTTTAAGATCGTCCCCGAGATATGTCTTACCATCAGCCATGAGCTATCTTCCGCCCTGCATCGCAGGGCGGCCCTGATCATGGAAAAGCATAAAAGCCGCTCGCTGCAGGATACGGTCCTGCTGTCCAGCCACTGGGAGGCTGCCGGAGAACCGGCTAAGGCTGCGGAATGCCATCTGCGGGCAGGCGACGATCTGTCCGAATTCTCCAAACGACAGGCCATCGAACATTACCGGAGGGCCCTGGAACTGCTGCCATCCCCCCACGACATCCCGGTGTTGGAAAAGGTGCAGAAATTATACTATGTTTCCGGTGAATATCAAAAAGCGCTGGAGCAAGCCCTAGAGATATCTCAGATCCAGGGCCCCTCTCCGGAGATATATTATAAAATTGGGCGCTGCCTCGAGCGCCTGGGAGATTACGACCGCTCAACGGAATATCTGCAGAAAGGATTGTCGGTCTCACAGGGAGACGCCCTGTCGGCGGCCCGTTTGATGGGAGCCCTGGCCATAACCAGCATAGGCCGGGGTGAATACCGCAATGCCGAAAAAATCTGCCAATCGGCTTTAAAGCAACTCCCCTTGAACAGCCGGCCAACAGTGGAGGCCGAACTATATAATACTTTGGGGCAGGCCTACTGGCACCTGGCCGAATGGAGCCAGGCCCTCTCGGTCCATCGCAGAAGCCTTGAGATAAAAGAACGCGAAGGCAGCCTCTACGGCATTGCTACCAGTTACAACAATCTTGGATCGGTCTATTACCGGATGTACGAATGGGACAAGGCGGCCGAGTGTCACAGGAAAAGCTTCTCCCTGCGAGAGAAGATCGGCGATATCAGCGGCCTGGCCCGCTCCTATAACAACCTGGCCCTGATTTACCGGCATCTTTACGATTGGGAAAGAGCCTTGGAATTCCACGGCAAATGCCTGCAGACCATGGAGCGGATCGGGCTGGGACTGGAAACCGCCGCATCGCTGGTGGATATAGGCCTGATCCATAAAGCCAAGGGCGAATGGGACCAGGCTCTCTGGAGTTATAACCGGGCCATCCAGCTGGCGGTCAACATAGGAGCCAAGAACCTGCTGCTGGACGCCTATATCCGAAAGGCCGAACTCTACCTGGCCCTGGGAAGTCTTGAGGACTCTAGCCTATTCTGCCAGAAATCGCTGGCTATGGCCGGGGAACTGGGCGGCCGGCTGGAACTGGGAAGGGGGCTGAACATATCGGGGCGCATCAGCCAGATGCGTCAGCAGTGGGATAACGCCCGGGAAGCCCTTACCAGCGCCCGGGAGATCTTCTCGGAACTGGACATCAAGGCCGGGGAGGCTTACATCCTGAAGAACCTGGCCGACCTGCACCGCGAGCTGGGACAGTTGGAGGAATCCGTCGCCCTGGCCGACAAATCGCTCAGCCTGGCCCAACGGGTAGAGGAACAGCAACTGGTCTCGGAAATCCTGTTGCTGAAGGGTGAATTGCTGGAAGAGAAAGGACAGGATGGTTACCGTTTCATGGAGTGGTCGCTGGAGATCGCAAACCAGGTGAACGTCATCGAAACCACCTGGCCGGTGTATTCGGCCATGGTCCGCCATCATTTAAAAAATAAAAAGTACCCTGCGGCCCTGGAGTGCTGCCAGAAGACCCTGCTTCTGTTTAAACAGTCGCTGGCCAATATCAGCCAACCGGAGCTAAAAACCTCCTATATCCTGGCCCCCCGGCGACGGCAGCTGTTCCGGGATATAAAATTATTGAGCCAGGAGGTGCTGAACCATGCCGGTTAGCCAGAGGATGCAGAACGCAGAGAACCTGATAGTCGAAGCGGAGCTGGAGCTGGCCTCCATCGCCCAGGCGCTGGAGGAACGGAGAAATACGGCTTCGTTTCTTTCCCCGGATCAGGGCCGGGAACGGCTGGACCTTCTGCTGGAGGTATCCCGCCGACTCAGCCGGGTGTTGAATTTGGACCAATTGCTGAACGTGATAATGGATTCGGTGCTCTCCCTGACCCGGGCCGAACGCGGATTTTTGATGCTTTACGAAGAGGATGTTCTGAAGTTCCGGGTGATCCGCAACCCCCAAAACCAGGAATGGGCGGGCGAGGACTACCAGATCAGCCATACCCTGACCCAGCAGGTGATAGACAGCGGACAGCCGCTTTGGGTGAAAGATGCCTGCCAGGATGCCAATTACAGCCAGTCGGCCTCCATCGCCGATCTCAAGCTGCGCTCCTGCATGTGCGTGCCTCTTTTTTCGGGACAGGCCGACAGCCGAAAGCTGTTGGGAGTGATATATGTAGATAGCCAGCAGCTTCACGAAAGTTTCTCCGCCCAAGATCTGGATCTTTTTTCCGCCCTGGCGGCCCAGGCAGCCATCTCCATCGAGAACGCCCGGCTGGTTGAGGATATCCGCCGTCTGGAGGGAGAGAAGCGGGCACAGCTGGAACAGGAAAACCTCTCGCTGCAGAAATTGTTGGAGGAGAAGGGAGAACTGCTGGGCCAGGGCCAGGCCATGGAACGGGTGTTCACCATGATCCGCCGGGTCTCCGGCTCGGATGCCAGCATCCTGTTGCTGGGCGAATCCGGCACCGGAAAGGGCCTGGCGGCCAAAGCCATTCATCAGCTTTCGCCCCGTCAGGACATGCCTTTTGTGGTCATAGACTGTGGGGCCATCCCGGAGAACCTGCTGGAATCTGAGCTGTTCGGGTACGAGAAAGGCGCCTTCACCGGAGCCTATGCCAAAAAGCCGGGTAAATTCGAAATGGCCAATGGCGGGACGATCTTCCTGGATGAGGTCGGCGACCTTCCCCTGCTACTGCAGGCCAAGCTGCTGCGGGTGCTGCAGGAGGGCGTCATTGAGCATATCGGGGGGCGCGACCCCATCAAGGTGGACGTCAGGGTGATAGCCGCCACCAACCGTAACCTGGAGGGCGAAGTGAAAGCCCAAAAATTCCGTCAGGACCTGTTTTACCGGCTGAACGTGGTCACCATCGATATGCCGGCCCTCCGGGAGCGCCGAAGCGATGTCCTGCTGCTGGCCAGCATCTTCCTGGAGCGTTTTGCGGCCAAATACAGGAAGGGCATCACCGGTTTCGAGAGCCAGGCCAAACAGGCCCTGATGGAGCATCCCTGGCCCGGCAATGTGCGTGAACTGGAGCACCGGATCGAACGGGCGGTGATCATGTGCGACGAGAAACAGATAACCGCCCAGCACCTGGAATTGAAGCAGGATACCCGGGCCCGGGCCGCTTTTGGTCGGCTCAAGGACATCAAGCAGGATCTGGAAAGGCAGCTGCTGTCGCAGGCCCTGGCCGACAACCAGGGGGATATCACGGCCACCGCCAGACAGCTGGGGATAACCCGGCAGCAGGTATACCGCCTGATGGCCAGGCATGAGGTAAAATGACCTCAGGCCTATCCGATCTCAAATCAAAAACGGGTCAAGCAAAGCTTGACCCGTTTTTGATGGTTCGTATTATTGTTTGACAGTGATGCTCTTGATGGTGATATTCTTGGTCGGGCGGTCGCGCATATCGCGGGGCTGTTTGGCTATGATATCCACCACCTCCATGCCTTTGACCACCTTGCCGAAGGGGATGAAGCCCATCTGATCCAGCCGGGCGCACTTGTCGTCCAGGTTGATGAAGAACTGGGCGTCGGACTGGGAGTCTATCGGCTGGTTTCGCGAGGAAGAAGCCATGGAGACTGTTCCCCGCAGGTTGGATCTCTTACGCGGTTCGGCGTCCATCTGTTCCCCGCCGTAACCGTCGTTTCCCTGATCGCCGTCCTTGGATAGCGGATCTCCGCCCTGGATCACAAAACCCGGCACCAGCCGGTGAAAAGTAGTTCCGTCGAATGACTGGGCCAAAGTCTTGCTGACGAAGTTTAGGACGGTCTTGGGAGCGTCCTTGGGGAACAGCTCGATCTCGATCTGGCCGAAATCGGTATCGATGACCACCACCGGTTTCTCCATGATCTTCTTGACATCGGGCTGGGCCTGGGTGCCGGCCGGAGCCTGGCTCTGTACGGCTTCCATCTCCTCCTTCTTGCAGGAGACCAGGGCCAAAAGCGAAAGGCCTATAATTACTGTTAATACTTTCCTCATTATTTCCTCCCTTTGATATTAAGATGCCCCGAACCAAAATACTCGGTCCGGGGCACTATGGCATTTTTGCTGTTATTGATTGAGTTTGAAGGTCACCGGCCACATCACCCAGACCCTGACCGGTTTCCCGCCCGGGGCAATGGCCGGGGTGAATATGCACTGTTTTCCGGCCTCCACCGCCGCCTCGTCCAGCGAAACGTTTCCGGAGCTTTTGGCCACCACGGCCATTTTAATGTGTCCGTCGAAGTCCACCAGCAGCTGCAGATATACCTTTCCTTCGATACCGGCTTTCTTGACTATGTCCGGATAGACGGCTTGGCCGGCCTTGATGATCTCGGGGGCCTTGTCCACCGCCACAAAGGCCTGCCGGTCGGGGACCAGGTCCTCCACCTGCAGGTTGCTGGCGCCGGAAGCGCCCTCGGTGGTGGCCAAGCCTGCCGACATGGCACCGAGTTCGGACTGGGTATAGGCAGCCTCGTCCACCGCCTTGTCATCGGCTACTGGTTTGGGAACACCCATGGTGGGGGCTGCGGCCACCGCGGCCGAGGCCACCTGCACCTGCTCCACATTGGAGCTGCTCAAAGAAGGCGGGGCGCCCAGCTGGCTGTAGGTGATCCTGACCATCGGGGCATCTGGTATCGGCCGGTGGGCCTCTATATATGCGTTGACCGCAAAATATGAGAGCCCTCCCAGCACCAGCACCATCATGGCTGTCAGCGATATCAGCATGCCCTTCTTGAGATGCAGGGGGATCAATACCTTGGATTGTTTGACGCCAAAACCCATGGACGAATATTCCCGGGCCTGAATGGTGACCACCAGCCAGGCTATGATCAGTCCCACCAGGGTACCGGCCACCGGAAAGAAAATATTGATGTTATTGTTCATATTTTATTTCCCCCCCTTCGCGGCGGCAGCGGCTTTCTTTTTGGCTTCCTCGATGGCTTTCAGATGATCCTCGGTCTGCTCCACGATGGCAAATCGGGCGATCTGGTTCTGCTGGATGGCATCCATCACCGCCACCACCTTGTCGTAACTGCTCTCCCGGTTCACCTGCACCAGCACCGTCAGACGGCAGATCTTCTCATCCCGGACCATGTCCAGACTGTCCCGGATCTCCCGGGGAATCCTTTTGCCCTTGTTGTCTGCCATGAATTTATCGTATTTGTCCAGAAAATCCGGACCCGACTCGTAATAAACCTGGGTGCGGCCGTCGATGTGGGCCGGCATCTTCTTGATATTATCCAGCTTGCTGCTCAGCATCAGGGAATCAAGCGAATTGCCCTCCACCGGAGCCGGGACATCAAAACCGATATTCTGTAAAATGGTGCCGTCCTTCATGATATTCACCGAAAGCACATTGGACTGGGCCACCGGCTTCTCGGTGCCGGGCTCTGTTTCCGGGGGCAGGGTGATCTCGATGGCCTGGGGTTCCTTGAACCGGGTGGTGGTCATGAAGAATATCACCAACAGAAAGCCGATATCCACCATCGGGGTCATATCCAGGACTATATTGGGCCGGCCTTTGCGTTTGCGTAATCCGCCTTTTTTCTTGCCGCTTTCTTGGGGCCCCATATCTACTGCGCCCATGCCATCACCTCCCTTCTTCGCCAAATATCGGTTTGGCATCCGCTTTAAGGTTGGTCACCAGAGAAAACCTTAACATGTTGACGTCTTTTTTCTGCAGGATGCTGGTCAGGTCAAGCATCTTTCCCGATAGGCAATTCTTGTCCACCAAAAGGACCATCATCAGTTTGGGGTTGCGCATGCGCTCCTCGACCACAGTCATGGCGATGTTTCCCAGCAGCAGCGGCTGGGCCGCATCCTTGCCGGTGGAATACCATATCATCATGCTGTCGACCCTGGCGGTATACTGTTCGGGGGTCAGGGAGACAATCTCCTGTTTGGCCCACTTGCTGATGAAATTATCCTTCCTCTGCACCTCGCGGATGGCCAGCTCGGCTGCCCGGCCCCTGGTAAGGGGTTTGCCGGGAGCTGAGGCGATCTCCTTAAGCAGATCCTCCGAAGCCGAGGGGAGCAGGGTCCCGTCCATACCCCTTAGAGCCGCCACCGTCACGTTGGG
This sequence comes from uncultured bacterium, assembly GCA_937863685.1. Lineage (GTDB taxonomy): Bacteria > Edwardsbacteria > AC1 > AC1 > EtOH8 > UBA2226. Next base: position 40,373 of record CALMGM010000001.1, read on the forward strand.
ATCGGCCGTGGATTCTTTGATGTTGGCGATCAGGGTCAAAAGATTACTCGGCCCGATACTGTCGGCCAAAGCCGCGGCCTTCTCCGGAGCCAGCACATTGATGACCATGACATTGGCCTCGGGGACCTTTAAGGGAGAACGCGAATCGGGCAGCATGACCTCCACCGTTACCGGAGGACGGGCATGATAAGTGGACATGAAGAAGATGACCAGCAGAAAGGCGATGTCAACCATCGGGGTCATATCCAGGACGATCCTGGCCCGACGTTTCATCTTTGCTGACATCTTATTTTTCTCCTATCGTCAAAAGTTGCTGCATCTCGTAAATGGCCTCGTCGGTGCCGAACTGGAACAGGGAGACCTTGTTCATGAAATAATTGTTGGCCACGATGCCGCCGATGCCGTTGAACAGTCCGCCGGCGGTGTTGATCAGGGCCTCGGAGATGCCGCGGGCCAGTTCGGAGGCATCCGGAGCACCGGCGTGAGCCATGGCCTGGAAGGCGCGGATCATGCCGATGGTGGTGCCCATCAGGCCCACCATGGTTCCGATGGAGGCGATGGTGGTCAGCATTATCAGGTTGCGCTCCAACAGCGGGGTCTCCAGCATGTTGGCCTCTTCGATGGCCCGGAGCAGCTCGGCGCTCTTCTTGTCGGCTGAGATGTTCTCGCTCTGCAGTGCCAGGTATTTCTCCAATCCGGCTCTTAGGACGTTGGCGGTGGAGCCTCTCTGGGCGTTGCAGGCGGCGATGGCCCCGGTGATGTTTCCGGCCCTCAGCAGTTCGCGGAACTCCTCCATGAAAACGGTCAGATTCTTGGCGCCGCGGGCCCGGCCGATGGTCAGGCTGCGCTCGATAATATAGGTGAACAACAGCACCAGCAGGAATACCAGGATGATCACCACCGGGCCTCCGGCCTGGATATACTCCGGGAGGGTCTTATAGATCACAAACGATACCGCCAGTCCGATGACGTAAAGTATCAGGGTCACCAAACCGATCTTCTTGGTGCGGGCCAGGGCGATGCCCAACCCAGCGGCTACGATAGCCGGGACGACTCCCATGATCAGGATTTTGACGATCATCGGAGCGTTCATCAGTCCGTTCAACATTGTTTTAAACTACCTCCTGTGCTTTTTGATTTTTATTTGGCTTCTCAAAATTGAGAGCCGGTTAATTGAATTTATCCGTTTCTCCGGTTTCCATAGCTGGAATAAATATGAGGGCGGCGGTGATTACCAGACCTCCACTTTGGGTTTAAGGGCGGCCAGAACCTCCTTGGCAATCTTGTTGCCCGGGTCGGCCTTTAATATGGCATTGGCCTCGGTCGAAGCCTTGGCCTTGAAAGCCTTCTCATTGAACTTATTGAAAATATACAGATAATGCTGGGACAGGGCCTCCATGGCCGGGATAGCTTCCTTGACAGGGGTGATATTCTTGCCCATCTTCAGGGCTTTGGCCTGCAGGAAGGTGTTGATGGCCTTTTCGTAAATTGCCCGAATCTCGGCTTTGGAAGCCTTGCTGGCTTGGCCCTTCAATGAATAGCTGTATCCCATGTTCATCAGGGCACCGAAGGCCGTGGTCGGATTTTTTTCAATGCGTTTCTGGTACCACTGGATGGCCTCATCGTAATATCCGGCATAATAATAAGCATTGGCCATATCGTAATAGGTATCCTCAACCTTGGAGGGATCCAGTTCCATCCGTTTCTGGTAGGCGTTGATGGCCGCATCGAACATCAGCCTGGAATTTATGGTATCCTTGCTTGCTGAATAGGTTGTCCCAGCCCTGATATAGACTCTAGCAGCCTCATACCAGCGGGTGGGGTCAACCGGAGACAGTTCCAGGGATTTAGTGAAGGACTGGGACGATTCGATGTAATTTTTCACATCGAATTGCAGGGTCCCCAAGAGATACCAGACCCCGTCGTTCTCGGGGTCCATTTTGGAGACCTTTTTGGCCTCGATGATGGCCGGCTCGATCAGGCTGGAATCCTTCTGCATCTGATAGGACTTGGCCAGCATGTAGTGGCCGGCAGCGTCCTTGGGCGACAGCTCGGTGTATTTTTTGAAATATCGGGAGGCCTCGACATACTTGCCGCTCTGGAAATAAGCATTGCCCAGGTCCAGGTTGACGTCGGTGAAATCGGGGTTGAGTTTGATGGCCTGCAGATACTCGGCCATGGCTTCGTTGTAGTTCCGCTTGCGGAAATAGAGATTGGCCAGACCGTTATGGGCGCTGGCATTGTTGGGATCCATTTGCAGTACCTGGCGGAAGATCTCGCCGGCCTCATTCAGTTGCCCCTTGTCCAGGTATACCTTTCCCAGCTGGTATTTGAGATCCACATCGTTGGGCTTCTTAATCAACAACTCCTTGATCAGGGTCTCGGCCTCGTCCAGCTTGCCGGCCTTGTGATAGGTGACGGCCAGTTCGGTCAATGCCTCGGGGTATTTCAGGTCTCGGGCCGTCTTGAATTCGGCGATGGCCTCGTCGAACATCTTTCTCTCCACATATATCTGGGCCAGGCGGAAATGAGCCTCCTTGAGCTTGGACTTCCTCTGAATGGCCTGGCGGTAGAAATCGATGGCCTGGTCAAAATCGCCCTGGTTGTCCGCCGTGATGCCCTGCTGCAGGAGATCCTCGGCCTTGGGCTTCCCGGCCTGGGAGGTTGTGGCGCAACCGATAAGGCACAACACCAAAGCCATCAGAACGAGATCGGTGATCTTCAATAACTTCATAGCAGGTCATCTCCCCACGATATTTGTAATTATGGATAGATTTGATGGTCTTACTTCTTGATGGTCACCGGCATGGTGGCCGGGACATAGCCCTGCTGGGCGGCTATCTTCTGGCCCTCGACCGAAGAAACATAGGTGATGAATCCGTGAGCCAGGCTTGACATCCCCTGGGAATAGGTTCTTTCCAGAATATCGTTTACATACATGTACACGGGGTGGCTTAACGGATAGTTCCCTTCGTAGACCGTCTTTTGGTTGGGCTGAAAATACCCGCTCTCCTTGACCTGGGCTATATCCAGAGCTTTGATGCCGGTTTCCTTGACCGGAGGCCATACATCCCAGTCCCGATAAAGAGCGTTCATGGAGACCAGGCCGATGGCGCTGGGATGGCTTTTGACCAGTTCCACTATCTGGGCGGTGGTGGTGCAGGGGTAGGATTTGGCGGCATACTCCCCGCCGTTCAGCACCAGCTGCTGAAAATACTCATAGTGCCCCATATTGGGCCCGGGAATCACCGGCACCAGGTTATCTATATTACCGCCCAGCCTGCTCCAGCTGGTGATCCTCCCGGAAAATATCTCCGACAATTGTTCGAAATCCAGCCGCTGTACCTTGTTCCCGGAATTGACTATCACCGCCAGCCCGTCGTAGGCGATCTTGTATTCCTTGGCCAGGCCGCCGTTGGCTTTGATTATAGAATCCTCGGCAGAGGTTACGGGTCGGTTCATCACTGCAATCCTAGCCCGGCCCTCGTTGAGGGCCGCGATGGCCGCCTTGGAGCCGCCTTCATCGACCACGATGGCCGACCTGGGATATAGGGCCATGAATGATTGGGATTGGCGCCTGATCATCCTGACGGCCGCATCCTCTCCCTTGATCACTATTCTCCCGGCGGTCTGAGTCTCATCGGTTTTGCTGTTTTGGGGGCCGCAGCCAAACACCGGCAGTAAGGCCAACCCAATGTAAAGGCAGAATTTGAGATGACTTTTCATTTTGATTGAGTAGAACGTTAATTATAAATAGATAAATATGTAAAGTCAAGAGGAAATCTCAAAAAATATTCAATAATCTTTGGTCAGTCCAACAGCTTGGCTAGGTCATTCCATTGGTCCCGACCTGGCTGCCGCTGCTGCGCCAACCTTAGAACCAGCCTTCCCAAGACCTTATAAAGTTCGGTTCCCTGAGGAAAGTCCTTATTTAAAGCCTCCAGATGGCCGGATACCGTTTGAAAATCAGCCCTCTCAATGGGTCCGCTCAAGGAATTTTCCAGGCCAGCCTCCCCCAGATTCTCCAGCACCGTCCCGGCCAGGGCCTTAAGCATGGCTTCAGCCTTTCCCGGCTCGGATACTGCGGATTGCATCATCTGTCTTGCGGAATATAACAGGGCCGTAAGATAATTGGATGCCACCACGCTGGAGAGATGATAGAGGTTCTTGCGGGAGGTCTTGATCTCCACCGGAAAACAATCCAGAGATTCTATCAGAGGGCCGATCCTGGCCAGAGCCACGGCATCGCCCTCGATCCCAAAATAGATCCCCTTATAACGTATCCATGGGCTTAGGGGCCGGGAGAAGCTTGCCAGGGGATGCATAGAAGCCATCGAGGCCCCCAGCATCTTGTTGGCCACTAGTATCGATGCCGGCAGGAACCCCGAACAGTGGCAGATTATCTGGCCCTTGGAAATGGCCTGCCGGGAAGCCAGCTGGTCGGAAACTGCCTTTATGCTGTCATCGGGAACCGCCAGCAGCACCAACTCCACCCCCTTGGTCACCGCCACAGGATCGCTGCCCCAGACGGCCGGCCTTACCGCCTGGACAGCTTCCTTAAGCCTGGCCGGATCGTTGTCGGACAGCCCGATGATCCGGTAGCCGCTCTCAGCCAGGGCCAGAGCCAGAGTGCTTCCCAGTTTGCCGGTCCCGATCAGGGATACGGCCGGTTTTTCCATGATCGTTCCCTCAATTAATAAATTGAGACATTTTGCCGCTGCTCTTTTCTATTATACAGCAGGTAGAAGGAAACCGCCGAAACCGCATAACAGCCTGCCGTGAGATAATATGGTATGGCATATCCATAATGCTGCATAGCCCATCCCGAGAAAGCCGTAGAGAAGGTCCAGGACAGATTCCAGGCCATGGTGGCGATGCTGTTGGCGGTGGCCCTGACGTCATCCGGAACGATCTCCATCATAAAAGCCGCTGAGATCGGCGAGGACATCTGCATCAGGCTGGCCCTCATCCAGAAGGAAAGCACCGCAACAAAAAGAACCTTCTCGGCTCCCAGGCTTATCAGGAACGGCAACGAAAGCAGTTCCATGACCACCACGGTCCTTACCTTGCCAAAGCGTTTGGCCAGGGCCGGCCCAATCAGCACCGCGGCCAGGGTGAATACCTGGGATACCGAAAAATACAATCCGATCTGGCTGCTGGAAGCCCCGAATCTTTTGGCAAAATATAAGTTGAAGAACGGTATCACTAAGCCGGCACCCAGCCCGATCCAGAAATTGCACCAGACAAACCCCCCGGAGGCCCGGAATCCCTGCTGCAGTTTTTTGAGATCAATCAGATTAGAGCTTCCCCGATCTCTCTGGGTTTCGGATATTTTTTGGATAGGCCACAGGGCCGATAGGGAAATGGCCGATCCTAGCAGGAGCGAAACCCGATAGGCCTGAAAAGTCCCTGTTCCGAAGATTGTTCTGACCAGGGAAGGAAGCCCTCCCGCGGCCAAGTTCCCCAGAATCCCGGCCAACAGCATCACGGCGAACGAAGCTGAAAAAAGATGGGTCCGTTCCTCTTCCCGGCTGTTTTCCATCATGAATGGCGCCGTGGACAGCGTATAGACCGTAGCCGAGGCCCCTCCTAAAAAACTTAAGCTTAAAAGCCAAGGGCCATTGACAGTCAGCGCCCGAAGGACCGAGAGCAGGGCCCCGGCCAAGGTGCCTATGAGCATGGCCCTCTTCCGTCCCAGCCGGTCGGAAAGGATGCCGGAGGGAATGGCCGTGATCACCAGGGCCAGGCCGATCAAGGAAAGAATACTGCCTATTGTCCCCTCCTGCAGCCCCCCTTCGGTCAAATAGAGATTGAACAGAACCCCGAAAAAGGAGAAACCGACGGATATCAGGAAGTTGGACAACAGATATAGCTTGGCATTTCGCGAAAAGCATCCGGTCAGCTTGAAATAACTGACAAATAATCCGAGGGCCGTCATCTTGAATGGCTTCATCTGTATATACCGACCAAAGACAGCATTTATTCCGATGGTTCTCGGGATTCCATTCTTTCCCTGATCAGATCCAACAGTTCCTGGCGGCCCTGGCCGTTCAGGGCTGATATAAATGCCGCTTCGGGAAACCTTTCTTTCAATTCCTCCAAGGTGGACTGATCGAGCAGATCTGTCTTGTTGAATACCAACAATTCCGGACGTTCGGCCTTTATCTCCTTCAGCACCTCCTCCACTGCGGAGATCTCTTTGTGATAGAGGTTATGGGAAGCATCCACCACCTGCAGCACCAGATCGGACCGGTTGACCTCCTCCAGGGTGGCCCGGAAAGAAGCCACCAGCAGGTGGGGCAACCTCCGGATGAAGCCCACAGTATCGGTCAGCAGGAATTTTTCCCCCGAGGCCAGCACCACCGCCCTGGTGGTGGCGTCCAAGGTGGCGAACAGCCGGTCCTCCACTTTGACCCGGGATTTTGACAACAGGTTCATCAGAGTGGATTTGCCGGCGTTGGTGTATCCCACCAAGGCGATCTGAAAAACACCGGCCCGGGATTTTCTCTGGACCTTGCGCTGCTGTTCTATCTTTTTGAGATCCTGTTTGAGCCGCGAGATCCTCTGACGGATCTTCCTCCGGTCCAACTCCAGCTGTTTCTCCCCCGGACCCCTGGTCCCTATGCCGGCTCCGGGGTCGGTCATCTCCAAGCCGGCCCCCACCAGGCGGGAGAAGCGGTATTGCAACTGGGCCAGCTCTACCTGGATCTTGGATTCGGCGGTCCGGGCATGCAGGGCAAAGATGTCCATGATCAACTCCGCCCGGTCCACCACCCGGCAGCCCAGCCTTTCCTGGATCTTGGAGGCTTGGCTGGGCGTTAAGCTGTGGTCGAAGATCACCAGATCGGCCCGGCTGTCCCCGGCCGCCTGCGCCAATTCATCCAGCTTCCCTTTGCCGATGAAATATGTGGCATCTGGACGGGCCCGCTTTTGCACCAAGTGGTCGATCACCACAGCCCCGGCAGTATCGGCCAGCCGGGCCAGCTCCTTTAGTGATTCCTCTTCCTCGAAAATACTGCCCCGGTCCAGCACGGTGCCCACCAATATCGCCCTCTGCTTCATGATTGATCCTCTTCCTAAACCCGTTGTCTGGCCAAGAGGCCCCCGTTCGGCAAAATCTATCCCTGCCGGTCAACCGGAGGCCCCGTAGATTGATGCTGGTATCCGCCCTATGGTGTGGCCCCGGCTTCCTTTTGCTTCAATTCCTCCTGGATCCGCCGGGTCAGCTCGGGCAGCATCCCGGCCTCCACCATCTTGTCGAACACCTCCAGTGCCCGGTCGTAATGGGCCAGGGCCTCCTGGTTGGCATAGGCCTTCTTGGCCTTGTCCCCGGCCTCCACCGAGTAGAAAAAGGCCGGTTCCCAGTTCTGAGCATGGAAATAATGGTGCGACAGCAGTTCCAGCACCTCTTCGATCTTGGTCTCGTTGCTGAGCTCCAGATGGTCGCCGATGTTGTTGTGCAGTTCCCGGCGACGGCTAAACGACAGGCTGTCGTATGCCACCTCCTGGGTCATGATGTGCTTGAAGTAATAATTGTCCTCCTGCTCCGAAAGCACCAGGTCCAGGCCCCTCAGGCTGTTGAGGTGTGGGTTGATCTCTATTTTTTTGGGGTAGATGGCCTGTAAAATATTACGGTCGAATTCGCGTCCGATCACCGAGGATATCTGCAGCACCTCCCTGGTCTCGGCCGGCAAGCGGTCAATACGGCTCATGATCACTCCCTGGACCGTGTCCGGGATGTTGATCTTGGCGGTGTCACTGGTCACCACCTGCCATTTGCCGTCCTTCTCGGTGACCACCTTCTGTTCGATCAGCGACTTGACCACTTCCTCCACAAAGAACGGGTTGCCCTGGGACTTTTTCAGGATCAGCTGTTCCAGCTCCTGCGGCATCCCTTCGATGTTCAGCATGGTCTTCACCAGTTCCAGGCTCTCCTCCTGGCTCAGCTCCTTAAGGGTCATCTGGCTGTGGTATTCCTTGCCGGCAAATTCGTGCTTGGCCTCGATGGGCCGGTAGACCAAACACAGCACTATGGGCTTGTCGCCGATATTACGCGCCACGTAGTTCAGCAGTCCCAGGGAAGCCCCGTCGGCCCAGTGCAAGTCCTCGATGATCAGCAGCAGCGGCTCCTGGGCCGCCCCCCAGCTGAAGATGTCCAGCACCAGGTCGAACAGCCGCTGCTGCCTGAGTTTGGCGTCCAGCGATTTGGTCAGCTCGGTCTCCGGCATTGGCACACCCACCACCTCCCCGATGATCGGCGCCCAATCCTTGAGGGCCGGATCGATGATCTCCAGCATCCTGTGGATGCGTGAGGTCTTCTGGTCCATGGTATCGGTGTCCTTTATCCCCAGATAGGTCTTCAGCAGGTCGGCCCAGGGCAGGTAGGAAATAGCCGCACCGTAGGACTGGCAGTTGCCCACGAAGAAGGAGTATCCCCGCTCGGCCCAGTTTTGGATCAGCTCCCGGGATAGCCTGGATTTCCCTATGCCGGCCTCGCCCACCACCGAGATGATCTGACCCTGGCCGGAGATGCCCTTCTCCACGATGTTGTTCAACAGTTCCTTTTCCTTCTGTCGGCCCACCATGGCCTTGGATTCGGTCATCCATTTGGCAAAGACATCCTCGCCTGATATGTCCTTTTTGCTCACCTGATATATGGTGACGGGATGCTTCTTGCCCTTGAATTCCCTCTCCCCCAGGCCCTTGAATCCGAACTTTCCGGAGTTCTTGCGTTGGATGGAGGCGGGAGCCAGCAGTTCCTGCTCCCCGGCCGACGACATCAGGCGGGCCGCCAGGTTGACCTCGTCCCCCATCACGGTGAATTCGCGGCGCAGGGCCGATCCTACGGTCCCGGCGTAGACATAGCCGCTGTTGATCCCGAACCTCTGCTTGACCCCCCCGTACTGGAACTCCTGGTGGTCCAGCATCTCCAGGCCGCACAGCAGGGCCCGTTCCTCGTCGTTCTCGTGGGCGATGTGGGCCCCGAACAGGATCAGCACCTTGTGTCCCTGGGAGCTGAAATCCACCTTGTTGATTATCCCGCCGTAGCGTTCCACCGTTCCCTGCAGTACCGAGAAATAATTCTGGGCCTTGGAGACGGCATGCTGGTCGTCGTCGAAATCCACCCCCCAGACATTAAGGAACAGCATGGTCACCCGGCGGTGCTCGCCGCTGATCCCGCCCGATTTGGGATCGGTCAGGATCCTCTGCCACAGCCAGTTGGAGAAATAAAGGCGCATCGCCTCCAGTTGTTCTATTGATTGCCCGATATCCGGAGCCTCCTCTTGCCCTCCCTGATCTATGTGAGAAGCCTTGTCGTTCACCTTGATCAGTTTGTAGGTGTCGCCCTGGGCCGGCTCGGCCGCTATCATGCCCTTGGTTTTATCATAGAAGTCTCGGCTGATAAGTATCTCCGCCTGGGAGGAGAGGTCCTCTATCTGGGAGGCATAGTTGGTGACCCGTCCGGCCATGAAGTACTCCAGATCGATCTCCTTCCGGCCCACGCTGAAGACCTTGGTGGGTCCGAGATGCAGGGCCAGGTGCAGGCTGATGGGGAAGGCCCCGGCCGAGGTCTTGATCTCGGTGAAATTCCGGACGAACTCCTGCATCTCATAGGCGGCCTGCAAGGCCCTTAAATGGCTGGGAGATCTTTCGCCGGCCAATGTTTCGAACCCGGCGCTGAAGGCATCGCCCCCGAAATATATGATGTCGCCGCCGTAGTTATGGACGATCTTGATCAGCGGGGCAAAATAACTGTTGATGATGCCGGTGACCTCTTCGGCTCCCTCCCGGCCTATGCGGGACAGCCTTTCCGAGAGCACCGTAAAACCGGTGACATCGGCCAGCAGCAGGGCCTGCTCCACCCTGGCCCCGGCCTGGAGCGCTTGGTGATGCTTCCTGATTCCGCCCGGCAGGTAGGAAGAAAAGACCCTGGTCAGCTCCGCCAAGTGGTTTAAGGCCTGTTCCTTTTCGCCCGGTGCCAGTGTTCCCGCGGAGAACTTGGCGGCCGTCGCCTCCCCCAGGTACTGGCTTAGATCTTTTTTCTCGGTGCTCATATCTTCCCCCGCATTATATTTTTGATTTTATTTACTGTATATTATTCCACGGTAACGCTCTTGGCCAGATTTCTCGGCTGATCCACGTTACAACCCCGGAGCACGGCAATGTGGTAGGCCAGCAGCTGCAGCGGTATACTGTTTATTATCGGCCCGAAATAGCTGTAGGTCCGCGGAACCTTTATCACGAACTCGGCCAGTTTGTCTATCTCGTCATCGTCTATATTGGCAATGGCTATCACCCGGCCTTTGCGAGCCCTCACCTCCTGGATATTGCTGATCACCTTGTCGTAGATGGCATCCTTGGGCACGATGAACACCACCGGCATGTTCTCGTCGATCAGGGCGATGGGGCCGTGTTTCATCTCGGCGGCCGGATAGCCCTCGGCATGAATGTAGGAGATCTCCTTTAGCTTGAGGGCCCCTTCCAGGGCTGTCGGGAAATTGCTGCCCCGGCCCAGGTAGAGGAAATTGTCGGCATCCTTGAATTCCCGGGCGATGGCCTTGATCTGGTCGTCCAGCTGCAGGACGGTCCTTACCTTCTCCGGGATGGCAGCCAGATCCTGGGCGATCTTGGCCAAGGTCGTCTGGGGCAGGCCCCGGTTCCTGGCCAGCAACAGGGCGATCTGCGAAAGCACGGCGATCTGCGAAGTGAAGGCCTTGGTGGAGGCCACCCCGATCTCCGGCCCGGCGTGAATGTAAACCCCGGCGTCGGTCTCCCGGGCGATGGTGCTGCCCACCACGTTGACTATCCCGATCACCGGAGCCCCCCGGGATCTGGCCTCCCTGAGGGCCGCCAGGGTATCGGCGGTCTCGCCGCTCTGGCTTATCACCATCACCACATCGTCCGGCCTGATGACCGGGTTGCGAAAGCGGAACTCCGAGGCGTAATCCACATCCACCGGGATCCGCCCCAGCTGTTCCAGCATGTACTTCCCCACCAGGGCGGCGTGCCAGGAGGTCCCGCAGGAGGTGATGATTATCCTCCGGGCCTTTAACAGTTTATCCATCACCGAAAGCAGGCCGCCCAGCCGGACATCGCCCTCCTTGACCATCAGGCGGCCGCGCATGGCATTCTCCAGGGAAGTGGGCTGCTCGTTTATCTCCTTGAGCATGAAATGCTCATAGCCGCCGCGTTCTATCTGCTCCAGAGAAAAGGTTATCTCCTCTATCTGTTTGACCACCTGCTGATCGTGAATGGTCTTGGTGTAGAAGGAGTCGGCCGAGATGCAGGCCATCTCGTCATCGTTGAGATAAACCACTTGCCGGGTATGCTCCACCAGAGCGGCGGCATCCGAAGCGATCAGATTCTCCCCTTCGCCCACCCCTATCACCAGAGGGCTGCCCCGGCGGGCGGCAATGATCTTGTCGGGCTCTCTGGGCGATATCACCAGGATCCCGAAAGTTCCCTCCACCTCCAGCAGGGCATATCGGACGGCGGAGAACAGGTCCCTGGTCTTTTTGTACATCTCCTCTATCAGGTGGACCAGCACCTCGGTATCAGTGGCGGTCCTGATCTGATGGCCGTCCTGGATCAGTTTTTTCTTGAGGGTGGAGTAGTTCTCAATGATCCCGTTGTGGATGATGGCTATCTCTTGATTGCAGTCCCAATGGGGATGGGCATTCAGGTCATCCGGCTCGCCGTGGGTGGCCCAGCGGGTGTGCCCGATCCCCAAAGAGGATGAAAGCTTCTTCCCTTCGATCATAGCCGCCAGGTCGGCCACCTTGCCGGCCTTCTTCTCGATGATCAGTTTGCCGTCCTTGATCAGAGCCAACCCGGCCGAATCGTATCCCCGGTATTCCAGGCGCTTTAGGCCTTCCATTATAAGGGGGACGCAGTTCTTGGCCCCGATGTAACCGACTATTCCGCACATAATATTAGATGATGGTTAACAGATTTTAGATGTTGGGATAATAAATAGCTGGCACACAGATTTCACTGATTGTTTTACAAAACAAATAATTTTGTTGCTATCGTCATCCTGAGTAATGCTACTTGTCTGGCAATCGAAGGATCTATTGACACAAAGTATCTTATATTCTATCGTGATTTGAATTCCAGTTAATTATGATCTAGCCCTTGTTATTCCCGATTATCTGCCTGACCAACCACCGGGTCTTTTTCACCTCCCGCGCCTCGGCGATCACCCGCACGATCGGTTCGGTGCCAGAGGCCCTTACATGCACCCAGGCATCGGGCCAGATATATTTAAGGCCGTCCCTTTTATCAATTTTGCATTGGGTGAATATTTTCGCCGTCTCGACCAGAAACCTTTTAGGATCCTTTATCGTCAAAGTGGTTTTGATCATGTGATAGCTGGGTATTTTCTCGGCGATCTGTGACAATGGAAGATTCTCCTCTGTCAGCACCTGCAATATCAAGGCAATCCCGGCGGAGGCGTCGCGGGCGTAGTTGAGTTCGGGGATGATTATCCCCCCGTTGCCCTCGCCGCCGATAAGGGCCCGGTGCTTTTTCATGGCGCCGACCACGTTGGCCTCACCCACCGGGGTCCGGATGACGCTGGTCTTGAACTGGCCGGCCAGGTCATCAATCATCCGGCTGGTTGACAGATTGGTGACGGCCTTGGTCTTGAAATGCGAGAACATGAACCGGGCGGCCAAAGCCAGGGAATATTCCTCGCCTATCGCTTTGCCCCTGTCGGAGACCAGGGACAGCCGGTCCACGTCGGCGTCGGTGGCGAAACCGATGTCAGCACGATGAGCAATGACAGCTTTCTCCAGTTCCTTCAGATTCTTGGCCTGCGGTTCTATGGGCCGGGAGAACTTTCCGCTGGATTCGTTGTGCAGTGAGATGACCCGGCAGCCCAATTCTTTGAGCAGCAGGCTGAATATCGGCCCGCCGGCCCCGTGGCAGGTGTCCACCACCACTTTGAATTTTTTCCTTCTGATGGCCGGAATATCCAAAAATGACAATTTTAGTATTTTGGACACATGGTCGTTGATGGCCTCGGGATATTCTCTGCTGCTCCCCAGCCGGTCATATTTTTTATGGTCAAATTTTCCGGAATGGAAAAGGGCGATGACCTTTTCGCCCTGGCCTTTATCTAAAAACAGACCTCCGCCAGAGACGAATTTAAGGGCGTTCCATTGGGAAGGATTGTGGCTGGCGGTGATGGCGATGCCCCCTTTGGCCTTCAGTAATCTGGTCATCAGTTGGACGGTGGGGGTGGGAACGATACCGATCCTGATTACCTGGCAGCCCACCGAGCGCAGGCCGGCCTCAACCGCCATTTCCATCACCGGTCCGGACAGGCGGGAATCGCGCCCCAGCACCACCGGACCGCCTCCGACAAAGGTGCCGAAGGCCGCGGCGAATTTCAGGGCCAGTTCGGGGGGCAGGCTGGTTCCCACCACGCCCCTGATCCCGGCCACGCTGATCATCAATTTATCGTGAGTAGACAAGATATGTTACCTAAAGTTATCTATAGTTAACTGATTATGCTTCGTTAGTGGTACTGCTTGCCCCACAAGCAAGATACAACTTGTTTATTGGTCGTCATTTTAACTAATCATAGGGCGTTTCGTTTCCTTCAAGCAACTTCTTGTGTGCGAGCATTAGTGCGAACACAAAATAGCCAACACCGTAATAGAAGAAAAACAACAACAGAATTTTGAAGTAAATTGTAATAATATTAGCAACCCAGAGCGTTGTTATGTGGTGAATCATTTGGACTTCTGCAAATTTGACTACGAGAGCCATTACAAGAAGTAACACTGCATGAAGGAAACGTTCACCAACCGTTCGGAATATATCAGCCCTCTTTTCATCATTCTTAATTCTGGATGACAGATTCAGGGTTAAACCTGAAAGTGTGGCAGTAACAGCTATTGAAGCTGACACCAGCTTGTAAAAATCTATTGCAGCAACACCTTGGAACTCGTTCATTGAAAAGTGATACAGCACAAAAAAGCAAACTAGTGGCGGCCCTAAAACGAAAAGCCCGGACAGAGTCAATTTAAAAATTCGCCCTAATATTTTTCTAAGTTTTCTCATGGTTAACGGGACACAAACATATTTTGATTTATATTGCGTATTTATTGGCACAGGACTTCTCTGGATTCCCGCCTGCGCGGGAATGACAAGACCGTTTTAAAAACAACTCTGTGCGCTTTGTGCGCTCCGTGGTTAAAAGATCCTTCGGCTTGTCGGGCAAGAAGTAATACTCAGGATGACGAAAGCAATGATAATACCGTGAAAGGATCCGTGTAAATCCGCGTCCCATTTATCACAGTATGGAGCCGCTGATCCTCCTGCGTCCGCCTTTGGCTGACTGCGGCGGACAAGCCCAAGCTCAACATGGAGCCGCTGACCGGAATCGAACCGGTGACCTACGCATTACGAGTGCGTCGCTCTACCAACTGAGCTACAGCGGCAACAAGACTTTTCTATTCTATCATTATCAAAACGAAAAGTAAATAAAATTTACTCTCTTTTTGCGGGTTTATTATTCTTCCAAAGGACGACCGATGATGCCAGTGCAAAAACGATCAACCCCAGGCTTATCCATTGATTGTTGGTAAGTCCCAGAAGCCCAATCTGGCTGTCTTCGTAATAACGGAAATGATCCAGCAGGAAGCGCCAGATGCCGTACATGCCCAGGAACAGGCAGAACATCGCACCGGGGAAATGTTTTCTTTTTCCCAGCCACAGCAATAATACCATGGCAGCCAATCCGAATATCGTTTCGTAAAGCTGGGTGGGATGCAGGGCGCAGCTGAAGGCCGCTCCGGCGGCGGTGTCGGCCGGAAATTTCACCCCCCAGGGCAGGGATGACGGATTTCCGAAACAACATCCGTTCAAAAAACAACCGAAGCGTCCGATGCCCAGACCCAGGGCAAAGGCCGGGGCCGCCATATCGGCCAGCGGCCAGAAGGCGATGCCCTTCTTCTTGAGATAGATCACGCCGGCCGGCACCGCCAGCAGGACGCCACCGTAGAAAGTGAGCCCCCCCTCCCACACCGCCAGCGCCGTCAACGGCCTTGGGGCGTATTCGGCCCAGTGACTCAAAACATAGAAGGCCCGGGAGCCGACCACCGAGGCCATCATCACCACCAGCCCGAAATCCATTATCACATCCTTGGACAGGCCGGACCCTTTGGCCCTGGATTCCAGCAGCAGGATGGCCGCCAGGAACGACAGGGCCAGCATCAAGCCGTAGCTGTGCAGGGTGAAGGGGCCGATCTTGAAAATGATGGGAAGCATCTTTTAATAATATTGTTGGATTGAAGTATTCAGTACCCGGTAGTTGGTATACTGTAGGGGGCATGATAAATTAAAATTCCCGAAGAAGAAATCCCCGATATCTATGGCCTATTCACCGAAATCCGTCTAGTATTCATAGCGGCGCAGGCCGATGTTCAGCAGCAATCCGATCATCATCAGGTTGATGATCAGGGCCGAGCCGCCGTAGCTCAGGAACGGCAGGGGGATCCCGGTCACCGGCAGAACCCCCAGGGCCATGCCGATGTTCAGGATCACGTGGTATCCCAAAATGGACAGAATGCCCACCGCCGCCAGGCCGGCAAAGCGGTTCCGGGCCTGCCGGGCTATCACTATGCCGCGGTACACCATCCAGAAGAACAACAGCAATAGCAGCAGACATCCGATAAACCCAAATTCCTCGCTAAAGGTGGCAAAGATGAAATCGGTGTGCTGCTCGGGCAGAAAGGACAGTTTTTTCTGGGTTCCTTCCAAAAAGCCCTGGCCCCAAAAGCCCCCGGAACCCACCGCGATCTTGGACTGCAGGACATGCCAGCCGGCTCCCCGGGGATCGATCCCGGGATTGAGAAATATCATGATCCTCATCCTCTGGTAATCCTTGAGCCCCTGCCAAAGGAACGGGGTGATGCTTCCGATCACTGTGTTCAGCACGAAGATCCAGGAGGCATATTTGAATTTCATCCGGAAGAACCAGAACGACAGCAGCAGCAGGATCATGAAACCTATCCAGCTGGGCATGGAGAAAACCGCCACCATGGAAAGGACCGGCGAGAGCAGATACAGGATGTTCTTTACCGGATATCCCTGCCAGAAGATCATGGCGATGAACAGCGCCCCGAAGGAGAGCGAGGTCCCCAGGTCCGGTTCGATCAGCACCAGTCCCAGCGGCACCACCACTATGGCCAACGGTAGCAGGATGCCCAAAAAGCCCGCTTGGCCCAGGTCCTTCCTGTAAATAAGCTTGGCCAGGGCAAAGATGGTCGCCATCTTGGCGATCTCCGAGGGCTGGAACATCTGCCCCCCCAGACGTATCCAGCGATGGGTATTCATATGCTTGGGCCCCAGCAGGACCGCCGCCAGCAGAACCATTGAAATGCCGTATATCGGCCAGGCAAAGGCTTCCAGATAACGGTAGGGCACGACCACCGCCGCCACCAAAGCCGCCAGGCCGATGGCCAGTGACACCAGTTGCTTTCGCCAGATCCCTTCAAATCCGGGTTGATCGGTCTGGGTGGCGCTGTACACCGCCAGAATGCCTATGCAGACCAGAATCAAAACGGATGCCAGCAGCTGCATATCGAAATCGCGGTTGGAATGGAATTCGAACAGCTTCATGGAACCGCCGTCACTTTGAGATTATCGTCCTTGGTTATGCCCTGCTGCGCCAGGTACTGACGGATCAGCTTGCCGGCCAACGGCGCGGCCACCGCCGATCCGTGCCCAGCATTCTCCACTAAAACCGCCACCGAGATCACCGGGTCATCCTTGGGCGCAAAGGCCACGAACCAGGAATGATCATCTCCATGTGGGTTCTGAGCAGTGCCGGTCTTCCCTGCCACTTCGATTCCATAGATCCTGGCCGAGCCGCCGGTGCCGCCGGGCTGGTTGACCACCCCGGCCAGGGCCTCCTTGATTATGGCTATGGCGTTGGGAGAGATGCCCAGTTGATGGCTTTTCAATTTTTCCTTTTCCAGCAATTCCCCTTTGTAATCCTCGATCTTCAGGACCAGGTGCGGCTGAAAAAGCATTCCGCCATTTCCGATGGCCCCGTACATGACAGCCAGCTGCAGGGGAGTGACCAGCAGCTCCCCCTGGCCGATGGACAAATTGGCCGGAACCCCGCCGCCCCAGCTTCCCCTCCCCAGCCGCTTTTCGTACCAACTGATGGTGGGCACCAGCCCGGGAACCTCCTGGGGCAGGTCGATCCCTGTCTCCGATCCCAGGCCGACCTTGAGGCACAGATCGGAAATGCCCTGGACCCCCAGCATTTGCCCTAATTGATAGAAATATACATCGCAGGACTGGACTATGGCCTCATGCAAATTCAGCGATCCGTGCCCCCCGGCCTTCCAGCATTTGAACACCCGGTTGCCTATCCTCAGCGAACCGCGGCAGGCTTTGGGCAGCAATTTTTTTTCATCGATCAGGCCGCTGTCCAGCGCCGCAGCTGCGGTGAAGACCTTGAAGGTCGAGCCCGGGGGATAGACGCTGCGGATGGCCCGGTCCCAAAGAGGGAAAGAGGGATCGCTGGCCAGCCGGCTCCAGTTTTCGGGGCTGATGCCGGTGGAAAATAGATCGGGGTTAAAATTGGGACTGCTGACCAGGGCCAGTATCTGTCCGGTCCGGGGGTCCACCGCCACCGCCGATCCCTGCATGCCGTCGACAAACAGGCTCTCGGCCAGCTGCTGCAGTCTCCAGTCGATGGTCAGGTAGAGATTGACCCCGGGCACCGGCTCCAGCCTCTCCAGATCGGGAATGTTGCCCTGCTCCCGGCCCTTGGCATCGACCTCCACGAATTCGCAGCCGTCGCTGCCCCGCAGCAGATTTTCGTACTGTTTCTCCAGCCCGCCCTTGCCCAAAAAATCCCCCAGCCGGTAGCCCTGATCTTTGAGCCTTTCGTATTCCCTGGAGTTCAGTTCGGAAGTATAGCCTATCAGGTGGCTGGCATAACTTCCGAACGGGGCCTTGCGCCTCGATTCGGTGGCCAGGCGCAGGCCCGGCAGCTTGTCGGCATGCTCCTCGATCACCGCCACCTGTTCCGGGGCCAGATTCCGGACAATGGACACCGGATCCTTGGGGTAGGCCCGTCTCTGAAAAGTTATCTCCTGTTTGACCGAATTGCTGTCCAGCCCCAGTATCCGGGCGGCAGTTATCACCGCCGGTCCCCAGTCCCTGACCGCCACCAGCACCAGGTTAAAAGCCGGTTTGCTCTCGGCAATGATGACGCTGTCCCGGGAGAATATCAATCCCCGGGCGGCCGGGATGGCGACCTTGCGGACCCGGTTCTGCCGGGCATAGTTCTTATATTTGGCCCCTTCCACTATCTGAAGCTGGGCGGTCCGGATCAGTAGCACCGACAGGGCCGCTATCCAGAAGATCAGGGCCGCCGCCGCCCGGGAGCTGTTCTTATAATCCTGCGCCATAGCCGTTACCTTTTACCGAAGGTCCAGCGTTCCAGGGCCGGCAGGATGATGGCAGCCGCCAGGGCGGTAAGGAGGGCGCTCCCCAGGCCGAACCTGATAAAATAACCTGGATAGGAGGTAAGCGTGCCCCCGTCCCGCCCGAAAAACACAAACAGCTGATACACCAGCGTCAGCACCGCGGTCAAAGCCGCCTGGCTCAAGAGCTGTTCCCGGTAGATCCTGTCCCTGGCCATTCCGGTAAGATAACCGGTGATGGTCCCGCCCACTGAGAACAAGCCCATGGTGGGAGGATGATAACAGTCCGCCAGAAATCCCGCCAACAGCCCGGCCCATACCCCGGACGACACCCCCTCGCGCAGCCCGGCCAAAGCGATCACTATCACCAGGAAATTGGGCATCAGTCCCCAGGGGCTGACCATATTTATCACCGAGCTTTGCAGAAAAACGGCCAGCCATGCCAACAATAGTATCTTGATGATCTTGATCATTGCCCGGCCCCTCCCGGCAGCTCCGATTCATCCGGCACCGGTACCGGTGCCTGGGGCAGCCGGATATCCATCTCCGGTGGAGGCGGTGCTGCGATCCTTCTCCGGGGCCTGGATGCCAGGCTGTCCTGAGTCTTGACCGGGGACAGCGATGGCAGCGGCGGATTGACCCCGCCGGTGATGATGAATATCTGGCTGATCCGGTTCAGGTCCAGCGAGGGATTGATCTCAATATTCAGGGTCAGCTGTCTTTTGTCAATCAGGATCTTCTCCACCGTGCCCAGCAGCAGGCCCGAAGGGAAGACCTGCCCGTAACCCGATGTCAAAACGGTGTCGCCCTTCCTGACGTCGGACCTTAAGGGGACCCTGTCCAGGATGCATCTCTGGCCCCGGTCGGTGCGAAAGATGCCCAACACCCGGCTGCGGGCCACTATGGCGCTGACCCGGGAATCCTTGTCGAAGATGGTGGCCACCTGGGAATATTCCGGCCCGGAACTGACCACCTTTCCCACCAGTCCTCTGTCTATTATGGCAGGCATGTCCTGCCCGACCCCTTTGGGATTGTTCGGTTCAACTATCAGTGCGGAAGCTCTGGCCGACGGCTCACGGCCCACTACCCGGGCGGGTCTCAGCAGCCACTGGGTACGTGATCTCAAGTCCAGCAGCTTTCGGAATTCATCGTTCTCCTGGGCTGCCTCCTTCAGCGAAATGTTCTCCAGAGAGGCCACCGCCAGGCGCTGTCTCAATTCCTGGTTATCCTTCCAGCTGGAGAAAAGCGACCGGGCCTGGCTGGCCGGATACTCCAGCGGGGCAAAAATGGTCCCCACCACCCCGCTTCCCAGGGCGGTCTTAAGCCCGGAGGGCAGCAGGGCCAGCACCGCCGATATCAGCAGAGCGGCTATCAGCACCGCAATGTCATGCCGGTGCCATATCCTTCGGTTGAACAGAAGCATCAGTATCGATTACTCCAGATCATTCGCGGCGGCTCTGCATCAGCACGTTGTCGAAGTTGTCCTGGCTCTCCAGTATCCGGCCGGCCCCCAGCACGATGCATTCCCGGGGATTGTCGGCCACCTTGATGGGCAGGTTGGTCTCCTCGCGCAGCAGAGCGTCCAGCCCCTTCAGCAGCGACCCGCCCCCGGTCATCACGATCCCGGCGTCCACGATATCGGCTGCCAGCTCCGGCGGGGTCTGCTCCAGGGCCTTCTTCACCGCCAGCACTATCAGGTTGATGGGCTCCCGCAGGGCCTCGCGGATCTCCTCGCTGCGGACCTTGACCGCCCGGGGAATGCCGGACACCAGGTCCCGGCCTTTGACCTCCATCTCCCGGCTCTCCTCCACCGGAAAGGCCGAGCCGATCTTTATCTTGATGTCCTCGGCGGTCTGCTCGCCGATCAGGACGCTGTAGCTCTTTCGGAGGTATTCCACGATGGCCTCGTCCATCTCGTCGCCGGCGGTGCGGATGGAGGTGTTGCTGACGATGCCGGACAGGGCGATCACCGCGATCTCGGTGGTGCCGCCGCCGATGTCTATCACCATGCTGCCGATGGGCGAGCTGACCGGCAGCCCCACCCCGATGGCCGCCGCGATCGGCTCGGCCACCAGGTAGACCTCGCGGGCCCCGGCGTGCTCGGCCGAGTCGCGCACCGCCCGCTTTTCCACCTCGGTGATGCCCGAAGGCACGCAGACGATCACCCGGGGTTTGACTATGGAGCGCCGTTTCTGGGCCATCTTGATGAAGGCTCTCAGCATCTCCTCGCAGATCTCGAAATCGGCGATCACCCCGTCCTTCATGGGCCGGATGGCCTTTATCTCGTCGGGGGTCCTGCCCAGCATCTTTTTGGCCTCGTCGCCCACCGCAATGGCTATGCCTGTCTTCTTCTCGATGGCCACCACCGAGGGCTGGTGCAGGACTATCCCCTTGCCCTCCACATAGACCAAGGTGCTGGCGGTTCCCAGGTCCACCGCCATGTCGTGGGAGATCACGCTGGAAAAGATGTCCCGTAAATTAGGTAGCTTTATCATTGTTCCTCCAAGTTGGATGGTATTTTACAGGGTTAAAGTACAAATGTAGAAAAGCAGACGAAACGGAGACCAAAATTACTGCCGGACCATCAGCTCCCGGTGCTTTCGTAGGCCCGGGCCCCCTGGCGCCAGACCAGCAGGGCCAGACTCAAGAAGATCAGTGCCACCGCCGGGGTCATCCAGACGTATATCGAATATTTGTTTTTTCCCAGCACATACATCGAGGGAAAAAAGGCGGTGAAAGCATACGGTATTATAAAGGTCAGGATCACCCGCACCACCCGGTTGAAGATGGTCACCGGATAGCGGGAGAAACCCTCCAGCATCAGCATCACCGAGACCACGCTGCCCCGGTCGTTGAACCAGAAGGTCAGGCTGACCAGGATGGTGAAGATCGCCAGGTAGATGGTGCAGGCCGCCAGCACCAGGCCGAAGGTGACCAGATAATCGCCGGCATTAAGATGCAGATGCATCCGGGACAAGGCGTAGGACATCATCGACAGGCCCACCAGGATGGTGGAGCTCTCCTCCCAGTAGATGCGTTCGGTGACCACCTGGAAAAAGCTGTTCAGGGGCCGCAGCAATATCCGGTCGAAGTTGCCCTCGATGATGTAACGTTCGCTCAGTTCCAGCAGGTTGGAGAAAAAGGTGAAGAACAGACCCAGGCTGACCTGGGAGAAGCCGAAGATGAAGAATATCTCCTCCTTGTGCCACCCCTTAAGGCTGGGGACCTTGACGAACAGCGAGACGATGAACAGCACCCCTATCAACTGCATCATGGCCCCGGCGATGAAGCCGGACAGGAAATCCTCCCGGTAGGCCAGGCGGGACTTGATGGAGTTGGACAGGTAGGCCCGCAGCAGGTTTATGTAGAAGATGAAGCGTTTGATATTGGTTCCGGTTTATGTTTTTGATATTCCATTTTAAAATTTGTATCATCCGCCCTGGATCTCCAGCCGCTTGATGGCGTAGTGCCAGACGATCTGCCCGGTCAGGTAGATGATCACGATCCACATGATCTGCAACAGCACCCCCTGGTGGACCTTGGACAGCGGTTCCATCCCCAGGTAGATGCGCAGCGGGGCGTAGGCAATGTATTTGAAGGGCAGCCAGAACAGCACCTTCTGCACCCAGTCGGGGAAGAAAGTGATCGGGATCATCACCCCGGAGAACACCTCCACCAGCAGCTGTTTGAAGCGCAGCACCCCCTCGTTGTTGCGGGTGAAGAAGGCCACCAGCCCGGTCAGATAGCTGATGCCGGCATGCAGGAAGAAGCTCAGGATGACGCTCAATGGGAACAGGTACGGCCCCAGCTTCCCGCTGGGCAGGCTGACCGGGAAGATCATCGATGCTACGATGATGATGGGCAGGGTCATGAACAGGAACATGAACACCGCCCGGCCGAAGGCCCTGAAATAATGGTACAGCTGGAAATTGGTGGGCTTCAACAGGTCCATGGCGATGGAGCCGTCCCTCACCGCATCCCCGATCATCCGATCGATCCGGTTGGCGAAAAAGGTCCGGGCCGACCAGCCGATCACCACGTAGGTCATCATCTGCTCCATGGTAAAGCCGGCGATCACCTGGTGCTTGGCAAAAACCGCCTTCCACAAAAAATAATTCAGGGCGATGATCAGCAGGTAGGAGACGAAGCTCATCAGCACCTGGAAGCGGTAGGCCAGGTAGGTCAGGTAGCCCATCCGCATGAAGGCCCAGTATTTGGCCAGCCGGTTCACGGCTTTACCTGCCGGCCCTGAGTATATATCTCACGGACCACATCCTCGATCTTGGGATTCTCCAGCTCCAGATCCCGCACCTCCAGCTTGGACAACAATTGGCCGATGATCTCCGGAGCGGCCACTTTTTTACGGTCGAAGATGAACTCCCAGTGAAAGGGATTGCTGCTCTCCATCTCCACCGGATATTCCGCCAACACCTTCTCCAGCCCGGGGCGTTCGATGGGCAGGATGAAATCCACCAGCAGGCGCCGGCGGCCCACCGCCCGGTCCTTGAGCGATTTAAGGTCGCCGTCGTAGATCAGGCGTCCGTGGTCTATCATGATCACCCGCCGGCACAGGTGTTCGATGTCGCTAAGGTCGTGGGTGGTCAGGATCACGGTGGTGTTGTATTCCCGGTTGATCTCCTTGATGAAATCCCGGATGCTGGATTTGACCGCGATATCCAGCCCGATGGTGGGCTCGTCCAAAAACAGCACCGGAGGGTTGTGCAGCAGCGAGGCCGCCAGGTCGCAGCGCATCCGCTGGCCCAGGGAAAGTTTGCGGACCGGGATGTTCAGCAGGTCCGCGATCCCCAGCACCTCCTCGAACTTTTTAAGCCGGGCTTCGAAATCCGCTTTGGGTATCTCGTAGATCTTCTGCAGCAGCCGCAGGGCCTCGATCACCGCGATGTCCCACCACAGCTGAGTGCGCTGGCCGAACACCACCCCGATCTGCTTTACATGCTGGTATCTCTGCTTGTAGGGCACCAGCCCCTGGACTCTGATGCCGCCGGAGGTGGGCACCAGGATCCCGGTCAGCATCTTGATGGTGGTGGATTTGCCGGCCCCGTTGGCTCCGATGTATCCCACCACCTCGCCCGGTTCGATGGAGAAGCTGATATGGTCCACCGCCCGGACGATCTCGTACTTGCGGTTGACCAGGTCCTTGAAAGAGCCCCACAGCCCGCTGCGCCGGCGGAAGGTCCGGAAATTCTTTACCAGTTCATTTACTTCGATAATGGGCATTGGAAAACAAACATTATAAAAAGTTATAGAGGTTGTAAAGGTTTGAGATGTTTCAGGTCCGACTCATCCCCCTTCTCTTCCCAAGAGAAGGGTTGGGGTTGAGTTAAAGAACAATCCCCTTCAGCGGACAGCCCTGGCAATCGGGCTTCTTGCGGCATCGCTCCTTGGCCAGCCGGACGATCAGAGCATGAAATTCATTGAACAATTTCGCATCCCGGGGCAGCTGGGATTCAAAGAATTTTTGCCAGGCGGAATAATCGGAGTCTTTTATCGCCACCCCGTGGCGGCCGAAGATCCGCCGGGTGTAGGCGTCAATCACGAAGACCGGCTGGTTCAAAGCGTAAAGTAATATAGAATCTACCGTCTCCGGACCCAGCCCCTTGAGGGCCAGCAGTTCATCCCGCAGGATCTCGGTATCAACTTTTGATAATTTTTGCAGATCGCCGGAATACTTTTCAACGATGTGCCGGCTGAGACCCTTTAGATACGCGGCTTTCTGGTTGTAGAAGCCGGACGGCCGGATGGCCGAAATCAGTTTTCGCTTGGAGATTCCAGCGATCTTATGCGGGCAGATTAGGTCCTCATTCTTCAAATTGTCTATGGCCCGGGAAACGTTGTTCCAATTGGTATTCTGGGTCAGCACCGCCCCGATCATCACCTCGAACGGACTGTCGGCCGGCCACCATTCTTGCGGTCCGTATTCTTTTAAAAGAATTTTATATATTTTTAATAGCTTTTCCCCGTATATCATGTAATTTGTTATTTTAGCACAAGTTACGAATAAGTGTCAATGTTTATATGATTTTTGTTGGATAATAGGCAAGTCCTGTAAATTGAAGATGATAGCACGTATAATTTCAGATAATAATTAAAAAAGGCGGGGTTGCCCGCCTTTTTAATTTATGAATCCCCTATTTGCCAATAATTTTAACACCTGCTGAGGTCCCTATCCGGTTGGCCCCGGCTTTTATTAGTGCCAGCGCATCCTCGGCGTTCTTAATCCCGCCGGAGGCCTTTACCCCCAGCTCCGGGCCCACCGTTAATCTCATCAATGAAATATCATCGGCGGTGGCCCCGCCGCTGGAGAATCCGGTGGAGGTCTTCACGAAATGCGCCCCGGCGCCTTTGGCTATCAGGCAGGCCTCTATCTTCTGTTCATCGTTCAGCAAACAGGTCTCGATGATCACCTTTACTGTTTTTCCCCCCGCCGCCTTCACCACCCCGGCGATGTCCAGAGAAACCTCCTTATAAAGCCCCGATATCAAGGCTCCGATGTTGATCACCATGTCCACCTCGTCAGCTCCCTGCTCAACTGCCTTTCGGGCTTCGTCCGACTTCAGGATCGGATCATCGGCCCCCAGCGGGAACCCGCATACCGTGCATAGTTTGACGGGGCTGCCCTTGAGAATACACTTGGCCGCCGGCAGCCAGTAGGGGTTGATGCACACCGAGCAGAAACCGTGCTTGACCGCCTGGAGACATAGGGTTTTGATGCTCTCTTGATCGGCATCCGGCTTGAGCAATGTATGGTCTATATACGGAGTCAGATCTTTCGCCCCGCTGACCCTTTTCGCCCCGGCCAGTTCTTCTTCCAGCGATCGCCAGGCTTGGCTTGCAGACCGGCTGTAATCGACCCTGATCCCGGCTTGCTTTAAATTTTTGGATATCTCTTCGATCTTGTTTCCCATCTTTTCCCCTCTATTCTATCATGCTTGAATATTTGATATTCTCACCGTCGGTCTCGACAATGACCGCCCCGTGCTGATCGGTCCTGAATATTTTGGAGCCGCATTCTGCATAGTGATCAAGTGCCTCCCGGGCGGGGTGCCCGAATCGGTTATTCTCACCGACCGAAATTATAGCCAGCTCGGGGTTGATGATCTCCGCCAGCTCCGCCGGATTATTGGGCCGGGCCCCATGGTGGGGCACTTTGAGCACCTTGCATCTTCCCAGCAGCCCCTTCTGCAGCAGGATCTCCTCCAGCTCCGGCCCCATATCCCCGGGGAACAATATATTGGTCCGACCGTACTGGAGATAAAAGATCAGGGACGATTCGTTGCCGTTGGGAGCGCTGTCCCCCCGGGAGTAAAGGAATCCCCGGGCCGGCCAGATTCCGCACAAAGTATCGTAGCCTGAAACGGATACCAGCACGACATTTCCCTGCTTGGCCTGTTCCAAAGAACGATTGAACATCGGCTGGCTGCTGGGATGATCGCTGGTTATCAGCTTCCCTATGGTCACGTGATCCAGCAGGTAGGACAGGCCGCCGCAATGATCGGCGTCGCTGTGGCTGATGAGGGCGCAGTCTATACGGCCGATGCCCTTTGCCCGCAAGAAAGGCACGATCACGTCGCGTCCGCTGTCGCGGCCCGGGGAGGACATCCCGGCGTCGATCAGGTATTTCTTTCCGTTGGTGAATTCTATCAGGGCGCAGTCGCCCTGGCCCACATCCAGAAAGGTGACCATCAGCCCGGCCGGCCGGGCCAGGGCCTGCTGCCATACCAGCACCACGGCCGCCGCCATTATCACGGAGATCACCGCCAGACGGGGCTTGCCGGCCCGGCGCCACAGAAATGGCAGCAGGCAGATCCCGGCATACAATGCCAGCTGGGGCCAGGTCACGGACGGCCAGTTGATGGTTCCCAATTTCAGCCGGCTGAAGAACGTTACCGATTCCAGCATGGCCCGGGAACAGACATACGCGCTGGCTGCGATGGGCCAGCTTACCCAGCCGCCCAGGGCATTGAGCAGCACCAGCGTCAGGCCCAGGGCCAGTATCAGCCCGGTCAGCGGCACCACCGCCAGGTTGGCGATCAGCGAGATCAGGGGCAGGCGGTGGAAGTGCCTGGCCATCAGCGGGGCGGTGAATATCTGGGCGGCCAGGGATACCGCCAACGGGGTCAGCACCCATTTTCGCAGCAGGCCGGAATTGGAGATCCTGAAAAGCAATCCTTCGAACGGCCTGGTCAGCAGCAGTATTCCCCCGGTGGCGGCAAAGGACAACTGGAAGCCGATATCCAGGGCCGCGTCCGGCCAGCCGGCCAGGATCAGCAGGCCGGCCAGTCCCAGCATGTTCAGGCCGTTACCCCGGCGCTCGAACAGCCCTCCCAGCAGCACCGCCCCCACCATGATAGAGGAGCGGACGATGGAGGGGCTGGCTCCGGCCGCCAAGGTGTAGACGATCAGCCCGGCTACCGTCCCCAGGCTGGCCGCCCGCTTGGGCAGCTGGAACAACCGCAGCAGGATGAAAATGATGAAGGCCATCAGCGCCGCATGAAGCCCGGACACCGCCAGAACATGGGCGGTCCCGGTGTCTGAAAAGGCCTCCCGGACGGGCTGGGAGAGGTTGTATCTCTCCCCCAGCAGCAGCCCGGCCAGCAGGGACCCCTGGTCCCCGTCCAGATGGCTTTCGATGGTCCTTCTGACATACCGGCGCAGAGGGATGATCAGACCGGACATGAAAATATTGCCCGGGGAGCGCGCTACGATCCTATGATGATCGGCGGTGAATACCCCGGACACCTCCTGGTGTTCCAGGTACTGCCGGTAATCGAAACCTCCGGGGTTGCGCCTTTCAGCCGCCCTCCGCCAGAGGCCCTCCATGGTCAATGCATCTCCGTATTCCGGGCGGTCCCCGCCCTGGATGCCGACATAGGTCATCAATTTCTGATCGGCCTGCTGCCAGTTGGCGCCGTCCTTTCTGGCCTCCACCCGGGAAACGAACCTCCATCCCCTATCCGTCCGCCGGGGCTCGGAGATCACCCTGGCCAGCAGGACCTGGTTACTGTCGTTGAGCCAGGCCTGGTCCGGCGGGAGATGCCTGATTTGATAGCCGGCCAAACCGGCTGACAGCAGGGCCAGATATAAGAAGGGGTCGGCGGATTTTGATTTAAGCTTGTACCCGGCCCAGGCCGCTGTCAGCGATGCCCCCACCATCAGAGCCGAAAGAACAAAAGGGATGCTGAACGCCGAAGCGGTCAGGATCCCCAGAAGAAAGACCATGAACATTTTCAGGGCCGGGTATCTGTCCATCTCAAACCATGCTAAACGTAGGATATCCTCTGTTTTTCCGGTTTCTTAAGCTTGGACGGAATGGGTTTGGGTTTGGGTGCGGTCTCCACCTCGGGCTGCGGTTCCGGCGCGGCCTGGTACTGCGGAACCGGGACGGCTGGCTGCACGACGGGACGGGACGGCGGGGCCGGCGGACGCTGAACCGGCGGCGCCTGGACCTGGGGCGCCGGCCGGGCTGCCGGAGCAGCCTGGGGTGCCGGGGCCGGCGGCTGGGGCACCGGGCGGACGGGCGGTTGTTGAACCGCCTGCGGGCCCGGCCGAGGCGGCGGCGGAGCTGCGACAGGAGCAGGTTTGGGCGGGGCCGCAGCCACCAGGGAGGCCCTCAGGGACTGCAGCCTCTGCCCCACATCCTTGAAGTTGACATCGGTGGCGTAGATGTCCTCCAAGGTCTTGACGGCGTTGGGTATCTCTCCGGCCTGCTCGTAGGCCTGGGCCAGGTTGTACCGCAGGCCGATATAATCCTCATCGCTGTACCCCGGGGTGGATATTCCCCGCTCCAGCTGTTTGATGGCGAACCTGGGCTCCCCCCGTTCCAGGAAGCAGAGCCCCAGCATCTCGAAGGCCTTCAGGCGTTCCTTCTCTCCCTTGGAGGCTATCTGGAACTCGGCGATGGCCTCTTCCACCAGGCCCATCTCCTTGTAGGCGATGCCCAGGTCGTAATGACCCTGAAAGTCCTCCTGATTTATGCTCTGGTAGACGCCCTCCTTGAACTCGGCCAGGATGTCCTGTAATGAAAGGAATTCCTCCTGGGCCCCGGGAGCCGTGGCCGGCTCTTCGTCGGCCACACTGAATTTGACCCGGGACTGACGACCGCCCTCCACGATCTCCCGCCCCCAATGGACATCGTCGCCGGCCTCCGGCTGGGCCGGCTGACCGTGGAACTGCGGCTCCTCGGGCTGGGGCTCGCCGTGGTGCATGAAGCTTTCCGGCTGGGCATATTCCGGTTCGGCTGGAGCCGGGGCTTCCCAGGCCGGCGGAGCCTCGGCCGGGGCGGGTTCCGGCTGCCACGCGGAAGGCTCAGGGGCCGGCTGTTGGAACCCATCGGCCGGAGACTCCAGTTCGCTGAAGGATATATCGGAAAGCGGGGCAGCCTGAGGTTGAGCCGTTTCCTGATGGATCTCCATGCCCGGCATTTCAAAGGCTCCCTCCGGCATCTCCGGCAGCAATAATGACAGGCTCTCCAGGGCATTCTCGTTGACCGGATCTATCTCCAGAACTTTCTGATAGACCGCCGCCGCCTGTTCCCGGAGTTCCCGGCGGTGCAGGCACTCGGCCAATCCCAGATATGCCTCAATTAAGGCCTCCTGCTGGTTGTCCTGCAGGGCGATCTCCACCAGTTTCTGCCGGCTGCGCAGTTCCAGAGGCTGCAGATTGGCTATCTTCTTGTATACCTCCACAGCTTTTCCCACGTTGCCGTCGTTCATGTAGCCGTTGGCCGCGGTATGATACTGGTCCAAGGCCTCCTGGGTGGAACCGATCTCCACCAGCAGGTCGCCCAGCTCGATATTGGTGGCCCAGTCCTGCTTGACTGTTTCCTCTTCCTTGGGCGGTTCAGGCTCTTTGTCGACCATCAGCTCGGGGGTGGGCTCTTTTTCGACATGGGCTTCGGATCTCTGCTGGGATAATTCCTCGATGATGGCATCGGGCCTGACCTCCGGCTGCGCCGGGGACTGGGCCGGGGGGGTCTCGCCTCTCATGCCCCTGACCCTGGCTTCCAGGGATTCGGCCTCTATCACCCGGCCCTGATCCCGGTAGGCCTTGGCCAGTTGGGAAAATTCCTCGGAGGCCTCGGCGATCTTCTTCTGGGCCAGATACATCTCGGCCAGCTTGGAGCGTACCGCCAGGTTCTGGGGATTTAACTCCACTATCTGGTGATATACCGGAAAGGCCTCTTCGGATTTGCCCTGCTTGATCTTCCTCTCGGCGTATTCCAGCAGGTTGGTGATGGCCTCGTTGACCAGCCCCTGCTGAATGTACAGGTCGCCCAGGGTCTTGTATACCTCTGGATCATCCTTGTTGACCCTCAGGATCTTTTTGCAGACCGCAATGGCATTGTTGTAAAGGGCGTCAGTGCTGTATCCCCGGACCGCCTCCAGGTAGCTGGAGACGGCTTCTCCGACGTTGGACAATTTCACATAGGCGTCGCCGATGAAGTTATAGGTGCTGGCGTTGCCGGGCTCCAGTTCCAGCACTTTTTTATATTCGTTGACCGCCTTGGCGAAATCTCCCTTTTGGAAAAATTCGGCTGCCTTGGCCCTTATTTGATCTACTTTTGCCATCGTACCATTTATCGTTTTATCAATTTATTCCGAAGAGGATCAGAATCCGTAAGCGTTGTCCTGGGCTCCCGAGGCCACTCCAGCCGTCATCTCTGCGCCGTCGTCCAGCCCCAGATTGTTGGCCACAATCTGGATGACCGAGGCATCCAGCAGGTCCTTCTCCTGCAGGCAGCCCTCCATCAGGGCGTTGTCGCAGATGGCATTTATCAGCCGGGGGCAGCCCTGGGAATACCGGGCGATAAGTTCGTAGGCGGTGTCGGTGAAGAGCTCCTCCTCCCGGCCGGCCACCACCAGCCGGTGCTGGACGTACTCCCGGACCGCCGCCTCGTCCAACGGGCCCAAGTGGTATTTGACCGAAACCCTCTGGTTGAGCGAGACATCCACCAGCAGGTTCTGGTTGACCTCGTTCATGCCGAACAGGATGAAAGTTATCAGACGGGCATCGGAGAGCTCCAGGTTCAGAAGGCCGCGGATCTCCTCCAGCATGGCCTGGCCCCGCAGCAGGTTGGCCTCGTCGATCAGGATCACCGCCTTCCGGCCCTCGGCATGGATCTCCATCAGCCGCCGGGCCAGGGCCGATGACACCTGGGTCTTGTCGTCGGACGTCTCCTTGACATCCAGCAGGGCGCTCACCCTCCGGAGGAACCACAAAGGGCTGAAATCCCCATGGGTCAGCACCAGCAGGGCGGTCTCGAACCGGCCGTCCTCCCGCAGGATCTCCAGCAGACGCCGGGCCAGCATGGTCTTTCCGGTGCCCACCTCCCCGGTCAGCACCCCCAACCCCCTCATCCGCTCGGCCACATGGGCCAGATGCATGATGGCATGGCTGTGCTGGGGGCTGTCGTAATAGAACCGACTGTCGGGAATATTGGAAAAAGGATCGTCGTTAAGCTTGAAAAATCTCTCGTAGTCCATTAGGTCCTCCTAAAATTATTACAGGAAGGAAAGCCCCTTGTCTTTCTGGCTGAGGACTATCGGTGCCGGTTCCGGTGCGGACCCGGCATCCGGCTCGAGAGCGGTCTCCTCCGCCAGCAGTTCGGCCGACTGATAAGAACCATCTTCGCCCTGGTCGGCCGGGATATAGCGATCTTGGTCGGTCTCTTCCAAAGAAGTGGACCCCGATTCGGCCGGGAGGGATTCTTCCCCGCCGGCGGATGGGATAGCTGTTTGCGGGATCACTTCGACTGTGAGAACCGGTTCGGCGGCAGCTTCAGCCCCGGCTCTAGTTGCTGCCGGACTGGCAGCCGACGGTTCCGGCAGAGAACTCGCGGTTTGGTGCGGAACCTTGAACTTGCTCTCCAGGTCCCTCAGGCGTTTGGCGACATCCTTGTAGGTGATATCGATGATGTAGACCTGCTCATACTCATATAGAGCCTTCTGGAAATCGCCCAGCTGTTCATGAGCCACCCCCAGGTTGTAATGCAGACCCACATATTCATTGTCCAGAAATTTCCTGATGGAGAGGCCTTGGCTGAGCACCTCCTTGGCCAAACCGTAATCACCCTGTTCCAGAAAGGAGACCGCCAGCATCTCGAATCCCTTCAGCTGCCGGCCGCCGCCTTTGATGGAATTCTGGAACTCGACAATAGCCTCGTCCTTCAAGCCCTCCTGCCGGAAAAGCATGCCCAGATCGTAATAAGGCTCATAGGTCTCATTAATCTTGTCCCACACCAGTTCCTGAAAATTCTTGCCGGCCTCCAGGAGTTCCGACTGCAATTTTTTATCATCCGCGACGCTGTCCTCGGAGGAGGAAAGCACCTTGGACAGAGCCTCCTCGTTGCCGGGATCGCGCTCCAGGATCTTCTGGTAGACAGCCTTGGCTTTACGGGTAAAACCCTTTCGCTGCAGCACCCGGGCATAACTCTGCTGGGTCTCAATAATCTTCTTGGCCTGGCCCATCTTCAGGGCCACGTCCACCAACCGGCGGTAAGGCACAATGTCCGCCGGCTCCGGGGCATCCTCCGAATTATCGGAAACGGCCTGGTCCGCCAATTGACGTATCTTCCGGCAGCTCTCCCCTAAGGATGAATTCTCCGGAACAGAATCGGTTATCCGCTGGTATACCGCAGCCATGGCGGTAAAATCGGAACGGATCTTAAGCTGATCGGCATAGCGGATCCATTCCCGGACGGCCCCGCTTTTCAACCCCAGGTTATGGTAACCCTCAGCTATCTTATTATATAACTCTATCCTATCCTTGTCAATAGACAAAATCTTCTTAGAGGCGGCTATCACCCGGCTGAAGTCCCTGGACTTCTCCGAAAGCCTCAGGGTCTTCTCGTACATATCCAGCCCCTTGCGGTCCTCCCCCAGTTGCTGATAGATATTGGCCAGGGTCAGGGTGAATTCGGAATTCTCCGGCTCGATGGAGGCGATCTGCTCCACCGCCCTTCTGGCCTTTTCCCACTCGGCTTTCTGGTAAAAGTTGCGGGCCTGCTCTTTTAAGCGGTTTATCTCAGCCATTATACAAGTATTCCAAAACCGTTATCCATAATAAGACATTATAAATGACTTGACGGCAAAATACAATTATATTTTTATATTTTTCATCACCGACAGCTGGATGGCATCGCACAGATCGGCCGATTCCTTCTTCAGGCCCTGACATTCCTTTACATGGCTGTCTTTGAAAGCCTGGTCCTTTATTGACCCCAGATTTATCAGGACGTTCAGCACCGCCCCCTCCACCCCGGTTTTAGCCATCAGGGCGGCCACCCCGGCATCGGAGGCCGAGTTGGCATTGCCCTTCTGGGCGGCGGTCAGGGATATCTTCATGGCCTCCAGGCAGGTCTGCGCGGTCTGCAGGGGAACCGCCGCCGCCTTTTTATAGCCATCCTCCATGGCAGCCTCGCGGGCGGCCTTCTGTTCCGGTGTGGTTTTTGGCAGACGCATGGCTTCCATCAGGTGGTTGAAGGCGTTGGTGTCCTCGTCGACAGCCTTGGCCAGCTTATCCTTGATCTCCTGGCCCTTCTCGGCCAGATCAGACATCTCTTTCCAGACCTTTTCGTAACCTGCCTTGCCGACGGTAAGATTAGCCACCATGGCCGAGAGTGCCGCGCACAGGCTGCCGGCCAAAGCCGCCACCGAGCCGCCGCCCGGGGCCGGGGATTCCGAGGAAACCTCGTCCACAAAATCCCTGGCGGTCATGGACATCAGCGGGGCTGGTTTTAGGAAGTTGTATTCCACGATCTTCTTGGCCGGGTCGAACTCGGACAACTGGTCCAGCCCCAGCGAGCGGATTGCTATTTCCACCAGCTCCTTCTCCGGCACCCCGGCCGATTTGCCCTGTTTTTTCAGGTAAAATCTCCCGGCGTCCAGCATGGGCTTCAAGGGGATGAGTCCCACCAGTTCCGAGCCGGTGACTATCAGGCCCAGCTTTTCCGCCTCCTCCCGGGCGGTCTCGAAGACCACGTGCAATGGCGTGGTGTTGTAGTTGATCAGGTTGATGGACACCTGGGCCTGGCGGTATTGCTCGATGTACCAGCCGATGGCCCGCACCGCCTTGAGTCTTCCCGGAACCTTGACGGTGTTGCCCTTTTCGTCCTTGACCAGCTTGCCCGAGGCGTCCTTCTTGGCCCGGCCGCCCTCGCGGATGTTGAGGGCGATCTCGTTGGCCAGTTTCTTGTCCTTGCTGTTGACATTGACGTTGTAGGCTATTAAAAATTCCCGGGCTCCCACCACGCTGGCCCCCCATTTTTGCTTGAACTTGGCCGGCCCGAAATCTGGTTTCCACTTGGGGTCTTTCAGCTTTTCTTCCAGTGCCTCGTATTCTCCGGTGCGGATGTCGGCCAGACTCTGGCGCTCCGGCGAGGCCGCGGCGAATTCATAGAGGTAGACCGGGATGTCCAGTTCCTCTCCCAGCCGTTTACCCAGATCTTTGGCTATCTGCACACAGTCGTCCATGCTTACGCCGGAGACCGGCACGAAGGGGCAGACGTCCATGGCGCCCATCCGGGGATGGGCCCCGCTGTGGGTGGACATGTCTATCAGCTCGTGGGCCTTCTTGGCGGCCTGGAAAGCGGCCTCCTTGACACCTTCCGGCGTTCCCACGAAAGTGTAGACGGTGCGGTTGGTATCGGCCCCGGGATCGACATCCAAAAGCTTGACATCGGACACCGAACGAACGGCGTCGGAGATGGCATCGATTACCTTGCGGTCGCGGCCCTCGGAAAAATTAGGGACGCATTCTACCAGCTTGGTCATGTTGACTCCTGCATATATATTGACATTGATTGTAATTAATCGACATTAGGCCTGTCTTTTGTGCCTGTGGCATTGATGTAATTGTTCAGTTTTATGGCCAGAGTTGTATGTCTCTTCAGGTATTCATCAAGTATTTGCGGGGATACATATCCGCGCTTATTGCTGAAAAGCATATGGGCTTTTGTCTCGTATAAGGAACCTCTGGCGATCCGACAAAACTGTTTGTTCTCTTTGTAATGGTATCTTCCGAACCCCTCGGCAATGTTACTGTAAACGGATGTCTATGCTCTTCTGAGTTGCGATGTAAGATTATATTTCTCATCTTCCGGAAACTTGGCAGTAAGCTCATAAATCCAGTCAGCAAGTTCTACGGCCAATTGGTAAATAATCAGATCAGTGAAATCTTGTATCTTGCTCATCATAATAACCCAATGTCAACCAATGTCAATAAATGTCCATTTAAGATCCTATGACTATCTTGCCGCGCTTTACCACCGTCTTGACGTAATTCACCGCGTAGTGGTACGGAATATACCGGTAATTGGGGATATCCATGATCAGCAGGTCGGCCTGCTTGCCTTCCTCGAGGGAGCCGATCCGGTCGCCGCGCTTGATGGCGCAGGCCGCGTTGTAGGTGGCGGCGCAGATGGCCTCGGCCGGGGTCAGGCCCAGATACAGGCAGGCCAGCCCGATTATGAACGGCATATTTTCGATGGTGCAGGAGCCGGGGTTGAGATCGGTGGCCAGGGCCACCGGGATGCCCATCTCGATCATCTTCCGGGCCGGGGCGTAATTCTTCTTGATGGTCAGACTGGTGCCCGGCAAAAGAACTGCGATGGTTCCGGCCTGTTTCATCAACTCTAAGCCCGTCTGTGAGGGGTATAGCAGATGCTCGGCGCTGACCGCATGGACCTTGCCGGCCACCTCGGCCGCACCCACCGAGGCCAGCTCGTCGGCGTGGATCTTGGGATACAGCCCGTAATTGCTGGCAGTCTCTAATATCTTTATTGCCTCATCGGGAGTGAACACCCCCTGGTCGCAGAACACATCGCAGAACTCAGCCAGTTTTGCTTCCGCCACCTTGGGAATCATCTCCTCGCAGATCAGCTTGACATACCCTTCCCGGTCTATTCCGTTTTTGCCTTCTGCATTTTGATTTCTGAATTCCTCTGGAAACTCATGCGCCCCCAGAAAAGTTGACACCACTTCTATCGGCTGCAGTTCATTCAGATCTTGGTTGACCTCCAACTGCTTGATCTCGCTTTTTGTCTCCAGCCCGTAGCCGCTCTTGGATTCCACCGTGGTGGTTCCCCACATCAGCATCCGGTCCAGGCGTTTCATGGCATCGCGCTTTAGCACCTCGCGGGAAGCCAGCCGGGTGGCCTTGACCGTGGAACGGATCCCGCCGCCCCGGGCTGCGATCTCCTGGTAGGTGACACCTGATGCCCGCATCTCGAACTCGTCCTCGCGGGAGCCGCCGTAGACCAAGTGGGTGTGGCAGTCCACAAAGCCGGGCATGACCACCTGCTTTTCGGCGTCAATGACCTTGGTGTGCGGCAAGAGTTTGAGCTTGGGCTTGAGGTCAGATGTTTTGCCCACAGCCACGATCTTGTCGTTCTCAATGGCTACCAGACCGTCCTCAATGATACCGAGTTCGGACATACTTGACCCCACCCTTCCCCGTCCTCCCTCTCCTAATGCCTTAGGAGAGGGTTGGGGTGAGGACAACCCGCTTGGAGAGGTTAGGGTCAGCAGTTGACCGATGTGTTGGATTATGAGGTGCATTTTAAATATTTAACGGCGTGATAATAATTTCTTTTAATTTCTTTTTTACTTTGTGATTGACGGTATAAGGTACAGTTATATGTATTGTTCTATATTTTCTTTTATAAAGTTTCTTTATAAATATTGCATTATCATAGCTTAATAACCAATTTTTTTTGAACCTTAACAAATATTTTGATAAATTAATATGGTCATTTTCATTAAACGTAACTCTGTATAATTTTTCAGATTTAAAATAAAATGGCGGGTCGAAGTAAAATAACGATTTGCTTTTTCTCTTCTTTTTTATTTTACTCAAGGCAAATTTAGTCGTTGTTTGCCAATCTTTTTCGAGTACTGTTACCTTATTGGAATATTTAGATATTTCTTTTATACGTTTTATTAAGGCTTGCTTATTAAATCGACAATCAATTTTATAGTCAGATATTTGTTTTTTGCCACCTATTGGACCAGCCGTTTGTGCAATTATTCCCGAAAATGATGTTCTATTTAAGAATAAACATGTTTTCGCCAAAGTGGTTATGTTATATCTTTTGGGTTCAGATGCAATATTTTTATATTTTATATAGCTATTTGTTGTTACACTAACGTTTTTAATAAATTTTATCAATACAGTTGGGTTTTTAAATAATACTTTCCAAAATGAATAAATCAAATTATCTTTATCGGAAATAATTACCTTTTCAACTAGCTTATTTTCCAATAAATAAATAAATATGCTTCCGCCACCAACAAAAGGTTCAACAAATAAATCTAGCTTCAAGTTATTCTTTTTTAAAACTGATTCTATCGTTTTCCTTATTTTATATTTTGAACCAGGATACCTTAATATGCTGTGATTCATTCTACCCCGCCAACTCATCCGGTATGACAAATTTTATACCATTTTCTTTGAAAAAGGCAAAAGCCAACTTTAGCTCTTCAGCCAATTTTATCTTTAGTGATGCAGAGATTTTGTCTCTATTTAATTTTACATGTATTTTACCATGTGTATCAATTACTTCATTGAAAATATCCGGTCGATATCTAAAGGATGTTATGTCGCGTCGATCATCTTGCAGTATATCAATATATGTCAATAATGCTGCAAAGGGGTAATTAACTATCTGCAATTCGTTAATGCCATGTTCAGCAAATACACGTCTAACAAGAATATCGTGGAAAAGGATAGAAATACTTGCAATAATAATATTACGATATAAGTATTCTCGATCACTTTCATTTTGCACATCTTCAATAATCTGGTCAATAATGGAAATAATTAATAGACTACTGAATGCGCCATGTGCGCTATTTTTAATAATTGCTTCCCTAAGCGCGTTTACAAATTCCTTGTTTATTAATATCATTTTAAATGGTCGATACACCCATCTCCTAGTAATGCCTTTATCAATATGTGAAAAATAATTTTCCAATATCGTAGCTTGATGTTGATATTGCCTTATCCAACGCCTCTCCAAGTAATCAGTAAGACATTCAGAGAATTCCGGATCTTCATCCTCATCTCCAAAAGCAGTACAGGCAATATTTGCATGCTTTGAAGCGGCATATCCTACATCATGCAATAAGGATGTAATGGCCCATATAAATTCAACATCAATATCATCTCCATGTTTACATGCTTCACGGGATATCGTATCATAAAATTTATCCAATACTACATACCCAATGAACATCGTATTACATGCATGATAATAATGATCACGTACATGCGTAGAACCGTTTTGCGCTAATATCCTATCGGTGTCTTTTAATAATTGTAATAACTTTGTGCCGTTTTTCACTTTTAATATTTGGGTCATTAGATGACTTATGAATTCATCCTCTCTTATGCTACCCTGATTTTTAATATAGTTTTTTGCGTTGTTTCTAATCAAGTCCCCATATTTCCCTTTTAAATTATTACATGTTGCAAGGTATTCTATAGGTCCTTTAATTAAATGATTTTGTTCTGCCTGGACTAAAACATATGGTATTTCGAGGAATTCTTCTTGGTCAGAAAAATATATGCACCCAAAATCATCATCTAGCGCAAGTTTCGAAAGCAAACTATATGAGGCAATATTATTGACAATAAAGATTGTTTTAACATTCTTACCGCCGGTTTTTAAAACAACCATAACATCACTGGCATTCTTTTTCTGTTCATGCAGGTAATCAA
Source organism: uncultured bacterium (assembly GCA_937863685.1). Lineage (GTDB taxonomy): Bacteria > Edwardsbacteria > AC1 > AC1 > EtOH8 > UBA2226. The sequence goes on from CALMGM010000001.1 coordinate 78,565, forward strand.
TATCGACGCCCTCATAAATATCTACAGGCACAAACAAATACTTTGTGGTTTCGTTATTATAGACATACGTGGGATACCAACTGCATGGAGAGCCTGCTGACTGGTCAATATCGCGATTAGCATCTTCTGATACAGAACCAGTAATGCCGTTTTTTAGCATTATCCGTTGTATCGTAGCGACGCAGTCAATCATTTTACAACTCCGATATTCTTTTCTATAGTTGTTACTACTTTCTTTGTCCTTGTCAGTATTTTCTTTAAAGCTATTTTTTGGCGTTTATTTAAATCGCAAAAACTTTTAGGTTCATACAGGGTTATAATGTTATATGATTGCTTAAGACCACCGTAAATATTATCAAATGTTATAGAAGCATCGGAATCATAGTTAGGGAACTCAATTCGAAATTCTTTTTCTAATTTGTGGATTGTATATGCTTCGTCGTTTAAAAACTTTTTAAATATTTTTGCGAACACAATCTGATACTTAACATCCTCCTCCAATACTTTAATTAGTGGCGTCAATTTCCTTGCTTCAATAGCTGAGTTAATATAACCGTTATAATATTTATTAAAAATAGCTTTCCTTATTTCATCCGCGCCATATGTTTGCACAAAGGTGTTATATGATTTTTGCAATGGTTTTATTATTTGGTTCTCAATCTCGACGACAGAAGTAAATAACCCAGGTTTTTTATTTTTTACAATTTCTTTTAGTTCAACAGGCCAACGTAAAAAATTTAGTCTTGCATCAATAGTTCGTTTACTTGTTCTTGTTCTTTCATTTATTTGTCTTATTATTTCTTCTTCATCGTCATTCGTGATCTTTTTCAATTCAATATATAACGGCTCCAAAGATATACATTGTTGATATGCACCCCATTGTACTCTAGTCGTATGTATATGGAACATTAATGATTTACATTGTTCGAAACTAATTGTCCCTTCAAAAACATGGGCAGGGACTTCTTTTATCCCTAATTCCTTAACGGCATAGTATCTTCGCTCACCATCCAGCAATAAGTATGTATTCTTATCCTCTTTTTTAACCACTAAGGGAACAAGTAATCCATACTCTTGTATTGATTTTTTTAGATATAGGAATTGATTGTCCTTACTACGAATACTCTTTCCTCTAGGATTATTAGGGTTTGGCATAATCTTTGAGACACTAATGATCTCCAGAGTACTTTTATAATGATGTTTACCCATGATAACCTCTTATTAATTAGAGATATTTCTTCAAATCTGGAATATTGCTGGTTAGCTGTTTAATAAAACCCCGTGGGTGTTACAATTCATTTCATCATCGGTATCTTGACCTTCTTCTTCTTCGCCACCTGCTTGGCAATGTCATACCCCGCGTCCACGTGGCGCAAAATGCCCATCCCCGGGTCATTGCTTAGCACCCGCTCGATCCGCTGGGCCATCTCCTTGGTCCCGTCGGCCACCGTCACCTGCCCGGCGTGGATGGAATATCCTATCCCCACTCCCCCGCCGTGATGGATGGAAACCCAGGAGGCCCCGGAGGCCACGTTGACCATGGCGTTCAGCAATGGCCAGTCGGCGATGGCATCACTGCCGTCCTTCATGGCCTCGGTCTCGCGGTTGGGCGAGGCTACCGAGCCGCAATCCAGATGGTCCCGGCCGATGACGATGGGGGCCTTGATCTTTCCCTTCTTCACCAGGTCGTTGAACACCAGACCCATCTTGTCGCGCTCGCCGTAGCCCAGCCAGCAGATGCGGGCCGGCAAACCCTGGAAATGGACCTTCTTCTGGGCCATCTTGATCCAGCGGGCCAGATGCTGATTCTTGGGGAATAATTTTAACACCGCCTCGTCGGTGACGTAGATATCCTTGGGATCGCCGGACAGCGCCGCCCAGCGGAACGGGCCCTTGCCCTCGCAGAACAGGTCGCGGATGTATTCCGGCACGAAGCCCGGCACGTCAAAAGCATTCTTGATGCCGTGCTTGACCGCCTGGCCCCGGATGTTGTTGCCGTAGTCGAAGGCTATGGCGCCCTGCTTCTGCATGTCCAGCATGGCCTGCATGTGAATGGCCATGGCTTCGTAGGATTTTGCCTTATACCCTTCGGGATTATTCTTTCGCAATTCGTTGGCCTGAGCCAGGGTCATCCGGTGCGGCACGTAGCCGTTCAGCTCGTCGTGGGCCGAGGTCTGGTCGGTGACCACGTCGGGGATCACGCCCCGCCGCACTAATTCCGGGTGCACCTCGGCGCAGTTGCCCACCAGTCCGATGGACAGAGGCTCGCCTTTCTTGACGTATTCAAACACCAGTTTGAGCGCTTTGTCCAGGTCGTCCACCATCACATCGCAGTAGCCGGTGTCCAGGCGCTTCTGGATGCGGGCCGGATCCACCTCCACGTCCAATATGACGCCCTCGTTCATGGTCACCGACAGCGGCTGGGCCCCGGACATCCCGCCCATGCCGCCGGTCAATACCCACTTGCCTTTTAAAGTTCCGCCGAAATGCTTTTGAGCCAGGGCCCCGAAGGTCTCATAAGTCCCTTGAAGAATGCCCTGGGTGCCGATGTATATCCAGCTGCCGGCGGTCATCTGTCCGTACATGATCAGCCCCAGCGCCTCCAGCTTGCGGAAGTAATCCCAGTTGGCCCAATGCGGCACCAGGTTGGAGTTGGCGATCAGCACCCGGGGACAGTGGGGGTGAGTCTGCAGGATGCCCACCGGCTTGCCGGACTGCACCAGCAGGGTCTCGTCGTTTTTCAGTTTCTTGAGGGACTTGATGATGGCGTTATAGCATTCCCAGTTGCGGGCCGCCTTCCCGCTGCCGCCATAGACGATCAGGTCCTCGGGACGCTCGGCCACCGCCGGGTCCAGGTTGTTCATCAGCATCCGCATGGCGGCTTCCTGCTGCCAGCCCTGGCAGGAGATCTTGGTGCCGCGGGGGGATTTGATTATTTTGGTCATGGATCGGATCCTCGACTATTGATTTTATAACGTTACCGTAGGGACATGGCGCGCCATGTCCCTACAATATTATTTACGATCATCTATGGCCTTCAGCCTGGCCAGCAGCGGCGGGTGGGAATAGTGGAACACCACATACAGCGGGTGCGGGAAAAGATTGCTCAGGTTCTTCTGGCTCAGTTTTATCAGCGCCCCTTTCATATCCGCGGCCGAAGGGTTGATCGATAGAGAGTAGGCATCGGATTGGTACTCATAGCGTCGGGACAGCCAGTTCATGAACGGCGATAGCAGCAGATTCAGCGGCTCGAACAATATGGCCGCCACATACAAGGCCACCCCGACCATGGCCCCGCTGAAACCTATCTGCCCGAAAAGATCCCCCAGGCCGATGGCGTTATAAATCCAGGGATGAATCAGCATCCGCGACGCCAGGAACAGTAATATTCCGGAGAAAACCGATACAGTTAATATCAGCCTGAAAACGTGCTTTTTCTTCCAGTGTCCGATCTCGTGGCCCATCACCGACAGCAGTTCCTGGTGGCTGTAGTTCCTGACCATGGTGTCGTAAAAGACTATCCGGCGGGTCTGGCCCATTCCGGTGAAAAAGGCGTTGTCGTGGGTGCTGCGCTTGGAGGCGTCCATCTGAAAGACCCCGGCCAGGGGGAAATCGGCCTTCTTGGCCATGTCCAGTATCTTGTTCTTAAGCTCCTCGTCCTCCAGCGGCACGAACTTGTTGAACAGCGGCATCAGCAGCACCGGAGCGATGAATATCATCAACAAAGAAAAGATCACCACCAGTCCCCAGGCCGCCAGCCACCACCAGTTTCCCAGCCAGTTGATGAAAAGATAGAAACCGGAGAACAGCAGGCCCATGAGAATTCCGGAAATCAGCAAGCTTTTCATTTGATCGCCTAACCAGGTTCCGGCAGTGATGGTGGAAAAACCGTATCTCTTTTCCAGATTGAAGTCGGAATACAACGAGGCCGGGATGCCGGACAGGTAGCCGATGAGCAGCAGGACCAGCATCACTGCCAGTCCCTGCAGCAGCGGGGCGATCTTAAGTCCATCGGCCCACAATGTGATCTGCGGCACTATCCCTGCGGCAAACAGAGTGATCACCACTGCCGTAGACAGGGATTCGCTCCAATATCCCAATCTGGTCTTGGCCCCGGTGTAATCGAGTATCTGCTTTTTCTTCTGCTGGTCGAACTGGGAGGCGATCGATTCCGGAAGCGCGCTGTTGATATTGGCCCTAAGATACCCGACATTGAGCCACGACAGCAGGCTGGAAGCCAGGTAGCCGAAGGCTAATATCCCAATTATCAAATTCATTCTAATATTTTACTCCAGGCTGCCGATGGCCTTTTCCACCTGCTCCAGGATCTCTCCGGATTTCACCAGATCCTTCATTATGTTGTGATCGGAATGCAGGGGCCGGTCCTCCTCCAGATGGGCCACATGCTTGCGGATGACCTCCCGGGCCTTGCTGACGCCCTGGCCGAAACCGAAATCCCTGAAATCCAGAGCCTGGGCGGCCGCCATCATCTCGATGCCCAGCACCCCGTAGGCGTTGTCCAGTATCTGGTTGTTCTTAAGGGCGGTGTTCATGCCCATGGATACAAAATCCTCCTGGTCGGCGGCCGCCGGAATGGACTGAATGCTGGCCGGCATGGACAGAATGCGCTGCTCCACTATCAACATATCGGCGGTATACTGGCTGAGCATCATCCCACTGAACATGCCCGCTCCCTTGGTAAGAAATGAGGGCAAACCTACGCTAAGAGCGGGATTGGTCAGCCGGTTCAGGCGGCGTTCGCTGATGACGCAGACCATGGTGATGGCGGCGCCGGCCATGTCCATGGGCAGGCAGACCGGAGAGCCCTGGAAGTTGGCCCCGGTGAGGGTCAGTTTGAACTCCGGCAGGAAGATGGGATTATCGCCCACCCCGTTCAGCTCGATCTCCACCTGGGACTTGGCATAAGCAATGGCATCGTGGGCGGCGCCGATCACCTGGGGTGTGCTCCGCATGGAGTAGGCGTCCTGCACCTTGGTCTTGATCTTTCCGGTCTGGAGATCGCTGCCCTGGATGCAGGCCAGAATGGCCTTGGCGCTCCGCTGGGCGCCCTTGAAACCCCGCACCTGGTGCAGCCGAATATCGTAGGGCTTCAGGTTGGCCATTAAAGATTCCAGGCTCATGGCGCAGGCGATCTCGGCCTGTTTGAGCCAACGGTTGAAATCGTACAGGGTCAGGGCGCTCATGGCCGTAAGCAGGTTGGAGCCGTTGATGGCCGCCAGCCCGTCGCGGGCCTGCAGGCCGGGGATCGGGATTCCGGCCTGGTCCATGGCCTTCTTGCCCGGCAGGCGCTGGCCTTTATAAAAAGCCTCGCCCTCGCCCATCAGCAGCAGCGCTATCTGCGACATGGGGGCCAGGTCGCCGCAGGCCCCCACCGATCCCTTCTGGCAGACCACCGGGGTGACGCCCTTGTTCAGCATATCGACATAGGTCTGGGTTATCTCCGGCCGGCAGCCGCTGTTGCCGTGGGCATGGACGTTGATCCGCCCGGCCATGGCCGCCCGCACCTGCTCGATGGGGACCGGCTCGCCGATCCCGGCGGCATGGTTGTATATCAGGTATTTCTGAAAATCCTTCACCTGGTCGTCGGTAAGCACCGTCTCCGAGAACTCCCCGATGCCGGTATTGACGCCGTACATTATCTCATGTGCTTTTATTTTATCCTCCAGCATTGCCCGGCATTGTTTGATGCGTTCCAAGGCTTCCGGAGCCAATTCAACTTTCTCGTTGTGGCGGGCGATCTGCACCAATTTTTCAACGGTCAATCCGGATCCGTTAAGTATTACTGGCATACCAAACTCCTTTGAATTATAAATTGATTTCGTAATAGATTATTCATTATTTTAATTTTCCAATAACAATCTCTACCGCCTTCAGGATGGCATTCCCCTGAATCAGGTCCGCGATCTCCTCAATGTCCTGATGAAATTCGCGGTCATAGATGAACGGTTTGACCCTGTCCCGGATGGCCTGGTAAGCGGCATTCCCTCCTTTGCCTGGTTTTAACGGCTTATGGAATTCCAGGCCCTGGGAGGCGCATAACAGCTCGCAGGCCAGCACATAGCGCACGTTGTCGCAGATCTGTCCGGCCTTGCGGGCCCCGATGGTGCCCATGGAAACATGGTCCTCCTGGTTGGCCGAGGTGGGGATGGAATCCACCGAGGAGGGATGGGCCAGCACCTTGTTCTCGGAGACCAAGGAGGCGGCGGTGTTCTGCACTATCATCAATCCAGAGTTGAGGCCCCCGTGCCGGGTCAGGAAGCCCGGCAGGCCCGAAAGGGAGACATCCAGCAGCCGGGAGATGCGGCGCTCCGAGATGTCGGCCAGTTCGGCCACCGCGATGCCCAGATAGTCCATGGCCAGGGCCACCGGCTGGCCGTGGAAATTCCCGCCCGACAGCACCTGGTCCTTGTTCACGATCACCAGCGGATTGTCGGTCACGGAATTAAGCTCCGTTTCCAAAACCTGCCGAATATGCTGCAGGGCGCCCTTGGTGGCTCCGTGGACCTGCGGCATGCAGCGAAGCGAATAGGCGTCCTGCACCTTCAGGCATTCCTTGTGGGATTTGCGGATCTGGCTGCCCTGCATCAGGCGCCGGAGATTGTCCGCCGAGCCCTGCTGCCCCCGGTGCGGTCTGAGCCGGTGGATCTCCGGGTCGAAGGCGACATTGGTACCCCGCAAGGCCTCCAGCGACATGGCCCCGGCAATGTCGGCCATCTTGCACAGCCGCTCGGCCTCCAGCAGGTTCAATATTCCCACTGCGGTCATTACTTCGGTGCCATTGGTGATGGCCAGCCCTTCCTTGGCTTTGAGTATCAAAGGTTTCATCCCGGCTTTTTCCAGCGCCGCTGCCCCGCTTACGATCCTGCCCTCATAAAAAGCCTGCCCCCGTCCGATCATCACCAGCCCGATATGGGCCAGGGGCGACAGATCGCCGGAGGCTCCCACAGAGCCCTGCTGGGGAACCAAGGGGACGATGTCGCTGTTCAAAAGGTCTGCCAGCTGCTGGGCCACCACCGGACGGACGCCGGAGGCTCCCTTGGCCAGCTGATTGGCCTGAAGCAGCATGATGGCCCGCACTTGGTGAGGCTGGAACACCTGGCCCACCCCGGTGGCGTGGCTTTTTACCAGGTTCTCCTGAAGCCGGTCGATGTCATCCGGCGATATCCTGACCTCGGCGAACCTGCCGAATCCGGTGGTGATGCCGTAAACCGTCCGGTTCTCCCGGACGATCTTTTCCACCACTTTCCGGCCGGCTTTGATGCGGTTCAGCGCTTGGGAAGACAACGAAACCGCCGACGGCTCAAAGGCAATTTTCTCAACCATTTCCGGCTTCAGGTTATTGCCGGAAATGACATGTTTTTGTTTCATAAGATATTTCAAATAATATGGGTTAAACGATTATTTTAGCCCAAAGTTCCCGAGAAGTCAAATAAAAAAGAGCCTCTTTGCAGAAGGCTCTTTTTTCGAGATAAATTAAAAATCGCTTATATATTTTCTGTAATTTGGATCCGTTTTTTCTTCGGATGTTTTGGAATATAACAAATCAAATTTCCCAATTCCCGCCTTGTCAAAGAATATGAACTGTCTTCCGTTGTCGTAGGTCCAGACATCGGTCGGACGGGTCTGGAGGGCATTGGTGGTGTTATCCCGGTCGTCCCATGGGCCATACTTTATATATATCCGCCCTCTATCGGTTTGGCTGCCTTTACGGCCGCCGGCAAAATTTTCGGAAAAGTTCTGATCGGCGTATCTGAACCTTTTGGCATGTTCGATCAGGGCCTCGTTCTCCTTGGTCTCCGGGACGGGGTCCCGCTGTTTCCAGAACCTTCGCAGCAGCTCTTTTTTGCCGTTCTCGTCAAGCTTGTGTAAAAGATCGATCTGCGGCTTGGCCCCGATATATTCTATCCTGGCGTAATAATCGCCGCCGTCCAGTTTCATCTGGGCGATCTCCTCGGCAATATTGTTCTTTTCAGCCAGCAGGACCAGTCCGGGATGGCTGATCTCAAAGTTGGCATAGGTGCTGGCCAGGACCCGAGAGCCTTGGATCAGCTGGGCCCGCAGACGATACCTGCCTTCCGGCAGGTCGTCGGTCCTCAGCCCCCCGAAGTCGGAAAGCTGCCCGGTCATCCCGGTCACTTCCTTCTGGCTGATCATCTTCAGGGAGGGGTCCTTCTCCGAGAAATATATCAGCCGGAGGAGCCTTTTATCGACGGTATCGGGCGACGGCGGCAGGTTGTAGATCTCATAATAATAATACAGCTCGTCGTCAAAGTTTCTGGCGGGCCAGGGTTTTACCGCCAGGCCGCCCTTGGTGAAACGGCTTTGGGCGGTATCCGCCGAGATGCCGGAGGACAGTTCGATCTGGCTGATGCTCAGCCCGCCGTAATCCGCCACTTCCAAGGTTGTGTCGACCGTCCCCTGCTTATTACCGGCCAAATCGCTGACCGTCATGATCAGGTGGTAACTGCCGGGCGTTAACTGCCGGGCTTCTATCTGGTCCAGCATAACCATGTCCTTCTGCTTCATCATCTGCTCGGTGGGCATGGGGGACAGGGAATTCCAGCTCTCATTCAGAACCAGATTGCCCCGCTGGTCCCTAAGCAGTATCTCCGTCCGAAAACGCGCCATTTTCCGGCCCAGGGTGTCCATGGCGGTAAAGTCGGTGGCCTTCAGGCTCCAGTATATCTCCTGCCAGCTGAACCCGGGCCCGCTGGCAAAGGAGGACCCGTCCACCCAGAACTCCAGGGAACCTTTGGCTTTTAAAGGGAAAGCTCCGGACAGGCCGGAAATTAAAACCAAAAGACTCACTGCCAGAACGGCAATATTCATCTGTTTCATTTCTATATCTCCTTGTTAGCGTAGACTATCCGGTAATCCCCGAAGCCGTGGCGATCCAGGAATATGATCTTGAGGCCTTCCTGGTAGTAATACCAGACCTCGTACGGCTGGGAGTCGGTTTCAAAGGGATGCTTCTCTATTTCGTCGGGCTGTCCGAATTTTATATAGACCCGGCCCATGTCGGTCCTCCAGCCCGGCCGGAGGCTGGACCCGAAATTATTATTAGCGAAATGGATCTTCTCGTAATAGGCGTCACGGTATTCGTTCTTCTCGGTGTCCGGAGTAGGGTCGCGGGATTTCCAAAAGACCCTCCACAGGCTATCCCGCTGTTCGATCCCGGCCCTCTTTAAGGTGTCGTACTCGCCTCTCCGAGAAATGTACTCTACCTGGGCGATCTTTTCCTCAAAATCGCCCTTGGTAAGTATTGCCGGGTTCTGCACCATCACTTTATGCTGGCTCTGCCACAATAGATTGTTTTTCTGGTCATTCAAAGCCAGGGTCAGCTGGTAGTTGCCGTCCGAAAGGCTGTCGACCGGAATGATCATCCTGATCTCATGGCCGGGCCGACCGGAGATCACCTGGGTCCTCTCCCATACCGTCTTCTGGATCCGAAGATCGCCGAGACGGGCTTTTAAGGCCAGGCTGTCGGATCCGAAATGAAGCGGATAAAGCCGGAAGATGATAGGGCCTGCCCCGTCGCCGTAGATCCTGCTGGGCCAGGGAATGATGCTGCCGTTATAATCCCGCTCGAACCTGGGGCCGCCGATATAACCGCTGCCGGAAAGCCGAGGAACATTTATCAGAACCTCCAACAGTCCCACCCTGTCCGAATTGTCGTCCCGGCAGGCGATCTTGGCCCGGTACTGGCCCGGGGGCAAAACCAGGACCAGGGTATCGGTCAGAATGCTGTCGCCCCTCTGCAAATGTTGATAGTCGGGGATCGCCATGGTTCGTTCCCAGTTGTCGCCGGCGGTTTGCTGACCATCCCGGTCATAAACGATGATGGAGAACGTATATCCTGCTTTGTATGTTTTCCCCTGGGCTATGAACTGAAGCTGATCCATGGCCAGCGAATAGGAGAATTCAACATTGCTCTGTTCCAGGCTGTCCCTTATTAAAACCTTCTGCATGTAGAACCGCAGGGGGCCCTGGCTGGATTCGGTATACTCGGTCATCATCTCCGGGCGGCTGCCCATGGCTCCGACCCCGGGGACCGCCAAGCCCCAAAACATCATGGGGATTATCAGGTAGCGGATTATTATTTTCATCGTTTTAGTTTAATACATTTTTAACTTATAATCAAGTGCCCGGAAAGCAAGACCGGTCGGATTTTTTAATGCGGTATCTTGCCAGAACATAAAACGCTGCCATCAGAAACACCGGGAGCAGGATCAACAGCAGGGGGTTTATCTCCCGGCTCTCGGCTGTCATCACCAGCCCCTCCCGGGACGGAATATCCATGGAACGCAGCCATACGGTCCGGGAACCGGACACCGAATCTCCGTTGCTGAAATATATCTGCCCCGGCATGGTCAGGCTATTCCGGAACCTGGCGCTGCCGGGAGCTGGAATACTGCTGGTGTCCCGGCGCGGCAGGCAGTGCTGGTAAAAGCTGTAATATATCCACCATTTGACCATCCGCTTGGAGAAGAGCACCGTATCCCGTCGGCTGGTAAAATCCTCCAAGCGCCGCGATCTGTAGGACCAGGTCAGCTCCAGGGACCCGTCCTCTCTTAGATTCTCCTTTTTGGCAACGAGGCTGATCCCCTTCTGTTTCTCCAAATCCTGCCCGGGAAAATCGAACATTTTGGCGGAGACCCCGGATCGGTACACCCGGGCCAGCATGGGCTCCATGGTAATCCGGTAGTCCCGGCTGCCGGAAAGGTCCCTTCCCGCCCTGGTCTCGATATCCACCGAGATGCAGCCGGACAAAAAAAGCCAGCAGGAGATCCCTGCCAGCAGGTGGGAACAAAGGCGAACCCTGCTCATTCGCCTTTGTTCTTTATCAGTTTGAGGCGGAACACGTCCTCCCTCTCCCGCTGTTCCAGGACGCTTTTGATATAGGCCATCTGGCGGTACAGCCGGGGGATCACGATCTGCTCCAGGGCGTTGACCCGGCGGGTGGTCTTCTTGATCTCCTCGCCCAGTTTTTTCAGGCGGGTCTCCCGCCCGGCCACCTCCACCAGCAGGTCTATCATCTCCTCAAAATTGTCGGCGGTCCTTATCACCCGGCCCGGGGTGATGGCGGCGTTGTACCCCCGTTCGAAAGGGTCCCGCTTCAGGCTGCGGGCGGTGGAGACCTCGGGGATCTTGATGCCCCAGACGTTTTTCTCGGCCACTTCCAGCATCACCTGGCGTTTGCCGGCCAGGGCCGCCGATTCCAGCAGGGGCTTGCCCTCGATTGAGGCCGCGATGTTCAGCTGGTTGACGGCCTCCTGGGCCGCCGCGTTAAGCTTGTTGCGGGATTCCAGGGTGTTCCGGACCACCCCGAAGAACTCCGCCACCAGGGCGTCGCGTTTCTTCTTCAGCAGGTCCACCCCCTGTTTGGCCAATGATACCTGGGCCTTGCGGGCCAGCAGGTTCATCCTGGTTGGTGATACGTTTTCCATTGAATACAAATATTGCTAAAAATTTCAAACTTTAGAACAGGCCCTTTTTCCCGCCGAATAACGATCCCAGAACCCCCCTGATGATGGTCCTTCCCGCCTGGCTGGCAGCGGCCCGGGCGGCGCTTTTGACCATGGCCTCTGCCACGCCCTGGCGCTGGCGGCCAGGCGGTTTTGCCACCGGAGCCGGGGCCGCCTGTTGCGCCTGCAAGGCTTTGGCTTTAAGCATCTCATAGGCCGATTCCCGGTCGATCTCCTTTTCGTAATGGCCGAACAGTACCGAATCTTTTATCAACCGGTCCCTCTGTTCGGCTGTGATCGGGCCTATCTGGCCGGAGGGCGGAAGGATGTAAGCCCGTTCCGCTATGCCCGGACTGCCTTTTTCCTCCAGGAATGATATCAGCGCCTCGCCCACCTCCAGCTGGGTGATGGCCTGCTCGATGTCCAGCTTGGGGTTTATGCGGAAGGTCTGGGCCGCGGCCCTGATCGCTTTCTGGTCGTTGGCGCTGAAGGCCCTTAAGGCATGCTGCACCCGGTTGCCCAGCTGGCCCAGGATCTGATCGGGGACGTCGCTGGAATTCTGGGTGATGAAATAAACCCCCACCCCCTTGGAGCGGATCAGCCGCACCACCTGCTCGATCTTCTCCAGCAGGGCGTCCGGCGCGTCGTTGAACAACAGGTGGGCTTCATCAAAGAAAAAGACCAGCTTGGGTTTGGGCAGGTCGCCCACCTCGGGCAGCTGTTCAAACAGCTCCGACAGGATCCACAGCAAAAAGGTGGCGTAGGTCTTGGGCGACTGCATCAGCCGGTCGGCCGACAGGATGTTGACCACGCCCCGTCCCTGGGAATCGGTCTGGATGATATCGTCCAGATCGAGGGCCGGTTCGCCGAATAATTTATCGGCCCCCTGCTCCTCCAGGGCCAGCAAGGCCCGCTGGATGGCGCCGATGCTGGCCGCCGAGATCTTTCCGTATTCGGTGGTGAACTCCGAGGCATGATCGCCGGCATATTGAAGCATGGACCGCAGATCCTTCATGTCCAGCAGCAGCAGGCCGTCGTCATCGGCGATCTTGAACACCAGAGAAAGAACGCCGCTCTGGATCTCGTTCAGGTTCAGCAGACGGGACAGCAGCAGCGGCCCCATCTCCGATACGGTGGTCCTTACTGGATGGCCCGATGCCCCGAACACATCCCAGCACACCACCGGGCTGGCTGAAAACTGGAAGCCTTCCAAGCCGAGCTTTTTAACCCGTTCCTCGATCTTGGGGTTTGGGGCTCCCGGCTGGCTGAGCCCAGCCAGGTCGCCCTTGACGTCGGCCAGGAAGACCGGCACCCCTATCCGGCTGAAGTTTTGGGCCAGCACCTGCAGGGTGACGGTCTTGCCGGTGCCGGTGGCCCCGGCTATCAGCCCGTGGCGGTTGGCCATCTGGGGAAGCAGGAAAAGCTCTTTTTCCCCTTTGGCGACCAGGATCGGAGAGATGCTCATGGTTCTGTTCTGCGTTTATGATTTATGCTTTAAAATTCGAATCCGGTGAATGACCGGCACTGGTCGGTCAATTTCTCTTTAAACTTCATGTAATATTCTATTGTTGAATCATTGAATTTGTTGTTCTTGATCAGCCGTTCCATCACCAAAGCGCTGTCGGCCGAAGCGAAACTGTATTCCGGGTCGGCCCGGTATTCGTAGATGGTGGTCTTCCCGGAAAATATCTCCGCCTCGACGATATTTCCGCTCGGGTCCAGCCCCCGGCCGTCGATTATGCTGGCGGTGATCTTAATCTGGTGTTTTCCTGCCGGAAGTTTAAGCAGATAGAGGAAATACTTCGGCAGTGCGTTGTATATTTTTTTCACCCCGCGGATGTTGGATAGAACATTGAACCCGCAACTGTCCGGCAGCGGGATCAGGGCGGCAAAACGTCCGGCATCCAGCGGCATGTTATCCAGCTGGAAGGTCACCGGCACGCTGTAGATGTTCATCAATAAAAGCAGGGCCCCGCTGTCGGCCTCGGAGGCGGATTGTTTGGGCTGAACCTGAACCTTGCCGGTAAGCACCACCTGATAGGTGCCGTCCTGCATGTAGCCGATATCCATTATCTGAAATCCCGGTAGCAGAACCGCCTTGGCATTGGATTCTATGAAATCCTCCTGCAGAACGGCATTTCTGACGGTTGATTTTGATTCCACCGTCACCCCGGCCTGCTCGATGGCCTGGCGCTTGGCGTCCAGCACCGCCTCCTTGTAATCCTGCTGGCGTGAGGTCTTCCTTCCGTCATCCAGGCCCTTGATGGTGACGTCAATGGTCTCGGCACTGATAGCAGTACTAAGAAGTAAAGTAGTAAAGAAACAAAGTAATGCCAGCAAGTACAACCGATTTAATTTTATTCGATTCATTTGACTCACTTCCTACTTTAATACATTATTATTAACCAGAGCGGGATATTGATTGCATATCATATCGTTTGATTGCGTTCGTTTGTCATTCCCGCGCAGGCGGGAATCCAGTGTAATCCTTCTGGATACCTGCTTTCGCAGGTATGACAAGAAGCCGCAATTATGCATTGTTGTCAACATTATGCGTGATAAATGCAATCTATTAACCACCCCCATTAATACTTTACTTCTTTATCTCTCTTCTTTGCCGTACATCTTCTCCATGGTGTCGCCGTGGTAATACTTGTGGATATGATCCTTGCTGATGCGCTTGAGCTCCTTGGCCGGCAGGTCGGACATCAGGTCCCAGCCAATCTGCAATGTCTCTTCGATGCTGCGGTCGGTCTGCCCCTGGTTGATCATCACCTTCTCGAAGCCCTCGGCGAATTTCAGGTACTTGCGGTCGATCTCGGTAAGCGCCTCCTCGCCGATGATGGCCACCAGCTTGCGCAGGTCGCGGCCCGAGGCGTAGGCGGCATACAGCTGGTTGGCCCATTCCCGATGGTCCTTGCGGGTATGCCCTTCCCCGATGCCGTTGTTCATCAGGCGGGACAGCGACGGCAGGGGATCGATGGGCGGGTAACAGCCGATGCGGTGCAGCTGGCGTGACAGCACCAGCTGGCCCTCGGTGATGTATCCGGTCAGGTCGGCGATGGGGTGGGTGATGTCGTCGTCCGGCATGGTCAGGATGGGGATCTGGGTGATGGAGCCTTTGCGTCCGTGGATGCGTCCGGCCCGCTCGTAGATCTGGGCCAGGTCGGTGTACATGTATCCGGGATAGCCGCGCCGTCCGGGGATCTCCTCGCGGGCGGTGCCCACCTCGCGCAGGGCCTCGCAGTAGTTGGTCATGTCGGTCAGGATCACCAGCACCTGCATGCCGTGGTCGTAGGCCAGATGCTCGGCGCAGGTCAGGGCGCAGCGGGGGGTCAGGATCCGCTCGATGGTGGGGTCGTCGGCCTTGTTCATGAAGACCACCGTCTTGGCCAAAGCCCCCGATTCCTCGAACTCGTTGATGAAGAAGGCCGCCTCGCGCGAGGTGATGCCCATGGCGGCGAACACCACCGCGAACTCCTCCTTGGCCCCCAGCACCTTGGCCTGCTTGACGATCTGGGCGGCGATCTCGTTGGCCGGCAGTCCGGCCCCGGAGAAGATGGGCAGCTTCTGTCCCCGCACCAGGGTGGCGAAGCCGTCGATGGTGGAGATGCCGGTCTGGATGAACTCCTCCGGCTTGGCCCGGGAGGTGGGGTTCATTGGCTGTCCGATGATCTCCAGCCTCTTTTCCGGGATGATGGGCGGCAGGCCGTCTATGGGCTGGCCCAGGCCGTTGAAGCGCCGGCCGATCATGTCGCGCGACACCGGGATCCGGGCCACGTCCTCCTTGAGGCTGACCGAGCTCTTGGCCAGGTCCAGGCCCCGGGTCTCCTCGAACACCTGGATCACGGCATACTGCTCGGAGACCTCGATGGTCTGCCCGCCCTTCTTGCTGCCGTCGGGAAGTTCGATCTCCACGATGGATCCGTAGGACAGCCCCTTGGCGTTGTCCACGAACAGCAGCGGCCCGGAGATGTAGGAAATGCTCTGGTATTTCTTGGTGGTTAAGTCCATGAATGCCTCGTAATTTTATATATCAATTTATTTTATTTAGCTTTTAGACCACCCCTCGTCCCCTCCTTGATCAAGGAGGGGATTAAGGGGAGGTTCCCACCTGCGCTAAAGCTTCCGCCTTCGCAATTGCTGCCGTCGGGCAGTTCGATCTCCACGATGGATCCGTAAGACAGCCCCTTGGCGTTGTCCACGAACAGCAGCGGCCCGGAGATGTAGGAAATGC
>CALMGM010000002.1 GCA_937863685.1 uncultured bacterium
CCTCCGACTCTACCCGGATCGCGGATACTGTGCCGGCTACCGGCATAAACGTGTCGACCACGATCTATGCGTTGCTGCCGGACAGCGGCAGGTTTGTAAACCCGTTACTTGCCACGGGGAATTGTCTCGATGCGATTGCATTCTCAGACCCCCCTGTTGGCCCGTACTTCTCAGTTATAGTACCCGGGGGATCAGGGCAAGGCACGGTATATTGGGCGCCCTGCGGCTTGTCAAGCAAGTATGGTGGTTGCACAAAATACGTCATATATGGAATTGGAAGGGTAAATGTAATGTTAAAAAGCACAATATATAGCGGGCATGGATATTAATTATGCCCAGGGAATATGAGTTGATAACTGAGAGTATAATTCATATGCTATCAGTTGCATGTAATACAAAGGATGTGCACAAGGAACAAGGTTAATTTATCCGGTGGGTTGACATCGGGCCGTTTTGTGTTTATAATAAACATAACAGATAACCCTTCAATCAATATAAAAAGAGGTAGATAGTCATGGGTAAAAGTTCTATCGTGCGTTTTCTTTTGGTCGTGGCGATAATGTCGTCAACGATCAGCATTTTGTATGGCATGCCGCCCTATCAGGGGATCAAGGAGCCCGAGGCGCTAAAGGCACTAAGGCTGAAAGGCCTGGATAGCCCCCAGGATGGCCTGATCCAGCAGCTTAGATCCAAGGATGCCAATGCCAAGATATCCGGCAGCCGGGAATACCCGGTGGTGATGGGCTATTTCACCGATCTGGCCAATATCAACACCCAGGGCGAGTTCCAGACCATGCTGTTCAGCAATGCCAGCGGAACCAAATCGGTCAACAACTACTACCGGGACATGTCCTACAACGCCATGAGCTGCTCCGGTAGCGTAGCCAGTTGGGTAACCAGCGGGAACACCGTGGCCTATTTTGGGGGTGGCAATAATGGTTTCAATAATGGAACTACGGCCAATGTCTACGAGTTTATCCGGGCAGTTCTTACCAACTCTGATGCCACGGTGGATTTCTCAAAGGCTGAGTACGACCTGAACCACGACGGATATGTTGACGTGCTGTGGGTGGTCCATGCCGGCAAGGGCGGCGAGGAAGGCGGCAGCGATCCCATCTGGTCGCACAGTTGGAGCCTTTCCTACTGGAGCGGTGGGACATATTTTATTACCAACGATACCAGCCCCTATACCGGCAACCCGGTCAGGATAAACAAATATATCATCATGCCGGAAAGAACAAATTACGCCGATGGAAATGCAAGTAGTACCGAGATGATCGGCGCCGGAGTGTTTGCCCACGAATTCGGGCATGCCCTGGGCCTGCCAGATCTATATGATACTGGGACAGGCCCGGCCGGATACGGTGTCGGCCTGTTCTCGCTGATGGCCGCCGGCTCATGGGGCGGTGACTATAATAGCGGCGCCACTCCGGTCAGCTTGGATGTTTGGTGCAAGAGATTCCTGGGCTGGGTGGCCCCGCTGACCGTACCGTCAAACAGCCTGTACACGGTCAACAGCACTTTGGCCAACAGTGCCAACAGCTCTTATAAGTTATCCAAAGGCGGTAGCGACACCACCCGGCAGTACTGGCTGATTGAGAACCGCTGGAAGACCGCCGTCGGCCCGGTAAGCAATGTGGCCTGGGACGCCAATCTACGCGGCCAGGGATTGGGGATCTACCATATCGATAGCACCTATACCACTACCACTCATATCAACAACAATGATGTTAATAATAATTCCACCGATGATGTCAACCGTAACCGTCCTTTGGGGGTGGCAGTGGAGGAGACCGACGAGACCACGGGGGGTTATAGCTCCGAACTGTGGTACGGCAACAATGCCGGTGAATCGGTGGATATCTGGAACAGCGGCAACCAGGCTAACTTCGACAGCTCCGGGACCGCTTATCCGGTCAGCTATTACAACGGCACCAATTCCACCACCGCCGGCCCCCATGCCGGGGTGGCGGTAAGGCAGATACCGGCGGCATCGGCGGCGATGGCCTGCAGTATGATCGTTCAGGCGGCGGGCGCGCCGACCGGACCGGTGATAGCTTTGGACCACACCTATTACGATGTCAACGTTCCCCAGAACGACAGCCTGGACCAGATCCTGGCCATCGGCAACACCGGAGATATGGATCTCGACTGGAGCGTGACATATTTAAAAACCGGCACGGGAAGTTATGACAATGCTGACAACGGCAATTCCATAGGCAATGGCGGCACGACTTTTATTACGGCAATCCTGCTGACCGGCACCGAATTGGCATCGTATTATGAAACTTATGAGCTATATGCCGTAAGGGCTTTGATCATCCTGCCGATCACCAATGTGACAATCAAGGTATGGCAGGGAGGGACCACCTCTCCGACCACGGAGATATATTCCGCCGATGTCACTGCGTCAACAGCGGACGGATGGAACACCTACCAGCTTCCTTCGCCGATAACCCTTCAGACAGGTACCAACTACTGGGTAGGCTACAGCGTGGGGCATGCCAATGGCACCTATCCTGCTTCAACCGACAACGGCCCGGCCATAGACGGCAAGGGGGACTGGGTCTATGACGGAGTATGGGCCGAGCTTCAAGACTACGGCCTGGATAACAACTGGAATCTGAAGGCCATGCTGGGCAAAAAACTGGCCGACTGGATAACCATAAATCCCACTTCGGGGACGGTCTCACCGGCCGGAAACGATAATGTCACCTTCAGATTCAACGCCACCGGATTGTCCTTGGGGGCATACAGCGACACGGTCTGCCTGGCCAGCAACGATCTGGCCAACAATCCCAAGAAGATACCGGTATCCCTGACGGTGGGAGCCTCCGGGGTGACCGGCAAGCCCCAGGCGGGGAATCCCACGGTCTTCGCCCTGCACAATGCCTGGCCCAATCCGGCCCGGGGGCAGGTCAACTTCAAGTACCAGCTGCCCAGGGCGGCCCAGGTGGACCTCAAGGTCTACAACGTGCTGGGCCAGATGGTCAAGGCCTTCGACCGGGGCGTGCAGGAGCCCGGTTACTACTCGTTGAAATGGAGCGATGCCAATGTGTCCGAGGGTGTCTATTTCATCAGGCTGCAGGCCGGGAATTACCAGGCCACCAGGAAATTCGTGGTGGTGCAGTAGATCACAGAAAAGCCAAAGGCGAAGTGTCATCACTTCGCCTTTTTTATTTGACAGGGGGCCTTTTTTAAAGTAAACTTAACGTTTAATTTATTGTTCATCGATTTAAAGTTATGAAAAAGAAAACGAAGTTCATATTCGTGACCGGCGGGGTGGTCAGCTCGCTGGGCAAGGGCATCGCCTCGGCCTCCCTGGGCTACCTGCTGAAGGCCCGGGGCCTCAAGGTCAACATTCAGAAATTCGATCCCTATCTTAACGTCGATCCCGGAACCATGAGCCCATTCCAGCACGGCGAAGTGTTCGTCACCGACGACGGAGCGGAGACCGACCTGGACCTTGGGCACTATGAGAGGTTCATCGACCGGCCCCTGACCCGGGACAACAACCTGACCTCCGGGCAGATCTACGAATCCATCATCACCAAGGAACGGCGGGGGGACTATCTGGGAAAGACCGTCCAGGTGGTGCCTCACGTCACCAACGAGATCAAAGCCCGCATCCACAAGCTGGCCGAAAGCGGCGACGTCGACGTGCTGATCACCGAGATCGGCGGCACGGTGGGCGACATCGAGAGCCTGCCTTTCATAGAGGCCATCCGGCAGTTCCGGCTGGACGTGGGGCGGGAGAACTGCGCCTACATCCACCTGACGTTGGTGCCCTACATCCATGCCTCGGGCGAGCTCAAGACCAAGCCCACCCAGCATTCGGTCAACAAACTGCGGGAGATCGGCATCCAGCCGGACATCATCATCTGCCGCACCGAACAGCCCCTGGGCAAGGAGCTCAAGGAGAAGATCGGGCTGTTCTGCAATGTTTCGTCCGAGTCGGTGATCGAGGCCATCGACGTGGAGAGCATCTATGAAGTGGTGCTTCGGTTCCATAATGACGGGCTGGATGAGATCGTGGCCCATCTGCTGGGGGCGGGCTTCCATAAGCCGGATCTTACCGCCTGGAGCGAAATGATCCGAAATCTTAAAAACCCCGAATCCGAGGTGCGGGTGGCCATCTGCGGCAAATATGTCGATCTGCATGATGCCTATAAGAGCATCATCGAATCGTTCATCCATGCCGGCATTGCCAACAACGTCAAGGTCAAGCTGGACTGGATAGATACCGAAAGCCTGTCGGTTGATAACCTTTCTCAGCGTTTCGGCAGCTGCCACGGCATCCTGGTCTGTCCCGGCTTCGGCGAAAGGGGCATCGAGGGCAAGATCCTGGCGGCCCGGCATGCCCGGGAGACCCAGATGCCGTATTTCGGCATCTGTCTGGGGATGCAGGTGGCCACCATCGAGTTCTCCCGCAACGTCTGCGGCATGAAGAACGCCCATTCCACCGAGTTCGACGACAAGACCCCGCACCCGGTGATAGACTACCTGCCGGAACAGAGGAACATCAGCAATATGGGCGGGACCATGCGGCTGGGGGCCTATCCCTGCGCCATCACCCCGGGCACCAAAGCCCACCGGGCCTACCAGGCCGAGCAGATATCGGAACGCCACCGCCACCGCTACGAGGTCAACAACACCTATATCCCCAAATTGGAGGAGAAGGGCATGGTGTTCTGCGGCAAATCTCCGGACGGCCTGCTGGTGGAGATGGTGGAGCTGAAGGACCACCCCTGGTTCCTGGGCTGCCAGTTCCATCCCGAGTTCAAGTCGCGTCCCATGAAGCCCCAGCCCCTGTTCCGTGATTTCGTCAGGGCCGCCAAGGAATACCGGGACGGTAAGAAATAGCATGATCCGATGGGCTGAGATATCAGCCCATTTTTAACATTCAGAAAATATTTATCCAAGGAAGCCTATGAACAAGATACCAAAGCTGTTCTGGATCCTGACCCTGTCCAGTCTGCTGGCCCTGGCGGTGCTGGGGCTTTTCATCGTCAAGCAGGGGGAGATGGTCATGGAACAGGCCAACCGGATCACCGGGTCCGGTGATGCCGAAAGCCTGAACCGGGCCGAGGGCGACATTGAAAAAATGAGATTCATCACCAGGGAACAGCGGCTGGGTTTGTACAACCTGCTGGCCGGCCGGTTCGCCCAGCTGGGGGAACCGCCGAGCATGTACCGGATATTGGAAACCGCCCTGAAGCTGGATCCCGAGAACGCCGATCTCCTCAACAACATTTCCTATGAGTGGGCCAAACAGGGGATCAATCTGGACCAGGCCGAGGAATATTCCAAAAAAGCGGCAGCCCTGGCCGAGAACAAAATGTCCGGACGGAAGCCGACCGGCATGTCGCGGGAGCGCTGGGAGGACATGGTCCGGAGGGAAAGGGGAAATTACCTTGACACCTACGGCTGGGTGCTTTACCAAAAGGGAAAATATAATTCGGCCCTCCGGGAACTGCAGAAAGCCTTCCAGCTGGCAGAGGAGCCGACCATCCAGTATCACCTGGGGCTGGCCCTTTACCGGACCGGAAATCTGGACGGCGCCGTAGAGAATCTGGCCGCCAGCCTGTCCGGCCGGCTGGAGGACCCGGCCAAGGCCAGAGCCGATCTGGAGGCCATCTATAAGGAAAGATATAAAACCTTAAGGGGGTTGGATAAAATGCTGCAGCAGGTGGCGGAGAAGGCCCTGGCCCGTCAGCAGGCCGAGGATGAGGCCGACGCCGCCAAAATAGTCGGCCGGCCGGCCCCCGACTTCAGCCTGCCGGACCTGGACGATCAACCCTATAGGCTTTCCCATTTCCGGGACCGGGTGGTGATCCTTGATTTCTGGGCCACCTGGTGCGGTCCCTGCAAACTGGCCATGCCGCTGGTCAACAAGGTCCATCTGGAATACCAGGATAAGGGTCTGGTGGTGCTGGGTATCAATCTGGAGGGCCGGGACAAGAACCAGCGGGTAAAAAAGTTCATAGAGGGGTCGGGCCAGCAGTTCGTCATCCTGCAGGGCGGGATGATGGGCGTGGGCATTGACCAGGTCTACGGCGTGACTGGTATTCCCACCACCTTTGTGATAGACAAACAGGGGATCATCCGATACCGGCATATAGGCTACCGCGAGAATCTGGACCAGATGCTGGCCCGGGAGGTCGAGGAACTTTTGAAACAATGATCTCATGAGGCACCTGATCCTTATCGCCCTGGGAGGCATGACCGGGGCTTTGGCCCGTTACGGGCTTTCCCGGCTTATTCAAACATCGGTCAACGATTTTTTTCCGTGGGGCACCATGGCGGTAAACCTGTCGGGCTGTCTGTTTATCGGCCTGGCCTTTGAACTTTTTGACCGGGCGATGATCCCTTCCGATCTCAGGAGCTTTATCACCATCGGATTTCTGGGGGCCTTCACCACCTTCTCCACCTATTCTTTGGAGACCATCAATCTGCTGCGTGAGGGAGAGATCAGACTGTGCCTGACCAATGTGCTATTAAGCAATATTTTGGGGCTGTTGCTGGTTGTTTCCGGCATGTATGCAGCCAAATTGGCTCTCAAATCATTCTGACAGGGAGGGGCTGCAGATGAAACTTCCGGAGCAGGCGGTACTTTTAAGGATCTTTATCGGCGAAAGCGATAAGAAGGACGGCAAGCCTTTATACGAGCAAATAGTCCTTAAGGCCCGCGATATGAACCTGGCCGGGGCCACGGTCATCAGGGGCATTTTGGGATTCGGGGCCGACAGCCGGCTCCATAGTTCTAAATTGCTGGAACTGTCCCAGGACCTGCCGATGGTCATTGAGGTGGTGGATACCAAGGAGAATATCGACCGGCTGATGCCCTTCATCGATGAAAATGTCACCGAGGGACTGGTGACGCTGGAGGATATCCGGGTGATAAAATACCGCCATAGTTAAAATATTATTTTAATAAAATAATTTCAAGCTCAAGCCCCGTATCAGACGGGGCTTTTACCATGAATTTTCTTTGCTTGATTTTAAATCCAATTTATGCTATAATACCAAGTTATTTTAGTATAACCGATTGATAAACCTTATAGTTGGAGCAAGGCCATGATACCCCAGCCAAGAGAGAATATCGGTTCCATCAGTCCTTATATCCCGGGCAAGCCGATTGAAGAAGTGCGCCGGGAACTGGGGCTCAAGGGCAGGATAATCAAGCTGGCCTCCAATGAGAATCCCCTGGGGCCGTCAAAAATGGCGGTAAAGGCCATCCGAAAAGCCCTCAAGGAGATCAACCTTTATCCCGATGACGGCTGCTATGCCTTGGGAAAGAGACTGGCCGATCATCTGGGCGTGAATGAGAACCAGCTGATATTCGGCAACGGCTCGGTGGACATAATAGAATTCATATTCAAGACCTTCGTTGCCCCTAAAGACCATGTGGTAATGGCCGAGCAGTCTTTTGTGATGGGCAAGATAGCTGCCAAAATGACCGATGCCAATCTGGCCGAAGTCCCCTTGAAGAACTATACCCACGATCTGGAGGCCATGGCCCGGGCGGTCACACCGCAGACCAAGGTGGTCTATATTGCCAACCCCAATAATCCCACCGGGACCATGGTCAATCACGACCAGCTTAAATCCTTCATCAAATCGGTCCCCGAGAGCTGTGTGATAATCCTGGATGAGGCTTATTCGGAATATATAACCCGAAGTGATTTTCCTAGAAGCATGGAATTGTTAAAGGATCACTCGAATATAATCATTCTCCACACATTCTCCAAGATATACGGCCTGGCGGGTTTGAGGGTGGGTTACGGCATCGGCCATCCCGAGTTGATAGCTGCGGTCCGCAAGGTGCGTCTGCCGTTCAATATCGGGCTGCTGTCCCAGGCTGGCTGCCTGGCGGCTCTGGATGACATCAAACATTTGGAACACAGCCGTCAGGTGAACGACGAAGGCAAACAGTTTTTATACCGCCAATTCGAGAAGATGAAGCTGTTCTATATCCCGTCGGAGGGCAATTTTGTGCTGATTGATCCCAAGCTGGACTCGGTGGAGGTTTTCACCCGTCTGCAGAAACGGGGCATCATCGTCCGGCCGGTAAAGAACTACGGACTGCCCACCGCCCTGAGGATCACAGTCGGCACCGAAAAGCAGAACAAAAAACTGGTGGTGGCCCTCAGGAAGGTCCTAAAAGAGGTCCGCAGATCGCTATAATGGGCAAAGACATGGTCATCGCCATTGACGGGCCGGCGGCCTCCGGTAAAAGCACCACCGCCAAACTGGTGGCCCAAAGGTTGGGATATCTCTATATCGACACCGGCGCCATGTACCGGGCCATGGCCCTGAAAGCTTTTCTGGCGAAAATTTCCTTAAGCGATATCAATGCCGTGGCCAAGATGGTCGAAGCCACGGTCATCGATCAAAAGCCCGGCCCGGACGGGGTTCAGACCTTTCTGGACGGCCGCGATGTCAGCCTTGAGATCAGGACCCCGGAGATGTCTCTGGCCGCGTCGGATATTTCGACCATCTCCATCGTCCGGAAAAGGCTGGTCAAACTTCAGCAGGAGATGGGCCGCCAGGGCGGGGTGGTGATGGAGGGCCGGGACATTACCACGGTGGTCTTTCCCGATGCCCAGATCAAGGTATTCATGAAGGCCAGCATTTCCCAACGGGCCAAACGCCGGCTGGAGGAGCTGAAGGGCAAGGGCATAGACTGCAGCCTGGGGGAACTTGAGGAGCAGATAGCGGAGCGCGACTCTCAGGACAGCCAGAGGGCCGACAGTCCGCTGACCTGCACTCCCGACTCGCTGGTGATAGACACTTCGGACCTAAGCATCGAACAGCAGGCCGAAAAGGTGCTGGAGGCCGTCCGGCAGAAAGCGGGGATGGCTTAGATGATATGGGACAGCCGGGCTTTTAATTCCCGCTTTTATCGCATCGTATGGCACAGCATCAATTTCATGCTCCGGCATTTCCTGGGGCGCCGGGTCACCGGCTGGGAGCATGTCCCGCCCCGGGGAGGCTGCATAATCGCCTCCAACCACATCGCCCTGGTGGATCCCCCGTTCCTGGGCACGGCTGCGCCCCGTGAGGTCACTTTTGTGGCCAAGCAGGAGTTGTTCCGGTTCTTCCTGCTTCGCTGGCTGATAACCTCCCTCAACGCCATGCCGCTCCGCCGTCAGGGAGGGGATGCCGCCGCCATCAAACTCATATTGAAGAAACTGGCGCAGGGCTGGGCGGTGGTGATGTTTCCCGAGGGCACCCGCAGCCGCACAGAGAATTTCCTGCCGGCCAAATCCGGGGTAGGGCTGATAGCCAGGCGCAGCTTGGTCCCGGTGGTGCCGGCCTACATAGAAGGCACCAATCGGAAACTGTTCGATCTGTTTAAAGGCAAATATAAACTGCTGACCAGTTTCGGTCCGCCCATCACGGCCGCCGAGATGGAGAAATATCCCGACAGCAAGGAGGGGCATCAGCAGATCAGCCAGCTGGTGATGGAACGGATAATTCGCCTGAAAGAGGAAAGATGAAGATAGAGGTTGCCAGACGGGCCGGTTTCTGCTTCGGAGTGAAACGGGCGGTCAAGCTGGCCTACGAGACCGCAGCCAGGAGCAAGCAAACGGTCTATACCCTGGGCCCCATCATCCATAATCCCCAAGTGGTAAAGGACCTGGAGGGCTGGGGGGTCAAGGTCATAGAAAACCCATCCCGTATCAAAGATGGCGTTCTGATCATCCGGTCTCACGGCGTGCATCCCCGGGTGCTGCAGCAGTTGAAAGCCCAAAAAATGCTGACCGTCATCGACGCCACCTGCCCCTTCGTCACCAAAGCGCAGAACGCGGCGGCCTGTTTGCGGGACGAGAAACGCCAGGTGATCATCATCGGCGAGAAGGAACACCCCGAGGTGACAGCACTCAAAGGCTACGCCGGCCGGGATTCGGTGGTCTTCAACAACAACTCGGTCAAGGTGGGGCCGCGGATAGGGGTGCTGGCCCAGACCACCCTGTCCACCGACGACTTTGTGAAGGCCTTGATGTACCTGGGATCCAAGACCAACGACATCCATCTGATCAATACCATCTGCCGGGCTACCCAGGTGCGCCAGCAGGATACCATGCAACTGGCCAAGCGCTCGGATCTGATGATTGTGGTGGGTGGCCGGAACTCGGCCAACACTTCCCGATTGGCGGAATTGTGCCGCAAGGTGGGAAAGCCCACCTACCATGTAGAGACAGAGGACGAACTGAAAGCCCGGTGGTTTTCCAAAGCCCGACTGGTGGGGGTCACCGCCGGGGCCTCCACTCCGGACGCCCTGGTGCGGAAAGTGGTCAAGAGGATAAGGGATATCACGGCCAAGAAAAAGAAAAAGGTTTTAAAGGTTCAAAAAGTTCAATAGGGTTAAGAGGTTTGTAATTTTTCGTGTATTTAGCGGGCAAAATAAAATGAGATTTTAAGGCTGGCGTTGGTCGGCCTATTCTATACCAAAAGGAGTAACACAAAACATGGTCAAAACCAAAAAACTTCGTCCGGAGGACGAGAGGGACGAATTCCTGACAGAGGAGGAATCACGGGATTCCGGCGAGTTCCGGGCACTGCTGGACGAGTACTTCCACCAGAAAACATTCGAGGAGGGCGAGATCATCACCGGCAAGGTCCTGCGGATCAGCGGGGACTCGGTGATGGTGGACGTGGGTCTCAAGTCCGAGGGGATCGTGCCCCTGATGGAGATGTCGGACCCCGAGTCCATCAAGCCGGGCGATGTGCTGGAGCTGTACCTGGAGCAGGTGGAGAACGAGGAGGGACAGATGATCCTCTCCAAGTCCAAGGCCGATTTCATCAGGGTGTGGGACAAGGCCAAGGAGTACCTGGACAACGAATCGCAGATTGAGGGCAAGGTGGTCAAGCGGATCAAGGGCGGCCTGATAGTGGACCTGATGGGGGTCGACGCATTTTTGCCGGGCTCCCAGATCGGCCTGCGCCCGCTGGAGACAATGGACAGCCTGCTGGGCCAGAACGTCCCCCTGAAGATCGTCAAGATCAACAAGAAGCGCCGCAACATCGTGGTCTCCCGCCGGGCGGTGCTGGATGCCGAGCGCGACAAGCAGCGCACCGCCATCCTGGCCGAGATCGACAAGGGCCAGCTGCGCGAGGGCATCGTCAAGAACATCACCGACTTCGGGGTGTTCATCGACCTGGGCGGCCTGGACGGCCTGCTGCACATCACCGACATGTCCTGGGGCCGCATCAACCATCCCTCGGAGCTGGTCAAGCTGGGGCAGAGGATCAGCGTCAAGATCCTGGAGTACGATCGCGAGAAATCGCGGGTCTCTCTGGGCCTCAAACAGCTGACCCCGCATCCCTGGGAGGATATCGAGACCAAGTTCCCGATGGGGGCCACCATCAAGGGCAAGATCGTCTCCATCGTGGATTATGGGGCCTTCATCGAACTGGAGAAGGGGGTGGAGGGGCTGATCCACATCTCCGAGATGTCCTGGACCAAGCAGGTCAAGCACCCCTCCAAGCTGGTGTCCATCGGCCAGGAGGTCGATGCGGTGGTGCTGAAGATAGACAAGAACGAGCAGAAGATTTCCCTGGGCCTGCGCCAGCTGGAGCCGGATCCCTGGCATACCATCGAACAGCGGTATCCCATCGGCTCCAAGGTCAGCGGCAAGGTCCGCAACATAACCAATTTCGGGGTGTTCGTGGAGCTGGACGAGGGCATCGACGGGCTGATTCACATCTCCGACATCTCCTGGACCAAGCGTATCAAGCATCCCAGCGAGGTGGTCAAGAAGGGGGACAAGATAGACGTGATGGTCACCAACATCGACAAGGACAACCGCCGGATATCGCTGGGCATCAAACAGCTGGAGGATGATCCCTGGGCCGACATCGGCAGCAAGTTCTCCATCGGGCAGGACCTCAAGTGCAAGGTCAACCGTCCGCTGGAGCGGGGTCTGCTGGTGGACATGGACCACGGCTTCGAGGGGTTCGTGCCGGTCTCCGAGCTGGAGGGGATCACCGAGGACAAGCTGGCCGAGGCCTTCAAGGGCGGCGAGGAGCTGGAGCTGAAGATCATCGAGATCGACTCCGCCAACCGCCGGATAGCCCTGTCCCAGAAGATCCTCAAGTCCGGCCAGGCGGCCGAGGAGATGAAACCCTACCTCAAGAAGGAGGCCGCTTCGGGCACCGCCTTCGGCGACGCCTTGAACCAGGCCATCAAAGGCAAGAAGGAAGAGAAGAAAGACGAAGAAAAGACCGAGGAAAAGGTTGAGGTGGCAGTCCCGGCGGAGGTCATCAATGAGAAGCCGGAAGAAGAAAAACCCGAGGCCACCGCGTAAACCGACCTAACCCCCAAACCCCCTTCCCCGGTGGGGAAGGGGGTTTTTCTTATTCCTGTCTTTCGTGTCTGCATGCCCGGCAGAATACACGGCGGGCCGTGCCCGCCGACCTAACCCCCAGCCCCTTCCCCGTATGGGAAGGGGTATTATTTTTGCCCGGTGTCATTGCCCGCATACTGTAGGGACACGGCGTGCCGTGTCCCTACCTGCATGCCCGGCAGGTTGACCGCCCCTGGCGGGTCTGACCCCTCCCAACCCTCCCCCGAGGGGAGAGGGAGATTAAATTCCCCTCTTGCATTTTCCCTAACTATTTGCGATAATCTCATAAAATATAGTGAAAAGGATCTTATGAACAGATATATAATGTTTATTGTCCTGTCGCTGGCGGTTTTTATATTAGCAAATTGTGCGACTGTGAAAACAAAAGAAAGTGCGACCGTTCTCTCAAATGAATTGACGATCGTTGATACGCTTGCTGGTCAAAATATTCGCATGCCGGAATACTTATCAAAGATTTCAGAGGTGCGCCATAAATGTGCCTATAATTATTCGGTATGTTATCCCCTGAATGAAATATATATAAAAACCGATAGTCTATATAATAATGCAGGGCGTTCTCCTGCCAAACCGATAGGTAAAGGCGTTAAATTCGGTCTAATTTCGGGAGCGATTATTGGCACGATTTTTGTATTGGACGCTTTTTCCCATTCTTCTTCCGGTGGCGAAGACTGGCGGGGATTATCGATTCTCGCCGCCGGGGAGATGATCGCAATAACTACTGTAGCTGGCTTGGCAATCGGCACTGCAATATATACGACAAACATTATCAAAGGCGGAAAGAAATTATCAAAAGATGAAATTAGGGTATTAAACGATTGGATAAAATATTATAATCAGATTGTTATCAATTATCGGTAAAAATAAATATAATGTCCTTGCAACAATATGCAGGGACATTTTTTATTGTTGATTAACACCTCTAAAAGAGTTATAATCCATCGTTATGAAAGCAACAGGCATCGCGGTTACCTATCCCCGCCGCAGGTCCCAGCCGGTCAAGGTGGGGAATATCGTCATCGGAGGCAGCGCCCCGGTGTCCATCCAGTCCATGACCAACACCGATCCCTGCAACGTCAGGGCCACATTGGCCCAGATAAAAAAACTGGAGAAGGCCGGCTGCCAGATCGTCCGCCTGGCGGTGCCGGATAAAAAGTCCGCCGCCGCCCTGGCCCGTATCCGGCAGGGGACAAAGATGCCGCTGGTGGCCGATATCCATTTCGACCACCGCCTGGCCCTGGCGGCCCTGGATGCCGGGGTGGACAAACTACGGATCAACCCCGGGAACATCGGCTCAGCGGCAAAGGTCCGGGAAGTTGTAAAGGCGGCGAAGGTTAGAAAGGTTCCCATCCGCATCGGGGTCAACGCCGGATCGCTGGAGAAGGATATCCTGGCCCGGGACGGCCATCCCACCGCCCGCGGCATGGTGGACAGCGCCCTGCGGCATGTTCGGATACTGGAGGACCTGGGGTTTGATGCTATCGTGATCTCGCTCAAAGGTTCGGACGTGCCCATGACCATCGAGGCCTACAGAAAAATATCCAGAATGGTTCCCTATGCCTTGCATCTGGGAATCACCGAGGCCGGGACTCCGGCGGCCGGGGCTATCCGCTCGGCGGTGGGCATCGGGACGCTTCTGGCCGAGGGCATTGGAGACACCATCCGGGTTTCGTTATCGGGTGATCCCGTCAAAGAGATCCCGGTGGCCCGGGAGATAGTTCAGACTTTGGGGCTGAGAATCTTCGGTCCGGTGGTCCACGCCTGCCCCACCTGCGGCCGCTGCAAGATAGACGTGGCAAGGATCGCCGCTCGGGTGGAGAAGAGAATGGCCGGGATAAAGAAGCCGCTGAAGATAGCGGTGATGGGCTGCGTGGTCAACGGGCCGGGCGAGGCCCGGGAGGCCGACCTGGGGATCGCCGGCGGCGACGGGATGGGACTGCTATTCCAAAAGGGAAAGATCACGGCCAAGGTCAAAGAAAAAGACATGGTCAATCAGTTGGTGGCGTTAGCCAAAAAAATGTAAACCATTATTTTTGGACGCTGATGCCGTCGTCCAGAGTCTATGGCGCCGGACGATAAACACTGATTATTACTGTAGTGATAAAATACATCTTTCAGTCATTCCTGTCCCGCATCAAGTGCGGGATAAACTCCGGCAAGAATCCGGGCCTGGATGCCCGTTTTCACGCCTGCGCGCTGAAGCGCTATGGCGCGCAAGCACGGGCATGACATAAAAACAAGGAGTTTTCATGCCAATGAAGAAAAAAGGGATTTTCATAACCCTGATAGTGGCCGCGGTGCTGATGTTCGTCGTCATTTTCGTAGGCGCCATCGTGATGGCGGTATCCGACAACAGCGACATGGGCATATCCTACGGCAAATCGGTGGGGCTGGTGGAGATCGTCGGTCCGATAGTCTCCTCCGATAACGCCGTCCGGCAGATAAAAAAATACCGCGACAACAATTCCGTCAAGGCCATCGTGGTCCGGCTGGAGACGCCGGGCGGCGGAGTGGCCGCCTCCCAGGAGATATACGAGGCCCTCCGGAACGCCCGGACCAAAAAACCGGTGGTCTGCTCCATGGGCGAGGTGGCGGCCTCCGGCGGATATTACATCGCCTGCGGCTGCGATTCCATCGTAGCCAACCCCGGCACCCTCACCGGCTCCATCGGGGTCATATTAAGCTACGCCGTGCTGGAGGAGCTGTTCCGCAAGATCGGCATCAGCTATGAGGTGGTCAAGGCCGGTGCGGTGAAGGACCTGGCCTCGCCCTTCCGCCAGATGACGCCCCAGGAGCGGTTCTTATTGCAGTCGATGATCGACGATGTGCACCTGCAGTTCATGGAGGCGGTGTCGGAAGGGCGGAATATCCCCTTGGACTCGATAAAACTGTTGGCCGACGGCCGGGTCTTCTCCGGCAGGCAGGCCTACAATCTTAAACTGGTTGACCGGCTGGGAACCCAGGACGATGCGGTGATAATGGCCGGCAACATGGCCGGTCTCAAGGAAACCCCCAAGGTGATCAGGGAGAGAAAGCGCCGGCCCTCGATATTGGACCTGCTGACCGAAAGCGCCGAGACCCTGTCCAACCTTAACCGATCATCCCGGACCAAGCTGGAATACCGATTGGGGAATTAGGCGGGGAATGGATCTTCTTGACAGGCGGGGCTGAAAACTGGTAAAATCAGATGATCGAATTTTGAGGCGGCTTAGCCAAGTGGTAAGGCGACGGTCTGCAAAACCGTTATTCAGCGGTTCGAACCCGCTAGCCGCCTCCAGTAAAAAGGTTATAATTAATGGTGGTCATTCTCGCGAAGGCGGGAATCCATATAATATGCCGGGGTGGCGGAACTGGTAGACGCAAGGGACTTAAAATCCCTCGTTCCCAAAGAACGTGTCGGTTCGATTCCGACCCTCGGTACCAGTACAAGGCAGGACTGCTGAAAAGCATCCTGCCTTTTTGATTTATCATTAATAACGCTAATATTGCTACCCTGAGAATAGCAACATGCTTGGCGGGTTGAATGGGTGACTCGTATCATACTGATATTTTTTTGTGGAGTCATTCGCACTGCGCCATCTGACCTCATTTAGGCGCATAGATTCACTTAACTTAACCTGTAATTATTTACAGGTTAAGCCGGGTGTTAGGGGGCGGCTACGATTAGCGTTGCTGGTGCAATAGCTTTCATATTACTAAAAAAGCGGGTTGAGCACGTTATCATTCTTAAATGCGTTAGTTTGGCGCCCCCTAAAACTTCTCTTTGGAGCTTTCTCTTAGTTATAAGAGAAAGCGGAAGAGTTGTTTTGGCGGCACAAAATAAAGGAACTATAAAGTTGGTTAGTCAATAATTAAGCAATAGTCATCTCTTTTATGCCCTTTCTGTCCGGGCAGAAAGGGCGAAAGACCCGCCGGGAGCACAGGGCTTGAAGTCAATTACACAAAAAACATAATTAAAGTAATCTTGTGAAGTAGCACACGCCTATATGACTTAATCGCTTATGGTTTGTTACTCGCAGAAAACCGCAACTGCGCCCCCGGACCTCACCTACCCACAACAGACAAACAAAAAAAGGACAGGCTTTTAAAGCCTGTCCTGATATTTACTGGAGCGGGCGATGGGATTTGAACCCACGACGTCTACCTTGGCAAGGTAGCACTCTAGCCGCTGAGTTACGCCCGCAATCAGTGGTAATTATATATAAATATCCGGCGGGTGTCAAGGGTTTTTATTTACGGCCATTTAGCTATAAACAAATTATTCATCTTGCGTTTTTCCGGCATAAAGGTTACACTTGTTGCAATAACAACGACTTTGAGGGTTATGGGAAAAACAACCTCCAATAACAAAGACAGGCTGCTATGGCAGCTTCAGGAACGGGTCAAGGAATTGACAGCTTTGCATAAAGCTTCGGCCATCCTGCAAAACGACCGTAAGGGTATAGAGAAGGTCCTCGGGGAATTCATCAAAATACTGCCGGCGGCCTGGCAATATCCCCGGGATACCGCCGCCCGGATAGTCGCTGGGGATTTAACCATTGCCACTCCGAATTATGCGGTCACCAGATGGAAACAATCCAGCTTTTTCGGCATCGGTGACGGAAAGCGGGGCCGGATAGAGGTTTGCTATCTGATTAAGCAAAAGGACTCATTTGAGGGACCATTTCTCAAAGAGGAACGGCAGTTGATAGATTCTCTGGCCAAAATGCTGCATGCCTTTTACCAGAAGAGACTGGCCCAGAGGACTATCAGGGAAACCCTGGAACAACTGGAGGGAAAGGTCCTTAAAAGGACCGCCTTGCTGAACGATGCCAATCTCAAACTTAAAGGTGAAATTGCCGAGCGAAAGCGGTCGGAGCAGACGGTCAAAAAGTACCAGCAGAAGCTTAAAAAACTCGCTTCGGAACTTATTCTCACCGAGGAGAGGGAAAGGCGGGCCATAGCCTCCGATCTGCACGACCACATCGGCCAGTCGTTGGCCATGATCCGGGTCAAACTGAAGGCGCTGGAAGGCAACGCTGTCTTCAGCGGAACGGAACGGGACCTGGAGGATGTCCGGATCTTGTTGGAGCAGACCATCCGTTACACCAGAAATCTTACCTTCGAGCTCAGTCCGCCGGTGCTGTATGATCTGGGGTTTGAGGCCGGGCTGGAGTGGCTGGCCGAACAATTCCGCAGGAAGCACGGACTGCCGGTCAAATTATCCGTCAATGGGCCGAATTTGGAGATATCCAACGATCTCCGGGTCACGCTTTTCAAGTCCGTTCGCGAGTTGCTTTTCAACGTTGTCAAGCATGCCCGGGCAAGCAATGTATCGGTTGTTCTGACGAACTCTGGAGGGGTCGTTGCCATAGAAGTGTCCGACGATGGTATCGGGCTGGCGGCAAAAGACGGAACTGTTGAATATTCGGAGCCAGGTGGTTTCGGGCTTTTCAGTATAAGGGAACAGCTGGGTTGTTTCGGCGGCCGGCTGAGCTTGGAGTCCCTTCCCGGATGTGGCGTTAAGGCGGTCATTAACTGCAAAACCGGAGTGGAGGAGATGATATGAAGATCATCATTGCTGACGACCATAAAATAGTGAGGGAGGGTTTGAAAAATCTGCTGGAAAAGCAGTCCGGCTTAAATGTGGTGGCCGAGACCAAGGACGGCTTGGAGGCGGTTCGGTTGGTTCGGGAACACCTGCCGGACCTGATCATCATGGATATCACCATGCCGGGGCTGAACGGAATAGGGGCGGCCCGGCGGATAAAAGAAGTGTGTCCCACGGCCAAGATAATAATATTATCCATGCACGCCGACCGCCGATATGTGCTGGAAGCCCTAAAGGCTGGGGCGTCAGGTTATCTGCTAAAGGATTCCGCTTTTGATGAGCTGATCCAGGCGATCAAGGCCGTCTTTAAAAGCAAGATATATTTAAGTCCCGATATCACCGATGTTCTGGTTCGGGACTATCTGGTCAATGAGCGCGATGGTGACCCTACCGCCTATTCGTTATTGTCGGCCAGGGAAAGAGAGGTTCTTCAGTTACTGGCGGAGGGAAAGAGTACCCGACAGACAGCCGATAAGCTGTCAATCAGCGTCAAGACGGTGGAGACGCACCGCCAGCAGTTGATGCAAAAACTCAATCTCCACAGCGTTGCCGAACTCACCAAATACGCAGTAAGGGAGGGATTGACGACATTGTGATCTGAATATCCCTATGCCCGGGGTCTTTGAAAGACGCCGGGCTTTTTGTTTGACGGTAATTTCCGCAAAAAACTCCTTTCAGGTTTCCCGAAGGCTTTTTTCAGGGATATCCCTATGGCGTAAAATCCCGGTTTATTTTAAACTTCGGGCAGTAATTGGAAATCATAAAACAAAAAGGAGTTTAATATGTTCGATACTGGCAATACCGGGTTTATGCTGGTGGCCACCAGTCTGGTCATGCTGATGACCCCGGGGCTGGCGTTCTTTTACGGCGGGTTGGTGGGCCGCAAGAACGTTCTGGCCATCATGCTTCAGAGTTTTGTATCCATGGGCTGGACCTCGGTGCTATGGTTCGCCTTCGGTTATTCGATGTGCTTTTCCGGGAATATGGCCGGGGGGACCGATATCGCCGGGATAATCGGCAATTTCAACATGGTCTTCTTCAGGGGGATCGACGCAATGACCCCGCTGGCCGGAAACAATATCCCGTTGTTCGTTTTCATTGCCTACCAGATGATGTTTGCCATCATTACCCCGGCGCTGATCACGGGGGCTTTTACCAACCGGGTCCGTTTCGTCCCTTATCTGATATTTTTGACAGTCTGGCTGATCTTCGTTTATTTCCCGATGGTCCACATGGTCTGGGGAGGCGGCCTTCTGCAGAGCTGGGGGGTGCTTGATTTTGCCGGAGGGATCGTGGTGCATGCCATAGCCGGAATGGCCGCTCTGGCATCGGTGTTCTATGTGGGACGCCGCAAAGTGGCCGAGCGGGGGCCTCACAGCATTCCCCTGGTGGCCCTGGGAACCGGTCTGCTGTGGTTCGGGTGGTACGGATTCAACGCCGGCAGCGAATTGCGGGTCGATCACATCACTTCGATGGCCTTTTTGAACACCGATACCGCCGCGTCATTCGCCGCCATCACCTGGCTGATAATGGCCTGGATATTTGAAAAGAAGCCGAAACTGCTGGGCCTTCTGACCGGCTCTATCGCCGGGCTGGCTACCATAACCCCAGCCGCGGGCTATGTTACCGTTCAGACTGCGGCCATGATAGGCATAATCGCTGGAATGGTTTGCTATGGCGCCATAAATCTCAAGAACAAGCTGGGCTGGGATGATTCTCTGGATGTGTGGGGGGTTCACGGGGTCGGCGGGACCATCGGGGTCATCCTGCTGGGCCTATTTGCCACCACTGCGGTGAATGCCAACGGGGCTAACGGGTTATTTTACGGCAACCCTGGTTTCTTTGTAAAGCAAACAGTGGCTGTGACCGGTGCTTCGATATACGCCTTTCTCTTTTCCTATCTGGCCTTGATCGTTATAAATAAAATCTCTCCGGTAAGAACCACCGAGGCTGAAGAGATGAACGGGCTCGATGCCAGTTTGCATGGCGAGGAAGCATATATTCACGATTAAAAAGGAATAGACTGCCGGTTAAAGAGGTTGTTAACGCAACCTCTTTTTTATTTCCCTTGAAAATATTTCCCGATTCTGATACAATAAAAGGACTTAATTTGCCGTCAATCAAAATCATTAATATATAATTTCAGGAGGTCCAC
Source organism: uncultured bacterium (assembly GCA_937863685.1). Lineage (GTDB taxonomy): Bacteria > Edwardsbacteria > AC1 > AC1 > EtOH8 > UBA2226. The sequence continues at coordinate 20,117 of CALMGM010000002.1, forward strand.
TATGCCAGAAATCAGGGTCGATGAGACCCGCTGCAAAGGATGTGAGCTATGCACCAAGGCTTGTCCCAAAAGCTGCATAGAGATGTCCGATACCTTCAGCGTCACCGGCTATTACCCGGCCAAACTGGCCAAAACGGATTGCTGCATAGGCTGCGGCCTGTGCGCCCAGATATGCCCCGATCTGGCCATCGCGGTGTGGAAGTAAAGTTATATCAATCTTTATCCACGCCTTTTCTGTTTAAGCTAAACTTTTAGGAGAAAATAAATGGGTGAAAAGATCTTAATGAAGGGCAATGAAGCCCTGGCCGAGGGCGCGGTCCTGGCCGGGTGCCGCTTCTTTTCCGGGTATCCCATCACTCCGCAGAACGAAGTGCCGGAGTATATGTCCTGGCGCCTTCCCGAAGCTGGCGGGACCTTTATTCAGGCCGAATCCGAGGTGTCGGCCATCAACATGATCTACGGAGCTGCGGCCACCGGGATCCGCACCATGACCTCGTCCTCCAGTCCGGGCATCAGCCTGAAGCAGGAGGGCATTTCCTACTGCGCCGGGGCCGACCTGCCGATATTCTTTGCCAATGTGGTCCGGGGCGGCCCGGGGCTGGGCAACATCGCCGCCTCCCAGGGTGACTACAACCAGTCGGTCAAGGGCGGCGGCCACGGGGATTACCACACCATCGTGCTGGCTCCCAACTCGGTGGACGAGATGGGAAATTTCCCCAAGAAATGCTACGAGCTGGCCGAAAAATACCGTATGCCTTCGATGATCCTGGCCGACGGCATTCTGGGACAGATGATGGAGCCGGTGGAGTTCAAGTTTCAGCCGGTGGATCCCAAGTCATTGAAGAAACCCGAGTGGTCACTGGGCAGCGCCGAAGGACGGAAGAAAAGGATAGTCCGTTCCTACGATCTGCGGGAAGGGGAATTGGAAAAACTGAACTGGATCCGGGCCAAGAAATTCAAAGAGATAGAGGATAAGGAAGTCCTGTTCGAAGAGAAAAACATCAACGATGCCCAGCTGGTGCTGGTGGCCTACGGCACTTCATCCCGCATCGCCGCCGCCGCCATGAAGATGGCCCGCGACAAGGGTATGAAGGTCGGGCTGTTCCGGCCCATCACCCTGTGGCCGTTCCCCAAGAAACAGTTGGCCAAAATGGCCCAAAGGGTGAAGAACTTCCTGGTGGTGGAGATGAGCCAGGGCCAGTTCGTGGACGACGTCCGCCTGGCCATCAATGGCACTGCCGAAATAGATCTGTATGCCAGGCCTTCGGGAATCCCCAACGGCGAGGAAGTGTTTGCCGTGGTGGATAAGCTTTACCAGAGCATCAAGCCGGCGATAGCGGCTAAAAAAGCTGAAAAGAGCAAACCGGCTAAAAAAGCCAAAGCCCCCAAGAAGGCCAAGCCGACAAAGAAGCTCAAGCCGGTTAAAAAATTCCAGCCGGTTAAAAAGAAAACAACAAAAATAAAGACTGCCAAAAAATCGACCAAGAAAGGAGGGCGTAGATAATGGAACTTGTCAATAAAAAGCCATCCAGCCTGGTCGACATTAAAATGCATTACTGCCCGGGCTGCGGCCACGGAATAGTGCATAGGCTGATCGCCGAAGTGATGGACGAACTGGGTATCCGGGAGAGGACCGTGGGGGTGGCCCCGGTGGGCTGCGCGGTGTTCTCCGATGATTATTTCAACTGCGACATGATCCAGGGGCCGCACGGCCGAGGACCGGCCATCGCCACCGGCATCAAACGCTCCCAGCCAGGCTGCATAGTGTTCTCCTATCAGGGAGACGGCGACCTGGCCTCCATCGGTATGGCCGAGACTGTTCATTCGGCGGCCCGCTCCGAGAACATCAGCATCATCTTCATCAACAATGCCATATACGGCATGACCGGCGGGCAGATGGCCCCCACCACGTTGATCGGACAGCCGGCCACCACCTGCCCCAAGGGGCGTGATCCCAAGGTCAACGGTTATCCCATCAAGGTCTGCGAACTGCTTTCTCAATTGGACGGCGCCAGGTTTCTGGAGCGGACATCGGTCAGCACCGCCCAAGGGGTGATCAAAACCAAGAAGGCCATCAAAAAGGCTTTTCAAAACCAAATTGAAGGGAAAGGTTTCTCGCTGGTGGAGATCCTGTCCATGTGTCCCACCAACTGGGGTGTTACCCCGTTGCAGGGTCTGAAATTTGTGGATGAGAAGATGATGCCGTTGTATCCGCTGGGTGTCTTCCGCTCGCCGGAACAGGAAGGAGGGCAGAAATAATGTATCAGGGAATTAGAATTTCGGGTTTCGGCGGCCAAGGCGTGATATCGGCCGGCATTCTGCTGGCCCAGGCCGGGCTGTTGGAGAACAAAAACGTATCATGGTTTCCGGCTTACGGGGCCGAGATGAGGGGCGGCACAGCCAATTGCTCCGTTGTCATAGCCTCCGAAGAGGTTTCCAGCCCGGTGGTCTCCCGTCCCGATACCGTCATCGTGATGAACGAGCCATCATTGGCCAAGTTTGAACCTTTGGTCAAGCCAGGCGGACTGCTGATCATCAACAGTTCGCTGGTTAACTCCAAGCCCAAGCGGACCGACATCAAAGTGGCCTATGTGCCGTGCAACAAGATAGCCGAGGAGATCGGCACCACCAAGATCGCCAACATGGTTGCCCTGGGCGCCTATGCCGGCCTGACTGGAGCTTTATCGGTCGACACCATCGCCAAGGCTTTGGGCAAGGTCTTCAAACGAGCCAAGCCGGAGATGCTGGAGCTTAATGTCAAGGCCCTTAAAAAGGGCGCGGAAACAAAGATCTAGGTCGTTGATATCAGGGGACGGAGCATAGCTCCGTCCCTTTTTATTGCAGTCCCCGTAAATAATGAAGAGGAGTATTCATGACCGAAAATAAACTGCAGCGGGACCGGATCGTCAAGGCCGTGGTTGATACTTTGGAGCCGTTGAATTTTGTCCACACCTTGTGGCAGGGCGGGGCGGCGGCATTCAATAGGGTCGATCAGTGGAGCGATATCGATTTTATGGTCATCGCCGACCGGGAATTCATCCCCCGGGTCTTCGAAACCGTTGAAACGGCTATTGAAAAGCTGGCCGGGTTCGATCTGATCTTCGATGTTCCCCAGCCCACGTCACATGGGTTCTTTCAGAAATTCTACCGGCTGAAGAATACCAGCCCCTTTTTATTGATCGATTTCGCAGTGGGAGAACTGGAGAAGCCAGATAAATTCCTGGAGCCGGAGATCCACGGTAACCCTATCGTGCATTTCGACCGGAAGAACATCATCGCCTCCCAGCCGCTGGACAAGGAAAAGTTCCGCAAGAATATGATGCTGGCCCTGGAACGCAACAAGGCAAAAGTGGATATGTTCGCGTTGTTCTTCGACAAGGAATTCAACCGGGGCAACTACATGGATGCCTTCGATTTTTATTACAATTTTGCCATAGGAAGCCTTTTGGCCGTTTTAAGGATGAAGCATTCCCCATATCATTATACTTTCCGATCCAAATATGCCAACTATGACCTGCCGCCGGAAGTGGTAAAAAGATTGGAGGAGCTTTATTTTGTGAAGGACCCTGAGGATATGAAAGCAAAATATGGGCAGATAAGGGAGTGGTTCCAATCGGTCGTTAGAGATTTGGAATAATAAAAAGGGCGCTGATTTCAGCGCCCTTTTTGTGTTCTATCCTGGAGTTACTTCCGGCCCTTGCCGGATTTCTTGTTATCCTTGTCGTTCTTCGCCTTTTCTTCCTTCTTGTCCTGTTTCCCCTCCTTGATATCTTTTTTCATTTCTTTCTGGTCCTGCTTCTTCTCCCAGTGTTTTTCCTTCTCCCACTGTTTCCAGTTCTTTTTTACCTCTTGGTACTTGAATCCGGAATGGTCTATGGCCATCTTGCGCCACTCGGGAGAGAGTTTGAAAAACGGCGCCGGGACATACTTGTTTTTCCGGTGTTTCCAGGGTCCGTTGTAGTGATTGGCCCGATACCAGCGGTTGTGGTGAAACCTCCACCAGTAGCCGCCATAGAAAAAGAAATCGTGCTCGTAACCGTAGATGAAATAGATGTAAGTGCCTGGGATCACCGCCATGGTGGGCTCATCCTTGATCTGCACCAGCGGCAGGTTGATGTTGATCTTGACGTCGGTATCGGCCAGCAAACCCGGTGTCCCAAGGGAGCTGAGCAACAATAAGGCGATAAGCATCAATTTTGTTTTCATTTTCCGTTCTCCTTTCTATTTGCAATGATAGCCAGTGAAAATGCTTTTGTCAAGTTTTTGTTTAATAAATGTTAGAGTGCCTGGCCGGGAATCAGGTTCCTGGACTATTCTCAAAATCAGGCTAACTTTATTGTTTGACATAGCTTGCAAAATCTGTTAAATTTACGACATGACGATGAATCTGCCCAATATCCTCACTCTGGCCCGGCTGGTTATCAGTCCGGTCTTCATGGCCCTGTTGCTGGTGGACAATGTATATTCCCGGCTGGGAGCCATGGCGCTTTTCATCCTGGCCTCGGTTACCGACCTGTTGGACGGATATCTGGCCCGCAAGAACGGCCAGCAGACCGATTTCGGCAAGTTCATGGACCCGGTGGCCGACAAATTCCTGATCGCCCTGGCCCTGATCTCATTCGTGGCCCTGAAGTCGGCCAGCACCTGGATGGTGATGATAATCATTGGGCGGGAATTTCTGATAATGGGCCTGCGGACCTTGGTGGCCTACCGCCGGGTGATGATGGAGTCCAGTTTTCTGGCCAAGATCAAGACCTTCAGCCAGATGGCCTCGGTGTTCGGTATTCTGCTGTACATATGCCTCAATGATTGCGTGGATGCGGGCTTCTTAAGCCTTTCATGGCAGTTGCTGGCCGATCTGAAGTTCTCTTTCGATGCCCTGCTTTTTCTGGCCATGCTGCTTACCCTGCTTTCAGGCTTGGATTATGTGATCAAGAACCGCTGGCTGATCCTGGGCCTTTTTAGGGATAATCTGTAAATGAAGAACATAATCAATAAGACCGCTTTGACGCTGGCCTCCGGTTTCGGCTCCGGATATTCACCGGTGGCGCCGGGCACCGCCGGGAGCCTGCTGGCTCTTGTCCTTTGGTGGCTGGCGCCGTCTTTTTTATGGCTGAGAGCATTATTGCTGGTTCTGTCCCTACTCCTTGGCGTCTGGTCGGCAACCCAGGCCGAGGGAAAATGGGGGCACGACAACGGGAAGATCGTGATAGACGAAGTGGCCGGGATGTGGATCACGCTGTTGTTTTTGCCCAAGGTGTTTTTGGTATATCTGGCAGCATTCCTGCTGTTCCGGGCCATGGACATAGTCAAACCGCTGGGGGCCAGGCAGATCCAGAATCTCAAGGGCGGCTGGGGAGTGGTGGCCGACGATGTGCTGGCCGGGATCTATGCCAATGTCCTTTGCCAGATCATCGTGATGATATTTTTTGGACAGTATGCTGTTCCCATAAAAAGTTTGTGGCAGGCTTTTAGTAAAGCATATGGTTTTGGTTGATCTTGTCTGTTCTTTCTTGTCGCCAAGAAAGAACCAAAGAAGCGCCGGGGGCTTTGCAACTGACGTTTCTAGTATGATCTAGGTGATTCCCTTGAAACGACAATTTCTTCATTCCGCATATCCGTGGTTTAAAGCCGTCAAAGCCCCCGGACCCCGCTTGGAACGATCAGGAATAAAAGCCGGTTGTCGAGAAAGATATTGGAGATCAATCGTTATATGAAAGCTTCCATCATAACCATAGGCAACGAGATACTTTCGGGGATGACCCTGGACACCAACTCGTCGTTTCTGGCCAGGGAGTTGGGAACGATCGGCATCCCGGTGGCCCTCAAGATATCAGTGGGCGACCGGGCGGATGATATCAATAAAACTTTCAAACAGGCATTAGCGCAAACGGATATTATTTTATGCACCGGCGGGTTGGGTCCGACCAGCGACGATATCACCAAGAAAGTTGCGGCAAAATTATTTGGATTGAAACTCAAATTCGATAAAAAGATATTGGATCACATCCGGTCCCGTTTTGCCAAGCGGGGAATAGAGATGCCGGCCTGCAACCGGGGGCAGGCCATGGTGCCGGATAAGGCCGAAGTGTTATTCAACCCCGAAGGCACCGCCCCGGGTTTGTTGTTCAAAAAAGGAAAGAAAATATTGATCCTTATGCCCGGTGTACCGCGGGAGATGAAGGCCATCTTTGCCGGGTCGCTTAAGGAAAGGCTGGAGGCCTTGAGTTGCAGGATGAAGATCAATATGCTGACTCTGAGAACCACCGGGATCTCCGAATCGGCCATCGCCGAGAAGCTCATCCCCTTCGAAAAAGGCCTGGCCAAAAGTATTTTGGCTTACCTGCCGACTCATATAGGTGTTGATCTGCGATTGACCTTGTCCGGCAAAAACTCCGGCCAGATTGATGCGAAGCTTCTGGAATTGTCATTGAAAATAAAACAGCTGCTGGGACCGGTGATCTACGGGCAGGATGAGGAGACCATGGAGCTGATTGTCGGCAGCTTGCTAAAGGATAAGAAACTTACCTTGACCACGGCCGAGTCCTGCACCGGCGGATTGATCGCGGACAGGATCACCAATGTTTCCGGATCATCAGATTATTATCTGGGCTCGATCATCGCCTACAGCAATATCCTAAAAGAAAAAATGCTGGGGGTGAAATCGCAGACCCTGCGGCTGCACGGTGCAGTCAGCAAAGAGACGGCGATAGAGATGGCCAAAGGTGTTCGGGGCCGGCTGGGCAGCGATCTGGGGCTGGCCATAACCGGCATAGCCGGGCCAACCGGAGGGACCGATAAAAAACCGGTGGGGCTGGTGGTCATGGCCCTGGCCGGGCCCAAGGGAACGGTGGCGTTGGAGAAAAGGTTTTTGGGCCAGCGCCGGCATATCAAGGAATCGTCCGCCCAGGCGGCGTTGAATATGCTGAGGTTGTATTTGCTTAAATGTTAAATTGGATTCCCGCATGCGCGGGAATGATATCAATAAAGATGATCATGGAGAAACTGGAGGATAGATGCCCAAAGAAATAAGCATATCCCATCTGGTCAAATCAGAGGACCTCAACCATCACGGCACGCTGTTTGCCGGGCGCATGGCCGAATGGCTGGTGGAAGGCTGTTTCATCGCCGCCTCCAAGCTGGTGGGAAGGCCGGAGGACGTGGTCTGCGTCCAGATCCACGGCATGACCTTCCATCGTTCTGCCACCAAGGGCGATATTGTGGAACTGCGTACCAAGGTGGCCTGCCTGGGGAGCAAGAGCATCACGGTCTGGGGCAGGGTGCTGGTCAACGAGGATCCTGATCCGGCCGTCACCGGGATGGCCACTTTTGTGACGGTGGACGGACAGGGCAAGCCTTATGCCCACGGGCTGTCGTTGTCGGAGGAATACATCCAGCAGAACAAGGAAATTCACGAGTTGGCCATGAGGATGAAGAACAGGAATTAGACAACATTCCCTCTTCCATTGGGGTAGGGGCAGGGGAGGGGTTAACCCCTGGATTCCCGTTCCCCGCCTACGCGAGGACAAGCTTCATGGGAATGACAGGGGAACGAATATGAACACCCAGAAAATTATCCGCTGTTTTATAGCTCTGGAAGTGCCGATCGAGGTTCAGGCGGCTTTGGGTGATATGATCGGGCAATTAAAAAAGTCCGGGGCCGATGTTAAATGGGTGGATTCGGCCAATATCCATCTGACCCTGAAGTTTTTGGGGGAGACCCCTGAAGCCGACGTTTTGCGAACCGGTCTGGCATTAAATGCCCTTAAGGGAAAATTCAAAACGATAGATTCCGGATTGGGCGGTTTGGGAGCCTTCCCGTCTTTTGAAAGGCCGAAGGTCATCTGGTCCGGGCTGTCGAAAGGCGCGGAGGGGATAAAAGAAATTTACCGCGAGGTAGAAACGCTGACAGCCGACATATTGGACGAAAAGAAGGGTCGGGAATTCAGCCCCCATCTGACCTTGGGGCGGGTGCGGTCGAATAAGAACGTTATGCAATTGAAGGAAGCGGTAAGGAAGGCTAATATCGCACAAAAAGATTTTAAGATCACCCGATTGGCGCTGATGAAAAGCACCTTGACCCGAGAAGGAGCGATATATACGGAGTTGAATGGGGCGGAGTTGGTTTGAACCACCAAGGCACCAAGACACGAAGAAATTATTGCTATGCAACCGTATTTTCTCTCTCTTGCTAAACCACAAGATTAATGTTAAAATCATAAGTTGCGCAATATTAAACTGACCATAGAGTACGACGGAACCGATTTTGCCGGGTGGCAGTTCCAGCCCGGTCAGCGGACCGTTCAGGGCCTGTTGGAGGAAAATCTTTCCTCCATGCTGGAGGAGAAGATATCGGTCCTCGGCTCCGGGCGGACCGACGCTGGGGTACATGCCGCCGGGCAGGTGGCCAATTTCAAAACCTCCCGCGATATTCCCCTAAAAGCCTTTGATGAAGGTTTGAACTCACTGCTTCCCCGCGATGTGGCCATCATTAAAGCCGAGGAAGCGGCTGAAAAATTCCACGCTCGGTTCGATGCCAAGAGCCGGCGCTACCGTTATCAGATTATTTTTCATCGTTCTCCTTTAAGGGAGCGCTACGCTTGGCGGATAACATATAAGGCCGAACCGGCCGTTCTGCAAACCCTGGCGGGGCAGATATTGGGGCAGCACGATTTTACCGCCTTTGCTTCGGCCCAGGCCGAGGTCAACAATTTCATTTGCCAGGTGGAACAGGCCGAGTGGCGCTTTGGCCATGAGATATGGACCTTTGAGATAAAGGCCAACCGTTTTCTGCACAACATGGTTCGCATACTGGTCGGCACTATGATAGACATGGCCCGGGGGCAGATGGATAACAAAGATCTCCAAAAAATTCTGGAGGCCAAGGACCGGACCCTGGCCGGCAAGACCGCTCCGGCTTGCGGCCTGTGTTTGATGGAGGTATTGTACTGATGCAGGTATTCATCAACGAAGCGGCTTTCTGGGGATTGCTGGTCTCGGCCATCGAGGTCTACAAGAAGGAGTCCTACGGGCTCCTTTTGGGCCACCGGGACGGCGAGATGTTCATGGTGGTCAATGCCATCGCCTGCCAGAAGGCCGAGCGGCATGCCACCTGGGTCAAGGCCAGGGATAGAGCCTACTCCCGGATAGTGAACTTCTTTGAGAACCTGCCCAACCTGTACATCGTGGGCGATTTCCATTCCCACCCCCAGCATAACACCGCGCTGAGCGAGGACGACCTTTACGGTATGAGACCCGACCATGTCTATGTTGTGATTGAGATCAAGGACAAGGCCAAGGATAAATACTGGAGCTACAACGAGGACGGCACCCTGTCCGGCACCACCGACAATTGGTTCATCAAGATCGCCGCCTATTACATAGACCCGGAGACCAACAAACACCGGATGGCCGACGTGCTGTGCCCCTTTGCCATCGGGTTCAACATCAAACCCAGAACGCCATCGAGATGATAGAAAAGAAACTTATAAAGATCGAAGAACGCTACCGCGAATTGGAAAAACTGATCAGCGATCCGGCGATCATATCCGATCAGCAGAGATACCGCGACCTTTCCCGGGAGTACCGCCAGGCATCGCCCGTAATCACGAAATATAAAGAGTATCGGGATGTCGGCAAACAGCTGGAGGATAACAGAGCAATGGTGGCCGAAGGAGGCGATAAGGAACTGACAGAGATGGCCCAGGCCGAGCTGCCGGAACTTGAAGCTAGGCACCAAACGCTGACCGAAGAGCTGAAAAAACTGCTGGTGCCAAAGGACCCCAGCGATTTCAAGAACGCCATCATCGAGATCAGGGCCGGGACCGGCGGCGAGGAGGCGGCCATATTCGCCGGAGACCTTTACCGGATGTACGTCCGCTACGCCGAGCGCAAGGGCTTCAGGATAGACATCATGAACTCCAATCCCACCCAGCTGGGCGGCTTCAAGGAAGTGATCTTCAGCGTCCAGGGCGAGGGAACCTACGGGCAGTATAAGTTCGAGAGCGGGGTGCACCGGGTCCAGAGGGTGCCGCGCACCGAGGCCTCGGGACGGCTGCACACCTCGGCGGCCACCGTGGCGGTCCTGCCGGAGGCCGAGGAGGTGGACCTGCAGATCAACGCCAACGACCTGAGGGTGGACACCTTCTGCTCATCCGGGGCCGGCGGACAGTGCGTCAATACCACTTATTCGGCGGTGCGGATCACCCATATTCCCAGCGGACTGGTGGTCTCCTGCCAGGACGAACGCTCCCAGATCAAGAACCGGGCCAAGGCCATGACGGTGCTGCGCTCCCGCTTGCTGGAGAAGATGGAGGAAGAACACAACGCCAAGCTGGCCCAGGAGCGCAAATCGCAGGTCAAGTCGGGGGACCGCAGCGAGAAGATAAGGACCTATAACTTCCCCCAGAACCGGGTGACCGACCATCGCATCGGTCTGACCCTTTACAATCTGGACGGGGTGATGGACGGCCAGATCGACCAGATCATAGAGGGGCTGACCGCGGCCGAACAGGCCGAGGGCCTGGAGGTGGAGGAAGAGGATTGATATTCTTTGCTATGAAGTTGAGATATTGGTGCCTAATATTACTGGTATTGTTTATTGGTTCATTTGTAGGCAGGGCATATGCCGACGACCGATTTATTTCTCCGGGCATAAAATTCGGATACACTTTCGGAGAAGGTGGTGGTGTAACGGTTGGTGCAGAAGTTAGTTATATCGTATGGTATAATAATCTAGCTCACGCTGTAGTGCTTAATTTGGACATATGCGGCAACGAGGATAAATTGAAATTTAACAAAATGCATTTGGGATATCAAATAAGCCGTGGGGTGGGTGTTGAGGCTGGGCCGACAATGTTCTGGACTGATAAAGGTGTGTATTTTGGAGCATCTGTAACACCATTCGCAGGTATTATTATACCCTATGCTTATTATTCCTATACTGTAGCTTTTAATAAGAAAAAGGTGCTGAACGAAGCTGGCATGCTATTGAAGCTACCCATGGCAATTGAGGGCCATGAATTTAGCATAGGTTTGAACTAGGAAACAGACCATGACCATCGGCGAGATCTTAAATTACGGATTCGATCATCTCTCCCAGGCCGGTATCCCGGAAGCAGTGCTGGAGGCCGAATTGCTGCTGGAATACGCCATGGATCAGGAGCGGATATATCTGCATCTGCATCGCAACCAGAACGTATCCGAAACCGTTCGGGAAAAATACCGGTCATACATCGTCGATCGCTGCCGGCACCGGCCCTTGCAGCATGTGGTGGGACAGGCGGAATTCTACGGACTGAAGTTCAAGTCTGACAAAAGGGCGCTGATCCCCCGGCCCGAGACCGAGATACTGGTGGAGGAGGTCTTGGAACAATGGCAGCCGGGATTTCACAACGTTCTTGATATCGGCACCGGCAGCGGCATCATAGCCATAGCCTTGGCCAAACATCTGGCCTCGGCCAGGATCACGGCCACCGATCAAAGCCCGGAAGCCCTGGAACTGGCCGGAATCAACATCAAGAGCTTCGGCCTGGAGGACAATATTCATTTGGTGCAGGCCGATCTTTTCCCGCAGGGGGCTGAAAGATTTGATTGCATAGTTTCCAACCCGCCGTATATCCCGTCCGCCCAGATCGCCAGTTTGCAGCCCGAGGTCGGCCTTTTTGAACCGGCCATGTCCCTGGACGGCGGGGCTGACGGCCTGGAATTTTACCGCCGGATAGCCGGGGGCCTTGCCGGTCGTCTCAACCGTCCCGGCCTGGTCGCTCTGGAGGTCGGAATGGGGCAGGCCGAGGAGGTGGCGGAAATGATGACCCGGGCGCTTCCGGCGTCAGAAATAAGCGTTACAAAGGACCTGGCAGGGGTAAACCGGGTGGTGCTGGTGAAAATGCATTAACCCCAAGGGATAAAATGTCTTGACAATGATAAAATTTTACAGTATCATTACTTTTTATTGTTAATAATCCGCAAACAACAGCCAATTTTACGGTCAGATGAGAATAGGAAAACATCCCATCCTTGATTTCAAAAAAGGGACCAAAATAGAATTTTTTTTTGAAGGGCAGCCGGTCGAGGGGTTCCTGGGAGAACCCATTGCGGCTGCTTTGCATGCCGCCGGGATCAAGGTGCTGCGCCATAGCGTCAAACTGGACAGGCCCCGGGGCTTTTTTTGTGCGGTGGGCAAGTGCTCCTCCTGCCTGATGGAGGTGGACGGCGTGCCGAATGTCTTCTCCTGCATCACCCCCATCCGTCCGGGCATGCAGGTCAGGCGCCAGAAGGGCCGGGGCCGGATCGCCGTAAACTGAACCAATGTTACTACACTGCTTTTAAGAATTCATGACGAATACCAACTTTCTTATCATCGGCGGGGGCCCGGCCGGCTTGATGGCGGCGCTGTCGTCCTCGGAGTTCGGCCTGGATCCGCTGATCATAGACGAGAACCAGACAATCGGGGGCCAGCTGATCAAGCAGACCCACATGTTCTTCGGCTCCAAGGCCGAACGGGCCGGGACCCGGGGCTTTGAGATCGGGATGGAGCTGGAGCAGGAGATCGGCAAGCGCAACATCAAGATAGAACGCCAGGCCTCGGCGGTGGGATATTATCCCGACGGGACGTTGGCGGTGCTGCAGAACGAAAAAGTGACGCCGCTCAAGCCCAAGGCCGTTCTGGTGGCCACCGGAGCCTCGGAGAATTTCGTCTCCTTTCCCGGCAGCGATCTTCCGGGTGTCTACGGGGCCGGGGCGGTGCAGACCCTGATGAACGTCTACGGCATCAAGCCGGGCCGCAGCGTGCTGATGGTGGGCTCCGGCAACATCGGTCTGATCGTTTCCTACCAGCTGATGCAGGCCGGGGTTCAGGTCAAGGCCATCATTGAGGGCCTGCCAAAGATCGGCGGTTATCTGGTCCATGCCTCCAAGATAGCCCGGGCGGGGGTGCCTATTTTAACCCGCCACACCATCCTTAAAGCGCTGGGAGGGGATCAGGTCAGCGGGGCGGTGATATCAAAAATTGACGATAAATGGCAGACCATAGAGGGCACCCAGCAGACGCTGGAGGTGGACACCATCTGCCTGGCGGTGGGGCTTTCGCCATTGACCGAAATTTTATGGCAGGCCGGCTGTCAGATGAACTACATTCCGGAACTGGGGGGCCAGGTGGCCTGGCACGATGACCTGATGATGACCACTATGCCCGGCATCTTCACCGCCGGCGATGTCACCGGGATAGAGGAGGCCTCCACCGCCATGCTGGAGGGCGAGCTGGCCGGGTTGGGGGCGGTCAAATTTCTCAAGGGCGATTCAAAAGCTCTCCAAAGCCGGATAAACGACACCGCCTGCCGGCTGGCGGCCTTGCGGGCCGGGCCGTTCGGGCAGAAGGCCAGGGAGGGCAAGTGCAAGCTGGCGGAATGCCGGAGATAGTTCAAAGTATAAAGTTGAAAGTTTAAAGTCTTAAATGCTCAGTGATAAATTAACATCCTGCGGGATTGCCGACCATTCGGATATCCCTGCCTCCTGGCCGTCGGAAGAACGGCTGAAAAAAGGACCGGTGGTCGTTGTGGAATGTTTTCAGGAGATCCCCTGCAATCCCTGCGAGACCAGCTGTCCCCGCCAGGCCATCGTGGTCGGTGAGAACATCAACGACCTGCCCAAGGTGGACCATGCCAAATGCAACGGCTGCACCATCTGTGTCTCCCGCTGCCCGGGCCTGGCCATCTTTGTGATCGACGTCAATTATTCGGAAACGGAAAGTCTGGTGACCATGCCTTACGAGTTCCTGCCTCTGCCGGAGAAGGGCGATACGGTCTCAGCTTTGGATCGGGCAGGGAAGGAATGTTGCCGGGCAAAAGTGGTCAAAGTGGTAAACACCAAGGCCCAGGGCAAGACCCCGCTGGTGACCCTGACAATACCCAGGGGAATGGAGAAATCGATCCGGTTTTTCAAATTGATCCCCTGATTTTTTACCAACAAAGTTACCCTGATCCCAAAGCATGAATTATATATTCCTTGGTGCCTTAGTGTCTTTGTGTTTGAATTACCAAAAATATAACATTATTAATAAACAAAAGGGACGTTATGATCAAGATCAAATATGCAGTCCTGCTGATATTGTTCCTGCTTCCGGCCCTGACCCCGGCCCTGGAGCCGCCGACCGATATCAAGCTGACGGATGCTCCCAATGATGACGGCTCCATTGTCATCATGGAGTGGCAATCATCTCCCTCGGAAAACGAGCCGGGGTTCATGGGCTACAATATTGAGCGGTCAATGATGCCAAACGATTCCTTCCAGATGATCGCCTGGGTACCCAAGGGTACGACCGAGCACGAGGATAATTCCGTCGAGATCATCGGCCGGAATTATTATTATAAGGTGGTGGCCGTCAACGAGAGCGGGGACAGCGCCGTCAGCGCCTTGGCCGGACCGATATCCACCACCCAGAGCTGGTTCAACACCGGCAAGCTGAACACATTGTTCGGCACCTTTCTGTTCATCGCCATAACCCTGTTATACATCTATTGGGCCCGCAAGGGCAAGCTGTTCATCCGGCGCATCTCAGGATTGGACGCGGTGGAGGAGGCCATCGGCCGGGCCACCGAGATGGGACGGCCGATACTTTACTGCAATGGCATCGGCCTGATAGATTCAATATCCACCGTGGCTTCCCTGAACATCCTGGGACAGGTGGCCAAGAAGACCGCCGAGTACGATACCCCGCTGACCGTACCCACCGCCGACCCGGTGGTGCATGCGGTGGCCCGGGAGATGGTCAAGGAGGGTTACAAAAGCGTGGGTCGTCCCGATCTGTTCAAGGAGGATTCGGTATACTTCATCACCCAGGACCAGATGGGATACGCCGCGGCCCTGGCCGGGATAATGGTCCGGGAAAAGCCGGCCACCAATTTTTTCATGGGTTATTATGCGGCCGAGTCCCTGGTGCTGGCCGAATCGGGCGCCGCCACCGGGGCCATCCAGATAGCCGGGACCGACCAGATATCGCAATTGCCGTTCTTCATCACTGCCTGCGATTACACCCTGATCGGCGAGGAGCTGTACGCCGCCTCGGCCTACCTGTCCAAGGAGCCGCTGCTGGTGGGAAGCCTGAAGGGGCAGGATGCCTGCAAGCTGATCATCATCCTGTTCGTCCTGCTGGGCACCCTGGCGGCCCTGCTCTTCCGCTCCGATCTCATCTACAACCTTTTCAGCATTCACTAAAGGTAAAGGAATATGAAAAAAAATATACCCATGGCCATAGTTTTCGTGCTGGGAGTGGCTTTCATCATCCAGTTCTTCATCCCCAGCCGGCCATCGCAGGTGGCCTTCAATACCATGATCGAATGGGATCTGATCATCTATGTTTTCGCTTCGGTGATCGCGGTGGACAGCCTGGTGCGGCACCACATCCTGAAGATCTCCCGCAAGAGCAAGGGCTGGGGATACAGCCTGGTCTATCTGGGCGCGGCGGTGTTCATGATACTGGCGGCGGTGTTCAGCGGCACCCGGGAGGGCAGTTTCTACATGAAGGTGTTCAATTATGCCCTGGCCCCCATGCAGGCCACCATGTTCGCCATTTTGGCCTTCTACATGGCCTCGGCCAGCTACCGGGCATTTCGGGCCAAATCCACCGAAGCCACCATGCTGTTGATATCGGCCTTTATCGTGATGCTGGGGCTGATCCCGCAGGGGGCCGCCATCTGGAGCGGCCTGCCCAAACTTTCGGAGTGGCTGATGCTGGTGCCCAATATGGCCGCCAAGCGGGGCATCACCTTCGGCATCGGGCTGGGCATCACCGCCACTTCCCTGAAGATCATCCTGGGCATCGAACGCAACTGGATGGGAGGACACTAACATGTTGAAATTTTTGGCCAAGTTCGGCAAGCTGGACCGCCGGATCGTGTTCGCCCTTCTGCTGGCGGCCATCCTGATCCCGCTGTTGTTCAGCGTAAAATCACATTTTTATGTGGATGCCGCCACCAGGAGCATCTATGATTATGTCGACCATATAGAACCGAACGGACGGCCCCTGATGATCTCTTTCGATTACGACCCCCAGGTGGCCGCCGAGCTGGACCCCATGGCCCGGGCGGTGCTGCGGCATTGTTTTGCCCGGGGGGTGAAAGTGGTCGGCTTGTCCCTGGCCCCGCAGGGCGATGCCATCGGGGAGGGGATCATAACCAAGGTGGCCAAGGAATACGGCAAAAAGAACGGGATCGATTACTGTTATTTTGGCTATCGCCCCGGCATGACCATCATCATGCTGCAGATGGGCGTCAACGTAAAAAAAGCCCTGCCGCTGGATTATTACCAGACCCCCTACGACAGCCTTCCCATGATGCATAACATACACAATTATGACGATATAGCCCTGGTCCTTTCTTTGGCCGGCTCGACCTATCCCTACAGCTGGATCATCTTTGCCGGCACCAAGTTCAAGGTCAAAATTGCCGCCGGACAGACGGCGGTGATGGCCCCGGACAATTATCCCTTTCTGCAGACCGGCCAGCTGGTGGGCCAGCTGGGCGGGATGAAGGGCGGGGCCGAATATGAACAACTGATTGTCGAGGCGGGCTATTACCATAAATCGGATATTGCCAGCAAGGCCATGAGCGCCATCGCCTATTCGCATCTGTTGATCATCCTGCTGATCATTCTGGGGAACATAGGATATTTCATCTCCAAAAAGATCGAACAGAAAAAATGACGCAGTTATTTAAGAACTTTCAAAAGTAAGGATATAATAATGAGCACAAATATCTGGGTATGGATAGCCGCCTTGTTGAGCCTGGCCATTTTCTCCTATCTCTATAAGGACAACCCGGCCTTCCGATTTGCCGAGCATCTGTTTACCGGGCTATCGGTGGGATATTTCATAGTACTCTATTGGAATAACTACACCCTGCCGTACATTGTCACTCCGCTGGTCAATCATCGGTGGATAACCCTTATTCCCATGGCCCTGGGGATGATGTACTTTTTCAGGTTCATTCCCAAACTTAACCATCTGATCCTGATCCCCATCGCCATCAGCCTGGGATTCTGGAACGGCATGTCCATTCCGCTGACCTTTGAGGCCGACGTGCTCAAACAGATCCAGGGCACCATGGTGAACACCTCCATGCTCACCAACATCTGGGATCCCCAGAAGGGGCTGATGGTGGGCCTGCTGGTGATGGTCGGGGTGATCAGCACCATCACCTATTTCTATTTCTCCCGGGAGCACAAGGGACCGATCAAGGTCACCGCCAATGTCGGCATCTGGTTCGTGATGATCGGCTTCGGGGCCACCTTCGGCTACACCGTCATGGCCCGGGTCTCCCTGCTGATCGCCCGGATGCAGTTTTTGTTCACCGATTGGATACATCTGATAAAATAAGACAGGCCAGGGGCGGTTTTATAAGGTTATATGGGATATAAAGGGCATAATTGATTATAATCAAAACCATAAAACGGAGAAGATTGATGAGGCTTAAAATCACCGGGCTGCTGTTGATGTTATGCTGGGCAACTGCAGCTATGGCTGCTTCACCAGTGACGGCCGCACCGCCAGAGGCTGTTTCGGTTGCGGTCATCGCCCCGCCGTCAGATATCAAGGCAGTCGACACTCCCAACGATGCCGGGCATGCCATTACCGTAAGCTGGCAGGCGTCGCCGGATGAGGCCCAAAAATTGATCGAGGGCTACGAGGTCCTGCGGTCCGAAATTTCGGATGGGGAATTTGTCAAAGCGGGGTATGTCCCCTACGGGTTCACCAGCTTTGACGACCAGGATGTCCCGGCCAACGGGAAGGATTATTTCTACCGGGTCAGGGCGGTGGGCCGGGAGAGTCAGGCGCTGAGCGCCGTTTCAAATCCGGCCAGGGCCTCGGAGCAGTGGTTCAACACCCTGCGCATCAATGCCCTGATCAGCTGTATTTTGTTCACCATAATCGTGATGATCTTCATCGCCCGGGCCAGGAGCGGGCAGAGCCTTTTCATTCGTCGTATAGCCGGGCTGGCGGCGGTGGAGGAGGCGGTGGGCCGGGCCACCGAAATGGGTCGTCCCATTCTGTACGTGCCGGGCATTTCTACCATCGCGGATGTGGCCACCATCGCCGCCCTGAACATCCTGGGGCAGGTGGCCAAAAAGACCGCCGAATACGATACTCCGCTGCTGGTGCCTAATAAGGATCCAGTGGTCTTTACCGTGGCCCAGGAGATCGTCAAGGAGGCCTACAACGAGATCGGCCGTCCCGATGCCTATAACCACGATTCGGTTTTTTATCTTACCGACAGCCAGATGGGATTCGCCTCGGGGGTGGACGGCATCATGGCCCGGGAAAAACCGGCCACCAACTTCTTTTTGGGAATGTTTTATGCCGAATCCCTGATCCTGGCGGAAACCGGGGCCGAGACCGGGGCCATTCAGATCGCCGGCACCGATGCCATCCACCAGCTGCCGTTCTTCATCACCGCCTGCGATTACACTCTGATCGGCGAGGAACTGTATGCCGCCTCGGCCTACCTTTCCCGCGAGCCGATGCTGCTGGGCACCCTCAAGGGCCAGGATTGGAGCAAGGCCATCATCGTGCTGTTGCTGATAATCGGCCTGGCCGCGTCGCTGATAAACCCCGGGATCAGGGTCATCATCCTGCAAATGCTAAGGGTAGGTTAAGGAGAGAAAATGAAAAGACAGATACCTTTGATAATAGTTCTGACGCTGGGGATATTCTTTTTCATCCAGTTCTTCGTCCCCAGCCAGATATCAACCAATATCTATCAGACCACCCTGCAATGGACCCTGGTTATCAGCGCCTTTGCCATCGTGCTGGCCATAGGCAGTTTGGTCAACCATCATATGCTGAAGATCAAAAGACGCAAGCCTCATTGGTGGAACAGCATCGTGACCCTGGTGGCTCTGGTGGTGATGGCCCTGCTGGGAATCTTCGGGAGGGTAAAAGGCCTGGAGCCGCTGGGCGAGTTATATCGCAAGTTGTTTCATTATGTGCAATCACCGATGGACCAGGCCATGTTCGCCATCCTGGCCTTCTATATGGCCTCGGCCGCCTACCGGGCCTTCCGGGCCCGTTCCCAGGAGGCGGCCCTGCTGCTGATCTCCGGCTTCATCGTGATGCTGGGGGTGATACCCTTCGGATCCATGATCTGGTCCAAGATCCCCGACATCGCCGAATGGATCATGATGGTTCCCAACATGGCCGCCAAGCGCGGCATCCTGTTCGGGGTGGGCCTGGGAATGACGGCCACCTCGCTGAAGATCATCCTGGGCATTGAGCGCAGCTGGCTGGGAGGAGGTGGCAAATGAAGATATTGGAGAATCTGACCAAGATAAACCGCCGGTATATCTTTCTGCTGGTGGCCCTGGCGGTGATCATTCCTCTGATAGTCCCCATGAAACTGCCTACCATCCCGGGGAAATACACCGTCAAGCTGTACGGCTTTATCGACAAGATACCGCCCCAAAGCCAGCCGATATTGATAGCGGCCGATTACAGCCCCTCCATGATGCCCGAGCTGCAGCCGATGCTGGAGGCGGTCATCCGGCACTGCTTCGCCAAGGGAATTCGGGTAGTGATCATGACCCTGGATCCCAACGGTGCGGCCCTTTCGGAAGAAGCCCTTAAAAAGATAGCTCCGGAATACGGGGCCGTCAACGGGCGGGATTACGCCTTTTTGGGTTTTAAACCCGGCTCTTCCATCGTGATGATGTCCATCGGAGAGAATTTCCGCCAGGCATTTCCCACCGATTTCTACGGCACCCCGCTGGACAGCCTGCCGATGATGAACGGCATCCGAAACTACGCCGATGTGCCGCTGGTGCTCTCCATAGCCGGCAGCGCCATCACTCAGGGCTGGATCGCTTATGCCCATACCCGCTACCATGCCAATGTGGGGGCCGGATGCACCGCGGTCAGCACCGCCGACTACTATCCCTTTCTGCAGGCTGGGCAGCTGGTGGGGCTGTTGAACGGCATGAAGGGGGCCAGCGAGTATGAATATTTAAACAAGAAGAACGGCTATTCCAGCGCCGCTCCGGTGGCCACCAAGGGGATGAACGCAGTTTCCATCGTTCACCTTTTGTTGATGCTGTTCATCATTTTGGGCAATATCGGCTATCTGGTGACCCGGCACAACCAGAGCAAGAAGTAAGGAGAGCGAAATGATATTTTCAACCAATCCCTGGGTGTGGATCGCGGCCATACTGACGTTGGGCATCTTCTCCTTTTTATATAAGGAGAATCCCTTCTACCGTTTTGCCGAGCACCTTTTCGTCGGCATTTCGGCTGGGTACGGCGTGGCCATCTACTGGAACAACGCCATAGTGCCCAATCTGTACGTCCCGGTTTTTCAGCAGCACAATTACTGGTTCATAATTCCCGGCCTTATAGGATTGATGTTCTTTTTCCGCTTTAGCTCCAAAGCCGGCTGGCTGATCCTGATACCCCTGGCAGTGCTATTGGGGACGGGCAGCGGGATGGGGCTGGCGCCCACCTTCCAGACCGATATTCTGAAACAAATGCAGAGCGCCATCGGTGATGCCACAAATCTGCAGCTGGGAGGCTGGGGTTTGGTTTGGGGATTGGTCACTTTTGTGGGGGTGCTAACCACCCTCAGCTACTTCTTCTTCTCCCGGGAGCAGAAGGGGGCTTTAAAAATTTCGGCCAATATCGGCATCTGGTTCATCATGATAGGCTTCGGGGCTTCTTTCGGCAACACCGTTATGGGGCGTATCGCTCTGCTTATCGGCCGGGTGCAGTTCCTGCTGACCGATTGGATACATGTGATTAAATAACTGACCTCTCCCTCGATCCCTCTCCTAAAGCATTAGGAGAGGGAAGGGTGAGGTTGTAATATTGAAAAGTATGGCAAATAACAACGATAAAATAATCTGCCGCTGCGAGGACATCACCGAGTCCGAGGTCATAGAAGCAATTGGAAAAGGCGCAACCACGGCCGACGAGGTCAAGCGCCTGACCCGGGCCGGCATGGGGCATTGCCAGGGCCGGACCTGCCGCCGGCTGATCAATCAGCTGCTGGCCAGCAAGCTGGGGCAGAGCCCGGAGGATCAGAAACCCGTCACTCAGCGCTCGCCGCTGCAGCCCGTCGCCCTGAAGATCCTGGCGGATTCGTGATCCGATGGCCAATAATTCCGACATCATCATCATCGGGGGCGGCATCATTGGGGCCGCCACCGGGTATTATCTTTCCCGGGCCGGATGCCGGGTCAGGCTGATCGAGAAGGGCTACCTGTGCTCCGGGTCCACCGGGCGTTGCATTGGGGGCATCCGCCAGCAGTTCACCTCCGAGGGGTCGATCAAGCTGATGCTGGAGAGCGTTGGGCATTTCAGCAATATGAAAGAGGAGCTGGGGATCGATGTCCACTGGCATCCCGGCGGATACCTGTTCCTGGCCCACAGCCAGGAGAAGAAGGAAGCATTCCTGTCCAATATCTCCATTCAACAGAGCTTTGGTCTGAAGGATGTCCGCTGGGTGGATGCCTATGAAGCCAAGCAGGTGGCTCCCGGCCTGGATGCCCAGGGATTGCTGGGCGGCTCCTACTGTCCGTCGGACGGCCAGGCCTATCCCTTTGCAGTGGTCAGCGGCTACGTCGAAAGGATCAAATCCTACGGCGGCAGCATAAACACCTTTACCGAGGTGGCCGCCATACTTCAGGGCGGCGGCCGGGTCCGGGGGGTGCGGACCGCCGCGGGTGCCGAATACCAGGCCGATGTGGTCGTCAATGCCGCCGGGCCCTGGGCCAGGGATATCGGCCAAATGGCCGGCATCGAGGTGCCGGTGGAGCCGGAGAGGCATGAGGCCCTGATAACCGAGGGGGTGGATTACCTGAACATTCCCATGCTGGTGGATTACCGGGCCGACGGGGGATATTTCCAGCAGTTCCGCCACAACGGGCAGTTCATCGGCTGTTATTCGCCGGTTCCCAACGTTCCCGGCCATTCCACCGATTCCAGCTACCAATTCCTGAATCAGATGCCCCGGCGGATGCTTAAACTGGTGCCGGCCCTGGCCCCGGTGAAGGTGATCCGCCAGTGGGCCGGCAGCTACGAGAACACCCCGGACGGCAACCCCATACTGGACCGGACCCCGCTGGAGGGATTTTTCGTGGCCGCCGGGATGTGCGGTCACGGTTTCATGCTGGGGCCGGCCATGGGAAGGCTGGCCGCCGACCTGATATTGAATCACGGCAAAGTGCCTCCGGTGGCCGAATTCGCGCTGGAGCGGGATTATTCGCGTCAGGAGGCGATGAAATAAATTATATCTTTAAAGAGGAGAGCAGGGAAATGGATGCTTTGATCAGACTTATAGGCGGCAATGTTCGGAAGATGCGCAAAGCCCAGGGGATCTCCCAGCAAAAACTGGGGGAGCGGGCCGGCTTTGACTACCGGTACATAGGTTTCATCGAACAGGCCAGGGTCAATCCGACCATCAAGACCCTGGAGAAGGTGGCGGCGGCCCTCAATGCCTCGGTCCGCGACCTTCTGCCGGCCAACGCGGCTCTGGAGATTAACAAAAAGGGGCTTCCCGCCAAGATCACCGACCGGGAAAAGGTGATCTCCTTCATCATGCGTGACCTCAACAAGGCCGACACAGTCAAGCTGAGGAAGATACGGCGGATCGTCAAGATCTCGGTGGGCGGCCCGGACTGATGACCGGCGATAGCGGCACTGGGGCCGTCCGATGATCCTGGCCGGCGCCCTGGAGAAATTCAAATCTTTGGAGCTGAAGATGTCCGAGGTTTACCTGTGGTGCTCGATCAGCTTTGAGGATTTGGAACTCCGGCAGTTCTTTGCCGACATGTCCGACGAGGAACTGTCGCATGCCAGAGCCCTGGAAAACATCGGCAAACTTCCAGTGGTCAAGGAGGCCAATTTCGACATTCCCGATTACCTGCCGGAAAGAATTGGCCAAAAGATGGCCGAGACATTCGCCCGGCTGAAAGGGGAAAAAGGACTGGGGCAGATATTTCTGCTGCTGGCGGAGATGGAGAACAGCGAGATCAACCAGGCCTTCGACAGCATCCTGAAGGGCATCAACGATGCCGGGATCCGGCAGGTGGACCATCTGAACACCAATACCCGCCGCCATATCCTGATGCTGGCCCGGCAGGCGGAAAAGCTGGGCCTGGCGGAGGATGTCCGCAACAAAATAGGGCAGATCTCCGTGACCGACCGGGATTATTTCAAGCTGTTCATCCCCTAAAGATAAAGGAGAGGATTATGCCAAACCAGCCGGTGAAGGTGATGCGGGTGTACCGCCGGGACCTGAGCGGCCTGCTGCACGACATGACCGACCAGACCCAGCCCTTCTATCTGGTGGAGGAGGAGACCCTGTGGCATCCCAGCTGCGATGTCTACGAGACCGACGACGAGCTGGTGATCAAGCTGGAACTGGCCGGGATCTCCAAGGATGACATCAACATCAGTTTCGTTCCGGGGTCCCTGGTGATCAGGGGCTCCCGGCTGGACAACGCCGGGGCCGACCAGAAGCGTTTCTATCACAAGATCGAGATCAACCAGGGCTGGTTCGAGAAGGTCATCCGCCTGCCGGAGACGGTCAGCGACAAGGTCCAGAGCTCGGTCTACAAGGACGGCATGCTGGACATCAGGGTGGCCAAGCAGAAGGTCAGGACGGTGGAGATAAAGATAGAATGAGCTCCGGGAGAGGTATCGCTCGACGTCTGCCGGCAGATATCAAACCATAACTGAATCTTGAATCGAATAGGTTTTCAATGCCCGAAGAATCCAAAGAAGTGAAAATACCAGGGGAGCTTCCCATTCTGCCGCTCAAGGGGCAGGTGGTATTTCCCTATCTGATAGTCCCGCTGGTCATATCCAACGAGAAGATGATCAAGCTCACCGACGAGACCCTGTTGGGGAACAAGATCATCGGCCTGTGCACCCAGCTGCGGCAGGATACCGACGAGCCCAAGGAGGACGAGATCTACCAGGTCGGCACCGCGGCCCTGATCATCAAGATGCTCCGGTTCCCGGATGGCAGCATCCGGATCCTGGTGCAGGGCCTGAACCGGATCAAGATCACCAAGTTCGTCCAGACCGATCCCTATCTCACCGCCAAAGTGGAGGTGCTCAGGGAGAAGGGCCGTAAGAGCATCGAGGCCGAGGCCCTGATGAGGAACGTGGTGTCCCTGTTCCAGAAGATCATCGGACTGGCTCCCTACCTGCCGGACGAGCTGCAGGCGGTCTCCATGAACATTGAGGACAGCGGCAAGATGGCCGACCTGATTGCCTCCAACCTCAACCTGACCATCGCCGAGCGCCAGCAGATGCTGGAGACCATCGATCCCAAGGAGCGTTTGCAGAAGCTGATCCCGCTGCTCTCCAAGGAGCTCTCCATCCTGGAACTGGGGGACAAGATCCGGAACCAGGTCAAGACCGAGATGGACAAGGACCAGCGCGATTATTTCCTGCGGGAGCAGATGAAGGCCATCCAGCGGGAGCTGGGAGAGGGGGACGAACATTCCCTGGAAGTGGGCAACCTGCGCAAGAAGGTGGAGAAGGCAAACTTAAGCCCCGAGGCCCTGAAGGCGGCCCACGAGGAGCTGGACCGGCTGGCCCGGATGCCGCCCCATGCCGCCGAATACACCGTGGCCCGCACCTACATCGACTGGCTGGTTAAGCTCCCCTGGAGCGTATCCACCACCGACAGCTTGGACGTGGCGGCCGCCCGTAAGATACTGGACGAGGACCATTACGACCTGGAGAAGGTCAAGGACCGGATCATAGAATACCTGGCGGTCCGCAAGCTGAAAGGGGACGCCAAGGGGCCGATCCTGTGCTTTGTGGGGCCTCCGGGGGTGGGCAAGACCTCGCTGGGCCGTTCCATCGCCCGGGCCCTGGGCCGCAAATTCTACCGCATCTCCCTGGGCGGCATCCGGGATGAGGCCGAGATCCGGGGCTTCCGCCGCACCTATATAGGCTCCATGCCGGGCCGCATCATCCAGGGACTGAAGCAGGCCGAGACCAACAACCCGGTCTTCATGCTGGATGAGGTGGACAAGATCGGGCTTGATTTCCGGGGCGATCCGGCGGCGGCCCTGCTGGAGGTGCTGGATCCCGAACAGAACTTCTCCTTTGCCGATCATTACCTGGATGTGCCCTTCGACCTGTCCAAGGTGATGTTCATCACCACCGCCAACGTGATGGACCCCATCCCCTCGGCCCTCAAGGACCGGATGGAGGTGCTGGAACTGCCGGGCTACATCGAGGAGGAGAAACTGCATATCGCCCTCAACTACCTGGTGCCCCGTCAGATCAAGGAGAACGGTCTGAGCGGCGACCACATCAAATTCAGCGACCAGTCCATCAGCAAGATAATCTCCGAGTACACCCGTGAGGCCGGGGTCCGAAATCTGGAGCGGGAGATCGCCACCGTATGCCGCAAGGTGGCCAAGGAAGTGGCCTCCGGCGAGGACGGCAAAAAGACCGTCACTCCTCAGAGCCTGCATAAATACCTGGGGCCGCAGAAGATATTTCCCGAGGTGGCCGAGCGGACCGGCGAGGTGGGCATGGCCACTGGGCTGGCCTGGACCCCGGTGGGCGGGGAGATCCTGTTCATCGAGGCCACCAAGATGCCGGGCAAGAAGGGGCTCAGCCTGACCGGATCGCTGGGCGAGGTGATGAAGGAATCGGCCCAGGCGGCCCTGTCGTACATCCGGTCTAAAGCCAAGAGCTACAAGATAGATCCCCATTTCTTTGAGAAGTTCGACATTCACATCCACGTGCCGTCCGGGGCCATCCCCAAGGACGGCCCCTCGGCCGGGGTGACCATGGCCACCGCCCTGCTTTCGCTGCTGACCGACCGGCCGGTGAAGGCCAACCTGGCCATGACCGGCGAGATCACTTTGAGGGGCAAGGTGATGCCGGTTGGCGGCATCAAGGAGAAGGTGATCGCCGCCAAACGGGCCGGCATCAGGGAGATCATCATGCCGGAGCAGAACAAAAAGGACCTGGAGGAGGTACCGGACCATGTGCGGAAGAACCTGAAATTCCATTACGTCAGCAACATCGAAAGCGTGGTCAAGATAGCCTTCGGACCCAGGACCAGGAAGGGCAGATGAAGTGAGCCTATTCAACTCACTGGCCATAAGCTTGTCCCGGAGGCTCGGCGTCCAGAAGCCGGTGGATTTCACCCGGATCCTCAAAAAACCCGGCAGGATCCTGTGTTTCCCGGCCCAGGACGACGGCGAACTGCTGTGTGCCGTTCCTGCCATCAGGGCTCTGCGCAAACATTATCGGGACAGCCTGATCGCCCTGCTGATCGACGAGGATAAACGCGGGCTGTGGCATTTTGACAACGAGGTGGACGAGGTGATAGATTTCCGGCCCCGTCTGGTCAAAGGCCCGGCTTCCGGGGAATCGCGCCGGCTGAAGAAGATCTTCCGTCAGCGCCGGTTCGAACTGCTGCTGGACCTGAACTACCGGCCCCTGGAGAACCTGTCACACCTGTTCTTCCGCTCCGATATAGAAGTGCGGTACGGACAGGAGACCGGGAGGGACTACCCATTCAAGAATTTCCTGATAAAGGCAGAAAAACTTTCGGCGGATGAGGTGATCCGCAACCTGGACATCATAAAACCCCTGGGGGCTCAGGTGGCCGGCCATCATCCGGCCTGGCCCAAGCTGGTGGGCCTGGAGGGCAAAAGGGAGTTCCGGGAAAGGCTCAAGGAGGAGGGCCTTAAAAAAGGCCAGTCGGTGCTGGCCCTGGACGGAAGCCATTGGAAGAAGAGAAACTTTGAAAAGATCCTGCAGGCTCTGGCCCTTGATCAGCGGCTCAAGCTGATCGTGATAAATCCCGATGAAAAGATGTCTCAGCAGATGTTGAACGGGCAGACGGTGCTGAACTCGCCATCGGCGGCCGAGGCGGCCGAAGCCCTATCCCAGGCCCGGGGCTTCATCGGCTCCAAGAACGACATCTTCTCCATAGCCTACATGCTCAAGGTGCCCAGCCTGATCACTGCCGGGTCCCAAAGCCTGGGCCTGCCCCTGCAGGGGGATCTGCTTCAGATACGGCGCGGTAAAATGCCTTTCGAGATCGGCGAGCAAGAGCTGAATATTTTCCTGCAAAAAATATTTTAAAATTCCTATTGACAAACACCGCTCCGAAATTGTATCATAATGCTATGCCAATCTTTGAGTTTGAATGCAGCAGGTGTAATCATAAATTTGAACAGCTGATGCGCCTCTCGGAAAGCAAACCCGCCTGCCCGGAATGCGGCAGTGCCCAGACAGAAAAGATTTTTTCCACATTCGGCTGCAGGACCGAGAGAGGTTTCGTTTCGGCCGGAAAATCCGGAGGATGCGGCGGGTGTTCATCTCATAACTGTTCCAGTTGTAACTAAGGAGGGTTCACAAATGACTAAGGCTGATCTGGTGAAGTTGGTTTGCGATAAAACCGGGGTTACCCAGCGGGATGCCAAGATCGTGGTCGATTCCTTTCTGGATGTCATCGCTCTGACGCTGAGCGAGGGCAAGAATATCGAGATCAGGGGTTTCGGCCGTTTCAAGGTCAAAGAGCGCAAGCCCCGTCTGGCCCGCAATCCCCGGCGTCCTACCGAGACGGTGCAGATACCGGCCAGGTTGGTCCCCATTTTCCAGCCTTCCAACGAACTTAAAGCCCAGGTCTCGAAGAAGTAAATAATAACAAAATATGATAAACCAGAAGGAGGTTCGACAGTATAAATGCCTTGCGGTAAGAAAAAGAAAAAACACAAGATAGCGACCCATAAACGCAAGAAACGTTTGAGAGCCAACCGGCATAAGAAGAAATTGCGTTAGAGCTTTATGGCTATTCCCGCCGGGAATAGCCATTTTTATTAAAGGTTCGCCAAGATGCAGATCAAGAAAACAGACGGCTACCGCGGGTGGTCAAGGGATGAAAATATATTTTTGTGATACTTGACTTTTGAGGTTAGTTGAGATAACATTATGCCATTGCGATCACCAACCAAACAATAACAACAAAACAACATTAAGGAGTTCAGTCATGAAGAAAATGACCCTGGTCCTGGTGGCCCTGGTTGCCTTGGGTTCCCTGTCATTTGCCCAGAACAAAATGACCATCGGCGGCGACGTGGGCTTGTTCCTGCCTATGGGAGATATGGGTGAGTGGTATTCAATGGGCTTTGGAGTCTGCCCGACCTTCGATTATGCCATGAATGAGAATCTGTCCATAACCGGAACCATCGGTTATGTGAGCTGGGGCGCCAAGGAAGAGATATTCGGCATAGAATACAGCGTATCGGACATACCGCTCAAGGCCGGCGCCAAGTATTATTTCGGCGGCGGAACAGGCATCAAGCCCTACGGCATCGGCGAATTGGGTTTCCACATGCTGACATCAAAGGCCGAAGGGACCTTTTCTTATTTGGGTTACACCATGGAAATTGATGAATCGGCCAGTGAGACCAAAATGGGTCTGGGCTTCGGCGCCGGTTTCGAATATCCCATGAACGAAAAGATGGCTTTGAACGTTCTGGGTGAGTACGAGACCATCATGACCGAGGGAGATGCCTTCAATAATTTCGTCATCAAGGCCGGGATCAAGTACAATCTAAAGTAGAATATATGGTTAAAGCCCCGCTTCTGCGGGGCTTTTTTGTTTTAAACCATATCCTGTAAGCATAAGTCTAATCTGTTGAATATCAACCATGCCTGAATCCTTAATGAATGCCATACAAGAAGTTAAAGCCGGGAATACCAGCTCTTTCAATGAGATCGTTCGGGCTCATCAGCAGGGCATCTATCGGCTTTGCTACCGCCTTACCGGCAACGTTGAGGATGCCAAGGACCTTACCCAGGAGGTATTCATCAAAGCATTAAAAGGCATCGGGGGATTCAAAGGGGAAAGCGACATCAGGACCTGGCTCTACCGGATAGCCATCAACACCGGTTCCACCTGGCGAAAGAAGAACCTCAACCAGCCCCTTTCATTTGAAGTTACCGGAGAGATCGCCGACCGCAAGACCCCGGATGTTCTTTTACAGAGGAAGGTTTCTGAGGCGGTGGATTCACTGCCATACAAACAAAGGTCGGTGTTCGTGATGCACCACTACGAGGGATACAAACACGACGAGATCGCCCGGATCACCGACCGCTCCCCGGGCAGCGTCAAGGCCAATTATTTTCAGGCCGTCCAGAAGCTGAAGGAGAAGCTGAAGGATTTCGTGGAGTATCAGGATGACCAATGAGGCCGTCATACTGCAGACGGTTTCGGGAATATAAACGTAAAAAAGGAAATCATATAACTTATCAAAGTCGATGAACAAAATGAATAAAAACAAAAAAATACCGACCGATCTGGAATTATCCCTAATTTTGGATAAGTGGCAGGTGGAGATGCCGGACCAGCAGTTCTTTGCCAATCTGTCGGCCGTGGTCCAACAGACCGCCCTGAGACCGGCCAAACCGTGGTGGAGCGTAATGCTGTCCCCCATGCCGGCGGCCTCATTCATGATGGTCTTCTTGCTGGCTTTCGGCATAACGGCCATGCGGAACCGGATATCGTCCGACAACAGGATCTCGCAGACCGCGGCCCACTGGGCCTCGGAGAACTACGGCTGGTCAAACATCGACGAGGCCCTGGAGGCTGTGGCCCAGGACATCCCCGTCTCCCAGAACGACGCTCATGAAGAATATCTTTCCACCCTGCAGAAGGGCATATACCTTGAGGGATCGGACAATGCCACCCACTTGCTGGACGATCTGTCCGAAACCGAAATGGAGTACCTGCTTTCGGAACTGCAGGATATAAGGAGTTGACATGAAAAAAACATTGTTGATATTGTCCCTGCTGCTGATATCCCTGTCGGTCATGGCCCAGACCCGGATGACGGTCATGCTTCATGAGTATGACAGTCTGTGTCCCCCGGAATTCCCGCCGCCCGAGCACCGGGAGCGACGGATGTTGGAGGCGGTGAGGGTCTCCCGGATGACCGAGGTCCTGCAACTTTCCAACGACCAGATATCCAAATTCTTCCCCAAGCTCAAACAGCTGGAGGAGAACCAGCGGGAACTGCGCAATAAACACCGGACACTGGTGGCCCAACTTGAGGAGATGATGGCCAGGAAGGCCAAGGACCGGGATCTTAAAGCCAAGCTGGATTCCATCGACAAACTGCAAAAGGAAACCTTTAAGAATATGGAAAAGATCCATCAGGAGCTGGATACCATGCTGACCGTTCAGCAAAGGGCCCTGTGGAGGATCTTCGACCAGAATTTCGACGAGGAGATCCGCAGGATGGTGATCCAGGTCAAGGAAAAAAGGTACCGACGGATACGGCAATAGCACAATAATATTGCCGGCGGCGGTAAATAGTTAAACCCTTAGACCGCTCCTGCAGTCCAATTACCGAACAATGTCAAATACAATAAAACCAAAACCAAAGGAGAACCAATGAAAAAAGCAATCCTACTGATGGTGCCGGCCCTGATGCTGGCGGCCAGCGCCATGGCCCAGTGCCCCGGCGGCGGGGAGAAGAACATCCGGATCGAAAAACGTATCGAAAGGGATGGCCCCGGGATGATGGGCGAAGGCCGGGGGATGGGCCGGGGACAATGGTGGGAGAACCCGGAGATGGCCAAGGAGATCGGACTGACCGATGAGCAAGTCAAAAAGATCGACGGCATGGCCACCGCCCACCGCAAGGAGATGATCAAAACCGAGGCCGACCTGAAGATAGCCAATATGGAATTGCAGGACCTGTTTGACGAAGCGGGGAACGAGGGGGCCATCAGGAAGAAGGCGGCGGAGGTTTCCAAGCTACAGGAGAAGATCTATAACTCCCGCATCGAGCACCGCCTGGCCGTGAACAAAGTGCTGACCGCCGAACAGCAGAAAAAGATGAAATCCGTGAAGCGGATGAAAACGAAGAATGTCGTCATCGACACAAACTGCGACGGCTGCGGAAACAAGTAAAATTCACCGGTTTATTAATGGGATGCCTTTGGGCATCCCATTTTTTTATTGACAGCAGCAATGGGTTATGATATTCTGTTATGCTATGAAGCGCAAATGGTTAAAATACGAACGGGAGACCCGACTGGCCGGGTTTCTGATAGTGTCGATACTTCTGGTGATGAATATCGCCACGGTATTCCTTCTGAACAATACTCATGACCAATATAAGACACAATTTAGACAAAGATTGAGGTTTGTCGCCGATATCGCAAGCCGGCAATTGGCGGTGAACAGCGCCGTCCAGAGCGACATGGTGCTGAAGAAAATCCGAGAAATCGCCGACTCCGCCGGTCTTAAGGAAATAGGTTTGATAGATGACAAAGGGGTCTGGAAACTAAGCACCAGCCCATACCGAATGCAGTTCCAGGAAGGTCCATCCGGCAGAGTGATGGTCTTCCCGCAAATTGCCGAAAACGGCCTGGACGGACTCGGTAAAACCTATAAAGAAGGCAACTCGGCTTATATAAATTATATCTACGGCAAAAAAATAAACGAAGATCATCTGGCTATAATTGCGCCGGCTGATTTTCTGTCTGCCATGGAAACCGCCGAACGGGTATTGAATTTAAGCCTGCTGATAATCGGAGGACTGGTCTTTTTATTCCTGTATTTCTATTTAAGGAACATTTTAGCTCCTTTTCAGATGATGGCCCAAAGCGCAAGAAACGAGTTGCCTGGCAATGAAGTTGTATTTGATTCTGACGTGGAACTGGTGATGGATACATATCATAAAATGATCGGCGAGTTAAAGGAAAAAGGCAAGAAGCTGGGAGAGCTTTATGACCTGGAGAAGATTCGGGCGGATAATCTGGAACATTACAGCCGGCAGGTCCTTGACAATATCGACAAAGGGATAATCACCATTGACAACAAGGGTTCGATCATTTCGTTCAACAAGGCTGCAGCTGCCATTCTGGGAAAGGACGGTATAAAGGAAATAAATACCCTGATCCCCGCCAAGGACTGCAGCCAGACCGTAATAAAAGAGATCGAAGGGACCGGAGGGCGGAAAATCATCATTCAGGCCGAAGCGAACAGGTTCAAGGAGCTGGGAGGCAAGGATGTCGGCTACAATATAGTCATCTCTGACATCACCGAAGCCCGGAAACTGGAGGAACTGGCCGGATATTCCGAAAGGGCCGATCTGATAAACAGCGCGGCACAAAGCTTTCTGGCCAAAATAAATCCTATGCTGGAAGATCTTAAGGATAATATATCCGAGACAGTGGAGGATAAAATAATATCCGCCAATCTGAATAAGATAGAAGGTTGTCTAAATGATTATGGGCGGATATTCAGCCTGGAAAAGATCGCGCCTTCGGGCAAGTATTCTACCGATATAATCTACCGGTCAGCCGCAATGAAAAATGTTCTGCAGCTTGCCGCCAAGGTGGCAGGCTCGGACAGCAATGTATTGATCATCGGGGAAAGCGGAACAGGAAAGGAGCTTATTGCCAAGGAGATACACCGGCTGAGCGCCAGGTCCTCCGGACCGTTCATAACCCTCAATTGCGCCGCCCTGCCGGAAACCCTTCTGGAATCGGAGCTGTTTGGCTATGTAAAGGGGGCTTTTACCGGAGCCGGCCGCGATAAACCGGGTTTGTTCAGGGTTGCCGAACAGGGCAGTTTTTTCCTGGATGAAGTAAGCGAACTTTCCCTGCCGTTGCAGGCAAAGATCCTCAGGGTAATTCAGGAACGGGAGATAGTGCCGGTGGGCGGCACCAAACCGTCAAAGGTAGATGTCCGGCTGATCGCCGCCACCAACCAAAGGCTTGAGGAGCTGGTGGAAAAAGGGCGATTCCGGCAGGATCTGTTTTACCGGCTGAATGTGTTCCCCATAGTGATCCCCCCACTGAGCGAGAGGATCGATGACATTGAGCCGTTGCTCAATCATTTTATAAAAAAATATTCCATCAAACTGCACAAACAAGTTGCCGGGATATCCCCCGGGGCGCTGAAGATAATGATGGCCCATAACTGGCAGGGAAATGTAAGACAGTTGGAGAATGCCGTCGAAAGGGCAGTGATAATGGCCGGCGGGAATCGGCTCGATGAAACGGATGTCGAATTTTTGCCGCCTGCCGTTACCACGTCAAATAACGATCCGGGAATGTCCGGCGATGGTTTGCTGGCTGTTTCCGCCCGGGCGGCCGCGGAGGCAGAAGCGGGTTTGATAAGAAAAGTGCTAAGCGATGTTAAGGGCAATAAAAGCGAGGCTGCCAGGAGGCTGAAGATCAGCTACCGGGTAATGCTTAAAAAGATAAAGGATTACAGTTTGGAATAAACCCAGGATCAGGGCCTTAGAGTAATAAGGTATTACCCCAGGGTAACAGTATTAAAATTAATAAACCGACCCTGTTGAACTCATGATGTCGTGTAATCTCCGTATTTATAATGAATTAAGCAGACAACACATATGCTGGCATAAAAAATGCTTTAATATTTTAACGAGGTAAGAGATATGAAAAACAAAGGCTTTACAATAATCGAGTTGATGGTCGTCATCATTATAATGGGCGTGATGGCCGGGTTATCCGTGCCTGCCATAACCGGAAGCCTACCCAATTACCGGTTAAACAACGACATTAGAAATGTCACCAACAGCCTGATCTTGGCACGGTCTTTTTCCATAACCAACGGGACACCTTATTTATGCACTTTCACTCAAAATGCCTCATTCTATACGATCGTTAAAGATCTTAACGCTAACCATGTCGTGGATGCCGGCGAACCGACAAACACCGTCCAATTATCAAGGAATATATCCATAAGTTCCGCTACGGTCACAATAATCTTCTCTCCCAGGGGCAACGCCGATGTTTCCGGCAATGTAAGCCTGATAAACAGTAAAAACATCACCCGAACGGTCTTTGTCCCCCTTTCCGGCACGGTCATTCTACCATAAGAGCATTTTATTAAAGGAGATGAAAATGGGAAAGACATATAATAACAAGGGCATGTCCATCATAGAATTGATGGTCTCGATAATAATCCTGGCCATAGGCATATTGGCCATGGCCGGCGTTGTTCCCATGGCCGCCAGGAGCATTAACAAAAGCAAACTTATGATGACCGCCACCGAATACAGCCAGCAGCAAATGGAGATACTTAAAAAATCAGGGTTCAGCTCCCTGCCGGCCGGGAATGTCACCACGGCCTATTACCATCCCAGCGGGAACGGCCGGTACTGGCAGTGGTGGTCCGTTACCGCAGACGTCAACGGCAACACCGATATGCGAAGGGTATCGGTCTCCACCTCCTGGGACATGTATTACATGGATCATCCCGCTCCGGAACAGACAGATCACCCCCGCGAGTGGGAAACAGTGACGGTCACCAGTTATTTTACAAACTAAATGCATAAAATTGCGGAGGGACCTGCCATGCACAATCTTCAAATAAAACAAAAGGGCTTTTCCCTGATCGAGATGATGATCGCCATAGTCATGCTGGGCCTGATCGTGGGGGCGGTGATCTCGGTGGTCCTCAACAGTCAGCGGAGCAAGTCCGACTCCGAAATAATGCTGGAAACGCAGCAGACCGCCAGGGTATTGGTCGACATGATAGTGGAAGACATCAGGATGGCGGGCTACGGCGCCAATGCGGTGGCCGGGCACCGTCCCATAAACTATGCCGGACCGTTCGACCTGATACTTTCGGCCAATCTGGCGCCATACCCCGACACCATAGACGGCCACGGCACCCCCAGGGCCCTTAATCCCCTGGTCAATCCCCTGCCCGGCGGCAGCGCCAGCCCGCTTTACAGCGGGGGAAGCGGCTTTACCGACGGGGCCGAGTGCATCAGATACACTTTCGATTCCAACAACAATGGCGCGATTGCGGTCGATGACCGGGGCGACGACCTGGAGGAAACCCTGAGCCCCAGGAATACCCGGCTGTATTGTCTGGTGCGCCAGGTCTTCGGCTATGACTCGGCAGCCAACAGCAACGGAGGCACCTCTCTCCCGGTGGGCCTTGCCAGGTGCAGTTTCCCGGCGGCGCCGGTGGGACAGCCGGCGATACGCCCGTTGTTTGTATATTATTATTACGACGCGGCCACCAATACGGAAAAGGTGTGGGGCGACACCGATAACGACAACATGGTGAGCTCGGCCGCCGAGATCGCCGCCATCACCCCGCTTTCCTCCTCATTGCTTCCCAAGATCACCAAGATAGGGGTCTATGTTACCACCGAAGCCCGGAGGCCGAACAGCAAGAACATAGTCCAGGTCGTCACTCTCAACACAGTG
This sequence comes from uncultured bacterium, assembly GCA_937863685.1. Taxonomy (GTDB): domain Bacteria; phylum Edwardsbacteria; class AC1; order AC1; family EtOH8; genus UBA2226. Next base: position 55,356 of record CALMGM010000002.1, read on the forward strand.
GTCTCCCTGTCGCGGAATTATCCGGTGCTGGAGGGCAAGACCATTTCCGGCTTCGTATATTCCGACAATGACAGCAGCCGGACCATGGGCGCCGGGGAGGACGGCATTGAGGGCATCAAGGTGACCAACCGCACCGACGGCCAGACCACCGTCACCGATGTCACCGGCAGCTACTCGTTCAGCGTGGCCCCCCAGAGACATATAATAGAAATAACGGTCCCCCCGATACACTGCGGTGATACCAAGGGCTACAGGATAGTTCCTCCGGCCAAGGCCGACTCCCTGGTGGACGCCACCTCCAGCAACAAGACCCTGGACTTTCCCCTGGTGCCCTATATACCGCGCTCGGTCTCGGGAATAGTTTTCAAGGATGACAACGCCGACGGCCTCAAAGATGCAGGGGAGCTCGGCTTGGGAGGCTGTACGGTTTATCTGAAATCAACCGGGCAGAGTTATCTGACCGGGAGCGACGGTTCTTACTGCCTGGCTACTGCCCCCTTGCCCGACACCGCCATCTGCATCCCGGTGGTGGCCGATCCGGAATACGTTCCCACGGTCCCGGCCACGGCCAAGGCCGGCGTCTCTTCCAGCGGCAACGTCACCCAGAATTTCGGCTTCCGGCCGGGCGGTACCGCCCACATAAGGGGCAAGGTATTCCGGGATGCCGCGCCAATAGGGTCGTATGATAACGAAGCCGGCATAGGCGGCGTCAGGATCTCGGTCTATAAGGGCCTTGATCCGACCACCGAGATTTATGTGAAGGATTGCTTTACCGCCGCCGACGGGACCTTTGGGGTGGACGTGCTGGAAACCGACGCCGCCAACCCCTATACCATAGTCGAGACCGATTCCGCCGGATGGATGTCAACCACGCCCAACCGCATAGCCGTTTACCGTCCGTCGCCCAACAACACCTCCCGGGCTTTGCAGACCGGGGACACCACCATAGTCTATACCTTCGGCGATCTTCAAATGCAGACGGTATATTTCCAGGCCTCAAATGTCCTGTGCATGACCGACAACGATTTTTATGAATATGAGGGGAGCGCCGCCAGCCATTATTACGATTGCGACATTGTCCTGGGCACCAAATACATCAATTCCACCACCGGGAACCTGCGGGGCTGGTTCAGCAAAAGGTACAAGATAGACGGGACCCAGGAGACCAACGTCGATTATATATTCGATTCCCTGGTCGGCCCCTATACCTATGAAAAGACCACCTCTTTGGTGAATGCCAATGTTATCGCCATTGCCAGCGATACCATGGACGATTACGGCAGCAAAAGCGGGACCAGGAACATTTCCAACTATCGTTCCCGGAGAGACCTGGTCGTGGGGCTGGACAACACCGGGGCCACCACCCCGTCCTATAACCTGATCGTATGGCCGACCATCAACGACGACTCCGCCACCACCACATCCCGGGGCCGGGCCCAAATGGCGGCAAATATCCCGACCACCCCGAATTTCCTTTTGACCGCGGTGGACCCCACATACAAAGTGAACACCATAAGCCTGGCCAATTTTGGCAACGACGGGTTCCCGGATATAGCGGCCGGCTACACCAGCGCCTACAGCCAGGGCGGCTTTGTGCTGTGGATCAATACGCCCTATACCTCATATACCGGCAACTGGAGCAACAAACAGGTCCGCAGTTTCCCAACCCCGCCGGCCGACCAGGTATTCGCCAACCTGGGCGGCGAGGTCATGGCCCTGGCCTCCGGACTGCTGCTGAACAGCGACACCAAACAAGACCTGGTGGTGGGGCTGCAGAAGGGCAAATACGTCGGCGAGATCCAGGTTTACGAGGGCCAAGGGGCCACCCCGTGGTTCGTAAAAAGGAGAACCTTCCTGCAGGATAATGTCAACGGCGATGTTGTGGCCTTGGCGGTGGCGGATATCGACACCAACGGAAGGAACGATATCGTCGCGGCCGTCAGGACCGATTCGCTCTGCGGCGAGCTCCAGGTATGGCTGCAGAATACCGACGGCAGTTTCGGCAAGATCGACGGCAATCCCAGCTTTGTGGCCGAGCTCAAGGATAAAAACGGTCTTGACATCGGCGAGCCTACATCGATGGCTGTTTCCCGGATGAACTGGATCTCCGGCAGTTTGACATCTCACATAGTGGTGGGCTTACGGTCCGGTCTGAGCGGCGGACGCTATTACGGTAAAACGCTGGTATTCGATTGTTCCAAGGGGGTTTTGCCGGAAGAGGGCACCGATCCCTCGTTGGGATTGCGAGACGGGGATGTGGCGACCGTCGGGATAGGCGATTTTAACAAGGACGGGCACATGGACATCAGCGCGGCAGAAAAGACCGAAGAAGGCAAGGGCAATCTGATAATTTATTTCCCCAAGTATTAGTAAATTCATAATAGTTAAGGAGTACCAAGATGCAAAACAAACTGAAACAGGAAAAGGGCATAGCCCTGGTGATCACCATGATGCTGTTGCTGGTCATGTCGGTGATGGTGGCCGGATTCATGCTTTCCACCACCACCGAAAAGCAGATGGGCGGTAACCAGGTGCGCTATGTGGAGGCCATGAACGTGGCCGAGGCCGGCATCAGCGAGATGGCAGCCCGGCTGGCCAAAACCGGCGCCATTTTCATCGGCGAGAAAACCCCGACATCCGCCAATTGGGAGGCCAGGGTGCTCAACACCACCAGCCTGCCGACCAGCACCACCACCCTGAAATACTATTCATCCATCCAAACCGGGATGGCCGACGCCCTTCCCTATACCGTCAGCACCGTTGACGGATACGACGGCAAATACGCGCTTTCGGTAAGATACAAGACCGATCCGGCGCAGACCGGCATCTATTATTATGACATCTCCACCGGACAGCAGAGCCTTTCCGTCGGCCCGCCCTTTAACGCTCCCAACGACAAGTCCGCCCCGGTCTGGGTGATCAGGGCTACCGGCCTGGTGGGGAATGTCCGCCGGACCGTAGAGGTCGAGGCGTCCAAGAATATCCTTACCTGCAACGTAAAATCCGCCGTCAACTGCGACCAGGGGGTGTTTGTCACCGGCGCTTTCTCGGTGTGCGGCCATAACCACCCGGCCTCCATCGATTACGGCGAATACGGGGCCAGGGACAAGGGCAGCAACCCGCCGTATTGCGGATCGCCGGTAGGAGCCCACGAGCTGTGCATGCGCACCGGCATCACCTGCGACGAGGCCGGCTGCCTGGCCGGCATAGCCACCTCCGGCGGTTTGATCGACCGGCCCGGAAGCGGCAACTCCAACACCATGTCCGGCGATCCGCCGACCATCCAGGACCCGGCCTATGCGGTAAAACCCATATGGGAGATGCTGGGCTGTGCCGATGAAGCCGACATGAAAAGAAAATACAGGGTCAGGACGGTGAGCTCGGTTGCCGAACTTAACGGGGATTACAACGGCTTCATCGAATTTACCAACGATCTGGATGTGTCCACCCTGGGAACCAGCACCGCCCACGGGGTCTACTGGTGCAAGAAGAACTTCTTCGGCCGGAGCGATTTCGCCTTCAAGGGGATGATCTACGGCGAATCCGATTTCGACATCACTTCCAAATTCTGGGTCCTGGGGGCCTGCGTGGCCAAAGGCGATGTCAATCTGGCCGGGGTCGGCCAGCCCCGGGGCCGCGGGATGCACTTCAGGGGCAACGGCGACTGCCTGTATTCCAGCGAGGTCTTGCAGAACGAACTTTCCAACGGCACCAGTGCCGGGCTAAAACAGCTGGGATGGCGTGAAATAAACCTGTAAACCCAGCCATAATGAAAGCCGCTCATATAAAACATGGGCGGCTTTTCATATTTTTAACATTTGACTTTTATTTTCAGATATCTTATACTTAACAAGTTAGTTTTATTGCAACTTACAAATATATAATACACCGAATTAATGACCAGATCCATCACCGGCGGCTGGCATTGGCCGGCCAAAATGTTCTGCTATAAAAAGCCCATAGAAAATTCCGAGCGGCCGGAATTTTTGACCATTCCCCTGTGGCGGGGCGGCAAGGCCTCGGTGTTCGCCGGGGACTGGGTGCACGCCTACGACGTGATCGGATATGACCATTGCGGGCTTCCGGTGTATGCTCCGCTGGCCGGGCAGGTGGAGAGGATAGAGGATTTTCCCGACCTGGTGGTCCGGCCCAAAAAGATAGATTTCCCCCGGCTGACCGTCTATCTGCAGGTATCGGAAGCCCAGCACCAGCCCAAAGCCGTGCTGGGGGCCTTTCCCCGCTACTGGGAGAAGACCCGGAACGACCTGGGCCACCGGATCTGGGAGGCCGGCATCCGGGACCTGCAGGAGCCGCCGGATATTTTTTTGCTGATATTCAACGGCCTGGACCTGGAGCCGCCGGTATCGGGCAGCATCCGGCTGCTGCGGGAGGTTCCGGAGAGACTGATAGAGGGGATGCGGATATTGATGCAGGTCCACCATTCGGTGCAGGGCCGGGTGGTTCTTTCCAACGATATGCCGGACCTGATAGAGCGGATGAAGGTGCTGTTGACCAGCGCGGTGAACATATCGGTGGAGGTGGTGGAGCCCAAATATCCCCAGGATCACCGCCAGCTGCTTAAGGACAATTTCCCCGGTGCCAAAAGTTCGGAGGTCTACGGCATGGAAGAGATCTGGAACATTGGGCAGGCGGTGATAGAGGGTCTGCCGATGGTCTCCAAGCTGTGCACGGTATGGGACCAGACCTCCGGGCAGTCGGCCAATCTTCGCCTGCCGCTGGGGATCACCATGGAGCAGGTGTTCAAGCGCGACCTGTCGCGCTACCGCAATATCAAGCTGATCCTGGGCGGGCTGATGACCGGACAGAGCTACTACAGCCCGCGGATGCCGGTGACCCCGGCCACCGACGGCGTGATCATGACCAAGGATGACGTCTCCTGGGAAAGCAATCTGTGCATCAATTGCGGGGAGTGCACCAATATCTGCCCCCAGGGGCTGAGCCCTTATTGCCTTTATGCCGCGGTGGGCGAATGCCGGGCGGAGAAATATTCCGCCCTGGGCCTGGTCAAATGCCTGGAATGCGGGCTGTGCAGTTTTGTCTGCCCGTCCCGACTTCATCTTCTCCACCAGATCAAAGTGGGCAAGGCGATGCTGAAGGGCGGTTAACGCGGCAGTTCCTCTTGAAGAGGATTATCCAGTCTTGGATTCCCGCTGGAGTATATCCCGCACTGAGATGCGGGACGGGAATGGCACATTTTCGATATTTATTCGTCGGAGCTATAACCAAAAGGAACTGATTATAATGTTCAATGTGTCGCTGTGGCCCCATATCCGCACCCGCTTTGACTGGAAACAGCTGGGTTTCAGGAAATTCATAATCCTGCTTCCGATGGCCGGGTTCGGCGCCTACCTGTGGGGATGGGGTTTGACAGCCTCTTTTTTGTTGTCGCTGTTCCTGGGAATGGTCTGGCATATCTATGCCTTTAAAAAGGGCCATCAGATAAGGACCGATCTGGGGTTCGTCAACGACGCCGTCCTGATCAACCTGCTGATGCCGGCCGGCACCGGCGCCCTCATCCCGGCCGGCCTGACGGTGGTGTGCGGCATATTGCGGTGTTTTGTCAGGGATAAGGAATACGCCTTTCCCCTGAACTTCCCGCTGGTTCTGGCCCTGCTGGCGATGCTGGGGGGAAATATTTTCAGCGGCGAGATCCATTCCGGCGGCATCATCGGCGGAGGGGGCGTCTTCCGGGGCCCGGCCTATTTTATTTCCGGGTGGCTGCCGGTCGGCCTGACGATCTTGTTTTCGTTCTTGTTCCTCAACCGGCTTTACAAATGGAGGATATTCCTGTCCGGCATAGCGGTGCCCCTGGTTTTCTTGTATCTGCAATACCGGGCTTCCGGAGCGACCGATGTGCTTCCGTGGGCGGCCGGGCTGTTCCTGTTCTCGCTGGGCGTTTTGGGCACCGACCATGCGTCAACCCCGGGCCGGCATTGGGGGCAATACTGGTACGGGATGCTTTGCGGGGTGCTGATATTCCTGTTTTCGATGAAGGGATTGATCATGGAGGGGATCCTTTTTTCTCCCATCATCACCGGACTGGCAACTCCTCTGCTGGATAAGCTGGCCGGGATGTCCGGAAGGGCGGCCGCAGCATTCAACCTGCAATATGAACCGAAGATTTGACCGAAAAAATCCGGGTATGGTAAAATATACATGCCCGATATATTAACGTATCAATTTGAGAGGAGTATGAAAATGGCTGAGGGTGCTAACGAGAAGGCAAAAGCGTTGGATCTGGCGGTATCGCAGATCGAAAAACAATTCGGCAAGGGGGCCATAATGAAATGGGGCGGCCTGAATGCGGTGGTCAACGTTGATGTGATCCCCACCGGCGCCATGTCGCTGGACAACGCTTTGGGGGTGGGCGGGGTGCCCCGGGGCAGGATCGTCGAGATATACGGACCGGAGGCCTCGGGCAAGACCACCCTGGCCCTCTCAATTGTGGCCCAGGCCCAGAAGAAGGGCGGCACCGCCGCCTATATAGATGCCGAGCACGCCCTGGATTCCAAATACGCCCGGGCGCTGGGGGTGGATGTGGACAACCTGCTGATCTCCCAGCCGGACACCGGCGAGGACGCTCTGGAGATAACCGAGACCCTGGTCCGCAGCAACGCCATGGACGTGATAGTGATCGACTCGGTGGCGGCCCTGGTGCCCAAGGCCGAGATCGAGGGCGACATGGGCGATTCCCACATGGGCCTGCAGGCCCGGCTGATGTCCCAGGCTTTGCGCAAGCTGACGGCGGTGGCCAACCGCTCCAAGACCTGCATAGTGTTCATCAACCAGATCCGGATGAAGATCGGGGTGATGTTCGGCAACCCCGAGACCACCCCGGGCGGGCTGGCCTTAAAGTTCCATGCCTCGGTGCGGATGGACATCCGCCGGATAGAGACCATCAAGCAGGGCGAGCAGATGATCGGCAACCGGGTGCGGGTGAAGGTGGTCAAGAACAAGATGGCCCCGCCCTTCCGGACCACCGAGTTCGAGATCATCTTCGGCGAGGGCATCTCCTACATCGGCGACCTGATGGACCTGGCGGTGGAGAACAACATCATCGAGAAATCCGGGGCCTGGTTCTCCTACCAGGGCGAGAGGCTGGGGCAGGGCCGGGACAACATCAAGGCCATGCTCAAGCAGAATCCCGACCTGCTGGAAAAGATAGAGATCGAGCTTAAGGCCAAGCTCAATCCGCCGGCCGGGCAGAAGGCAGGAGACAAGGAACCGGAAAAAGAGGAGAAGGAAGAGCCCAAGAAGCGGGGACGGAAATAATTATATAACTCAACCCCCGGCTCCTTCTCTTCAAAAGAGAAGGGGAATAAAAGGGGATGAGTTCAAATATGAAAACATTTAACCCCAAAGCCTACGCCCTGCGACTGTTGGAGCTGCGCGGCCGCTCGGTCAAGGACGTCAGGGACAAGCTCAGGGTAAAGGGGGCCTCGCCGGCGGATGTCGATCTGGTGATAGACGACCTGCTGTTGCTGGGGCTTTTGGACGATGAGAAATTCGCCCGGGACTGGATCGAGAACCGCCAGCACTTCCGGCCCACCGGCGTGGTCCGTTTGAGGCAGGAACTTTTTGCCAAAGGGATAGACCGGGAGATAGTGGACCAGGCTATCAGGGAGTATAAAAGCTATGCTGACGAGTTTCCGGCGGCCCTGGACCTGGCCCGGAGAAAGATGAAGCTTTACAGCAAGCTGGACGCCGACACTGCCAGGCGCCGCCTGGCGGGGTTTCTGGCCCGGAGGGGATACGAAACCTCGATAGTATCAAAAGTGCTGAAGGAATTGCTGAAGGAAAATATTTCAGAATGATCCAAACTACCATCCGGCGCTGGCTCAAGCTGATAATTGCGGCGCGTGACGCCGATGCGGATTCGGTGGAGCACTACACGCCGGCCGAGGAGACCACCAACGCCATCCTGCACGGGGTGGGACTGGGGCTGGCTATTGCGGCCCTGGTGGTATTGGTGGTGCTGGCCAGCCTGTCCGGGAACGCCTGGCACATAGTCAGTTTCAGCATCTACGGGGCGACCTTGGTTCTGTTATACCTGTCGTCGACCCTGTATCACGGTTTTTATGCCGGGCGGGCCAAGCAACTGTTCCGGATCTTCGACCACTCGGCCATATTTCTCCTGATAGCCGGGACCTACACCCCGATCGCGCTGATCACCCTGCACGGCCGGCTGGGCTGGACGGTTTGCGGCGTGGTGTGGGGCATAGCCGCGGCGGGCATTGTGGGCAAGGCCTTTTGGGCGAACCGTTTCGCGGTGCTGTCGACCGTACTGTATTTGGCGATGGGGTGGATCGTGGTGATCGTGGCTAAGCCGCTATTGGCGCACCTCAATACCGCCAGCCTGGTGTTCCTGGGCCTGGGCGGCCTGTTCTACACGCTGGGGACGGTGTTCTACCTGTGGCGAAAGTTGAAATTCCACCACGCCATCTGGCACCTGTTCGTGCTGGCCGGGAGCATCTGCCATTTTTTTACCATATTGTTTTTGCTGCCGAGGTAACGGTTTGTGTTTAGTCGGCATTGTGTAATTACGTTTTGTATTAATATGTCAATCAATAACCCGAAACACCACCGCCGTTCCATCCGTTTGCCGGAATATGATTATTCCCAGGAAGGGGTGTATTACATAACCATTTGCACCCAGGATAGAAGATGTTTGTTTGGCGGCATAATCAATGGCCGGGTGAAATTATCCGAATATGGTAAAATTGCCGAACGGTTTTGGCGTGATATGACGGAATATTGTGATGGCATATTGTTGGATACATTTGTCATCATGCCCAACCATATGCATGCGATAATTGTTATCATCGGCGATGTAATTCGTAGGGGCGAGGTCGCCTCGCCCCTGGGTGGTACGGTCGATATTTCGGGGAAACCGGGCGATGGGATCGAAATACCGGGCGAGGTGACCTCGCCCCTACGGGGGACGGGCAAACACACATTGGGGCAAATATTGGCATTTTACAAATACCAAACAACGAAATCGATTAATGCCATAAAAAATACCCCGGGCAATAAAATCTGGCAACGGAATTATTGGGAACACGTAATTCGCAACGAAAAATCATTACACAAAATCAGGGGATACATCCGCGATAACCCATGGCATTGGGCATCGGACGATGAAAACCCGGAACGTAAAATAATATCGCGAGGGGTAAGGGCAATTCATGAATTGCCCCAACAATAAAAATATGCAATCATCCAACCAAATACGCCAATCATTTTTAGATTTCTTTAAATCCAAAGGCCACACCATCGTGCCGTCGGATTCGGTGGTGCCCAAGGATGATCCCACCCTGTTGTTCACCAACGCCGGGATGAACCAGTTCAAGAAGATCTTCCTGGGGCTGGAGGACCGGGGCTATAAGCGGGCGGCCGACAGCCAGAAGGTCTTAAGGGTCTCCGGCAAGCACAATGATCTGGAGGAGGTGGGCCGGGACCATACCCATCACACCTTCTTCGAGATGCTGGGCAACTGGTCCTTTGGCGACTATTACAAGAAGGAGGCCATTGCCTGGGCCTGGGAACTTTTGACTGATGTCTGGAAACTGCCCAAGGACAAGCTTTATACCACGGTCTACGTCAACGACGAAGAGGCTTTTGGTTTCTGGAAAGATCTGACCGATATCGATCCTTCGCACATCAGCCGCCACGGCGAGAAGGACAATTTCTGGGAGATGGGCGAGACCGGTCCCTGCGGGCCCTGTTCCGAGATCCACATGGACATGGGACAGGGAAGCTGTCCGAAATCGGGCAAGGACGGCCATATCTGCGGTGTCAACGTGGACGGCTGCGGGCGGTTCGTGGAGATCTGGAACCTGGTGTTCATCCAGTATGACCGCGGCCCGGACGGAAAGCTGACCGAACTGCCCAGCAAGCATGTGGACACAGGGATGGGATTCGAGCGCATCGTCCGGGTGATTCAAAAGAAAAATTCCAACTATGACACCGACCTTTTTTATCCGGTCATCAAGGCGGTGGAGAAGATATCCGGGATAAAATACAGCCAGGAACAGACCGAAGTCTCCTTCCGGGTGGTCGCCGACCACATCCGGGCCCTGATCTTCACCATCGGCGACGGGGTGCTGCCCTCCAACGAGGGCCGGGGCTACGTGATCCGACGCATCCTGCGGCGGGCGGCCCGGCACGGGCGCCTGCTGGGGCTGACCGAGCCGTTCCTGCACGATCTGGTGCCGGGGGTCATAGAGATCATGGGCCAGGCCTATCCCGACCTCAAGCCCCGGACCGAGCATATCGCCATGGTCATCAAAAATGAGGAAGAGAATTTCGTTTCCACCGTGGCGGTGGGGCTTACCAAACTGCTGGAATCGGCTGCGGCCATCACTCCGCCCAACCAAAAGGCCATCCCCGGGGATGTGCTGTTCAAACTCTACGACACCTTCGGCTTTCCCATAGACCTGGCCCAGGAGATCGCAGCGGAACAGGGGCTGACCCTGGATCTGGACGGGTTCAACCAGGCCCTGGAGCAGCAGAAGGAGAGGGCCCGGGCGGCCCGGGGCGAGGTGTCCTTCTCCATCCAGAAGAGCGTGGACTACCCCTCCTGCATCTTTGTGGGATACGATAGTCTTCAGGGAAAGACCAGGATCAGCGGCATCTACCGCAAGGAGCTAAAACTGGAGTCCGCCGAAAAGGGGGAGACCGTCGACATCACCCTGGAGAACACACCGTTCTATGCCGAGGGCGGCGGCCAGGCCGGCGACGTGGGCACCATCGAAAATAAGAATGCCAGATTAAAGGTGCTGAGCACCATCAAGACCTTCAATGGGTCAACCGTGCATCATGCGGAGGTGGTCTCCGGCGCGATCAAGGTCAAAGACGAGGTCACCGCCACGGTTGACCAGCCGGCCCGTTTGAGCACTGCCCGGCACCATACCGCCACCCATCTGCTGCAGGCGGCCCTTCAGCAGGTGGTGGGCAAGCATGTCCAGCAGCAGGGCTCGATGGTCGGCCCGGAGCGACTGCGCTTCGACTTCACCAATCTTGCCGCCCTGGACCCGATGCAGCTGGACGAGGTGGAGCACCTAGTCAACCGCAAGATCATGGATAACATTCCGGTGACCGACCAGCACATGAAGCTGGCCGAGGCCCAGAAGACCGGGGCCATGGCGCTGTTCGGGGAGAAATACGGGGAGGAGGTCCGGGTGATCTCCTGCGGGGATTTCTCCAAGGAATTGTGCGGCGGGACCCACGTCAAACACAGCGGCGAGCTGGGGCTGTTCCGGATAATCAAGGAGGAGGCCATCGCCTCCGGGGTGCGGAGGATCGAGGCCGTGGCCGGCGAGGCAGCTTACAAGAAGTTCAAGGAGGACCAGCTGCTGGTGGCCGAGATCCAGGACCGGCTGAAGGCCAACCGCGAGGACATCGTCAAAAAACTGAACGCCCAGATGGAAGAGCTGAAAGCACTGGAGAAGGCCAAGAAGGATGCGGCCAGACTGCAACAAGGCGGAATGATAGAAGCTCTGGTTCAAGAGGTTAAAAAGGTTCAAGATATTCAATTGCTGATCAAACTGCTGGATGGCCTTTCCCAAGACGACCTGCGGGAGATGGCCGACAAGCTACGGATGAAACTGTCGGGTGGGGTCATTATCCTGGCCAGCGTTGATGACGGCAAGTTCGGGTTCACCATCGCAGTGGGAGACCAACTTGTCAAAGCCAAAAAATATATGGCCGGTGATATCGCCAAACAGATCGCCGCGATCACCGACGGCAAGGGCGGCGGCCGGCCCCAGTTGGCTCAGGTGGGCGGCAGGGATGACGGGAAGCTGAAGGAATATATGGGGAAGATCGGAAGTTTATTTAACGGTCACTCATGATAAATATCCAAAATAACCTCTGCGGCCACTGCGGCCTGTGTTCAGGGGTCTGCCCGGCGCTGGCCATTATTCTTCACGGCTGGGGCCTGGAGATAGATAAAAATAAATGCATCTCCTGCGGGAAGTGCGTAAAAGTCTGCCCCACCGGGGCGCTGAGCTGACCAACCTAACCCCCGGCCCCTTCCCCGCGGGGGAAGGGGATCAATTGAGAAGGTCGAAAGGAAATCTATGTTCTACGAATATCTTTTAAAGACCGCCAAAGCTAAGGGTTCGTCTTTTGTGGTGCTGGTGGATCCCGACAAGGTCCAGCCGGCCCAGGCCGCCAAGCTGGGGGCCGTTTTTCAGAAAGAAGGGGTGGATGCGGTATTCCTGGGCACCAGCCTGCTGATGTCGGATCAGATCAACCTTATCGCCAAGGCATTGAAAAGAAATTTCAAGCGGCCCATCGTGATCTTCCCCGGCAGCGCCTATCAGGTGACCAAGGAGGCCGATGCCCTGCTGTATCTCTCGCTGATCAGCGGCCGCAACGCCAATCTGCTGATAGAGGAGCAGGTCAAGGCCGCCCCGATGGTCAAACGCTCCGGGCTGGAGGTTATCCCCACCGGCTACATGCTGGTGGAATCCGGACGGCTGACCTCGGCCAACTACATGAGCCATTCTTTCCCCATCCCCCACGACAAGCCGGACATCGCCATGGCTCATGCCCTGGCGGCAAAGTTTCTGGGCATGAAGCTGATCTACATGGACGCCGGCAGCGGCGCCCTGTCGCCGGTGTCGGAGAAGATGATCGGCGGAGTGGCCAAATACGCCGGCCTGCCGGTGGTGGTGGGCGGGGGGATCAAGGATCCCGAGGCCGCCGGATCAAAGGCCCGGGCCGGGGCCACGGCCGTGGTCATAGGAAATGTGCTGGAAGGGAAAATCAAAAACGATATCATTGGCAGTTTTGCCAGAGCTATTCATTACAAAGGTCAACCACGGAAACACTAAATGCCAAAAGTTACGGAACTGAATTGAAATTGTTACTTAGGCGAATAAATAGCACAATGTGTCATTCCCGCGAAGGCGGGAATCCAGGCCTGGATGCCATTATTCAATGGCATGACAAAAAGAACGTTAATAACCGTTAAGGTTTATTGATCTATTTGATTTCCGAAGTAATAAATTCCATGTTTCTGTGGTTAATTAATTAGAAAATATATCGAAAGGGTTAAAATGAAAGGCGTAATATTGGCCGGAGGGCTGGGCACTCGCCTTCGCCCCCTGACCAGCATCACCAATAAACACCTGCTGCCGGTGTACGACCGGCCCATGATCTACTATCCCATCCAGACCCTGGTGCAGGCGGGCATCAATGACATCATGCTGGTGACCGGCGGGAATGCGGCCGGCGATTTCCTGCGCCTGCTGGGCAACGGCGAGGAGTTCGGACTGAAGCACATCAATTACACCTATCAGAAACGCGAGGGGGGGATCGCCGAAGCTTTGGGTCTGTGCCGCCATTTCGTGGGCCAGGACAAGGTGGTGGTGATGCTGGGCGACAACATTCTGGATGGCTCCATCAAAAAAGCGATAGGCGATTTCCAAAAGCAGGAATTCGGGGCCAAGATATTCCTGAAGACGGTGGCCAATCCAAGGGAATACGGAGTGGCCGAGGTCAAGGGCCGCCTGGTGAAGAACATCGTGGAAAAGCCCAAGAATCCCAAGAGCAATTACGCCGTGATCGGCATTTACATGTACGATTCCCAGGTGTGGGACATCCTGAAGACCCTGAAGCCGTCGGGCCGGGGCGAGCTGGAGATCACCGACGTCAACAACGCCTTCATCAAAAAAGGCCAAATGACCTACGAGGTCATCAAAGGCTGGTGGGGCGACGCCGGATCTTCCATCGAGGACCTGTGGGCGGTGAACCAGTTCATCGGGCAGAGAGCCAGGAATAAAAAATGAAAGTTTTAGTCACCGGGGCCAAAGGGATGCTGGGCACCGACCTGTGCCGGGAGCTATCTGGCGATTATCAGGTAACGGGCATCGATATTCAGGACCTTGATATCACCACCGGGGAGGCGTCCGGAAAGATCGCCGGATACGGTCCGGAGATGGTCCTGCATTGCGCCGCCATGACCAACGTCGACGGCTGCGAAAAAGATCCCGATGCCGCCTATGCCGTCAACGGGCTGGGAACCAGGAATGTGGCTTTGGCTGCTCGGCAGCTGAATGTCCCCATGCTCTATATCAGCACCGACTTCGTGTTTGACGGCAAAAAAGGCGAGCCCTATTGCGAATGGGATGAGCCGAATCCATTGGGGCATTATGGGAGATCGAAGTTGGACGGTGAGAAATCCGTCAGGGAATTATTGGAAAAGTTCTATATCGTTCGCACCTCGTGGTTGTACGGGAAGCACGGCAGAAATTTCATCAGCACCATACTGGCAAAAGCGAAAGAGTCCGGAACAATAAAAGTGGTCAACGATCAGGTGGGATCGCCCACCTATGTTCAAGACCTGTGCCGGGCCATCGTCCGGCTTGCCTCCAGCGATAAATACGGCACTTACCACCTGTCAAACTCCGGCGCCTGCAGTTGGTTCGATCTTGCCAAAAAGGCGGTGGAGTTTTCCGGAACCAAAGCCGAGGTCCTGCCAATTTCTTCATCCGATTACCCTACGCCCACCAAACGCCCGGCCTATTCGGTTCTGAGGAACTTCTGTTGGGAAAGAACTTTTGGCGAAATTTTGAGACCTTGGGAGGAAGGTCTGAAGGATTATCTGAAAGAAGCGGAGTATATCGATTAACAAAAGGGCGATATGAAAAACAAATCTATCACGGAGGCTCAATTGCAGCGGGAGTTGCTGAAAAGCGCCCAGGCTCTTGTTGAGACCGCAGAGACATCTGCGGGAGAAATAATCCGGGCGGCCGGACTCATCGCCGGAGCCTTCAAAAAAGGCGGAAAGCTTTTGATCTGCGGGAACGGGGGCAGCGCCGCCGACAGCCAGCATATTGCCGCCGAGCTGGTGGTCCGCTTTCTCAAGGAAAGGAAAGCCCTGCCGGCCATGGCCCTGACCACCGACAGCTCTGTCCTTACCGCGGAGGCCAACGATCACGGCTTTGGTACAGTCTTCTCCCGCCAGGTTGAAGCCTTGGGGAACAAGGAGGACGTGCTGTTGGCCATCTCCACCAGCGGCAGGTCGCCCAATGTCATTGAAGCAGCCAAGGCCGCTAAGAAAAAGGGCCTGATAGTTATCGGGCTGACCGGGCCGGTACCCGGCGCCTTGGGAAAATACTGCCGGGTGTGCATAAAGGCCGCGGGTGACAAAACCTTCCGGATCCAGGAATCGATGCTGATGGTCGAGCATGCCCTGTGCGATCTGATAGAAAAGAGATATTAATGACCATGGGAAACATCCGAGGGAAATTAACCAGAAACCTGGATATCAGGATAGTATCGCTGATATTGGCCGTCACTTTGTGGCTGTACGCCTCCACCGAAAGATATTACAAGCTTACCTTCCGTTGCCCGGTGGAGGTCAGGAACATTCCCCAGGGATTTTCCCTGGCCCGATGCCTGCCCCCGGTGATCTGCGACATCGACGCCCGGGGAAAGGACCTGATCGCCTTTCAGCTCAAAAAACCGCTGGTGGTGATCGATGCCGAGAACCGGCAGGTAAAAAAACTGAAAATAAGGCTTTCCCCGGATCACATGATCCTGCCGTTCAACCTCAAGGCCCGGTCGGTCCATTATGTCGATGGGGAGATGGAGATAAACCTTGACCGTCAGGCCGAGAAACAGGTAAATATCCGGCTGGATATGGTGGGAGATCCGGCCGACGGATTCGTGCTTTCCGACAACGTCGGATCTGAACCGGGCACGGCCCTGTTAAAGGGGCCGGCCCGGCAGCTGGAGATGCTGGATTTCGTTTATTCTGCCCCCATCAGGGTGGACGGCCTGTCGAAGCCGGCCATGATAAGAACGGCTCTGCTGCTGCCCGATTCCTGCCTGTTCTCGGTCCGCCCGGAATCGGTGAATGTGTTTCTGCAGTTCGAAAAGAGCGGGGAGCGGGTATTCAAGAACGTGCCTTTAACGGTGATCAACCGCAGCAGGGATTATTTGGTCAGTTTTGCCCCCGGCACCATCGACCTGGTGCTGTCCGGCCCCAGGAATATCCTGGATGCGGCAAAATCATCGGATCTGAAAATATTCCTCGATCTTAGCGGCATGCCGCCCGGAGCCCACCAGATGCAGGCCACCATCGAGCTTCCGGATAAACTGGTTTTGATAGCCGCCAGCCCCAGGGATTTTGAGGTCAACATCCGATGATGGTGCTGGGGATCGAAAGTTCCTGCGATGAGACCTCGGCCAGCCTGGTGCAGGACGGGAAGATCATTTTAAGCAATGTCATCCATTCCCAGCTGATCCACCAGCAGTATGGCGGAGTGGTGCCGGAATTGGCGGCCCGGGACCACCTGAACCGGGTATCGCAGGTGACGGAGGAGGCTTTGGTCCGGGGAAGAATCGGCTTTGCTGATGTTGATCTGATCGCGGTCACCAACCGGCCGGGCCTGGCCGGGGCCCTGCTGGTGGGGTACAGCTATGCCCAGGGATTGTCCCTTAGCCTGGGAATACCGTTGATCCCTGTCAACCACGTGTCCGGGCACATCTACACCGCGTTTTTAAAACGACCGGACATTCAATTGCCACTGGTGGCTTTGGCGGTCTCCGGGGGGCATACCTCGCTGTTTTATATGGACCGTGATCATAAGATATCCCTGCTGGGTCAGACCCTGGACGATGCCGCCGGCGAAGCCTTTGACAAGTGCGCCAAGATGATGGGGCTGGGCTATCCCGGCGGTCCGCTGATCGAAAGGCAGGCGGGGGCCAATAAGATCAAGCCGGTGAAATTTCCCCGGGCCCTGTTGGGTCAGGACAGCCTGGATTTTTCGTTCTCCGGCCTGAAGACGGCGGTACTCAATCATCTGCAGAACCGGGGCCAGAGTGATGTCTCCGATGGGGAACTTTCCTCCATCTGCGCCGGCTTTCAGGAGGCGGTGTTCGATGTTCTGACCGAGAAGCTGCGAAGGGCTGCCGTCCTGACAAACTGCCGCACCCTGGCGGTGGTGGGCGGAGTGGCCTCCAACCAGGCGCTCCGTGAAAAAATGGTTTCGTTCGGCAGGCAGGAGGGGCGGGAGATGATCATCCCAAACCCGGTGCTTTGCACCGACAATGCCGCCATGATCGCCTGCTGCGGTTACCATCTTTACCGGAATTCGTCTGATAAACATTTCGAATATAAAGTGAGCGCCAGGGCGATTTGGCCAAAATATCAAACATCATAAGCTGGCCGCCATTGCTGCTGGCCTCGGCCTCGCCCCGCCGCAAGGCACTGCTGGAGGGGCTGGGGGCTGATATCATCATCAAACCGGCCGAGGTGGACGAGGAGAGCTGCGTTTTATCCGACCCTCAAAGGATAGCAGAATACCTGGCCGAACAAAAGGCCCTGTTTCTGGGAAAGAAATGGCGGGCATCCGGAGGCTCCCGCCTGATACTGGGGGCGGATACGGTGGTGGCCTATTGCCATCACATTCTGGGAAAGCCGGCCGATGAAAAGGACGCCCGGCGGATGATCAAAATATTGTCCGGCCAGTGGCACCAGGTTTATACCGGCCTCTGTCTGTATGACCCTGTCAATAAGATCAAGCTCACCAGCCATGAGATGACCCGGGTCAAATTCCGCAGGCTGTTACTTTCGGAGATAAAAAACTACGCTGCCACCGGCGAGCCGATGGACAAGGCCGGGGCCTACGGTATCCAGGGACTGGGATCGCTGCTGGTGGAAAGGATCAACGGCTGCTATTTTAACGTGATGGGGCTGCCGCTGGCCAGACTGAACACCATGATACAGAGAATGGAATATTTAAGATGCAAAAAATCATCGCCTGGCAGAAAGGCACGATAATATTGCTGGACCAGCGGGAACTGCCGCTGAGAACCGAATACCTGGTATGCAAGAAAGTGGAGGACCTGGCGGCGGCCATCGAAAGGCTGGCGGTCCGGGGGGCCCCGCTGATAGGGATCGCAGGGGCCTACGGACTGGTGTTGGGCATCTGGCGTTCCGAGGCAAAGAATATCCCGGGCGATTTCCGGAAGAGCTATTTGAGGATAAAAAGGACCCGGCCCACCGCGGTCAATCTTTTCTGGGCGCTGGACAGGATGGAGCGGTTGTTCAATTTCCTGATTGCGGCCGGAAGCTCCGCCGCCGCCATACGGGGAAAAATGCTGCAGGCCGCATTGGATATTCACCATGACGACGCCGCGACCTGCGGCCTGATCGGCAGATACGGGGCGGGGCTGATCAAGAAGAACTCGACGATCATCACCCACTGCAACACCGGGGCGCTGGCCACCGGGGGTATCGGCACCGCTCTGGGGGTCATTGCCACCGCCCACCGGGCGGGAAAGGTCCGGTCGGTCTATGTCGACGAGACCCGCCCCCTGCTGCAGGGGGCCAGGCTGACGGCCTGGGAGCTCACCCGGCAGAAGATCCCGGCCACCCTGATCTGCGACAACATGGCGGCCTCCCTGATGGCGGCGGGCAAGGTGGACTGCGCCATAGTGGGAGCCGACCGGATCTGCGCCAACGGTGATTTTGCCAACAAGATCGGCACCTACAGTCTGGCGGTCAATGCCCGCCATCACGGCGTTCCGTTCTATGTGGCCGCACCGCTCTCCACTTTCGATCGGTCGCTGAAGGACGGCAGCCTGATCCCCATAGAGCAGAGAAGTCCCGATGAGGTCCGCCGGTTCGGCAGTTGCCGGACCTCCCCCGAGAAGGCCGCCGTTTATAATCCGTCTTTTGATGTCACTCCCGGCAGGCTGGTCACCGCCATGATAACCGAGAAAGGGGTCATCCGCCGGCCTTTCGCCGGATCGATCAAGACCGTATTTGACCGGCTTCAAACGGGTGAAAATTGTTGACAAACCGGCCCGGTAAGCATATAATATCACTATAACTTAGGTTTTGCCGGCGCTGGATGACACCACATGTCAATCTGCAAATTTAATGGAGTTAAGGATATGGCCCAGGAAAACATAAAACTTTCTCCGGAGATAGAACAGCTCAGTGAAAAGCTGACGGCCGACCCCAAATCCAGGGTCTTTGCCCAGCTGGCAGATGCCTACCGGAAATCAGGGCTGCTGGATGAAGCCATAGACACGGCCAAGAAGGGACTGGAGAATCATCCCAATTATGCCATCGCCCATCTGATCCTGGGCCGCTGCTACCTGGCCAAGGGGATGTATGCCCTGGCCCGGGAGGAATTCGAGCTGACCATCAAGAATGACCCCCAGAACCTGGTGGGATATAAACTGCTGGGCGAGACCTACGAAAAACAGAACATGTATCCCGAGGCCCTGAAGTATTACCAGATGATACTGGACCTGGAGCCGGCGGATGCCGAGCTGGCGGAGAAAGTGGCCAATCTCAAGAATCTTAAGCAGACCGAGCCCGAGGTTCAAGCCGCCACCGCGACAACCGGGCCGGAACCGGCCGCACTGCCGGAGGAACCTGCCGGGGAGGCAGTCCCAGAACCGGCCCCGGAGGCTGATATTCCGGCCATGCCCGAGATTCTGAAATCGGAAGAAGAACTTCCCCGGATGGAAATCCAAGCCGAGTCCGTGCCGATGCCTCCGATACTGACCGAGGAGCCGGTTTCGGCACCGATCGAGAGCATTCCGATTCCGGAAACGCTATCGGAAGGACCAAAACAGGAGATTTCAGAGGAACCGCCGGCCCCGCCGGCTGAAGCAGTCGCGGCGCCGGTCGAAACAACCGAGGAGAAAGAACCGAACCTGTCCGAGGCCGAATCCCAGGGTCCGACCAGCACCCTGGCCGAGATCTATGTTCAGCAGGGGTTTTTGGAAAAGGCCATCGACATCTACAAGGAGCTGATATCCGCCCAGCCCGGCAACCAGGAATACAAGGATCGGATGGATGAACTGCTGGAAAAGGCCTATCCCGAAGAGCCCCCGGCCGCTGCCGAAACCAAGGAACTGGCAACGGAAGCGGTGGCGGAAAAGCCAGCTCCGGCCCCTGCAGAAGCCGAAATGCCGGCCCCGGCCGAAGAACCAAAACCAGAGGTTTCCCCGGCCGCAGATCCCTTTGCCCAGCTGTTCGGGTCGCCCGATAAAAAGGAAGAGCCGACCGCCGAACCGGAGCCTGCCGAAACTCCCGCCCCGGCAGCCGAGGAAACAAGCCCGGCACCCGCCGCTGCTTATCCGGAGGAGCCGAAGATGTCCGTGCCTCCCGCCGACGTCAGCCCGGCGGTTGATTTTGGCGCCCTGTTCAACGATGCCGGTGAGCCGCCGGCCAAACCCCAGGAGCCAGAACCGGTCAAGCCGGCTGCCGAGCCAACCACGCCTGCGCCAGAAGCCAAAGCTGCGGAGAAGGCCGGCGATGCCGATGATACCGTAAGCAGTTTTCAGTCCTGGCTGTCGCAGATCCAAAAATAACCCTCAAATAACAGCAGCTTTTCACGGGCGGCACGGTCCGGCCCGTGAGATATACAGGAGTCAAAGATAATGGCCAACCATCGTATCGACAGCATTAAAAAAGCCCTGGGGCAGAAGAAACTGGATGTCATGTTGTTCACCAGCCTGCTTAACATCAGGTACCTGGCGGGGTATTCCGGCAGCTCCGGAATGCTGCTGGTGAATCCCAGGGGGGCGGACTTTTTGACCGACTTCAGATACAAGGAACAGTCGGCCAAAGAGGTAAGGGGTGCCAGGACCACCATCATCACCAGCAGCCTGCTGGAGGAGCTGTCCCGCCTGCCAGCCTTTGTGAGATCCAGAAAGATCGGGATCGAGGAACAGAACCTGACCTACGCCCAGTTCCTGCAGCTGCAGAAACTGGCTCCCAAGAAGAAATTCGTCCCGGCCAGCGGCCTGGCCGAGAATCTGCGCCAGATAAAGGCCAATGACGAGATCGGGAAGATAGCCCAGGCCGCCCATATAGCCGATCTGGCCTTTTCCAGGATCATACGGTTCATCAAGCCCGGCCTGACCGAGAAGGCCATCGCCGCCCAGCTGGATCACACCCTCAAGATGCTGGGGGCCGCCAACCCCTCTTTCGACAGCATAGTGGGCTCGGGCCCCAACGGGGCGCTGCCCCATGCCCAGCCAAGCGACCGCAAGGTTCGAAAAGGCGATTTCATCGTGCTGGATTTCGGGGCCATCCACCAGGGTTACCATTCCGACATGACCCGGACGATATGCCTGGGCCGGCCCACCGAAAAGCATCTGAAAATATACGATATCGTCACCAAAGCCCAGGCGGCAGGACTGAAGGCCGTCAAAGCCGGCATCAAGGGGAAGGTTGCCGACCTGGCTGCCCGGGAAATAATCGATCGGGCGGGTTACGGCAAGTATTACGGCCACGGCCTGGGGCACGGAGTGGGTCTGGCGGTTCACGAGGCCCCGGGTGTGGGGATGAAAGCCGAGAACATCCTGCCGGAAAATTCGATAGTCACCGTGGAGCCCGGCATCTATCTTCCGGGGTGGGGCGGGGTACGGATCGAGGACCTGGTGGTGGTGGTCAAAGGGGGCTGCCGGATCCTGAGCGGTTCGACCAAGAAATTAATAACCATCAAGGCATAGAACGGATTTAAACCTAAGGAGGAAAGATTTGGCATCCACAGCAGATTTCAGAACAGGCATGGCACTGAACATAGACGGGGCGTTATTCTATCTGGTGGAGTTCCAGCACGTCAAGCCGGGCAAGGGCGGAGCCTTTGTCCGGACCAAGTTGAAGAATGTCAAGACCGGCGCGGTGATAGACCGCACCTACCGCTCCGGGGAATCGATAACCGAGGTCCGGCTGGAACGCCGCAAGATGCAGTACCTGTACCACGATGGAAACAGCTATAATTTCATGGACGTCCAGTCTTACGAACAGATGGAACTGCCCGAGGAGATGGTCCATGACATCAAGCTTTTCTTCAAGGAGAACATGGAGGTCCAGGTGCTGATGAACCAGGAGATCGTCATCGGGGTGGAAGTGCCCATGTCGGTGGAACTGAAAGTGATGCAGACCGATCCCGGCTTCAAGGGGGACACCGCCTCGTCGGTGACCAAGCCGGCCACCCTGGAATCGGGCCTGGTGGTCCAGGTCCCGCTGTTCATAAACGAGGGAAACCTTCTGAAAATTGATACCCGTACCGGGAAATATTTGGAAAGAGTGTGATAGAAGATGGATCTTAAAAGGACCCTGGAAAGAATGGTCAAGGAGAATTCCTCGGACCTTCATCTCAAGGCCGGCCTGCCCCCGGTATTGAGGATCGACGGCTTCCTGCGCCCCCTGGAGGAGGCCCCGCTGTCTCCGGAAGAACTTCGCCAGGTGGCCCTGCAGCTGATGCCCAAGGATCAGCAGCAGCTTTTTGCCGAGGAGAAGGAACTGGATTTCTCCATGGGCGTGGCCGGGCTGGGCCGCTTCCGGGTGAATGTCTACATGCAGCGGGGCTCGGTGGCTTTGGCCATGAGAGCCATTCCCTTCAACATCAAGAAGATCGACGAGCTGATGCTGCCCCCGGTGACCAAGGAGCTGTCCCTCAGCAACCGCGGGCTGCTGCTGGTGACCGGGACCACCGGGTCGGGCAAGTCCACCACCCTGGCCTCGATGCTGGAGTTCATCAACGAGACCGAGAACCGCAACATCATCACGGTGGAGGACCCCATCGAGTTCATCTTTCGGGACAAGAAATCGCTGATCAGCCAGCGGGAGATCGGCACCGACACCAAGACCTTCGCTGCCGCCCTGAAGCACGTGCTGCGGCAGGACCCCGACGTGATCCTGATCGGTGAGATCCGGGATAAGACCACCCTGGCCACCGCCCTGCAGGCGGCCGACACCGGGCACATGGTTTTCAGCACCCTGCACACCCTGAACGCCCCGGAGACCATCAACCGGATCATCTCGTTCTTTCCCCCGCACCAGCATGAACACGTCCGGGTGCTGCTGTCGGCCACCCTGGTGGGAGTCATCTCGCTCCGGCTGCTGCCCCGGGCCGACGGCAAGGGGCGGGTGCCGGCGGTGGAGGTGATGATCAACAACCAGACCATCAAGGATTACCTGCTGGACCCGGTAAAGACCCTGGAGATACCCCAGCTGATCCAGGAGGGAACTTCCCAGTACGGCATGCAGTCGTTCGACCAGTCCATCATGAAACATTACCGTGACGGGCTGATCACCTACGAGACCGCGATCCAGAGCGTCACCAACCCCGACGAGTTCAAGCTCCGCCTGCGGGGCATCGAATCCACCGATTCCCGGGGCTGGGAGACCTTCGACCCTTCAACCACCAAGAAATAGCCGCCGTGCAGATAGACGTTATTTTAACACCCTCCGAGCTGAACGACATCAACCTGTCTGGCCGCTCGGTGGCGGTGATAGACGTGCTCCGGGCCACCACCACCATGGTGGCCGCCCTTGATGCCGGATGCCGGGATATCATTCCCTGTCCCAGCGTGGAGGAGGCCACCCGTCTGGCCGATACCCTGGGACGGGACAACGTGATATTATGCGGCGAACGCGAAGGGAACAAGATCAACGGCTTCGACCTGGGAAACTCCCCGCTGGAGTTCACCGAGGCTGTGGTCAAGAACAAGACCCTGCTGATGTCCACCACCAACGGGACCACGGTCATCTCACGGGCCAAGCCGGCAGCGGTGCTGTCCATCGCCGGATTCCTGAACGCCGGGGCGGTGGCCGGATTTTTGGCTTCCGGCGGCGGAGACATGCTGCTGATCTGCTCCGGCAAGCTGGGGCGCTTCTCCATTGAGGATATGCTGTGCGCCGGGCTGCTGACCGAGCTGTCATGCGCGGGCAGACAGGAGACAGTCCTTACCGACAGCGCCCGGATGGCCATGTCGCTTTACAAGAAGGAGGGCAAGTCCCTGCTGAAGGCCTTCAAGCAGAGCCAGCACGGGGAATACCTGATCTCACTGGGCTACCTGGAGGACCTGAAATTCGCCGCTCAGCTGGATGTATCCAGGACGGTGCCGGTCTTCAAGGACGGCCGGATAACGAAATCGTAAACAAAAGCATTTGATGAAAACGGACAGCAAAGCAAAGAAAGAGCAGAAAATAAGCCGCAGCCGCGAGATCTTCGGATTGTCGGTGATAATCCTGGGCCTGTTCCTATTGGTGGGCCTGGTTTCTTTTTCCGGAGGCGACAGCCACGGCTGGAAACAGGACTGGGCCAGGGCCAACTGGGGAGGGCCGCTGGGCGATATGCTGGCCTACGGCGTGATAAAAGCCATGGGTTACGCCGGCTTCATGCTGGCGGCCTTCCTGCTGATCTGGGGCTGGATCTGGCTGAGACACAAAGCCCTGGGACGCTCATTTGTCAACAGCCTGCTGGTGCTGGTATTCACCCTGCTGGGCCTGACCACCATCGGGCTGCTGCATGCTTCTTACTATACCGGCTCGATGGCCGGCGGAGGATTGGCGGGCACAATGCTGTCCGATCTGACCTATAATGCCTTCGGGCCGGTGGGCGCCTGGCTGATACTATTCGGATTGTTTTTGATCCTGCTGCTGGTGGGGACCGAGGTCAATTTCCAGCATTGGCTCAATATCGCGGTCCAGCCGGTCAAGGACGGCTTAAAAAGGGCCCAGGAGACGCCCAAGGAGCTGACCTTTAAAAAGAAGCCGGCGGTCAAGGCTGAGGCCGCCGAGGAATTCACCGAGGTTGAAGCGCCGGATGGAGAGCCGGAAAAACCTTCCCGACAGGCTCAATCCAAGACCCAGTCAAAACCCAGGCCCGAATCCAGGCCCCGCCTGACCAAGCTGGGCAACGACTATCAAAGCCGCCTGCTGGCCCTGTTGGAGGAAGACCGGGACCGGACCGAAGTGGAAGAGGATGACAAGACCGGGATCCTGCTGGAGAAGCTGCAGGAGTTCGGGATCGAGGGCGAGATCACCGACCGATACACCGGGCCGGTGGTGACCAGGTATGAGTTCAAGCCGGCCCCCGGGGTCAAGGTCAATCAGATATCCAACCTCTCCGATGATCTGGCTCTGGCCATGCAGGCCCACCGCATCCGGATACTGGCGCCCATCCCCGGCAAGGGGGTGGTGGGCATCGAGATCCCCAATAGGCACCGCAAGCTGGTGATGCTCAAGGACCTCTTTCTGTCGGGCAACTTCAAGTCCCAGGAGGGTCCGCTGACCATGGCTCTGGGCAAGACCATCACCGGCGAATCATTTTCGGCCGACCTTTCGGAGATGCCGCACATACTGATAGCCGGATCCACCGGCTCCGGCAAGAGCGTCTGCCTGAACACCATCATCACCAGTCTGCTCTACCTTTGCACCCCGGAGGACCTGCATTTCATCATGATCGATCCCAAGCGGATCGAACTGTCAATCTACCGGGGGATCCCGCACCTGCAGTTCCAGTACAAGGTGGACACCGGGGACAAGCCCATCACCCGGACCATCGAGGGGGTGGTGACAGATTCCCAGGAGGTGCTGCAGGTATTCCGTCTGGCGGTCAGCGAGATGGACGCCAGATACCGGGTGCTGGCCAAGGAAGGATGCCGCAACATAAGTGACTATAACCGCAAATCCGACAAGAAGATGTCGTATTTGCTTATAGTGATAGACGAACTGGCCGACCTGATGCTTTCCCGCGAGGCCTCGGAGATAGAGAGCCGGATCGCCAAGCTGGCCCAGATGTCACGGGCGGTGGGTATCCATCTGATCCTGGCCACCCAGCGGCCGTCGGTGGACGTCATCACCGGGGTGATCAAGGCCAATTTCCCGGCCCGGATCGCCTTCCAGGTGGCCTCCAAGACCGACTCCCGCACCGTGCTGGACGCCAACGGGGCCGAGACCCTGCTGGGACGGGGCGACATGCTGTACATGCCCCCGGGCAAGGCCGAGCCGCAGCGCCTGCACGGTCCGTTCATCTCCACCGCCGAGACCGAGAAGGTGGTCAGTTTCATAAAGGAATGGTACGGGGTGACCGAGGGTCAGGACCAGACAAAAACGGAGGATCGACCGGAGGCCAATAATGCCGAGTACAGCATGGAGGTGGCCCTTCCGCCCGAGGGATCGGGCGGGGAGGACGGACAGGACGATCTGTTCGACGAGGCCAAGGCCCTGGTGGTCAGGCATCAACAGGGTTCGGTATCGCTGCTGCAGCGCCGGCTCAAGGTGGGCTATTCCCGGGCGGCCCGGTTGATAGACCAGTTGGAGGCCGCCGGCGTGGTGGGCCCGTTCGACGGAAGCAAGGCCCGCGAAGTTTTAATCAAGAACGAGGAGGCGGAATGATCAAGAGAATGGCTATCCTGGGGGTCGGATTGCTGCTGTTAGCCTCGGGGATATCTTTTGCCCAGGAGGCGGAGGCGATCATGGCCCAGGTCAGGGCCCGATATAAGGACATCAACGATTACAAGGCCGACCTGGTGCTGATCTCCTGCGCTTCGGCCACCGGCACCTGCCACCGCTTCGAGGGCAAGGTGGAGATGAAGCGGCCCAACAAACTGCGGATGGACATCAAGAAGCCGGAGGCCCAGCAGATCGTCTGCGACGGCAAGAGCCTGTGGCTGTACCTGGAAAAGGACAAACAGGTGATCCGGACCAATATAGAAGAGACCAAGGATTTTCTGGTGCTGCTGAATCCCTTTGACAAGCTGCTGACCGGGAAGGTCAAGAACAGCTGCAAGACCAACGGCAACCACCAGTGCTGGCTGGATATCCCGGAGTTCAAGGACCTGTTCAAGGAGGTCAAGATAATCGTGGACAAGAAGACCTACGAGATCACCGGGATAGACGTGGTGGACCTTGACGACAACTCCAGCGAGTACAGCTTCACCAAGATCAAGACCAATTCCGGGATCAAGGACGACCGCTTCAAATTTGTTGTTCCCAAGAATGCCAAACTGATCGACGCCAATTGATAAATGCCAGCGTAAAGCGTATAGCGAATAGGGTATAGGGGACAGTTCACAGTTTACGATTCACGATTTACGATTAACAATTCACGCTTCACGCTTCACGATTAACCATTACCCAATAACCAATAACTAACAACTAATATGAGCCAGAGTTCATTCGATATCGTATCCAAGATCGACGCCCAGGAGCTGAAGAACGCCATAGTGATGGCCCAGAAGGAGATGATCGGGCGGTTCGACTTCAAGGGCACCAACTGCCAGCTGGAGCAGGGCCCCGAGCAGATCACCCTGCTGGCCAGCGACGAGTTCAAGCGCAAAAGCATGCTGGACATACTTTACGGCAAGATGGTCAAGCGCGGGCTGTCGGTAAAATGCCTGGAGCTGGGCCCGGTGGACACCGCCGCCAAGGGCATGCTGCGCCAGGAGCTGAAGCTGGTGCAGGGTATCCCCATGGAGAAGGCCAAGGAGATGGTCAAGCGCATCAAGGCCAGCGGGATCAGGGTCCAGGCCCAGATCCAGGACCAGCAGGTGCGGGTCTCCGGAAAGGACAAGGACGACCTGCAGAAGGTGATCGCCCTGTTCCGGGAGGACGACCTGGGGCTGGCATTGCAGTTCACCAATTATAGGACCACCTGACCGCCCCCCGCGGGACGACCTCACCCCTGCCCCTCTCCAAATGAATTTGGAGAGGGGGGTTTTTATTTGGTCATTGCGAATGGCAGATTACCGTAGGGACACGGCGTGCCGTGTCCGAAACGCCCCCGTCGGGGCGACCCCACCCAACCCTCCCCCGGGGGGAGAGGGTTTTTTTATTTTATTAGCCCTTCTTGTCATTCCCGTGCAGACAGGAATCCAGGCCATTGGCCACATAAGGCACAAAAGGCGCAAAGGTATTTTTTCGTAGGGACACGGCGTTCAGCCTACGTAGCCGGACGACATTTAAATGCAGATACTTCGGCGAAGTGGGCTGCCGTGTCCGAAACGCCCCCGGCGGGGCGACCCCACCCCAGCCCCTCCCCCGGGGGGAGAGGGGAAACATAATTCCCCCTACCTGCATGCCCGGCGGGCAGGCCGAAGGTAACGTTAAGGGGTCAATCGGGTCCGATGAGAGGACGAACGGGACCGATCACTGCCCAAAAGGTCCCGATTTATATCCGAACGGGACCGATCAGGGGTCGAGAGGGACTGTTCTTTGCTCAAACGGGCCTGATAAGAGGCCGAACGGGACCGATGAGAGGTCGAGAGGGACTGTTCTTTGTCCGAACGGGACAGATGGGAGGTCAAACGGGACCGATCAGGGTTCGAATGGGACCGATAAAAGGCTGAACGGGACTGATAAGAGGGGGAACGGGACCGATCACTGTCCGAAAGGATCCGATTATCGTCCGAACGGGCCTGATCTGAACAAGGAAAACAGAAATAAACCTAATAATACATGGGGCAAAATAATCGGATCAGATTATAACGCAAAAGGTTATGGCTCTATTAGTTATTGGTTGATTATTATAGGTTTTTAGGGAAAATGGCGATCCGGTGGAAAGCCAGAATATAACATATTATATTGCTTATGGTTATAATTTGGTTAAAATTACTGTTGACATTATGATAAATTTGGGTGCATAATTACATTTATAATAGGCTATTATAAGACGGCAGTAATTCTTATATATATTAGTGATAAAAGGTAAATTCAAATTCTTAAAACCCGGACCGCTGGCCGACGGCGAACTGCAAGTGGTGCTGGTAAAGACCACTCCGGCCGACCCGGTAAAAAAGTATGTGCCGGGATACGAGTTCGAGATGCGGGAAAAAGGCCGCCGGGCCGGCGCCATCCGGCTGAGGATCGGGCGGACCAGGCCGCTGAGCGGCTGGTGCGGGCATATCGGATACGAGGTGGACGAGAATTACCGGGGCAAACATTTTGCCGCCCGGGCCTGCCGGCTGATATTTCCCATAGCCTATGCCCACGGCCTGCGGACCATATGGATAACCTGCGATCCCAGGAATATGGCCTCGCGGCGGACCTGCGAGATAGCCGGGGGGAAGTATGCGGATACCAGGCCGGTGCCCAAGGGGACGGAGATGTACCGGGAAGGGAAGCGCCGGGTGAGAAGGTATAGGTTTGATTTAAAAGGTTTTAATTAATAATGTAATTACTTATTAAATTGTCAGTATAGAAGAAAGGGGCTGTAAATGCCAACAATTCAGCAGTACATTAATGATCGCAATAAATATAAAGTGGATCATACATATCAAAGACCAAATGATGCGTGGTCCTATGAGGACAATCAATGTTTTATTGATACTATTTTGCGGGGGGAGCCTATACCTATATTCTTTCTAAATTTCGATTCAACAAATAATGTATACTACATTGTGGATGGACAACAACGGCTCAATTGCATTTGTAACTTTTATGACAATAAAATAAAATTAAATGACAAATTTTCCGGTTTATCTAATTGTGGTAAAACCTTTAATGGTGAAATTCCATTAGAAGATGACCAAAAAGAAAAATTCTTGAAGTACCAACTTTCCTTCCATATTATGGAAGACTATGATGACGAACGTGTACGCTTAATATTTTCAAGACTTCAGCGTGGCAAACCATTGCAAGTAGGTGAGAGGCTTAATGCTAAACCCGGTGAAATAGTTAAGATAATGCGAAAAATAGCGCATCACCCATTCTTATCAAAATCAACAGCCGTTGCAAAGAACCGATATGGAATTTACCCAGATGCCGCTCGAATCCTCTTTTACGAAAAATATAAGGCACGCCAATGTGGGACCAATGAATTGCATACTTTCTTTGACGATTATAGAGAGCTTGGAGATGTTTCCCCTGAGTATAAGACAGCTATTAAGGTGCTTAACTACCTTGTGGATTGCTTCCCAATAGAAAATGGACCATACTCATTTTTCGAGAAACATGCTTGGGTTTTTGGAGTCTATACGATGATTCGCGAATTACAACTTGGATATTCACTCGTGGGGCAAGAGAGTAATATCCATGCCTTTGTTCAGGATTTCCACAAGAAAGTTTACAGTGAAGATTTCCGAAGATCAAAGACAGAGTATCAAAGATTTTATGATAATGTCAGGGGCGGCTGGTCGGAAAAGATAGTAGCTTTGCGTAGAGATATCCTTATAAAAGAGTTCTTGAGTAAGCATAAAGTTATTGAACTAGATGATAAGAGACAAATATCTGACAAAGAGAAAAAAGATCTCTTTATGAAACATCTAATGTGTCAAATGTGCGCTAGGGTATTCAAGAGTCAGAAAGAAGTGGAATACCATCATAAAGAGTATTATTCAATGGGTGGAAAAACAAAAAAAGAAAATATTATGGTACTATGTTCTAACTGCCATGATTTAATTCACGGGCGAAGAAAGATTGAGACCCCTTCCGAAAAAGAAATATCACAAGAAGAAGATGAATAGTCAATATCATTTTGATAAAACCGACACACCACATTAAAAATTAGGTTTATATAAGGCAGATAAAAGAAATTATAATTACACAAATAATAAACAGTAACATCATTTATATAAAGGAGAAATGATATGGTAAAAATGATAAAGCAAAAAGAAAGCACGAGAAAAAAAACAATACGGCAGACCGATGTCCCAAGTTGTTCGCTTGAAGAAGCAATAAAATTCCCTAAAGTTATTGCAGAACAATATGCTTTTAAGCCATCATCTCCATTAGAAATTGCGGCCGGTTTAGGAGTGCAGCCAACAACAAGTGGGTTTAGAATGTTATGCGGTGCATCCTCGGCTTATGGACTAACTACAGGAAGTTATAATTCTGCGTCAATTGAACTAACAGAACTTGGTTTGAAAATTGTTCGTCCATTAACTGAAGGAGAGGATGCAATAGCAAAAAAAGAAGCGATACTAAAACCACGTATTTTTAATGAATTTCTTACAAAATATTCTGGGGCAGCTCTGCCCAGAAACGATATTGCTGTAAACGTGCTTGTGACATTAGGTGTGCCGAAGGATCGGGCTAAAGAAGTTTTTGAGCTAATAATCGAAAACGCTGATGTAGTTGGGATTACTCGTGAAATAAAAGAAAAAAAATATATTGATTTAAAGAATATTAACATACCTAAAGTTGTTGATGCCAATGAATCCCAAAACATTGATTTTGAAAACGGTAACGAACCACCACAAGATAATCTACAACTAATTAATTCAACAAACCAATTACCAATATCTTCTGAAATTATAAAGCGAGTTTATATTTCTCATGGTAAAAATCAAGAATTTCTAGACCCAATTAAGAAGCTTTTAAAATTTGGTGAATTAGAACCTACTATATCGATTGAAAAAGTATCTGTGTCTCAACCTGTTCCAGATAAAGTAATGAATGACATGAGATCTTGTGGTGCTGCTATAATTCATGTTGATGCAGAATTAAAATTGATTGATTCTGAAGCAAAAGAACATGTTGTATTAAACCCTAATGTATTGATGGAAATTGGTGCAGCAATGGCTTTATATGGGAGGCGATTTATTTTACTTGTAAAAGAAGGTGTGAAGTTGCCGTCAAACTTGCAAGGATTATTTGAGGTTCGGTACTCAGGTGATAAATTAGATGGTGATGCGACTATAAAGCTTCTAGAAGGAATTAATGATATTAAGAATCATCCACTACCTGTGCGAAAATAAAAGCAACGTGGGTGTCAGGTAATAAAGCCATAAAAAATATTTATTCTGAAGCCCTCTCCCAAAAGGGAGGGCTTCTTAATTTCTCCCCTTGCATTTTCCCGCGGTATACTGCCGGGGTTACCGACCTCCCCCATGTCCCCCTCCCGGTAGGAGGGGGAGGCTTGGTTCCCTCCCTTGACGGGGGAGGGGCAGGGGTGGGGTCATAAAAAAGCATATGCGAACATTACTTATACGTCGTCAAAAAATAAAAAATGAAAAACTTGAACTAGCCAAGAAAATGCGCCGCCGGATGACTTTAGGCGAACGATGTTTTTGGAATATAGTTCGACATGATAAGGTGGCAAACCTTCATTTCAGAAGGCAACAGATAATTCATGGTTTTATTGCTGACTTTTATTGCAACGATATTAATTTGGTAGTTGAAATCGACGGAGGCATACATGAAGAGCAAAAAGATTACGATAAGCTCCGGGATAGTATAATAAACCAACACGGCATCAAAGTCATCCGTTTTACCAATGAAGATGTGCTGAACAAAGGCGATTGGGTGAAAGAGCGAATACTCGAATTTGTAAAATGACCCCGGCCCCCGAACGGGGGCCGCTTCATTTCTTCCCTCGCATTTTTCTGCGTAAACTACCGGGGTTACCGACCTCCCCCTAATCCCCCTCCCGGTAGGAGGGGGAGACTCAGTTCCTTCCCCTGACGGGGGAGGGAAGGGTGGGGTCATTTCTCCCCTTGCATTTTCGCCCTCTATCTGCGATAATATTTCAATCAACCCTCTGCAACACAAACAAATCACTCATATGAAAAAACCCACCCAACTCACCGTGGAATACGTGCTGGAGGTGCTCCTCAAAAAGGGGAAGATCACCCGGGACCAGCACCAGGACGTCCAGATCAAGGGCAACGCCCAGCGGGCCAAGCTCCAGAAATACCAGGAGACCAACACCAGCCGGCGCCAGTTCCAGGCCGCCAATATCATCACCCCGGCCGAGATCATCTCCTCGTTCAACCTGCTGATACCGGACGGCAGCGGGCGCCTGCTGTCCGAGGACGACATCACCCGGGCGGTGGCCGAGGAGTCCGGCATGCAGTACCAGAAGATAGATCCGCTGAAACTGCAGCTGGACGTGGTGACCTCGCACATCTCCAAGCCCTATGCCATGCGGCATCTGGTGGTGCCCATCGAGGAGAACAACACCCTGGTGACCCTGGCGGTGGTGGATCCCTATAACCTGGATCACATCGAGAGCCTGCAGATCGCCAAGAACATCAAGGTCAGCCTGGTGCTGGCCTCCAAGACCGACATTTTAAAGATCATCCGGGAGTTCTACGGCTTCCGGGCCTCGGTGCGGGCGGCCGAGTCCGAGCGGATAACCTCCACCGAGCTGGGCAACCTGGAGCAGTACATCAAGCTGCGGGGCCAGGACGAGATAGAGGCCAACGACCAGCACATCACCAGCGCGGTGGAATACCTGATGCATTACGCCTTTGACCAGCGGGCCAGCGACATCCACATCGAGCCCAAGCGGGAAAAATCCTACGTCCGCCTGCGGATCGACGGGGTGATGCACTACATCTACACCATCCCCCGGGCCCTGCACGCCCCGATCCTGTCCCGGATAAAGATCATGTCCCGGATGAACATCGCCGAGAAGCGGCGGCCCCAGGACGGCCGGATCAAGACCAACTACGGCGGCAAGGAGATGGAGCTGAGGGTGTCCACCATCCCGGTGGCCTTCGGTGAGAAGGTGGTGATCCGGATCTTTGACCCCGAGGTGCTGATGCAGGACCTGGACCAGCTGGGGTTCTATCCCCGGGAATACCAGTTATACAACGCCTTCATCCACCGGCCCAACGGCATCATCCTGGTGACCGGGCCCACCGGGAGCGGTAAGACCACCACCCTGTATTCCTCGCTCAAATCGCTGTCCTCGCCGGACGTCAACATCATCACCGTGGAGGACCCCATAGAGATGGTGATCGAGGATTTCAACCAGATAGGGGTTCAGCACACCGCCGGGGTGTCGTTCGCCAACATCCTGCCCTACATCCTGCGCCAGGACCCCGACATCATCATGGTGGGGGAGATCCGGGACAAGGAGACCGCCGACCACGCCATCCAGTCGGCCCTCACCGGGCACCTGGTGCTTTCCACCCTGCACACCAACGACGCCCCCTCGGCCATCATCCGGCTGATGGACATCGGCATTCCGTATTACCTGATAGCCTCCACCGTGGTGGGGATAGTGGCCCAGCGGCTGGTGCGCAAGATCTGCCCCCACTGCCGCAGCGTCAGGGAGGTGGCCCCGGACGATCCCGAGAACAAAATGCTGGACGAGAAGGTGACAAAACTGTATTACGGCGAGGGCTGCCAGGAGTGCCGCAACACCGGCTACAAGGGGCGCACCGGCATCTTCGAGGTGATGGAGATGACCGAGAACGTGAAGAACTCCCTGACCCGCACCGTCACCATCAACAAGCTGCACAAGGCCATCGCCGCCGACGGCATGATGAATTTAAAGCAGGTGGCCCTGCGCAAGATGATCGAGGGGGTGACCACCTACGAAGAGGTGTATTCCATCTCGGGCTAGGGGATATTTTCACCGCCAAGACGCCAAGAATGCAAAGACAGTTCATTCGATACCGGGCTGACATGTCATTCCTGCGGAAGCAGGAATCCAGGGGTTTGACCTCACCCCGACCCTCTCCTAATGAATTAGGCGAGGGGGCGGTCATTGCGAGAAGGCTTCGCAGCAAGACGAATGAAGCAATCCAGGATTCGACCCCACCCAACCCTCCCCCAGTGGGAGAGGGATAATTTATCTTGGGACGGACCGGCACTTCGACAGGCTCAGAGACCGGCCCTCAGGATGACGCGCCTTAATATGTCACCCTGAGATCACTGCCCACCCGGCAAGCTGAACGGGCGACAAATGTCATCCAACAAAATGTTATGCCTAGAAGTGTATTCAGGATGACAGCGTCATTTTCACCGCCAAGACGCCAAGAATGCAAAGACAGTTCATTCGATACCGGGCTGACATGTCATTCCTGCGGAAGCAGGAATCCAGGGGTTTGACCTCACCCCGACCCTCTCCTAATGAATTAGGCGAGGGGGCGGTCATTGCGAGAAGGCTTCGCAGCAAGACGAATGAAGCAATCCAGGATTCGACCCCACCCAACCCTCCCCCAGTGGGAGAGGGATAATTTATCTTGGGACGGACCGGCACTTCGACAGGCTCAGAGACCGGCCCTCAGGACGACGCGCCTCGGTCATTCCCGCGAAAGCGGGAATCCAGGCTTCCCTTAACCACAAAGACACAAAGAACACAAAGGGTTTTTACTTTTATCTGACTGCCTTGTCATTCCTGTGAAGACAGGAATCCATCTCCCCTAAAAAGGGGAGATACAGAGGGGTGTCCAAGGGGTTTTACACACCCCTGTATCCCCTCTTAATTAGAGGGGACAATAACAGCTTTGAGCTTTAAACTTTATTCTGTTGAGAGCATTATGGAAATCTTGAAGAACCCGCTTAAACCGGAAGTATACACCGAAAGGGTGCGTCCCCGGGAGGAGGACATCCGCGGCCCGTATTTCCGGGACCAGACCGCCATCATCCATTCCATGCCCTTCCGGCGGCTGAAGCACAAGACCCAGGTGTTCTTCTCCCCGGACAACGACCATGTCTGCACCCGGATGGAGCACACCCTGCACGTGGCCACCATCGCCTCGGCCATCTGCCGGGCCTTCGGTCTGGACGTGGACCTGGCCCAGGCCATCGCCTTTGGGCACGACCTGGGGCACGCTCCGTTTGGCCACCGGGGCGAGGAGGTGCTGCAGGACCTGCTCAAGGACCAGGGGGGATTCCACCACGAGCTGTACGCCCTGCGGGTGGTTGACAAGCTGGCCAACGACGGGGCCGGGCTCAACCTTACCTACGGGGTGCGGGACGGGATCATCTGCCACTGCGGCGAGAAGTACGAAAAGGAGATCTCTCCCCGCTCGGACAAGGTGGAGCTGGAGGGCATCAAAAAACTGGGGATATATCCGGCGTCATACGAGGGGGCCATAGTCCGGATGGCCGACAAGGTCTCCTACCTGGGCCGCGACCTGGAGGACGCCATCCGGGCCGGGCTGGTGGACGAGGACCAGGTGCCGTCCGGCATCAAACAGAAACTGGGGCGCAAGAACGGCGAGATCATCGACACCCTGGTCAAGGACATCATCACCCAGACCCAGCGCACCGGGGGCATCTCGCTGTCCGAGGAGAACCACCAGCTGATGAGGGCCCTGTACGATTTCAACATGAAGAACATCTACACCTCGCCGCCCCTGGAGGAGTACGGGCTGTTCAGCGAGAAGATCCTGCGGACCCTGTTCGAGGAGCTGACCAGCGTCTACCAAAGATACGGGGAGGACAACGAACGCTACGCCCATGACCCGGTGCCGCTGTTCCGCCGCTTCGGGAGGCACCTGGAAAAATATCATGACATTTATAAAAAGGAAAAGACCCCGGCCGCCATCGTTGTGGGCGATTACATCGCCGGCATGACCGACGATTACGCTTTGAAGTGCATCCACGAAGTGTTCATCCCCGAGCCGCTGAAGTTCGACATCCCCCGGGGGATGCATGAAGCATAATTTTATTCGGAAAGCATTGCTAGGTTGTCATGCCCGTGAAAACGGGCATCCAGGCCTGGATTCCCTCTTTCGAGGGAATGACATATTGCGTCAAATATTCGCCAAAGTATTGAACGCATTTATATTGTTAATCTTATGCACGATTCTGGGGTGTGCAAAGAAGGAGTATCATTTAAGCCACGAAATAAAAAAGTCAACAAAAGAATTGATTCCTGCAGCAGAGATGATATTGGTGAAGGAAACAGATCATTTCATTTATTACAATACTTTAGACGGGTCAGTGTCGAATATACCGCTAACTAATGACAGTATTAAGTTTATTGATGGCAGATATAGATTTTCAATATTCAGGGATTCTATGATTTTTGAAAATGATTCAACTAAATTGATTTGGGTTGTTAAAAAATAGTTATATTTATAATTGACTTAAAATGAAGCTTAACGATGATCATTTCTGCTTTGCCTGCGGGAAGAACAATCCCGACGGACTGCAGATTAAATTCGCTTATCCCCAGGTCGGGCAGTGCCGGGCGGAGTTCGTGCCCCCGGCAAAATTCCAGGGCTGGCAGGGCATCCTGCACGGAGGCATAGTCTCAACGCTATTGGATGAGGCCCTGGCCCACGCCGCCGGGGGCTCCCAGGGCGGGGGCGGGGCCTCCGGGGCGGTCACTGCCCAGCTGACCGTCAGGTTCAAAAAGCCGGTCAGGATAGGGGAGCCGGTCATCCTGACCGGCAGGGTGCTCAGCGACCATGGCCGGATGGTGGAGGCCGAATCGGAGATCACCGACCGCCAGGGGAATATCCTGGCCAGCGCCGCCGGGAAACTGGTCCGCCCGGCCACGAAGTGAGTTTTTGCCACGGAGTCACAGAAAACGCAGAGGCTCTTCTTCTTTTATACGTCTATCGTGTCATTGCGAGAACTACCCCGAAGCATGGCAGCGAAGCAATCCACGCCAAACGTGTCATTCCCGCGCAGGCGGGAATCCAATCTTTGACCTCACCCCGACCACTTCGGTAGAAAAATGATGGGGGTATTCTCAGTGCAGGCTCTCTCCAAATAAATCTGGAGAGGGAGTGGTCATTGCGAGGATAGCGCCGGAGGCAACGGCGAAGCAATCCCGGGGTTTTTACCACAAAGGGCACAGAGAACACAAAGGGCTTTCCGTCATTCTGAGCCCGGCAGCGTGCCCAACCATCCGAAGAATCCGGGGGTTTTAAACCACTAAGACACAAAGACACCAAGGGTTTATACTTGTTATTGGGCTGACATGTCATTCCTGCGGAAGCAGGAATCCAGGGTTTTGCCCTCACCCCGGCCACTTCGTATGCTGCAATAACCGCCGTTCTCGGTGCAGGCTCTCTCCAGATAAATCTGGCGAAGGGGCGGTCAGAACCACAGGACCACAGAGACACGGAGGCTTTTTGCTTTCGTCATTCTGAGACTGACCGCCTGCTTTACGGGAGCCTGCACTGAGGCAGGCAAATTATGCTGCTTTCGAAGTGAAGAATTTCTATTGGCGCAGATCCTTCGATGGTCGACTCTGGCGACCGCTCAGGATGACGCGCCTGGTTCGTCATTGCGAGAACGGCATCGAAGATATACAAGCGAAGCAATCCCGGGGCTTTGAACCCCAAAGGATACAAATCAATGTCATCCCGAGAGAACTTCAGGGCAGCACAGGTTGTGGGATGAGCATAGTCACCCGTTCGACTTGTCGTGCAGGTCGCAAAACTCAGGGTGACAAAAAGTAATAATTAAATCTGATAGAAATGAACAAGAAAATCTCCTTCTGCGGGCTGGACTGTTCTGCCTGCCCGGCCTACATCGCCCGGCACAATGACGACCCCGAACTGCGGCGGAAGACCGCCGAGACCTGGTCCAAGATCTACCGGGCCGACATCAAGCCCGAGGACGTCTTCTGCGACGGATGCACCTCCGAAGGTTCGGTGCTGTTCGGGCACTGCCAAACCTGCCAGATCCGGGAGTGCGGCCGGACAAAGAAAATCGAGAGCTGCGCCCACTGCGGGGAATACGCCTGTGCCAGGCTCAACGAGTTCTTCGAGATGGTGCCGGAGGCCAGGCAGGTGCTGGATAATATCCGGAAAAATATAAAGTGAAGCACGATCTGGAATTCATAGCCGATGCCGAGATCTACCGGCAGGTGATATTGCAGGAGATCCCGGCCGCCAAAAAATTCCTGTGGATGGGCACCTCGGACCTCAAGGACCTTTATATCGACCAGGGCAAGAAGAAGGTGCCGTTTTTAAAGCTTCTCTCCCAAATGATAGAGGACGGCGTAGCCGTCAGGCTGATCCACGCCAAGGAGCCGGGGCCAAACTTCCGGAAGGATTTCGACCGGTATCCCAACCTGATCGGCGGCATGGAAAAACTGCTGTGCCCCCGGATACATTTCAAGTCGGTAATAGTGGACGGCAGGTTCGCCTATTCCGGCAGCGCCAACCTGACCGGGGCGGGGATGGGGGCCAAGTCCGACGGCAAACGCAATTTCGAATCGGGCCTGATCACCAGAGATCCCTCACTGGTGGGGCAGATAATGAAACAGTACGACGAATTATGGATGGGGCAGCATTGTTCCGCCTGCAAACGAAAGAAATATTGTTTTGAATACCGGGAAATGGAGTGAATTTTGATCACCCCCAACAAAGCAAATAAAAATATCCATATCATCTCCCTGGGCTGCCCCAAAAACCGCATTGACACCGAGGCCATGATGGGCCGGCTGTCGGCAAAAGGGTATGGCTTTACCAATGACGTCAGCAGCGCCGGAGTGGTGATCGTCAACACCTGCGGGTTTTTGCAGGAGGCCTTGGAAGAAGGGCTGGGAGAGATATCGGCCCTGGCCGTTTTAAAGGGGAAACTGGGTTTCCGGCTGGTGGTCACCGGCTGTATGGTCCAGAGGATGGGCCGGTCATTGAAAAAAGAGATCCCGGAGATAGACGCCCTGGTGGGGGTTCACGGCTACGACAACATCCTGGCGGCGGTGGAAGGCGTTAAGGAAAATTCCATTCCGGCCAATGTCTGCAATCATGCTGCGAAATTCTATCAAAACCGTCTGGTAAGCACCGGGCCGGGCTGGGCCTACCTGCGCATCGCCGACGGCTGCGACAACCGTTGTTCCTACTGCCTGATACCGTCCATCAGGGGAAGATTCCGCAGCCGCCCGATGCCGGAGATCGTCCGGGAGGCTAAAATTCTGGTCAGCCGGGGGATAAGGGAGGTAAACCTGATCGCCCAGGACACCACCGCCTACGGCACCGATATCTACGGCCGACGCAGCCTTCCCCGATTGCTGAAAAGTTTGTGCCGGATCGAAGGCTTAGAATGGATACGAATCCTGTACACCCATCCGGCCCATCTGGATGATGAGCTGATCGAGACCGTGGCCCGGGAGAAGAAGATCGTAAAATACCTGGATATTCCCCTGCAGCATGTATCCGACCGACTTCTATCGAAAATGGGACGGAAGGTGACCAAGCAAAAAATAGTCGAACTGATCCACAAGCTGCGCACCGAGATCCCCGGGATAATTTTGCGAACCACTTTCATTGTCGGGTTCCCCGGAGAGGCGGAAGCCGATTTCGGCGAATTGCAGGATTTTGCCGGGGAGATGAAACTGGACCGGGTGGGGGTCTTCGCATATTCCAACGAGCCTGGGACCAGGTCTGCCAAGTTTACCGGCCAGGTCTCTGAAAAAGTGAAATCCCGGCGGTTAGATTTTTTAATGCGCCTGCAGCGGAAAATTTCTACTGGCAAGAACCGGTCAAGGGTGGGGCAAACTGTTTCGGTCATTATTGAAGGCCGGGCAGCAAAAGGTGATAAGGATGTCCCATTCAAGCCCGGTTATCAATACTACGGCCGCAGTTATGCCGAGGCTCCGGAAATAGACGGCAAGATATATATCCGCAGTTCCCATCCCTTGATCCTTGGCAGGATATACCAAGCCGCCATAGAGTTGGCCTGGGCTTATGATCTGGGCGGCATCATCGTAAAATAATTTAAAAAGATAAAAAGATGTTTCAGGGAATTATAATCTTTGTTTTAGGCCTGTTATTCGGCTCCTTTGCCAATGTCTGCATTTGGCGCATTCCCCGTAAGGAGGAGATCGTCTTCACTCCGTCGCATTGCCCCAAATGCCTGAAAAGCATTAAATGGTATGATAATATCCCGGTAGTAAGCTATCTATTCTTGGGCCGAAAATGCCGCAGTTGTAAGGCTGAGATTTCATGGCGCTATCCGCTGGTGGAGTTGTTGAGCGCACTATTGTTTCTGGGGGTTTATCTTAAATTCGGGGCCGACTGGAGGCTGGCGGGGTATATCCCCTTCGTCTGGGCCATGCTGGTGATCTCGGCCATAGATATTGAGCATTACATCATCCCCGATGCCTTTACGCTGTCCGGACTGGGTTTGGGGTTATTATTTGCGGCCTTGGCCACCTTTGGAATCCCGGTGGACCTGACCGTGTTCGGGCGGGCAGATATCCTGTCGCAGCGGCCTTTGGTTGACAGCGCCATAGGCTTGGTTCTGGGGGGCGGATTCCTGTGGCTGGCAGCCTGGTTGGGGGAAAAGGTGTTCAAACAGGAGGCCATGGGCGGAGGTGACATCAAGCTGGCGGCAATGATAGGGGCCTTTTTCGGCTGGAAGGCTGTGCTGATCAGCTTTTTCCTGGCATTCCTAGCCGGATCGGTTATTGGGATTCTGCTTATCGTATTGGGTAAGGCTAAAAAGAATGAGGCTCCTGAAGGGATAAATCCAAAGGCCATGGTCCCGTTCGGGCCATTCTTGGCGTTGGGCGGCATCCTGGCCCTTTTCTGGGGGCGGGAATTGCTGGGATTTTACTTAAGGCTATTTGGGCTGTAAAAATCAATCTAACCCCTTGACAAATAACCGAATTTAGATTATAGTTAATTGCAATCAATCGGAGTTTTGTATTAGAATCTTAAAGTCAGTGATCCTGGTTTAAATTTTTAGTGCTTGGGGTATTTACCAACTTAAAGTTGCCAAAATATCCTGATTTTGCATATAAAAACTTAAACGACACTGGCTTTTAATGTTATAGTAAACTCGCAAAAGCCGGGTCTCTTAACGGGATACCGGTTTTTTATTATTATTAAAATATGATAAAAAAGATCACATATAGCCTGATCCTGATCATAGCGGCCTGCGGCCAGCTTAGGGCGGAGAGCCGTTTGGTATCGGCCGATGCATATTCCGCTGTCGTAGAATATACCATGGAGCAGCCTGAGTTCAGGACCAATGTCGATGGTGGGCAGACCATCTTTCTGCCAGGCTGCCAGACGGCAGGGCAGCCCGGAGCGCCGGCTGCTTTGGAGTATCCGCTAAGTCTGGGCGTTCCGGGGGGAGCCCGGGTCAAGGTGCAGGTTTTGGCGGTGGAATCGGAGGATATCCGTGATTTCAATTTGGCTCCTAACCCGGTCCTGACATCATCCGGACAGCCTGGTTTGGGTGAATATAAAAACATCAAGAATCCTTCGATCTATGGCCAGGCGGGCATGCTGCCCGGGGCAATTGCCAGCTTGAATTCGGTCGAAAAGCTGCGGCAGTATAATATAGCCGGAATAAAGATGGCCCCGGTCCAGTACGACCCTTTAGCCGGCATATTAAGGCTGAATAAGAGGATAACGGTCAAGGTCAGCTGGGATATTGCCGGGCGGGATAACGATGTCCGGCCGGACCCGGCCTTTGCCCCGGTGTTCTCAAAACTCCTGATCAACTATCCCCAGTGC
Source organism: uncultured bacterium (assembly GCA_937863685.1). Lineage (GTDB taxonomy): Bacteria > Edwardsbacteria > AC1 > AC1 > EtOH8 > UBA2226. The sequence goes on from CALMGM010000002.1 coordinate 97,263, forward strand.
CGTAATTGGAAGATCGCTGAAAAAATCTCCAAGTCAAAGGCGGTTGACCCGTTTGACGGCTATGCCGCTTGGTATAAAATATCGGTTTTGCAGGAAGGCATCTATTGCCTGGACTACGATTATTTGTTGCGCAACGGGATCGACCCGTCCGTCATCGATCCCCGGACCATAAAGATATTCTCCGGCGGCTCGGAGGCCCTGCCCAAGGACCGGAATATAGCCGTGCCGGACACCATGAAGCAGGTAGCAATTTGGATCAAGGGGCAGGATGATGGCAGATTCGACCAGGGAGATCATATTATTTTCTACGGGCAGGACCTGTCCGGCTGGCATAAGAATGCAAAATTGACAACCCCGCAGTTCTTTAATCCCTATGCCGACACCAATTGCTACTGGCTGACCTGGGGCGGCGACAACGGCCGGCGGATGCAGGTAAGGAATTGTGAACCCGGTCCAGAGAACCTGCTGCCCTTGCGGTCTTTTATCGATACCCTGCATTTTGAACAGGACAAGTTCAATCCGTTCAATTCCGGGGAGTTCTACTACTGGGCCAACATGAGAAGATCTCCATATGAAAACAGCAAGCTGTATTCGTATGACCTGGCCACCCCCGGTGTCTCGAGCGGGCAAGGAACGATGAGGATAAAACTGCGGGCGGGGCTTAATTCCAAGCATCATATTGTATGGGGTTTAAACGGATTGCCATCAAAGGATTTTTCATGGACGGGCAGCATAGGCCCTCCCGATAATGGCAGTGAGCCGATAATAGCCAAGGAGAAGACGGATTCGGCGGATATTGGTAATCTGCAGGACGGGACGAATGCCTTGACCATCACCCTGTTAAAGGAAAATGCCGACACCAGTGATGCCATATATTTCAACTGGCTGGAGTTAGTATACTCACGCAAATTTCAGGCATACAAGGGGGGCCTCAAGTTCAGAGCCGATTCATCCGGGCAAACCGTTAACCGTTTCTATCTGACCGGGTTCAATTCCGATAGCTGCCAGCTGCTTGATATCTCTGATCCGGAGGATCCGGGGGCCCTGCAGACATCGAAGATATTTCCGGCCTACATCCAGTTTGACGATAATTGGAAAAGCGGCAACAGGTATTTTGCCGCGGCCTCATCGGCCTGGCTCAAACCGAACAAAATGGAAGCTTACAATCCTAACCGCTTAAGGCAATTATGCGCCGACGTCAAGTACCTGATGATCGTTGCTGACCAGCTTTGGCCCCAAGCCCAGGCTCTCTTGACCCATCATGGTGAAAAACCAGAACAGCAACCGGCCCGGGCGGTGAAGCTTTCCTGGATATACAACGAATTCGCTTTCGGTGTGAGCGACCCGGCCGCCATCCGCAATTTTTTAAAATATATCTATCTCAATTCCGGCGGCACCAGCCCGGCCTGGTGCCTGCTTTTTGGCAACGGAAATTATGACTATCGGCATACGGACCGGTCCATAGCCAATACCAACCAGGTGCCTACTCATCAGGAGGATAATCTGAATTTCGTATTGAAGGAATATCAGCTGCATTCCTATGATGACTGGTATGCATATTGTGACACCAGCAGTTTTCCGCAGTTCTCCATAGGCCGTCTGCCGGCTTCCAATGGCGAGGAAGCCTGGAATGTGGTCAATAAAACCCTCAATTACGACTCCCCTAAAACCCTGGCTCCTTGGCGGACTCAGGCATTGTTGGTGGCTGATGATGATGATATGGGAGCGACCGAAACATTGTACAATCTATTGCCGAATAAGTATTCTGTCCAGAAAGTGTATGGAAACAGTTACCCGTTGGAGGGAAAATACAAACCCAAGGCCAGGGCCGATCTCAATAAATTCTGGGATGAGGGAACGGGGATCATAAATTTCGTCGGCCATGGCGCCTGGTGGGCATGGGGCGATGAATGGTATTTCAGGGATACCGATGTGCCGTACTTGACAAACGGCACCAGGCTTCCCTTGGTGATTACCGCTTCATGCGGTGTTTCCCGCTTTGACAACCCTTATTATAAATGCATCAACTCCTTGATTGTGACAAAGCAAAGCGGAGGCGCTATTGCGTCCTTCGGCAGCACCAGGGAAAGTTATGCCGATCTTAATAATGCCCTGAATAGAAACGTATATTCTGTTCTTTTCGATCCGGTCTATGATATTGGTACGTCCATATCCTATGCAAAGTACAAGAGCAATACCTATGGGGATACGGCAGTGAATTACCGGGCGGTCAAATACAATCAGTGTTATACACTGTTGGGCGACCCGGCGGTAAAATTCGGCCTGCCCCAGAATCCGGTCGATATCACCGTAAATCCCGATACCCTTTACAATCAGGGGCGTTACAATATCAGCGGGGTTGTGAGAGCGTCCAGTGGTTTCTCCGGCAGGGTAATGCTGGAATTGCGGAATGTTCCCAATGTGAATGCCGATTATAACTACCTGCTTCCGGGCGATATGATTTTCCGGGGTGAATTCCCGGTGACCAACGACAGCTTTAGGGTGACCGTCAATATCCCCGATCAGCTGCACATCAGCCCTGAGCCGGGAGCCAGGATCCGGGCCTATGCCTGGAATTCCAAAGAGGATGCAGCCGGAACCAGTGCCGACACTCTTTGGATCGGAGGGGCCGATCCCAATCCCGATACCACTTACCAGGATACCGCCGCTCCCAAGATCGAACTGTTTTCGGGAGGGCTGGCGGTAAAACAGGGCGATTATCTCCCCGCCCAGGCCAGATTTAGGGTGCAGATATCAGATCAGAGCGGCATCAATATCATCCCCGGCTTTTCCAAATACGGAGAGATAAAGTTCACGGTTCTCCTGAACAATGTTCAACTGGTGTCCGCCGATATTGCAAAATCTTTTGTTTACAGCATCTCTAGCGATACTTTGACCGAAGGCGCGGCAGGGTACGAATATAATTTTGACTCGACCGGCACATACAGGATCAAGATCGAGGCCTACGATACCCGGCTGAGAAAAGGGCTGTGGGAAAATACGGTTAACGTTGAGACCGATCTGAATATCCATTCGGTCTACAATTATCCCAATCCGATCAAAGAGGATACTTACTTCACTTTCATGCTGTCCCAGCCGGGGGATGTGACCATCCGGATATTTACGGTAGCAGGCAATATGGTCAGGGAGATATCGGCCCGGGGCTTGAATGCCGGCTACCAGCAGGTGCACTGGAACGGACGGGACGACCGCGGGGCGGTGTTGGCCAACGGGGTTTACCTCTACAAAATATCTGCCGCCGGAGACGGCCAGGAGAATTCGGAATTTGGTAAACTGGTAATGATGCGTTAATAGAAAAAGATAAACTTTAGGGGAGCTCATCTAATGTTGTTGAAAAGATCATCCAAGATCCTGGTGCGGTGGGCCGTGTTGCTGACTTTGCTGGCATCCGGCACTGCTTATGCCATATCCGAGGGCGGGGCCATCTTCCTTTTGATCCGTCCGGGGGCCAGGCCCAGCGGCATGGGCAGCGCTTTTGCGGCCATCTCCGATGATGCCACCGCCACTTACTTCAACCCGGCCGGGCTGGCTTTTTTGATGCCGGAGACGGTCCAGTACATCAAAGAGGATGATGTCAAGGATTGGGCGCTTATGGTGTCCGATCTGCAGGAGAAGGACGCCTTTTATCTGTTTCAGCAGAAGGAACTGCTGGATCCGGCATCAATCATAATACAGGCCAGGCAATCGCCGCTGCTGACCGTGACCGATATCACGGAATGGGGCAAGTTTCGCGGGCTGCTGGCCGATTCCTCCAGCGGCAACAAGGCCGGCCGGCTGATATATGGATGGATGGACAGCACCGCTCTGGCAGTTATCAGCAGACCCGACAGCGACATGACCCTCCAGGACAAATGGACTGTGCTATACAGCATCAACCGGAACCTGTCGTCAGGCCCGGCCATCTGCCGGCAGTCAGCCAAGGACGGCATCGAACTGCCTGGTCAGGCAGCCCTGCTGATCCAGACCGGAAAAGACAGCAGGGAGGCCAAGGTGTTCACCGCCGGGGATTTCCTGGATCCCGAAGCATTGGTCCAGAGATTGACCGCGGCCGGAGATCCCCTGTCAAGATACCTGTGGGGCCGGTTCTCACTACGCAGCCGGGCCGCCTTGCAGAAAGGCATGAACCCCGATTCTGCCGGCATCACTCTGGCCTTGGAACTCAACAAGATCATCAAGGGCCGGTTGTATCAGGCCGCTAGGTTTGCCGGGGTGGAATTATCGGATGAACTTAAGGGCAAGCTGGGACTCAATCCCAAGGGGCAGGACCTGACGCTGCTGAACCTGCAATTGCTGGAGGCGGCTTACCCCCGACAGATCTGGCTGGCGGTTGATTACCAGAAGCTGGGGACCGAAAACGGATTGAAATTGAACCGGCTGCTGCTGGAGTCCTATCTGGCAACTTTGGTCAAACCCTTCGGCAACCGGACGAATAACGACTCCCTCTCCTCCTTTATCAAGGTAATGTTCGACCAGCCGGGCTGGGAGCTGTTGAATGATTATCACGGCCAGGCGCCATTGACCGCGGAGGAGGAGAACGGGACTTTGGAATTTATGAATGCCGTGCTCAACGGTTATGAAACCGATCAGCCGGGCCAGACAGACAACCTACAGGCACTCAAGATGAAACGAACGGCCCTCGAAGCCCTGTTCCCGATCGAGGTGACATCATCCCGGGAAAAAATACAGGCCTCGGCCCTGATGCATGTCCGAAGCCTGCTGGCCCCGGAATTCACCGCCATCTGCGATAAATACCGGACCAACAAGGTCGTCAGCCGGGAGGACAAGGAATCCCTGCTGGGGGGCTTGAACCAACTGCTGGTCAACCGGACCCTCTACCGGGCCGAAGATTTCAAGGAAGGCCAGATTGACCCGTCGACCCAAAGCTATCTCCAGGCGGGGATAGAATATCTGTCCATAGAGGACCTGACGGCCCTGAATCGCAAACTGCTGGAAACCATCATGCCCGGCGCCCTGAAACGAAGGGTGGATCCCGTTCCGCATTATGCCACTCTGATGCACTCTCCCTGGCTTTCCGATATCTGGGGTGACGTGGGCGACATGTATTATGAATTCATCGCCTATGCTCAGCCGGTGAAGGATTGGGGGGTCTTCGGCGGCAATGTGGTCTTTCTGTCCGAAGGCACCAACCAGCATATCGACACGGACCAGAGGGTACTGGGCACTTTCTCCAGTTACGAGTTCTCCCCGACCCTGTCCTACGCCAACCGGATCTACAGCGATCTGGCCGGCGGCATCAACCTAAAACTGATCTATTCGCACCTGGCGCCGTTCGGAGCCCCGGGCCAGGAGGGAAAGGGAATAGCCACCACCTGGGCACTGGACCTGGGCTTGTTGTACCGCGGCCCGATCGACGGGCTGGCCCTGGGCCTCAATGTCCAGAATATCGGCCCGGATCTTACCTACATAGACGAACAGCAGGCCGATCCCCTGTCCCGCAACATCAGGCTCGGGACCGCCTACGATATCCTTGACGGCAAATATTCAAAATTGACCGCCGCCTGGGATGTTACCAAAACCATTGTGGACCTGACCCCGGACCGGCCCTGGCGGGAAGAGCTTAAGGATGTGGTCCACCACGGCGGCATGGAGTACTGGTACTTGGGGCCGGCCAGCCTGGCTCTGAGGGCCGGATATGTGCTGGACGAAGTGGGCCAGATCAAAGGCCCCACCTACGGAGCGGGTGTGGGATTCCGCAAGATACAATTTGACTTCGCCATGGAGTCGGGCGGCGATCTGCAGAAGTTCAACAAGAAATTCTCGCTGTCGGCGGTATTTTAACAGATATTCAAACCTATGAATCAGGGGAGGCATCTTGAGGCTCTCATTTAAAAACATGATCGGATTGGCGTCCCTATCGGTGTTGCTGGCCGGAAGTGTGCAGGGCGATGAGTTGCGGGATCTGAAGGCAACCTGGAAGAGTTCCATGCCCATCGCCGAACAGCTAAAAATACAGACCAGGCGCTATCGGGATGCGGTCTGTTCCCGCAATGTTCTGGGCGGGATACGGGCTGCCAAGTCAAAAAAAGGTGCCAAGGCCGCCACCCCCGATACTGTCAAGGTGCTGGTGATCAAGGCCCAGTTCCAGCTGGACAGCGACGTTAACACCACCGGGAACGGACATTTTGACTATAGCGGCAACGGTGAGCCGATCTACACCAACAACGATCCGGCCCAGGGGCATAACCTCTATTACGAGCCGCCCCACGACAGCACCTATATCCACAATCAGATGCTGGCAATGAGGAATTATTACCTGGCGGTCTCCTATGGAAAACTCTACGTTGAATTCGAGCAGTTTCCCAGGGGCGATACCGCCTATACCCTGCCGCACCAGATGTCCTTCTACAGCGATTTCTATAATAACTGGGACAACTGGGGGGCCGGACTGTATTTTCTGTTCCGGGACGCCATTGTGGCGGCCGACGACGATCCGGCCAACATCTCCTTCAAGGACTACCAGTCCTTCATGGTGATCCATGCCGGCTCCTGCTGGCAGACCGACCCCTGGGGAGCCGACATCCCCTCGGTGTTCATCTCCCTGGGCGACCAGCCGCTGATCGCCAATGCCGGCGCCGATACCATCTATGACGGCATCCTGGACGCCGCCACCCAGAGCCAGGACGGCATGGTGTTGGGATCGCAGGGGGAGTTTGCCCATGAGTTCGGCCACCAATTGGGACTGCCCGACCTTTATGATTACACCTACGAATCCGCCGGACTGGGGGAGTGGGAACTGATGTCCTGGGGCTCCTTCAACATGAATGCCTATGTCCCGCCGCATTTTTCGGCCTGGTGCAAGGCGTTTTTGGGATGGGCCGATCCCATCGAGCTTAAGCCGGGGGACGATCTCGAGCAGGTTTTTGCCTGGGTTGCCAAGGATCCCAAGGCCATCGTCAAGATTCCGATCAATTCCCACGAATATTATCTGGTCGAGAACCGCCGGGCCTGGGCCAATCCCAATGATCAGGTGACATATCAAGATTCCTTGTACGGCTACGGGTCCGACAGCAGCGCTGTCAGGGTTTGGCGAAACGGGGTGCTGGTGAAAGTTGATGATTACGATATGTCGCTGCCCTTCGACCTGAGCAAAGGCGGCCTGCTGGTCTATCATGTGGACGAGGATCTCATCAGCCGGCGCTGGGAGGACAACAGCCTGATGACCGGGACGCCCAAGGCCATCTATATGCTGGAGGCCGATCACATCCAGGACCTGCGGCACTGGGTAAGCTCCCCGTATTCCACCATCGCCAGTCCTTATGACGCTTACTTTAAGGGGAACAACGACCGGCTGGATGACGCCAGCGATCCGGCCACCCTGGCCAACGACGGCTCGTCCACCCATATATCCATATACAACATCTCGCTCCCGGGGGATACCATGAAAGCCCGGGTCAAGGTGGGTTGGTCGGTGCCGGGCTTCCCGGCAGTGCTGGGGGACACAGTGGACTGGAACAGCGTCAATTACCTGACAATGGATCCTGGCACCGATTCGTCCTACATGGCGGTGTTGGTGGCCGGGGTCAACGGCGGTCTTTATGCCTGGAAATCGGATGGCACCGGCCTGTTCAACCGCGATACTGTTATCGTTCTGCCGGGCAATGATACGGTCCAGGTCCGGGCTGAGATCGCCAGGGTCAAGGAAGGCAGTTATGTCTATTCCTCTCCGGCGGCGGCGGATATCGACCGGGACGGGGTGCAGGAGGTGTTCATTGCCTCGTCCTATTCCATGACCGAGGGGCAGGTATCCGGGTTCAGACTGATCTCCCAGCCGGACACGGTGCTGTCGGGCAACGGGAATCCGTATGTGGTCTACCACGCCACACCTCTTCCGGGATTCCCGGTCAGCCTGCCCGGTCCCATATTTTCCACGGTGGCCCTGGGTGATGTCAACGGCGACGATACCATGGAGGTGATCGCGGCCGGCGAGGATATGAAATTGCACGTCTGGGATCATAGAGGGAATAACCTGCCTGGCTTTCCCCGGGACCTGGCAATGGAGACCCGTTCCACTCCGGCTCTGGCCGAATTGGATGCTTCATCGCCTGGTAAGGAGATAGTAGTCCTTTCCGGCGACAGCCGAGTCTTCGTATTTAAAGGGAATGGAGAGTTGGTGCCAGGATTCCCGGCTCTGCGGCCCTGGGCCGATGTTGTCAGCTCCTCGCCGGCGGTAGGCGATATCGACCGGGATGGAAGTCCGGACATTGTCTGCTGCACCAACAAAGGCATCTCCGTGGTCAACCGGACAGGCAAGATGTTAAAGGGCTGGCCGGCAATTTACAATGGGATCGCTTTGTCTTCTCCGGCGCTGGGCGATGTCGATGGCGACGGATATCTGGAACTGGCGGTGGCCGTCGACAATAAACTTTATGCCTATAATTACAACGGCACTTTGGTGGAGGGCTTCCCGGTGGTCGTTTCGGCATCGCAGCTGGTGCAGTCCTCTCCGATAATGGCCGATGTGGACGGGGACCGCCTGCCGGAGATCGTGATCGGCTCCCCGGACAATTCTTTGATGGCCTTCAATGGCGACGGCAGCGATGCGGTCGGCTTTCCCCTGACCATTGGCGGACGCACCTTTTCCACGCCATTGGCTTTTGATTTTAACGGCGACTCCACCGGCACCGAACTGGCCGTTGGCTGTGATGACGGAAGGCTGTATGCCTGGAGTTTGCCGTCGGCCTATTCCTCCCGGACCAGCCACTGGACCGGATTTCATAACGACCAGGCCAACTCCGGGTATTTGAACTGGGATCTATCCCAGCATCCGCTGAAGATTTCGGGTAAACTGCTGGCCAATGCTTATGTGTATCCCAATCCGGCCCGGGGGAATTCCGCCAAAATTAGGTTCTCCCTGAACAGCCAGGCCAACGTCAATGTCAAGGTGTTCAACCTGGCCGGCGATCTGGTGCAGGAATTCGGCCAAGCGGGATTTGCCGGGACCGAGAATGAGATCTTATGGAAGCTTGATTTCCTGGCTTTCGGGGTCTATATACTAAGGCTGGAGGCGGCCTCCTCAAACGACACCCAATACCAGATATTGAAAGCGGCGGTGATAAGATGAGATATTCAATAATTACTTTTATTATGGCAATGCTGTTGGCCGGCGGTTTGTCGGCCCAGGAGATATCAGCGGATGAGCACCAGGCTCCCGCCGATACCGTTAAAACAGTTACCGACCGGGCTAAAGTGGAAGATGCGGTCTTTCCGGACGGGACAAAACCCCGGGGCGAAAGTACCAGGCTACCGAAGAAATCAATTAAAAAAGCCTTCTTCATGTCCCTGGTCCTGCCGGGGGCCGGCGAATATTACGCCGGATCCAAAAAACAGGCCAAAGCTTTCATGGGAACGGAAGCATTGATATGGTCTTTTTACGGCTTCACCTGGTTCCAAGGGGAAATGTGGAAGCGGGATTATCGTAACTTTGCCGCCCAGCAGGCCGGGGCCAACCCGGAGAGGACCGAGGATATCTACTACCAGAACGTCTATGAATACACCAGCAGCTACTGGTACAACGAGGATGTCTGGGCCGAGGCCCGGATGATATATCCTGACGACCCGCAGGCCCAGGAATCATACGTGGCTGGTCTCTTGTATGAATCACCGGACGACTGGGCTTGGCAGACCCGGGACGACTGGTATCAATACCGAAGCCTGAGGGTCAAGAGCCAAGAGGCCTTGCATCGAAGAAGCTATTCCGTCGGCGCGGCCATTTTAAACCGTCTTCTTTCGGCGGTCAATGCCGCCCGTCTCACCAAGCGCTACAACAAAAAACGCCCTCTCCGGGCCGGCTTGCAGGATTACTGGCAGCTCCGGTTCCTGAGCAACCGCAACTGCGATATTGGCCTGGCCCTGGGAAGGAATTTTTAAGATTCAGAAAAATACCCGAAGATCCTCCTGCCTTGCCTCGATACCAGCAACCCCGGAGGATTTTTCAATTGCAGGGAAATGGAAAATGAAGAGACTGAGAATCTATCTGTTATTGTCAGGGCTGGTCACTCTGGGCTGTACGGCGTATATCGATCCACCCCGGCAGTCGCTCAGGACCTCCGAAATGGAGACGGAGATATCTTTGCGTTATCCCCTGCAGGTCCTGTCCCGGATATCCTCTCTGGCGGTCGACCGGGCGGGGAACGCCGGATATACCGAAAGTGCCGGCTGGATCCTGGCATCGGCCGGCTGGGATGGCAGCGAGATATTCCGGATCAACCTGTCCCATCCCCGGGATGCACTCATGCCCGGCGGAGCCGACGGATATTGGCTGTTAAACGATCTGGATCGCAGGATAAAGCACTACGACAGCAAGGGGCAGAATATCTCACAGGTGTCTTTCTCCGGGATCTCGGCTTCGACCGGCGCTGTGACGTTGATCGGAGAGATCTACCTTCTGGACGGCGTCAATTCGCAGGTCAAGGTTATCGGCCCGGATGGCTACGAACTGCGGAGCTTCCATATCGAAGGGCCCGACGGCCTGGTGTTCCGTCCTACGGCCATCGCACTTGATCCGTCCAGAAACCTGCTGGCCCTGTCAGATCCCCGGGCCGGTAAAGTGATGTTCTACAACCTTTACGGGACCAAGCACGGATCCCTCAGCGTTGCGGCGGGAAACCACCCACAGTCCATTGGTTTTGATTATCTGGGCCGGCTGTGGATCTGCCTGCCGGAGCAGAATGCGGTGGCGGTTTATTCCAGCCAGGAGGCGGGATGGGCGGAGCGGAAAAGGATCGCCCTCCAGAAACCATACGCCGTGGTTTTAAGCCCCTTTGGCAGCGGGGTGGTGGCTGAGGAGGGGAACCTGGTGTTCCTGAAATTCTGACACCCATGAGAACGATCTGGGCCATACTGATCACCGGCCTGTGTTTGGCCTTCGGCCGCTCCGGAGCCGGGACTCCCGGTGATCCCGCGTTCCGCAAGGCCATCCTGATAGCAGGCGATCCGTCGGTGAGCGAATACCGGTTGGGGTCGCCCTTTGTTTTTTCCGGCAGCGACAGCATCCTGCTGGGGTCCCGGCAACTGGTCCGGAATCAGGATTACGCCATTGATTACAACCGGGGCACCATCTACCTGGCGGCTCCGGTTGCCCCGGGGGACACCATCCGGGCTTTTTTTGCGGCTCTGCCCCTGAACATACCACAGCAGATACAGTACCTGCCGCTGCTGCCGGATACCATCATCAAAAGCGGTCCTACGCCGTCCGGGTACCAGACGGCCGGAGGGGCGGACAGTCTGGGTCAATGGCTGCAGGCCAGGGATGGCCAGTTAATGTTCGGCGGCAGCAAATCGGTGGGGATCAGCCTGGGAAGCGGCAGAGACCTGTCTCTGGACCAGTCGCTTAACGTCAGGGCCAACGGGCGGCTGGGGCAGAATCTGGAGGTGAATGCCATGCTGTCTGACCAGGGGATGCCGGTGAGCGGCGGTACCCAGGAGTTGAGCCAGATAGATAAGATATTTATCCGGGCCAACTCCTCCAACTGGTCGGCCACGGTGGGAGACTACGATCTATCATACCGCCGGCAGGAACTGCTTAATGTCCAGCGTCAGCTTCAGGGCCTGGATGCGGCATTCTGGAGCCACTCAAATGCCCTGGGGGTGTCGGTCTCCGGCACCAAGGGCAAACCGGGGTACAACCGTATCTCCGGGCGGGAAGGGGTTCAGGGTCCCTATCTGTTGACGGTGCCGGAGGGATCGGGATCATTCCGGGTGCTGTCCCACAGCGACCGGGTCTGGCTGGACGGCAGGCTCCTGCAGCGGGGAGGAGACCGGGATTATATCATGGATTATGACAGGGGGCAGTTATCATTCACTCCGCGCCAGATCATCACCCCGGACTCCAGGATCACCGTGGAGTTCGAATATTCGGCCGAGAGCTTTTCCCGGAACCTGTATTTTACCCACGGCGAACTGTATGCCGGAAAGAAGCTGCAGTTGAACGCCGCCTATTACCAGGAGGCCGACGACCCGCAGCAGCCCTCGTCTGGCGAAATGAACGACAGCTGGAGGGCGGTACTGAGCCAGGCCGGTGACGATACCGCCAAGCTGTGGGGCGACGGGGGATCCTTGGCCGACAGCGGCGTTGGAGACTACGATAAAGTTGATTCCATATATGTCTACGCCGGAAGGGGTCTGGGTAGCTATGCGGTATCCTTCACCTGGTTGGGCACCGGCCAGGGCGATTACATTTACAACAGCGCCTCCGGAGCTTTTATATATGTGGGACGGGGAAACGGCGAATATGCGGCGCTGAAAAGATACCCCCGTCCCGAGGAGTTCCGATCCCTGGGGCTGCAGGCAAAGTCATTTTGGGAAGGCGGGCGATTGGCGCTCAACGGGGCTAGAACATGGAACGACCTTAACCTCCTGTCAACACTTGATGACGGGGACAACGCAGGCGACGGCGGCAGGTGCGACCTGTACTGGAGCCGGGATACTTTGGACTGGGGCGGCTTCATGATATCGGGTCGGGGCATATCGTACGGCGGCAGGTTCAAGCCGGAGCTGGTCGGCCCCGAGAGCGATTTTGAGAACCGCTGGGGTTTGGGCAGCTGGACGGGACTTAAAAGGTTCGAG
>CALMGM010000003.1 GCA_937863685.1 uncultured bacterium
GCGAGGGCGGCCGAACCGTGGGCGCCGGCACCGTCACCGAGATAGTGGAATAAATGTCGGAAAGACCGAAGAACAGGCAATCAGTTAATCGGAAATTAAAAATCGGATAAATAAAATGCGAGAGATAATCACTTTGGCTTGCGTGGACTGCAAACGCAGGAATTACAACAACACCAAGAACAAGCGCAAGCATCCCGACCGGGTGGAATACAAGAAGTACTGCCGGTTCTGCAAAAAACACACCGCCCACAAGGAAACCAGATAATCCACGGGCGAAGGCCAGTAGCTCCAATGGTAGAGCGCCGGTCTCCAAAACCGGATGCTGGGGGTTCAAGTCCCTCCTGGCCTGCCATACCGGTTGACGGATAAACCAAAGAGATCGGAACAAACGAAGGGAATACCAGATTATGTTCAATAAATTATGGCAGTTCGTCAGGGATGTCCGGGTAGAGTTCACCAAGGTCAGCTGGCCCAGCCGGGACGAGCTGGTGCAATCTACCATTGTAGTGGGGGTGGTATCGCTGGTGGTGGCCGCCTTCATCGGGGTCATCGACCGGCTGCTGTCGGTTGGAGTGACCTTCTTTCTGGGCCGCTTTTAATGACCATGCGCTGGTACGTCATACATACCTACGCCGGACATGAGAACCGGGTCAAACTGGCTCTGGAATCGACCGCTCTGCGCTACGGCCTGCAGGACAAGATCGGTCGGGTGCTGATACCCACCGAGGACGTTACCGAGATAAAAAAGGGCCGCCGCAAGACCAGCGCCAAACAGCTGTTTCCCAGCTACCTGATGGTGGAGATGGACATGACCGACGAGGTCTGGAATGTGGTCTCCACCACGCCCGGCGTCACCAGTTTCCTAGGCACCAGGCGGAAACCCCAGCCCATGAGGGATTCCGAGGCCCAGCGCCTGATATCCCGGATGGAGGGGGAGAAACGCCAGGGGCCGGTGGTGATACCATACCAGAAGGGCGAGACCATCAAGATCATCGATGGCCCCTTCGCCAATTTCACCGGGGTCATCGAGGAGATCGACAATGAGCACGGCAAGGTAAGGGTGATGGTGACCATCTTCGGACGGACCACCCCGGTGGAGCTAGATTTCATGCAGATAAACAGTCTGTGACAGAAAAAATAAACCAACCAAGAGAGAAGATATGGCAAAGATCGTTACCGCAATGGTGAAACTTCAGGTCCCGGCCGGACAGGCCAACCCGGCGCCCCCGGTGGGCCCGGCGCTGGGCCAGCACGGCGTCAATATCCCGGAATTCTGCAAGCAGTTTAACGCCAAGACCTCCGGGCAGGAAGGGCTGATCATCCCCTGCGTGATCACGGTATACAAGGACCGCAGTTTCTCCTTCATCACCAAGACCCCGCCGGCCGCCATCCTGCTGAAAAAGGCCGCCGGGCTGGCCAAGGGCTCTGGCATCCCCAACCGCAACAAGGTGGGCAAGGTCACCGAGGCCCAGGTCAAGGAGATCGCCACCAAGAAGATGGCCGACCTCAACGCCGCCAGCGTGGAAGCCGCCATGATGATGGTCAAGGGCACCGCCCGCAGCATGGGCATCGACATAGGCAATTAATAAACCGACTGAATATAAGTTAAAACACCAATCCCGCTGGGAGGAGTCAGGACACGAATGGGGCAGGGCCCTTGACCTGGCTTCGCTATTAACCAGGAAGGAGGAAGATGAAGAGAGGGAAAAAGTACAACAACTCGATCAAGAAATTCGAAGTGGCCAAGGATTACACTCTGGCCGAAGCGGTGGAGATGGTCAAGCAGGCCGCCTTTGCCAAATTCGACGAGACCATGGAGCTGTCGATGAAGACCGGGCTGGATCCCAAAAAGTCCGATCAGAACCTGAGGGGTACGGTACTGCTGCCTCACGGCACCGGTAAAAAGGTCCGGGTGCTGGTGTTCGCCAAGGGTGAAAAAGAGATCGAGGCCAGGGACGCCGGGGCCGATCATTTCGGGTCCGAAGAACTGATCAAGAAGATATCCGAGGGTTGGACCGACTTCGATGTGGCCATCGCCACCCCGGACATGATGAGCCAGGTGGGCAAGCTGGGCAAGATCCTGGGGGTCCGCGGGCTGATGCCCAATCCCAAGACCGGAACGGTGACCTTTGATGTGGCCAAGGCGGTCAAGGATTCCAAGGCCGGCAAGATAGAATACCGGCTGGACAAGCAGGGCAACCTGCACCTGCCGGTAGGCAAGAAATCCTTTGAGGCCGACAAACTGGTGTCCAATGCCCGGGCGGTGATCAACGAAGTGGTAAGGGCCAAACCATCATCGGCCAAGGGGACCTACATCAAGAGTCTGTCGATATCGGCCACCATGAGCCCCGGGGTAAAAATAGCTCTGACCGAGCTGGCCAACCCAGGAAAGTGAGGACGAAACGATGATAAAGCAAGAAAAGGAAAAGATTGTACGGGACCTGACCGAGAAGATGAAGACCGCCAAGGGCATCTATCTTACGGATTTTACCGGATTGGACGTGATTCGGGCCACTGAACTGCGCAAGAAGCTGAGGGAGGCCTCGGTGGAGTATCAGGTGGTCAAGAACACCCTGGCACAGTTGGCGGCCAAGAATGCCGGCATGGAGATGCTACTGGATTATCTGACCGGTCCCACCGGCCTGGCCTTCGGTATCAAGGATCCCATCATTCCGGCCAAGATACTGGTCGAGTTCGGCAAGGACGACAACAAACCTTCGGTGAAGGTGGGCATCGTCGAGGGCAAGGTGGTGGACGTCAAGCAGGTCAAGCAGCTGGCCCTGCTGCCCAGCCGCGAGGTGTTGCTGTCGCAGGTGCTGTCGGCCATGCAGGCCCCGATATCCGGGCTGGTGGGGGCCCTGGGCGGGATCATCCAGAAATTCGTGGGCACGGTGGATGCCATAGCCAAGCAGAGGGAAACCAAATAACAGTTTAAAAAGATAAACGAAAATAAAAAACAATCAGGAATAAAAAGGAGCAATTCAAAATGTCGGACAAGAAACAAACCATTATGGAAGCCATCGAATCCATGACCGTGCTGGAACTGTCAGAACTGGTCAAAGCTTTGGAAGAGAAATTCGACGTCAAGGCAGCCGCTCCCATGGCCGCCATGGCCGCCATGCCCGGCGGCGCCGCCGCTCCGGCCGAGGAGAAGACCAGCTTTGACGTGATCCTGGTCTCCGGCGGCGACAAAAAGATCCAGGTGATCAAGGAAGTCCGGGGCATCACCAGCCTAGGCCTGAAGGAGGCCAAGGACCTGGTGGAGGGCGCTCCCAAGCCGGTCAAAGAAGGCGTGAACAAGGATGAGGCCCAGAAGATCAAAGCCACTCTGGAGGGAGCCGGGGCCACCGTAGAGCTGAAGTAAGACCAGATATTTTCCGATCGACATATAAACGGGCGACCGGGGACAGTGGTTGTCCCCGGCCTTCTGTTCCCAATGCGTTTGATGGGGCCGTTCCCGGATGTGGTGCCGGGGGATTAAGCGGTTTCATCAAACGCTGCTTTTAGAGGCCATCCCCCGTCAATTATTTTTAAGCGCCGGAGGAATTTTCCGCCGGTCAGCCCGACAATCAGTCCGTTAAGCCGAATAAGGAGCACCACCTTGAAACAGGTAAAGAGAAAAGATTATTCCAAGATCCAGTCTGGCATTCAACTGCCCAACATGCTGGACATGCAGGTCAGCTCGTTCCGGGATTTCCTCCAGGAGGAGACCTCTCCCGCCAAAAGAAGGAACGAGGGGCTGCAGGCCATCTTCAACGAGATATTTCCCATTGAGGACCCCCAGAGCCGGCTGTCACTGGAGTTTGTCTCCTACAGTCTGGGCAAGCCGCGCTATGCCATTCCGGAATGCCATGACCGCGACATGACCTACGCTGCCCCGCTGAGGGCGGTACTGCGCTTGGTGATCAAGGACACCTCGGACCCCAAATCCCCCCCCAAGGAGGTGGTGGAGAAGGAGGTCTTCCTGGGCGAGCTTCCCCTGATGACCGACATCGGAACCTTCGTCATCAACGGGGCCGAACGGGTGGTGGTCAGCCAGCTGCATCGCTCCCCCGGCGTGTTCTTTGCCGAGAAGACCCATCCCTCGGGCAAGCGCATCTATACCGCCGAGATCATTCCCTACCGCGGCTCCTGGATCAAGTTCATGATCGATCCCAAGGACCTGTTGTGGGTTTCCATAGACAAGCACCGCAAATTTCACGCCACCCTGCTGCTGAGGGCGGTGGGCTTCGCCCAGAACAAAGATATCCTGGGCCTGTTCCACCAGGCGGAGAGCCTCTCCACCACTGCCGATAAGCAGATCCTGGGAAGATACCTCTACAGCGACGTAGTGGCGTCCAAGAGCGGCGAGGTGCTGGCCGAGGCCGGCCACGTGGTCACCCCTGAGATACTGGCCACCCTGAGGCTGGCCAAGATCGACAGCGTCCAGGTGGTGGCCATCGATCCGGTCAAGGACCCGGCCATCGTTCCCCGGACCATGCTGGCCGACAACAACAAGGGTGTCAAGGAGGATGCCCTGTCCAAGATATACAACATTCTTCACCCCGGCGACGCCATCAGCCCCGAGCTGGCCAAGAGCGTCATCGACCGTCTGTTCTTCGACCGCAAGCACTACGACCTGAAAAGGGTGGGGCGCTACCAGCTGAACCGCCGGTTGGAGATGGATATCTCCAACAGCACGGTTCTGGGATCCAAGGATTTTGTGGAGGTGATCCGCTACCTGCTGGGCCTGCGGGCCAACCAGGGGATGATCGACGATATCGACCATCTGGGGAACCGCCGGGTCTTAAGGGTGGGCGAACTGGTGACCGCCCAGTTCTCGGTGGCCCTGTCCCGGATGGCCCGGATGGCCCGGGAGAGGATGTCCTTATGGGACGGAAGCGACGCCATCACCCCCCACGACCTGGTCAATTCCAGGATCATCTCCTCCACCATCAACACCTTTTTCGGCTCCTCCCAGCTCTCCCAGTTCCTGGACCAGCCCAATCCGCTGGCCGAGCTCCGGCACAAGCGTCGGCTGTCGGCCTTGGGGCCGGGCGGCCTGACCCGGGAGAGGGCCGGCTTTGAGGTGCGCGACGTGCACTATACCCATTACGGGCGGTTGTGCCCCATCGAGACCCCGGAAGGTCCGAACATCGGGCTGATCGCCAGCCTGGCCTGCTATGCCAAGGTCAATGACCTGGGCTTTCTGGAGACCCCCTACCGCAAGGCCAAGGGCGGCAAGCTGACCGGGGAGATCGAATACCTTTCGGCCAACAGCGAGGACCAGTTCACCATCGCCCAGGCCAACACCGCCATCGACGACAAGGACCGGCTGGCGGTGGACCTGGCATTATGCCGGCACCGCGAGGGCTTCCCCCGGGTCAAACCCTCGGAGGTGGATTACATGGACGTTTCGCCCCAGCAGCTGGTGAGCCTTTCGGCCGCCCTGATACCGTTCCTGGAGCACGACGACGCCAACCGGGCCCTGATGGGCTCCAACATGCAGTGCCAGGCGGTGCCCCTGCTGCGCACCGAATCGCCGATCATCGGCACCGGACTGGAGGGCAAGGCGGCGGTCGATTCCGGCACCATGGTCCAGTGCCGCCGGGACGGGGTGGTGGAGAAGGTAACCGCCGACACCATCTATATCCGGCCCTCCCGCCCCGATGTGGCCGAGGTGGATTTTTTGAAGGACAGCCAGCTGGATATATACCATTTGACCAAGTTCCGCCGTTCCAACCAGGACACCTGCATCAACCAGCGGCCGATCGTCAAAGAAGGCGACACAATCAAAAAGGGTGAAGTGGTGGCCGACGGATCATCCACCGATCAGGGCGAGCTGGCTTTGGGGGTCAACTGCCTGGTGGGCTTCATGCCCTGGGCCGGATTCAATTTTGAGGACGCCATCATCATCAGCGAGCGGATGGTCAAGGAGGACCGCTTCACCTCGGTGCACATCGAAAGTTTCGAGTGTTTCGTCCGCGACACCAAGCGGGGCCCGGAGGAGATCACCCGGGAGATCCCCAACGTGGGCGAGGACACCCTCAAGGACCTGGACGAGAACGGCATCATCCGGATAGGAGCCAGGGTGGAGGCCGGGGACATCCTGGTGGGCAAGGTCACCCCCAAGGGCGAGACCGAACCCACCCCGGAGGAAAAACTGCTGCGGGCCATCTTCGGCGACAAGGCCGGGGACATCAAGGACACCTCCCTCAAGGCCCCTCCCGGCATGGACGGCGTGGTGTGCGACGTCAAGGTGTTCTCCCGCAAGAGCCAGGACCGCCGCTCCTCCCATGAGGAGAAGAGGAAGATCGAGGAGATCCAGAAGGAGGCCAAGAAGCAGATCGACCGGATCAAGGTGGAACGCGACCGCCGGATCAGGGAGCTGCTGTCGGACCAGACCTGCAACATCACCATCAAGCACGGCGAGAAACTGATAGCCCGCAAGGGCCAGCGCCTTTCGGAATCGGTGCTGCACGACATCAAGTTCGTGGACCTGGAAGAGCTGGGCGAGATCTGCGAGGACAAGGCCCTAAGCCAGAAGGCGGTCAAGCTGGTGGAGGCCGCCAGGAAAGCCATCGAGTCGGTTCAGGCCGACATCCAGATAGAAAAAGAAAAAGTGGAGCGGGGAGACGAGCTGCCGGCCGACGTCATCAAGCTGGTCAAGGTGTTCGTGGCCCGCAAGCGCCGGCTGATGGTGGGCGACAAGCTGGCCGGGCGCCACGGCAACAAGGGGGTGCTGGCCCGGATCGTTCCGGCCGAGGACATGCCCTACCTGTCGGACGGGCGGCCGCTGGATATGATCCTGAACCCCCTGGGCGTTCCCTCCCGAATGAACCTGGGCCAGATCATGGAGACCCATCTGGGATGGGCCGCCCAGATCCTGGGCTTCAAGGTGGCCACCGCGGTGTTCAACGGCGCCTCCATCTCCGAGGTGATCGAAGAGATGAAGCGGGCCGGCTTGCCCGAGAACGGCAAGGTCCGCTTGTTCGACGGCCGGAGCGGTGAATCGTTCGACGAGCCGGTGACGGTGGGCGTTATGTACATGCTCAAATTATCGCATCTGGTGGACGACAAGATCCATGCCCGGTCGATCGGGCCGTACTCCCTGATCACCCAGCAGCCGCTGGGCGGCAAGGCCCATTTCGGCGGTCAGCGCTTCGGGGAGATGGAGGTCTGGGCCCTGGAGGCCTACGGCGCAGCCTATACCCTTCAGGAGATCCTGACCGTCAAATCAGACGACGTTCAAGGCCGGCAGAGGGTCTACGAGGCCATCGTCAAGGGCGAGAACCTGCCGGAGCCCGGAACCCCTGCTTCATTCGACGTGCTGGTCAAGGAACTGCAGGGATTGTGCCTGGACGTCCAATTAAGGAAGGAGGAATAAGCCATGACCGAAGAGAGAAAGAACATCACCGCCGAGCATGACAGCCGGGATTACGATTTCGATTCCATCAGGATCGGCCTGGCCTCCCCCGAACTGGTCCTGTCCTGGTCCTACGGCGAGGTCACCAAGCCGGAGACCATCAATTACCGGACCTTCAAACCGGAACGGGACGGGCTATTCTGCGAGAAGATATTCGGCCCCACCAAGGATTGGGAGTGCAACTGCGGAAAATACAAGAAGATCCGTTTCCGGGGGGTGGTCTGCGACCGCTGCGGAGTGGAGGTCACCCTGTCCAAGGTCCGCCGGGAAAGGATGGGGCACATCAAACTGGCGGTGCCGGTGGCCCATATATGGTACGTCAAATCCCTGCCCAGCCGGGTGGGGCAGCTGCTGGACATCACCATGCGGGACCTGGAGCGAGTGCTGTATTACGAATCCTACATCGTCATCGAGCCGGGTTCCAGCAGCCATCATAAAAAGGACCTGATCAACGAAGAGCAGTGCATCAAGGCCGAGGAAGAGTTCGGCAAGGATTTTGTGGCCAAGATGGGGGCCGAGGCGGTGCGCGACCTGCTGAAGGAGATCAACCTGGATGACCTGTCAGCGGAGCTGAAGGTGGGCCTGAGACGGGAGGTCTCGGCCGAGAGCAAGAAGGACCTGCTGAAGCGGCTGCGGATCGTGGAAGCCCTGCGCCAGTCCGGCAACCGGCCGGAATGGATGATCATGGACATCCTGCCGGTGATCCCGCCGGACCTGCGGCCACTGGTGCCGCTGGAGGGCGGACGCTTCGCCACATCCGATCTCAACGATCTGTACCGCCGGGTACTGACCCGCAACAACCGGCTGAAGAAGATCATCGATATGAGGGCCCCGGAGATCATTTTACGCAATGAAAAGCGGATGCTGCAGGAGGCGGTGGACGCCCTGCTGGACAACGGCCGCCGTTCCCGGGCCATCAAGGGCCGGGGCAACCGCGAGCTGAAGAGCCTGTCCGACATCCTGCGCGGCAAGCAGGGCCGGTTCCGCCAGAACCTGCTGGGCAAGCGGGTGGATTACTCCGGCCGCTCGGTGATCGTGGTCGGTCCCGAACTAAAGCCCTACCAGTGCGGTCTTCCCAAGAGCATGGCCCTGGAATTGTTCAAGCCGTTCATCCTGAAAAAACTGGAGGAGAAGGGTTACGTCCAGAGCGTCAAAGGGGCCAAGCGGCTGGTGGAGAAGGAAAAGCCCGGAGTCTGGGAGATCCTGGAGGACATCGTCAAGGAACATCCGGTGCTGCTGAACCGGGCCCCCACCCTGCATCGCCTGGGCATCCAGGCCTTCGAGCCGGTGCTGATAGAGGGCAAGGCCATCCGGATCCATCCCCTGGTCTGCGCGGCCTTCAACGCCGACTTCGACGGCGACCAGATGGCGGTGCACGTGCCGCTGTCCTATGAGGCCCAGATCGAAGCGGCCACTCTGATGCTGTCGTCCAACAACATCCTGCTGCCGGCCTCAGGCAAGCCGGTGATAACCCCCAAACTGGATATCGTCATCGGCTGTTATTACCTGACCAAACCCAAGGCCGACTCCAAGGGAGAGGGCAAGATATTCGCCAATCCCGATGAGGTGATCCTGGCCTACCATAACGAAGTGATGGACATTCACGCCAAGATCAAGCTGAAGCTGGAAGGCCGGATGATAGAGACCACCGTGGGACGGGTGCTGTTCAACCAGATCGTGCCGGTGGAACTGGGCTTCGTCAACGAGACCATGGTCAAGAAGGCCCTGGACAAGCTGGCCATGGCCTCCTTCCGCAAGATCGGCAGCTACAAGACAGCCATGTTCATGGATGAGATCAAGAAGATAGGTTTCAAATACGCCACCCAGGCCGGGGTGACCATCAGCCTGTCCGATATCATCGTTCCTTCCGAGAAACAGGCTTTGATCAACAAGGGCATCGAACTGGTGGAGAAGATCCAGAGCCAGTACCGCAAGGGCGTCATCACCGACACTGAAAGGTACAACAAGATCATCGATACCTGGACCCACGTCAACAACCAGGTCACCGAGAGCCTGCTCAAGGGCATGGCCGAGGACAAGAAAGGCTTCAATCCGGTATACATGCTGTTCGATTCCGAGGCCCGGGGCACCCGGGAGCAGGTCCGCCAGCTGGGCGGCATGCGGGGTCTGATGGCCAAACCCCAAAAACGCTTCACCGGACAGGAGATCATCGAGACCCCCATCCTGAATAATTTCCGGGAGGGCCTGACGGTGGTGGAATATTTCATCTCCACCCACGGCGCCCGGAAGGGTCTAGCCGACACCGCCCTGAAGACATCCGAGGCCGGCTACCTGACCCGGAGGCTGGTGGATGTGGCCCAGGATATCATCATCACCGAGGACGACTGCGGCACCATCCTGGGAGACGAGCGGGGGGCCCTCAAGGAGGGCGAGGACATCATCGAATCCCTCAAGGACCGGATCCTGGGGCGGGTGGCCATGGAGGACGTGGTCAGTCCCATCACCGGCGAGGTGATAGTCAAGTCCGGACAGGAGATAGACGAGGAGGCAGCCGAGGAGATAGAGGAGGCCGGCATCGAGAGGGTGCGGATCCGTTCGGTGCTCACCTGCGAGGCCAAGCGCGGCCTGTGCCGCAGATGCTATGGCCGCAACCTGGGCACCGGGCATCTGGTGGATATGGGCGAGGCCATCGGGGTGATGGGGGCCCAGAGCATCGGCGAGCCGGGCACCCAGCTGACCCTGAGAACCTTCCATATCGGGGGCACCTCGTCCCGCATCGCGGCCCAGTCCAAGGTCACGGTCAAGATCCCGGGCACCCTGGAATTCAAGGGGCTGGAGACCATCATCATGGAATCGGGCGAGGTGGTGGCCATCAACCGGGACGGCGAGATCATCCTGCACGGCGAGAAGAATAACGTCAAGACCCGCTACAGCGTGCCCTACGCCTCGGTGCTCAAGGTGGCCGACAAGGCAGCGGTGCTGCAGGGCGACACCATCTTCGAATGGGACCCCCACACCGCGGCCATCCTGGCCGAGCACACCGGAACGGTGCAGCTGGCCGACATGGTGTCGGACGTCACCATCACCGAGGAATTTGACGACATCACCGGCATGCGGCGCCCCATGGTCATCGAAAGCAAGGACCGGAACCTGTATCCCCACATCAACATCGTCGACAAGCGGGGCAAGGTGCGCTCCAGCTATCCCATTCCCATCGGGGCCCGGATCATGGTCCAGGACGGCCAGAACATCTCGGCCGGCGAATTTTTGGCCAAGACCCCGCGTGAGATTTCCAAGAGCCGCGACATCACCGCCGGTCTGCCCCGGGTGGCCGAGCTGTTCGAGGCCCGCAAACCGGGCGATCCGGCCATAGTGACCGAGATCGACGGCCGGGTCAAATTCGGCGAGGTCTCCAAGGGCCAGCGGACCATCATCGTCAAGAACGAGAACGACGAGGAACGGGCCTACTTGGTGCCGCACGGCAAGCATCTCTACGTCAGGGAGGGGGACCGGGTCAGGGCCGGGGAGAAACTGACCGAGGGTTCCATCAACCCCCACGACATCCTGCGGATCAAGGGACCCGGCGCGGTCCAGGTGTACCTGGTCAACGAGATCCAGGAGGTGTACCGGCTGAACGGCGTCCACATCAACGACAAGCACATCGAGGTGATAGTCCGCCAGATGCTGCAGAAGATAAAGATCGAGGACCCGGGCGACACCATCTTCATCGAGGGCGACCAGGTGGACAAGGCCCAGGTGCGCGACGAGAACGAGCGGGTGCTGCGGGAGGGGGGGCGACCGGCCACCTTCCAGTCGCTGCTGATGGGCATCACCAAATCGGCCCTCTCCACCTCCAGTTTCATCTCGGCGGCCTCCTTCCAGGAGACCACCCGGGTGCTGACCGAGGCCGCGGTCCAGGGCAAGACCGACTACCTGCTGGGGCTCAAGGAGAACGTCATCGTGGGGCGGCTGATCCCGGCCGGCACCGGGCTGAAGCGCTACCGCAACCTGAAGATCGTGGAGCAGCAGAGCCAGGACGAAGAGGAGCTGGCCCCGGTGGCGGCGGCAGAACCGGAGTTCGAGGAAGACGAGGAATAAGATACTGCAAAGAAGGCCGGCTTCATGCCGGCCTTCTTTATTCTTTATATAACTTTTTGAACTGCCTAGGCGCGAAGATCGCCAAGGATTTTGTGAGATAAAATTATGCGATCACTGTGACGAGTATCCACCAAGAATACACCAAATTGCCAATATTTTAAAACAGAGTACAATTCGATCATGAAAACAATATTACTCAGAAAAAATCAGGAACGGCGGATCAAGGCCGGGCATCCCTGGGTGTTCTCCAACGAGATCTGGAAACTGCCGGAGAGGCTGTATCCCGGCGAGGACGTCCAGGTGTCGGACTCCCGGGGCCATTTGATCGGCAGCGGCTTCTACAACCCCCATTCGCTGATCTCGGTCCGGATCTACTCCCGGGAGCGGCGGGAATTCGACCGGGAGCTCATCAATGAACGGCTGAAGCAGGCCGGTGACCTGCGGCAGAGATTCTATCCCGGGTCCAAATTCTACCGGCTGTGCTACGGCGAGTCTGACGGGCTGCCGGGGCTGATAATCGACCGCTACGACCGGCAGCTGGTGCTGGAGATCATGTCGCTGGGGACCGACTGCCGCAGGGAGTTCGTGGTGGAATCGCTCAAAGAAATGTTCGATCCGGAATGCATCTACGAGCGGAGCGACAGCTATTCCCGCAAGCTGGAGGGCCTGACCCCGGCCATCGGCGAGCTGCACGGCCGGCTGAGGCCGGAGGTCACCATCGAGGAGAACGGCCTGAAATTCTCGGCCGACCTGATGCACGGCCAGAAGACCGGCTGGTTCTTCGACCAGCGGGACAACCGGGCGGCCCTGCATTCCTACGTCAAGGGCCGGACGGTGTTGGACTGCTTCTGCCACACCGGGGGTTTTGCCGTCAACGCTGCCGCCGGCGGGGCTTCCGAGGTCACCGGGATGGACATTTCGGAATCGGCCATCGAAATGGCTTCAAAGAACGCAACCCTCAACGGCCTGCAGAAAACCTGCCGCTTCCGCAAGGCCGATGTGATGCAGGAATTGAAGATCATGTCCGAATCCGACGTCAAGTATGACCTGGTGATCCTGGATCCTCCGGCTTTCGCCAAGAACAAGAAATCAGTGGAGCCGGCCCTGAAGGGCTACAAGGAGATAAACCTCAGGGCCATGAAGCTTCTGCCGCGGGGCGGGATCCTGGTTTCCTGCTCCTGTTCCTATCACATCGAGGAGGAACAGTTCCGGGTGATGCTGGTGGACGCCGCCCGGGACGCCGGCCGGACCATCAAGCTTCTGGAGTTCCGGCACCAGGCCAAGGATCATCCGGTGCTGCTGGCCAGCAAGGAGACACAGTATCTCAAGTGCGCCTTCATGGCCATAGAATGAACACCACCCCTTTAATCCCCTCCTTGATCAAGGAGGGGATAGGTGAGGTCAAAAGCTTAAAGCGATCAGCAATACAAAAATGGCATTAAACTCATCTTATCTTTAATAATAGGAAACGAAGTTATTCTCACTCGAATAAAATCCCGCTGGCATTCACCCGGAGGATACCGCGAGGTCCTGGTGATGGCTCTGCCGCTGATCATGAGCACCGCCTCGTGGTCGGTCCAGCATTTTGTGGACCGAATGTTCCTGACCTGGTATTCCCCGGAGGCCATCGCGGCGGCCATGCCGGCCGGCATGCTGAACTTCGCCCTGATGTGCATCTTCCTGGGCACCGCCGGGTATGTCAGCACTTTCGTGGCCCAATATTACGGGGCCAAACAGGAAAAACAGATCGGTCCCATGATCTGGCAGGGGATCTACATCGCCACCATCGGAGGTTTGCTTACCCTGCTGCTGATACCCTGGGCCGGCGACATCTTCCGGTGGGTGGGGCACGAGCCGCTGGTGCAGAAGAACGAGGCGGTATATTTCGCCATCCTTTGCGCCGGGGCCCTGCCGGCCCTGGCGGCCTCGGCCCTGTCAGGCTTCTATTCCGGCCTGGGGAAGACCGTGCCGGTGATGTGGATCAACATTGCCGCCACCGCCATCAACATCATTTTCGATTACCTGATGATCTTCGGCCACGGCGGATTCCCCGAGATGGGCATGGCCGGGGCGGCCTGGGCCACGGTGTTTTCGGCGGTGTTCTCGGTGGCGGCCTATGCAGTGCTGATCTTCCGGCCCAAGTATAACCGGATCTACAACACTCTGGGCGGATGGAGGTTCGACAAAACCCGGTTCGTATCCCTGCTGAAATTCGGGTTTCCCAACGGCATCCAGTTCTTCGTGGACATGGCCGGTTTCACCTTCTTCATCCTTTTAGTGGGCCGGCTGGGCAGCGACAATCTGGCGGCCTCCAATATCGCCTTCAACGTAAACACCCTGGCCTTCATGCCCATGATCGGGTTCGGGATCGCCACCTCGGTGCTGGTGGGGCAATACCTGGGCGGGGAAGACCCCAAAACCGCCAGCCGCAGCGTCTACTCGGCCTTTCACCTGACCTTCATCTACATGACGGCGGTGGCCCTGCTGTATTTCTTCTGGCCCAACCTGTTCCTGATGCCGTTCGCCGCAAAATCAGACCCCGCCCGCTTTGAATCTATCAGCCGGATTACTGTGATCCTGCTGCGGTTCGTGGCCATCTATTCGCTGTTCGACGGGTTCAACATCATCTTCTCCTCGGCCATCAAGGGGGCCGGCGACACCAAGTACGTGATGTACATGGTGCTGGCACTTTCCCTGGGATTGTTGTCGGTTCCCAGCTATCTGGCCATAGTGGTGATGAAGGCCGGGATCTACCTTTCCTGGACCATAGCTTCGGTCTATGTGGTGGCTCTGGGGCTGGCCTTTTATTTCAGATTTCTGGGCGGCAAGTGGAAGGGCATGCGGGTGATCGAGCCGGCGGCCCCGGCGCTGGTAATGCATCCGGAGACGCCGGCGGTGGAGTGATACGCATATCTGTAATATTTGGAAATCTAATACCGCTGATCGTTATAAAGAGGCTGCAGTAAGCAGCCTCTTTATTATAATTGACACCCCAAAATATTTATGATAAAATTAACATCTGCCCTAGAAATAATAATTTATAACTCGCTGGATAATAAAAGATTATGAACATCGTCGTATGCATCAAACAGGTGCCGGACACCACCGATGTCCGGATAGATCCTGCCACCAACACCCTGATCCGCGAAGGGGTGCCCTCCATCATCAATCCCTTCGACATGTATGCCATCGAAGAGGCCCTGAGGCTGAGGGAGAAATTGGGCGGCAAGGTCACCGTCATCTCCATGGGGCCGCCCCAGGTGACGGAGGCCCTGAAAGAAGCCATCTCCATGGGGGTGGATGACGCCATCCTGCTCTCCGACCGGGCCTTTGCCGGGGCCGACACCTGGGCCACCTCGTACACCCTGTCCATGGGGATCAGGAAAATGGGCGGGGCCGATGTCATCCTGTGCGGCAAGCAGGCCATTGACGGCGATACCGCCCAGGTGGGCCCGGGGGTGGCCGAATTTCTGGATATCCCGCAGGTGACCTACGTCAAGAAGATCGAGCAGATCGACGATAAGAAGGCCAAGGTGTGGCGGATGACCGAGGAGGGCTACGAGGTGGTGGACACCTCCCTGCCGGCCATGTTCACCGTGGTCAAGGAGATCAACGAGCCGCGGCTGCCGTCCCTGAAGGGCAAGATGAAGGCCAAGTCCTTCCAGCCCACCATCTGGAAGGCCGCCGATATCGCGGCCGACGAGAAGAACATCGGGCTGAACGGCTCGCCCACCAACGTGGTCAAGATATTCACTCCTCCGGTGCGCTCCGGCGGGATCATCCTGCAGGGCGACATAAACGAAGCGGTGGCCACCGTGGTGGAAGGGTTGAAAGAGCGACAGATAATTTAACAAGAATATAGAATATTGAAGCTAGAATTCAATATTCAAAATTCCATCTTCAGTATTCAATCAGGAGAATCATGAGCGATATAGAGATCATCCAAGATAAATGCGTGGGCTGCGGGGCCTGCCTGTCTTCCTGCCCCTACGGGGCCATTACCCTGCAGGACAATCTGGCGGTCATCGACGACGACAAGTGCACCCTGTGCGGGGCCTGCGTCTCCTCCTGCGGTTTCGACGCTATTTTGATCCGCAAGGATCAGGTGGAGAAGGCCGATATCTCCGACTTCAAGGGGGTGTGGGTGTTCGCCGAGCAGAAGAACGGGCAGGTGCAGAGCATCTCCTACGAATTGATGGGCGAGGGCCGCAAGCTGGCCGACGCTTTGGGGGTGGAACTGGCGGCGGTGATCATGGGCCATAAGATCGGCGATGCCTGTCAGGATCTGATTTGGCGCGGAGCCGATAAGGTCTATGCGGTGGATGATCCGGCCCTGGAGCATTTTTGCGACGAACCCTATGCCAGGATCATGGCCGACCTGATCAAGGAATACAAACCTGAGATCGTGCTGGGCGGGGCATCCACCATCGGACGAGCCCTGATCCCTAGGGTGGCCATCAAGGCCCGCACCGGACTGACCGCCGACTGTACCTCGCTGGCCATTGATGAGGAAAAAAGGATCTTGCTGCAGACCCGCCCGGCCTTTGGCGGGAACATCATGGCCACCATCATCTGCCCCAACCACCGGCCCCAGATGGCCACGGTGCGGCACAAGGTGATGAAGGAGGCCGAATGCGATAAAACCCGCCAAGGCCAGATCATCAAAAAATCATTTGACAAAGCCACGTTGGCCTCACGCACCTCGGTGGCCCAGGTCGTCGAAGAGGCCACCAACATGATAAAACTGACCGAGGCCGACATCATCGTCTCCGGCGGCCGGGGTATGAAGGCCCCCGAGAACTTCACGCTGGTGGAGAATTTGGCCAGGGCGGTGGGCGGCGCGGTGGGCGCCTCCCGGGCGGCGGTGGATGCCGGCTGGTTACCCTATTCCCACCAGGTGGGGCAGACCGGCAAGACGGTGGCCCCCAAGCTGTACATCGCCTGCGGCATCAGCGGGGCCATCCAGCATCTGGTGGGCATGCAGTCCTCGGACTGCATCATCGCCATCAACAAGGACCCCGAGGCCCCCATCTTCAAGGTGGCCAGTTATGGGATAGTGGGCGACGTCTTCGAGGTGCTTCCGGCCCTGACCAAGAAACTGCAGGAAACCTGCGGGAAATAATAGAAAGGGAAAGATGTCTTCAGATTTTGTGGGACTGGGCGGGGCCCTGATCGTCTGCCTGATAGCCCAGAGCATAGTGTTCATAGCCCTGGCCATCATGGCCGGGGTGATATCCTTGGTGGGATTGCTGGCCGGTGATAAGAACGGCACTCCGGAGGCATCATCATTGCCACTTATCAACACAGCGACTGTGCCATCGAGCGATGATGAGGGCCTGGAAATCGCCGCGGTGGTGATGGGCGCCTTGACGGCGGAACTGAACCGGGGCGACGGAACGGTCAATCTCCCAGCCGGGAAGAACAGTTCCTGGCGGCTGGTCTCGCTTCAGGAAGCGGCCAGCAGGGGGGGCAGGAAATGAATACTATCCTGCATCATCTCTCAATGCTGGTACAGATGTCCGGGATGGCCAATCTTTCCCTGGGCAATGTGATCATGATCCTGGTCTCCCTGACCCTGGTATATCTGGCGATATTCAAGGGCTTTGAGCCGCTGCTGCTGCTGCCCATAGGTTTCGGGGCCTTTCTGGCCAACTTGCCGCTGTCGAACGTGGTGGGGCCGGACGGCCTGCTGACCCTGATCTACAACGCGGGAGTTTCCACCGAGGTCCTGCCTACCATGATGTTCATGGTGATCGGGGCCCTGACTGATTTCGGCCCGCTGCTGGCCAATCCTTCCACCTTTTTGATGGGGGCCGCCGCCCAGTTCGGGGTCTTCGCCGCCTTGCTGATAGCAACCGCCCTGGGCTTTAACCTGGCGGAGGCCGGGGCCATCGGCATCATCGGGGGGGCCGACGGGCCGACCGCCATCTTCACCGCCAGCAAGCTGGCCCCGCACCTGCTGGGGCCGATCGCAGTGGCGGCCTACACCTATATGTCGCTGGTGCCGCTGATCCAGCCGCCCATCATGCGGCTGATGACCACCAAGAAGGAGCGGGCCACCGTGATGAAACAGCTGCGTCCGGTCAGCAAGAGGGAGCGGATAATATTTCCAGTCGCCATATCCATCATCACCGCTTTGCTGCTGCCCCAGGCCATCGCCCTGATCGGGACCATGATGCTGGGGAACATCATCCGGGAGAGCGGCGTCACCGAAAGGCTTTCCAAGACACTGCAGAACGAGATGTGCAACATCGTCACCATACTGCTGGCGGCATCGGTAGGGGCCACCATGGAGGCCGGCAATTTTCTGAGCCTATCCACCCTGAAGATAGTGGCCCTGGGACTGGTGGCTTTCGGATTCAGCACTTTCGGCGGGATGCTGCTGGGCAAGGTCTTTTATATTGTCAGCGGGGGCAAGGTCAATCCGCTGATCGGTTCGGCCGGGGTCTCGGCGGTTCCAATGGCGGCGCGGGTCTCACAGGTGGAAGGGCAGCGCGAGAACAAACACAATTTTCTGCTGATGCACGCCATGGGCCCCAATGTGGCCGGGGTGCTGGGCACAGCCATGGCCGCCGGAGTGCTGATCTCCCTGCTGAAGTAAAAACGTCTTTGCGGAACCAGCCACTGAAACACGGAAATTATGGAAGCACTGAATAGTCTCTTTATTGTTTTAAATTTTAAACACTCTTTGTTTCCGCGGCAAGTATCTTATAATAATTCTAATCATAAAATAAAAAGAAGGGCGCAATAATGTCTCACGGAAAAGTCAAGTTCAACACTCTGGCGGTGCACGGGGCCGGCATGCCGGACCTGACCAAGATCAAGCCGGTATCCATCCCCATCTATCAGTCATCTGAGTTTGTCTTTGATTCGGCCGAACACGGCGCAGCGGTGATGTCAGGCCAGGAGCCGGGCTTCGTCTACACCCGGCTGGGCAATCCCACCAGCCAGGATTTCGAAAAACGAATGTCCCTGCTGGAGGGAACCGACGAAGGAATATCCTTCGCCTCGGGGCTGGCGGCCATCGCCGCGGTGATTCTTACTTACTGCCGCCCCGGAGACAACATCATCTCCTCGGCTCCCATCTACGGCGGAACCTTCGGTTTATTCAAGGACCTGCTGCCCAAGATGAACATCGAGATCATCTACCTGCCGGCCAAGGATATCCACGAGCTGCTATCCGCCAAGGTCAATGCCAAGACCAAAATGATATATATCGAAACCCCGGCCAATCCCACTCTGGACGTGGTGGACATCGCCGAGACGGTCAAGGCCGCCAAACAGCATAATCTGAAAGTGGTCATCGACAACACCTTTGCCACGCCCTGCCTGCAGCGGCCGATGGAGATGGGGGTGGACATCGTCCTGCACTCGGCCACCAAATATATCTGCGGCCATGGCGATACCATGGGCGGAGTGGTGGTGGCCTCCAAGGCCGAGATCGACCAGATCCGGCCCATGGCCTTCAAGAACCTGGGCGGCTCTATTGCTCCGTTTACCGCCTGGTTGATGTCACGTGGCCTGCAGACCCTGCCTTTGCGGGTGGAGCGCCATTCCCAGAATGCCATGATCGTTTCCCGATTTCTGGAGAAGCATCCCAAGGTGTTGCGCACCTGTTATCCGGGCCTGGAATCCTGTCCGGCCCATCAGGTCGCCAAAAAGCAGATGAGCGGCGGCTACGGCGGGGTGTTGGCCATCGATCTGAAGGGCGGGCGCGAGGCCGGCCGCAAATTCCAGAACAACCTCAGGCTGTGCAAGCTGGCGGTCAGCCTGGGCAGCGTGGACACCCTGGTGACCCACCCGGCCTCCACCACCCATCTGGCCTATTCCGAGGAGGACCTGGCGGCGGTGGGCATGACCGCCGGCTTCGTCAGGATAGCGGTGGGCATCGAGGATCCGGAGGACGTGATGGCCGACCTGGACCAGGCATTGTCACAGATTTAAAATCGCAAAATGTAAATTGTAAATTTTCAATTGCTAATGGCATTGCGCCTGTAGCTCAGCTGGATAGAGCGTCGGACTTCGAATCCGCAGGCCGCCCGTTCGAATCGGGCCAGGCGCACCATGATGCACTCGGACAAAATCATCCGGCACCGCCTACTTCCTTACGCCGGCTGGTCGCACAAAAGATCCCAAAACATTAAGGGTTAAAAGGTATGGGACAGACTACAGCCAGAAGCCTGCTGTGTATTAAAACTTTTCTGAAAGAAAAATATCCCGAAATTGATCACTCGAAAGTTTTAAAGCGGCTAAGTGCCGCGGATCAGGAAAGCTTTAAAGCCCTGGCCGAAGATCATTGGGTTCCTTATGATTTGTATTTCAATCTGCTGGCCGCCGGAGCCGCCGAAGCTTCCTGTGAGGTGCATCAGTTCTGCCAGGAATTCGGCGCTTTTCAGGTCAAGCACGACACGGAATTCATCTACAAAATGGCAATAAAGTTCGGCGGGCCGGGGCTGATGGTGATGGAGGCCAACCAGATCTGGAAAAGATACCATGATACCGGGCGGTTTTACGTCTTCGACATATTGGCCAAGAGCGCCAAGGCCAGGATTGAGAATATCGAGGGCGGCGGCCCGATGTTATGTTCGGTGATCTTGGGCTTCATCAAAGCCGGGCTGGAGCTGTCAGGGGCAAAAGATTTCAGCGTGGAGCATAACCGGTGCCGGAACAGGGGTGATGCCTTATGCGAATATATCACCCGGTGGTCCTGAACACCTCAGACGCCAGAAAAAAGCCAGCCCGGGCCAGATCAAAGCCAAATAGCCGGTCAAACGCTGCATTTCGTTTTCTCTTGACTAAAATCTTATAATAAGGTAAAATTAGTACTTAAATAACGATAACAACATATTTTATAACACATTGTATTGTATGGATATATAAATTGTTGAGGATATTGGCTCGCAAGCGATTAAAAACTTGCGGGCTATTTTTGAAATAACAATCAATAGTCTAAGGGTAAAACCTTTGCTCACAAACCATTAAACGGAGGAACAGATGAAGAAGGACCTTCTCTCGGTAGCTGACTTGAATAAAAAGGAGATGGACGATCTTTTTGCGCTGGCGATAAAAATCAAGAAACAGACCAAGGCCGGCAAGTCACCCAAGCTGTTGGCCGACAAAACCATGGCCATGATCTTCGAAAAACCGTCCCTGCGCACCAGGGTCACTTTCGAGACCGGGATGACCCAGCTGGGCGGACATGGGATCTTCTTGGAGATGCAATTAGGCAAGCGGGAGTCGACCCCGGACATTGCCCGCAACATCAACCGCTGGGTGGACCTGATAATGGCCCGGACCTTCGCCCACAAGAGCATCGTGGAGATAGCCGAGAACACCGATATCCCGGTGATCAACGCCCTGTCGGACTTGGAGCATCCCTGCCAGATCTTCGCCGATTTTCTGACCATACTGGAGCACAAGAGGAAATTCAAGGGCCTGAAGCTGGTCTACATCGGCGACGGCAACAACGTCTGCAATTCGCTGCTGCTGGCCGCCGCCACCCTGGGCGTCAACATGACGGTGGGCTGCCCCCAGGGCTATGAGCCGGACCGGGGCATCTGGGAGAAGGCCCAGGAGTTGGCTGCCAAGACCAAGACCACCCTGCAGATAGTGCGCGACCCGCGGGAGGCCGCCCGCCAGGCCGATATCATCTACACCGACGTCTGGGCCTCAATGGGCCAGGAGTCGGAGAAGGACCTCAAGGCCAGGATATTCGCCCCCTACCAGATCAACAAGCACATCATCGACGCCGCCAAGAAGGACTGCATCGTTCTGCACTGTCTGCCGGCCCACCGGGAGGAGGAGATCACCAGCGAGGTGCTGGACGGTCCGCACTCCCAGGTGCTGGACCAAGCCGAGAACCGGCTGCATATCCAGAAGGCGATAATGGTCACTCTGGTAAAGAACAATGCCCGGAGGCCCAAGGCCAAAAAGAAGAAATAAAAAATAGTGCCACCCCGAACGCTCGCGGTGGCACTAATAACAACTATCCAAAAGGAGACGATCATGGGCGTTTTAGGAGGAATAGGGATCCTGTTCTACGGCCTGTTCATGCTGCTGGTGCTGGGGTTGGGGATCGTGTGGTTCTACTTCAGCCTTCGGTTTTTCAAGCAGGCCACCGAATACTACCAGTCGGAGCTTGATGATCGCGCCAGAAAGCATGACCAGATGAGCGAGCTGCTGGCCAAGTTCGACCAGCTGGTGGATGTGCTTAAGGTAAAATAGCCACCATAAGGAATTTAGAATATTGAAGATAGAATTGGTGAATGGTTGTCAATCAATGCGATGGTGCTTTTATTACTCTGGCAATTAAATAGATCAATAATCCTTATCCGTTTTTCGAACATCCTTGTTGTCATGCCCGTGAAAACGGGCATCCAAGCCTGGATTCCCTCTTTCGAGGGAATGACACATTGCGCTGTTTATTCGCCGAAGTAATAATAACTAACGAAACAATCTGCTGTACATATGGATCGCTTCGCCTGAAAACCACAAAGCCGTCTTGCGATGACGGTTTCCTGAATATTCTATATTCAAGATTCCATATTCAATATTCATCTTTTATCATTGCAAGCAGGTGATATGAAATTTTACAAGATGTCCGGCAGCGGCAACGATTTCGTCCTGCTGGACAACCGTGAGGGGAAATTGCCCTCCGACCTCTCTCCGCTGGTCCAAAGATTATGCCACCGCCGCAACGGGGTGGGGGCCGACGGGGTGCTGATCATCGAAAAATCGGCCCAGGCCGATTTTCGGATGCGCTATCTCAACGCCGACGGCGGCGAGGTGGCCTTCTGCGGCAACGGCGGTCGCTGCATCGCCTGGTTTGCTCGTTCCATCGGGGCGGCGGGCCAGGCGATGTCATTCCAGGCCGGGGACGGCCAGCATCGGGCCGAGGTTGTTGCCGACCGGGTGAAACTGCAGATGCGGGAACCGCGCGATTTCGACCTGCGGTTCCTGCTGGACCTGGATGACCGGGGATATTCGGCCTCCTTTGCCGACACCGGGGTGCCGCACGTGGTGATCCCTGTGGCCGAGCTGGACGATTTCCCGGTGGCGGAGGTGGGCCGCAAGATCAGGCATCACGACAGATTCCAGCCGGAGGGGACCAATGCCAACTTTATCGAGATCGCCGACCGGCACCACCTGAAGATCCGGACCTACGAGCGGGGGGTGGAGGACGAGACCCTGGCCTGCGGCACCGGAGCCACTGCGGCGGCGGTGGTGGCGGCCCGGCTGGGCATGGCCGAGTCCCCGGTGGAGTGCCTGACCCGGGGCGGGGAGACCCTGACCATCCATTTCCAGCTGGAGGGGGAGGCGGTCAGCCAGGTCTTTCTGGAGGGGGCGGTGAAGCTGGTGTTTCAGGGGGAGTGGGCGGATTGATTCAACTCAACCCCAACCCCTTCTCTTGACAAGAGAAGGGGATAAAGGGAATGAGTTTGTCCCCCGTTCAACTTGCCGGGCGTGGTGTTTGGCTCAGGGTGACAAAAGCGCGTCATTGCGAGAATACAATAAAGCGGGTCGACGAAGCAATCTTAGTGATGGATTGCTTCATCAGTTCAATACCAAGCCGGCTCGCAATGACTGTTAAGACAACCGGATTTGAAAATTTTATTATGGAGGATATATGACCAAATGGCTTAAGGGCGAGGGGCTGACCTTTGACGATGTGTTGCTGGTTCCCCAGAGATCGGAAGTGCTGCCAAACGAGGTGGAGATAAGCACCCGGTTCTCCCGGCACATCAAGCTGAACATCCCGCTGGTGTCGGCGGCCATGGACACCGTCACCGAACACCGCCTGGCGGTGGCCCTGGCCCGGGAGGGCGGCATGGGGGTGATCCACAAGAACCTGGCCATCGAGGAGCAGGCCTCCGAGGTGGACCGGGTCAAGCGCTCCGAGAGCGGGATGGTGTCCAACCCCATCTCCCTTTCCCCGGAGCACCTGCTGACCGACGCCCTGGCCATGATGCGAAAATTCTCCATCTCGGGCATACCCATCACCGACCCGGGCGGCCGCCTGGTGGGCATCATCACCAACCGGGACCTGGTGTTCGAGAAGGACCATACCAAGGAGATCGGCGCGGTGATGACCAAGGAGAACCTGATCACCGCCCCGGTGGGGACCACCCTGGACGAGGCCAGCAAGATCCTCCATAAGCACCGGATAGAGAAGCTGCCGATCGTCGACAAGAAGGGGATGCTCAAGGGGCTGTTCACCGTCAAGGACGTGATGAAGAAGGAGAAGCACCCCAACGCCTGCAAGGACAGCCAGGGCCGCCTGCGGGTGGCCGCCGCCATCGGGGTGTCCGGCGACTACCTGGACCGGGCCCAGGCCCTGGTCGATGTCGGGGTGGACGCCCTGGTGATAGACACCGCCCACGGCCATTCGGTGGGGGTCATCAACGCGGTCAAAAAGGTCAAGGCCAAATTTCCCAAGGTGGACCTGGTGGCCGGCAACGTGGCTACCGCCGAGGCCACCCGGGAGCTGATCCGGGCCGGGGTGGATGCCGTCAAGATAGGGATCGGGCCGGGCTCCATCTGCACCACCCGGGTGATAGCCGGGGTGGGGGTGCCGCAGCTGACCGCGGTGATGGAGGCCAAATCGGTGGCCCTGAAGGCCAAGGTGCCGATCATCGCCGACGGCGGGATAAAATACTCCGGCGACATCGTCAAGGCGCTGGCGGCCGGGGCCGACTGCATCATGATCGGCAATATCTTCGCCGGCACCGAGGAGAGTCCGGGCGAGACCATCCTGCTGCAGGGCCGCAGCTACAAGGTCTACCGCGGGATGGGATCATTGGGCGCCATGCGCAAGGGAAGCGCCGACCGGTATTTCCAGGAGAAGAACACCGAGGAGAAGAAGTTCGTGCCCGAGGGCATCGAGGGCCGGATACCCTACAAGGGGCCGCTGGCCGATACCGTATACCAGCTGATCGGGGGGCTCAAGAGCGGGATGGGGTACTGCGGCGCGGCCAATCTGAAGGCCCTGCAGGCCAAGGCCACTTTTGTGAGGATAACCAACGCCGGCTTAAAGGAGAGCCATGTGCATGATGTGGTGATCACCAAGGAGGCTCCGAATTACGAGGTGGAGCGGGGGTAGGCCCCATGCTTGCTTGTTAGTTTGTTTGAGGGGGAATGATAAAAGTCGGGCGATGGTTTACAGTTTGAGTTGCAATAATAAAAGGAAAGCGGTGTTTGAATTGTTTGCGCATTTAAAAGGGCAGAGATTTTATTTGCCATATACAGTTAAGATAAAATGGGTAACATGTCATCTGCATGGAAGGATTAAAAGATGCAAAAGTTAACAGAAGAAAATGATATTCTTGAAGAGATGGAAGAAGAGGATGTTGAAGAAATCGAGAGCTCTGAACTTGATATTGTAAAAAAATATGATGAGGGGCAGGCGAGGATAGTAATTCAACGCAATGATTTTCTTATCCCAAATATTCTACAAATGGTTAAAGACAGGGATATTCTAAACTTAGCCCCAACATACCAAAGAAGGAAGAGATGGAGTAATACTAAACGTTCTCACCTCATTGAATCGCTACTTATTAATATTCCCATCCCCCCGGTCTTTTTATACGAACGTGATTTAGCTAAGTATGAAGTAATGGACGGGCAGCAAAGGATGGATGCAATACGCGGTTTTTTTAAAAATGAATTTGCACTTACAAACCTAAAAAAATGGCCGGAGCTTAATGGACGCGTGTACTCTGATTTGCCCTCCAGAATTCAAGCAGGGCTTAACCGCCGAGGTCTATCAGCTGTTATAATCCTTACGGAGAGCGGTCAATCAGAGGAAGTTGCAATGGAAATACGTCAATATGTGTTTGAACGATTAAATACTGGTGGTGAAAAACTTAATCCACAGGAAATTAGAAACTGCATATATTCTAGCCCCTTTAATGATATGCTAGTTGAACTTGCACGTACTAATTTGTTCACAACCGCATGGAATATACCACCCAAGGAACCGGGTGAGCCGAATAAAATTAGCAAGAAACTTGAAACTAATAGACTATATTCTGTTATGGCCGATTGCGAAATTGTTCTTCGTTTCTTTGCATTGGGAGAAATGAAATACTTTAAGGGTGGCATGAAAAGGGCCCTTGACGATTGTATGAAGAGAGAAAAAACACTTACTAAAAAGGAATGTTTGGCACAGAAGATCAAGTACATACATTGTCTTTCAATTGCAACTAAAACATTTGGGCCAGTACTCTTCAGATTGCCAAGTAAAAATGATGAATTAACTGGCAGACATTCTGTCCCGCTATCTGATGCAATTCTTTTAGGTATACGTTCGCTTAGTGCAAAAGATGCAAACAAGCTACCACGTTATTCTACGAAAATAGTCGCAAAAATAAATAAAATGTTAACAACTGAAGAGACTTATAAAACATTAGTTGGACGTGCGAATACAAAATCATCTATAGTGGAACGAATTAATCTGGTTTCTGATGTATTCAAGTCCGTGGTAAAAGGTAATTAGCAGATGTTAACAATAGCACAGGAATTTTCAAGACGGACAGAAAGTGTTATTGCACTTCTCGATATAGTCGCAGCGGCAATTGTAGTTGCAAAGGCTGATCACAAGAAGATAAAGACACGTGCTCCTTTTGTAGTGTTATCAAAAAAACTTAAGAACGCAGTGTTGGCGAATGCTGATTTTCAGTTTACGGCACTTGATGGTCCATACTTGACTTTGTGTGCTGAATACGAAATGACTATACGTAATTTGATTGAAAAATTTGTGCTTGATGCTGTCCAGAAATGCCCCGAGTATCACCATCTCCCGAGAGAGATGCGTGAGTGGTATCCAGATGGTTGTTCTAAGGTAATCTTGGATATAAAACAGGATAAGTTTTCACATTTAACAAAAGAACAATTAGTTCGAAGCCTTGCAAGCTCTTTAAAAAATAGAGAATATAATTTGCTAGGCGAAGTTTTTTCCTATAATCAAATAAACTTTTGGCCTGAAATAGTTGAGGATACACTATCAAAGCGTCTTGGTCTGCTGAAAATCTGGCAAAAACTTTCCCGCGATACCACTCTTCAGGGAATTATTGGAACAACCGTGCTTGCAACTGTTGAACGCCAGCTTAAGGAAAAGCTGGGAAAAATAATGCAAAAACGAAACGATATCATTCATAGAGGGCGCAACTACTGTACGTCATCTGATTCTGAGGTGAGGGAGGCAGCAAAAATTCTCAAAGGAATTGTTGATGCCCTTGCTAAGCTTATGGAACAGTATTTAGATAGCCTTTAGCCGCATATTTAGTGGACGCAACCCAATTATCTGCGGGGCGGGCGGCAGGATGGGTAGGCTATTTGCTTGAATAAAAATTGCCATGTGCATGACTTGGTGATCACCAAGGTGGCACCGAACTACGAGGTGGAGCGGGGGTAGGCCCCATGCTTGCCTGCATGTTTGTTTAAGGAGGAATGATAAAGGCCGGGCGAGGGTTTACAGTTTGAGTTGCAATTATAAAGGCAAGCGATATTTAAGTGTTTAAAATGATAAGGGTGTGCTTCATCAAAGCTGGTTATCATATAAAGACAACTAGTTGTGCATCTTGTTGTAATGTTTATGTATATAAATCACTAATATAGAGTTTGAAGAGAAAATAATATGGAAGTCGTAATTTCTAAATTAAATGATATCCTAACAGAGATAAATAAACTAAAACCTGAAAATGGGTTTAGGAAATTTGTTGGCATAATAAATCGTGCGCAAGCTATAGCTCCACATGCTTTTCCATTCAATTCAAAACATGGTGGTACTCTTAGCAGTATTTTAAAGCGGTTTGATACGGTTTTTAAAAAATTGAGTGAAACCGATATACACGATTTGGCAAATGCCATACAAATAATGATTGATGAACTTGAAATAGAACAATATCAAGGGACTAATAGCGGAATGAAAAACAGAAAAACCAAATTATCAGACGATGTAGATAATAAAAAGGATAAAAACTATAATTCAAAAATATTTGTAGTACATGGCCATAATGAATTGATGAAACAGGAAACAGCAAGGATTCTTGAAAAATTAAAACTCCAACCAATAATTCTTCATGAGCAAGTGAATTCTGGTGATACCGTAATTGAAAAATTTGTGAAGCATGCAGATGTTGGATTTGCCGTTGTGCTTCTTTCTGCAGATGATTATGGTTACACAAAGGGCGAAAGCAATGCAAAAGCAAAATTAAGGGCAAGGCAAAATGTAATACTTGAGTTGGGTTACTTTATGGGAAAACTCGGAAGAGACAAAGTTGTTGCAATATTTGAGCAAGGAACAAATTTTGAAAAACCATCTGATATTAACGGTGTGGTATACATTTCATACACTCCTAACGAAAAAGGATGGCAATTGGAGTTGGCAAAAGAGATAAAAGCTGCCGGTTACCAAATTGATGTAAATATGCTGTGATACATTGAAATATGGCAAGTCAGATATTGCTATTTTCAACCAAACCATTAACTATATTTTCCGGTATGTGGAACCCAGTCCGTTGAATACCCCATTCATTGTGGGGTGGCCGTTATTTAACGGTCTAACCCCGAGCAAGTAATATTATTGGAGCAGGAAATTTAATGAAAAAATTTATCCTTTCAATCACCGGCTTAGCACTGCTGGTCTTCGGCTGCAGCAAGGAAACCCCCACCAGCGCCGAGGACCCCTCCTTTACCGAGAGCTACCATTCGGACTACGAGATCATTCCGGTGGAATACGACTTCACCGTCTTCACCCCGCCGGTTCAGATAGACGACACCAGCGGCGCGGCCACCCCCAGCGGGATCTTCAAGGCCCGGGCCCAGGCCATCCTGGACAATCTGGACACCACCAAATACGAGCACTACTCCGGCCGGGTGATGGACGAGGCCTCCGGCACCTACATCTACGATTGCTCCGGCATGGTGGGCGATTTTGTCATCCGGCAGGTGCTGTACGACCATTACCAGGACCTGGCGCTGTTCGCCAACGCCTTTCACACCTTCGATCCCCGCCCCCGGGCCTGGGGGTTCTATGACTATTTCCGTGACATCCTGGGCAACGATGCCGGCGGCCAGGCCAACCCGGTGGGCCAGAACAAATACTGGAAGGTGTTCCTGGCGGCGGATTCCATCAAAAAGGGCGACATCATCGTGGTGAAATACGATGAGGATTGGCGGCAGCAGTACCAGGACAAAGAGAACAAGGACGCCAGCACCGGCCATGTTATGATCGCCTGGAGCCAGCCGATCATCATCGGCAGCGAAGCCACCATCAGGATACTGGACTGCGCCAGCAGCGGCCATTACCGCGACACCCGGGACAGCGCCGGCACCGCCAGCCTGGACGGCAGCGGGATAGGGGTGGGCTGGATGCGATACGGCCTTTCGACCAATGGCCGGAATCGCCCGTATAAATACCACTGGAAGCTGGATGGTCATTGGTACGGCCTATGGACCGGAAGCTACGATTATTACAACCGCCTGGAGGGGATCCTGATCGCCCGGCCCATCTGATGCGGAAATATCCGGCATTTGAAAAAGAAACGATATGAATAAAAGGATCTTCGCCCCGGGCTGCGGCCTGATGCTGTACAAGCCGGAACTGGCCGACCGCCTGCATTCCCTGCTGAATGACAATCTGGGCCAAATGGACCGGCTGGATATCTGCTGCCACCATGACCCCCAGTTCACCGAAGATACCGAGGTGATAAACATCTGTCCCGGCTGCGACAAGCGGTTCCGGAACGATTACCAGCATTCGTCTACCATCTCGCTGTGGGAGATACTGGCCCAAAGCGATTTCTTCGCCTTTCCGGATCATGCGGGCCGCCGGATGTCCATCCTCGACGCCTGTCCCACTCGGGACCAGGAGCGGGTGCATAACGCCGTCCGGGCTTTGCTGCAAAAAATGAACATAACGGTCATTGAACCGGCCCGCACCCGGACCAAAAGCACCTGCTGCGGCGACAGTTTTTACGGGGTCATCCCGGTGGAACAGGTCAAGGAGCAGATGACCCAGCGGGCCTGGGAGATGCCGGCCCAGGAGGTGGCCGTCTATTGCATCTCCTGCATAAAATCCATGCATATCGGCGGCAAGAGGCCGCAGTACCTGATAGACCTGCTGTTCAGCGAGGAGACGGTGCCCCAGACCCATGAGCCCGACGCCTGGCACAAGGAGCTGGACGATTACATAGCCCGGCACTGAATATGTGGCAGATGATAAAATCCCTGTTTTGCCTGGTTTTGCTGGCAGGCTGCCGGGCCTCAAGCGAATCGCCAATTCTCAACAAGACCAAAGGCAGTGATGGCAACAAAATGAAGAACATCCCGGTAATCCTTCCGGCAGGTTTGGAAAAAAGGAGAGTCGAATTCGAGCAGGCTTTGGCGGCGGCCCGGAAAAGGATCGGTGACTTTGCGGAGAAAAATGGCTGGGCACCTTTGGCAACCGAAAGTTTTGCCGATAGCTTTGTGGTCTTTGCCGACAAAGGGGCGTTCGATGAAGCGATATTGAAAAGCGCCGGATTGGACATCGGCACCAAACTGCCCAAAACCTATTCGGCGGCTTTGGAAAACAGGGTTCTGATGGCTGTGACTCCGGAGATATTCATTAAAAATTTTCCCGAGGGCATGGAGGAAAATTATTATGAGAAGCTGTTGACTCATGAAATAGCCCACCGGCTCCATATCAGGATACTGAACGGCAATGAGGAGGCCATGGGCCCGGTCTGGTTTTTCGA
Organism: uncultured bacterium; assembly: GCA_937863685.1. Taxonomy (GTDB): domain Bacteria; phylum Edwardsbacteria; class AC1; order AC1; family EtOH8; genus UBA2226. The sequence continues at coordinate 30,202 of CALMGM010000003.1, forward strand.
GGGGTTTGCCATATATGCGGCCGACCAGTTGAAGTTGAGGGACTACCGGATGAGTCCCGGGGAAATATGGAGAACCATAGGGGATACGGAGCGGGGGGATTACAGAAAATACGGTTATATATTCAGGCATTTTGCACAAAAAGCGCCCCTGGATACCCTGATCCATAGAGCGGGTGATGATGATTTCGCATCATGGTTGCAAACCTTGGGGAAAGAATAAAAAAATGCGGTTTTTGTCGGTCAAACGCCGATAATATTTTGATGTCTGGCATTATGTTCAACCTTATCTCATGCGGGGCGGCTTTAAAAACCATTAAAATTAGATCACTATGAGCCATTCGAATATAAAATCTCTGGTAACCGCTGTTTTGGTGGCTGCCGCTATCGGCACGGGCTTTTCCCAGCCCTATCCCGATTTTGGCCCGGAAAAGCCGGTCATTATCATCGGCCTGACCTTCGACGCCATGGAGCCGTTCATCTCCCCGGACGGGAATACCCTGTTCTTCAACTCCCTTAATTCCGGCGGCAACACCAACCTGTATCATGCGACCAGGGTGAATGACACGGTTTTCACATATGACGGACTGGTGGGAGGCATCTATGATCCCTCGCCCGATCACCTGGATGCGGTGGCCTCGCTGGATTCGGCCGGGAATTTCTTCTGGGTGTCGCTGAGAGGCTATCCCGCCGTCTTCGAGAACCTCCACCGGGGGCGGTATTCTACCGGAGCGGTCACCGATACCACCCGGGTCTACGGGGATTTCAACATCGACACCCTGGGCTGGCTGATCATGGACGGCACCATCAACTATCAGGGCGACAGGCTGTACTACAACAATGCCTATTTCAACCTGGCCGAGCCCACCGGCATTCCGGAACAGGCCAGGCTGGGGGCGGCCCAAAGGATTGACGACAGCACCTTCAACAAACTTCCGGATACCGAGGAGATCTTCGCCGCCGTCAACGATGCCGGATATTTGGTCTATGCTCCGCAGATAACCGGGGACGGGCTGGAACTCTATTTCACCCGGCTGCTGAAGAACACCATCAACACCGAGATCTGCCTGGCCCTACGCGCGGCCGCCGACCAGGCTTTCGGCCCTCCGGTGGTGCTCCATTCCAACCCCGGCTATGTGCCCGAGGCCCCGACCCTGACGCTGGATAAGCAGGTGTTGTACTACCACCAGAAGGACAGCGCCGGCATCTTCAGGATATTCCTCCGCTACCGGAGTGGGGCGGCCGGGGTCGTCGCCGACGAACCCTCTCCGGGTCCAGCGGATAATTTCAGAATATACCCCAATCCGGCCCGAAACCTCATCCACATAGCCTCAACCAACCAGTTTGCCAAATACCGGGCGGAACTTTATACCATTCTGGGCCAGCGCTGCCTGGGGCCGACCGGTCTGCCGCAACTCGACCTGTCGGGGCTGCCCGGCGGCATATATTTTCTGAGGATCCGGGAAGGCGGCCGGTACCGTTCGTTCAAATTCGTCAAGGAATGAAAATATGTTAAACCTGATAATCTGCGGGGCGGGCGGCAGGATGGGCCAGAGTAACTGTAAACATATCAGTATAACTTTATTAAGAGAGATACGCCGATGAAGTTCAAAACAGCATTTGTTTTCTTTGTGGGTGCGCTTTTTCTGATTACCGCGGGAATATCCGCCCAAACAGCGGTACCGAAGAAAATCGAGATCAGCGGTGGTTTTATCAAAACTTATAGAATGGATGATGTAAAAATTAAGAACGTCAAAGAATTAGACCAAATCCTAAGCCAGGTTACTGATATCGAAATGACCCAATCTTTTCAAGACGGCAAGACATGGAACAGCTGCGGGCAGTTATTTGGAATAGTCGGGGGGGCGCTTATCGGCTACCCATTGGGCCAGGCGATGGCGGGGAAGGAACTCAACAAACCTGTTCTGTTCACAGGGATAGGCATTACTACGGTAGGTCTCGTTTTTGTGATGAATGCCGAAAAAGATATTTTGGCCGCGATAGAAAGGTACAACACAGTGATCGATGAAAAATATCCGATCGGATTTGGGGCCGACCCATTCAATAAATCGGTTTATCTTACCCTTTCCTGGTAATATAATGGTCAGCAAGGTTCAAATTGTTCAAGGGATGAAACCATGATAAACATTATCATCTGCGGGGCGGGCGGCCGGATGGGCCAAGCCGTGATCGAGGCCTGCCGGGAAAGCAAGGATTTCACCATTGTCGGCCTGGTAGAAAGCCAGGGACACTCGATGATAGGCCAGAAATTCGGGGACACTCTGCCAGAACTGTCGGCAGACCTCGACAAAATATTGGACAAAGGCGATGCGGTGATAGACTTCACCTCGCCCGAGGCCTCGCTGAAGAACGCCCGGATCGCGGCCCGGCATAAAAAGCCTGCGGTCATCGGCGCCACCGGGATCAATCCCGATCAGTTGAAGGAACTGCAGGAGCTCTCCAAAAAGATCCCCCTGCTGGTATCCTCCAACATGTCCATCGGGGTCAACCTGCTTTACGATATCATCTCCCGGGCGGCCAAGGCCATCCCCGGCAACTTCGATGTGGAGATCATCGAAACCCATCACAAAAACAAAAAGGACGCCCCCAGCGGCACCGCCAAAAAACTGCTGTCGGAGATAATCGAAGTGCGGGGCGGCCGGCCGGTCTACCAGCGGGAGAGCTCCAGCAAACCCAGGGGCGAGGGCGAGATCGGGGTGGTGTCCATCCGGGCCGGGGATATCGTGGGCGAGCACACGGTGGTCTTTGCCGGGCCGGGCGAGCGGATGGAATTCACCCATCGGGCCCACGGCCGGAGGGTGTTCGCCGAGGGGGCGCTGGCGGCCGCCAGATTTCTGGCCCGGGCCCAGCCGGGGATGTACGATATGAAGAACGTGCTTGAAAAATAAAATATCATAAACCAAAAACAAAACATCAAAATGAAAAACATCTTATCGATCCTGATCTTGTCCCTGGTCGCCATCGGCTGCGTCGGCGGGACACCCGAGGAGCATTTCGGAAAAGGGGTCCAGGCCTTTCAATCCGGCGATACCTTGAACTCCATCAAGGAATTCTCTTATGCCATAAGGGGAAATCCGGGCTTCGCTGATGCTTATTATAACCTGGGGATCATCTATTCCAATCCCAAGTACCGCGGAGAGGCCATAAGATGTTTTGATTCGGCCATAAAATATAATCCCCAATATGAAGCGGCTTATATCTCATTAGGCCAGGCCTATTTGAACAGCGACTCCTTGAGCCGGGCCGTTTCCGCTTTCAAGCTGGGCCTGGCCAATTGTTCCAATCCGGCCGTATTTTATTCCAATTTAGGATATTGCTACCTGGCCAGAACCCTGCCGGATTCCGCGATCAAATATTATAACCTGGCCATAGGCTTGGATCCGGGGAATGCCGATAATTATTATAATATGGCCTACGGCATGACAAGGGCAAAGGACCTGAATGAATCACTGAAGAACCTGCGACTGGCCATAAAATACAATCCCCGGAAGATCGAAGCCTATTATCTGCTGGGTTCCAGGTTAGCTGCCAAGAACGGGCGGACAAAAAAAGAGACCGAGGAAGCCATAGCGGCCCTGGAACTGTTCCTGAGAAACGGGGAGGGGAGCATGATCCAGACCGACATAGCCAAAAAGAAGCTCAGTTTGCTGAAGGGAAAGGAATGAAGATCGTCTCCGCCGACCGGCTGCAAAAACTGCCGCCCTATCTGTTCGCCCAGCTCAACGCCAAGAAGAAGGAACTGAAGGATAAGGGAGCCGACATCATCGATCTGGGGGTGGGCGATCCCGACCTGCCAACCCCAAAACACATCGTGGATGCCCTGTGCGCTCAGGCCGGAAATATAGAGAACCACTGCTATCCCACCTATGACGGAATGCCTGCCTTCCGATCAGCAGTGGCTGGCTGGTACCAGAAAAGATTTTCGGTTTCCCTCGATCATAATAATGAAACAGTGGCCTTGATGGGCGCCAAGGATGGCCTGGCCCACATCTGCTGGGCCCTTTTCGGGCCGGGCGACAGGGTGCTGTGCCCCGATCCGGGCTATCCGGTCTATGCCGCCCAGACCATGTTCGCCGGGGCCGAGATCGTAAAATACCCGGTCCGGCCGGAGAACAAATACCTGCCGGTCATTTCAGAACTTCCGACCAAGGGGATCAAGGCCATATTCCTGTGCTATCCCAGCAATCCCACCTCGGCGGTGGCGGACCTGGGTTTTTACCGGGAGCTGGTCGAGTGGGCCATCAAAAACGGGATCATCATCCTCAACGACGGGATCTATTCCGAGATCGCCTTCGACGGATATAAACCGCCCAGCATCATGCAGGTGGAGGGGGCCAGGGAATGCGCCATCGAGTTCCACTCGCTCTCCAAGACCTACAACATGACCGGCTGGCGGATAGGGATGGCGGTGGGAAATAGCCAGATACTGTCCGCCCTTCTCAAGATCAAGACCAACACCGACTCCGGGGTGTTTCAGGCGGTGCAGTATGCCGGGATAGCCGCCCTGGAGGGCTCGCAGGAATGCGTCAAGGAGAACTGCCGGATCTACCAGGAGCGCCGGGATATTTTGGCCGCCGGGCTGAAAAAAATGGGGCTGGAATTCGATCTGCCCCGGGCCACCTTCTACCTGTGGCTGAAGACCTCGGGCAAAACGGGGTCGATAGACTTCGCCGATCTATTGCTGGAGAAGGCCGGGGTAATGGTGGTTCCCGGTATCGGTTTCGGGGCCAACGGCGAGGGGTATGTCCGGATGGCGCTGACCATACCCAGCCAGCGGATGAAGGAAGCGGTGGAGAGGATAGGGAAGATACTTTAAAACATTATTTCAAATTGCATATTGTAAAATTTAAAATTGCAAAATGAAAAATGAGTCTGCAGAAGAATGAAATATCGGAACGGTTGCTTTATTTTGCCGCCAATGTCATCAAACTGATGAGCCCTTTGGCAAAAAGTGTTGCAGGATTTCATATTTCGAAACAATTGATGCGGTCCGCGACTTCAGCCGGGGCAAATTATGAGGAATGTTGCGGGGCAGAAAGCAAGAATGATTTCATTCATAAAATGCAGATCGTTCTGAAAGAATTAAAAGAATCATTGTATTGGCTAAGGCTTATTCGCAAGGCTCAATTAGTACCAGACGTTCAAACAGACGACTTATTCAAAGAAGCAACCGAGTTGGTTAAAATAATTGCGAAGTCAGTGGTAACTGCCAAGCGGGGCAAATAATAAATATGAAATTTACAATTTAATATTTGCATTTTGAAATAATAAATTGACCAGTCATGCTTCCAAGAAAAAGGAGATATAAATGACCAGAACCCTGGGCGATATCACCAAGGAGCTCAAGGACGGGATCATCGAACCGGCCAAGGGCCAGGCAGACAAGATACTGGCCGATGCCAAGATTAAGGCCGAGGCCATCGAAACCGAGGCCCGCAGGCAGGCCGATGAAATGGTATCCCAAGCCAAAAGCGAGTCCGAACGGATCAAGAAACAGATGGAAGCCGACCTGGATACCGCCGCCCGGAATTTCCTGCTCAAAGTTCAGGAGGAGCTGGAGGCCTCGGTGGTCGCTCCGGTGCTGTCCGAGGAGCTTCGCCAAGCGGTTTCTGCCCCCGGTTTCCTTCCCAAAATGATAGAACAGGTACTGTCGGCCTTTGCCAAGATTGCCGGAGAAGAAGCCCGGATAGAGCTGCTGTTGCCGGAGAAACAGAAGAAGGAACTGGAAGCCTGGTGCCTCGATAAATGCAGCCGGAAAATGTTGGGCCACGTGGATGTCCATTTCACCGACCAGATCAGCTTCGGCTTCAAGCTGGGCCTTCAGGGGAGCGGCAACCAATTCAATTTCAGCGACGGGCTTACTGAAGCATTGGCCGATTTCTGCTCCCCCCGTTTTCGCAAGCATTTCTTTGCCTCCAAGGAGAAATAGATCCTGTGGGCAATTATTATTATCTGATGTCCCTGCTGCCGCCCCTGCCGGCGGCCCTGGGCCAGCCATTGGGAGCCGATGTGTCCTGGCTGGCGGCCCAGGCCCGTCAGAATATAGCTCCGGCCGACCGGGAAGCTTTGGAGGCTCATCTGCTGTACGCCGATGTGGCCAATTTCATCAACCGGGAGTCGGGCCGGGAAAATTTCCTGCCCGGGGGAAGATTGACCCCGGAGGATATAGACACCCAGGAGGACCTGCCGGAGCTGATCCGCGATTTCCTGAAAGAGCAGGGCCAGGGAACCAACCGGCCCTATGCCTATGATCGGCTGTGGGAGATGTATCATGCCTTGGTCCTGCAGACGGCGGAAAGATCAGGTAACAGGTTTTTGAACGGATATCTGCCTTGGGAGATACAGCTGCGTAATGCGTTGACTGCTTGGCGGGCGTCACAGGCAGGCTTGAACTCGGACGGATATCTGGTGGCCCCGAATAATACTTTTTATAATTTTGATCAGCTTCTGGCCGGTCTCAAGGAATGCGCCGGCCCGCTGGAGGCTGAGAGATTTTTGGACCGGGAGCGCTTGACGTTCATTTCGGGATGCCTGGATCACGACGGGTTCTCGCTGGACGCCCTGCTGGGATACCTGTCGCAGGCCTATATATATTCCCGGTGGCAGGATCAGGATAAACCGTTCGACCTGGATAAAATAACATTTGCCGGAGAAGTTAAGTGACGGATAAGACCATAGGAAGAGTGGTATCGGTGAACGGGCCGCTGGTGGTGGCCGAGATCGATCCCGACCGGGAGGTGATGCAGAACGAGGTGGCCTATGTCCACTGCCAGGGACAGGCCCTTAAATCTGAGGTCATCCGGATCCGGGGCCGTCAGGTGGACATGCAGGTCTTCGAGAGCACCGCAGGATTGCTGATCGGCGATGCGGTTGATTTCTCCGGGCAGGTGCTGTCGGCGGTGCTGGGGCCGGGCATGCTGGGCAACATTTACGACGGGCTGCAGAATCCGCTGTCCCTGCTGGAGAACAACCAGGGCTTCTTTTTAAAACGGGGACAGTATCTGGCTCCCCTGGACGAAAAGAAACTTTGGAATTTTACCTCCTCGGCGCAAAAAGGCGGAAAAGTAAAACCGGGCGAGTATCTGGGTCATGTGACCGAAGGCTTATTTAAGCATCCCATCATGGTGCCGTTGAAACTTTCAGGCAATTGGGAGATAACGGAGATAGTTTCTTCAGGCAAATACAATGTTACCCATACCCTGGCCCGCATCAAGAATCAGGAGGGACACGAAGTCGCCGTTTGCATGAAGCAGGACTGGCCGGTGAAACAGCCGATGCGGGCCTACCGGGAGCGGCTGCTGCCGGAAAAGCAGCTGTTGACCCAGTGCCGGCTGATAGACATCTTCTTCCCGCTGGCCGAGGGCGGCACAGCCTGCATCCCCGGGCCGTTCGGGGCCGGCAAGACCGTGCTGCAGCAGATCATCTCCCGCTACGCCGAGGCCGACATCGTCATCATCGTGGCCTGCGGCGAGAGGGCCGGCGAGGTGGTGGAGACCATCCGGGAATTCCCCCAGCTGGAGGACCCCCAGACCGGGCGGTCTCTGATGGACCGCACCGTCATCATCTGCAACACCTCCTCCATGCCGGTGGCGGCCCGGGAGGCCTCCATCTACACCGGGCTGACACTGGGAGAGTACTACCGACAGCTGGGTTTAAAAGTCCTGCTGCTGGCCGACAGCACCTCGCGCTGGGCCCAGGCCCTGCGGGAGTCATCGGCCCGTTTGGAGGAGATCCCGGGCGAGGAGGCCTTTCCGGCCTATCTGGAGAGCCGGATCGCCGCGGTCTACGAACGGGCCGGGGTGGTCAAGCTGCACAACCAAAGCACCGGATCGCTGACCATGATCGGCAGCGTCTCGCCGGCCGGTGGCAACTTCGAGGAGCCGGTGACCCAGAACACCCTGAAAGTGGTGGGGGCCTTCCACGGGCTGTCGCGCAGCCGCTCCGACCAGCGGAGATATCCGGCCATAGACCCGCTGATCTCCTGGAGTTTGTACCTTAACCAGATGGATGAATTTCTGAACCGGCGGCATCCGCAATGGACCGAAAAGGTGAAACAAACCCATCGCCTGATGTCCGACGGCAACGCGGTCCGGCAGATGATGCTGGTGGTGGGCGAGGAGGGCATCTCGCTGGACGACCTGGTCACCTTCCTCAAGTCCGAGATCGTGGACGCCACCTGCCTGCAGCAGGACTCCTTCGATGCGGTGGACAAGGCCACCCCGCACCAACGGCAGATAGACGATTTCCTGCTGCTGATGGAGATGGTGGATTACAGTTTCGAATTTGCCAACAAAGAAGAGGCCAAGGCCGTGATGACCCGCCTGCAGAATTTATTCTTCCAGATGAAGTACAGCCCCTACCAGGGTGAAAAATATACCGAATACCGCCGGGAGATAAAAATAATGCTGGGCAGGGAGGCAAGATGATACAGGAATACAATCTGATCTCCCGGATCCAGGGGGACATCATCACCGTCCATGCCGCCGGCATCCGCAACGGCGAACTGGCCACGGTCAAGGGGCAGGGCCGCTCCTCGCTGGCCCAGGTGATCCGGCTGCAGGGCGACCAGGTGTTCCTGCAGGTGTTCGCCGGGACCCGGGGCATCTCCACCGGCGACCAGGTGCGGTTCCTAAAGCATCCCATGCAGGTGGCCTTCGGCGAGGCCCTGCTGGGCAGGATCTTCAACGGATCGGGCCAGCCGATAGACGGCGGGCCGGGCCTGACCTCCCTGCCCCGGATCGATATCGCCGGGCCGTCGGTCAATCCCATCAGGCGGATCATCCCCCGGGGGTTCATCGAGACCCGGGTGCCGATGGTGGATGTCTTCAATCCCCTGGTGGAAAGCCAGAAGCTGCCCATCTTCGCCGCGGCCGGCGAGCCCTACAACGAACTGCTGGCCCGGATAGGGATGCGGGCCAACGCCGACGTGGTCATATTGGGCGGCATCGGCCTGAAGTACGACGAATATTTAAAGTTCAAGAATTCCTTCGAGCAGGCCGGGGTGCTGTCCCGGACCATCATGTTCATCCACACCGCCTCCGACCCGGTGGTGGAGCGTCTTTTAGTGCCGGATCTGGCCCTGGCGGCGGCCGAGCAGTTCGGGGTCCAGGGGAAAAGGGTGCTGGTGCTGCTGTCCGACATGACCGCCTTTGCCGACGCCCTCAAGGAGATCGCCATCTCCATGGACCAGGTGCCCTCCAACCTGGGCTATCCCGGCTCGCTGTACAGCGACCTGGCGGCCCGCTACGAGAAGGCGGTGGATTTCGAGGGGGCCGGCTCCATCACCATCCTGGCGGTGACCACCATGCCGGGCGACGACGTCACCCACCCGGTGCCGGACAACACCGGCTACATCACCGAAGGCCAGTTCTACCTGCGCAAGGGGGTGGTGGAGCCGTTCGGATCGCTGTCCCGCTTGAAACAGCTGGTGATCGGCAAGGTGACCCGGGAGGACCACGGCCATATCATGAACAGCATGATCCGGCTCTACGCCAAGAGCCGGGAGGTGGAGCAGAAGCTGGCCATGGGCTTCGATAAGACCCCGGAGGACCAGCGCTACCTGGATTACTCCCAAAAATTCTATAAGCGTTTTCTGGACCTGAAGGTGGACATCGGGCTGGAACAGGCCCTGGACCTGGGCTGGCAGACCCTGGCCGAGTGTTTTTCGCCGGACGAGGTGGGCATCAAGCAGGAGATGATAGATAAATACTGGCCCAAGAAAAATTGATCTATGCCGGAGAACATCAAATTAAATAAGGTCTCCCTTCGGGAGCAAAAGCAGAAGCTGGGCATGTACCAACGGTTCCTGCCGGCACTGGAGGCCCGGAAGCAGCTTTTTCTGCTGCAGCAGGCACAGGTCAGAAGGGCCATCCGGGAGAAGTCGCTTCAGCTGGAGGCTTCGCTGAAAGCGGCCGAAACCTTTTCGCCGCTGTTCCGGGAGATGGAGGGCCTGCTGAAGCCGTTCCTGGTGATCGAGAAAATTGTCAGATCCACCAAAAACTTCGCCGGGCTTAAGGTGCCGCAGTTGGATGAAGTGGTATTCCGCCAGCCAGCCTACGGGTTCTTCGATACCCCTTATTCCTTCGAGACGGTGCGTGACCGCACCCGGGAGATCATCCTGTTAAGGACCGAGCTGGATGTTCTGGAACAGCAGGAGGCCCTGCTGTCCGAGGGACTGCGCAAGACCAGCCAACGGATCAATCTCTACGAACAGCGGCTGATGCCGGACTGCCGGGAGGCCATCCGGCACATCAACGTCTATCTGCAGGACCAGCGGGCGGTGGCGGTGGGGGTGGCCAAGGCGGCCAAGCGGCTCAGTGCCGCGGCGTTCTGAAACATTTTTATTGTCATTCCCGCCTACGCGGGAATGACATATTACGACCGCCCCCTTTAACCCCCTCCCGTGAGGAGGGGAAGCAAGCGTCCCTTCCCCTGCGGGGAAGAGCCTGCACTGAGAAAGGCAAATAATATCGCAAACGAAGTGGGCAGGGGTTAGGTCGGTGCCCAGCCGTCCGCGGTTTATTTCACAGAGACTTCTACAGATCAAATAAATCCTTTTGGAGCGCCTTAAATTGTCAATCGCCCCCATGACACGCATCTACCTGGTGGGCCCTTCCCGGGACCGGGAGAGGGCCATGGCCCTGTTGCAAAGCGCCGGGGTGGTGCATATCGACCTGCCCAAGGAAAAGGTCTCCAGGATCGCCGACCTGCCGGAGCTTAAAAAAATTGATGCGGTCCTGAAAGCGCTGGACAAATATCCCGGCGGTGAAGGTCTCTCCGAGAGCCGGGTCCCTGACCAAGAATTGATCACCCACATAGAATCCCTGCTGCACCGGCTGGGCGAGACCACGGCCCGGCTGGCCCATCTGGAGGATCTTATATCCGACCTGGAGCCGTGGGGCGATTTCGATCCGGCCCATGCCGAAGAACTCCGCAAACACAATCTGTATGTCAACCGCTACCGGGCGGTTCATAAGAACCTGGAGGCGGTAAAAATTCCCGACCAGGCTTATCTCCAGATAGTTTCGCAGAAAAGATATCCACTGTTCTTTATCATTTCGCACCATCCCGATATGGAAATACCCCAGGCCGTCTTGTTAAGCTGGCCGGAGATGGGACTGGAGCAGGCCCGCCGGGAGCATCGAAATTTATTGCAGCAACAGGCCGAGACCGAAAAGGCTTTGACCGAATTGGCCGGTCGAAGGGAAGCCCTCAAAAAGCAGTACCTCGAGGCGCTCAACCGGGCCACCCTGGAGCACGGGATCGCGGCCCTGCACTCCCAGGAATATCTGTTCGGGCTGGAGGGCTGGGTGCCGGCTGAAAATGAATCGCTGCTTCGCGAAGCTGTCGGGAATTCCGGCCTCCCATTAAAGATCGAGATGAGAAAGCCCTCGCCGGACGAACAGCCGCCGCTGCTGTTGAAGAACAACTGGTTCATTAAACGGATCGAGCCCCTGCTCAAACTCTACGGCCTTCCCCAATACCGGGACATAGACCCCTCGTATTTCTTCGCGCCGTTCATGATACTGTTCTTCGGCATCTGTTTAAGTGACGCCGGTTACGGGCTGGTATTCCTGCTGGCGGCGCATTTGATGGAAAAGAAGCTGGGGCCCAAGAACCCCGCTTTAGTGCTGCCTCTCAAATTGTGCAAGGCCTTCGCCGTTTCCACCATCATAGTGGGGCTGATCACCGGCTCGGTGTTCGGCTACGAGTTCGCCAGCCGGCAGTGGATACTGCTGGATGTCTCGGTGGGGGTTGGCGACCCCATGCTGTTCTTCTACCTGGCCCTGGGGATGGGGGTGCTGCATCTTTCCTTCTCGTATCTCTTGGGAATGCTCCAGGCCAACAACTTTCAGGGCGTGCTGCAAAAACTGGCGACCCTATTGGTCCTGTGGGGCGGGGTGACATTGGTCAGCCGCAACATCTGGTTCGCCGATGCCTCATACAGCCGGATCATCTACTACGCCGGATCGGGGTTCATCGTCCTGGGACTGCTGCTGACCCTGCTGTTCTCTTCCGACCACAAGAACTGGCTGGCCCGCATCGGCCTTGGCCTGTGGAGCATCTACGGGCTGACCGGGCTGATCGGCGATCTGTTGTCCTACGCCCGGCTGTTCGGGCTGGGCATCGCCACCTCGGCCATCGCCTCGGTGATGAACCAGCTGGCCGGGATGGTCTACGGCTCGGCCGGTCCGGTGCTGGGCATCCCGCTGGCGGTGCTGATACTGATCGCCGGCCATACCTTCAACCTGGCATTGTCCATACTGGGAAGCACGGTCCATTCCGCCCGGCTCCATTTTGTGGAGGCTTTTAAGAATTTCTTCCAGGGCGGGGGCATAGAATACAAACCCTTCAAAACCGAAAGAGGATAGACATGAAAAAGAAACTTACGATCCCGGCAATGTTCCTGCTGACGCTGATCGCCGCCGCACCGGCCCTGGCCCAGGAGGCACCGGCCACCTTCAGCTGGGCTCCTTTGCTGGCCAAGATGGCCATGGGCCTAAGCCTGTCCCTGGCCTTGACCGGCTCGGCCATAGGTCTGGTGATCTCCTTCCAGGCCCTGCTGGCCGGGGGCGAGGAGAATTTTTACAAGAACATTGCGGTGGCCCTGATGCCCTCCACCCAGGGGATCTACGGGATGGTGATATTCTTCACCAACCTTAATGGCTTCGCCACCGATCCCTACACCGTGGCCGGCAAGGCCGCCATCGCCAGCGTGATATTGATGATCAGCGCCTGGTACCAGGGGATAGTCTGCGCCGCGGGGATAAAGAGCATACAGGAGGGGAAGAATACGCTGGGCAACGCGCTGGTGGCCGGGGCCATGCCGGAGACATATGCGGTGTTCGCTCTGGTGATGACGTTTATTTTGAAGTAAATAACTAACGCTTCTGTTTTTTGCTTTACGACTATATGACGCAACGTGAGTAGTTTTGATCAATATTAAGAAATTTATAAGGTATAAATATAATGAAAAAAGAATTGTATAAAAAGCAAAACGGCAAATGTTTTTTCTGTGGTACTGAATTGCAGATTGATAATATGGTAACAGACCACTTATACCCGAGGTCACTTGGTGGTACCTCTACCGTTGAAAATATCGTACTCAGTTGCCCGAAATGTAATATACAACGTGGCGATAAAATGCCTTTTAGAGAAATAGAATTTAATTTCTTCATTTCGCAGCTATTAGAAAAAAGATCGGATTATAGGAATATTGTACAAGAAGCACTTATTTCAAGCAAAATGAGATATAGGGCAGATATTTTAGTGGAACAGAAGGTTGGTTCCGTATGGAAAAAAGTATTGATTGAATTAAAGTCAAATCCGACTTTTACTGCGAAACGCTTTGAAGATATTTTAAATCAATTATTGACTTATAAATCGGAATTAGATAAAGATACCAAAATCGTTTTAGCATTTCCGGGCATTTTGCCAAAAAGTGATTATGAAGCATATAGAAAATATGATATTGAAATATGGGATAGAGAAGTAATAAGCTCAAAATTTAAAGATGAGATTAAGAAGATTGATAATAAATTATTTAATAAATATTATTCGTTTCATTCTTCAAAATCAACAAGCGAAAATAACTTATTAAGCGAATTAAAATCAATTCCAGCGGGTAAAGATGACTGGTCAAAATATCAAAAGCACATTGAGAAAATATTAGATTATTTGTTTGGCGAAACGCTATCTGCTCCAATTGTGGAATTACCAGATAAGTATGGGGTAAACCGCAGAGACTTTATTTTAAGAAATTATAGTGAGAATGGATATTGGAGTTATTTGCGGGATAGGTATAAAGCGGATTTTATTGTTATTGATGCAAAAAACTACACTGGTAAGATTAAAAAAACCAAGTTCTGCAAATAACGAATTACCTTAAGGAGCATGGCACAGGTTTATTTGCATTGATTATTTCACGTAATGGCGTGGAAGATAAATCTTCGTATTTAACTCGTAGAGAAAAGTGGATTTTAGAGAAAAAGCTTGTTATTATTCTCAATGATGATGATATGGAGAAGATGATATTAGCTAAAGCATCTTCAAATCTTCCAGAAGAGATTATTAAACAGAGAATAGAAGAATTTCGATTAGAGTTATAATAAAACTCATTAACAACAATAAATTATTAAAGCTATATTATTAAGCTACAATATAGTAATTCGGCGCTTTGTACAGTTGCAAGCATTATGAAACATGGTTATCGTTATATAACATAATTAATTAAATTGTATAGAAGAGATATATGGCTACTCATAAAGTAAAAGAGTTTGAGGCGCATCTCGGCAAACTGTTTGCAGACAGAACGCATTGGTTAAGAATGTCTGTTTCAAAAGCTAAGCCAGGCAAACCGCCGGTTTTTCATAAAAGGAAAGTTGAAAAAAGTATTGAGTTACTACAAATGTTAGCTGTTGAGATACTTAAAAACAGTGTAGCTTTAAAAGAATTAAACAATAAAAAAGAACACCCTAAAAAGCAATGGCATACTGCTAATAAAGGTTGGGGACGGGACGCAAAGAAACAATCTTTCGATTTATGGTTTGAGCGATATATAAATTATCCAAACTATATCTATGTCTTTTGGGCTGGCAAAAAATGTAAATATGTTGGACGCACAGTAAATGGTAATGGGCGGCCGCAAAGCCATTTTGCAAAATATTGGTTTTCGGGCGTTACAAGAATAGATATTTATTCCACATCTAAAAGAAGTGACGTCCCAAAACTTGAATGTTTGGCTATACATAAATTTAATCCGTCAGAAAACAGAAATAATGCTTCTTTGCCACGTTGGGCAAAAACATGCCCGATTTGTGATACAACGAATTTTATAAGAAAAGAAATTAAATATATATTTAATCTAAAATAATCATGTTAATCCTGTCAAATATATGCCGATAATCGTCCAAGATGAATACTCCATACCGATACCAAAATATCCCCCGATCGCGGATAGCCACATTCGATACTTTTGCCATCGGCCTGTCTAAACACCACGTAACCGCCCTGCTGGAGTTCGACGTCACCGACAGCCGGAAAAAACTCAAAGAACTCCGCAAAGGCGGAACCAATATATCCTTCAATGCCTGGCTGGTCAAGGCCATTGCCACGGCATTGAAAAAACACCCGGAGGCCGCGGCTTTTCTGGTCAGCAAAAAGAAGCTGATCATCTTCGATGACATCAACATCTCCATGCTGGTCGAGAAGACCCTCGACGGGGCCCGGGTCCCCATCCCCATGGTCATCGAACAGGCCGACAAGAAGAGCGCCCTGGAAATAACCCAGGAGATCGAGAACGCCAAGAGCCAGGAACTGTCGGGCCGGGACATAGTCCTGCAAAAGCGGACCTCCGCCTACCAGAACCTGTATTATCACCTGCCGGGATTTTTGCGCCGGGCCGTTTGGCTGATGATCCTGAAAAATCCCAGGTTCGCCTACCAAAAGATGGGCAACGCCGTGGTGACCTCGGTGGGTATGATGGGCCGGATAAACGGCTGGTTCATTCCCAGGTCCATACACCCGGTCTCCTTCGGGGTGGGCTCGGTGTTAAAGAAGCCCAGGGCGGTGGAAAACGAGGTAAAGATCAGGGATATTTTGAACATGACCGTCCTGATCGACCACGATGTGATAGACGGCGCCCCGATGGTGAGATTTTTGAACGATCTGACCAAGGCCATTGAGAGCGGGGAAGAAATAGTCTGAAAATATTTTAAATTGCAAACATCAAAATGAAAATTGAAATATTCAGTTTGCATTAATCACGGAGTCGGTTCATGAACGATAAAAATATTCCTTTCCAGACCATTGATTGGGATTCCATTTCCCGGACCGAGCACCAGGGCGAGAGCGGCGTGGCCTACTGGCGCACCGTTCAGTTCGAGGGCCTGCGGGTGCGGATAGTGGAGTATTCAAAGGGCTACCTGGCAGACCATTGGTGCCAGAAGGGGCATATTGTCCATTGTCTGGAAGGCGAGTTCGTCAGCGAGATGGAGAGCGGCGAAAAGGTCGTCATGAAAAAGGGCATGACCTACGTGGTCTCCGACGGGCTGAGCTCGCACCGCTCGGTGACCGAGAGCGGCGCGACGCTGATGATCATCGACGGGGATTTTTTGGAAAAAGTATAGAAGCAATTGTTATATATAGCGCAATGATATTGTGTGTCATTCCCGCAAAAGCGGGAATCCAGAAAAACACTGGATTCCGGGTCAAGCCCGGAATGACAAGTATGTGCCGGCATATGTCGTTGGGTATAATACGTAATCAATGTAGATAAACTAATAACCATTTTATAAATATGCCGATAATCGTCCAAAAATACGGAGGCAGTTCGGTCTCCAACGTCCGGCGCATCAAGGCGGTGGCCGCCCGGATCGTCCGGGCCAAGCGCCGGGACGATAAAGTGCGTATAACCGGCCATTGGTGGTAATGTTCATGTTATAATGGCGCAAACCCAGCAGTTATGGTCCATTGTATAAAGGGAGTGATCCATGAAAAGGTTTCTCATTGCCGCCCTATTTCTATTCTTCTGTTTTGCCTCCTGTTCGAAAAAGACAACAAATGTCGAACCTGACGAAGCAAAAGCAAGATTCACATTTATTAATAGCCTATCCCAGTTAAATGTGAATATGCTTAAAATTACCTTCAACGATGGCAGCTCAACAAGGTCCGTCAATGGGTCGCAGTTTTATATAGACTCGACCTTCTTGCAATATCACACAAATTGGTATACAACTCCGCTTTCCGGGACATTATCATTGAGTTATATTTTAACAGATACAACCGGGGATACAATTAGCCAAGGTTCTGCTGCAATCCCTCTTAAATCCGATTGGGCTTGGCAATTCGATATTTGCCCGGATCATCACAACCCATATTATTATTCTTTTGGTGTCGTCGGGTTTAAAGCATTTTCAATAAATCCTGCATACTGCGACAGCACAACCGACTCTATTTTTGTTCTCTGGGGCGGCAATTCAATAAAGAACCCGGTCGTGTATTAGGAACTTTTAAACGGCCCCTAACAAACGGATATGCCCCCAGTTCAAGGAAGGACCCGCAAGCGCGATACCATTTAACGGCCCTGTTCGTAAACCGGCCAACGTTGTGTAGCCTCTCTGCAAAAGAAATATCATTAACTCCCGATAAGGGTTTATACCATGGATCAACCAAACAAACCCCCGGAGAACAGTGATCGGGAAAAAACCATCTCCAAGCGGGACGTGGTCAACATTTGGCTGGACTCCTTGGATGAATTGTTTTCCGATTTCGATCCCAGATCGTATCTTAAACGCACCGTATCGGACGATTTCATCGCCCAGGTCAGGAAAGTGGTTGCCGACCAGCAAGGGAAAGAAATGATCCTGCGGTTACAGCTGCCGGCGGGAACAAGGAATGAACAGGATGAAGACATAATCGCCACGCGCCTGCAGCTGTATTTTAAGGAAAAATCCGGCCAACTTTTAAAGGAAAGGCAGAACGGGATCCGGAATGCCGTCATTCTGACCATATCGGGTATTGCCTTGATGATCTTTTCAAGTTACATCATATTTTTGAATTCGGAAAGATATTACCTTCAGCTGCTCCTGGTGTTATTTGAGCCCGGCGGGTGGTTCTGCCTTTGGACGGGGCTTGATCGTTTGATCGATTATTCGGGAAGACGAAGAAAAGAACTGGATTTTTATTCCAGGATGGCCACGGCCCAAATTCAATTCAGCACGATCTAGCGCCTGGAAAGAAATATTTTGCCCGGAACGTTAGGGGCAAAATAAATTGTTAAATCATGTCAATCCTATGCCGATAATCGTCCAAAATACGGCGGGGTTTCGGAATAAACCTTTATAAAATATATCTCAATGGTTAAATGTAAATCAATAAATGGGAATTACGTCGAAATACCGAAGGAGAAAATCACTTTTCGCCCCTCGGTATATGCAATAATAAGGCATGATGATAAATTTCTGATGCTAAGCAACAAGAGCAACGGCCAATTGTTTTTTCCGGGCGGCGGCATTGAGATCGATGAGACGATAGAAGAAGCGTTAATGCGTGAAGTTAAAGAGGAAGCCGGTATTGAAATTGAGATCGTGAAACTTATTCATTTTAAGGAACAATTCTTTTATTATGATCCGGCGGATGAAGCGTATCACATGTTTAATTATTTTTATATATGCAACCCCAAAACCCTTTCATTGTTAAAGGATGATGAGGTGAAAGATGAAGAGGCTGAAAAGCCAAGATGGGTTGATATAGAAGAAATAAAAAATAACGCTGCTAATCTTGAAGCGGCTGAAGAAATATTTAAAATTATTTTCTGAATATAAGATGCCAATAATAGTCCAAAAATACGGAGGCAGTTCGGTCTCCAACGTCCAGCGTATCAAAGCGGTGGCCGCCCGGATCGTTCGCGCCAAGCGCCGGGGCAACAAGGTGGTGGTGGTCGTCTCGGCCATGGCCGACACCACCGACGACCTGAGCGCCCTGGCCCGCCAGATATCCAGCGACCCGCCCCGCCGCGAGATGGACATGCTGCTGACCACCGGCGAGCGGATCTCCATGGCACTGCTGGCCATGGCCATCCACACATTGGGCGAAAAGGCGGTCTCCTTCACCGGGTCGCAGGTGGGCATCATCACCGACTCCAGCCACACCCGGGCAAAAATACTGGAAATAAAGCCGGAACGCTTGAAAGATTCCCTTAAAAATGATAGCATAGTGATCGTGGCCGGATTCCAGGGGGTCAGCCTGGCCCGGGAGATCACCACGTTGGGGCGGGGCGGCTCGGACACCACCGCGGTGGCCCTGGCAGTGGCCCTGGAGGCCGACGCCTGCGAGATCTACAGCGACTTCTCCGGAATCTTCAGCGCCGATCCCCGGCTGGTCAAAAGCGCCCGGCCGTTAACAGGGATATCCTTCGACGAGATGCTGGAGCTTTCCAGCTGCGGGGCCCAGGTGCTTCATTTGCGGGCGGTGGAGCTGGCCGCCAAGTACAGCCTGCCGCTGGTCTGCCGCAGCAGTTTCGACAACAAACCGGGAACGATAGTAGGGAAAGGTTCTAAGATGGAACGGGTGGTCGTCAAAGCCATTGCCCACGATAAATTTCTGGCCATGCTGGCCATGAAGGCGGTGCCCCGCAAAAGCGTGCTGCTGAGCCAGGTGGTCACCCAGCTGGCCGGGGCCGGGATATACATCAGGTCCTATTTCCACGGCGGGGGCGACGGCGGAAAGACCGACCTTAACTTTATCGTCAACCAGGCGGACCTGAAGGCGGCCCAAGGGATCATGGAAAAGAACCTCAAGAAGATGAAGGGAGCCGGTCTGTACGTCAACCAGGACATCGGAGCGGTGTCCCTGATCGGCAGCGGGGTGGGCAGCCAGCCGGCGGTGATGGCCAAAATGCTGGCCCAGCTGGGAAAGATCAAGATCCACATCGAGGGCATGACCACCAGCGAGACCAAGCTAAGCTGCTTCGTGGCCCGCAAGGACATCGAAAAGGCGGTGCTGGCCCTGCACAAGAGTTTTATCGGATAAATTTTTAGGACACGTATAAACACGGATCATTGTCATTCCTGTCCCTGTCATTCCAGCCCCGCATCAAGTGCGGGATAAACCCCACCCTTCCCTCCCCTCGAGGGGAGGGAAACCGACAGGCAGGGAGAGGTCGGTAATCCAGGTTTTTTGTGGATTCCCGCCTGCGCGGGAATGACACCAGGTGGTATTTATGGTTAATTTTATATCCAATTTAAAATTGGAGGACCATCATGATCTGTCCCATCAGGTTCATCAGGAAACCGGAGGAATCGGAGTGCATCAAGGATAAATGCAGTTTCTGGGTGGACGGCTTACTTCTGCCGGAAAGCAGCCAGGAGCCCAAGAGATTCACCGCTCTGCTGGGGGTGAACAAGGCAAATGACGGCCCGGCCGAAGAGGAGGTCATGGGCAAGTGCTCCATTCTGGTGATGGCCGAGGTGGCCCTAAAATCCAAACCCCTGGAATGACGGAGCCCGTATGATCGTTGGTTTAGTGGGCGCCACCGGATTGGTGGGCCAGACCATACTCAAGGTTCTGGAGGAAAGAAGATTTCCCCTGGCCGGGCTCAAATTGTGGGCCTCCAGCCGGTCGGCCGGGCGCCGGATAAGATTCAAAGGGAAAAATTATCCGGTGGCATCGGTAGAGCGGGCCGACTTTTCCGGCTGCGGCATCGTGTTCTTCGCCGGCACCGAAGGCGAGAAGGGCGCCAGCCGGCGGTATGCCCAAAAGGCCATAGCGGCCGGAGCGGTGGTGATAGACAACGGCGCCGATTTCAGGATGCATCCCGGCGTGCCGCTGATCGTGCCGGAGGCCAATCCCGGGGATGTCAAAAAACACCGGGGCTTGATAGCCAACCCCAACTGCTCCACCATCCAAATGGTGGTGGCATTGGTTTCCATACATAAAAAATACAAGATCAAAAGGATAGTGGTGTCCACCTACCAGGCGGTGTCGGGAGCGGGGAGGGCGGGAGTGGATGCCCTGCAAAAGGAAATGCAAATTGCAAATTGCAAAATTAAAAATTCGGTATTTCCCCGTAAAATAGCTTACAATGTGATTCCCCAGATATCCGACTTTTCGGAATTGGGCTACAGCGGCGAGGAGTGGAAGATGGTCCGCGAAACCCAGAAGATACTGCACGACAAAAATATTGCGGTCAACGCCACCACGGTCCGGGTCCCGGTGATGACCGGACATTCGGAATCGGTATATTTCGAGACCGGGAAGAACTGTTCATTAAAACAGATCGAAGCTCTATTATCCAAGGCGCCGGGCGTGGTGTATGACGGGAAGGAATTCTTCACCCCGGCCGAGCTCAAGGATTCGGATATGACCTACGTCAGCCGTCTGCGCCCCGACCCGGTCAAGAAGAATGCCTTTGTGATGTGGGTGGTGGCCGATAATCTGCGCAAAGGCGCGGCCACCAACGCGGTCCAGATCGCCGAGTTGCTTTTGAACCGCCAAATCGCAAAGAGCGCCAAGAAAAATTTAATTTAAACTTCGCCTACTTGGTGACCGTTGTATTAAGAATTAATTAAAAAGAACGCGTCTCAGTAGTCTTCCTAAACAGTAAAGGCTGCCGTGTCATTCCCGCGCAGGCGGGAATCCATAAAAAAGATAGCTGGATTCTTGCTTTTTACGTACTTTGCAACCTTTCGACTCGACTCAGTGCATGCTTTGTGTGAGGGATGAAACCCTGGATTCCCGACTACTCGGGAACGACGTATAATTTCCTATCGAAGGTATGTCCTTTGTGTTTAAAACATATAGAGGAGGGAAAAAATGAAATGGCTGAATGACATTCTGGGCACCTACTACCAGCCCGACAAGGTCTTCGAGGGGATGAAGGACCAGCCCCGCTGGCTGATCCCCCTGATCGTCAGCGTGGTCTTCACCCTGATAGTGACGGCCATCATCCTGCCCACCATAGTTATGCCGGAGCAGATAGCCAAGATCGGAAGCAACCCGGACATCCCGGCGGAGCAGGTGGAGGCCATCCAGGCCAAGATGAGCGGGCCGATACCCCTGATAGCCGGACTGGCCAGCAACATGATCCTGATGCCGGCCGGTCTGCTGCTGGTGGGCCTGATCTTCTGGTGGATCTTCTCCATGCTGGGCCACAAGGCCAAATTCATCGAAATGTTCACCGTGGCGGTCTTCGGCTCGCTGATAAACATCCCCGGAGCCATCCTTAAGGTCCCGCTGATGTTCGTCAAGGAGACCGCCAAGGTCAGCACCTCACTGGGGCTGATGCTGCCGGCCGAGATGGAGGAAGGCTTTCTGGTGCGGCTGCTGAACCATATCGACTTTTTCACCATCTGGTCGCTGGTGGTGATGGCCATCGGCTTCTCGGTCTTTTCCGGGGCGCCCCGCAAGAAGAGCTACTGGACGGTGTTCGCCTGCTGGGCGGCCTTCATCCTGATCCTGTCGGCGGTGGGCGGGTTGTTCAAAGTGGGGGTTCAGTGACGGACAGGGCCAATCGTTGACAAATCACCGCCGCTCTGATAAAATTGAATATGGGCCGGGCCCGATGGAAGCGAAGACTGCCAACCCCGCCAGGACCGGAAGGTAGCAACGGTACGCAAGATCTCTCCTTGTTATCGGATAAGCCTGGCCCTTCTTATTTATTTCAAAATGCAAAAATATAATTACCGGCGTCATCCTGGGTTTCCATCATAGATGCCACTCGAAGGGTCAATGTCATCCTGAAATGACTGGAGCGCTTTTCTTTTGAAGGATCTCTGAGATTCTTCAAGGGTATGGCGGGATGCCGAAATCAGAATGACGAAAAATCGCGATAATAACCATTGCTAGTTTTCAAATGGCTTCGTTGTCATGCCCATGAAACTTGTCCTCGACACAGATCGGGGAATGGGCATCCAGGCCTGGATTCCCGCCTACGCGAGAATGACAAATGGAGCAATTCGCTCGATACAGTAAAAATAAAATAATTAAAAAGATTGTCTAAAAAATGTCTTACCTTGTTTTAGCCCGCAAATGGCGGCCCCAGAACTTCGAGGAGATCGTGGGCCAGGAGCACGTCACCACCACCCTGCGCAATGCCATCCGCACCAAGCGCACCGCCCACGCCTACATCTTTGCCGGGGCCCGGGGGGTGGGCAAGACCACCACCGCCCGGATCCTGGCCAAGGCCCTCAATTGCGCCGAGGGGCCCACCGAGACGCCCTGCAACCAGTGCACCTCCTGCCTGGAGATCACCGGCTCGCGCAGCATGGACGTGCTGGAGATCGACGGCGCCTCCAACCGGGGCATCGACCAGATAAGGGACCTGCGGGAGAACGTCAAATACACCCCCACCCAGGGCAAATACAAGATCTACATCATCGACGAGGTCCACATGCTGACCAAGGAGGCCTTCAACGCCCTGCTGAAGACCCTGGAGGAGCCGCCGGCCCATGTGGTGTTCGTCTTCGCCACCACCGAGGTCCACAAGGTGCCCATCACCATCCTGTCCCGCTGCCAGCGTTTCGATTTCCGGCGCATCCAGCTGAACGAGATCGTGGCCCATCTCAAAAAGATGCTGTCCGGCGAAGCGGTCAAGGCCGATGACGAGTGCCTGTATATCGTGGCCAAGAAGGCCGAGGGGTCCATGCGCGATTCCATCAGCCTGCTGGACCAGCTGATCGCCTTCAGCGGCAACGATATCAAGGCCGAGGACGCCCGGCAGGTGCTGGGTCTGGTGGACGAGGAGATGTATTTCAAGACCCTGGAGCTGGTGAGGGCCCATGACAAGCCGGGCATCCTGTCGCTGGTCGACCAGGTGGCCGACGGCGGCTACGACCTCCAGGAGTTCATCCTGGGATGGCTGGCCCACCTGCGCAAGCTACTGCTGATAGCGGCCGGTTCCGGCAAGACCGCGGCCGGGGAGATGACCCCCGAGGAGCAGGAGAAATACACCAAACAGGCCAAAGGCCTGGACGACCGGGATATATTGCGGATGGTCAACGTCCTGATAGACGCCGAGACCACCATGAAACGCAGTTCCCAGGCCCGCCTGATCCTGGAGATGGCCGCCTTAAGGCTGTGCAATCTTGATTCCACCGTTCGGCTGGAGGAAGTGATAAAACTGCTGGACCAGGGCGGGGACGACCCGGAGAATGGGGAGCAGCCGGCCCCGGCCTTCAAGCCGGCCAAACCGGCCAAGCTGGAGGTCAGCCCGGTAAAGGAAGAACCGGCTGAATATGCTGTTCCAGAGCAACCGGTGAGCCGGGATTTTGAATTCCTTTGGCAGCAGCTGATAACAGCGGTTCAGGAGCGGCATATGACCGCCGGCACCTGCCTGGCCTCGGCCCGTCCGGTGGGGGTCAGCGACGGCAGTCTTATTTTAAGCTTCGGCCCGCAGGCCAACTTCCACAAAAAATCGCTGGAGGACAAGAGCTATCAGGAGCTGATCCAGGAGGAGACATTTAAATTATGGGGCCAGAAGCTCAAGGTGATCTGCCAGACTGAAAAGGCCCCGGCCTCCCAGACGCCGCAGGTCAAAGAGGCCCCCCAGCGCCTGAGCCGGCAGGATGAGATAGACCGCCGAAAATCCGAAGTGATGCAGTCGCCCCAGCTGAAAAGCTTCATGGATGCGGTGGATGGCGAGGTGGTGTAGGGTTTAAAAAGTAAGGCCTGGGGTGTCATACCTGCACTTCATTGCTTTCAGTATAAACTCCGGCAGGTATCCAGGGGCTTGCTGGATTCCCATTTACATGGGAATGACAATATTGTCTTGAAATTATAAAAGGAGGCACGATGGCCAAGGGAATGGGGGATATTTTAAAGCAGGCCCAGATGATGCAATCCAAGATGGAAACCATCCAGAAGGAACTGGCCAACAAAAGGGTGGAGGCCTCGGTGGGCGGGGGCATGGTCAAGGTGACGGCCGACGGCCAGCAGAATATCCTGGACATCAAGATCTCCCCGGAGATCATCAAGCCCGAAGAGGCCGACATGCTGCAGGACCTGGTCCTGAGCGGGGTGCAGGAGGCCACAAAAATGTCCCGCGACCTGGCGGCCAAGGAGATGTCGGCCCTGACCGGCGGCATGAGCCTCCCGGGGATGTTTTAAACCTCTCCCTTTCATCCCTCCCCTCGAGGGGAGGGACACGGGTGGGGAAGAAAGGATTATGCATTACGGATCGGAAATACTGGCCCGCACCATAGACGAGTTGATGAAGCTTCCCGGCATCGGGCGGAAGACCGCCCAGCGCCTGGCCTTCTATCTGCTGAAGTCCAGCCAGGAGGACGCGGTGGCCCTGGCCAATGCCATCGTGGAACTGAAAGAGAAGGTGCACTTCTGCGCCCAGTGCTACAACGCCTCGGAGCAGGAGCTGTGCTCCGTCTGCCGGGACGCCAAGCGGGAGCCGGCCCTGATCTGCGTGGTGGAGGAGACCAACGACCTGCTGGCCATCGAGAGGACCTCGGAATTCCGGGGGCTGTACCACGTCCTGCAGGGGCACCTGTCGCCGCTGGACGGCATCGGGCCGGACGACCTGCGGATACGGGAGCTGATGCAGCGGCTGGAGAGGACCGAGGTCAGGGAGATGATCATCGCCACCAATCCCAATGCCGAGGGCGAGGCAACCGCGCTGTATCTGATGAAGCTGGTCAAGCCGCTGGGGATCAAGGTGACCCGGATCGCCCGGGGGCTGCCGGTGGGCAGCGACCTGGAGTTCTCCGACGAGGTCACTTTAAGCCGGGCCCTGCAGGGAAGACAGGAGATGTGAGAGGATTATTAAGCGACCACCAGGTCGCTTAATAAATTAATATCAACAAAATGGTTATAAAATGAAGATCAAAAATGGCTGGATTATAATAATTTTATTTATATTCCAAACCAATAGCTTTGCCGAAGGTGTATCTTTTAATATTCAGTTAGATAAAGACACATATTACCCGAAGGAACCAATTTATGTTAAATGGTCTGTAGTTAATGATGGGGATGAGGTTCTGCGGTTTTTGGAACTGGGCCCTACTTATGGCAATATGGAATATATGCTATTCGTTGAAAACGGTTCGATTATTGAGCAAAGTGGGCAGGTGCTTACTGATTACGGATGCCTGGAAATGTGGCATGGCGCTATACCCGTCGGGGATTCCTTAACAAACGATTATAATGCCGAGGATCAAAATTTAATATATAAGTATAAAAATCTTAAAGAGGGCAAATATTCTTTTAAGGCGGTTATACAAAAGAATGCTCTTATAGGACAGCCGCAAATAATTTCAAATGTTGTTAATTTTGTCATTGTAAAACCAGAAGATCCTCAAGGGAGTGGATACGATGATTATATTAATATTATGACCAGCGGTTTAAAATCCAAAGAACTAGCATGCGCTTTTGAGAGTTTTATCGCCAAATATTCAAAGAGTGTTTATACCCAGGAAATTATTTTGAGACTAATTGCTAAGTACCGTACAACATTAAATGATAAAGCTAATTCGGAAAAATGGGAAGAGATATTATTTGATCAATATTCTGACAGTCCTTGGACGGCAAGTTATTTGGCTGAATTATTATCCTATTATGAAAACAATGCTGATTCCAAAGAGCGTAAACGATTGAATACGATAATAAATAAGGTTATTGATAAATATCCTGCGTCTAAGACTGGCGTTCTGGCAAAAGCTGCAATGGAGCGTAAAAAAAGAACCGGCAAATTCACCGGCTTCGGAGCTTGGCCATGGGTGCCGGTACCGCTAAATGAAAGAATTAAAGGGGTTAAATACCGAGAAAAATAATAAAATAGATAGTTGAGTGATAGCGCAGTTTCAAAACAAAACCCAATCAGTCATTTAAAGCGGCCCCGGTGGGCCGTTTTTTTATTTTAGCATTGATACTTCATTCTCAGACAGAATATTTAACAACTAAGGAGTGGTCATCGCGAGATGCCCTTATATTTTGCATGCGAAGCGATCCCCTCCGGACTTGTAAATGGAAAGCCGGTGGGGGATTGCTTCGTTGGCATTGCATTAAGCCGGTCCCGCCATGACCAAAGGAATAAAAAAAGACCTGGTACATAAAGAATGAATCTTTGAAGTTCATAACATGCATATTTCTGTTGCAATTTCCCTTTATTTTGTTATAATAAAACACTAAGGTCCAGAATTGTAATATATTAACCCACTTATAGGTTACGAAAATTGAATCCTACCATCGACTGCAAGGATTTTAACGGCTACAAGCCCTGCCGGCCGGGCTGGCTGTGCCAGACCTGCCAGGAGCAGAAGCCCCGCGGCAAAAAGATACTGATCATCAACCTGGACGCCCTGGGCGCGGTGCTGATGACCACCGCCCTGCTGCCGGCCATCAAGCGCCAGGACCCCCGGAGCACCGTCCACTGGGTGACCCTGCCGATGGCCATTCCCCTGCTGCAGAACAACCCCTACATCGACAAGATCTGGCCCTACGACTTCGAGACCGTCAGCATCCTGCAGGCCATCGAATATGACAAGATCTATTCCATCGACAAGGCCTACCGCTCGGACGCCCTGGCCATGCTGGTCCGGGCCGAGGAGAAACTGGGCTTCGCCCTGGATCAGAACGGGGCCATCACCCATTTCAACCCCGAGGCCGAATACGCCTACCGGCTGGGCATCGACGACGACCTGAAGTTCAAGAAGAACCAGGTGACCGGGATACAATTCCTGGCCCAGGCCATGGCGCTAGATTACCAGGGCGAGGACTACGTGCTGGAGCTGACCCCGGAGGAGAAGGCCTGGGCCGCGGCCTACCGCCGGAACAACGGGATCGAGAAGAACGAAGTGGTCATCGGCTTCAACACCGGGTGCTCCGACCTGTTTCCCAACAAGAAGATGACCATCGAACAGCACCTGGAGCTGATCGGCCGGATCCAGAACGAACTGCCCAATGCCCGGATAATGCTGCTGGGGGGGAAGGCCGAGAGCCAGCGCAACAAGGAGATCAAGGACCGGGCCGGGGCCTTCATCATCAACAGCCCCACCGACGAGGGCATACGCCGGGGCATGGTCTACGTCGATGCCTGCGATCTTATCATCACCGGAGACACCTCGGCCATGCACATGGCCATCGCCCTGAAGAAGTATGTGGTGGTGTGGTTCGGGCTGTCCTGCGCCAGCGAGATCGAGCTGTTCGGGCGGGGAGAGCGGATCGTTCCCGACCTGGACTGCAGCCCCTGCTGGAAGAAATCATGCGACAGCCTGGAGTGCATCAAAAAGCTGGATACGGAGGCCATATTCAAGTCGGCCAAGAAGGGATACAACTACCTAAAACAGTCCAAGATTTAAGATC
This sequence comes from uncultured bacterium, assembly GCA_937863685.1. Taxonomy (GTDB): domain Bacteria; phylum Edwardsbacteria; class AC1; order AC1; family EtOH8; genus UBA2226. The sequence continues at coordinate 58,027 of CALMGM010000003.1, forward strand.
TAAACATTATCACTCCGTCATCCTAAACCTGGCTTATATTTTCCTGGTGAAGGATCTGTTTCCAAAGAGGATTCTTCAGGGGCAAGGCAGATCGGTAGAATTCAGAATGACGAAAGTAATTTATAATATCACTGATTTGTCTGATAAAACATATAAAAACATACTGCTGGTAAGGACCGATAGGATCGGAGATGTTATTCTGTCGCTGCCCGCCGCCGCTCTTTTAAAGGATCTGTATCCCGGCTGCCGGATCACCTTTCTGGCCCGGGAATACACCGCCCCGCTGATCGCATTATCAAAGCAGGTCGATGCAGTGATCAATGATGATCCAGCCTTAAGCGCCCGGGCGCTGGCCAAAATCATAAAGACGCATGATTTCGACCTGGCCGTATTGCTGCATCCCACCGGACGGCTGGCCTGGGCCCTGTGGCTGGCCGGGATACCGGCCAGGATCGGCACGGCCTACCGGTCTTACAGCCTGCTGTTCAACCGCCGGGTGAAACAGCACCGCAAGTTCAGCCTGAAGCACGAGCTGGAGCACAATCTGGACCTGGTGAGATCCGGGCTGGGCCTGCCTTCTGGCGAGGGCAAGGAATATCAGCCGGAGATATCCATCCCGCCGGAGTTGAAAGAACAGACCGCCAGGAAACTGTCCGGCATCATTGACACCAATCAGCCGTTCATGGTCATCCATCCCGGCAGCGGGGGGTCGGCCAGGGATTGGCCGATCCAAAAATTTGCCGAGCTTATTGATAAAATTATAATTTCAAATCTCAAATCTCAAATTTCAAATATAGTCGTCACCCTGGGGCCGGGGGAAGAACATTTAAAAGAAAAGCTCCGAGCTCATCTAAAAACCCAACCGGCCTGGGTGTCCGGCCTCAGCCTGCCGGAGCTGGCGGCCTTCCTGTCGCAGGCAAAATTGATGGTATCCAACAGCACCGGGCCGCTGCACATAGCCACGGCAGTTAAGACCAAAGTGATAGGTCTTTACTGCCCCATGATCCCCTGCCATCCCAAACGCTGGGGGCCTTATGGGCCGGGTCATATGACCATTGTGCCCAATGTCAGCTTATGCCGTCAATGCATCGGCCCAAAATGTCCTGAATACGATTGTATGGCCAAGATCATGGTGGATGAGGTCTATTCGAAAACAAACCAGGCATTAACCGAAAACAATAATAGAGAATAAACGTAAATTATGAGATCATCAAAAGGCATTTGCACGTTGTTTTGTTTGATAACGGTCCTGGGATTGTCAAATATCGCCCGGGCAGGGACCCCGGCGGATACCCTGAGATCCACCATCTCCGGGAAAAAACTGAAGCGCGGCGAGAAGATGACCTATTCCATCGAATGGAAGGGAGCGGGCATAACCTTCATCAAGGCCGGCACCTCGTTCATGCGGGTGGACAGCGAGCTGACCTGGGCCCGGGACCGGAGGGCCTATCACATCGTCAACGAGACCTGGTCCAACCCCACTTTCTCCTTCTTCTACAAGGTCCATGACCGGATCGAATCCTTCGTTGATCACGAAAAGCTGTATTCCCTGCGTTACCAGAAAATGCTCAACGAGGGCGGTTATCACCATCAGGAATCGGTGGAATTCGACCAGGAGAAGGGAAAGGCCGTTTACAGCACCGGCCAGGAGGTCGATCTGTTCCCGGAGGCCAAGGATATCCTGATCTCCCTCTACTGGGCCCGGCTGTTCCCGCTGGAGGTGGGCAAGTCCATCTACATAGACAACCATACCGACAAGAAGAACTATCCCCTGGAGGTCAAGGTCTACAAAAAGGAGAAGATCAAGACCATCTTCGGCAAGGTGGAGTGCCTGTTGGTGGAACCGGTCTTAAGGACCCCGGGGCTGTTCGATAACAAGGGCCGGCTGCTGGTGTGGCTGACCAACGACGAGCGGAGGATCCCGGTGCTAATGAAGAGCAAGATCCTGATCGGCTCCATCAACGCGGTGCTCAAGGAATACAGCCCCGGCATCAAGGAATAAATAAAAGATATAGGAACAATATGGGAAGATACCCCGAGGCCGACCTGACCAAGGTCAAACGCCACTCGATAGCCAAAAGGAAGAGCCGGGTGGGAAGCGCCAACCTGGCTTCGGTGCCAGATCCCCGAAAGCCGCTGGAGGATTTTCTGCGTGGCCTGCCCGATATCCTCAAGGCCCGCGATCTGCGGGCGGTGGCGGCGGCGGTGATAAATGCCCGCAGGAAGAAGCGCCCGGTGATCCTGATGATGGGAGCCCATCCCATCAAGTGCGGGTTGAGCCCGATCATAGTCGACCTTTTAAAAAGCGGGATCGTTACCGGAATCGCCACCAACGGCGCCGGAGCCATTCACGATCTCGAGATGGCCTGTTGGGGGCGGACCTCGGAGGATGTTCAGGCCGGATTGGATGACGGATCATTCGGCATGGCCCGGGAGACGGCCGACCTGATCAACGGAGCGGTGATCCAGGGCGATGCCCAGGACCTGGGCTTCGGCGAAACCCTGGGGCTGATGCTGAACGAGGGTAAATTCCCTTATATTAACAATAGCCTGCTGGCAGCCAGCTATCGATTGAAAATCCCTTTGACGGTCCATGTGGCGGTGGGCACCGACATCATCCACCAGCATCCCTCGGCCGACGGGGCAGCCATCGGCAGCGCCAGCCACCGGGATTTCCGGATACTGGCGGAAGAGGTCTCCAAAATATCGGGAGGAGTGGTCATCAATCTGGGATCGTCGGTTATATTGCCGGAGGTGTTTTTGAAGGCCCTGACCGTGGCCCGCAATTTGGGATATTCGGTTAAAAATTTCACCACCGCCAATTTCGACATGATCCAACACTACCGGCCCAACCTCAACGTGGTGGGGCGGCCGGTGGCTTCGGGTGGAAAGGGATATTCCATCACCGGACACCATGAGATAATGCTGCCCTTGCTGGCGGCCCTGATAAAGAGCAAACTTATCTGCGGAAAGGTAAAATGAGCAACATCTATGCGGTGATCCTGGCCGGGGGCAAGGGCGAACGTTTCTGGCCCAAAAGCCGTGAGAACAGGCCGAAACAGCTGCTGGCCCTCACCGGCCAGAACAGCATGCTGCAGGAGACCCTGGACCGGGTGGAGCCGCTGTCCAGCCGGGAACGCCAATGGGTGGTGACCAGCGCCGACCTGATCGATCCCATCAAACAAAGCGGAATAAAAGATGTCAGGCTGATCGGCGAGCCGTTCGGCCGCAACACCGCTCCGGCCATCGCCGTGGCGGCGGCGGAGATAGCCAGGGAGGATCCCTCCGGGGTGATGATGGTGCTGCCATCGGATCACCATATCGGGGACCTTGAGATGTTTCGCCAAGTGCTGTTGCAGGGGGTGGAGCTGGCCGAAAAAGAATATCTGGTCACCATCGGGCTAAAACCCAACCGGCCCGAGACCGGCTACGGATACATCGAGCGGGGAGAGGTCCTGCCGGATTGCCGCATCCCCTGCTTCATGGTCAAAAGCTTCAGAGAGAAACCGGATATGGATACTGCCAACCGATTCTTCCGCAGCGGGTATTTCTACTGGAACGGCGGGATCTTCATCTGGAAGGCGGCCGCCATCCTGCAGAGCTTCAAACAGCACATGCCCAAACTCCACGGACAGCTGATGGAGTGGCAGGCCCAGGGCGGGTTGGCGGCCGGTCCGGAAAAATTCTCCGAATTCTACCAGACGGTGGAGAAGATTTCCATCGACTACGGGATCATGGAGAAGGCCGACAGAGTGGCGGTGATCAAAGGGGAGTTCGGCTGGGACGACCTGGGATCGTGGGAGGCCCTGGAGAGGTTCCATCCCAAGGATGATCGGGGCAACATCAAGCTGGGCCAAGTGGAGCTGCTGGAATGCGGCAACAATATCGCCATGTGCGACGAAGGCCTGGTGGCGGCGATGGGGGTCAACGACCTGATCATAGTCAAATCGGGCAATGCGGTGATGGTCTGCCACCGGTCAAAAGCGCAGGATGTAAGAAAATTGCTGGAACAGGTCAGGACCAACCGGGATATCAAGGAATATCTATAAACAATTTTCAGGGGCGAAGGAGGCCTGAATGAAAATCAAAAAACTATCAGTTATCCTGCTGCTAGCGATCTTGGCGGGATGTTTCGGGAAAAAACAGGCGGTGCAGGAACCGGTAAAGGAGCCGATCGCCCAGGAACAGGCCAAACAGCCGTTCACCGAAATCCCTCCGGCCGAGCCTGCCGCCACCCCGGAGCCCCAGGGTTCCCAGTACACAGGCAGCAAGGGTCCGGTCCAAAGCGTCTGGGGATGGAGGGTCCAGATATTTGCCTCGGCCACCCTGGAGAACGCCCGCAAGATGGCGGAGGAGGCCCGGTGGAAGTTCGGGGATCAGCAAGTATTCATCTCCGAGGCCGAGCCCTATTACAAGGTCCAGGTGGGTAACAATCTTACCCGCCAGGACGCCGACGTCCTCAAAAGACGGGCCAAGGCCTTGGGATATAAAGGGGTCTTTGTGATAGAGGTCAACCTGGCCGAGTGAGACGGATCCCAAAAATACTGCTGTTAGTTCTGGCGGTATTGCTTTTTTCAATGCCGCTGTGGGGGGCCGATCACCGCATCAGCAAGGCGGTGGACGCTCTGGGCAACGATGTCTCCGGCGACTGCCAGGCGGTGACCATCGGGAAGCCGGCAGGCCATCCCCTGGTGGTGCAAATCACCGATACCCGGGGCCGGGCGATCTCCGGGGCCAGGGTGGTCTTCGAGCCGGTGGGAGAGGGCACCGCCTCTCTGGAACCCGACACGGCGGTCTCCGACGTCAAGGGCAATGCCATATCCCGGATCATTCCCCATAAGCAGCTGGAGACCATCTACGTTCAGGCGCACCTGGCCGCCGACTCCAAGAAGGCGGTCACCTTTTCCTTCAACTCCTACCAGAATCACTGGTGGCTGATATCATTGCTGGGGGCCATCGGCGGCCTGGTGCTATTTCTGTTCGGCATCAGATTCTGCTCCCGGGGCCTGCAGAAGGCCGCCGGCACCAAACTGAAGCAGATGCTATGGAGCCTGACCGATAACCGCTTTAAGGGCCTGGGGGTGGGGATCCTGGTGACGGCCATCGTCCAATCATCCACCGCCACCACCGTGATGTTGGTGTCCCTGACCAACGCCGGACTGATATCCTTAAGCCAGGTGCTGGGGGTGATCCTGGGGGCCGATATCGGGACCACCATCACCGTCCAGTTGATCGCCTTCAAACTGTCCGACTACTGTCTGGCCCTGGTGGTGGCCGGATTCTTGGCCATGATGCTGGCCGGGAAACGTCCCTGGCGTTATTATCCCCAGATAGTGTTCGGCTTCGGTCTTATTTTCTACGGCATGAAACTGACCGCCGATTCGCTGCTGCCCCTTAAATCCATGCCTTGGTTTTTGGGCCTGTTCGCCGGGATGGGTTCCCTCCCGCTGCTGGGGGTGTTGATCGGGGTTATGTTCACCCTGCTGGTGAGGTCCTCGGCCGTCACCATCGGGATAATGCTGACCCTGGCCTTTCAGGACCTGATAGCCCTGCCGGCCGCCATGCCCATAATCATCGGGGCCAACATCGGCACCTGCGGAGCGGCCCTGATGGCGGCCTGGGGCGGCAATCAGGAATCGATCAAGGTGGCCTGGGGGCACACCATTTTCAAGGTCCTGGCTGGATTCGCGGCCCTGATCTTTATCGCTCCTTTTATAGCCTTGGTCCAGAGGTTCGGGGGCGACACCGCCAGGCAGATAGCCAATGCCCACACCATTTTCAACGTCCTGGCCTCGCTGCTCTTCCTGCCCTGGCTTAAACCGTTCGGGAAGTTTCTCAACCAGATGATCCCGATGGTCTCTCCCGGGCAAAAAATATTCGCCCCGAAATACCTTGACGATCGGGCCCTGGAGACGCCTTCGCTGGCCATCGGGCAGGTGGCCCAGGAAATATTAAGGATGGCCGACCTGGTCAGGGATATGCTGGTCCGCTCCTGTGAGGTTCTGGAGAAAAACGACATCAACCTGAGAAATCAATTGGTAGCCGATGATGACAAGGTGGACCTGCTGGAGGAGGCCATAACCCCCTTCGTGGTCAAGATAACCCAGGAGGATCTCTCCGGCGACCAGTCCAGCCGCGGAGTGGAGTTGCTGTATATAGTCAATGACATCGAGAATATCGGCGATGTCATCAGCAAGAACATCATGGGACATGCCGCCAAGAAGATCGAACAGCATCTGGCCTTTTCCGAGGAAGGGCTGGATGAAATTAAATCGCTCTACCGGGAAACCCTGGCCACCCTGGACCTGGCCATGGGCGCCCTGGCTTCCGGCGATCTGGAGCTGGCCAGGAAGGCCCACAGCCGCAAGGATCAGGTGCTGGCGCTGGAAAAGGAACTATACAAGAAACATTTGGGAAGGCTGCAGGCGGGATTCAAAGAATCCCGGGAGACCAGCACCATGCACCTTGACCTGCTGAGTGATTTCGAACGGATAAACTTTCATGCCAGCCAGATAGGAGACGCCCTGTTGGGCCGGGCCAAATAAAAAATAAAAGGAGGGGGAGATGGCAAAGCTCACCAATTATACCGAGAAATTGGTCATCGAGGAGATGAGAAACGTGCTCCAGGCCCGCAGTGATATCTGCCACTGCCGCACCTGCCAGCTTGACATCATGACCCATGCCCTCAACAAACTCCCGCCGCATTATGTTGCCAGCGAGGGGGGGCATATACATACCATGGTCAGCATGTCCACCTCCCAGCTGAAAGTGCAGGTGATCGCCGCACTGGTGAATGCCATAGACGCAGTGGCCAGGCATCCCCGCCATAATAAAAGAAAAGGCCTTAACACCGTATCCCGGAAATAGGGTGTTCCGACCTTTGGCCAGCGGGTTGTGTTGACAATCAAGCATATTTCGGTTAATATTAAACAGGATTTATCACATCAACGAGGATATAATGACCTATTTTAAAAGCTACAATAAGAATGCCATCGGTTTGGAGCAGGACTGGGGAGACCTGTTTGAACTGCTGTCCAGCTTGGACAGCTCCGAGATAGAAGCTTGGTTCGAAAGCCGGTCCCAGAGCGGGTTCACCCTGGAGGAATTCGTGCACTTTTTGAACAACCTGGAGCGCGAGGAGGTTCAGGACTGGCTGTGGATGCACCGCCAGGAATTCGCTTCGGTGCTGGCCCGTCCGTCATTCAATTTCGACAACAGCCTGATCATCGATTCGGATGACCGCTGGCAGAAAGTTTTCTTTCTTTCCCCCAATAACCACGGGGATCTTAAGGAATGATTAAAAGGACCATCATCCTGGCAGTCTTGATGGCTGCCGCCACCAGGCCGACCCTGGCAGAGGACAGCGGGTTCTCATTTCTGCGGCTATCCATCAAGGCTCTGCCGGCATCGCTGGGAGAGGCTACCGTGGCCATGGGGGGAGATGCTTCCGGCATTCTTTACAACCCGGGATCTCTGCCTTATTGCCACAACAGGAAGTTCTCGGCCGGATATGTCAACTATATTTCGGACATTCAACTCGGCAATATAATCTATGTTCATCCATTGAATGAAAAATCTTCAGGCGCTCTGTCCTTGAGCTACCTCAACAGCGGTGATATAAAGCAGACCACCCTTATGGATCCCACCGGTGCGGGGCTGGGATACTTCAGTTACTCATCCTTCGTTCTCCAGGCCAGTTACGGGAGGGAGGTGCTGAAGGATATATACGCCGGGGCCAGCCTCAAAGGCATCTACGATAAAACCATGGATTACACGGCAACCGGCGGGGCGGTGGACATCGGTTGTATCTATCAGGTGGACCCGGCCATTGTGGCGCAAAAGATCTTTCTGGTTAAAAAGAAAAGGAACTACGGGACCGGCCTCAAACTCGGGTTGTCCATTAATAACATCGGCACTGCAGCCAAGGCCTTCGTGGCAACCAAGGAGAAACTGCCCTTGACGATCAGAACCGGTTTGGAATACCGGCCTTTCTCCGAACGGCTGGTCATCCTGCTGGCCGGCAACAAAGCCATCGACAATTCCTTCAAAATGAATTTCGGCACGGAACTGAATCTGGTAAAATATCTTTCCCTTCGGCTGGGATACAACGGAAACCTGAGAGATATCCAGAACGGATCGGAGCTGGATGATTTCGCCGGTATCGGAGTGGGCTTTGGTGTCAAGTATCGTAAATATTTCATTGATTACGCCTATACCCCTTTCCCGGGGCTGGGACATCCCATGAGATTCGATCTATCATTTGATCTCTAGGAGACCACGACGGCAGGGCGGCTTTGACCGCCCGTTTTTATTTCAAATCAGCGATGGTAAACCAAATGGAAATCAAAATAGATATCATCAACGATCAGCCGGAATACAGCGGAACAGGGGTCTATGCCTGGAATCTATACCGATCCCTGAAGGATCGGGATTCGCTGCGGTTCATTTATTATAATTACGAAACTGGCAGCTGTGATTTTCTTGGGCGGAGTAGTTCGGAAAGGAGACTTCCAGTAAAAAAAAGCCGATTCAAGCCTCTTTTCTGGAATAGTTGCAGCAAGGCGTATAAGCACAACGAAAATGTTCACATCCTAAGCCAGAATCTTTCATTCCTCAAGCCAGGGGTCCGGCGGATAATAACCTGCCTGGACCTGATCCCGCTGATAATGCCGGGCTCTCTGTTGGAAAAATACTGGAGGAGGATCCTGTATTCCGGTCTTAAGAAGGCCGATCATATCATTTCCATTTCCCAGGCCACCAAGGATGACTTGATCAGGATCTATCGGATAAATCCCGATAGGATAACCCCCATCATGCTGGGGGTCTCCCCGGAATTTCATCCCCGGGACAAGAAGGAATGCCGGCATAAACTGAATCTTTCGGTTAAGGATAAAATTATCCTTCATGTCGGCACGCCGGCCCCCAGGAAAAATTTCATCACGGTTCTAAAAGCCTTCAAACAAATAAATAAGTCCCTTCAGAATGTGATACTGCTCAAGGTGGGTCGGATTTCAAAAAATGAGAGCGATTATATTTTGCGGAACGATCTATCCGGAAAGATAATTGTCAGGGATAATATTAAAGGGAAAGAGCTCCCGCTGTACTATGCCGTAGCGGATATCCTGGCCTTTCCTTCGTTATACGAGGGGTTTGGTTTGCCGGTGCTGGAGGCAATGGCATCAGGCTGTCCGGTGATAACCTCCAACACTTCTTCGCTGCCCGAAGTGGTTGGCGATGCCGGGATAATGATTGACCCTGCCAATCAGGTATCTCTGAAGGACAGGATGATGGAACTGCTGGAGAATAGCCAATTATCTGAAGAATTGGCTCAAAAGGGGCTGCTTCGGGCCCAAAGGTTCACCTGGGAAAATACTGCGGAAAATACCCTGGCGGTCTATAAAAGGATCTTCGGATAAAAATGTTTATATTTTTGCTTGACAACCCAGATCATTAGTGATACATTTCTAGTATAAATGTTTATACTCAGGAAAATATTACTAGGAGCAAGGCAATGAGAAAGATAGCAGTAGTCATCATCATGGCCTGTCTTTTTGTAGCCGGGCAGAGTGCGTGGGCCGGAACCTGGCGGGAGGCCAGCCAGGCCGATTTCGCCGACGGCGATTTCAACGCCAATGTTTTCACCTCCACGGAAGGTAGCGACAGCGGGTGTTTGAAATCTAATCCTGGTGCGGTATATGACTTGAATAAAGATGGGCGCCCCGATTTGGTGATAAGCAATATGCACGATAACTCCACAAATTTCAACATCAATTCTTATGTTTACTGGGGGAAGCATGATTGGACATTTTCGGCTGATAGCTGTTTACAGCTTCCAACGCACGGAGCCACAGGAAATTCGGTAGCCGATTTGAATAAAGACGGAAATTTGGATATAATTTTCAGCAGTTATAATGATAACAGCAGTTGGAGCACAAATTCATTGATATATTGGGGAAGCAAAGACGGATTCCATCTGAACGATACTCTGGGTTTGCCGACCTTGGGCGCTCATGCAAATTGTGTGGTGGATTTGAATCATGATGGACAACTGGATATCATTTTTGCCAACTACCGTGGGGCCGATTATTCTAATAATGTTAATTCATATATTTACTGGGGCAGCAAGGACGGTTATAATGTAGGAAATCGAACAGATCTGCCGACCATTGGTGCAACGGATATTGCCGTGGCTGATCTAAATAAGGACGGAAGACTGGATATTGTTTTTACAAACAGGCAGGGTGATTATGGCGGCAGTTTTACTTTCAATCTGCCATCGTACATTTATTACGGACAGGGGACAAGTAATATCACTTATGATACAAGCCATAGGGACCAATTAGAAACTCACGGTGCTTACGGTGTTTCGGTAGATGACCTAGATAACGATGGCTGGCTTGATATCGTATTCAGCAACTGCCATGACGGTGCAAGTTATAATATAAAATCTTATATTTACTGGGGATCATCGTCCGGATTTACCAGCCTCCCGAGGACCGAACTGTCCACCAAGGCTGGATATTGTAATGCAGTAGCAGATATCAATCATGACGGGCATAAAGATATTATCTTCGCAAACTGGTATGACCGTGACAGTCTGCCCTACACGGTTGATACCCACGATGTTCCTTCATATGTTTACTGGGGTCCCGACTTTACAAGCAAAACAGATTTACCTTCGCATGGGGCGGTAGGTGTAATAGTAGATAAGATGTCGCAAAATGGCACCAAGGATGTATTGATTACCAATGGTGTTCAGGGTCCCGGTTTTTATGGTACGACTTTTAATACCTGGAGTTACATCTATCATAATGTTGATAAAACAGGCTATACCGGGTGCGATTCCATTCCCTCTGTTTATGGCCATATTTCAACCAAGGATAACGGTAACGCTCATAACCGCTCAAAATCGGAAACCTATGGCTCCTCTGTTTTCGGGAATGGCGCGGACACCTATGAGTGGAGTAGCTGTTCCTGGGTGGCGGCTGTCCCGGAGAGTACTTCGGTAGAGGTCTCATTGAGAACCGGCAGCACTACGGTGCCGGATGAAATCAACTGGAGCGGATGGATCCCGGTGGCCAAGTCCGGTTCAAAGGCCGGCGTCCCACCGGCAAAATACGCTCAATATCAGCTGACCTATAATTCCAACAATTTCTTTGAAGCTCCGATGATCGATGAAATATCAGTTGATTATCAGATTATGACCGGGGGTTCCGGCGATTATCGTTCATACGACAGGGTTGATGTGAATATTTCATCAAATATCACGGGCATTAAGATTTCATACAACCTGCCCCAAGAGACCTCAGTAGACATTGCGGTTTATAACATTGAAGGGAGATTGGTAAAAAATATTTTCAGTGGGGCACAAGGACCAGGGCAATATTTTCTCTTATGGAACGGAAAAAATTCGAACAACCACATGGTTTCATCGGGGATATATTTTTGTCGATCCAAATTTGGCAACAAGATTTATGATAATAAGATTGTGTTTGTCAAGTAAACACCATCAGTCCAACTGGATATCGGGCATGTCGGTTGCATGCCCGATATTTTGTTATTGACCTTCTTTATATTTGCATGTTATACTGACTGCAATGTGTTATACGAGGAGTCGATCGATGGGACATCCAGAATGGGGACAAGTATACCAGGCAAAATTGGAACTGGGGGAATTGATAGATCACGTATATTCTCATAAACCGTATCTTCTGGAAATATGGAACAGCAATCCCCGGAAGATATTGGAGATCGGTGTGGGTGGCGGGTCGACCTCGATATTCCTGTCCTATCTGGGAATTGAAACTCACGCTTTAGATAACGATCCCGCTGTTATAAAAAAATCCCAGGAGAATAATCACAACCTGAAAGGCGGTTTAAAAATAAAGGAAGGCGATGCCTTCAATCTGCCTTACGAGAATGACAGTATAGATATCATCTGCCATCAGGGATTTTTTGAACATTTTGAGGACAAGGATATTCATAGGCTTATAAAAGAACAATTGAGGGTTGCCCGCAGGATCGTTTTCAGCGTTCCGACAAAATATTACCTTTCCAATGCCCTGGGGGAAAGGCTGTTGACCAAAGGGCAATGGGAGCGCATATTGAAGGATTTTAAGATTTCAAAAAGCGTTTACTACGGGCGCCCCCGGAATGAAACCTTTATAAAACGAGCTATGGCGGCTGTCGGCTGGGAAAATATATACTATTATGCCGTCATCGACAGATAACGAATAGTGATGAGCATCAATATAAAAAAAATCCTCAAGAACATATTGGGTATAGCGATAGTCCTGGGCATTGCTTTTTTTTTGACCAAGGTGATAGTTGTCAATTGGAGTTCTTTGAAACAAAGCCACCTGGAATTGAACTATTGGTTATTACTGTTATCGTTGCTACCATTAACCCTATCTTTCTATCTGGGGATTTCAGCCTGGCGCTATATTCTTAAGTGCTTAGGGTATGAAATAAAATGGACCAAGGCCTTTTGGACGGTATCGGGCTCGCATCTGGCAAAATTCATTCCCGGTCATGTCCTGGCCCTTGGCGGCAGGATATGGTTATGCAGCCGGGAAAAAATACCAGAATCGGTTTCTGCTGCGGGAATAATAATAGAAATGACCGTTCAACTGGCGGCATCGATTTTTGTCTTTTCCCTAAGCCTGTCATACTATAATGCTTATCTTTCTCCGACCATCTTCCTGGCGAGCGGGTTGTTGTTCATATTTCTTATGGGCATAGTCCACCCCAAGATACTGCCCCGGGTATGGAAGTATGTTCCCAAAATGGGGAAAGTAGTCAAAAACGATATCTCGTACAAGTATCAAAGTATAATTTCACTGTTGGTCATTTATATAATTGCCTGGATTTTTCAGGGTATTTCCGTATTTATTTTGATCAAATCACTTTATTCTGAAATAGCGACAAGCGGTCTGATGCCGGCCATAGGTGCATACGGTGGGGCCTATGCCTTGGGTTTTGTGAGCATCATTACACCGGGAGGGTTGGGAGTAAGGGAAGGGATTTTAAGCTTTCTGCTAAAGTTTTACATTCCGGCACCGGTGGCAGTCATCGTAGCAGTACTTTCCCGCCTTTGTTTTACGTTGTTTGATGTTTTAATGACATTCTTTTCCTTGAAATATAAAAATTAGAGGTAAACTTTGAAAAGGGTTAAAAAAACAGCATCAGTACCTATAAAAGACCAGATTAAATTGGAAACTGGGAGGGATTTCCTTGCCAATAATGGACTGGTAGTGGCAATCTACCTGATTCTGGGTCTGGTTGTGTTCAACAGATCCCTGTTCTCAGACTGTATGATATTCGGCTCGGATTTTGTTTCCGGCGCCTATATGACCTATAAATTCATCTTCGATAGTGTAAAAAATTATGGACAGTTTCCCTTATGGTACCCCAATCTTTACGGCGGGGCTCCGGTGGTTGATGCTGTAGTTTATGGACACTCATTTTACCCAATTTCCTTGGTTTTCCAAAAAATATTGACACCGAATATTCTCAATGCCTGGAACTATTTCATTCACCTCTGCCTGGCCGGGTTCGGGACCTACCTCTTCCTCCGCAACCTCAGGTTCTCCGGCACGGCCTCATTCTTGTCCGGCATAGCCTATATGTTCACTGGCGCCATGGTCAGTCTGATATATGCCGGGCATGACGGAAAGATAATCGTATCCAGCCTGCTGCCCTGGCTGTTGCTGTTCATAGATAGGTCCATAGCGTCTGATGTCTGGAAAAAATGGCTGATGTGGTCGCTTTGTTCGGCGCTGGTGATAGGACTGGCTCTGCTTTCTCCCCATGTGCAGATGACCTATTATCTGCTGATCATCGGGTTTTTCTATGCCCTGGCCAGATTGTACTCCAGATATAAGAACGGTCTGCCGTTTAAAAAAGTATTATCTTCCGGCCTGATAAGGGGCTTGTTAATGCTGATTTTCGGCTTCTCCCTGTATGCCGTGCAGGCCATTCCCTTGAACCATTACCTGAAATTCTCTCCCCGGGGGCAGGACAAGGGATATCAGTTCGCCACTTCATATTCCATGCCGCCGGAGGAGATAGTCAATATCGTTTGGCCGGAGTTCTCAGGCATGATAGACAATAACTCCGAGCAGGGGCCCACCCACTGGTACTGGGGGAGAAGAGACCTTAAGCTCCATACCGAATTTCTTGGTGTCATCCCGTTTTTGCTGGCACTATTGGGGTTGTTATACGGCAGAAGGAAAAAACTGAAGGTATTCTTTCTCGGCTTGGGGGGCTTTGCCTTGATTGTCGCCTTTGGAGGGTTCACCCCGCTGTATTACCTGGTCTATTATCTTGTTCCGGGCATGGCCAAATTCCGCAGTCCGGCCATGATATTCAATGTATTTTCCTTTGCCACCGTGGTTCTGATGGCAATGGGCATTCAATCCCTGATCAACGGGGAGTATAAGGATAAAATAAATAATGGGCTGCTGATCTCTCTGGGCTTTGTTCTGCTTTTCGGCATCATGTTCTCAGCGGCCAAGGACGGAATGGCATCCATGCTTTCCGCTTTTGCCGCCAAGGGGTGGGGAGCGCAGGCACTGTGGCAAAGCTTTCCCGAGATGGTCAGGGGCTTCTGGATCGCCTACGCTTTCCTGGCTGCCGGCGCCATTCTTACGGTACTGCTGGCCAGGAAACGCCTGCCTTTAAAGTGGTGGTCAATTGCAATTGCTTTGCTGATCTTTCTAGAATTGTGGCGGGTGGATGCCAAATTCATCAAGATCGTAGCCGGCCCGGAGGAATATTTTGCCAAGGACGAGGTGGTCCGGACCCTGGAAAAAGACGGCAGTATCTACCGGACCTGGCCCCTGCAGGTTCACCAGCAGGGCAACTACCTGTCGCTGTTCGGGGTGCAGACGGTGGGGGGGGAGCACCCCAATCCACTGAAGCGTTACAGCGAGTTCGTGGGCACCGATCCCAAAAGGCTGCTGCCGGACTTTCACAATCTCTTCCAGTCCCCGGCATTTCTCAATATCCTCAACGTAAAATACCTGCTGATGCAGCAGCCGGTGAATCATCCCAGCTTTGTGCTGGCCGATTCCTGTTATAACGGCCGGGTGAAGATATATAAAAATCAGACCGTACTCCCCCGGGCCTGGATGGTGGGCCGCTATGAAAATATTTCTCAGGATAAAAGCATCCTTGAGCGAATGAGGCAGCCGGATTTTGATCCCTTGAAAGTGGTCATATTAGAGGAAGATATTAGTGCCTTTATTCCATCGGAGGAGGTAGCCGGAAAGGTGCTCATCGATTCCTATCAGCCGAATCAAGTGGTTATGACCACCGAATCGGATCAGCCAGGTATTCTGGTGATGAGCGATAATCATTATCCGGCCTGGCAGGTCTATATAGACGGGGCTCCGGCCAGGGTCTACCGGGCTGATTATACCTTCCGGGCGGTCCCGATCCCGGAAGGGAAACACCGGGTTGAATTCAAATATCATTCAAATTATTTCCTATTGGGGTTAACAATAAGCATAATTTCTGCTATAATCATCTTATCCGGTATAACAGTATTGGCGATCATGGGGAGAAAGAAATGAATTGTCTGGTGATCATTCCGACCTATAACGAAAAGGGGAACATCACCCCGATAATCGAGCAGATATTGTCGATCGATCCGATCATCAGCGTGTTGATCATTGACGACAATTCCCCCGACGGCACCGGGCAGATCGTCGATGACATCTCGGCTAAGAACCCCAGGGTCCAAGCGATCCACCGGGCGGGCAAGATGGGCCTGGGCACCGCCTATGTCACCGGCTTCAAGTGGGCCCTGGAGCACAAGTACGACCTGATCTGCGAGATGGATGCCGACTTCTCCCACCCGCCGAAGACCCTGGCGGTCTTTCTGGAGAAGATCAAAGAGTACGACCTGGTGATAGGCTCGCGCTATTTGGACGGGGTCAACGTGGTGAACTGGCCCCTCAAGAGGCTGTTGCTGTCCTATTTCGCCAACATATACGCCCGGATCGTTACCGGAGTGCCGGTGCGGGATCTGACCAGCGGATTCAAATGCTACCGCCGGCGAGTGCTGGAAGCAATCAATCTGGACCGGATAAAATCCAACGGCTATGCCTTCCAGATAGAGATGCATTTCAACGCCTATTACAAGAAATTCAAGGTGGTGGAAGTTCCCATCATCTTTGAAGAGCGCAAGGTCGGCCAATCAAAGATGTCCAAGAAGATCATCTACGAGGCGGCCTGGATGGTATGGCGCCTGCAACTGATCCGTCTGCTGGGCAGGTTATAGGCAGTACGGCAGGCGTTCAATTTTTAGAGACGGAATAATTCGTCTCTATTTTCTTTAGGGATGAAAATGATAGAACTGAGCGTAATAATAGTCAACCGGAACGTCCGGGAATTGCTGAAGCAGTGCCTGCGATCGATCCGTTCCCAATGGCCCTGGCCGGACAAGGGGCTGGAACTGATCGTTGTGGACAACGCCTCCAGTGACGGCAGCGCTGAGGCCCTGTCTATGGACTTTCCGGAGGTCCGCATCATCAAGAATGCCGTGAATAGAGGTTTCGGCGGGGGCTGCAATCAGGGCATAAAGGCATCGTCCGGACGCTACATCATGGTGCTTAATCCGGATACCGTCATTCGGAACGGCCTGGTCCAGCCATTGATAGAATTCATGGACCGTACGCCGAAGGCGGGAATAGCCGGTCCTAAGGTGCTGAACCAGGATGGCAGTCTTCAGCCGACCTATCGCCGTTTTCCCACCTATACCAATATCATTTTTGCCCGCAAATCGCCGCTGTCCGCCATTTTGCCTAATAACTCCGGCACCAAAAAATATCTGCAGAAGGAAATAATATTAGACCAGCCGAGCCGGGTGGAGGCCTTGGGCGGGGTCTGCATGATCCTTAGAAGAGAGATGCTGAAAGAGGTCGGCGATTTCGACGAAAACATCTTCATGTATCTGGAGGATACCGACCTATGCTATCGGGCCAACTTGAAGGGCTGGGAAAGCTGGGTGGTGCCGCAGGCCGAGCTGATCCATTATTGGGGGAAGAGCACCGAACAGGAAGAGAGGGAAATGGCCGAGGAACACCGCAGATCGATCTATTATTATTTCGGGAAACATTATGCCCCGTCCTTTATTCAGAAGGCCTATTTGAGGGCCGGGCTGTACATACATAAAATATTTGATTAAGAAAGGCGTCATTCCATGAGGCTCCAGGCATTGGCTAAAAAATTCGATCCGGTGGAATATTTCCGGGAGTTCGATTTCAAGGACTATTTACGTTTCGACTTTGCCAACATAAAAGGGGATTTGGCCGGCGGGCTGACCTCGGCCATCGTGGCCCTGCCGCTGGCCCTGGGTTTCGGGATCCTGGCCACCAACGGAGATCCCAGCGGGGCGGTGGCCGGGCTGTACGGCGCGGTGTTCACCGGGATATTCGCCTCGCTGTTCGGGGGCACCCCCCAGCAGATCACCGGACCCACCGGCGGCATGACGGTGATCCTGACCCAGATATTCGTGCAGTTCCACGACATCAACGCCCTGCTGCTGGCCTGCCTGATCGCCGGGATCCTCCAGGTCGTCATGGGGCTTTTCAAGCTGGGCAAGTTCGTCAGCTTCATTCCCCAGCCGGTGATCTCCGGGTTCACCAACGGCATCGCCATCCTGATATTCAGCCAGCAGCTGAAGACCTTTTTCAGCGCCCCGCTGGTGGCCCTGATCACCATAGCATTCATTATAATAGTTCCGTTGATAAATAGATCGCTTCCCAAACTGTTTCTGGGCCTTTTGTTCGGGTCATTGATTACCTTTTTTCTATCAGACCGCATCGGCGCCTTTCTGTACAGTTTCGACTGGAAAAGCTTGGCTTTTATAAGATCGCAGGCCATCGGAATCGTCGGCAGCATTCCCAATGCCCTGAAATTGCCCGCCTGGCCGAATGCCAGCTGGGCCAGCTGGCACCGGGCCATACCGGCCGGTTTCGCCATCGCCATGCTGGGGTACCTAGAGACATTGCTGGCCAGCGTGGTGGTGGACAGCGTCACCAACACCGAGCACAACAGCAACCGGGAGCTGGTGGGGCAGGGGATCGGCAATTCGGTGGCCGCCCTGTTCGGCGGGATAGCCGGCACCGGGGCCATAGTACGGACCATGATCAACATCCGTTCCGGCGGCAAGACCAAGCTGGCCGGAGTGATCTGCGGGCTGATACTGGTGGCGGTCATTTTGTCCCTGGCTCCCATAGCCGCCAAGATACCCCTGGCGGCCCTGAGCGGAGTGCTGATGATGGCGGCCATCGGCATGTTCGAGTGGGAGCCGATAAAAATTCTGCCCAAGACTCCGCTGGCCGATTCCCTGGTATTCGTGACCACCATGCTGGTGACGGTATTCGCCGACCTGATCTCGGCAGTTCTGATAGGTATGCTGATGGCCACCTTCCTGTTCATCAACCGGGTGAGCAAGCTGGGCATCATTCCGGCTTTGGAACGGGATCTGTCATCCATCTCCGAAGAGACCAAAAAGATAATGCAGCAGCACAAGATATCGGTGTTCGGTATCGAGGGGCCGCTGTTCTTCGGAGCGGTGCGCAGTTTCTCCAAAGCCATAGCCAATGCCCTGCCCAATACCCTGATCCTGGACATGAAGGGGGTCTCCATCGTGGATGCCTCCGGAGCCCAGGCGGTGGAGAACATCATCCAGAAAATGAGGGCCAGGAAAAAGAGGGTGCTGATCTCCGGGATGCGCCCGGAGGTGAGAAAGATCCTGCACGAATTGGAGATCATCCAGAATATCGGCTCCGACAGTTTCCCCGACGACCTGGGCAAGGCTATCGATTACGCAGTTTCCCTGGCCGAAAACCGCCAGCCGAACCTGGCCGACTATCTGAAGAATGATCTGATAATGCTGGAGGCCGAAGCTTCGGACAAGAAACAGCTGTTCGAAAAGGCGGTTGATCTGGCGGTTGACAAGGGTTATGTTTTCGACCGAGAGGCTTTTTTGGAAAGTCTGTGGCACCGGGAGCAGGATTCGCCCACCACCCTGGGGCAGGGGATCGCCATTCCCCACTCGCGGTCCGGGGCATCAACCGACGAGGTGGTGGTGATCTACCTGTCGCTCAAGAAGCCCATTCCGGGCTATGTCTGCGACGACGGCCAGCCGGTCAAGATCGTTCTGATGATATCGGCCGGGGAGAACATCCAGGGGTATCTGAAAGTTCTGAAGCTGATAGGCCAGGCCATGGGCAAGGAATCGGTCCGCCAGCAGCTGAAACAGGCGGCCTCCCCCGGTCAGGTGATGGATGTCTTTCACAGTGTAATGTAGCAGGGTATATTCTAAACAACAAGGGAACGGCCATAACGCCGTTCCCTTTCTTATTTGCTTGCAAAATCATCGAAATTGTGTTAAATTTGCTTGGATAAGTGTTTAAATTTTAAGAATGTTATAAGAAATCATGTTTGGACAGGTACTGACAAAAATATTCGGCAGTAAATACGAACGGGACGCCAAAAAACTCCGGCCCAAGATAGATGAGATCAACCGGTATTCCGAGGAATATAAGAATCTCTCCGAAACCGAGCTCCAGGGCAAGACCGCCGAGTTCAAGAAAAGGATAACCGAGAGTCGGGAGCAAGGGCTGGACGACCAGGAGATATTAGACGAGCTTCTGCCCGAGGCCTTTGCCGTGGTCAAGGAGGCCTGCCGCCGCCACACGGGCAAAAGCTGGGAGGTGGTGGGCATGGAGCTTCCCTGGGAGATGGTGCCTTTCGACGTCCAATTGCTGGGGGGCATAGTCCTGCACCAGGGGAAGATAGCCGAGATGGCCACCGGCGAGGGCAAGACCCTGGTGGCCACCATGCCGGTCTACCTTAACGCCCTAAGCGGGCGCGGGGTGCACGTGGTGACGGTCAACAACTACCTGGCCCGGCGCGACAGCCAGTGGATGGGCCAGATCTACCGATATCTGGGCCTGACGGTGGGCTGCCTGGACGACACCGAGCCCGGCACCCAGGAGCGCCGGGACGCCTACCAGTGCGACATCGTCTACGGCACCAACAACGAGTTCGGCTTCGACTACCTGCGGGACAACATGTCCGGCAGCCTGGAGCAGTGCGTCCAGCGGGAGCATTACTACGCCATCATCGACGAGGTGGACTCCATCCTGGTCGACGAGGCCCGCACCCCGCTGATCATCTCCGGGCCGGTGGAGCACTCCACCCACCGTTACGATCAATTGAAGCGGCCGGTGGAACGCCTGGTGGAGAGCCAGATCCTGCTGGTCAACCGCATCACCGCCGAGGCCGAAAAACTGCTGAACGAGGGCGAGGAATACCAGGCCGGCATCAAACTGCTGCAGGCCTACCGGGGCGGGCCCAAGAACAAGAAGCTTTCCAAGCTGCTGCAGGACGGCAAGAACAAGCGTCTGATGCAGGAGGTGGAGAACGACTTCATCCGTGACAAGAAGATGTGGGAGCTGGACGAGCCGCTGTTCTACTCCATAGACGAGAAATCGCACGTGGTGGACCTGACCGAGAAGGGCCGCCAGACCATTTCCCCCAAGGAGCCGGAACTGTTCATCATTCCCGATATGTCCGAGGAGATGCACCGCATCAACAGCGACGAGTCATTAAGCGAGCCCCAGAAGGCCGAGGCCCGGATCAGGCTGGAGCAGACCTTCTCGGAGCGGTCGGAGAAGAACCAGAACATCGGACAGCTGCTGCGGGCCTATTCCCTGTTCGAGAAGGATGTGGAGTACGTGGTCAGCGACGGCAAGGTGCTGATCGTGGACGAGTTCACCGGGAGGATCCTGGCGGGCCGGAGATACTCCGATGGCCTGCACCAGGCCATCGAGGCCAAGGAGAACGTGGCCATCGAGCGGGAGACCCAGACCCTGGCCACCGTCACCATCCAGAATTATTTCCGGATGTACGCCAAGCTGGCCGGCATGACCGGCACCGCCGAGACCGAGGCCTCGGAGTTCTTCGAGATCTACAAGCTGGACGTGGCGGTGGTGCCCACCAACAAGCCCATCCGGCGTTCCGATTACGACGACGTGATCTACCGCACCCGGCGGGAGAAATACAATGCGGTCATCGATGAGATAGAGGAGATGAATAAGGCCGGCCGGCCGGTGCTGGTGGGCACGGTGTCGGTGGAGGTCTCGGAGACCCTGTCCCGGATGCTGGCCCGCAAGGGCATCGACCACAAGGTGCTCAACGCCAAGCACCACCAGAAAGAGGCCGAGATCGTCACCAATGCCGGACAGCCCAACGCGGTGACCATCGCCACCAACATGGCCGGGCGCGGCACCGACATCAAACTGGGCCCGGGGGTGGTCAAGAGCCCGCACTGCCGCTTGGTCAGCGATGACGGCTCCCCGGACCAGTGCCCGCACTATGAGACGCTGAAATGCCGGGAAAAGGTCCCCTGCGGCCTGCATATCATCGGCACCGAGCGGCACGAATCCCGCCGGATAGACCGCCAGCTGAGGGGCCGGGCCGGGCGGCAGGGCGACCCGGGATCATCCCGCTTCTTCTTGGCACTGGAGGACGACCTGATGCGTTTGTTCGGCTCGGAGCGCATCGCCGGAGTGATGGAAAAACTGGGGGCCGAGGAGGGCGAGGTGCTGACCCATCCCCTGCTGACCCGCCAGATCGGCACCGCCCAGAAACGGGTGGAGGGACACAATTTCGACATCCGCAAACACCTGCTGGAATACGACGACATCATGAACCGGCAGCGGGAGGCCATCTACCAGATAAGGCATGAGGCCCTGACCGATGAGAACATGCAGGACAAGATCACCGAGATGATGGACCGGGTGGTGGATGCCATCCTGTCCGATAATACAAATGAAAAGGAATATCCCGAGAACTGGAACTGGGGCGGCATCAAGGACGAACTGCGCCGGCATTTTTTGATGGAACTCACGGTCTCCGAAGACCAGTATCACGGGATGACCGTAACTTCACTGGAGAAATACCTCAAAGAAGCGGTCAGGGAAAGATACCGGCAGAAGGAGGAAAGTCTGGGGTCTGATCTGATGAGGCGGATCGAGCACTTCGCCCTGTTGCAGACCATAGACGAGAAGTGGCGGGAGCATCTGAGCAACCTGGACGCCATGAAGGAGGGCATCGGCCTGAGGGCATACGGCCAGAAGGATCCCCTGATCGAGTACAAGAAGGAAAGCTACGCCATGTTCATGGAGCTGAACGATACCATCGACTCGGCCACCATCGAACTGCTGTTCAAGGCCCATCCGGTCAACGTGGCGCCGCCCCGGGCCAGGCCGGTGCCTATGACCGCCTTCAAGCCGGAATTGGCCGCGCCAACCGCGGCCGGCCCGATCGAGGACGGCAGCCAGGCACCGGCATCACGGAGAATGATCCCCCGCGACGACGAGGGCCGGCCCAAACAGGCCCCGGTGGTCAAGTCCGGCCCGGAGGTGGGAAGGAACGATCCCTGTCCCTGCGGCAGCGGGAAGAAATACAAGAAGTGCTGCGGCGTGGGGAAATAGGACACGGATTAGACGGATGGTTACGGATTCACGCGGATATATTTTTACCAGGATCAGGAGTTGATGAACGAGATACCAATAAGGGCATATGGCGCGGTAATTGTTTTGATTAAAAAAGTCAAAGGCGAAGGCCGTTTCCTTTTATTGCAAAGAAAATATGAACCAGTGGGTTCCTGGTGTTATGTGGCAGGTGGAATCGAGGGCAAAGAAAAGGCTTATGAAGCTGCTATTAGAGAGGCTCGGGAAGAAACCGGTTTGGTTATCAAGGATCTTTATTCAGCTAGCCTATGCGAACAGTTCTATGAGATAAGAAAGGACTCAATTTGGATAGCCCCGGTCTTCGTGGGGTTCGTTGATGTTGATGCCGGTGTTATTCTAAATGACGAGCATAGTCAGTATAAATGGTGTACCATTGATGAATGCATGGAACTTCTCACATTTAGGGGACAAAAAGAAATAATAGAAGGCATTAATAAGGATTTTGTTTTACAAACCCCGACCCCTTTGCTGAAGATAAAGTTTTAGCAATTTTTATAATATCAATAATTTCTTTTTTAGTAAATCTTGAAAGGTTGAATATATGGTACCACCGGAAGACAAACAGAAGGATGCGGGGCAATTCAATGCCTGGCTGACCAACCTGGCTCCCAAACCGCCGGCCCGTCCGGCCGCGCCGGGGCAGGCTCCGGCGGCACCCAGGGCCCCGATAGGAAAGCCGGCCGGGATGCCCAGCGCCGGTGGACTGCTGGGCGCCGGTCTGGATGACGAGCTGGACGACATCTTCGGCAAGATCGTGACCGACGACGGTCCGGCTCCGGCCGCTCCGCCGCCCCAGGCTCCGGCCATGCCCAGACCGGCCGCTCCGCCGCCACCGCCACAGCAACAAATGGCGCCCAAGCCCCCGGCACCGCCGCCCTTCAATATACCGGCACCGCCGCCCCGTCCACCGGTCCAGGAAACTCCGGTTCAGCCCAGGCCGACCTTCAGCCCGCCCGCGCCGCCTCCGGCCGCGCCAGCTGCTCCGATCTTTGCCGAAGCACCCAAGATGGCCCAGCCTCCGGTTCAGCCGGCCATGCCAACCGCTCCGGCTCAGGCTGCTCCGCAGTCAACCTATAAGCAGATCGAGGCCGCGGTCAACGAGGTCCGCCAGGAGATGCAGGACAAGATCGATCAGCTGGAGCTTAAGCATCACAGCGAAATCCAGGGCGCGGTGGCCCGGGCCCAGGCGGAGATGCAGGCCAAGCGCCAGAACGATGTCCAGAACGCCATGGCCCAGGGACGGGTGGAGGTGCAGGCCAAGATCCAGGAGATACAACTCAAATATCAGGATCAGCGGCAGAAATGGGAGAAGGTGCTCAAGGATCTGCGGGACCGCAACGAGGAACTGACCGCCAGGAATCACGAACTGGAAGAGCAGATGTCGCAGCTCAGGGAACGTCAGAGGACGCTGATCCAGGAGTATGCGGGGATCAGCGCTCCGCAGGCAGCCCCGGCAGCACCGATCCAGATAGATAAGCCCGGGGGACCGGAGATCATATTCCCCGGCGAAATGAGCCAGCCGGAAACTGGCATTCCCGAAATAAAGATCGAGATGCCTGAGACTCTTGCCGAAGAACAGGGGTCGGCCGAGGCTGACCAGGCGATCAGGGCCAGGAACGAGAATACCCTCAGCGAGGCCGATGACTTGCTGGCCGAACTGGACGCACTGGAGAATGATATGAAGAACCTGGGCGAGGACAACTGAGGCGATGCCGGAACTGCCTGAGGTTGAAACGGTCCGCCGGGACCTGATCCGGAGCCTTGCCGGAAAGCGGATCGAACAAGTGAAGATATTGAATGCCGGCTCCCTGAAGGGCGCAACCCCCAAAGGATTTATCCGCGAGATTTCGGGGAGAAGTTTCGCCCGGTTCGGCAGGAGGGGCAAATATTTGATCCTCCACCTGGAAACAGGGCAGGCTTTGGTGGTCCACCTGAAAATGACCGGAGTGTTGCAATACCAGCAAAAAGGTGATTCTCTGCCTAAAACGGCCAGAATCATCTTTTACTTTAGCGGCGGCGGGCGGCTGGTGTTCTCCGATCAGCGCAAGTTCGGGTCCATTGAGCTGGTCCGAGATGCCGACAGGATCCCGTCGCTTCAAAAGATGGGGCCGGAGCCGCTGGAAAAGGAATTCACTGTCGTGGCATTGAAGGCGCGGCTGGGAAACCGCAAGAGGCCGATCAAACCGCTGCTGCTGGATCAGACCATTGTGGCCGGGCTGGGCAACATCTATGCCTCGGAGGCACTGCATCGGGCCGGTATCCTGCCCCAGCGAAGGGCTGGCAGCCTCACGGCCCCGGAGATAAAAAAGCTGCACCGGGCCATAGTCCAAGTTCTCAAAGAGGCCATCGCCGCCCGGGGGAGCTCGGTTGATACCTACCGCGACGGACAGGGGAAAAAGGGCTGGTTCCAGGTGAAGCACCGGGTGTATGACAAGCAGGGTACCAAATGCAAACGGTGCGGAGGGACCATCGTCAAGGAGATATTCCGGGGCCGGGGGACCTACTGGTGCCCCAAATGCCAGAGATAGTTGATAGATACCGGTTAATAGTTATTAGGGGATGAATATATGAAAATTGGTTTGATCTCCGATACCCACGATAACCTGGAGGCCTGCCAGAAGGCTTGCGAAGCCTTCTTTGACGAGGACGTCAAGGTGGTGCTGCATGCCGGAGATTTCATAGCTCCTTTCATCGTTCCGGTCTTTGTCAAGGCCAGGCTGAAGCTGATCGGGGTCTACGGCAACAACGACGGAGAGAAGGTCTACCTTAAAGAACGCTTCGAGGAGGCCGGGTTCGAACTGCACAGCGGCCCCTACGAACTGAAGATCGGGGACCGGAGCATCTGCATGATGCACGAGCCGCGCTGCCTGGAGAGCCTGATCAAGGCCGGCACCTACGACCTGATCCTCTACGGGCACACCCACAAGGTGGATATCTTCGAGGAGGGTACGCTGGTGATCAACCCCGGCGAAGCCTGCGGATATCTTACCGGCAAGCCGACCTGCGCGGTGGTGGAACTGGACGACATGAGCGGTCGGATCATCGAGCTTTGATATGCCATCGAGGCGCAGAGGCACAGAGAATGTCATGGGTTTAAATAATAAAGAAGAAAAGTTATCATCACTGCTCAAGGGATACGACAGTGTTTTGGTAGCATATTCCGGCGGCATCGACAGCACCTTCCTGGCGGTGATGGCAAAAAAGATCTTGGGTGAAAACCATCTGGCGATGACGGCGGTCTCGGCGATACGATCAGAAGACGAAATAATGTCAGCCGTAACCATTGCCGGAAAATTCAAACTAAATTTCCTGGCCATAAAAACCGGTGAGCTTAAAAATAATAGATTTCTATCAAATCCCTCTAATAGGTGCTATCACTGCAAGAGCCTGCTTTGGCGGGAGATGAAAAGGATCGCCAAAGTAAAGGGGATTTCAGTTATCATCGAAGGAAGCACCGCTGACGATCGAAAGGAATACCGCCCCGGGAAGGCGGCTTCCGTCAAATACGGCATCAAAAGCCCGCTGGCCGAGGCGGGCCTGACCAAGGATGAGGTCAGGACTCTGGCCAAAAAATTGGGGCTGCCCAACTGGGACGCCCCGTCGAACTCCTGTCTGGCCACCAGGATACCGTACGGACAGAAAATAACAATCTCAGAACTAAATAGAATAGGAACGGCTGAAGCTTCTTTGAAAAAGATGGGTTTCGGCAATCTGCGGGTCAGGCATCACGGCGACCTGGCCAGGATCGAGATCACGACCGGACAATTCAATAAGGCGCTTAAGTTAAAAGATAAGATCGTTGAATCCCTGCGCGATGCAGGATATAAATTCGTAACCCTCGACCTGGCTGGTTATCAAAAGGGGTGTTACGATGACGGGAAGAAAGATGCAAAAAGAAAAAATAACTGAACTGTTGAAAAAATTCAAGGCCGGCAGGATATCCCAGCAGGAGGTTCTGAAGGCCCTGACCTCTTTGCCCTACCAGGATATTGGCATTGCCAATATCGATACCCACCGGGCTTTGCGCCGGGGGATGCCCGAGGTGATATTCTGCCAGGGCAAGACCCCCCAGCAGGCGGCCCTGATCTTCCAGAAGATGCAGGGCCTGGTGATGGCCACCAGAGCCGAGGCCGCGCATTATAAAGCGATAAAAAAACTGTGCCCGGGTGCGATCTATTACCCCCAGGCCAGGATCATCACCAATGCCGGGGCCAAACCCAAAAAGAGCGGCGATTATGCCGCGGTCATTACCGCCGGAACCTCCGATATCCCGGTGGCCGAGGAGGCGGCCCTGACCGCCGAGATCTTCGGATTCCGGGTGGTCAGGATGTGGGACGTGGGGGTGGCCGGGCTGCACCGCCTGCTGGACAAGATGGATGTCCTGCAGGCGGCCAAGGTGATCATCGCCGTGGCTGGAATGGAGGGCGCCCTGCCCAGCGTGGTGGGCGGTCTGGTGGCCTGCCCGGTGGTAGCCGTGCCCACCAGTGTGGGATACGGGGCCAGCTTCGGCGGGATAACCGCCCTGCTGGCCATGCTCAATAGCTGTTCGCCGGGGGTGTCGGTGGTCAACATTGACAATGGCTTCGGGGCCGGATACCTGGCGGCGACGATTTTGAAAGGCTGCAAGAAGTGAGAACAGTATTCTTTGACTGCCCCACCGGGACTTCGGGCAACATGATCCTGGCGTCGCTGATCGATGCCGGAGCCGACAAAAAAAAGATCCTCCGGGAACTGAAAAGGATCCCGGTCTCCGGCTGGGATATCCGGCTGACCCAGATTGCCAAACAGGGGGTGAGTGGGCTTCATTTGGAGGTTGAATTCAAGGAGCAACCCGAAAGAAACCTGGCCGAAATAATACGACTCATAAAAAAGGCAAAGTACAAAGCAACGGTCGAAAAACGGATCATAGATGCCTTCACCATATTGGCCAGGGCCGAGGCCAGGGTGCACCGGACCGCGGTCGATAAGATACATTTCCATGAAGTGGGGGCCATCGACAGCATCATCGACATCGCCGGGACCATGCTGGCCCTGGACGACCTGGGCATCGAAAAGATATATTGCTCGCCGCTCAATATCGGGAGAGGGACGGTCAAATGCCGCCACGGCCTCCTGCCGGTGCCGGCCCCGGCCACCGCTTTGCTGTTAAAAGGAGCTAAGGTTTATCAAAATGAACTTACCGGCGAGTTGGTGACCCCCACCGGCGCACTGCTGATGACCACTTTGGCCGACTCCTTCGGGCCGATGCCGGCCATGTCGCTGACAGCGGTCGGCCACGGCGCCGGTACCATGGATCTTCCAGCTCCCAATATACTGCGGGCGATGATGGGAGAGTCTTGTCACGACGGCAAGGCCCCGGAACAAATGATCCTTCTGGAGACCAACATTGACGATATGAATCCCCAGATCTACGGACATATTATGGACCTGCTGTTCCGGGCCGGGGCCGCCGATGTTTATTTTACGCCAATCCAAATGAAGAAGAATCGTCCGGCGGTGACGCTTTCGGTGCTAGTCGCTCCGTCCCAGGAAAAGAAGGCGGTGGAAATCATCCTGCGGGAGACCACCACCCTGGGCATCCGCCGGATGCTGATCGAACGGTATGTCCTTCCTCGGAAGGCGATCAAAATCAAGACCAAGTACGGGGTCATAGAAGGCAAGGTGGCGGAACTGCCCAAGGGAGAAAAGAAGTTCCAGCCGGAATACGATGCCTGCCTGTCGGCGGCCCAGAAACATAAAGTGCCCTTGCGGAAAATATTCAGCGCTGCAATGGCGGCATACCAGAAATCCGATAAGTAAGACCGGCTATGGATATAAATATAAAACGGATAATAGTAAAGCCCCGGCTGCCCAAGGTCATCTGGGATTTCTTCATGATCACCCTAGGGGCGGCCTTCATGGCGCTGTCCTACGACCTGTTCCTGGTGCCGCACAAGATCGTGGCCGGCGGGGCGGCCGGCCTGGCCTTG
Source organism: uncultured bacterium (assembly GCA_937863685.1). GTDB lineage: Bacteria > Edwardsbacteria > AC1 > AC1 > EtOH8 > UBA2226. The sequence goes on from CALMGM010000003.1 coordinate 86,549, forward strand.
ATATTCCATTACCTGTTCAAACTGCCGGTGGGCACCATGATCTTCGTCATCAATATTCCGCTGTTCGTCTGGGGACTTAGGGAATTCGGTAAGAAGTTCGGATTCCGCACCATCTATGCGGTGTTAATGACCTCGTTCCTGACGGATTTCCTTCAGGCCACCTTCCACCTGAAGGCCGCCACCCAGAACACCATCCTGGCCGCCATCTACGGGGCGGTGTTGCTGGGCGTGGGGCTGGGGCTGGCCTTCCGGCACCAGGCCACCACCGGCGGATCGGATATCGTGGCCCAGATACTGGCCAAGCACACCGACGCCACCCCGGGCATGGGGATCATGATGGTGGATTTCTTTATCATCGCCCTGGCCGGGATAACCTTCCGGCAAGTGGACCTGGCGCTACTGGGATTCACCACCCTGTATATCTCAGGCCGGATCCTGGATGTCATATTAGAAGGCCCGTCATACAACAAGGCGGCCTATATTATCTCCGACCATTACGAACTGATCCGGGGCGAGGTGGTGCTGGGCATGGACCGGGGCGGCACCATGTGGGTGGGCAGGGGGTTCTACAAGGGGACGGAGAGGACCATCCTGTTCTGCGTGGTCAGCCGGAAAGAGCTGGCCCAGTTAAGGGAGATAGTGAAAGCCCTGGATCCCAAGGCCTTCATGGTGGTGACCGACGCCAAGGAGGTGCTGGGGCACGGCTTCACGCCCTGGAGCAAGGTGGAGAGCTCAGGGGGCTGAGAGTGTTTGATTGGAAAATGGAAATGACAAAAGGAGTACTTTGTCATTCCCGCGCTTCATTGCATTCAGTGTAAACTCCAGCGGGAATCCACAAAGTTATGGATACCTGCCTTCGCAGGTATGACAAATAAGGCAAAGCACATATTATGAGCATCAAATAACGGGAAAGGGATGGGTATGAAAAAGAAAAAATATTTCGAGATAAAAGACGTCAGGTTCCGCCAAGCCAAAGCTTCGGACAAGGCCACGGTGCTGGACTTCTGTCAAAAGACCTTCGGGCGGTGGGGCGACTACATCCCCGAGGTGTGGGACCAGTGGATCAAGGACAGGAAAGGGATGTTCTTCGTGGCCGACCTGCACGGCACCGCCATCGGATTGGGCAAGATCACCGAGCACCGGCCGGGCGAGCTGTGGCTGGAGGGACTGCGGGTGGATCCCACCTTCCGGGGACACGGCATCGGCCGGGCCATCCAGGATTTCACCTGGGTCAAAGCCCTGTCGTTCAAACCTAAATTTATCCGCTACGCCACCGGCTCGTACAACAAGATTTCCATCCACCTGGGAAAATCCAAGGGGATGAAGATCATCAACTATTACGACGAGATGTGGTGCAAGGCGCCCAAGGCCGACGAGACCAAACTGGTGCCGGCCCGGACGTCAGATGCCGATGAGATAATGGCCCTGCTGAAAAAGGACAGCAGGCACAAGCTCTGGAAGGGTTTTTATCTGGAGGGCTGGAAGGCCATGACCCTGGACCAGACCCTGCTGTTGAGGCTGATCAAGGAGAAGCGGGTCTATGTGTATTTCGATCGGCAGGGCCTGTCCGGGGTGACCATGCTGATCCAGTCCAAGGACAAGAAATACGTGACCTTCGGCAACACCGTGGCCCGGGACATAAAAACTCTGCAGTTGGTCCTAAAGGAGGCCCGCAAGCTGGCCGGCATGCTGGAGGGGCGGAAGCCGGAGATGGTGTTCCCGCGGAACCCCTGGTACAGGAAGGTGATCAAGGGCACCGGCTGGCGGCACGACCTGCCGATCCACATGGTGCTGCTGGAGTGGAAGAGGAGATAGCATTACCACCCCCTTGATCCCCTCCTTGATCAAGGAGGGGATGTGGGGAGGTCTATAAATGGATTCCCGACTTCTCGGGAATGACAAATAAGAAAATAAATATTGATAAAATAAAGGACAAAACCCCATGAAAACGATCCTTACCGGGGACCGGCCCACCGGCCCCTTGCACATAGGGCATTATTTCGGGTCATTGAAGGAACGGGTGGCTCTGCAGGAGCAGTACCGCACCTTTGTCCTGATAGCAGACGCCCAGGCCCTGACCGACAATTTCGAAAACCCCCAGAAGGTCCACGATAACATCATCGAGGTGACCCTGGATTACCTGGCGGCCGGGATAGACCCCGAAAAGGCCACCATAGTCATCCAGTCCAAGATGCCGGCTATCGCCGACCTGACCATCTTCTTCATGAACCTGGTGACGGTGGCCCGGGTGGGGCGCAACCCCACCGTCAAGGAGGAGATCAAACAGAAGGGTTTTGGGGAATCCCTGCCCTTCGGGTTCTTCGCCTATCCCGTCTCCCAGGCGGCCGACATCCTGGCCTTCAATGCCGACCTGGTGCCGGTAGGGGAGGACCAGGTTCCGATGATCGAGATGACCCGGGAGATCGCCCGCGATTTCAACCGGATATACGGGCCGGTGTTCGTGGAGCCGGAGGCCAAGGTGGGCTCGTTCGGGCGGATCAAGGGTTATGACGGCAACGCCAAGATGAGCAAGTCTCTGAACAACGCAATAGACATCAAGGACAGCGCGGACGATACCGCCAAGAAGATCATGAGCGCCTACACCGACCCCACCAGGGCCCGCAAGGACGATCCAGGACACCCGGACGGCTGCATGGTTCATGCCTATCACCAGATATTCACCCCCGGCCACGCCGCCATCAAGGAAGAATGCCTGAAGGGCGGGCGGGGCTGCGTGGTCTGCAAGAAGGAGCTGATAACCAACATGAATGCCTATTTTGCCCCCATCCGGCAGAAGCGACTGGAACTGGGGAACGATCTGGGTTATGTGAAGGACGTTCTGCGGAAGGGGATAATAAAGGGACAGGAATATTCCGGCGAGATACTGGACCGGGCCAAGACAGCCATGAAGATAGATTACCGGGATATATTGGGGTAAACGAATGGCCTTTCCCAATTATAAAAACAAATATGCCAAGAAGGAGGTTTTCTCCCCGCACGATTATATGGCTTACATAAAAAAAAGGGGGAGATGCACCAAGTTCAAACCGCCCGAAAGTATTATCATTTGTTATCAGAGCGGTTTGATGAAGTATATCCTGAAAAAACACAAGACCACCAATGTCAAGGATTACTATTTTGGACTGTATTTGTTGGATGAGACCTGCGGTCGGGTGGGCATCTTGGGAAACTTTGGGATAGGGTCTCCGGCGGCAGCGGCGTTCCTGGATGAACTGATTGCTCTAGGCGTAAAAAAGTTCATTACCATAGGTTCGGCAGGATCTTTACAGAAGAATATTAAAGCTGGGGATCTGGTGCTCTGCGATAGGGCAATCAGGGACGAAGGGACTTCATACCACTATTTGCGCGCAAGCAAGTATGCTCAGGCATCACCTAAATTGATATCAAATATAAAAAAAGCCCTGGCAGATCATAAGCTGAGTTATGTTGTCGGCACTACTTGGACCATAGACGCACCATATCGTGAAACAATTGATGAAGTAAAGAAATATCAGAAGGAGGGGGTGGCTACTGTCGAAATGGAAGTATCGGCCCTGTTTGCTGTGGCAAAGTATAGAAAAGTAGATATGGGGGCGATTCTGACCATCAGCGACTCGCTGGCAGATTTAAAGTGGGCTCCAAAGTTCCATTTCAAGAAAATGACAAAGGGTTTAGAAACAATATATAAAGTAGCGCTATCAGCATTGTTGGACGTATAGTACTGGATGGAAAGAATTCAGGGCATGGCCTTTAAAAAGTAGCAGTAAAAGAGGAAGGAGATATAATTTTGAAAGATCTAGCACAACACGCCCTTAACGTGGCCGAGCTGGCCGGGGCCAGCTACGCCGACATCCGCATCATCAACGAAGACTCCGAGCGGGTGGAGGTCAAGGACGGCCAGGTGGGCAGCATCAACCGGCGGACCTCCGGCGGCTTCGGCATCCGGGTGATCGCCAACGGGGCCTGGGGCTTCGCCTCCAGCCCCAAGATAGACAAGGCCGAGATCGAGCGGGTGGCCAGGCAGGCGGTCAAGGTGGCCCGGGCCAGCGCCCTGCTCAAGATCCGGGACCTGGAACTGGCCCCGGTGGAAAAATATATCGACAAATACGTCACCCCGCATAAGAAGAACCCGTTGGAGGTGCCCATCGAGGACAAGATCGCCCTGCTGCTGAAGACCGACGAGATCATGCGGAAGGTCAAGGGCGTCAACATCACCGAATCCCAGATCGCGGCCTGGGTGGAGGACCAGCTGTTCGCCTCGACCATCGGCTCCTTCATCGAACAGCGCATAATCCAGTGCGGCGGGGGATACACCGCCACCGCCATCAGGGACGGCGACGTCCAGTACCGCTCCTATCCCTGCTCCCACGACGGGCAGTGGGAATCCAACGGCTACGAGATGATCGAGGCCCTGGACTTTCCCGGACACGCCCAACAGGCGGCCGAGGAGGCGGTGGCCCTGCTGTCGGCCGAGCAGTGCCCGTCCGGCGAGAAGGACATCATCCTGGAGGGCTCCCAGCTGTCCCTGCAGATCCACGAATCGGTGGGGCATCCTTTGGAGCTGGACCGGGTGTTCGGCAGCGAGGCCAACTTCGCCGGCACCAGCTTTGCCACCACCGACAACCTGGACCAGCTGAAATACGGCTCGGACATCGTCAACATCACCAGCGATCCCACCTGTCCCATGGGGCTGGGCAGCTTCGGCTACGACGACGAGGGGGTCAAGGCCCGGAAGCACGACCTGATCAGGAAGGGCCTGCTGGTCAACTACCTGTCCTCCCGGGAGACCGCCCAGAAGATCGGCAAGATTTCCACCGGGGCCATGCGGGCCGACGGCTGGGACAACATGCCGCTGGTCAGGATGACCGGCATCAACCTGGAGCCGGGAACCAAATCAACCGAGCAGATCATCTCCGAGACCGACGACGGCATCTACATGGCCACCAACAAGAGCTTCTCCATCGACGACCGGCGCTCCAACTTCCAGTTCGGCACCGAGATCGCCTGGGAGATCAGGCAGGGCAAGCTGGGCCGGATGATCAAGAACGCCACCTACACCGGTTTCACCCCGCAGTTCTGGAACGCCTGCGACGCCATCGCCGGGCCGGGGGACTGGAAGATCTGGGGCACCGCCAACTGCGGCAAGGGCGAACCCTCCCAGACCGCCCGCACCGCCCAGGGCTGTTCGCCGGCTCGCTTCCGCAAGATCAAGGTTGGCGTGATACCGGGAAAGAAGTAAATAAAATTGATGGATGAAAATAAAATGATGATAGATAAGAATCAGGCCCAGGAGATCTGTAAAAAGGCGTTGTCCTTCGTGAAAGAGGGGCAGGCCGAGGTGAACATGGTGCAGACGGTCGCCCCGCTGACCAGGATCGCCAACAACACCATCCACCAGAACGTGGAGACCTCGGACATCAGCCTCTCCCTGCGGCTGGACATCGACGGCCGCTCGGGGCGGGCCGCCACCAACCAGTTCGACGACGAATCGCTCAAGAGAGCTGCCGGACAGGCGACGGAGGCGGCCCGGGCCATCACCGGCCAGCAGGAGCTTCCCCCGCTGATGGGTCCGCAAAAATATAAGGACATCCAGTCCTTCGACCAAAGCACGGCCTTGATGGAGCCGGAGCAGCGGGCGGAGATGGTGCTGAAGGCCGTCAATCTGGCCAAACAGGAGAAGGTGGAGCTGGCCGGGCTGGTCAGCAACCTGCTCTATGTGAACGCCCTGGCCAACAGCAACGGGCTGTTCGCCTACCACCGGATGAGCCAGCTGACCATGGAGATCACCGCCCGTTCCGGGATCACCGCCGGCCGCCATGCCAAAACCGTCCGCAAGGCCGATCAACTTGACCCGGAGAAGGTGGCTTCCATCGCCATCCAGAAATGCCTGGGCGGTCTCAATGCCAAGTCTCTGGAGCCGGGCGAATACACCGTCATCCTGGAACCGGAGGCGGTGACCACCCCGCTGATGTTCCTGTCCTATCTGTCGTTCGGCGCCCAGGCGGTGCAGGAGAACCTCAGCTGCCTGTCCGGCAAGCTGGGACAGAAGCTGATGGGCGACAATATTACCATCACCGACGACGCCTACCATCCCTTGGCCATCTGGGCCGAACCGTTCGATTCCGAGGGCATGCCCAAGAAGAAGGTGACCCTGATCGAAAAGGGCGTGGCCAAGGGGCCGGTGTACGACCTGAAGACCGCGGCCAAGGACCAGACCGAGACCACCGGCCACGGGCTTCCCCAGCCCAACACCTGGGGCCCGATGCCCCGGAATATCATCCTGGAGGGGGGAAGCTCGACCCTGGAGGATATGATCAAGTCCACCCAGCGCGGGGTGCTGGTCACCCGATTCTGGTACAACCGGGTGGTGGACCGCAAGATCCCCATCATTACCGGGATGACCCGGGACGGCACCTTCCTGATCGAAGACGGAAAGATATCCTGCGGGGTGAAGAACATGCGTTACAATCAGGATCTGGTGGAGTTCTTCAACAATGTGGAAACATTGGGCCTGCCGGAGAGCCAGGAGAACATGGTGGTCCCGCCGCTCAAGGTGAACAACTTCCACTTCACCGGCCTGACCGAGCAATAGAGATCATAAAGGCCCTGCTCGCAGGGCCTTTGTTTGACCCCTCTCCAGCCTCTCCCCGCTGCGGAGAGAGGTTTCTACCAGTCATTGCGAGAAGATCTCTTTGCCAGGCAGATGAAGCAATCCATGTCATCCTGAGAATGTTCGGCAAGTTTGCCATCGAAGGATCCGGGATTCTTCGGTTAGTAAGGCATAGTGCCGAACTCAGAATGACGTAAGTAATGATATTAGCCGTAACAGTCATTGCGAGATGACATTAATGCTTGACAGATGAAGCAATCCACGGTTTCTTAAATGATTATTTTTCTGTCTGTAGAAAAATTTTGATAAATCAGCGTAAATCTGCGTCCAAAACAAATGAACCAATTCAAATTAGTATCCGATTATAAACCCACCGGCGATCAACCGCAGGCCATCGAGCAATTGGTGGACGGGCTGAACCGGGGAATAGATCACCAGGTGCTGCTGGGAGTCACCGGGTCGGGCAAGACCTTCACCATGGCCAACGTCATCGAGAAGATCAACCGGCCCACCCTGATCATGTCCCACAACAAGACCCTGGCCGCCCAGCTGTACGGCGAGTTCAAGGGATTCTTCCCCCAAAACGCGGTGGAATACTTCATCTCCTATTACGATTATTACCAGCCCGAGGCCTATATTCCCTCGTCTGACACTTACATCGAGAAGGATTCCTCCCGCAACGATGACATCGAGCGGCTGCGCCTGCGGGCCACTTCGGCCCTGCTGGAGCGGCGGGACGTGATCATCGTGGCCTCTGTCTCCTGCATCTACTCGCTGGGCTCGCCCGACGAATGGAAGGAGTTCGTCCTGATGCTGGAGACCGGACAGACTGCCGACCGCGAGGCGGTGATGAAACAGCTGGTGGGCATCCAGTACCAGCGCAACGACGTCAGCTTCGACCGCGGCACCTTCCGGGTGCGGGGCGGGGTGATCGAGGTCCATCCCGGCGACGAGAACATCGGCCTGCGGATCGAGCTGGAGGACGACCAGGTGGCCCGGCTGTCGGCCTTCGAGCCGCTGACCGGCAAGGTCACCGAACTCAAGGAAAGGATCGCCATCTATCCCACCAAGCATTTCCTGGTCTCCAATCCCCGGCTGGAGCAGGCCCTCAAGGACATCGAGGAGGAGGCCAAATGGCGGACGGCCGAGTTGGCCAATGCCGGAAAACTGCTGGAGGCCCAGCGCATCCAGCAGCGCACCAAGTACGACCTGGAGATGATCAAGGAATTGGGCTACTGCTCCGGCATCGAGAATTACTCCCGGCACCTGGCCGGCAGGAAGCCCGGTGAGCGGCCCTTCTGTCTGATAGACTTTTTCCCCAAGGATTATCTGCTGATCATCGACGAATCGCACGTCAGTGTGCCGCAGATCGGGGCCATGTACGCCGGGGACCGCTCGCGCAAGGAGACCCTGGTGGACTTCGGCTTCCGCCTGCCCTCGGCCCTGGACAACCGGCCATTAAAGTTCGACGAATTCGAATTACTCTCCAATCAAGTGATATACACCTCGGCTACCCCTTCGGATTACGAGCTGAAAAAATCCGCCGGAGTGGTGGTGGACCAGATCGTCCGGCCCACCGGACTGGTGGACCCCGAGGTGGTGATCAAACCCATCACCGGGCAGGTGGACGACCTGATGGAGGAGATCCAGCAGAGGGTGGAGCGCCAGGAGCGGACTTTGGTGACCACTTTGACCAAAAGAATGTCCGAGGACCTGGCAGACTTTTTGGCGGCGGGCGGGATCAAGGTGCGCTACCTGCATTCCGAGATCGACGCCATCGAGCGGATCGAAATATTAAGAGGCTTAAGGCTGGGCGAATTCGACGTGCTGGTGGGCATCAATCTGCTGCGCGAGGGGCTGGACCTGCCGGAGGTCTCGCTGGTCGCGATATTGGATGCGGACAAGGAGGGCTTTTTGCGCTCCGAGCGCTCGCTGATCCAGGTATCGGGCCGGGCGGCCCGCCACCTGTCCGGCAAGGTCATCATGTACGCCGACCGGATCACCGATTCCATGAAACGAGCCTTGGCCGAAATGGAACGCCGCCGCAAGATCCAGATAGCCTACAACGAAAAGCACGGCATCACTCCGCAGTCCATCATCAAGTCCATCGAGCAGGTGATGCTGTCCACCTCAGTGGCCGATTCCCGCCAGGAGCTGGTCAAGGAGGAGATGGAGGCCTATATCGTCTCGGGCTTAAGCCAGGAGGAGATCATCGTCCAGTTGGAGAAGCAGATGTTCGATGCCGCCTCGGCCATGGAATACGAGAAGGCCGCCGCTATAAGAGACGAGATCCGCAAACTGCAGGGCCAGGAGCCGCTGGCCAAGCCATTTGGGGGAAAACGATCGAAGAAGAAGACCGGCCAGCCGGATATGGGCGTGACCTATACCAGGAAGCGGGGAAAGAAGAGTTAGTTAATAGTTATTGGTTATTAGTTATTGGGGGATACGGCGAATGCGTCATTCTGAGTTTGGCTATCTTGCCTTACAGAACGAAGAATCTATTTACCATAAAGTACACAAAGCATGCCCTGAGTTTGTCGAAGGAAACACAGAGGTAAATAATTAATAATAACGGAGTTTCATCCCATGATCAACGCCCACCAAATCCTCAAAGAGCTCAACTTCGAGCGGCTGACCGGCTCGGCCGGGGAGAAGAAGGCCATCACTGTCATCACCAAATACCTCAAACAGCTCAAGGTCAAACATCACCTGGAGCCGTTTGCGGTCAACTCCTTCGAGACCGGCACCGCCTTCATCAAGGCAAAAAACCAGACATTCAAGGCCCATCCCTTCGGGCTGTCTCACGACCACAAGATCTCCGGGGAGATGGTCTTCCTGGAGGATGCCGACATCCTGATGCGGAACAAGGGCGCTTACAAGGGCAAGATACTTTTGACCTATACCTTCTCCCGCAAGATCGCCGAACATTTTAAGATCGCCGGAATAAAGGCCTGCATCGCCATCGGCAGTCCGCTGCGCCAGGCCCCCAGCTGGTCCTACCGCCAGAAGATGTACGCCCAGGGTTATGTGCCATCGGTCACCGTCAGCTACGAGGACGGGCTGAAGCTGTCGGCCCTGTCCGGCAGCAGGATAGACCTGGTCATCAAGCAAAGCTCCGGGAAGCGCACCGGCCACAATATCGTCATCGACATCAAGGGCCGGGGATACGACGACAACCTGACCCTGGCGGTGGGGCACTACGACAGCGTGGCCCGCTCTCCGGGCTCCACCGACAACGCCGGCGGGATCGTCACCCTGCTCAAGGCGGCCGAGCATTTCGCCAAGAACCGTCCCCAGAGGGACCTGCGGATAGTGATGTTCTCAGGCGAGGAGCTGGGCCTGCGGGGAAGTTTCTCCTACGCCGAGAAACATCAAAAGGAGGTCAAGGAGCGGCTGGGGTTGGTGGTCAACGTGGACGTGGCCGGCGACGAGCTGGGCAAGAACGAGCTGATTGTGCTGGGCACCCCGCAGCTGCAGGGCTACGCCGACGGCGTCACCAAGGAGACCGGGCATTATTTCCGCGCCGAGCTGGACATCTACAGCAGCGACTGCATGCCGTTCGCGGTCCACGAGGTGCCGGCGGTGAATATCTGCCGCTTTGGGGGACAGGCCTCGGACATGATCCACACCCCGGGCGATGACGTCAAACATACCTCACCACGCGGCCTGGAGCCGACCATCGCGGCGGCGGTCAACCTGCTGGACCGGGTGCTCAACGCCAAGATATATCCGGTCAACAGGGAGATCGACAAGACGCTGAAGGACAAGATCGAGAAATACCTGTGGGGCTCGCTGATGGAACCGCCCAAGCTGGAGTGGAAGCCGGAATATAAGAAATAGGCATTGGTCATTAGGAATTCGTCATTCTGAGCCCGGCTTGATATTAGACAAACGAAGAATCTCTTCACCACAAAGAGCACAGAGAACACAAAGATATTTGAATACTATTGTGAAAGACTGACCAATATGAAATTCGATCTGGCCAAGGCCCGGGACCTGATAAAACAGGCCTTCAAGGAGGACATCGGGAAGGGCGACATCACCAGCCGGTATACCATCGATCCGCAGACCAGTGGACTGGCTCTGATAATGGCCAAACAGGAGGGGGTGCTGGCCGGGATAGACGTCTGCCGGGAGGTCTTTTTGCAGGTGGATCCCGAATTGGTCCTAGAGGTCAATACAAATGACTCTCAGCCGGTCGACCTGGGGCAGGTGGTGATGAACATTCAGGGCCGGGCCCGGAGCATTCTGGCGGCCGAGCGGACCGCCTTGAATTTTCTGCAGCATCTTTCCGGGATCGCTACGCTGACGGCAAAATATGTCGAAGCGGTGAACGGCACCAAGGCCAAGATCCTCGACACCCGCAAGACCACTCCCGGGTTTCGTCTTCTGGAAAAATACGCCGTGGCTTGCGGCGGGGGTGAGAACCATCGGATGGGGCTCTACGATATGGTGCTGATCAAGGACAATCATATCGAAGCCGCCGGCGGGGTGTCGGCGGCCATCCAACTGGTGCGGGACGGGGTCAAAAAGAAGGTCAAGATAGAGGTGGAGGTGCAGAACCTGGCCCAGCTGGAGGAGGCCATCGCCCTGGGGCCGGATATCGTGATGCTGGACAATATGAAGCCGGAGATGATGGCCGAGGCCTGCCGGATGGTGTGGTCGTCTCCCGCCAGGGAGAAGGGAATGCTTAAGATCGAGGCCTCCGGAAACGTCAACCTGGAAAATGTCAGGAAAATAGCCGAATGCGGGGTGGATTATATCTCCATAGGTGCTCTTACTCACTCCGCCCCGGCCCTGGATTTTTCGCTGAGACTGAAAGCATTGAGTTGATTATGAATGTCGCCATTCTGGGCGCCAGCGCCAAAAAAGATCGTTACAGCTATCTGGCTCTGCAATCGTTGATAAACAAAGGCTATAAAGTATTTCCCATCAACCCCAGCCTTAGGGAGATTGATAGTCTGAAGGTATACCCCTTCTTGTCGGCATTGCCCGAGAAGGCGGACACTATAACGGTCTATCTGGCGCCGTATCGTTCAGGGCCGCTGATTGAGGAGATCATTGACGCCAAACCGCGGAGGGTGATCTTTAATCCCGGGGCGGAAAATCCAAGCCTGATGGAAAGGCTGGAGGTCAATGGCATCAAGGGGGTTACGGCCTGTACTTTGGTGATGCTGTCGCTGGGGAATTTTTGATGACAAATTAACTTGAAAAATAATGGGAAAAGTTGTATACTCATCAGTTAAATAATTATTTAACCATAAACTCTCAGTAATTGGTGCCAAAACAAAGTGGTATCATGGAATTCTGGGAGTATATTTTATTTATCTAAACTCAATTGAGGTTTCATAAAAAGATCATGTCCAACATGGAAATCATCCTTTTGGTGGTCTATGGTCTGTTGATGGGAGTGCTGTCAATCTACTCCTTCCATGCCTACCTGATGGTCTATCTTTACCGGAAGAACCGGAGGTCTCAGCAAAAGCAGCAGATTGCATATTCAGAATGGCCCCGGGTCACGGTCCAGCTGCCGATCTTCAACGAACAGTACGTAGTGGAGAGGCTGATCAAGTCTGCCTGCAGCATTGATTATCCTCGCGACAGATTTGAAGTGCAGGTGCTGGACGATTCCACCGATGAGACCCAGGGATTGTGCCGCCGGCTGGTGGATGACTACCGAAAGCAGGGGATGGAGGTGGTATATATCCATCGCGACGACCGGACCGGCTTCAAGGCCGGGGCTCTCCGGGCGGGCCTGGATGTCGCCCGGGGGGAATTCCTGGCCATATTCGACGCTGATTTCATTCCCCCAACCGATTTTTTGAAAAAGATGATGCCCTATTTCTCATATGACCGGGTCGGAGTGGTGCAGTCCCGCTGGGGGCATCTCAATGACAACTGTTCCTGGCTGACCAAAGGGCAGGCTATCGGGCTGGACGCCCATTTCGTGATCGAACACGGGGCCCGCAATTCTTCGGGCATTTTCATGAATTTCAACGGCACCGCCGGCATCTGGCGCAAAAGCACCATCATCGACGCCGGGAACTGGCAGGACGACACCCTGACCGAGGATATGGATATATCATACCGGGCCCAGCTGGCCGGCTGGAAATTCGTCTATGTCAACGATGTGGTCTGCCCGGCCGAGGTGCCGGTCGACGTGCATGGCTTCAAGAGCCAGCAGTACCGCTGGGCCAAGGGGGCCATTCAGACCGCCAAAAAACTCCTGCCCAGAATATGGAAGGACAGGACCCTTCCTCTGCTGGTAAAATGGGAAGCCACGGTCCATCTGACCAACCATATCGTCTTTCCGTTGATGCTGCTGCTCTCGATCCTGTCCTGGCCGATGCTGGTGATCAAGGTCACCGAATCGACCTCCCGGGGATTCTTCATCGGGGCCGCTGCGTTTACCGTCTGCGCTTTCAGTTATCCCCTGTTCTATATCTACGCCCAGAAGGAGATATATCCCGACTGGAAAAGACGGGTGATGTCACTGCCGATACTTATGGCCGGGGCGGTGGGGCTTTCGGTGATAAACACCAAAGCGGTCTTCGGAGCGCTGTTTAACCGCCAGAGCGGATTCGTCAGGACCCCTAAGTACAATCTGAGCGGCAAGAGCCGAAGCTGGCAACAGAAAAAATACCGGGTAAAATTTGAACTGACCGTGATCCTGGAGATCCTGCTGGCGGTCTACACCACCTTCGCCCTGTGGTACGCCATCGACCACGCCCAGCTGGCCACCATCCCCTTTATGCTGCTCTACTGGTTCGGATTCCTGTTCATAGGAGGGCTGTCCCTGGTTCACGCGGTCAAGAACTGACCTTGCCTTAACCCGGGCTTGAGAGATCAAGCCCTTTTTAATTTAGCGGGGCAGCAGCATAGTCAACATTCGGGATATTGATTTGAGCAAGCACTTGAAACATATGGCCGGAATGGCCCTGGGGACACTGTTTTCCAGGGTCACCGGCTTCGTTAAATGGGCCTTCATGGGCGCGGTGCTGGGATTTACACCCATAGCCGACGCGTACAACCTGGCCCATATCCTGCCCACCATGATCTACGAACTGATTTTAGGCGGCATCCTGTCGGCGGTCTTCATCCCGGTGGTGGTGGAACAACTGTCGTCCCAGGACAAAGAACAGGCCTGGAAAAATATCAGCCAGATCGTCAATGCCGCTTTGATCGCCCTGGGAGCCACCACCCTGGTCTGCTGGATAGGATCCCCGCTATTGGTGTATGTCCAGACCCTCAAAGCCGGCCCGGAGCTGCGCCGTCAGGTGCTGTTCTTTTTCATCTTCTTTGTTCCCCAGATATTCCTGTACGGGCTTTCCGCCCTGGCCGGCGGCATCCTGAATGCCCGGAACAGGTTTATGGTGGTGGCCTTCGCCCCGGTGTTGAACAATGCCATAGCCATCGTCGCTTTGGCGGCCTATCGCTGGATGCCCGGGTTTGGGATAGTAGGGCTGGCCCTGGGGACAACCCTGGGTGTTTTGGGCCAGGCCCTGATCCAGTACACCAGTTTGAAAAAAGCAGGATGGCGCTACCATTTCAGCATTAATTTCAAGCATCCAGCGGTCATTAAAATAGTCAAGTTGTCGCTGCCGGTGCTGGCCTATGTCATATTGAACCAGATAAATCTGACCGTTCAGAACAACCTGGCCATCAACTTCCAGGGCGGGGTGTCGGCCCTGCAGTATGCCTTTGCTTTTTATGTGCTGCCCCACGGTCTTTTTGCGGTATCCATAGGAACGGTGCTGCTTCCCGGACTTTCAGAGCTGGCGGTTAAAAAGGACTGGCCCAGGTTCGCCGGCATAGTGGAGAAGGGAATCATCTGGAGCGCCATCGTTATCATCCCCGCCCTGGTTATCTACCTGACCTTGAGCCTGCCTATCGTTCAGGTGCTGATGCAGCGGGGCCGTTTTACCCTGCAGGATACCAAACTGATGGCCACCGTTCTGTCATTTTATTCTCTGGGACTATTCTCCTTTACCATATACCTATTTCTGAACCGGGTCTTCTACTCCCTGCAGGATACCGTGACCCCGCTGGTGCTGAACTTCATCGGCAATGCCTCCAATACCATCATTAACTTTGCCGTCATCGGACTGCTGGGGATCCCCGGGCTGGCCCTGGGGCACGCCGCCGCCTACACCATCATTGCCATGATCAGCCTTTGGCTGGTCAAAAGGCGTTTGTCCGACCTTAGCCTCAGGAACGTTTTCCGCTCGGTCATTAAGATCACTGCGGCTTCCTTGCTGACCGGGGCGGCGGCTTTTTACCTGAACGGCCTCTGGCTGCGACAGCTGGGGGTGCTGGGTTTGTGGCCCAAAGCCGGTATCCTGACCGGGTTCATTTCATTTTTGATCCTGATCTACCTTATTTCAGCCAAGTTTTTCGAGCTGACCGAGATGAACGAGATATTCCAGGCGATCAAAAGGAGGATCAGCAATGCGAACAGATAAAAAACCTGAAGCCGGAATATCCGGCTTTTGTTTTTGGAACCAATGAGGCTGTCACCATGAAAAAAAGATACCTTCCCGATTACCGCGGCGGCAGTATCGTCAATCTGATGGCCAGCATTGCCGGAAGGTTCGGGTGTAAAACCGGGTACGCCCAATTAAAACAGCTTCCATCCGGCGACCTGAGGCCGTACAAGAAGATCATCCTGCTGGTGCTGGACGGGTTGGGGTATCATTACCTGCAAAAACACGGAGGGGACGACTGGTTAAAAACAAATCTGCATTCAAAGATCACGTCAGTGTTCCCCTCGACCACCGCCAGCAGCATAACCAGTTTTGCCACCGGCCTGCCTCCGGACCGCCATGCCATCACCGGATGGTTCGTCCATTTCAAAGAACTGGGAACCGTGTCCAAGGTATTGTTCTGCCAGCCGCGCTTCGGCGGCGGCAGCTTCACCCAAGCCGGGATAGACGTCAAAGATCTTATCGGCAGCGGACCGATTTCCGATAAAATGAAGGCCCACTGCTTTATCGTCACTCCCAGGTTCATTGCCGACGGTCCGTTCACCACCGCCACCCGGGGTCGGGCCGCTATACAGCCGTATGATGATCTCCCCGGCCTGTTTGCCGGAATGGGATCGATCCTGAAAAGGGCCAGGAGTGAAACCTTCATTTACGCCTATTGGCCCGAAGTTGATCATTTATGCCATCTGCATGGGGTCGACAGCCCCAAGGTGAAGGCTCATTTTCGCGACCTGGATGTCAGGATCGCACGGTTTTGGCAGTCGGTAAAAGGGGATGATGTCATTCTTTTGGTTACGGCCGACCACGGCCTGATCGATACGCCAAGACAAAAGGTCATTGACCTTGACAAACACCCCGGCCTCAAGCAGTGCCTGACCCTTCCTTTATGCGGCGAGCCCAGGGTGGCCTATTGCTATGTCCATCCTGACCGGGTGACGCAGTTCAGGAGATATGTCTCCGGTCATCTGGGAGAGGCCTGTAAACTATATTCTAGGGCCCAGATGATCTCCCAGGGCTTTTACGGACCGGGCCCGGCCGATCCCCGGCTGGCCCAAAGGATAGGGGATTTCGCGCTGGTCATGGAGGACGGCTGGTGTCTGAAGGATTTTATCTGGGGCGAGGAAAGATTTTACCTTAAGGCCAACCACGGGGGAACCACCCCGCAGGAGATGCTGGTGCCGTTGGTCCGGGCCTGCCGAAAATAAAAATATTTTCCCCTTGAAAAACATGCCGATTAAAGCTATCATATCCCTTGGGACAAGGTTCGGTCGATCATTAAAATAATAGCGCCAGTGGCTGACAGTTAAGTTAATAACTGTTAAAAGGAGGGTGGATAAATGTGGAAGATATTTTCCTGTTTATTGGCCTTGACAATGCTGGCATCAATAATTGGCTGCAGCGGCAACGGCCAGTACCTGGCCGCCACCAAGCCGTTGGTGGAGCAGTATCATCAAATCCTGAACCGTTTGACAGAATTTGAAAAACAACCTTATTCCACGCAACAGGCCACCTTGGATTTCTACCAGAAGTATTGCCAGGATGTGGCCCAGATCAAAACCGGCTTCTGCCTGCAATCAAATTGCGGGGATAAAAAAACCGCCGCTTTCCACGCCGATTTCATCAGACTGCTTGATATTGCCGAACTGATGGGCCAGACGATCAGCAACGATCTGCTTCGCTATCAGACCATTATCGCCGGCACAAAATTCAAGGATGCCGGCCAGCGCCAGGCCGAGGTCCGAATCATCTCCGACAAGTGGGAATCCCGGGCCGTTGCCGCCAGGGAGGCGTACTCTGCCGAGCATCACAAGCTGATAGCCACCATAAGCGAAAAATACGGCATCATCCTGGCCCCGATCGGCAGCAACCTCCTGATCGGAGAGCTTAAAAAAACCTTTAAATAATATTTCCGTCAAGGCAGAACGGGAAGAAAATCAATTCTTCCCGTTTTTATTTTGACAAATCAATGCGGCATCGGTTAAAATCACAATATGATCAAAGGTCTGTTTCTTGTCTGGCTGATAATATCTCCCGTTAACGTTCCCGCCCAGGAACCGCCTGATGCGGTCCAGCAGGCCCTGATGCTAGGAGAGTGGCTGGAATACGATAGGGCCATGTCCGTCTTGAGCCGGGCGCCGACGGATAACATTTCGCAGTACAACAAAATAAGGATGATGATCCTGTCCGGCAATTACCAGGAGGCCGTCAAAGAAACTGATGACTTTTTCCGGCGCTGGCCGGGCTCGGCTTTGGAAGTCAACTGCAAATGGCAAAGGGCCTACAGTCTGAAGAAGATCGGGCTTTATGGTGACGCCCTGTACGATTTTCTGGAGCTGGCCCGGCAGGACACCCTGCTGGCGGATATCGCCTGGATGAACGTTGGCTTCTGTTACCGGCAGGAGGGTCGCTTCCGGGCGGCCGACAGCATTTTTGACAGCCTGGCTTCTTCCGCAAACAGCCAAGGCGATGACAGCCTGCTGATGTCCTTGCTTAGGGAACAGCCGGTGGCCGCTCTTGCTCCGCTGGTACCGGTCCGCAAAGGTACCATCTACAAGGCCAGCCGGCTGATCAGCCAGAAGAAGTATGAATCGGCCAGAAACCTGCTGACCAGGTTCATCCGCTATAACAAGGGCAGCAGGACGCTGGGGCAGGCTCAGTATCTGACCGGTAAATGCCTGGAGCGCCAGGGGAAGCTCTCACTGGCGGTCCAGGCCTATCTGAAAGTGCCCCAGCTCCAGCCCGGCACCAGCTGGGCTGACGAGGGTCTTTTCCGGGCCGGATGGTGCCTTTATAAATTGAAAAACTACCCCAGGGCCCTCAAGCACTGGCAGGACATTCCCAAAAAATATCCCCAGAGCGATTATGCCGAAACGGCAACTTTCTGGCAGGCCAAAGCCCACCAGGCGATGGGGGACAGCGGCGCCGCCAGAGCAATATATATGGAGTTGGCGGCTCAATGCCAATACACCTATTACGGCTGGAGGGCCAGGGAGAAGTTGAACGGTTACGGAGACAGCCTGTCCTCCGATAAGATCGCCCAGATCGCCTTCCTGGATTCGGCGGTCGCCCAACCGGAACTGGAGCCGGAAAGTTGGATAAAAAATCACCGCCGATTCACCCAGGCCTCCAGGCTGGTCGAGATGGGGCTGCTGGACGAAGCCTCAAAGCTGGCCGAGGCCATCAGGAAGATCAGTTGGAACGATCCGGTGGCCCTGCATTATCTGGCCCAGCTCTATGGCCAAGCCGGACTGGATCCCCAGGCCATCTATTGTGCCAAAAGGTCTTTCGACCTCTGGATGGGTCCGCGTCCCAAGGCTCTGATAGAGACCCTTTATCCCAAGAGATACCTCCTTTCCATAAAGGCATCGCTGGCGGAGAGCCCGCTAGAGACGGCCCTGGTGCTTTCGGTGATGAGGCAGGAGAGCAAGTTCGTGGCCGCCGCCCGTTCCCGGGCCGGGGCCCGGGGCCTGATGCAGATAATGCCCAAGACCGGCCAGCGGCTGTCGGGCTTGAAGAAATTCAAGCCCGATGCCCTGTACCATCCCCAGACATCCATCGAATACGGCACCAGGTTCCTGTCCGGCCTGCTGAAACAGTTTGACGGTTCCCTGGTGCAATCCCTGGCGGCCTACAATGCCGGGCCCCAAAGGGTCAAGCAGTGGCTTAAATCGGAGCCATGCCGTAACGACGATGATTATCTCATCGAGGAGATACCTTTCCTGGAGACCAGGAATTATATAAAAAAAGTAATGGTCGGTTATTACATCTACCGCTGGTTATTGGAGGATACAATATGATTCACAGGTTAACTTGCTCCCTGCCTAAAAAACCATGGGCTATTCTGATAGTGCTTACAGTCCTTACCTGGCAGCCCATAACGGCCCAGGAATACCGGCCCACCCTGCTGGTGCCGCCGCCCTACGGGCACTCCTATGGCTTTCACAAGGCCGGCCGATTCTATCTGAGGTTGTTACTCAGCCTGGGGGCTGGCTTCGACGACCCGCAGGGCATTGCCGCTGTGAAACTAAAGGCGACCGACGATCCCTCCACGGCGGGGGACGACGACGAACTGACGGTCTACGCCGCCAATTCAAATCGCCATCAGATAATCTATAACCGAGGGCTGGACGGGCTGGCGGCCTACGGTTCACTGGGCTCGGGCGACGGACAGTTCCACAATCCCCAGGGGGTGGCGGCCACCGAGGACGGCTTTGTCTATGTGGCCGACATGAACAACAACCGGGTGGTCTGTCTCTTCAATGAGAAGGGAAAGCTGGAGTTCATCAGGAATGTCGGGGTCGGCGAACTTTCCCACCCCATGGGCTGTGCGGTGGATGCCGGTGGGAACCTGTTCGTCACCGATACCGATAACGACCGCATTGTGGTATACGACAAGATAGGGCGTCGGACCCGGATCATGGACGGGGGGGGTAAGCTGGACCGGCCCACCGCCATAGCGGTGGTCGATTTCGCCGACAAGTGGAATTTCCGCCACGAGACGGTGGTGATGGTGTCCGATTCGGTCAACGGCCGGATCCGCAAGCTCGACCAGTTCGGGAAAATACAGGCCGAGATCACCGGCGACGATATAGCCATGCCCCGGGCCTATTTCGCCTGGCTGGCCTTGGATTTCTACGGCAGCGTCTATGCCACCGATATGGTCAATCACCAGGTCCACAAGTTCACCCACGATCTGAAGTATGTGGCTGGGTTCGGCCGGCAGGGCAAGGATGATAACGAGTTCGAATCGCCCAGGGGTATTGCCATATGGAAGAGGTACGGACAGGTGTTCATTCTGGAGCGGGAATCGGTGCAGTATTACTGGGTAGGCATAGACGGCTATATAGAAGGACTGTACCCCAAAAAATTAAATGCCGATTTCCCCGGCCCAACAATAGCTCTAATTCTCTACGAACCGGGCGATTTCAGGATCCAGATCACCGACAGCGCCGGGAGACTGGTACGGAACCTGGTCAACGAGTTCCGGGAGACCCTAGGGCTCAACAACATCGTCTGGGACGGTACCGATGATAAAGGAAGCCTGGTGCCACCCGGTGAATACATCATCAATGTGACCATCGAGCCTACCTATTCGGCCAAGGGTTATTTCAGCAAGAAGCTGACGGCCAGGATAGTGAAGGAATGACCGGCGGTGTGACGATAAAGCCGGCAATGCTTAGCTCATGTTTTGAACTAATTGCCATAGTGCCTCCGACCGAGGAGTTGATGTTTTTCCAGCATCAGATGCCGAGAATCACCCTAAGCTGTTGTGAGACTTGAAAATTCAGCAAAATAATTAATTATGAAAAATATTGAATTATTTGTAAATAGGTATTGACATTTGAACCAGTTTTGAGTATAATTACAAACCTTGGCCCGAAAGGGATAAGTTCTTTGAAAATTGAATATGGTGCACAGTGTGTTTGTTATTGAGCTTTATGGATCTTCGAAAATTTCTAGTTTAAAATGATTAAACTTTCTTTATGGAGAGTTTGATCCTGGCTCAGGACTAACGCTGGCGGCGTGCCTAATACATGCAAGTCGAACGGTCATGCGTTTGTAGCAATATGAATGTATGATAGTGGCGAACGGGTGAGTAACACGTGGATAATCTACCTCTAAGTGGGGGATAACTCCGGGAAACTGGGGATAATACCGCATAACATTTTGACAGAGCATTCTGTTGAAATCAAAGGAGCAATTCGCTAAGAGATGAGTCCGCGTCCCATCAGCTAGTTGGTAGGGTAATGGCCTACCAAGGCTTCGACGGGTAGCCGGCTTGAGAGAGCGATCGGCCACAAGGGGACTGAGACACGGCCCCTACTCCTACGGGAGGCAGCAGTAGGGAATTTTGGTCAATGGGGGAAACCCTGAACCAGCGACGCCGCGTGGGTGATGAAATCCTTCGGGATGTAAAACCCTTTTCATTGGGACGAAATAAAGATGACGGTACCAGTGGAATAAGCCTCGGCTAACTCCGTGCCAGCAGCCGCGGTAAGACGGGGGAGGCAAGCGTTGTCCGGAATCACTGGGTGTAAAGGGCGTGTAGGCGGGTTTTTAAGTCGATTGTGAAATTTCTCGGCTCAACCGGGAAACTGCAGTCGATACTATTGGCCTTGAGTGCGGAAGGGGAGAATGGAATTCCTGGTGTAGCGGTGAAATGCGTAGATATCAGGAGGAACACCGGTGGCGAAGGCGGTTCTCTGGTCCTGCACTGACGCTAAGGCGCGAAAGCAAGGGGAGCAAACAGAATTAGATACTCTGGTAGTCCTTGCCCTAAACGATGGGTACTAGGTGTTCGTTCTTTTAAAGAATGAGTGCCGAAGCTAACGCATTAAGTACCCCACCTGGGGAGTACGATCGCAAGGTTGAAACTCAAAGGAATTGACGGGGACCCGCACAAGCGGTGGAGGATGTGGTTTAATTCGACGCAACGCGAAGAACCTTACCTAGGCTTGACATGCTGGTGAAAACCATGGAAACATGGTCCTCCCGCAAGGGACATCAGTACAGGTGGTGCATGGCTGTCGTCAGCTCGTGTCGTGAGATGTTGGGTTAAGTCCC
>CALMGM010000004.1 GCA_937863685.1 uncultured bacterium
CCTTAGCTGCGGCGGACAGGCCCGGTGCTTTGGACCCCACCCTTTTTCCCTCCCCCTTCGTTTCAAAACGTGGGGTCATTCTCAGGGCAGGCTCTCGAGGGGAGGGGTAGGGAGAGGTCGGGATTAGGTCCGACTTGGGCCGGCTATCGCCTTCGCGCTGTTCAAATTCAAACAAGCGGCGGGGCTGGGCATAACCCGGCAACCAGAGCACCGAAATTATAACCGACAGCAGTAAATATCTATTCATATTCACACTATTTATTTTCCTATACTATAGATTAGATGATACATTTTTGTCAAGAACTTTATAAAAAGCCCGGGCCTTTTCCGGCCGGGCTTAATTTGATCGTTCCAACTCCTCCATTTTCTTCTTATAATCAATATCCGGGGTCTTTTCGTAAAGCTGGGTATATAATTCCAGGGCCTCCTTCCGGCATTGGTCGTCCCGGGTCAATTTGAACAGCTCATAATTAATGACCGCCTGCTGGTCCGGCTGTCCGGCCTCAGCCAGAAGCCCCCGGATAAGCCGGATACCCTCCGCCCGGTCCTTGACTGCGGCCAGCTTTGCCTGGAGCAGGCGGCATCTGAAAATGGTGTCCTTTTTATTTATGGCCAGGGCAATCTCTAACGAATCACTACAATATTTTTCAGCTTTGTATATTTCACCGATTTCATAAAACAGTTCCCCTCTTTCAAATAAATATACTGCTGCATAAAATTTAAGTCCTATCTCTTTAGCTAGATCAATGGCTTGGACGAACGCCAAGTCGGCGTTTTCATATTCAGTTTCCATTTTGTAAATATTGGCCAAATAGCCATAACCTACACACAGGCCCTTTTTATCCCCCATTTCCCTGGCGATTTTAATGCGAAGTTGCGTTCCCTCCATCGCCTTTTTGTATAATCCCTGAGAAATATATACCGCCGATAGATTTCCTGACGCTATTCCCAAAGAATGTCTATCGCCATATTTCTTTGCATATATAACTTGATTCCCCCAGCAATCCGTAGCTTTTTGATGATCACCCAATAATAAATACACCCACCCCATATTTCCCATTTCTATGCTGGCACTTAAATAATCGTCGGCCAAGCTATCCATGTCGTAGCCTTTCTGATAATATTCCAAGGCCATATGATATTGGCCCTGGTCGCCAAGATTATTGCCCAGATTATTCATGGCCATTGTGATATTGCACCGATCGCAGCATTCTTCGGCCAGTTTAAGGGAGCTTTCGAAACATTCCTGGGCTTTTTTATATTCTCCCAGCCGGTTATAGATGTTCCCGATCTTATTTTTGACAGCGCTCAGGCTGTTCCGGTCGTTTTTTTGCCGATAATAATCCAGGGATTGATTGAGCAGTTTCAAAGCATTATCTTCGTCGCCCTGTTTATGCAATAACCAGCCCAGTTTATTTTGCACATCAGCCAGGCAGGCCGAATCGCCGGATAACTCAGCCTGTCTGGCCATCTCTTCGTACATCGCCTTTGCAACATCCCAGAAACCTATAAATTCAAGCACCTCTCCCTTGGATTTTTTGATATGAAAGGGATAGAAAACGTCACCGCCGGAGAGCGGGTATTTAGTCCACGAGATATTCCGATATTTCTTACGCATGCCAAAAATAAATATATTTTAAAATCTATATAATAACTTGACAGATACCCGGTCATGTAATATAATTAGCATATGCTAATAACTATATGGAGAGTTTATGCCCCGGCCCAGTAAATTCAGGAAAGTCCACCACCGTCCGGAGGCGGTATATTTCAAGCCCCGGGCCATTCCTTTGACAATGTTGGACGAGGTCATTTTGACCTTCGACGAATTGGAGAGTCTGCGCCTGGCTGATCTGGAGGGCAGATATCAGGAAAAGGCCGCCCCCAGCATGGGGGTCTCCCGGCAGACCTTCGGCAATATCCTGAAATCTGCCCATAAAAAAGTGGCCGACGCCCTGGTCAATTCCAAGGCCCTCCGGATCGAGGGCGGAACCGTAAAACTTTCGGTTGATATAAAAACAAACAAATGTATAAGGAGAATAAAATGAAAATATGCATACCAACCAGCGACGACCTGGGCCTGAAATCCTCCATCAGCGGCCATTTCGGCGGGGCGCCATTCTTTTTGATCGTTGACACCGAAACTTCGGAACTAACGCCGGTAAAGAACCAGAACCAGCACCATTCCCACGGCATGTGCCAGCCCCTAAAATCATTGGCCGGCCATGAGATAGATGCCGTGGTCTGCACCGGCATAGGAGCCGGGGCATTGAACAAACTCAATGCCTCCGGGATAAAAGTCTTAAAAGCGACCGGGACAACCGTGGAACAGCTGGTGGCTGCTTATAAAAGCAATTCTTTGCCCGAATTCCCGGATCAAACAGTCTGCACAACCCATAGCTGTCATTGATCTGATGAAACAAAAAAGCCGCTGGGGATAACCAACGGCTTTTTGTTTTATCCCGGGCTATCCCAGGTTCTTAAGCACCTTCTTGGCCACTTCCTTGAGGGTCTCGAACACCCCGTAGCCCTGATGGGCCACCGATTCGAAATCCGGCACCCCCCATTTATTGAGCTGGGATCGCAGCTCGTCCACCGAGGCGATGTTGGGCAGGTCCCGCTTGTTGTACTGGATGACGAACGGTATGTTCTCTATGTTGAAGCCGTTCTCGGCCAGGTTATCCTGCAGGTTGGCGATGGATTCCACGTTGGCATCCAGCCGCTCCACCTGGGAATCGGCCACGAATACCACCCCGTCCACCCCTTTCAGGATCAGCTTGCGGCTGGCGTTGTAGAAAACCTGGCCCGGCACGGTGTACAGGTGGAACCGGGTCTTAAAGCCCTTGATGCTTCCCAGGTCCAGCGGCATGAAGTCGAAGAACAGGGTGCGGTCCAGCTCGGTGGCCAGGGAGATCAGCTTGCCCTTGGCGTCCGGGGCCACCTTGGAGTAGATGTACTTTATATTGGTGGTCTTGCCGCACAGCCCGCAGCCGTAGTAAACGACCTTGCAGTTTATCTCGCGGGACGAGTAGTTGATTAAAGACACTACAATTCCTCCCGCTTACTTGAAAAGGTTATCAAGTTCGGATTCGGCCTCCGACGCGAAATCGCTGCCCAGCGGCGATGGTCCGCCTGATCCCGGGCCGCCCTCCAGTTTGGAGAATATGGCCTGGAATATCTTGATCAGCTCGGCCACCGTCTGCTTGACCCGGACCCTGACCAGGCCCAGGGTGGTCCTCTGGTCGAACACCACCGCCAGCATCACCCGCGACTCGATGGAGGCCACATAGATGTTCTGCTTTTCGCCCTGGTGGAAAAGGGTGGCGAATTCCTTCTCTCCCACCAGCATGGCCAGCTGGCTGGTGGCGGCAAAATCCGCCGCCGACAGCGAGGCGAAGGAGGTGGTGTCCAGCTGGCTGATGTCTCCGGCGGTGGTGATCAACTGCCCGGCCTTATCAATCAGCAGCACCGACAGCGAATTGGTGTTCTTGAGAAGCTCGTTGAGCTTCTCATTGATCGACCAAAAATCGTCTTCAAAGACATTTACATTTTCCGACACTTAACAATACCTCATTTAAAAGGTAAATTTTTTACAGGGAGCATTTCTTGTTAAGCTGCTCCCAACGGGCATCTATGTCCTTCTGGATGTCGTCGATGATGGACTGGTGTTCTGGTTTCTTGAGATGGCGGAACCTCTCCTGCTGGAACATCCATTCGCCGATGGGTTTCCGTTCCTTGGGCGTGGCATTGAGCTTGTACCTGCCGT
Organism: uncultured bacterium; assembly: GCA_937863685.1. Lineage (GTDB taxonomy): Bacteria > Edwardsbacteria > AC1 > AC1 > EtOH8 > UBA2226. The sequence continues at coordinate 3,767 of CALMGM010000004.1, forward strand.
CCTCCACCTCGTACAGCGGCCAGAAATTGGTCTCCACCGCCAGGCGGCCCAGTTCGGCTGTCAGCTCCGGCGGATAGCCCCATCCCAGGCGGCAGGGTTGCAGTACGGCGATGAAGGCCGGACCGCCCTTGGCCAGGGCCTTTTCCACCTTTTTGGTGAAATCGGACCAGTTGCCCACCACGCTCTGGGCCACATAGGGGATACCGTGGGCCGCCATGATCTCGGTCAGGTTCTTGCGGAACTGGATCTTGCCGGGGATCTTCTTCCCGTTGGGGCTGGTGGTGGTGGAACTGCCCCGGGGGGTGGCCGAGGAACGCTGGATCCCGGTATTCATGTAGGCCTGGTTGTCGTAGCAGATGTACAGCATATTGTGGCCCCGCTCCATGGCGCCGGACAAAGCCTGCAACCCGATGTCGTAGGTGCCGCCGTCGCCGCCGAAGGCCAAGAACCGGATGTCCTCCTTGACCGTGCCCTGGCGGTGCAGCGATTTATAGGCCGCCTCCACCCCGGAGATGGTGGCCGCCGAGTTCTCGAAGGCGCTGTGGATGAATGGAACGTCCCAGGCGGTGTAGGGGAAGATGGTGGACACCACCTCCAGACAGCCGGTGGCGCAGGTTACCACTACCGGCTTGTCGCCGGCGGCCAGCAATGCCTGGCGGGCCACTATCGAGGCCCCGCAGCCGGCGCAGGCCCGGTGCCCGCCGGTGAATTTATCGCCCCGGGCTGCCAGTTCTTTAAGATTTGCCATTTTATATTATCCTTGTAATAAAATTCTAAATTCAGAATTCAATAATTCTGTATTCTTTTCGGGTTATTCCCTGACCCCCAGGTAGCTGACCGAATCGGCCTTGACCTTGCCGGCCTTGAGGTCCATGAACAGTCCCTCGATCTGCTCCATGTCTATCTCCCGGCCTCCCAGTCCGTAGACAAAGCCGGCGATCTGGGGGCGCTTGGCCGAGCCGTACAGGGCCGAGCGGATCTCGGTGAACACCGGGCCGCCGAAGCCGCCCACCGAATCGGAGCGGTCCAGCACCGCCACCGTCTTGATGTTCTCCAGAGCCTTGGCGATCTCCTCGGTGGGGAAAGGCCGGAAGACTCGGATCTTGAGCAGTCCGGCCTTGACCCCTTTTGCCCGCAGCTGATCGATGACCACCTTGGCGGTGCCGCAGGTGGAGCCCAAGGCCACGATGGCCACTTCGGCGTCGTCCAACTGGTATTTCTCTATCAGGCCGTAGCCGGTGTCGAATTTCTTGCCGAACTCGGCGCCCACTTCCTTGATCACCTTCAGGGAGTTGTTCTGGGCGTCCACCATGGCCCGGCGGTGCTCGAAGTAATAATCGGTCAGGTTGATGGCCCCGATGGTGAAGGGCTTCTTGACGTCCAGCAGGTGCATCAGGGGATCGTACTTTCCGATGAAGTTTTGGACCTCGGCGTCGGGCAGGGTGTCGATCCGCTCCATGCCGTGCGAGATAATGAAGCCGTCGGTGGTGACCATCACCGGCAGCCGGACGTCCTTATGCTCGGCGATCCGCACCGCCTGGATCATGCTGTCATAGGCCTCCTGGGCATTCTCGGAGAAGATGTGGACCCAACCGGCGTCGCGGCAGCCCATGGAATCGGAGTGGTCGCAGTGGATGTTGATGGGGGCCGACAGCGCCCGGTTGACGTCGGCCATCACTATCGGCAAGCGCAGTCCGGCGGCGATGTAGATCATCTCGTACATCAGGGCCAGGCCCTGGGAACTGGTGCCGGTCATGGTCCGGGCCCCGGCCGCGCAGGATCCGATGCAGGCCGACATGGCCGAATGCTCGGACTCCACCGCCACGAATTCGGTCTTGACCTCGCCGTCGGCCACGTACTGGGAGAATATCTGAACTATCTCGGTGGCCGGGGTGATGGGATAGGCGGCCACCACGTCGGGATTGACCTGCTTCATGGCCAGAGCCATGGCTTCGTTGCCGGTCTTGGCCAGTATTATCTTCTGCATGCTACTTGACCTCCTCTTCCATGACAATGGCCTTGACCTTCTTCTTGCCCGGGCACTCGTGGGCGCAGATGCCGCAGCCCTTGCAGTGCTCCAGATTGAACCCGGCAACCTTGCCGTCCTTTAGTATGACGGCCGAATCCGGGCAGTATACCCAGCAGAACAGGCACTGGATACAGTTCTCGGGGTTGTAGACCGGACGGGAGCTGCGCCAGTCGCCGGTCTTAAAATCGACGGCGGTGCCGCCCTTTTCTATATTCCCCCCTAACGCCAGTTCCTTATATTTCTTCAGTTCGCTCATGCCGACTTCACCTCCTGTGCCGCCCGTTTCATGGATTGGATGTTGCCTTCGATCACCTCCGGTCGGTGGGCGAATTTCTTGGCCAGCTTCTTCTGGGTGTCCTCCAGCATGCTGTCGAAATCCAGCATCCCGGTGACCTTGACCAGGGCCGCCAGCATCGGGGTGTTGGGGATCTTCCGGCCGATGGTCTCCTCGGATATCCTGGAGGCGTCCACCGTGAAGATCTTGCCGTCGAACTTGACGCTCTTTTTGATCTCGGCCGCGTCCAGCCCGGTGTTGATGATCAGGGTCCCCTCTTTGCCCAGGCCCGCGGTGACGTTGATCGAGGCCATCAGGGTGGGATCCAGCACCACCACCACGCTGGGAGATTTGACCGGACAATGCATCAATATGGGTTTGTCGTCAATGCGGTTGAAGGATTGCACCGGAGCCCCCATCCTCTCCGGTCCGTACTCCGGGAAGGCCTGCACATACTTGCCCACCGCCAAAGCGGCATCGGCAAATAGCAATGCGGCGGTCTTGGCGCCCTGTCCTCCCCGACCGTGCCATCTGATCTCTACCATTGTTGTATATCTAACTCCTGTAATAAGTTTCCAACACCGGGATCATTTTTCCAAGAATTATTAGTATATTCCAAAACGGGATAAAAGTCAATAAATTTTAACAGCACCGGAAATGGGAATGAGCAACCCTTATATCGTCTTGATGTGCAGTTCCTTCAACTGACGCTCATCCACCTCCGAGGGGCTGCCCTCCATCAGGCCGCTGCCCGAGGTGGTCTTGGGAAAGGCGATCACGTCGCGGATGTTGTCGGTGCCGCAAAGCAGCATGATCCAGCGGTCCAAGCCGGGTGCCACCCCGCCGTGCGGCGGCGCGCCGTATTCGAATGCCTCCAGCATGAATCCGAATTTCTTCTGGGCCTCTTCCGGCAAAAGTCCGATCACTTTCATCACCCGCTCCTGGATATCGCGGCGGTGGATACGAATGGAACCAGAGGCCATCTCGTAACCGTTGGCCACCAGGTCGTAAAGCTGACCCAACACCTTGCCCGGATCGCTTTCCAGGTACTGCAGATGTTCCTCTTTGGGCATGCTGAATATATGATGCTCGGCCTCCCAGTGTTTTTCTTCCTCGTTGTAATGGAACATCGGGAAATCGTTGATCCAGGCAAAAGCGAACCTGTTCTTGGGGATCATATCCAGACGCTTGGCGCATTCCACCCTGAGCGCCCCCAAAGCGGCGGCAACGATTGACGGTTTGTCGGCCACGAACAGCAAGATGTCCCCGTCCTGGGCAGACATGGCTTGCATAAGTTCCTTGCCCAACTCTCCGATGAAGAATTTTGCGATGGGCCCTTCAAGTGTCTCTCCGGAAATTTTGGCCCAGGCCAGCCCCTTGGCGCCGTATATTTTTACGAACTCTGTCAGCCCGTCGATATCCTTGCGGGACCATTTCCCCCCGCCCGGCACGCAGATGCCCTTCACCTGCCCCTTGTTCTCGATCCCCTGGCGGAAGACGGCAAATTCCGATCTGGACGCCATCTCCGAGATATCGCACAATTCCAATCCGAAACGCAGGTCCGGCTTATCCGACCCGAAGCGTCGCATGGATTCGGCATAGGCCAGCCTGGGGAAAGGCGTCACGATCTCCACTCCGGCCGCCTCTTTGAATGTCTCCTTGATCATGCCCTCAATCAGGGCATATATCCCCTCCTCGGTGGCATAAGCCATTTCGATGTCTATCTGGGTGAATTCCGGCTGGCGGTCGGCCCTAAGATCCTCGTCCCGCAAACAGCGAGCGATCTGGAAATACTTGTCGAAGCCGGCCACCATCAGTATCTGCTTGTAAATCTGCGGGGATTGCGGCAGGGCGTAGAATTTTCCCGGCTGGACCCGGCAGGGCACCAGATAATCGCGGGCACCTTCCGGAGTACTCTTGGCGAACAACGGGGTCTCGATCTCTAAAAATCCCTGCAAGGAAAGATAATTCCTGACCGCCAGCACAAATTTGTGGCGTAGCTCGAAGATCCTGGACAGGGGGGATCTTCTTAGATCCAGATACCGGTATTTTAGACGCAATTCCTCGGAGGCGGTGGTCTGGTCCTCTATCACGAACGGCGGAACGGCCGAACTGTTGAGCAGTTTGACCTCGCCTGCCAGCACTTCTATCACCCCGGTGGCCATGCCGGGATTGGTCTGCCCCTGGGGCCGGTTGCGCACCGTGCCCCTGACCGCGATCACGTATTCGGATTTGAGGTCCTTGGCGGTCTCGGCCAGTTCGGCGCTCTGGGCCGGATCGAACACCACCTGGGTGATGCCGTAGCGGTCCCGCAGGTTGATGAATATCAGCCCGCCGTGGTTGCGGCTGCGGTGTACCCAGCCGCAGAGAACGGCCTGCTGGCCGATATGTTCGGAACGAAGTTCCCCGCAGGTATGGCTGCGTTCCCAGTTGCCTAAGGTTTCAAGTTTCATAATGCCTGTAATATTATTATTGTATTGATCTAGTCATTCTTAATCCAGATATTAAGGTCTGGGTTAAGAATCAGCCTACCCCCTCGTCCCACATCTCATACGCCTTGCGGATATGCGGTATGGTGATCGACCCTCCCACCACCAGCGAGATGTTCATGATCTCGTCAAACTCCTTGGTTGTCACCCCCAGTTCCTTGCACTGCAGAACGTGGTAGGTGATACAGTCGTTGCAGCGCAACACCACCGAGGCGCACAGCCCCAGCATCTCCTTGGTCTTGGCCGGCAGGGCCCCATCCTGGTAGGCGGCGGTGTCCAGGTTGAAGAACCGCTTGATTCCGGTATTATCGGCCGTCAGTATCCGGTCGTTCATCTTGGACCGGTAGGAGTTGAATTGTTTTATCTTTTCTGACATGCTTTTTCTCCCACTAAAGGACACCAAATTTCACAAAATATTATTTAGATTATTTCGTGTGTTTCGCGGGTCGTTACTAATCTTTCCCGCTAAAAACGCGAAAACTCATATAAGTTACTAATTTACGAACTCATCCCCCGGCCCCTTCTCTTCGCAAGAGAAGGGGATCAAGGGGTTGAGTTGTATATGTTTTCAAAGTACTATTGCTTGGCCGTACCCAAGATCTTTTCAACCAATTCTCCCAGCGGCACCTCTGTCTGGCTATGGCCATCCATGTCCTTAATGGTCGCCACGCCTTTCTTGATCTCATCCTCGCCTAATATTATGACGTATCGGGCGTTAAGACGGTTGGCCTCGCGCACCTGGGCTTTAAGGCTGCGATCCAGCAGTTCCTGCTCGCAGAGACAACCCTTTAACCGCAATCGAGTGCAGATCTCCATTCCCCGGGCCTTGGCCTCATTGCCCAAAGTGGCGATGAAATAATCGGTCCTCTTTACTTCTGGGAATTTGACCCCCTGGTTCTTCATGGCCAGCAGATATCGCTCCAGGCCCGATCCGAAACCCACCCCCGGAGTGGGATCGCCTCCCAGCTCCTCAACCAGTCCGTCGTAGCGCCCGCCGCCGCCCAGGGCATCTTGGGCTCCGAGATGTTCCGACACCACCTCGAATGCCGTCCGGGTGTAATAATCAAGGCCCCGCACCAGTTTCTTGTCCAGCGCAAATGGGATGCCGATGGTCTTCAGATCATTTTGCACCGACTGAAAATGCCCTTTGCACTCCGGGCACAGGAACTGATCCATCTCAGGGGCGTCGTCGAACTTATGCTGATCTATCTTGCAGTCCAGCACCCTCAATGGATTCCGGGAGAACCGCTCATTGCAGAATTCGCAAAGGTCGGAAAGTTTAGGCTTAAGATATTCGACCAGTTTTTCACGATATTGCGGACGGCATTTCGGACAGCCCAAAGTATTAAGCCGCAATTTGAGCCCGGCCAATCCCAGTTCCTGCAGGGTGAAGAACAGCAGGGCTATCACTTCCACGTCGGCCTGGGGTGCGGCGCTGCCCACTATCTCGGCCCCGAACTGGGTGTGCTGGCGCATCCGCCCGGCCTGCGGTCTTTCGTAGCGGAACATGGGCGCCAGGTAGTAGACCTTGGCCAGCGGGATTTCCTTCAGCAGATTGTGCTCCAGCAGGGCCCGGACCACCGGCGGCGTCCCCTCGGGCCGCAGGGTGATGGAACGGTTACCCTTGTCGGTGAAGGTGTACATCTCCTTTTGGACGATGTCGGTGGTGTCGCCGGTGCCCTTGACGAACAGGGCGGTCTCCTCGAAGATGGGGGTGCGGATCTCCTTGAATCCGAACCGCTCCGCCTGGCGGCGGATCACCGATTCCACATACTGCCAGTCGGGCGATTCCCCGGGCAGCACATCGCTGGTGCCTTTGCTGGCTTGAAACTTCATGCTTTGGCCTCTCCCTTTTCGGCTTCCAAAAAGATATCCATCACCTTCTGGGGATCGTCCGCCGCCAGCAGCCTGGCCCGGATGTCCTCGCGGTTAAGCAGGCGCGACACCAGGGCCAGCGCCTTGACGTGATCGGCAATGATGCTCTGGGGCGTGGCGATGAAGAAGAATATCTGCACCGGCTGGCCGTCCAGCGAACCGAAATCTATTCTGTTCTGGCAGATGCCGAAGGCCCCGGCCATTTTTTTAAGGCCCTTGGTCCGCCCGTGGGGTATGGCCACCCCCTTGCCGATGCCGGTGGACATCAGGCCCTCGCGTTCCATGGCCGAGTCCAGCAGTTCCTGACCGTTGGCTATCAGCCCGTCCTTGGACATCAGATCTATCAATTCGGCGATGATGGCCTTTTTGTTCTGGCTGGACAGTGAAACGCAGATGCGTTGTTTATTTAAGATGTCTTCGATCTTCATGACAAAACTCCTTTATCGTGGCGTATTTTGTGCGATTGATTGCATTATGGTTATTTTCAGCAGATCCTTGGCAGAGCCTCGCCCTCCAGCATCATCAACGGCCGTCTGCTGCCCAGAAAGGTGGTCAGCAGCACCTGGGGCTTGCCGGCTTCGACCTTTCCTATTATGGCCGCATTCTTGCCCAGCGAATCTTGGCGCATGGCTTTCAGGATGCCTTCGGCATCCCCGCCGGTCACGATGGCGATCAGCTTGCCCTCGTTGGCCACATACAATGGGTCCAGGCCAAGCATCTCGCAGGCGCCTTTGACCTCCGGGTTGACCGGTATTTTGTCCTCTTCTATGACAATTGTGATTTTGGACTGCAGAGCTATTTCGTTGAGGGTGGTGGCCAGGCCGCCCCGGGTGGGGTCGCGTAATACGTGGATGCTCCCGGCCTTCAGCAACGATGACACCAGCCCATTAAGGGGAGCCACATCGCTAAAAAGATTGCCGCTCAGGCCGAAATTGTTCCGGGCATTGATCACCGCCGCACCGTGGTCTCCCACCGAACCGCTGATTATCACCGCGTCCCCCGGTGCGGCTAAAGCCCCGGAGACATTGACACCCTCGGGTATCTCTCCCACACCGGCCGTGTTGATGAACAGGCCGTCACAGGCCCCCTTGTCCACCACCTTGGTGTCCCCGGTGACAATTGAAACACCGGTTTCCTTGGCGGCAGCCGACATAGAATCGACCACCTTCTCCAGGGTTTCAAGAGGAAGCCCCTCTTCGATGATAAAGCCAACCGAAAGGTATAGCGGCCTTGCCCCCTTCATGGCCAGGTCGTTGACCGTGCCGCAGACCGCCAGTCGCCCGATGTCCCCGCCCGGGAAGAACAGCGGCTTGACCACATAGCTATCGGTAGTGAATGCCATTCTGAATTCTGAATTCTGAATTCTGAATTCTACAGCGTCGTCCCCTTGCGTCAGCATAGCATTGGAGAAGCGGCTTTTGAAGACCTTCTCTATCAGCTCGTGGGAAAGACGCCCTCCGGAGCCGTGAGCCAGCAGTATTTTATTAGACACACTCAAAATATTTGATATTTGATTATTTAATATTTTAGTTCCCCGCCCCGTACTTGTACCAGGCCGCGCAGGCCCCCTCGGAGGACACCATGCACGGCCCCACCGGGCTCTCCGGCGTACATTTTTTCCCAAACATCGGGCATTCATCCGGCTGGTGCAGTCCCATCATCACCTGACCGCAGATGCAGCCCTGGGGCTCGATTGCCGGCTCCACCTTGATGTCAAATCGTCTTGAAGCATCAAATGCGCTGTATTCTTCCCTGAAGCAAAGCCCGGTGTCAGGGATATTGCCGATGGCCCGCCACTCGGCGGTGCAGGCTTTGGTCACTTTATCCAGCATGGCCAGGGCATGGGGATTCCCGGCATCGGGCACGCCCCGGCGGTATTCCGTCTGCACCGTGAAAGCCAAGCCACCTTTTTTGTGGGCCCGGGTCTGTTCCAGAAGCATCACCAGCGATTCCAGAATGTCCAGCGGCTCGAACCCGGCGATGACACAGGGGATCTGGTATTGAGCCGGAATGAATTGATACGGCCGGACGCCGATGATGGCCGAAACATGGCCCGGGCAAAGGAACCCGTCTATCTTGGTCTGGCCCGATTCCAGTATGGCCTTCAGGGCACGGGGCACGGTCTTGAAGGCCGGATAGACCGAAAAATTATCGATCCCCTTTTCTTTTGCCTCCAGCACCGTGGCGATGATGGTGGGCGAGGTGGTCTCGAAGCCCACTCCGGCAAAGACCACCTGCTTTTGCGGGTTCTCGGCCGCAATCTGAAGAGCGTCCAGCGGAGAGTACAATATCCTGACATCGGACCCCTGGGACTTGGCCTCCCGCAGGCTGCTGTGCGAACCCGGCACCCGGACCATGTCCCCGAAGGTGGTAAAGATAACGTCCTTCAGCCCGGCGATGGCTATCATCCTGTCTATGTCGGACAGGGCGGTGACGCACACCGGGCAACCAGGGCCCGACAGCAGCTTTATGGACTTGGGGATCAGCCCCCTGATGCCGAACTGGGAGATGGCCATGGTATGGGTGCCGCAGACCTCCATGAAGGCCGCCGAACCATCGCAAAGGGCTTCGATCCTCTTGACCAGCTTTGCGGCCACCGTCGGATCGCGGAATTTATCAAGATCCATCATTGTTGGAGCCCGTCAGGATATAGTGATGCCGGTGTTTTCCAGCAGTTTGTAGGTCTCCTCCGCTTCATCCTGGTCGATCCGCTGGATGGCGAACCCGGCATGGACCAGCACGAACTCGCCCACCTTGGCATCGGGCATCATGTGCAGGCCGATGCTGCGCTTAAGGCCCCGGATGTCCACCTCGGCCTTGGTGCCTTCGATGGTTTCAATCTTGGCTGGTATGGCTAAACACATATCATATTCCCGTATTACTGGTTATTTATCCCGACAGAAAGCACCTGTCCCAATGCAATACCGCCATCGTTTGCCGGCACCTGACGGTGTACAAGCACTTGATAATTTTTTCTTAAAAGCCCCTGTTTGATGCTGTTTAAAAGATATCTGTTCTGGAAGACCCCGCCGGACAGGGCAACAGTATTGATACCGGTTTTTGACCTCGAATTATCGCACATCAGCAAAGTAAAGTCAACGATTGTGTTATGAAACTTGTCCGAACAGATGCCGGAATTCGCCCCTTCCAAAACATCCTCCGTTAACTGCCGCCACATCCTTTTGATTGATATTGCCAGCATCCCTTTTTCTTCAATAACATCATATTCATATCTTTCATTGATCCCCAAAGCCAGGCAATTCTCCAGGGCCATGGCCGCCTGGGCCTCAAAAGTGATGCTCCGGCAGACGCCCAACATGGCGCTGACCGCATCGAACAATCTGCCCAGACTGGATGTCCAGACCAGGTTAAAGTCGCTCTCCAGTTGTTTTGCTATCACCTCCGCCTCCGTTTGACTATCCTTGGGCATCAGGTTCACGGGAAGCTGGTTGAGAAGATACTGGCTGTAGGCGGCAGCGATCCGATAAGGCTTTTTGATGGAGGCCTCTCCGCCCGGCAGTGGAAGATATTCCAAATGGCCCGTTCGTTCGATATTTTTGCCGTCGAAGACAAAGAACTCCCCGCCCCATATTTTTCCATCTTCGCCGTAGCCGGTGCCGTCGAAAGCCACGCCGATAGCCGGGATGCCCTTTCCGTTATCGGCCAACGTGCTTAGGATGTGTGCCTTATGATGCTGGACTGCGCACAGGGTTCCCCCGCTCTGTTCCCGGGCCCACTTGGTGGTAAGGTAATCGGAGTGCAGGTCGTGAACGATAATTTCCGGTTTTATCTTGAACCACTTCTGGTATTTATCCACCATTTCTTCGAAAAAGGACAGGGAAGCGGTATTGTCCATCTCGCCGATATACTGGCTGACATATGCCTTGTCACCCGATGCCAGACAAAAAACGTTCTTCATTTCCCCGCCCACCGCCAGGGTGGGAGGCACCGGGGCCGGGAGAATGATGGGGTTGGGAGCGTAGCCCCGGGAATGACGGATTATCTGAATACGGGATGATTTCTCGGACTGCTGGTCTCTCTGTTTTTTTTGATCTTTGATCTTTGATCTTTGATCTTCATCATCGGCCACAAACACAATGGAATCATCGTTGCGATTCTCGATATCCCTGTCGTTCAGAAGGAAATGATCGGCGATGCCCGACAGTTTATCCAAAGCCTCCCGGTTCCTGATAACGACCGGTTCATCCTGGATATTGCCCGAAGTCATCACTAATACCACGAATCCGTTGGATATTTTTCTCAGATCTTTGAATAAAAGATGATGCACCGGGGCATAGGCCAGCATCACGCCCAAGTAGTTGTTCCCCGGAGCCACATGATCGGATATCTTTGATATTTTATTTTTAACTTTTAACTTTGCCAAAAGCACTATCGGCGCCTGGCTGGATCCCAGGACCTTTGCTTCCCGATCGTTCACTTCGCAGATGACCCGGATATCTTCCAGGGACCCGCACATCAGGGCCAGCGGCTTGTCCGGCCGGTTCTTTCTGCCGCGGAGTCTTGCGACCGCAGCATCATTGCCGGCATCGCAGGCCAGATGGAAACCGCCGACACCCTTGATGGCGACTATCCGGCCATCCAAGATGGCCTTTGCCGCGCTTTTTATGGCATCGGTATTTTCTGCGACTGTTTTTCCGTCGTTGTCATCAAGCCATATCTTGGGCCCGCATACCGAACAGGCGTTGGGCTGGGCGTGGAAGCGGCGATTCTCCGGGTCGTCGTATTCCTTTTGACAAGCGGGACACATGGAAAAGGCCGACATGGTGGTCTGGGGCCGGTCATAGGGAGTGTTTTTGATGATGGAAAATCTGGGGCCGCAGTTGGTGCAGTTAATGAAGGAATATTCGTGGCGGCGATCATTCGGATCCAGCATCTCCGTCCGGCAGTCATCGCATAAAGCGATGTCCGGAGATATACGGGTAATACCGTCGACATCCAGGCTCTCTTTGATGACAAAGGTCTCATGGTTTTCAGATTCGATCGGAGAAATGGACATATCGTCGATCACCGCTTGGGGAGGGAGTTCGCGAGGAATGTCCGACAAGAGGGCATCCACATCGCCGGGCTGCCCTTGCACCAACAGCTCCACTCCCCGGCTGGAATTGAGCACCCAGCCGGCAAGCCGGTGTTTTTTGGCCAGCCGGTATATGAAGGGTCGGAACCCCACCCCTTGGACGATGCCGTTAATTTTTACTTTTACTGCTTTCATCTCGAAAAACTTGTTTAAAAAGGCCGCCCCTGTAGGGACAGCCTGAATATATTAACAGGAACTGCTGATATCTTGTATTTACACATTCAGCGGAATCATGTGAAAAGACCGGATTTCTTGTCTATCTGAAGTTCCAGATCCTCCAGTATCCGTTTTTGTTCGTCTATCTTGCGGGATAACTCGCGGGATTCCTTCTTCATATTCTCCATCTCGGACATCTCCATGGAAAGCACCTGGAACCGCTTGAGCAAAGCGGCTTCCTCGCCTGATTTTGCGGTGACGGAATCCTGGACCGCTTTCAGCTTGGCCTGCGACGATTCCGTCTCCGAGGCCAGCTTGTCGATCTCCTGCTGCAGGCTCTCTTTTTTAGTGCTGATGCCGGCCAGCTCCATATCGGCCTGCGCGGTCAGCTCCTGATTCCGGTTCTTGAGCTCGGCCAGGGTCCTCTCTAACTCCTGGCGCTGGCGCTCCTTGCTCTCCACTTCCGATTCCACCCCCCGCAGCAGTTCGTTGATGCCGTCCAGCTTACGGTTCTTCTCTTCCATCTCCTGCTGGATCTGTTCGACCTGATCCTTAAGCTTCTGCTTTGAGGCCTCGGTCTCCTGGGACAGGCTCTCCAGTTCTCGATTCTGCAGCTGCACCTGGTTTTCGAACTCCCGTTTGGCTTCGCTCAGCTGGTGATCGATGCTTTCTTTCTGCGATCTGGCATCGGCCGCCGCGGCCGACAATTCCTCCTGCTCGACCTTAAGGGTTCCGGACTCATCCCGCAGGCTGTTTATCCGTCCTGACAGTTCTTCCGATTCTTTTCGCCCGTTCTCCAGCTGGCTCTTTACTTTCTCCAGCTGGCCGCTGAGATCAACCAGTTCGGATTCGGCCGTCTGGATGCTGCGGGCCCGCTCCTGCATCAGGCGTTGGTTCTCGGAATCGATCTCCTCCAGTTCTTTTCTGCCCTGCTCCAGCTGTGCCGCAAGCTCTTCGGCCTGGGCTTTCAGCTCCCGCGTTTTGGCCAGCTGCTCCTCTATGGAGCTGCCCTGCTGGGTGCGGAATTCCATGGCCTCCTTGATCCACTGTTCTAGGTCGGTCCGCTTTTTATGAAGGGTGTCGAGCTGAACCTCCAGTTCCTCTTTTTCGGACTTCAATCGCCCGGCCAGTTCCTCCCTTTGGGCTTCTAATTGGGCTGCTTGGGCTTTCTGTTGTTCGATTTTTTCAGCCAAATGCTGGTTCTCTCTGCTGTTCCCCTTTAACTGCTCCTGGACATCATCGTGTTGGCCCTGAACCGACTTAAGCTTTGATTCCCAATCCGACAGTTCGCTCCGCCTCCGGCCGATCTCGGCATCCAGCGCCGTTTGCTCCTCCAGCATTGAGGAATAACGCTGGCGGGCCTCATCTATCTGCCGGGCGGTCTGGGCCAGCAGCTCTGCCTGGGTCCCTTGTTCCTGTTTGGTGCCTGCCAGCCGTTTTTCCAGTTCCTCCTGGCTGGACATTGCCAGGCCGATGGATTCGGACAGATGAAGGTGCTCTTGTTCCTTATTCTTGATCTGCTCCGTCAGATCTTTCAGTTCGCTCTGCCGGGAGGACAGTCTTTCCTCCAGCTGGCTGATCTCGGCCAGCTTGGCATTCAAGGTGTTTTCCGAAGATATGATCTGGGATTTGTTGGACTCCACCGCCCCGGCGGTGTCGTTCTTTTGTTTATTGAGTTCGTCTATCTTCTGAGCCATAGCCAGGCCGTTCTGGCGGAGCGATTCGATCTTCTGCTGAAGCTGGATGATTATCTCCTGCTTTTTCTCGGTATTCTGCTTGAGTTCGGAGATTCCTGCATCCAGGGCCGATACCTGGCGGTTTCTCTCCACCAGCAGGCTGTTGGAATTGGCCAGATCGACGCTCAGACGCTCCAGTTCCGCTTCGTTCTTCCGGCACTGTTCCTCCGTCTTCTCCAGTTCCAGCTTGGCCTGGTATGTCTGCTGATTGAGCTGCACCTTCCGGCTCTCCAGATCGGAAAGCTCCTGGGTGATCTGAGCCGCCTGTGCCTGGTCATGCTCCAGGGTTTGTTTCAATGATTCTATCTGACCTGGCAGCTCCTGCAGGGCGGTCTGCTTGGCGGAGAGATCCTTATGCAGCTCGGCCGCCACCGTCTCCATGACCGCCACCTGGTGACGTTTTTCGTCCAGAGTTTTTTCCACCTTGGCAGTAGCCTCCGAGGCCATCACCCCCTGCTTCAGTTTGTCCTGTTTCTCCTGATCGGCGTGAATGATCTGAGAGTTCAAGTCCAGCAGAACGTTCTCATTATCGGCCCGGCGCTTGTCCAGATCGGCCACCTCGGCGCTGAGCATATTGACCCTCTGCTGGATCTTCTCCATCAGATCATTAAGGGCCTGTTGTTCGTTCTGACGCAAGGCGTATTCCGATGCGATCCGCTGTAGGCTCTGCTCGGTGTCGGCTATCTCCTGCCGCAGCCGGACCAGCTCCGCCTGGGAGGCCAGATTATCCTGGCTCAGTTTCCCCTGGCGGGCCGAATCCTTCTCGATCTCCTCCTGCAGCGACAGACTCTGCTTCTCCAGGATCTTGACGTCAGCCTCCCGGGCCTTCATGGTGGCGATGGTTTCCTTGAGCTGGCCCCGGTATTTGTCCAGGGAATCCAGGGTCGATCTGCGTTCCTTTTTACTGCGCCTTATTCTCCTGAGTAATTTGGCCTCATCCTTGCGGCGCTGTTTTATCTGGCCTTCTATGAATATCTTCTCCAGCTTTTTTATCTCCAGCGCCTGGTCGATCGGCTTCTCCTGCCGGTGGAATATACGGGACATCCAGCCCGGAGCAGCAGCACCGGCCTGAGCAGTCTCCCGGGAAGCGGCTTCCGGATCGCCGCCTTGCCCTATCGGATCCCCGGGCAGCTGATGCTCCTGTTTATCTTCTGAAGCAGGGGCCGGTTCTGTCGAAAGCACCTGGTCGGCAATATCGTCATCGTTCCCATCATCCTTGTTCCATCCCGGTTCTTCGGAAGCTTGATCCGGGGCGGGCTCAGAAGTTTTATTGAATATACGGCCCAGCAGCCTGCCGATCATGCCCTCTTTGGGTTCCTGTCCGGGTTGGCCTTCCCGGACAGGGCTTTCATCCTCCGGTTCATCCGGGGGATTCTCATCCTGTTCCGTCAAGGCTTCGGGCTCCTCCGGAGAGAAGGATTCTTCCGCGGCAGCGGTTTCCGGTTCGGAAGCCGCTTTTATATCCTCATGGTAACGGGCATCGTTTTCTTCGGAGGATATTGTCTGGTTGAGGTTTTCTGCAGGGATTTCGTCATCAGCCACCCGGAACTCATCCTTCACCGACAGGGCCCGGCTGATCCTCTTGGCGGACCGGGCCAGCCTGCCAAGGAACCCGCCCCGGGAAGCTTCCCGAGTCTCCGGAGATTGATTGCCGCTCTCCCGGGTCTCCTGTTGGTCAAAACCTTTCTGGTCCATACGCTATTCCTCTCCCGACATTTCTTTTAATTTGGCCAACCTGTTAAGGGCCTCGATGGGGGTCATCTTCTCGGGCTGCAGATGTTTGATCTCCCGCAGTATCTCCTGCTCCTCCCGGCTGAAAAGCTCCAAGCGTTCCTCCTCTTTGTCCGACCGGCCATGCCGGGCCAGACGGGGCGTGGCATCGGACAACAAGGCATCCTGTTCCAGATTGCCCAGTATCTCCCGGGCCCGGAAGATCACCTTGGCCGGGATGCCGGCCAGCCGGGCCACCTGCACCCCGTAGCTTTGCCCGGCGCTGCCCTTGACCACCTGCCGCAGAAAGATGATCTCATCGCCCCATTCCTTGACGGCCATGGAATAATTCTGCACCCCGGCCAGCTGGACGGCCAGCTCGGTCAGCTCGTGGTAATGGGTGGCGAACAGGGTCCGGCAGCCGATCTGGTCGTGCAGGTATTCGCTGACCGCCCAGGCGATGGCCAGGCCGTCGAAGGTGCTGGTGCCGCGCCCGATCTCGTCCAGCAGCACCAGGCTCCGGGAAGTGGCGTTGTTAAGGATGTTCCCGGTCTCGTTCATCTCGGCCAGAAAGGTGCTGACCCCCTTGGCCAGATCATCGGAGGCTCCGATCCGGGTGAAGACCCGATCGGTGATCCCGATATGGGCCTCCTGGGCCGGCACGAACGATCCCATCTGGGCCATGATGGTCACCAGGGCGATCTGCCGGAGATAGGTGGACTTTCCGGCCATATTGGGCCCGGTCAGGATGATCAGCCGGTGGTCGCCGTCGTTCAGCAGGGCGTCGTTGGCCACAAACTGTCCCAGTTGGAAATTCCGCTCCACCACCGGATGGCGGCCATGGACGATGTGGATGCGGGGGGCATCGTCCACCACCGGGCGGCGGTACCGGTTATTGGCGGCGGCCTGGGCCAGGCTGCAGACCGCATCGATGGCTGCCACCCCCTCGGCCGTCTGCTTGATCCGCTGGCCCCAGACTGATATCTCCTGGCGCAGGCCGGAGAAAATCTCCAGCTCCAGGGCCTTGATCTTTTCCTCGGCCCCCAGCACCTTGTCCTCGTATGCCTTTAACTCCGGAGTGATGAACCGCTCGGCGTTGCTCAGGGTCTGCTTGCGTATATAATCCTGGGGAGCCGCTGCCAGGTTGGCCTTGCTGATCTCGATGTTGTACCCGAAGACCGAATTATATTTGACCTTCAGGGACTGGATCCCGGTGCGCTCCCGTTCGCTGTTCTGGTAATCGGCGATCCAGCTCTTGCTGTCCCGGGCCAGAGAGCGGAGCTCGTCCAGGTCGCCGTTGAAGCCGTCACGGATGAAACCGCCCTTGGATAACGACATCGGGGGGTCATCGGCCAAAGCCTTGTTCAGCAAAGCGGTCAACCCGTCAAAATCATGCAGGGTCTCCGACAGACCTTCCCAGAATCCCCCCGCCGGCAGTCCGGCCTTTATCCGCGGGATCTCTTCCAGGGAACGCCCGGTGGCCAGTAGGTCCCGGGGCCCGGCCCTTTGGCAGACGATGCGGCCCAGCAGCCGTTCCAGGTCCTGGACGTTCCTGAGTTGCTTGGCCAGCCCGTCCCTGGCGGACCGGACCTCCACCAGGCTCTGGACGGCATCCTGCCGTTTCGTTATTTCAGCGATATCCAGCAGCGGGGCCGCCAGCCACCTTCTTATCAGCCGTCCTCCCATGGCCGTTGCCGTGTGGTCGATGGTGTTCAGCAGGCTGATGCCTTGGGGATGGCCCTCGGGGAAAAGATTCAGGTTTCTGACGGTGGCGTTGTCCAGCAGCATCTGGCCCTGCAGGGAGTAGGGTATCATCTTGGCGATGTGGCTGACGGCCGTCCTCTGATTCTCCTCCAGATAACCGATGGCCGCCCCGGCCGCCCCGACGGCCAAGGTCAGATCCTGGCAGCCGAACCCCGCCAGCGAGGCAGTTTTGAAATGCCCCAGCAGTTTCTTCAACGCCGAGCTGTATTCAAAATAGCGGTCCTCCCGGTCGGTCAAGGGGAACCCGGCCAGGGCCGGCCCGATCTTCGGGCGGTCGGAGCCTGACACCAGTATCTCGGAAGGCTGGTTGCGCAGCACCTCGTCGGAAAGTTCCGCCAGAGACATCTCGGCCACCCTCAGATTCCCGGCCGACAGGTCGCACAGGGCCAGCCCGCACCGGTCCTGGCGGCAGATGACCGCGGCCAGCAGGTTCTCCCTTTTTTCATCCAGCAGTGAGGATCGCATCACCGTCCCGGGGGTGATCACTTCGGTGACCTCGCGCCGGACGATGCCTTTGGCCAGTTTGGGATCCTCCACCTGGTCGCAGATGGCCACCTTGTGGCCCTCTTTGATCAGCCTGGTGACATAGCGTTCCAGGGCATGATGCGGGATCCCGGCCAACGGGACGTCATTCCCCTTGCCGTGGTTGCGGGAGGTCAGCACTATCCCCAGCACCCTGGAGGTCAGCACCGCATCCTCGAAGAAGGTCTCGTAGAAATCGCCCACCCTGAAAAGAAGGATGGCCTCGGGCTGTTCCTGTTTGATCCGGTGGTACTGGGCAATCATGGGGGTCACTTTTTCCATATCACCTTTCGACCACCATCGTTTTCAGCCCGAATTTGTCCTTGAATACCTGCTGGGCCTTTTTCAGCTCGGCTGAATTCTCGTAGGGGCCGGCCTGCAGTTTGTATATCGTGCTCTTGCCTTCCCTGACCTCCTCCACCACGGTATCGAAACCTTCGGCCCGCACCTTTTTGGCCCAGCCGTCCATGATGGCCTTGTTATTGTAGGCCCCTATCTGCAGATAATAGAAACTGAGGGCTGCCGGCTCTTCCGGGGCCGGGGCCGGAGCATTGGTTTGGGGCAGGTCCTCCGCCTGGCCTGGCAGTACATCAGTCCCGCCGCTATCAGAAAGGCCGCTGCCGTCCGGCCCTTCACCAGGCCCTTCCCCGGACAAAGCGGCTATCAAGTATTCCCGGGCGCTGCCGGACTCCGGTGCGCCGGGAAAAAGGTCCATGATCCTTTTCCAGCAATCCCTGGCCCTGGCCTGGTCCCCATTTTTCTGCCAGTACCCCGCCAAACTGCTCAGCAACGACGCCCCGCCGGAGGCCTTGGGATACTGATCCAGATAGGCGTTGATATAGGCCTCGGCTGTGTTCAAACTGTCGCTGCCCAGTGCCAACAGGGCCAGTTTGGACAGGCTCTCCCGGCCGGCCGGGGTGCTGCCATATTTCGAGTAGGTATACAGATAGCGTTCCCGGGCCTGGGAATGGGATCCCACGTTCTGCAGATACTGGGCCGTGGCGTAGGATGCCTGCGAAGCCAGAGGATGGGCGGGGTAGTTGTCCAGGATGAACTGGTAATGCCCGAAGGCGTTGTTCCCGCTGGTCTCGATACGGGCCAGGGTGAACCTGGCCTCGGGGATGAACTTCCCCTTGGGGTGCCGTGACAGGTACTTTTTATAGGCCTCGGTGGCTTGGGGATACTTTCCGGCCTGGCACAACTGCCAGGCCGCTTCGTATTCCTTTTCCTCGCTGATCCCGAAGCAAAAAGAACTGTTCAGCAGCAATAACGCGATCAAAGGCCCGGCCGATCTTACAATCGGACCAAATGTCCATTTTATATCAGTGGCTTTATGCAGCATCTGATTTAATATAGATTCCGGTTGTTGGCCTCGGTCTGCAGCACCCATTGGAAACTTATGGCAGTAAAGCCAGTAGTTGTATTTTCACTTTTTGTAGCAATCAATATCCGGGCATAATGAACTTTATCATCAGTCTTTATAAAATAGCTGGTTCCTACACTACCCACTTGTGCAGATGGTCCATATCCGCTATCTGGAGCGGTAGCACCGGACCCTTCCATTATTCCGTATCCTTCAAAACTGATCCAATCTGACGCATACCACACCATTTTGATATTTCCATAAGTTGCCCCATCTTTGGAAAAAGTGTATGTATCAATTTTATCAGTTTCAGCCACTGATAGTTGCCCGGTGCCGGTGATCACCGTGGTGGTCGGAGCCTCGGTTGGTTTGGGGGTGCAGCCTTCAAAAGACAGGATGAAGGCCAGGGTCATCGCCACTAATGGCAACAACCCCAAAAGGGTGTATTTTCTTTTATCCATAATTGTTTATTCTATCGCATTAATGGGATAAATTCAACAAAAAACTGTCCTTAAATATTTAACTCAAGGACAGTTACAGCATCGAACCGATCAGGGTGGACTGAGTGGCCTTATTTACTCTTACTTTGACGATATCCCCGGGGCTGACGCCCGATGCGCCGTCAAAGGCCACCGGCTTGTTCCCGTGGCTGCGGCCCATCATCTGCCCCCTTTGGGGAACGGCCTTTTCCACCAGCACCGTTAAAGTTTTGCCGATATCGGCCTGATTGGATTCCAGCGAGATCCCCTGCTGGAGCGATATCATTCTCGCCAGGCGGTCCTGCCTGACCTCGTCGCCCAGTTGCCCCGGCATCTGGGCCGCCTTGGTCCCCGGCCTGATGGAATACTTGTAGGTAAAGGCCGAGTCGAACCTGATGTCCTGCATGGCCTCCAGGGTCATCTGGAAATCTTCTTCGGACTCGCCGGGGAACCCGGCGATCAGGTCGCTGGTCAGCACCAGATCGGGCATGAGTTCCCTGGCGGTATCAACGGTGGCCCGGTACTGGCCCAGGGTATAACTGCGGTTCATCAGGGACAGGATCCTATCGCTGCCCGACTGCAGCGGCAGATGCAGGTGCCGGCAGATCTTTTGATGCCCGGCCATGGTCTTCAGCAGTTTAATGCCGCAATCCTTGGGATGGGAGGTGATGAATCGTATCCTCTCTATCCCTGGGACATCGGCCGCCCGGGCCAGGAGAGCGGGAAAGTCTGTTCCTGCGGAAAGATAGGAATTTACATTCTGTCCCACCAGGGTGACCTCTTTGATGCCCCGCTCGGCCAGACATTTCATTTCGCCGAGGATATCGCGGGACGGACGGGAATACTCGCGCCCTCTGACATACGGTACGATGCAGTAACTGCAGAAATTATCACAGCCCCGCATCACGGCCAGAAAGGCGCTGACCTGCTTTTCAAACGACGGGACGATGCGCTTATCCGGTCCGGCCTTTTTCAGACCGGTGGCGGCGGCCCTTTCCTTGGTTGTCAGGAAACTCTCCAAATGGCGGGTGATCTCCCGATAGCTCTCGGTGCCCAGGACCAGGTCCAGCTGGGCAAAGCGCTCCAGTAATTGTTGGCCATTCTCCTGCCCCACACAGCCCATCAGGACCATCAGGCGGCCGGGACCTCTCCTCTTCCAGGATTTCAGCTCGCCCACCCTCCCCAGCACCCGTTCCTCGGCATGCCCCCTGACCGCACAGCTGTTGATCACCATCAACTGGGCCTGTTCCGGATCCTCCGTCTCCCGGCAGCCCGCCTGGTCCAGCAGGGTCCTGGCCGCCGCTGAATCGTAAAGATTCATCTGACAGCCGTAGGTCTCTATATGATATATCAGGTTCAGCATTGATTGGATTGATCCGATACTTCTATCAATTCTCCCATAAGTCCCTGTTCATAAGGCTCGGACAATTTTACCCGAACCATCCTGTTCTTCAAGTTTTGCCCCGAGCGGAAATACACCTTACAATAGTGTTCTCCGAAACCGGACCACAGCCCTTTATCCAGAGACTCCGCCAGTACCGTTTCGAGCTTACCTGGCAGCCCGGTCAAATATTCCTGCCGCAGGTTTTCGTGGATGTTCCTCAGACGATGCAGCCTCTCTTTCTTGATATCATCGGGGATCTGCCCGGCCATCAGAGCGGCCTTGGTGCCCGGCCTCTTGGAATAGCTGAAGATGTGCAGATGGGTGAACCCCAGTTCCCTTATGTTGCGGACGCTTTGGCCGAATTGCTCCTCGGCCTCGCCGGGAAAGCCCACAATGATATCCGATCCGATGGTGATGCCAGGCATGGCCCGTCTCAGTTTGTCCAGCAGTTCCCGGTAATAGGCAATGCTGTATGGCCGGTTCATCTTTTTAAGAATGCTGTCGCAGCCGCTCTGCAGCGGCAGGTGAAGATGTCTGGCCAACAGCTGTATGCCCTGAATGGTCTCTATCAGATCGTCGCTCAGATCATCTGGCTCCAGCGAGCTCAAGCGTATACGCTCCAGGCCGGAAATGTTTTTCAGCGATCTCAGCAGGGTGCCCAGCGACGGCTTGAAATCCCCCAGCCGGATCCCTGTGACCACCAATTCGCGATAACCGGAGGAGACAAGGTTATGGGCTTCGGTCAGTATCTCATCCAACGGGCGGCTGCGGGAAGCTCCCCTGGCCAGCGGCACTATGCAATAACTACAGCGATGGCTGCAGCCGTCCTGGATCTTGATGAAGGCCCGGGTGTGCCCATAGAATGATTTTATCCTGGCCGGCAATTTATCGGGACTGAGGCCCAACCATTGCAACAGCCGCCCTGCGGCTTCATTGCTGTGCCTGCCCAGCACCAGCCCCACCCCGTCTATTTTAGCGAGGGTCTCTGCCGCCAGTTGTCCGTAACAACCGATGATGATGACTTTGGCCGCCGGATCGCTGCGGATGATCTTCCTGACGGTCTGACGGGCCTGCTGTTCGGCCGACGAGGTCACCGAACAGGTGTTGACCAGAAAAATATCCGCTTTGCCTTCGCTATAACGCAGGCCGGCATTCTCCAAGATGGTCCGCCAAAGCTGGGAATCGTACTGGTTGGCCTTGCAACCGAAGGTGGTCACATGAAATGTATTGTTAGACATAGGCAATTATTATAATATAACCTCCGTCAAAATGCAAACATCCCTTGGTTAAAGCGATTTATCACTTGAAATTGCCGGCTAAATGATTTATCCTTATCCCCGTTATGCCTGAAGATAAAATATTTAACGGTCCTCCTGGCGCCATGCCGGACAAAGAACCAGCCAGAAGCCTGAAGATATCCGTGGTCGAGGGATCCTTCGCCTCGGTGCACATCGCCATCACCATAGGAGCGCTGGTGACCGGCTATGCCCTGATGCTGGGAGCAAACGACTTTCACCTGGGCCTGCTGGCTGCCCTCAACGCCTTATCCAACGTGGGCGCCATATTCAGCGCCTACCTGGTCGGTCTTCTGGGGTACCGCAAAAAGCTGACCGTCTGGGCGGCCACTTTGGGACGCCTGTTGTGGGCAGCCCTGTGCATACTGCCATTCCTCAATGTCCTGGCGGGTTGGAAATTATTGATATTCTTCCTGGTGATCTTCATCGCCAATACCTCGGTCAACATGGCCAACAACGCCTGGCTGTCCTGGATGACCGATCTGGTGCCCCTGAAGCGCCGGGGCTCCTACTTCGGGATGCGCAGCACCATCCTGGGTGCGGTGACCATGGCCGCCAATTATGGCGCCGGGAAACTGTACGATGTCATGAAAAACCAGGGCCAGCAGCAGCAGGCTTTCGCCGTGATCTTCGGGGCAGCGGCCTTGGCCGCTGTCATCGCCGGGATAATCCTGGCCCGGCAATGGGAGCCGCCCCTCCGCAGCGAAAAGCCCCTGCCGATCTCGGAGTTGTTCCGGCTGCCCTTTGCCAACCGGGATTTCCGCCGCCTGCTGCTGTTCTTTGTCCTGTGGTCCATGGCCACCGCGGTGGCCGGGCCTTTCTTTGCCGCCCATATGATCAAGAACCTGAAGATGCCTTTCGCAGTGATCGCCTATTACTCGATCATCGCCGGAATCCTGAATTTCGCCTTCCAGCCCCTATGGGGGCGGATCATAGACCGCCTGGGCAACAAACCGGTGATGATCTTCAACATGCTGGGCATCTTCTCCCTGCCGCTTTTCTGGCTGTTCACCACCCCAAGCTTCTACCTGCCGATCTGGATAGACGCCTTCATCAGCGGCCTGGTCTGGCCCGGCTTCACCCTGGCCACCTTCAACCTGCTGCTGGTGACCGCCCCCGAGGAGAACCGCACCGTCTACCTGGCGGTCCAGAGCATGGTCACCGGCCTGGCCATCTTCGCCGCCTCGCTGATCGGAGGCTGGCTGGCCAACAGCCTGCGTGATTTCAGGCTGATCATCTTCGGACAGGCCATCATCAACTTCCACCTGCTTTTCGTGCTGTCTTCCATCTGCCGGATAGCCCTGCTGCCGCTGGCCATGAGATTAAGGGAGGACCAGGCCCAGTCGGTCGGGACCCTGCTGGACATGGTGGGTGACAAATCCTCTCAGCGTTTCAGCAAAATGCTTGACTCGGGAATAATGATAATTAAAAGGATCCGGAACCAGCTGCAGTAAATTTGAAGGGCCCGGCCATTGGCCGGGCCCTTCAAATTTCCCAAATGAACTGGTTTTGCTTCTATTTTATATAAGCCAGCTTGCCAGTAGCTTGATGGCTGCCGCTATCCAGCCGGTAGAAATAGATGCCGCTGGACATAACCCGGTTGTGGCTGTCCCGGCCGTCCCACCTCAGGGCATAATCCCCGCTTGATAAACGGGAATCCACCAGTGTCCGGACCAGCTCTCCGGTGATGTTATAGATCTTCAAAGAGGTCCTGGCATCGGCCTTAAGCTGGAACCTGATATTCGCTTCCCCTGAAGCGGGATTCGGATAGGCGCCTTTTAACAGGCAGGTTGCAGGTGCAGATACAACGCCCGGCTTCCCGGCCACACCGGTAGGGGCATATCCGGTGATCATGATATCATCAATATACCAGCCGTCCGCCGTGTTGATTGTATCGGTCAGCAATTTAAAGCCCAGCCTGAAGAATTTTTTGTTGCTGCAATAATTGGTGATATCCAGAGAGCGCTGGGTCCAAGCGCCTACAGTCCCGTTATAATAGGCGGTTAAAGTGCTCCAGGTTGTCCCGAGACTGTCGGTTGAAACCTCCGGCTGGCATTTATCTACAGATGAAGTATCGTCAGAAAAAACATCATACTTTTCATACCAGGTCAATTTTGCCCCCAAACTGCTGCTCAAATTCAGTGGGTTGATCATCCGGATCCATCGGTTTTGCTTGTTGGCGTAATTCCCGAATTCGGCGTTGACTATGCAGGTATTGGGGCTGTTATAATCGGTCTGGGTTGTATCCCAATCGGTCCCGGCGGTATAGGCAGTGTATCCCACTTTCCAGTTTCCCAAGCCGCTTTCGAAATTCTCGGCATAGATCTGGGTGGGCGACCCGATGATAAAACTGACGGAATCCCTGGCCGTCAAAGTGTCATTATACAGGGAATGGAAACTCTTCTTGTCTATGTATATTTTAACCCAGTGGCCCTCGGTCATGCTGGCCGATGATTTGATGACAATTTCAAATGGAGAAGCAACGTTGTCGCCTTGGTAACTGGTCCCGATCGGTCCGATATTCCAAAGGCCGTTATTTATCGTAACGAAGGTATCGGCCGTAGTGGCCTCGACCAAGGCCAGGGGTGATGGTCCGCCCAGATTATGGACCTGCACTGAAAGGTTCATGGTCTCGCCCGGCTCATTGAACCCATCGCCATCATCGTCACCGGAAAGCGAATAGCTTTTTTGGACCAGATATGATCCGGCCAGCGAGGCCCCCTGGATGATCTCCTTGGTGCTCCTTTGGATAAAACCGACGAACTGGCATTTATAGATATCCCAACCGGGATCGATAAAATAGTCCCTGGTCAAGACCAGGCTGTCTCCGGAAACTATGGCCACTTCCTGGCCGTTCTCATCCGGGACCATGTCCCGCACCACAAAATCCAGTTCCGTCATGCCTGAATACCAAGCATCGGGGATATTTCTTTCTATTATCACAAAATGGAAATAACCGGTTTCTGTCGAAGCTCCGGTGTTTTTGATCTTTATTGAAGTAGTGCCCGTTCTGGCATCCAAATCATAACTGGTCAAGTTGATCGATATTTCAAACGGACTGACCGCCGATTTATGGACATCAAATACTGGCCGGTAATAATCATAATTGTTGTAAGCGGCACCGGATCCGGCGCTGCCGACAATCGAATCCAGCCCGTCAAAGATAACTGTCGGATACCCGGGGATCATGTCGCCGTACCAAACGATCCGGTTATAGGTCTCGGTGGTCTGGTAGGGATCATTGTAATGGAACGCCAGCACCACCAGAGAATCCCCGGTCTCGTTATACAGCTGATCCAATCCGTTGGCGGCCGCCGGACAATATTGGCACCAAGTGCCGGTGAAATCCTCGGCCACCACCACCCTTTGGGATGCGAAGGCTGTGGCCGTAACAGTTATCGTCAATAATACCATTGCAGACAAAACAATCTTTTTCATATTGCTTATCCTTATTTTATATTTGTTACCATTTTATACTACTTTCGCCAACTTGACAAGAGGGACTGAGTATTTATTTTATAAAGAAGCCCCGCCATACGGCGGGGCTTTTCATTAGCAGTCGTAGTATAATTCAAATTCGAAGGGATGGGGACGCAGGTTCAGGGCCGCCACTTCCCGGGATTTCAACCCTATCCAGGTCTCGATCAGGTCCTTGGTGAACACGCCGCCCTCCAGCAGGAACTTGTGGTCCTTATCCAGAGCCTCCAGGGCGTCGGACAGCGAGGTCGGCAGGGTGGGTATCTTCTCCAGCTCGGCCTTGGGCAGGCTGAAAAGATCCTTGTTCAGCGGCTGGCCGGGATCTATCTTATGTTTGACCCCGTCCAGTCCGGCCATCAGCATGGCGGCGAAAGCCAGGTAGGGGTTGCAGGTGGCGTCCGGGGGGCGGAACTCATAGCGCATGGTCTTGGGATCGGTAAGATATCCGGGAATTCGCACCGCCGCAGTTCGGTTGCCCACCGAATAACTGGCCCGAACAGGGGCCTCGTATCCCGGAACCAAACGGCGGTAGGAATTGGTGGAGGGATTGGTGAAGGCCAGCAAAGCCGGGGCATGTTTCAACAACCCGCCCAGATAATGCATCGCCAACTGTGACATGTGGGCCAGGCCGTCTTTTTTATAGAACAGCGAGTGCCCATCCTTGGCCAGGTATTGGTGAACGTGCATCCCGTTGCCGGGTTCCCCCACCATCGGCTTGGGCATGAAGGTGGCCGTCAGCCCCGCCTTGAAGGCCGCATTGTGGACCAGATATTTCACCAGCATGCTGCGGTCGGCCATCTTGGTCAGGGTGTCGAACATCACTTCGATCTCCAGCTGCCCGGCGCCGCCCACCTCGTGGTGATGGTATTTGACCGGCACCCCGCATTTCTCCATGGTCAGGCACAGGGCTGAACGAAAGTCAAACGAGGAGTCATGGGGAGGCGCGGCGTGATATCCCCCCTTATGGGCCATCTTATATCCCAGATTGGGATTCTCATCCCGCCCGGTATTCCAATCGGCCTCCCGGGAATCAACCTGATAGAAGCTGTTCTGGGGAAGGTTGGCGTAACGCACCGAATCAAACAGGTAGAACTCGAACTCCGGACCCCAATAGCTTTCGGGCGCGGCACCGGAGGATTTCAGGTATTTCTCGGCCTTCTCGGCCACGTAGCGGGGGTTGCGCTCGAACTTCTGTCCGGTGGCCACGTCTATCACGTCGCCGATAAAGGTCATGGTCGGCAGTTCGGTGAAGGGATCCATGAACCCGGTCTCGGCAATGGGGATCACTATCATATCCCCGGCCTTGACCTGGGTGAATCCGGCCACGCTGGAGCCGTCAAAGCCGATGCCCTTGCCCCTTTCGAACAGGGACGGATTCAGCTGGTGGGCCGGGACCGTTATCTGGTGCCACTTCCCCAGCAGATCTACGAACTTAACCGAGACGAACGCCACCTTGTTCTTTTTGGCGAACTCTAGAACCTGTTTCATGGTCATGGTCTGTTCTCCAGTTTGTTGATTATATTTTTAAATCGCTAATACTAAAAATGTTTAAATCCCCTATCGGGAACCTTAAAAGTCTTGAGATCTCTCCCTATCATCTTGACCCCATGGCCCCTGACAACTTGACCGATGACGGAACAGGGCGTTCCGGCCCGGCCTAAAATGGTCCTGGCCTCTACCGCCTGCCTGGCAGGCAGGGTGAAGAGCAGTTCGTATTCCTCGCCGCTGTACAGACAATATTCCAGGGGATCTTTTTTGAGGATATTGGCCGCAGTGACGGCCTCCTCGGCCACCGGCAAGGCGCCTTGGTCTATGATTATCCCCACCCGGCTCTCCCGGGCAAGATGATGAAGCTCCGAAGCCAGACCGTCCGAGATGTCTATCATGCCGTGCAGTCTGAATTTTGCTGCCAGCAGCTGGGCTTCTTTGACCCTGGTCTCTGGCTGCAGATGTTTCTTGGTCAGTTTTGCATTTTGATTTTTAAATTTTGAATTTAATATCTCCAGCCCCGCCTGCGACGACCCCAAAGATCCGGTGACCAGCACCGCGTCCCCGGCTTTGGCTCCGGAGCGGAGTCCGATGTTATTTTTTCTGGCTTTGCCGTAAACCGCTATGGTCAGCGACAACTCCCGGCCCGCCACGGTATCCCCGCCGCATACCGCCACCACGTGTTGTTTCGCCAGCCTCGCCATCCCGGCGTATATCTTCTCAATATCTTTAATCTTGATACCTTGGGGAATGGTAATGGACACCACTGCCAATACCGGTCTGCCGCCCATGGCGGCAATATCGGAAAGATTGGCCGCCAGGGCCTTGTGTCCCAAATTCTCAAACGAGGTATAAGAAAGATCAAAGTGGACATTATCCACCAGAGTGTCGATGGTCAGCAGTCCGGCCCGGGTCTTGTCTAAAGCAAAGACCGCCGCATCATCCCCTATCCCGGCGATGATGTCCTTGTTCACGGTTTGATATCTCTTTTTTAAGATATCGATGAGCCCGAACTCGTTTAATCCGGACCGGTTTCTCTTCATTTCCTTATGATCCCCTTATAGAACGCTGGCCGCCTATCCCTGAACAGATCATTCTCCGGAGTGATCCTTTTATTATCCGCTAATGCCGGATCTATTTCAATGATGCTCACGGCCTCCTTGGCGACCGGTGCCCGGCTTAGCATCCGGGAATCCGGCCCGGCGATGACACTCTGTCCGATGAATTTAAGGTCGTTGCCGCCGCGGTTCTCCCGACCGGTGCGGTTGGCGGTGACGGTGAACACCCGGTTCTCCAGGGCCCGCACCGGCATGGAATCGGGGCAGTATGGCAGCACCAGGTTGGCCGGATGGCAGATCACCTGCGCCCCCTGCAGGGCCAGGGTGCGGGTCGCCTCGGGGAATATCCAGTCGAAGCAGATCATCATTCCGATCTTGACCCGGCCGACGGAGAAGACCTTGAATCCGGTATTGCCGGGTGAGAAATATTTCTTTTCGTTGCCGAACAGATGCGTCTTGCGGTAGACATCCACTTTGCCGCCGGGCCTGACCAATACTGCCGAGTTGTATATTTTACTGCCATCCTTTTCGGCAAAACCGGCCACGATATTTATTTTGGTTCGCTGGGATATTCCTCTGAAATAATTGACGGTTTTGCCCTGGACTGTCTCGGATAAGGCCAGAACCTCTTTTTGGGAGATGAAATTATATCCGGTAGTACACAATTCCGGCAGGACCAATAGATCGGCCCGGCAGTGACCGATAAGCTTTTCGATCCGCGCCAAGTTTTTATCTACCTGGCCGAATATGGGATTGAATTGTACGAAACCAATTTTCATTTTGATAAATTATATTTTTATATGTCAAGAGCATGATTCTATCACACATACACACATCATTCCCTTCGTCATCCTGAGCCAGACCACTCGCTCGCAATCGAAGGATCTAAATATCATTGCTTAAATCAACCCAGCCTGGATTAAACTTCTCTATCAACTCTACTTTCTTTTTCCTCAGCCATCCTTTGATCTGCTTTTCCCTTCTAATAGCATATCTTATATCACCGAATTCTTCGAAATAAACAAGTATATTAATATTATACCTGGCGGGAAAGCCTTTAATCGAATTAACCATATGCTCGGACATTCTTCTTTTCAAATCATTGGTCACGCCGACATAAAGTGTTTTGCTTTTATTGGTTAAGATGTAAATAAATGATTTATGCATTTAGACAGATTCTTCGACCGTCAGATAAAAAGTAATCCTCAGAATGACGAATCCCCTAAATCCTACACGTTGAATTTGATGTTCAGTATATCCCCGTCCTTGACGATATATTCCTTGCCCTCCAGCCGCACATACCCTTTGTCCCTGGCCCCGGCGTAGCCGCCGGTCTCTACCAAATGGTCATAGCTGACCGCCTCGGCCCGGATGAACCCCCGCTCCAAATCGCTGTGAATGGCCCCGGCCGCCTGGGGGGCCTTGGTATTGGCCGGGATGGTCCAGGCCCGGCATTCGTCCTCGCCCACCGTAAAGAAATTTATCTTGCCCAGCAGGCGGAAGGAGGTCCGGATCATCTTGTTCAGGGCCGGCTCTTCTATCTTGAGCTCGCTAAGGAACTCCTTGGCCTCCTCATCGGACATCTGGGCGATGTCCATCTCGATGGACCCGCACAATGGCGTGATGGTCTCCCCTGTCTGTTTCTCAAATTCAGCGACGATGGAGGAAGGATCCGCGCCCTCCGGATAGTTCAGCACCAGCAGGATCGGTTTTTCGGTCAGAAGCTGAAAACTGCGCAGGGCCTTTGATTCCTCGGGGCTGAGGCCCAGCGCCCGGATGGGTTTCTCCCCCTCCAGGTGGATGCGGCATTTATCCAGCAGGGCCAGCTCCTTCTCCAGTTCCGGCTTTTTGATCTTGCCCAGATCCTTCCTGACCTTATCTATCCGGCGTTCGATCATCCCCATATCCGAAAGCAACAGCTCGGTGGTGATGGTGGTATAATCGTCCAACGGGTTGGCTTTGCCATCGGCTCCGTCAAAGCCGCGCAGGACCAGAATGACCGCATCCATGCCGTGCATTTGGGTCAGGAATTCCGTGCCCAATCCGCCGTGCCCTGAAGCCCCCTTGGACATGCCCCCGATGTCCACATAGGTGATGGTGGCCGGGACCTTTTTCTTGGGGTTGAACATGGCGGTCAATTTCTCCAGCCGGGGATCCGGCATCTTCACCACCCCGATGTGCACCTCGCAGCCGGTGGAGTATTCGCCCACCTTGATGCAGGATTTGGTCAGGGCGTTGAAGATGGTGGTTTTGCCCGACTGGGGCAGTCCGATTATACCTAATTGCATTTTTTATTTTATTAAAGAGTTAAACGTTTCATGTACTAATTCTTCAATTGCCTTATTTGTAAATATCTTATCCATCGATTCTTCTTTTAAAAAATAATATAACTCTTCTTCTTTATGCCATAATGGAATCCCTTCATTGCTATAAACCCAAGCATCCAACATAATTGCGGATGTATTTATTTGGCCGATCCTGCCACCGCGGTTTCTTTCCACCAGCTTGTGGACTATTTTTAAGTATGACCTTAAGGCTACATAAGCAGTATCACTACCTTTTACATCTTCGCAGTCTTTACTCTGTGGAATTGTCCTGTATTTTCCTGTACTATTTAATTTATCCAGCACCATGGAATCCAATTTTGCTAAAACGGTATCCCTTGCATGGGGTTTATCAAGTTTCAATGTTTTAAATGCAATATAATACGGGGCCATTGCCGAAGCCTTGCTTAATTCAATAATTTTCGCCATACGTTCGCTGCCCGCAGTATCCGAAGGATTAAGTTTGACACTGTATTCAACATTTTCCATTAAGTGTATGCAGTTCATCCGCATCGAATCTTCAACCGGAAATACTTTGATGCAAGTAACTTTGGCTTTAAAATCCTTTTTCGAAATTAAAAAATCACCGGCAACAAGAATGTTTGGAATTAACGCAAATAAGCATAACAGAATAAATAATTTGGAATTGTTGTGTTTCATTTTATTCTCCTTATAATATCATTCATCTTCCATATCGTCATACAAATGTCGGCCCCGCCAGAAATAGAGGAGGAATCTGAAAATCCCGTATCCCAGCAGCAGTCCGGTGATCATCCAGAACCTTTCCTGCATGGGGTTGAAATCGTAAACATAACGCATAATCAGAAATGCCAGCCCCAAAAGAATGATGATGCCGCTGGAAGTGATGTTGAACCACCAGCGTATCTTACGCCTTTTCTTTTCTACTTCGTTTATCATAAAATTAAGATATTGATATTTTCACACAAAGCGATGCATTGAGCCTGTCGAAGTGACACCAAGACCCTAAGAGATTTTAATCTATTTCCCCGTTGCAGCAAAAATTATTACTTCAGCAAATAAATCGAGCAATATGTCAGTCTCTCCCCTGTCATTCCAGCGCAGGCTGGAATCCAGGTGTAAACCCTGAGATAGCAGGGCTTGCTTGCCTTGCTCAGGGCAGGCTTCCAGGGGAAATCCATGCATGGATGCCCATTTTCACGGGCATGACAACAAAGGCATTCAAAAAACGGATAAGATATATTTATCTATTTAATTGCCAGAGTAATACTAATTTGCCGATTTCATCTTCTTTAAGCATTGTGATGCTTTGTGTCTTGGTGTGATATTTGGTAGAATTTTATACAAGAGAAATTAGGTCGTGGCCCATTTGGAACCACGACCTTTGACTGTTTTATCGTATTACTTGGCCAGCGATCTCAGGAACGGCGCTATCACCAGGGCCACCACGCTCATCAGCTTGATCAGGATGTTCAACGACGGGCCGGCGGTATCCTTGAAGGGATCGCCCACCGTGTCGCCCACCACCGCCGCCATATGGGCGCTGGATCCCTTGCCCCCGTGCTGCCCGCCCTCGATGTGCTTCTTGGCGTTGTCCCAGGCCCCGCCGGAGTTGGACATGAATATGGCCAGCAGCACTCCGCTGACGGTAACACCGGCCAGCAGCCCGCCCAGGGCCTCGATATTCCATAGGCCGAAGACCACCGGGGAGACCACCGCCAGCAGGCCCGGCAGGATCATCCGCTTGATGGCCGCCGCGGTGGAGATATCCACGCACTTGGCGTAATCGGCCTCGGCCCCCGGCTTTCCCTCCAGCAGGCCGGGGATCTCCTTGAACTGGCGGCGTACCTCGGCCACCATCTCGAAGGCGGCCTTGCCCACCGCCTGCAGGGCCATGGAACTGAACAGGAAGGGCAGCATGCCGCCCATGAACAGCCCGGCGATGACCTTGGGCTGGGAGATATCTATCCTTTCAATCCCGGCCGCTGCCTGAAAGGCCGAGAACAAAGCTAAAGCGGTCAGGGCCGCCGAACCTATGGCAAAACCCTTGCCGATGGCCGCAGTAGTGTTGCCCACCGCATCCAGTTTATCGGTGCGCTCCCGCACCTCAGGCGCCTGGCAGCTCATCTGGGCGATGCCACCGGCATTGTCGGCTATCGGCCCGTAGGCGTCCACCGCCAGCTGGATGCCGGTGGTGGAAAGCATTCCCACCGCGGCGATGGCGATGCCGTACAATCCGGCGAACTGATAGGCGGCCACTATGGCTATGGATATGCAGGTCATCGGCAAAGCGGTGGACATCATCCCCAGGGCCAGCCCGCCGATGATGGTGGTGGCCGGCCCGGTCAATGCCTGCTTGGCGATGTTCCTGGCAGGGTTCCGTGATTCTGAAGTATAATATTCGGTCAATAATCCGATGGCGATGCCGGATACCAGCCCGACCACCACCGCCCCGAAGATCCCACCGGCTGTCAGGGTGATCAATGTGCCGGTGGGATTGGCGCTGAAATTCACCGCTCCCGGCACCAGCCATTTTATCACCGGATACATGAAGATGATGGCCAACGCTCCGGCCCCGAAGGTCCCCAGGTTAAGGGCCTTCTGGGGGTCGCCGTTGTCCTTCATCCGGACCACAAAAGTTCCCAGGATGGATACGCCGATGCCCAGGGCGGCCAGCACCAACGGCAGCATGATCAGGTTGATGCTGTAGAAGACCCCCAGCACCATGGCCCCCACGATGGCTCCCACGTAGGACTCGAAAAGATCGGCCCCCATGCCGGCCACATCGCCCACGTTGTCGCCCACATTGTCGGCTATCACCGCCGGGTTGCGGGGATCGTCCTCCGGGATCCCGGCTTCCACCTTGCCCACCAGGTCGGCCCCCACATCAGCCGCCTTGGTGTAAATGCCCCCGCCCACCCTGGCGAACAGGGCGATGGACGAAGCGCCCAGAGAGAAACCGGAAATCACCGAAAGCAGCCGGGCCAGCTGGAACTCGTCGCCGGTGCCGAAGCCCAGCACCTTGGTGTATAGCAGGAACAATATCGCCAGTCCCGCCAGTCCCAGACCCACCACCGACATGCCCATCACCGTTCCGCCGGAGAAGGCAACCATCAGCGCTTTGGGCAGACCGGTCTTGGCGCCCTGGGTGGTCCGGACATTGGCCTTGGTGGCCACCTTCATCCCGAAATAACCGGCCAATCCGCTGCAAAAGGCTCCCACCACAAAGGACAGCGCCACCAGGGAACTGGAACCCTCCTGTTTCATATTGATCAGCCCCAGTAGCACGGCCACCACCACCACAAAGATGGCCAACACCTTGTATTCGCGGTTGAGAAAAGCCATGGCCCCCTCGCGGATATGCTTGGCGATGACCGTCATCCGGTCAT
This sequence comes from uncultured bacterium, assembly GCA_937863685.1. Taxonomy (GTDB): domain Bacteria; phylum Edwardsbacteria; class AC1; order AC1; family EtOH8; genus UBA2226. The sequence goes on from CALMGM010000004.1 coordinate 37,653, forward strand.
CCCCTGGATTCTGGCGGTTCACCCATGAAGCCTTGAAAAATGCGAATATCAGGGCGGCGATCCCGCCAGCTAAGGAGATGATCAATAATTTATCCATAAAACAATATCCTTTGACGTTATTAATTGCTGAGCCGTATTATCACCGGCATCAGGTTAATGATCCAGTGGGTAATTTTACCAAAGAATAGCCCTTTATTTCAATGTTTTTATTGCCTGCCGCCCTTCTTAAACATTATCAGACCCCTATGGCAATAAGACCCGGGCGCTTAAGCACCCGGGTTAACGCTAGATCTTTATTTGTTGCCCGTTCACTATGGTCATAACCGCCTTGCCTTTAAGCTTGTATCCCTTGAACGGAGTATTCCTGCTTTTGGATTTAAACTTTGTCGGATCCACTTCCCATTCGGCCTTGGGGTCAAATATGGTCAGGTTAGCCTGGGCTTTGGGCTCCACTGGGTTTTGGATCTTTAATATTCTGGCCGGGTTCACGGCCATCTTCTCCACCAGTTGTGAGGCCGTTAAAATGTTCTTTTCCACCAGGTAGGTCCAGCAGAGACCCAGCGATGTCTCCAGCCCCAGCATGCCGCAAGGGGCCTGGTCGAATTCGACCTCCTTCTCCTCGGAAGAATGTGGGGCGTGATCGGTGACTATGCAGTCGATGGTGCCGTCCTTAAGAGCGTCGATAATGGTCATCACGTCGGCTTTGCTGCGCAGCGGCGGGTTCACCCGCATCATGGAATCGTAGCCGATCACCGCCTCCTCGCTTAGTATGAAATACTGGGGGCAGGTCTCGGCAGTCACCTTGATCCCGGCCCGCTTGGCCCGGCGGATGATATCCACCGTCTCGGCGCAGGAAACGTGGGCGATATGAACCCGCCCCCCGGTCAGGTCGGCCAGCATAACGTCCCGGGCGGCCATGGCGGCCTCCGCGGCATTGGGGATCCCCCGCAAACCCAGCTTGGTGGCCAGGGCCCCCTCATTCATGGCCCCGTCGGCCGACAGGAATTTGTCCTCGCAATGAGAGATCACCGGGATATCGAACATCCGGCAGTAATCCAGGGCCCGGCGCATCAGGTTGGAGTTGGTCACCGGCTTGCCGTCATCGGAGATGCCTACCGCACCGGATTGATACATGTCGCCGATTTCAGCCAGTTCCTCACCCAACGATCCTTTGGTGATGGCTCCTACCGGATAGACCCGGCATTCGGGAATCTGACGAGATTTTATGAACTGCACCAGCCCCTGGCTGTCTATCACCGGCTGAGTATTGGGCATGCAAGCGATGGCGGTGAAGCCGCCAGCCGCCGCGGCCCGGGAGCCGGAGGCGATGGTCTCCTCGTCCTCCCGGCCCGGTTCGCGCAGATGAACATGCATGTCCACCAGGCCGGGAAATACATATTTGCCCTTGAGGTCGATGACCTCGGCCTTGGCGTCTTCTATCTTAGCCTCGATCTTGGCGATCAGGCCGTCCTCGATCAGGATGTCCAGCACCTCATCCCTTCGGTTCTGGGGATCGATCACCCTGCCGCCTTTGACAAGAATTCTGGATTCTGAATTCTGAATTCTGGAATTACTCATTGTTATGCCTCCTTCTTTATGGCTTCGGCCAGCGGAGCGTCACCGCCCGACAGCAGATAAAGCACCGCCATTCTTACGGCCACCCCGTTGGTCACCTGATCAAGAATAACCGATTGTTCGCCGTCGGCCACATCGGGGTCTATCTCGACCCCCCGGTTCATGGGTCCGGGATGCATGATGGTCACATCCTTTTTGGCCTTGGCCATCCGTTCCTTGTCCAGGCAGAATTGCAGGGAATATTCCCGCAGCGATGGCAGCAGGCCCTTCTTTTGGCGTTCCAATTGGAGCCGCAGAACGTTGATCACGTCGGCCTGGGGAATAGCCTCGTCCAGATTGTAATATACTTTGACCCCCAGTTGTTCGATCCCGACCGGGACTAAAGTGGAGGGGCCGCAAACCGATACCTTGGCGCCCATTTTAATCAGCCCGTTGATATTGGACCGGGCCACCCGGGAGTGGGTGATATCACCCACTATCAGCACGTTAAGGCCTTCGAATCCGCCCCGTCTTTCCTTGATGGTAAACATATCCAGCAGGCCCTGGGTGGGATGGGCATGCTGCCCGTCGCCGGCGTTGATCACCCCGGCTTTGATGCGACTGGCCAAAAAATGCGGGGCGCCGGAGGAAGAGTGCCGCATCACCACCAGGTCGATCTTCATGGCTTCAAGATTGCGCGCCGTATCCAGCAGGGTCTCCCCCTTCTGGACGGCCGAGGTTTTGGGCGAGATGTTGACCGTATCGGCCATCAGCCGTTTGGCGGCCATGTCGAAGGAGGCCGAGGTCCGGGTGGAGGGTTCGAAGAACATGTTGACGATGGTCTTGCCCCTGAGGATGGGCACCTTTTTGATGGGCCGGTTGAGCACCTCCCGGAAGCTCTTGGCGGTGTCCAGGATCATGCTCATTTCCTCGGACGACAGCGACTCCAGGTCCAGCAGGTCTTTTTTATTCCACTTCATCGCTCAGCTCCTTTATGATCACTTTTTCCTCGCCGTCCTCCTCCTGGGTGCGTACCGCAATTATCTCTTTGTGCGAGGTGGGAACATTCTTGCCCACGTAATTGGCCTTGATGGGCAGCTCGCGATGGCCTCGATCGATCAGCACCGCCAACTCGATGCTCTTGGGTCTCCCGAAATCCAGTATCTCGTCGATGGCCGCCCGTACCGTACGCCCGGTATACAACACGTCGTCCACCAGTATCACAGTCTTTCCGGTCACGTCCAGGTGCAGGTCGGTCTGGTTGACCACCGGCTGGTGGGCGATGGTCTGCAGGTCGTCCCGGTAGAAGGTGATGTCGATGGCCCCGTAGGGGATCTCCACTTTTTCGATGCCGCTGATCAGTTTGGCTATCCGCTTGCCCAGGGTGTCGCCCCGCCGCTTGATGCCGATGATTATCAGGTCCTTGGTGCCCATGTTCTGCTCCACGATCTCATGGGCGATCCTGACCATGGCCCGCTCCACCTGTTTGGCGTCCATTATGACTGCCTTCTGTTTGGTCATACTGCCTCCGTTTATATGATTAATGTTTTACCAATTATCCAAGTTATTTCAGCCCGACAAGTTGCGCTTTTGTAATCCCAAAAGTAGCGCTGGGGTCATTCCTGCGAAAGCAGGAATCCAGGTATTACATAAATCCCCTTCGGGAGCCTGCATCGGCTTAGTCTTTTAACCTTGCCGAATCAGAATTTTTCCTGGATGCCTGTCTGCACAGGCATGACAAAATGTGAGGGAAAATAGGATAAAAATTAATAATTTAGGCTGGTATCAACATTTACCGAATTTAACATAAAACTGATTAAAACCGGCATAAAAAAACCTCCACCCCTGTCATCCAGGGCTGGAGGCTGAAAATTCTTTTGGGATTTTCATAATAATTTCCTTTCTGACCTCACGGGATCAGTTTAAAGGGTAAACCTAATCTACTTTGTAATGATACACTATTTCCGGGTAAAAGTCAAGAGGCAAATACCTGGCTGTCGAATAGCGATGCTAATCCTCCACCAGCCTGTCGTAATGCTCCTGAGCCCCCTTATTGGCTGGATCCAGTTCCAGCACCTTGGCAAAAGCATCCCGGGCGCCGTCCTGGTCGCTGATGGCTTCCAAAGTTATACCCAGATTGTAATAGGCATCAATGCTCTTGCTATCCAGGGCTATGGCTTTTTTATATTCCGCTATGGCCTCATCGAATTTCTGGTTCAAAAAATAGAACTTGCCCACCTCGATAATGGTGTCAATATCCTTTTTTCTCTGGGCCTGTTTTTTCTCCAGCCCCTGACTGTTGTCGCCGTTCATCAAAATAACCTGTTGAGTTGATATTGTTATTGGATCCCCCGGACCTTCTGGATGCCCTCAAAGCTGCCGATCATTATCAAAATGTCGGAGCGGTTGATCTTATCCTCGGGGGAGGGTTTTATGTTTATCTCCTCCCGGAACTCGGTCTCGCCCTCTGCGGTGATCACCGGAACCTTCCGCTTGATGGCCACGATGGAGACCTTGGTATCTTCCAGTTTCAGATCGGAGAGCTGCTTGGTCCAGAATTTCTTGGGGGCCACCAGCTCCACGATGCTGTGGGTGTCGGAGATCTCGCTGTAATCCATGACGTTGGGCGAGGCCAGGCTCTCGGCGATCCGCTCCCCCATGTCCCTCTCCGGGAAGACCACCCGGTCGGCCCCAACTTTTTTGAGGATGGTGCCGTGAATGGGAGTCACCGCCTTGGCGATGATCTCCTTGACCCCGATCTCCTTGAGGATCAGCACGATGGAGATGGAGGCCTCGATGTCCTCGCCGGTGGACACGATGGCCACATCGATATCCTTCATGCCCAGGGATTTCAGGGCCTTCTCGTCGGCGGCGTCCACCGTCACCGACTGGCTGACCTGTTCCGAGATCTCGTCCACCCGGTCCTGATCGCTGTCTATGGCCAGCACATCGCAGCCCTTCTCGGCCAGCGCCAGGGCCACGCTGGACCCGAACTGCCCCAGGCCTATTACTGCAAATTGTCTCATGGCACCCCGTCAAGTTTGGTTGAGATTATATCATTAATCCGCGGTCATTATCAATAGAGTTCCGGACGGCCCACTGCAGGAAGGATACCCAGGCATCCCGCTGCCCGAAAATCGATTCTTCACCCGATCAGCACCTTGGCCTCGGGGTATTCGAAAGGCTTGTCCTTGCGGCGCCAGACCACCGCGCTGCCCATGGTCAGGGGCCCCAGCCGGCCGGCGAACATGGTAATAATTATCAGCAACTTGCCCCAGCTGCCGAAATCGTAGGAGAAGCTCAGCAGGGGGTTTATGGCCGAGCCGATGGACAGGCCCACCGTGCCGAAGGCCGATACCACCTCGAACAGCACCGGCATCATATTCTCGGCCGAGAAATGGGCCGTCTCGGCCTGCAGCAGCAGCAGGGTCACCGTCACCAGCAGTATCGAGGCGATGGCGCTCAGCACGAAGGCCCGGTTGATGAACTCGGATCCCAGACGCTTCTTGAAGATCAGCACCCGGCTGCGCCCGGTCATGGTGGTCCAGATGGAGGCCATCATCACCCCGAAGGTGGTGGTCTTGATCCCGCCGCCGGTGCCGCCCGGAGAGGCGCCGATGAACATCAGGATTATTATCAGCATCAGGGTGGGAAAGTGCATCAGCCCGATGTTGACGGTGTTGAACCCGGCCGTTCGCGGTGTTATGGACTGGAACAATGCCGCCATCCACTTGCCGCCGGCCGAAAAATGAGCCAGGGTGTTGTTCTTCTCCAACAGATAGATCAGCACCGTGCCGGCGATGATCAGGCTGACGGTCATCAATATAACCAGCTTGCTGTGAGCCGTCAGTCTCTTTTCGGTCCTCTGAATGCCGGTCTTGTAGATGTCGCTGATGGCAATGAACCCCAGCCCCCCCGATACTATCAGCCCGCAGACAGTAAGAGACACCACCGGATCGGCGGCATAGTCCAAAAGACCATTGGGAAACAGCGAGAAGCCGGCATTGCAAAAAGCGGAGACCGAATGGAAAACCCCCAGCACTATGGCCTTGTGCAGCGGAAACCCCATCTTCCACCAATGGAGACCCAGGATGACTGCCCCCAAACCTTCCAGCAGGGCAGTTACTCGTAGTATCCGGGTGGCAAAACGGGCCAGGCCCTCCAGGGTGAGCACGTTATAGGCCTCCTGGATGATCAGTCTTTCCCTCAGGGATATCTTCCGGCCCACCATCAGCGACAGCACCGTGGCCAGGGACATATAGCCCAGGCCGCCGATCTGGATCAGCAGCAGTATTGTCAGTTTCCCGGCCGGGGTGAAATCACCGGCGGTGTCCTTGACTATCAGCCCGGTGACGCAGACCGCCGAAGTGGAAGTATAAAGGGCATCTACAAAGCTGCAACGATGTCCGGCGGTGGTGGAGAACGGCAGATACAGCAGAATGGATCCCAGCAGGATGGCAACAGAAAAGCCCAGGACTAGTATCCGGGCCGGGGTCATCTCCACGCGGAAGATCTGGTTGTATAATTTCCTTTCCAGCTTCATTCCTCTGACTTCTTCAGTAATTTATATACCGCCTTGGCGTCAGGAGCCTCCAACAATTGATTTATAAAATCCGGTTTTTTCACCATCCGCGCTATCTCCGCCAGCACCGCCAAGTTCTTCACCTTCTCCTCCTGGGGGATCAGCAGCATGAAGAACAGGTGCACCGGCTTGTCATCCAGTGAAGAGAAATCCACTCCGTTTTTTGACCGGCCCATCAACAGTACCATCTCCTTGACCAGGGGATTCCTGGCATGAGGTATGGCCACTCCCTCGCCGATGCCGGTGGTGCCCAGCGATTCCCGGTATTTTATACGCTCGAACAACTCGGCTTCGCCGCGCTTAATGATGCCATTGCCCACCTGAGTGCCGACCCCGGGCACCATGTCCCTCATCTCTTCGGCCGTTTCCCTGGCCGACAGCCGTTTGCTGTTAAAGGCCTTGTCGATCAATTCTCTCAGAACATTATCTGCATCCTGGGCGGAAAGCTCCGGGATAATAAGCGATTCATCGATCAGGTTGGATAGTTTTATAGCCATGATCCTGTTGCCGCCTCAATGAAATAAATTTATGAAGAGTGGTCTTTTTGACTAATTAGGTCGTCCCGAATTTGATCTCGGAACGACCTATTGAGGGGATTATACCAATCGATTTATTGTTTGTCAAGACAAATTGATATGTCCCGAATTGGCCAGGGTGTCCCGCTGGAAATGTTGGTCGTCCTTTTCCGGATGATCCTGGGTGAAATGCAGGCCCCGAGATTCCTTGCGGTTGTCGGCGCAGTCGATTATCAGTCCGGCCAGGCTCACCAGGTTCCTCAGCTCCACCAGATCGGACGTCACCCGGTATTTCCAGTAATAATCCCTGATCTCCCCGGCGATGGCCTGCAGCCTGTTTTTGGCCATGGACAATCTTTTATCGGAGCGCACTATCCCCACATAGTTCCACATCAGCAGCCGGACGGCATGAAGATTGTGGCTGACCACCACCCTTTCCCGGCTCTGGACCGAACCCACGTAGTCCCAGGGCTGGATATTGCCTGGTGATTTCAATTCATCACTCGATGCCTGGGCAGCCCGGGCGGCGAATACCAGGGCCTCCAGCAGTGAATTTGATGCCAGCCGGTTGGCCCCGTGGGCCCCGGTGCAGGCGGTCTCCCCGGCGGAATACAGCCTTTTGATGTCGCTGCGCCCCCACAGGTCTGTCCTTACCCCGCCGCAGATGTAATGGGCGGCCGGCACCACCGGGATCAGTCCCCGGGCCAAATCTATGACCCGCTGCTGGCAGCCCTGAAAGATATTGGGGAATCTTTTCTGGAATTTTTCCTGCCCGATGGAGGAGATGTCCAGAAAAACGCACATCTCGCCCGAAGCTTTCAATTCCGAATCTATGGCCCGGGCCACCACATCCCGGGGGGCCAGGTCGGCCTTGGGATGATAGCCGGGCATGAATTTCCGGCCGCTTTTATCGCACAACACTCCGCCCTCACCCCGAACCGCCTCGGATATCAGAAAGGAACGTTCGTTCTCTTCAAATGATGACTGGTACAGGGTGGTGGGATGGAACTGGACGAACTCCATGTTGGCGATGGTGGCCCCGGCCCGGTAGGCCATGGCTATGCCGTCGCCTGTGGCGATGGCCGGGTTGGTGGTGTGCAGGTAGACCTGACCGCCCCCGCCGGTGGCCAGAAAGGTTATCCCGGCGGAATAGCCTTCAATCTCCCCGGTCAGTGTGTCCAGCACATAGACCCCCAGACAGCTGATCTGTTCGCCCTGCCGCTCGGTGATCAGGTCTATGGCCAGGTGATGCTCCAGCACCGTGATATTGATGTGCCCCCGGGTCTTGGCCACCAGGGCCCGCTCTATCTCGAACCCGGTGTAATCCTTGGCGTGGACGATCCTTCTTTTGGAATGCCCGCCCTCCTTGCCCAGGTCCAGGCCACCCTGGAGATTCATGGTGAAATCTACCCCCATCTGGGAAAGCTCCCGCACCAGCGCCGGCCCCTCGCTGACCATGGCCCGGACCGCCTCCGGGTTGCACAGCCCGGCCCCGCCCTCGATGGTGTCGCGGATGTGGTCCTCCAGGCCGTCGTCGGAGCCGAACACCGCCGCCACCCCGCCCTGGGCGTAGTTGGTGTTGGACTCGGTGTCGTCCTTCTTGGTGACGATGGTCACCTTGCCGTGCTCGGCTGCCTTGAGGGCGAAGGTCAGCCCGGCGATGCCGGAGCCTATGACCAGAAAATCAGTTGAGGGCATATCATTTATTATGAACGGTCATACTTTTTATATTTATCAAAGGCGTCACCAGGCCAGTGGCTCACTACTATCTCTTTGTTTTTCATGGCAAATCCCAAACTCTTGGCCAAGGCTATTGATGCCTTATTGTCCTGCCGCACCCAGTATATGGGAAGTATGTCATGTTCCAGGCACCATTGTACCGCAGCAAAAACCACCATTTTCCCGTATCCCTTTTTCCTGTGCTTTTCCGCAGTCCATACGTTAATATTCCCGCCCCCGCATTCTATGGGATCAACCGATGCCCAGCTTTTCACCCGGTCTTGGTCTAATACCCCGAAAAACCGACCGCCCTTGATGCTTTTAATATTCTCCCGCCATCTCTCTTCCCTGAATTTTCTACCTCTTTTAGGGATCTGTCCGGTGTTTAAGAGCAACTCTTTATCCGCCATTTCCAAGGGACGTGCCTTTTTATAACAATTTGCAGTAGCGACAAATCCATCCTTTGTTATTGTCATCCGATAATAATCATCAATTTGATATACTTTGAACCTGTCAAACAGCATATTATCAATATCTTTGAATAATCGTTCACTTTTAGGGATTTTATTATAATATTTTTCTAGCTTACGAAAATCATTAACCAGGTCCATGGAAACTGACATAACTATTTGCTTGTTGTTCAAGTAAGACAGCAGCAATGGTTTTCTATGGGCCTTTATCACGTCTCGCAATGGAGAATGACAAACGATCATACTTTCACCTTGTGGTGGCTTACATCCCAAATATTGAAGGTAATGTTCTTGGTATGTTATCATATTCTAACCTATCACGAACAGCCGGAAATACCAGTAAACAAATGGTATCACGAACAGCATGCTGTCGAAGCGGTCCAGTATCCCGCCGTGGCCCGGCAGCAGATTGCCGGCATCCTTGACGCTGGCATCCCGCTTGAACAGCGATTCCACCAGATCACCCAGAGTGCCCAGCACCACCGCCCCGGCCGCCATTATCAGGGAATCGAGGATCGAGATCTCCCACAGCCACCATCTCTGGAGCAGCACCGCCGCAACGATGGTCACCAGCAGCCCGCCGATAAGCCCTTCTATGGATTTCTTGGGGCTGATATGAGGAGCCAGGGGATGCTTTCCCAGTATCATCCCGGCAAAATAGGCCCCGGTATCGCACAGCCATACCAATGCCATGGAAAAGAACAGCAGTTTGTATCCCGTAAAGCTGTAGTCGGTCCGCAGCAACAGCATATGTCCGAACAGGAAGGGAATATACAGAACTCCCATGATGGTTATGCCGATGCGGCTGAGCGCTTCTTCCACCTCGTCCCTGAACACCATCCGGGACATTACCAGCAGAAGCCACAGTACCAGCAAAGCCAAAAGCAATTGCCATCTGAGACTCAGATATAAGATCAGCAACAGACCTCCGGTCATGCCCCACCAGGTCAGGGGAAACAGGCCCTTGGCCCTGGCCAGCCCGTAAAATTCCCAAAGCCCCAGGAATGACAGGGCTGCCACCAGCCCGGCCAGCCAGAAACCTCCCAGGTAGGCCATCCCCAGCATCAGGGGAATGCCGGCCAAGGCCACCAAAGCGCGTAGTCCCAGGGTGGAAAACCGGCTTTTGAAGCTTTTATCCCTGGGCCTGAATTCTTGGCTGTTATTCTGCTCGGTCATAGTTTATTCTACTCTTCTTAATTTAATAATCCGACTGCAATTTATTAGACGTTTTTACCACCAGAACCTCCGCCATAACTACGACGCTCGAAGATGCCAATTATAAAAGTATAGGCGAATGGCACACGAGGAAGCTGTGGCTAAAGCGGAAGATACTGCGGTACCAAACTGAATTTGCTTTTGATTATGAGTTTTAATAAACTTTGTGCCTTTGTGGTTAAAAACCTCTACTTTTTAATATCCCAACCACAACTTGACTCAGACCCGGCCGAACCTCCGCTCCCGGCCCTGAAATTCCAGCAGGGACTGCAGCAGCTCCTCCCGGTCGAAATCCGGCCACAGCACCTCGGTGAAGTAGAACTCGGAATAGGCGCTCTGCCAGATCAGAAAGTTTGACAAGCGGTGCTCCCCGGAAGTGCGGATGATCAGGTCGGGATCGGGAATCTCCGGATGGTACAGGTGTTTCGAAATCACAAATTCGTCTATCTTATCGGGACTTACATGCCCGGATTTTATATCCTGGGCCAGGCTCTTGATAGCATCGGTCAGCTCCGCCCTTCCGCCGTAGGAAAGCGCCAGATTGAGCACCAGCCCCTGGTTGTGCTGGGTCCGTTTGATGCAGTCCCTGAGGATCTTCAGGGCGGTCTTTTCCAGGTCCTCGATCCGGCCGCTGGCCACGATCTTGACCCCTTTGCCGTCCAGTTCGTCGATCTCCTTGAGAAGGTATTCCCGCAGGATCCTCATCAGCCCGGTGACCTCGGCCTTGGGCCTCAGCCAGTTCTCAACCGAAAAGGCGTATAAGGTCAGGTATCTGATGCCGATCTCCCCGCAGGAGTTGACGATCTGCTTGACCGATCTCATACCGGCCCGGTGCCCGGCCAGCCGGGGCAGGCCCCGCTTTTTGGCCCAGCGCCCGTTCCCGTCCATGATCACACCCAAATGGACCGGGAGGTTCTTCAGCTCAATTATATTTTCGGTGCTGTGCTTCATTTCTGATTGGTTTCTTGATGTGCTTTGTGTCTTGGTGCCTTGGTGGTTAAGGTGTCGGATAAGAGCAAAGGCGCCCCTTTCATCTCGGCCTTACTGCCGGGACCGGGAGCGCCCTTCTGGTCTGCGCTGCTTCTCTAGCCTTCCTTGATGGCATTGACCGGGCAGGCATCCACGCAGGCCCCGCAATCAACGCAATCGTCGGTAATCTCAAACTTGTCCTCGCCCTCGATTATCGCTCCGTTGGGACAGGAATCCACGCAGCTACCGCAGGCCACGCATTCTTCGGTTATCACGTACGGCATTGGTCCAATCCTCCAATTATTATACTTCCATTATCTCTTTTTCTTTTTTGGCCAGGGTCTCGTCTATCTGCTCGATGAACTTGTTGGTGTATTCCTGGGTCTTGTCGTGGGCCTTTTTCGATTCATCCTCGGAAACCTTCTTGTCCTTCTCCAGTTTCTTTATCTCGTCGTTGGCCTCCCGCCGGATGTTGCGGACGGCCACCTTGCTTTCCTCGGACATCTTCTTGACCAGCTTGACCAGTTCGTGGCGCCTCTCCTCGGTCAAGGTGGGGATGGGCAGGCGGATCACCTTCCCGTCGTTGATGGGGTTCAGGCCCAGTTCGGACTTCATGATGGCCTTCTCTATCTCGGGAATCAGGGTCTTGTCCCAGGGCTGGATCACCAGCAGTCGGGATTCCGGCACCGAGACGCCGGCCACCTGGTTCAGGGCCGTCAGGTTCCCGTAGCTCATCACCCTGATGCCGTCCAGCAGGGCCGGGTTGGCCCGCCCGGTGCGGATCCCGGAGAATTCGCTCTTCAGGACATCCACCGCCTTGGCCATCTTCCGTTCCATCTCCTGGTATATCTGTGGCAGCATGGCTTACTCCTTAACAATGGTTCCCAGCTGTTCGCCCTGGATTATCCTCTTCAAGGTTCCCGAATTGTTCAGATCGAAAACCACGATGGGAAGGTGGTTTTCCATGCACAGCGAGACCGCGGTCAGGTCCATCACCGCCAGCTTATCGGCCAACACCTGGCTGAAACTGAGGGTCTTATATTTCTTGGCGGACTTGTCCTTCTTTGGATCGGAATTGTAGACCCCGTCCACTTTGGTGCCTTTCAGCAGCACCTCGGCCTCAATCTCCACCGCCCGGAGGGCGGCCGCAGTATCGGTGGAAAAATACGGATTGCCGGTCCCGGCGGCCATGATCACCACCCGGCCCTTGTCCAGGTGACGGAGGGCCCGGCGCCGGATGTAGGGCTCGGCGAACTTGGGCATATCCACCGCCGACATCACCCTGGTCTGGCAGCCCTTGTTGTCCAGCACGCTCTGCAGGGCCAGGGAATTTATCACCGTGCCCAGCATCCCCATGTTGTCTGCCGTGACCCGGCTGATGCCATTATCCTTGACCTGGGTGCCCCGGATGAGGTTTCCCCCTCCGATGACCACCCCGATGGAGACGCCCAGTTCCCTGGCCGTCAAAACCTCGTCGGCTATCCTTTCCAGCGAGGGGATATCTATCCCCCGGCCTTCGGCTCCGCCCAACGCTTCGCCGGAAAGCTTCAACAGTATTCTGCGGTATTTTGAAACTGGGCTCACAATCGACCCCTAGAAATTTTTAAAGGTTATTCACCCAATCGGTAACGGATGAACCTCTTGACCGTGATGTTCTCACCCAACTTGGCAATGGTCTCCTTGACAATGGTCTCGACATTCTTCTGTGGCTCCTTGATATATGGCTGCTCAAGCAGGCAGATCTCGGAATAGAACTTGTCCAGCTTGCCGCCCACTATCTTCTCCACCACGTTCTCCGGCTTGCCGGCGCCCCGCACCTGCTCCCGGTAGATCTCTTTTTCCTTCTCCACCATTTCAGCGGCCACCTGGTCCCGGGAGACCACCGTGGGATTTGAGGCCGCCACCTGCATGGCCAGCTCCCTTACCAGGGACTTGAACTGCTCGGTGCGGGCCACAAAATCCGTTTCACAGTTGACCTCGATCAGCACCCCCAGCTTGCCGCCCATATGGATGTATGATTCGACCAGGCCGTCCCCGGTGGATCGGCCGGTCTTCTTGTCGGCCGAGGCCACCCCCTTTTTGCGCAGGTACTCCACGGCCTCATCTACGTTGCCGTTGCAGGCCTTCAGGGCCTCCTTGCAGGCCATCATTCCGGCCCCGGTCTTGTCTCTTAAATTCTTGACATCCTCTGCAGTAAATGACATCTATATGATCCTTTCTATTCTTTCTTGTCGGCCGGCTTTTCGGCCGGCTGCTTGGTCCTGGGCCCGTGTGCCCCCCCCCGCATTCCGCCGCCGGTGGTCCGCCTGGGGCCGCCGGTCCTGGGGCCGCCCCGGCCCCCCTCTTTGTTTTCCGGGCGCCGGGCGCCGCGGTCCGACAGGTGCCTGCGGGGCTTGGCCTCCTCGCCGGCGCCCCCGGACGCCTGGATCTCCTTGGACTGGGTCTCCATGTCGCGCTGATACTTGGCCCGGCCCTCTATGATGGACTCTGATAATAAATTAACGATCAGTTTTATGGAACGGAGGGCATCATCGTTGGCCGGCACCGGGTAGGTTACCGGGTCGGGATCGACGTTGGTGTCCACCAAGGCAATCACCGGAATGTCCAGCCGGTTGGCCTCGGCTATGGCCAGCCGTTCCTTCTTGCAATCAACCACTATCACCGCCCCCGGCATCCGGCGCAATTCCTTGACCCCGGACAGCACCTTTTCCATCTTGGCCCGCTCCCGCTCCATGCCCAGAGCTTCCTTCTTGGTATACCCCTGATAGTTACCGGCGGCCATCTTGTCCAGGTCCTTGAGCCGCTTGATGCTCTTCTGGATGGTGGAGAAGTTGGTCAGCATCCCTCCCAGCCAGCGGTCCGCCACATAGTGCATGCCGCAGCGCTGTGCCTCTTCCTTGATGACGTCCACCGCCTGTTTCTTGGTGCCCACGAACAGGAATTCCTCTCCGTTCTCCGACATCCGGCCCACTGTTTCGATGGCGCTGTTCAGGCATTTGACAGTCTTCTGCAGGTCGATGATATGGATACCGTTGCGCTCGTCAAAGATGAACTTCTTCATCTTGGGGTTCCAGCGCGGGGCCTGGTGGCCGAAATGTACTCCGGCCTCCAGCAGGTCTTTGATGGTGAAACTAGCCAATTTGGTCTTCCTTCCGATAAAATGTTGGTTGTTCCTCTGCCCGACTGCCGCCAGAATCCGATATTAATAACCGGACACCGCTGGTGGGATTATATGCCGGACATGTGTTTTGGTATGATTTGTGGATCCGGATCCCGCAAACGCAGATGGGAATTAACGCTTGGAGAACTGGAATCTCTTCCGGGCCTTCTTCTGGCCGTATTTTTTTCTCTCTTTCTCACGGGGATCCCTGGTCAGAAGACCGGCCGATTTAAGCGGCGGGCGCAGTTCCTGTTCCACCAGATTTAGGGCCCGGGATATTCCCAGCCTCAGGGCTCCGGCCTGGCCGGCCACCCCTCCGCCTTCCACCTTGGCCCAAATATCAAACTTGCCAAGCTGGGAAGTAAGTTCCAGCGGCTGCTTCACCATCATCACCAGGGTGGGACGGCAGAAGTATTCCTCGCAGGTCCTGTTGTTGACCGTCATCTTCCCCTGCCCCGGGGTCATTTTAACCTGGGCCACCGACGATTTGCGGCGCCCGGTCGCGCGAATAACGTTCTGGGTCATCTAACCTCCTAATAAAATCCATCTGGGCCGGAAGACCGGCCGTGATATTGGAAAATTTCTACTTGACCAGGGCCTGGGGAGCCTGGGCCGCATGGGGATGCTTGTCGTCGGCGTACACATGTAGTTTGCTGAAATTGCTGCGGGCCAGCTTGGTCTTGGGCAGCATGCCCTTAACAGCCATTTCTATCACCCTCTCGGGCTTCTTGCCCTGCAACACCCTGCCGTAATTGATGGTCCTTAAGCCGCCCTGATATCCGCTGTGGCGGTAAGCCACTTTATTCTCCATTTTGGCCCCGGTCAGACGCACCTGGGCGGCATTGATCACCACTACGTGGTCCCCGCAGTCGGTGTTGGGGGTGAATTGTGGCTTGCCCTTGCCCCTCAGCAACATGGCTATCTGAGTGGCCAGCCTTCCCAGAGACCGGCCCTTGGCATCCACCAGGAACCAACGATGATCCACCTGCCCCTTTTTGGCAACATAAGTCTTCATTAAACCTGCTCCTTATAAACAACTAATAAGCCCTCAAAAACATCCTTGAGGGCTGTTTTTCCAGAATAGACGAGAAGTATACATAAAAATCACTCTTTTGTCAAGAGGAAAAACGACTTACAACTCCATTTGACAAAGGTTCAACAACCAATATCTGTTGCCGAAGCCTGGCCTCATCATCCGCCCAAAAATGATTCCCATGCAAAAAATGTTGGTTTTATGGATATCCGATCCCCGGGGGTCTTACAATTTGGAAGATTCTGATATATAATTCAACTGTAACATTCCAAACCGTGAATTTTTCTGGAAAGACAGGATCATGGACGTCTCAGCCAAAGCCCTGGAAAATTTTGATTCTGGCTTAAACTGCGCCGAATCGGTGCTGCTGGCTGTCGGAAAAGAGTTGGATTACGGCCAAGCCGGAGGATTGCCCAGGATCGCCACCGGGTTCGGAGGCGGCATCGCCCGCAACGGAAACCTGTGCGGGGCGCTGAGCGGAGGGATAATGGCCATCGGTCTGGCCCTGGGCCGGGACGACAGCCGGGGCAGCAGGGATCCCTGTTATCCGGCGGTGGACCGGCTTTTCAACGGTTTCCTGGAAAAATTTGGCAGTTCCCAGTGCCGGGACCTGATCGGAGTTGATCTAAAAACACCGGAGGGCCAAAAGGCCCATGCCAACCGGGACCTTAAAGAGACCTGCCGCTCCTGCGTCAAGTGGTCAGCCCGAGTTTCGATGGATCTGATAACCGAATTCTCCCAAGGGACTTCAGCCAATGCCTGATTCTTTTCAGAACGGACGTAAAAATGATCTTGATTTAATACTAAAACCCCCATTCCGGGAAATCATACTGGGTTATCCCGAGTTTGAGGTCAGACCAGCAGTCCCTAGCGTCATTGAAAATGATTTCCTTCTGGTCATTAGTGCTGCATATGGCCCGCCGCCCATGACCCACGAACTTTTTGAACTGGATATAGCCGAAGGCTGGTATACCCGTGAGGACTGCTTAGTAATGTATGCCGGAGAAACTCCAGTCGCCGCTGGCCAGATCCGAACGGAAATGAATAATGATATACTGGTCGGTTTCCTGGATACTCTGGGAGTGCCAAAAGACCTACAATGTAAGGGTTACGGTGCAGAATTAACCAAACGGCGCATACAGATTCTGCTAAAACTAGGCGTCTCGGAAATCCGGACAGAAGTCGAACAAAACAATCATACGATGATAAAACTATTGTTGAAATTAGGTTTTTCTCGAATATGATCTAGCATCAACAAAAGAAGCCCCGTCTTGCGACGGGGCTTCTTTTGTTCTGGCGGGGCCGACGGGGTTCGAACCCGCGACCTCCGACGTGACAGGCCGGCGTTCTAAGCCAAGCTGAACTACGACCCCACCAGAAACGATTGATTATACAAAATTTTATTCCCTCTGTCAATCTCTAACTAGCCGCAGATCGGGAAGATCCTTATTTCTTGCGTTTGGTGGGCGATTTTAATTCCCAGTCCACCACCAGTGCGGAGACCACGAATATCGAGGAGTAGGTGCCTATCACCAGTCCGAACAGCAGCGGTTTGGTGAAGTCCGAAAGCACCCGGCCGGCAAACAACTGCAGAGCCAACAGCACCAGGAACACCGTGACCACGGTGATCACCGTTCGGGATAGGGTTTCGTTGATGCTGCGATTGATCAGCTCGGGATAGGTCTCCTTCTGCGATTTCCGCAGGTTCTCCCGGATCCGGTCGGCCACCACTATGGAATCGTTGATGGAATAACCGATGATGGTCAGCAGTACCGCCACCGACTGAAGGTTGAACTCCATCCCGGTCACCGAAATGAAGCCCACGGTGCACAACACGTCGTGGAAGATGGCTATCACCGCGGCCACCCCGAAACGGAAGTCGAACCTGAAAGCCACGTAAATAAGGATCAGAATGCAGCCGATCAGCACCGCCCAGACGGCGTTCCGCTGAAGCTCCTTCCCTATCTTGGGTCCCACCGTCTCGTTGCTGTCGACCGTCACCTGATTGTCGGCAAATCGGCGGCTCAATACCTCCTTCACCTTGTCGGCTGTAGAAACTAGTTTGGCTTCATTCCCTGAGGTCTTTTCTTCAATAAACCCGGTGCGGATCATAAAGGCGTTCTTGATGAGCTCAGTGTCCCTGACTTTTTGTATCTCCACGCTGGGAATGCCCCCTTCGTTCAGGGCCTTACGCAGCTGGTCGGTGGGGACCGGGGCCGAAAAGTGGATCTGCATCATGGTCCCTCCGGTAAAATCCACCCCCAGCTTCAACCCTCCGTGCATGACCAAGGTAATGACCGTCACAGCGAAGATGGTGATTGAGAAGGCATAGGCTTTGTAGCGGTTCTTGATGAACCCGAAATTCGATTGATGATGGAAAAACGAAATCATTGTTATATCTCCTTAAATCGGCAGCTTCTGCAGATTCCACTTGACGGTGATCCAGTCAAAGATCATCCTGGTCACCAGAATGGCGGTATACATGGATATGGCCAGACCTATTATCAGGGTCACTGCAAATCCCTTGATGGGGCCGGTGCCGAAAAAGTACAGGGCCACCGCCGCCAGCACCGTGGTGACGTTGGCGTCCAGGATGGTGGAGAAGGCCCGCTCGTATCCGGCGTCTATGGAGGCCCGCACGGTCTTGCCGGCCCGCAGTTCCTCGCGGATGCGCTCGAAGATCAGCACGTTGGCGTCCACCGCCATACCGACCGTCAGGGCGATGCCGGCGATGCCCGGCAGGGTCAACGTGGTGCGGAAGGCGGCCATCACCGCCAGCAGCATGATGATATTGAAGGCCAGTGCCAGCACCGCCACCAGACCGCCCAGGGCGTAATATATCACGATGAACAAGATCACCGCAATGGCGCCGATGATGGAGGCCTTGACGCCGTTGGAGATTGAATCCATCCCTAGGGTCGGGCCCACCGAGCGTTCCTCGATGATGGATACCGGGGCCGGCAGGGCGCCAGCCCGCAAAATTATCGCCAGATCCCGGGCCTCCTCGGTGGTGGCGTTGCCCATGGTGATCTGCCCGCTGCCGTTGGGTATCCGGCCTTGGATGACCGGGGCCGATTTGACGGTGCCGTCCAGCACGATGGCCAGGCGCCGTTTGATATTGGCTGCGGTGATCCGGGAAAAGGCATTGGCATACTTGCGCACCAGGGTGAAGTCGACCCGCAAAGCGGACGGATCATCATTGCTTCCCACTCCCATCCTGGCCTCGGCCAGGGCGGCACCGGTGATCTCGGGCTGTTTCTTCAGCATGTATAACGGATACCGGCGATATCCCTCGCGATCCTCCTTGATGCCCCAGGCGAATTCGTAATCGACCGGGATGGCGGCCTGCACCAAGGGGTCCTTCAGTGCCTTGACCACCAGTTCGCGGTCCTGTTCCATGGCTGACATCTCGCTGTTGCTGACGAACTGCAGCAACGAGCTGAACGGCTTGTCGCCGAACATGGTGCTGTCGGACATCAGGGCCTGGCCTTTTTCTCCCAGCAGGGCCTTGTCAATCTTATCCAGAACATCCTGGAGGACCTTGTCCTCCTGCACCAGCTTGAACTCCAGCATGGCAGTGGTACCTATCAGGGCCCTGGCCCTCTCCTGATCCACTCCGGGCAATTGTACCACTATTCGGTCGTTGCCCTGCTTCTGGATGGATGGCTCGGCCACACCAAACTGGTCCACCCGGTTCCGGATGATCTCCAGGGCCCGATCGGTGGCGTCGGACAGCTCCTTATCGGTGATCTCGTTGGGTTGTTTGCCAGTGGCCTTGGCCATGCCCTGGCGATCTATCTCCAGGACTATGTGCATGCCGCCCTTGAGATCCAGCCCCAGGTGAATGGCCTTGGAATAGAGTTTGTTAAGTTCGTCGCGGGACATCTCGGCCTTCTGCTGTTCGGTAAGGCCCTGCAATTTAAATGTGGGCACCAGCTGCCATATGGCAGCCACCAGCAGGATCATGGTCAAGATGAACTTCCACAGATTAGCTCTTCTCATCTTGTGTATGCTCCTAAGATAAAATAATGATTTTCAAAGGTTTCAATATTATGGAACTTGTAATTTTATCCTAAACCCTATCGTTTTGTCAAGTATAATCGGCTAGTTTAACAGCTTGACCGCCAAAAAGCCGCACTATCCCTGGCCGGGGAATATGCCTGGACAGTGAAGAGTTCCCTTAATTTGAACGCTGATCATAGGGGCACCTGGCTCCCACCCACCGCATGGCCTCGTTCAGCAAGGAATCCCTGGCGTTCTGCTCTGGGTGATCCAGCACATGCTCCAATAGATGCCTTAAGATCATTCCTACCTCCGGACCGGGCTTAAGATGGAACTCGGCCATTATATCCTCTCCGTCCACCTCCAGATCGTTGATAGTGAACGGTGAGTTTTTGTTTATCACCTCTGTAATGGCCTGCTCGAATAGGTCCAGGTCCCGGTCGGCTTCTTCGGTGCCGCGCCCCTGAGCTTTGATATCAGCCCTCCGCAACTCTATCAGGTCATATACCCCCTTTGTCCCGACCTTGGAGATCAGCCTTCGCAGGCCTTTTTCTGTCTCAGGGAAAGCGAACATGTGGCGGCGCACCATCATGGATACCCGGGCTATGACATCGCCTGAATATTTCAGCCGTTCCAGCACCTCTTTAACGATCTTCTCCCCCAATTTATCGTGTCCGTAAAAATGCGCCCCGCCCTCGAAGGCCTCCCGGCACTGAGGTTTGGCAATATCATGGAACAGGGCCGATAGCCGCATCTCCAAGATATTTGGCACATAGTCAACAGATCTTATGGAATGCTCAAAAACCTTGTGGCGATGATAGCCCCCCGGCTGGGTGACATCCACCCCGGCCTCCAGCTCCGGCAGCAGCTCCTTTAAAAGACCGCTGCGTTGCATCAACCACAACCCAATGGACGGCTGGTCAGCCTTCAGCAGCATCTTGTTCAACTCCTGCTGGATCCTTTCCGGAGAGACGGACCTGATGAGCCGGGCACTCTTTTTGATGGCCTTAAAGGTCCCCTGCTCGATGGAGAACTGAAATCGGGCGGCAAACTGGCAGGCTCGCAACATCCTTAAAGGGTCCTCCTGGAAGGCCCGGGGATTTACCATCCTGATCAGACGGTCCTTGATGTCCTGAACCCCGTTATAAGGATCTATTATCTCGGGATTTTGAATTTTGAATTTTGAATTTTGAATTCGCAATGCTATCGCATTGGCGGTGAAATCCCTCCGCCCCAGATCCTGCTCCACCGGCAGATCGGGATCGAACTCTATCTCGAAATCGCGGTGCCCCAATCCGATGCTGGTCTCGCGGCGAGGCAAGGCGATATCCACGGTCTTCGATTTGAAATTTGCAATATGCAATTTAAATTTTATCACTCCGAACGATCTTCCCACCTGCTGCACTTGTCCAAACTGTTTAAGATCGGAGATCAGCGCATCAATGGGCATCCCGGTGACCAAGTAATCCACCTCCTCCGAGGGAAATGACCAGAACTTGTGAGGGTCGATCCGGCCGGTGCCCAGTGATAAGGCATAACGGATCCGGTCGCGCACCGCACCGCCCACCTCGTAGATCTGGCCGATGGAGTTGACGGAGTCAATTATTTTATCAGACAGATGCATGAGAACATTTTAGCGGATTTATTGAGCCTTTACAAGCAAAAAAGCCCGACCTCAAAGATCGGGCTTTTGGCAATCAAGCAGCATCATTCAGCAGTGAAACACCTTCCGGAAATGGTACCCGTAGATGGTCAAGGTGATGGCGTTGGGAAATAACCGCGGCCTCTTTAACAGGGTCCAGAATACCAGCCCCCAGTATTGAAAACGCTCCTTGCTCCACAACCCCAACACAAAAACAGAACTGGCAAGAGCCGCCAGCCGGGTAAAGTTTATCCTGGGTTTCTGTACCTTAACCGGTTTATACTCCCTTAGAAAAGTTCGTATCCGGCGGTAGTAGTTTCGGGGCGAGTAAACAGTGGTGACTATTTTTTTATAACCGTCCAGCAGTGGCCCCGGGCCCATCTTGGGAATGAAATTCAGATTGAAATCAGTGTTGTCGCCGGAAAAGGTCTTGGTCAGCCGATCCTGGCTCTTAAGCCGCCAGTAAAGTTTGGTCTTGGGCAGGACGTTAAGCAGACTGACCATGGCGGTGGCGATGCCGCTCTGCTGGATGAACTTGATCTGAGTGTCGAAGATGTTTTTGGGATCGCTGTCAAATCCCACGATGAACCCGGCATGGACCTGGATGCCGTATCCTTGAATTTTTTTGACGCTGGCGATCATGTCCCGGTTCTTGTTCTGAAATTTGCTGCATTCCTGCAGGCTGTCCTCGTCCGGGGTCTCGATCCCCACGAACACCTGGTCGAATCCGGCCCGGGCCATCAGGGACAGCAGATCGTCATCATCAGCCATCTCGATGGAGGCTTGTGTGATGAAAGTAAATGGGTGCCGGTGTGCATCCATCCAAGCGACTACCTGCGGCAGAACTTCAGTCTTGAGACGGACCTTATTGCCCACGAAATTGTCGTCCACGATAAAGACCCCGCCCCGCCAGCCAATTGTATGAAGGGCTTCCAGCTCGACCAACACCTGCCCGGTGTTCTTGGTTCGGGGAACCCGGCCGTAAAGCAGGGAGATGTCGCAAAAATCACAGTCGTAGGGGCAGCCCCGGGAATACTGCAAATTCATGGAGGAATATTTTTTGATATCGGCCAGTTCCCACATCGGACGCGGCGATTTGCTTAGGTCGGCCCACTGTTCGGTAGCGTAGAGATGCCGGGCATTGCCGTTCTTCAAGTCGGATAGAAATTGGGGCAGGGTTATCTCGGCCTCGTTCAACACTAAATGATCTACCTCGGGAAAATCCCGGGGATTGGCCGAGAACAGCGGGCCGCCGGCCACGGTCTTGACGCGATGCTTTTGGCACAGCTCCACGATCCGCTGGACCGAGGGTCGCTGGGCATCCATGGCGCTGATCATCACCAGATCGGCCCAGGCGATATCTTTTTCTTTTAGTTTCTTGATATTGAGGTCAACCAAGCGCAGGGTCCAATCCTTGGGCAATAATGCCGCCACGGTTAACAGCCCCAGAGGCGGGACATTGGCCTTTTTAAGGATGAACTTTAAGGCGTGCTTGAAACCCCAGAAGGTGTCCGGATATTCCGGGTAGATAAGAAGGGTATTCATGGAGTGGCTTTCTATGCCGGGGGGTTGTTATGGTCAGACCGGGATGGAGTCCTTTTCTATTTCTACTATAGACCCGTAAGTGGGATTTGTCAAGGGGGTAGAGAAAATAAAAAAACCGCCCGGTTGGGCGGTTTCCAAATTTCTATTAAACTTTTCCAAAGAATGTCGTATACAGTCTCTCCAGACCACATTTCTCGTAAAACTCAATGCCGCTTTTATTATTGACCGAGGTGAAAAGAGTATATTGTCTAATTTTCTTCTCCTTGAAATAATTCACCGCGCTTTGCAGTAATTTCCGACCTATCCCCTTTCGCCGATTGTCTGGATGCACCATCAGCCCCGAAATATGCCCTATCCTTTTGATCTTCCAATAACTCGCCTGTTCCTGAATAAGAACGGAGATATAGCCGACAATTACACCCCCTTCAACCGCTACAAAGGCTTTCCGGTCCTTATTGTCGACAAACCGGGCAAAGTAACCGATTATGTCGTCATCTTCTATCTTATCTATCTTGAAGAAATACGAATGGTTAGATTCATATTCATAAAAGAAATCTTTGGATAGCTGTACCAAAGCCTTTAGGTCACCATCTTTTTTCAGTTCGCGTATTTCCATATTTAAACATTCCTTCTTGTTAAGTATTATGTTTTCTTATGGATTCCCGTTTGCACGGGAATGACATTTTTTTACCCTCGCCTAATTTATTAGGAGAGGGTCAGGGTGAGGTCACCCTACATTATATCTTCCAGCTTCTGCTTGCTTGGATCGAAATTGAAGAACCTGATTATTGAAGGCACGAAGATCAGAATGAAGAAAACCCCGAAGGTCAGGATGAAGCACACGGACATCAAAGGTCTTATAGGGAAAACTTCGCCCAGCCAGCCGCCCACCGCAAAAGCAATAGGGGTCAAACTGCCGGCCATGGTTCCCAGTAGTCCGAACACCTTGCCTCGCATGTCCTGGGGAACGGTGATCTGCATCACCGCACTGATCAGGGCGTTGACCACCGCTATGGATAATCCTATCAAGGCGGCCATCACCGACATGTAAATAATATTGATGCGAACCGGGAACAGCGCCATGCAGGCCGCGCTCAGCAAGGCGCCCAGATAAAAGGCCGTGAACCTTTTACGGATGGGGATGTCTATGGTGGAGGCCATCAGATACCCCATAAACGATCCGCCGGTCAAAACGCCCATCACCACCCCGTATTTGGCCGCTCCCAAGGCCGGGATCTTTTGAAACATGGGCAACATCAAAAAGAAACCGATGTTGGCAAAAAAATTCAGCACCCCGAAGATCAGAAAAGAGTATTTCAGGCCGTTGAATTTCTTGACAAACAGCAACCCGGCCTTCATATCCTGAAAGAAGCTTACCTTCTGGGTTTGATGCTTGATGGCCGGGATCTTCATGAACAGAATGGCCGCCGCCGAAAATATGTAGGACAGGCCGTCGAACAGGAACAGCAGCGGCGCCTTGAGCGCCTGGTATAAAAATCCCCCGGCCGCCGTGCCGATGATGCTGCTGCCGTTGTAGGCCAAACTGAATACCGAATTGGCCTGGACGATCTTCTCCTTTGGCACTATGTCCGGTATGGACGAACTGACCGCCGGGCCGAAGAACGATCCGCAAATGCTGAGGATGATCCCGACGGCGAAGACCATCCAGATCTCAAGATGCCCGGCCAGCGCCGCCAGGCCGATCCCCGCCGAAGCCAGTCCCCGGATGATGTCCATGGTGATAAGCAGAGACCGGCGCTCCGACCGGTCCACCCAAACCCCGGCAAAGGGCGAGATCAGCACCCGGGGCAAAGTGGAGACCGCCATCAGGGTCCCCATCAGGCCGGTGGAGCCGGTCTTCTCCAGCACCCAGAACCCCAAGGCGATGGCGTAAAAATTGTCGCCCAGCGAGGAGACCAGCTGTCCCTGCCATAAAAGGAGGAAATTGCGGTTCCACAATGAAGGAGACTTTTGTTCTCCCATGAGATTCCCTTTGTTCCTCTTTGAGTTAAAACCTCAGTGAATAGCTCAGCTTGGCCAGGAACCGGTGATCGAATTCCCTGGTTATCAGGTTCCGGGGATGATTGTATACCAGATAGAACATCGAACCAGGATTGACCTCATATCCCAGGAGGAAATTTGAGTTGAGTTCCTCGGTTTTTTCCATCTGGAACGGACTCTCGGCAGGAGTGGCCATTTGGGTGCTGGTCTGAATGTAGGCCCGGGCATACAATTTTTGGGTGATCTGATAGGATATTCTGGTGTTGGAGACCCACTCCCATTTGCTCTGCCCCCATTTGACCGCCACTATGGACGGGATCACAGTTATTTTGGGGTAGGGCAGAAAGGCTATGAGGAGGATGTTCTCCCGGAAATTCTGCCCGTACATCCAACCCATATAAAAAGAGTTGGCGATCCCGGTCTGGCCGTTTACATTGGTTTCGAACTCAGCGCCTGCCTGACGGTTAAAGAATTCTTCATCGCCGTACCGTTCATAGTTCCGGCTGGCATTAGCACCGAAGCGGATCTTGGAGGATGTGACCAAGTTGGTTCCTACTCCCGTTCCCAGGTAGGTCGGCCTTCCTCCGATCTCTTGTTTGTGGTTTATCACGGCACCGACATCAATATATTGAAAGGCCCCGCTCAATGCAAGCTTGCGGTAGCCTTCGGCATGAATGCTCCACCGGTCAATGTCATAAAAGCTGATGAAACCCTGGGGCACCCAGAATTCCTGGCCTATCCTGCTGAATTTGAGATCGTAGTAGTCGATGCCGGTCTCCCGTTTGAGGTCGGCCACCCCGGCCCAGTCATCTCCGCTGACGCCGGTGTTGGCTGATTTGGCGGCCTGCATCGTCAGTTTTAAAGGTCCATGAATGGGCACGTTCAGGTCCAGTCCCCCGGCCCGGCCATAGATGCTATCGTTCTGCATGTTGGTGGCCGTGATCCCCAGTACGCTCTGCCCCCAGACCGGATGCTTGAGGCGCACCAAAGAGTAATTGTCCTTGGTGTCCCTGGTCTGGACGTCCAGGCACAGCAGCTCGGCCCGGCCTATCTTGCCGTAAATCTTGGCCCCACCCTCGATCTGGTTCATCCGGCGGGTGTAGAAAAGCTTGAGCGGGGTATATAATATGCTGGAGCCCTCCATGAAGAAAGGCCGCTTCTCGGCCAGGTACAGCTCCTGCCCCTGATTGTAGGAGAGGTTAAACTGGAAAGGGTCGGCCTCGATCTGGCCGAAGTCGGGCAGGTAGGTGGCGTTAAAATTCAGGTCGGAGGTGATGCAGTATTTCAGGTCCAGCCCGGCGTTGAATTTCAGGGAATCGGTGCTGTGCTGGTACTGGGCCAGGCCGAAGGGCAGCAGCTCGAACCTTTTGATCTGGGGGTCTATGGCCAGTCCGGTCAGGGAACCATACTGGGAGACATGGCTCCAGTTCTTCAATTTTGACCAGCTGGAGGTTTCCCAGTGGGGCCTTTCCACTCGGTAAAAATTAATGCCCCAGGTCATGGAATCGGCCTTATTGTATCTCAGCTCGGAAAAGGGTATGGCCATCTCCAACACCCAGCCCAGGGAATCACGGCCGGCCCGGGCCTGCCACTGGCAATCCCAGTTGGCGTCGATGGTCCTTCCCTCATCGATGATCCGGCCGTCGGTGCGGGTGCCCTGGAGATTAGCCGCAAAGTAATAGGCATTGTTCTTGTCGTTATAGGTATCGATGGTCACCTCCAGGCAGTCGTCGTAATAAACCGCCCCGTCCCGCTGGTTACAGGCTGCCTGCATCTGGCCCGGCTTGTCTTCGTACATATATGCGGCCAGATAGAGATTCTGCTCATCATAGCAGACATACACTTTGGTGGGCTGGGTGACCGGAGCGTCCGGATTCGGTTCCACCATCACAAAGCCGGTGACCGGAGCCGCGTCCTGCCAGCAGGGATCGTTGAGACTGCCGTCTAGAAGAGGAGGCTGGGTTACCCGCACCGCCCGGATCCCTGGACTTTGAGCCAGGCAGCAAGCGGTTATCATGAGCGTTCCCGTCAAAGCCGCAAGATATCGTTTCATTCAGGCCTTCCTTAGTTCTTTTGTTCATAGCTTTTTATCATCTTCCGGAAGATCTCCATGTGCCATTCGTTCCTCCGGTCATTGGGGTTTTGTCCTTCGTAAGAGAACAGCATCACCCCGTTTTTGTGTTTCAGGATCAGTTCCTGTCCGGTATGGTCGAAATTGAACAGGGTGGCCTTCTTGGCCGGCCGACCGGAAACTATCGTATCGATCACCTGCTCCACCGGGTTGAAATCGGTGGTATCCGAGGCCTCGTATTCTTTCATCCATTGGGCGAAAGTCTTGCCCTTTGGCAATTCCAGCACTCTTATCGCCAAAGTGGCCTGCCAATACCGATCGGAAGTGTCGCTAAAAGAGATTTTCTGCAGCTCGCCGGGCAATAATATTTCGCCCCCATAAGCGGCCTTGTTGTCCTTGCGGGGCTTGGCCTCGGTTATTTTCCAGCCGGCGAGGTATTTTATCGTATAGCCGAACTCTTTATTTGAGTATTTTTGCCACCGACCATCCTGCCCATACAGCACCCCCGTGATGATGGCCGTCACAAAGATAATACGGAGAAAGTGGAAATATCGTTTCATGATTCCCTCCCTCTTATTTTGGTTTATGGCCTTTTATGGCAAAGAACATACTTCCGGCAAAAAAATAATAACTCTTTTCTTCTATTTGTTTTTTATACATTTTTTCCCTGGACCTGTATTTCCTATCGAATGAAAGATATTGTTCATATTCTTCAACGCTTCCCCCGCCGGCCATAAATAATTTCTTGAACTCCCTTGTTCTCTTTCTTTTCCCCTTGATTTTTTTGCCGCTTTTAATGTCTTTTTCCCGGCCATTCCTCTCATATTCTTGCTTGGGGGTTTCATAGGGAGGAATCCCTAAAATGGGATAGCTGTTCATTCTGGCGTCTATGCCCCTGAATCCGGCCTTTTTAAGCCACAAAGGGACAAAAGGCGCAGTGTTATAATTTCCCATTCCCAGGACCTCTCTTCCCCTGTTTATTATGAACGATATCTTATGCCTGAACAATTCCTCTTCCAATGTGAATTCCGGCATAGAGGTCAAGGCATGCTGCATTGACACCGAGAGATTATCGGGTTCTTTGCACAGTATGGCGCCTCCCGGTTTCAATATCCGGTACATTTCATTGATTGCCTTCTGCGGATCGGCCAGGTGCATCAGCAACGTTTGACACATCACCACATCCGCAGAATTATCGGGATATGGCAATTTATAGGAGTCCCCAACATTGAATTCAGTTTTCCCGCCTTTGGCCCAGTCCATAGACAACCTCTTTGCTTGGGCTATGAGTTTCGGGCTGACATCCACCCCGCAATATTTACCTCCTTTGCCGAAATACGGCCAATACAAAGTTCCCAGATAGCCCAGCCCGCAGCCTACATCAATCACTGTCTGTCCGAGTTTGAACCCCACCCACTTGGCCAGCAAGGCAACATATTCCGGCTCCCATAGGAATTTTCGTTGTTCGATGATATGCTTTTTATTTTCCCCTTTGGCCCATTTGTTCTTGGCAGGTTTTCTCATGATTGCCTCTTATTGCGTTTCCCGGTCTGACGTTTTCTTCCCTGGTCTCCAACCCTTTCCCATCCCTCGTCCTGATTGACCTCCAATACATATCGCTGTTTCAGTTTCCCGGCCGCGCTACGCTCCACAAAAAGCTCCTCGCCGGAATAGGGATTTCTGCCGGTGTGATACATGGCGGCCGAGGCGGTCATGGGCAGGGGAATGAAATCCTGTACCTGTTCCACGGCCAGATCGTTCCTTTTAAGAAAGGCTTTCAGATCCAGCATGTCATCATAACTGCAGCCGGGATGGCTGGAGATAAGATATGGCACCAAGTATTGTTCCTTCTTGCTCAAATGTCGGAAGATATTTAAGAATTCGATGAACGCTCCGATGCCCGGCTTATTCATTTGCTTTAGAACATCGAATGAGCAATGTTCCGGAGCTACTTTAAGATGTCCGCCGGTATGTTTTTGAATCAGTTCTTTTAAATATTTATGATCGTGCAGGGCCAGGTCGTAACGCACCCCGGAGGCCACAAAGACATTTTTCACACCCGGCACTTTCAACGTTTCGTGCCAAAGCTTGACGCTGGGATGCTGGCCGACCTTCAGGTTTTCACATAACTGCGGCGCCAGGCAGCTGGGCCTCCGGCAGAATTTCTCCCGGCCGCCTATCTTGCATCCGGTGCCGTACATGTTGGCGGTGGGGCCGCCGATATCGCTGATGGTCCCCTTGAATTTGGGATCCTTGGCCAGCGCTCCGGCTTCATCTGTGACGGATCCAATACTGCGGGATTGGATGATCGGTCCCTGGTGAAAGAACAGGGTACAGAAGCTGCATCCGCCGTAACATCCCCGATGAGAAGTTATGGACCATTTGACCGTCTCCAATGCCGGTATCGGCTCGGTGTAGGTTGGATGTGGTTTCCGTTGAAACGGCAAGGCATATACGGCATCAAGCTCATCGGATGACAGCGGCGGTGCCGGCGGGTTTACCAGGAGATACCGGTCGCCGTGTTTCTGCAGCAGTTTTTTCCCAAAATAGGGATTGGCCTCGTTGGAAGCAATAACAAATGCCTTATTGAACGCTTCTTTTGAGGTTGACACTTCCTCGAACGACGGCAACTCCATAGTATCAGAAGTTTCGAACTTCGGTAGCTCCGAGGCTCTGACTATGACAGCCGTTCCAGGTATACTCTTTAATTCTAAATCCATTCGGATGTCGGGCAGGTTTGCAAGTCTCAGGACAGGCTTTTGCAATTTGCATCCATTCGCATGTTCGGCAAAGTCGTTATGCTCAGGACAAGATTTTGCATTTTGCATTTTGCATTCTGCATTTAGCAGTTCGGCTATCCTGCCTATCGCCCTCTCCCCCATTCCGTAGACCAGAATATCGGCCTTGGCGTCGAACAGGATGGAACGCCGCACCGCATCATCCCAGTAGTCATAATGAGCCAGACGGCGCAAAGAGGCCTCTATTCCGCCCAGCACGATGGGCACATCTTTGTAGGCCCGGCGGATCAGATTGGAATAGACGATGGCAGCCCGGTTGGGCCGCAGACCGTGTCGTCCGCCCGGGGAATAGGGGTCGTCATGCCGCAATTTCTTGTTGGCGGTATAGTGATGCAGCATGGAATCTATATTGCCGGAGGTGACCCCGAAGAACAGCTTGGGCTTGCCCAGGCGCATGATATCGGCGGGGGAATGCCAGCCGGGCTGGGCGATGATACCCACCTTGAAGCCCCGGGCCTCCAGCACCCGGCCGATCACCGCCGGGCCGAAGGATGGGTGGTCCACATAGACATCGCCCGAGACCAGAATGATATCGCACTGCTCCCAGCCCAGGGAATCCATCTCCGATCTTGTCATGGGAAGATAATTCATAGGTGTAAGGATAGCATTAGGGGTGTTTAAATGCAATAATAAAAGCCGCCCTTGGGGCGGCTAAATTATCAATCGGAAGTTATCAGAATCCTCCCTTTAATATCTCCTTGTTCCCTATCAGCCCCACCAACTTGCCGTTCTCCACCACCGGGATCTCCTGCATATCGTTCTTTATCAGGTACATCAGGGCCAGCGACAAGCTGTCGTCGGCCTTGACCTGGGGGACCTTGATCATGACGTCGTGGGCGATTATCAGCCCGCCGGTCTGTTCGTCCTCCAGGAACAGCCGGAGCTGCGACCAGTTGACCGAGGCCAGGTACTTGTTGTTATCGTCGATCACCGGCAGTATCAGCTGGTCGGTCCGGCTGATGGCCTTGATGATGTCGTGCAGGGGCATCTGGGGCAGGATTGCCAGGATGTCCTTTTTCATGGCCTCCCGGCAGGTGGCCGCCGATAGATGGCTGTGGCGGCGCAGCTGGTCCACCGGCAGGCCGGCCTTGAACAGGGCATGGGTGTAGACCGAGGACCCCTTCATCCGCTTGGTTATCACCGCCGAGATGGCCACCACGATCATGGCCGGCAGCACCACCTTGTAGGTCCCGGTGATCTCGAAGATTATCAGGCCGGCGGTCAGCGGGGCATTGAGGGCTCCGGCCACCACCCCGGCCGCCCCGGCCAGGGCGTATGAGGCATTGTAGACGAAGAACCCGGGAAACAGCACCGCCATCAATTGGCCGAAAGCCCCGCCCAGCATGGCCCCGATGAAGACGGCCGGGGCGAACGATCCCCCCGGAGCCCCGGAGCCCAGGGTCAGAGAGGTGGCCAGGATCTTGGCAAACACCAGCAGCAGGGCCGTCCACCATAGAATATTCCCGTTGAGGATGGCGGTCACCGAATGATACCCTTCGCCCAGCACCTGGGGCAGGGCCAGGCCCAGCACCCCCACCAACAACCCGCCCATGGCCGGCTTGAGCCAGGAGGAAAATTTGTACCGGCCGAACAGCGCCTGTCCGTTATAGAGGACATTGATGAAAAGCACCGATATCAGGCCGGACAAAAGACCCAGCATCAAGAAGGGGATGATGTCATAGAGCGAGCCCAGCGAGGCCACCGCCGTCACCTGGAAGGCCGGCTGGTCTCCCAAAAAGGAACGGGAGATGACCGAGGCCGCCACCGCCGAGAGCACCACCGGGGCAAAGGTATTGATGGCGAATTCTCCCAGGATGATCTCCAGGGCAAAGAACACCCCGCCCAGGGGCGCCCCGAAGACCGCCGCTATCCCGGCGGCTGCCCCGCATCCCGCCATCAGCCTCAGTTCGCTGCCGGTCAGCTTCAGTTTCTGCCCCAGGTAGGAGCCCAGCGAGGAGCCGATCTCCACTATCGGGCCCTCCGGCCCGGCCGAGCCGCCGGAGCCGATGGTGATGGCCGACAGCAGGCCCTTCAGGCCCATCTTTGGATTCAGCAGGCCTCCTTTGAGAGAAACTGCGGCCATCACTTCGGGAACCCCGGACAGCGGTTCCTCCTCGCGGAAGAAAAGATACATGATGCCTCCCACCAGCAGTCCGCCGATGGCCGGGATCATGAAGGCCAGGTAGCGCCACCAGCGACCGAACAGGAGACCTACCTGCGGATCATGGGGAAAGAACAGGCTGTTGGAGAAGATGATCAGGCTGCGGAATGCCACCGCGGTCAGGCCGGTAATAATCCCCAAACCCACCCCCAAGAGCAGTATCCTGGTGGGGCGGCCTATCTGGGTCATCCGCTCGACAGCCCGGTAAGCATATTTTTTTAACTTGGTGATCAAAAAAGCCCTTTCGATTATATTAGGAATTTTAAAAATGTCCGCACTTTGGCCGGAGATGCCAATCGATAAACCGCCGAGGTCCGGCTCCGACCTCTCTCCGGATTCTCCACTAAAATGGCAAGACCAATCCCCCGTAACGCCCGGAAGGCATCCTCGTCGGTGGCATCGTCCCCGATATATACCGGAAATGGTTTTTTATGATGAAGTTTTTTTAGCAGCAGTATGACGGCCCGGCCCTTATCCCATGATACATCGGGCCTGAAATCATAGACCTTCCGGCCAGGCTGGCAGAGCAGACGGGGATATTTATTTTGCAGCCCGGAGATCTGTTGATTCATAAAAGCAATATGCCGCCCGGCCAGGTTGCGGAAATGAAAGGCAACCGAAAATCCCTTGTCCTCCACCAGCGTCCCGGGCAGACTGCTTTTCATATTTTTCAGATCTTTGAGCAGGGCTTTAAGATCGGGGATAGCAGCCATGGCCAGGGGATGGGTAAATTTTATTCCCGGGCCGCTGATCTCCAACCCGTGGCAGCCGGCGTAATATATACTCCGAACCGGCACCAGTTTTTTCAGTTCGGATAGCTTCCGTCCGCTGATGATGGCCATTATTATATCAGGAGACCTGCCCAGTTTGTCAAGTATTTTAAGAGTGCCGGCCGGGAGTCTGGCCATTTCTGGGCGGGATCGGATGGGGGCCAGGGTTCCGTCAAAATCCAGCAACAGCAGGATCACAGGTATATCTCCTTCTGGCCGGAGAACCTGGTGGAAAGCATAACCAGCATATAACGGCGCAGATGGCGGGTGATCAGGAAATTGCCCCGGACGAATTCCTTGCCGGTCTTGCCCAGGGCCGTAGCCAGCTCCGGATTGGCCAGCAGATAGCGGATGGAATAGGCCAACCCTTCGGTGGAATGGACCAGCAGTCCGGTGACATCGTGCAGCACCTGCTGGGTAATGCCGCCCACCGGCCGGCTGATGATGGCCTTCCCCTTCCACAGGGCCTCGGAGACCGTCAGGCCGAAGCCCTCCTTGATGGAATTTTGTACGATGATGGAGGAGCCCCGGACCAGGGCGTTGATATCCAAATCGGCCCCCGGCGCCAGGTGAAGGATGTGGATGTCCGGGCTGCCTTCGGCCTCGGCCTTGACCTCCTCCAGCACCAGCAGTCCCTCGGGATCGTCGGTGGCACCGCCTCCGGCCAGCACCAGCTGACAGTCCATTTTTTTGCTGACCATCTTAAAGGCTTTGATCAGACCCACCGGATCTTTCAACCGATCGAACCTGGATATCTGGGTGACGATCGGTCGCTTGCGGTCGATGTGGTATTTTTCGAACACCAAATCGATGTATCGGGAATCAAGCTCCTTGTTCTTATCGGCCAGAGGATCGATGGAAGGCGGGATCAGGAATTGGGGGACCGACAATTTCTGGGAAAAGCTGGGTGACGAAATAATGGCGCCCTCGTATTGCTCCACATATTTTTTAAGGAATTCCCAAAGATCTGATTGGGGGGAGGATATGTCTATATGGCAGCGCCAGACCCAATGGGCCTTTGACCGGGACCTCTTTTCTATCAGGCATATGGGCTGCGGGTCGTGGATGAACACGAAATCGTCCTGCGAAAAATCCATCTCCTCGGCATTTTTGCGGTTGTACTCGATAAAGACCCGGAACATCTCCGGGGTTATGGACTCCGGCTTGCCGTGGAGGGCATTGTGAAAGGCCTTGGTGATGTTGAAGAAATCGTCGCCCCCCTTGATCACCTCCCAACCGGCCAGGATATCCATTTCGTTGAGCAGTGGCACCATCCGGTGCAGGATCTCCGCCACGCCGCCGCCCACCGAGGTGGAATTTATATGTTTCATCCGGGCGCCCTTCAACTGGCGGGCGATGGCCCGCATCTCTTCGATCTCGGGATCGCCCACCACCTGGCGGTAATCGTCCAGTTTTGCTAAAGCCATATTACTTCACCCCTCCCTTGCGGTTATTGCCCTTGGAACGGAGATCGGGCAGATCATCGGGTTTTATCTTCTCATCTAAAAATCGGTTCAGGCTGCGGACCGGGTAGGATATGGTGTCCATAAGCAGTTCTATCATCTCGGCTGGCAGCTGAACCACTTTTTTCACCAGCTCCCGGGGAGGCACTCCCCGGTATTTCCCCAGGATGATGAACAGGTGGCCCCTGATCTGTTCTAGGCTGTACACCGAGATATCCAGTTTTGAAATCTCATCGGCAATATCCGGCGCCTCCAGATGTTCCCGGAGCCAGATAGAAAAATCGTTGTCAAAACGGTGCAGCCTGATCCTGGCCTCAAACAGATGGTAATACAGGGATCTTCGGGTTATCCTTCCCAAAGCCTCTATGAATTCATCAAGACTTCCGGCCCTGATCCCGGTGTCCAGTATTATCGAGGCAGACTCGCAGAAGTTGAATTGGCTCCCGGGAGGCGCCTGATTTATAATGGGGTCGCTCTGCAGGTATTCCTGAATTATCTCTACCAGGCGGTTCCGAAAGCTCCTGATATCGTCATACTGGGTGGGGTCCACCGCCGCTAACCTTTCCCCCAGCCCTTTCTCCCGTATCACCTCCCCCACCCAATATCCGAAATCGTGAATAGGCGGCCGTCCGAAGGTCTGCCATTCTCGATATACCTGATGGCTGTGATGGTAGATGGAAGAACCGCTTACCTCTCTGATGCCATCCAGCAGTTCCCTGATATTATTGGCTTTGCGGTCGGTCATTGTCACCAGTGAGGATGAGGTCATAAAAACAAATGGGCTTTTTGCTGTGTTTCTCATGTCATCACCTGAATTATAATTATACTCTTACTGCGCTTAGTTCTCTGATCAGGCTGGCCGCCCAGAGATAGATGTTATGCTTCAGCAGTTGCTGGCGCATGTTCCACATCCTTTGTTTCCTCTCCTCTGGCGGCATCTCCAGAGCGTACCTGATAGCCTCGGCGGTGCGCTCGATATCGTAGGGGTTGATTATCAAGGCATCCCTCAACTCCCGGACCGCGCCGGTGAACCGGCTCAGGATCAGCACCCCGTCCCCCTCGCTTCGGGAAGCGATGAATTCCTTGGCCACCAGATTCATGCCGTCATGCAGCGAGGTGACCATACACAGGTCGGCCGCCTGATAGTAAGGAGCGATTTCCTGGTGGCTGTGGTGTTTCTTCAAAAACAAAATCGGTTTCCAGTCCTTGCCCTTGAACCGCCAGTTTATCCTCTCGACCTCCTTCTCCACCTCGGCCACCAGGTCGGAATAACGCTTGATATGGGTTCGGCTGGGGGCCCCCAACTCCACGAAGGTGAATTTTCCCTGGTATTCGGGATTTCTTTCCAGAAAATTCTCCACCGCCAGAAACCTTTCCATCAGGCCCTTGGTATAATCCAGCCGGTCGACGCCCACCCCCATGAACTCGGCCTTGATACCATGCTCTTTGAACAGGTCCTCCTTGGAGGCTTGGTGCTCTGGTACCCGCTCCATATCAAGCAAAGTAAAAGCTATGCTGATGGGAAAGGGTTTTACCAGGGTGGTATGGCCGCCCACCCTGACGGTGAAATTATCCCAATTGATCTGGGATTCCACGGCCCGGGCCATGGTATCGAGAAAATTATTGCAGTGAAACTGGGTATGGAACCCTATCAGGTCGGCCCCCTGCATGCCGTACAGCAATTCCCTCTGCCAGGGGCAGATCCCGAAGGACTCGGAATTGGGCCAGGGGATATGCCAGAAGATGGCCACCCGGGCATCGGGCCTTTTCGATTTCAGCATCTGCGGCAGCAGGGCAAAATGATAGTCCTGGATCAGGATCAGCGGCTCATCCAGTCCCTCGATCTCATCCAATACAGCATCGGCAAACTTCTGGTTGACCTGCTGGTAGTACTGCCAGTCCTCCTTGCGAAAGATGGGACGGGTATGGGCGATATGACACAGCGGCCACAGTCCCTCGTTGGAAAAACCGTAATAAAAACCCTCCTCTTCTTCCTTGGACAGCCACAGTCTTTTCAGATTATATCTGGGGTCGTCCGGAGGTACCCGGACCTTGTCATCCTTATCAACCACATCCCGGTCGGCGTCCCCGGTGCCGGAGGCGATCCAGGTCCCCCCGCAGGCCTTGAGGATCGGCTCTATTGCCGTGACCATCCCGCTGGCCGGCATGATCCATTCGATGCACTTGCCTTTCCGGTTGTGCATGTACGGCTCCCGGTTGGAGACCACCACCAGCTGTTTGTCGTCCAGCAGGGTCCGCATCTCCTCCTTGAGCCTTTCCGGTGTCCAAACCGATTCTCCCATGGCCCGAAGGCGGGCCTCTTGTTCGGCCGCCTCTCTGGCCTCCAGAATGCTCTCGGCCATGTGGGATACCTCCCGGCTCAAGGGGGAGAAGAAATTTTGGGGAGGCATCACGGCCTCGGTTGAAGGCTTTTGTTCTCTCAGGTTCTGCATCCATTCCACCATCCGGTTCATTGGAATAAAGATACTCCATTGGATCACCAGGGTGGTCACCAGGGCCACCGTCAGAGCCAGCACCAGCAATCTGACGAAATTGGCCCGCCAAATGTCATTCAGCCGTTTATGTATGTAATCGGTATCCTGAAACATGGCCGCTGCTCCCACCAGATTGCCCTCTTCATGGATGGGCATGATGTGCATATAGAAATTCTTGGTTCCGGCCTTCAACTGCTGGCCGAAAAAGCTGTCCGCCCCCATGGTCTGTTTGAGAAGGATCTGGGCGAAAGGCATGTACTGTTCTATGTCCGGAGATACGCCCACCAGGCTGTCCTTGACATTGTAGACCGCCAGCCCCAGGATCCGCTGTTTCTGGTTGAACTTTGCCACCAGCTGCTTGATCTTCTCGTATTTTCCCTGGGCCAGCTGGCTGGAGATGCTTTCGTGCAAGGCTTCACCCAGCAGATTGGCCCGCTGTTCCAGCTCGATATTCAGCCTCTGTCTCTCCTGGTAGACCTGGACCAGGGTAAAGCCCAGCACCACCAGACTGACGGCGATGAATATCGAAATTATTATGGTGTAGTTGAATTTCATCCTATCTCTCCAAATAATCCGTTTTCACTCCCGGCATATTCGTGTATCATCCTCAATAATCCTCAGCCATTATCATATTCTTCCCCATTCCCTTGGCCTGGTACATCAACCGATCGGCTTTGTTTATCAGCAGGTCTACCGTTTCAGGAGCAGAAGCAAAAGAAGCTATTCCAAAACTGAAAGTAATAGGATAACCCCGGGCTGTCATCAGGCCCACGAGGATCCCTTGTAGTTTATTTATCACCTTAAGGGCAGACACTCTATCGGTATCCGAAAGCAATAGACCAAATTCATCCCCGCCCAACCGGGCCGCCAAATCAATGCTGCGGATATTGTTGTTCAGGCCTTCAGCTATCATCATCAGTATCTGATCTCCATGGTTGTGGCCCCACATGTCATTGAGGGGTTTGAAATCGTCAAGGTCCATGAAAGCCAGCGAGATCGGTCTCCCGCTCCTTTTTGCCTGATTGACAGCCAACTGGGTTCGCTCGTAAAAATATCTGCGGTTGGCAATACCAGTCAGGGGATCGGTCCGGGCGAATTTTACTTGGGTCACCAGCATGAACTTAAGGCGATACATTATGAAAGCCACCAGCAAAAAGAACACCAACCGGGCCCCGCAATTAATATAAAGTATCGCAGGTTGTGAAAAGGTCTCATCCCTGACGCAATGGGAAAGGCAGTAGGCCAAAACGCTGCATAGGCTAAACACATAACCCGCCGTACGATTAATATACCAAGCCGAAAGTCCGATGGGAATCAAGTAAAATATAGAAAGCGGGACCTCAATCCCCGTATAATAATCGAAAATACCCAATAAAATGATCATAGACAGGGATAATAGGATAATTGGCGTTTTCCCGGAATTTTGCATATTATTCAGTCATTCTTGATAGCATTCTTTTACTACAGATTTTTCCAGCTCCTCCTGTAGGGACAGCAATCCTTTGTCCTCCGGAACCTGACCGGTGAATATCCGGTGCAGGCCTATCTGTAGGAAGTCCGATATTCTGGGATAATCCGGCCGGACCGGACGGGGTCTGGCAGTTATAAATGAATTGTAAAAGTCCTTATAGTGGGGATTAAGTTTTAAAACATCCGGATCCTGATATACCGATATCCTGGTGGGAAGCCTGCCGCCTTTGAGGGCAAAATCCTTCTGGCTGTCATAGGACGTTAGGAACAGCAATAGTTCCTTTGCCAATTCGGGATTCCGGGAAAAACGGCTTACCGCCAGGTTCCAGCCCCCCAGACAGGAAGAGCTGGTCTCCCCTAAGCAGGCTGGTAGCGGAGCCATTCCCACCTTGCCGGCCACGGCGGAGCCCTTGGCTGTATCCTGGGAAATGGCCCAGGCATACGGCCAATTGCGCATGAAAACCGCCTGGCCCGAGGTAAATAACTGCCGGCTCTCCTCCTCTTTGTAGGTCAGGACACCCAACGGAGAGGCTTTTATATTGAACATCTCCTTTACAATCCCGGTAGCCTTAAGAGCTTCTTTGCTTGTCAACAAAGGCTGACCATTATCGCCAAACAATTCCCCTCCGCAGCTCCAAAGGATCTCAAGAAAATTACATACCAATCCCTCGTACTGCTGCCCCTGCCACACATACCCGGCCATCTCGTATTTCTTGGAAAGAAACGAGGCCTGTTTCAAAAGATCTTCCCAAGTATCCGGTACCTTCAAATGGTTCTTTCCCAAAATATCAGCGCGATAGTAAAGCATCCCGGCATCGGTAAACCAGGGAATGGCCCACAAGGTGTCGCGGAAGGTGCATCCGGCCAGAGGCCCCGGCAAAAAATCCTCTCTTTCCGGCGAGGCAAGAGCATCATTCAGAGGCAGCAACCACCCGGCCTGAGCAAACTCCGCCGGCCAGATGATATCGATGGAATAGACGTCGATGCTTTTGTCGCCCGCCGCCAGGTAGGTCACGTAGGCGTCATGCTGGGAGGTTGACGATTCCGGCATTTCAAGCAGCTTGACCTTCACTCCGGGATGCAGCCTCTGAAACTCTTCGATCATCGCCTGGTGCCGCCCGGCGGGATCCTTTCCCACCGCCCAGGTTATGGTCTTCTCCCTTGACTTGGCGCAGGACATGGCCATCGCCAGGGCGATCAGAGGCAATGCTAGTTTTATCATAGCACGCATGGAAATTCCTTTCAAAAATATCTCAGCTTTTTATGGCCCCGGCCATCAGGCCGGAAACAATTCTCCTTTGCAGCACCAGCACCAGTACCACCAACGGCAGGGTTATCACGGTGGCGGCGGCGAATATGATGCCCCACGGCATTTCATATAGACCGGGGAACATGGCGATGCCCACCGTCACGGTCCTCATGCTCTCCTGGGTGTTAAGCGTCAGGGCCAGCAGGAATTCATTCCAGCAGAAGATGAACACCAAAATAGCCGCAGTAAATACGCCGGGAGCAGCCAGCGGCAGAAACACATGCCAAATGGTGCGGCCAAAGCCGGCCCCGTCCAGGGCGGCCGCCTCTTCCAGTTCGGGCGGCAGCTGCCGGAAAAAATTATACAACATCCAGACGGCCAGGGGCAGGTTGAATCCGGTATAGGGAATTATCAGTCCCCAATAGGTATTCAACAGCCCGACCCGACGCAAAATCAGGAACAGCGGACTGATGGCGGCTATCTGGGGTAGCATGGCCGCCGATAATATGGCCAGCATGAAGATGTTCTTGTGCCTTAGCCGCATCCTGGCCAGGGCATAGGCGGCCAGGCAACCTATGGTAATGGAGAGCACCGCAGTCGCCCCGGAAACAATGAAGCTGTTGGCAATATATCGCAGGAAAGAATACCGCCCGGAGAATACCTCCAGATAATTTTTGAAATATAAGCCCTTGGGCCAGCTGCTGCCGGAAGCGATCTCGCCAGAAGACATCAGCGATGTCAGCACTTGCCATATAAAGGGCAGGGCAATCAGAAGCAAAAGCAGGATTGCGAAAACATATGGCGCTATTGCAGCGATCTTTTTCATATCGCTCTCCTGACCATTATTCTTACATAGACCAGGCTGAAGAACATCACCAGCAGAAATAATGTCATGGACAAGGCCGATCCGTAACCGAAATCCAGGTGGGAAAAAAGCGTTTTATAATTATAGAGTGACAGCACTTCTGTGCTGCCAGCCGGGCCGCCCCCGGTCATCACCATTATCAAATCGAACACCCTCAATGCGTCCATGGTCCGGAAAAGCAAAGCCAGCAGGATGGTGGGCCAAAGCAAAGGAAGGGTGATTAGCCTGAATTTCTGGAAGCCCCCCGCCCCGTCGACCTCGGCTGCCTGGTACAGCTCAATCGGAATCATCTGCAGTCCGGCCAGTATTATCAGCGCCACAAACGGCGCTGTTTTCCAAACTTCGGCTATCACTATGGCCATCCAGGTTAATGTCGGATCGGCCAGCCACACTAACGGCGCAGGTATCAGGCCGATCAGGCCCAGCAGCCGATTGGCCAATCCCAGCCGATCATTGAACATCCATCCCCAGATCATTGCCGAGATCACGGTGGGCACGGCCCAGGGGATCATCACCACCGCCCGCACCAGCCCCCTGCCCCTGGCCAAAGAATGCATCATCACAGCCAGGCCAAACCCTACCGATATCTCCAGAGTCAACGTCACGGCTACAAAGAGCATGGTTCTGAAGACCGAAGCTATAAATCGCTGATCGCTAAGCAAGGCGATATAATTTTTAAGC
This sequence comes from uncultured bacterium, assembly GCA_937863685.1. Classification (GTDB taxonomy): domain Bacteria; phylum Edwardsbacteria; class AC1; order AC1; family EtOH8; genus UBA2226. The sequence goes on from CALMGM010000004.1 coordinate 78,083, forward strand.
CCGATAAAATTGTGACTGCCGGTCCCCAACGAATGCTTGAATAGCGACAAGTAGAAGCAGTACCCCAAGGGCACCAGCAAGACCAGTACGATTACGGCCAAAGCCGGCAGTAACAGCAGATAGGGCAATTTCCTGTGGGCTCCCACCATTTTCTCACACTTTCTGCAATCCCTCCGCCCCCAGCGGAGTGGGATAGATGAAAACCACCAGGTAGGAGGAGATGACCATGGTGAATATGGTCACCATCTGTATCGTCTGCCAGGCTCTGCCATCTATATGGCCCAGCCCGAACAAAGCGGCGGCGATGATCAGGGCGAACTCGCTGGACTGGGAGAACCTGACCCCGGCCTCCCGGGAAAACTTTTGTGTCTCCCCCACCAGCCGGAACAAGGTCTCAAAGCTGACCATCTTGATGGCCATGACCGCCAGAGACAGTATCAGCGCCGGGATTATTATGGAGAAGGATTGAACAAAATTGAATTGGGCGCCCAGCACAAAGAAAAAGAAAACCAGGAAAAAATCCCGAAACTGCTTTAATCCCTCGGAAAGAAACAGGGCCAGCGGCTCCCTGGCCAGGGTCACTCCGGCGATGAAAGCCGCTGCCTCCGGGGAGAACCCTATCAAATGTGCGGCCAGAGCCAGTCCCAAACCCCATCCCAGGGCCAGCAGGAAAAGGACCTCGTGATAATGCTGAACCCGGCGCATCATCCTGCGCAGCAGAAAATGTTCGAAAGCCAGGGCCGCCGCCCCCAGAACCAGCCCTTTCACCAGAAGCAGCAGCGGATGGCCGGTGCCGCTGATCAGGGCCAAAAAACCGACCGCGATGATATCTTGGGCTATCAGGATGGCTATGGCATAGGCCCCCATCCTCTGATGATGCAGGGTGGTGGTGGGGATCAGCTTGACCACCAAAATGGTGCTACTGAAGATCATGGTCAGCCCGATAATGATCCCGGATTTCAGGCTATAGCCAAAGACCAGGGACAGCAGGAACACTCCGGCCCATACCAGCAGGCTCTGCCCCAGGGTGATCAAGGCCGTAGGCTTGAACAGCTGCTTCAACCGGCGGGGATGCAGAACCAGTCCGGCATGGAACAGCAGAAGGATGATGCCCAGCTGGGAGACGGCGTTGACAAAACTTACATCCTTGACCAGCCTAAAACCCCAGGGGCCTACCAGGGCTCCGCAGACAAGATAGCCGATGATCAGCGGCTGCCGGGAGATTATCGCCAGCCACGACAGCACTGCCGAAAACACCACTATCACGCTTATGTCGCTGATATACTTTTCCATGCCGCTTACCCTAATGTTTTTATACTTTGTCGGTCAGCCCAGCGTCAGACCCATCTTGAAGATAACATACACCCCCAACAGGTATAGCCCGAAAATAACCGCGGCATCCCAGCCCACCTTGATCAGCCCTTTCCTCTGGGCCGGGAACAGCAGCCCGGTCAGGGCCACGCCCATCATGGTCAGGGTCAGAAAGGCGGTAAAGATGTGGGTGGGCGAGGCGTCGGCCAGAATTGCCCCCGGATAAAATATGTCGTCTATGAATATCAAACTGATATTGAATATGCAGCTGCCGAACAGATTGCCCAGGGCCATCCCGGCCTGCCCCATCCGGAGGGCGCTGATGGAGACCACCAGCTCCGGGCTGGTGGTGGCCAGCGACATAAATACGGTGCTCACAAAGGAACGGCCCCAGCCCATGACGCCGGCCAGTTCATCGGCCACCTTGGGCAGGTACAGCCCGGCGGCCACGATCACCGCCGCCGCCAGGCAGAATTTGATAATTGCCGCCCTCAGGGTGATTTGCGAATATTTGGCCTCTCCCTGCTGGCCGGGGTTCTCCTTCTCGTGCCGGAATATCATCTGTTGGGCCACCAAGTAGAAAATGAATATGGCAAAGGAGAACAGGCCCACATCGAACAACGATATCGGCAGTATCCGCCGGCTTACGAACAGGCCGATTCCGGACAGCGCCACGGCAATAATGCCCAAAGCGGCGCTCAGCGATTGCTCCCGGCCCACCCGGGCCGAGATCGGGCCCTCGGTATGCAGAGTGCTGATCACCGCCACCACCACCAGGTTCATCACACAGGCCCCGTAGATATTGCCTATGGCCAAGTCCGGCTGGCGCACCAGGGCCGAGGAAGAGATGCCCGAAAATAATTCCGGCAGGGAGGTAACCGCCGCCAGCAGCACCACCCCTATCCAGCTGCCCGAAAGCCCCAGCTTCTCACCCAAAATATCGCCATAGCGCGACAGCTTGGAGCCGGCGAACACGATCACGGCCACCAGCATTACCAGTTTAAACCATACAAAAAACATATTTCAATCTTATTATGTTATTCAATTGTTGAGCGATCGGCTCCTATTTGCCGACATCCCGGCAGTAATTGATGCCGTTGCAGAAGAAACGCCACAGATGTTCGAATTTGCTGATGGGCGGCACATCGTAGTTCCGCAGGGCAAAATCGGTGGCAGCGGTTTGGATCAGGCCGTAATACATCAGGCTGGCCTCCTTGATCCCCATCTCGGGATGGACCAGACCCCGGACCCGGGCCTCATTCAGCAGCCCTCCGATGCGGTCCGTATAGTTGTCTATCACTTTCAGTATCTTTTTCCTCAACAAATCGTCGTTCAAGTGAATGCATTCCGAGGTAATGACAAACAGTCCTCCCTTCCGCTTCTCGGTGAAGATCAGGTGGGTCCTCATTATGTCCTTGAGCTTTTTTACGGGATCGGCGTCCGGGGACACCGCCCGGTCGAAAGCCTCCATCATTTTTATCTCCACGTCATCGATGATGGCGGCCAGAATGGCCCGTTTGCTGGTAAAATGCCGGTAGACAGCCGCTTCCGAAATATTATTCATTCTGGCGATATTCTTAAGGGTGATGGCATGCACCCCCTTCTCGAACATGAATTTCTGGGCGGTGGCTATGATCTCCTTTTTCCGGGTTTCGGTGGATTTCCGCATCTTGGGCTTTGGCATAGAAATATTCTCTAAGTTAGTTAACGCTTACTTACATTATAGCAAACCGATCGGCATATGTCAACCATCTAACCAAAAAGGAGCCGCTCTGCAACGGCTCCCATTTGAATAAAACGATCGTTTATCTCCCGACCTTCGGCTTATACTCTCGGAACCAGCCGAACCCGAACTTTTCAAATTGCTTTAAAAAACGATCGTTGCCCGTTGGCATCAAATCGGCTATATAATGCAAACCGAAATATCTTTGAATGGGGTTTATATAGCCTTGCTTTTTAACCTTGGCCAGACATTTATCGGTAAATTTTCGGCCTCCCACCTTTAGACAAACTTTTTCGAACCTTTTCAAGCGCTCGGGTGTTATTTCAATTTTTAGATCCGGATATTTATCTTTAAAAGCCTTTAGCAATGAAGCATCCGTCAGTTCGGAATATTTTTCGCTATGTACCACCACCGATGGAGGAAGTTTCTTCCTGGGTTTTGGTTTGATCTTGGGATAGCCCATAGTCAGCAGAACCACCGGGAAAACTTCTTTGGGCAATTTGAACATTTTTTTCAGCGTCGGAAAGAAGTCCATTACCGTCCCGATGTATACAGAACCCAATCCCAGCGAATCGGCCGCCGTGCAGATATTCTGGGCGCTGATCATGGTGTCTTGAATAGATATCCAGAAATGACGGAAGGAATTATTGGCAGTGAACGGGGCATTTTCCAGTTTGGCCCATCGCTCCAGCCGCCGCCAATCTATACAGAACAAAAGATTGACCGGGGACTGTCCGATGAATGGCTGGTGGCACATCTTGGCCAGCTTCCGGTTGGTGGCGGGGTTTTCGATCTTGATGATGGAGTAAGGCTGCAGATTGCCGCCGGTGGCGGCGTGAACCCCGGCTCTTAAAATGTAATCCATAACCTTGGGCGGGATATCTTTGTTGGTAAAATTCCGGCAGCTTCCCCGCTCTATCAGCAATTTCAGGGTGGGATTGGGATAGCGGCCCCCGGCCTCTTGCTTGACCCCGTGGTGTGAAGGCATTTTGCCGCCTCTCATATTTTCTCCCTTTGCTATCTTTTATTTCTTCGGCAATAATTGTAAATATCTCCGTAGGAGTGGAACAACGCACCGGCCAATATATTCCTTTTCCCGGCTCCGGCGTCATCCCGTTTGAGATAATCATTGATCATCTTTCCCCGACTGTTCTTTTCGCGGTATGGTTCCTTTAGATTCATCCTGATCCGGTTGACCATCCCCGAACTGTAGTGGATGATGCCGACCGTTCCGTCCGAAAAGACCTCCTCCACCAGGCCCATGTGGGTAATCCGGTCATAAATCACATCGGTGGTGTTCTTGAAGAACACCGCATCCCCGATATTGGGCTGATATTCGCTGTAGGCCATGCCTTTATCCTGCAGGCTTAAAAAAAGCATTTCGGACAAGGAACGGTTTTTCCGGTGAGACCTGATGTCCACTTTATATCCCATCAGCCGGTATACCCCGATGGCGAAACCGGAGCAGTCGTTCTTGAAGCATTTGTTCAACCCGACCAGGTCCTTGGTTCCCACCAGCCCCTTGGCGCATTCCACGATTTCCTGTCGCCGCTGCATCTCTTCGCGGGGCATCTCCCGGTTCCTGATATAAGGACCGGCGCAGGATACCATAATAAAAATAAAGAATGACAATGCTGCACGATTTGTGTTTTTCATATTTTTATTGTAACTCATTTATTGTAAGAATTCAAGAAAAAAGCCGCCCCCGGGCGGCTTTAATGAATCTATTTACCCTCCAAGCCAAGCGCGGATCTAAGACGTCCCAGGGCGAATTCCTCCAGTTGGAAATGCCATTCGTCAGTTAGAATTTTTTCCAGATATTTATCGGTGCCTGGATTTTCGGGGAAAACCGATATCATCCTTTTATAGATATCCGGCGAGTATTGGTAAACCCTGGCCAGGTCATCCAGCGGATATTTCGCCTGGACAATATCCCTGGGTGTGGCCATACATTTCTGGGCCATCAGCGGGCAGGTGATGGTATCGCGCTGGGTGGAAAATTCGAAGAATTTACGACACATCGGACAGTAGTACTTGCCGGATGGGACGTCACCGGTGATCTCCAGTTCGTCGAGTTTGATTGTCTGGCTGATGCTCAGAACGTCCCTGAAAACAGGGACCGCAGCATTAAGCAACGCGAATAATTTATCTCTGTCCCAGATTCTATTGATATCCGTCACGATAAAGGTTATTTCTTCCCCGGTCACCCGCTGGGCCGTCTCGCAGCCGCTAAGCATGACAATGAAGCTTTTGACGGTCTGCAGCTTTTCGTTCCGGTATTTTACCCCCCAATCGGTCAAAAATCCCAGATAGGAGGTGAATAAATCGTCGCTTATTTTTTGAAGATCGCCCCCAGCCAGGAAAGACATGATCTTATGGGGGATCTTGGGATAGAACAGCCCCAGTTTTTCCAGACAGATTGAAGATTCCAGGGGCATCACCTCTATGGGGATGGGAGTGTTGATGCACATCTTGGGCATGAAGGGGCACACCGGCTGGTCCATGGTGAACAGCATTTTACAGGTAAGGCACCAGTAGCGGCGGCTGGGCGAAAGGCTGCCCTTGGGCAGGGACGCCACTTTCTGCATCAGTCTTTCCTTGTTATCAAACATGGGTCTCCTCCGTAAATATGATTAGAGGGCACTGATGCCGATATGAATTGATCAATCAATTGATACCGCTTTTCTTCTGTTGAGTTTCTTTAGGCTCTGGATGCGTTTCCCATTGAGCCTTTTAAGTTTGGATTGGAAAGTGGGTTTTGTTGCTACCCGTTTTTTCTCTCTGGCCGATGCTTTTAGGACCAGGGCATTCAGCCTGTCAAGGGCGTCCTGTTTATTGCGTTCCTGAGCCCGGTATTTTCGGGCATCAATTATTAAGATACCCCTGGCATTTATCCGGTTCCCGGCCAGCTTAAAGATCCTTCTCTTTACTGTTTCGGTCAGCGCCCGGGTACCGACTAAGTCAAATCTCAATTGGACCGCGGTGGCCACTTTATTGACATTCTGGCCGCCGGGGCCGGAGCTGCGCACGAAATGATATTCGATATCACCGCTGTCCGGCTTGATCTCCGGGAAAAACAATTTTACCCCCTGTCCTTGCGCACACCGGCGATTCCGGCAAAAACCGCCACCAGTATGGCCAATTTCAGGGATGTCAGCCAAGAGATGCTTTTTACCACCAGCCCCTGTTCCACCGCGCCGGGGAAAAGGTCCGGGATGGTCCAAGCCCATAGAATTTTCACCATCAGCAGGGCCACCACCAGAGAGAGGATCATAAGCGCCAGGGCCCCGGGGAATACGGACAGCAGCCAATTTTTCTTCATACAAGATCCTTTATAATTATTTTATTAAAAATACCATTTATCTATGATGAGTTCAACAGAAAAATAAAATCGCCCTTTGGCAAGGGCGATTGAATGAATTGAAAATTATTTAAGAATGCTCAGCTCCCGGGTGATCCGCTGATTGCCGTAGAATAGCTGGTATAAATAAACACCGTTAGGCAGCAAGTTTGCTTTATTATCCTTGCCATCCCAGGGGACAGCATTGGGGCCGGCCGGGCTGCTCCCGATATGAAACATTCTTACCTCTTGCCCAAGTATATTGAAAACCTTGATGACCACGTCCCCCTCTTCCGGCAAGGAATATCTAAAAGTAACGTCACCGCGGCTGGGATTTGGATAACAGGGCAGCAAGGCCAGTCCCGGTTGCTGGGGAATTGACGGAACTACGATACAAACCGGGCCGTAAGGTGTTTTATCTCCATTGACATCCACCTCGGCAACCAAGTAATAATAACTGCCACCTTCCGATACGCTCTCATCCGTATAGCTGTATTCCTGAGGCTGATTGGAAACCAAACTACCTGGTATTGTGGCCAGCAGTTTGTAATCTCCATCAGAGACCTTGGTCCGGGAGATCTCCCAGTGTGAGCAGTTATATTCGCTTTCCGTGCGCCAGACAAGGAATGGTTTGTTATTGGAAATCATTCCGGTAAAATAACTCAATTCCACGGCTTGAACCGGCAGTTGCCCCGGTATCACATACAAGGTGCAGAACATAGCCTTGCTGAAATCCCCTCCCTTGCCGGCCGCCGGTATCTTGCGAACGGCGGTGCCGGAGCGACTGCTGCCGTCATTCAGAAAAGATACCGGATACGTTGTGCTTACATAAATACTGTCAAAATTGGCCTGGTTGGTGCTATTCCACATGTCGGCGGCATCGCCCTGGTTGGTGCCGCTGTACAGTTCCGAAGTATAGCTAGCCGAGGTCTGGTCGGTTTCCTCCAAAGCCACGCCGTAGGCCCGGGTGTTTGAAGCGTTGACAGTATTTGCATTCAGGTATGTGGTGGTAGTGTAGGTGCTGTCGATATGATATATAGCCAAGCCCGAACTGTAGATATACTGGTCCCAAGCCACACCGCTTACCGGGCCGGTAGCAACCGATCGCCGGTCCTCAATAAGCCAGAACTGAGTGGTAGCCATGCTACCGAGTTTGGAAAGCCTGACAGTGGTGCGGTGGGAATCGGACAGGGTGGCGCTGAACGAAAACCCCTGATTTTTGGTGACATTGAAGGGCGTTATCCAACCCAAAAAGCGCTTGCACCAGACATCCATCTGGGCCGGAGTGGCTCCGGTATTCCCATTGGCGCCCCAGCTGCCGCCTGCCATCACCGACCAATTGCCCAATCCGGGACCGCTGTCGCCGGTATCATAAAGATCAGGCAAACCCAGAGCATGCCCAAACTCGTGGCAATACACTCCGGCGCCTATCATCTCGGTGGTAGTATTGTTGCCGTCGGCATAATTTGTGCGCTCCGGATTGATGATGTAATCGTCTATCCTGACCGCCGTGCCGGTATAGGGGCTGATGTCGCCGGTGGTATAATAGGTGCCTCCGGTAAAACCTGACAAATAAAAACTATGTGACCAGATGTTGCTGGCGCCCTCTTCAGCTCCTTTGCCGGCATGTGTTACCCACAGCACGTCAACGTAGCCGTCATGGTTCTGATCATAGTTAGGATCGGCAAAATTCGTGAAGGAATCGGCATGAACTAAAACTTTCCTTATGAATTCATAAGTGTTTCTGGTGGTTCCATCGGCTAGTCCGTAGCTGGTACCATTTGTATACCAAGCTACGGTGTTGTTGCTGGTGCGCCAGTTGTCAACCTTGCCGGAACAGCTCATGGCATTATACGACATGTCCCGGTAATAGTTATTCACCGATTTCACTCCGGTACCGGTGTTGAACAACATGGCCTGGAACTCAGCCTGGGTGTTGGTGGCCGCCAGATCAGTAAAATATCCCAGTATCACCGGATAGCTCCGGCTGCCCGAGATCTTGGCCTCCCCGCCCTTGGCCATCAACTGCTGGAGCAGGCCACGTTTTGGGCTATCCAGCCCCTTCAGCCGCATAGCCTTTAGAGCCTCTGGCTCTTTGATCCCTTCCAGTGGCGGCATTGCCCATGCTAAATTCATTAAAGCAAGTAAAAACAGCAATATATACATCACTGTTTTCATAATTTTCTCCTCAAAAATGATTTTAGTGTCGAAATACTTATCTTAACTTTTAATAAAATAATGCATATTTTATGCCTATCAGTGAAATTCTATAAAATTTAACTTCTTGTATTGCAAGATATTAAAAATATCACACTATGAGCGCTTGGTCTATATTAGTTAACCTAATTCGCAAGATATATATCCAAAACATTTTCTATTCATAAATACCTGGCAATAAACATCTTGTGCAGCAAGCAAAATTTGCACAGTTGTGTTCAAATTTTACGACCCTTACCACTTTGGTTCTTCGGTGATCTGGTAGGTCCCTTTGCAATACGGGCAGTTGATGAACACCGCCCCCTCCTTGACCGCCACCGAGTTCCTGTCCAGCGGAGCCCCGCATTGCTGGCATTTCATCTCCTCGGGCTTGACCGAGCCTGACAGGTCTATCTTCTGGGTGATCTCGATTTTTTGTTTCGGCTCGTTCTTCTTGGCAATGACAATAGCAAATATCCCGACCCCTATCAGCACCAGCCCGGTGATGATGCGTCCTCCCGGATTCTGGGTGTATTCAGCCCGGGCCGACATCAGGAACAATACCCCGAAAAATATCAGGATGCCCGAGATGATGTAGACCGCCATGGATTTTCCGCTTACTGCCATATGTCCTCCTTTGGTCAGGGATTGACTTTTGTTAGGCCTTCCCGATTATGGTCAGGACCAAAAGTATCAGCGTTACCGCGATGATGCCGGCCACGGTGATGACCGCCACGGTGTTGTAGATTTTCCCGTTGACATGCTCCCCCATCACATCCCGGTTGTTGAGCAGCAGCAGGATGAATATCAGTATCACCGGCAGCAGGATGCCCTGTACCGTCTGGGCCAGCACCATCACTTTGATCAACGGCAGGCCCGGGATCAGCACCGACAGGGCCCCGAAGATTATCAGCAGGGTGTACAGAATGAAGAACACCGGGGCCTCGGAGAATTTTTTATTGAGGCCGTTCTCCTGCCCGAAAGCCTCGCAGACCGCATAGGAGGTGGAAAGCGGAACGATGGAGGCCGCCATCATCGAGGCCACGAACAGACCCAGGGCAAAAAGCACCGAAGCGTAATGCCCGGCCAGCGGTTTTAGGGCCAGGGCCGCGTCCTTGGCATCGTGGATCGGTATCCCGGCCTTGAATAGGGTGGCGGCGCAGGTAACGATGATGAAGAACGAGATGAAATCGGTGAAGAAAGCCCCCACCAGCACGTCCCAGCGGGAATATTTGTAATGCTTGATGGTGATGCCCTTGTCCACTATCGAAGCCTGCAGGTAGAACTGCATCCAGGGGGTGATGGTGGTGCCGATGGTGGCGATGAACAGCACCAGATAGTCCGTCTCCCAGACGAACTGCGGCTTGACCAGGCTGGTGATGGCCAGCCCCCAATCGGGTTTGGCCAGAAACCCGGCCACCACATAGGTGGCAAAGAACACCGCCACTATCAGGAAGAACCTCTCCACAAAACGGTAGGAGCCCTTGATTACCAGCAGCCACAGGGCTATCGACACCAGGGGCACCGAGACATACTTGCTGATGCCCAATATCTCCAGGCTGGCGGCCACCCCGGCAAAATCGGCGATGGTGGTGGTCAGGTTGGCCAACAGCAGAACTATCATGGCAAACAATGTCCACCTCAGTCCGAACTCCTCGCGGATCAGGTCCGAGAGGCCCTTGCCGGTGACCGCCCCCAGCCGGGCCACCATCTCCTGAAAGAAAGCCAGGGAGAAGGTGATCAGGAATAGCATCCACAGCATCTTGTAGCCGTAATGGGCCCCCACCAGGGAATAGGTAGTGATGCCTCCGGCATCGTTATCGGCAAAGGCGGTGACCAGGCCGGGGCCTATTATCCCCAGGATCAGGATTATTTTGCTCCAGCGTTCTTTCATGTCCTTCTTTTACGATGCGATATCTTCCATTTCTGCGGCACTATTATCTCGATCAGATCATCCACCGTGATCAAGCCCTGGACCTGGAACTCATCATTGACCACCGGCAGGGCCACCAGATCGTATTTATTGAAATGGTCGGCCACTTTTTTCAAGGGTGATCCAACTTTGACCGACGGCAGGTCCGATCTCATAATGTCTTTGACAATCATGCCCGGTTCGGCCACCACCAGGTCCCGAAGCGATAGGATCCCCAGTAATTTTTGGTCCGAACCTGCCACCACGATATTGTAAGCCATCTCCGGCTCCGGCTGTTCCTGGCGAATCATGGCCAGAACCTCCCCGGCGGTCGATTCCGGCAGGGCTGAAAGATATTCGTTGTTCATTATCCCGCCGGCCGAGGTCTCGGGATAGCGCAGCAGTTCCTCCACATCGTCCTTCTCCTCCGGCTCCATCTCCTCCATGATATCCTGGGCGGTCTCCTTGGGCAGGTCGGAGATCAGATCGGCCGCATCGTCCGGCTCCATCTCCTCGATTATGTCGGCCGCATCCTCAGGCTCTATCTCCTCCACGATATCGCTCTGCATCTCCGGCTCCACCTCGGTCAGGGTCTCGGCCGCAGTCTCGGCATCCAGCCGCTCGATCAGGTCGGCTCCCTGGGTCACCCCCAGTTCCTCGACGATATCGGCGATATCCGCCGGATGCATGCTGGAAAGTTTGGTGAAGGTGTTCTTCAGGTCGGGGTCGATGGGTTCGATATCGGCCCAATGGATCCTCCTCTGCAGGCGGCTGAAAATATGATGTATCTTGCCCTTCAGGCCCAGCCGCTGCATCATGCCGGTCAGACCGGCATCCACCCAACGGACCACCAGCTTCCCTTCCTCCTCGCTGACCTCGATATCGTTCACCCGGTAGACCTTTTTCTTTTTGATGTCGATGACCTGCTTGTCCAGGATATGCTCGGCCAGCAAAATCTGCTGGTCGTTCGTTTCCAGGCTTTGGCATTGGGCCAGCGGTTTTTTCAGATCGGTCTGTTTGGTGCCCAGCGGTTCCATCTCGGAGATCCGGATGGCACGGATATTTTCGCTCTCATCCTCGATCATCAGTCCCGTCAGAATCGCCTGGCTGGGGCCGGCAATCATCACCCAGTCCCGGAGGATCCCCTGCCGCTCATTTTTAAAATAGACCGGCTGGTTTAAAAAATGGGATATATATTTCATAGGTTCATCAGATCCTTAAGCATTTCCTGGGAGATGGCCAGTTTTATCTGTTTCATCTGGTCGTCGAACTGCTCCACCAGGTCCCATAGAATTATATTCTCCATTATTTTGACGTTCATCATCCGGGCCACCTTCTCCAAGCGCCGTCCGGCGCCCAAACGGTACAACAGGCCCTTGATGCCCACCTCCACCCCCACCAGCACCAGGGCATCGCCCACCGCCCGGAGCTTGACGTCGTTGACCCGCAGCAGCCGGCGGCCTTCGTTGTCCACTATCTGCTGGTCCATCACATGGCGGTTGAACAGCAACTCGTTTTTCTCCAGCTTGCCGGGTTTGATCTCGCTGTAGGCGGTCTTCAGGGCGATCCGGTCGTCATCCACTGTCTTTACCGCCTTCCAGGGGATGATGGCCTCGAACCGGGCCGAACCGAATAAACTGACCCGTATCTTCACCGAAACCGCCACCGACGAGACCTTGGGAAACTCCTCGCCCATCAGTACCGCCAGGTCGGCCACCTTGCCGATCTTGACCCCGTCTTTGTCTATCACCGGCAGTCCCAGATAGTCCTTGGTGAAACTGGTGGCCCCCTCGGAGATGGTGATATGTTTTTTTTGATTTTCGGTCAAAACAATCCTCCCCAGCAAGGATATTAACCAGTGATTGAAGTTAATAAACGCTTTAGTTCCATAAAGAAACGTATGGCCTCGGGGTCCTGATGGCCCTTGGTCCAGAGATATCTGGCCAGGCCGATCTGGGCGTGGGCATAGTATCCCAGAGCCATCTGACCGATGGCCACATACCCGGTGGCGAACTGTCCCAGGCCGAATAAAATGCCGATGGCGAACTGGGCCACCGCCGTTAGGCCGAAGATGAACTGTCCCAGGCCGAACAGAACCCCCACCCCGAACTGGGCGATGGTGATCAGGCCGACGCCGAACTGCCCGATGGCTATCCACCCTTTGGCCACCCGCAGTTTGTTGTTCTTGTCCATCCCCACCGCGATATGCACCAGCGGCCAGCCGTAATAGACAGCTTTGCTTTTCCATTCCCAGCCCCAGCCGTTCCATTGTTTCTTGGCAGGATAGGGCGCCCCGCAATGGGGGCAGGCCTTGGCGTTGGGACTGACCGTCTTTTGGCACTCCCGGCAGGAGGTCAGATTGTCCGGTGTCTGGTTCATGGTTCTACTCCTTAGGCTTGTTATCTTCCGAAGAAGGATCGTTCGAGATCTCCAATGCCGGTTGCAGCTCTTCCCGGGCCTCCTCGATAAGCTGGCGGATCTTGGGGGCCATTGATTGTTCCTCGATCTGATAACCGGCCAGGATCTGGGACAGTATCTTTATCTGTTCCTGTGGCCCTAGGCGCTTATTGATGATTATCCGCTGGCTGTCCTTGACCCGGCACCAGCCGCCCCGCCCGTCGAATTCGTCGAATTTGATGTTGAGGCCCAGTTTTTCGGCCAGCAGGGCCATTTCTTCGATGATCTGTTTTTGTCGCATAATTTTTATATTTAATATTTTATTTTAAATCTCTTTCTTCTATCACCTCGGCCTCAAACACGAACAATTTGGTCTCCTTCTCCCTCCAGGCCCCGGCTGGCAGGCCGGCCTTGTGCAGACACAAATATGACAATGTCTCCTCGCGGGTCCAGCCTTCCTCTGGCGCCACCTGCGGCAGAAACACCCCGTTGCACCTTCCCCGCTGGACAATGATCCCATGTTTGCCCACAATGAACTCCTCCGGAGAATCTATCTGTCGCTTGGGGGTCAATACGGATATCTCATATTCCAATTCTGGCAACTCTTTTGACGTTACTGGCGGAAAACGAGGATCTCCGGTGGCCGCCGCCACCGCCATCTCCGCCACCGCCTGGTACAGCGGGCGTATCCCCTCTATATAGCCGATGCATCCTCTTAAATTGCCGCCCTCCTTCAGAGTAACGAAAACGCCCCGCAGTTCTGTCAGCCTGGCCGTCAACGGTTTGAATTTTGGCACATCCTTACCCTTTACCTCGGCTTCGATTGAGGCATGGGCTATCCGGAACAATTCTTTTTTCTCCTCCAGGGTCAGCTTATCGTCTTTTATTGTTTGTTTTTTGATCTTTTCTTTTTTATTTTTTATTTTATAAAGCCCCGCCGCCAGATATCCCACCACCTGGCCCTTATCCCCGGTCACATCGCCGGAAGTCCGGTAGTCATAGATCACGGACCTGTCAGCCCCCAGATACCGGCCGGCCAGCATCACCGTCACCATCGGGCCGCCCCCGCAGGCCTCGCATTTTTCAAAGGCCAGGTCCCCGGCCAGTTTTTCCGGATCGTATTTCCCCACCGCATCCACTACCAATTTATCCAGCTTTTTCGCCTCGGCCTGGGAATGGTAGTGCGACAGATCGCTGGAAGCCAATAACAGGACATCGTCCCGCCCCTTGGCCGCCCCGGCTATGGCCTGAGCCAGGCGGTCGCAGGAGGCCAGTGACTGGTCGTAGAGCATCATGGGCACGATCCTGAATCCCGGTTTCAGCACCGTCTGCAGGAGTGGAAGCTGTATCTCCAGCGAATGCTCCTTGGCATGGGCCCCGGGGTTGTCATTGATATATTTTGGATCATGGGAAATTATCTCTTCGGCCAACGTGGGATCTATCTCGGTCTTTCCCAGCGGGGTCTCCCAGGCGCCGAAGCCGTAGACCGCCGCCCCCTCAAAATAGGCGCTATGGCTGGGCCCCACCATGATAACGGTGGAGATGTTTTCCGGATTTATATTCTTATAAGCATAGGCCGCCGTCGGCCCGGAATACATGTACCCGGCGTGGGGAACGATGATGCCTGTCAACCCGCCGTCGCTTTCGGTCTTCTTTGCCGCAGCAAGATATTTTTTTATCTGGGCCGACAGCTTATCGGCATCCCCCGGATACCAGCTCCCGGCAATGATGGACTTTCTGATATTCATTGCTTGTCCCTCCTTATCCGGCTGGGCGTAGCAAAGCCCCAGCACTAAAAAACTCAACGTTAGCGAGATGCTGACAATATGAAACATTTTAGTACTCTATTTCCTAAAACCTGAAAACCAAAATCTGCGAAGATCATCCTAAATCAGTTTAATCTGCGTTCTATAAACCTATGCCCTATCGGCGAACTTGGGATAATCCATTCCGAACCGCCATTTGTGGTAGAACTTGAGGGCCAGAAAAGTGGCTATCAGTATCGGAATATATATCGGAAACAGCAGGCCAGCAAGAATTACCAGCATCAACGAGCCGGCCTGATAGGACAGCATGGTCCATTTCATATTGGCCGAGATCACGGCCATGACGAACAGCGGCAGGGCCGCACCGGCCGCCGCCAGGCAGAGATAATCCTTTAAATGGATTGAAAACAGCAGACTGCCCAGCATCACGGCCAGAGCCAGCCAGCGGGTGGCCTTGATGCCCATAAAGACACCTGTGGTGATATTGCCGGTGGCCTTGTCCGAGCTGTAATCAGGGATGGTGGTGTTCAGATAGACTGCGGAGACCGCCAGCACATATGGTATGGAGAACAACCAGACATTGGAATTGTCGCGTCCGGCAGAGATCCAGCCTGCAGCAAAGGCCAGCAGGCCGTATCCCAGGCCGTTAGCCAGCATGTCCAGAAAAGGTTTGCCTTTGAACTTAAACGGCGGGACCGAATACAGCAGTCCCAAAATTCCGGAAAGCGTGATGATGATCCCGAACAGAGCGGAGAACCTCCAGAAGCCGATGACTAATGCTCCCAGAAAAAACACTATAGCCTCAAGACTGATGGCCTTTTTATTGACATATCCCTCGGCCACCAGGAACAATTTTTTGTTGAGCCGGTCGGTCTCCACGTCGAATATCTGGTTGACTATGTAGACCGCCCCCATCAGGCCGCTGTATATCAGCATGGCCAGCCAGAACTTCCCTGGCAGTTCAAGCGTGATCGAAAGATGTCCCTGCGCCCGGCAATAGCCCACCAACAGCATGGTCCAGGCCGGCACCAGCAGGATCGGTCTCAGAACGAACAGATAGTCCAAGAAGTGTGTGCTTTTGCGATCCATTATTTTAAGCCGTAAAGTAATTGGTGGGAAAGTGATAGTAGGATTATATCAGCGGGCCCTTGGGTTGTCAAGAAAAGAAGGAGGATCGTGGAGCCGTTCCGGATCAAAAGCCAAAGGCCCGGCATCGACCGGGCCTTTGCGGTAAAATGGTCCCCTAGGAACGGTTTTAGTAGCGGACAAAGTTCCAGCAGTTCAGGGCCTCCTCCAGGGCGGTCATCTCCAGCCCCAGGAAGCCGCAATTTTTACAGCAGACCCGAAAGCGCATTTTAGACAGGATCTTTTTGATACGAAGAAGCCTTATATCATGCCGCTCTCCGCATTTGGGACAGGGGTGGATATCATCAATGATATTTTCCGTCGTCATATCCGATTCCTACCTTAATATTGTTAATTTATTTACTTTGGAATAATCGCTGGTGGCCAGCTTGTAGAAATATACGCCATTGGCTAACTTCCGCCCGTTCTGCCCGCACCCGTTCCAGTTGATCTCGTAAATCCCGGCTTCCTGCCTTTCATTCACCAAGGTATGCACCAACCGCCCGCAGATATCGAAAAGCTTCAGTTCAACTCTTCCAGAATGCTTAAGGCTGTAGCGGAATGCCACCAGCCCGCCGGCGGGATTGGGAAAGCAAGGCAGCAGTTGGGCCCTTGGTGCCTGGTCCGGAACGTTCGGCTTGCCGGCCACGCCGGTAAATTCCGACAAAGGTATCTCCCCGGCCTGCAGGTTCTCCTTTTGTCCCCGGCTCTCGGCCCAGACCACAAAGGACAATTTGCCGGCATCCCATCCCGGATTTAGCGTAAAAGGATAGTTCCTGACGACCGTTCCCCCGGTCACGCTGAAAGTATCTCCGGCCGATGCCGGCAGCACATCACGCACGAAGTCATATATGCTGTCCTGGGGCAAAGCGCTGGCCACCGTCGGCCAGTGGGTATGCTTGCTGGCTTCGATGATGGCCACCCAAACAGTGACCGGGATGGGTGTTGTCCCGGGGTATTCCGTGGTCACGTTCAAAGTCCCCGCACCCCCGCTGTATGTGCCGTCAAGCGTGAACTTGAAAGGGGATTTGATCATTTTCCGTTTATCAAAGCTGGCACGAAAAGCGTTGTATTGCCCGAGGCCGGCCCCGGAGGTGTCCGAGCCGACCCAGATTATCAAACCATCCATCATGGAGGTGGGAAGACCAGTGCCGTTGGCATAATAGTTTTTCAGATCGACGCAATGCGCCACATAGAAACTGTCGCCGGTGCTGCTGGAATGAAGACCCATCACGCTGAGGGTGTCGCCTGCCTCCTCCTTTAGCATCTTCCAGGCCACCTGGTGCCAGGGGCACCAGGTACACCACAGGGCGGTGTAATCCATGCCCAGCACCGTCCGCTGTTCGGTATAGGTGTTGAAGCTGCAGGCCAGGGTGTCGTTGCCGGGATCTCCGTCGCCTGCCAGCACGGTGTTGAAGGTGGCGGTATAGATGTTGCCGTTGCCGATAGCCGGAGCGTAGGATGCGAAGACCACGCTCTGCTGGGCCCCGGACGCCAGGCTGCTGACAAATTTTGAATCGGCGTAGACTTCAGTTCCCGCCGAGTCGATGGTGCAGATTACCTCGAAGGTCTCTGTCCCCGATCCCTTGTTTGTTACCATGGCCTCCGGCGCAGCACCGCCCGGCATGGATCTCCCGGGGGTCACGATGCTGACCATTCCCACATCCTGAACCGGGCGCCGGCCTATCCGGACCTCGTCGATGCTCATATTGGAGGCTCCGTAATCGCTTTTGGCCCGGAACCTGACCTGGATGGTCTGCCCGGCGTAGGGATTCAGGGGAAGGGATTGGTAGGACCACGCGTTGACATCCCCGGTCACTAACGCTATATTGGTCCAGTATGACCCCCCATCACTGGTGACCTGAACGAACAGGGAATCGAAATTATAGCCCGGCGTGGAATAATAGTGGTTCCAGGCGTAAAAACTCAGGCTGCAGTCGTCGGCCGGATTGGGCAGTATGACCTCCGGGGAGATGATGTCGCCGGTCACGCCCACTCCATAATCCCAGGAATCGAATTCGGCGAAATTCAGGGTGCCTTCGCAGCCGCTATCCGGGGAAACCCCGCTGCCCATCTCCAGGGAACCCTGCTGCCAGGCCCCCGAACCGGCCGAAGGGCTAAGCGTCCAACCGCCGTTGGGAGGCCAGGCATTAAAGGAATTGGCCGTGTAATCTCCGGCCTTGACCCCGGCCGGCCCGGCATCAGCCAGGTATATTGCAGGGCCGTACGGCTTGTATGCGGCACCGTTGATGCCGACAGCCATGATCGGCGAAACACCGGCCGCCAAAAGAACGGCGGACACCAATATTCTTCGCATCACAATGCTTTCCTTCCTTTTATCATCCATTGATTGCTGTTGATAGATCATCCTCTCAGAACTTCCAGTTCCAAACGGTCTTAAAGCCCTTGAAGGCCGGCTCCCAGCGGCAGAACCCGCCCGAGCATACCAGCCCTCCCTTGGTCTGTCCGGCTGAGACCTTCAGCTGCTGGCGGCCCTGGGCGAAATCTATGGTGCATCCGGCCTCGCCCCAGCTTTTCTGATCGTCATACTCGGCAATGGGCTTGTCGGCCAGATCGGCCGTGGCAAAAACATTCAGCCACTCCCATGGCACCCAGCCCAGCTCGGCCAGGAACTCGTCGTAACAAAGCTTTTCGATATCATAGGTATTCTTGTAGCGGTTAGCTCCGGCCTTGACGGACAGGGTACGGGATCCTTGGTATTTCCATACCATCCCGGCCGATGCCCCCATATATTCTTTGCTGATTATGTCGGGCTGCAGATTGCCCTCCTGCCTCAGGCGCCCCTCGGCATTGAGGATTATGTTCCCCCGGGCCTCCCACCGCCCCTCCATAAAAACATCCTGCCATTTCTGGGTGCCGGAATAGACCCGGCCGTCGGATGCCGTCAACTCGTCCCTTTCCTCATGGGTCCGGGCCCAGGAATAATTGCCCCTCAATTCTAAAGCTGACCAGGGAGTGGCCGTCAGGTCGGCCTGGAAACCGTACTCGTCCTGGCCGTTGTTCAATAACCGGCCCTCCCGGTTGCAGGGCGGCGGCGCATTTATGGCGGCGTCGAAGTCCTGGTACTTCTTAAAATCCACCATTACGCCCAGGCCGGAATAGGCGGCCGACAAACTGCCGTAAAAGGCGTGCCCGTTGGCATCCTCAATTCCCACCCAGCCGGCCGAAGGCGAAAGCCGTCCGTAAGTGCGCCGCCCGGCGTATTCCCCGTAAAGATCCACCGGGCCGAACGCCCCGCCCAGGCTTCCGCTGTATTGCTCGTCCGCCGGTTTGCCGAAAGAAGGATCCACAGCCGGTCCGGCAGCGTTGGCCCGCAAATAGGCCAATCCTGCGGTGAGAAAAGAGAATCCGGTCGTTTTTATTTCGGTTCCCAAATAGGTCTTGGCGGTGTCCATTTCCACGGTGTTTTCCCTGATCCGGCCGAAAAGCAGCCGGGCATCACCCAGATCTTCCAAAGAAGCCGAGGCCAGCGCTCCGTCCAGATACCGGTCAATCTTGGCAGCCTGCTCGTTGGCGCAGTTCAGCACCAAGCCCCGCCCCAGAGTAGCGTAATAGGTCCCGACCCTGACCGATAGATTTTCGGTCTTCAACCGAAGGTAACGCTTGGATATCCCGGAGAACACCGGCTGGTCGTCCCAGCGTTCCTGGTCGTATAATAAGCTCATCCCGGCTTCAACCCCAATGTCATTCTTTAGGCTGCCGGACAGTCTCAGGTCGCACCCTTCCCGGTAATGCAGCACATTATAGAGGCTGTCGGAATCGGCCTGTGATACCCATATGGCAGCCTGATTGCCGCCGGAAAGGTCCCAGGCCGCGGCCCTGCCGGCCAGCGGAATAAGGCAGAGAATTATAATAAAATGTCTCATGGCAGCACCTCCAGATACAACCTGCGGGTCATGATATGCGAGGGATTATCGCTGGCCCATAATTTGAGCATCAAGGAATATAGCCCCTCAGGAGGCGGCATGGTGTTGAAATTGAAATGCACCGTCCAGTGCTGGGTGGTCCCGGCGTTGAATACTGCAGAGGCAATGCCGTTGGGCCCCTGACAGCCTGTTTCGGTGCACAGGAACCCCCAGAATAAAAGCGAATCGGAGTTCAGCGATGTGGGGGCCTGAGCATATATGTTCATCTTAGGAGAAAGGTTGGTAAGGTAGATATGGAATCCCATTTCCGGGGGCTCCGGGTCGGACAGGCTGTAGCTGATGATGGTATCCGGCTGTCTGGTGGCCGAATCCGGCGAGATCAGCCGGGAGAAACCATACCCCCTGGCGTCGGTGAAGGCCCAGGCGCCGGACCAGTTGGAGGCTCCGTAACTGTTGGAGGCGTTGGCCCTCCAGTAATAGGTGGTCAGGGAATCAAGCCCGGAAACGGCCCGGCTGGTGTCGGTCAATCCGCTTTGATCGTACACTGCACTCCGGAAATCACTGCTGGGCGAGACCTGCAGGGCGTAGCTGGCGGCCCCGTAGCTGGAACTCCAGCTTAGCGCCGGGCTGGTGCCGGCGTTCAGCTCGCCGTTGGCCGGCCAGACCAAGGCCGGAGGCTCGGGGGCCGGATTGGCGGTAGTGACAAAGGACCAGGTCTCCGACCAGGCGGAGGCACCGGCGATATTGGCGGCATTGACCCTCCAGTAATATGCGGCTCCGGGATCAAGCCCCAGCAGAGACCTGCTGGTTCCGGTCAATCCGGATTGGGAATAGATGATGCTGGACGGATAGAAGGAATTGCTGGTGGCCACCTGCAGCCCGTAGCTGGCGGCCCCGCTGGCGGCGTTCCAGAGCAAGGTGGGATTTTTACTGACCCCGGTGTCGCCGTCAACCGGCGCTGCCAAGATGGGATTGCCCGGCAGCAGAGTGGCGGTGGTGGTAAAGCAACGGGCTGTTGACCATCCCGATACCCCGGCGTTGTTGCTGGCCTTGACCCGCCAGTAATAAGTGGAGGCATTCCGAAGCCCTCCCGCCGTCAGGCTGGTTGCGGTCAGTCCGCTGGGATACAGCACCAGGCTGGCGAACAGGCTGTCCGTGGCCAGATGCAGGGTGTAACTGGCCGCCCCGCTGCTGGCCAGCCAGCTCAAGGTAGGATTCAGGTCCAGGTTCACCGCATCGTCTGCCGGCAGGTTCAAAACGGGGGTTGCCGGGGCAGTGAGGGCGGCATAGATACGGGCCCTGGCAGCCTGGATAATCTCCTTGGTGCCATTATTGCGCACATAAGCTATAAGGGACAGCCGCCAGGGCAGCCAGCCGGGATCTTTGGCGATGCTGCCCGACCTGGAAACGGACGATGCCGGCAGAATATCCAGCTGGTCGCCTTTGGTACTGGGGATCAGCGAACGCGCCACATAGCGGAACACATTGCCGTAGGCGTTGACCGAATCCTCCACCACCAGCAGCACCAAACCCAGATCGGCGGTTTGCGATAAAGAGCCATCGGCGGTTATCTGGGCGGAGTAAAGCACGGCATCCTGGTCAAGCAAGGCGGTAAGACTTATCCTCAACGGACTTTTGATCGATTTGCGGATATCCGCCATCTGCCGGTAGCTTTGGTAGGTGGCCTCCTCGTCAACCGTGGTCCCCAAAATATTCTCCAGCCCGTCGCAGGAGAAGAACGGGAGCCCGGTCACCGACAGGCCTGATTCGTACTGTCCGGCCAAAGTGTCGGCGGGATAGATGCCCAGGCTGTCGCCCAGTGAAAGGAAGCCCTTGGGATGCATTTCGACCAGACATAGGGAATCCCCCATCTCGGCGGTCAGGCGTTCGGCGGCCCGATCGGCTGTGGGACAGTTGGTGCAGAACTCCGAGGTGAACAGTTCCACCAGCACCGTGCGCTGATAACCATACACCTGATCGGGGGTAACCGGGGTGGCCGAGGTGGGCATCTTCCGGCCGCAGCTGATGAGGGATATCGCCACAATAGCCGGCAATAGAAGAACCCGCAGGATATTTTTAAATGTCATTGATCCTCCTTGACCGGACAGCAGGAAGAATCGGTCACGCAGGCTGCGGAGTCACAGACGGCCGGAGCAGTTGACCTTGGAACGAGTTTGAGGATGGTCCTGACGTTCACCTCCAATACCGCCTCGTCCCCGGACTTATAGCCGGTATGCTGGTACAGCAGTTTACCGTCCTGATCCAGGATATAAACCCCGGGGACATTGGACAGGCCGAAGGTCCGCATCGCCTCCTGCTCGGGATCCAGCAGGATCGGCAGGGTGAACCGCTTCCCCTTGGCCACCGCTTTGACCTTGCTGGCGGTCTTGGCGTCATCGATGGAGACCGCGTAGAACGACATCCCACTGTCGGCATAGATCTCGTAAAGCTTTTGGATGTGGATCAGTTCCTCCTGGCAGGGGTGGCACCAGGTGGCCCAGAAGGCTATCAGGGCCGGGCCGGTTTCCAGCACCTTGGCCAGCTCGACCTTCTTTTTACCCTCCAGCGGCTTTAATTTGAAGTTCAGATCCCCGGCTGCTGCGGCGCCAGCGATCATGGCCAGCAATCCTGCCAAGACGAATGATATCGCTATAAGTTTTCTCATCAAACCCTCCGTTTTAAAACTCTACCGGAGCACAGTGATCTTCCTGGTGGCGGTCTGTTCTCCGGCCGACATCCGGAAGAAATAGACCCCGTTGGCCACCGGTTTCCCGGAGTTATCGCGCAGGTCCCATGTTGCCTTCTGAATCCCTGCGTTCCGGCGTCCTTCCGGCAAGGTATTGACCAGTCGTCCGCAGATATCGAAGATTCTGACCGATACCTCTCCCCGCTGGGGCAGGGCGTACTCAAAGGTTGCCAGGTCCCGGCAGGGATTGGGCCGCCCGGCGGCCAGCCAGAACTTGGTGATGGCCACCCCCTGGCTGGTGATCAGCACCGAGCCGTTCCAGGTGATATTGCCGTAGATATCCTTGTCGCCCAGACGGTAATAATAATCGGTATAGGGCTGGACCGTACGGTCGGTATAGCTGTAACTATGCCCATTGGGGTTGTTCTCGGCCGCAACCTCGCCTATTTGAACGAATCCATCCTCCGGGGAGGCCGATCTTTCTATCAGCCATTTATAATTATCGAATTCGCTGGCGGTCCTCCAGCTTAACATGACCTCCCCGTTTCCGGCCATCCCGGTAAAGGAACACAATTCAACGGCCGAGGGTGGTATTGCATTCAATCCGCAGGTGGCGCTCTGCAGAATCTCCTTGGTGACGTCGTCCTGGACATAAACCACAAACTGGCAGTTTTTCTCAGTCCAGGTGTAGGGGATGACCCCGCCTGTATATATCGTGAACTTTTGCGAATTGACCACAGTCTGGCCTTTGTTGATGGAAATTGGGATCCCATTGTTATCCGGGATCATGTCCCGCAAAATTTGAAAATGCTCGGGGTCGCCATTGGTACCGGTATAAAAAACGCTGTCCTCGATTATGGCATAACGCAACGTTAGCCCGGCTTTGGAAGCAGACGGGAATCTTCCGGTGGCATTTACAACTGCAGTTATAACTCCGGAATCCCCGCTGGCGCTGTACCATCCTTCCAGGGTTATAGTCAACGGACGCGGCACCTTACGTTCCGATAGAATGGTTGTGCGATATTCGTTATAAGGATAAGCCGGGAAATGCTTGCCGCCTATAATCATATACGGGACCACATTAAAACCGTAGTAGGTCCGCCGGGCGCGGTTCTCCATGGTATCCGGGCCCCGCCCCAGATAAAATGGATCGTTATTTGTCGGCCACCACATATGGGTGCGGATGCAGGTCATAGAATCCTTCAGATCCCTGCATACCACGTTCAAACTGTCGTTGGCCAGCACGCATGGACTACAACTAGTGCAGGTATTGAACTCGGCCAGCACCCGGTTGATGGAATACCAGCAATAAGTATAACTTTT
Source organism: uncultured bacterium (assembly GCA_937863685.1). Classification (GTDB taxonomy): domain Bacteria; phylum Edwardsbacteria; class AC1; order AC1; family EtOH8; genus UBA2226. The sequence continues at coordinate 101,749 of CALMGM010000004.1, forward strand.
AGAAGTGTCATTAAGCTGGAACAGGTCCCCCACCAAACCAGTCCAAACGATCACATTGTAGTATTCGCCGGAATCGGGGGTGAAGTTTGGGAAGGTCAGAACCTGACTGGCTCCGGCCACTAGGTTGGAGACTGCCAGGGTTTGATTGTATACCTCGGCCCCCCCGGCAACGTCTATCTTACATATGGTATTGAAGCTCTCCGTGCTGGACCCGTCATTCTTGACCGTGGCCTTGGGGGCCACCGCCACTTTGCCGGGTATTTGGCCACCCGGCGCTGTTACGCTGGTTACACCCACATTGTGCAACAGAGTGGCATAGGAAACCCTAACATTGTCCAGATACAGATTGTTACCGTTTTGGGACAGGGCAGTGAATTTTATCTTGTTGGTACCGGTAGGTAGGGTATAGGTCTTGGTAGCCCATTGTCCAGCCGTCGGCACAAAAGGGGAGGTGATATAATTCCCGGTGTTCAAGGACCCGAACCGTCCGCCGGGCAGATCCACCAACACGGTCCAGACCGACCCGCCATCGGTAGATGTCGATATTCTCAGTGAATCCTTTTCGCCGCCGCCGGAGGATGAATATGTGGCATAGGCATGGTCAAACTTAAGGGAATCGGTGGCCGTGGCCGGGTACAGGTCTATTGTGATCAGGTCCTGGCTCCTGCCCACCCCGACATTATAGAAATCAGCCTTGGCGGAAGCCGTCCCGGTGCCAAATCCGCTGCAAGCAATACTACGAGACCAAAGGGTGTACGAGCCCGCTAGAGACCACCCGTTTGGCGGAAATGCTGACGACTCGAAGTCCTGGGTCATGGTTGCGGCGAAGGACACTACCGAGATAAGGACCACAACGGATATTGCAATCAGTATCTTTTTCACGGCTGTTTCTCCTTTTTGGTTTTTTTATTTAATCCTATAGCTGCCGTCTGTTGTTACTTATCGGATAAACTGCATCTTCTTTACCAAGTTGCGATTCCCGGTATTCAGGCAATAGATGTAAAGCCCGCTGGCGACCTTTTGCCCCATATGGTCCCGGCCGTCCCATCTGGCGGTATACCGCCCTGCAGCCTGAACGCCGTCGGCCAGGGTCTTCACATGCTGCCCGGCGACATTGTAGATCTTCAGGCTGACCGCCCCGGTTCTGGGAATCTGATAACTGATGACGGTCTGCCCGAAAAATGGATTGGGGACGTTTTGATAAAGTCCGAGATCCGTTATCAATTCCCTGTCTAAAGGCTCACCCTCCACACCCTCTTTGGCCGTGTCCGCCAGAATATTTGATAATCGCGTTTCATAGCAAGTATCCGCGCCATTTACCGCAGTAATAGAGTAGTACCAAACTTCTCCGTTAGTTAGCGGACCATCGACATACATAGTATCGGTGATGATGTCCGAATTGATGCGCACAAAAGGTCCGGCGGAGTCAGCGCTACGGTACAGGTTGTAGCCTGCGATCGTTGTATCAGCTGTAAAATTGTTCCAATATGGGGAAATAATACCCTTGCCGTTCTTGACAACTTCACGGAAGCCCATCAAATGTGGTAAATAGTCATCCCATTCTTTTAAGACCCAGCTGTCAGGATCTAATTTGACCTTAAGGATCGGCTGGTCGTCGCTGACCAGGAAATCCTGAACCGCCAGGCTGTCCCAGACCACGATGGTGCTGTCCAGGCCTGCGCCGGTGCTACAAGCCAGGGCCAGCGGCATCTTGTAAAGCTCGCCGGTGTTTGAGGTGTGCTTTAGCCGGACCCAGGCCGAGTTACTGTCCTCGTGAGTCTTGTAATAGATGACGGTGGAATAAATGGGGTGCCCGGCCCGGTAGACCCACTGGTCGAAGAACCAGTTCAGCGAATCGCCGTAATGCTGCTCGGCTATCCTCTGGAGATCGCCGGTGACGGCGTTGCCGTAGCTGAAGCTGTCGCGGTAGGCGCTCAGGGTCTCAAAGAAGGGAGCATCGCCCATCACCCAGCGCAGGCCCTGCAATACCCAGGCCCCCTTGGCGTAGACCATGGTCGAGGCGAACAGTGATTCCGGCGGCGGATTGTAGATGGGATAACCGGTGGCCCTAAGCGCCTTCCAGAACCACTGGTTCATATAGGCCCCGGGCTGGCGTCCGGATTTGTATTCGTCATAGATCGCCTCGGAATAGCTGGCGAATCCCTCGTTAAGCCAGATATCCTGCCAGTAGCCGCAGGTGACCTGGTCGCCCCACCACATGTGGGCCAGCTCATGGGCGATGCCCCGCTGGGCGTTGCCGGTTATCCAGCTGCGGTGGATGGTGGTCATGTCCTGGTGCTCCATGCCGCCGAAGACAAAGGGATAGACCGCAGCCATGCCGTATTTGTTGAAGGGATACTGGCCGAACTTGGCGGTGAAGCAATCCATCATCAGGCCGACCGAATCGAAGACCGCTGCGGCCAGGGCCGAATCCTCCGGCCATACATAATAGCTCAGCGGCACGGTGTCGCCCCGGGCGGTCCGGGCGGTATCGGACCAGAAGGCATATTTGGAGACGGCGAAGGACATCAGATAGGTGGCTATGGGCTTTTCCTCCTGCCAGTGCCAGGTAAGGGTGTCACCGGAACGAACGGTGTCCACCAGCTGGCCGTTGCAGGCCACCGTGAAACTGTCGGGAACCGTGACATAGAAACTGCACCCCATGGTGGTCTTGAACCAGGGCTCGTCCATGCAGGGCATCCAGTACCGGGCGTCCTGGGGTTCGCTCATGGAGTAGGCCACGGTATGGGGCTGGCTACCACCCTGGGGATAGTAATAATAACCCTTGGTGAAATCCCCGCCCCGGTAATAAATGTTCACCGAGAAACAGCTGGGTGATTTGAAGCTTACATAGATGTTCATGGTGCCCATAGCGGTATCATAATCGCAGGGATATCCGTCCATGTCCATCACCGAGTCAACGATCAGGTTGCCGTAGTTAAAAGTGATGGTTACCGACCCGGACACATTAGTGCACATGGAGACATATGATTTCCCGTAAAGCGAATCGTTGTACATCGGGAGATTTAGGTAAAGCTTGTACTCGTCTATAAAATAATCCAGCGTGGTGTCGAACTTGGCCCCGCCGGGGTTAAGTGAATAGTTGTGAACCGGGGGCCGGGTTTCCAGGTCGCTGGCCGAGGCCGCCAGCGGAGCCGCCAGCAATGCCAGTATTACGAACATGAATAATTTCTTCATATCTCGCCCTTTTAAAAGATTATTTTATTTTCGGTTTGACCTGATTTAAAACGATCTGCCCGTTCTCCGGCATGACTGTCATTTCCCCGCCCGGTAGTCGTCGAATTTCTGGGTCTGGTAAGCCCCGGAGGATATATATCCCAGCATCTTCAGGTAATTTGGAACGTCGATGTATCCCGGTATCTGCAGCAGCACCTTCCCTTGGGCGTCCATGAAGACGGTGGTGGGAAACCCTTCGACCTTGAGGCCCAGGGTGAAATCGGACTGGCTGACGGTCTTCCCCTGGTAGGTGATCTGCTCCTGGCTTTCGCCGTCAATCTTGGCGGCGACGAAGTTTTCACCGATGGCGGCTATCACCCCGGGGTCGGTATAGGTCTTCTCCTCCATCACTTTGCACCACTTGCACCACGAGGTGTAGAAGTCGATGATCACGTAGCGCTTTTCGGCGGCGGCCCGGGCCATGGCCTGGTCGAACCCGATCCATTCGGTTCTGGCCCCGCCTTCTTTGACCGCGGTCCCTTGGTTGTCGGTTTCTTTTTTGCCGGAACAGGCGATGCCGGAGGCCAGCAGAACCGCCAGCGTCAGCGGGAACAGGTACCTTTTCATGTTTGGCTCCTAGTTATGATTCTATCTTGCTTTGATCTTCGTTATGACCGGTGAATGGCCTGTTTGATGATGGAGGTCACCTTGGAAACGTAGGCATTGGAGGTTGGGATCACCAGCACCGTGCAATACCCGCCGATGGTGGCCAGGATCTCCTTGCAATTCAGTTGTTCGACATACCGGGCCACCCCCTGGGCCCGGCCGGCCAGGGTATGGATCACCACCATCGATTCGTTGTGCCTGACACTCAATACCTCGAACCCCAGCAACTTAAATATATGCTTGCCGCTTTCGTCCTCGGCTATCTGGTAACGGGGCCCGTCGGGGGTGACGGTGCGTACCACGCCCATCTCGGCAAAATCGCGGCTGAGGGTGGCCTGGGTGGCCTTGATGTCCATTCCGGCCAAGGCCCGCGATAGCTGGCCGTACCCGGAGATCACCCGCTCGCTCAAAAGCTCCTTGATGACGTTTTGTCTTTTGATCTTTGCTGACATAAATTCACTTTTTTATCATTTTAAAAAGTATATTATAATACCTTTATAGTGTCAATATCTTTTTGCAATTAATTGCAATTAATTTATTCATATATCCATTATAAATCCCAAAAAATGTAATTTATTGCAATGGCTGGTTTTAAACAACTGTCCCTGCCATTTTCGCAATTCCGCTGATTTTATGGGGGACAATAAAAAGGACTCCGGGATGCCCACGGAGTCCTGATCAAAGCTATTTCCGCTATCTTGCCGCCTTCAGCACCAAACTGTCCGGCGAACTGCCGTCCACCCGGACCATCCTCACCTTGGCGGTGCTGTCCCTCACCTCTATCTGGCAGTAATGCAGGCTGGATTCGGCATGAAAGGTGGAGTCGCCCGGATTGACCTCGTACAGCGGCGCCCCGCCCCCGCCGGTGATGATGTAGTTGACGCCGTTCCGCCTCTGTCTCTCGTAAAAATGCTCGTGCCCGCAGAACACCACATCCGGCCGGTATTTCCTGAACAGCGGTTCCAGATTCTCCAGGATGTCCTGGTCGCTGCCCCGCTTGCCGGAGGAGTAGGTCTGGCGGTGCTGCAGGACGAACAGCCACTTGTACATCGGCCGGGTACGTTTTATCTCGGCCTCGAACCACCGGTATTGCTCGGAGCCTTTCTGATAATCTTCCTCATTGTTCAATATAATAAAATGGGCGTTCAGATAATCGAAGGCATACCACCGTTCGTTGCCGGGCAGGGCGAACAGTTTCACATAGTTGTCATAGGTCCTTTCGTGGTTGCCGATCACCGTATACAGGGGGATGAATGAGGAGAAGGGCCGGCTGGCGTCGAAGAACTCCTGCCACATGGCCCAGATCCGGCCGTCCTGAATGTAATCGCCGGTGTGGATCAGGAACTCCGGGTTGTACTGGGTTACGGCGGCGATCACCTTTTTGTGCTGTTCCGGAAAGGTCCGGGTGTCGCCGTAGATGACGAATTTAAAGTCCCGCGGCTCTTTGGGCGCGGTCTTGAAACTGCAGACCGGGGCCGACAGGTTCAGCAACTGGTAATAGTAGCGGGTGTCGGGCTTGAGATCTTTTATCCTCAGGTGGTGCAGGGTCCCGGCCTGGTCGTTCCGCAGGATGTAGTTCATTTTACCCCGGGGTCCGTAGGCCAGTTTCCCCGCAATGGGGATATTGGTCTCCCAGCTGACGGTCATGGTGGTCTGGGGATCGTCGTCCCAGGACAGGTAGGGGCCTTTCTGGATGGCTGGTTTGGGCTGTTTCCCGAAGGACCCGGCCAGGGCCAGAGAGATAAGCCCGACGAGGAAAGTCAAAATTATAATGTTCTTTTTCATATCCGAAAGTTTATGTTTTTATTATATTAATGGCAATTATAACAACCCCGCTTTGTTATGTCAAGCCAAGTATCTGCCGTATTGCGGGCATTAAAGATATTGACTAACCCTCTATCGATATGTTATCATTACCATACTTTGCGGGCCCTTAGCTCAACGGTTAGAGCAGCGGACTCATAATCCGTTGGTTCCGGGTTCAAATCCCAGAGGGCCCACCAGAAGGTTTTCAGCAGCTGTCGTTAAAAACAGCTGCTTTTTCATTTTCGGGTTCTCCGCCGGCAGGAATGATATTGTAAATTCGACGGCGGATCAGCCGTCGCCGGGCTGCCCATGCTTCTACCGGCTGAAAATCCCAGAGGGCCCACCAGTTTGACTTCTCGCTGGGCAGTAGTCCGCCTTGAGCGGGCACCAGAAGGTTTTCAGCAGCTGTCGTTAAAAACAGCTGCCTTTTATTTTCCGGTTTCCCCACCGGCAGCAATGATAAAAGCATAGCGACGGTGGATCAGCCGTCGCTGGGCTGCCCATGCTTCTGCCGGCTGAAAATCCCAGAGGGCCCACCAGTTTGACTTCTCGCTGGGCAGTAGTCC
>CALMGM010000005.1 GCA_937863685.1 uncultured bacterium
CGCCATTCATCCCGCTGCCCAGGGAATCCCAGGACGAGCCGTTCCATTTGGCTATACGATTGGCGCTCACCCCGTCGGCCGTGGTGAAAAGACCGCCGGCATAGACATCGCTGCCACTGACAACCAGGTCAAAGACTTCGCCATTCATCCCGCTGCCCAGGGAATCCCAGGACGAGCCGTTCCATTTGGCTATACGATTGGCGCTCACCCCGTCGGCCGTGGTGAAAAGACCGCCGGCATAGACATCGCTGCCACTGACAACCAGGTCAAAGACTTCGCCATTCATCCCGCTGCCCAGGGAATCCCAGGACGAGCCGTTCCATTTGGCTATGCGGTTGGCACTCACCCCGCCGGCCGCGGTGAAACGGCCGCCGACATAGACATCGCTATCACTTACCGCCAGAGTAAAAACATGGTCATTTAGCCCGCTGCCCAGGGCCTCCCAGGACGTGCCGTTCCACTTGGCGATGCGGTTGGCGCTCATCCCGCCGGCGGTGGTGAATTCGCCGCCGGCATAGACATCGCTGCCGATGACCGCCAGGTCATAGACTCGCTCATTCATTCCACTACCCATGGCCTCCCAGGACAAGCCGTTCCACTTGGCAATGTAATTGGCGCTCACCCCGCCGGCCGTGGTGAAATCGCCGCCGACATAGACATCGCTGCCGATGACCAAAATGGCCCGGACTAGGTTATTCATCCCGCTGCCCAGGTCCTCCCAGGTCGTTCCGTTCCACTTGGCGATATAGTTGGCGCTCATCCCGCCGACGGTGTTGAAATTACCGCCGGCATATACGTTTCCCATACTGTCCAGAGCGATTGCGAAAACTACACCGTTAACGCCCGAAAGCCCAAAACAGCTATCCCAGTTGCTGTCTTCCGTTGCTTTTGCGAACACCGGGCCGCCGTCAGGTGCCGCCTGCATACTGTATCCGCAGGCGTCAAAACTGCCGGTAGTTATGTCGGGATGTATTTTACCGCTTTGGTCTAAAATTTCACTAAACGGGCGCAAGTTTTCCTGGGCGTAGGCACTGGCACATACAAGAATTAGTACTGTGCCTATGGTTAATGTGAAAGCAAAATTACGCATTTTGAGCTCACCTTTAATTATTAAGTATCTACATTTAAATTATAGCACTATTAAATAGTTTGTCAAGGAAAATATAACTGCTTTATTTGAACCAAAAAGCCCCTTCATTGCTGAAGGGGCTTTTGATATAAGTCAGATTACTTTCTGCCTTTTTTCTTAACAACTTTCTTGGCCTTAGCGGTCACCGAGCCGCGTCGAGGTGTCGCTTTACGCTTCACGATCTTCGATTTCCGGTTTCCTGTTTTAGTTTTCTCCGCTTTCTTCATATCCTTGATCGCCGCCTGGGCCAGCGCCAGTCTGGCGATCGGCACCCGGAACGGCGAACAGGAAACGTAATTCATCCCCACCCGGTGGCAGAATTCCACCGAGGACGGCTCCCCGCCGTGCTCCCCGCAGATGCCCACCTTCAGGTTGGGCCTGGCGGCCCGGCCCCGCTGGATGCCCAGGGCCACCAGCTCGCCCACCCCCTCCTGGTCCAGGATCTGGAACGGGTCGGCCGGCAGGATCTTCTTCTCCACGTAATCCGGCACGAACCCTCCGATATCGTCGCGGGAGAAGCCGAAGGTCATTTGGGTCAGGTCGTTGGTGCCGTAGGAAAAGAACTCGGCGGTCTCGGCTATCCGGCCGGCGGTCAATGCCGCCCGCGGGATCTCGATCATGGTGCCGTACATATAGTCTATCTTCTTGACTCCGTACTTGGCGCAAACCTCGGCGTAGATCTTATCGACCAGGACCTTCTGGTCGGCCAGCTCGTTCTTCATGCCCACCACCGGGACCATGATCTCAGGGCTGATCTTTTTTCCTTCTTTGACCAGCTCTACGGTGGACTCCAGTACGGCCCGCACCTGCATCTCGGTGATCTCGGGATAGGTGACGCCCAGGCGCACTCCGCGGTGGCCCATCATGGGGTTGGACTCGTGCAGATCGTCGGCCCTTTTATCGAGCGCCTCGGCGGTGATGCCCAGAGCCTGGGCCAGCTTGTTGCGCTCGTCCTGGCGGGTGGGCACGAACTCGTGCAGCGGCGGATCCAGCAACCGGATGGTGACCGGGAATCCGTCCATCACCTCCAAAGTGGCCTTGATGTCCTTTTTGACGAAGGGATAGAGTTCATTGAGGGCCGCCCGGCGCTCCTCGACGCTCTGGGAGATGATCATCTTGCGCAGGCAAAACAGGGGAGCCTCCGAATTCTTGCCGTAGAACATGTGCTCGGTGCGGAACAGCCCGATGCCCTCGGCCCCGAATCCCCGGGCCTTGGCGGCATCCTCGGGAGTGTCGGCGTTGGTGCGGACCTTCAGCTGGCGGTAGGAATCCACATATTTCATGAAGCCCACGAAGCGGGGATTCTCGGTGGCGTCCATCATGGCCAGCTGTCCGGCATAGACGTAGCCCCGGGTCCCGTTGAGGGTGATATGATCGCCTTCCTTGAAAACTTTATCGCCCACCTTCATGGTCTTGGTATGGGCGTCGATATGCAGGGAGCTGCTGCCCACGATGCAGCACTTGCCCCAGCCCCTGGCCACCAAGGCGGCGTGACTGGTCATGCCGCCCCGGGCGGTCAGGATGCCGATGGCGGCCCGCATGCCCTCCACATCCTCGGGGTTGGTCTCTTCGCGAACCAATATCACCTTCTTGCCCTGCTTCTGCCAGGCCACCGCATCGCTGGCGGTGAACACTATCTGTCCGTTGGCGCCGCCCGGTCCGGCCGGCAGGCCCTTGGCCAGCACCGCGGCCGACTTTTCGGCCGCCGGATCGACGATGGGATGCAGCAGTTCGTCCAGCTGGGCCGGGGATACCCGGGTGACGGCATCGGCCTTGGTGATCAACTTCTCTTCGACCATGTCCATGGCCATGTTAAGAGCGGCGGTGCCGGTGCGCTTGCCGATGCGGCACTGCAGCATCCACAGGCGGCCCTCCTGTATGGTGAACTCGATATCCTGCATGTCGCGGTAGTGCTTCTCCAGGCGGTTCCTGAAGCCGTTCAGCTCCGTGTAGACCTCCGGCATGGCGGTCTGCAGAGATGGCATATGCTTGTTCTGCTCGTTCTTGGTGTCCTCATTTAAGGGATTGGGAGTGCGGATGCCGGCCACCACATCCTCGCCCTGGGCGTTGACCAGCCATTCGCCGTAAAAATGGTTGTCGCCGTTGGCCGGGTTGCGGGAGAAGGCCACCCCGGTGGCCGAGCTGTCGCCCATGTTGCCGAACACCATGGCCTGCACGTTCACCGCGGTTCCCCACTCGTCGGGGATGCCCTCGATCCGGCGGTAGGAGATGGCCCGCTTGCCGTTCCAGGAGGAGAATACCGCCCCGATGCCGCCCCACAGCTGATCCATGGCGTTATCCGGAAAATCTTTTCCGATGACCTCTTTGACCTTGGCCTTGAATCGGTCGCACAGATTGATAAGGTCGGCTTCGGTCAGGTCGGCATCGGTCTTGTAACCCTTGTTCTTCTTGACCTCGCCCAGCATGTCGTCCAGCTGCTTGCGGATGCCCTGGCCCTCCTTGGGTTCCATTCCGGCGGCCTTCTCCATCACCACGTCGGAGTACATCATGATCAGGCGGCGGTAGGCGTCGTAGACGAAGCGGGGGTTGTTGGTCTTCTTTATCATTCCGGGGATGGTGGCCGAGCACAGGCCGACATTCAACACGGTCTCCATCATGCCAGGCATGGAGCTGCGGGCCCCGGAGCGCACCGAAAGCAGCAGAGGATCATTTTTATCGCCGAACTTCATGCCCATCACCTTTTCCACCTTGGCCAGGGCGGTCTCCACCTGTTTTTTGAGCTCCGGCGGATATTTCTTGTTGTTCTTATAGAAGACGGTGCACATCTCGGTGGAGATGGTGAATCCGGCCGGCACCGGGAGCCCCAGATGGCACATCTCGGCCAGGTTGGCGCCCTTGCCGCCCAAAAGATTCTTGTCGCTGGCGCTTCCTTCGGCCGATTTACCGCCGAAGAAATAGACATACTTGGACATTTGAACTCCTCCTACCGTGATAGCACGGCAATATATATGTTGTTGGGTTTTGGTTTTCAAAACAAGTGGTTATTTTAGCACAAATGAATTTGATTTGCAACGGGGAGATTACAGCCCTTTTTCTCCCTCTCCTAATGCTTTAGGAGAGGGCAGGGTGAGGTCAAAATACCATAGGGGCGGGTTTGAAACCCGCCCCTATGGTTATAATAACATTTATTGAAATATTATTTTCGTTTCATCCAATTCCAATTCATAGATTTTCCTCTTGGCCGGAACCGGTGCAGGATAGCTGATTTTTCTTATATTCGACAAGATCCAGGCCAGATAACCATTTTCATAGACTTTCGCGCATGATGCTGTCAGATCTTTTTCCTCCCAAGGCCGGACATCAATCACATCGGCCATTGCCACAATCATGCCAATTTCTTCCGGGTATTGCTTCGAAAGATAATTATCGTTTTCAATTATGATCAGATTCTTCAATGGGAAAGACGGCAGTTTCCACCTTCTGACCTCAATGGTCTTAATTCCTCTGGTTATATTGTTGCCGTTGGGTTTTACGATTGACAGACATTTATATATCATGTTTTTTAAACAATCTATTGCTGGCATACATTGTAGGGACACGGCATGCCGTGTCCCTACAATTATCAAATATTATTATTCATCCCCTTCATCATCCGCCCGGGGATGGGCCTGCTGGTAAACCTTCTTGAGCCGGTCGGTGGTGATGTGGGTGTATATCTGGGTGGTGGACAGGTTGGCATGGCCCAAAAGCTCCTTGACCGCCTTCAGGTCGGCTCCACGGTCCAGCAGATGGGTGGCGAACGAATGCCTCAGAACGTGGGGGCTGGCCTTGCCGCCGTAATGGGCCGAGCGGATGCGGGCCTGAACGATCCTCTGCAGTTGTCTTCGGTTAAGGGACTTCCCCCGCGCCCCCAGGAAAACGAACTGGTGATTCTCCCGCCCGGCAATGTATTTTTTTAAGGCACCTATGGATTCCCTGGTTAAAGGCACTATCCTTTGTTTGCTGCCCTTGCCCATGACCTTGACCTGCCCGCCCGAGATGTCCAGGTCCCCGACCTTAAGGCCCAGCAGTTCCGATGACCGCAGGCCGCTGCCGTATAACAACTCCATGATGGCGTTGTTGCGGGCGGTCTCTTCCGGTTTCTCCTGGTTCGGCTGAACGGCCTGCTCTGCCTGCTGTTCGGAAAGGAACGAAGGCAGTTTTTTGTCCAGCTTGGGGGATCTTAAGCCCAGAGCGGGATTGACCGGAACGATATTCTCCCGGGCACAGTATTTGAAGAAGGCCTTGATGGCCGATAGCTTCCTGGCCGCCGAACGCTTGTCCAATCCCTGCCTTTGCAGTATTCCCAGGTAATTGCGGATGGAGTTGCGTTCGATCTTGTTCAGATCATTATGTTTAAGGTGATCGAAGAATTGCCGCAGGTCCCGCTGATAGGCCTGGCAGGTATTGTCGGCCAGATTGCGCTGGACCTTGATGTATGTTATGAATTTATTGATAGGCATGATTTATTTGTCATTCTGAGCCAGGCAGCCTGTCTGGCATGCGAAGAATCTGAAATCCTTCGATAGTTTACTTGAGTGTCACCCTTAGACAGTAAAACCCTTTGTGCCTTGGTGGTTAAACCGGCTCTTTCTCCATCGCGGCGAATCTTACCACTTTGTTCCGCCCGCCCTTCTTGGCCGCATACAGCGCCTCGTCGGCCGCCTTGATCAGCTCGGCCTTCTTTTTGGCGTCCTGGGGATAGGAAGCCACTCCCAGGCTGATGGTCACCGGCAGGTCACCGGCGGTGGTCTTGAACTTCTCCCCTTCTATGGCCAGCCGTACCTGCTCGGCCAGCTGGGCGGCCTCCTTGTCGTTCCGTCCCGGCCACACCGCAATGAATTCCTCGCCCCCGTACCGGGCCACGAAATCGAACGACGATATGCTTCTCTTTAGCCGAACGGCCACCTCCTTTAGCACTGCATCGCCTATGGGATGCCCGTAATTGTCATTGAGCTTTTTGAAGTGGTCGATATCGAACAGGGCTATGCCTACTGGCTGGCTGCCGGCCTTGGCGATGGTCTCCTCGAGATATTCCTGGAACCGGCGGTGGTTGGCCAACCCGGTCAGCCCGTCCCGGATGGCCAGGTTCTCCTTCTCCTCGTACATGGCGGCGCTCTTTAAAGCCAGTGCGAACTGCCCGGCGATGATGTGGATGGTGTCCCGGTCGGCCTCAAAGGCCTGTGGTTGGCGGCTCTCCAATACCAGCACGTAATGGCAAACGTCTTCGTATAAAAGAGGCGCCGCCAGCACCGAGCGGAATCCGTGGTCCGGCCTCTCCTCACCGGAGAAACGGTGAATGCCGATGGCCCGGCGGTAAAAATCGTCCACCGAGCGCCATTCCTTAAGGTTGACCGCCTGCTCGGAAAGAGACCCTGTCAGATCTATCTCCGTCCCGGGGGCGGGATAACCGGCGCTGGCCGGGTCGGACAACAGCACCCGGGCTTTCCCAGGATCGGACAGTATTTCCAATAGGACGACATGATCGCAGGGCACCAGCCGGGGTATCAGCTCCTGGATTATTTTTATGACGTCGTTGACCTTCAGGCGGGAGGCCATCAGCTCCAGGCGGCTGTTCCACTGCTGCAGCCGGTCCTTTTCCAGCCCCAGGGCCGAGTGGCTCTGGTGGAAATGTATCAGCTTGGCCGCCTCCTCGGCAAACCCGGATAAAAGGATCTTGTCGGTCTCGTCGAATTCACCGGCCTGCTCGCTGTCTGCCACCAGCACTCCTATCACCTCGCTCTCCTGAAGCACCGGCACCGCCAGCACTGAGCGAACCTCCTCTGATTTCCGGTAATAACCCAGGTCCCGGGCATCCCGCTCATAACTGGCATATAACAATCCCTGGCGCTCCCGGGCCGCCCAGCCCAAAAGGCTGCTGCGGATCTCCAGGGAGGCATCCTTGATGATCTCGGCGCTGTAGCTTTTAAAAGCCGCCATATTCAGGGTGCCGGTAAGATGGTCTGCCCGGAAAATGGCGCTGGTCCTGATTTTCATGGCCGCCTGCACCAGTCCGCACAGCGAGGCTAGGTCCTCTTTAAGGTCTCGCTGGGTGGTGACCGGTTCGTCGAACGACATCACCGGCAGGTTGTCGCCTGCGGCGCTGCGCCCCCGCCTGATGATCACCAGGCTGATGACATAGAGCAGCACCAGCCCGGCGGTGGTCGTTATGCCCGGCAATAATTCCTGACGCCAGCGTCCGGCCAGAAAACTGGAGCCCAGCTCTATCAGCAGGATGGATGCCACAGGCACGGGTTTCCACTTGTCGCTACGAAAGACCGAAAGGACTATCAACAGGCCGTACAAAAGCACCAGCGGCGAGACCAGGCCCCCGCTAAGCTGAACCGCCAGGCCGGTGACGGCAGTGAGGATCAATACCTGGAACAGCTGCCAGCCCCCCCGTTTTACCACCCGCCAGTATTTGATCACCAGAATGGCATATATCGCCAAAAGGATCAGGCAAAAACCCATGACCGTCAGGCTGGCGTTATTCCGCGGGGAGAATTCCAACGGCCGGTAAAAATACCCTGCGGTCAGGCCCACGATCATTGCCGTGGCCAGAAGGATCAGAAACACCTTGATGGGGTTTGTCTTGGATTTGGACATATCTTCACCCTAGGTTATTTAAAAAGCAGCCATGCCAGCGAGATCAGGCCCGCCGTCCAGCAGTAATAGGCAAAATACTGCAGCTTGGAATTTCGGATTATTTTCAGCAGAATATTTATTGCTAGATAGCCCGCCAGCGCCGCCACCAACCCGCCTACGAGTATAGGGATCAACTCGCCTTTGGGCAGTCCGGTCTCCAGCACATCTTTGAATTTTAACAGTCCGGCGCCCAATATGACCGGGATGGATAATAGAAAGGAGAATTCAGCCGACTTCTCCTGATCGGCCCCGGAATAGATCCCGGCCGAAATGGTGGTTCCGGAGCGCGAGATGCCGGGCAATATGGCCAGGGCCTGGGAAAAGCCGATTATTAGGGAGTGCTTCCAGGCGATCTTCTCCTGCCGCTTGGCCACCTTACCGGTCCCGAAAAGAATGGCCCCGGTGGCCAGCAGGGCCAGAGATACCGCGATCGGATTGTTGAAAGCCTGCTCGATGAGATCATCAAATAGAATGCCTATTACCGCCGCCGGGATGGTGGCCAGTATCAGTATCAGAGCCAACCGGAGATTATCATCGCTGAACTGCCATTTCCCCTTTACCCGCCTTATCCGCCCGGTAAAAACGGCCTTTATCAGTTTGCCTATCCTCCGGCGGAAGGCGAAACATACCGCCAGCAGGGTGGCCAGGTGCAGGGCTACCTCGAAGCGGAGATTGCTGGTGCCCAGCCCTAAAAATTTCTCGGCCAGCACCAGATGCCCGGAGCTGGACACCGGCAGAAATTCGGTCAAGCCCTGGATAAGGCCCAGTATCAGTGCATGAATGAGATTCATATGCTCCTCTGCTTATTACGACATTCCCACAGCAATGGCCATCAACCCGGCCAGCATGTCAATTTTCAGGATAAAACTTAATTTTGCATAGTCGGCCCCCATGGGATCTCTCAATAGGCGGAAGACCACCGGCAGCAGGACCAGGTCCACCCCCAGAATGACGGCCAGCAGGTATTTCAGGTTATAGACGCCCAGCAAGTACGGGACCGGACTGAGCGTTATCAACAGCAGCAGACTGAAGGCCGAGACGGACAGGGCTTTTTTATGACCGGATCTGATGACCAAGGTTCTGGCTCCCGACTGTCGGTCGCCAGAAATGTCCTGAACGTCCTTGATTATCTCCCGGGACAAGTGCATCAGGAAAGCAAATACCGCCGGAAATGCCGCCAGCACCGGATTTTTGACGGTCAATCCTCCGTAGATAAAAGCCAGGGCGCATATCAAAGCAATTATCAAGTTCCCGCCCAATCCCATTATCTTCCCCTTGAAGGCATAAAGCCAAAGCAAAATCGCCACGACGGAGGCCACCAGGCCGGTATCCCTGCCGATCAGCCATCCCAGGATAACGCCTGCGCCGTAACATATGATGCTGAAGATAAAAGCAAAACGGGGAGAAATGCGCCCCGAGGGTATCGGCCGTTCCGGCCGGTTCACGGCATCTGTCTTTTGGTCGTAGTAATCGTTCTGGGCGTTGCCTCCGGCGGCTATGATCATGGCCGAGGCTACCGCCAGTATCACCCCCTGGATGTTGGCCGATTTGACGGCTCCCCCGGTGCCGATCAGCACCGAGAATCCGGTGATGGCCACATTGCCTGCCCTGGCAAGCTCCAGGATGCCTCTGATCTTTTTCATCTGTTACAATTCTATATTGACCCTGAGATCCAGCCCCCGGTCATTGAAACCGGTTCCGGGCAGATTGCCAGGATTCTCTAGGTAGGACAGCCAAACGGCTGCCTCCAGGTTTGTCCAGTAAATCGGCTCCCATCTGAGAAACATCTGAACCTTGTCCTCCCGGCTGAAAATGCCGCTTAGAAAGGTCGTGTGCGGATCATCGTTGAAAAGATATCCCCTTTCCACCCGCCCCTCTCCATGCCTTTCCATCTGGTATCCAATCCCGGCATCCAGCCGGGGAAGGAACCGGTGTTCCATGACAATGTCCAGCACGTCGGCATCGGTGCCCACCCAGTGGCCCAGCAGGTTTACGGTATCGGCTCCCACATAACGGTTGGCGTATCTGCGGTGAGTGTAGACCCATTTTTGATTTCCGGCCCATTCTACCTTCAGGTCGGTATCTTTCAGACCGGCTGGATCGGCCCAATGGCCGCCCAGCAGGAATCCCAATTTCTGCGGGGCCGGCGGGTCCTGTTCGTACTGCACGTCATCCATAAGCAGTTCGCCCCAGGCCGAAAACCCCAGCCCCGGGGTCCAGCGAATGTCGGCCGACCACAGTACATTGTCGTCATCCCTCTGGTTCCATTGGTTGGCATAGTATGGCAGCAGCGGGTTCATGTAGGCCGGATCTATCTGGTTGGCCTGATAGATCACCGTTTCGGAAAGCCCCAGGGTTATCATTCCTGGCAGCATCAGTCCCAGGCGGTGGCCGGATATGTACCTTTTCAGATCGGTGCTCAGCACTCCGAAGAATGATTGAAATTCGACCCTTTTATAATTCAGCTTGATATCAGCTGCATCGAAACCTTCTGAATTGTCCGAAAGCAGCAGCGTACCGAAACTGCCGGGCCCCCACCATCTCTGCTGCCTGCCCAGGGTAAGGGACAGGCCGGAAGTGGCGGAACGGAAATAAGCCCACCCGGTGGAATACTCACCGCCTCTCCAGGTCTGAAGGCTTCCGGAAAGCCTTTCTGTCTTTTGGGACTCCTTTTCCAGGGCCAGGGTTATTTGCTGGTCAAAGACAACCAGCCCCGGCAATCCCCCCCAGGCATCAAACGCCGCCAATCCCCTGCTCCGAGGGGGTCCGGTATGGATGAAAGCGGTTCCCAGTCCCAGGCTGATATCGGCACTGATGGCGGCCCGGCCGTCATCGTAGGACAGCAGCTTCTGGTCGGAAAGACGGATATCCGTGATCCCGATATTGAGCTCCTGGCTCAGTTTGTCAAAATAAAAACGGTCGGCCTTTGACAGCTCCATCCTGCCGTCCATTTGGTTCCGCAACAGCTCCTGCAACAGCTCCGTTACCTGCCATCGTTGGTACGGTTTCGATGCCGGCAAGCTGGCGTAGCCTTTGGCCTGAAATCTCGCCAGCACCGGATATGACCAGTGATCCAGGGGAATGTCCCGGCGGTCCTCGTTGGCCCGGGCCCAAAAGGCAAGGGACAGCAGGACGATTGAAATGATTGTTTTTCTCATACCTTTTAAGTTATCATATTACAGGTATATTTTTCAAGCAATTTATTTGAAGACAAAAGAAAAAGGGCGGGAATCCGCCCTTTTCATATATCCACAGTTGCTGCTATCTTTTCTTTTTCTTGGGTTTGGCCGGGACCTGGGTGGCCTCTTTCTGTTTTTTTGCATATTCCAGGTAATTCTTGTATTCCTGGGATTCCGGGTTAAGCTCCAGGGCCTTGGTATAAGCCTCTATGGCTTTGTCGAAATCGCCGATGGTGTTGTGCAGGGCCACCATGCCCAACAGGCTGTAGGCCTCGACATCCTTGCTGTCCAAGGCTATGACCTTATCCAGGGCCGCCATGGCGCTTTTTACATCGCTGCCCTCGAAATAATAGGCCTGGGCCAGGTTGAACCAGGTGTTCTTCTCATCGGCCTTTAATGCTCCGGCCGCAATGAATGCCTTCTGGGCCTGGGGATAATCTCTTTTTTGCAGGTAGGCCACACCCAGCCAATAGAACCACTGGTCATTGTCCTTTTTGATCTGGGTGGCCTTGGTGATGTTCTTGATGCCTTCATCCCAATTCTGGGACTCCATGGCCGCCCTCCCCACCTGGAAATAGGCATCTGCATTATTGGGATCGATCGATATTGCTTTTGCAAACAGGGCCTCCGATTCCTTGGTCTTGCCCATATAGCGGTAAAGCAGGCCCTTGCGGATGAAGTTGTCGGCCTTGTTGGGGGAGAGGTCAATGGCGTCGTTTATCTGCTCCTCCGCCTTCTGTAAGTAGGCCATGCTGGAATCCTTCGGGCCCGTCACAGATTTCTTCAGGGAGATACCGGACATGGCATACAGGTCCTCCCAAGCGCCGTCCCAGGCCTTTTGCAGGGAATCCTTCTGGGTGGGGCTGTATTCGATGGCGCTAGCGTAGGATTTCCCGGCCTCTTTGTATCTCTTGCTCTGAACGTAACAATATGCCAACAGCCCATGCATTTCGGGATCCTTGGGGGCATATTCCAAACCCTCATTCAGGGTCAGTATGGCCGCATCATAATTAGGCGGATCCTCCTGTAATCGGACCTTGGCTCCGCTGATATATTGGTTGCAACCCATTACCCCCAGGCTGATCATCACGGCAACAATGATAAGCATGAAAGATTGATTCTTAAATCTAGCCATTTCTCTACCTTCCTTTTTGGTTTTATTGAATTCTTTGAGTTTTAATTTTAACTCTTTATTATTTCAAAGTCAAGATTATTTTATCCTCTTTTTAACCTGCGGTTGGCCGCTTTAATGCTTATCTCTATTTTATTGATATCCCCGGGAGAATCGACTGCCAGACAGCGATAGTTCGTCCGAAGGACCTTTATCGCCGCCCCGTTTTCCAGGGCCCTAAGCTGTTCAAGTTTTTCCATTCTCTCCAGCCGGCCCTCGGGCCATTGGGTGAATTTTATCAAAAAGTTCTGGCGGTACGCATACATGCCAATATGTTTGAGATAATGTCCGACTCTCCCCGCATTTTCTTCCCTAATGAACGGTATGGGGAGCCGGGAAAAATAAAGGGCTCGGCCTTGTGTATCCGTCACCACCTTGGCGGTATTGGATTTTTCAATATCACCGGCATTCTCAAAACTTGTAGCCAGGGTGGCCATCATCTGTTTGGGATTGCCAGCCATTTCCCCGGCCAGCAGGTCTATGGCCCCGGGATCAATCAGGGGTTCATCGCCCTGGATATTGAGAATGATACTGAACCCCCGGTACCCCGGTTTCCTGATAAGCTCGGCTATACGGTCGCTGCCGGATCGATGTTTCTTTGAAGTCATCACAGCCTGCCCACCGAAACCCAGCACGCAATCGCAGATCCTTTTGTCATCGGTGGCCACCACCACCTTATCCAGCAGTTTGGCCCTTAGACATCTTTGGTAAACATGCTGTACCATCGGTTTTCCGTTTATCAAAGCCAACGGCTTCCCCGGGAAACGGGTGGAGCCGAAGCGGGCCGGGATCACGCCTAATATCTTCATTTATCCTCAAACTTAACCTCGAACAATTGATGTCAAAACGCAGGGATCAAGCATTTCATTGGATTTGAATATTTATCTATGCCTTGGGTCCCGAATCGGTCACCTCTTTGGAGGCATAATCCTTGTATTGTTCGAAATTCCTGGCGAACATGGCCGCCAGTTCTCTGGCCTTTTTGTCGTAGGCCGCCTGGTCCGCCCAGGTGTTTTTAGGGGTCAGCACCTCGGAAGGCACTCCCTGGCAGGCGTCGGGTACCAGGATATTGAAGACCGGATCGGGGGTGAAACTGGCTGTTTCCAGTTTTCCCTCTAGTGCCGCGGTCAGCAGTGCCCGGGTGATGGAGATCTTCATCCGGCTGCCCACTCCGGCCGGACCCCCCGACCATCCGGTATTAACCAGCCAACAGTTGGTTTTATGCTGGAAGAGTTTTTCGGCCAGCATGGAGGCGTACTTGGTGGGATGCAAAGGCATGAACGGCGCCCCGAAACAGGTGGAAAAGGTGGGCTGCGGCTCGTCGATACCGGTCTCGGTCCCGGCCAGCTTGGAGGTAAACCCTGACAGGAAATGATAGCTGGCCATCTCCGGGGTCAGCCGGGCGATGGGCGGCAGCACGCCGAAGGCGTCGCAGGTCAAGAAAAATACGTTGCGGGGATGCCCCCCAATACCCGGAATGACGCAGTTGGGGATGTGCTCCACCGGGTAGGTGGCCCGGGTATTCTCGGTGATGGCATCGGAGTTGTAATCTATCTGCCGGGTCTCCGGGTCGACGACCACGTTCTCCAGCAATGATCCGAACCTGATGGCGCTGAAGATCTGGGGTTCGGCCTGGGCCGATAATTTGATGACCTTGGCATAGCAGCCGCCTTCGAAATTGAATATCCCGGTATCGGACCAGCCGTGCTCGTCGTCGCCGATCAGCCGGCGGTTGGGATCGGCTGACAGGGTGGTCTTGCCGGTGCCGGACAGGCCGAAGAACAGAGCGCTGTCGCCATCCTGGCCCAGATTGGCCGAGCAGTGCATGGGAAATACCTCCCGCTGGGGCATCAGGTAATTCATGATGGCGAAGATGCTCTTTTTGATCTCGCCGCCGTACATGCTGCCGATGACCAGGTTGATCTTCTTTTCAAAGCTGACCCCCACGAAAACGCTGGATTTGGTGCCGTCGGTCTTGGGGTCGGCCTTCAGGCTGCCGCAGCCCATCACCGTAAAGCCGGGAGTGAAATTTTCCAGCTCCTGCTTTGTGGGCCGGATGAACAGGGTCTGGGCGAACAGACAGTGCCAGGCTGTATCGGTTACCACCCTGACAGCCAGCCGGTATTGGGGGTCGGCCCCGGCAAACCCGTCGAAGACATAGATCTCCTTGTCGCCGAGGTGCTGGTAGGCTTTGTGCAGCAGTTTGTCGAACTGCTCCGGCTGACATTTGACGTTGATCTTGCCCCAGGCTATCTGGTCTTTTATGGCCGGCTCCTCGGATATAAATCTGTCGTTGGGCGACCGCCCGGTCCGCTCACCGGTCTTGACCACCAGCGCTCCGTTGGAAGCCATGATCCCGTCGCCTGCAGTCAATGATTTTTCAATCAGGGCCGCTGCCGGCAGATTGCGGTGCACGGATCGGGAGGTCTTTATGCCCGATTTTTCAAGCTCCTTTTGGATATCCATACAATGTTAGAACTCCTTGTTCAAAGAAATTTTATGTTGCTCGGTAAGACTGTCTGCTCTTTATAATTGTTTATATTACGGAACCGACGGCTTCACTGTGATTGGGCCGCTGCGGCTCGCTTCCAGCCATCGCCCACCCCTGGGGTTCTTCTGCTCCCCCGGGGTGGACCGCAGGAAGCCGGCAGGGCAGGGAAGTTCAAAGGCCGCCTTAAGGCACAAATCCCTTGCGGCGGCTGTTGGCTGGAAGGTATCGGAAAAACATCCGTTATCCGAACCAGCGGCAAACTATAGCTTGAACGGCTTGAGCACCCATATCTCGATGCCCTGAGGCAGTGAAGCCTTGGTTATTTCGGCTTCGGAACCATTGATCGTTTTGACCTTGGCCCGGCCCGTGGTGAAATCCTCCAGCGGCCCCAGGTTGAAGCCGACGCTCTTGGTCTTGTAATGCATGGGCAGGCAGATGCTGGGGGAGAGAGACTCCATAACCTTTCCGGCCTCGCCGGCATCCACTGTAAAGGTGCCGCCCACCGGGATCATCAGCACATCCACCGGACCGATCTCGGCCAGCTCGCTTTTGCTTAAGGTATGTCCCAGGTCGCCAAGATGGCAGAAGTTCATGCCGTCAATTGTATAGATGAAGGCTATGCTGGCGCCCCGCTCCGAGCCGCGGCTGGTGTCGTGGTACAGGCTGACGCCCCGGATGGTGATCCCCTTGAATACAAAGGTCCCGGTCTCGCGTATGATCCTGGCCTTGTCGTGTTCCCGGCTGATATAATTATGATCGGCATGGTTGTGGCTGATGGAGATGGCATCAGTGGGCTCATCGATCTTCTTGTAGCCCACTGCCCCACCGTAGGATCCGGCCTCGTAGGGATCGGTAAGCAATCTGATTCCCTTGGCCGAGGTCAGCAAAAATGAAGAATGTGCAAAATATCTGATCTTCATGTAGGAATCTTATAAATCAATATCCGGCAGGAAAAAACGGCGAGCTATTTGCTCGCCGCGTTGACTTTGGGTTCGGGATATACGCTGATCTTTTTACTGTCCCGACCCCGTGATTCAAAACGAACGAATCCATCGGATATAGCAAACAGGGTGTCGTCCTTTCCCCGCATCACGTTGAGGCCGGGATAGAATTTGGTACCCCGCTGTCGGACCAATACTGCACCAGCGGTTACTTTCTGGTTGCCGAATGCCTTGATGCCCAACCGCTGGGCATTGCTCTCGCGGCCGTTTCTGGATGATCCTACGCCTTTTTTATGTGCCATTATTCCTTATCTCCTTTGCCTGGGTTTTTCTTGGCCGCGGCGGGTTTGACAGCTTTGGCCTTCTTGGGGGCTTTTTTCTTTTCGATGGCTGGGGCTGCAGGTTTGGCTATGGCCTTGATCTTGGGGTGACTGACGGTGTTGACCAGCAGGTCGGTGTAATGGGTCCTGGCTCCCCAGCGCCGGCGATAGTCTTTCTTGGGCTTGTAGACCATGGCCGATATCTTGGCCGAGCGGGAGTGGCCCACCACCGTCACCTCGACAATGGCGTCCTTGATCACCGGCTGGCCGATTATGACATCCTGTCCGTTGGAAAGCAGCAGCACCTTTTCCATCTTGTATTTCTGGCCTTCCTTGGCATCTATCCTGGGGATCCTCACCTTCTGATTTTCGGAGACCCTTACCTGAGTGCCTCCGCATTCGATTACTGCGTACATCTGATGTTACTCCTTAAAGCTACGATATATTTAGAACAGCTATTTGCCTGAGGGGACTTCCGGCATTTGATTCGCCGGCAGTTCGCCCGGCCTGCTTACAGGCTGTTGGTTTGATTTCTGTTCCTGTTGCATGGCCTTCTCTATGGCCGATGTGGCCCGGCGGCCTTTGCCGGAAATCAGAGCCAGGGACAGCGAGGTTATCATGAATACCACGGCTAGAACGGTGGTAGCCCGGGTCAGGAACGGAGCCGCGCCCCTCCCGCCGAAGAAGGTCTCGCCCCCTCCGCCCAGCGCGCTGCCCAGCCCGCCCTTGCCGCTCTGCATCAGCACCACGCCGATCAGCAGCAGACAGGTTATTAAATGGATCACCAATAAAAGGGTATACACCTTCAGTAAACCTCCCTGTTGTCCGGAGATATGTTCGCCGGATCTTAAATTGTGATTTTACGCTAAGTTTTGTATTATAACAAATTTAGATGAAATATTCAAGTATTTTTATTAAATTTTAGAATTGACATCGGGGTTGTTATATAATATTATCATATAGTTTATAAATGATTGATACAGGGGTTGTTATGGAGCTATCCTCCTTGTCGTTCTCTTTTAACCAGACACCGGAGACTGCTTTCCCCCCGGCCCGGCCTGGCAAGGATTACCAGCTGGCCATCATTGGAGGCGGCCCGGCCGGTCTGACCGCGGCGGTCTATGCCGCCCGAAAGAGGACGGATACGGTGCTGATAACCCACGACCTGGGCGGGCAGGTTCTGTGGACTTCCGGCGTTGAGAACTATCCCGGCTTCCAGTATATCCAAGGCCGGGAGTTGATCGAGAAATTCAAGTCACAGGTGGGCCAATTCCCCATCGATGTCTCCCTGGGGCCTAAGGCCGTTTCGGTGAATCCCATCGCAAAGGGATACAATATTTCCTTGGAGGACGGCTCATATTTTACCGCCAGGGCGCTAATAATCGCCACCGGCAAGAAATACCGAAATCTTAACGTTCCCGGAGAGAAGGAGCTGATAGGAAAGGGCGTGGCCTTCTGCGCCACCTGCGACGCCCCGTTATTCGGCGGCAAAACAGTAGCGGTGGTGGGCGGTGGTAATTCGGCCCTGACCGCAGCCCAGGATCTTATGAGCTATGCCGATAAAATATTTATTATAAATATATCGCCCGAGATGCAGGGCGATCCTGTCCTGCTGGAGCCAATCAATAATTCGGATAAGATTGAATTGATTTTGAACCATAAGGTCATTGAGGTTCTGGGAAAAGATTTCGTCAGCGGCATAGTTATAGCCCCGGTCGAAGGCAAAGAAAAAAGGGAACTGGCGGTCTCCGGGGTGTTTGTGGAGATCGGGCTGATACCCAATTCGGATATATTCAAGGAACTGGTGAAGATGAATGAAAACGGAGAGGTCATGGTGGACTGCGCCTGCCGGACCTCGCGCGACGGGGTGTTCGCCGCCGGGGATGTAAGCACCGTGCCGGAAAAACAGATAATCGTGGCCGCCGGAGAAGGCGCCAAGGCGGCCTTGAGCGCCTATGAATGGCTGGCGAGGAATTAATATATTTTCGGGATGCAGTACGAAAGATAGAACAGAAGGGACATAGCATGCTATGTCCCTATATTTATTTATGCCCTCATGAACCCTGCCCGCATCGGAAAAAATCTGCAAAGAAGAATTGGATTTTGTCAAGCGAAGTGAGCGGGGTTAAGATTATCGATAGATCCTTCCCCGGCATCCGGACAGTATGGCCTCGCGGATATGTTACGATGCCATTATTTATAACTCTTCCCTTTGTACCGGAGCTCCGTCACGTAAAATACCTCACAGGAACCTCCGCCCTGATCTTCGCGGCTGAGCGAACTGTTCCAGGTGAACTCCTCTTCCCCTGCCGCCTGGCTGACATTGACCAGGTACCCCGAGAGATCTATACTTTCCCCTTTCCGGACCAGCCCCAGGGCCGCCTTGATGTTGGGATTGGCCGGGATGATATGATTGTTGGAAGAATATCGGGCCACAAAAGTATTGTCAAAAGGGAAATCTTCGTTATAGCGCCACAGATACCAACGCCCGGATTGCGACCACTTGAGCTGCTTGTAAAGTTTTGTCAGCACCAGTTTATTCCAGGCGATGGCCAGGTCGTAAGGGGCGATATCGGCCCCCCGATCGTAAACATATCTTTCCTTGCCCAGCACTATCCCGCTTAAGAAATACTCGGCCCTGGGCTTGATCAGGTATTTGTTTTTGTTTGGCTGGAATACAAATTCAGAAACATCATCGGCCGGGTATTGTTCCGGTTCCAGGTTGATCTCAATTGCTTCAGAATATGGCGTGCCCTGGGGCCTGGGGCCACAACCAATTAGGACCAACAAAAAAAAGAAGGTTACGAGTGCCGGCCAGAATATTTTATTGTTATGCTGGTTTGACATATTTCTTTCATACAGAAATCACGTCTGTAAAAGCCCCTTCTCGCATAGGGAAGGAGTGGGGTTAGGTCTACGGATATATCTTCTCCAGCAGCCGGGCGAATGGTATGGCCTCCCTTATATGCTGCAGCCCGCAGATCCAGCTGACCGTCCGCTCGATGCCTATGCCAAAACCGGAGTGCGGCACGCTGCCATACCGCCGCAGGTCCACGTACCACTTGTAGGGCTCGTAAGGCACCTTGTGCTCCTCCATCTTCTTGAGCAGCAGGTCCAGGTCGTGTATCCGCTGGCTGCCGCCGATGATCTCGCCGTAGCCCTCCGGGGCGTAAAGATCCGAGCCCAGCACCACCGTGGGATCCTCCGGGTCTGGCTGCATGTAAAAGGACTTGATGGATGCTGGAAAACGGTCCACGAACACCGGCCGGTCAAAACTGCCGGCAATTGCGGTATCGTGAGGCGCTCCGAAATCCTCCCCGTATTCGATGGGCACGCCGGCCTCGTTGCATAATCTAACGGCCTCTTTGTATGAGATCACCGGGAATGGAGCCTTGATCTTCTCCAGCAACGCGGTGTCGCGCTCCAGTGTCTTCAGCTCATTCTGGCATTCGTTCAACACCTTCTCCATGATGGCGCAGATCATCCCCTCCTGGCACTGCATGTTCTCGGCGTGCTCGAAATAGCTGGCCTCGGCGTCCATCATCCACAGTTCGGTCAGGTGCCGCCGGGTCTTGGATTTTTCGGCCCGGAAGGCCGGGGTGAAAGTGTAGACCTTGCCGAATGCCGCGGCCGTAGCTTCGATGTACATCTGGCCGGACTGGGATAAAAAAGCCGGCTCCCCGAAGTAGTCGGTCTCAAACAAAGTGGTGGTGCCTTCGCAGGAGGTGGGGGTGAGAATTGGCGCCGGAGTATGTATGAATCCCTCACGATGCAAGTAGCCGTGAATAGCCTGTTCGATAGTGTCGCGGATCCGAAGAATGGCATGCTGTTTGGATGAGCGCATCCACAGATGGCGATGCTCCATCAAAAAAGCCGGGCCGTGCTCCTTGGGAGTGATGGGATAATCCTGGGATAGCTGGACTATCTGTAGATCGGTGACACCCAGTTCGTACCCAGAGGGCGAACGCTTGTCCTCCTTTACCATCCCCTTGACGATGATGGAGGACTCCTGGCTCACCTTGTCGCCCAGCTCGAAGGTCTTGGCATCCACCTCGTTCTTGACCATCACCCCTTGGATGATTCCGGAGCCGTCCCGGATCTGCAGAAAATGTATCTTGCCCGAGGACCGCTTGTTGTATAGCCAACCCTTGAGGGTGACCTCCTGGCCCAGGTGTTTTCCGATATCGGAGATATAGACGAAATCCAGCTTCATATGATCCCTGCATTGATATTTTTGATTGAATGTTAAATTTACCAAACTTCGAGCCTGCAAGTCAAGCAAAAAGCCCGTCTCGGGACGGGCTTTAAAACGACACCTGGTTATTTCATTATCAGAAGTTTCCTGAAGACCGTTGTTTTTCCCTCAAATATGGCTCTCACAAAATAGAGCCCCTGGGGATTGGCGGCGGCAATATTCCAATCAAGTTCCGTTCGGCCCGATGCAAGGCCGCCCAATTCCTTTCGGCTTGCCACCTGGCCCAGGATGTTATACAGAATGATCTCAACCCTTCCCGGCCAGGGCAGGTCCAATGAAAACCTTGACCTGCCTGATGTGGGATTGGGAGTTATTCTCAGCGCCAATACACCGGGCAAAACACTGCCCGGCGGATCGGTGCAGATCCCAGAGGGGTCTTGCACCGCAAAGCCGTTGCTGGAGCCGGATATTAGGTTTCCGCTGTAATAAGAGCAGAACACCGTATCCAGCGGACAACCTGACCCAATGCTGATGCTCCCGCTCCAGATCCCTGCGGCAAAGGGACTGGCGGAATCGGGTGTAAGAGTGTCGGTTCTATCCCATAGGTCGGCTTGGCCGGAGAAGGAAATGACCGGGTCGTCGAAGAAATCCATGGCCGTGATGGTGACGCCGAAAGGCACGTCCTTGGTTTGAGTGCCGATGGAGTCAATGGAAAAGTGATGCAATCCGGTGTTCACCACATCGAACAGATTGCTGGAATCCCTGGCTGTGCCGTCGTCGACCACTATATAGTTATTTCTGAAGGTATCATTAACGGCTACTGCTATTGAACCGATGCTGTTGGTGAATGATACCAGCATCGGCGAACTGGTGCCGGTAAGGTCTGAAATGAGGGCCGATCCGTTGTAGCTGGTGAGAGGCCCGCCCAGGGAGTCCAGGACCGTAATGCTGAGAGGAAAATACACCCCCACCGTCTCTGGGGAGGCTATGGGATCGATATGGAAACGATGGGTCTGCTCGACGTTCAATGTATCAATATAGGTGACGGCGGCAAAGATGTGATTGACAAAATAGATCACCTTGCTGGTCCGGGCCTGGTATCTGATGGCGAGATCCCTGATGTCATCCCAGTTCCAGGTGCTGTCGGCCAGGGCAGTGTCCTGGGGCGTGATGTCAAAGGAAAACAGGGTTTCGGTGGTGCCTATCTTGAGATTCCCCGAGCGGTATCCCCTGTCGTTGTAGACCGGCCACAGCCAGAACATGGCCTTGGGATAATGGGTTCGCGCCTTGGCGTAAATTGTCACCTTGGTTATCAGCTTGTTCAAAGTATCAACCGGATCAGCCAGGCCAACGGTGAAAGTGTCCAGTTTATTTGAAGAGCAGGTATCTATGGCATATAAATCGTCATCTAAATAAACATTCGGGACATTATTCCAGCGCGGCGGTCCGGAAATTTCCTGATTAGCAGAAAAGACGGTAATACTACCTTGGGCATCCATGGGAAGCAACAATATCAATAAAGGAAAGCTGTATAAAAACGTCTTTTTCATGACACATTCCTCTTGTCAAGTTTCTTGATATTTACACCTTTCCTTATAACCGAAGATAGGGCTTTTAACAAGAGACTATTGTGTAAATATTTCATCTCAAAATATAGTAACGCATAATTTATGCCATATGAAAATCTTTTATAAAAGGGCCTTTTAAGCCCAATTAGGCGCAACTTTCAGCATGATAGCATTATATCATTTTATAAGGTATTGTTGTTTTGGTGTATGCTTTAGACCGTTGTATCAGGGGATGTTGAATGATATCCACCTAATCACTTATCCTCCTTTTCTCTTGACATATTTGAGCTTTTAAGATACATTATTGCATATACTGATGGCGGAGCTTTTATTGGCTTCGCCTTTAATTGCCAGAAAGGACATAAATCATGGGACACAAACCGATCGAAGTATTAATGGATGGACAGCGCCTGCCAGCCAAGGCCGGGGAACAGGTACAGGGATTATTCAAGCGCTACCCTCCGCAGAACCCCGGCAAACTGCTGGCCGCCAAGATCAACCAGAATCTGGTCGCCCTGGATACCGTTCTGCACTCCAATTGCCGCCTGACCCCGGTATTTTACACCGACCGCGAGGGCCTAGCGGTCTATCGGCGGACGGCCTGTCTGATATTATACGAGGCGGTGGAGGAGCTTTATCCCGAAGCCCGAGTGATTGTCGGTCAATCGCTGGCCAACGGCTATTATTTCGACTTTGTATCCGACAAGCCCATAGATCAGGAGATATTGAACAATATCGAAGCCCGGATGCGGCAGATTGTGGCCGAGAATCGGCCTTTTGTGAAAGAATCCATATCCATTGAGGAGGCCAAGGAATATTTTGAGACCGAGGGCTATCATGACAAGATAAAACTTCTGACCACCACCCGCCTGACCGAGGCCAAGCTTATCGGCTGCGGGGTGTTCAAGGACATCCAGCACGGGCCGGTCACACCCGCCACTGGCTCGATTGACCGCTTCGAACTGGCTCTTTATTCTCCGGGCTTTCTGCTTCGCTTTCCCCAGTCCAAGAACCCGGAGAGAATACCGGACCTCTCGCCCCAGACCAAGCTTTTCCAGATCTACAAGGAGACCAAGGATTGGAACCGGATCCTGGGGGTCACCAACGTGGGCGAGCTCAATGAGATCTGCCTTACCAAGGGCATAGGAGACCTGATCAGGATCTCAGAGGGGTTTCATGAAAAGCGCATCGCCCAGATCGCCGATATCATCACCTCCCAGCGCGACAAGGTGAAACTGGTGCTGATCGCCGGACCGTCCTCGTCCGGCAAGACCACTTTCAGCAAAAGGCTGATGATCCAGCTTAAGGTCAACGGCCTAAGGCCCATCGCCCTGTCGACCGACAATTATTTCCTGGGACGCGATCAGACGCCGCTGGGCGACAACGGCAAGCCCGACTTCGAGTCCCTGCGGGCTGTGGACCTGGAGCTGTTCAATCAGCAAATGACCGACCTGCTCAAGGGCCAGGAGGTGGCCACCCCGATATATAATTTCCATACCGGGACCAGGGACGAAAAGACCATCAGCCTGAAGCTGGAACCTAATGATATCCTGCTGGTGGAGGGCATTCACGGATTGAATCAGAAGCTCACCCAGTCGGTGCCCCGGGAGAACAAGCTTAAGATATACATCAGCGCCCTAACCCAGCTCTGTCTTGACGATCACAACCGTATCATGACCTCCGATGTCAGGCTGTTGCGAAGGATCGTGCGGGACCGCAAGTTCCGGGGTTACAGCGCCGCCCATACCCTGAAAGTATGGCCCTCGGTGCAGAGGGGGGAGGAGCACAACATCTTCCCCTTCCAGGAGGAGGCTGATGTGATATTCAACTCCACCCTGGTATACGAGCCGGCGGTGCTGCGGCTGTATGCCGAACGCTTTCTGTTGGAGGTGCCCACCGATGATGAAAGTTTCGGCGAGGCCTACCGTCTGCTGCATTTTGTCAGGATGTTCGTACCGGTATTCGCTGATGAAGTGCCGCACACCTCAATTTTAAGGGAATTCATCGGCGGCAGTACTTTTGAGTATTGACCATTTCAGACAACAAAAAGCCCTTCCGCTTTCCCGGAAGGGCTTTTTATAAAGGGCCTTTCATCTGATCCCCAGTTGATATCCTTTTTCCTCTTCGTTTTTATGATAGTCGAATGAAGAAATGATTTTCCGGTCGCCGGTTATTTCTTTCAGGCTTGTCGGATATTCATTATTAAGCATATAATAGACTTCTATCCTGTTTTTCAGCCAATTCATTCTGGCTCTAGCGGTCTCCCTTTGCACCAGGTTGTTTTCTTGTGCGGTCAGTTTATTGATCTTATACGCCCCAAACCCCGCCCCGCCCAAGATTGCCAGCCCGATCATGACGGAAAGGGCGGTCATGGCCTTTCCGGCCGCGCTGGCCATTCGTTCCGCCTGTTTTTCTGCCACTTTCACCTCCGGCTCCGGAGCGAAGATAATCTCAACCGCCCCGCCCTGCAACAACTGGTAGGCCGCATTGAAGGTTCTGAAGCGTCCGTAATAGCCGTCGTTGATCAGTTGCCCGATGGTCTTCTCCCCGTTGACCATCTCGTGAATCTGGATGACCTCAGCCGGAACCTGTTCCACAATCGGCACGATATCGGTCTTCTTGAGTATGATGCCGTCGGAGGGCAGGGTTCTGGCAATGGCCGGCCATTCATCCTTGCGTCTCAGGGTTTCCAACAGCAGCACCTCGGCCGGAATCGCCACCTGAGAACGGCTGTTCTGGTAAAGCCTTTCATCGGGATTGAACTTATACCGGGCATCGCTCCAGGTAAAGACCTCATCCAGCACCTCCTGAATCTTGAAGGTCACCAAGCCGTTTATCTCCTCCTGGCTCATCAGGCCCTCTTTTAAAAGCAGATCACCCAAGGGGATCCCGGTTTCGTTTTGTATCTTCAGGATTGACTCCAGTTTTTCCCGGTCCACTTTTTTGGACCTCATCAGATAGTTATGCAACTGGTCCTGCCTGCCCTGACGGCCGTACACCGCTCCGGTTATCTTCCCGTAATCGAAAGCGATGGAGGCCTTGTCGTTCCGCGATGTCAATTGGAGCACCCCGGCTTTCTGGTTGCTGGAGATGAACTGCAGAACATCCGCCAGACCGAACTCTTTTACATTACCTTCAAGAGGCATCAGAAGCTCCTTGGTTCCTGAAATACTGAATATAGCCCCCCCAAGAAATGGCATATATGATCATCCCGGCGGCCCCGGCGACCCAATAGAAGGGATCAATCACGGAAAAGTCCAGCCGGGCTGCTACCCATGGCGAGGTGGACAATACCAGTCCGGCATAGATAAAGCCCAGGGTCAGGGAAACCAGCCATCCTTTTATGGCGCTGCCTTGCATTACAAAGGAAGCCCCGGGCAGGAAAAGGTTTGCCAGGCCGGAGATAATTTTTTCCCTTTTCCCCGCTTTGCGGGCCAGCACTTCAGCCGCTTTCTGCTGCAATTCCGATGACTGGATGGAAAAAACCTGGCGATGGCATTCCGGACAGTGCCGGTTACCATCCTGGGCCAGGAATTGGCAGCGGTTGCAGACGTAACGTCCGCACAACCAGCAACAGCTGACGGCCAGGTTGCTCTTTACCAGGACTGACCAGCCGATGGTCATCCCCAACAGCCCCAGCCAGATCCACCATGGCAGCCAGAGGTTCAGCATGGTAAGGTCCTTCATCTCACCCGGGGTAAACGAACCCAATGGGTTCCATCCTCGCCATACTTCCGGCCACAACATGGCCAGGTCAAGCTGGGCATCCATCACCATATTCCCGCCCGATTGGCGGCTTTTGCTTTCCATTTTGACCGGAGATAGCGTGGCTGCTTTCTCCAATTCCGCCCTGGCCAGGTTGAAATCGATAGCCTTGAAATAGACCTGACCCAGGTTATAATGGGCTTCGGCCAGGTGTTCGTCCGATTCAATGGCCCGGCGATAAAACGATGCTGCGCTGTCGAACTGGCCCTTTAGGAAATAGATATTTCCCATATTGTTCAGAGCGGTGGGATTGTTACCCGAGGCTTCAATGACTGCCGTCAAATATGTCTTTGCCCGATCCAAACCACCCCGGTTCTTTTCCATCAGGGACAGACCGTATATCGGTTTAAGGTCCGAAGGATCCTGTTGCTGCTGCCCTGCCAGGGACTGAACCAACAAGTTGTTCCAGTCCGAAGTATTGGCCAAAGCCAGAGCCTCGACCCGCCCTTGGTCGCCAGCTTTAAAGAAGTGACAAACCAGGTTGAAGCCGACCGTCGCAGAACCGATCAGCCCCACGGTGATCCAGAACACGACCTTCTCCCGGGTCCTTCCCATGGCAATGACCGCTCCGGCCGGTATCATTAGGGCCAATGCCAGGCTGTAACCTGCTATGACCATCAACAGCCCGACACCCAGTGATGCTGTCAGGAATATCCGCCCGAAATACGGCCAATTCTGGGGCAACTGGTCTGCTGCCAGGTGGAACAGAAAGGGAAGATATTTTATCGTCAGCAATAGCAGGAAAAACAGACCTCCGGTCATCAGGGCAAGCGACAAACCAAAGCTTGTCAGCCACAAAGCTCTGAACCTATAACGAAAATCCTGACGGTAGGATTTTAAGGTTTGTATCAGTTGTCCCAGGGCTGATGCGAACCCGGCCGAATGAATGTTCGTTTGGAACTGATAGATGATATTTTTAAAGGAATAATTATCGGCCAGTAGCGCTAAGCGGGAATATTGTTGAGCCTGCTGCCATTCTTTACTTCTTACTGCTTGACGGGTTTTGTTTCCCCAATATGCCCCGACCACGGGGAGATCCAATCCCAGTGCTCGGCTTCGAACCAGCGAGGATTCGGCGGCGGCCAAAGCCTCCTCCGGCATCTTCTGGCTCTGATAATCAAGGCTGATTTCCTGCCATTTGCGCCATTGCATAAGTTCGGCCCACTGGGAGGCATCCCTTACAGCGACGGATTCAGGCAATACCTGGGCCGGCCTCGCTGATTCGACAGTATCCCCCTCATCTTCTGCAAAATCGTCTTCCTGAGTATAACCGAAGGCGGCCGCCAGGAATAAAAAGATAACTATTACCAGATGTTTCTTCATTTTATAAATACCGGCTAAAAGAATGTCTTGATAAATATTGCTCGTTGAATACTTTTCAATGATAGTGTATATATCGGTTAAAAGTCAAGCAAAAAGGTTTGCAATTTAACAGCTTAATTGGTATCATTATCTGCATGGATATTTTGATAGCCACCAGAAATAAAGGTAAGATCCGGGAGATCTCGGAGATATTAGATTTGCCGGAAACCAGATTCATCGGACTTGATAGCTTCCCCGATTGCCCGGATGCCGAAGAGAACGGCCGGACCTTTGATGACAATGCCCTGATCAAAGCCAGCCAGGCGGCTTATTACAGCGGCCTGTGGGCAATGGCTGACGACTCCGGTCTGTTGATAGATGCCTTGAGCGGCCAGCCAGGTATCCTTTCCGCCCGCTTTGCCGGCCCGGATGCCGATTACCGTGACAACTGGATGAAAGTGTTGGAGCTGATGCAAGGGATACCGGCCGGAAAAAGAACCGCTCGCTTTGTATGTGTAATGTGTCTGGTGGGAAACAATAACCGGGCATTCTTCACCCGGGGGGAGATCGAAGGGACAATAACCGCAGAACCACGGGGCGACAGTGGATTCGGCTATGATCCCATTTTCATTCCAGCCGGGTCCGATAGGACATTTGCCGAGATGGATCCTGCAGAAAAGAACCAGATCAGCCACCGGGCATTGGCCCTGAAAAAGATGCAACACCTAATCAACGGCCTGGTGCCATCCGGTCTGCCTAAAACATAGCTTGACAGATCAACCTTTGGTATAATATAATTATTGTTTGCATAAGATGCCACGGGGTGTGGCGCAGTTGGTAGCGCGCTTGCTTTGGGAGCAAGAAGCCCCCAGTTCGAGTCTGGGCACCCCGACCAGATCTGCCGATCGATGCAAATGGCTTATGGATTCCCGGGGACATATCGTTCTATAGAAGTCGGGGAGTAGCGCAGCCCGGTAGCGCACCTGGTTCGGGACCAGGGAGTCGGAGGTTCAAATCCTCTCTCCCCGACCATTTTGGGGAAACTATGGGTGTCTGACAAGGGATCCCTGGTGGCGGATATGTTTGCCCGGTTATCCGTTAATCAGCAAACCAATAATAAATTGCGCGCCTGTAGCTCAGTTGGATAGAGCATCTGCCTTCTAAGCAGAGGGTCACAGGTTCGAATCCTGTCAGGCGTACCATAAATATCGTGGTGGATATAGTTCAACTGGTTAGAGCGCCGGACTGTGGCTCCGGAGGTTGGGGGTTCGAGTCCCCTTATCCACCCCACCAAATATACCAAAGCCCGAATGAGAAATCATTCGGGCTTCTATTTGTTGGTAATAACGAAAATCACTTTCCATAGTAAAGTATAAAACCCAACGTCATGGCGATCAAATCGAACACAGCATGGGCCGTTACCGCCTCCATGGCATTCCTCTTTCTCAGATAGACCAGCCCGTTAAGTAGCCCCAAAATTGCGGTGGATATTATTCCCGAGGTTCCTTGATACGCATGCCCCAGCCCGAACATTAGCGAGAAAAATATCAGGGCAAAAATCAGGCCGGCAGCCTTAAAAGCCCTTTCGAACCGGGTCAGTACGAATATACGCCAGAGCTCTTCCAGAAATCCTCCCTTGAAAATACCCATGAATAACAAAATCGGAATATAATACAATTTGCTGAACAGATGCTTTATATTTTCGCCTTCGGCCGCGGCGTTGGGCAACAATGATTCCAGAACCGGGCTGATCAGAAAAGTGTCCAGGGCAAAGATGCCGATCCCGAACAATGCGCCTAGGGCTATCTGTTTTCCCAGTTTATTATTATTGAACCCCAGGGAACCGAAATTTTCATCGGTCAATTTCAGCAGATAATAGATTAACAGGAATGTGAAAACCCCCACCGTCAGAATATATAACGAGGCCTGCGGGAGGCTCTCACTCAGTTTGACCTTAAGGCCCAGTTGCTCGGCCAGCGAAGGTTTGGTCGAGAGGTAATTGAATACTTTCTGGATCCATCCTATGGCGATTATGCCGATAGACAGATTGATTGCATTTTTAACGGGTGGCCTTTTCATATAACACCTTAGTATTTATTAGATGGTGTTGTTTCCTATAAAAATATGCCCAAGCTATGATTTTGTTTCTATTATTTTGTGTATTTCATTAGCCATTTTGTTTATTTTCTGGAGATAGTCATCTTTGACCAGAAATACTTCCCTCTCGTTTTGGTTAATCGGCTTGCTCGGGTCATCGTCAAATGTCTGGGTAAACAAATGGCAGTGCACATGCGGCATGAAATTACCCCAAATGCAATAATTTATCTTAGCCGGGTTATAGATTTCATAAAGAGCCCTTGCCACAAGAGATACTTCATCCCAAAATCCGGCCCTTTCCTCAGGGGTCAACTCAAATAATTCCGTAGCATGCTTTTTTAAGATCAGAGTTGTCCAGCCTTGCATATACTGATTTTTATTAAACCGTACAATAGAATAATTAAGTTCTACCACTTTATAACTGTGCTGGTTTTCTTGCAAGTTGCTATCTCGGCAAAGCGGGCAATCAATCCCCGCTTTCAGGTTGTTCCACTCTTCAGCAGATTTCCATTTCATATTTTCAGCTTTACCAAAATTTAGATCTCCATCTGGGGTGACATACTGAACGGTTGTTTGCCCGGCTTATTGGGAACTACATGACATTTGCGGCAGCGGGCCTCGTACTTCTCGGTTGAGCCGACCGAGACCACCTCGCTGTCATAGGGCGCCGGATGCCCGTCCAGCAGGCGCTGGGTGCGGGTGGCGGGCTCGGCGCAGACCGAGCAGATGGCCGAGAGTTTATCCACCTTTTCGGCCAGGGTCAAAAGATGCGGCATGGAGCCGAATGGCTCTCCCCTGAAATCCATGTCAAGCCCGGAGATTATCACCCGGATGCCATGATGGGCGATCTCTTCAATGGCTGGAATTATATCGTTCCCGTAGAATTGCACCTCGTCTATGCCCACCACCTGTACTTTATTATCCATCGCGTTCATGATATCTCCGGCGGTCAGGCAGGTGACGGTGGGGAGTTTCAGACCGTAATGGGTGGTGATGCACAGCTCGTCGTAGCGGTTGTCGAACGAATGCTTGAATATCTGCACTTTTTGTCTGGCGTAGTTGGCCCGTTTAAGCCGTCGGATCAACTCCTCGGTCTTGCCGCTGAACATACATCCGCAGATGACCTCAATTTGTCCCTGTTGCATTTCAATCCTAACGATTAAGTTGAAATAAATATACACTTAAAGTAATGATAAAATCAAGGGAATATTAGACAACATCAATGGTAGCTACGTAACAGATGTAAATTATTTAAAGTTCAACTATCAGCAAAATCTGCGTGGATCAGCGTCCTATAAAACATGGATTTCCGACTTCTCGGGAATGACAAGCAAAAAGCCCTGCGCATTTAAAACGCAGAGCTCTTAATTTCAGACTTATCTCTTTCATCCCCGGTCGGCAAAAAACTGAGGACGGGGTCAATCCTTGCAGGCTCGGTGGTATTCTTCCAATAAATCCGCTATCAAATCTTTGACCGGAATGATTTCCTTGGTCCGGTAGGCATTGGCGCCGGCAAAGGCGAACCCTTCATCCAGCAGTCCTTTCTGGGCATTTAACAAAGCGAGCGCGATGCAGTAAGGAGTGTTCTTGAAATCACAGGTTATTATGCAATGATGCGGACAGGTGAACGGCTTTCTCTCTCCACGGCTGACATCGTCAATGAACTTGTTGCGAATGGCCCGGCCCGGCATTCCCACCGGGCTTTTTATAATGGTCACATCATTTTTACCCGAATTGATATATGCTTGTTTGAATATGACGGACGAATCGCATTCATCCGTCGTCACAAAACGCGTTCCCATCTGGACCCCGGCGGCTCCCATCATCAGGAATTTACAGACGTCCTCGCCGCTATATATCCCCCCGGCGGCGATCACCGGAATAGGTTTCCCGTACTTTTCGACATAGGGTTTAACCGCCTCGATGACTTCTGGAACCAGTTTTTCCAGGGTATACTTAGGATCGTCCAAGTGCTCTTCCTTGAACCCCAGATGCCCGCCGGCTTTTGGTCCTTCTACCACAATGGCATCGGGAAGGTAATTGTATTTATCCATCCACTTTTTGGCGATGATGGCCGCGGCCCTTCCCGACGATACTATCGGCACCAATTTGGTCTTGGAATCCTTGTTTAAAAACCCCGGAAGATTGAAAGGCAGTCCGGCCCCGGAAAAAACGATATCAATCTCTTCTTCGACGGCGGTCTTGACCAGATCGGCATAATTG
Source organism: uncultured bacterium (assembly GCA_937863685.1). Lineage (GTDB taxonomy): Bacteria > Edwardsbacteria > AC1 > AC1 > EtOH8 > UBA2226. Next base: position 31,027 of record CALMGM010000005.1, read on the forward strand.
GAAAGCGCCACCATGATATTCACCCCCAGAATGCCCTTGGTAAGCCTTCTGGCTTTTTTAATTTCCTTCTTTAAGGCTCGAATGTTGGCTTCCAGGTAATTGGTGTTAAAGTCCGGCTCGAACATTCCAATGCCGGCTGTGGCGATGGTGCCCACTCCGCCCTGATTGGCCACTGCCGAAGCTAAACCCGCCAGGGATATGCCCACCCCCATACCGCCCTGGATGATCGGGAGTTTAATTAATAGGTTGCCTATTCTCAATTCTTTTATTTCATTCATCCACAAATTTCCCTTTAAATGCTTATGCACAACAGGCCGGAAGTTTTCCGGGAACAACCGGCAGGTTATGGCCGATATTGCCGAACTGCATGGTAATGCCGGAATTCACGCTTTTAACTATCCGCCGGCCCATCCAATAGAAGTGCGACTTATTATATAATAACTATACACTTAAAAAGGGGAAAAAGCAAGACATTAATAAACAGTATCACACCTTAAGTTGTTTTATTTGCTTTGTTTTAATAATAATACATTATCACTAATTTTCTTGCAATTACTTATTCAATCTTTTATAATTGATCTGTTTGGGCAATCACAATAACTTAAATTGAAATGAGCGTTGATTATGGCGTATAAATACGTGGTCCTAGGTGCCGGGCGGCAGGGCTTGGCCATTGCCTATGATCTGGCAAAATTCTGCCAAGCAAAAAGTGTCACCGTTGCCGACTTTGACGGCAAGGTTTCCTCCGCCGGGGCCAAAAAGGTCAATGCCCTGTTGACAAAAAAGATCGTCAAAGCCCAGAAAGCAGATGCCGGAAACCCGTTATCATTGAAAAAATTATTCCAAGGAATGGATTGCGTGGTCAGCGCCGTTCCCTATCACTTCAATCACGGAGTGGCCAAGGCGGCGATCGATTCCGGCTGTAATTTCTGCGACTTGGGCGGCAACACCGGGGTGGTATTGAAAGAACTTTCTTTGGATCGGCAAGCCCGCCACGCCGGGGTCACCCTGGTTCCTGATACCGGCCTGATGCCCGGCATGGGCAACACCCTGGCGGTGCATGCCATAAAAAAGCTGGACCAACCAAGGGAGATCCATATCCGCTGCGGCGGATTGCCCCAAAAACCCAAACCGCCACTGAATTACAAACTGGTTTTCTCGGTTGAAGGGCTGATCAATGAATATTTCGGCACCGCTTACATCATTCGGAATGGCAAGGCAGTTGCCGTTCCCACGTTTTCGGAATTGGAACAATTGGAGTTTCCCAAGCCCGTCGGCAGATGCGAAGCTTTCGTCACCAGCGGAGGGACATCGACCTGTCCCTGGACCTTGGAGGGTGTCGTCAAAGAATACGATTACAAAACCGTCCGCTATGCCGGACATTACGAAAAGATCAAGGCCCTGCTGGATCTGGGGTTCTTTGAACAGGAGCCGGTGGCTGTCAAGGGCTGCAAAATAGTGCCCCGCCAATTGAGCCATGCCCTGCTGACTAAAAAGATAGATTTCCCCAGGGATAAGGACCTGATTGTGCTGAGGGTTACGGCTATGGGCAAAAAGAACGGCCGGGAGACCGAGATCGTATACGACCTGATGGATTTTCAGGATGACAGGACCGGATTCACCGCCATGGAACGCACCACTGGATTTCCTGCTGCAATTGTTGCCCATCACCTGGTGCAGGGCAAAGCCCCCAAAGGAGCCATACCCCTGGAGCTGGCCATTGATTCTGATGCCTTTGTGACTGATTTTAAAAAACGGGGGGTTGTGCTTAAAGAAAAGATCCGGACCAGATAAAAAATCTATACAAAAAGGGGCAGATTTTATCTGCCCCTTTTTACCGGCTATGTCTTGTAAATACCGGCATGGTCGATGTAGCTTTCCCGAGCATCTGTTAAACCTTTTAGCCAACAGATTAGTCAAAGTGTAGGTGATTTAAAATCTGTAACTCTCTTTGGCATTTAGGGTTGTTTGCAAACTGATCTCCTTGCACCTTTACGATTTTCTATTGCAAGCAAATTTTTATGCCGCTTCTATTCCAAGTAATAATCCAAAATAATTTTTCGATCCCAAAATCAAATTGCATGACCTGACTTGACACTAGGGGACCAATTTTTTATAATATGCTATTGTGCCATAAAGTTTGATTTATAAATAATTTAATAATATATTTCCGGAGGATATTTTCATGGGAAACAACAGCGATCAGATTAAACGGATAAACGATGAGATCGAGAAGAAAAGCATCATTATCCAGACCATCACTGCTGAGATCAGCCGGGCCATCGTAGGGCAGAATTATCTCGTCAGTCGATTGTTGGTGGGGCTCCTGGCCAACGGTCATATTCTGATCGAAGGCGTGCCCGGGCTGGCCAAGACCTATGCCGTCCGGACGGTATCTGCAGCCATCAAAGCAAAATACCAGCGGATCCAGTTCACCCCGGACCTGCTGCCGGCCGATATCATAGGCACCATGATCTATAATCAGAAGACCGGTGAGTTCATCACCAGCAAGGGCCCCATCTTTTCCAACCTGATCTTGGCCGACGAGATCAACCGCACCCCGCCCAAGGTCCAGAGCGCCCTGCTGGAGGCTATGCAGGAACGCCAGGTGACCATCGGCGAACATACCTTCAAGCTGGATGACCCTTTCCTGGTGCTGGCTACCCAGAACCCCATCGAGCAGGAGGGCACCTATCCTTTGCCGGAAGCCCAACTGGACCGGTTTCTGCTGAAGATAAAGATAGATTACCCCACCAAGGAAGAGGAAAAGGAGATCGTGGAGCGCATTGCTGTGCAGGGCGAGCCGTCCATCAAAGCTGTCATCACCCCGAGCGATATAATCAAGGCCCGGGAGCTATGCAAGGAGATTTATATCGACCAGAAGATCAAAGATTACATCATTGATCTGATATTCGCCACCCGGGAGCCAGAAAAATACGGCCTGACCGAACTCAAAGGGATGATCCGTTTCGGAGCCTCTCCCAGGGCTTCGATCAATCTCACCACCACCGCCCGGGCCCTGGCTTTCCTGAAACGGCGCGGCTTCGTGATACCAGAAGATATCAAGGAACTGGCCGCTGACATCCTGCGTCATAGGATCATACTATCATACGAGGCCGAGGCCGAGGACGTGACCACGGACGACGTGGTTCAAAAAATCCTAGCGGGCGTCGAAGTTCCGTGATGCTATTTCGTTAATAGTTATTTGTTATCAGGAAAATGTCATTCCCGAGTCATCGGGAATCCAGATAATTTAACCCCTCTCCTACCTCTCCCCGCAACGGAGAGAGGTTTGTTTGCAAATATTATTTCGAGTAAAATGTTGTGTTATCTCCTGAATTTATAAAGAAAATCCGCCAGATCGAGCTTCACACCCGCAAGATCGTCAATACCACCTTTGCCGGGGAATATAAGTCCACCTTCAAGGGCACCGGCATGGAGTTCGTGGATGTCCGGGAATACCTGCCCGGCGATGATATCCGCTCTATCGACTGGAAGGTAACCGCCCGGATGGGCCGCCCCTTCGTCAAGAAGTTCGTGGAGGAGCGCGAACTGACCGTCATCCTTTGCGTGGACGCATCAGGCTCGGGATATTTCGGGACCAAAACCCAATTCAAACTGGAGCAAGCGGCCCAGGTGGCGGCCACCTTGGCCTTTTCGGCCGTCAAGAACAGCGACAAAGTGGGGCTGATGTTCTTCACCGACCGGGTGGAGAAATATATCCCGCCCAAGAAAGGCCGGCTGCACGTGATGCGGCTGATACGGGACATACTTTACTTCAAGCCGCAAAATAAAGGGACAGAACCGGCCGTGGCCCTGGAATCGCTGATGCACATCCTGAAACACAGGGCTATCATCTTTTTTATCAGCGATTTTTCGGGCAAAGGATTTTCACCCGATAATTTCAAGACCCCGCTGGGCATAGCCGCCCGCAAACACGACCTGGTGGCCATAGAAATATCCGACCGGGCCGAGGCTGAATTGCCCAAGGCCGGGTTGGTGGATTTTGAGGACCTGGAGACCGGGGAATTGGTCACCATCAATACCTCCGATCCTTCTTTGCGGCAGAGCTACTTGCAATATAACCAGAACGAAAGACAAAAAAGGGAGCGACTGTTCAAATCGCTGAGCATAGATAATATCAGTCTTTCCACCGACGAGGATTTCGTACCCAAACTTCACAAATTCTTCCGGTTAAGAGCCAGAAGATTGCATTGATATTAATAATGAAGATATTGAGACAATATGAAAAAGGTATTTTATATAATTCTTTTAATCTTTGTCTGTAAAGCATACAGTCAAACAACAACTGAATTAACTTTGAATAACTTTTTATATTCAAAAGATATTGAAGTTGCTCATAAATCGTATTTACATATTATAAAAAATCAAAACAAATATAAGGACTTGATTTATAAAAACCTTATCAAATGTTCAAGAGACACAAAGCAAGTAAACATACCTGATAGGCTGATATATATTGCCACCTATATTAAAGATAAGGATTTTATTAACCCCCTAACAGATTTAATAAGCAATAAAGATTATTCCGACAATTCTTGTATTTATTCTTGTCCTATAGTTTTTTCTTTAGCAATATATTCCTGTTTTACAGAATATAAATTATCTAGTAAATTTGATCCCAAAATTACCCCTGTGAAAGATTTAATGGAAACAATCAAATATATTAATAAAATATCTTTGGCTAAAGAATCCCCAAGCAAAAACTGTCGAGGCCCAGGAATTGATAGCTTATTAAAAAGCACCGAGAAACTTAGTTTTAATGAAATAATTAGACAAGCAGGCCCTCAAAATCATAATTATAAATCTCGTTACGCCGCCGCTGTTGTACTTGAAGCAACAACAGACGATGATAAATATCTGGACGATTTGTATTGGTTGGCAATAACTGAAGTAAAAGATGCTTCTTGCGAATTTCGTAGCGCAATATATCAGGCTATTTATAGAGCTGAAACTGCCCGAAGACTAAAAAACAAATAAATACAATATGACTTATCTTTTTTTAACAATACTAATTTTTTCTCAGTTACAGGGACAGTCCTCTTTGAACACCAAGGTCGTTGCCGGAAAGCTTTCAGTTGGCGCACCGTTTGACCTAGTGATGGAGGTTCTTTATCCCAACACCGCCAAGGTGCTTGGCCCCATTGCCGATTCCACCGGCCCGTTCATGGTCATCGATCAGAAGATAAAGACCCATACTCGCGAGGGCAACAATACCAATATATACCGATTGAAGTTGGCCGGTTTCAAGCCCGGCGAACTGCCACTGCCTGTTTTCAAATTTTTAGTGAGCAACAAGGACAAAGTTGACACTTTGCGCAGCGATTCTCTAAAGGTGAAGATCGTAAGCGTTATGTCCCCCCAAATGGCCGATATCAATGATATCAAGCCCGAAGAGAAATTCCCCAATTACTGGCTGTGGATCATCCCCGGAGCCATCCTTATCCTGGCCCTACTTGTCTATCTGGGATATCGATTATACCTGAAACTCCGAAAGATACAGGAATTGGCCAAGGCCCCACCCCTTCCCTGGGTTGAAGCCACAAACTCCCTGAATAACCTGCCTTTTAAGGAATGGCTAGACAAAGGTCTGGTACAACGATATTACTACGCCCTTTCCGAAATATTGAAACGATATATTGAGCGGCGTTTTGAGTTCAATGCCATGGAACAGACCACCACCGAGATCATTCACGACCTCAAAGCAAACAATATCCCATACCGGGAGGAATTCGGAGGCTTTTTGCATAAGGCCGACCGGGTCAAATACGCCAAGCTGATCCCCACCTATCAGGAGATCGAGGAAGCACTGCGGCAGGCCAAGGAACTGGTGCAAAAGACCACGCCCGAGGAAAAGCCCGAAGGGAAAGATGATGTCAAAAAGGAGATAAATTAGATATGCGTTTCGCTTCTCCTTTATACCTTCTGCTTTTGATTCCTATGCTTGGCCTGATCTGGCTGGAATTAAAGAAAAAGACCGCCGCAGTAAGATTCTCCAATACCGAATTCTTCAAAATAAATCCCGGGTACGGCAAATTTATCAAACATACCCCCTTTGTCTTGAGTGTTGCCGCTCTATTATTCATGATAATCGCCCTGGCCCGGCCCCAGAAAGGCCGGGTGTACGAGGAGATCGAGGACAAGGGTATCGATATCATGCTGTGTATGGATATATCCGGGACCATGCAGGCTGAGGATTTCAGCCCCAAAAACCGCCTGTTCGTGGCCAAGGAACGGGCCAAGGAATTTGTAAATAAAAGAAAAGGCGACCGGATCGGTTTGGTACTCTTCGCCGGCCAGGCTCTGACTCAGTGCCCGCTTACCACCGATAAGAAGATACTTTCCGATCTGATAGATCGGCTCGATTTTGGATTGGTGGCCGACGGCACGGCCATCGGCATGGGCCTGGCTTCGGCCGTGGGAAGGCTTAAGGATTCGAAATCCAAAAGCCGGATAATCATCCTTTTGACCGATGGATTGAACAACACCGGGGAGGTCGATCCAATCACGGCCGCCAAGCTGGCCCAGACTTACGGAATAAAGATTTACAGCATCGGCGTCGGCTCCAAAGGCCCGGTGCCGTTCCCGGTGGACGATCCGATATTCGGCCGCAGATACGTTCAGGCCCAGTTCGACCTCGATATGCCGGCATTGGAAGAGATTTCCCGGCTGACCGACGGCCAGTCTTTCCTAGCCAGCGATGCCGAAGCTTTAAAGCTGATATATGATGAAATAGACCGCATGGAACCCACCACCTACAAGGTTACCCGCCATACCGTATATTCCGAAAAGGCCGGCATATTCATGTTGGCAGCCTTGATATTATTCCTGCTGAACCTGTTATTATCATTCACCTTTTTAAGGAGGCTGCCATGATCAAGTGGGCTGCTTCCCAATATCTTTACCTTCTCTTGGCCATACCTTTGGTGATCGCCGGAATTTTTATCTCCTATGTGCTTAAAAAAAAGGCCTTCAAGTCTCTGGCCGACCAGCATCTGATATCCCGGCTAGCAGACAGCTTGAACCCAAAATTGTGGTGGTTAAAATCAATTCTATTGATTTTAGGCCTATTTTTCTTGATCTTGGGCCTATCCCGTCCCAAATGGGGTGAAAAATTGCAGATATACAAAGGTCGCGGAATAGATATCGTCTTCTGCATCGATGCCTCCAAGAGCATGAATTCGCAGGATATCAAACCATCCCGTTTGGATTGGGCCAAGCTCCAGGCCTCTTCCCTGCTTGACAATTTGAGCACCAATCAGGTGGCCATCACCGCCTTTGCCGGAGATTGCTACGTAATGTGCCCCATGACCTCGGATGTCGAGGCCGCTAAACTGTTTTTGGATATCATCGAGCCAAACAACATTCCCAAACCGGGAACCAATATCCAGAAGGCTATCGAAGTCTCGGCTGGACTTTTCAACCCCAAGGAAGGAACGTCAAAAGCCCTGATACTGGTCACCGACGGGGACAACCTTGATGGCGACCCCATGGCTGCCGTCAAACAGGCTGCCGAATTGGGCATCCGGCTTTACATAATCGGTATAGGCACTTTGCAGGGCTCAACCATTCCCGAGACCGATTACCGCGGCAATCTGGTCTCCTACAAGAAAGACAATGAAGACAAGATAGTGGTTTCACGTCTGGCAGAGCGTTTACTGCTGGTAATGGCCAAGGCCACCGACGGACGTTATTACCGGGCCGAAGGATTCAATGTAAACAATCTGGTGTCGGAACTTGATAATATGAAAAAGAAGGAACTGGAAGGCGGGGAATACGTGGATTATGTGGAAAGATATCAGTATTTTCTGGTGATCTCATTTATATTGATCTTTCTGGGGCTATTTTTGAGCGACCGTCGTGGCAAATGGTTTTCGACTTTGAGAATATCCCGATCCAAATTATTCATTTTGATTTTTATAATTTACATTTTGCATTCTTCCTCTGCATATGCCGGAGTCGGATCGACCATGCGGTCCGGAAACAAGGCCCTTAATAAGGGAGACATCGAACAGGCTTTGGAGAAATATCAGGAAGCCTTGGTACAGGAGCCGGATAACGAAAAGATACATTATAATATCGGCCGGGCTTTGTATAAACTGCAGAAATACCCCGAAGCCATATCGGAGTTCCAGCTTGGACTATTGACCAAAAATAAAAGTTTTCAGGCCAAAACACTTTATAATATCGGTAACTGTCACTATAAACAGGGCAAGCTGGACGAGGCAGTTAGTAGCTATATTTCATCCCTTCTTTTGAACCCAAATGATATAAAAACTAAACAAAATTTGGAATTCTGTTTAAAGCAGAAGGATGAGCAAGAACATAAAAAGAATCAAAATGATGAGCCGCTGCCAGAGCCCAGCGATCATGCAAAAAAAATAAAACAGCAGGCCGATGAACTTATCGCTAAAAGGCAGTATAAAAAAGCTTTGATACTTATGACCGATCTTATGAAAACTGATCAGACAGCCGTTGTTTTTCAAGATTATACTAAGAGGTTGAGTGATGTTGCAGAAATATATCCTTATTAGCTGTCTACTCATCGGGTATCCGGTGATCTCAATAGCTCAAACAGCCGACGACTATTTTCATATGGCTTCACAGAAATATATTAATGGCAATTATAAAGAAAGTAAGCAGTTGGTTTCCGAGGGCTTGGCTAAATACCCTTCTGATCCCAAGCTTAATGCTTTAAATTCCAAAATCAAAGAACCGTCACCTCAGGATCAGAACCAGCAGCAACAAAACCAACAACAAAATCAGGATCAAAAACAACAACAGGCTCAACAGCCCAAACCTCAACCCCAAAAGGGGCAGATGAACAAGGACGAGGCCGACCGTATCCTGCAAGCTCTCCAGAACAAAGAAAAAGAAAACATGAAAAAACAAAAAGAACAGCCCCAAAAGCAGGAAAAGGTGGACAAAGACTGGTAAAACTTATATAATTATTGCAATCTTTTTGATCGTTTTATATCGCCTAATGATAAGAGCTAAGTTAAAATACTTTTACCCCATATTATCGGCTGTTATTCTCGCTTCGTCGATTCATGCAGCCGAAATCGATTTTAATGCCTCGGTGGACCAGACTACCGTAGGGTTGGGTGATCAATTCACTTTGACCGTCACCGTCCAGGGACAGGATATGGCCAGCGTCCCCAAGCCGGAACTGCCCGATATGCCCGATTTCAACCTGCTGGGCAATTCATCCTCGCAATCCACCAATATCCAGTTCGTCAACGGTCAAATGTCCAAGCAGGCTTCGGTTAATTTCATTTATTATCTCAGCGCCAGGAAACTGGGCAAACTGACCATCGATCCCTGTAAGATAAAATACAAAGATCAGGAATATACTTCCCAGCCGATACAGATTGAGGTCACAAAAACCTCGACCGTCAGAGCCCAGCCATCTCAGCCTGGACGAACTTCAGGAGGACAGTCAAATATCCCGCTTGAAGAAAATCTTTTCTTGTCAGCTAATTCAGATAAAAGAACGGTCTATGTCGGCGAACAGATAAACGTGGATTTCACTCTTTATAACCGTTTTCAAATATCTGATGCTCGTATCGCCGATATGCCCGCCTTCAGTGGTTTTTGGACGGAAAAGATCTACGATGCTGAAAAATTCAATTGGAAACAAAAGACCCTTGACGGCAAACAGTATCAATATATGATGCTGAAAAAAGTGGCCTTGTTCCCCATGTCCAGCGGAGAATTTGCCGTAAGTCCCATGGCTATGAACATCGCCGTGGTTCAATCGTCGAGGGATTTTTTTGATTTCTTCGGAACCACCAAGAGCGTTAAAATAGAATCCAAGCTAATAAACATCAATGTCAAGCCTCTGCCCGAGAACATGCCTGCGGAATTCACCGGCGGAGTCGGCAAATTTTCCATACAGGCATCTTTGGATAGAAATACCGCTACCGGGAATGAACCCATAAACCTTACCGTCAAGATAACCGGCTCTGGTAATATCAGATTGATTGAAAAACCCCTTATCGCCGCCATCCCCGGCCTGAAAATAATGGATCCCGAAATAAAAGAAAACATCCAAGTTTCCGGGGATGTCATCAAGGGCAGCAAGACCTTCAATTTTCCCATAATCCCTCAGACAGACGGCAAGTATGTCATACCCACGGTAAATATGGCTTATTTTGACCCCGCCGATAAAAGCTATCATACCATCCAGACCCAGCAGTTTGAATGCACCGCTTCGGGCTGTACGCAAAGCGCCCCCCTGGTGGAAGCAACCGGAATGAAGGTGCTGGGAACCGATATAAATTACATCAAGCCCAACGTTTCGGTTTTGGCTGGCTCTTCGTTTAATATCCCACAATGGGCTTGGTATATATATCTGCTGTTTCCAGCCATGATATTATCAGCTTTCTGGTATCGCGGCCATCAGGAAAAACTATCCACCGATAAGGGTTATGCCCGCAAACACCGCTCCGAAGGGCTGGCAAAGAAAAGGCTGCGTCAATCGGAAAGATATCTCAAAGACAAAGATATTAAGAACTTCTATTCATCCCTTTCCCAGGCTGTGCTTGGTTTCATAGGAGACCGCTATAATCTTGACACCAGTGCTTTGACCAGGGATCAGTTGAAAATGAATCTGGCGTCTCGCAATATTCAGGAAAATATTATATCCGAGCTTCTCCGGTTGATAGATGATTGCGATCTGGCCCGTTTTTCACCCTCAGCCGCATCGGATTTGGATCCATTTCGACTGCAGGAAAAAGCCAAGGAGGTATTGAGTCAGTTATGATGAATTTCTTGATTTTGGTCTTTTTAGCCGTTTCTCCGGTTGATTCGTATAACCAGGGCAATAGCTACTATGAAAACGGGAATTATCCGGCAGCAATAACGGAATACCAAAATGCTTTGATATCTGCCCCGTCCTCATATATTTATTATAATTTAGGCAATGCCTATTTTAAAAACGGCCAGATCGGCCAGGCAATAATTAACTATCGCCGCGCTAGATTTTTGGATCCACGTGATCCGGACATCAACAATAACCTTGTATTTGCCCGTAATTACAGGATTGACAAGGTGCTTGCCAACCCGGGCCCGATAATCAGTCTTATCGACCGTCTGCTTCACTATGTTTCTTCGACCGAAGCTTTTTGGCTGTGCCTTGTTTCCTTCGGTTCGTTATCTTTGCTTTTCTCGTTTTTCATTCTTAACCGCCGCCGGGGCTTTTTATATGCTTCATCCATACCCGGGCTGTTATTCCTGATATTATTGCTCAGCCTGATTACTTGGCAAAATGAAAAAAGATCATCTCCGGCAGTCGTAACAGCCCCAGAAGTAAGCGCATTAAGCGGCCCCGGCGAAGAATTCAAACAGATCCTTCTGTTGCATGACGGCACCGAAGTGCTTATAAAGGAACAGCGGAACGATTATCTTCTGGTTCAAACCCCCGGAGGGGCCGGAGGTTGGATAAGCCGTTTAACGCTGAAAATGGTTTATTAACAAGGCCCCGATTAAATCGGGGCCTTGCTCCTTTCTATGGGATATTCTTAAATGGTCTCTTTCAATTTATCTATTATCAAAGGATCGAGCTGGGTACCCGCCGCCTTGTCCAACCTTTTCAGCGCCACTTTTATTTCGTATGCCTTGCGGTAAGGACGATCTGATATCATAGATTCATAGGCATCAGCCACCCCGATTATCCTGGCTTCTATCGGAATCTCTTCCCCTTGCAGTCCTATGGGGTATCCGCTCCCGTCGAAATTCTCATGGTGGGCAGAGATGATGGGAGCGACTTCTTTTAATAGCGCTATCCCTTCCACAAGCTTGCCTCCTATCACGGGATGGGTCTTGACCTGCTCATACTCTTCCGGGGTCAAGCTGGATTTTTTTGTAAGCAGCAGGTCACTGATGCCTATTTTCCCGATATCATGCAGCAGGGCGGCATAGGACAGCTTTTTCATTGATTCGCCGGATAACCCCAGTTTATCCCCGATGCTCATGGCAATATCCCGCACTCTTTCAGAATGGCCCCTGGTATATGAATCTTTGGCATCCATAGCTGCGGTAATTGCTATTATCGTATCATTATAACTCCTCTGCAGCTCGGCATTGGCTTTTGCCAGTTCGGCGGTCCGCTGAGCCACCCGGATTTCAAGCTCTTCTTTGGCTTTTATCAGAGCTTCCTGGGCCATCTTTCTTTCTGTTATATCCTCGGCCACTGCCAGTATGCCCCAAGGCGTGCGATAGATGCTGGAGCTCAGAAATCGATTTTCGAATTTTCCTTCCACCACCATGGTTTTCCCCGTTTTTAGCACATCAAGGTATGCTCTGTATGTTTCCGAATTGGCTATTTTAGGGAATACGTCCATTAATATTTTCCCCTCAAGCCGTTCAATAGGCAATTTTACAAATTCGGCATATGTATCGTTGCAATAGAATATGATTAAATTTTCTTTAAGCGCCAGGATGGGTGTTTTAATACTGTTTAAAAGGACCCTGTGTTTGATCTCGCTTTCTTTAAATGCATCTTCCGCCTTTTTTCTTTCCATCACATTATTTATCGTAGCGGGAAGAACAATCAGATAATTTCTTTCCGGATCTTTTATCAAGTAATCATAGGCTCCTCCCCTAAGGGCCTGCACCGCTATATTCTCATCCCCGCTACCAGTTACAAATATCACTGGAACATCTTTCGCCGCTTTTAAGAGATCCAGCCCTTTACCGTCAGGCAGCAAGTAATCCAGTAGAGCTATATCATAGTCATTGTTCATAAAATTATGCCGGGCCTCCGATAACGAAGTAACCATATCTATTTCGTATTGCAGATTTTCCTTCTGAACATAACGGCTTATGGCCATTCTGTCGACCTCATCATCGTCCAGGAGAAGTATCCTCAGTTTATCTGATTCCATAAACACCTTCCTGTTATGGTAATTCGCTTAGGGTCCAATACAGATTAAGCACCCTGACCGCCTCGACAAACTTTTCAAACTCGACAGGTTTAATGATATATCCCGCTACGCTCAAATTGAAGCTTTCCACCCTGTCGTTTTCTTCTTTTGAAGTTGTCAACACTATTACAGGTATTTTTTTCAATTCGCCGTCAGACTTGACGATTTTCAGGAATTCGATCCCGTTCATAATGGGCATGTTTAAATCCAGCAGAATTATGCCGGGACGGGGAGAAGTTTTGGGATTTTTGCATTTTCCCTCCTGTTTTAAATAATCCAGCGCCTCCCGGCCATTTCCCACGATATAAAGAGGATTGATAATATTGTTGACCTTGAACGCCCTTTGAACGGTCATGATATCGACCTGATCGTCATCCACCAAAAGGACTGGAATGTTATTTCTCATTTATTTGTCCTCCCAACAATTGTTTACCACTTTCCTCGGGCTCCAACTGCAGATTCCCGGGAATAGTGAAACGGAATTCACTACCCCTGCCGGGCTGCGAGATCAATTTGATGGTTCCTCCATAATATTCGACTATCTTCTTGACAATGGTCAACCCGATGCCAGTCGATTCAAACTCATCCCGGGGTTTAAGACTTTGGAATATTTTGAAGATCCGGTCGAAATGCTGTTCCTCGATGCCCAGACCGTTATCCGAAACCAGATACTCCCAATATCCTTCGGACTGTCGGCAGGAGATATTTACCAGACCATATTCCTTATCATTATATTTTATGGCATTGCTGATCAGGTTCTGCATAATCTGGTTGAAATGGATCCGGTCGTATATTATCACCGGGAGTTCTCCGTTGATGGCTATCTCAATGTGATCCGGCGGGGACAAGAGATCGATTATCTGTCTGGTTTCTTCGTGGCTGTCTATCCGGCACATGGTCGGTTTCATCCTTCCCAGCCGGGAATAGGCCAGCACTCCTTCGATCAGATTATGCATTCTTTTGGTGCGCCCCAGCAAAAGCCCCACCTTTTCTTTCCCCTCTTCGTCCAGGATTTCTCTGTAATCTTCGCTCAGCCATTGTGCCAAGGATGATATGGCCCTTAACGGGGCTTTAAGGTCATGGGAGACAATATAAGCGAATTCCGCCAGCTCCCGATTGGCTTTCTGCAATTCCTGAAGCAAGGTCTCCTTGACCGATTCTTGATATTTGTTAATGGTTATATCGCTCACCACGCCATAGACCGTCACCTGGCCGCTTTGCTTGTCAAGGCTTGCCCTGCCGCTGTCTCTGACCCAGATGGACTCCCCGTCGCTCTTGGTAATGCGGTACTCCACCTGGCTATCCCATCCCTGCTTAAAATTCTCCACCTGGACCCTGGCTGCGGCTCGATCCTCTGGATGGATGAGGTCATTTGCCCAAAATCCCCAATCCTCAAGGAATCGGGAATGGGGGTATCCCGTCAGCTTTTCCACGTTCGGTGAAATATAGGCGTTGGTCGGGATACCTTCCGATGAATAATTGGTCATATATATATGATCGCTTATCGAGGCGATCACCTTTCTGAACCTTTCCTCGCTGGAAACCAAGGCGTTTTCCCATTTCTTCCTTTCGCTAACATCAGAATATATGAAAACGCTGCCGATGGTTCTGCCGGCATGGTCATTTATAGCATTAATCCGCAGATATGTTTGGACTGTGCTGTTATCCTTCCTCTTAACCTCAACTTCGCCGGTCCAAGACCCTCCCTTTTTTACAATTTCCTGAATGGTCTTTCCCATGGCCGAATCGCTGAATAAATGAGCAAACCCCCCGTATGCGTTGAGGCCGGAAACGGAAAAATTGAACAGGTTGTAAAAAGCTTTATTATGGTACAAGTGGGTCCCGTCAATATCTTCGATGGCAATGGCATCGCTGGAACTTCTGACCGCCTGGCTGATCCTGAGCAGCTCATCTTCCGCTTTCTGTCTTTGGGCCATTTCGTTCTTAATTATTTGGCTCGTCTCCCGGAGTTTTAGATTATGTGCTTCGACAACCTTTTCTTCGTTCTCCATCACTTTGGCATAGTAACAAACCAAGGCGGATTCTATCAAAAGGCTTGCCAGCATGTGTATGGTCGTTCCAAAATCGTAGGCTACAAAAATGCCTCTGGTCCGGGATGCTAACTGAAGCCCTAAAATAGAGATATACAAAATGCCCATCCATATTAATCCCCATCTTATTCCGTATAAAAAAAAGGATATGACGGGGAAAAAATAAATCCAGTAGATACCGGTCCGGTTCGCACCGCCGGTGATGAAAAGGAATAGTATCAGACCCAGCAGGCAGCCCGTGCCAAGGGAGCTTGCCAACATTACATTTTTGCTGAACCTGAGCACTATCAGATTCAAGATCATGAAACACCCCACTGCCAAGTCGGTCAATCCGATAAGATAATATCCTGAAATAATCCTGTCGGTGCCAAATCCCAGCAGGGTCAGGATTCCCAAAAAAGAAAGGGCATTGGCAAATTTGATCCGTCTTAAATAAGTACGGTCAACTACTTCGCCAAGCCCGCTGCTAACAAAATCGTTCCAAATCTTTTCTAATTGCGTAACCATAATACGCTTATACCATCTTCATTGGAATAACTATACAATTTATACGTCACAATTTCAAGTAAGAAATGAAAATATTTACTTGTGCAAAATGTTTCATGGATTTGGGACTTGTATTCCCGGGTCGAAATATATTATTATTGATTATGCTCTATAGAAGCGATAAATATTGTCCGGCTAATATCCCGTTCTATTTCCTGTCTTTGGTTTCCCTTGCTGGGGTATTGATCCTTCTCTGGCTTACCCGATGGGGCATTGCCATAAATAATGACTCCACGGTATACCTGGCTTCGGCCCTTAACTATTCCCGAGGCGCCGGGCTGAGTGAATGGGCCGACGTCGGTCAGCTGAAGCCCATGACCCATTTCCCTCCCCTATACCCCCTTCTGTTGGCTTATGCCTACAAGCTTGGCTTAGACATACTAGTTGCATCAAGATGGCTGAACGCTCTCCTTTTTGGATCCAATATATATTTAGCCGGTCTTCTTTCATCAAAACTGGGCAGGTGGAAAAGCTCTGCCTTTATTTCACCTTTGTTTTTCCTTTTTTCCACCCATTTATTGCTTATTCACATGATGGCCATTTCCGAACCGCTTTTTATTTTGCTCGCACTACTTGGGTTCTGGTTCTTTATACAGTATATGGAGAACCCTTCATTTTCCGCACTTTTACTCTCGGGACTTTTCTTGGGCCTGGCTTCGCTTTCACGTTACATAGGTGTCGCCTTTATAATAGCGGAAGTTATTATTCTTTTATCATTAAGGAAGACGGCAAACAAAACAACCGCTCTTCGCCTCATTTCATTCATTTCCGTTTCCTTTTCCGGAATAGCCCTCTGGGTAGTAAGGAATATTTGCCGCACTTCTTCAACTGCCGATCGCTCATTTGATATATATCCGGTGGCTAAACTTTCTTTGCTTAAGGGCGTTCAGACGATCCTGTGGTGGTTGATGTTAGAAATAGATATGAATTTTATTGGTTTTATGAGATTTATTTTATTTGCCGTTATATTGGTTTTCATATTTAAGCATTGGTCTTCCAGGGTAAAATCCGTTCCCCGCAAAAGGATTCCGGCGATATTCCCCAAGCCTGTTGTTTTTATTATTCTGTGTCTGGCCTCCTATCTATCAATGCTATTTGTAGCAATAATATTTTTCGATCCTGCCATCACGCTTGATTATCGCATACTTTCGCCTGTTTACATTTTACTGCTTCTAATATTTCCCATGACGCTGAAATCCATTAAATTGAACCTGCTTTTGATGTTAGTTATCGCGCTTTGGACGGCATCCGCTGTAGCCTATGAGATCTGCTGGGGAATAGATGTTACAACGTCTGTAAAATGGAATGCTTATCAGCGCTTTAACTGGCGTAAAATGGAATCGCTTGCCTTGCTGGGCCGCCTGCCGGATGATGCCGTTTATCTTACAAATGACCCAGAGCTTTTATATGCCCTATCGGGAAAAATTCCCGTCCTTTTAAACCGGGATAAGCTTTTAACTCTGATCAATCCTGAAGTTACCAGTCCTTTGACAAAAATAAAGCCGGACACTTATCTGGTCTTTTTCAAACAGAAGGTCTCTAAGCCATTTCTACCCGATGTTAACGACATCATTAAGATCCCAGATCGGTTAATTGTAAATGATTCTCCTCAAATCAGTATTTACCTAATAAAACCCTGACATTTCCTGTCCCTTGATAGAACCTATTGTTTTTTTAAGTAAAATGTTATATACTACCAAACTGGTGATATTTAATTAACCATAAATAATTATCGGAGGATTTCATGAAGAACAGGTTATTTTTACTGTCCTTGACCGCCATATTGATATCCCTTTCCGCGGCCAGGGCTACGGCTCAGGATATCACTGAGCTGGCCCAAAAATTCCAGGATCGATACGGCAAGCTGGAAAATCAGATCAAAGATATGACCATGGTCCAGGAGATAACCATGATTAGCAAAGACGGCAACATCGTAAGTGATGTCCTCTACTACTATAAAGGCGATAAATTCAGGATGGACACCAAGACCAATACCGGTAAGGAAAAAGGCATGAAAATGGAAACGACGATACTTTTCGACGGCACCGACATGTGGATGATAGCTCCTTTTATGGGTAAAAAGAAGATATCCGATAAAGAGCAGACAAAATACCAAAAGGACAAATCATGGAAATGGTGGGCGGATCTAGCTAAGAATGGCAAGATCACCGGAACGGAAAAGATCGGCGACCGTAATTGTTTTATCATAGAATATGTTTCTGCTAAAAAGGACGAGCAGGCTCCTTTTGATAAAATATGGATAGATATGGACAATCTGGTACAGGTCAAGGCTGAAATGACAGTCGAAAAGAAGAAAAAGGCCATTGCCCTTTATTCCGATTTCCGCAAGGTTCCCGGAAACTGGGAGATGCCCTTCAAGACAGAATTTTTCTATGAAAAAGATAAACAACCAATTTCGATTATCATTGTCAAATCGGTGGATATCAACAAGGGCGTTGATGATGCCCTGTTTGAGATAGGCAAGACAGAAAAGAAGGCCGGATTCAAGGATATGTTCAAGGGAATGGTTCCCGGAGGACAATGATATTGGCTTAAGGGGAAGAGGTCCGGTCATAATGACCGGACCTCTTATTTTATAAAACCGCCTCCGATCACCAGATTGCCCCGATAGAAAACAGCCGATTGCCCGGGTGTTATGGCCCTTTGTTTTTCAAGAAATATGATTCGGGCGGTTTTACCATCAAGAGGTTTTATAACAGCGGCAGAGCCTTTGTGTTGATTTCTTATCTTTACTGAAGCTTTAACCTGGCGTTGAGGAGCCTTTATGAACCAATTCACATCACTAACATCCATGACGTCTTTATAAAGGTATCTGTCATCCCCTACGATCACCAGATCCTTTGAAGGATCAAGACCGATCACATATAGCGGTCTCCCCAAGGCAATTCCCAGTCTCTCCCGCTGCCCTATGGTATAATTGACTATCCCCCGGTGCCGACCCAGGATTTTACCGTTTATGTCAATTATATCCCCGTCCGAGGAGATCATGTTGTTTTTCAGATACTGACTGTAATGTCCCTGAGGAACAAAGCATATCTCCTGGCTTTCCGGCTTATCGGATGATTCTATCCCGAGATCTGCCGCTATCTCCCTGATCTTTTGTTTTTCATAAGAACCTAACGGGAACAAAGCGTGTTCCAATTGTTTCTGGCTCAGCATCCACAAAAAATAGGATTGATCCTTATCAATGTCCCTGGCTTTTGCCAGGATAAGTCTCCCCTGTCTTTCATGTATTTGGGCATAATGGCCGGTAGTCAACTGATCGCAGCCCATTTCTTTTGCCGATTCCATCAACAAGCCGAATTTGACTGTTTTATTGCATATCACGCATGGATTGGGCGTCCGGGCTTTGGTATATTCGCTTAGAAAATTGCTTATCACCTTTTGCTCAAATTCCTTCTCGCAATCGATCACCCGATGTTCTATGCCCAACATTGCTGCCGTCCTTTGGGCTGAATTTATGGCTTCATCGGCACAATAACCGGTTGATGAATGAGCGATTGAAGAAGGAAAAAGCTTCATGGTCAATCCGATGACCCTGAAGCCCTTTTTCAACATCAACGCCGCCGCCACGCTGCTATCCACCCCTCCGGACATGGCTACTGCCACTGTAATATTTATATTTCTCGTTGACATGTATCCAATGCACAATCATCAATCAGAATATTTATTTTTGCATTTTATTGTTTTGTATTCTTATTGATATTATCCAATTCCCTTTTCAGTTTTTTATAGGTATCTTCCAAGGCTTCCGAGACCACTTTTGTATCGGCCAGTACCGGCATGAAATTGGTGTCACCGTTCCAGCGCGGCACCAGATGCAGATGGACATGATCCTCTATCCCAGCCCCCGCCACCCGGCCCAGGTTGAATCCCAGGTTGTAGCCTTGCGGCTTCATCACTGCCGACATGGCCTTTTGGCAAGCCTGGGCCAGCTGCATGATATCAAGAAGCTCCGCATCGTTCAGGGCGGGAAAATCTCCCACATGACGGTAGGGCGCGATCATCAGATGCCCATTGTTGTAGGGAAAGATGTTCATTATAACGAATGCTTTCTGGCCTCGGTACAGAATGTAATTCCTCTGGTCGGCCTTGCCTGCTGGCTTATTGCAGAAGATACAGCCCCTTTGGTTTTTATCAGCCGCACCGGTGATATATTTCATACGCCAGGGCGCCCACAGCTTTTTCATCCGGCCACCTCCTGTTTTGCCGATATTGATTCAATTGCCTGCGGAAGCTCCTCAAGATCTGTTATGACGGCATCCGGTTCATACTCCGAGCCCTTATAAGACTGATCTATCCCTGTTATCCGCAGGTAGCTTTCGATATAAAGTCTTTCATAATTGTCCGCCGGCTGATAATCCATCAGGCGGTAGTCCATATTCAGCCAGACGGTCCTCATCCCGGCCATTCTGGCAGGGCGGACATCATTATCTACCCGGTCCCCTACCATCAGGCATTGCTCCGGCCTGGCTCCAACCAATTCTACAGCATACCGGTATATTTCCGGATCCGGTTTGTGATAGCCGACCACATCGCTGATTATGATATGTTTAAAATATCCTTCCAACCGGTATCTTTTCAGCTCATCCATGGCCATAGGAGGCTGATTGGCAATTATCCCCAGGCTGTATTTTTTCTGAAGAATTGTTAACGTGTCAAATATGCCCCTTACTGGATAATTCGAACCAGGATAGACCGGCAGCCATTGATTTACAGCCCGGTCCACTATTTTCTTATCAATATGCCCGGCAAATTTATCGACGATCATTTTCCTGGGATTCTTCTCAGGAGAGTTTTTCTCCAGCAGCTTCTCCCTTTCCCTGAGCACCTCCTCAAATGACAGACCGAGCCCGCCTTCTTTCAAGACCAGATAAAAATATCTCCAGATCCTGGCCAATAGGGGCAGGTCGTAAAATATGACATTCCCCATATCAAGGAACACCCATTTCCGTCCGTTGCCGTTTCCCTGGGTATCCATCAAAATATCTCCAGCTGTTCTTCCGGATCATTGGTCTTATGGGACTGGCGGCGGTCCCCGTCAAATATGTTCAGCTTCCCGTACTCCCCGTCATAACCGGGGGTGATGGTGACCTTCCCCTGCCGCACTCTGACAATCCCGTCGGCCACTTTGTTATTGGTCGCTTCGTTCAGTTCGGATTTGGTGGCCTCCAGCAAAACGGTGAATTCGTTGCCAAAAGCTTTTACCAGCTTGTGGTATTCATGCAGGACCGCTTGAGTCCCGGTTCCCTGTCCGAAGGCCATGGCTATTATCTCCTCCAGCGGCACCAGATGCCTGAAGGGAACGGCGTTGGCCGGCTTTATCCCCGGCAGTCTGTCGGACAACTCTTCGATCCGGTGCATAACCCCGATGGTCAGCTTTTTGTCGCAAACCGGACATTTGTTATCTCCGTCCCTGGCTTCTTTTGGTGCCAGGCGGCAAAGGCACTTGCGATGCCCGTCATGGAAATATTTTCCCTCCTCGGGAAAGTATTCAATGGTATACAAAAACCGGGATATATCCTGACGCTTCAGGGCCTGGCAAATGGCCCTGTAATCCATATCGCAGTCAAAAACATTAGCCTCCCTTCCCAGCCGTGGCGGGCTGTGGGCGTCTGAATTGGATATCAGGGAATGCTTGTCCAAACCAGTCAGCCGCCAGTTCATGGAAGGATCGGAGGAAAGCCCCGTCTCCAGCACATGGATGTTCTCGGTCTGGTCCTCATAGCATTCCTCCAAACTGTCGAAACCGAAAGTTGCCCCGAACAGGGAGAAATGGGGCGTCCAGATATGGGCCGGGATCACCAGGCAGTCCGGGGATATATCCATCACCAGTTCGACCAGACGTGACGCATAAAGGGTCACTATGGGGCGGCCGTCCATCGAAAGATCGGAATAGCGCTTCAACTGGCGGTTGATTCCCTCAACCACCTCAAACGAAGGTGCGAAGATAATATTGTGGACCTTGCGGCTCCTGCTGTCCTTGGTGAATATGTTGCATACCTCGGCGGTCAGCATGAAGTCGACCCCCCGGTAGTGATAGATGCCATTGTCCCTGGATTCCAGCTTGAACCTCAGTTCCTTAAGCCAGGCAGGATGAGTGAAATCGCCGCTGCCCAAAAGCCCCAGTCCCTTGTATTGGGCCCATTCGGCAATATGTTCCAGGTCCATATCCGGGCTGGTGGCCCGGCTGTACTTGGAATGGATATGCAGGTCGGCAATGAAACGCATTTTATATCTTATAAGCTATTAAAGTGACCCTGATGGTATTTGGTTGTGGCGGTTCTGTGGTCAGATGCCTGAATACTTCTATCTTTCCAAAACCGGCCGTTTCAAGCATCTTCCCGACCTCATCCAGAGCGAAAGCCTTTTCCCGATGAAACTCATCGATCCTTCGGTATCCCTTGCCCTGAGGAGTGAACAGGGTCAGCGACAGGTTGGCATAACGGTTGACCAGATCGTAATTGTTTCTCCAGATGGAGACCACCCCTCCGGCCTCTTTTACTTCCAGCTTTCTGTCCCAGTATCTGGTGAGGGCAAAGATGGTGTTCAGATCGAATATAAAGGCCCCCGGCTGTGACAAGGCCTTATGTGCGCATTTACAGGCGCTCTGGAAGTCTTTTTCATTCAGCAGATAATTCATGCTGTCGAACAGGCAGGTCACCGCCTTGGTTTTCTTTTTGACGGAGAATTTCCGGATATCGCCGGGGAAATATCTTATATTAAGATTGGTTTTCTTGGCTTTGGCCTCGGCAGCCTCCAGCATCCCCGGAGAGAGGTCCATCCCGCTTACTTTATATCCTCCCCGGGCAAAGAATATGGCTGACGTTCCTGTGCCGCAAGCCATGTCCAGCAGCGAGCTGCCTTTGGCTACGCCCGCCCGGTCAAGCAGATGCATTATATAGTCGGTCCACTCTTGATAATCCACCTCCTGCATCAGCAGGTCGTAATAGGGCGATATATCGGCAAAGGGATTCATGACCATCCTGCCTGTTATTGCTGACTGTATCCCGATTCAAAGGCCTTTTTATTCAGTTCCACAGTCTTGGCCGGAACCCTCCGGGAGATGACCTCTTGCCATTTACCGGGAGCCAGTTCTAGTTTCCTGGCCAGAGCCCCTAAAAGAACTGTATTGACAGCCTTGGCGCTGCCAGACTTCTCGGCCAGTTCCATACCGGGGCAAAGCAATATGTCCTTCACCTGTTGTTTGATCCTCTCCACGACATCGACCGGATATTCCGCCTGCCCGGTGGCCACCGACATAGGGATCACCTGCTGCCGATTGATGATCAGGCAACCGCCGGCTTTCAGGAATTGCAGATACCGGGCGGTCTCCATCTCCTCAAATGACAATATGACATCGGCCTCCCCCTGGCGGATCAGCGGGGAGTTGACCTTCTGGCCGAACCGGACGTGGCTGACCACGCTGCCGCCCCGCTGGGCCATACCGTGGACCTCGCTCTTCTTGGCGTCGAACCCGCTGGCAATGGCGGTCTCGGCGATGATGTCCCCGGCCAGCAGCACCCCCTGCCCGCCCACCCCGCAGATCAATATATTTACAGTTTTCATCATTGCTCCTTTTGCTATTTGTGACCCATGGCCTGCTTGGGGCACAGCGAAGCGCAGACCTCGCAGCCGATGCAGAATATGGGATCTATCTTCGATTTCTTTTTGACCTTATCGAATGATATGGCCGGGCAGCCCAGTTTCAGGCAGATCTTGCAACCGATGCATTTGTCTTCGTCCACTTTTAAGGCCGGCTTGAATTTCTTTTCGATCAGAATGCAGGGTGACTTGGCGATGATCACCGAGACACCCGGGTTATTGATCGCTTCTTTGATGGCCGCCTCGGTCTGCTTCAGGTCCAAGGGATCGATCAGCTGAACATGCTTCACTCCGCAGGACCTGACCAGCGGCTCCAGTTCGATTATTGGCGCATCCTGCCCCTGCAGGGTCTTGCCGGTGCCGGGGTTCTCCTGGTGTCCGGTCATGGCGGTGATCCGGTTGTCCAGGATGATCGCCGTGCCTTTAGAATTGTTGTAGACCATGTCCACCAGCCCGGTGATTCCGGAATGAAAGAAAGTGGAGTCCCCGATAACCGCCACGGTCTTTTGTGCCATCTCCGGCCCCAGGGCCTTTTCCAGCCCCATGGCCGCGGTGACGCTGCCCCCCATACAGACCACGGTGTCCATGGCGTTGAGCGGGTCCATCATGCCCAGGGTATAGCAGCCGATATCTCCGGTTACGGTAAGCTTAAGCTTGTTGAGGGCATAAAAGACTCCGCGATGCGGGCATCCCGGACACAGCACCGGAGGGCGGGCCGGCAGTTCCAATGGTTTGTAGGGCGATTCTTTCTGCAGGCCGAATGCCTTGGCCAACACTGTGGGATCAAGTTCTCCTACGATCGGAATTTTAGTCTTTCCGGTGATCTCCTTCTCATAGGCGCATTTGCCTGAGACCTTATAACCAAGGGCTTTTATCTGTTCCTCCAGAAAAGTGTCGTTCTCTTCAATCACATATATCTCATCGGCCGAGTTGATGAATTCGGATATTTTTTTTCCCGGCAAAGGAAAAGTCAATGCCAACTTTAAGTATGAAGCGGTGGGGAAAATATCCTTGGCATACTGGTAGGAAATGCCGCTGGTGATGATCCCCAATTTCTGATCCCCTGGTTCGATCTTATTGTAGGAGAAGCTTTCGCCGTATTCGGCCAGCTTTTTCAGGCGCTCCTCCACCTTGACATGCATCTTTCGGGCATGGGCCGGAATGGTTATGTTCTTGGCCACGTCCTTGACATAGCCGGTGGGTTTGTGCTCCTTCCTTTCACCAGTCTCCACCACCCCTTTGGAATGGGATATGCGGGTGGTCAGCCGCAGCAACACCGGGGTGTCGAATTTCTCGGAGAGATCGAAAGCCAGCTTGGCCATCTCCAGGCATTCCTGGCTGTCCGACGGCTCCAGGCAGGGAATCTTGGCCATCTTGGCGTAATAGCGATTGTCCTGCTCGTTCTGAGACGAATGCATGCCCGGGTCATCAGCGCTGACCACCACGAACCCGCCCCTGGCCCCGATATAGGCCATGGAGAAAAGCGGATCTGCCGCCACGTTAAGGCCCACATGCTTCATGCAGGTCAGGGCCCTGGCCCCGGCGAAAGAAGCCCCGGCCGCCACTTCCAGCCCCACCTTTTCGTTAGTGGCCAGCTCGGCATATATTTCCTTGTATTTTCCCAGATTTTCCAGGATCTCGGTGGATGGCGTGCCGGGATAGGCCGAGACCACATTTACCCCGGCCTCCCAAGCCCCCCTGGCCACCGCCTCGTTTCCCGATAGAAACATTTTCATAAAAGTCTCCGCAATGCTAAATGAATTTGATTTAACTACGCAGCCCAGGCTAAAGCCTGGGCTGCTTCGAATATCAGCCTTCCAAAGCTTTGGCAATAACCTTAACCGCCCAGTCCACTTCCTTTTTGGTTATCACCAGCGGCGGGGCAAAGCGGATGGTCTGCTCGTGGGTATCCTTGGCCAGCATCCCCATCTCCTTCATTTTCAGGCAGTAGGGCCTGGCTTTCCCGGCCGAGGTATGGAGCTCCATGCCGGTCAGCAATCCTTTGCCTCTGATATCCTTGATCTTTTTGGTCTTGATCTTGGCCAGTTGGGAGCGGAAGTAATCGCCCAATTGTTGCGATCTTATATCCAGCTTCTCTTTGGCCAGGACGTCCAGGGCCGCAGTGCCGACGGCGCAGGCCAGCGGATTGCCTCCGAAGGTGCTGCCATGCTGGCCGGGCTTGATGACCTTCATGATGCTCCAGGAGCTTAGAATGGCTGAGACCGGGTACACTCCCCCGCCCAGGGCCTTGCCCACGATCATGATATCAGGCTTGGCGTTCTCATGCTGCCAGCAGAACCACTTCCCGGTGCGGCAGAAGCCGGTCTGGACCTCATCGGCAATGAATAAAACATTGTGCTTTTTACAGATCTGCTTGACCTTTGTCAGATAACCCTTGGTTGGGACTTTGACCCCGGCCTCTCCTTGGATGGGTTCGACCAAAAAGCCCACGGTGTTCTTGGTGATGGCCTTTTCCAGCGCCTTGGTGTCGTTGTAGGGTATGACCTTGAATCCCGGGGTGGCCGGACCGAATCCAGTATAGGCGTCGGGATCGGTGGAAAAGCCGACGATGGTGGTGGTCCGGCCGTGGAAATTCTCGGCGCAGACGATGATCTCGGCCTTGTTCTTGGGCACCCTTTTGACCTCGTAACCCCATTTGCGGGCCAGTTTGATGGATGTCTCCACCGCCTCTGCCCCGGTATTCATCGGCAGAGCCACCTCCATCTGCGAGACTTTGCAGAGCTTCTGCAGGAAAGGTCCCAGTTTGTCATTATGGAAAGCCCGGCTGGTAAGGGTCACCCTTTCCAACTGGTCTTTTAGGGCCTTCAGTACCGCCGGATGTCGGTGCCCCTGATTGACCGCCGAGTAGGCTGAAAGCATATCCAGATATTTTTTGCCCTCCACATCCCACACCCAGATGCCCTTGGCTTTGGATATCACCACCGGCAGTGGATGGTAGTTGTGGGCCCCGTATTTCTCGGTGATCCTGATCAGCTCTTTGCTGCTGGCCATTTCTTTCTCCTGTAATAGATATTTTTTATTGATTATTGATTGATTTTATAATTAGGTGGATGCTTCTATGGGGCCAAATTAAAACGAAAGGCAGAGTCCATTTGTATTATAACGGCACTCTGCCCCCAAGGTTTAATGATTTGTTGTATCGGCCGTTATTTTTTCTTGGCGACCTTTTTCAGCACTTGGTCCAGAATGTCCAGCCCGACCTTGGCTTCTTCCTTGGTGATGATCAACGGCGGACAGATGCGCAAAGTGTTGGTGCCACAACCCAGCATCAGCAGGCCGCGCTTGAAGGCCTCCTGGACCACCGCCTCCATCAGGTTGTGGTCCTTCTCCCGGGTCTTGCGGTTCTTGACCAACTCCACCCCGATCATCAGTCCCTTGCCGCGGATGTCGCCGATGACCGGATGCTTTTTCTGCATCTTCCTCAACTCGGCCATCATGTAGTTGCCCACCACGGCAGAATTCTTCATCAGGTCCTTTTTGATCACCTCATAGGTGGCGATGCCGGCCGCACAGCATACCGGGTTGCCGCTGAAAGTGTTGCCGTGGGAGCCCGGTTTCCAGCTCATGACCTTGGATGACGCTATGATGGCACCCATCGGCATGCCGGAGGCGATGCCCTTGGCCATGGTGATGATGTCGGGTTTTACTCCAAAATGTTCCATGGCGAACCACTTGCCGGTCCGGCCCATGCCCGACTGGATCTCGTCGGAGATCAGCAGCATGCCGTGTTTATCGGCCAGCTTTCGCAGGGCCACCACCGCCTCTTTGGGTGGCACCACATATCCGCCCTCGCCCTGTATGGGCTCGAACACTATGGCCGCCACTTCCTCGGGAGGAAGAATGGTCTTGAGCACTACGTCTTCGATGTATTTGATGCACTCCAGCTTGCAGCCGGGATAGGTCTTGTTGAAGACACAGTGGTAGCAGTTGGGGTACGGCACATGGGTCACGCCCGGCATGGTGGGAAAGAAGCCTTTCTTCTGGGTGGTCTTGGAACCAGTGCAGGACACCGCCCCCAGGGTCCGGCCGTGAAAGGCCCCGATGAATGCTATGAACTGGGGACGCTTGGTGTAATAACGGGCCAGCTTAAGGGCGCCCTCGACTGCTTCGGCTCCCGAATTGCAGAAGAAAACCCGGTTATCCTTTCCGGTGGGGGACACGGCATTCAGCCTTTCGGCCAATTCAACTTCCGGAGAGTAATAGAAATCGGTTCCCGAATAATGCAAGAATTTGTTGGCCTGTTCGGTGATGGCCTTCACCACCTGGGGATGGCAGTGCCCGGTGGAATTGACGGCTATGCCGGCGCAGAAATCCAGCAGCACATTGCCGTCCACGTCGGTCATCCAGACGCCCTGGGCCTTTTCGATGACCGCCGGATAGGAGCGGGTGTATGAGGGAGACAATGATTTATGGTCGCGCTCCACGATGGCCCTGGCCTTGGGCCCTGGAAAGGCGCCCCTTAAGATCGGTTTTTTCAACACTTTCATGGAAGAATCCCTTCTATATGGTATTATAAATGTACTTGCTAAAGCATTATATTTTAACAGAATTATCGTTTAGTGTCAACCCACTAGATTTGACATCCTAATTGGCCTCGGTATGATTTTCCCAATTGACAAGTGCCTTGATTTGATATATAATTACAAACCTTGATCTTTTTGAAATTGGGGGATCGTCCAACGGCAGGACACATGGCTCTGGACCATGGTATCGGGGTTCGAATCCCTGTCCCCCAGCCACTTAGAACGGGTAGGCCCTTTAGCGAAAAAGCTAAAGGGCTTTTTGTATGTGGGACAAAGGGTTGCGTTAAGGAGAGTGTAGTTCGAAGCTATCAAGCCAGCCAGCTTTGCCTGTTCTGAGGGGTTCCCTTTCAAGTATAATTTTGGCAACACTTTAGCGAGTTCGAAGGTTCTGCTGAGTATTTCCGGGCCGTTTTTATTAACCTCCGAGGTTGAGTCCAATTGCTGTTTGAGCTCGACAATCTGGTTTTTATATTCTTTTTCTTTGCGTTTAAAATCATCCTCATCAATTTCTTTGTCGAACTTAGCATCTATAAGTTTATCCAGCCGCCGCTGCATCCGTTCTAATTCCCTCTTATTGGCTTCTTTTTTGGTCTCAATAAAATTTTCTTTTTTATTGAGACTTTCGTCCAGGGCTTTTGATAGCAAAGACTGGACATCCTCCGGTATCTGAATTCTGCTTATTGACTCAAACAACTGCTTGGCCACGTAATCTTCTGTCAGATAGTGCTGCCCCTTATGCCTTCCCTTGGAGAAAGTGCAGTGGTAGTATATGTGTTTGTTTTTCTTTATTTCTGCAATCACCTTGCTCCCACAGACCCCGCAAGTCATCAGGTTAGTAAAGGCAAAATTTTTCCTCTGAATCGAATAATGATTTTTACCCTGCAACACTTCCAGTGCTTTGTCAAAAAGCTCCTTGCTGATTAGCGGCGTATGCTGTCCCATATATTTTTTCCCGCCCCAGGTGAAGACGCCATAGTAAACTGTATTGTGCAGCATACGGTGGATAGAACTCTTGTCAACCATTCGGTTGCCCCGGCTTCGGAACCCTTCCTTGTAAAGCGTCTGGGAAACCATTTTAATTGAGTTTGTCCCCGAGGCTACCATTTCAAATGCCCGCCTTACATAGGGAGCGAGGTCATGGTCTATTTCTATGGTCTTAAGTTTTAGGTTGTTGACATAGCCGATAGGGGCATAGGATGGATACAAGCCCTGCTCCGCCTTTTCTGCCTGACCAATGCTGGCTCTTTTGGAGGTTTCATTTGACGACTT
The DNA here is from genome assembly GCA_937863685.1 of uncultured bacterium. Lineage (GTDB taxonomy): Bacteria > Edwardsbacteria > AC1 > AC1 > EtOH8 > UBA2226. The sequence continues at coordinate 60,010 of CALMGM010000005.1, forward strand.
TTTGGCCACGGCGACTTCTATGTCCAGCATAAAGAAATCATCGGAGCCGGAATCTTTGTTTATTAATTTATTCGACCGGGAGAAATGGATTGTCTTGCCATAGAATTTAATCAGGTCGTTCACCTTCATTTTATCCAAATCGTTCCGTGTCATCCTGTCGGCAATGTCAAATATAATATGCTCAATCTCCGGGTGCTTTTTAGCATAGTCAATCATCAGGTTGAAAGAAGTCCGAGAGACGCTCCAGGCTGACTCGGACACCTTCCATCTTTTGACTATTTCCAAACCCTTCCTCTTAGCGTATTCAAGCCCCAGCTTCTCCTGGGCATCCAAAGAGAAACCTTCCAGTTCCTGCTCTTTGGTGGAAACTCTGACGTATAGGAGAGCTTTGTTCATGCGTTCACCTTCTTGCTTTTCTGGGCCAGGAATTTCTCTATATGGTAGCGCTGGATTGGCCTGGGCATAGCTTTACCATTGAACCAGCGATTGATGGTGGGGAAGGATACTTCCAGGAGCTGGGCCAACTGTTGCTGCGTGATTCTGTTTTCCAGCCTGTAATTATTGAGTTTTTCAATTAATTCGTCCATATGTCATATTATATCATTTTATAAAGTGTAATACAATAGGTATTAACAGCTAATTTGTGGCACTGCCAGGAATGTTGTATTTCCGGGCCAGATAAAAGCAATGCTCGTGGAGATTAACCATGTTGTCAATGCACTCCTCGGCATCAGCGTAGGTTAACTTCACCTTCGAATAGGGTTGCAAGACCAAGAGAGCCTGGTCTAACAATTCTTGCGAATATTTATATGTCGACTGGATTGGGGGCATAAGTTCTAACTAAGGTTCTAACCTATTCGTTTATAAATTTAAATCAGGGGCAACTGGGCTCTGGGCCGGGCCGGTTCAATAGGTGCAATTGATTGCAGAAATTACTCTGGGAGGTGAAGTTGCCGTGATTCACTGTCCCGGCCCCGTTCATCTTTTCCTCCAGTATAAGAAACTATTGCTTTTGTTCCAAGACCAATTCTCAACCCCTTAGTCTCTTCCTGCTTGCTGATGATATTCACCAAGGACAGCCCGAAGGTTGAAATAATATTTATCGTGGGACTGGAGTTCTCTTCCATCTTCCATTTCTTAGACAGCTCACTCCAGTTGTCAAAAATATATCCAATAATATTTATGGCCCTGTCCATCCCACCGACCTTCCCAGCAAATCTCTTAGCTATTGCCATTTCCTTCCGCTCCCATCCAGGGACTCTAATGTTATTTTCATTTGCCTTCTGTATATAACAATTCCACAGGAGCCGGGAAGATATCTCATCATCTTTCTTCTCCAGCCAGCTTTTTTCCCTGACCTTCTTGTTTATCAACCTCTCGGCTTTTTTAACCAGGGCTGCCCCATTATTTTCCCTTGCCCGCATCTCCAGGGTGCGGGTTTTATTATTGACCGGGGTTGTTGCCATAGTCTTTTCTCCTCCTCCTGGTGGTGGTTGGTGGTAATCGTCCTTCCTGGGATTGTTATCGTATTTTAAAGCCGAAGCAATCTGAGTCGACTTTCGCTTTAGCGAAAGTCGACTACTTTACCGTTTTCTATTACCGTTTTCTATTACCGTTTTCTATTAATTATTTATCTATTAGAGGGATTTTTACATTGGTTTACTTTTTGCCCTGCATAGGTTTATTGTTGTCAATAGTGTTTCTTGACGGCAACGGTATGTTTCCCGTTGGCAACGGAGCGTTTCCCGTTGGCAACGGAGCGTTTCCCGTTGGCAACAATATGTTTCCCGTTGGCAACGGAGCGTTTCCCGTTGGCAACAGTTTGTCTTGGGAAACCACAGCATCAACTTTTGACTCCTCTGCCTCGTCATTATCATAAATACATGTCAACACATCACTATCCTTAAATTTTTGCTGCTCCCCATTTTCCCATTTTTCTACAACATCATTCATTTCCGCTTCATAAAAATATAATTCTTCAGGTCTCTTTAATCCTGTATCTTCGTTTACTTCATATAAAATATTCCCTTCTCTATCTTTCTTGAGATTACCGAGAATATAGGTGTAAGGCATTCCCCTTTTATCCGCACCTTGAATTGCAATCCATTTTGCCATTAAAAGCGCCTTAATCCTCTTAGAAACCTCTCCGGGACTTAATTTCATCTGAGCAGCAAGTTTTCGACAGGATATACGAGAAACCAAATACCCCTCCTTATAATATTTCCCCAGTGGCCCGGTAGTTCTACGCCATATTCCGCATCGTAGGTGAAAATATACCCTTATGTTGTCCCAGCCGACATCATTATCGTATCCGGTATAAAACAATGGATATGGCACTATTATATATAATTCAGAACGTTCCACAATTAATAACCTCCTTAACAATTCTATTATTGTTTGACATATAGCAACCGATACTTTTGACTCGCATTTTGGGAAACAAAAAAGGCCCAGCCCGAAGGCTGAGCAATAATAACATAACCATAGAATATGTCAAAACCCTTGAACAGTGCTCTTTTTAACGTTGTTTAAGTATACTGAAACAATTGTTTTTCTATTATTGTTTCAGTAGGCCCCTATTTTTCAACCCCCTTGTCTTTGTATAACGCCCGTGTCTCTCTCATCGCTACTTTAGCTTTCGGACGTATCTTCCATTGATTCTTTTTGTAATATGACTTGCTGTAATATTTTCTACTACAATTTTTTCCCTCACCCGTCAAGGAACAATATTTTCTGCCCTTTTTATATTTATAAATATTCCCACAAGCGAGGCATTGCCATATCTTCTCCTTGGCATTTAAATCTGCCACGAGGTCATTGAAAAAGCTACTGTAAAATTCATAGTAAGGTTCGGGATGTTTCCTTGATTTATCGTTAAATGCTACTAATATTTTCAAGTAACGGCTTGATACTTTCCCTTCTGCGTCTGCCCATCTAAGTCCAAGTTCAGCTATATCTCCTATAAGAGAATTACAATCATTTTTACTTAGGGTTCTATGCTTCAATATATTATATACAGTGTGGTGCACATGGTCAAATATGATGCTAAGGTCACGGTTTGAAGGCGTGCCATCTTCAATTATCCTATCAAAAGATTTGAGGTAATACGGCAGCACGTGGATTTTATCGAGATGATACTTTTGCTCCAAAACTGCCTGGGGTGTCTTACCGTCACCGCAAGAATCATATATTATTCCCAGATAAAGCAAAATAGTATTCTTTTTCTTTTTAATAGATTGCAGTAGCTGTAAAGTGTTTTTGATTTCCAGTTGTTCTAATTTAACTTCTAATGGTTTATTTGCCTTCACATGTTTGTTGTGTATATCTTTTAGGGTTGGATATGTTGACCTTGAATTCTCTTTCTGAATATTTATAAATTCCTCTTTTGTTCGCCCATAAAAATCACCAAATCCAGGATAATCCATGCATATAGTGGGATTTTCATCCCTGTCTGTAAAATAACTCTCGGACAGCAAAATTAAGACGGTTATATTGTAGGAGACATCCGCATACCCCTTGGGGAAATGAGAATCGTATATTTTCTCCCGGACATTGAGTATTTGGCCCCTTATAAAATAACCCATATATTTATCCTTGCAGAATATTTCGATGGGTTGTTTTGGGTCGTTGAATATAATCCGGCTTTTGGGTGAGCCACCAACCTTGTTGCCCACGCCATAACTGGTCAGGGCAGCCATATCGATAGCTTTCCCTAAATGGTTATTACTTTTTATTTTTAGAGAGTCATTCATATTTTCGGATTTAGTAGGAACCAAGTTCGTTGTTATATAATTGTTGCCAGCCGCTCGAAAACCTTCAGCGCCTCGGCCACATAGTAGTTTATTAACCTTACGAAGCTGCCCCCATATTGCTTTGTATTACTGTTACGGCCATTATATCGAAGATACCGCCGAGGTCGGTGTATTTGGGGTCTGCCAACTCTTCGTAGCGGTCATATTCATTATATGACTGCTTTATTTTCCCGTTTACCTGCATTCTGTAAGCCCCATCCAGGAAAATGGCATCATCTTGGTGGATTTGCACGGTGCTCTTAATCTCTTTGTCGGCCACTTTTTCTTCGGTCACCCTTTTGATATACAAGGCTTCTTCGTCACTGATGGAAAACTTCACCCGTATCTCATCTATCATATCCTGGACAGTTATCTTTTTTACAACTGGCGCTGGCCCGTGCCTGCCTCGACCGGACTGGGGTTTCCTTGCTCCCCCAGAAATCTTCTCTATCCCCTGGTCTTCAACCGATGCCTTGATGACCTCAGTCTGATGTATGCGCTTCATCAGCTCAGAAACCGTTCCCTGCTTGATGAGCTGCGGCCCCACATAATCTGCAAAACTGGCAAATACTTTAAGTTCTTCTGGAAAGGTAAAAAAGCAGGTCATGAAATGGAAGCACTTAACGTATTTGGCCAACAGATACACATAGTCGTTCCGTAGTTCATGGGTCGAAAGCATGGCCTGGAATCTAACCTTGTATCCGTGTATGATATACTGTATCCTGGCATCTGAAGCATCCGAAGATACTAACTGTTGGAAATCCGAGGCATCCTTTTGCGTGAACAACCCCACCGCTTTTATTTGGGCGTAGAGATTGGGGCATAAGTCCTTGTCTGGTTCTTCCGGCTCGAACGGGGTTCCCTTACGATACTTGGTAAAAGCCTTCAGGATGCCCTTGGCGTTATTGGTGAAATCTACCACCACGACATCGGACTTGCCCTCGTAACATCTATTTAGCCGGGACACGGTTTGCACAGCGTTCCTGTCCTTCACGGGCTTGTCCAGGAACATACCCGCCAGCAGGGGCTGGTCGAATCCCGTCTGGAATTTATTGGCTACAATCATTAGCCGATAGTCACTGCCTTCAAACCTGTCTTCTATCAGTTCTCCCTCTTTCAGTTCATTTATTGCATGTTCAGTGATGTTAGCGCTGGTTTGGGGGTGGGTAAAATCCGAGAAGGCATAAAGCACCTTATAATCCGCCTGGCGCTCACGGAGCTTCTCCTTGATGATATTGAAATACCGCAGTCCAGCTATCCGTGAGGTAGTCACTATCAATGCTTTGGCCTGTCCGTCAATCAAAGGCTTGACGCTGTTTTCAAATATGCGCAGCATCACCTCGGCCTTATATTGTATCAATTCATCGTCCTGGAAGGCGACATTCTGGAGAGCCTTGGCAATAATGCCCTTGGAGAATACTCTTTCTTTGTCCTTGTCTGGGACAACTGAGCAATGCAGATTATAAAGTGTTTTATAAGATATAATGCTGGCCGCCACATCAACGATATACCCCTCGTCAATGGCCTCGGCCTCTGAATAAACATCGAATGGTGAGCCGAACAGGGACACGGTTGAGGGAGCGGGGGTGGCGGTGAAGGCAACGAAAAGTTGATTGTTGTCATGCTCTCTTATAATCTTGGCGACAGCCTCTTCCTCGTCCTTTTCAGTGGCCGCAACATCCGTATCGGGTTCGTCCGGGTTTCGGAAGGGCACCCGTATCGCAACCCCCATCTGGCCCTCCTGGGAACGATGGGCCTCGTCTATGAGAAAGGCCACCCGCAGCTTCTTCAGCTCGGGCTTGTTCTCGATTTCCTCAAGAATCCATACGAACTTCTGAAGGGTTGATACTATTATCGGCTTACGCTGTGCCAGGAACCGGGGCAGGTCTTCGGCTTTTTTTGCGAGCCCTATAACATCCTTAAGATGAGTGAAGTTCTCCAGTTCATCCTTGATGTTTTTGTCGAGGGCCTTTCGGTCAGTCAGGATGAAAACGATATCGGTAAGCTTGTCGTTGGTGTCTGGTTTATACAGGCTGTGCAGGCGGTCGGCCAGCCAGCAGATAGACAGCGTTTTCCCGCTGCCTGCCGAGTGATTGATGAGGTATTTCCCGCCAATATTGCCAGACGCTGTAAAATGCTCCTGGGCGGCATTGGCCAGTTTCCGAACCATACGACTTTGGTGGTAGCGTGGCAGGATAGTGAACTGGCTTTGGGCTGGTCGGTCGTCCTGGGCATCCCGTTTGGGCACATTGATTAGGTAGAAGGAGAGGAGCTCCAGCAGCCTGTCCTTCGACAAGACTTCACGATATAGGAACTCAACAGGGTATTCGCCCTTTGTGATGGGCTGGTTCGTCAGACCAGTATTATGCCACTTGAAGTTCTCTGTTCGGCTTGGGTTGGTGGCAGCCATCACGTCGCTTGTATCGGCTGCCAGGTAAATGAAGGGATGCTGAAATATCTTTACAGATTGGTCTCGGGCTACGAACTGGGCAACGGCATCGTGGACGTTCTGGTTCTTCTCGTGCTTGAGCTCCAGGGCTACTATGGGAAGGCCGTTCAGGTAGAAGACGAAATCAATCTCTTCGTTTGTCTCGCCAAAATAGAAGTGGGGTCTAAAGGTTATGCGGTTTTCTGTATATTTATCTGTGGCAGCACTCTGAAAGGAGCGGGGTTTGGGGTAATACAGGTGTAAATCCAGGCCACGAACTTTCAAGCCGTGCCGAAGAATCATCCACAGGGGGGAGCTGGCAAGTTCCTTGTGTAGCGCTTTGAAAACCTCATCACGGGCATCGGTGCCATAGTTTTCGGCGAGCTTTTTTAGAGTATCCCCTTGCGTGGCCATCAGGAACGACCATAAGTGACCCTCGGCTATAAAGTGCGTCGTGTCTGCGATATCTCCCCGTTCAAGCATACCATAGCTGTGCTCACGGACAAGGAAGTCCGCAATGTGCTTCTGAAAATCCAGCTCAGGGACTTTTTTCTTAGGCATGGGCTTTCACTTTTTTAATGTCCGCATCAGATATTCGTCGTTGGCCAGTAACACATTCATGGATTAAAGAATTTCTATAAGAACGAAGTATTTTCATTTGTTTATTAAGAATGCCCTCGGTTAACCTTGTATCATCCTTTGGCGTGGCAAGGGCAGCTATAGTATCAATGGCCTTGCAACTTTTAAGGAGGTATTCGTTGATACGTTCTTGTTCAGCCCTCGGCGGCAGGGGAATTAAAGCAGACCTAACGACATACTGAGACAAACCAAAACGAGTCACTCCAACTGCGTTAGCTTCATATTGAGCACGGAATTGTTTTGACCTGTGAAGCCAAGCGATAAAATCACCAGTGACTCTTTTTGACCTGGGGCGTATTAAAGCTAAGTGATAACCACATATTACACCAGGCAATTCTTCTGTAACTAACGCTGGGATTGCTATATCGTCTGGTTCCTCTGAATCTTTTGTTATAAGAACATCATATTTCTGTATTTGGAATTTGACTATTTCTCTATTTTCTGCTGTTGCCTCCATAAACTCAATATTAGCAGTTATAAACTCATTTTTATAAACATCCACATAGTTGCATAATTTTACAGGGTCTTCTCCTTCCAGCGAGTGTTTATCAACATTGCTAAAAATAACATCTGCTACTGTATCCAAACGACATAAAACCCATTCAGTTGGGATATTGTCGGCCCAAGGGGTTAGGGTCTTTGTTGTAAAATTATTTTGAATCATTGATTTGGCAAACCCTCCAGTAAGTGTTCTGCATCCCTTTCTAACGTCCAAAATTGCTTTAACAAGTTTTTTGACTTATCCAACCGTTGATAGTTGAAGAAATATTTATTTGGTAAAAACTCGTAGCCGAGTTGCGGGCTGTCTTGCCAGCGTATTATGGGCTGGGCTATCTCTCTTTTCAGGAACACTTCAATGTCTTCCCCGTAAGGAACATATTCATCTTCCTTAATATAATGGCGGTGTGTCCATTGAACTGATACAACATTTGGCTTGCCCTCCATTAGGGCATTAAATATTTTAGCAACGTTAGTCTTAGGCAAAAGGTTTATAGTTTCAGTCTTCTCGGCTTTCCCAACCTTTAACTTTACTGTGAACGTCATCTCGCTGGCGTAGAAATCCAATTCTCTCTTGATGTTGGCAGCGGTAAAAGCCTTTGTGTATGCCTCTGTGATTATGGCTGGCTTGTCATTTTCATCAAACTGCCAGAATACCACGCTTAACTTGTGAAAGGAGAAGTCCTCTCGGTGGAATATCTTCACTTTCTCATCTGTATAATCCTTTTTCCAGCAATTTCGGTATCTCTCCTCGACCCAGGCACGATTGCCGTCTGAGATTCGGTTGCGCTTGCAACCGAATGATTTTGGTTCCTTTTCGAACTGCTGCCTGGCGTCTATCAACATCACCCTGCCCCTGTGTGAGACTGGCTTATCGTTCCGCAGGAGCCAGATATAGGTGAATATGCCAGTATTATAGAAAAGCTGGTCGGGGAGCATAACGATGGCGTCGAGCCAGTCATTCTCCAGTATCCAGCGACGAATCTCGCTTTCGCCCGACCCGCAATCACCATTGGATAAAGGAGAGCCATTGAATATTATGGCTATCTTGCTGGCCCCCTTTGTTGGTTCCTTCATCTTTGCCAGCATGGTTTGAAGAAACAACAGGGCTCCGTCGTTAACCCTTGGCAATCCCGCTTGGTATCTGGTTTTTAATAGCTTCCTGACCTCTGTTTCATATCCATCCTTGCCACCCCAGGTCACGCCAAAGGGAGGATTAGAAAGCATAAAATCAAACTGATACTTTGACTCTGGGAGTTGGTCACCCTTTTCCTTGTTGTGAAGCTCGTGTGGGATGAGCGAATTACCACAAAACACTTTGGTCTGTTTGTCATCCTTAATGATGAGGTCGGCCAGGCACACGGCGTAGTTGGTCGGGGATAATTCCTGCCCGTGAACGGTAACATACTTGTCAACGTTTGCCTTCTGGGCCGGTGTGGCTGCCTTATCAAGAAGATGTTCCTTGGCGACTGATAGCATCCCGCCAGTTCCGCAAGCTGGGTCGTAGATGGAGATATGATGGTCGGGAACAGGGATTTCGAGCAACTCTACCATTAGCCGTATGACTTCACGGGGGGTAAAGTGCTCTCCAGCCTCCTCACCGCTTTGTTCCGAGAAGCGGCGCAGCAATTCCTCATAAATATATCCCATCTCCAGTGGGGATAGCTTGTCTGGCCCCAGTTCAAGCTCCTTATACTGGTTGAGGATGGGGGCGAGACGGTTGTTCTTCACCATCAGGCCGATGGTTTCACGGTAGTTGAAATGCTCGATAATGTCATCGACGTTTTTCGAGAACCCGTTGATGTAGGCACGGAAATTTGCGTCCAGAAGAGTATGGTCTTCTTCGTAGACCTTGCGTAATGTCCAATCGGTCTTATTGGAAAAAGGAAAGGTGCTGGTTTCCAGGCCCTTCACCAGCTTCTTCAGCTCCTTCTCTGGTGTATTGGGCCGTTTTTTCAGCACCTCGGCGGATTTGTCTTTTCGCCACTGGATGAGGACGCATTCCAGACGGCGAATAACAATTATCGGCAGGATGACGTTTTGATACTCATATGGTTTGAACTTGCCCCGCAGCCGCTCAGCGGACTTCCAAATTTCGTTGGCAAGATTGTCAAGTTTGGGTTTGTCAAGAGATAAGGTCATAATATTCCTTTAAGTTAGAGCTATAAGAATACACCATTTGACTGTTTAAAATCAAGTTAATAATTTATTGCCAAGGCAGTATTTGTTTCTCAAATTAATGGCATTGACTTTTCAATATTTCATGGTATAATTATGTCAATAACCTCATCGAGAGTAGGCCGAGGGACTGGCCCTATGACGCCTCAGCAACCTGGAGACTCCATAAGTCTCCGTGGTGCTAAATCCGAGTGATTAAAATCACGAAGATGAGCCAAAGGAATTGAACCCTTTTCCTGTAGGCATATGCTTCGGGACAGGGGTTTTTCTTTTTAGGAAGCCCTCCCCTCTCCAAATCAATTTGGAGGGAACCATCATGGAACAAAATGCCCAGCAGTTTTTCAGCTCGGTCTTCCTGGCCGGGCAAAAGGTGGAGCAGCACCATGACTATCAGCCCTATTTCCACATCAGGGGCTACCTGCGCCATAAATACCAACAGTCTGGGAAGACCGTCTCCGAACTGGCCCAGGCCTGCGGCTACCGCAAGCTGGAGAAGTTTAAGCGGCACCTGGAGGCCTGGCTGAAGGCAGAGAAGCCAGTGCCGGGAAAATTCCTGGGAGCCATCGGGGTTGAGCCGGAGATGCTTTGCAAGGTGCAGGTGCTGGATTTTGACTCGTGGGAAGAGGCCGTCAAATCGGTCAGGGTGCCCCAATGTTTCTCGGCCCGGTTGATGCCCGCCGTCTGGCAGTCCGTTCCCCTGCCGGAAAACCTCACCGAGGCCCAGACCGTGACTTACGTGAAGGATTATGCCCTGCTGAGAAGCCACCAGTGTCTAATAAACTATTCCGGGCTTAGGGTGACCTGGGTTTGGCCCGATGGCACCGTCAGCCGCCGCTACAGCTGGCCTTCAATTGAGTATAAAAACCGCCTGGTCTACTTCAAGCTGGGCTCGGCCCAGCCGGACACGACCCAGCCGGGCATCACCAGGCTGGCAAGGTAGGGGCCATGAAATACGAGGCATATTGGATATCCCCCAGGGGCAGGATTATCCCCGTTACCGGCCAGGTCGCAACCCATATCCGGGCCGTTATAAAGAACCCCGCCCAGTTCGGCCTGAGCCGTGAGACCGTCCAGAAGGCTTACAGAAGGCATCAGGAGCCCCTGGGACTGGAGGGAAAGGCCCGGCAGGAGATAATGGCAGGCCTGCTGCGGAAGGGTTGGGTGCGCCTCAGATTCGTTCCCAAGGCTCATGGCTTCACTATTCAGACAGGCTCGCTGAAAGCCCGCCAACAGAGCCATCTCCGGGCCTGGGCCAGGAAGGTTACCAACGAGGAGCTTGATACCTTGGACGCTGGGGCAGTCCACCTAAACATCATCACAGAATGCCCCCAGGAATCCTATCGGGGTTCTCTACGGAGCTTTCTCGACCGAGAGAGACCCAATAGCAGCCCGAGGCGCAGAACGTCCCTGGGGCATTAAAACGGGTAGAAGGTTGATTCCTGCAATCAATTGCAGGAATTGAAAATTTTATCAAGGAGACGTAACTATGTGGAACGAACTGAAAGCCAAAGCGGAAGAACTATATTACCAAGGTCGTTTTCCAGAGGCTCTCATATTGGCCGAGGAATCATTGAGCGCCGCAGAATCATGCTTCGGGCCGGAGCATCCCAACGTGGCCACAGCACTTAATAAGCTGGGAGAACTCTGCCTCCCCGAGGGGAAAAGAACAGAGGCCGAATCTCATTACCAGCGGGCGCTGGCGATTCAGGAAAAAGTGTTCGGCCCGGAGCACCTGGATGTGGCGGACACCTTGAACAATCTGGGCGAGCTACATCGTATCCAAGGCCGATATGACCAGGCTGAGCCTCTGTATAAGCGAGCCCTGGCCATCCGGGAAAAGGCTCTTGCTCCTGAGCATCCGGACGTATTGGTGTCCTTGGGCGAGCTGGAGGAGAATTACCATTGCCAGGGGCAATACGAGCAGGCGACAGGCCTATACAAGAGGAGATTGGCCATTAGAGAAAAACTCCTCGGGCACAAACTTCCGGACTACGGTGGACTATGGGCAAAAAGTAATAGGTGCAGTTGACTGCACCTATTAAAGGTTTCTATCTTATTTTTATTTATTACTTCTTGATATTTGTTCTTTTCCCCAGAATCAAGACGGCCTCCCGGACAATTTTCGCTTCCTGCTCGGTCAGCTCTATCCCCACGAACCCTGCCTTAGCCCCTTTCATGGCAGGCCGCTCGAATGATAGAATATCAACAATCCTGACATTCAGGGCATCAGCCAGCTTATACAGGGCCTCCAGGGACGGGGTTCTTTTCCCGGTCTCCAGCATGGCGATGTAGGTGTTGCTCAATCCCGTCCTTTCGGCCAGCTCCTCCTGGGTCAGGCCCTTCTTGTTCCGCAGGGCCAGTATCCTCTTGCCGAGGTCTTTACGAATATCCATCAAAATCTCCCGCCGTAGTGTTTCTGAATGATAGCACTTGGCGGGAGATTTTATTATATACCTAATGTGTAATTTGTTCTTGACTTTGGGTTTTATTTCAATTACTATTATGTCGTGAATGTATCTAAAATACTGCAAAAGGATGACGTAATGAAATACCTTATAACTCTGCTGAGTATAGCCCTTCTCTTTTCTTTTTGTGGTGCGCAATCACTGAACAGCAATAGAGAATCAGCCATAGATGATTACAATAAGGGTAAGAATGTCATTTCAAGCACAAGAAGAGAAAATGTATTATGGGAAGAAGCGATACGACATTTTAATAAGGCTATAGAGAAAGACACATGCTTCGCCGATGCATACTATTTACGTGGGGCCAGTTATCAGCAAATAGGCAAACATAAAGAAGCCTTAAATGACTTAAATAAAGCCATTGAATATGGACAGAAAGATACGACATATTACAAATACTACTTTAAGCGTGCTTTTATATACGACGCCTTGGGCGACAAAAGAAAAGAAATTCAAGACTTTACACAATGTATGGAGCTAAATCCTAATTATATTCGAGCATATTGCAATAGAGGTCTCACTTATGAAGAACTTGGAATACGGGATAGCGCACTCATAGATATAAAGAAAGCCCTATCATTAGACTCCACAGATGCTATTGCGTTGAAACATTTAAAACTCTGGGACAAAAGGGAACAGGCCAAGATTAAAAAACAATTCGTAAATATTGAAAATACCGTTAAACTAAAAGGGTCCCGTTTAAGAGGGGCAATTTGGTATTTAATAGAAATTGAAGATTTGGGTAAGGTGTTATTATTAGATAGGTCTTTTACCCAAAGAAGATATGATAACCTCGTTGCGAAATTACGCAAACGTGTTGATGCAGACATTAAAAGGCTCGCTCTTTATAGCGTTGGCTTGCAGGTTTGCAGGGAAATGTCTTGGAATGATTTTATTGACATCTATCGTATCTATGCAACCCCACGTGTAGTAGATTATAACTCCGCTCCCACCCTTGAATATGCCATAGAACTGATGATGCGTGACAGAGTATTTGCTGGTAAAATAAGTAGGGAAGAATCAGAACGGCCCTATGCTGTAGATAGAAATGGCTATAATTTGTTTAGAAATTGTATTGTGAATATTTATGGAAAGGAATTATGGCGTGCATTAGATGGAACATGCTTTCCCCAATGAGCTGCCAAGGGTAAAATAATAGAAACCACCCAATTTGCGAAATGGATATAAAACAAATGGGCGCAGTTAACTGCGCCCATTGTTATTTGTAAATCGAATGTTTATTCTTGTTTTTCGTCTGTGCCCGAAGGTTAGTGAATACTGGTGTATTTTATTGAATTGCTATGTCTTCTAAGGTCTCAACCTCTATGGGCGTTGCATCAATTGGAATTCCATTTTGTATCCGGAGGTCTTCAATTTTCTTGAGAGGTTTTTCAAGCATGTTCCGACGAGTGCTCATCAGCAAATGATATTCGCTTTGAGCCTCGTCAATTTTTTTACCCATTTTATCCATCGCTTTCAGGAAGACTTTCCATTGGGCATTGAAGGTGCCCAGCAAGGCAAGAATCTGGGAGGCGGTCTTCTCCAGGCTGAAGTTGTCCACCGCCTGGCGAATGACCGCCAGGATGGCATACAGGGTCACAGGCGAGCAGAGGATGACCTTGTTCTTCATGGCATCGTCCAGCAGGGTTCGGTCATTGTCGTTGATGAAGCCGTAGACCTGCTCGTTGGGAATGAACACGATAACGTAGTCCACGGTGTTCTCTGCTGGGTTGATGTAATCACGGTTGTTGACCTCCTTGACTCTCTGCCGGACGTCTTGCAGAAACTTTTTCTTATAGGCCTGCCGGTCGGTCTCCGCCGCCGCCTCCAGGAACTGGACGTAGTTGTCCAAGGGGAATTTTACGTCCATGTTGACCTTGAGGTTCTGGGGCAGCAGGAAGGTATAGTCCGGGATGGTGGTTCCGGTGGCCAGGGACTTCTGCTTTAAGTAGTTGATGCCCTCGATGAAGCCCGCCAGCCTTAATACATCCTCGGCCATTCTCTGGCCCCACTGGCCCCGGACATCCCGGCTGGCCAGGGCGGTCTTGAGATGGTCGGTTGTCTCCCGGAGCTTCTCAGTGACCTCTACGCTGTTCTTAAGCTGATTGGTAAGCTCACCGAACTTGTTCTCCCGGTCTTTTTCCAAAGTGGTGACCAGCGTCTGAACCCCCAGCAGGTCTGTTTTCATGGCGGCCAGGGTCTGGTCAATAAGTTGCTTTTTCCCCTCCAGCTCCTGCCCGCCCAGCTGGGTCTGTTTGGAGAGCGTTTCGTTGGCCAGATTCAGGAAGTCCGAGGTGTTTCTTGACAGAGCTTCCAGGGAGAGGGCTCCAAACGATTCTTTAATCCTTCCCATCAGGGCTTCCAAGTCCTGAATCTTTTGGGCCTCGGTTTGGGATATCAGTTCCTGGGCGAGTTGCTTGGCATCCCGGCCCCGCAGGTGGTTAAGGACTAATACAAGCGCAGCTCCCAGAACAATACCAAGGCCAAGAACAAGGGCGTAGTTCATAGCGGCTCTCCAATTAATTGTTAAGCAATTATACACTACAGGCCCGACAAAAATCCAGGCTAATGCTGGCTTGAAGACCCAAAGCAACATGATTTAACAGGAACATGTATAAATGTCCTAAGGCCCGGTGGCTGCCTTGACAAACGGTCGTATTCGCTGTATGATGAGGTTATGCGGAACTTTCTAATGATATTAGGTGCCTTGGCGGCTTTGGCCGGGGCCTCCCCGGCCCAGTTGCGGATTACCTGCTTTGACATCGGCCAGGGCAATGGGGCCTACCTACAGTCACCCTCCGGCAAGAATGCGGTCATCGATGCCGGGCCGTCCAACACCGCAGGGCGGCTTATGTGGAAATTTATCCGGGACTCTATGGCCGTCCGGCACCTGGACTACACGTTTCTTAGCCACTACCACCTCGACCATATAGACGGACTCGACCAGATTATAGACAGCGTGAGCGTTTATCCCGACTCTTTCCGGGGCGGGGCCTACGACCGGGGCTACAGCTATACCACGGCGGCCTACGACGAGTATGTGGCCTCAGCCGGGGCAAAGCGGTCTACTGCCACCATAGGCCAAGTATTCGACTTCGGCGGAGGGGTCACGGCCCAGTGCATCTCCGTCAACGGCAAGACCCTCTCCGGGGATTCCATCCTGCCGGGCACCGAGGAAAACAACAAGTCTTTCGGCCTGCTGATAACCTACGGCTCCTTCAAAATGGTTTTCGCCACAGACATCGCCGGATACAATTCCAGTCCCTACAAGGATGTGGAATCCATCCTGGCCCCGGACATCGGCCAAGTATCGGTCATGGTAGTCAACCACCACGGCAGCGCCTCCAGCTCCAATCCAACCTGGGTCAGCACACTGAACCCGCAAGCCTCCATAATCTCCATTGGGGAGAACAACGACTATCCCCACCCAACCCAGGAGGCTATAGACAGGCTCTGCGCCAATTCCAGCACCTATATTTATCAGACTGAAGACAGCCCTTTGGACGGAGGAACCATCCCAGCCGGTCGGGGCCGGGCGACCAACAGTAACATTCACATCATTGTGGGAGACACTTCCTTCACTGTTGATGGAGACCACTACAGCTTACCGGCCCAGGGCGTGGAAACCAACCTGCTAACCACAACCCCGCAGCTTGAAGTCGGGACACCATTTCCCAATCCCTCCAGGGGCCTGACCACCCTGACCTACCAATTGCCCCGAGCCTCTGATGTGGATGTCCGGATTTACAATGTGGCCGGGCAGCTGGTGAAACATCTTTTTACCGGGGTTCAGCAGCCGGGGAGAAATTCTGTTCGATGGGATGGGCGGGATGAGGCTGGCGGGAAAGCACCTACCGGGATTTACATTTGCAGGTTCAGCGGAGGGCCGGTCACCAAGACGATGAAAATAATACTGATACGATAAGAAAAAGCCGGGCATTTTTGCCCGGCTTTTTTTATAATTAAAATGATGTCTTAAATAGTTTTCCACTATCGTCTTTATCGTGTAACTCCAGAATAATATCATCTTTGCTGAATTCTATTGGATTGCCGTTCTCATCTCTTGGCAAATCATCCTTGATGATACTAAGAATATATTGAATATTATACTTGTCGCAATATATTCTCAATAACTTCAACAATTTTACCCTAATCTTATTCTCTTGATTTGAAAACACATCGTCATGGTAAACAAATTTAAAATAGGATTCATTTGAGTATTCGGCTAATATTGCTAAATCAAAAACAACACAAAGCATTTTTTTATAAGTATGGCCTTCGCCTTTTCTTGTGTCACCAATCTTATAACTATATTCAACGTTATTGTTTTTATTTTTATGAATGGATATTATTGCTGGATAATTCAGCACTGACATTGCAAATTCTGAAAAATAATTTCTAATGTTTATATAGCGGGTATTACTTTTCGTGTTGTCAATAATCGTCGTTAATTTTTGCACAGTTAATTTTAATTCGTCGTCTAATCTATCTATTTCAGATTTCTTTATCTCAATAACTTTAATGGAATCCAATTGTGCTTCAAGCCTTGCTATTTCGTTTTCAAGTTTAATTAGGTCGTTTTGATATTCTTTTAATTTTTTTATGATTGTATTGTCTTGTAAGACATCCCTGTATTTTTCTTTTTCTTTGTTTAAATCTAACAGTGTTACTTTTACATCCCTTAGGGCAGCCACTTTACTTGTCAGTGCTTCCTTTAAAAGGTCTTTACGTTCAATTGTAATCTGTTTGTTAAATTCAATTAACTCTTCGTATGATTTTGTTAATTGGTCAGGAAAATAAATCTTTGTTTCATTAAATATTTCTTTAATTGACTCTAAATCAAAGCTAAATTCACTTTTAAGTGAATCATTTATTTTTTTTATTTCAAATTGCAAGTTGTAGGATAGCTTGTTCAATTCACTTATCCTTGTTTCTATGTCATCAACCAACTCAACAATTAACTTGTCATCCTGATTGTAAAAGTTTAAACTATCAAGTTCTTGAATCTTTTCTTTCTTTGACTTATTGAGAACTTGAATAAATCCTTCAACCTCATCCTTTTGACTTGATTGAATATTGAATCCTTCTTCCTGTTCCTTAATGACTTTGATTTTTTGAGTTATCTCATCTTCAACTCTATACTTTTCAGCAACAGAGTTTTTGTCGAACCCCAATAATGAGAACATAAACGTTTTCCATTTTTTCTCATCAAAAGTAAATTTTTTAAGCTTAAATAAATCAGCATAATCATCATCGTCTGGGACTCGAAGGGAATAATTAACTGTGTCTCTATAATCTAAATCATTATTGTTTTTAAAAAAATCATAATCTAAGTATGTATTTAGTAATTCTATAGCTTTATCAATTCCAACATTTTCCCAATCCCAAGTTTCGGGGATATTAAAGTCATCTACACTGTCTTTTGAAAGCTTTAGAGATACTTTTGAACTATCCGCAACCGTCCTTTTTATTGTTAGATAGGAGCCAGAATTAAGCAGTATTTCTAAATAGAATTCATATCCGTTGAATTTTAATGTGCCTGTTTCAATATCTTTTGTTGATGTGAGGAAGTGTTGTTTAGGTAGTATCTTTTTAAGCAGCAAAAAGTCTAACAACCTTATAAACTTTGTTTTACCGATGGAATGAGAGCTGTTGGGGCTTGACTTCGCTTTGACATCAGCAATAATCACGTTTAAGCCAAGGTTAAACTTGGTGTTGTGAAATGCTTTATTGCTATACAACTTGCTAAGTTTCATTTTATTTAAGCTTAAAAGAATAAAGTATTGAATTGTATTCTATTTTATTAAGAAGAAATAGAAAATTTAAAGCATGCGGAAATATATCTTTCGATTCTGCACCAAGCAACTTACAGGTTTCTATTTCAAGTTCATCATATGACAGTATATTTATACGTTGCAATATACGTATAATAGTGGCACTCACATTAATTACAGAATGCTTTAAATCAAAGTATTTATCTGGAGTTATCATTTTTTGTTTTCCCCGATGTCACACTGAAAATACATAAAGTGCAGTAAGATTCGAAGTGCCCTGCGGTCTGAGACTAATTCTGGGTTTTTAACGTTACAGGTATCTTCTATCGCTTCAAAAATATCATCAAACAGGGCATAATTTTTCCTATTTGTTAATATTTCTTTTTGCAAATCAGCTGTTATGTTGTAATATATATTTTTCAAATCTTTGTTTTCAAATGATTCTAAAAATACTCTGAATTGTTCAAAAAATGGTAATGATTGTTGTTGAATTAGTTTAATGTATCCTTCACTAAGATTATTGATTTTATTCTTTAGCGGGAAATCAGTTCTGTGAATATCTTTTATTCTTTTTGATATACTTCCAATTAAACTCGGATTTTTAGTTAAAAATCCATTAAGCAACTTTGCAATATCCTGTGGTGTAATGTCATCTATAAGTTTCCCTTTTAATTTGGAAACATGGCTCTCTAATATTGACAAGATTTCCTCTTGTATATTTATGGGAAGTCCCTTAATCTGTGCCAATAAGTCTTCAAAGTCAATTATATGTTTGCTTTTATCGAAAGTATATTTCCCCTCTGTATCAAATATTGCGGTGTAATCTTTTTTCCTGGTTGTTATTAGAAAGTAATGAATGGGATAGGTTTCGTAAACTTTGTGTTTAATGTTTATCCCTATTTTCTCCTTGATATATGTTGATGTGTCTGTTGCGGTTACAGACACGCCAATCCCTTTGGCAGTATCGCCCAAATCAATTGCTGGGTAATTAGTGTGCGAGGTATTGAGATTTTTCAGATTCCATCCATACACTTTATTCAATATTAAGACGCATAATTCTTCGTTAGTGTTGTTAACATCGTTCAGACGAGCCGCCGAACTTAACTCGGTATAAACCCGCCAATGGGTAAGTTGATTTAAGATTTTATGGATTATTTCAAGGTTCTGCATTTTTTGCAAACTCACATGGTTAACTTATTTAATGTTTCATATTAGCATTTTCTCTCTATAAAATCAAGAGCCAAAAGCCATACCTTCAAAATCAATATTTATATGAACTGCCCACCATTTTTGTGGCTCAGCTCTTAATCCCCAGTCGGATAAATATATCCCTGGCCTCTTTTACCATGTCGGGCCGGGCCATGACCTGGCCATAATAACTCAAGGCCTTGGCCGTTTCCATCGGCTGGTTCAATTCCTGGAATATAGCCACTGCGTCCTTAAACTTATCCCCTGATTTCTCTATTCTGGCCTGTAAAAGCAAGGCCTCGGCCCTGCCAACCTTGGATTTCAGCTCTTCCGCCAGTTGCAGAGCCTGGAAGGCATAGTCGCCAGCCGTTTGGCCGCCGCTGACGATTTCCAGTTCCCCAAGTGCAGAATAAGCCCTGCGCAAAGCCTCTTTGGCCTTAATCTCCTTCGCTATCCGTTCCCCGGCCAAAAGGCGGCCCCTGGCAGTCTGGTATTCTTCCTGGGCCAGATGAATCCGGCCAATATTTATAAGACAAATGGCCTGCCCTTTCCGGTCGCTGGTGTCCTCTTTTATCTGCAAAGCTTTGGTGTAATAGTCCAAGGCCTGTGGATATTCACAAAGGTTTTTGTGCATGATTCCGATGTTATTCAAACTGCGGCCCTGGCCGTCCCGGTCACCAATCTCCTCCTGGGTTTTCAGGGCTTTGGAATAATATTCCAGAGCCTTCGGGTAGTCTCCCAGTTTGTCATACACAGTCCCGATATTGTTAAATCCGTTGGCCTGCCCCTTGCGGTCGCCTATCTTCTCTTTTATGGCAAGGGTTTCATTGTAATACTTAAGAGCATCGGAATAATCACCCCGGCTATAATGAACCGAGCCAATGTTGTTCAAACTGCGGGCCTGGCCTTCACGGTCACCGATGCCCTCCTGAATCTCCAAAGACCTGTTATAATTGTCCAGGGCCTTCCGGTAATCCCCGCAGCAGTAATGGAGATAGCCGATGTTGTTGAAACTATTTGCCTGACCCAAGCGGTCGTCCATAGCCTCCTGTATCTTAACGGCTTTGTCATAGTATTCCAGTGCCAACGGATAATTGCCTTTGGAGTTGTGGACATGTCCAATATTGTGGAGACTTTCTGCTTGGCCCTTTTCGTCATTAACCGACTGATACAGTAAAAGAGCTTTCCCCGCCTGGGCCAGCATGTCATCATTCCTGCCTACCGCACTGTAGATATCGCTCAACTGCAAATGACAATCGGCCTGGTGTTTATCATCCCGGATTTTACCGGACAGCACCAAGCCACGATTAAGGTCACCTATGGCCAATTCATTCCGACCAACCAGACCCAGCACCTGGGCACGGTTCAACAGGATGTGGACTACCCTGGTGTGTTCGATATGGTGATTTTGCTTTGCCATTTAGCTTAAGAATAGCAATTTAAGCTAAGAATATCAAGAATAATAATGCTATGCCATTGTCCTCGCCGCCCCGCTCTGCTACCGGCTTACAGAAGCCCCTGCGCCAAGAGCCTCATTGCATCAGGCTTCTTGACAAAGACAGCAAAAATATTGTATAATCAGATGTAGATTAATATCACTGCTTGCGCAGTGGGCTCTACCCCGTTACCAGCGAACTATATCCGCTGGTGTCGGGGTTTTTTTGTAAAAATGATTTGTTGTTGCTCATCCGCCCCCGCTTTTGCTTTGAGGGGCCACCATAACACCTTATGAATATTAGGTTCGTCCCGGAGCTCCTGGTGGATGAAAGGGTAAAGGCACAGCTTGACAGAGAGACTAAAAAATAACTTCATCAATAACAATAACTTATAAAAATTGATGATACCGAAAGTATCATGGTTTTGAGGAGTAGATAAAATGGGTTCTAATGAGAAGGCAGGAGCCAAGAAATCAGTAAAGAACAGGAAGCATGACGGCATCAAGTCGTGTAAGATATACAGCGACATCCACAATTGGCTGGTGAGCGGTATCCCGGTCGAGAAGGTAGCGGCCATGATTCGGGAGCCGGGGCACCTGACCAAGATGAAGAAGGAATCCCTGGTGCTCGCTTTGAAGCGTTACCTGAAGGACGTTCCTCCAGGAGAGATAGTGGCAAAGCATATCCCACTCATGGTCATCCGGGCAATGGAGAAAATCGAACCAGCGATAGAGACTATCAAGTTCATGCAGGGCGTCGTCAAGTTCTATATTGTCCGGGTGGAAAAGAAGTGGAACGCCTTTGCTAAAATTGAGGCGAAGCTGGAGGCCCAGATAGAGGGGGAGGTGAATCCGGAGTATGCAGCATCCCTCCTCCAGAACCTGTTTAAGCTGTCCGAGGGAGTCGAGGCCGACACGATAAAGATTGTGCATTTGCAAAAGGAAATAATTGAAGTCCAGGTCGACGCCGGAATCATTCAGCGGAACCTTGGCACGCTGGACGTCAACGTGGTGAAGTATGAGGCCAGCATCCGGGAGATAGCCAAGACCAGCAGCATGAAGGTCGAGAACATCGAGGCTCTGCTGAAGAATCCGCAGTCAATGTATAAAGTCATGGATTTCGTGAAGGCGCTGAGAAAGGCCGACCCGAAAATCATTGACAGGTTCCTCAAGGAAGACCGGAAGGCCCTGGAAGAGGCGAAGAATAAAAAATAATTCAATTTCTGCAATCAATTGCAGGAATCAATAATAATGGGAAATGCCAGGCCGTAAAGCCTGGCGTTTTCTTTTGTAACGTTTCTGCTCAACGGCAAATCCCAACCATGCCAGGGAGCCTCGGTATCAGACCGCCTTAGCCACCGGCAGGTCTTCCCAGCTGGTTGTGAACCTTGGAGAAAGCATCATCTGCCTCATCTTCCAGGGACGGTTGATTCCCGCTGCGGCATACTTGAGAGTTCCCCGGCCCATCCGGGAATTGATGGAGTCCACCGCCCGCATCAGCCCGGTCTCTCCCGATTTCTCCTGGCCCGGCTCCAACATGTCCAGTTGGGTAATATCCCTCGGCCCGATACCAGCCAACAGCACCCCGGCCCGCTTGTAGGAATAACCGGGCTTGAAGATGTTCTTTAGCCCCCGGTGGGCCAGCTCCAGCAGACGGGGGGTATAGTCGGTGGGCTCGGGCAGGCCCAGGGTAATGGAATTTGAATACTGGGGCTCATCCCGGAAACAGTTGCTGCCTATGAACACCGTCAGCAGGGAGGCCTTGGATTTCTGCTTCCGGAGCTTCTCGGCGCACATGGTGGTGAATTCGGCCACGGCCTGCTCCAGTTCCTCTTTGACGTGGACGTCCCGGCCAAAAGAGCGGGAGGTCATAATGCACTTCTTGGGCGGCGGGGTCTCCTGACCATCAATGCAGGGGTTGCCCCGGAGCTCCTCGACCATTCTGAGGCCCACCACGGTCATATGGCTCCGTATCCAGTCGTCATTGGCGTTCCTGAGCTGAAGGGCCGTCTGGATGCCGTGGCGGCTCAGGAGGGCCGTATAACGCCTTCCTACGCCCCATATATCCTCCACCTTGGTCTGGGCCAGCAGCTGGTCGATTTGGGGGTTGTCTGTGATATCGAGCACGCCGCCCAACCCTGGGTCTTTCTTGGCGAGGCGATTAGCCAGCTTGGCCAGGGTCTTGGTGGGGCCGATGCCTATGGAGACCGGGATGCCAGTCCACTGGCTTACGGTGGCCTTGATTTTCCGGCAATAGGCCGTCCGGTCGATATTCATGCTGGCCAGGGATAGAAAGGCCTCATCGATGGAATAAATTTCCATTTCCGGCGTGAACTGCCGGAGGGTGGCCATCACCCGGCTTGAGAGGTCACCGTAAAGGGCGAAGTTGGCCGAGAAAACAGCCACGTTGTGCTGGTCGATAATTTGCTGGTATTTGAAGACTGGCTCAAACCCGGCGATGCCCAGGGCCTTGGCCTCGTTGGTGCGGGCTATGACGCAGCCGTCGTTGTTGGATAGCACGATGACCGGCCTGCCCTCCAGAGATGGATTGAAGACCCGTTCACAGGAAGCATAAAAACTATTGCAGTCGGCCAGAGCGAATATCTTTCTCATAATGAAACCAGTTTACACCTTGTGTATGACAAAAACTACGACTCCCCAAATCTTCAGGTCAGCCAGGTCATCCAGCTTAACCTCCGGGTAATCCGGGTTCTCGGAAGCCAGATACATCCGCCCGGCCCGTTGCCGGAGCCGTTTTACAGTCAGCTCCCCGTCCAGTGCCGCCACCACTATCTTTTTGTCGCCCGGCTCCAGCGAGCGGTCTACCAGCAGAAGGTCGCCGGAATGGATACCAGCTCCAATCATTGAATTGCCGGATACCTTGACGATGAAGGTTGCGGCTGGATTCTTTATCAGGTGTTCATTCAAATCCAGCTTCTTCTCAATGAAATCATCGGCTGGAGAGGGGAACCCTGCCGGGACTCGGGAACTATATACCGGCAGGGCTACCCGGCCTTTTTGCCTGGGGCGGTAGATACCTGTAACTACAGTATAGTTTATTTTTGGGACGGGCATTTTATTCACCTTTTAAATCTTTTATCTGGGCATTTCTTGCCAGAAAGATGATACTCCAATTACAAATGAAAATCAATATCAGAAACAACATGCTTACCATAACATCAATAACGATTTCACTTGACATCTCAAGCTAAATATAATATATTTAATATTCGCCTTTAATCCAGATTTCTAAATAAATGGGTTGACTAATATTTTCAAACATAAGAGAGTGCATCCACTAAGTAATTTATGAATCCTGTTATTCAGTTTGAGAAATCAGAAGAATCCTACGAAGCTTCTGAATTATGCAATAAACATAAAAAATATTCAAGCAGTATAAATAGAATATACTATTCGCTGCTTCAATATATAAAAGGCGTGCTCCTTTTTGCGGGTAAAGATTTGAGTTCGTTGGCAGGACAGAATTCCCACGATAAAATACGAACTGCGGGCATGGGATATGTTCTGGAGAAAAATCTTTTAAAGAATGCGTATTCCTTTGTGTGTGACTTTGATTCGCTGCGTAATCTACGTGTAAAGGCCGATTACGAATGCATACATATGGACGATACGGATTATAGTTTTGCCCAACTAACGTATGAAAAAATGAAGGGATATTTCAAATATGTGCCTTGACATAAATCAAGAATTGAAGAAGATTAAGAAATCCATAAAGGACAACTTTTCTATTGACTCAGTTATCGTTTTCAATGAACATGATAACACCCATTCAGTTGTCATATCACGACCAGAGGTTTATTTGTCAGAGCGTTTTCGTGATTTTGCTTCTGAGGCGATAGGTTCATTGTGGGAAAGAGGCGTGCATAACTCTTCTATCATTTGTGAGCCAGGATTAAATATTTGCCAAGAATTTAATTTCAATGAAGCTATTGTTGAATTATTAACTGGTTATACTATGCATTCCAAACAAAACGGTTGGCAGCCTGTAGGTGTTACATCAATAGTCAGCCTAACAAAGATTAACACTTATGGAATAAGTAGTATTAACTCATCTCCACTTGAACTTTATGCAATACCAAAGGATACTTCTCTGGAAAACAATATATTTTCAATGTCCTATTGTAAGGCCGCATAACAATGGATGAGACAAAACAGCCAGGCATTAAATGTAATGCCATTATTCTCAAACGCAGCGCATTTGAAAGACAACCTATAATTTCATTAAAACCTATTGTGCGTTCAGAGTTTTCTCTTGATGTTGCGATAGGGGATGATAATAAAAAATCTTCCGTCGTGGTCGGGTGCATTATTAAATTTCTGAACGAGAAGGAAGAGGTTTTCGCACAAGCAGAAGTAGAATATCTTGGTTTATTTGAGGTTGATGGGCAATCCGAAAACATGGATATATCCCAATTTTCGAACAATAGCGCACCAGCAATTATTTTTCCATACGTGCGCAATTATATCCATAATTTAACACTTCTCTCTGGAATTTCACAAGTGATAATACCGCCTGTAAATATCCAAGCAGCAATACAAAAAGTGCTAAAGAAATAAATACATAAAAACCCCCCAGTAAATAAATACTGGGGGGTTTTTACTATGCAACTTTTTTAAATATATCCTACAGATTTATGCATTGGTAGGTTGGCCAGCCGGGGAATAACCTTCAGCGACAGTATCATAAGGTATGGGCTCGGCAAGGCGGCTGGTCAGCCCGTTGATAAAAATCCGGGATTCGGGTAGCGTTCATGCTTTCTAAGCTGCCTTAGGGCTTGACAGTTCCATATATGGCTTCTTTGTCAGGGCTTTAACATGGTTCGTTTAAACTCTTCGGATTGGTTGATTACCTCGTCAAGGGATTCTAAAGAATGGTAATAAATACTACATTCTACGGACATTAGCCAGTTGCAAATGTCGTCCACTTCAGCCAGCCAGTACACGAAGTCCGACAAATATATCTATCTCAAAAGGACCCTATAGTTAAGCTATAGGGTCCTTTAATTATGTTACTTATGAAAAATAATTAAAAGCTATATTCAACCTTCAAACACGCTTCGTTGTTGTCTTTTACCCTGCCGAAAGTGGTTGTGTTTTTGCCCTCAAATATGCGCAAACCCAAAGTGATTTCAGCATTATCAACGGGTTTATAGGATATCTCCGGCGTGTAGATAACAGCATAGTTGTTCTTGATATCATTTGTATTCTTTATCTCTACACCCCCTCCAATAGGCGCAATTTTCAATTTCTCCTCAAGGAATTTCCGTTCCATGCGGAACATAAAATAATCTTCCAGGTTTTCCTTGCCTCTTTCGTGAATAAAGCCATGAAGATACTGCCCGTTGACATAGATCCCGTTCTTGAAAGTATAATCCCCACCCACAACGTATTTGGCGTAAGGCTCATCGTCTAATACCGTCATTTCCTGAATTCCCAAACCAAAGGCAGACAGATCCGTCACCATTGTTGCTCTGTCAGGAAATACTACGGCGGCTTCGGCCCAAATCCCAACATTGGCGACCGTTCCAGCCAAGTCGGCTCCTACAATGCGCCTGCGCGGGTACATAAGTTCGCTGGTGATGTCGACTTCGCCTGATGCCCCAGCCGGTACAAGGGATATCTCACTAGCTATAGGCAAGTCATCCCGTCCATAGATATAACTTAAGGAGAGATCATAACCTAAAAGATTTTTGGACATTTGCAGGCCGGCGGTCGAACTTTCTTCAGGATTATTTCTGGGAAGCGAGACGATGTCGGTCCGTGATTTTAATATCATACCAGCGGGAAGTTCCATGGACGGCGACAATACCGAAGCCCAATCACCCCGTGGAAGTACCGCTGGTGTAAACAAAGGTATATAAACTGCCGTCAAAGTATAGTCTCCGAGATAATAAGAAGCCTTCAAGCCCTCGGACCCCAAATGTCTTCCAAAATCCCAAATCTCCTCAAGGTCCTTGGGATTGAGGTTATCTGTTTGATTTAACTTATCGGCTGTTCCCCATGCGATGCGCTGTTTTCCTATACGCAAATCCAGTTTCTCAAACAGAAACCCATAAAAATCAACATACGCCTCTTTAAGTTCAATATTTCCTGGGGAAACCTTGTCTTTGTCCGTCAGGTCAGTAGTATTCATCACATTGCTCCCACCCCAGGTCCGCACCCACAATTCACCATAAAAATGGCTTTTCGTTGTCGGTTTGACCTCCGCTTTTAGAACCCAACGGTATTCCTGCCAGGAATAATTATTTCTTCCTTTCAAGCGAAGACACTCATTCGCCTGTAAATACCCGCCCCAACTGATTCCATTATCCGTCGGGATACTATCCTGGGCCAGGACCGGACACACAGATATGGCCCAAAGAACGGATATTGTCAATATAAGTCTTTTCATGTTTTGTTTACCTCGTTCAGCGTGTCAAAAATCGTTCTGTAAACTTGTCATCGGGAATGCCCGAATCAAGTTTCATATCCGTCATTATCATACGGGTTTTATGCTTTGTTTTCAGGTCCTCCATCTGCGATTCCGTACACACCCAGTAGCCGCTTATCTGTTCGATGCCGTCACGGGTCATGATTTTACATAATTTCCCGCTCTTGTTGTAATGCTCAATCCGTTCGGGATAAAAGTTATCGGCCCGGACGGTCATAACCAATTTGGAATAATCAGACAACCCGGCGGCCTTGGGCGAAAGCTGCAGGACATATTTATTGTTTTCCGATCTTGCCAGGTCAGGCACCCATTTGTCAGCGTAGCGTATAGCTTCCATATCCTCATAGGTGAAATCAGTCCCGGCAAAGTTGGTATTCTTTACGTGAGATGCGATACGTCTTGTTTTTTTGAAGGCCGGCAGGTAAAGGTACATCATATCGTTTGGCAAGGAAAGGAAAGCAATTCCCTTCTGATCGGCGGGGGAAAGGAATTTCACTACTCTTTTGTCACTGCCATTTTGAAGCATGGACATTTCACGCTCTTTTTCATTCCCCTTGCTGTCGATCAGTACCAACTTGACCTTGTAATCCTGATCCTTGGGAGCATTGATCACATCATCGACCTTATTTAGGATCAACACTGGATTATTCAGAGGCTGGGCTTGAGTCAGGCATTGAGTAAAAATAACGATCGCGCTCAATGCCAAAAGAAACCGGGTATTAGTGATCTTCATTTTAATTTTCCTTTATATTTTATTTATGGTTGATTTATGGTGTCTACTATTCGGGTCTATTTATTCATTATTCCTCCTTAAGAAATACAAATTTGAATTTTTCCTTTTCATTTGCACTGCCGTTTCCTTTAGGTTTGCCCATGAATCCAGCTTTGGTCAACAGAATTAACGCCGGCAGGAATGTAACCGCCCCGATACCGCTGCTAATCATGGTAACAGCCACCAGTATTCCGAACCTCTGCAAGGGAACGATGCTGCACAGAATAAGCGCCAGAAAGCCCAAAGCAACCGTCATCATATTGATGATAATGGCCCGGCCGGTTGTTTCTAGGGTTTTATCCAAAGCCTCCAGCGTAGTAGCCGAGCTATGGTAAAATGACTTAAACCTAACACTGAAATGGATCGAATAATCAATACCGATCCCCATTGCAATACTGGAAACAAGTACTGTGGCGACATCCAGCGGAATATGGGCAAATCCCATGACCCCAAAGGCCATCATAACCGCAAAAACAATAGGTGCCAATCCTATAAGTCCGCCGACGAAAGATCGCAATTGGAACGCCAGGAGAATGAATATTAATATTAAAGCATAGGCGAATGATTCGATCTGGCTGGACATGATGCTTTCATCCAAATGCTGGTAGATAAGCGGAAAACCGGTTTGAACAAATTTGCCGTGATTAGAATCTATTTTATTAATATATGTCTCTACCGCTTTGACCAGTTCCGGCATCCTTTCAGAATTAGTGACCGTTGCCTGGATGATCGCTTCCGTCTTATCATCATTCACCAGCTGGCGCACTTCATCCTGCCCATCCAACAAAAACCAAAGATTGGCCACTTTATCTTTATTGTCGGGTATTTTCTTACCCTCGCCCATGACATCGCTCATTTCCTCGATCAGGTCAGCCACTGATTGGGGGTTGGTGGCATCCCCCTGCGATTCCAAATAATCTTCCAGCTTTATCATTTCATTCAAAACCACCGGATCCTGAATATCGCCTTGTACCACGATTTGAATGGGCATGGACCCGCCGAATTTACTTTTCATCATCTTCTCAGTCAACCGAATCGGGCTGTTTGGCTTGAAGAAATCCATAAGATCGGCTTTCCTTTTGATTTGGGGAATGCCCAGCGCGCCGACAACCATCAATACCAGGCAAACGATTATGATTGCTTTTTCATGTTTTAATACATTTAACCCAAGCCAATCCATAAGCTTAACGATTGCTGGTTTGCCTGTTTTTTCACGTCTGACATCTCGAATCTTGATAAATGACAATATCGCGGGGATAACCGATACTGATATGATAAGGGAGAATAATACACCCAATGCGGAAAACAAACCAAATTCCCTGATCATAGTAAGATAAGAGCCGAAAATGAACGAAGTAAAGCCGAAAATGATAGTAGCCGCGGCCAGGATCACTCGCAAACCCACCTCTGAAAAGGCAGATTTAGTTTCGGCACCGGTGTTTCCGTATCTGGTATGATCTTCGTCGTACTTGCTGATGATATGTATGGCCGATGCGCTACCCACAGCTACTAGGATGACCGGGATAAGGTCTGAAACCACCGTCAAGGGTATTTTTAGAATGCTCATGCAACCCATGGTCCAAATGGTGCTGATTAAAACAGAAAGCATTGGCAGCACTACCCCACGGATGCTGAGGAAGCTTAAGGCGAGGGCCCCAGCGATCAACAGCACAACCAGGGGAATCAGCGTTTTAAGGTCTTGTACAATAAGATCCTGCAAATCCAATAACTGAAAGGGCAGGCCCCCATAATATACCTTCTCCTGTAATTCGGCGCTCTGGGTTATCTCTCTCAACTGGCGTGTTGTTTTGACCCTGTCAACATCATCATTCAACCGGCAGACCAGAACAGTGGCTTGCCCATCCTTGGAAACCAACCGCCCCCGGTACATTTCCTTGGAAAGAGTATATTTCTTAAGATGCTCAAGCTCTTCTGCTGTTTCCGGCAATTTATACTCGTCAATTAACCGGCCAATCTCCAAACCATCATCTGTTTTCTTGATATCAAGAACATTGGTCAAGCTGGTTACATACGAGACCCCTTCCACACCCTTGAATTTGGCGGTAAGATTATTGATATTGGCTATGGTTTCTTTCTTAAATATATCGTCCGACTCCAATACGATAATAGCCATTTGATTTCCGCCGTATTCTTCACCGATATAATTGAACAACTGAACCGCCGGATCACTCTTAGGCAGTGAACTTATAACATCGGCGTTGATTTTCAGATCCTTGATGAAATAGCCCAATATCAAAGTGATCAGAATCGTTGCAATAATGATGGGCATCCTGAACTTGAAAACAAAATCCGTGAATTTCTTCATTCCTTGTCTCCTTTATTTGTTTTAATTTACCAGCCTATATTATCTAAACATTTAGAGATATTACTACCATTTGATTACGCATGTTCCCCAGGTAAATCCCGCACCAAAACCAGTCAATAAGACAATGTCATCCCTTTTAAGCATCCCAGCTTCTTCTGCTTCAACCAAGGCAATGGGAATAGAGGCAGCAGACGTGTTGCCATATTTAGAAATATTGACATACACGTTAGACAGGGGATATTTCAGTCTCTCGGCCAAACCTTCAAGAATGCGGATATTAGCTTGGTGGGGAATAAGTATATCTATATCCCGTGGTGATAACCCGATTTTATTTAAAGCGATTATTGTCGATTCGGCCATCGCTTTGGCGGCATATTTATAGATTTCTTTGCCGTTCATCTGCAGGAAATGCAATCGTTGATCTATTGTTTCATGACTGGCCGGTAATAGTGAACCCCCGGCGGTCATTTTTAATAAATCACACCCTGATCCATCCGTTCCTAAATGAACAGAAATAATTTCCCGCTCCTTCGCTCCCGCTTGCAGAACAACCGCACCGGCACCATCTCCAAATAGAACACAGGTGTTTCTATCCTTCCAATCAAGAATTCGAGACATTTCTTCCGCGCCAATTACCAAAGCTGTTCTATACGTACCGTTTTGCAGATATTGTTGGGCGACAGATACTCCGTATATAAAACCGGAACAGGCTGCGCTGAGGTCGAACGCCACAGCCTTCGACAGCCCCAGCTTTTTCTGAATGATGCAGGCGGTTGCGGGAAATGGCATGTCGGGTGTCATGGTGGCAACGATAACCAGATCAATTTCACCCGCCTCTATGCCCGAATCCAGAAGGGCTTTTTGGCCAGCGGCTACCGCCAAATCAGAAGTCACCTGGTTGTTGGCGGCGATTCTCCGCTCACGTATTCCCGTTCTGCTCCATATCCACTCATCGGTTGTATCAAGCATGTTTTCCAAATCAATATTCGATACAATCCTTTCCGGCACATAATATCCGGACCCTATAATGCCGACCGCTTGATGCATTCCCCTCCTTGCTTTTCAATTAATTATGACTTTAGCAAATCTGTCTAAACCATTACTTTGTCAGATATTGGTACCATCTGGCTTGGTTTTCTTTATTCAATTCGTTCCACGTTTCCTGCGTTTTAGGACCGCAACCCGACAATTCTCCGTCTGCCCCACTCCGCAAGTAAAACAACGCCAGAGGATCTGTTGGGTTCCATTTGCTGGATGCCTCCACACCTCTTCTATTTTAAGAATTGTCCCACATACAGAGCAGCGTTTTTCTTGGGACCTACAACAAATATTCCTTTTGGTGGTTTCATTCATTATTAATCATATCCCCCTTATAAGTTGAAATTACAATAACATTAAGGAGCCATATTTTCTCAAGAAGTTTTGAAATATTTATCTGATTTATTTTGGGGCAACACCCAATCCTACTATATGATTGGACATTCATCTCGTTGCCACCATTTGTTCCAACATACAGATAAATACATAGCCAACCAGCCATGAATAAATCCTCCCAGGATATCCGCCATATAATGATACCCGCCATAAAGAGTGGAAAGGAGAAGTAATACGGTGGAAATCATAAACGGCAAGAACCACCCCTTTGCATGATGCCTGACAAAAAGGCAAATGATAAGGGACGCAGCAGCATGCCCGGAAGGGAACGAACCACCGCAATAAGAGCTTTTTGAAATAAACATATTGATTTGAGCAGTTAACCATCCGCCATTAAGCACAAGATCAGGGCAGGTCACAAAACGCGGACTATGCGCCGGAAACAACATGGAAAGTATATATGTGCCATAAAGCGCCATGACAATGCTTAACCTTAGGTCAGCAAAATCCCGAAAATAGTGCTTTTTATAAAAAATATAACTGCTGCCCAATATCATAATGAAAAATAAACAATAAGACACCTGCATTAAGTCTGTAAACCACCATGAGGATAACCTTTGCAATATAACAACAGACTCACTCCCCAACAATAAACAATCAAACTGGTTAAGCAACAAATCAATTTCCCACGGAAATATCACATGAATAAAATCACCAGACCATCGATAAGCCAAGGGAAGGGTTAATATGGGGTACCAATCTGAAATAAAAATCGTAAGCGACGAGGAATGGTCCGCAACGGCTCCTTGTATCAAAATTATTATTGCTATTACTATAATATGTCTCATGACCACCGTTTGCATAACGGAGACTTCACTAAAATATAGCGCAGCCACAATAACCATCAAAATGTTATAAACTATTATGAAAAGATCAATCGGACGCAGAATGTTTTTATCTTTGTTCATAATGCACCACATCCCGTTTTTTATTGGACATTCTTATTGATATCAGATATCAAATTATCCAATTTACTTAAAGCAGCGGCAAAATCATTATAAAGATTGTCTTCCTTGGATATTGTCCCAAAAAATCCTTGTCCTTTTTCCAATTGAGTTGATGTTGAATCAATCATTTTCAGGGTACCAGTAAAAGCCCTATATGATTCCGAAGAACACACTGCGTTCCCGGCCCTACCTTGACCTTCTAAAACAGAGGCAACAAACATCCCTGCGCGTTGTGCGCCCTGGTTTATGTTGTCGTACAAAAAAGGGTTATGGCAAAGAAATCCAATCGTACCTTTACTTTCCTTTATATCTTCTATCATAGTGGTTGTAGTTGCCAGTAATGAATCCAGGTCCGTAGACATTCTAGGATCGTTTAATATTTTGCCCAAGCTTCCCGTTCCGTTTTCAACCTTTTTCACAATAACATTGAGCGACATCGCTGATAAATATAAATTATCAGAAATTTCATTAATGCAGTTCAATATCTCTTCGGGGGGCATTATGTTTACCGTGGCAATGGTTTCACCATTTTGGAGAACCGGCTGATCACCCACCCCTGGGACAATCTCTACAAACTTGTCACCCAAAAGTCCCGCATTTTTAATCGTGGCTGTCGATCCTATTCTGATTCCCCTCTGGGCCCGTTTCTCGATCTTTAATTTTACCAGTATCGTTATGTCACCTTCTTGTATCTTATCAACCACACCAATACGATAACCGGCAATATTGACAGGTGCACCTGGCTGAAGCCCTGTTATATTCTTAAATGATGCTGACAAATAAAAATGCTCTTTCATTAATCCCTGGCGTTCACCTACAGATATTACCGCAAATACAGCAACGGCAACGCCAAACAATATCAATGAACAAACCCTGAATACATGGGATTTTAGTATTTTTAATGTAACAGGCATTTTTATCAATATGCAATTATTTTAAATGCAACGTTCGACCAAAATGGTTTTTTGTTCGATAGCTTGGTAAAAAAATTTACCTTGTCTCAATTCCGTAAAAAAGAATCTCCAATAGATTGGCTATATGCTCTTTTATTTCATTGCTGTCTTTTTCTGTGAGCCACGAGTATTCCAACCCCTTTAAGGCAGTAAAAATTGCAAATGCAGTAACATCCAAATTTTTAATCGTAAATATACCAATATCTACCCCTTCCTTTAATATACTCTTAATAATGCTCTTTTCCGTATCATCTTGTTTTTTCCGGATCTTTTCGATAAAGCTATAGTTTTCAAGATAATCGTCTTTCAAAGCACCATAGTAATTAATCAGACTTTGTAGTGTTTGCATTCTGGTTATTACATAGGCATTGATTTTGGTCTGTGGTGTATCTGCAACTCTGACTGCATTCATTATTTCTTGATTCAATTGTACGCTTTCTTTTTCCAATATCTCTCGAAATATATCCTCTTTACTGTCAAAGTAATGATAGATCGAACTTTTGGCCTTATGTGCTGCTTTTGCAATTTCATCTATTGTGGCCTTTTTAAAACCATAACGAGCAAATATATGCTGTGCCGCTAGCATTATTAATTCTTTAGGATCAATTGCTGATTCCGACATGAAATCTCCTTTCTCTTGTCTGACTCGGTAAGAATTAACTCCAATCTCTTTACCACACCAACCGCAAGTTACTTTTGTAAGCTTTGGTTTACTTGTAATTGAATTAGTACGCTTACATGAAGGGCAAGACCATTCATAAATAAAACAAGTCATAATTCATTATATTTACCAATTTCAAAGCTATAAAACCAATAGAACAAATCAGTCTTATGGTATTATACACTAAAATTATTAAATGTCAAGTCCTTTGAAAATAATTTTTATTGTTGGCTAAAAGAGTTTTATTCAGAGACTATTGCCAATGGAGAAGAAGTTCCATATATAAGCGACTAAACATATGCCTTTTGTAAAAAAGCATACAACAGCCCCACCTTGGTTAAGAGATGGGGCTGTGAGAACTGGTGTGGGGATAACTATTGTTCTATTAATTGAATAATGCTCCGTTGCCGAAGGTCTGGAATGTAGATGAAGCCCTGGTATTTACATATGACGGTTCGAACATCCTCCACTATCCCCAGCCAGTATACTAGGTACGAACCTAATAAAAGAGGCAACCGCTATGGTTGCCTCTTT
Organism: uncultured bacterium; assembly: GCA_937863685.1. Lineage (GTDB taxonomy): Bacteria > Edwardsbacteria > AC1 > AC1 > EtOH8 > UBA2226. The sequence continues at coordinate 94,484 of CALMGM010000005.1, forward strand.
TGTTATTGCATAAAAAGATGATGTATATCTTTTAACACTATTTTAATGTCTTTATACCCCTATTTAACTTGACCAAACGGATGTTTAGCCGGATAATGATGTCATGAAAACGAACGACTGGGTTTATTTTATTACATACGGCGCAACTCTCACATTGCTGGCGCCGGTACTCGGCTACTGGATGGCCAAGGTACTCAACGGGCAGCCCGGGTTTCTTGGCCGTATCTTGAGTCCTCTGGAAAAGAGCATTTACCGTTTGACCGGGATCCAGCCGGACAAGGAAATGCACTGGAGGACATATCTGCTTTCTCTGCTGGCCTTCAATGGTCTGGGATTCCTCTTTGTCTTCCTTCTGCAGATCACCCAAAGGCACCTGCCGTTGAACCCTCAGCATTTGCCCAATGTTCCCGGATGGTTGGCCTTCAATACCGCTGTCAGTTTCACGACCAATACTAACTGGCAGGCGTATTCGGGCGAAACGACCCTGAGTTATCTGGTGCAAATGGCCGGATTGGAAGTGCAGAACTTCCTAAGCGCCGCCACCGGCATTGCCGTGATGCTGGCCCTGGCCCGGTCATTGATAAGACACTCATCCGAAGTAATAGGTAATTTCTGGGCTGACGTGACCAGGACGACCTTGTATGTCCTGCTGCCGATGTCCCTGCTCCTGTCCCTGGTCCTGGTCCAGCAAGGTGCAGTGCAGTCTTTCCGCCCCAATGCAGTTGCCAGAACCATCGATGGATCGGAGCAAGTCATTCCACTGGGGCCGGTGGCCTCGCAAGTGGCAATCAAACAATTGGGCACCAATGGCGGTGGGTATTTCGGGACCAACAGCGCACATCCTTTCGAGAATCCCACCCCATTGACGAACTTCCTGGAGATGCTGGCCATCATGCTGCTGCCAGCGGCCCTGATATTTACCTTCGGGAAAATGATAGGCAATAAAAAGCATGCCTGGATGATATACGGCGTGATGATGTTGATGCTGCTGGCCGGAATAACTGCTGCCTACTGGGCGGACTGGCGGATGGAAATGCAACTGCCCGGGATAGCTATGGAAGGCCGGGAATACAGGTTCGACAGAGCCAGCAGCGTGCTGTGGAGCGTGCTGACCACGGCCGTTTCCAACGGGTCGGTCAATGCCATGCACGGAAGCATGGCTCCGGTCACCGGGCTGGTGCAGCTGTTCAACATGATGATCGGCGAAGTGATTTTCGGCGGCGTGGGATGCGGCATGTACGGCATGATGTTGTACATTCTGCTGACGGTCTTCATCGCCGGATTGATGGTAGGCCGCACTCCCGAATATCTGGGCAAGCGGATCGACCGTTATACCATTGTCTGGGCCAGCATCGGCCTGCTGTTGCCCTCGGCGGTGATCCTGGAAGGCACGGCACTTTCCTGCCTTTCGCCCGCCGCTTTGGCTTCCCACCTGAACCACGGGCCGCGGGGTTTCAGTGAGATTCTCTACGCATGGACCTCCTCCTCCGCCAACAACGGAAGCGCCATGGCGGGGATCAATGCCGCTACAAACTTCTACGCCATCGGTCTTGGTATGGCGATGTTGCTGGGGAGATTCGGGGTGATCGTGCCTGTACTGGCCATTGCCGGCCACCTGGCCCAAGGAAAATCGATCCCGCCGTCGGCCGGCACCCTGCCCACCGATTCACTGACCTTTTCCCTGGTGCTGACGGCTGTCATCATGATAGTGGGCGGCCTGACCTTCTTTCCCGCCCTATCGCTGGGCCCATTGATCGAACACCTGCTACTGGCAACCGGGCGGTTGTTCTAAGGAGAAAAAATGAGTTCCAATCACCCCAAGGAAAAGACCTTTGACCGCAAACTGCTGGCCCGGGCCGGCTGGGAAAGCCTGAAGAAACTATCCCCCAGGTCCCAGTTGAAGAACCCGGTGATGCTGGTGGTTTTCCTGGGGGCCATATATGCCACCATATCATCGATAGCGGTTCACTCCGGTTACCAGGCGCAGGTGGCCGGGTGGCTCTGGTTCACCGTGATCTTCGCCAATTTCGCCGAGGCGCTGGCCGAGGGGCGGGGAAAGGCCCAAGCCGATTTTCTGAGATCCATGCGCCGGACCGGGAAAGCCAGGCTGATCAAGGACGGCAAAGAAGAATCGGTGACCCCGGCCGATCTCCGGGCCGGCGATACCGTTGTCTGCGAAGCCGGGGACATTATTCCCGCTGACGGCGAAGTGATCGAGGGCATTGCCAGCGTGGACGAATCGGCCATCACCGGCGAATCGGCCCCGGTCATCCGGGAAAGCGGCGGAGACCGGAGCGCGGTCACCGGCGGAACCAGGGTGCTGAGTGACCGGGTGCTGGTCCGGGTAGTCAGCGAGCCGGGGCGTTCGTTCATAGATAAGATGATAACCCTGGTGGAGGGGTCTAACCGCCGCCAGACCCCCAACGAACAGGCCCTGAATGCATTGATCATAGGCCTGACGATACTGTTCATATTGGTGGTATCCACCATACCCTCGACTCTGGGCTACGCCGCTTCGGAAGGAGGCCGGCCGGCCGGCTTCTGCCTGGACCTGACCACTTTAATAGCCCTGCTAGTCTGCCTGATTCCCACCACCATCGGGGGACTGCTTAGCGCCATCGGCATCAGCGGTATGGACCGGCTGGTGCGAAAGAACGTGCTGGCCACCAGCGGGCGGGCGGTGGAAGCCGCAGGGGACATTAACGTACTGCTGCTGGACAAGACAGGGACCATCACCTTCGGCAACCGGATGGCCACTGACTTCATCCCGGCCCGCGGCGTTACCGCTAACGACCTGGCTTCAGCTGCCCAGCTGGCATCTTTGGCCGATGAAACTCCGGAGGGACGATCTATAGTTGTGCTGGCCAAGGAACGCTATAACCTGAGGGAAAGGAACCTGTCCGGGCCCCATGCCCGGTATGCACCTTTCACGGCCAAGACCAGGATGAGCGGAATAGATCTGACAGAAGAAGGAACCATCCGCTCGATCAGGAAAGGCGCCGCCGATGCCATACTGGAGATGATCCGCAGCCAGGGGGGAAGCTTTCCCGAGGAAGTGACTAAAACCGTTGAAATGATATCCCGCCAGGGCGGCACCCCGCTGGTGGTGGCTGATAATCGCCGGGTGTTGGGTGTAATTCAGCTAAGAGACGTGGTGAAAGGCGGAATCCGGGAAAGATTCGCCCAAATGCGGCGGATGGGCATCAAGACGGTGATGATCACCGGCGACAATCCCTTGACGGCAGCTGCCATAGCCGCAGAAGCAGGGGTAGATGATTTCATGGCCAATGCCACGCCAGAGGACAAGCTGAAAAGGATAAGACAAGAACAAGCCCAGGGACGTCTGGTAGCCATGACCGGCGATGGAACCAACGATGCCCCCGCCCTGGCCCAGGCCGATGTGGGGGTAGCCATGAATTCCGGCACCCAGGCGGCCCGGGAGGCCGGCAACATGGTGGACCTGGACAGCAATCCCACCAAGCTGATAGAGATCGTGGAAACCGGCAAGCAATTGCTGATGACCAGGGGTGCCCTCACCACCTTCAGCATCGCCAACGATGTCTCAAAATATTTTGCCATCATACCGGCCATCTTCGGGGGGCTTTATGCTGTCTCAGGGCGGCCGGGCCCCCTGTCGGTGCTGAACATAATGCGCCTGCATTCGCCGCAAAGCTCCGTGCTTAGCGCCGTGATCTTCAACGCCCTGATCATCATTATGCTTATCCCCCTGGCCTTGCGCGGGGTGACGTATCGTCCTTTGGGGGCGGCCGCAGTGCTCAGACGTAATCTTTTGATATTCGGATTGGGCGGTCTGATAACGCCTTTTATCGGGATAAAGATCATAGATCTGCTCATCAACTGGTTAAGGATAATTTAGCAGGTGCCCTCATGAGAAAGATATTCATAAAAGCTATCATGTTGTTCATGGCGTTAACGGTCTTGACGGGCCTGATATACCCCCTGGCGGTCACCGGCATAGCCAACCTGTTTTTCCCGGTAACGGCCCAAGGCAGTTTGGTGATCCGGGACCGCGTGATAGTCGGTTCCGGACTGCTGGCCCAAAAAAACGATAGTCCGTTCTATCTCTGGTCCAGGCCTTCAGCTTCAGAGTACTCAACCTGGCCGTCAGGAGCCAGCAATCTGGGCCCTGCCAGTAAAGTGCTTAGGGATCAAATGTCCGACAGACGACGGGACTGGAGGATCCAAAATGGAACAGATAAAGATATGCCACTAGAACTGCTGACCGCCTCGGGGAGCGGTCTTGACCCCCATATCAGCCCGGAGGCTGCGGCTCGGCAGCTGGACCGCATCGCTAGAAAAAGAAAATGGAGCGCAAAGCAGACACGGTCGGCCAAACAGATTGTGGACCGGTTCACCGAACCACCGGTTTTGGGTTTCCTGGGGCAGCCCAGGGTCAACATTTTATTGTTGAATTTGGCGCTGGATGGGATATAATAGCCTTATGCTCGAAAATAACCCAGATAAGGCCACTATCAATCAGTCGATTGTTCCGGGCCGGCTCAAGATTTTCCTGGGAATGTGCGCCGGGGTCGGCAAGACCTACGCCATGCTTCAGGATGCCCGGGAGGAATTGAAGGCGGGCAAAGACGTGGTGGCGGCGCTGGTGGAAACCCATGGGCGCAAGGAAACGCAATCCTTGCTGGAAGGTTTGCCCCAGATCCCACGGCTCAAATCCAGGTACCGTGGCATAGATCTTGAGGAAATGGATTTGGATGCGGTGCTGTCCCGGCACCCCAAGCTGGTGCTGGTGGATGAGGCCGCCCATACCAACATCCCGGGCAGCCGCCACCCCAAAAGGTACCAGGATATCGAGGAGCTATTGGCGGCCGGCATCTCGGTTTACACCACGCTGAACGTCCAGCATCTGGAAAGCCGGGCGGACGTGGTGCGGCAGATCACGGCGGTTCCCGTCAACGAGACCGTGCCCGATTCGCTACTGGAGAAGGCGGACGAGATACAGGTGGTCGACCTGACCCCGGACGACCTCCGGGAGAGGCTGGCCGAGAAGAAGGTCTATTTGGGCCCTATTGCCGACATAGCCGCGGTCAATTTCTTCAAGGCAGAGAACCTGACAGCCCTGCGGGAAATGACCCTGCGGGTGGCGGCCGAGCATACCGACAAGAGCCTCCGGGACGAGATGCGGGTGCGGGGAATAAACGGCCCCTGGAAAGCCGGGGAAAGACTGATGGTCAGTATCGGCACCAGTCCGTACTACGACAGCCTGATCCGCTGGACCCGCCGGGTGGCCGGGGCCCTGGATTGCGGATGGATCGCCGTTTATGTGGAAACAGACACCCAGCTAACCAAGGCGGAAACCGACAGCCTGACCGCCAATCTATCGCTAGCCCGTCAGCTGGGAGCCGAGATCATCACCGTGGCCGGGCATAATGTGGCTCAGACCCTGCTGAGGGTGGCCCGCCAGAGCAACGTCAGCCAGATTGTCATAGGCAAATCCCAGGAACCGTGGTGGCACGCCATGATGCACGGTGGTTCTCTGGCCCAGCAGCTGATCCGGCAGAGCGGGCTGATCGACATCTATATCGTCCAGCCGGACAAGAGCGGGCCTGAAACCAAGGCCCCCCAGCAGATAAAGATCTCGGGCACACCGCAGGCTTGGTTGACGGCCGGCGCAGTTACCGGCCTGTTGACCCTAGCCTTTTTTATTTTCTCCAAGAACCTGGGTTACGGAGCTATTGCCCCGATCTATCTTCTTTGGGTAGTTATCGCCGGCCTTAGATTCCCCCGCAGCGTGGTCCTGGCTGTGGCGGCCTGTTGCGCATTGTTATGGAATTTTCTGTTCATAACGCCGAAATATACTTTTGCCATCGGAAATGTTCATGACGCCACCATGTTCATCATGTTCTTTGTGGTATCCCTGGCGATCGGCCAACTGACAGCCAAACTTAAGACAAAGGAAATTGCTGAACAGAAAAGGGAGAGAAGGACCGCAGCTTTGTATGAACTGGCTAAACAGGCTGCGCTGGCCCCCGAACTGGACGCCGGACTGACCGCCGGGGCCAGGTTGATAGAGAACCTGTTGAACAGCCGGATCGCCATCACCTTGAGGAAACCGGACCGAACTCTTTCCCCGGAGTCCCATCCCGCCAGCTCCCTGGCACTAGAGCCCAAAGAATACAGCGTGGCGGCCTGGGTATTCACCAGGGGTTTGCCCGCCGGACGCTTTACCGACACCCTGACCGGATCGGCCGCCCTTCATCTTCCATTGCAGGCGCGGACCGGCATATACGGAGTGTTATCGGTCCAGCCCATCAGGGATAAATCTTTCGATATAAGCGAGCGTGATCTGCTTGAAGCCCTGACCGGACTGATGGCCGCCATCCTGGAGAAGGACCATTTCATACAGGCCTTCAGCCGGGCCGAGGTCATCGAAGCTTCGGAGCAGCTGCACCGGGCCCTGTTCGACAGCGTTCCCCACGAGCTCAAAACCCCTCTAGCGGCGCTTAAGACCGGATTCGAGTCCTTGCTTTATTTGACCAAACCGGAAAGCAGCAAGGCCAGGGAGGCGGCGGAAGAGGTGAGCCAGGCCCTGCAAAGGATGCAGATAGTGATCAACAATCTGCTGGACATGACCAGAATCCAGGCGGGCGTCATCCGCCCCAAGCTGGAGTGGGCCGATGTCGAGGACCTGGCGCATTCAGCCATCGAACTGGCGAGCAGCGCCTTAAGCCAGCACAAGATAAAATTGGATATTGGTGCGGACATACTTGCGGTCAAACTGGACCAGGCCCTGATAGGGCAGTCGCTTTACAATCTTCTCATCAATGCCGCCAATTGGTCGCCCCCGCAAACAGCCATAACAATAAAAGCCGAGATTAAAGAAGGTAGGTTGAAATTGGTAGTGCAGGACGAAGGGCCGGGCATACCCGTTCAGGACCTTACCAGAGTGTTCGATAAATTCTACCGGGCGGCCGGGGCCCCAACGGGAGGCACCGGGCTGGGACTTTCTATCGTGTCCGGTTTCGTTAGAGCCCACGGTGGAACCGTCACCGCGGCCAACCGGCCTGAGGGCGGGGCGGAATTCATCATTGACCTTCCGGTGGAATCGTCCCCAACCGGCAATACGGAGATATTGGCATGAAGCCCAGAAACAAAGCCTTGATCATAGACGACGAAAAGGCCATCCGCCGTCTTCTGACCCTGGTGCTGACCGAGCACGGCTATCAGGTATTCGAAGCCGAGACCGCCGAAGAAGGCATGAACCAAGCAGCCCAGAGGAAACCCGATGTCATACTGCTGGACCTGGGCCTACCGGACATGGACGGCCAGACGGCCCTACGCCGCCTCAGGGAATGGTGCACTGTCCCGGTGCTGGTGGTCTCGGTCCGCAGCGATACAGATGAGAAGGTCAAAGCATTGAACAGCGGTGCGGACGATTATATAACAAAACCATTCGACGTGCCCGAACTACTGGCCAGGTTGCAGGCCATTCAGCGTCGGGCTGGCGATACCGAGAAGGAATCAGTTTTCACGGCAGGACCGCTGTTTATAGACTATGAAAGCCGGACGGTAAAGGTAAACAACAAGGTGGTCAATTTGTCGGTCATAGAATATTCATTGCTTAGACTGTTGGCCCAACACCAGGGAAAGGTCATCACCCACAAACAATTGCTGCGTGATGTCTGGGGGACCGTTGCGGAGGATCGTTCCCAATACCTGCGGGTTTATATGACGCATTTAAGGAAGAAAATCGAAACTACCCCGCGGAAAAGAATGATAAGGACAGAGGTCGGCATCGGATATAGATTGGTTATTTAATAACCTATGCGTAAAGAGGGCCAAGAACTGTGAGAACTGGTGTGGGGTAAACTATTGTTCTATTAATTGAATAATACACTGTTACCGAAGGTCTGGGATGAAGATATGGTTGTCATATTCACAGATGGCGGTTCGAACGTCCTCCACTACCCCCAGCCAACACTTTATAAAGCAAGGTAATCCAATGGGTTGCCTTGCTTTTTCTTATTATATTCTTGGCTAACCGGTAAAATACTAAAGCCCAAAGGCATTACGCCAATGGGCTTTTTAAATAGAAGTCGCACAATAGACCAGGCAAGAAGGTTTAACCCTGTTCGGAAACCATTTTATCGCAGATATCTATTACCACCTCTGCCTTTTTCAGCAAGCTTTTACGTGCTGTTTCATCTTTTGCCAATATTGCCAGCTTCTGTTCATCCTTAAAACCGTCTGTCTCCAGTTCCAATAATTTGAAAATTATTTCACGCGCTTTCATTCTGGATTCCTCCTCTATCACGATGGTTTGGATTATTGACCAGTTTGATGAAATCTTCTACGGCTTTTTTTATGCTGTCCCTGACCTCAACGGTCTTTTTCAGTTTTTCCTGGTCACTCCCGGTAAATGACGAAGGATCCGGAAAGCTCCAATGCAGCCTCCTGGCTATTCCGGGAAAGACCGGACATTTATCTTCTTCTTTGATATCACACACGGTTATTACAAAATTATACAGCTCCCCCTTAAGATATAGATCAAAAACGCTTTGCGGTTTTTTCTCTGATATATCTATTCCCATTTCGGCCATCGCCCGTATAGCATAGGGGTTCAGTTCCCCCGGCTCCAGGCCGGCGCTATTGGCCTGAAAACGGTCCCCGGCCAAATGGTTCAGCAGGGCCTCGGCCATCTGGCTGCGGGCCGCGTTATGACGGCAGATGAAAAGGACTTTCTTTTTTTCCATTTTATTTCTCCTGATGGTGCTTGATGACTTTGGCCTCGGAAATATAAATAACCTCTTCGCTGATGTTAGTTGATAGATCGGCTATACGCTCCAAATTACGGCTGATCAGTATCAGACCCATGGCCCGGCTGATCGCTTCCGGCTTCTCGAACATATAGGTCATCAATTCCCGCAAGGTTTGATCCTTCATCTGGTCCACCTGGCTATCGGTAGCGCATACCTGACGGGCCTTTTCTGCATCCCCGTGAACAAAACTGTCCAAACTGTCCTTTAGCATAGCGGTGGCCAATTGGGCCATCCTGGGAATATCTATCAACGGTTTCAAGGGTGGCTCCTGCCCCAGTTTCAACGTACATTGAGCGATATTCACTCCGTGATCGCCGATGCGCTCGATATCGCTATTTATCTTTATTATGCCTATCAGCAATCGCAGATCCTTGGCAGCCGGCTGATGGCGGGCTATCAGTGAAATAGCCTCATTCTCTATCTCTATCTCCAATTTGTCGATCTCCTTGTCCGTGGCCATGATCTTTTCAGCTTTGCCCAGATCCCTTTGTAAAAGCGATTCCACCGCCTGGCTGATGATCTGCTCGGCCTTGGAAGCCATTAAAAGCAGTTTTTCCTTTATCTGCTCCAGCTCACGATCGATATGCCTAGATTGTTCCATAATGTCCCTCCTTATTATCTTATTTATTGAATATCATCCGAATCTTCCGGTGATATATTCTTCAGTCAATTTACTGGCTGGATTGGTCATCATCTTCTCTGTAGGGCCGAATTCCACAAGTTTGCCCAGCATCAAAAAGGCGGTAAACCCGGACACCCGGGCGGCCTGTTGCATGTTATGGGTGACGATGACGATGGTATATTTCTCCTTGAGGCGGAATATAAGTTCTTCGATCTTGGCAGTGGCTATGGGGTCCAGAGCCGAGGCCGGTTCGTCCATCAGGATGACCTCCGGCTCGACCGCCAAAGCCCGGGCAATGCATACCCGCTGCTGCTGCCCGCCGGACAGCTCCATGGCCGAACGGTGCAGCCGGTCCTTTACCTCGTCCCAGATGGCGGCCTCCTTTAATGACCGCTCCACCACCTCTTCCAATTTTTCCTTGGCCGGAACGTTATCGCCCATTCTCACCCCGAAAGCCACATTCTCGAAAATGGACTTGGGGAACGGGTTGGGGCGCTGAAAAACCATGCCCACCTTGCGTCTCAGCTCGACCACGTCTATGTCCTTTTGATATATGTCCTCCCCATCCAGCAGGATCTGTCCCTCTACCTTCACGCCGTCGATCATTTCGTTCATTCGGTTGATTGACCGCAATAGGGTTGACTTTCCGCAGCCCGACGGCCCGATGATGGCGGTCACCCTCTTTTCGGGGATGGTCATCGAAATATCCTCCAGGGCCTTGGTTCGGTGGTAGTACAGGTTAAATCCCTTTATCTCCAAACGATCGGTTCCGGTCTGCATGTTATCTTCCCTTTCTAAGCTGGCTTCTGGTGCGGGATCTTATGATTATGGCGATGATATTCAGCGAGAAGGTCAGGGCCAATAGTACCAGGGTGGCACCCATGGCAATGGGCACCGTGGCATCTATATCCGGCGATTGGGTGGTCATCACGAAGATGTGGTACCCCAGGGTCATGAACTGCTCGGTGGGCAGCTTGGGCAGGTACGGCAGGTAATAGGCCGCCCCGGTGAACATGATGGGCGCCACCTCACCGGCCCCCCGGCTGATGACCAGCACCACCCCGGTCAGGATGCCGGGGATGGCCTGGGGAAGCACCACATGCCTTATGGATTGCCACTTGGTGGCCCCTAAAGCCAGGGCTCCGGCCCGTTCCGCCTGGGGAATGGCCCGTAAAGCCTCCTCGGTTGCCACTATGATCATCGGCAGGTTCATCAGGGCCAGGGTCAGCGAGGCCCAAAGTATGCAGGGCTGTCCGAACAGGCCGGCCTGTCCCAGCGAGCGGTCAAGCCCCCCACCGATGAACTGGATGAAGAACCCCAGTCCGAACAGGCCGAAGACGATGGAGGGGACTCCGGCCAGATTGTTGACCGCCCCGCGGATCAACTTGGTCAGGATGAAACCGGGCTGGGCGTATTCATGTAAATAGACTGCCGTGGCCACGCCTACCGGCACCACAGCGATCAGCATCAGCAGCAGGGAGAACACCATCCCGAATATGGCTGGAAATATCCCGCCCTTGGTCATGCCTTCAGTTGGCGCCTGGGTTAAAAATTCCCAACTGATGCTTTTATAGCCCCCGATGATGACCGTGCCCAGGATGATCGTCAGAATGGCCAGTATCAACAGCACCGCCGATCCGGTCAGGCCAATTTTAAGTTTATCTTTGATATTTCTTAGGTTCATCTTATTTGTCATATATCACCTATTTCTTTGACCCATAAAGCTTGCTCATCAGGCCGTCGAACAGCGCCCAGGAGGTCATGTTGATCACGAAGGTTACCAGGAACAGGACCAGCCCGATGAAGAACAGGGCATGGTAGTGCCCGCTGCCAAAGACCACCTCTCCCAGCTCGGCCGCAATGGTGGCGGTCATGGTCCGGGTGGAATTAAGAGGGTTGAACGAGAATAGCGGGGCATTCCCGGCCGCCATCAGCACCACCATGGTCTCGCCCACCGCCCGGCCCATTCCGAACAACACGGCCGCCGATACTCCCGGCAGAGCCGCCGGAAGAACCACTTTTACGGCCGTCTGCCAAGGCGAGGCCCCCAGCCCCAGGGCCGCCTCCCGGAATGATCTGGGCACCGCATTGATGGCATCCTCGGCCAGTGAATAGATGGACGGAATGACGGCAAAGCCCAAAGCGATCCCGGCATTGACCGCATTGAGTCGGATCTCCCAGCCAAAGATATTTTTCAAAAAAGATGCCATCACCATCAGAGCAAAGAATCCCAACACTACCGAAGGGATCCCGGCAAGCAGCTCCACCGCCGGCTTGATGAATTCCTTTAACCGGCGCCCGGCGAACTCCGAGCTATAAAGGGCCGCTCCAATCGCCACGGGAACGGCGAAAAACAATGCGATCAGGGTCACCTTTAAGCTGCCCAGAATGATGGGCCACAGAGAGAACCGGGGATTATCCGACACCGGCTGCCAGGCGGTGCCTTTGAATAATTTACCAAAAGTTATCTCCTGCCGCACTTCGCCGTTGAAGAATATCGGCAGCGATTCACGCATGATGAATATGAATATCAGGAACACCACCACGATGGCGAAGGTGGCGGTGATCTTTATGTTACCCTCTATCAGAGATTCTCCGAGGTATTTGAATCTCCTTTTCTTAAGACTCATGTTCTTGGTTCCTTTGATAACGGGAAATCCAAGGGGTCTGTTTTAGCCTAAAAACCCCCTGGATCTTGCCCGAAATTCAAAATTATTTATTTTACGGTAAAGTATCCTACCTTTTGCACCACTTCCTGGCCCTCGGGAGAAAGTACCCAATCGACCATCTTCTTGATCTCACCGCTGGGCTTGCCCTGCAGGTACCAGTAAAGATTCCTAGCCAGGGGATACTGGCCGCTCTTGACGGTTTCGGTGTTAGGCTTGAAAGACCCCTTGGCTGTCTTTATGGCCAATTCCTTAACCCCCTTGGCGTAGGCTGCCCCGCCGTAGCCGATGCCGTACTTGTCCTTGGCCACCGCATTGACCACCGCCGCGGTGCCCGGCAGGGACTGCATGCTGGAAGTGTAGTCGGCGTTATTCATGGCCTTTTCCCGGAAGAACACATAGGTGCCGGAGCTGTTCTCGCGACCGTAGACGATGATCTTGGCATCCGGCCCGCCCAGCTGGGACCAGTTGGTGGTCTTGCCGGTATAGATACCGCTGATCTGGTCCAGGGTCAGTTCATTCACCGGGTTGTTCTCGTTGATGTACAATGTCACCCCGTCCTTGGCCACCGCAATTTCGTAACCGGTGCTGAAATAGCGGTCGCGCAGCTTTTTCTTCTCGGAATCCTTCATGCTACGGGAGGCCTGGCAGATGTTGGTGGAGCCGTTGATCAACGCGGCGATCCCCACACCCGAACCGCCCCCGGTCACCTGGATCACCACCCCGGGGTTCTTCTGCATGTACAGTTCGGCCCATCTCTGGCCCAGCATCAACAGGGTATCGGAGCCCTTGAGGGTGATGGCTTTCCCGGCCATAACGAAGGTACAGGTAAGGATGACCACCAGCGCCAGAGACGCCCAGAATATGATATTCTTGAATTTCATCTAAATATCTCCTTTAATTAAATATTGCTTAGAATTTGATCTGCATCTGCATGGTGATCTTGTCGTCCTGGTAGGTGTTGTACTTGGGATGCAGCCCCAGGGCCATGTCGGTATGATACAGGGTGCGGTCCAAAGCCAGTGTCAGCCGGACGGCGTCGTCCCACCAGTAATTCACCGCCGCCGAGAGGTTGGAGGTCTGGTCAAAGGTGAGGTCGTTGGCGGTGCAGGCATATTTGGTGGTGTCGGAGGAGGTGTTGGGATCGTAGCTGTCGACCCTGAAGGCCACGCCCAGTTTATTGCCGATGTTCTGGACCACCATGGCGTAATATCCCAGTACTTCCTTGGTCTGGGTGACGCCTTTGATGGCCTCGGCCAAAACCGCCGTGCCGCCGATGGGCAGGAACTGGTTGTACAGCTCGAAGGAGCCGCCCATCCGGTTCTTGTAGAAGTTATCCGAGGCGGCCGAGGTCTTCTCGAATCCCTCGTAATAGGAGCCGGTCAGGGCCACCATGCCGAAATCGTACTTGACGCGCCCGATGAAATCCTTGGGCTTGGTGGGGTCAAACCAGGTGAAGGTGGAGTTGTCCACTCCATAGCCGTTGTAAACGCCCAGATCTACCCCAAGGTTTTTGACCGGGGTGAAATTCAGCTTGACGCCCCGGTCCCGCTCGCCCTTGAACAGCTTGTTGGACATGACGCTTCTCTCCGGCACCTCGCGCACCGAGGAGGAGCGCTCGATCTCCACCCCGAACGGCCAGTTCATCTGGCCCATGGTCAGATTGAATTTCATGGCGGTCCAGGGCTCGCTCAGTGTGATCCAGGCCTCTTTGAGGGAGACGGTATTCTTGGAGAAGTCGGGGTAGATGCAGTACTGCGAAGTGGCCGACGGAGTATAGACGAATTTGATCCGTCCCCGGCGGACATAGAACCAGCTGGAGTCGGTCCGGCTGTCGGTGGAGCCGGCCGCGGTGTCGATCTTGTCATGGTTGATGTACTCGAACCGGGTCTGAATATAGCCCGAGACCTTAAGTTTCTTGATACCGGCGATGTCGCTCTCGGCGGTCAGCATCCTCTCGTCCATACCGGCTAGCTTATCGTGGGCGGCCGAGACCTTTTCTTCCACCGCCTGGACCGGGGTCTGCTCCTGTTTGTTCAATTGTTCCTTGGCCGCGCTCAGTTCCTGGCCCAGGCTGTTCACCTGCGATGTCAGGGCCTCCATTCTCAGCTGAAGGTTGATCACCGCAGTGTCCGGCTTGGAGGTTCTTGATCTCTGGGCAAATGCTGTCTGGCAGACCATCACTATTGCCAGACTGGTTACAATCACCTTTACCTTTCTCATTTCTGCTCCTTGTGTTTATTTAATTTTGATTTTGTTTTGCAATTATACATTTCGGGCGTTACATATAAATTGCGTCAACGTTAAAAATGCGTTAACTTGCCGCCATCTGATCAATCGCCCCTCCTTTAGGCCCGTACAGGGCCATTTTGCCCCATAGGTATTTCACAAGAAAGTCCCATAAGGCCTTGCCGTCAGATCTGCCGCTTTGGGCCTGCACCGCCTTGTTCCTGATGGCTGAATACAGCATGGCTGATCCTCTTCCCGGAAAAACCGTATATCCCTGGCCGATGGCTTCCGGAGTGTGAGCATCGGAACCTCCCACACCTGCCAGCCGGAGCTTGGTGTTGAATTTTTGCGTGAAGGCATTACTAAATCCTTCGGTGGGGGAGCCGTTAACCGTCTCTATGGCGTCAAACTGTAGGCTTTCCACCAGAGCTCCCACCCCGCCGCATTTGAACAACTTAAGCCATACTGAAAAGGGGTGAACCGCCACCGCCAAACCTCCTTGCCGGTGAATCTCATCTACTGTGGCCTCGGCGGTCAATAGCGGCCGGATCCTGTCTTTTAAAAACAGGCCTACCACATGGCCGTCCGAAGTGGTTATTTCCTCCCCTATTATCACGTCAATATTAAGCCCCCATCTTACCGCCAGCTCCTTGGCTTTTCCCGCTCCTTCGATCTCGTTATGATCGGTAATGGCGATTGTATCAAACCCTTCGGAGATTGACTTTCGCAGCATCTCTTCAACGGTTCCTGAGCCATCCGAATAGACTGTATGGATATGTATATCTGCTTTGCCCATATACTCTTTTTTAAATTCTGACTAAATATAACCTTCTGCAGTTATGAAGTGATTACAGTAATGTTAAATTCATATTAAATATGATTTAACCCGGAATTAACAATTTCTTAACCCTTTTTCTCTTTACTTTATATATAATTTCAACTATTATCTAATTGAATATATGGAGATACTGAAGATATGCCCAAGAAGATATATATCGTGGAAGACGAAAAGGATATAGCCGATATCATCAGGCATTATCTGAAGAATGCCGGATACACGGTGGAAGAATTCGATGACGGAGAAAAGGCTCTGCGCCGTATACATGTTTCGGTCCCGGATCTTTTGCTGCTGGACCTGATGCTGCCTGGCATGGATGGCCTGGAGCTTTGCCGCCTGCTGAGATCGGAGCCGGCCACTAAAAAGCTGCCCATCATAATGCTTACAGCCAAGGGTGAGGAGACCGACAAGATCGTCGGCCTGGAGATGGGCGCCGATGATTATATAACCAAGCCCTTCAGTCCTAAGGAACTGGTGGCCCGGGTCAAGGCTCTTTTCCGCCGTAACCAGCCGGATGTGGAAGCGGCAAAGAACATTCAATACGGTAAGCTTTTCCTTGATGTCGAGACCCATACCGTATCCGTCAATAACAAAGAACTGACGCTTACCGCCAAGGAGTTTGCCCTGCTGGAATATCTGCTGAAACGTAAGGGCAAGCTGGTGTCGCGTGACAACATACTCGATGCGGTTTGGGGCATGGACTATTACGGGGGTAACCGCACCATTGACGTCCACATCCGCCATCTGCGGGAAAAGATACCCCTTTTAAAGACCTCCCTGGTCACCGTAAAATCATTCGGTTATAAATTGAAGGACGAAAAATAATGGCCAAAAGCCTTAAGTCCAGGCTGCTTTCTATCACCCTGCTGACCATTATCTGCATGATAGGCTTGCTGAGTATTTATCTTTCAGCGGTCAGCCGCCATTACCTGCTTAACATAACCCTCAAGGGAATGGAACCTCTGGCCAGACTGACTGCGGAGAACATCTCCAGATCAATGACCGGTCCGTCCCCTGTTCATCTGGATTCGCTGGCCGACGGTTTTTCTAAAATCATAGGTTATCGCATAACCATCATAGATGCTACCGGCAAGGTCTGGGGAGACTCCGACGAGGACGGTGCGAACCTGGCCGCAATGGACAATCATCTGGGCCGCCCTGAAATACGAAACGCTTCCCGAACCGGAAGCGGACATTCATTGCGCTACAGCCAAACGCTTAAAAAGGAACTGATCTATCTGGCGGTGCCGGTCATTGCCCGGGGCAATCCTTGGGGTTATTGCCGTATTGCCTGGCCTTTCACCGATTTCGCCTCCTACCGCTGGCACCTGTTCCTTTCATTAATAACCGGGTTCCTGATGGCCGCCGCTCTGTTGGTGTTTATTTATAATACCTACTGGAACACCGTGATTCTATCTATAAGAAAGATAGAGGCGGCCGTGAGGCGAATAAAAAACGGGGATCTCTCAGCCCGGGCGCCGTCCAAGCAGGGAAGCAGAGAAATAGATTTTATAGCCACATCCCTGAATGAATTAGCCCAATCATGGGAACAGACCCTGACAGATCGCGACGGGCAAAGGCTACGGTTATCGGCAGTACTACAAGGCATGTCCGAAGGGGTCATCGTGATCGACAACCGGCAGAGGATAACGATGGTCAATGCTTCAGCTTGCCAAATGTTTGGGATAGAACATGCCGCTTGCCAGGGAAAACTGTTGATCGAAGTCATCCGCCATCCCGACATCGGGGAATGGTCCCAGCGCCCAGTGGCAAGCCTCGAGTTTACTGTAGGCGGCAAAAACTACCTGGCCCACGGATCACCCTTGGAAAACGAAAAGAAAGAATCGGACATAGTTATCGTCATTACCGATATCACGGATTACAAAAGACTGGAGAACGTCCGCAAGGATTTTGTGGCCAATGTTTCCCACGAACTGAAAACACCACTGTCGGCCATAATTGGTTACAGCCAAGCTCTTCATGAAGGCAATTATCAGAACAAGGAACAGATGAATGATTTCCTGGAAAGGATACATCGGCAATCGGAACGCATGAATCGGATAATAAATGACCTCTTAGCCCTGTCGGCGTTGGAAACAGGAAGTTATGAGATAAATCTCAGGTCGGTTCCGCTGAGGGAACTGTTGCAACGGGCTTTAGAAAATGTCCAACAGCAGGCCGACCAGAAGAAACAGGTCATGTCACTAAAGAATATCCCCGATATTCTTCAAATAAAGGCAGACGAAGTCAAAATGGTACAGGCACTGACCAACCTATTGGACAATGCTTCAAAATATACACCCGAAAAAGGAAAAATTGATATCTCTGTCGAATCCAGCGAAAACAGCATCCGGATAAAGATATCAGACAACGGAAGCGGTATATCTACCGAGCACCTCCCCCGCATTTTCGAAAGATTTTACAGGGTTGATAAGGGGCGATCCCGCGAATTAGGGGGAACCGGCTTGGGATTGGCTATTGTCAAACATATCGCAGAAATGCACCGGGGGAAGATGGGGGTGGAAAGTGTTTTGGGGGAAGGAAGTACGTTCTGGATGGAATTGCCGGTATAATAAAGAATATTTGGAAGAACCATGGAAACTAAAACAGCCCCACCTCAGTTAAGAGATGGGGCTGTGAGCCGGGGTGTGGGGTAACCTTATTTTTCTGTTAATTAAATAATACTTCGTTGCCGAAGGTCTGGAATATAGATATATCCTTGGTATTCACAGACCGCGGTTCGGACCTGCTGGACAATATTCAGCCAATAAAAAAGGGGTGATCCAAAGGATCACCCCTTTTTTATTTAGACAATTACAGATACTTTACTTACTTGATCACCACCATTTTCTTGGTGGCCAAGAACGATCCCGCCCTTAAACGGTAAAAATATACCCCGGCCGATTGGTCCCCTGCATTCCAATATACAGAATGATGCCCCGCAGGCTGGTTCCCCTGTTCGAAAGTATTCACCAACTGTCCGGCGATGTTGAATATCTGCAGCCTGACATCCGATGCCTTTGGCAGTTGGTAATTGATGATCGTATTTCCCCTGGATGGATTTGGATAGGCCTGGCCCAAGGCGTAAAAGGCCGATATTCCGTCAAGCGGTTTGTCTGCCACCCCGGTGGGATATGTCAGAAGGAACGATCCGATTCCTGAACTGACAAAATTCTTGGCATTATCCAAAGCCCAGATATAATAGCTGATATTTACAGTATCGCCGGTTGCCAAAAATTGTTCCGGGATGACTGCGCTGAAGGTATCGGCCGCCTCGGGTGACAGGACAAGGGTGTCCCAGGCCCCGCCGTTGATCCGGTAATAAAGGACGGCCCGATCCACCCCACCGTCGTCGGTGATCACCGCGTTGACCGGATAAGGACCGTAGGCCGAATCAATGTCATCGGGCAGGGAATCAACCCAGATCGCCGGGGGCTGGGAGGCAGCATACCAATCGGTGATCGTTCCGAAAATGTCGTGCATCCTGAGACTTTCCGGTCTGTAGCCCCGGAAGGCGAAGAACAGCCGGTTGCCCGATGCGGCTACATTCTGCCCGCCGTCAAGGTCGTAGCCCTGCCATCCGGTGCTGTCAACCGCCATCTCTGGTATCCCCTGGGAGACCCCGTCCTGGTAACGCTGGCTGAGAAGCATCCCATTGCCGCTTGCTTGCCCATACCACAGCACGGTATACAGGGAACCATCCGGGGAAACCGCCACCGAGGGATGCATGCCGAACCCCGGGCTGACCGCAAAATTAGCGCCGTCCAGGCCGCCGCCCGCATCAAGCCGCTGTCCGTAAATCCCGTAATCGCCATCCCGGCTGTCGCACCAAACGGCCATGAAACCGCCCTCCGTTCCGGCTATGGACGGCTCCTCCCGGGTTGAACTGACGCTGTCGCTGACGGCGTAATTGCCGCCCGATAAGGTTCCATCCCACAGAAATCTCTGGCCGTAGATCTGGCTGCCGGCCCGGTTATCCTGCCAGATCACGGTCAGCCCGCAGCTGTTGGCGGCCGCCAGGGGACGGGTATGCTGGAAACTTCCGGCCGTATCGTTCACCAGCACCGTTGGGCCAATACTGTCGCCGTTGCTCCGGTACAAACGGCCGAAAACATCATACGTGCCGTATTTGTCGCTGCACCAAAATACCCCATATCCGCTGTCGGACGCCGCTATGGACGGGTGCAAAACCTGGCTGCCGGCCGTGCCGGTGGAGGCCAGAACATTCTGGCCCGATAAGTTGCCGGCGGCATCTATCCTCTGGCAGTAGACATTGTTTTCCGAACCGCTGCGACGATCGCACCAGGTGACCATATACGAGCCGTCGGCCAGCCCGGCCGCCTTGGGGTCCGTTGCGTTCCGGTTGAACTGGTCGTAGGCGGTATCGGAGGCGGGAAAATCTGCGGTCAGCGGATCGCCGTCGGCATCATACAATCTGGCGTAAATATCGCAGATGTCCCCGCTATCCCGGTCCATCCGGTAATCCTGCCAGACCGCCAGGAATTTTCCATCCATCCCTGCAGCCACCGCCGGCTTCTGCTGGTCGGCATAACCGGGCAGGCTGTCGCAAAGCGGAATATTGGATCCCAAGACCGTCCCGGCCGGGTCGAAATATTGGCCGTATGTCTGGGGAACATCCTCGGCCTGCCGTTCGTCGGACCAAAAGACCGCCCAGCCGCTGTCGCTGGCCATGACCACAGGAACATCCTGCCTGCCGGTAATAACATCATTGACCGTTATCGGCCCGCTTAAGGCCGTACCGTTTGAGTTGTACCACCGGGCATTGATGTCACCATAGATATCCCACTCCCCGGTCTGCCAGGCCAGCCCCACCTTGTCCCCGTGACTGGCCAGGGATGGAACGCGGCTTTTTTCGCCTTCCATTCCGCTGGTGACCAGAGTATTACCGCCCGATGCCGCCCCCGTGCTGTCATATCTCTGGAAGTATATATCATAGGCATCGTTCCTGCTGTCTTTCCATGCCACCCAGAAACCGTTGTCAGTTCCGGTAACTGTTGGATCATTGTTAACTGAACTGGCAGTGGTGACCACGAATTCCGGTCCGATGGTATCTCCCGCCGCATGGTATCGTCTGGCATAGACCTGGCAGAAAGAACCACTGGCCACCCGGTAGTCGATCCAGGCCACGATGAAACCTTCGCCGGTCCGGCCAACCGCCGGAACCTGTTGTGAGAGATCCGTTACTCCGTTGACCCGGACATTTCCGCCAACGGGATGCCCCAAGGTGTCAAGCCTCTGCAGATAAACCTCATTGTCGCCGGTGCGATTGTCGTACCAGACCACTACAAATCCGCTGTCGGTAGCCGCCGCCGACAGATTGTAGCATTCGACCCCGGAACTCTCATCGATCCGCATGGTGGTATCCAGGGGAGTTCCATCAGAATCAAACAACCGCGAACAGGCGGACCGGTATTCCCGCCAGGCTATAAGAAACGACCCCTTGGACCCGGTCGCAACGGCAGGCTCCCGTTGAGCAGCCGAGCCGTCATTCACCATAAAGGCAGGGCCCAGGGCCTGTCCGTTGAAGGCATACTGCCTGTAATATACCCGGCGGCCTCCCGATCTTTCATCGCACCAAACGCTGACGGCGCTGCCATCCGGGCGCATCGCCGACACCGGGTCCTCCCGCGCCAGAATGCCGGCGAAAGGCAGGCTGTCGGTGTTCAGCCTGAAGGCCGGGGCTACGACACTTTTGAAGCCGGAAACAGCGTAGGGCTGGCTTATGAAAATGGTGGCCAATAATAAAGCCCCATAAACTAACCGCTTCACAGTATTTCTCCTATAGTTGTTATTAATTATTATACAAACGGTATTTTACATGATTGATCAAAGCAAGTCAACATTTTGCATTCTATGATTACCAAATGGGAAAGAGGCAATCCTTAGGATTGCCTCTTGTGTATTAGGCTCATTATTCCTTATAAACGCACACCCTGTTCCTGCCGTATCTTTTGGCCTTGTAAAGCGCCACATCAGCCGATTTCAACAGGCCGTCCAGGGTGGCTTCCTTTGATGCCGTGCCGGATATGCCTATCGATACCGTGAAGAAGACGGCATCGCCCTGGGGGAGGGAGACCGATGTCTCGGAAAGTTTCTCCCTTATTCGTTCGGCGATCGTCCGGGCCTGTGCCTTACTGGTTTCCGGAAGCACTATGGCAAACTCCTCACCCCCCATGCGGGCAAAGATATCGATGTTGCGGATCATGCCCAGGCAGGTATTGCAGAGCGCCTTGAGAACCTCGTCCCCGATGTCATGCCCGTGGGTGTCGTTGACCCTTTTGAATTTGTCGATGTCCAGCATCAGAAAAGCCATCGGTTTGCTGGAGCGCTTGCCTCGCGACAGCTCCCGCCCGGCCAGTTCGAAGAAATGGCGCCGGTTGCTGATGCCGGTCAAGTGATCGGTTTGGGCCTGCCGTTCAAGCTCCTTGGATTTTTCCACCAGTAGATCCTTTATTTTCAAAAGGCGGCCGGCCAGCAGGGCAATGCCGATCAGCAGCCCGAAGATCAGTACCAGGCCGGCGGTCTGATAGAGGCACTGCTCCCTCCATTGCTCAAGGTCCTCCTTAACGGTGGAAGACACTATCACCGTATATGGGAAATCCCCTACCTTATGAAAGGCGCATACCCTCTCCTGGCCATCCCAGGAGGAAACTGTAATGGCCCGCAGCATTTTTGAACTGCTGGATAAAAATCTCTCCAGCACCGGAAAGTTTGATTTCTTTCCTTCGGTCCTGGCGACCTTGGGAATGCGGAGCAGAAGAATCCCGGCGGGATCGACCACGGCGATGGCCCCGGTTTTCGCGAAATCTGGCATTCCAAAAAGACCTGCCATCTGTTTTGCATAAAGGCCGGCATAGATCACCCCGAACAGGCCGTTTCGCCCCTCCACCCGGATGACCCGGGAATAGGCGAACCAGATATCCTTGGTATTTAACTCCTCGAACGCGCCTGAGCAGTGGATCTCCTCGTCGGGGTGCGACGATAGGTAGGAAAAGTACTCCCGGAAGGAGCGGTCCGCCCCGATGCTTTCCTTGACCGGACCGGAACGGTCAACTCCGCTGACAAAGACGCCCTTGGCATTCATGATACCCAGTCCGAATATCCAAGGATGGGTGTTGATCTTTTTCAACAGGACAGCATTCAGTTTGCCGGTGGCCTCTTTATTTGGACCGCTTACCAGACGGGGCATCATGCTGCTGACATCGTCGTGGATGCCGCGCATGATGTAATCGATCTCCCGTATGGCACCTTCCAGCCTCTGGGCGGAGATCTTGGCGATATTGGCATTCCGTTGTTTGGCGTTTTCGATCAGGGTTTGGCGGGTATGCACCAGTTGGTATATCTCCAGAAGGCCTATCAGTGCGCCTGCCAACAGAGCCAGCAACAGGAAATAGTTCTTTTTGATCTCTATCTTCACAAAGCAAAGCCCCATGTAATGATATTATTCAACCGGGCTGAATGGCGAACCGGAGACCTTACGCAATATTGATTCTCCCGCTTTTTAATACTATCATCCGTCACAGTATATGTCAATAATTAATACGATATAAATTCATATTTTCGGATAATTAAAAAGCCAGCGCATTTTGCTTCGGCTCTTTTATACTCATTCCCCGGTTTCAAGCTCGCTTACCCGCTCCCTATATTCGGCCCTGGGCTTTTCTTCCAGCATCGCCCGGTACAACCGCAGGGCTTCGCCCCGGTGGGCGGTGCTGGCTGTAGCCCTGTAGAGATCGTAATGCAGCTCCGCCTTTTGCCATTCATCTTCGGCTTCCTGCAGCAATTGTTCCAGGACCTGAATGGAATCCTCCTTTCCGGAAGCAGCCCCCAGCCGAGCAGAAATGGCCCGGCAGCTGAAAATGTCAGACTGATCCCCCATCTGCTCCGCCATGCCCAGGGCCTCCCGGATTAGATTTTCGGCCTCGTCCATTCTTCCCAGCCGAAAAAATAGATCTGCTTTATCCGACAGATAACGGCATAAATACTGCTTGGCGTTCAATTCCCGTCCGGTGGCTATCGCCAGGTCGTAGTATTTTTCGGAATTAGCGAAATCCCCGACCCTTTTATAGGCAATTCCCAGATTTGCCGCGGCTATGCCTACACCACGTCTATCGCCCAATCCCGAAGCCATCTCCAGAAAGGTCCTGAAGGATACAATGGCCTTCTGACAATCGCCCCGGTCGTTGTGGATCACTCCCGAATTGCCCACCGACACCCCGATGCTGCGCCTGTCGCCCAGCCGTCGGGCGATCTCCAGCTGCCGGTCATAACATTTCAAGGCTTTTTGCTCATCGCCCAGCATCTTATATACATTGCCCATATTCCCCACCGTAGCGCCGATGGCCTCCTGGTCGGCCAGTCCCTCGACCAGCTCCAGTTTCTGCCGAAAATAGCCCATGGCCTCGCCAAACTGGCCCTGCAGGCAATGAATGATCCCCAGATATCCGTAGGAACGGGACATGCCGGCACTATCACTTTCCTGCCGGGCAATCCGCAGCTGCTCCTGGAAGCACTCCATGGCTCTGGTGAAATCTCCCAACTCCCGGTAGACGCACCCCAGACTGCCCGCCACTAAGCCGATACCGGCAGCATCGGACCGTTCCCGGTACCGGTCATAGGCCTGTTGATACAGGGACAGGGCCTGGGCATTGGCCCCTTTCAAATAAAGGACCCCGCCCAGCTCGTACTCGCTTTTGGCGATCAGGGCCTGGTCCCCCAATTCGACGGCACACCGCAGGTTTTCATTAAGAACGGCCTCTTCCTCATCCCACTGACCGACCAATTCCAGCACCTGGGCTTTTTCCCGTCTTAGATCGTTGGGATAATACCGGTTGGTCTGCGGGTGTTCCCGCCAGAGCAGCCGCCTTTTATAGGCGCCGTGGGCAGCTTCCGTCATCTGATCGTTGCTCCTTGTCATTGGAAAATATTATACCACACCGATTTTCCCATGGCAACATACCGATATTCTGTCAATTACGACTCGGGGCCGAACAATATCTTGCTCCCGGGCCGACTCGAAAGAGGGGATGAAGCATGCTTCATCCCCTCTTTCCCAGTTCCCGGCGCCTTTAATCTCCGTCCTCTTCTTCAAATATTAATTTTCTCAGAGATGCCACAAAAGGGATATTTCCGCCCCCCGGAGGTTTTCAAGGAATCTCGCAGCTTGCCCTTGCATCTCTTATTTTCCGCTTAGCGCTTTCCTCACTCCTTCGGCATAGGCCGGATCAGCTTTCTGGAAATGCCCCAGTTGCCGTTCAATGATCTCTTTGGGAACGTCCCTAATTGACCCGGCAATCGCCGCATGCAGCCGGTCACGCTCGGCCTGTGGCATCAGCCGGTAGAGGTTTCCGGCCTGGGTGTAATCGTCGTTGCCAACATGATGGTCGTAGCGATCGGCGTCCCCGCTGATGCGAAGCGGCGGCTCCTTGAACCGGTGATCCTCGATCGGCCCATCGAAGCTGTTGGGCTCGTAGTTGACCGCCCCGCCGCCGTTGCCGTCGAAGCGCATTCTGCCGTCCTTGTAGTAATTGTTTACCTCGCAACGGGGCTTGTTGACCGGCAGGCTCTGGTAGTTGACACCCAGCCTGTAGCGCTGGGCGTCAGCGTAGGAGGTCATCCGTAGCTGCAGCATCTTGTCGGGACTGTGACCTATTCCCGGCGGCACGTCCTTGGGGCAGAAGGCCGCCTGCTCCACCTCGGCGAAATAATTCTCGGGATTGCGGTTCAATTCCATCACCCCGACATCGATCATCGGGTAATCCCTGTGCGGCCAGATCTTGGTGACATCGAACGGGGGATACGGGACCTTCTCGGCATCCATTTCGGGCATTATCTGAACCTGCACCTTCCACTTGGGGTAATCCCCCTTGGCGATGGATTCGAACAGGTCCCGCTGGTTGCTCTCCCGGTCCGAAGCGATGATCTTGGCAGCCTCCTCCTCGGTTAGGCACTGGATGCCCTGCATGGTCTTAAAATGGAACTTGACCCAGAACCGCTCGTTCTTATCATTGAACAGGCTGAAAGTGTGGCAGCCGTATCCGTTCATGTGCCGGAAGCTTTTCGGGATGCCGCGGTCCGAGAACAGGATGGTGACCTGATGCACCGATTCCGGTGACAGCGACCAGAAATCCCACGCGGCGGCGGCACTGCGCAGGTTGGTCTTGGGGTCGCGTTTCTGGGTATGGATGAAATCCGGGAACTTATAAGGGTCCCGTATGAAGAACACCGGAGTGTTGTTGCCCACGATGTCCCAGTTGCCCTCTGAGGTGTAGAACTTCATGGCAAAGCCTCGGACATCACGCTCGGCATCGGCCGCGCCCCGCTCCCCGGCTACGGTGGAAAACCGCAGAAAGCATTCGGTCTTGCTGCCTGGTTTGAAGACCGCAGCCTTGGTATACTTGGTGATGTCGCCGGTGATGGTCAGGACGCCATAGGCTCCCGACCCCTTGGCGTGAACCACCCGCTCCGGTATCCGCTCCCGGTTGAAGTGGGCGTGTTTCTCGAACAATTGCCAGTCCTGGGCCAGCAATGGGCCGCGCGGCCCGGCGGTCTGGGAGTTCTGGTTGTCGCCAATCGGTATCCCGGCGTCGGTGGTAAGTTTTTTCTTCATCGTCCCCTCCTTGACCTTTTGTTTGATGGTGCTACCTTTTTACCCCGGTATATTTTTGCCCATATGAAAAAAGCCCTGTTAGTAGACTATCACTACGTTAACAATTTGTCAAGTACCACCTGAAAGCATAGGTTTTATAATAACTATAACAGGAAGGGCTGAAGCGTGCTTCAGCCCTCACTTTGGATCATCCGGTCCTATTCGCCCTCCAGGGCCCTCAGGATCTTGTCCAGCTTGATGTTTATCTTATCCAGTTCCTTTTGAATCTGGTCCCCGCCCCCGGAATGCTCCTTGGACCCGAACCGGTCAGGCCTGACAAACCTGGGGCGCTCGGGCCGTTCAAAACGCCGGGGTGCCTCCGAGCCCTCCATTTTACGGAAACAATCGCGGCAGTATATAGGCTTTCCCCCGGTGGGCTTAAAGGGAACTTCGCAGCTTGCCCCGCAGCTGTCGCAGGTGGCTGAGTGCATTTGCTTTTCAAAGCTGCCTTTGCCGAAATCCCTTCCCCCGGGTTTCCCAAACCCGCTGCGTCCGAACTTCTTGGGACCGCGGGCCGGCGGCCGGCCGGAATCTTTTTTCCCGAACCGGCTGTTGTGTTCGATCTTTTTCATTCCTACTTTCATTATTTAGTATTTATTAAAGGTCAAGGCCATCAATACCGGCCACCCCCTTTTACATAAGTATACACCGATTGGCCCTTAATTACAAGCTTTAATGGATAACGGACCTTAACTGACATTTGCAGCCCGGGGCAGGAGAGCGACCGCGGATCTTTGACTATTGACTTTTGGGGGATAATATTATAAAATGTATGCCAGTTCAGTTATGATAATAACTGGGCATTACTTGTAAAAGGGGTGGGGTCTTATACATGTACTGTGGCGCTATCGTCTAGTGGCCTAGGACGGATGGTTCTCAGCCATCAAACCGGGGTTCGATTCCCCGTAGCGCTACCATTTGAAGGGATGCTTCTTCCGGCATCCCTTCTTTGCAATATTTCTTTGCCGGACCTATTTACATTTATCATTTTCACCCTTATAATTCTATTGTGGTCCGCAATGCGGCCAATGACCGATAAACCGCAAATATATTTTAACCATAAAAAGGAAATGATATCATGGATACTTTTATCAGACTATTGGGCGATAAGGTCCGCAAGATGCGGAAGGCCCAGGGGCTTTCCCAGGAGAAACTGGGGGAAAAGGCCGGTTTTGATTATCGCTACATCGGCTTCATCGAACAGGCCAGGGTCAACCCCACCATCAAGACCCTGGAGAAGGTGGCCACCGCACTGAATGTATACCTCTGTGATATATGCCCCAGCAAGGCAGACCTGGAAAAGAACAAAAAAGGGGTGCCCGCCCAGTTCACCGAGCGGGAAAAGGTGATGTCCAAGATCATGCGCCATTTGAACAAGGTTGACAACGCCAAGCTCAAAAGCATCGAACGGATAATTAAGATCGCCGTCGAGGACGATAAATAGTCCCTACTACTCAAATAAAAAACCGGTATTTTTACCGGTTTTTTTCATTAAAGAACATAATTATTTTCATCACTTGAAAGCTTCCTTTGATCCGTGGATTTCAAGACAGAATCCGCCCCTCCGTATCAGTGCCTTCATTTTTTCTCCCCCATCACATTTTTATAGCGATCTTCGGCCTCCCTGATCACTTTAACCGCCGCATCTCTGTCCTGCCAGCCTTCGATCCTGACGCTCTTTCCCTCCAAATCCTTGTAGATGGAGAAGAAGTGGTTTATTTCTTTTAGCAGGTGCGGAGGTATATCATTCAGCGAATTACAGTGGTTCCACAAAGGATCGGTGATGGGAACGCAGAGGATCTTCTCATCCTGCCCCTTTTCATCGAACATGACGAAGACCCCGATAGGCTTGGCCTCAATGACGCATCCCGGAAAAGTCGGCTCCCAGACCAGCACCAGGGCATCCAGCGGATCTCCATCCAATGCCAGGGTATCGGGAATGAAACCATAATCACTGGGATAATGCACCGAAGAGAATAGCATGCGGTCGAATTTTATAACGCCGCTTTTCTTGTCGTATTCATACTTGTTGCGGCATCCCTTCGGGATCTCTATGGCAACTGTTACGAAGGTGTTTTGACTGTTCATAGTTCCTCTACTGTGTTTTAAGTAATCAACCGCAGATGATCTTGTATTCGCATTGCCCGCAGTTCCGGTCGTTCTTGACCGGCCTGAAATTACCCGCCCGGATTTCCTTCACTGCCCGGTTGACGGCGTTTTTCATCTCCTCCATCTGTTTTTCGCTTCTGGTGGTGCTGACCTTCTCCCCCTGTTTGACGAAATAAAGCGACAAAACCCTGGGTTTTATGCCCAAAGCCTCCTGGCAGGCCAGGGCATAGACCGTCAACTGATCGTCCTTGTCCACTTCCTTCTGGGTCCTATTTTTTCCTGTCTTGTAATCTATCACTTCGTAATCCCCTCCGGGCAGCCGGTCGATCCGGTCTATCCGTCCCACCAAATGGCAGCTTTCCAGCCTGACGGAGAATTCCTTCTCCAGCATCTCCGGAACGGAGTCCCTCCCGGCATCCAGCCGATGGTATTTTTCCAGCAGTTCCAAGCCCCCCTGATACATGGCATTCTCGTGTTCCTTGCTTTTGTACCCCGCCGCCACCCAGCGTTTATTATAGATCTCCATCAGCTGTTCCCGGCTGACACTTTTCCCGCCGGCCATGATTTGATGGTACTCGTTCAGAGTATCATGGATGCTTTTTCCGAAACTGGCGTTGAAGGCCGGGGATTCGGGGATCTTGAGGATATATTTCAGCTTATAGAATCTGGGGCATTTTTCGTAATCCTTAAGCTGGCTGTAGGAGAAGCGCTTCACCTCCGTTATCTGGGGGTAGCTTCTCTGTTCCCAAACCAGGGATTTGGCCTGGGCCGCCTCCGGCAGCAGCCCCACTCCGGCCGGGATCTCCTGGGGCAGAGTCTCCCCCAGAGCTTCGGTTATGAAGCCGGATGGTTTGAATACCTTTTTGGCGGTGTACATTTCGGCGGTGGTCAGATACAGCCGTTCCCTGGCCCTGGTCAGCCCCACATAGAAAAGCCGCCTCTCCTCCTGGGCGTGAAAATCGCCGGCCGGTTTTTCCTCGGGGATCAATTCGTCGGGCAGTTCGATCTGGTCGCTCAGGTTCCTGCCGGGAAAGCGCAGATGTGCCAACTGCACCAAAAAGACCGCCGGATACTCCAGGCCCTTGGCCGAATGGACGGTGGATAGCGTCACCACATCGACATCCTCGATCACCGCCTGGGCCGGGTCGTCCCCGGCCTCATCCATCAGCTTCAGCCATTCGGCAAACCCCCTCACCGTCCGGTCCCCGCTGGCGGATTCGAACTGGTTGAGCTTGCCCAGGAACAGGCCGATGTTCTTGATCCTGAGCTCCTCCTCCGGGGTCTCGGGGAAGGCCCCGATCCGGGCATAGTTGGTCTGCCGGATGAAGTCCAGCAGGACCAGGGACGCCGGCTGCCGGCGTGACAGCTCCAGATGGATATCTATCAGATCCTTTATTTTCCTGATCTTTTCCCGGCTCCCCGGGTTGATGGCCCGCAGGGCCGAAAATTCTTTTTGGCCTTCACGACTGTTATCCGGCGGACCGTAGGCATCTGCCCCGGCTTCTTGATGGCCAAGGGCGGACGCCAGGGTTTCGTACAAAGGCTGGTTCACCAGGCGGGAATGGGCCAGCAGCCGGGTGATGTCCTCCATGGGAAGCTCGAAACATTCCAGATTCAACAGCCGGAACAGGGCGGCGTTATCATATAAATTGTAAAGCACTTGAATATAAGCAATCAGGTTCCTGATCGCCTCAAGCTGGTACAGTCCGCGGTTGCCCACCAGCTGGTAAGGAATGCCCCTCTGCTTCAAGGCGGTCACAAAAGGCAGCAGATGATCGTTGTTCCGGGACAATATGGCAAAGTCCGAAGGCCTGCCTTTACCGTCCTGCAAATCCCGCCGGATCTCTTCGGCCACCCAGGAAGCTTCGTCCTCGGATGATTTGAATGACAGGTACCGGATGTCGTTATCTTTCTTTCCAGCGAAGGACACCAGTTTTTTATCCACCTTCTCCGACGCTTCCAACCGGTCGGGGTTGTTGAATTGTATCAACCGGTAGGCGGCGTCCAGTATCTTCTGGCCGGAACGGTAATTATCGGTGAGCACCACCGTTTCCGCTTCCGGGTAGTCCCTGCGAAATTGAAGGATATTGCTGATGGAGGCCCCTCGGAACTTATATATCGACTGATCATCGTCACCGCAGACGGTTATATTCTTTTCCCGTCCCACCAGCATTTTCAGCATCTGGTTCTGGCTGTAATTGGTGTCCTGATACTCGTCGACCAGGAGGTATCTGAAACGGTCCCGGTATTTCTTTCTCAGGCTGGGTCTTTCCCTGAGAGCCTTCAGACAATAGGTCTGAAGGTCGGCGAAGTCCATAAAGCCCTGCTCCAGCATCAGTCCTTGGTAATCAAGGTAGGCCCGGGCCACCTCCAGCTGCTTGGCGGCGCTCTCCAGGACCGACCCATCCTCGTCTTTGATTTCCGAAGCCTTTTTGTGATTATTCTCGGCCCAGTTCAGATAGCTCTGGGCATCGATATCCTCATCCTTGGCCCGGGAGATGACCCTCAGCAGGGCATGGATGAACTGGGCCGGGTTGGCCAGGGGGCGGTAATGGTCAAGCGTGAATTTGAAAAGATTCTGCCTGATGAAAAGCCAGGTCTCGGGCTCGGTCAATATCCGGTAATTTGTGTCCAGGCCGATCTCCAGGCCGTCCTGCCGCAGCAGCCTTTCGCAGAAGGAATGGAAGGTGGATATCCATATCTCCTCGTGCCCGATGGGCAGACCGGCGTCCACCCGGTCGGACATCTCCCGGGCCGCCTTTTCGGTAAAGGTCAGGGCCAGGATCTCGGAGGGATTGGCTTTCCCCGATTCAATCAGATACTTTATCCGCTCGGTTATCACCCGGGTCTTGCCGGTGCCGGCCCCAGCAATTATCAGCAGCGGCCCGGCGCTGTGCCTGACCGCCCTTTCCTGTGATCGGTTCAATTCCATGCTCATATCATTTCATTCCCATCGATCCGCAAAGGTTAATTTCCGGTTTATTTGCCGCTCCCAAAAAGACTGATGATAAAGGCATATTCAAAGGCCTCCTCCTTCAGGTAATCAAACCTGCCGGTCAGTCCTCCGTGGCCGGCCCCCATGTTGGTCTTCAGGATCAGCAGATGCTGATCGGTCTTCAGGGCCCTTAGCTTGGCGGCCCATTTGGCCGGCTCCCAGAAACCCACCCGGGGATCATTAAGACCGGCGGTGATCAGCATATTCGGATAGGTCTGTCTCTTCACATTATCGTAAGGAGAGTATGATTTCATATAGAAATAGAACGCCGAATCGGCCGGGTCGCCCCACTCTTCGTATTCGGCGGTGGTCAGCGGAATGGTCGGGTCCAGCATGGTGTTGATGACATCCACGAACGGGACATTGGCCACCACCCCCTTGAAAAGGTCCGGCCGCATGTTGGCCACCGCCCCCATCAACAATCCTCCGGCGCTTCCCCCGGTCATGACCAGCCTATCCGCTGATGTATACCCCAGCGAGATCAGGTGCTTGGCGCAGGAAATGAAATCGGTGAAGGTATTCTTCTTGTTCAGCAATTTTCCATGGTCATACCACCGGCGGCCCATCTCCCCGCCTCCCCTAACATGGGCGGTGGCATAAATAAAGCCCCGGTCCAACAGGCTCAGGCGGGCGCTGGAGAAATAAGGATCGTCGCTGGAACCGTAGGCTCCGTATCCCTCCAGGACCAGGGGGTTACCGCCGTCCATCGTCATTCCTTTTTTATATACCAGTGATACCGGTATCAAGGTCCCGTCTTCGGCCCCGGCAAAGATGCGTTGGCAACTGTAGGCATCCTGTTCATAGCCGCCCAAAACCTCCTGTCTTTTAAGCTCCACCCTGGTCCGTTCCCTGACATCATAGTCGTAAACTGTGCTGGGAGTTATAAAGGATGTGTAGGAGAATCTCAGCTTATATGAATCATATTCCCAGTTCCGGCCCGGCCAGAAACTGTAATCCGGTTCCGGAAAATCCACATAATGAACGGCTCCGGCTTTAGGATCAATGATCCTGATCTTCTTCAGCCCTTGGTGTCTTTCATAGACCGCCAGGAAACCGTTGAAGCCATCCACCCCCTCAAGCAATACAGAATCGCTATGGGCTATGAATTCCTGCCATACCCCGTCCCCTTTGACGGAAACTCTCACCACCTTGAAGTTGACCGCTTTCTGATTGGTCAAAATATAAAAATACCGGCCCTGATGCTCCAAGTAGTATTCTATTCCCGGCGTTCTGGGCGATAATATTATCAGTCCGCTCCGGGGCTTGTCGGCTTCGATGTAGCGTTCTTCGGTGGTGGTCTTGCTGGCGATATGGAGCACGATGTATTTCCGGCTGCGGGTCTTGAACAGCTCCAGTGAATATTTCGGATCGTCCTCCTGATAAAGCAGCTCGTCACTCGATTGGGATGTCCCCAGGATGTGCCGGTAGAGACGATAGGGCCGGTGGGACCCGTCCAGGGTCAGGTAGAACAGGGTTTTGGCGTCGTTGCCCCATTCCAGGCCGTTATCGATCCGAGTGATGCTGTCTGCCAGGGACCGCCCCTTTCCGATGTTTTTTATATGAAGAGAGTAATATTCCGATCCGGTGGTGTCCAGGGTGTAGGCCAGCATCTTTTGGTCGGGACTGATCCGATACGAGCCTATATCGAAATATTCGTGCCCTTGGGCAGCGGTATTCTCGTCAAAAACGATCTCTTCACTGGAAGACCTTTTATCCTTCTTGCGGCAGAATAAAGAGTATTGCCGGCCCTGCTCGGTTCGGTAATAATAAAGGTAGTCCCCCAGCTTCTCCGGCACCGTCAGATCGGTCTCCTGTATCCTGCCCCGCATCTCCTGATACAGGCTTTCCTGCAGTGCCTGGGCGGGGGCCATCACCGCTTCGGCATACTGGTTTTCCAGCGTCAGATACCGGATGACCTCGGGATCGTCCCGCCGGCGCAGCCAGCGATAGTCATCGGTCCGAATATCACCGAACAGGGTGTCCGCCTGGCGAACAATTCCGGCCTTCGGTGGCGTCGGGGCAGGTGTTTTGGGCTGGGCCAAGGACAGCGGAGCGCAAACGAACGCCGTCAGCAGTGCAGCCGGCCAATACTTTTTTGACATCAGATATCGTTCCCTTTTAAAATTGAAAAACAGGGCGTCGCAAACGCCCTGTCAAAACAGCTTCTCCCTTATAAACTCCAGTATATCCGGCATCTCATTCTTGATGAGATCCAGAGTCTTTAAGTAATTCTCCAGGGTTCCCCCGATGGGATCGGGAACGCCGTCGGGAGATAACAGCAAGATCTCGTTTTCCGGAGCCAGTTTTTTTATGTCCTGGCGGTGCTTCTCTTCCATGGCTACTATCAGATCCGCCTGCCGCACCTTGTCCTGGGTACAGGACGACGACCGGTGGTGGCCTATGTCAAAACCGCTCCTATGGGAGGCCTGCTGGGAGTTGCCCATGGCCGGCATTCCCGGCATGGCTCCGGTTCCGCAGGAACTAACGGTGACCCGCTCCCTCCACTGCCCTGGCAGAATATGTCTCAGGTACCCCTCGGCCATGGGACTGCGACAGGTGTTGCCGGTGCAAACGAACAGCACCTGCACCTTGCTGAGCTTGACCGGTAGGCCAGTCTCCCGCAGGATCCGGGCCGAAGGGACGGATCCTTTCCGGAGGATGACCGGATGGCTTCCGGTGATGTCCAGCACGGTTGATGGCTGGCCCCGGTTAATTTCGCCACCGTCAAGCATCAGGTCAACCGGGCCGGTCAGAGATGTCATCGCTTCCTGGGCGGAATATGACTCTCCGGTGCCGCTGCGGTTGGCGCTGGTGGTCGCCAGCGGCACGCCGGACCTCTTCAATATTTCCTGCAGCAGGGCATGGTCCGGGACCCGGAGCCCGATGGTTCCGCCCTTGTCAAGTTTCCAGCCAACCACCCGGTCGGAAGCCCGGACCACCAGGGTCAGCGGCCCGGGCCAGAAAGCCCGGACCAGTTTTTCGGCATAGGCCGGAAGTCCCTTGGAATATCGCTGGATCTCTCCGGCCGAACTGATGAGCAGGATCAGGGGGTTTTTATGGTCCCTTCCCTTCAGTTTATATACGGTCTTGACTGCTTTGGCCGAATCGGCCCGGCACCCCAAACCATAGACCGTATCGGTGGGAAAGGCGATGACCCCTTGTTCCTTCAGGATACTGGCCGCCCGTTCAACGGGAAAAGAGTCCGGCTGGCCGGACTCCATTCTGATGATCAACCCTTTTTTGCGTCCGAACATGGGTGGCTTCTAATCCTGATTCAATTTTTTCAATTTGCTTTTCAAAAGCTGCCTTTTAATGGTACTCAGATGGTCTATGAACAGCACTCCGTCAAGGTGGTCGGTCTCGTGCAGGAACACCCGGGCCAGGATATCGTCGGCCTCATATTCCAGTTCATTGCCGTCAAGATCGAAGCCCGTCAGGGCGATCTTTTTGGGGCGGTTTACCTCGGCATAAATGCCGGGAAAGCTCAGACACCCCTCCTCGTAATTGACCTCCCCTTCCCTCAGATATATCTTGGGATTGATCACCACCAAAGGCTGTTTGGCCTTCTCGTCCAACAACGGCAGGTTGATGATGCATAGTGCTTTGGACTGCCCCACCTGCGGGGCCGCCAGCCCTAGGCCCCTGGCCTGGCTGAGGGATTCCATCATCCCCCTGGCCAGCTGGTCTATCGAGCCGTCAATATTTTCGATGGCCCGGGCCTTTTTGCGCAGCACCGGATCGCCGAATATCCTGATGGGCAGTATCTTGTTCACCTGGCTGGTCACTGGAAAAACCTACTTGTTTTCGATCTTGGAGGCCACGGTTGACTTTTGAACCTCTATTTTCACGTTTTCGTCGATCTTCAGCACCACGATGTTCCTCTGCTCGTCGACCCCGACGATGGTGCCGAAGATTCCGCCGGCCGCCACCACTTTGTCTCCCTTCTGCAGGGTGTTAAGCATTTCCTTATGCTTCTTCTGCTGTTTTTGCTGGGGGAGTATCAACAGAACGTAGATGATCACGAACATGATGATGATGGGCAGCAGGCCCATCAGGCCCCCGCCCGAGCTGCTCCCGGCCTGTGCTCCGCCCTGGCCCAATGCAAATGCTACTCCGAACAATTTTGTCTCCTCCTGTTATATTTATTTTAACGATTTGGGTCCGAATGCCAAAGGCAGTAATTTTTTCAAGGTCGTTTTGATGGTCTTTTTTCTTCCCGGCATGATGATGTTGATGCCGGGGGCGAATTCATTCAGCACCTGGCGGCAGGCCCCGCAGGGGGCGGTCGGCTCATTGCTGCTGGACACTATGGCGATGGCCCGGAACTCCCTCTCCCCCTCGGAGAGGGCCCTGAAAACGGCAATCCTTTCGGCGCAGCAGGCCAGGCCGTATGAAGCGTTCTCCACATTGCAGCCGGTGTATATCCTGCCGCTCTTTCCCAGCAAGGCAGCGCCTACCTTGAACTTGGAATAAGGCGCATAGGCCTTGGCCCGGGCTTTTTGGGCTGAATCGATTAAGTCTTTGGTGCTTGGCATGCGGGTTACTGTCATTTTTATCTCCAAATTTGATAAACCTGTAAGTATTTTCTTGGTGGCCTTGGCGTCTTAGCGGTTAATTAAACCCAGAAAGCTCCGCCCGTTTTCTAGCCCGATTATCCCAAACATCTCCGCCAGGGTAGCGGCTATATCGGAAAAGCTTTTCCGGATGCCCAGATCGATCCCGCTTTTTAATCCCGGTCCGTAGACCAACAGTGGCACATATTCCCGGGAATGATCGGTAGATGCCGTGGTGGGATCGTTGCCATGGTCGGCGGTGATGATCAGGATGTCTTCCCCTGTCATTTTATCTAGCAGGCCGGGCAGCCAGGCATCAAAATCCTGCAGGCCCTTATAAAACCCCGGCGCATCGTTGCGGTGGCCCCAGGTCATATCGAACTCCACCAGGTTGGCCATCAGCAGGCCCCGGGAGAGCTTTGGCCAGGCGTCAATGATCTTGGCCATGCCGTCATGGTTGTCATCGCTGTGGAGGCTCTGGGTCAGCCCTTGGCCGGAGTACAGGTCGTGGATCTTGCCCACCCCGATCACCTCCAGCCCGGTTTTTTTAATATGATCCAAAATGGTTGGCCTGGGCGGCTTGAGCGAGAAATCCTGGCGGTGTCCGCCCACCCTTTGGTAACTGCCGGAGGTCCCGATAAAAGGCCGGGCTATCACCCGCCCCACCGCATGCTCCCCGGACAGTATCTCCCGGGCCTTCCGGCACCAGTCGTAAAGCTGTTCCAAGGGGACCACCTCCTCGTGGCAGGCTATCTGAAAGACGCTGTCGGCCGATGTGTAGATTATCGGAAAGCCTGTCCTGACATGCTCGTCGCCCAGTTCCTTGATGATCTCGGTGCCCGAGGCGGTCTTGTTGGCCAGAATATCCCGGCCGATGGCCTTTTTGAACGGGTCGATGACCTCCGGAGGAAAACCTTGGAGATAGGTGGGAAACGGCTTTACGGTCACCAGCCCGGCTATCTCCCAGTGCCCGTCGGTGGAGTCCTTGCCCGGCGATCTTTCGGCCATTTTACCGTAATTGCCAGACGGTTTGTCCGGCGGCTCCATCCCGGCCAGGGGAATGATGTTCCCCAGACCCAGTTTTTGCAGATTGGGCAGCTTAAAGCCCCCCGGTATCGCCCGGGAGAGGTTGCCCAGGGTATTGCTGCCGCTATCCCCATATTTTGCCGCATCGGACAGTTCGCCCACCCCGCAGCCGTCCAGCACTATCAGCACTGCTTTTTTCATAATCGGTTTCAATTATCTCATATTTTTTTAAGATTGTAAATAGCAAAAGCCCCCCGTCATAGCGGGGGGCTTTAAAAAGTAGTTGCTTTGGATTACCAGGCATATACTCTGATGTTATCCAGGTAGAAACCTTCCGACGGATACGCGTTCCCCGCGGCATCAGTATTGAAAGCAAAGGCGAACCTAACAATCTGTCCTATGCCCGGGTTGCAATTATACCATGTGCCTGTCGTCCAGTTGCTTTGGTTGCCAGAATACACTGCCCCGCCGTTCACAAGGTTCCAATTCGTCCCGTTATCAATGGAGTAGATCAAACGGGTGGCATCCGCCGCACCATCGGTGCGTGACCACCAATCGTAAACGATACGAAGGCCATTGGTGTAAGTGATGCAGTTCATGCTCGGCAAGAATAGTGTATCATTCACTGCAGTGGTGGCCGGTCCGGGGTATGGTATCGAATAACTTGAGTCGCTAATATCGGCACAATGCCAGCTGTATGAACCTCCCCAGGTTGCCGAAGCCCGGCGGGTGGAACGATGCCACAGACGCTGGGCCGACCAACCGTTGCTGCCATTCTCGACATTGTCGTCAAAAATGCATCTTACGATACTGGCGGTATACGGGAAAGCGTAGAGGGTGGTGCCGTTGATGAAGTCATCCGACACATATCCGTTCGCCTCATTGGCCGGCTCTCCGCCAAAGTTATTGCCATTCTGGTCAAGCATCAGTCCGCCGGTATCCCTGACGGCACGGCTGACCCATAGATAATCCGTCCCCAGGGGACGAGGCCTATTCTCCAAAGTATAGGACACGCCCATGGAATCAGGCAGCACCCTGATGGTGCCGGGTATATAGCCTGTTGCATCATTGTTGTCGTAAAGCTTGATGGTGGTGGCGTTCATGGAGGCCACATTCATTTTACGGGTAAAGTTGATTATCAAAGTATTGTTGTTATCCGTATAATAGGCCTCGCGAACTATAAGATGCAGTCCGGTGGGGTATGGATCAAAAGTCCTGAATCTGACCACTACTTCATCTTCCGAATCTCTTTCCGACAAATTATCATCATCGCCGTCCAGAGTATTGCCATGAATATCCTTGATGCCGGTTTTGACGGTAAAGATATAATTGGTGGCCTCGGTCAGACCAAGCGGCCTGAATTTAACCAGATAAACTCTTTGAGGTGTGGTAACTTCCGTAACGCTGATGGTCGGAAGCGGCACATTTACTCCGGCTTCCGTGGTCAAGGAGAAATTTGAAGCTATCAGGGTAGCGGGATCAATGCTGTCATAGGGCGCAATCTGATCATCCCATATTGTAATCCTAATGGAATCGGTAAGGGCGAAGGCCAAAGTGTTGTTGGCGGGGTAAACCCCGGCCCTTGGTCCCCTGAAATTATAATACTGCACGGCAGAAGTGGCGCCCCAGAATTGCTGATGATAACTGTCCTGGGGATCCTTGTTGTTGTCATTGCCGTTGCCGTCAATGGTATTGCCGCGCTTGTCCTTTGCCCCTGTGGTCACGGTGACCAAATAGCTCTTGCTGTCCTCCCAGACACCGGTAATCTTGATGATGGCCTTTTTTGTTTTTGCGTCATAAGTAACGGTGTAGGTTATCGGTGCCGTCATGTTTTCGACATTCTGGAGCTTGACCGTGCTGGTGGTTATGGTTGACGGCTCCATGTCCGAATCGAAAACGATCCCGATCTCATCATAGGCCGGGGTATGGTATATAACCTGGTTGCCGCTTAAATCGGTGCAGGATACGACTTTCGGTCCCCGGTTTGAAATAAGAGAACCGGAAACGTTGTATGAACTGGTGATCGGTTCGAACGGGTTTTCTTTCTTGCCACAGCCCACGATGACGGCCCCGATCAAAAGGATAACAGTCAGAGTATATAAGGCTTTTCTCATCTCTTTTGCTCCTCTCATTTTAGAATTTAAATACGGCTGAAAGCTTCCAATTGGTCAGGTCGTTCAGCTGGGCGAAGCCCATGAAATCCAACTGCAGGTTGGGAGTTACCTTCCATCCGGCGCCATAAGTGTATTCGGTATGGCTGGTATTGCTTTTAAATGTCCCCGAGATGCCGGTTATCTCATCCAAGGGGTTGGGATTGTATGTTATGGTAGTGGTGCCGTCGCCGGTTCTGGTGACCGTAGTGCTGGCATCGCTGCCTCCGGTCAGGGTCTCGTTATAGTTGGCATCTCCATTGCTGATTTGATGGTCGGCCCCCAGCCGGAAGACGATGTTGTCGGTCAGGTTGAACTCAACGCCCACCGGCAGTGAAAGCAAATAGGATGCCGCGGTGGATTTATATTCCCATGCTTCCGCCCAAGTGGTGGTGCTTACAAAACTGTTCGGCAGGGAAGTATTGTTTAATTCGCGGTAATCATATACCTCCCGGTTGGTCCGGTCATGGGTCTCGGTCAATTCCATGCCGCTGGTGGTGAAGCCCAGCCCGATGGCAAATACAGCCTTTTCCAGCTTGGCGGTGTTGACCACCCGGAAATCTATGGTGTTCTGGGAGTAATCCCCGGTGACCGCATCGGTATAACCTTCGGTATAATAATCTGAATTTACGGTCACGTTTTGTTCGTGATAGTTTTCTTCCCAGGTGACTTCATCCGGTTTGTAACCCAGATGGGTGAACTGAAGGTCAAAACGGGTGTTGACATCATCGGTCCATTTGTAGACATAAGCTCCGCCGCCGGAAAAAGCAAAGCCGGAATATGTGATGTCATAGTTCCAATCCTGGGTCTCATTGTAGCTGTCGCCGCCGGGATAGGCCGAATTGAAAGTATAATCATACTCATCGATATTCTCGAAACCGCCCATGCCGATGGCCAGCCGCAGACTTAGGTCCACCTTGTCGTTCATCGGCTTCCAGACAGATGTGCCTATCCATGTCAAAGTTGTATCCTCGGCATAACTTCCGGTATCGTTCCCCGTTTCGGTATATACGGTCTGCCCGGTGATGATATTCTGCTCCAGCAGGTCATAGGTATTAAAGAAATCTTCCTTGTATGAATATCCGGTGCGTTTTAAGGCCAGGCCCAGTTTCATATCGTTGACCTGTTTGGCCCATCCCAAAAAGTAATCGGTTTGGCCTTCCTGGCCTTGCCACTGGTATTCGCCCTTCTCTATCTCCCGGAAGTCGAATCCCGGGTTGACGCCGGGATCGATATCGGTCAGGGTCACGTTGTCAATGGCAATGCTGTCGGCCTGCATATCGTAGTTGCGGGAATACAGCAGTCCCAGCTTGCCGTAGCCGAAGATATCCGAGGTTCCGCCCACCACATAGGTACCGGCATCGGAGGGATTGAACTGCTCCTCGTTCTTGTTGTAGATATTGGCCAGGTTGGTGTACAGGTATTTGCCGTCGATCAGGTCTATCCGGGCCGGGTCCAGAAAGCCCCAGCGGCCCAGCATCAGGTCCAGGTTATCCTCCAATAACCCGGCGGTCGACTGGTTGCGGAACGAATTGTACCAGGGGGTGGTTTGCACCACTGGCGCCTGGGCCAAAGCTGCTGACGCTATCGCTAGCAAAGCCAGGACGGTCAAAACTTTTGCTCTCATTTTTCCTCCAATTATTAGTTTGGCTTTAGGTTGATGATATTAATGAAAATGTTATTGTTCCCTAACCTAAAAATTACAGTGAATTGGAACCTCACCCCCTTTCGTTCTCAACGTTATAATAATACATTTAGATAACATTTATGTCAAGGATTAATTTATAAAATTTATTGACTATTTTTGCCCAAATGGTATAATAACAAATTATAGCGTAAATATTACAAAAGCATATGAAAAAAGCTTTACCCCTGATGATCTTCGGCGCCCTGTGGATCGTCTCCTTGGGATGGTTTGGATACCAAAAGGCCGGATGCCAGAGACCGCTGGCCACCTTAAAGGGCGATACCACCGCCTACACGGAGATCTGGCACGGCATTTATTTCTCCGGGCAGAAGGCCGGCTATTCGGTGACCGTCTCCCAAAGGCTGGATGGCGGAGGACGCCAGGTCAGCAACCGGGCTTTTTTGAGGATCAACATGATGGACACCCCCCAGCAGATCAAGACCGCCACCAGCTACCAGCTGGACCGGAATTATTTCCTGCAGGACTTCGATTTTGTGATGGAGGGAGCCGCCGAGATCAATGTCCACGGCCGGGTGAACGGCAAACAATTGGACATTGATGTGGCCACCGGCGGACAGAACCAGCGGCAGACCATCAAACTGGACGGCCCGGTCTATCTGCCGGACGCCATCGAGCCGATGATCGCCAATAAAAGCATCCAGCAGGGCAATAAATACAATTTCTCCACCTTCGACCCCGCCTCACTGTCGCTTCAGCCGGCGGTGATCGAGGTCCAGGCCCAGGAGAGCCTTAAGATCGATGACCGGTCACATTGGGCCACCAGACTGAGCCTGGAGATGGCCGGCACCACCAGCACCATCTGGGTGGATTCCGCCGGAAATACCCTGAAGGAAGAAGGCCCCCTGGGCATAACCCTGGTCCGCGAGACCAAGGAGTCCGCTTTGAAAATTCCGGACGATGACACCGGGATAGACCTGCTGACCCAGCTTTCCGTCCCGGTCACCGGAATGACATTGGACCAGCCCCGTGAGACCAAGATCCTCAGGATAAAAATATCCGGCCTTGATATAAGCCGGATGG
Organism: uncultured bacterium; assembly: GCA_937863685.1. Taxonomy (GTDB): domain Bacteria; phylum Edwardsbacteria; class AC1; order AC1; family EtOH8; genus UBA2226. Next base: position 135,867 of record CALMGM010000005.1, read on the forward strand.
ACATTGCCGGAGACCGGCAGCAGATCGCAGATGCCGGTCAACAGATAGTTACCATTTCCCAAGAGCGGATGGACGGATTGAACGACATTCTGCTCGACAGTGTAAAAAAATATCTGGAGCCCACCGCCTTGATCCAATCGGACGACCCAAGGATAAAGAATACCGCCCGCAACATTATTGGGCCCAAGATCGAACCTTGGGAAAAGGCCCTGGCCATCAGTCAGTGGGTAAACAAGAATCTGGCCAAGCAGATGACCGTCAGCCTGCCCTCGGCGGTGGAGGTGCTGGGATCGATGCGGGGCGATTGCAACGAGCACGCCACCTTGTTCGCCGCCCTGGCCCGGGCCTCGGGCATCCCGGCCAAGCTGTGCCTGGGAGTGGTATATATGGACGGACGTTTCTATTACCATGCCTGGAACGCCGTATACTGCGGCAAATGGATCGAGTTGGATCCCACTTTCGGCCTGAACCCGGCCGATGCCGCCCGGCTGCGGATCATCGAGGGCGATCTGTCCCAGCAGAACCGGCTGCTGCCGGCTTTGGGGAATTTAAGAATAGAGCTGTTGGAGGCCCGATGACCGCCGGAATACAATTGTCCCAGGCCGTCAAAAAATTCGGGGACAAGGTCGCGGTGGACGGTCTCAGCATCAGCGTGGCCCCGGGCGAGATATTCGGCCTGCTGGGACCCAACGGAGCCGGCAAGACCACATCCTTGAAGATGCTGGCCGGTTTGATGAAGCCCGACCAGGGCAGCGCCTCCATCTGCGGGGTGGACATCCACCGGGAACCCGAAAATGCCAAGATGCAGCTGGGCTACATTCCGGATGATCCTTTTATTTACGAACTGCTGACCGGCCGGGAGTTTTTAAGGCTGGTGGCCCATATTTATAAGATCCCGAATGAGGATATCGAGCCCCAAATAAACCGTCTGGCCGGGGAATTCGACGCCGTGGCCTGGCTGGACCAGCGCACCGAGGGCTACTCCCACGGCATGCGCCAGAAGGTGGTGATCGCCGCAGCCATGCTGCACGACCCTCTGGTCTATCTGATAGACGAACCGATGGTCGGCCTGGACCCGGCCAGCATGATCACGGTGCGCAATATTTTTAAACGGGAGGCCGCCAAAGGCAAGGCCCTGCTGATCTCCACCCATGTCCTGTCGCTGGCCGAGGCGGTCTGCCACCGGATAGGGATCATAGCCCAGGGCAGGCTGGTGGCCCTGGGAACCCTGGACGAACTGCGGGAGCTCTCCCAGAAGAAGCACCAGGGTCTGGAGGACCTTTACCTGGAATTCACGGCCTAAAATTAAATTTTTTAATATTTGATTTATGTCATATTGGTTATCAACAAAAGACAGGGCTGGATCAAAACGTATAGTTTTGTTTGATATCCCTCCGTTCATTCTGGTTATTTGTACGGGGATATTCACAGCCATAACAATACCCAATATCTTTGCCCATCCCAAAAGGTTCTTTCATTATCATTTGGACAGTGATAATTACCGGACACATCCTGTTTATAATCACTAAAATCTCGGTTTTCAAAAAAGGTCTCTTGATGTCTTTTGGTACTAAAGCTATGACCACTTTTTATCGCAAGTTATATTATATAGGCTATACATTGATTGTTTTGGGGTGTTTGGCGTTGCTTTTATATATTAAATTTGCGTAACATTTATCTGTCATTCCCGCGCAGGCGGGAATCCAGCAAGAATATGGATCCCTGCTTCCGCAGGAATGACGAAACCTGGTTTGCAACCAAATCCAAATTACCAAATTTCTGAATCAATAAATAAATTATTAAATGGCTCTTGAAGGCAACATATCGGAATTCAGCCTGCCGGAGATACTGCAGCTGCTGTCCAGCCAGCGCAAGACCGGCGTGCTCCATCTGGAGCAGGAGGGAGACACCGCCGCCTTCGACTTCGATGAAGGAAAGATCACCGGCGGGTTCTACCGCAAGAAGGACCGCCAGGAATTTCTGGGCGGCTACCTGTTCAAGACCGGGCTGATCACCGAGAGCGCCCTGGCCCAGGCCGAGGCCGAACAGGAACGCTTGAACATCCCCCTGGAGGAGGTGTTGATCGAGAAGGGCTTCATCTCGGAGGAGGATTTCACCGAGGTCATTCGCTTCAAGATCCAGGAGATCATGGACGAGGTCTTCATCTGGGTGGAGGGGCATTATACTTTCGACCTGAAGACCCGGCTGTACACCCAGAGCAAATACCCGGTCAAGCTGGACACCGACGGCTTCCTGCTGGAGGGCATGCGACGGCTGGACGAATGGATGAGGATCAGAACCCTGATACCGTCATCGGAGACAGTGATTCACCTCAAGCCGGGTTTTCGTCCGGAGGGGCTCAACCCCGAACAGGAAAAGATCCTGGAATTTCTGGGCTCCCGGCATCTGGCGGCCGGCAAGCTGGTGGAGATCAGCGGCCTGGGCAAGTTCGTCACCTGCCAGACCCTCACCGAGCTGGCCGAGATGGGCGCCGTCAAGATCACCCAGACCCAGCCGGAGCAGGTCAAAACAGGGGTTCCGGGGTTCAACGCCGTCGCCCAATCCAGCGTCATCAGCCTGATGCTCACGCATCTGGGCTCGCTGATCCGGCGCCTGTCCATCTACCCCTTCAACAATCCCCGGGTATTGTCGGCCCTGGAGGAGTTCTTTTATCTGTTCAACGGTTTGGGACTTTATGAGGACGGCTTGTCCATCGCCCCCGGCCTTGACGGAGCCAAAATCAACGGACAGGCCATAGACCCCAAACACAACCTGATAACCCAATTCGGTCTGTATTTAAACCAGCGCAAGATAGAAAAGCTGGATTTCCTGCCCCAGCTGAAGAGCGACGAGCTCCGGACCTTCGCCTACCTGCTGTCCATGCCCTCCGACCTGGCGCAGATGCTGGACGGGCTGGAAACGCTGGTCAGGGGGCACCACCTCCCGCATATCAGGATGGAGTACTCCCGGCAGCGCCATGAGCCGATGATGCATAGCGAACGGATATTCGTGATCCCCAGCCGTTTCATGGAACTGCTGGACGACCAGGACAACGAGGCCATCCGGCAGAAGAACAGTCAGCACCTGTTCCAGAGCCTACAGCAGGTGATAAAATACCCGGCTCCTCCCCTGACCCCGGAAGAAATATTGATGCTGGAGGAGGCCGAACACTCGGCCGAGAAGGCTTTTGGGGTATACAGCCGGGGCGGCCGGGAGAAATATATCGAGAAGACCGTCCAGGTGCTGATGCGCCTGCCGCCCGCCCCCCGTCTGGCATTTTTGAAGCGCAAGGTCAACGACGTCCGCTGGCTGTTCCAGCTGGACAACGTGACGGCCATCTCCCGGGACCAGTTCGACCGCATCTTTGCCGGCCCCGGGATAAAATGAACCTGCCGCTGTATATCAACCGGCAGAACCTGCGGGCCTCCTTCGGGAAACTGCTGGAGCCCCGGCCGGGCCGGTTCATCCAGTTGGCGTCGTATCTGTTCGCTTTGAGCATGTTCCTGGCCGGCGGATACCTGTTGTTCCACCGGCTTTTCATCTACCTGCTGGGTCTGGAGGATATCGGGCGGTCCCTGCTGTTCCGCCTGCTGTCCTCGTCGTTTCTGACCTTTTTCATCATGCTTTTTTTAAGCAATCTGATAACTTCGCTCTCAACCCTGTTCCGCTCCCGGGAGGTGGATTTCCTGCTGTCCACCCCCCTGCCCTCCAGGGCGCTTTTTGAATACAGTTTTTACAAGACCTTCTTCTACAGTTCCTGGGCCACTTTGATCCTGGGGCTTCCGCTGATCGTGGCCCTGCTGGTGACGCTAAAGGCCAACCTCTGGGGCATCCTGCTGGGCCTGGCCTTGCTGCCGCCTTTCGTGGCCATCCCGGCCGCCCTGGCGGTCTCTCTGCTGCTGGTGGCGGTGAGGATATTTCCCCGGTTGAGCCTGCGGCATCTGCTGGCCGGGCTGCTGGCTTTTCTGGCCATCGCCTCTTGGGCCTTCTTCGTCTTCGCCCGGCCCCAGGGGATGTCCATCGCCCATATAAACACCATGCCCGAGCTGGAGAGCTATATGTCGTCCCTGGCGGTGGTCAATTCGCCCCTGATGCCCAGCACCTGGATCACCGAGGGATTGATGGCCGGGGTGCGGGGCGGTTTTTCGACGGCCCTGGGCCGGCTGTGGCTGCTGGCCATCACCGCCCTGTTTTTGACCTCGCTGTGCTATTACCTGAGCCAAAGATTCTATCTTAACAGCCTGACCACCCGGGTGACCGGCTCACCCATGGAGAGCTACGGCTCCAACCTCCGGCTGACCTCCTGGTGGGCCAGAAAATTTCCCATCGCCGCCAAGGACAGCCTGCTGTTCCTGCGCGATCCCACCCAATGGGCCCAGGGGTTGATCTTCATCTCCCTGCTGATCATCTACCTGGGCAGTCTGCACCGCTACCCCATGTTCTTCACCTTTCCCATGTGGAAGGTGGTGATCACCTTCATCAATTTCGCCTTTGCCGGGTATATTCTGGCCACCTTGTCGGTGCGCTTCGTCTTTCCGGTGATAAGTTTGGAAGGCCCCACCCTGTGGTTCATCAAATCCTCCCCCATCAAGGGGTATAGATTGTTCGCCGAAAAGGCTTTCGTCAGCATCATCGTGGCCCTGGTGTTGACCGAGACCCTGAGCCTGATATCCAACCAATTGCTGCACACCATGCCGGGATTGAAGGTGATCAGCCATATCAGCCTGGGGCTGATGTGCCTGGTGCTGACCAGCCTGACCATCGGGCTGGGGGCCATGATGCCCGATTTCAAGGAGCGCAACCCCAGCAAGATCGCCTCCGGGCTGGGCGGCCTGCTGGCGGCTTTGGCGGGCCTGGCCTATGTGGCCCTGTCCATTGTGGTGTTGGCCTGGCCGGCCTATTTATATGCCATGAACCAATGGAGAAGCCGGGTGCATTACGGCCAGGCGTTGGTGATATCCTTCGGGATATTTTTGTTATTATCGGGAATAGCCATGTATCTGCCGCTAAGGTTTGGGCTGAAGAGGATAAAAGAGATGCAGGTGTGATTGATAGAACCAAAAGGCCGCCCCTGCGGCCTTGATGACATGCCAGCGATGTCCTTCAGGGCATCGCTGAAATATATTGAACACACAAAGCGGCTGGAAAAAATCCAGCCGCTTCTTAATTTATCCCCCTCCGCATTTAGCCTACGTAGCCTATTTTACAGAGGCTGCTTCGGCGAAGTATGCTCGGAGGGGGGTCATCCCTGGATTGCTTCGCTTGTCAACCCTCGTTGTCCCCTCGCAATGACCCTTCCCTCTCCCACCGGGGGAGGGATCAAGGGAGGGGTCGCCCCGGCGGCGGCGGTCAACCCTGCCGGGCAGGCATGTAGGGACACGGCACGCCGTGTCCCTACGATAATTTGCCACAAAAAACACGGGCGTGGATTCCCGTTGGAATTTATCCCGCACTTGATGCGGGACGGGAATGACACGTTGGGGGGGCATGCAGGTAGGGGCAATTCATGAATTACCCCTACGGTAATTTGGCATACAATACGGGTCTGGTTTCCCGACCTCACCACTTCGCAAGTCTATAAGGTTGTTCCCTCAGTGCAGGCTCTACCCTCTCCTAACGCATTAGGAGAGGGAATATAAAAACCCCTCTCCCACCGGGGGAGGGTTGGGAGGGGTCAAGCCCGCCTGGGACACCCCTCTATATCTCCCCTTATTAGGGGAGACTAAATACCCCTCTCCAGATTTATCTGGAGAGGGGCAGGGGTGAGGTCAAAAAAGGTTAGGTCTCCTATTTCCCCGCTATATTCACATCCTTGAACATCACCGCCGGGGTGACAAAACTCCCCCGCGACACCACCAGCTCCTGGTCGTCGGACAGCTCCACCATCTGGTCCCTTAGCATGTCATAGACATTGCCCGAGATCATCACATCCTTCACCCGTCCGGCGATCTTCCCGTTCTCTATCTTGTAGCCCAAAGCGATATTGGCCGAAAAATCCCCGGCCAACAGGTTGCTCTGCCCGGCCCCCAGAAAATCGTAGACGATGATGCCGGATTTGATGTCCTTTATCATCCCGGCCAGTTTGGCTGTTCCCGGCTTGATCACCAAATTGCTGGCCCCCGGCGACGGCAGGCTGCTGAAATCGCGGCTGCCGTGCCCGGTGCTTTTTTCACCCATCATTCCGGCGGTCTGCAGGTCATAGACGAAATTCTTCAGCACTCCTTTATCGAACAGCTTCAACTTGGCGGTGCACACCCCCTCGTCGTCGTAGGGCGAGGAGCCCACGGCATATTCGTAGCCCGGGTCGTCGGTGATGGTGATCTTTTTGTTAAGGATTTGCTGGCCGATCTTGCCGGTCAATGGCGAGGCCTTCTTCTGTACCTGTTTGCCGTTGACCCCCATCCCGATGGCCATCCACAGCAGATAGGCGGCGTCGGTGGAGAAGATCACCGGCATCTTTCCGGTGGCGACCGTAGCCGGCTTCTGGGCGTCCCGATAGAGTTTGGCTATCTTGCCGGTTATTTTGGCGCCTTCCCGGGTCAATTGACAGCCGCTTCTTCCGTCGCCCACGTACAGCAGACCGTTGGGGGTGACCGCCATCCCGGAGATGCTGTGGGAGAAGCCGCTCTTTTGATAGGCGACATCCAGCCCCTTGCTGTTGGCGATGTAGACCTCTGTCAGGCCCTTGCGCAGGGTGACATCCAGTTTGAGCTTGGGGGCCTTTTGTTTGAGCGTTCCGATGTTCTTCTTCCCCTCGGCGATGGCCTGATCGGAAGTATATTTTTCCAGCTTGGGATCATAAACTTTGGCCCGGCGGACGGCGCACTTGCCCGGAAATTCAAAGAAGGCCTTCTGGCCGAACCCGGCGCTGGCCACGGCATTGTCCACCAGCTGATCTAATTTCGACAGATCGGTGGTCGATGAGAATCCTATCCGTCCCTCTTTTATGACCCGCAGACCCAGCCCGGTGCTCTCTTTGTGTTCAACGGAATGCAGTTTGCCGGTCCTGAACTCCACCGGCATCGACTGCCCGTGAAAGGCTATCACCTCGGCCGACTGGACCCTGCCCCGGCACTTGGACAGTACTGTATCTATAAAATTCTTCATCTATTTGCCTCCGATCACAACGTCTTTTATTCTGATATGCGGCCCGCCGTCCGACACCGGCAGGGGCATCTGGCCGCCCTTGCCGCAGCCCCCCAGGCCTCCGTGCAGCTGCAGGTCGTTGCCGATGGCGTCGATGTTCTTGAGGGTGACAAAGACGTTACCTGTCAGGATGACGTCCCGCACCATGGGCCCTATCTTGCCCTTCTGTATCTTATAGGCCTTCATGGCCGAGAAGGTGAACATCTCGGTCTCGGTCATTCCCCCCAGGGCCGACACCACGTACAGCCCGTCCTCTATCTCGCCGATCATCCGCTCGAAGTCATATCCCCGGGGCTCGATGTAGGTGCAGCCCATCCGGATGATGGGCTTGAACTGGTAGCTGATGGCCCGGGAGCTTCCGGTGGGCTTCTCGCCCATGATCCCGGCGGTCTCCCGGGAGTGCAGCCGCCCCACCAAAAGCCCGTCCCTCACCAGGTAGTTCTTCCCCGAGGGCACGCCTTCCTCGTCGTAGGCGTAAAACCCTCTCTGGCCGACAATGGTGGCGTCGTCCAAAATGGTCAGGTCGTTGTTGCCGAAGCGGGTGCCCAACTTCATCAGCTTCTGCAGTTCCTTGTTCTGGTAGATCTCGTCGGCCTCCGACAGGTGCCCGAAGGCCTCGTGAGCAAACACCCCGCACATGATGGGATCTATCACCACGGTATATTTGCCGGAGGAGACCTTTTCCGCCTGGACCAGTCCCAGGGCGTCCCGCACCGCCTGCTCGGCCTTGTGCTCCTGGCCCAGGGCCGTATTATATCCCCGGGTGTCGCCCACCGAGGCATGGGCCCGCTGGACATTGGCCCCCTCCTTGGCCACCGCGGCAAAGGCCGCCCCGCAGTAGATCCGCTCCTGGGTGATCAGGCTGCCCTCGCTGTTGGCGTAGGTCTGCTTCTTGAAGACATCCTCGTACCGGGTGTTGGAGCTGATGATGCCCGGCGAGTCCATGATCAGGCCGTTGTAGCGCTCGGTCAGTTCCTTTTTCTGGGCCAGCGATATTTTGCGGGGATCGTCCGGCAGGCTGACCCGGACATGGTCTTGCACCGGCTTGACCTTGGCCAGCTGGGACCGGCCCTTGCCCACCTGCCTGGCAGCCTTACAGGCCTGGGCCACCTTTTGGTCCAGCTGTTCCAGGGAATTGAACGAGGAGAATCCCCAGCCGCCCTTGTGCAGGGCCCGGACGTTCCCGCCGAAGGAGTTGTTGACCCCGATATTCTCCAGCTCCCGCCCCACGTAGTTGACCGAGGTGACGGCCTTCTCCTCCAGCCGTATCTCCAGGTAGTCCACCGTCCCCAACCCCAGGGCCTTTTTGATCACATTTTCCATGAAGCTCCTTTTTCAGACACTTATATTTAAATTTGCATTTTGCATTTTGAGTTAATTAAAATTCTATCCCCTTCCTGGCCAGCACCCCCTGCTGGTAATAGTGCTTGACCTCCTTGACCTCCGAGACCAGGTCGGCCAGCTTGATGACCTTGGGATTGGCATAGCGCCCGGTGATCACCAGCTCCATCTTCTCTGGCTTTGTGGCTATCAGGTTCAGCACATCTTTGAGGGGAACCAGATGGAAATCCAGGGCTACGTTCAGTTCGTCCAGGATGATCATGTCATATTTACCGGAACCGATGGCCTTGGCCGCAAAGGCCAGTCCCTCCCGGGCGCCCTTGATGTCGGCCGGGGCCGGGTTCTTCTTGTCCACAAAGCTGGGCCGGCCGAACTGTTTGATGGTGAAGCCCGGCAGCTTTTTGGCAGAACTAAGCTCCCCGTAGTTGACCTTGCCCTTCATGAACTGGATCATCAGAACCTTTTTCTTCTGCCCGGAGGCCCGACAGGCCAGCCCCAGGGCCGCGGTGGTCTTGCCCTTTCCGTTGCCGGTGTAAACCTGGATCATGCCCTTCATTTGATAATATCCTTATATTAATAATATCATAATTTGCCAGCCAACGCCACCGTGGTTTTTGCCTTGATGGTGCCGCTCCCGGAGTCCTCTTTGGCCTCCAGCAGGATCACGTAGATCCCCATGGGACATTTCCTTCTGTCCTCATCCCGGCCATCCCAGGCATAACAGCCGTCTTTGGCCGAATGATAATTATTCAGCAGGTTTCGCACCCGGCGGCCCAGCCGGTCATAGATCATGATGTTGACCACGGCATCATCCCAGGGCAACCGGTAATTGAGGATGGTGTGGTCTTCCAGCCCGTCGCCGTCCGGCGAGAAGGGGTTGGGGCCGGCCGAGATCTCGGCATCGCCGGAAACATTTTCCGCATAAATGCTGTTCTCCTTGCCGGGAGTGGACCCGAAGGGATCCTTTGACAGGCCCCAGCTGGCGGCGGTATTGGATATCAGGAGCGGGTTGATCCTCTCCAGGGTTTTTCCTTGTCCCTTGCCCCAATCGGGGAGGTACTGGACCATATCCTCCTGGCATCTCCGCAGATCCCTGAGCCTGATCAGGTCTCCGTAATCGTTAAGCGCAGGCCAGCCGCCGGTTGGGACCATCCGGAGACAGCTTGCCAGGGGCTGGTTGTCGATGGAGGTCAGTATCAGGTAGCTCCCGGGCGTCATCATCTGGCTGGATGATGTGATCAAATGCGGGGTGCCCAGCGCATCCTCCACCGTCCAGCCTTTGATGTCCGCCGGCCTGGCTGAGCGGTTGTAAAGCTCCATCCACTCGGCGGTGCCGCTGTTGGGATAATACATGATCTCGTTGACCACCACCGGGCTGCCAACGGTCAAAACGATGCTGGCGGAATTATTGGCCGTATAATTCTCGCTGCTGCAGCCGGCCGAGACCGCCAGGTTATATTGTCCCTCTTCCAAGCCGTATATCCGGGCCAGGGCGGTCCTTTGGTCGTTTAAATAATCCCATGCTATCACGGCATGTCTCTTTTCCCCGGCATCCCAGACGGAATCACGATCGGAATCTTCGAACACGTTGATGACCGGCAGAAAGGCCGTATCCAGCCCCATGTTGGTTATCACCGCATTCAGGGTGATGGTCCGGCCCGGCGGCAGGCTGTCGGGTGAGATGCTGATGCCGGTGACCGCAATATCGACCGGGTAGGGCTGGTTGGTGTAGCCCGGGGTGGGCCGCACCAGTTCCTTCCAGTCTCCGGGGCGGTTGGAATCCAGGCCGTCGCATGTCAGTCCCAGGGAGTGGCCGCACAAGGCGGTATCCAGGAAAACCCCCCGGGTCCAGATGCCGGCAGCGGCGGCGGTTGCCTCGTAGGTCATGCTGTCGTCGCCGTACTCGACGAAATCAATGATGCTGTCCTTGTTGCTGTTGGTAAAAAGGGCTATGGAGCCCTTGGTGTTGGTCATATTGCTGGATACGCCGGCGGTCCCCTCGTAGATCTCGGCGGCCGTATTGATGCCATCCTTGCGCAGGTATATCAGCACAAAAGATTGTGGACCGATTTTGGTCCCGGTTGGAAGTATAAAATGCGGGCTGCGCGAAGGGTAAAGGTCCCAGCCGGAAATGTCGCGGGCGGTGGAATCGGGATTGTACAGCTCTATCCATTCCTTCCCGGTGTCCCCGCTGGGATCGGCATGATAGCAGAATTCGTTGACCGTCACTCCGGCCAGGGCCTGGGAGACAAATAAGATTGACAACCACAGGCCCGGTGCCGCAGTCATTGTTTTTCTATACATAACCACCCTGATATGCAAAAACTTGTGGCCTGACAGCCACAAGCAGTATTGTGAATACCTGTTGAAAAAACTCCTAATCCGACATTGGCAGGCTCACCGAGAAATGGCTGCCCTTGCCCACGATACTCTCCACCGCCACCCTGCCTCCGTTGGTCTCGATGATCTCCTTGCACAGGGAGAGGCCTATTCCGGTCCCCTGCAGAGTGTGCACCTTCTGGTCGGTGCGGTAGAATTTTTCAAAGATATGCGGCAGGTCCTGGGCGGAGATGCCCACTCCGGTGTCGATGAAGTTTATCTCCATTTTCCACAGCCCCTCCTCCAGCCGCCAACCGCCGGTCTCGATGGTTATCGACCCGCCCTCGTTGGTGAATTTCACCGCGTTGTCCAGGATCTGGCTGAAAGCGAACCGTAGGGCGTTGAAATCCCCCTTGGCCGGAGAGACGCTCTCCGGGAACTTTTTGACTATGTTGACCCCCTTTTTGCTGGCTTTATGGCTCAGGTCGTTGACCACCGCATTCAGCAACTGCAGAATATCCACCTTTTCTTTCTTGAGGCCTATCTGTCCGGAACTGGCATAGCGGAAGTTCAGGATGGAGTCCAGGATGTTCGCCAGCCGTTCGCTTTCGTCCAGCACCACCTTCACCAGCTCGGCATTCTGCTGGTCAACCTTCCGGGCCTCGTCATACAGGATCTCGGCGTAGCCCTTTATCACCGTCAGCGGAGTCCTCAGTTCGTGGGAGATATTGGTGACAAATTCGTCCCTCAGCTTGTTATAATCGACCGCCGGGCTGGCCGGCATGAAGACCCAACCCAGCTTTTTTCCCGAATCGTATTTCCATAACCGGGAATTGACGGTGACGCTCCGCCCGTCCTTGGCAATGATGGTCTCCTGCTCCTTTTCGGCCCGATCCTGCCCGGCCAGGCATCCTTCTATCCTGGCGCTGTTATCGTTGCCGGAGTTCTTGAAGACCTGGTTCCAATCCTTTCCGGAGATATCCTTGAAGGCCCAGCCGGTTATGTTCTCGGTGCCGGGATTGGCGTAGAACACCTTCCCCTGATAATCCGACAGCACCAGGCCCACCGGCTGATCGTTCACTATCGTCTGGAATTTTCCGGCTTCATCCAGCTGTTTTCTGGAGGCTTCGATCAGTTCTTTAAGCCGGCTATTCTCCTGGCTGTTTATCCGCAGCTGATTCTGGCCGCCCTCCTTGAGGGTTGAATTGTCCCGTTGCATCCGCTGGATGTCATCCAGCAGTTTTTTCTGGCGGCTGGCAAGAGCGCCTCCCCAGACGGACAGCAGCAATGTCGAGAGGAGACCGGCCAGCTTGATGAACAGGCTTCCCGGCAGGAACAGCATCACCGCCAAAAACGGCAGGGCCAACAGCCAAAGCAGGTGCAACATCGTTATTTTGCTTCCCCTATCATGCTTTTCACCAGTTCCAAAAGGCGGTTGGGGCTGAATGGTTTGGTGATATAATCGCTGGCCCCCATGGTCAACCCCTGCTCCCGGTCGCGCTCCTGGCCCTTGGCGGTCAGTATCACCACCGGGATGCCAGCCAATTCGGCATCCTCCTTGATCTTCTGGCAGACCTCATATCCGGACAGTCCCGGCATCATCACATCCAGCAGCACCATGTCCGGCTTCTCCTCCTTGATCTTCTGCAGCCCGCTCTGGCCGTCATTGGCCGCGATGACGGTATATCCCTCCTGTTCCAGTTTGAATTTGATCACCCTGGCAATGTAGGGCTCATCATCAACCACCATGATTTTTTTGGCCATAACCTCACCTCTATGCTTATATTTCGGAGTTTCTTTTTGTCATTCATTTGGGCAGGTTGAATATGAAAGTGCTGCCATTGCCGCCCCGGCTTTTCACCCATATCCTGCCGCCATGGGCCTCTACCAGCTTTTTGCACAGCGGCAGGCCCAGACCGGTGCCGGTCTTGCGCCCGTGACGGCGCTTCTCCACCTGGTAGAATTTTTCGAAGACCTTCTCCTGATCCTCGGTTGCAATGCCTTCGCCGGTATCGCTCACAGCTATCTCAATGTCGCCCGTCCGGTCCAGGCCCTTTACGATCACGGTCCCGCCCTTGGGGGTGAATTTCAGGGCATTGGAAAGCAGGTTGGATATCACCCTGGCCAGTTTGCCTTCGTCGGCAGCAATGAAGATGTTCGGGGGGGTCTCCTGCAACAGCTCGATCTTGCGTTCTCTGGCCAGAGGAGAGAAATCGGCCACAAGCTTGGCCACCAGCTGGGCAATATCGAAATTGGTTTTTTCCAGCTTGATCTCAACAGCGTCGTATTTATAGCCGTCCAGAAAATCATTGAGCATCTCCAGCATCCTGCGGCTGTCATTCATGGCGTTGCCCAAGAACTGATGCTGATTTTCGTTCAATTCCCCAAGGCTTCCGTCCAGGGCCAGCTCCAGGGTGGCAATTATGGCGGCCAGGGGGTTCCGCAGGTCATGGGACAGCATTCCTACGAATTCCTGCCTCAACTCGGCGATCTGGTGTTCGGTGGTTATATCCTGGCTCAGAATGACCAGGCCGGTCCGGGGACGGTCCGTTTCTTCGACCGGAAAAGAACTGATCCTGAGGTGCTTGCCGTTCTTCAGTTCCAGCTCCACCGGCACCAACACTCCGGTGGTGGAAACTGCGCAATTTTGGAAGAAATCGATCAGGGCCCTGGGGTTGACCAGGCTGCCGGTCAACAGAGACAAAATCCCTTCCTGCAGATCTGTCCCCGGCCTCACCGGCTGTTTCAGCCCCCACAGGCGCTCAAAGCCCTCGTTGCTCATAATGATCCTGAAGTGCGAATCCATCATCAGCAGGCCCTCGGGCATGGAGTTTATTATGGCTCCCACCCGGCTGCCCTCCCGGCGGATCTCTTCGTACAGGATGGCGCTCCGTAGTGCGAAGGTCACCAGGGGAGAAAGTTCCTGGAGCAACGCCAGGTCATCATGGCCGAAATAGCCTATCTGCTTGGATAGCGCGCTCATGGCCCCGATGGGCTTGTCCTTCAGCTTCAGCGGCAGCCACAACCCCGACCGCAAATCGCCATACTGGCCGGCAGTTAAAAACCTGGGGTCGGTTTTCATATCGGGCACGATCTCGGGCTCCCCCCGGAAGATTACCGAGGCCGTTATTTCCTTGATCTCCGAAAGCCTTTCATAATCCAGCTTGATTCCGGAGGTTTTCATCAGCTCCAGGAACCCTCCGTTCCGTCCTTGGTTTTGTATGGCTTTGCCGTTCCATTCTCCCAACACCTCATCGTAAAAGTAGATACCCATCTCTTCTATCTTCAGTTCCTTGGCGATGGTCCGGATCATAAGGTTCAGAAGGCTGCCCACCTGCAGCACCGAGCCGGAGGCAAATCCTATCTCATAAAGCTTGGCTCGCAGGGCATTTTCTTGTTTCAGCTTGCCGGCTACACCGATCTGCCACAATATCTTGGCCAGGCCGGTGCTGAGCTCGTCGATCATGGCTACATTGGTCTCGGGATAGGGAGCCCGGTCCTTTTTGGCCAATATCATCAGGCCGGTGTTCTGTCCTTGAAAGAACAGCGGGGTGACCACCAGGGAACCTGTCCCGGACAAAGGTTTTTCCATGCCGGTGATGCCCAGCCCCTCTGCCAGTGATCCCACCTCCCCCGAGATGCTCAGGGTGCGGCCCTCGTTGATGGCAGCCTCGGCCAGACCGGTGACCAGCCGTAAGGCTGTATCGGGAGCATGGTCGATCATAGCTCCCTGGCTGGCTAAAAACCTGAAGCCGTCTCCCCGGCCACGCAGCAGAATGGAACCGGCGTCGAACTCCACAAAATGTTTGACCGCCTTAAGCATCAATTGGGGCAGCAGTTCCACATCCTCCAAAGCTGACACTATTCCGGCCAGTTCCTTGAACCGGTCCAGACCCTCCTGCTTCAAGCTGTGGACAATGATGATCGATCCGGTGTATTTCTTTTTTTCAAAGAGTCCCCTGATCCTGACCGAACAGTAGCTGTCGTTCAGAACGACCTTTTTGGCGACCTCCTTGGAAGTTCCGTCGGCGATATCTTCCAGGCTCGAGGTCAGCCATTTTTTATCGTCCTGGATCAGTGACAGGTCCTCGACGTTTTCCGGCTGGGATCCCGCCAGGATTCGGGTGTGGGGATTGGTGAATATGATCCGGTTGACCGAATCCACTATCATCACCGCATCGTCCAGGTTCTCGAGGTAGGAATCCAGCACCTCCTTGCGCGATGCCCAATCGTCGACCGATCGTATTCGATGCAGGGCCAGGGCCAGCTGGGTGGCCAACATTCCCAGGAAATCGGCAGAGGGGCGGTCCATCTCTCCGGAGCCAAGGCTGGTGACTGTTAAAACACCCAGGATCTTTTTTTCCACCTCCAGGGGCCAGCCCATTTTTATAACGGCCGGTTTATCGGGATGGATGGTGACCAGCTCGGTCTGGGGCCCCTGTTTGGCCACCCTGTCCAACCATTCATCATCAAACGCCACCAGGCCGTCCAGCTGTTTTCCTTCCTTCAGCACCAGGGGATGGACGAAATAGCCCCCCCCCTGGCTGGCTATGGAGACCACCAGTTCGTATTTTTTAAGTGACGATCCAACATTCTCGGCTATGGTCTTCCAGAATTGCCCGGGGTCGCTGTTCTTCTCAAGTTTTTCTACGGTCCGGATAAGTGTCCGGTTGAAATTGCTGCTCTCCTCCCTCTGCAGGTACAGCAGGCCCCTCTCCATGGCACAACTGGCCAACCGGGAAAAGTAGCAGAGGTATTTCAGGTGGTCGTCTCCGGTTTCTCCGGCATCCTTGTCAATCACCGTTATCAGGCCGATGGTGTTATTTCCCGAGGCAACGATCGGTCTCAGGATGACATCGCCGGGGCCGGACAGCGTCTTCTCTCCCAGACCCGGCAGGAAACGGGACGATTTCATCCCTTCCCATACCGAGTGATCGGCCTTGATGATGTAGCTTCCGTCTTTAAGAAAATCGTCCACCAGCAGCTGGGTCCGTATCAGGGGATTGGGATTGGCCGTCAGTTCGGTTGTTTTGTCGTTGTCCACCCCTTCGCTCCATAGCGGCTTGAAGGCCCCTATTTCATTGTCGTACACCCAGAGGACCACCACTCGATATCCCAGGGCATCCTTGATGGACCTCCCTATCTCCTGCAGTATCTTGGCCGGTCCGGGTTCTCCCGCCAGGGCCTGGGATAATCTCAGGGACTCGCTCAGCATCTTGCCAGGCAGGGACCCGCCTTTTAAAGCCTCAGACATCAAGCATGATCTCCGTCTTGTTTATGTTGGCTATGAACAGGTTCACCAGCTGGGGGTCGAACTGGCTGCCCGAGTTCTGACTCAGTTCGCTCAGGGCCTTGTCCAGCGAGAACCGGCTACGGTAGGTGCGATTCATGGTCATGGCGTCGAAGGAATCGGCCACTGCGATGATCCTGGCAAAAAGGGTGATGTTCTCTCCGTCTATTCCGTTGGGATAGCCCTGTCCGTCGAATCTCTCGTGGTGCTGACCGATGGCCGGCAGAATGGATTTGAGTTGGGCCACGTGCGAAAGTATGGCCACCCCGATCTCGGGGTGCATCCGGACCAGCTCCCACTGGTTTTCGGACAGGTATTCTTTTTCGTTGTTGAGAATGATGTCCGGCAGGCCGATCTTGCCCACATCATGAAGCAGAGCCGCCAGCTCCAGGCTTTTCAACTCATCCGGCTTGAAACCCAGTCCCTCTCCTATTATGTGGGAATACCGGCGGACCCGCTCGGAATGTCCCCGGGTGCTGGGGTCCTTGGCATCGACCGCCTCGATCATGCTCTTGATGGTGCTGAAGAAAAGCGATTCCAGGTCCTCGTAAAGCCGCCCGCTCTCCAGCAGCAACGCGGCATAGGCCACCAGCGTGGACAGGATCTTGATGTCGCCCGAACGGTAGACGGCCTTGGTTTTGGGCCCCAGCACCAGCGAGCCGATGGTATTGCCCAGGCTGACAGTCAGCGGCAGGGCGCAATGTCTGTTTTCCTCGACGGAGTGCTTGCGGTGATCCATGGTCTTGGATGCCAGCCGGGCCAGCTTTTCTGATTCCAGTTTCTCTCGGTTGATCCAGCACCACTGCTCCTGGCTGCCCTTTATCATCAGGCAGCCTCCCTCCGCCCCCACCGCATCGATGGCTGTCTCCAGAATGGCCTTCATCCGGCTCTGGTTGTCCCGGGCCGCCCCCAGCCGGTCGCTCATGTCGAACAGCAACGAGAGCTGTTGGTACCTTTCCACTATCTCCTCGGTCAGGGAGAGGTTCTCCCTCTCCTGTTCGGAAATGGTGTCGGCCAGCTGGACGATGGAATCGGCCATCCGGTCCATCAGGTCGGCCGGGCCGGTCAGGGATATGCTCTGCCCGAATCTATCCAGCTCGATGACCCTGGTGGATTTTCCCAGCGGAAGTTTTCCCCGGCGGTCCGCGGCATCATTAAAACCTATCTCAAATCCCCAACTGCCGGCCATGGCATACAGTATTTTGCGCAACCGGTCGGCTGGTATCAATACGCTTTCGTTTATCGACTTTCCCATATCTATTAACTATACCAAATTTATGATAAAAGTCAATAAGTTTTTCTTGACTTTGCCAAATCAGTCTGTTAAACTAACCATGATTTGGCGCCCTGATAACGGCCCCGGGAGCTTAAGCCGATAAACCACCTTGGGGGAAAATGCCCAAAATAGACGAATTGTTGAGATTGCTGGTCACCCAGCAGGGCTCCGATCTGCACATCAAATCCGGGGAGCCCCCGGTCTATCGGATCCACGGCCAGCTGGTCCGTTCCAGCCTTCCGGTGATGACCCCCGGCGACACCCAGGAGCTGCTCTACGAGATCATGAATGAGGAGCGCCGCGAGCGTTTCGAAAAGACCCATCAGCTCGACATGTCCTACTCAATCCCCGGCGTCTCCCGCTTCCGGGTGAACGTCTTCCGCCAGAAACAATCACTGGGCGCTGTTCTCCGTGTCATCCCCCTGCTGATAAAAAGCATCGACGATCTGGGGCTTCCCCAGAACATGAAGAAGATCTGCATGCTGCCACGCGGGCTGATCCTGGTGACCGGGCCCACCGGCAGCGGAAAATCCACCAGCCTGGCGGCCATGATAGATTACATCAACGAGAACCGCTCCTGCCATATCATGACGGTGGAGGACCCCATCGAATTCCTGCACCGCGATAAGAAGGCCTGCATCAACCAGCGGGAGGTGGGCATCGACACCCACTCCTTTGCCAGCGCCCTCAAGCACGTGATGCGGCAGAACCCCGATATCATTCTGGTGGGCGAGATGCGTGACCTGGAGACCATCTCCCTGGCCATCACCGCGGCCGAGACCGGCCACCTGGTGATGGCCACTTTGCATACCGCCGATGCCGCCCAGACCATCGACCGGATCATCGACGTCTTTCCCCCGGGCCAGCAGCAGCAGGTCAGGCTGCAGCTTTCCACCACCCTGCAGGCCATTTACTCCCAGACCCTGCTGCCCCGGCTGGACGGCAAGGGGCGGGTGGTGGGCTATGAGGTGCTGGTCTGCATCCCGGCCATCCGCAGCATCGTCCGGGAGGGCAAGACCCACCAGATATTCAGCGTCCTCCAGAGCGGCGGAAAATTCGGCATGAATACCCTGGACTCCTGCCTCAAGGAACTGTACCAAAAGGGGATTGTGACCATCGAGGAGGCCATGGCCAAATCCTCCAATCCCCAGGAGTTCGAAAAATTAGCTATGAAGGCATTTTGAGACATGGAAATCGCCGAACTGTTAAAATTGATGGCCGAACGAGGGGCCTCCGATCTTCAGGTGAAGGTGGGCAGCCCCCCCCTGCTGAGGATCAACGGCGATCTTTTCCCCAGCCAGTTGCCGCCCGTCACCCCTGACGACGTTAAAAAATATTTGACGACCATCATCACCCCGGCCCAGGCCCAGAAATTCGGCCGTGAGCTGGAGCTGGATTTTGCCTATAACCTTACCGGCACCGGGCGCTTCCGGGTCAACCTCTTCCAGCAGCGCAACTCCCTGGGGATCGTCTTCCGGTTGATCCCCGAGAAGATCCCCACCATAGATGAACTGGGATTCCCCCCCATCGTAAAAGAGGTCTCCCTGCGGCCCCGCGGTCTGGTGCTGATAACCGGGCCGGCCGGTTGCGGGAAATCGACTACCCAGGCTGCTATGATTGATTACCGCAACGCCCACGACCCATGTCATATCATGACGGTGGAAGATCCCATAGAGTTCATCCACGGGGACAAAAAGGCCATCGTCAACCAACGGGAACTGGGGCGTGATACCCTGACCTTTGCCGATGCCTTGAAGTATGTGCTGCGGCAGGACCCCGATGTGATCCTGATCGGAGAGATGCGGGACCTGGAGACCATCGCCCTGGCCATCACCGCGGCCGAGACCGGGCATCTGGTGCTGGCCACTCTTCATACTACCGATGCCGTTCAGACGGTGGATCGTATCATCGACGTTTTTCCCATGCACCAGCAGGAACAGATAAGGATGCAGGTGGCTGTCAATTTCGTGGCGGTGATCTCCCAGATACTGGTCAAACGGGCCGACGGGAAGGGCCGGGTGGCCTCTTTCGAGGTGATGACCGGCACCGGCGCGGTGCGCAACCTGATCCGGGAGGGCAAGACCTACCAGCTACAGAGCCTGATCCAGACCAATATCAAACAGGGAATGACCACCCTCAACATGTCGTTGGCCAACCTGTGCCGCAAGAATATCATCACTTTGGACGAGGCCATGAGCAAATCCCCTGATCCTGACAACCTTCAGCAGGTTATGAAAAGCCATGCAATGTGACCAATAAACAACAAAAGGGCACCGCCGAGGTGCCCTTTTGTATATCATTTTTTCTTCTTTTTCTTTTTCTTCAGCTTTTCCCTCTCCTGTTTTAATCGCTCTAGCTCCTCGGCCATCTTCCGCTCCATCTCCTCTAGCTTCTTCAATTCCTCCAGATCATCATGTTCCGGCTCCGCTTCGGTATCGTCAGGTTCGGACCGCTCACTGGCATCAGTCGGCGGGGCTTCCTCCTTTAAACTATCCTGGCCCGCTTCCTCATTTTCACCCGAAGCATACTCAGAGGGATTCAGTCCCAGCTCCCGCAAAAGGCTCAAGGCTTCGTCTTCCAGATCATCCAGGCTGATGCTTTCCTGCTCCTCGGTTTTTTCTGATGTTCCCTGCGGCATGTCTGATGTCGTGATCCCGTCGGAAGAATATTCAGCAATATCCTGCTGCCCCCTCATCTCCAAAAGAAGCCCGTTATCCCCGGAACCGATGCCGGAGGAAGCATCCACCTCGGCCAGGTCCGCTTCCAGAGATGCCAGATCTTTAAGGATATCGTCATCCTGTCCGTCATCCGGCATCGCCATGGCCGGGGTGGAAACAACATCCCCGGCATCAGCCCGTTCCACGGCTTGACGGGGTTCTATCTCCGCCGCCTTGGGTTCCATCAGCTCCGGGCCCGAGGGCTCAACAGCATCGGCGGTTACTTCCGGTTCCGGCCGGGAATGGATATCAGGTTCAGCCGGGGCTCCAGTCCCGGCTTCAAAGGTCCCCTGCTTGTCATATTCCTCTGTTTCGGCCCCCAGCTCATTGTCGATTATATGAGCCATGACTACCTGGTCCCCCGATTCGATCGCTTCGGTTTCTCTCGGCTCCGAAATCGCTTCCGGCTCAGGCTGCATCTTTTCCGCAAAGCTGGCGGCGGGGCCCTCCAAAACAAAATTTTCTTTGACCCTTTCGATTGCAGCTTCCTCAGCCGCTTCAATATCAGGCATACCCCAGGAAACAGCATCGCTGTTTAATATGATCTGCTCGCCAAAATCTTCGGATACCTCTGTTTCTTCCGGTTCGGGCTGGGCGGTTTCTATGGTTCCCCCCCCTTCATCCTTTACCGGCTCGGTCTTTTCCGGGTGATCCTCAGCAACGGAAGTGCTTAACTGTTCAACATCGGGGATCTCCGGTTCGGCCAGTTCCAGGTGATCTTCGGAAACAGGAGACTCCATTTGCTCATCATCAAAGTGCGCCGGTTCATTTGCCGGGATATCCTCCTGGTCGATATTCTGCAATTCGATCACAGCACTGCTTTGATTGAAGACATTCTCCCAGCGGGTCTGCTCGGCTTGCTGGGCCTGTAAAAAAGCCTGCTGGGCGGCATCCACCAGATTGTGTCTCTGATAGAGGAATCCCAGGTTGTAGCACATCTCCGGATTATCGGGCTCCAGTTCGATGGCTTTCTTGCAATATCTTTCGGCCTCGGCCAACCGGCCGTTGAACATGCCCAGAGCCATGCCCAGTTGGCTGTAAAAATGGCTCCTCTCCGGCTCCAGTTTTATAGCTTGGGTAAAAAAATCGACCGCCACCTGAAAATTCTTCTGATCCATGGCATTCAGCCCGGATTGAAACTTCTTTTCGGCCGGGGTCGGATTATTGGGGTTCTGCACTATGTATTTGCCCACCACTTTTTGCAGCAGCAGGTCGTAGCTCTTGCGCTTTTCGGGGTTGGAAAGCGTCCGATAAGCTTGGGTGACATCGGTAAAAAGAAAACTGTAGCCAGCCTCCTGGAATTTTTCTTTCAGGATGCGGCGGTAGGTTACGGCTATTTCGGAAGCGCTGGCCTCGCGGCGGACCCCCAGCAGAGAATAATAGTCGTTCATTGGGAAGAGACTCCCGATTCTTGTTTCTGAAGTTTTTCCAGCCTGGTCCGTGATCCCTCCAACAGCTGCATGATGGCCGTCAGGTTCTGCTGTTTCTCGGAGATCTCACCGGAGAGCCTTTCGTGCTCTGCACTCCATTGTTCGCAGACATTGGCCAGTTCCGCGATCTGCGACTGAAGCTGCTGTCCCCTTTCCTCCAGCTCGGCATTGAGCCGCTGGCGCTCTTCTATGGTCTGCTCCAGTTCGCTCTCCTCCACCCGTTTCTCAGCGATGAACTGCACCAGGTTTTGCACTTCGGTCTTGGATTGTTTGAGCCACTGGGCTAGGTTCTCTTCGCCCTTCTTTAGCTCCACCATCCGCTGGTTGAGCTCGGCCTCCTGATGCTGGATCCGGTCCAGTCTTTTGTCAAGTTCGATCCCCTCCTGGATCCGTTCCGACAGGTGGTTGCTGATCTCCTCCAGCTTGGTCTGCTTGTCCCGCAACAGGGTCTCGAACTCTATCAGCTGCTTGCGTCCCTCATCCAGCTGGCCATCCAGCTGCCCCCGTTCCTCGCGCAGTTTTTTTACCTGGCTGGCCAGGTCGTTCTCCTCGGAGCGGAACATCTCCAGCCAGCGGTTATGGTCGGCCGCCTCGGCCTCCACTTTTTTCAGGTCCTTGCGCTTGTTCTCCAGGTCCTTCTCGATGTCCTTCTTCTTTTGCTCCAGCTTGTCGAAGGCCTCGGTGGAGACCTCGGCCGCCTTGGACCTGGGACCGAAGATCATCAAAATGATCATCAAAACCAGTGCAGCGGCCTGTCCGGCCAGGATATAGATCGACTGCGGCGGTTTGACCGCCCCTGCCGTCTTGGCCTTGCCTTTAAGCTGAATGTAGATGCTGCCGATCCTCTCCTGCCCTAGCAATATCGGGGCGGCGGCCCAGTACACCTTGTCGGCAGATTTGGGATTCCCCGCAGTTTGAATCAATACCGATTCCCCGGCCAGCTTTTTTATGCCGACCGGAAGCGATATGCTCTGCCCCGCCAGGTCTTCATTGTTCGTCGCTGCTATGGCATCCTTAAGGTTAACCAGGTAGATATCCGATACCTCGGAATAATCCTGCTTGGTCTGGGCGATGATCTCGGATAAGACCAGGTCATCCTGATTGGCAAAGGGGTCAGAGACCACCCGGGCCAGATTCTTGGCCACCAGTTCGGAGCGGATCTTCAATTCATCTGGCTGGCCGGCGCCAGGCTTCTTTCCGGCAGGCATATTTGCCCAATAGGAAAGGCCCAATACGGCGGCGGTCAATACCAGCCCGATTGTTATTCTTAGGGTATTATTCATTATATGTTTATTTAATAAGGCTTTATACCATTTATAGTATAGACAAATATCGTGAAACTGTCAAGTAAAATTATACAATAAAAGACCCCGATTGTACATCGGGGTCTTTTGACAAACCTGAATTATCTTATCAGCATCACCTTTTTTATGGCGCTGGCACCTCCCGCCGACAGTCGGAACAGGTAGACCCCGTTGGGCACTGCATTCCCCGAACGATCCCGGCCATCCCACAAAACTTCGTATCGCCCCGCTTCCCTATTTTCACTGACCAAGGCTTTCACCAGCCGGCCGGCCACATTGTATATCGCCAGATTGACCGGCCCGGAAGCCGGCAGCTGATAGCTGAAAGAGGTCGTTCGATTGAACGGGTTTGGCCGGCTCTGGCTCAGTTTTAGGCCGGTCGGCATCAAGTTGCCTTCAGTTATCCGGAGGCTGGCCGGACCATAAAAGGTTTTATTGTCATTGAAGTCAAACTGGGCGATCCTGTAGTAATATGTGCCGGAGGGCAGCCTTTGGGGATCCGTAAAGGCATACTCCGATGGCTGATTGGTGGTCCCGTTTCCGGCCACCTCTCCGATCTTGACATACCCGGCAGCGGGATCATCGGTCCGTTCGATCTCCCATCTGTCGCACTCCTTCTCGCTTTCGGTGCGCCATTTGATCTCGGCCCGGCCCTGGGCATCGGTACTTGCGGTTAAAAATGAAAACTGTACCGGATTGGGATATTTGTCGCTGCTGTTGACGGTAAAGGTGTCGGCCGTCACCTCTATCCAGATGTTGCTGCCCACCACTTCTCCCCGGCCCGGCGGAATGGTCCCGCCCGATCCCAGCTCCGTCTGGTAGATATAATTATTTGCCCCGGGATCGTTGCACAGCCGGTCCAGTGCCAGCTGGGTGGGATGCCCGTAGCCATTGTTCCCCACCGAGATGACCGAGACCTTGGGATCCAGGGTGGATACCCAGTAGGGATTGCTGCTGTATTGCGAGCCGTGATGGTTGACATGCAGCACCGAAACCTTGCCCAGATCCGGGGCCAGGATTGATTCCACGTCCTTGTACCCGCCCGAATTATATCCCCCCAGATCGCCGGACACGATCATCTTGAACCCGCCGTATTGTACCAGCAGGGCCACCCCGAAATCGTTCTCATCGGAGGGGGAAATATTGTCGCCGTAGGTCTGGCCGTTGATCGCCA
This sequence comes from uncultured bacterium, assembly GCA_937863685.1. Classification (GTDB taxonomy): domain Bacteria; phylum Edwardsbacteria; class AC1; order AC1; family EtOH8; genus UBA2226. The sequence goes on from CALMGM010000005.1 coordinate 159,864, forward strand.
CGCATTTGGCGCTTACCCCGGCTCCCAGGTCTATCACCTGACTCAGTCCGATGGTCTTCCGTTTGGCCCCCAGAACTGCTGCGTAATCGGTAAATGCCGTTGAGGCATAAGTTCCGCCCCGGTCATATCCCCAGCTTAAGATGGAATCCCGTCCTCCCAGGCTGTCTATCACTTCATCCATTCCGCCGATATGGTCCTCGTGATAATGATTGACCGCCGTATATTCCAGATGGTGGAGATTTACGCTGTCCCTCAGGAAAGGCCAGATCTTTCCGTATCCCTTGCCGGTCTCGCCGGCATCGAACAGCAGTGACTTTCCGGAGGGGGAAAGCACCAGGGTGGCATCGCCCTGCCCAACATCCAGGCAGATGATCTTCAGGGGAATGGTGGCCGGATCCGGTTGGGTGGCAAAACGGAAAGGATTGGGCTTGGGTCCCGGGACCAGGTCGTTGTTGGAAAGATCCTTGGCCGCGGTCACCTGGAATTTGTAGGCGGTCACATAGCTGAAATTATCGTGGGCCAGAGTGACCGTGTCGCCGGTGCCGTTCCAGGAGACAGACCAGCCGGCAGTTCCGGTGGAACAGCTGTAGGCAAAACTGGAAGGGTTGATGGCCTTGTTGAACCCGATCCTCACCGGGGAATTTATCGCGACATTGGCGGCATTGTTGGCCGGGGAAGTATAGATGATGGTAGGAACATTGGGCAGGATGTCGAAATTCACAGTATCGCCGGCGGTGATGGTCCAGGGCGGAGTGCTTTTAACATAGAAGTTAACCGGATTGTCGGACATGTCCCGCACCTTGAAGGAGTCGATGGTCCCGGCCGGGGCCGTGAACATCACATAGCCGGGATCGCCGGGATCATATCCTTCGACCACATCGTTGTTCTCGGTGATATAGGAGCAGACGATGGTGTCCGCCCGGTAGGCCAATACCACATGATTTGACAGCGGCGTGGAATATGACGGATCGACGTAGATATGGCCTTCCACCCAGGCCCCTTGTGTGGCCATGTCCATCACCGTAACAATTTGACGGGGCGAATCGCGGTTTGAACCGGTGGTCATGGTGTCTGCCAGTCTTCGGATCCTGGCCAGGATATATTGCGCCTGGGGGGTGGTATCGCACTTGGTGATGAACCAGACCTTGGTGGTCTCTCCGGAATCGGCGGCGGCAATATGCCTGGAATTATAATATGCCGTCAGATCTCCGCCCCAAGTATTGCGTACTCCCGCATCCCAGGCGGTGCTGTCCTGCCAGTGAAAGTGGTTGTTCCCGGCAGTGGTGATGGAGCTCCCGATGCGGCATCTCCCCACAAAATTCTCACCAGTGGTGTCGGGCACTATCCCCACCAATACGGCAAAGGGATTCCCGGTTCCGGACGTTGCCTGGCCGGATATATAGGCAGGATATTTAAGAACGACAGCATTATCCGCGGCCAGAATTTGTCTGGCAAAGAATATCTGGGCAAAAAATATCATTAAAAGCGTTACCCTTTTCATAAACACCCGCATTAATTTTTATACTAAACCATAAATCATACAAATTCCATACCTATGAGAAACATTTTACTGTTATCAATTTAACGCTATGGAGAGGTTATAGTTATAATATACCAATAAAACTTTTATAGTAATGCCTTGTTGAATACCAAAATTAAAATGCAAAAACTACACACATGGATATGATATTTTGCAATTTTTATTAAAATTTTGCATATAAAAAAGCGACTCTATCTTCAGATAGAGTCGCTTTTGTTAAGCAGTTTTTATCCTTTTGCTTTTTTCAATGCTTCGATTTTTTGCCGGGTTTTCTCTAAATTTCTTTTAGCTTGGCTATGTCCGGGATCGGCTGTCAATATTTTCTGCCAGATCCTTAAAGCTCCTTGATAATCCCCCAGGCTATAAAGTTTCGTGCCTTCTTTGTACAGTACATCTATCTCGGGTTGGGATAATTTTAGGGTGGGCGGCTCCTTGGCCTTTATGGTCACCCTATCCTGCTGTTGGGAGGTCTTCCCTATCTGTCTTTCGCTTCCGGCGGACCTCGGTTTGGCTTCTGCTCTTGGGGCGGTATCTATTTTTACCGTACTGACTCCGCCGAACACCACTTTCTTTACCGGCCGGACCTTTTTTACCACGGCAAATTCGAGGTGGTTCGATATTTCCCCTTGCTTGATGTTTATCAGCCTGGCAGGTTCGCTTTTTAGCTCATAATCCGGTGGGATGCTATTGATGTCTATATTCAAGGTCTGCTGGCCGGTGGGAGCATTTGTGATGCGGAACATACCGCCGCCGTTGGAAATTGCAGCAGTATTGGAGGGCTGTATTATAACCATAACCCCGGACATTCCGTAATCGTCCCCGTCAAAAACCCCGTTATTGTTGTTGTCCACAAATACCCGCCCTTTAATGCCGCCCAAGGCCGAAACTGCAAAATTGACCAAGGTGGAACGCCAGCCTCCCAAAGAAGCCTGCTTCTCCCCGGTGCCTATGATGTTGTATTCGGCCGAAAGGGTGGCCAGGTCTATTTTAACGGTTGGGGTGTTGCTGCTGATATTGGTAAAGAAATATTTCCCCTTGGCGTCGGTGATGGTCTTCCTGCCATTGGATAGATTCAAGATTACCCCTGGCAATCCAAATTCACCGGCATCCTGAACGCCATTCTTGTTTGCATCCAGAAACACCATTCCTTCGATATCATTGCCGGAAATATCGATTCTTCTGGTTACGAACAGGCCCATCCGGGACCTGTCACGCAGGTAGAAGAAGCCGGTATCCTGAGCGATATTGTTCTCGTTCCACCAGGAGAGATCCAGTAAATACTTTTTCGAAAGATTGAATTTTAATTGCAAGCTGGCTATCAGGCTTCCATTTTTTATATCGCGCTGATCGCCCCGCTGATCGAAACCTATTTCAGCAATAGCCCGGCTTCCTCCCCAAAGCCCTGCATTGGTTCCGGCCCGGTATCGGTTGTAATATCCGGAGGTCGTCTTCTGGTTATCGCTCCACCGGTCGAATTCGCTGCTCAGCCAGAAAGTAACCAGTTGTGACTGATATTGTGGCTTTATCGTCCAAAGATGTCTGGTGGCATCCATTGATCGGTAGATTATTTCTTCCCGGCTGTCAGCTTGATATTTTAATCCCATTTCAAATTGGTTAAATTTTTGGGCCAACTCTATCGTTTGCCCGTCGGAAACATAGCGTCGAGCATTAGGCCCGCCCCAGTTAATTTTATTATCTCTATTAGTATAGCCGATCTTCAGCGAAGGAAGGTTCGATAATTTAAAGCTGGAACCCGCCCCCCAGGTGTTGGTGATCATGGGATAGAGGGTGTCACCGTCTGCATTGTAGTTGGTAAATCTTCCGTCCATCCTGATGATCTCATTGGGCCGCCAACTGGCGTAAATCCTGGGGCCATAATAATTCTTGGTCTGCAGAGGACGGAAATTGGCCCCCAGAAAGTCCAGGCCCCCCGAGAGACTGTATTTTTTCCCAGTCCAGGCGATATTGGCAGAAACCCAGGGAGCCGATCTGGAAATGATAACTCCGGCCCTATCCTCTTGACGTTTCTTCCATGCAGTGGCCATCATTATATTGAAGCCCCAGGGCATTGTTACATCCATCTGCTGGCCGAATCCGGTTGCTTTCCGATAAAGGGAGTCGGCAGACACACTGCTGGATTCCTTATAGATGAATATCTTTTCAGAAAACCAATTGGCTGGTTTATAACCCAAGTATGAACCAAGCACATTGCGGCTGCTTACCGAAAGGCTTTTCCGGTAAAGGTCTGACGGGGTTCCTCCGAATATTCCGGCAGTCAAATTATCATGCTGATAATCGACATTGGCGCCCCGTATGCGGTTATTCCAGAGACCGGCATTGTAGGGTACGTTAACATTATTGTCTCCAATGCCTATATTAAGCAGGCTGTGGCCGAAAGCTATCTGGTTGAAACCAAGCTTGATGGTCTGAAGGTGTGTCTGGTCCAGACTGCTATAATACATCGAAAATTCGGAAAAAAGCTTAAAGTTGCCCATTTTCTTTTCCAAGGCACTTTTCAGGGTATGGCGGTATTCCTGTTGGCCGTAGTATTGCCCAACCAAGCTATTGCCCTCCTCAAAACCATAGGTAAAATAAAGCTGGTCCGCAGCCCAAATCAAGGCAGGGCCGGATATCAGCAGTATAAATATGATTTTAAGAAAGTTGCGCATCTAACCTTTTATCTTTTTTAACGCGTCAAGTTTGGCCTTGGTCCTTTCCATGTTTTTTCTGGCGGAGGTATTTCCGGGGTCGGCCTTCAAAAGTTTCTGCCAGGTGGACAACGAAGATTGATAATCTCCCACCGTATATTGCTTGGTGGCCAGACTATAGAGGCTCTTTATCTCTTCTGGAGATAGTTTGACAACCGGCTCTATCGGTTTAGAGACTTTGCCTGATGTTTTAATTGGATTTTTGGGCTGCGGGATCGGCCAATCGTGTCTGGGAACTTCTGCCGCCACCAGATTGACCATGGTCTCTCCAGACAAAATCTCAGCTCCTCCGTAATCGACCATGGCAACCAAGTTGTAGCTGCCGGGTTTTATGTTGGCAAGTTGGATCCGAAAGATCCGTTCGGAATTTGGCAGAACCGCTTGATTCTCTTCATTGATGGCCAATTTATCAACCGTCCAGCCATCAACAGTTTGTATTTCCACCGTACCACTAGGGCGGGTCAAAATGTTTCCTTTATTTAAAAATCCCAGTTCTATCTGGGCAGTGTTGGCTTTACTTGTATTGTTCAATGATAGCGAACTCAGTTCTCCGTCCTTGTACCCAGTGCCGGTAATGTTGATAACGAACAGGGTTCCTACCCTGACAGTCAGCCTGCTTCCGCTTCCTCTGGTGGCATCCTGGGGCTTGGTATGAAAAAATATCGCAGCCAGATGTGTCCCTAAAACATTGTCCGGAACTTTGAGAGTGTAGCGGACCTTTTGTCCTGCCCCTTGAGAAAGGAAAAAATTCTCAGGATTAATTAATATCCATGATTCGCATGAAGTAGGTAGTGTCCCCCCTTCCGGGAAAAGCAATTCCCCGTATTTATCCATGTTTATATCGGTAATATAGCCATAAACCTGGATTTTTTCTCTTCCCTTGTTATCAACATTAATAACTCCAGTACGGCTTTCACCGGGCACAACATTCAAGTCAACTTTGGGAGGCCAAACATTGAGTGAAATGACCCCTTGGCCCCAGGCTCCAGTGGCAATATATAAGGCTAATGTTATAGAAAAAGTGGTCTTTTTCATGTTATCAAGTAATTGTTATTAAAGCCAAAAACGGGGCACCGCTTTAATAAGTGATGCCCCGCATTGCAAAGCAAAATGCTTACGGAGTTGCAGTCAATGTGTAGGTGATGGTATTGGTGTAAACGCCAGCGACAGCAGGAGCAGGAACAGTAAGGCTTAAGGTAGTGGTCAGGGCTGTTCCGGCACCCAGGTTCTTGTATTCAGCAGCATCCGCGGTATACGCTGTGGTCGGAAGCAAATTGAAAGTGCCATTTGCCCAGACACCGGCTCCTCCGCTACCAGCATACGTAAAGTTGGCTGACGGGAATACTTCGCCGGGAATGGTCGTGTTGGTCAGATCTTGATCCTTGTTGAGTTTCAAATACCAAGCGATCTTTTGGTTGGTCCTGACTGTAGCGACTATGTCTGCTGGCGTAGCAACATCACCCGGTTCCAAGATGCCAAAATCGACGGCGTTGTTATCTAACGTTAATGTCCAAACACCGTTGACTGTGACCTGAACATCAACATTACTGGTTACGTCTGCAGGTTGAGCTATTGCAAAACCCGCAAATAGTGCGACTACTAAGCTGGCAAGTAACAGTTTTTTCATTTTACCTCCTTGTTTGTTTAGTTGATAATTATTTTTAATTTGATGCCTTGACAATAATTGCATGCAATTTTTATTCCCATTTGACCGCAACATCCGTTCTACAATATTTTGTAATCCCTTTATGAAAATACACCATATTTAGATCTCTGAAAATCATTCCCTTTTATATGTGCAAATTCTTCTCTTGCGTTTTGCATATCTATAATTTACAGATTATTAATAATGATACATAAAGATAATTTTTCATAAATTGAAATAGTCATTATCCATTGAATACTTAATGGGCTGGAATTCCAGTAAACCGAAGTAGCTGGCAAGCTACATCTTTTATGATGTGCCTTGATTTGTTTTACTATCGAGATTGCATCAAGTTATACTGGCCCTCATGGCGGGCAAAAGCACTGGGTAGATCAGGGCGACCTCCTGCGTTAATTATTATGAGCGCCCCGATTGCTTTGCTATTGGAGCTTACAACAAACTATGGAGCCTATATGGTGGGCGATGAGGGGATCGAACCCCCGACCTCCTGCGTGTAAAGCAGGCGCTCTAACCAAGCTGAGCTAATCGCCCAATGATAAATAAAAGCCTTTGTGTAATTGTAGTATATATCATTTGGTGCCGATTTGTCAAGCAAAGTCCAGCCTGGAAATATAAACCAATAGCTAAGGATCTATCTTTCCTTAGCTATTTCATAACCTCTCCTTACTGCTTTATGGTTTACACTTATATGTAAAACATGGAAACAATAATCCTGATCATTTCGGTTCTGCCACAAATGAGGCTTCAAACTGATAATCCCCAATCGGCGCGCTTTCGGCAAGCATATATCTTACATCCAGAGATACTTTGGTGCCTCTCTCGACCTTATAACTTTCGTATATGTCGTGCAAACTCCCATTGGCTTCACAAAAATCCTTTTCTCCTGACAACCTATACAGTATTTTGCCTTTTATCTCATTGTTCGGAGGTTCTATCTGACCCATTATCCTTGCCCCATCGACACTATTGCACCACACTTTAAGAACAATAGCTCTAGGCAGGTCAACATAACCTCTGGCCTTGTCCTCATTGCTGATATTTAACGCATTTGATGCGCTTAGAACTTCAATCCTGGCCTTTTTGGCTATGCTTACCGATATATTAACTGTCCGGGATACATCGCTGGGGGTCAACAAAGCAACAGTTTGGCTGTATCCCAACTTTGCGCTTATCATCAGAACCATGATTGATATTATTTTGACATGCTTTTTCATTTTTTCTCCTAACAGTAATTAAAGCATAGAGCATGCCACTATAAACCAATTTTTATATCATATTGATTCCCTTTGTGTTACATGTTTGATCTTGAAAGTATATGATCTATTATTTCAATTATTTGTCATATATTTTTGACAAAAGAATCCTGCAAATGACAAAGCCCCGGCGTATAAAACGCCGGGGCTTTGATGTTCTTTAGTTATTTTCCCAGATCCCCCATGTAGCCTATGGGATCTACCGGAGTGCCGTTCATCCGCACTTCATAATGCAAATGCGGCCCGGTGGATCGCCCGGTGGAGCCCACAAAACCTATTATCTGGCCTTTTTTGACCCGGTCGCCTATCTCCACGTTGAACCTGGAAAGGTGCCCGAATCTGGTAGTATAGCCTGTACCGTGGTCCAGTTCTATCAGGTTGCCGTAATCCCCCACCCGAGCCCTGATGGTAACCACCCCCTCGGCCGGGGCGCTTACCGGAGTGCCTCGGGGCACCGCGATGTCCATTCCGTAATGGTTTTCCGAGTGTCCGCTCCGCCTCCACCGGCGGACCCCGAAAGTGGAGGTCATTTTCCCGAACAGAGGCGCCAGCTCCGGCGTGGCCGAAAGCAGGCATTCCTTGGTCTCCAGATAGCTGTCCACTTTTTTGAGCTCTTCAATCTGTTGAAAAATATCGGGACTGACCCTGGTTTCCAACTGGGCTGTCTGGATCGGCAGATTGGTATCGTATTTGCCAAGACTGATCGGTGATCCCGGGCCGCCGGCGGCCTCGCCCTCCTCCACTATGTTGGCGGTCTTGAACCCTGCCTGGATCTTGACCTTGACCGCCAGCTTGCGCAGGTTGTCCACCTGCCTGGCAAGGTTCCCCACCGAGGCCAGGTAATTGCTGCGCTCCTTTCTCAGCTGGGCCTGAAGAGATGTGATGTCGCTGGCCAGGGAATCCTTGACGTGGTCGTAGCTTTTCCGCTCCACTTTTAAAACCTCGTTCTCCTTGAAGGTGGGCTCGAAGGCCGTCTTCAGCTTGTAGTGGAACAGGTAGTGCCTGGCGATGAAAAAGCCGGAGATACCGATCGTCACCACAGTCAGCAGCAAAATGGCATTCAGCCACCAAGAGTGGAAGAATACAGACTTCCCGTGCTCGCCGTGATGCGGCAGAATGATGAAGGAATAGGACTTTTTAAATATCATTGATCTCCTTTCGCCACTGAGACACTAAGCCAAATCGTGAATCGTAAATTGTGAATAGTGATATTTGTGTCTCTGTGGTCAATTGGTTTTCAGCACCCCCAGTTTCTTGCCGACTTTTGTAAAAGCTTCGATGGCCTTGTCCAAATGTTCCCGCTCATGGGCCGCCGATATCTGCACCCTGATCCGGGCCTTGCCCCGCGGCACCACCGGATAGAAGAATCCTATCACATATATGCCCTCGTCGTAAAGCATCCGGGACATCTGCTGGACGGTCTCGGCCTGGTGTAGAATGATAGGCACTATGGGGTGTATCCCCTCCCGGATGGCAAACCCGGCCTCGGTCATCTTCTGCCGAAAGTACAGGGCGTTGCTCATCACCTTGTCACGGAGGGCGGTGGAGCCCTGCATCATTTCAATCGCCTTGATGGTGGCGGCTACTACTGACGGGCTGATGGTGTTGGAGAACAGGTAGGGCCGGGAACGCTGGCGCAGGATATCCACGATCTCCTTGCTGGACGACACGCAGCCGCCGGAGGCCCCGCCCAGGGCCTTGCCAAAGGTGGTGGTGATGATGTCCACCCGGCCCATCACGTCAAAGTGCTGGTGGGTTCCGCGGCCGGTGGGACCCACGAACCCGCTGGCGTGGCTCTCGTCCACCAGCACCATGGCCTCGTATTCTTCCGCCAGGTTGCAGATCTGTTCTAAAGGAGCCAGATCGCCGTCCATGGAAAAGACCCCGTCGGTGACGATCATCCTAAAGCGCTTGTTCATGGTCTGCTTCAGGTGATTTTCGAGATCGTGCATGTCCATGTGCTTGAAGCGGCGGCGCTCGGCCTTGCATAGGCGGATGCCGTCGATGATGGAGGCGTGGTTCAGCTCGTCCGAGATCAGGGCGTCCTCCTCGCCCAGCAGGGCCTCGAACACGCCCAGGTTGGCGTCGAAGCAGGAGGAATACAGGATGGCGTCCTCCATCCCCAGGAATTTTGAGATCTTCTGTTCCAACTCCTTGTGCTTGTCCTGGGTGCCGCAGATGAACCGGACCGATGACAGCCCGAAACCCCGCTCCTCCAGGCCCTTCTGGGCCGCGGCCACTATGGCCGGGTGGCTGGAGAGTCCCAGGTAATTGTTGGCGCAGAAGTTGATGACCTCCTTCTGGGGCGAGTTGGGCGGGTATTCCACCTTGATGCTGGCCGCCTGGGGCGTGTGAATGTAGCGCTCCTCCTTGAAAAGATCGGCGTTTTTGAGTTCCACCAGTTCCTGACGGTAAAATTCCTTTACCTTGATGTGAAGTGCCATGATGTGTTGGTGATTACCCCTTGTGTTATATTTGAAAGATAAAGTTAACTTCGTTAGAACCCCGTCCTATGTTCTATAAGAAAAATAGGGCAGGATTAATAAATGTAAAAGAGCAATAAAGAATAAGAATACAATCACATTAATAGGTATTACTTTATAAAAATCCTTTTTTAGTAATATTCTATTGATAATTGTCAATATAAAAAGATAACTAATTGCGAATATGGAATAATGAGTAACATAGGAAAGAAAATCGGAAAAAACATTTATGCGTAGATAATCTAAAAATCCTAATACTAAAATAAAAATCGGGCAGCTTAAAAAGCCACATAATAAACTTTTAAATATCTGCCATCTCTTTAAAATGATTTTTATACCAAAAAAGTAAAGAACCATAGGTATTATGAAAATACCCAACAACAAGATTGTTGTATAAATTGGTGCGTGTGGTGATGTTAAACCAGAACCTGGCATAATACATCCCTTTTTAATTTATATTAGGTAGAGTGCATCCAGAAATAAATAAAAGTAATACAAAAACAAGCACAAACGGCGGGACGGGAGTTAAATCCCTTCCCGCCGCATTATCACTCTCTAAATTACGGCTTGCATAAAACAGATTGCTTCGTTTGTCCGGCACATGGGTCTTCTCGCAATGACACGTCAGCCCATATGCAGGCCCGCACGCAACGACGCTCCCTCTCCAAATTTATTTGGAGAGGGTCGGGGTGAGGTCAAGACGGTCTGGATTCCCGCCTACGCGGGAATGACAAGTAAGCCCAGTATTAAAACCTCTGTGCCTCAGTGTCTCTGTGGTTTGATCCCGTTCCTGGATTCCCGCTTGCGCGGGAATGACAAGCAAGCCCGAATAATTGAAAACCCTTGGTGTCTTAGTGGCAAATCATTCCCGTTAAGCCACGCTTACCAACGGATACTTGTCCGGATCCTTGATCCGTTTTAAATCCAGGTCAACATCAATTTCCGGCCAGTGAAGCACGCTTAATCCCTGAACCACCACATTGGCTATCTGCGCCATGGTGGCCTTTTTGAACCAGGGAAATGCCTTGAATGAAAGGAAATACTCGTTCTCCCCGGCCAGCAGCCATAAACCATGCTGGGTGACTGCCGTCACTTCAACCAGGGAAGTGGCTTTTCCAGGCCTTTTCGATTTCATCGCGGTGTTCATTTACCGTCCTTTCAATTTCAATTAATTCCCTGGTTGAATACCCGGCATAATCGGCCAGCGAAACAAGCGGTTGCAGCCAGAACTTTGCCTCACCCCGTTCAGACACCACATGAATATGCATCCTTGTCTCTTCCCGGCTGAAGAAAAAATATCTCCGGCCTTTGCTGTAAAAAACAGTAGGGCTCATTAAATGCCTGTTTTGTTAAGATTTAAAAATTAATCTGCGTAAATCTGCGCAATCTGCGGATAGCGTGCCCCTATAACCCGTACTTGGCTATGATCTCGTCCTTCTTCAGCCCCAGTATCCCGTACTTCTGGCCGATCTTGGTGAAGGCCGCCAGGGCCTTGTCCAAATGCTCCATCTCATGGCCGGCCGAGATCTGGGTCCTTATCCGGGCCTGCCCCTGGGCCACCACCGGGAAGAAGAAGCCCGTCACGTAGATGCCCTCGTGGTACAGGTCGCGGGCGATGTCCTGGGCCAGCTTGGCGTTGTACAGCATCACCGGGACGATGGGGGTGTCGCCCTGCTTAAGGTCGAAACCGGCCTTGGTCAGGCCTGCCCTCCAGTAGGTGGTGTTCTTCTCCAGCTTGTCCCTGCGGTCGGTGGATTTGGAGAGGATCTCCAGCACCTTTAGCGATCCGGCCACCACCGCCGGGGGCATGGTGTTGGAGAACAGGTAGGGACGGGCCCGCTGCCGGCACATCTCGGCGATCTCCTTGGGACCGCTGACCGATCCGCCGGTGGCGCCGCCCAAACCCTTGCCGAAGGTGGTGGTGATGATGTCCACCCGCTTCATCACGTTATGGTACTCGTGGGTGCCCCGGCCGGTCTTGCCGATGAAGCCGGTGGCGTGGGAGTCGTCCACCATTACCATGGCGTCATATTTGTCGGCCAGGTCGCAGATCTTATCTAATGGCGCGATGTCGCCGTCCATGGAGAACACCCCGTCGGTGATGATCATCCGCAGACGGCAGCTCTGGGCCTCCTGCAGTTTCTCCTCCAGGTGGGACATGCTGTTGTGCTTGTAGTTGAACATCTGGGCCTTGCACAGCTTCAGCCCGTCGACGATGGAGGCGTGGACCAGCCGGTCGGAGATCATGGCATCCTCCGGGGTCAGCACCACGTCGAACAGCCCGGCGTTGGCTTCCATGCAGGAGGGGAACAGGCAGGTGCCCTCCATGCCCAGGAATTCGCTCATCTTGATCTCCAGCTCGTTGTGAATGTCCTGGGTGCCGCAGATGAAGCGGACCGAGGACAGCCCGTAGCCCCTCGAATCCAGGGCTTCGTGGGCCGCCTTGACCACCTCGGGGTGGCTGGACAGACCCAGGTAATTATTGGCGCAGAAGTTCAGCACCTGCTTGGGCTCGGCCCCCTTGGGGAACTCCACCTTGATGCTGGCGGCCTGGGGCGACTGGATGAAACGCTCTTCCTTGAAGATCCCCTTGTCCTTCATCCCCTGCAGTTCGCCGGCATAGAAATCCTTGGCTTTGGAACTATAGGCCATACTTCCTCCGTTAAGTTCTAAATTCTAAACCCTAAACTCTAAACAATTTCCAAAGACCAAAACCCAAATACCAATATTTTGGAATTAGAAATTTGGATTTTAGATTTGTTTAGGATTTCGTAATTAGTAATTCGTATTTTGGTTTAGACCTTGGCTCCGAATTTCCTGATCAGCTCGATGATGTTGTTGACCGAGTCGAAGGCCTCGGGGGTGGCGTCCTCGTCCGGCAGCTTGATGCTGAATTTCTTCTCCAGATAGGTCTTTAAGGAGACCATGGAGAACGAGTCCACGATGCCGCTGGAGATCAGCTTGGTGTCCTCTTTGACCTCCATGTCTGAATCCTCGTCCAGGTATTCTTTTTTCACGTATTCGATGATCATTTTCTTGATGTCGTCGGACATTTTAGTCTCCTTAGTTTTGGGCGGTTGTTATCTTTATCCGCAGATTTCACAGATTAACACAGATTTTATCCCGGCAATGATTTCCATCTGCTGTCATCTGCATTGATCTGCGGATTATTTCGTTTTTCGTTTTACTCTTACGTTTGTAACCTCTATCCCCAGTTTTCACAGACAAATCCTATTTAAAAATAAAAGTAATCTGCGGCAATCTGCGTAATCTGCGGATGGTACCCCGGTCCTAGTCGTTTTCCAAGGTGCTGATGTCTCCGATCTCCTCGCCCCACTCCTTGGCCCGCAGCATCCGGCGCATGATCTTTCCGCTCCGGGTCTTGGGCATCGAGGCCATGAACTCGATCTCCTGGGGCATGGCCAGCGGCGACAGCTTCTTGCGGATGAAGTTCATGATCTCCATCTCCAGGTCGCTGGAAGGCTCGAAGCCCGGCTTGAGGGCGATGAAGGCCTTGACCACCTCCATGTTGAGGGGGTCGGGCTTGCCCACCGCGGCCGACTCGGCCACCGCCGGGTGTTCCAGCAAGGCCGACTCGATCTCGAACGGCCCCACCAGGTGTCCTGCGGTGTTGATGACATCGTCATCGCGCCCCACGAACCAGTAGTAGCCGTCGGCGTCGATGCTGGAGCGGTCGCCCGAGAGGTACCAGCCGTTCTTGAACTTGCCATCGTAGGTCTCCTGGTTGTTCCAATAGGCCCGCATCATCGAGGGCCAGCCGGGCCGGAAGGCGATCAGGCCCACTGTGCCGGGCTTGTCCACCGGCTCGAAGGTCTTGGGGTTGACCACGGTGGCGGTGATGCCGGGAAACGGCTTGCCCATGGAGCCGGGCTTGACCTTCATGCCGGGGTAGTTGCAGATCATCATGGCCCCGGTCTCGGTCTGCCAGAAGGTGTCGTAGAACGGCTGGCCGAATGCCTTTTCCGACCAGAGCACGGCCTCGGCGTTGAGCGGCTCGCCCACGCTGGCCAAGTGCCGCAGGCTGGAGAGGTCGTGCTTCTTGACCGCGTCGAATCCCTCCTTCATCAACATCCGGATGGCGGTGGGGGCCGAGTACCACATGGTGACCTTCATTCTTTCAATGAAGGCGTACCAGTTCTGGGCGCTGAAGCCGGCGTCCAGCACCACCTGGGTGACCCCGTTGGACCAGGGCCCGATGATGCCGTAGGAGGTTCCGGTCACCCAGCCGGGATCGGCGGTGCACCAGTAGATGTCGTCGGCTTTAAGGTCCAGCACCCACTTGGAGGTCAGGTACTGGCCGACCAGCGAGTTGTGGACGTGCTGGGCGCCCTTGGGCTTTCCGGTGGTGCCGGAAGTATAGTGCAGGACCGACGGGGTCTCCCGCTCGGCCTTAAAGATATCGAACTTCTCCACCCGGGGCAGTTTTTCCATACCGAAGGCTACTTCGCCGGGATTGAGCGGCTTGTCATCGGCGTCCACTATGATTATGGTGGCCAGCTCCGGCAGGTCCTTTCGGATCCGGCGGACCTTGCCCGCATGTTTTCGGGTGGTCAGCACCGCTTTGGTCTTGGCGTCGTCCAGCCTGGTGATCAACGATTCCTCGCCGAAGGCCGAGAACAGCGGCTGGGCGATCCCGCCCATCTTGAGGATCCCCAGGAAGCAGATGTACAGCTCGGGGATCTTGTCCATGAACAGGCAGACCCGCTCCCCCGGCTTGACCCCCTGGTCCTGGAGGAATTTGGCGGTGGTGTTGCTGTAGGCCCGGACGTCGTCGTAGGTGTACTTCTTGACCTCGCCGGTGAATCCTTCCCAGATCAGGGCCAGCTTGGAGCCCAGGCCCTTTTCGCAGATCCGGTCGCTGCAGTAGTACCCGATGTTGTGCTGGCCGTTCTTGCCGAACTCCAGCTCCTGCTCCGATATCTTCCAATCGAAATTCTTATAGCGCTCCTCGTATGACCCTATGTTGCTCATGCCGGTTTCTCCTACTTGTTTATATTTCAATTATTACATAGGCTATGGCAAATTCGCCGGCCCCCGAAAGGGAGACCCTGATGCTGGGAGTGGATCCTTGGGGGATCATTTCCAGCAAAGGGCCGGAGAGGCTGATTTGGTTGTCTTTTAATATCCTGATATGGTGCCAGAACGAACCCTGGCTCAGGCCGCAGCCCAGGGCTTTAAGCACCGATTCTTTGGCCGCAAACATAGAGGCATAGAACATATCGCCATTGATCCTGGGCGCCCGGGCCAGTTCGTCGGTCAAAAAGACCTGCGCCAGGAATTCCTGCTTATCCTTCAGCTTTTTGAACCGCTCCACGGCCACTATATCAGTCCCGATGCCAAGGATCATTTCAAATCCGGATCAAAAATTATAGCATCTATGAATTTCAAAGTCAACGATTAAGAGACCTTCACCGGGCCCAGCGGCAGCACCACTTTCCCGTGCATCTCGTTATATACCTGGGCGATGGCGGCGTACATGGCCGAAGCGCCGCAGACGATGCCCTCGTACCCGGCCAGGGTCATGATGGTCGCGCTGCCGGTGGCCTTGCCCGCCGCCAGCAGGAAGAACAAGATGACCAGCGTTCCGAACACGAACTGCAGGGCCTTGTTGAGCCTTAAGGTGCCGATGAACAGCAGCAGCGAGAAGAATCCCCAGATGAAGAGATAGCTGGCCCATGAGGCCGGGGTCGGCCCTTCGGTCCAGCCCAGCTTGGGCATCACCACCAGGCCCACCAGGGTGATCCAGAAGGCGCCGTACGAGGTGAAGGCCACCGTGCCGAAAGTGTTGCCCTTCTTCCATTCCATGATGCCCACTATCAGCTGGGCGATGCCTCCGTAGAAAAGCCCCATGGCCAGTATGGCGCTGTCCAGGCCGAAGAACCCGGCATTGTGAAGGTTCAAAAGGATGGTGGTCATGCCGAAACCCATCAGGCCCAGCGGTGCGGGATTGGCGGTGGTATCCTGGATCTTGGTGGCGTTGTCCATGCAGTGTCTCCTCGAAGGTTATGTTTTGGTTTGGGACACGGATAAACACTGATATATTTTAAGGAAGTACAAGTTAAAAAATAAATCCGTGAAAATCCGTGTTCTATTAAAGCCTCTGCCTATTTTAATGTGAACCATGTTTTAAAAACCCGCTTAACACGCGAAAACCCCCAGACCATGGGTGGATCGAATATGCCGTTTTCGTGTATCCAGCGGGGCAGAATTATCCGGTTTAATGGACTAATGATACCAAAATTTACCTGCTTTATGCAATACGAAAAGAACCTTTCTTTTACATTGTTGTTATTTAGATGTGCCCCCGGCTGACCGGCAGGTGACGCAGTTGCAGAAACCGTGGTAGATGGCGCAGATCCCTCCGAACAGGCAGAACAGCCCCCAGAACAGCGGCAGACCGAAGATATGGGCCAGGTCCGGCTTGGCGTAGGGCAGCAGGTAGATGCCGTAGGTGATCAGGAAGCACCCGCTGGTGACGATGATATGTCCCATTATTATCGTGGCCGTTCGTCCGCCCCGCCAGCCCAGGTAGATCAGTGACAATCCGATGACCAGGGGGATGAACTTGGCCGGGTTATTGCTGGCCATGATGCCCCAGCCCCCGAACGCGGCCAGCAAAATGCCCAGGATAAAGCTGACCGGTGATTTGATCTTCATTAGATTCCCTTCCTACTGCAAATTAAATGACCCCTCGCCTTGAGGGGTCAACCTAATTTATTTTATTCCCATCCTCTTTTTCGCCTCTTCCAGTTCCTTGGGATCAGGGAACAGCACCGCCTTGCCGCACTGCCGAGGGTTGCCCATGGCCGCGGCAAAACCCTTTTCGTAATCCTTGAGCTCGAACAGATGGGTGACGATGGGCTTGATGTCTATCCTGCCCGAGGCCAAAAGATTCCTGACCCGGTACCAGGTGTCGAACATCTTGCGGCCGGAGATGCCGTTGATGGTGATGCCCCGGAAGACGATCCCGTTGGTGTAGTCCACCGGCACCGGGGTGGTGTTGGGCACCCCGAAGGCGCTGTAGCGGCCGCCCTTGCGGATGACCTTCATCCCCTCCTCGATGGCCGAAGGGGCGCCCACCATGTCCAGCACCAGGTCGGTGCCGTAGCCGCCGGTGTGGTCCCGAATGAACTCCAGACGGTTGATCGATTTGTCGGAGATGTTCAGGGTGTGGTCGGCCCCCATCTTCTTGGCGATGTTCAAAGCGAAGTCCGACATGCCGATGATGAATATCTGGGACAGCCCGCAGGCCCGGGCCAGCCCGGCGGCGAATAGCGCGGTGGGCCCGTCCCCGTAGATGGCAACAGA
Organism: uncultured bacterium; assembly: GCA_937863685.1. GTDB lineage: Bacteria > Edwardsbacteria > AC1 > AC1 > EtOH8 > UBA2226. The sequence goes on from CALMGM010000005.1 coordinate 176,843, forward strand.
CTTGCCGGCCACGTCGGCGTCCTCGCCCAGCAGGGTGTAGCAGGCGTTGCCCATCGGCTCCTGGACCGTGGCCAGCTCCGGCGGGATGCTCTTGTCGTTGACCCAGCACACCGACTCCGGCAGGGTGAAGTACTCGGCGAAACAGCCGTTGTGGTCAACGCCCACGATCTTCATCCGCTCGCCGATGTGCAGCTGGCCCAGCATGGCCTGCAGGTCGCCGGGATCGTAGATGTGGGTCTCGGCCGAGATGTAGTCGCCCACCTTGATCCGCTTGCAGTGCGGCCCGATCTCGATGACCTCGCCGGCCACCTCGTGGCCCAGGATCTGGGGCAGCTTTTTGGCCCCGATCCGGTCATCGGCCCACTTGTTCCACTCGTAGATGTGAACGTCAGTTCCGCAGATGGAGGTGGCCAGAACCTTGACCTTCACCCAGTCCGGCTTGGGTTCCGGAATGTCGACCTCCAGCCACTCGGCACCCAGCTGGGGCTTGGTCTTGACCACCGCCTTCATTTTTTGAGTCATTGCTTGAGCTCCTTGAAAATATATTTAAATGTATCTTCATTTTGCATAAATCCGCATTGAATAATTATTTTAGAAAATTATAGCGTCATGTATGCCAAATGAAAATAATTACCTCTTAATCCTTGACAACAAAGATATATTTATACTATAATAACAGAAGTGATTTTCCTAAATATGAACTATTATTTAGGAAGTAGACGTTAATAATCATTATCAAAGGAGCATCCATGAAAAAACTGGGCTTTGAGGAACTATCCGCAATTCGCGGCGGCGAAGAGGAAGGCTACTGTAATTGCTATGGACAACAAGATGATCCAGATTATACAGGCCATTTTAAAGGCGTTGATGGGTTAGATTCAGAAACCGGTCATTTTATGGGAGTTGATGGCCTTTCAACATAGGATTTCATAAGCACATTTTAATCTTGATAAGGGCTGCATATAGCAGCCCTTTATTATTTTATATTAATATTTATAATATTAATAATTAGGCTGATTTTCAAATAAGAAGCTATGTGATTATTTAGCTAATCAACAAACGTTATCCGTCCAACATGATGGTCACCGGGCCGTCATTATTGATCTCCACCAGCATTTTAGCCCCGAACACTCCGGTCTGAACCTCTACTCCGTAAGACCTGAAAGCCGTGATAAGTTTATGATACAGCATTTGAGCCTTTTCCGGATCAGCAGCATCGGTGAAGGAGGGTCGCCTCCCTTTGCGGCAATCGGCATACAGGGTGAACTGCGATACTAAAAGAACAGCACCCTTCACATCCAGCAGGGAAAGATTCATCTTGCCTTCGGCATCCTCGAATATCCGCAGGTTGACCGCCTTTTCGGCCAGCCGGGAGATGACCGTCTCGTCGTCCTGATGTGAAAATCCGGCCAGGATAACAAGACCCTGGCCGATCTTCCCGGTAAGATCATTTTCGACGGTTACCGAAGCCGAAGAAACGCGCTGAAGGATCAGTCGCATGATTTCACAAACTTAAATATAAAAAATCAAATACAAAAACCCAAGTCGGTTGATTAAAGCTCACTACTTCTTCTTGGGCTTTTTCACCGGCTTCTTGGCGGCTGCTTTTTTAACTGTCCTTTTTGCTTTAGGTTTGATTTTTTTAACAAGCTTCTGGACCGTTTTTTTCTTGACAATCACCTTTTTAGCCGGCTTCTTTTTCGCCGGAATCTTTTTTATCGTTTTGCCCTTTTTGGGGGTGGGCTTGGCCTTTTTGACCGCCGGCTTCTTATCTTTTATTTTTGGTTTATTCTTTTTATCCTGTTTGACTGTCTTTTTAGAAGCCGGTTTTTTATCTTTGGTTTTAGATATTTTATTTTTTATTTCTTTCTTGTCGACAGTATAAGCGGCCCGCACCTCCCTGACCTCCGATTCCGACAGGTGAGGCAGCACCGTGGCCACCACCTCCGGGAAATCGATGCCGTTACGCTTCAAGGTCTCCAGGGTGGGGATCCCGTTGGAGGTCCAGCCCCGCCGCCGGTAGACAGCATCCACCAGCTTCTGGTAACGGTCCTCCCGGTACTTGCGGTGCAGGGCCATCTTCTCCTCGGTGGATTTTCCGGCCGGGTCTATCTGCATCCAGTCCATCAGCTGCTTGTCGTAGCGCTCCTGGCGGGACTCGTATTCCTCTTTGGTGACCGGACCCATGGCCCTATAGGGCGGCTGGTCGTATTTCCGGGTCCCCTTGCCCATCCGCAGGTCGAACACCCTCTGGAACTGGTAGACCCGCTCGGACATCTTGATGATCTCCTCCTTGGTGATCTCCCGGCCGGTGACCCCGGAGAACAAGTCTACGTAGTTCTGGACATGCTCCGGCACCTTGGCCGCGTCCATGGGGGCGTTCTTGGTGCGGTTGTCGCCGGGTTCGATGTCGTTCCAGGGCAGCTTGCAGAGGCCGTTCAGCCCGAACCAGGTCCGGAACATGGGGAAATAGTACAGGGCCTCGGCCTTGTCCTCGAAAGTGGGGATCTGGTTGTTGACCATGTCCATGAAGATCACCCAGGCCTCGTCGTGCTGGGGGCCCTTGTTGGTCAGGTAGTAGCCGCCCTGCTGGGCCAGCGATTCCTTGGACATGTATTCCGACTGCTCCAGCCCCTTGCCCTCCAGCCCGATGTCGTTGAGGAAGGCGTAGTCCCCCCAGCCCTGGTCGGAAAATATCTTCTTCATCCGCTGCACCCCCTGGCCGGCGATCAGCCCAAAACCCTCGCCCCGGGCCATCTGGTGCATCAGCTCCAGCTGCGATTCCCCCTTGCCCCAGCTCATGTCCAGCCCGCCGGTGCGCTCGGCATTGAGGATCCCCCTCTGCCAGCACTCCATGATGAAGCCGGTGATGGTGCCGAAGCTGATGGTGTCTATGCCGTAGGTGTCGCAGTAGAAGTTGCATTCGATCACCCATAACGGATCGAAGATCCCGCAATTGGAGCCGCAGCCGGCCGCAGTCTCGTATTCCGGCCCGTCCACTATCACCTTATGGCCTTTGTAGGGCCCGGTGCGCAGGGCGAACTCGTCCACCCCGTGGGCGCAGGCCATGGAACAGCCGTACCAGCAGCCGTCCGGGATGCCCTGGGTGAATTGTTGGACCCACATGGTCTTGTCTATGTTCTTGGTGTCGGGATGGCTGCCGTATTGAAAGTTCATCACCGGCAGCAGATCGTAGGCGTCCATCACGCTGACGATGTTGGTGGTGCCCACCTTGCGCATGGTGCACATCTTGTCGTCGAAATCGTGCATCTCCTTGTGCAGTTTGACCCCGGCCCGCTGGATCCGCCCCAGGTCGGCCGGGTGGTTCATGTCCCCTTTCACCTGCGGCCCGTGAACCACCAGGGCCTTGATCTTCTTGTCGCGGAACACCGTGCCGATCCCTCCCCGTCCGGCCTGCTTCAGGCGGGTCACCTTGCGCCGCACATCGTAGTAGGAGAAGTTCAGGCAGCCGATCAGGCTGTGGGCCGCGGCGGCCCCGGCGCTGACCACCGAGACGTTGCGCAGGTCGGCCTCGTCCGTGGCGTACTGGTGGGTGAACTGCTCGGCCGCCACGTGGGAGTCCAGGGATTCCTGGGGGGCGGTCTCGATGGTGACCTTCCCCTTGACCCCGTCGATCACCACGATCACGTCCGCCTTGGCCTTGCCCTGGATCTCCAGGGCGTCAAAGCCGGAGAATTTTAACAGCGGGCCGAAATAGGCGCCGACGTTGGAGTCGATGGGGATGTTGGTGATAGGCGACAGGGCCACCACCAGGGACTTGCCGGCCCCCGGGTACTGGGTGATGCCGCAGATCGGGCCGGGCGAGATGATGATGTCGTTCTCCGGGTCGTTCCACCTGGTGGTGGGCTTGATGGCGTCCCACAGGTATTTCAGACCGAAGCCCCGCCCGCCGGTGAAGGTTTTTTTCATGTCCTCGCCGATCTTCTTCTCGGTGAACTTCAAGGTGCCGAGGTCGATGTGTAGGGAGCGGTTGTTGTAGCCCTTCTGGGGCAGGCTGGGGGTGAAAGCATACTCGGCCAGCACTTTATGAGCAGCTTTCATTGTTTCGATGCCTTCGGTGTATCTGGTATATTCAAAGACCTTGTTCTCGTCCATTTTTCCTCTCCTTTATCGTCGGGACACGGCATGCCGTGTCCTTACCTTCTTGGGGCCGAGACATCGGCCCTTGCTGTTTATGGGGTTCCCGGCTGTCATCCTCGCCGGGATATCAGATTACTTCTCCGCTATCTCCAGCGCCTTCTCCGGGCAGGCCCTGGCGCAGATCCCGCAGGCCACGCACTTGAAGGGCTCGCGCAGGTCGGGATGGGTGCGCATGGACAGGGTGGGGCAGTAGCCCACGCACATCAGACAGCCCACGCACAGCTTTTTGTCCAGCATCACCACCCCCTGCTTGTTGCGGGAAAGGGCCTTGACCGGGCAGATCGGAATGCACTCGCCGCACTGGTTGCAGACGTTGATCTCGAAGCCGCTGTCGGTTTGTTTGACCCTGATGGCCGATTTCTCCGGGTCCTCCACCTTGAAGAAGGCTTTGGAACAGGTCTTTTCGCAGGCCTTGATCCCCTTGCACAGGGAGGGATTGGTCTTCAGATACTTCATACCCGCATCCTTTATATTTTAATGCTTTATTATTGGCACGAGGGGTAATTTTAGCACCTATAAAAGCCAAAATCAAGGATAAAAAGAACAACAAAAAAAATGGAGCGGATGAACGCTCCTTCTAATGGATTGGCCCACTTTGTTTTTCGTGTATTCAGGGAAACGAATAGGGCATCGTTATTGTTTTTTCCGCCGGAAGTCCTTTTATTGTGCCGGGCTTGAACATCGAACCCATGGCCGCCTCCCTGGCGGCCTCGTCACATCCCGAACCTATGCCCTTGATGACTTTGGCCGATTTAGGAATCCCATCCGCGCCGACCACGACACTTACGTACACTTTCCCGGCTACGCCCGCCATCCTGGCCAATTCTGGGTAATCGGCTTTGGCCACCGAAATCGGTTCAGGATCGGTGCCGATGGCCCGGCTCTTTTCCAGCTGCTTAGACACCGCCTTTTCCATCTCCTCAGATTGACGCCGCAGCTTTTCGGACTCCCAGCGCTTCTTCTCTTCTTTTTTTATATCTCCGCCCATGATTTGACGGATCATCATTATCTTCCCCTCACGGGTGCTGTCCGCCAATCTGTATTTATCGTCCCTGCCCGCCAGTCCGCCGGAAATGCCGCCTATTAAAGTGCCGCCTATGGCAAAAGCCGAGGCCGCCGCGATAACAGCAAGGGCTGGACCGATGTTTTGCATGCCATTGTCCGAATTGCTTGGTGCGATGGCGCTGCCTATCGCCCCACCCAGGATGGCGCCGATCAGCATTCCAGTACCCGCGCCCGCCAAGACCCGGCTCTTCTTGAGCCGGATTAGGACTGCCACCGAGTCGACTGGCAGGGACATGCTTTCGCTTAAGCGGTCGAAGTACAAGAGACTGTCATCGACCTCCCGAAGCCGGCATTCTGGTAGGGTATCGCTTGATGATAAGATGATTCGCCACCCGTCCTCCCCGGCCTCGGCAGATCGAGCCATGAACGAAAACATGCACAGCACCGCCAGAGCAAATCTAACGTGCTTCATCTTTCCTTCTTATAAATCGTTCCCTTGAATATTATCTTGCCGTATCCGGTAGTTCTTCCGAAAACATATAATAAGCCGCTGTTGAGGTTATGGGAGCGAAGGCAAATGTGATCAGGGTTGGATTTTCATTGAATCTGGAACTATTAGAAAATAACACTGTGGCCCCAGCCACTGTCAATACCGGTAAAACCGTTCCAGCCAAAGCATGCCAATACGAACCCTTTCGATATTTACTGCCGACAATATAGGTACCCATACTACAACCCAAAATGGCACCAGAACCACCACCAATAATAACAGCAACTATGGGATCCCCCGATAGTGCCCCAATACCCAGACCTGCAAGAAATCCGCCGCCACTACATAATGCACTACTAAGTGTGGTTTTAAATATCGATGACTTTTTAAGTCGACTTTTTCTATGTGCCGGATTTTCGCTGTTAAACATTTTGCTTGGGCTAATCTGCGAATCAATGGCCGTATCCGCCTGCACATACTGCCGGCTGAACAGCTCGGCGTTGCTCAAGGTGGTCACCGGCTGGGCCTGGGCGGGCAGTAAGACAACTGCGAAAAGCAAGCCGCATAAAACGGAAACCGATATTCTCATGGATTCATCCTCATTATCATCTTATAGTCTACATGATAATTTATCGCTATACTTTTGTCAATACTTTATAACCTGCGTTAAATTTCTTGCCATAACAATGCCGTTTCGTGTATAATTGAGCGTCATTAAAATTACTCAAGGAAGCAAAATGGACATATTCAAAAAATGTTACGATTTTAAGGAGGCCCAGCTGGCCCGCCAGGCCGGGCTGTACCCCTATTTCCATCCGCTGTCGTCGGCCCAGGAGCCGGAGGTGATAATAGACGGCCAGAAGATGATCATGATCGGCTCCAACAACTATCTGGGCCTGACCACCCATCCCCGGGTCAAAGAGGCAGCTATTAAAGCCATCGAAAAATTCGGCACCGGCTGCACCGGCTCCCGTTTTCTCACCGGCACCCTGGACATGCACAACCAGCTGGAGGCCAAGCTGGCCAAGTTCCTTAATAAGAAGGCGGCCCTGGTGTTCTCCACCGGCATGCAGACCAACCTGGGCGTCATTTCCTGCCTGGGGACCAAGGACGACATCCTGATCACCGACAAGTTCGACCACGCCTCGATTCTGGACGGCTGCCGGCTGTCCTACTCCATGATGCGCCGCTTCCAGCACAACGATATGGATAGCCTGGAAAGACTGCTGAAGGGGCTGGACCACAACAAGGGCAAGATGATCATCGTGGACGGCATCTACAGCATGGAGGGCGACATTGCCAATCTGCCGGAATTGGTTCGCCTGGGCAAAAAATACAACGCCCGGGTGCTGGTGGACGACGCCCATGGCCTGGGGGTGCTGGGAAAGCACGGCCGTGGCACCGCCGAGCATTTCGGCCTGGAGCAGGAGACCGACCTGATGATGGGCACCTTCTCCAAGAGCTTCGCCGCCATCGGCGGCGTGGTGGCCGGCGACTTTGAGGTGATAGACTATATCAAGCACTTCGCCCGCAGCATGATCTTTTCGGCCGCCCTGCCCCCGGCCCTCACCGCCGCCGTCTCGGCCGCGGTGGATGTCCTGCAGGACGAACCGGAACTGCTGACCAAGCTGTGGCACAATGCCGACAGGATGCTGAAGGGCTTCAGGGAGATGGGCTACGACACCGGGGTGGCCTGCACCCCCATCATCCCGCTGATGATCGGCTCCCGGGAGAAGGCCTTCGCCCTGTGGAAGCACCTGATGGCCCACGGAGTCTTCGCCAACCCGGTGATGTCCCCGGCGGTGCCCGAGGGCCGGGAGATGATCCGCACCAGCTTCTCGGCCGCCCACACCGAGGCCCAGCTGGACAAGGTGCTGGAGGAATTCCGCACGGCAGGAAAGGAACTGGGGCTGATCTGAGATCTTTTAACTTTTTTGGAGGGCGCTAACCGGCGCCCTCTTTTGCTTTAGGCTTGACAAACAAAATTATTTTTGATAATATCAATTTAACATTATCATCAAGAGAGGTGGAGGGACAGGCCCGGTGAAGCCTCAGCAACCTGCGGATGAAAGATTCCACAAGGTGCTAATTCCTGGAGTGATGCTCAATCACTGAAGATGAAACAGAGGTTTAAAGACCCTTTTCTGAAGTGCATTCGCTCCGGAAAAGGGTCTTTATATTTAAAACATTGTTCGGAACACGGCGTAACTTTTTCAGTAAACCTGAAAAAGTTACGAGTGGGGCTTGGGGTGCAGTAGCGTTCTATGGCATGGCCGAAAGCGGCAGCGAAGGCCGAACTGTATGATTGTTGAGAAATAGAAGAGATATCGAGTGCAATATTTTATCTTTCCCGTTAGCCCTGCACCCCAAGAGTTCTTTTGTTACTTTTCTGTCGGCACAGAAAAGTAAGGCAACTTTTGATCACAATTCACAGGATATTGTAATAATTTGAGAGAGCATACCCATGCACGTAACCAAACATCTGGAACAAAGAAAAAAGACCCTGGTCTCCCTGGAGATCACCCCGCCCGAGAAGGGTCACAGCATCCAGGTCATCTACGATGCCATCGACCGGCTGATGCCCTACAACCCCTCCTTCATCAACGTCACCTACCATCAGCAGCGGATCGTCTACGAGGAGGTGAACGGCGTGATCGTCAAGATCCCCAAGCGCAAGAAACCGGGCACGGTGGGCATCTGCACCGCCCTGGCCAACCGCTACCGGGTGGAGACAGTGCCGCACCTTATCTGCGGGGGATTCAACCGTTATGAGACCGAGGATGCCCTGATCGATCTGCAGTACCTGGGCTTCGAGAACCTGTTCGTCATCCGGGGCGACCCCCCGCCCGACTACAAAGGATTTCTTCCCGAACCGGACGGCCATCACAACGCCTGGCAGTTGGTGGAGCAGATATCACAGTTGAACCGCGGCCAGTATCTGGAGAATCTGGATGACGCCATTCCCACCAATTTTTGTGTGGGCGTGGCCGGGTATCCCGAAAAGCATTATGAGGCCCCCAACCTGGCCGAGGATATAAGGAACCTTAAGGCCAAGGTGGACAAGGGCGCTTCATATATATTGACCCAGATGGTCTTTTCGGCCGAACTGTTCGAGTCGTTCGTCAAAAAAGCCAGGGAAGCCGGAATAACCGTGCCCATTATCCCCGGCATCAAGGTTATCGTCAACCAGGACCAGCTGACCAGCATCCCGCGGGATTTCTACGTCTCTTTGCCGGAAAAACTAGTGGACGAGATCAAATGTCATAGCGACAAGGCCGCGGCCCGCCAGGCCGGGATCGATTTTACCGCCCGGCTCTGTCAGGATCTGATCGATCTGGATGTCCCCTGTCTGCACTTTTACACCCTGGGCAAGACCTCTGCCACCGCTGAGGTGATGAAACAGCTCAAGGAGAAGGGACTGATATGAGCGCCAGGCCGGATATTCTGCAACAGGCCCGGCGGCGGGTATTGATATTCGACGGGGCCATGGGAACATATCTTAAGGAGTTGGGCCTTAAAAATGAGGACTACGAAAGGCATCCCGGCTGCAACGAATATCTGGTGATCACCCGGCCTGATCTGATTTCCCGGGTTCACCGGGATTATCTCCAGGCAGGTGCCGATATTGTGGAGACAGATTCCTTCGGCGGGGCTCCGCATATTTTGGCGAAGCATGGATTGGAGGCCGACGCCTTTGAGATCAATAAGATTGCCGCATCGCTGGCCCGAAAGGCCGCTGATGAATTTTCTGATCATCTAAAGCCGAGATTCGTGTCCGGCTCCATGGGTCCGGGCTCCAAGATCCCCAGCCTGGGGCAGGTAAGCTTTGATGAATTAAAGAAAAGCTATTCCGTCCAGGCCGAGGGCCTGTTGGCCGGGAGGGTCGATTGTTTTCTGGTGGAGACCTGCCAAGACATCCTGCAGGCCAAGGCTGCCGTTTCCGCAGTAAGAGATGTTTTGTCAAAAAATACTATGGTTAAACCGATCCTGGTGCAGTTCACTATCGACCAGAGCGGGCGCACCCTCACCGGCAGCGATATCTCCGCCATACTGGCTTCGATGGAGACCTGGGAGATCGATGCCATCGGACTCAATTGCAGCCTGGGACCCGAAGGCCTGGCTGAAGCGGTTTATTATCTGGGCCATAACTCGTCGAAGATGCTCTCACTGCTCCCCAATGCCGGACTGCCCAGGATGAGGAACGGACAGCTGTATTATGACCTGGGGCCGGAGCAGTTCACCCGCAGTATGGAGGCCTTTGCCCGGAATCCCGGCCTGAATTTCGCCGGAGGCTGCTGCGGCACCGATCCAAAATATATAAAAATGCTGGTTGAAAAACTCAAAGATATTCCGCCCCGCCGGCCGGCACAAAGGACCGCCCGCATCTCTTCGTTATATCAGTCGCAGGATATCGCGGTGTCGCCCAAGCCCCTGCTGATCGGCGAACGCACCAATGCCTCGGGGAGCAAGGTCTTCCGCGAACTTTTGGAAAAGAATGATTTTCAGGGGATGACTGATCTGGCCTGCTCGCAGGAGCATGAAGGGGCCCATGCCATAGACCTTTCATTGGCCCGGTCCGGCCGGAACGAAGCGGACGATTATGCCAGAATATGCAGCCTTCTTAACACCCGATGCCGTCTGCCGGTGATGATAGACTCCACCGATCCGGAGGCCATTGAGGCGGCCCTTAAAAATCTCTCCGGGCGGTCCATTATAAATTCCATCAATTTTGAGGATGGCGGCATAAAGGCCAAAAAGATCCTGGCCTTGTGCCGGCAATATGGGGCAGCAGTGGTCTGCCTGACCATCGACGAAGAAGGCATGGCCCAAACTGCCGACCGGAAAGTGGCCATCGCCAGACGACTGGCGACCTTGGCCATGGAGCAAGGCCTTTCCCATGAGGATATTTTCTTCGACACCCTTACCTTTACCCTGGGCAGCGGCGATCGGTCGTTGACCCGGGCCGGGCTGGAATCCCTGGAGGCCATCAGGGAATTGAATCAGATATTCCCAGATTCCTTCACCGTCCTGGGTGTCAGCAATATATCCTACGGTCTGCCGCCGGAGGCCCGAAAGGTCCTGAACTCGGTGTTCCTGCAGCGGGCCATAACCGCCGGATTGGATGCCGCCATCATCCATCCGGGGAAAATAATGCCACTTAATCAGATATCCCACCAGGTAGTGGAGTTATGCGATGACCTTATCTTTGACCGCAGCACAAGAAATTCAACCCCGCTGGAACTGGTATTGAATTATTTTTCCGGCCAGCCGGAAACAGCTCCTATCAAGGCTTGTCTCCGAAAGTTGCCGCCCCAGAAACAGATTCAGCAAAGCATAATCCGGGGCGAAGAAAAGGATCTCGATGATAATGTCCGCCTTCTGCTGGAGGATCACGATCCGGTGATGATCATCGACCGGATATTACTTCCGGCCATGGACCGGGTGGGAAAGCTTTTCGGCCGGGGCGAGATGCAGCTGCCATTCGTGCTCCGCTCGGCCGAAGTGATGCAGAAAGCGGTAGATATTTTGAAACCCCGTCTCAAGGGCCGCAAAACTTCCCGCACTGGCACAATTCTTATCGCTACTGTTCGCGGGGACATCCATGATATCGGCAAGAACCTGGCGTGCTTGATACTGTCTGCCAACGGCTATAAAGTGATCGACCTGGGCATCAGGCAGACGGCCGAGGACATCCTTTTGGCGGTGAAGAGACATAAGCCGATGGCCATCGGGCTCTCCGGTCTGCTGGTGGAATCGGCCCGGGCCATGTCCGAATACCTGGAATTATTCTCCCGGGCCGGCATAGCTCTACCGGTTATATGCGGCGGAGCCGCGCTGAACGAATCATTCGTAAAAAAGGAACTTCAGCCTAAGTATAAGGGCCAGGTCTTCTTCGCTAATGATGCCATGGACGGCCTTAAGATCATGCAATCGCTTGATAAAAAACCACCCGACCGCAAGAAGCCATCAAAAACCAAACCCGGCAGTTCATCAAACGACACGGTCGTGGTAATTAAAAGAATCCCCCTGAAAGAATTGCTGGATTATTTGGATAAAAAGGCCTTGTTCGAAAGACGCTGGCAGATGGTTTCAAGCAAGGCAACCGGCAATAAGAAAAGGCTGCAGGCCGGAGAAGCGCAAAAAAGTCTGGATATGCTTTTAGAGCATTGTATAAAAGACAGGATATTCCAGCCCCAAGCCGTCTGGGGAATCTTTAAAGCCAACTGGGAGAAGCCTTGCCTGACCATATTGCCCCCGGACGGACAGAAGACGATTGAATTTGAATTTTCAGGAAAACTGGCGGGCCGCTTTTTCAAAGGCATTTCCTGTTCCAAGGTCGGCTTTCAGGTAGTTACCTTGGGAAACGAGGTAACGAAAGAATTTGCCAGGCTAAAAAGGCTGAAGAAGATCCACGAGCAATTCCTGTTATACGGACTGTCAGCCGAACTGACCGAAGCCCTGGCCAAATGGACAGAGTTGCAGACCCAAAAGCACTTGCCTGCGAAAAGCACCAAAAGGCTCAGCCCCGGTTACCCTGTATGGCCGAACCTTGCAGAACAGAAAAAAATATTCCGGCTGTTAAAACCCCAACGGATCGGCGTCAGGCTTTCCACCTCCTGGCAGATGTCTCCGGAATTTTCTACCAGCGCCATAGTGATAAAATAACTTGCATTTGTCTTTTTTCAGGGTTAAAATGCATGTAACTATTCGAAAGGACATATATGAACAAAAAGGCTTCCTCCGAACAGGCCCTTACGGCCCTCAACAAAGCTATCAAAGGCGAGAAGACCGGGCTGGAAAGCTATTTGAAATTCGCCCGCAGCACCAGGTCGCAATCCGGCAAGGATATGTTCATTCGCCTGGCCCAGGATGAGTTCGGTCACATGGAGCTTTTGGAGAAGGAACGCAACCGCCTCCAGCAGGGCAAGAAATGGGTGGGCATTGATATTGCCCCATCAGACATCGAACAGGTGGTGCCAAAACTCTCATCGCAGCAGGCCAAGATCAGAGCCGAGCAGGGCACCTCCGATGACCTGACCGCCCTGAATATCGCTTTGGACCTGGAACGCAAGGCGGCCGATTTTTATATGCGCCAGGGCAACAAGGAAACGGACGTCACCGCCAAAGGCATATATTTTCGTTTGGCCGAGATGGAGGAATCCCATTACAACCTGATCCAGGCCGAGATCGACAGCATCAACGACATCGGTTTCTGGTTCGGGGTCAGGGAGTTCACCTTGGAATCCAATTAACGCCTAAGGAGCACGATCATGAATAAAACTATCGAACTGCTCAAATTGGCCATTATGGCCGAACAGGATGGCTATCATCATTATCTGACCGCTTCGGCCATCACTACCGACAAGAAGGCCCGTGAGGTTTTCAAATCACTGGCCCATGATGAAGAACTTCACCGTCAGACCCTGCTTGACGGCATAGCCGCCTATAGCCAGAACAGGAAGTGGAGCATAGACAAGATCAAAGGCAGGTCAAAGATATCCTCCAGCGGGAAAAGCCCGATATTCTCGGATGAATTCGTCAAACGGATAAAGGACAAGCATTACGAGATGTCGGCCCTTTCCATCGGCATATTGCTGGAACAGAGTTCCATCGAGTTCTACGTTAAAATGAAAAATTCGACCAAGGATGTCAAATTAAAAACCCTTCTGTCGGTCCTTGTCGTATGGGAAAAGAAACACCTGGAGGCCTTGGTCAAACAGCAAAAGCTGTTCATGAGTGCCTATTGGGAGAAGGCCCGCTTCCAGCCGTTTTAAGAAAACAAGAAGCCCGGATCATTCGATCCGGGCTTCTTTAATTTTCAATTATTAGAATCCCACGATTTTTGCAAAGGAGTCAGCATCCAAACTGGCCCCTCCCACTAACGCACCGTCAATATCATCCTGGGCCATCAACTCGGCCACATTGTCCGGTTTGACACTGCCGCCGTATTGGATCCGGATCCTCTCGGCGGTTTCGCTTCCCCACAGACCGGCCAGCAGGTCGCGGATATAACGGTGGGCTTCCTGGGCCTGTTCCTTGGTGGCGGTCACCCCGGTACCGATGGCCCACACCGGCTCGTAGGCGATGATCAATCTTTCCGGGTCGGTTGCTGATATCTCCTGCAGCCCGTGCAGCACCTGGCGACGCAGAACATCGAAGGTCTGTTCCTTTTGACGCTCCAGCAAGGTCTCGCCGATGCAGAATATCGGTATCAGCCCGGATGCTTGGGCCCTTTTTATCTTCTTATTGATCAGGGCGTCATCCTCGGCAAAATACTGCCGCCGTTCGGAATGCCCTATTATCACATATTTGCATCCGGCATCAATAAGAAACGCAGTGGATATCTCGCCGGTAAAAGCGCCCTTGTCCTCGAAATGACAGTTCTGTGCGCCTAATTCAATATTAGATCCTTTTATTGCTTCAGCCACAGCCCCCAAGGCCGTAAAAGGCGGACACAGCACTATTTGAACTTCTTGAACCTTTTGAACCTTTTCTACTATGCCAGCCGCCAGGGTTTTGGCTTCGCTCCCGGTCTTATACATCTTCCAGTTTCCGGCAATGATCGGCTTTCTCATAATTACCTCCTAAAAAGATATCAAAATTAACTGACCATATTAATAGGCAAGCGCCACCACCTCTGGCATCAGCGAAGCACAACGATCTTCCCGGTTGCTTTCAACGCTCCTGCCGTCAGTCTGATCATATAGATCCCGTTGGGTAACCTATGCCCATTGCCACCATGTAAATTCCAGGTTACTTGGTGCCAGCCCGCGTTCTTCTTTCCACTGGTTAACGTAACCACCTTTTGTCCGGTTACATTGTAAAGTTCAATCATGACCGGTGCGGCCACTGGCAGTTGATAATCGATCTCCGCCGTTTCCCGGGCCGGGTTGGGGTGGGGTAGCGACAATATTACCGACTGTGGCAAGAAAGGCTTTTCCGGTCGTTCTTCTATCCCCGTATACCCGCCCTCGTGGTAAAGGAAATCGATTTCGCAAGAATCAAGCGCTCTGGAATAGATTCGGATATCGTCTATGACACCGTCAAAATACCTAAGAAAGCTGCCGGGACTGGTTCCGATAATCAATTCGATAGTGGCCGGAGTTATTGTATCATAACATGCCGTCGTTACCATCTCCACACCATTGATATATAAACGAACCGCGGTACCGTCATAAACACCTGTTAGATGGTACCACCTGTCGGAGGCAATCGCGCCTGAAGCCGTTTCGGCCGGCCACCATGCACCGCCACTGCCGATCATGAACGTGGCCGTAGTGGCCCCTCCCCTTAGGGAGTATCCCTTGTTCCCGCTCTGCTCCGTTCCCAGAACATAGTTCGAGTAAGATAAGCTACCCCAGCTGTCGGCCTTGACCCAGGATGATACAGTCATCCTTTTGGGCGGGTTTAGTTCGACGCTGTACGGCACCTGTATATAGTCGTTGATCCCGTCAAACAAGTAGGCACTGTTTGGGTTCCCATACCTGTCCGCTGTAAGCGTCGCCCCGTAAACAGTGCCATGATGACCATGCCCGCTAAAGTCATTGGCATTCCAGCTGAACGGATACCAAGCTACCAAGCTGTCCAACAATCTTGAATGAACCGTAAAATGCCAGATTTCCGACCAATCCGAGGTGTCGGCCATTCCTCGGTAGGCCCGAACCCTCCAGTAAAAGATACTATCCGGAAGGGAATCCTCGGATATGTATTCCGAGACCAGAGTTGTGACAGAATCGCTGAGACTGGCAAACAGACTGTCATATGAAATCACGAGAAAATATCCGACAGCATTTCTTGAATCTTTCCAGTCAAAGGTCTGTAAGTATGATGGAACTAAACTACCATTGACTGGCGTTATCAATACCGGAGTGAATGTATTGAGGATGAATTTCCTTGGGGCGGAGTACCCTGACCAGTTCGCGGCCAGGTCGCAGGCTCGCACTTTCCAATAGTAAATCGAATCTATCAGTCCCATACTACTGATATAACCGCAGGAATCTATAGTGGCGGAATCGGCAACAACCAGACAGAAACTATCGTAAGACACCACGATATTATAAAGAAACCCGCTGTCCAGGGCGTCCCAATGAAAATGAACCAGGCTATCAGTAGTCGTCGCCTCGTCAGCCGGAAAAATCAACACTGGCGGCAACGGCGGAATGGTGTCGATCCGGAACTTGGCCGCCGAGGACCACAAGGTTGAGTCGCTAGGTATATAGGCCCGCACCCGCCAAAAATAATTATCGTAGATCAGACCAGCAACATTTACCCCTGTGTCCGGCGCTGCTATGACCTGATCAAACTCCTTAATCGAAAAATTGCTGTCAGAGGAAACCTGGGCTTGGTAGGAACTAGCTGTATCCAGGCTGTGCCACAGCAGACTGACATCATGACTGTTGACCAATTGGTTGTTTACCGGCGAGATCTGGGCTGGAGCAGGGTATTCATGGTACAGGTCCACGATTTCCGAGGCAGATAAAGCTCTGGAATAGATTCGGATATCGTCTATGACACCGTCAAAATACCTAAGAAAGCTGCCGGGACTGGTTCCGATAATCAATTCGATAGTGGCCGGAGTTATTGTATCATAACATGCCGTCGTTACCATCTCCACACCATTGATATATAAACGAACCGCGGTACCGTCATAAACACCTGTTAGATGGTACCACCTGTCGGAGGCAATCGCGCCTGAAGCCGTTTCGGCCGGCCACCATGCACCGCCACTGCCGATCATGAACGTGGCCGTAGTGGCCCCTCCCCTTAGGGAGTATCCCTTGTTCCCGCTCTGCTCCGTTCCCAGAACATAGTTCGAGTAAGATAAGCTACCCCAGCTGTCGGCCTTGACCCAGGATGATACAGTCATCCTTTTGGGCGGGTTTAGTTCGACGCTGTACGGCACCTGTATATAGTCGTTGATCCCGTCAAACAAGTAGGCACTGTTTGGGTTCCCATACCTGTCCGCTGTAAGCGTCGCCCCGTAAACAGTGCCATGATGACCATGCCCGCTAAAGTCATTGGCATTCCAGCTGAACGGATACCAAGCTACCAAGCCTGTTGTGTCGATCTGCGTTTTGCTGCCCCAGGTCAACGACGACGCCACGAAGACGATGGGGATAACCAGAAATATTTTTTTCATATCCGCCTCATTATTCAAAATTAACTGGCATTATCTATTCGTCAATGCCGCTACACCGGGCAGTACCTTCCCCTCCAAAAACTCCAAAGATGCTCCGCCCCCGGTTGAGATATGGCTGATCTTGTCAGCCACCCCGGAGAGATGCACTGCCGAGGCGGAATCACCCCCGCCGATAATCGATTTGGCCCCTGATGCCGCCACGGCCTTGGCTACCTCGAATGTCCCCTTGGCGTATTCGGGATTCTCGAAAATCCCCATCGGACCGTTCCAGACGATGGTCCTGGCTTCGGAAATGGCCTTGTTGTATTCGATAATCGTCTTGGGCCCTATATCCACTCCAGCCATCCCCTGCGGTATTTCCGTGACCTCTTTGGGATTGACAAATGTGAAGGTCGGTTTGCCCTTTTTGTCCGGTTCGCCATCCTTTTTTTCGGCGACAATGTGATCCGTTGGTAGCAGGAATTTGATCTTTTGGGATTTTTGTAAAATATCCTTAGCCATCTCCCGTTTATCGTTCTCGACTAATGACTCGCCTACACTATGGCCTAGGGCCTTTAAAAAGGTATAGGCCATGGCTCCGCCGATTAAAATGGCGTCGGCCTTATTTAATAGATTTTCTATCACTGCGATCTTATCGGACACCTTGGCTCCGCCCAGAATGGCAATAAAGGGATGTTCTGGGTTTTCCAGGGCAGCTGAAAGGTAATCTATCTCTTTCTCCATCAAAAATCCGGCGGCATTCTGTTTGAAATATTTGGTGACGCCCTCGGTGGAAGCATGGGCCCGGTGGGCCGTACCAAAGGCATCGTTGACGTATAAGTCGCCCAATTCTGATAATTGCTTGGCAAAGGTCGGATCATTCTTTTCCTCTTCCGCATGGAAACGCAGGTTCTCCAATAGCATGACCTCCCCATCCTTCAATCCCTGGGACATCTTCAGTGCATCCGGTCCCACGCAATCGGAAGCAAACAGCACCGGCTTCTTGATCATTTCAGATAACTTCTCGGCCACCGGCTTTAGGGTGAATTGCATATTGGCCTGTCCGTCGGGGCGGCCCAAATGGGACATCAACACAACCTTGGCGCCTTGTTCGATCAGGTATTTGATGGTCGGCAGCGCTCCTACTATCCGGGAATCGTCCTTGATGGCCCCGGTCTTCTTGTCCTGGGGAACATTAAAATCCACTCGGACTAAGACCCGTTTGCCTTTAAGTTCAAGATCGCGAATATTGAGTTTTTTCATAGTTTTTCTCCCCTGCGGCAAAATAAAATTTTTAAATTTGATATTTTATTTTCGAATTTTCACAGGAACGGATTCTCCTCCCGCTCTCTTCCGATGGTGGTCCGCGGGCCGTGGCCTGGTCGAACGATGGTTTCATCCGGCAAGATCATAAGCTTTTCCTGAATGGACTTGATGATAGCCTTCTCATCCCCACCCGGAAGGTCCGTTCTTCCTACCGATCCGGCAAATAGTGTGTCTCCCGAGAAAAGCGTTCCGTCAACATAAAGACATATACCGCCCGGTGTATGGCCGGGAGTGTGCAATACCTTGATTGTCATTTTGCCAAGTTCTATCTGCTCTCCATCCTTTAGTTGTCGATCGGCCGGTGGAGAGACCATCTCTGGCCCGAACATGAACGAGCCGTTCAAAGTGCCAGAACCTATCATGTCTGCGTCACTGGAGTGAATAAGCAATTCGGCTCCGGTGGCTTTTTTGATCTGTCCGTTCCCGGCAATGTGGTCGATATGCCCGTGGGTATTCAGGATATACCGGGGTTTCAGATCATGCTGGCTGATGAGCCATAGGATGGTCTTTACTTCGCCCGGGCGGAACGCCCCGGGATCTATGATCATGGCCTCCCTGGTTTCCGGGCAGGCCAGCAGGTAACAGTTGGTGTCCACCATCCCCTTGGCCACCACGGTCTGAAACATCAGTGGGTTGTTTGAGTCCTTCAATTTATCACTTTCCCTGGGCCAGAACGTTGAGCTGGAAATCCTTCCAGGTGGCCACCAGGCTGCCTTTCATATAAAGGTTGATGACCATATATTTGTCGTTAAGATCGGCATAATATAGATGCGACATCTTCTGGATGAAAGTGACCGCTTCCTGGAACATTATCGGCAGCTCGCTCTGGGGATAGGTGAATTGCCCAGTCCCCAGATAGCAGGCCTTATCCTTCTCCTGTAGTTCCAGATAACAGTTCAGCACCAGGCTGTCCGGCCAGGCCAGCGCCGTTATGGAGGTGCTGATCAGTTTGCTGCTGATGCCCTGCGCCCGGCTGTTGTAAGCGGTCAGCTTAAGAGCGATCAGGTCGGCTACCGTAAATCCCGCCTGCTTATCGTAAGAATCGGGAAGATATTTATAAAGACCCGAAGAGACATCTTCCGCGACAACCGTCTCGTCTTTTTTCTTATCATTCTTCTTTTCGGCATAAAGAAGCGAAACCATAAATAGGGAAGTGATCAATACTAAAAATAACGGTTTCCTCATTATCTGTCCTCCTTTAAAGACTTTCCCGCAAATTAACAATATTTTTTTTAATCCAAGATCAAATCCGGAAGTTTATCGTCCCGCTTTATCCGCTCCGCCATGCTGTCGCTTATCATTTTTCGAAGAGCCATTATCGGAACATACTTCTTGAAATTGATGCGGTCCGGCCCCACCATCTCCTCATCCATCAGCATTTTCTTTAACAAATCAAAAAGCCCCCTTATCTCGGCATGTTTCTTTTCTTGAAGCCGCTTCAGTTGTCTAGTCAGGGCTTCCTTCTGCATCTTCTCTGGTGCTTGGTTTATCTTCTTTTTCAGGTCCTGCTCGTCCAGCACGTATTTCATTGCTAGTGGTTGGGCCACGGCTTTCTTGATAGCTATCAAAACATGATCGACCCCTCCTTGGTCTTTCTCCATTTTCATTTCTGATAGCTGTGGTGAATCGCAGGTGGCGTTCATCTCGTAGGCCCTTTCGTGGGCTATCTTCATTGATTCCTTCATCAGCTGGACTATCAGCGGATCAATGGATTTAATCTCCATCAGTTGTTCCGCTTTGAGATCGTGCAGCCAGAACTGAACGGTCTGAATGGCCGAATTACGCACCGCCTCAAGATAGATCTGAACGCTCAAAGGATTTTTGTCAAGATACTGAAGGACCGATTCGTCGGTCGGTTCGACCTTCCTGTCCCGGCCAGTGTACACTCCGGAGGTGATCTCGAACCCTTGGCCCAGGCAGATATAATCCTTGGTATCGTTGAAAAATAGCCTGCCCATAAAATATTTGGTTTCATCGGCCGGACGGTATTTGACCAACACATGGGTGCCCTCCGGCAGGCCGGGTTGGTCGTCTTTTATTTTCAGTACCTGCCGCAGGTCAAAATACCGGTCGTTGCCTTCGGCATCCTTAAGCTTTGGCAGCAGTTTGGCCAGCTCCATTTTTTGTTCCTTGTTCAGCTGGCTGAGGTTCTCCGATGGACGATATCGCATGGCCCGGCGGTTGACCTCGTCGTATTCTGTCTTCAGCCGCTCCATCTCCTCGGAATGCTGGGCGATGGAAATACTGTCGTGCAGCAACGCCTCCAGCTGTTCCACCGTCTGCTCCAGGTCTTTCTTCTCGTTCTCAATGGCCACAATGGTCTCCTCGGCCATCTTCATGGCTTCCTCGCGGGCTTGGCTGATCTCTTGTTGTTTCTTCTCCTCGCTGACGCCGCTGTTCTTCACTTCCATTATCTTGGCGGTAAGCAGTCCGATCTTGTTCCTCTCGGACTCATAAAGATCCTTAAGCTTGGCTATGGCGGCGCTATGGTCACGCCGCTCCTTTTCCAATTTCATCAAGCGAAGAGCATATACTTTGTTGGCCACGGTGATGGCCCGCTCCTTGTCCCCGCTGAAAGCGGTGGGGGCATAATAGACCAGAGTATCGGTCTTATACTGGCCGGCCAGCTCGATCTTGTCCCCCAGCAGATTGGCCACCACCTCGGAGATATCAACCATCAGGGCCTCCTTGGCGCTCATGGTCATCTGGGGGCTGCCCCCGAACATCTTCATCACGGTTTTTTCCTTATCGCGCAGATCCTCTATGGTCAGGACTATGCTCGGTTCCATTACCTTGCCGTCCGGCATTATCACCATTATCTTCCCTTGGGGGGCCTGTTTTTTCCCTGCAGTCATATCAGTCATTTTTTAGGTTAAAGGTTCAAATATAATATGTCAATTTAACATAAAACACTGCCAAATTTCAACCACATTATAACCAGTAAAGCCTCCGGTTCCTCCAGAATAAATATATCAGGGTAATCAGACATACGGCTGCCCCGACCTGCAAGGCTGCCGGGGCTCCGAATTGGCCGGCGATGCTTCCGGCAATAAAGCTTCCTACCGGCATCATGCCCATGAAGACGAAGGTGAATACGCTCATCACCCGGCCCCTGATATCGTCCGGAGCAATGCTCTGGATTATAGTATTTATGGTGGCCACCTGACTCACCATGGTGAATCCGACGAACGGAAGGCAGGCGATCGAAAGGATTAAATTATTGGAGAGGGAAAATACGGTTACCGCCACCGTGAAGACCAGCCCGCTTACCAGGACATATGCGCCGCGCCGCTTCATTTGACTGAAAGCAGCTAAGCTGATAGCCCCAATTATTGCCCCGATGCCCACCGAGGTCATCAGCAGACCGAAGCCCCGGGCCTGAAGGTGAAGTATATCCCGGGCGAATATCGGCATCAGCACCGCATAGGGCATCCCGAAAATACTGAATATAGCCACTATTCCGATCAAGGATATTATCACCGGATGATGCCAAACATAGCCCAGCCCCACTTTCATCTCTTCCCAAGCCGATTTTTTGAGCACCTGCTGGGGCCGATACTCTCCTCGTATCAGGTTAAGCCCGTAGATAACGGCCAAGAAACTCACACCGTTGATTAAAAAGCAACCGGCCGGACCTACCATGGCATACAACACTCCGGCCAGAGCTGGTCCCAGTATCCTGGCGGTATTAAAAATGGTGGAGTTCAGGGCGATGGCATTCATCAAGTCCTTTCGTCCCGCTAACTCCACGGTATAGGCCTGCCGGGCCGGGGCGTCAAAAGCAAACACCGAACCCGACAGGGCACTCAGCATAATAATATGCCATATCTTAAGATATTTGAAATGAGTCAGATAGGCCAGGGTAAAGGCCAGCAACATCATGATGGTCTGAGTAGCTATCAGAAGTTTCTTTTTGCTCACCCGATCCGCTGCCACGCCGCCGGGAAGGGAAAGAATAAGGATGGGTGCCGAGCCTATGGCCGAAACGGTCCCCAGTAAAAATGCCGAATCAGTCATATTGAGAACCAGCCAGCTAAGGGCCACCTGCTGTATCCAGGTGCCGATCAGCGACACCAGCTGTCCCGTCCAGTAAAGCCTAAAATTGCGGTGCCTCAGGGAAGCAAAGGTTGTTTTAAGATCCATTGTTTTCGGCCATGGTTGACAAACCGTTATTTGGTTGTTATCATTACTTCAAAAGATACAGAGTATAAAGGGATCAAATGCCAAAAAAAATCATATTTGTACATACCCTTATGTTATTGGCAGCCGGATATGGTCTGGCTCAAACTAACTGCCCCTTCGGTCTGACCGACGACCCCGCCCCCGGCCAGTGCGGAAGCTATATTGACGGCAATGGGGACAACATCTGCGATAAATCCCAGGATCTCGCTCAATCAAGTATAGCCTCTACCGGAGGAGCTGGGACTAACAGCCCGGCTTCTGTTGAGGAACCATCCGAAAACGACAATTCCGCCGTGGCCGAGCAAGAATCGGAAGCCCTGCCAGAACCGGAGGTCCTGAACGCTCCGGAGGTCAACCCGGAAAAACAAGCCGGAACAATGGTATCTTCTTCGCCCAAAAGGAACCCAATAAAATTGAACCGCCTCAATTATCACCCCTGGCTTCTGCTGTTTATGGTTGCAGTATTGGCTATTGTCGGAGAAATATGGCAGAGACAGGACTCAAATAAGATCCTCCCGATCCAGACTGCCTGGAATTGGATGCTACTGACCAGTTTTTTTGCCAGTTCGCTGACCGGCCTATACTTTATCCTGCCGCCGGGATCCCGGCCTACGATAACCTTCAATTTGTCCTACTGGCACAGCATTACCGGATTGGTATTCATTTATATAGGGCTATATCATGCCCTCCGGCGGGCCACCTGCCTGATTAGAGGGGCCAGGACATGCATCAAGAGAACGCCTTGCTGCTGATTTAAGGCAGTGGCGGCACCACCCTCTTTCCCCTGGCACTGCCGGGGGAATTGTCGAACACTTCTATCACGTGATAGACCGCAACAATGGATTTTCTGGGAGCCGCTCCGTGGAAGTAATCATGAATGCCATTTACATATTCCACCACCTGTCTCTGGTATTCCGTAAGCTCCGGATCATTGGGATCGATCAACTGGGTTATGGCCCGGACCTCAAATGATGGAATATCCAAAAAAACAATAGAAACCGCCGGGTCGGTCATCTGATTTAAAAAGGTGTGGGTGGCAAAATCCGGTTTGGCATATAGCTCCAAAGAAACCTGCTTGGTATCATCCAGCAGGTCTCTTCTCCGGCCGTAGAGGTCCATCAGCCAATTCAATTTATAGTCCATTGCCGAATCTGTTGAAGAATGAAGCTCGTCCAGCAACTTACCAATGGCATCCGGCTCGGGAAGAAATCCCATCCCCTTTACCGCATTATTGATGGTCGTCCGGCTGTCGGAACGTCTGCATCCATGGCTGGCCACCATTCCGCTATGTGGCCCGGCAAAACCCGGCATCTCCTGTTTCTTGATGCCTTCCAAGGACTTTATCCTCTCCTTAAGGTTCCATTCCATAAAGATCGCCGAAAGGTGCTGGATGGTAAAATCCTGCCACCGGCCCTCCACTTTTGCGCGGATGGTTCCCGCCCCGGCTTTTTTCAGATCGATATTATCCTGTCGGCAGTATTTGCCATCCCTCCAGAATTCAGCGCCCTCGGGCAGTTCGTTTTTCCCGGCGGCAAAAAGGTTTACTGATAAAAGGCAGATAGCGGCGGATATAAAAACCAATTTCAACATGCGTTCTCCTTATAATTGGATTGATGTCTAATGCAGAATAAGATGACAGCCGGGATTTCCGGTTATAGATGTCGCCTCTCCAACATGATGGAGTCGGCCTGCGGAGCCAAGTAGCATTTAAAATCAATCCCGTGCTTGTGCTTCAGGTATTCAATAGCACTTTGGCAGTCAGGCATGAATTTGAATTTCAGTTCTTCGGCCTTGGTTTTCTCGATGCTACTTATCAGCAGAACCTCGCATTTATCCATAACCAGAGCCGTAGCATAAGCCCGATGGGCCTCGGCAGTTATATTTTCCTCGGGTGTAGCTAATATTTCTTTTATTGAATGCCGCTCCATCCAATGACCGAACCCATCCTGCCCTATCCCCTCCCGGCACTGGCCTACTAACACAATGGTCCCGCCCGGTTTTATCGCGCATTCCAGGTTATTAAGCATCCTTTGCATCTGGTATAGATTTATGTCGCGTGGATATCCTCCGGCCGAAGCGATGATGCAATCCGCCAATCCCCCATACTCAACCGACCACACTTTACGGCACAGCTCTACCCCCGATTCCCAGGCCCTCTGCCAGTGCCCGGCGAATAGGCCGGCAATTTTGTCGTCCGGGGTAGGGACTACGTTAATCAGGAAGTCAATTCTTGCTAGCGAAGCTGCTTCGACCATCTCAAGGTGGATGGGATTCTTATCCAGCTGTCCCGGCCCGTTCTTGCGACGGACGATCATGGCGTGGTTGGCGGCAATTGAATTTCGTGAGGCGCAGCCCGGCATGACAGCTTTACGGCCTCCGGAATAACCCGCCAGATAATGCGGGGTGATCTTGCCGGTGGCAATAATGAAATCGCTCTCCAGTAGCCGCTGATTCACCTCCACTTCACGGCCGCTTGTCAGACGGTTTAGGGCGATGCAGTTTTGGTCGCAGTTATGGGCATACAGGTTCAGCTGGTCGAAGGCCTTTGGTCCATACATAGTCTCCCGTTCCTCGCAGCTGGGCGCCCGGTGACTTCCGGCGGCGATAAGGAGATCGGCCTGGTTTGGGCCGATCCCGGCTTTATGAAACGCATCCAACAGGCGATCCATGATCAAGGAATAATAGGGAACCACCCGGGTATGGTCGCTGGCGATTATCAGGGGTTTTTGGGGATTGCTTTTTTTTAAAAGGTCCAAAAGCGGGAGCGATCCTATGGGTTCCTGCAAGGCTTTGTCAATAGCAGCGGGAATGTTCCCGATAGCAGCAGCCATTGAAACCGAAAGTGTTTTAAGAAGGTTCTTTTCGGAAATATCAAACTTAAGATAAGTGTCACCGTATGCTAATTCAATATTTTTAAAAGCTGAAGGCATAAGCAATTAAAATCCAATAAATTAATAGATACATCAGGGAAACTAGATTTGTAACTATAACTCTTATTCCGGATGATAGTCAAGAACAAATTTTGTTGGATTTCCTTTGGTTTTTATCAGACAAAATAAAAGGCTCTTTACATTCGGACAAAATTTTAGTATAATAATTGTCTTGCAAAAATGCGCCATTAGCTCAGTTGGTAGAGCAGCTGACTCTTAATCAGCGGGTCAAAGGTTCGAGTCCTTTATGGCGCACCAGATAATTAAAAGGCAACCAATAGGTTGCCTTTTTTGTTTTATACTGGCTTGGGCCTTCTTTAACGGTTTGTGCCTTATTTGTGCCATAGCTTTCTGAAGATGCCCATTTGAAATGTAAAAAGGTATTTAGTGGTTTCGCATGAACCCGAGTATTCAAACGATTAAAATGCTCCAAGTGCCAACACCACCCCACCACGTTCTGTGAAAAACAATTCGGATATTACCTTCAGGTTCAATCAGGGGTTGCAATGCCTGTAAGAACCGCCATTCGTAACATATTGGTTCATACTCTCCACGATCATGATAATTCTCCCATCTATAATGATGTGCGGCTTCATGTACATAAGTTGTTGCATTGGATATGGCGGTTAATTGTTTCCATGCTGTATTATTAACGGGTGGGGAATGTAATTTAATGTGCACCAGCCGGGGACGGCTCCCAATAAACGCTAAACCACCAGTTGGAAGATCAGTCCGGAAAACCACTTCGTCAATGTTCGAATATACAAATTTATCGTAACCGACAAGTTTAAGGCAATAGAGAATATCCTCGGGAATGTAGATTTTATTCATGCTCCTCATTATGGCGTACCTCCTTTATTATTATCCTCTAACCATAGCATGATTGATCTTGTATTGTCCTTTGGTTTCCTTTAATGTTTGTGGCTCTTGGTTTTCTTGTTTTAAATAATTCAGCTTTCCGACAGCTTCCTGGAGATGCTCCTGCGACAAATGAGAATATCTCATTGTCATTTTTATATCCTTATGACCCAGGAGTTGCTGAATAACTTTTAGGTTCGCACCAGACATTACTAAGTGGCTGGCAAAGGTATGCCTAAGATCGTGAAACCTAAAATCAATAATTTGGCATTTCTTCAGCCCTGCCTCGAAGTTTCTTCTAAGGTTTGCCTTAATATCATCAGAAAAAACTTTATCGCTTTTTTTAGTGGCAGATAGATCAAACAGCATCTTGTATATAATGTCATTCATCGGAATTATTCTCCTTTCATTTGTTTTTGTCTTTTCCACAACGACAAGTTTATTCTTCAAATCAATATCCCTCCAGACAAGATTTAGTATCTCGGATCTTCTTAAGCCTGTATTCAAGGCAAATGTTACTATGATTTTGGCTCCCCTGGGGAGAACATCCAATAACCTTGCAGCTTCTTCCTTGCTTAGAAATCTCAATCTCCCTGGTGGCTCCTTTAGTAGCTTGATACCTTTCATCGGGGTTGACAATAAATAACCCCATTGTATGGCCTTATTTAACATATGTCGCAAGCAGGCAAGGTCGCGGTTAACACTAGCTGGTTTTAAATTCTTTCTACGCTCCTCCTTATAAGATTCAATATCCTGGGGTTTGATATCTGTAAGGTATTTGCCCTTGAAGAATAAATTCAACGCCTTAATATTAGTGATGTTTAAAGTATACGATTTCTCTGATTTATTTATTTTTGCATACTTCAAATATTCCTCAGAATAATTTTCAAACAGAATTTTATTTGTTTCCTGAATTCCCAAATGTTCTTTTCTTGCAATCTTGACTTCAATGTCTTTCAGAGTTAATTCAGCAACCTTTTTTGAATATCCGATTCTTTTCCTGAATCGCTTGCCTTGGAAAATATAGTCTATGTACCATACTTTCCTTCTTTGATATATTCGCATTTTATCTCCTTTTCTACTGCTTAACCGCAGACCTTTATAGTTTTACATCAAGAGCACGCTGGCTCCTTCCGATTACCTTTCTTTTTTTAAGCCAATCCTCTATTAACTCCTCGTCGAACCTTACCAACCGCCCCAGTTTAAAATGAGGAATAATGCCATCATGAACCCAGCTATAAATCGTCATGGGCTTTACACACAGCTTTTCTGCAAGTGCATTTATGTCGATAAGGCTGTTCATTTTTATGCTAAATCCCTGAATTCTTTTAATGTTAAAACCTGTACTTTGGAATAAAATGGCTCATCGAGATCTTTCGAAAAAGCCTCGGTAAATGCTTGCTTCTTTATTATGGCCCTTCCTTCATCCTCCACTATTGATTTACCTTCTTTGCTTATTGCCACGACGATAATCTGCACCTTTTCATAACCAGCATTGATGTTTCTCCTGATATTTCTTATCTCGTCGGCGGCGTTTGTTGTATAGGACACTTCTACGGCGACGAGCTTTTTTCTATCGTCGCACACTGCCAGGTCGCAATCAAAGCCCTTGTTTTTACCCTCGATTTCCAGCAGATATTTTGATTCATAAAATGGTTTTATCAGTTTAATGACGATTAATGAATGAAGATATCCTGATTTTCCCTCGATAATCCTTACCGGTTTATAACCATTCCCAATGAGATAATCCTTGCCAGCTGGTGCGATCTCGAGATATGATGCTTTGGATCCCCGACCTTTCTTGAGTTTTATTTTGTACTCAACAACATAATCCTGATCTATAAGCAATTTTTTAATTCTGTCAGCTTCTGCAATGCTTTCCCCAAATTTAAGATCAGATAATCTTTCAGTAAATTGCAGAAATGGTTTTTCTGAGATATTTATCAAGAATTCGTGTATTTTCTTGTTATCATTCATAGCCACTTCTCGCTTAATCTCTGTCATTGGTTTTGGCTTTTCCTTTTCTCCCAATATCTGATTGATTATTCTTATCCTTTCCTCCTCGGGAATAGGTTGGCAATCATATTTTTCATGAACCGGCTCAAAGATATTTTCAGTAATTGGACCGTTCCTTATTCTGAACTCCGGGACAGTTATCTTGAATACAGGTGTTCCCGGCCTTGATTCTAATTTAACAAGAGCTTCTCCCGTTTCGAGACTGTCGACCACTTTGATATCATTCTCTGACAGGTTCATTGCCCCACCAAGATATCTCAATTCCGTCGGATCTGTTTTAAAAAGGATTTTACATCCGGCCATTGTTCTGGCACCGTGGGATAAAGATGAATAACTTTGACTTGCCAAGGCGAACCAAATGCCCGTACTTCGACTCATCCGGAGTATAGATTCTAATGGTGATATCCCGGCATACATATCTATCTTGTTTTCAGAATAAACATTACTTGCCTCATCAATCAGGATAAACCATGATGCCTCATTATCAGTATTTATGGACATTTGGTAATGGTATATTTTAGCCATAAATGTTTCGATTAACAAATTACGCGAAAACTCATCAGCTTTGGATAAATCAAGCAATACAACTCGCTTCTTCCTATATTCCTCAAGATTTATTCCACCCCTGCATCCCAGAACATTGGAAAGGTTTATTATACTCATTTCAACCCTGTATAATGCCCTTTCCACATAATCCCCACGAATACGTTCTGTGTAATTTTTGGGTCTTTGTTCCTTAAGACATTTATATAGATCAAATATGGCTGGATCAACATCACTTGGTAGGGCTTGTTTTGCTTTAAATGCAGCCGCGATTAACGCATTACCACTCTCATATCTAAGCCCCAAACTTGGGAGAAGGTATCCGCAAATCATTCTGTACCAATTATCACGAATAATACTTGGGTGAGGTCTATACAGGGGATTATCTCTGTAATTCTCCGGAGAAAGAAAAAGATATTGGTTTTTGTTAAGAAGTTCATTCATATAATGATATAAATATTTTTCCGTACCTTTTGTATCTACAATTACTATTGTGGCATTAGTGTTTTTTATTATCCCGTCGATAGCCACTCTGAATAAATTGGATTTTCCGCTACCGGGCTGGCCTATTACCTCAATTACTTTTGGCGAATCTTTAGGTCGTAGCCCGAAAAGAAGTTCACTATTGTTAACAAATCCAAGAGGAATCTGACCCAGGATGTTATCAGCGATTAAACGCTGTTGTCTTATCTCCTGAATCTGCTGATAACGGGTCATTACCTCTCCAGCCCTGATTGCTGATTCATTAAGGCCTTGAAAATACCGACGAGAATGTCGATTATTATCTGAGAAGAAGCCCATTGCTGCGCCTTCCAGTAAAAAACCTGTATACCCAGCTCTTGTTGGCGCGGATGTCACTCAGCATATTCTCGAGCAAGACCCTGGTATTGTCGGAAAAGCTGGGGTTTGTCTGCTCATTTAGCAATAATTGACGAAGCACTATTTCTGCACAATTATCCCGGTGAAAAAAGTAATTCTTCCCATCTATCGGGATAATCGAATGCAGGTTCGGCAATATCGGGGCTGAACAAAGCGTACAAACCAGGAAATGGTTTTCACAACAAGCCGTGCCATTGGGAAAAACCCGGATCTTTGTGTCCTTTGTAGGGACACATCCGCAGGCCAGGGGCGTAGCAACATCACGCACAATGGTTTTTATGTTTCCCTCCTCCGGATTGAGAACCGTTTGCGTTTCTTCCCCGCCCAATGTAACCTTTACCCCATTGGGCTGTATTATTTCACTAACCCTGACATGAGTTTCATTGAAGTTGGGCTCCGGCGTTTGCCCCCTCCTATTACCCCAGTCAGGTCCCTGATAATCGAAGTATCTCATGGCTGTTCTCCTCATTTAATCCAGAAACACCTGGCATTTTCTGGAAGGTTGATATCTTTCAGCCCGTATCGTTTGATTAAATCTTTTGCCCTGGATATTTCATCCTCGGTATTTTTCCTCTTGAAAACCATTTTATGATCATCCTGAAAATCATCCAGCAGGCTGACATAAAAGTCATGATGGGAAAGCATTTTTACGATTTCTTGTCCGCAACAATAGACATGACCAGGCAAAAGAAGCCAGCGGATTATCTTTTTACCTGATATTCGGCTTAAACTATCCAAAGCCTGTTCCGCAACACTATTATGGTTTTTACATCCTGCTAATTTTTCAGCACAATCATCATTTCCGAATTTCAAATCAATCAAATACACATCTGTAATTCCATCCGATAGTTTCCAGACATCTTTGGTTTCATAGCTGTTGCCACTCCATACTATTGGGTGATTCATACTGCCTGGAGCCTGATTTAAAACGTTAAGTATCGACAGCAAATGCGGCGTTGGATCACCAGCAGCGTTAAATTCAATTGTCTGACAATTTCTATAATCAATCTCTTTCCATAGATCAGGACCGAGTATTTTTCCTTCTTTATTTCCATTTTCTACAGATAAATACATCGAAGCATGGCATGAACAGCAATTTATATTGCAGCCCCACAGCGCCAAACCCGCGGCTGGATTTATAACAGCCTCTTCCCCGACGAGTTCTCCCCAATACTCATAAAAGGATTCTGTTCCCAAGCCACATTTGCCCTTACCCTGATATCGGTTGACTTTGCAGAGATGCCCACATAACTCGCAATTATCGTAGAGTCGTTTACATATTTCGATTTTGAGATCGAGGAGAGAAATCCCATAATCTCTAAATGATTTTGAATCATGTACCTGCCAGAGCTGATCCAAGGTCATTTTTTTAGCTTCATCTATTTTTACCCCAACAAACAATTTCCTTGCTTTTTGAAATAGCGGGACGAAAAATGACGGATGCCGAATGCTTTCTATATGAATCTTCTGGCCAAGTTGTCGCATCAGTGGCTCCACAACCTCAAGAATCGGCGGATATATTTTTATTTTTCCCCTATCAACAAACACTTTTTGCTTCACGATACACCTCCTTTTTATAAATGTTTTTCACTTTTTCTTTGGGGCTTTCAAAAGTAAACTCTATGATTTCTCCAGTCTTTTCAGGTAGAAGCTTTATCCCATGGGATTGGTATCCCAAATTCTGGGCTTTTAGTTCCACAAATCTGGCTATTTCGATATCCTTTGGTTTGGCAAATGGCTTATGTCTATTTTGCGATGAAGATTGAGCAGTATTTGCTGGTTTACTTGAACCAGCAACCGATATTAAACCAGTCGAATACTGCTTTGGCTTTAGAAAATCATTATAAGCAGCGCAACTTAGTTGAAGCATCTTTTTGGCTTCTCGACCAACGGCTTCTATTAGGCTGACTGTGATGTTGAATAAAACCGTATCTTCAAGCCGTATTTCATAATTCTTTGACATGGCTATATCCCCCTTTCCAGATATTGTTTGATATCGAAGGACATGCTGATATCGTGACCAAGAATGAGTACCTCTGAAGCCCGGCTATCAGTAAATACTTTTTCCCAGGCATCGGTTTGGTTTTTTGCAGACAGAATATTCTTTTTATCTGAATTTGAAAACAAAGTGATTACCCTGACGCTGTCCAATTCAGGAACATGGGTTTGTCTATGGATATTGTCCGAAAGATCACTGAACAGAAAAAGATATTTGTCATACCCATCTCTTCTTGATTTGAAAATAGCTTGTACACGATGCAAAGCACCAAGTACATCTGAATTATTGGAGCACCGACCGGCTAATATTTCCGAAATACTTTTCTTGACATCATCCCGCGATTTATAGTCATCAAGCAGGTTATTTATATCTGCTTCATCTTGCCTGGGCAGGATGTAAAGAAGTTGTTTGTCGCTATAAGATTTGCCATTGATGAACAAACAGTAGAAATGATCCTCTGGACCAAGCAAATCAATCAGCTCATTTACTTTAGTAATGGTGTTGTCCTGTTCTGCCCTGAATGAATATGATTGATCAATTACAGCGACAATCAGTTTGGGTTTATTTACCGGAATGGAACAACCGGAAAGGAATAAAACCAATAGAAGTGCCGCAATAATTGAAATAACCCTGTAATCCGGTTGCCTTTTTTTCACAGATTCCTTTATCAAATCAACAGTTCCACTGACGATATTCACCGGAATGCTGATTATGGATTGTGCTCCCTCGACCAATTTGGATAAGAGAACCAAGGAAAACAGAAACAGCGATATCGGCACATAAACAATTCCTGCCAAGATTTGGGCAGTTTGCTTAAGAAACTGATTAAATCCCAAATGAGCTGAAACCCCGGCGCACAAGATCCCCCAGACAAGAAACAACATAGACAGCATTCCGGTTTTGTTTGCCAGATTATTAGGTAAAACATAATTACGATTTGCAATCGCCCGATTTATCTCTGAAAGCCATTGTGAGGAATAATAACGCATTAAAGCCATAATAATCAGCATGCCCAATGCGGCAACAACGACTGCGATGAAAGTCATTTGTTCAATTAAATGAGGGTATCTATTTGCAATATATGAAAAGGCGTAATGACTGAGCAAAGTGAGCATAAGAACCAAAACCAGAGCGAAACAAGAATAAAGATAATTTGAAATGAAATAATCAACAGGTTGAATGCCTGTTTTGAAAAACTGAAGCGTCTTCTCGGACACAATTATTTTTAGAGATACTTCTGTAAGCAAAGCATCCATCAAAGACCAGGCAATTGATCCCAGGGTGAAAAATGCGGATAAAATATACCTTATTAACCCTGGGGGTTCCGGCGTTAAAATATAACGCTTGAGATTTTCACGGCAGTTCTCGATCAGGGTACCCAAAAACTGTATTATGCTTATCACTGGTGCAAACAATATCGAGGGAAGATTTCGGCCGGCCGCAATGATTGCAGCCAGCGTGAGGATTATGATGATTGTGGTCATGGTTGGATCTCCTTATATTTGGTTAGAATCCTAGTACGTTACAACAGTATTTTAAGGAATAAAACGTTTTTAAAACGTTTTAAGATAATAAAATACGAAACCCTCTCGTGCCTAACTCACGGCAATCGAAAGGGTTAAAAAGGCGATTATTTTATTTGTTAAATGGTAAAGGCCAGAGAAAAGAATCTAGAAGACAAGATCATTATAGATTATAATATACAGCCGAAATGTTGGACAGAATGGTTGAAATCGAAGGAGGAATATATCTTAGATTTGACAAAGGGTCTGATGAAGTATATCTATGGAGTTGATAAAATCAAGGTTGGATTTTTTGGTTTCCGAAGGGGTAAAATAACAAAATCCCTCGAAGAGGGATATTTGACCTTGGGACCCACAGATCCGGATGAAGAGATAATTGTCATCGAAGGCATTGAAAAAGACAAAAACATTAAAAATCTATCTATAGGAAAAGCATGGATAGTTTTTGAATATAAGAATAATCAAGGGATTATAATTGATTTTTACCATCAATAAAAAACGAATCAGACAAACTACAGTACCATTCTTCAGTAAATTCTATATTTCTTTTAATAATAGCTTCGTTAGCTTTAGCTTTATCCATTTTTGCCCAATCCCAAGCACCGCTCAGTTCTACAATAATCTCTCGAGTATCCGGATCACGACCGAGTTTCTCACGGAGCAATTTTCTCGCTTTAAACATTTCTCGCATTTCACGTTGATCGCTACTATTGATTGAATATGCGTCGTTAATTGAGTTTTCCAGTATCTGATATTTAAGGGACTCTGTGATATAGAACTTGAGTTTGCCGATATCTTTAAATGATATATCTCCTTTTTTTGAAACGAACCATACAAATGAATATTGCGCCGTGTAATCAATATCTTTAAATATTATTTCAGAATACCCTCTTTCTCTAACATTCTTTTTAACATCATTTTTAGCTATTTCGATACATTGTTTTATATTTTTATCTTTAATCAACGTTTTCATACGATAATCTCGTTCTTGAACATTAATTGAGAATTTTTTCATCTTATTAATTAGCCGAACCAGACTTAAACATTCTAATTCGTCTTGACTCAAGATTAATTTTTTTTCAACTCTTTCTTCAATCAACACAACCACGGATTGAAGACGTTTTAATTCATCTGTCATTTTAATAATATAATAAGGTACTTCTTTCCAGTCACCTTCCCAATTAGACTTTTCTCCTATTGTTTGTAATATGTTAATTGCCATAGTCAAACTGCTTTCTCTGCGCCTTATACAGTCAATTGCTGTAATTAGATTACACTTCGTATTACCCCCAATGGATTCATTATCTTGATATTTCGCAAGTAAATCTATTAGACATATATTGGCTTCTATAGATTCCGGGTAAAACGTTAAGGCTTCTTGTATTTTATTAACCGCAGCATTTATATTTTTAGCGTTATTAGCTTGATTGCATAACCTTTGAGATTTTTCAATGCTGTTATATACAATATTAATATCATCTTTTAACCGCCATACTTTATAAATATCTTGTTGTTGTGATTCAATTGCTTCACGACCTAAATATCCGTTTATCAATGAAACAATATTTTTAAACTGATCCCTCGGATCCGCTGGTAATTTTTCAACATTCTGCCAGCCTTTAAATAAAACAAATCCATAGGACCAATGAATTTCTTTATCCTTATTATTTAATAATTCTTCCAATAAAAGAAACTCCCGTGTTCTCTTTATCTTATATGGGTTCCCATTAACTTCTATTTGTTTTGCCTTCGTGAAATCTATCTTTAGTGTTATTTTGTCTTTTTTTTCCGATTGCTCTTCTTTCTGTTTTTCAATAACTACCTGGGCTGTTTGTTTAGGTATTTGATACAATTGATCCTTAATTTCTTTTTTTAAATTAACCAACTGACTATTGATAGATGATTCCAAGCGCTTTTCCCATTTCCATATGCAAGACAATTCGCCATCAATAAAATGAAGGTTATTCGTTAGTAATTTAATAAGATACATTTCTTTTTTATGTACATCTCCTCTGGATTTACATCCATAATACTCAATAATAAAATCATCGAGCATGTTTATGGATACCTTTGTTTGTACAAAGCCAATATTATTAAATATGTTTTTAATCAAAGCACATATATCGCGGTTTACGTTCATTAACTCATTATTATTATCACCCAAAAGGTTAATCTTTTCAATGATGTTGTTTATAATAACTTCATATTCATTCTCTTGGTTTTTCTTATGATATTCATGTGTTTGACACATTACATTATGTAAATATACTTTTATAGACCAATCGCTTTTAACATATTTATTCAAAGCAGCGTATATCAAAGATATATAAAGCCTTTTGGAAGTAAACATTAAATCAACATTCATTAATTCGTCAAATAGCATATCATTTAAATGTATTAGATTATGGATTTTGTATATTGCCGATACTTGTTCTTCTATTTCTGATACATAGTCATATAAAGTATAAAGTGTATTGATATTATTATCGCCTAAATATTTAATTTTTTTATCTAGATGTAATGTTTTTAATATTAGCCAATAATTCGTTCCAGTATTACTATTAATTTCTTTTTCATAATCTTTTAAGCTTTTTATTTGATATATATAATTCAGAGATACATCCGTTTTATTTTTATAGGACCTCTGCATAGCATAGCTTTTTACTAAGTGTTGGATTGATTTATAATATTTTCCTTCTTTCCATGAATAATTAGAATATAACATTTGCGCCATTATTTGAGGCATAAACAGCAATTTTCTAAAAATATCATTGCCTATTAATTTTTTAACTTGATCACCTTTATTTTGGTAGTTTTTTGCTATATAATAATACAACAAACCAGCCTTATCCCATGTTTTGTTTTCTTCGTATATTTCACATAAACGAATATATGGGCTTATTGGAGTTGCACTGACTGATGCCCAATCATTCAATACATTTATTATTTTTTCTTCACATTTTATAATTGCATATGTATCGTAAAGGCTCTCATATGCAAATTCATTGAATTTATCTAATTTGATTGCCCTATAAGCCTCATCAATATTTTGGTCATATTTTTTAGTGTCTGCAGTTACCTGTGCTAAGGCTCCATACAGTCCCGATAATATTAATTTCTTGTCTTTTTCTATATCAATGTTTTTAAACCGTTGTTCAACTAATTCCGTAACGCATATATCATAATATTTTTTATGGATTTGAAATATTCTTCCTAAATCATATATTTCTTCTATATCAATTTCATTAATTCTGTGATAATACAGTAACGCTATTTTATTTGATAGGCCAATTACTAATCTAAATTCATTATTATTGATATTTATATCCGATATGGCCCGATATAAGCACGTCAAGCTATAGATGTTCCAGGAAGAGTAATATTTTATGTTCTTTTTTATCACTTGGCGACAAATATAAGTTGCTTCATCGTACCGTTCCCGAAGAAGCAACTCGGGAATTACTGAAAGTTCCTTATAATATTCATTCTTGATCAACATATTAAAATACCTTTTGCTTGTCTTTTCCCCAAACCTTAATATTATATTTTATATATCCCGGTTCTTTTGTGTCTAGTTTTTCTTTTCTACTATGTGCCTTACCTAATTCAATGGGTGGCCATTCATTAATAACCCATAACTCCGGATATGCCGATTTATTCATTCTTTCCGTTATCATATATTCCCAACTAATTTGTTCATCAAAACGGAAGCCACCGATTTTACCCTCTTCATCTATATATAATAATCCTTTCACTTTGATCCATAGAACAATACCCATGTTTTTTAAATTGAGAACGACGGGGATCTCAAATAATCCTTCTTTTGTTTTTATTTCATCAATATTTCTGTCAGCTAAAGGTCCGTATATAAACCCTTTGATATATTTATTGATTGCTTCTTTTTTCATGCATACGGCTTCTAACAAATAAATCGAATGATTTAATTCTTCATTTAATAAATCATTAAGGAAATAATCTTCCATACTAATATTTAGATATTTAGTAATATTTTCTAATGATATTATCGCCTGACCTATATGTGTAGCACGATCTCCGAAATCATCAACCTTTAAAAATGGCGCGCCATCCAATTCAAATTTAGCTCCCTTATCAAGTAATTTTAAAAAAGACAACAGATCGTGATTGCTCCCCAAAGACATTTTACTGTCAAAGAGATAACACCCCAAATCGTGTATAAATATATCCCCTTTCTTTCTCCTATCTGACATTCTAAGGCTTAATCCTATTGGATGCGTGAATGCTCTTTCGTCCCTTAATCGTCGATATAAAAACTTTGCCGAAGCCTTAATTCCGTTATATTCCACAGTTATATTAGCTTCTTTTTCAATAGTCCCACTTATGTAAACATCACCATCAACTAAATCTAATAATTTATATATTTCAGGTTTAATGTCAACTCCTGGCAATTCATGGGGCAGCTTTCCCTGCTCAAATATGAGCGATCTGACTTCGGAAAACAATTCCGGTTTTATAGTCAACATAGAATTTATCCACGGCACATTGATAAAGGTAAAGCTACTATCCTTAGATTGATGTGTGATTATTGAAGCTCCCGGCATTGCCGTATTTATTTGTTTTTCGTTTTTATAAAGCATTAATCTATGTATCAAACCTGGTTTTGTGTAATGTGCAAGTAGTTGATCAAAAGCAACACCGTCATTTTTCATGTCCTCGAGATTAATAGAACAGGTAGACTTACTGGAACCAACAAATTCTAATAATTTATCAATAAATGTTTCATCAAGAAAACGATAATAAACTATACGGGTCATGACGTTAACACCAATAAGACATGTTGCATTGCTTTGCCGCAATAGATTTTCTGCATCTATTTTATTAAGCGTTATTATCTTTTTACTGCTGCCCTCAATAGATCGGACTTGAACCATTAAAGTTTGACCGGTTATTTCAGTTGCTCTATTAACTAATGGATTGAATACTTGGCAAAAATAATCAATCCCATAATCTTGCTCTGCCTTATTTGTTGTCAATCTACGATTTGTAGCCCAATCCTCAAATATTATTTCACCTTTTATACCAATAAGCTGACTTGGTGAACGTCTTTTCCCCCTACCCATACTAACCTCATTTTTAAATATGCAAAAAGGGGCTGCTTAAGCAGCCCAATAATTATTTCAATTGATTCGGATTTCCTTCTGTATTGATTGTTGCCCAATCCGACACTTCTGCAACCATTAAACCATCGTCAGAATCGATAAACTGTTTAAAATAATCTCGCAATCCTTCTGCAGTTGTACTATCTCTTTTAAAGCACCAGAGGGATTTGAGAATACGAACTGCATCAAATAATTTTAACTCATCGTAAAGTTTCTGATAATCTCTTTGCCTTCTTAAATCATATTCGAGAAAATAGAGAGACATGGCTTTCTCCTTTCAACAATACATTAGATCTTTAAGGATTCAATTATTTTAGCATGCGTTTCTTTTGATAACTTATGATCACAATATTTATTCTTAATAAAATAATATTGTTCAAATAATAAATCATTCTTTTTTATTCCAATATATTTATGGCCTTCCTTTTGTATAATGACATTTGACCCGCTTCCGATATAACTGCCTGATATTATTAGTACCGCCAATTTATCATATTTATATGCAATATCTTCAATTCTTGATATTGTACCCCTGTAATCGCGCGTTCTAAATAAATCATTATTTTCAATAATGATTATTCCAGGTTTATCAATAGGTAATTGTTCCTGTTCCTTAAACACCTTTCCCTCTAATCTGCGAAAATGATTGACTTCATCGTCTGGACCAGAAAATTGACCTGGTTGCGTTCTATGCCGCTTTGCCCATTTTACTAATTTGGGATCATCCTCATTTGGAGCAATAGCAAAATCTAAAATATAAGGAATGTGAAGACATTTAAATATATTATTTGATTTAGAAGCAACAGCAATGTCTTTTACTTTACATATAACATCTGCCAAATGTTTATCTGCAAGATTTTTATATATACCTCCACAATAACTCATTCCAGGGGCACTGCAAAATACAGCAAACGTTACAGCTCTCATAATTTCAAAAGCCTTCTCTTCATGAACACTTCTTTTTTGAATAGATACTTCAATTACAAATGTTTCGCCATTCTCCTTATTAATAACCTTAATATCGGGAACTTTTTTCCCAATCATTTCATCAATTGATATTTCAAAACCCATTCTCGATAATTTATCAGTATACTTTAAAACAGACAAACCCTCATAATATTTATCTGGGTCTTTTAATCTTTTAAGTATACTTCTCTTTTTATCATAATTTAAAGATACATCTATTGCTTTTGCCAACCATATTATCCATCTCCTTGTCCAGGCAACCACGTTTATCAAGTTAAATGTCATAGGATGATTTTTACTAAACACCATTCCCAAGAAATTATTACCCAAAGTGTTTTGCAATACCTTAAAGGCTTCTTGAGATTCATTTATCTCCTTTTCAGATAACCCCTCTATGTTTTCACAGGAATTAATCATCTTTGCCCATAGGTCATCGCCAGGCAATCGATCTAAGGAAG
Source organism: uncultured bacterium (assembly GCA_937863685.1). GTDB lineage: Bacteria > Edwardsbacteria > AC1 > AC1 > EtOH8 > UBA2226. The sequence continues at coordinate 216,436 of CALMGM010000005.1, forward strand.
TACTATATTTTGGATTAATCATTATAAATATTTCCCAGAAGACATAAAACGCGATTTATTCCATCGCATTCTTTTCATTAAATGATAAGCTTTTTCATATACATGATCCCAAGTATATTTATTGGGAAGATGTGATTCAACAACGTCTAGACAAATATGCCCGAGGCCAGCTCGCAGCCAATCTGTTGCCCTGTGCTGCCCGATTACATTATATTTACCATTAAGCCAACTGCGCAAACCTTCTTCACGGTGATATATGTCAAGTTCGCGATGATTGGCTCCGAATGACCCAACACCTTTATCCATAAATGTATGGACTACGCCGTATTGGCCATCTGGAAGAAGAACGCCTTTTGAAGATAGAAACAAATCAAATTCTTCATGGTGCTTTTTTATAGGCATATAATCTCATGATTAATGTTAATATTTGACCACAACGCCTGCTTCTGAATGAATGACACTTTGTGGTTTTCCTCTTACAATATCTACTATTATTGCATTTAAAGGTACAGAAATGTCTTTGCCAGAATAATCAGTGATATGATATGCAATAGTTTTTCGTCCGCACCATATACTCCAATTGTTTAATAAGAGATCATCTATATGTCGAGAAAATGATATTTGTGCTTCAGCCTGTTCTTTAACAGATAAATCTTCCCAAATATCAATCCAATCTCTTAATTCATCTAAAAAAGATGCCACTAAATTTATTTCATGTTCATCTTTCAACTCATCATGGTAAAATAGGCTGCTTTCAGATCCTGCTAATATATTTCGTAACTGTTCCCCTGTAGTAATATTTGAAAGCTTGCTGCCTTCGAATATTTTTACATGTTTTTGTAATAAATCAGGCCTAATAACTTCTAATAGCTTGGCAGCAACATACGGTATTCCGTCTTGATATTTTAATGCTACTCTATCAGCCAACGATGGTGAGAATTGCCTAATTATTTCAACATCAAGATTGTACCAAACGGGTAAAATTACTTTCTTCCCATCTACTTCCATCTGCGCCATGGCATTTAATTCAACAATTGTGTAATGCTTTTGTAAAAAACTTGGCGATAACACCACAATACCATATCTAGAACATGACAGTCCTTCATCAATTTTTCTTCGAAGACTATCCCCAACTTTTAATTCAGTCTGATCTATCCATACAGATAGACCAAAAGCTTTGAGAATATTTGAAAGTGGCGTAGCAACATCTTCTCTGTCTTCGGAAGCGTATGAGATGAAAACATCCCATTGTTTATTATTACTATTATGTATCACTGTATTTCCCATTCATCGGGGAAATATTTATCATAAAATTCTTTTGCAGTCATACGGACATAATCAATAAACATCTTTTTTTGCGTTTTTAGGGCACAATCAATATATTTATCTATAAACTGTTTAAGGAAGTCATATTGGTAATTAAAGAATAAGTATTTATTGTCAATATTTTGTATACCTTCTTTGGCAATTTCTGCTGGCAACTCAAGCAATATTTTTCTCGCTGCCGGAGCTCCCTGATATGATCCAGACTTTGCTTGATCGATAAGACTTAATACATACTCTCGCCATAATAATCTTGGAACGATAGAAGAATGACGCATTAAAGAAGGAACTATTGCATTAACTTCAGGATATTGATCTCTCTTAATAGTAACAATAATATCTTCGAAAAAAGCTAATAAAACACCCTCATAAACACTCGCAATAAGGTCGGATGAAAATTCCCGTAATATTGCAGCCTTTATCATAACTGATCCATAAAGTGTAGCTTCTCTCAATACCTTTTCTAACAAAAGGGTGGCTTCATTTTTAGGAAAATCATCGCTTTGTAGTAAACGAGTGAATAGATTTATATCCTGCAGATTGTCTACAATTTTATTAGATAATTCTTCTAATATATACGCACGATCGTTTTGACTTAATAATGATAGTTTCCTAGTTGATATCTCCGATGTATCTAGAGATGATTGTATTGAACCAAGAAAACGCTTTGCTGTTAATGACATCGCTGGCCTTACTGGCATTTCAACACGTGAATCGTTTCCATTAGAAATATTGCTATGCGAGCGCTGAGCAATTAATTGCGCATATAATACTCCAGATTCAACCAATTCATACACACGATTCCGGCGTGCAATTAATTCACGGGATTGAAATTTATTTCCCTTTGGGTGTTTCGGATCGTAAGCGCCTATTTCCTGATGACAATCAAGACATACTGGTATACCATTATCGGCATCACTCAATCCTCCTTGTGCTTCATCAATGATATGTGCTGCTTCAATATTTGTTCCACACTGCTTCAAACACAAACAACATAAACGACCACATCTGATGAACATTTCTGTTTTAGTCTGTATATTAAACGGCATGACGATTCCTTACTTAACTTAATCAATTAGAAAAAGTGATTTAATTATTCTCGTTACTTTTACTCTTTTAATATAATAGCAAATTGCTATTTTTTAGTCAATGACTATTCCTGGATATTTTTCAAACCTCAAGCTTTATCCTTTCAATACCAATTTCATCATAGATTTTATCAGAACTTATAATTGTATCTTTTGATGAGAATGAAGCATGAAACGCGTCAAAGACTTTAAGCTTGTTATGCTTGATATAACGGGACGCCTGCAAAGCTTTTTGCCTGTCAATCCCTTCTATGTTGCAAATTGCATACAACGATAATGTCACTTTCTCTGGATCAAGGTTATACCTTTCACAAAGAAGTAACAGTTCTATCAAAGTGGTAACTGATGTCCTTAGTTCTTTTTTATATTTGTTATAAATATATTTGGCATTGCTTTTAAGCCAGTCATCCTTTTTCATTATAGCCAGGAAAAAATCCGTGTCCGCGTACACCATTTAAGCCATATCCTTAAGGCTTTGATCAATTATTTCCTGCCTTAGTTGTTTAATTGTTGCTTTTTTCGGAAGCTTTTTACCCTGCTCCTGTAGTTCCCCGATAGGATCACTTATTGCCGGCAAGAGGATTATCTCCGATGCTGAGGTTATTAATGTGAAATCCTTTCCATACAGGTCAACGATTTTCTTTCCCAGGCATATCCTTCCCCTCTGGTCTGATTTTATGGTCTGTTCTGTCATTTTATCCCAATACACTAGGGATTGTGGGATTTATATACTTTTCCATCCGGCAATTTCAAAAGCAAGGATGCTTTCAAATTGCCTTGGTATTTAGAAAAACATAAAAGTTGCTCATTGATATTCGCCAACGTTTTATGATTTTCTTTCTCCATATTGGAAAATTATAAAAGGCGCTTCGCTGGCTCAGCTAACCATTTAAGATTTTCCAATTATAACCTTCGGTATGTTTCGTTTATTAGTTGCTCCACTCGCCGAGGTCAGCCTTCCGGCTCTGATTGCCCGATACCTTGTTCTGGGCAATCGAGGTCGGCTTCCAGCTCGGCAGGAGGTCGCCCTGATGGGCGCCTTGATTGATTTTTTGATCTGTTTTGTTTCTTTTCTTTATGTTGTTGCAATACAATTGCTTGTATTTCTTCTTATTGCTGATATGGGGGAAACAAGATATAGAATCTATTGGCCATTTTAGGCAGTTGGGTACAAGATATTGTAGTATTACTCCAAAGTGATAATAAACGAAAGGTTTTTATGCTAAGAGATACTGCTTTTTCTCTGATCTAAGCATGACAATGATTGCTTACAACTCCAATAAATAGTAAAAGAGGCCCTAAAATGTGACAGCTAAGGGGCTTTTATTAGACAGGGAAAAGAAATTGATTCTTTGTTTCTACAAGCCGATAAGCCCCTCGGAATTAATAAAATCCTCCGGAATCAATAATAATTTTGTTAATTGTGCCTTACGGAATCTGTCCCGGGAAAACATTGTCAAATGTTTTAACCCAGGAAGTAAAACCGGAAGGATCTACGGATTGACCAGCAAAGGAAAGAATTTAAGAAAGGAGCTGGTAAAAAGCGCTGATCTTCCGGAGCCAGTCAATGATGATTACATCGAACCTTCAAACATCGACTGGAAATTATATGGCTGGATTACGGCCGGCAAGGGCAAGAGGGAATATCTCAGGATAATGAACGATTATTCCAAGATCAGGGACGGGACATTCAAGGCAAGCCAGATATTCACTAGGTTCAGGTATCAGGGAATAAAAAGCACCCCGCGGACCGAAGTCTACAGGGCGATAAAACAATTCATAAAGAGAGGTATTCTATCAAGGATTGCCGTTGGCAAAAGGAATGTCAGGTTTAAGTTCACTAAAAAGGGGTTGCTAATCAGCGAAATACTCTCGGCATAATTACCCTATAAGGACCTCATCCTGTTCCGAAGCCTCCTCGAAAAGCAGAGAATTCCCCTCATCGTCGCTGGCCAGCAGCTGTTGATATTTGAAATAACTCACCCCAATAAATGATGTGGCTGTAAGTTTCCTGGGGTTATGAATTCCCGATTCCTCCGTCTTTATCTTGAATACATTGAAATCATATTTATTCTTATTGATATCCTTGATGATCTTGTGTAGATTTTTCTCGTTCAATTCCTCAAAGCCCGAAAAATACAAATATTTCTGGAAGACTTCTTTGTTATATTCAATCTTGATGATTCCCCGGAACTGCTTATTGATCGGATTTAATATAAAGAATAGGCTGGAATCATTATAACCTCCCCCACTGGACATGCAAATCATATCCAGATATGGCCCGACAATCTCTCTGGTACCATTGAGGCTAGATTTATCATCGATCAATATTATTTCATTTTGCTTTTCTGACATAATATCCCCTTTGATATATTATAACAGATAGAAAACTTATTTCAAGAACATATTTACCTTTCTATTGATTATCTTTCCCGTTGAATATTTTCATAAGGTCCTTTCCTTTTCCACTCTCCAATATTTTCCTGACCAGGATTTCTTTGACCTCCTTATCCTTGAGCAAAGAGGTCATAAAATCATCTGAATCCTGCCTCTTTTCATCCAGTTCAATGGCAGTATTTACATCAAGTACACTGCTGCACTTGCCGCAGAATAAATACTCCTTGGGATTGACGGCCCTGCATCGGGGACACTGTTTCACCTTGGGCGCATTATCCTTTTTAACGTTTTTTATTCCATGCATCTCAAGCATTACCTCGTTGACATCCTGGGATACCAGGTGTGAATATTCCGAAAGCATTTTACTCGATGGGACCCACCCAAAATACACCTTGGCCTGGGCTTCGTTGATCATCTTATTGCCAAGCAAATGGGTAACCCTGGTATGTCTGAACAGATGAGCATGGATCCTTTTCTTTATCTTGGCCCTTTCCTTTAGCCTTAATATCAATGCCCTGAACGAGGCATAGCCCATTTTGACATTTTTATTCCTGTCTCCCAGCATGATCCACAATGGAGCATTGGGCTCTCCGGAAAGGGGATGGCTGTTCAGCCAATTGGTAAGATAATTAGAAGAAACAACTATCCGCGGAGTCCGATGTCCCGTCTTTCCCGTCAGATCGATTATATGGCTGTAATTATCCTGGGTGATGTCCTTAATCTTGAGATTGCCTACTTCACTTATCCTGGCGCCCAACTCATAAAGCATGCTGATGAATGCCTTATCCCGTGGATGCTCGGCCACCTGGATCAGCTTTTCTATTTCCCGTTCTGTAAGTATATCAGAGGCCTGAACCTGTGGCTTTTCTTTTCTCTGAATCCCCACTCTAAGCCAATTTACAATTTCAGGATATTCAATCCTGCTTTTATAATCATCACCAAAAGCCATCCATTTATAAAACTTTTTTATAATCGCCTTGTAACTTTCCTTGGTCCATGGTGAAAGGTCATCTCTTGTTTCGATTTTAAGAATGGCGTTCTTGAGATCATCTTTTGTCGCCTTGCCATAGTCCTTTTTCAAATAAGAAGAAGCAAATATTATTAATGATTGAATTATCTTTATTTTTCTTGCCTTGGTTAATTTCTCGATTGAGCAAGTCCTGTCAAAATCAGATATCAGCTTTTTGTTATGTATAGATATATTTGATTTATCCAACTGTATTTTCGTTCTCTCATACCTGATCTCGTAATCATAAATATCCTTGTTAGTTCCCATACAAGTAGTACAGTATATGAGCAACTATTTAAAGCTTTCTACATATACTACTTGTTTGACGCCCCGGCCGGACGTCCGACAACAAGTTCACTGGTTGGGCTTTGGTCAGTTTAAGTTTTCCGACGCTGATTCTTATCAGTAAAATTGATCATTTATAAACCTTTCCTGTCCCTCTGCCAGAGTGACAAATTCAACAACTATCTTTCATTTCTGATTGTCTGATATATTCATCGCGTAATTTGACGATCCATTCCGGGAGGTGATTCTCCAATCTCTGTTTCCCTTTATCTGTTCCAGAATACCGATAATCATCACGTTCACCCATTTTACTCCCTTTTCTCCAACTGATAATCTTTCAATCTTTCGATTATATGGGTAAGCTTCATATCAATATCCCGAAGCAATTGGATAGCGAAAGATAATTTACCTTCGCATTTTTTCAAAGATTGTTGATATTTCCCGATATCAATTTTATCTTTTTGGGTCATAACAACAATTATGAGCCTTTATATAAATAACTTGTATTCAATTTTAGTGTGATTAGCGCCCGATTATTTTTTCTCCCTGCTTTATTTCATTCCACCAATCACATTCATCGCGAAAATAGCTCATGGCATCATAGATGTCTTTGAAACGATGATTGTATTTCTTTTCCGGAATAATACTTGGACTAATGCCAGTCGCCTCAACAGCTATCCAATTACTTTGCTCGACTTCAACGACTACCCAACTATGCGTTGAATTCAAAACAATATCGGCATTGAAACCCTTCCTTTCGAGCCAATATTCCAGAAAAGCGCTCATTTCAGAACAGTCAAATACATTAGGCTCATAAGATTTCAGCCATTGGAAATTCAAAGCATCTTTGAGATTATCCATCCCATATTTCCTGTCAACTGGAATATAATAATCATCCGTCATCAATTTTACATCTACGATCTTCGGAAGCCTAAAACAGAATTTCTCTTTAAGGTAAACCTTGTTTCTATTTCTGCTGCGGAATGTTCTATTGGGCACTGTTTTTATGAGATTGTAAACCGACCTCTCCGATACCCTGGCAACCTTTAGACCCTTTTCCTTGAAGTAACGCATAATTGATCCCAAGACAGCCTGTGAAACAGTAGGTTCCTCCATGGAAATGATTGCCGTCAACAATTCTCTATTGGTCTTCAATGATACATCCATCAGTTCGGCAGGTTTTATTATCGGCACGTAGATGGCCACCGGCTTTATTTCTTTCTTGTACTCGGCATACTGATAGCATGAGACCAATACTACGAAAAGTATGCCAAAGATAATTGCCCCTTTCATATCATATTCCTTTCATTAAAAAGAGAGCCGGAGATTTTCTTTCCGGCTCTCTGCTTTTAAGTAATGTTTCTTATGACGGCACTTCCGCCATCTCCTCTTTCTCCTGAAAAGCTACCCGATCTTCGGACGGAATGGCCTCAAAATTGGTTCGAAAAGCCTCACAGGTCTGGGATCCCTCGTATTCCACCTCGCTCTCGCACTGAGGAGTCCCAAATAAGGCGCATTCTCCGCAGATGGGCTCTGTTTCAGGATTTTCCTCCGGCATATTGCTCGATTGGCCGGCCGGTACCGGTACAGAGGCGCTTTCCTCGTTGTTTTGCACCTCCTGGCTTGCCTGTTCGACATCCTCCCTTCTGACCGGCATCAGAATATAGGTCTCCTCCCAATTGGCCGGTTGGGTCTTGCCATAGATTTTTACCGGCCGGGCATAACCTTCTGTTTCCAGAATGATGTATCTGGAGGGTATTTGCCTGGCGATATCGTGAAGATACTGCCAGTTGATCCTGATGACCTCGAGGGATTTTTCGGACAGGTTATCTCCTTCGACGATCCGGCCCTCGAAAGGCTGAAAGGCCTCCCCGAATATCCCGCTGTTATTGACGGAAAATTTCTCCCCGAAACGCAGTTCCACCGAAGACTCCCCGGCCGAGACATGGGAGCAAAGCTTCAAAGCCCGCATCAGCGAGTCCCTGTCGCATTCGGCCTTGAGCTGGTAGTTTAGGGGCATGATCCCCTCGGTGTCGGGATAGGTCTCCTGTATGACCCGGACGAAAGCCTGCCAGTCCGACCCCTTGAAGCAGATAAATTGGTCGTCCCCGGACAATTCCACATGATCGTCCCCCATGACGGAAAGAACCGTCCTGAGCGAGTCCCTGGGAATGCCATAACAGCCGCCAGCTTCGGTATATCCCTTTTCCCGGCTCAGGTTTATCCTTGCCAGGCGGTGCCGGTCCGTGCTGACGGCCGAGATCTTGTTTCCGCTGAGCTTTAACGATACCCCATTAAAAACGCCCTGGGTCTTCTCGTTGGAAACAAACGGCAAAGCCAATGATAACAGCCTCGACAAATCAAGTCCGTTGACAGCAATTACTTCGGATTTGACCTCGGGGACAACCGGAAAGTCTTCGACCGGCGGGATATTCTTTATCTGGCTCTTGTGACTGCCAAATTGCAAACGCATGGTTTCACCGTTATTTTCCTTCTCCCAACAAAACGTAACCTTGTCCTCGACGGACTTGGAAAGCAACGCCAGGACCACCGGGCCAGGCAATAACTTGCTTTGGCTTGGCTCCAGCAATTCAGGGGGATGATCCGTCCTGATGATCTTGATGATTGTCAGATCCAGATTGGTAGCCCGCAGAAAGAGCATATTATCCAAAAAGCCGAGATGGACATATTGAAGCACCGGAAGGTTGTTTTTGGCTATCGCCTTGCAAACCATACCCAGAGCTTCAACTATTTTCTGCCTGGAAACCGTTAGTTTCATGATATTCTCCTTATGGTTATTGTTATCCCTGCCTGACGGTAGTCATTAAAACCGTCAGGCTGATTGATTTGACATATTCCGTGGACAATAAAATCACCGTCGAAGAAAGGTCCGATTCGGTAATCATGAATATCCTGATCTGCCGGTATTTGATGACCGAGAGAAGCCGATCCTGGTTGGCCTGAAAAAACTCCTTCTCCCGGCTGTCGTTTATATCCAGAACTCCGCGGTTTCCCCCATAATGCCCCGGCAGCGAATCCTGAATAAAATATTTCAGGGCAGGTTCATCCTTCATTTTCTCGAAGACGCCCTTGGTGACGAAAACAACCGTTGCCTTTCTTTTATCCATATACTCCCCTCCTGTTCTTAATGCCAAACGGATCAAAGGCCGGCTTTGACAGCGAGCAGCCGAAACACGGTTTTAAAGCCCATCCCCCGAAATGCCCGATGATATCCTCCTTGCGGAAACTCCCGTTGGGACACCATAAATGACAACTGCCCGCTTCGTCCACCACCATCAGAAACGGGCAATCTATCTTATCCCTGGCCTTTATAAGTATCTTCTCAGCCATAATTTCCTCCTATGTTGATGGCCAAGGTCCTGAATGGGGGATGGTCCTCATATTCAGCCGGATCGAGGTCAGCAAAATATTTTCCTTTTTCCGCCAATAAAAGGTTATCCTTGATATCCTTCAAGCACCTTTTGAAATAACCCTCCCATTGGGGATCTTTGGCCCTTTCCTCCAGGCTGGCAATGTACTCCTGGATCTTCTCGCTGTCCGGAGAGACCACGCCCCTTTCTATGACCACATACCGGCAAAGGATATAATCTCCCTCGTCGAAAAGCTTAACCTTTGCCTCTCGGGATATCCTGCTAACCTCTATCAAAAAGTCAGCTAACAGCTTGGCATTCAACTCGTTATCTGCCACCTTGGTAAACCCCGATGCTGCAATGCCTTGCTTATGATTTTCACCCAGGGCCAATAACTTGGCATCAACCAGTTCCATGACCTTACTCTCCAGTTTAACCCCCTTTAAGCCCTCCAAATGGGGGTATATGAGGTCCCAGGCCCTATCTGAGGTTATTCCCTTCTCCAGATGGGAATCTTTGAACCAGCTAGGCCATCTGGGGTACCAGTAGGGGATCCTGGTGAGGCAGATATGCTCGCAGGTCCAGCGATGCTTGACATTGTAATGGTCCTGCAGAGCGTCTATCTGGTCCCATTCCTGGTCGGTGATCTTCCCGACGATATTGTAATGTAATGTTCTGCCCATGATCATATCCTTTCTCTATTTCTTGGTGTAAAAGCTTCTTTTGCAACCCCTGCATTTCCAAGCCCTTATCGCTCCGTTGTGCGAAACATGGAGGCATTCGAACAAATTCGGCTGGATGATATCGGGAATGTATTCCTCATTGCGGCAATGAGGGCAAACCAGCAGGGTAAAGGTCTGCTCAATACCTTCTTTTAGCTTTTCCATGATTTTTCTCACACTTGGTTAATGAATATCTCGGCTCTGCAAAACAGCACGTTGGGTCCGGGCTCCTCCTGGCTATATTTGATGTTCCGAAAGCCCACCGAATACGAAGACCGGTATGCCCTGTTCTCGATATCGTCATATTCCAGCACCAGTCGGCATAAAGGCACCTTTCCCTCGATATTCCCGGAATCCTTGTTCAAGTGCCTTATAAAATACAGCAGCGACACCAAGGTCAGGTAAGATTTAGGCACCGGCATCCTTTGGTGGGTTTTGTTGATACCAGCCGGCAGCAGATAGGTTATTTCCGGTTCTTCATGATCGTTAATGCCTATCGAGCAATGCTCCGGCAATTCAGGGTATTTTTCCCGGGGAAACATAATATCAATGCATAGGTAATTCATGGAGTGCTTTATTTTCAAAAACTTATTCCTGTCGTTCTCCATGATCAGCCGGGACAATTCGACGATATCGTAATCCCAAAAGAGGCAAATATTCTTGGCCGTACCATGTCCGATATTAAGACAGCGCAAAATCCAATTATCCTCTTCCATCCTCCCCCTGGGATTGTCCATCCAGATATCGGGAAACAAGAATCCCTGCCTGAAATTCCAGAAGAGATATACTTTCCCCGGAATCAGCAAAATATCCGGCATTATCTTTTGCTTCTGTCTTCGGTTGGCAACCCGCAAGATCAGCACTGTCAAAAGGAAAAACACCGACGAGAACAGGCTAAATAAAATAATTAGGAAATTATCCATTTCATCCCCCTCCTCTGCTTTCGGTTTCCGAGTAATATTTATCCTTTCCGATGATAATGTTGTCCACCAGGGTTATCCCCAGCAGTTTGCAACCCTCGCCCAACGATCTCCAGAGAAGCCGGTCTTCATGCGAAGGGGCGGGATCCCCGCTGGGATGGTTATGCACCGTTACAATGCAGGGTACGCCGTTGGCCACCACGGAGCGCAGAACTATCCCCGGAATCACGGCGCAACTATTTACCGTCCCCATGGCCGTCAGCTCCTTCTTGACCACCTTGTTCTTGTTGTTGATATGCAGCACCCAAAACATCTCGCGGTCGGCTAAGGCCTCGGCCTTCATGTATTCATACACTTTTTCCGGGCTGGACATGGGAATACCGTGAATGGATTCAGAAACCCTCAGTATCTCCAGCGGATATTTCCTGTATTTGCGCATATAATCCCTTTCCTAAAATAAAAAAGAGCCGTCCATCATATGAACAGCTCTTTCAAGTTATGGTTTGATCATTAGCCCTCGGGCAAAGGATTCTCATTAATAGATTTTCCCAAAATGTAATCCACCGCTTTCTGGGCCAGCGAAGAGGCGGAGAATATGAACCTTTTATCCCCCTTTAGCACCGACAGCCAGTTGGCAATATATCCGGCCTGGTTGTCCAAGGTTTTGGGAGATATCCTGGCATGGGCGCATAGGAAAGAACTGCCGATCTCAGCCACAAGCTCCTCCTTGGAGTAATCCTCGTTCAGGCCGGCATTTCCTGAAAGGGTTTTCCGATTGAGCCTGTCGGGATGCCCGGTGGAATGCACCAGTTCATGGAAGGCCGTCGAGTAAAATTCCTCGGCCGAGACAAAATTTCTCCGGGGCGGAAGGCCGATGATGTCCGACTTGATGTCATAAAAGGCATTGGACGCCTCCCTACACCCCGGCATGTCCGGCACATTGTCCAAAATCCCCTCGCAGGCAGCAATGGAATCAAAGTCATGATCTTGTTCTGGAACTAATTCCTGGGGGATCTTTTCGCACTGCTCGACGTTGAAAACCGTGTAATATCTGAGCAAGGGCTTTTTCTCCTCGGCATCATCGCCGTCAGATTCGATTGCCTTCCAATAGACCACCTTAAAGCCCTTGGAACCGGGCTTAACGAAGCCTCCTAGATATGCCAGCTGCTTGAAAGTAAGATAATAAGGGCTGGCATAGGGAGACATCGAAAGCATCAACAGGTTGATACCCCGGTAAACATGTTTGGAGATCAGGTTCATGGGCAATTCGGTTTTCCAGGGTTTCTTCCAGGGAATGGTTCCTTTCTCCAAAGCTTCGATGATCTGATCGGTGATGATCTGGGCAATGTTATTGTTGGACATCTTGAAACTCCTTTCTTAAAATAAAAAAGGAAGCATAATCATCCTGAATATTTTTCAAGAAATAAAATGCTTCCCATGGTTTTTGTTAATTGATTACTTTAGAATGCCGTCTACTCCTTTCGTTCTTATGATGGAAAGTGTGGTTAAATTATTTTCTATGTTGTTCAACCAAGTTGATGTAATGAAATGTTCAATATTATCAAAAAGACCATATATAAAGGCTTTGTAGGCAAATTCATTAAATATCGAATTCCTGCGCCAAGACAAGCTTTATTCTCTCGTCCCTGTCCAGATATTCATCCTTAACAAGCCTTTTGACCTTGTCCAGTACGGCACTATTGACGGATACCGAAAGCACCATGTCAAATCCCGCTTTCAAATCCTTTTTAATATTCATAACGGCATCGGAATTACCGGTCTCTATCTCGACTGCAATCCTTTTATCCTTGTTTTCGACGACGATATCGGCATAGCCGTTCACCGGCTCCTCGACGATCACCTTAAAACCCTTCCCCCGGTAAAATCCGGCTATCTTTTCCTTCCAGTACCTGTGCTCCACTCCCTCGGCCTTATCCGATATTTCAAACCCGGCCTGTCTGAGCAGGGCTTTTCCCTTCATGGTAATGTCGGCCAAAACAATCTGGGTTTTTCTTGTTATTATCCTCCTGGGCACGATCAAGCCTGAGGTATGAAGGTTATGTTTTAATAAATTCCCCCGTCTCATGCTCAGCCCCAGCCGTTTATACCTTACAGCCAAGGTGGAAAACGGCTCTTTATAAATATCCCCCAGGAACTTTATGGCCTCGGTATCGTTATTACCCCCTTCCGGAAAGTCTTTTATTTGGGATTTTAACGGCTCTATAGCCCCGGAAAGCGTGGAAAGTCCTCCCCGGGATCTGATATATTCGTCGTCTATGACACCTTTTATTATCGGTACCAGCGGAAATCTTACTAAGCAGGGATTGATCCTGCCCTTCACCTTGACGATGCCCTGGCCTAATTTAAGCCGATCAAGGTAATTCTCCTCTTCAGGCTTAATAAAAAGGGCTTCCCTGGCTGCCCGAACATCCCTTTCGTGTTGCAGGCTCAAATATACCTGGGTATGGCAGTTTCCCAGCACATAGATGGGCAACAGCGACGGATGCTGGGTAATACTCACCAAACCCTGTCCGAAGGCCCTTATCTCTCTATAAACGTATTCCAGGCTGGTATTAGCCTCCTGCTCATACTTTGCCTTGGGAAAGAGGTTATGGACCTCCTCCAAGAACAGCACATGCCTTAATTTATCAGTCTCACCCTGGCTGAGGCGGTAAAGATGGATAAATCTGAGGATAATTTCAGTAAAAAAGGTCCTTAAGGGCTTGCTCATCTCCTGATCCAGCTCCAATATCACCGGTTTTTCCAACAAATCTTCGATTTTAAGCGGTTTTCTGGAATTAAAGGCCTTGTTGCTCGGCCCGAAGGTAAAACTTTTAAAAACCCTGCCGGCCGACTGCTTCCATAAAAGCTCCCTGGCGGAAGCCTTCATCTTATTCAACTCATATCCCCCGTCGAAGAAATTGGGGTACATCTCGGGTCTGTTTGTTTCGCTGAATCCGAAATCCCGGAAAAGCTTCTCGAATATCTTGATAAAAAAATCAGCCACACCCAAACCGGCCAGGTGTGACTTCTCCAATACTTCGGTAACCACATTGATCCAACTCTTATAATGAATATTGGGCGGCGCCCGGAAAGGGTTCCAGTAGAAAGGAACGATATCTCTCCCGATGGTATATACCTTGACATCCTTTAGCTCGGGATACTTATCGGACAATGAAAGCATGTTTCTCCAGGTTCTCTTCCAATCAACTATCAGAAACGGCACCTTGTCCCTCAAAAGCTGCAATGCCAGGGATAATGCCAGATTGGTCTTCCCCTCCCCGGTAATGCTGAATATCCCGGCTTGTTTTATAAGATCCTCCGGTCTTAAATACAAGGCTGATTTTACTCTGTCATTATAAACGACCTCGCCCAAATAATATTGTCCAAAACTCTGCCTCGGCAAAGGCGGAGGCAAAAGAATCTCTTCCGTTTGTAATGTTTCCTTGTGAAGCAGCTTCTCGGCCATGATTTCAATATCCAAAGCCAGATCCTTTCGGCCCTTCTCGTCCTCGGCCAGGTACATATGCCATATTCTATCGGCTTTTTCACCGATGATTGGTTTCATCTTCTGGCAGACTTTGTAGACTTCAATGGTGTTCATTTTCAATATCCTCGATCAAATCGGATGACAACATTTGCTGTCTCTTGGAGAGCTTCCAATATTCCGACAAAGCCATCATCAGGTATTTCTTCAATACCATCATATCCCGCCAGCATTCCAGAGCCTCGGTTCTTTTCTGTTTCTTCAGATCGAATATCTGCGTTTCCAGCTGACTCCGCCGGGGCATCAAGGAAAGCACCATTTCCATATCATAGCCTTTCCCGACATGCAATTTGACCTCCTCGAGAAAGGTGTAACAGGCACAGATGTCGTCGGTGATGCTTTGAAAAATATCTTTGTCCACCTGAAACCTCAGGGTTACCTCGTTGAATAGCTGTTTTATGGTAGATTTTAAAACCTTGGTTTTATTGGAGAATATTTCATCGAGGGTGGAGGATGGTTGTTCGTCTGCAGAAAGAATTGACAGGACGGTGTTTTCAAGATCAGGATAATTAGTTCTTTGGAAGGAATCCATTAAGAAGGAAATATAAGAAGGTTTTAAAGGGTTGTAGGCAAAGATAGAATGAATGGACATAGTTATAAAACACTCGTTGATTGGGATAGACTGCATAGTTATAATGCATAAGGGAGCGCTAAGCGCTCCCTTATAATTGTTCTGTGCGTTGAGTGATTATCACAGCTTGCCTTCGCCGTGAATGATGTATGGGTACATCATTATTTATCCCGCGTTTTGTAGAATTGCTCAAACATCTTTTTTGCGGTTTTCGATTTTACAAGAGGCACCTCTGTTGCGACGGATGATAAATAAGTAACGAGACGATAGCCTATAAGTGGGGCATCGGTGCCTTCTGTCCGCTTATACTTACCATTGTAATAAATGTCTAGTGTGTATTTCGGTCCGGTAGAATCGTAAGGATCTTTTTTAAAGCGCATCCTATCAAGAGAACTGGTTTTTAACAGGTCTATCAACCGCCTATACAGTGAATCGCTCAAACATCCCTGATAATATCCCTGTTTCAATGCATTTTTATTGCCATACTTATAAAGGCCCCATAATTGCATCGCAAAATTATTTCCATATAAATACATGGTTTTAGTGCTGTCAATGATTATCCTCAGGTCCCTTTCAATGAGCTTGCCAGGTGGATAAACAATCTCCCCTTTGCTACCAATTCTCAATATCAAGCCATGTTCAAACCGGTTACTACTATGTGTGTAAAACAATAATCGGTCGAAAGAAAGTAATGTATCTTTTAATATGGAGTACAGGGTTATCGTATTGGTGCTGTCAAACAAGTAATCGTCTTCACTGGAGTGCTTGAATTGTTCCCGTGTGCTGCTGCGATAGGGACGGAGAACCATCGAATCCGAGTCCCGGTGTTCGATGATAAAACAGAACCCGCCAGTATCCTCCGGTTGGAAATAGTTATCCGACATCGTGTCTGACTGGAATGGCACCAGACTATCCCCTTGTATCGAATAAGGCGAAAACAGCACCAGGCTATCACCTCGCAAAATATAGTGAAACATATGCCTATCGGCGTTTGTTTCAAAATAAGCTATCGTATCCATAATGATAAGGCTTTCATAATTATTGCTCACCCAAATCCCCGTTACTGTATTTGTGTTCATATCGCCTGTCGCAATAGAAACCAGCGAAACGCATAACGCAATAGTAGTAAGAAATACTTTCACAAGCCCCCCTTATTATCTAAATTATGATGGATGGTTACAGCAAAAATATCTTTCCGTTACCAGGGCCACCATGGTATCTTCTCTTTTACTACACTACGGGATTTATTACCTAATGCTCTGTTATCATATCGTTTCTCATATTCTTTATAATATAGATGTGCCTGTTCGTGATCCATATCAAAAAATAAATATATTACTGCATTTATAAGTGGCTTACATACTTCAAAATCCACATCAGTATGATTTTCTGAATTTATATGGCCCATCGTTGGCCCAACTATTACTTCAGTAGTATTATAACATAAGTCGATAACATTAAAATAAGTTTCTTCATACAATTCAATATAAACCTCGGGACAATCTTCTAATTCACCATTATTGAATTTGAAATCTTTATCCTTTTGGTGAGAATATAGACCTTTAAATGTACGCCAATAATCGTTTCTTGCTGCTTCAAGCATTTTATACGAAATATATGAATTTTCGACGTAACTTGCATAAAAATCCGGGTCGGTTTGCCTAACCATATCCGTATACGATCGGCTGCTACCGCCCCAGGTTGCCCAAGAAACACTCACACTGCTGCCGCTATAACCCGCCAACCCATATATCTCCCCTCTCAACAGCGGATCCCATGCGCAGTCAAGGTAATCAGGCTGTGGGTAGGGATTCGAGTACTTTTGCGCAGTTAGATCTTCCAGATAACCAATCGATTCAGATCTCGTACCTGGTTTGGTAGCCATACCTGTCGGGTCGTTATTGCTCACCGGGTTATTCCCGCAGTATGCGTACGGCGAGGTGGCCGGGTTGAACAGCGGGTCCATGCTGTAAAAACGGCCTATGGCCGGGTCGTAATACCGGGCGGAGAAGTCGTAGGCCTCCATTCCGGCCACGTTTGACTTGCTGGTATATTGCAGATCGTTTTTGATCGTGCCGCTGTAGATTAACGAATCCCCGAACGGATAGTAGTAATAGTTATTCACCACCGCCCCGGTGGTATCGGTCACCAATCTTATGCTGCCCACTATATCATGGTGATACAAATACCTGTGTCCTATCGAGTCTATCATCCCTATGCATTTGCCCATGGCATATACGTACTTCTTCTTGATAACCCCTGTGGAGTCGTACTCGCAAAGAGGTTCAATGCCATTATAGGCGTAATACCGGGAACCGGTCTGGCTATCGGTCTTCTTTATTTTAAGAGTACCGCCCCCGCCGTAATAATTGGTGACGGTGCGGCCGCCGTCAAGCACTGCCTTGGCAAGCATATTGGCATAATTGTAATGAAAATCATCCTGATTGCCGCCCCCCCAAGCCTTACTTGATACATTTCCCGAATTATCGTAGGTGTATGTATAGGTCGTCCCGGAAACAATGGCGCTGGATATCTTATTGGTGCCGGAAGTATAACTCAGTGAATTGGTGGTGCCGCCTATTACCTCCTGGGTGCGATTGCCGACATCATCGTAGCTGTATGTAAGAACCGTGCTGCCCACAGCGCAACGTTGCAATCTCCCCAACGCATCATAAGAACTGTCGGGTGAGGTGTAATCGTAATAATGGGTATAATTGCTGTTGACGTAATCCTGGATTTTCTTTATGTTGCCATCCTGCCAATAAGTATAAAGAAGTTTCATTTGAAATACCAGATTGCCATCCTTGGCAGTAATATATGACGGCCTTAACCGGTTATCGTAAGTATACAAGTTGGTCATATTATGACTAGAGTGATAAATATTTAACGGCTGGCCGGCTTCATTATATGTTGCCCCCGAAATAAATCCCGGCACCTCTCTCAGTTGTCCCGCCGAATTAAAGCGATATTTTGCCGTGCTGCCATCGGGGTAAGTCATAAGGGTGCAGGTTCCCGCGGTATTATAATAAAACATAAGAGAATCGCGGCCGCCGCCCATTCCGGCATAAGAATATACCTTCTTCCTGACCTGTCCGAGTTTATCGTAAATAAGCCAAGTAGTGTCTACACCGACCGTAACTAAGCTGGTTAGACGACCCTTGGCATTATTCAGCGAGTCCGGCGGTGTGCTGTAACCGCTCCCGGTATAGGTATCGTATAAATACTTGACCTTGGGATATGAGGAACTGGCCGAGTCTATTTCGGTGACCCGGGACAGGTCGTCATACAAATAATTTATCTCGCCCTTGGAGTTTTTGCTCCAGGTGATATTCCCCAGATTATCGTATTCCAGCAGGCCGTCCACCGCATTACCATCGTATGTATAGCTGGATGAAGCGTCGGGACAGTTGGTTCCCCTTATCCTGCCCAGATAATCGTAATAATAGTAGGTGGTTTTCCCTGTAGCGTCTTGGACGCCGGTAACCCTGCCCCAGTGATCATAACTGCATATGGTGTTATTATTAAGGGCGTCGATTACCGTATCCGGCGAACCGAAACTGTTGTTTACAATCCTTTTCGTACGATCCAGGGCATTGTAAACCGTCACGGTATTGCTGCCATAAGATATGGAGTCCCGGTATCCATCCTGGTAAATTGTCCTTACGGGCCGCGAAATTGCATCGTAAGTATACTGGGTTTTTGGCTTGGTGGACCAGTAATCGGTTGAAACAAATGTGCCGAAGCTGGTGGTGGTTTTTATGGGGTTGGATACTTTTTTGGCCCGGTTCAATGAATCATAATCTGTATTGACTATTATTGCGTAACCGCTGGTATCGCATTTTTGTCCCTGAATCACCTGGCCAAAACCGTTAAAAAAGCTTTTTTGCGAGATATATGATAACGGGGCACTGGTTATCATAACCGAATCCACCACCGCTCTTGGATAAGCGCCTTCGTAATAATGCCGGATCATGACGGCGCTATCGGTCCCGGGGATATATGTCTTTAACATCCTCCCCATAAGATCGTAGAGATATCGAGTGGTGTCCGAATTGGCACCGATGGATTTGGTGACCAAGCCGGTGCATGAGTCGTACTCGGCAAAAGAACAAATGCTGTCCCCGTTTACATAGCTTGACGAACGACAAGGCAAGGTGTATTGGTATTTATCGGGATCCCCGTTGGCGACATAGATTGCCTTAGTAGAATCTCCGGCAGCGTTAATGGTTTTAATCAAATTGCCGCATTGATCATAGAAAAGTTTGGTGCTGTCATAACTGCTGCCTCCGGTACACCTTTTTATGGTCGTCACCAAACCCCGCGGCGCTTGATGTGGATTTTCCCACATGGTGGGCAAATACGAGGAATACAACGTGCTGTCAATATTGCCATAAACATCATAGCGATAAATTATTTTGTTCGATATCACCCCAGAAGCAGTGCTGTCATACTGCTCAATCGCCCTATCAAGTATATGCTTGTTATCTTCATCGTAGACATTGCAAACAGGCGATATTTCGGACGAAGTAGTGTTGGAACTATTATCATCAGCATCAATCGATACCTCAATAGCAATTTCCCCGCTAATGGAAATGTTCCCTGCTAAGTCGTAGGCTTGAGTTTTAAAATAATAAATACCTTCACTCACACCGGTCGTATTCCAATAATAATATCTCGTTCCCGCCACCGATGGATTAAATAGCTGGCTATCAACAACCCCTGTGCCAACTTTTATCAATCTCGTTTTATAAACGCCGTTATTACTAGAGTAGGGCATTGAAATTGTTACAATACGATTGGGTCGTATAAAAGCTGGTGCGGAAGTCTGAATGCTTAAAATATAACTATTGTGAAGGTATTTATAACAGGTATACCTGTCATCCCAGGAAACAGCAGTATCTCCTAAATTCCAGATGTATCCGGGATTACCATAGGAATCGTAATTTAGGTACCTTGTGGTATATTTTTTATTGCCCCGAAAGCTTTCTGTTTCCCACATTCTGACATTTGGCCCGCAATATGTTGGGGCCACGGGATAAGTGTCTGTTATGTAAGTATATTTCATACTATCAATAAGCGTCCCTGTACTTTTGCTGCCGGTATATCTGCTTTTTTTATATAATGTGCCATAGCCGGGGTATGACTTAAAAGGCGCGGGGCCGCCGCTTGTCTTGTAATCGTATACTTCTTCGTTGCCATAAGAATCAATAATTATGCATGAATATGGATTGGTCCAACAGGCCGCAGATACTCTATTATATAACGTAGTTTTTATCGCTCCTGTGGGAGAATCTTTTACTCTTAAAGTGTCAACGCTTCTGGTGTAAAGCGTATCCGATTTTAAAGGGTTCTCTTCTTCCGGAACACTAAAATAATACATCCCATAACCGTATTGTATTTGTCCGCCGCTGGGATTATTAACTTCAATCAACTCTCCGGAAGCCTTATATCCATACGAAGTCGAATCGCCGTTGGGATAAAGAACGGCATTTAAATAATAAAAATCGCCGCTTGCTATATAGTGGTATTTTACTTTGTAGTCCTGATTTGAATATGCCTTGGAACTTATGCTGTCTATCAGCCAAGCCTGCGCTGAACCGTTTATATGATAACTTGAATGGACATATATTTTCATACCGCTGCTGCTAACAGCCGAATCCGGAAGAAGAACACTGTCCGCGCCGGGGTAACAATAAGAGCTGGAATAATAACTGCAATAGTTACCGTTCAAATCAATAATTTTGCTTACCGCCGTATCTGCAAAAATAATTCGCATGCCGCTCTTGGTAAATACCGTGTCACCTCTCATCAGGGAATACTGACTGTCAAAGGTCTTATATATACCACCCCCAACCGGCTGTAATTCACATTGGTCGCCAGCAGAATTTTCGAAAACACAATTTACGCTATCTCCATATAAAAAATATCCGGTACTGTCGAATATTCTTTTCCCAAAATGCAAACTCCAACCCAAGCCCATAGTGCCCATGGGCTTCATGCCGGTGTCATATTCCCAAACTTCCTTGCTTTTATAATATCTTGATATGGCAACGGGCAAACCCCGGCTCATCACGGACATATCATATTCTCTTAAAAATAGTCCGCCATTAAGCGGATTTACCCCCTCGGTGCCTGAATTTTTATTAAGAGCAACTATTGTGTATCTATTCGATTTATTTGATGGCGGGATAAAAGATCCCAACAAATCACTTGTATAAGCAAATGACATAGTTGGCAAAATTGACAATAAAGCCAATAAGACAATACCTGTTCTTACAAGATTTTTTTGCTCAATTAAATGCATTATTATTATCCTAATTAATATTATGAGATGATTTATAAATGTTATATTAGCCGATTTGCAATATATTGTCAAGCAAATATTCAACTATTTTACTATAATTTATCCTGTTTATATATTCACTTTTTTATTGGTCAATTGTTTTCAACCAGCCAGTTGCTAGCCAAGATAGCCCCAAATAGAACTTGGCGGGTCGGTCACGAGAACACATATTCGACAACAGACCCAGGCAGATAAAGGGAAAGTCTTCCAGGAATCAATGATGAAATTCAATTGCTTATAACAACATTCCCCTTACTATCCTTTTTAACCTTTATTTCCTTTTTAGGGGAAGCGGGCGCTTTTTTGGGGGAATTGATACTATCGTTGGGATTCAATTTAGCCTTTATCTTCTTTACATAGCCCTGGGTCTCTTTATATGGGGGAATATCCCGGTACTTATCGACCGCCTTGGGGCCGGCATTATAGGCGGCCAGGGCCAGCTCCACGCTTCCGTACCGGTCAATCATGGCCTTTAGATACCTGGCCCCGGCGTCGATATTCTCCTCGGGATCGAAAGCATTGTTTACTTTTAGAGCATCGGCCGTGCCGGGCATCAGTTGCATCAATCCCTGGGCTCCTTTGCAGGATATCGCCCCGGGGTTATAGCTTGATTCCGCGTCGATTACCGCATCTATCAATTCAAAACTCAAATTATATTTAAGAGCGGCCATTTGGACCAGTTTTTTATATTGCTCCTTGTTGTTTTTCTTATACTTTCTGATGCGTATAAAATCTGGTTGGGGAATATTGGTAAGCAGCAGACCATCGCCGGAATTCCTTAAGTACACCTGGCCATAACAATCATTGCCGGCGACAAGGATGAATATTAAAATAACTGTATGTATAAGTTCTTTAACCATCAATACCCCATGTTTATGGTATCAGCGACAGGTTTTGGCAGTCTAACCGTGCTTTTAAGCTTGATGTTCTGCCCCTTGGTTGAGGTTTGAAACGAGATCTCGACAGTTGA
The DNA here is from genome assembly GCA_937863685.1 of uncultured bacterium. GTDB lineage: Bacteria > Edwardsbacteria > AC1 > AC1 > EtOH8 > UBA2226. The sequence goes on from CALMGM010000005.1 coordinate 238,982, forward strand.
TGCCCTTTTTATTTCCTGGCCCTCCAATATTCCATTGCGGTCGAAATCCAATTCCTCGAACCATTCTTCCTTGGGATACAAATATAACGAATCATTGGACGGCAGATACAGCATCCTAAAGGTCGGGACTTTTATATCTTTTGCCAGTAATAACTTATCTCCATAATATATTATGCTGTCCCTCTGATCCCAATTGATTTTGACCGGCATACCGCTTTTATCGACTATGGTGATGCCGGTGGTATCGCCGCTTATCCAGCCGGAAGAATTTGATATGCTGCCAGCCAAATAATTCAAAGCATTGTTCGATTCATCCAGCAGCTGCTGGCGGAATTCCCTTTTTTGCAGGGCTTTTGATACCTGGATGAAAAGCCCGAAGACTATGGCCATGACGATGGAAAAAAGGACCAGGGCCTGCATCAGTTCGATCAGGGAGTAGCCAAAATTGTTATCGAGCTGCTTTTTCATGGGCTTTTAAGGGCCGTCAAACTGCTGTATATCTCTTTTGCCGGGGGAAGATATATCCTTACCTGCACCTCCAGGGGATCGGTGCCCAGGGCCGGCTCATCGCCCTCCTGACCGTCGATCACATCGGTTACAATCAGCCACTTCTTGCCGTCGGCGGATACCTCTACGGAATCATCGGCCACCATTCCCGGCTGCAGGGCCTTTTCCATGACTTCCCTGGCCAATTGCAGGGCCATCTTTCTATCCACTATGTTCTGGTCCTTTTTAAATTGCCCGGTGACAATGCCGATCAACGGTATTATCAAAATGGCTATTATGGTTATCGCCACCAGAACCTCAATCAGTGTAAAGCCTTTGTTTTTCATATTATTTTACAATCTTCATCCAGCCGGGCTTGGGGTTTGTTTCAAACGATATCGGCAACAGGAGATCGGCAGTCATATCCGGCCGTTTGATGTTTCCGTAAATATAATTGTTGTTGAGGCTGTCCATATTGGGATTATATAACTTCGCCCCGATGGCTATCCCATAAACGCTTCCCTGCAGGCAGAAACGGTTTCCGCTGTAGGCCAGGCCCCGGACGACGGCATGATCCATTATAAAAAGCCCCCCCTCTATCCCGGGGCTGCCGGTAAGTATCACACAGCCGGAGGCCGAGGCGGTGTTGCCTATGTAAACCTTGCCGCTGGGATTGCCCGCTGAATAGACCAGGGAATTTCCCAACACCTTGGCCTGATCGGAAATGATGATATCGCACTGCGAAAATACCTTGCCTTCAACCTTGGCATTATCGGCAATGATTATCTCCCGCAGGGAGAAGATCTCCGCCCCGGTAACCTTGGCTTCGTCCAGTATGGATACTTTACCCATGGCGGCAATAGTGCAGCCATCTAATCTGGCCCAGCCGGATACCTGGATATCCCCGGTGCTTAAAAATATCTTGGGGCCGGATATTTTTAGCGGCGATTCTTCACTACGGCCGGTGAAGACTATATTATCGTTCACATATATACTGCCTTGGGCGGGAATATCACTATCCTGGTCGAATACCTGGGCCGAAAACAACTCTTGGTCTGCCTTGTGGGGGTTTTGCAGCATTTCCGTAAAATACAAAATGCCCTGTTCAAACGAACTTGCATTAATGGCCGGAAACTCTTTCCCATTGCTAAACCTTCCTTGCCATACCCCGCCCTGATTAATTGGCAACGAATGCGATCGAATATCTCCGACAATCGTTGCGCCTGAGCCAATTATCACATTTCTCGGATCCCATATTATTAGTGCTTCCGGGAATAATGAATCCGGTTCCAAACCGATATAGGCCGAAATAATGGACGTGGCTTTATTGTTGGTTCCCCGGCAGGTTGCTTTTAAAAATCCGTATTCGAAAGCGGTGGAGAATTTACATTTTCCGCCTTTGGTAAAAAGTTCCTCCTCCCAGGTTTGCGGTTCTGCCAGGTTCAGCTTTTTATCATCCTTACCGGATAAATACCATTGCAGTTTGGCCAGGCCTGACTCGGCAATATAACGGGCCTGCATCTTTTGCTGTTCTAAGTAGGCCATTTTATTCCTGGTGTATAAAATGGTCAGCCAGGCGGCAATAAAGCCGAAAATAATAAACCCCAGGAGTATGGCGCTAAGCAAGGCAATGCCGCGTTGGTTCCTGGGATTTATTGATATTAGTTTCATAGGAATATTTTACATAACTGTCATATCTTTGTCAATTGTTTTAATTGAGATTATATAAGCCGGGTGCATTACTTGGAATGCAAATTGATAACAGTAATTACCTTGGTTCATCTATTCTTGCTTTGGTAGAGAAGCATTGTATAACTTTACCGCCTTGGGCAAATGTGGCTCAGCTATTGCTTGTAAAACTGCGCCGAGAGCAATAGAAACTGCGGCTTCGATATAATATTGTTTTTTCTTGTCCGAATCAATTTGAGCGGTTAGCACATAACCAATACAGAAGCCACCCACACCGGCGACTATGTTTGAAGTAACGCTGTAATTGCATATCCAAAATCTTTCTTTTTTTATCTACGTGAATCTTTGCCCAATTTAACAATCTCTTGATTATAATGCCCAACTGCTTTATGCAAACACTGTTGGGATTTTAAATGAAGCGCAACCAATACAATGCCAATAGCACTGCCGCTTAATGAAAAGCAAAGCATTTCATTCTTTCGTCCTTTATCTGCTTCATAAATAGCTAAAACTACCGAACCAGTCCAAAGAAGGGTTAAACCTTCGGACCAAGCTGATAATTTAGAATATTTATCCATTTCGTTCCTTGGAATTTCAAACCCGCCGATAGTTGTTTTTAAATTTTTACCTAGAAATCCTATTTTCTGTGTTTTGCCCGCTTGTACATATTCATACCCCAAAAGGGTGGGTTTTAACCAGATAACATCTGGGGCCTGTGCACAACAGATGTTTATATAAATTATGAACAGGACTATAGATGAAATTATTTTATTCATGTTAGTTCCTTTCCTTAGAAGTTATTACCGCCTGTGATGGATATATTAGCAATTTTAATTTTATTGTTTTTTAAACCGACAAAAGGACCGAAAGACAAACAAAAATAATTATTATAACTAACCCTTAAATGACATTTAAACAGATCAGAAAATATTTCACTGGAAGTATACCGTAAATATTGCAATGCGATAAATGCCATCATATCTTTATTTTTATAAATGATTGGACTATTAAGCTTGCCCCCAAAAACCACCCCGCTTGACAATTTCGTGAATTTCTCATTAATATCATTAATTTTGTCTTTACTATCCAATACCTCTCTTCCGTAGTTCACACCAATTTTTGGGCATATAAACATATCGTACCCAACATAAAATCTCCCTTCGGCAAAAATATGCAACTCCCCATATTCGGCAGTTTGTTTTATGGTATCATTGTCAATCTGAGTTATTGGGCCACCCACTACAAATCCTGGATATAGTGCTAAATATTTATGTTGATAACCAACATCAACATCAACTCTGCCGGACAAACGATTCGCTTTATCAATTTTTAGTTCATTAGTACCAATATCTGGTAATAAACTTCGGTAATAGCCGATTCCTATTTCAATTTGTCCACTAATACCAGGGTACTTCCCAAAATATTTATCTACAGGATCTCCACTCGTTGTCTGTGCAAAAAGTGCTTGTTGTGGATCGTTATTGATAAACAAGATATAAATGACGATTGCATATATTATTTTTGCCCATATTTTTTTATGAAACATTTTTACCACCCCCAAGTCGATGCCCAATTAATAAAATCTTCCGTCCAACTTAAATATTTTCGGTAAAAAGCTGTAGAAGAAATCATCCTTGTTGCTTGGATACCTATATAGTCAGCTACCAAATCAGAAGTTTCCCATTTATTTACATAGTACTCTGCACATCCTTCAAATAACAAAAATCCACTAATTAACGCATAATCAGAAGCTTTTTGTGGCGAACAACCATAGGATTTATAGAACAAATAATTAACTGAACCAAGGCCCATATGATAAATCAGATTAGCCCAACCTTGCCAAGCCCAAGCCCAGTTATCAGGATTAAAATTTGATAATTTATTATTTATACCCATCCTTCTAAAGGGATCATAATATGCTCGTTGAATATCTGGACATCCATAAGTGCCAGCACCAAGCATAACATAATATGCGTTAGCTAATAATGGGTCTATACCTGCCAAAAGATCCCTTTCTTTATCTTCCTTATATGTTGCATACCTTCCTTGCATACTAGGATCACCAGTATTGGCACCATAAACTGGTTGACCATAATATGGATCATTGATGTATATTTGATTAGTCGAACTGCCATACGAAATGTTTATTTTTATTTGTTCATTCCCATTTATTGTACTTGCTATCCACCCAATTACTGCTGGGCCCCATATTGGCCAAGTTGCTTTAAGAAAAGCAAACACTTCAAGAAAAAACATTCCTTGTATATCCACATAATTTTGCGGACTATTCATACAATACGCATATGGATTTAAACTGTGTGGATTACCCAGTTGTGATAATTTTATAATCGGATCGCAGCTTACAAACCTGCCTATAACCGGGTCATAATACCTGGCCCCGTAGTAGTAAAGACCGGTATTGGCCTCCAGCGGCTTGCCGTTAAACTTGTATTTATTCCCGCTGGCGCTGTAGTCAAAGTCCTGGCCAAAGGCCTTATAATCCTGCTGCCACATCACCTGGCCCCAGGCGTTGGTCATGGCCCTGGGACTGCCCAAATGGTCGTTATGGTAATAGGCCAGGTCATATCCGCTGTTGGCCGTGGTATAAAAGTGGTCAAATAAGAAGGTAGCTCCACAGTTGGAATGGATATGAAATCCTTTTACGTATCCTTCCTTTAACAATGCCAGATTTGTGTATTTATACAGATCTATCCATAGTTCATTCCATTGATTGGCTATCAGATCCTTGCCTACCTTAAAATACACATCACCATCGGTGTAATTCTGCATGTCCCGCCAGCCCACAGGTGCCGTTCCATCAGCTCCGTAGTCCGATATATGGAACGTCAGCCACTGGGCCCCGGTGGAGGGCTTTACCCATACGTGTACATACCGGTAATCCTGGGCCTTCCATAATTTATTGGGATCACTCAGCTGGAAGTTACCAAATGTGGTGCCCGGGGTTACCATTACCTTTATCGAAGCTAAACCTTCTTTTTTATCCGCCGTTTCGGTTACAAAATTGCAATCCACCGAAGAATCGCTGCCGTAGGCGTCGGCGCAGTAAGTTTGATTGTCCAATGAGTTATTCAAGGGCGTTACAGGATCGGGCGTGGTGCCTACAATATTACTGCGGGCCAGCATCTGACCGTTGAGGTAATAATATTTGGTCTTCAAATAGCCGTTGCCATCTATTTCGCACAGCACATGGCCGGACTCGTCGTAAAGGTAATATTCGGTGGACACAGTTTTGATGTAATTGCCTGGCATATATAACACATAATCCTCGGCCCCGTAAACTATGCCACCCACTATGGAATTCATGCCGCCCGGCGCCACGTCGCAGGCGATGGAAGTTCCGGTGGTAATCGTTCCCGGCATGGTGGTCATTATCACGAACCGGATATCCTGGGGCGAGCCCAAAAGCTCCAGCGGGATCTGGATCTTTATCTTGCCGTTGGACGAAGGTACGTAATTTACCTTCATCTTCTTGCCGCCGACCGTGGGCTTCTCCAACTGGTTCAGGTTCTGCTGGTATATGCCGTAATTGTCTTCGTTATAAACGTAAACACAATATTCCCAGGCATTGGCAGCCTCGATCCCGGTGTAGCTGTTGTCCGGGAAGAACATGTTGCCGGAGCCCAATATATGATCGGTATCAATGGCTATATACAGGTTCTCATATTCGCCCTGATTAGTACCGTAGAGATATTTATGGTCTATCTCGAAGAAGATGTAGTTGTTGTTGCTGTGCACCTTTATCTTGCCCAGGTCCCGGGCGTCATCATGGCCGTCGCCGGTAGGCGCGGCAGAGACCAGGTCATTATAAGGATCGTCAATTACGGCTACGGCATCTATCACCTGCCCGCTGGTTATGTTGGTGGTCACCTTTTTGACCCTTAAGCCCACGCTGTTATAGGTATAATCAACGGTGTTATTGGGATAAGAAACCTGGCTCAGCCGGTTATCGGTATTAAAAGTATAATTAGTGGTATATAGGCCGTTATTGCTGGTAATCGTATTGCCATTGGCATCATATGTAAACGAGCGGATACCGTCGGTCTGCAGTTGATTCTTGCCTGGGAGATAGGAATATACCTGCCCATTCAGCGAGGTTCGGTTGCCGACTGCCCCCAAAATTCCGTCGTATCCGTAATTGTTCACATAATATGTCTGTAATAAAATATCTGTATATTCATTCAACACAAAGTTCCTACAGGCTTCCTTTTTTAGGCGATATAAATCATCATATTCTAATGTCCAGTATAATGTATTGGTATTGTTATTGACATTGGTCACATTACCGACATTGTCATACGAATATGTCATATTCAGAACCGATAAGGGATCGGCGCTGGTGCCGTACTTTAATTGCTCCAGCCACAAACGGTTGTCATTGTAAACATACCCCGCTGCCAATCCGTTACCATAGTTAAACCCTGTCATTTGTCCATTATTGTTGTAGTTCAAATTGGCGGCATAGGTGCCTACATTGGTTATTTGGCCGTGCTCATCATACCTATAAGGCACCTTTTCACCATCAGGGTATATCAGGGTATCCAACTGCCCGGCGGCGTTATATCTCCGCTCAATCGCATATGTTTTGGTAACACCCCCTAAGATGAATTGTCTTTGTTCCTTTACCAATTGGCCTTTATCATTATAATCAAAATACACGTTACCTGAAGGGTCACTCACGGATTTCAACCGCCATATTCCATTGGTTCCGGTATCATAGGCATAGCCGACGATACCGTCATTGTTTGTTTTGGTTGTAATTCTATTAAGATTATCATAAATAAAACTTGTTTCTGTCCCCCTGGCATCCTTTTGTTTTACCAGGTTCCCGGCAAGATCGTATTCGAATTCCCAGGTTCCCCGGTCGGGGTCGGTGGATTTAATCTTCCTGCCGAAGCTGTCGTAAAAGAACAAGATCTGCTGGTTATCTGCCTTGGTGATGGTCCTAAGACTGCCGGTCGGATTATATTCATAGTTGGTATAATATTCGGCGGTGCCGTTCTTTTCGGTTACCTTTATCAACCTACCGTATACATCCGCCTCGTAAACCTTGCTTTTACCGTTCTCGTCTGTTTTGGTGGTCTTTAGGCCCTCATATGAGACCGATTTGTAAGTCCCGTCCGGGTTGGTCACTTTCACCACCCGGCCCATACCGTCATATTCGCCGATCACCCAGTTGACATCGGTTCCCGGGGATACATAGCCAATCCCATCTTCTCCTTGTGTACCTGAATATGGCAAAGAAGATTTAAACGGCCGATTCCAAGCATCGTATAACACCGTCGTCCGTATTTCCCGGGTTGAGCCGAAACCGTCGCTTCCCTTATGGCTCTGCATGGTCCGGCCCATGCCGTCAAAATAACTCTCGGTCCAATATTGTTGTCCTATGCCGGCCTTGGAGTATTCAACCATGGATTGCGCTCCGGGGTTTCCCAAACTGGCCTGTCGATAATCCCACCATTTTGTGGGAGAAGTTTCAATGTCACCCGGGCCCCAAACCTTTAACGGCCTGCCAAAGGTATCGTAAGTGTAATTAATCGTTGCCCCGTTGGGATCGGTCTGCGATTTCACCTGACCGTAAAGGCCCTTATCCTGGGCGACACTGTTTACCCCATAATAAGCGCTGGTGACTATATAGCCTTTGGGGTCGGTTTTGCTTATTGCAAAGGATTTTGTCGGATCATAATTTATTGAAGCAACATTTCCTTTGGGATCTGTTGCACTAACAATATTACCGTAGCTATCATATGAATAATGCTCAACTATGGTTATCCAGCGCAAAGCCGGATCAACAACCTGATCATAATAATTCTCGACCCTTTTTAAAAGGCCCTTTACCGGTGGGGTTCCCCAAGGTTCGCCTTCTATCCCAGATCCGTCATACATAAATCTTTTCCCAGCCAGGATATTCACACCCGTATCGTCACTGCAAGCTCTTGTTTCTTTTGGTTTATCTACTATCCATAAACTTGTATTATAAATATAATCGGTAAAATTATATGTCTCATCGCCTGTAACAGCAACGTCTCCCAGCTTGCTGATTTTAATCACGTTTCCATAATCATCATAAGTATAAATTTCTGCCGTTTGCTTTTCCGCGTCTGTTCCCTGCGAAATAAAGTTATCGCTACGGGATAGATATGGAAAGACCCTGCCATTCCCCAAATCAGCGGCATTCCACGTATAGGTTGCTTTTGTCAATAGATTGCCGCCGATCTCCGAATATTCCGTTTTATAAGGTTTGCTTTGTCTGCTTTGATCTTGATGGTACCATGTTTTACTGCAGTAATTATTTCCTATCTTACTGCTTGTTCCAAATCCTCTGAATTCACGCGTTGTATAATCGTAATATCCATCACTATATTGGTATTCCGTTTTGTATTCATGCTCGCCCTCTATTGCTGCATCGAGACCGTCACTGAGCGTTACATCTTTTACTGTGAACAATATGAACGGCAGATTTGTATTGGGATGAGCGCTTGAAGAACCGTATGATATTTCAAGTGAACCTCCGATAGGCGAATTTATTTTGGTCAAAAGATCCGCTTTGCCTAAAGGGTGGACCCTTATATCCCAACGTTTTAGGCCGCTGTTCCATCCAGCTATATCGGTATTGCCGTCTCCGTCAAAATCGCCAAATTGCATCATGTTTGCATCGCCACCGGCAAAACTACCCAAATATTTTTTTGTCGTATCCATTGAAACTTGCGTAAAATTTAACCCCGGACCTCCGGATCTTATATCCCACGTGTTCCAAGAGCTATTCCAACCTCCAATGTCCAGCTTACCGTCGCCGTTGAAATCACCGAACATCATATGGCTTAAATCTCCGCCGGCAAAAGTGCCTAACGTACTTCCTGTGAAATCATAACCATATCCGTCGCCATAACCCGAACGACTATTCCAGTAACTGCCAATATCATTTTTATAATAGAAATGGTCAACCGAACCGTCGGCATTGAGATCCATCCATAATGGTGAGTATGGCAAGGGATAACCTTGCCAGCCGATAAATGTAAACGATCCGCTTCCATTGCCGGTTCGCACATCCCATTTATTTTGCCCAGCATTCCAACCCACTAAGTCTGCTTTGTTGTCATTATTTATATCGGGAAAAGATATCGGCGCGTTATATGCCACAAAGGAAAAGCTTGTTAAAGCAGTAAAACCCCCGCTGCCATTTGAAGTATATAAATGCATTGCGCCGCTTTGTCTATGCAATGCAATATCACTTATTTGATCGTCGTTAATATCTACGGTAAGCAATCTGGGCGGCAACGATTCCCAAAGTACAGCAGGTAATGTTATTATAGCGCCCGAATTAAATGAACCATCACCATTTGAAAAATATACTTGTAATTGGCAATCCATTTTATAGTAGATATCTGTTACCGTTTTAACCCAATGCATGTTTATAAAATCAGTTTTACCATCGCGATTAAAATCCCCGGTGCTGATTTTATTGCCTTGGTTGTACATAACACTTGGGTCTATGGCAAACTGATAATTGTTCATTATTTCCTGCCACTGCCCATTGACTTTTTTGGAATATTCAAATTGTATTGGCGGCGCTATCTGAGTTCCTATATTATCCTTCTGCGTAATAGAAATTAGCCTAGAATCAAAACTTGACGGGCTGTACTGGTAGGCTAAATCATATGTCCTTTGTATCTTATTATCGGCATAGACCGTAATATTTTTCAATCTCTGGGATGTTGGATTTAAATAAACAATATCTCCACCATTAAAACCAGCTGTATATTTTGGTGTATTATCGTTTCTGCTTTCGCGACTGAAGGTAATATAATATTTATTATTTGGATATGTATAGTCTATTCTTGATAAATATTTTGTTCTGTTATCGCTAATATAAGTAACTGTGAAATAATTACTATTCAAGTCTGTCAAACGGTTTAAGTGCCAAATATATGTTACATCCGTTGAGTTTTTAACGCCCATGGTTCTTGATGCGTCATTTTCTCCAAAATAATATACGTTTCCACTTTTATCATATAAATACCATGGTAAATTGGCCCCCCCGCTCCAGGTAAATCGCAAAAAAGCGCCTTCACTTTTTGCGCGGTACTCGCTTCCTCCGATATTAATTAGTTCCATTGAGGAACCGTTTGATACATAAAAGAATTTATCCGTACTATTGTATTTAGGTGTTCCCTTGTTTGATCCAAGGCGTATAATATGTCCAATTTCAAGGTTCCATCCAACGCCACACCAGCTGTTTCCAGCACCGCTGCGATATGTTAAAGCCAAATCTGGTTGAATGCCATTCCTGCCAGAAGGTATTTCTAAGGGCACTCTCATTGTAGCCGACCCGGAAAATTGATCAACATTGAAGCCATTTAATATACTCTTATACATCTCCCCGCCGCCAGCTTGTACCCCGCCACCATTGGGGCTTTGCGGTGTCAGATATATAGTGGGATTATCATATGAATTGGTAGAGACACTTACATCAGTTGCTGTTGATGACGAAATTTCCTCTGCTCCACTTGCTGAAGCATCAATTTCCTCACCTCCCACAATCCCTTCCATCTCCCTGTCGCTCAACCGCCTTACTTCACCCGACTGCTCTAAGCTATGGTTGATATTTTTATTAGCCTGGGCAGCCTGCAGGCTTGGCGCAACACCGATGGACAGCATAAAGAAACTCAACGCGCAGGAGAGGGCCTTGCAAAGCCTGGTATCGTAAAACCGCACCATGCTGATGGAATTGCCGCGCTTTTTCATGTTATCATCCTTCTGATATTTATTGCTTATCCTTATTTTATTCTTTGCTTCGGGTATACCAACAATACATTGCCTGCCCATTGCCTAATAAAATTTTTCCTGCTTTCAAAAAAGCGCTTGCCGTTGTCCTCCAATAAAACCGAATCGGGCATAGAGGCAACCAATACGATATAATGATTATTGTTTATATGTGCCAGGGCCGGCAAAGGAATATTGCCCAGCCCGGCATAATCTGTCTTTACCCCGGCGGACTCAAAGCCTATGTATCTGGCCGCTATGGCCATATTCAACATGCTGGTTCCCTTTTTACCCGTTTCCGCCAGTTTTGATATCGAGTCCGGGCTTATTTCAACCCGGTAATATTTCAACAATCCGGACAGGGCTTTGGGCCCGCAATTAACGCCAACAGCGCTTTGGGTCCTTGGTTGGAATTTATTATATAAGAAAGCGGCGGTGGCAATCGCCAGGGCCAATCCGATGACAAATAAGAATATATACTTTTTATTTTTCATAACAAAAAGCCACCCCTATATTAGAAAAATACAGGTGTGACTCATAAGTCCCTGGTATATAATGACTATACAATTCACAGGTATTAGAAATAAATTTAACTATTATTATTTATAGCCATTATACATAATTGTGTTGGATTTTGTCAATAGTTGTTTTATATTTATTTTTACTCAAACGTCTTCAAATCATACCTGGTGCCGTTGGCCCTTTTAAAAGTAACCATATTCTGTTTGACAATCATCAGCCTGTCGGTCCCCATCTTCTCCCCGGTCCTCAAGAAATATGTCACCCCGCCCTCGTCCATCACCACCGCCAGTGGATTCTTGGCATCCCACACCACCCCTTTGAGGCGGTAGATCGGCCCGGTCTTCTGGGCCACCATGGCCTCGGTCGAGCCCGACGGCAGGAAGGGATCGCGGTATTTGGCGGTATATACAAAAGAGGTGTCCTTCTTGCCCTTTACCCGCTTATTCTGGGCCAGCAAGGTATCCAATCCTTTTTCGTCGATAGCGGACTTGATGAACATGGCCTGCCCATTAAGCGAGCAAAGGATCACCGGAGCGCCGGATTTGTCGCCGGTCATCTTAAGGTCGCTGAACCTGACCAGCGAATTGCCCTTCTCCAGGCTGCCAAAGAAACTTCCCAACTGGTGATACCCGGCCCTGATCTCCAGTTTGAAGTCCAGCTGGTAGTATTTTCCCTGGTCCTTGAGCGGGAACGGCCTGATGGAGACAAAGGATATCTGGCTCCCTTTAGCGGCCTCCAGCAGCAGGTTCAGCAATTTCGACTGCGAAACATCCTGATCATATGAGGCCAGCCGAAGGTAATTTTGCCGTAAAAGATCCCTGTTCTCCTGCATCAGCCACGGCATGCTGGCAATAAGCTGCCGGGCCTGCCCGATCTTTTGCTGTCCGGACATCCATGTCTGGTATTGTTTGCCGGCAAATTTCAACGCCGGAAGCAATATTAAACCCATCGCCAGCAGGAATGACAGGACCAGCAGCCAAACGGTCCTCTGGAAGGATTTGATCCCGGTCATTTTATTATTGGCTGATTGGAGCATCATAATATACCGCCGCTTTTGATCACAGCCTTGATCTCGAACTTCAGCTGGTCGCTGCCCAGGGGGCCGCCGCCTGAGGACTTGCCCTTTTCCATGAATTTTAACTCCGGGCTGCCGAATAAAGGCGACTTTTCGAAGGTTTTTAAAAATTCTATGGCCGGCTGCTCGGCGTCGCAATTTCCGGATACGGTTATTTGCGGTAGCTGCACGATATCATCGCTCTCCCCGGCCTTCATCCGGCTTCCGATGGTAAAACTGTTCAGCCATAGCCCCTGGGGGATCATCTTCGACACCTGGAACATCACATAAGAATACCGGTGGCGGCCTCCCGGCAGCTTTTCCTCGGCGGAGAGGTAATCCTTTATTTGCCGGTTTAAGTCCCTGACTGCCTTGGCCTCCTGCCATTGGGTCTTGATCTTCTGGGCTTCCTTCTCATTGTATCTGTTATACAGATAGAAGAACCCGCCCACCAACAAAAACAACGAAAGTATCCCGACTAAAAGGATCCCCCCGACCCTGGCCTTCGAATATATGTCGTGCCTGGTTTTATTTTGACCTATCCTCTGCCGCTGGGCCTCCGGCAGCAGGTTGATGCTGTTTATCAGGGGATTGACCTGCTTTAAGGCCAATCCTATGGCCAGGCTGAACTCCGGTATAGACTCGCCGATGGCGTCATCGTACAAAACGCCTTCCAGGCTTTTCACCACCTCCGCCTGGCAGGCCAGCCCGGCCGAGATAACCTCGACCAGCACCTTGGTCTTGGCCCCGCCGCCGGTCATGATCACCCTCTGCCAGTTCTTGCCGCCCCCGTGGTACTGCCTGATCTTCTTGATCTCCTCGACGATCTTGTCCAGTTCCGGGCGGTATGATCCCACCGCTTCTTCAGCCGATATATTTGTTTGGCCGATGGTGATGACCGCCTGGTTATCCTGGCTTTCGATGCCGGAAAGCCGGTGCTTCAGGTCTTGGGCCTGGCTGCCATCCAGGGAATATCTGGCCTGCAATGCCCTGGTGACGGAATCGCCGCCCAGGGGAAATTCTATGGCAAAGGATAGGATCCTGTCCTTGACCACCAGCACCTTGGTGGACAGGTGGCCCAGGTCGATTATGGCCAAAAGCTTGGAAGCGATCAAATGGGGATTCAGGGAGAAGGTGTTTATCAAACTCATGGAGCTGGCGTCCATGCATCCCGGAAAGACCCCGGCCCCCTCCATCAGTTTCATGTGATCGTCAACCGCCTGCTTGCGGGCGGCGGCCAGGATTATCTGGCCGATCTCCTTGCCGTCCTGCATCTCCTCCTTGAGCACCTGGAAATCGAACTCCACCTCGCTGAGGTTGACCCTGGCCGGCAGATATTCCTGGGCATGCTGCTGGAAATAGACCACCAGCTCCTCCTGGGACAGGCTGGGCAGGGTGAAAAGCCGGGAGGCCACAAAGGCCCCGGACAGGTTGCCGGCCATTTGACGGTTCAGAAGACCGTTCCTTTGGCAAAGGTTCCGCACGGCCGTGGATATCAGGTCCCGCCGCTCCTGGTCGGGAAGATCATCCGGCATGGCCGGCAGGTCCATTTTCAACAGGCGTTCGACGGATACCTTTCCGCCCCGGATGGAGATCTCGGCGATCTTCACCGCCGAACTTCCGATATCCAGGCCGAAGAACCTTTTATGGGAGAAGATGGTCATCATATTTTAAGTATATCAGAATGCCGGTTTTAATGTCAATTGCAATAAAATTCTTCTTGCATTTTTCCGTATTATATAATATATTTATAGCGTATGTCCATATAAAACTTCAAAAGAGGCCTTTATGCGCCATAGATGGTTGTTTCTATTGTTAGCCCTGTTCCTGACGGCACATGCATGGGCCGCTCCGGTACCGAAAACGCTGACCCTGGATTTCAAGGAGGGCGACGTCCGGGACATCCTGCGGGCCATCGGCACCCAGTTCAAGCTGAACATCGTGATTGACCAGAACGTCACCGGCAACGTCACCGTCCACCTGGAGAACGCCCCGGTGATCGAGGGGTTGAGGATGCTGCTGGAGTCCAACGGCTATTCCATGGAGCAGAAGGGCGAGATCTATTACGTCCGCAAGCTGGATGCCAGTCGTTTCATGAATATAAAAGTGGAGGGCGACCGCCTTTGGCTGGATGTCCGCAACAAGGACATCAACGAGGTGCTGCGGGAGATATCCACCCAGGGCAAGATCAACCTGGTGGCCGACCAGAGCGTCAAAGGGGAGATTTCCGGATTACTCCATCAGGTGCCGCTGGAGAGCGGTCTGATGTCCCTGCTTTCGGCCAACGGCTATCTGCTGCGCAAAAAGACCGGGATCTACGAGGTCACCAAGGCCGGGGGCGATCCGGGACGCAGAAAGTCCATGTCCCTCACGGTGGAAAAATTCCAGGCGGCCGACACTACGGTTAAATCCCCGGAATACCTGGTGACCATGGAGGTCAACGACGCCGACCTGGGCTCGGTGATGCAGGAGATCTCCTCCCAGGCCGGTTTCAGCGTGGTGACCTACGGCGATATCCGGGGCAACGTCAACGCCAAGCTGGACAAGATGCCCCTGGACGAGGCCATGAACCTGGTGTTCCAGGGGACCAACTACACTTATAAGAAGATCGGCGACCCCTCCAGCCCCAAACCGATCTTTCTGATCGGCGACAAGAGCCCCAATTCGGCCGCCGCCCAGGCCCTGACCTCCAGCCAGCTGATCAAGCTCCAGCATATTAAGGCCGACGGCATCCCCGGACTGCTACCGCCCACCATCCCCCAGGCCAATATCAAGGTGATCAAGGAGCAGAACGCCCTGTTGATGACCGGCACCGAGGACCAGATCCAGCAGCTCCGGGAGTTCATCCGGCAGATCGACATCACCTCGCCCCAGATCATGATCGAATGTCTGGTGGTGGAACTGTCCAAGCGCTCATCCCTGGAACTGGGCTTCAAGGGCGGATTTTTCAAGAGCGACAGCGCCCGAATGGCCTTTCCCCGGGTCTCCCAGTATTACACCGGCAACGATATAAACCGGGCCCTGGACGATATCGCCGAACAGCTGCGGATGGGATCGCTGGGCAAGCTGCCGGCCGACTTCATGCTGACCATTGATGCCCTGGAGATCGCCGGCAAGGCCAAGGTCCGGGCCCGGCCCCGAATCACCACCCTCAACGGCAACCAGGCCAGCATCAACGTGGGCTGGGTGCGCTATTATCAGACCTCCTCCCAGACCCCGCAGGGCACCATCACCCAGCTGCATTCCATAGACGCCGGCATCACATTGAACATCGTGCCCTGGGTGGCGGCCTCCGGGGAGATCACCACCGAGATCCACCCCACCGTCTCCAACCTGTCCGGCATCGGGGCCGGCGGCCTGCCCGAGATCAGCCGCCGCAACGTGGACACCACCATCCGGCTAAAGGATGGCGAGACCATCGTCATCGGGGGGCTGATCCAGAAGAGTTCGGCCAACAGCAAGGAGAAGATCCCCTTCCTGGGCGATATCCCCTTCTTGGGGACTTTGTTCTCCAAGACCTCCAGCACCGCCGACGAGAGCGAACTGGTGATCTATATCACGCCGCATATACTGCCCACCGGGGAATAAATCTCAGCTTAAAGTTAAAAGTTGAAAGTTTAAAGCATTCATGAAAAAAGCGATAATATCGGTAGTTATCTTATCATTGGGAAGTATTCTGTTGGCCCAAAGCGCGCCGGATAGCGCCAAGGCCAAGAACACCGAGGAGATCAAAGAAGAGTTAAAGGCCCCGCCCCGCATAGCGGTGCTGGATTTCGTGAGCCTGGCCGGCGCCCCAACCAGCATAGTGCGGACCCTTTCCGAGCGGATGAGGTTTCACCTGCTGGAATCCGGCAATTGCATGGCCATTGACGCCGGAGAGACCTGGAAGGCGGTGAACGACCTACAGATCAGCCGGGCCGACTCGGTAACCTCCAGCCAGTTGATACTGCTGGGCGCCAAGCTGAAGGCCGATTATATCATTGCCGGGCTGGTGACAGACTACCGGGAGGGCGATATAGAGTTCAAGCAGCACCGGCTGGAGCTGATGGGCAAGGTGTACGATGCCAGGACCGGGCAGTTGGAGAAGATGGACAAGGTGAAGATAAAATGCAAGAAGGAACTGCAGGCCATGGCCGACGAAGCGGCGGAGAAATTAGGAAAGAAACTGATAATATATTGTGAGATATAATAGGTTATTTAATAACAAAACCCCACCCTTTACAAGGTGGGGTTTTTGTGTTTTACTTTTTTTATTAAAACCACTTCAAAAAGAATAATACAAATCGTAGTTCCTCGTACTAAATAACGGCGGTCCCTCCACTTCGACTGAACTACTCTGTCCGATAAAAACATAACTGCTTGTGCTGTCATCCCAGTCATAGCAGTTAAGCCAGTATTTGCCCACTTCGGGATTGTCATATGTTTCAGTAAATCCACCATATTTCTTGGCAAAGGTCGAACCGTCCCGGATGATCTCAGTGTAGGCATATGGTCCGCGCCAGGTGGAAATCCTGACATTCAAGACATTTTTACCGCAGCCCAGAAGGACAAATGAAATGATAAGCAATAAGAAGTATCTGTAATTCATATTTTCTCCTTGAATTACAATGTTAATTTGTATGGTTTATTTGATGATCACAAACCTCTTTCGTTGATTTATATTGGAAGAACTCAACTCAACAAAATAAACTCCTTGTGAGATTTTATCCCCTCGATTGTTTCGGCCATTCCACTGATAATAATGTGTCCCCGACGGTTGTCCTTTTATTTGATGCGAATAGACCATCTCTCCGACGATATTGTATATTTTAAAATTAACATCGCCTTGCCCAGAGAGAGCATATTTTATAGATATATCGCCATGGCTGGGATTCGGATAAATATCGTGCAATAAAGATGCTATCGGCAAATCCACCTCCTCGGGTTTTCCCTCCACCCCGGTAACCGAGGATCCTCCGTCGTCAATCCTGTATTCGGAATTTACCCCGCTATAAGCATAAACCCTCAAGTATAAATACTGCGACGGTAAACTGTTATATCGTATCCAGTTGGTATATTCGGGGTTTGCGGTACTGGTGGCATTGGCAATCTGGTTATTATTCGAATCAAAAACATAAAGATCGTAGTCCCCGAGGGTGGATTTGATCTTAAACCTGAAAGTGGAATCATTGTTGGCCAGCCATGCCGGAGCCAAGACTTCATACCAATGCTCCCTTTCCGTCGAGGCATACCCGTTATAGCCCTCAATCCCGTCCTGGGGAGAGGTGGTATTGGGATAGCCAAACAATGTCTGGTTCCTGCCGTTCAACCAAAAGCAAGTGCTCTTTGTCGTCGGCCGGCGAACGCCCGACAAGTAAAACTCCGACGCTGTAGGCCCGCTATAATACCTTACTTCCAATAATAAGTATCTTGCCGTGCTTGAGCACTGATAAACAACGGAGTCAGGGTAACTGCTGCTGGTGGCTGAGGCAATCAATGTCCCCGGATAACTGCTTCCGCAGTTGTACAAGTACATATCATAATCCGTAGACGAATTGCTGCACCCCAATTTCCAGTTGATCTTCTCGTAATTAGGATATCCACCGTCGTAATAATACCAATACGACTGCCCCCCTGTCCCGCCTGTGGCTCCGGTGCCGAATGCTCCCAAAGCCGTGCAATGATTGCCCGAAGTCTTTGAAACAATGCCCACATTGGCAGAAACCTCCTGAAAACCAATCACCGTTAACAATAACGGCAAGACCAGCATTAAAGAATATTTTTTAAGCATGGCTGTGCTCCTTACTTGAAGGTTATTTTGTTTTGATGAATAAACGGGCGCATAATACCGTCGGAAACAGGCCAACCCGGGTTATTCTCTTTCTTTTCTGGTCTTTTTCAATCCACCTCGCTATCGGAGGGCTTACAATCTCATAATATTTGATGAAATACCTTCCTACAGCGCTTTTTAAAAGGCAATCGTCCCTGAATCTCTGCAATACCACCACCTCCCGGGCCATTGGAGACCCATAACACGCAGTAGCAATGAAACAGGTGGCCCCGGGGCTGTCGTTACTTGAATATGAGCTGTATCCCGAAGATGATGGCGCAGACTGATAACTCCCCCCGAACATCCTTATTACTGCACTATTCTTGGCTTCCTCAATCATATCGGCCATGGGCTTGGGTTCAGTGATGTCTTGGACCCAATTATCGGCGACCGCCTTCCATAAAGCATCGCCAAAATCCTTTGTTTGGCGCTTGCTTCTCCAGGTCGTAAATCCCTCCGAACTCGAAGATCCATAGCCATCCAGGGTAGATATAATCTGTCCCGTAGCAATCCAAATAAACCTGCACCCGATATGTATCGCAACGTTTCTATGGGCATACTGCCCCTCGTATTTGCTTTCCGCCTTGAATTCATTCGTTTCGTTTACCGAACACGAATAAACAGTGCCCATGACGGCGATATGCGCTCCGGCCAGGTTGCCCACCTTCACCGCACTGACTTCGCTGACAGCCCCGGTAAGGCTTAAGGCTTGTTCTGCCATGATTGAACCCAGCCTATCGCGTTCTATGGGCCTATAAAAATGCCCTCCGACGTAGTTTGACTGTAAGTAGGAAATGACCTTGTCGGTTATTTCAGCCCCCAATCCTCCCCGTTCGCTGTAGTTCTGGAAGGCAAAAACAGCGCAATTGTATGTTTCCCCCATGGCCTCTTTCCCCGACAATAAAAAAAGGGGGAAGACCAGGATAATTAGGCGTTTTATGATCATAATACCCTCAAAATGGGTTTTAAACATTCTATCAATTATATAACTATATGTCAAGTATATATTCATTATAATTGATTATTCTTTACTTTTAGTCAATATACATTGTTTGCTTTTAATGATAGACTTTGCCTATGAAACTTATTGAACAAATTGGAAAACAAATAAAGGCAGCCCGGAAAGCGCAAAAAAAGACCCAAGCCGATCTAGCTGTTTTGACCGGCCTGAGCGACAACTACATTGCTCTTTTGGAGCGTGGACATAGATCTCCCTCGGTTGAAACCCTCGATAAAATATCCAAAGCATTAAAGGTGCCTATAAGTTTTTTCTTTATATTCACCCAAGAGAAAAGGATCGAGCTTACAAAAAAACAGCTGTTGGATAAGATGATTAAAAGATGCAGTGAACACAATGCTGATGATATTTACCTTGTCCTTGAAGTTATCGATTTAATAAGAAAATTGAAGCATAAAAAATAATTTCCAGACAACAAAAAAGCCGTTCCGATTAAGGAACGGCTTTTTACTATTATCACTCAGTTCAACCAAATTTGTTGCGTATCATCATAGGTTCTTGCAGTATTGGCTTTCATTACAAGCGCAATGCCATTTAAGGCACCCTGTTTGGTTTTATACCCTTCGGAGCTTACTGCAATATCCTCATGGTTAACGGCGCGATATTTCCAGCGCCACTCCCCGCGGTTATCCTTATAGATTATGAAATACATGGTTCCTTCCCTAAATTAACTCTCTTCCATAACCTTCTTTATTTTCGCAGCTAGATCAGCCAAATGATACGGCTTGCTGATATAACCCTTGAGCCCCAATTTAAACAATTCATTCGACTCCCGCCCCGCGCTAAAGCCCGATGATATCAGCACCTTTACTTTCGGATTGATGTTTTTAAGCTTGATAAAAGCATCCATACCGTTCATCACCGGCATAATCATATCCATGATCACCAGGTCGATCTCGTTTTGGTGCTCGCCATAAAATCCTACCGCCTCTGCGCCGTCGCAACAAGTGCATACATCGTATCCGAGATGTTTAAGTAGATTTTGAGCCATCTCCCTGATCATCTCCTCATCATCTACCAGTAATATCCGGCCCTGTCCCGTTAGATCCTCCGTCAAGGGTCCCGCAGCCTTTTTTTCAGGCGCCGCGTTCGTTGCTGAAGGAAGCCAGATATTGAATATAGCACCTTTCCCCGGTTCGCTTTTGACCTCTATCGCTCCTTTATGATTCATGATCGTCCCATAGACGCTGGCCAATCCCAAGCCGGTGCCCTTCCCGGGATCCTTTGTTGTAAAAAAAGGTTCGAATATATGTTTTAACGTATTACTATCCATACCCACTCCGGTATCGGATATCGATATAAGCAAGTACTTCCCCGGTTCAATCTGATAGCCATGGTTTTTTATAAAATTGCTGTCCAACACCTCCTCGCGGGTGGAAAAGGTAAGCAAACCGCCTTCGGGCATAGCATCCCTGGCATTCACTCCGAGGTTCAATAACACATTTTCCAACTGGGACGGATCTCCGTTTACCACCGGCATCACAGCATCCAACTGACGGGTTATCATTATGCGGCGATCAATGGTTTTTTCCAAAATTCCGCAGGTATCGTTTATCAGATTGTGGATGTCGGTGGGTTGCCACACCATTCGCCCTTTTCTGGCAAAAGTAAGCAATTGCTTGGTGAGGGTTGCCGCATGATCTGCGGCATTGGCTATATTGTTAACGTAAGATGACAAGGCTTTGTCGCCCGAAAGCTTCATAGCCAACAATTCTACATTGCCGATGATGCCCGCCAGCATGTTATTGAAATCGTGGGCCACCCCGCCGGCCAGCAATCCTATGGCCTCTATCTTTTGGGCCTGCCGCAGTTCCTGCTCGATCTTCCTGCGCTCGGTAATATCCCTCATGAACACTAATGCCCCGTTATCCCCCTTGTATTCGAAGGGCACTGCCGAAACCTCGACGTCAACCGGTGTCCCGTCGAGCTTAAGGTGTCTATATTCAACCGTAGGTACATCCGTCTTTTCCCGGTTAAGCAACCGGACCCTCTCCTTGACCATTTCCTGAAAATCGGGATGAATGCGTTCGATAACCGGGCGGCCTATCAGCTGCTCCGTTCTTTCCGCCCCGTAAAGGGACAGGCAGGCCTGGTTGACATAAGCGTATTTTCCGTCAATCTGTATGAAGATGGCATCCGGCGCACTATCGGCCAGAAGCTGGAATTGTTGTTTGCTTTGGAATAATTCCTCCTGGTTTCTGGTCAAATCATCTAACTGCTGATGCAATTCCTCCTCGGCAGCCCTAAGTTCCTGTTCGGCCGCCATCAGTTCTTCATTATTGGCCAACAACTGTTCCTTTTGCGCCTGTATCTCCTCTTCATGCCTTTTGCGTTTCAGGGCGATCCCTATGCTGGCTCCAATGCCCTCCAGGTAATTTATAAGGTTAAGAGTGAATATATTCGGAGAATGGTCGTTCATCTGCATCAAGCCGATTATCTCGTTGTCCGATTTCAAGGGGATAAGGGCGACCGATTGGTAGCCCATCATGTTGCAAAAGTTGCGGGTGTGCGTCTGGCGGTCCACATCCGTGGTCTGGGCGAGGAGATCCGAGGTGTTATTGCTCCAAAAACTGCCACCGGGGGTAAAAAACGGCTTGGAAACATCGACCCTGCCGGCAATAATGTTTCCGCACATGCATTCCAGGAATGGGTTGCCGTCCTGCCCCACCAAAACTTCGCCCCTGTTGTCGCGAGAACAAAGGCTCCGCTCCTTTTCCACGAAATGCTCCGGAAATCCCTGGGTGACAAAATAGGGATAATCTCCGTTGTCCTTTAGCCTGACCGCTATCGCCTCGCAGCCGGTGATCGGTCTGATAATGTTAAGTATCTCACTGATGATATCCTCCGTGCTTTCCGGGCGGTTTAGTATTCGGAGAACATCGACCGTCAGCTGTTGCTCAATTTCCGCCCGTTTGCGATCCGTAATATCCACCGAAAGTATAAACACCCCCTCCGGCAACGGATGAATCCCAAGCTCAAACCACCCCCTTTGGCCGTCAGGGAATATAAATTCGTTTTCTATCAGGTGGACGACTCTATTTTCCAAAGTATCCTTGATAACCGCATAAACATTAGTCTTCTCTATGCCCGGCCACATGTCGCTGTATTTATTGCCCAGCAGTTCCCCATTGGGGCGGCGATTATGTCTTTCGGCCGCCTCGTTGATGTATAGATAACGCCAATCGCTCCCGATGATCTGACAGCCCTCCAGCATGTTATCCAAGGTTGACCTAAAGCGCTTCTCGCTCTTTTGCAGTTCTTTGTACTGCTGTTGAAGCTCCTCCTCGGCCGCCTTGAGTTGCTGTTCGGAGGCCGTCAATTCCTCCACCGTCGCTTCCAACTCCTGGTTGCTCTCCAAAAGCTTTATATTGGCCTCCTTAAGCTGCGACTCGACCGACATCAGCGATTCCAGATATTGGTTCCTGCGCCGATACCAAACGATGCCCACCGCTCCGGCCGCCACCCCGGCCAGTAAAAAGGCCAGCAAGGCTACCGCCACGAAAAGCCTTTTTAGTGGGGCATACACCTCGTCGGCATCGACCTTGGAAACCATGAACCAGGAAGTGCCGGATATCCTCCTCAAGGCCGCCAGAACCGGCTTGCCCCGGTAGTCATATCCCTCAACCGTTCCGGTCCTGCCGGTCACCGCCATCACCGCCGGAAGCTTTGTGTTGGTCAGGGGCTCTTTCATTTTCAGGGCGGTATTTTCACGATGCCGGACATTATTTAAAAAAAGCACCGAATCCCCCTCCAGCCTGACCAGCAGGGTCTCCGAAGTGCGGCTGGGGGTCGGCCAATTCTGAATAAGCGGATAAAAGAACCTGCTGGGATTGACCCTGAGGATCAAGGCACCCGTCCGCTTGTCTTTATATATAATCGGCGCAACAAAATCCATATGCGGTCTCTTGGCTTCGGGACAATAGTAAAGATCGCTGGTCAAGACCCGGCCCGAGCCCAGGGCCTGGGTTATAAAGCCGGTTACCCTGGGGCCGGAATGCTTGGAGGTATCGTTGATCGCCATCATTACCGTACCGTCGGGCTTTAGTAAAAGAATGGCTTCGTATTGATTGTAGCGCAGCAAAGAACCCAGGCGACTGGCTGCCGCCTCTTTCAATTTCACGTCCTTTGGATTTTCGAACCATCTGGCCGTGGCCTCCGCGAACGAACGGCTGTCGGCAATTCCCCAGGCGTTGTTGATGCGCTCCTGATACCATGACTCTATCAGGGACGATTTCAGGTCCGCTATCGCCGAAAGATCCTGCTTCTGTTCCTCCGCCAGGGCACTACTCTGCCTTGTATAAAACAGCATAGCCCCGGCGGTAATTAATAAAATAATGACGACCAGAATGCCTATCATGTATAAAAGTTCCCGCCGGGCTCTTTTTTGGGCTTTATTCTTCACTATATGCTCCTGCCATTACCTCGAATTGAACAGTGCTGTCTGAAAGCGGATATCAATAACACCCTTTTTCGATTAAAAAGGGCGCGTATTTTTTATCTTCAACCAGTATGTGTTTCTTCAACCATTCCCTGAGAAAACACATTGTTTCCATACTGGCGGAATAATCTTCGTTTTCGTGTTTTTCCTTCAGGGAAATAATGGTTTTCTTGAACATATTATGTTCCTGGATATGATGCACGGTCTCGGGGTACAGATGGAGCCCGAACAATGTTTCCTCCGTTTCAAAATGATATTCGGCATAATCCATCATCTCGGCCAAAATTCCTGCCAATATGACCCTGGCCCCTCCGTTTTTCAGGGCAGTATATAGTTCATTGACCAGATCTATCAGTTTTATATGCTGCTCGTCTATTTCACCGATATTTACCTTGTATTGGTCGGCCCATTTTATCAACGTCATGTCAGCAAATCTCCGTTGTCTTGTGGCTGGAAAGATATTCCCTGGTCTTTAAGATGGCCTCCTGGGGATCTACTTCAACATTGCTGATTGTTACCCAGCCGTCATCCAGCCGATGCTTATGATAATAACGATACCCGCCTATCGGATCTATAACCTTGGCAATCACGTTATTTTCGTCCAGCCTGAACAGCACCGCGGAAACTATTTCCGGCTTGGCCAAATACTGGCTTTTGGGGTTAGGAAGTTCGCCCAGAACGAAACCCAGCTGTCTCTCCCGTTCGGTAATTACCGTAGCGTACATTTTAAAGGCTCCATAAGGTTATTTCAGGGAAATTGTGATCTGGTTTTTATTCTGGGTGAATAGTATCTTGTCCTCCCTGGCCAGCCAGCCCAAGGCCAGGTATAGGTGTTTGTCGTCCAGCTTGGCATGCTTTTTAAGGGCGCTGAGATTAAGTCCTCCTTTGGCATTTAGGATCTTCCACAAAGCGCCCGCATTACGGCCTATGATCGGAGTCCACATTTTGGTTGCCTCCTTCAATTAATGGTTCGTTACCGGCTTATGCCGATTTATCCAATATGATGTCGGCTTCATCGATGGAAAAGACCGTATTGGCGGCAGGATATCCCTGCGGTTTGGCCGCCCCGTTATCGGACCGCGGGACAACCTGGATGATACGCTTGACCCCCAAATATCCCAAAAAGGCCTGAGCCCGCTTGATCTCGATGGCTCCTTTGCTGCCGGTGGGCTGGGCCTGGGAGATATCGCTTACCACGGTAAATCCGGGTTGCAGTTTTTTGGCCTCCTCCATGGTCTTGTCGGCGGCGGCTTTGGCCGCTTCGTCGGAAATGGGGCCCTTGATCACCAAGTACAACCGGTTCTTGCCGTAATCTGTCCAGATTTTATAATCAAGATCCATGATTCAGCCTCCTTCCTTTTTAAAAGGAATGCTCTTCACTTCATTTTCTCGACGGCCTCTGTTGCCTGCTCCTTGGAATCAAAGATATTTATATCAAAATTGACCTTGCGGGATGATGTGCGAACTGTCATTCTGGCTAAGGGATCCCGGCCATAACGGGCAAAGCAAATAATCGTCCCATCCAGGAGCTTTTTTACCTGTTCCCCGTAATAATCCTGAACCTTGTGGTTGATCTTCAGCCCGTCTATGCAGGCCACCAGGCGCACCTTGCGCCCTATCTCCTTGAACTTCCGGGAATACAGGTCAAGAAAAGCATCGGCCTCCTCCGGGGTGTTGATCTCATAGTCATCGACAACGAACAGGATGTTGCGTTCCTGGTCGTATTCGAATTTTACTGTCTGAGAAGTCATGATCCGTTTCCTTAGCTTACTGTTTATTGGGGGTTAGACCTCTTTCCCATCATTTATTTCATTGCTCTTGTTAGATTTAATATTTCTAGGTAATTTATTCTCATTTTTTTCAATACATTCAGCTACAGCTTTTACAATTTCTGGATCATCATCATTTAGGTGATTTTTTAATATTTCGCCAATGTCTTTTCTATAATTTCTGCCCTTCCATGCAGATTTTGTTTTATCAACATAATTTATCAACTCTACCCCATATAGAAACACTTCTTTATTAGCCTTAGTTTTTGATAATTTTGATTGTATGCATTTAAACAACTCTTCCCATACTTTATCGTCCCACATAATTGAATTTTTCAACAACCTTAGCCACACAATATTGTCACCAGTGATATCATCTACAGTGTTTAACATTTTTATTGTGCTTGCCTTAATTTCACTCTCAAGATAATCATTGGTTAAATTAGTTTTAATAAATTCAAAATGTTCTTCAATAATTGATACGTTTACATTTTCATTATTCAGGTACAATGCTAACATTTTATTTGCAATATTTTTGCATTCAGTTTCACCCAATTTATTTGCTATTAATATTATCAAATCTAAATGTGTTTTTGTTAATATAGTATCATTGCCCTTTTCTAAGTAATCACTCATAAAACCATATAATGCCTTAGCGTATGTGTCATCTTGTGCAATCATATAATCTACATTATCTACCCACTTGGAAGTAACACCTTCCGCGTCATCTATCACACGATTACACAATAAATCAATTAATTTATCGTTAATGCTAAATTCATTTCTGTTTTTGAATAAATAAATAAATCTTTCAATACTAATGGGTGCTTCAATTTTAGATTTAATTTGTGCTATCAAAACATCCAATTGCTCATTTAAAATATCATTATAACCCATTTTTTTAACACTTAACAAATACTTATCTAACAGGGTGTTGTCCAACAATATCAGTTGTTGATTTATAAACCCTTTAAGTGTTGGATTATTTGTTCTATACGTTATAACTGCCATCACTTTTAAAGCATCTGCTTTAAATCCAATATTATTATTTTTTCCGTAATATGCTATTATGGCTTCAACAATATTTTTAATGTTTACTGGTGACACTTTAAATAAAACATTATAATAAATTATTAAATTAATAGCCCTTTTAACAATACTTAAATACTCTTCTTCATGTATCTCATTTTTTAGAATAGCAATAATCTTTTGCTCAAGTAAGGACATTATTGTGCTTGTATCTTCAACGTTTTGATAGGTATTTTGCATAATACCTAAAATATTATTATCGGTTTCTTTGTCTTTATTCAAGTATTGGCCCAAATCATTGGCAAATTCTGTATTAATAGTAAGTATTTGTTTTTCAGTTAATATAAATAAGTGTTTTGTTATACTTTCATAATTATTAGGCAACCACGCTTTCATTTTCTGTAGGATTGTTAATTCTCTTTCCACACTTATACCATTATAACCATCATATAAATATATTATTGCTTTTAGAATATTTTCATCATAGTTGGTCTCTTCCCCAAATGCTTTAATTATTTCTTCTAATACCCAATTCATTTGACCCATTTTATTAAAGCAAGCTTTAATTTGTTCTGGATATAATTTTAACAATTTATATCTATTACCATCAATTTTAACAGCTCTAATAAAATCAGACATTATTTTATTGTCTTTATTACATTTGACAAAGCGCCCATCTTTTATAAGTTCAAATATACCTTCTATCAAATTCCTTCTTTGTGTATAGGCTGTATGTTGTATTTTAGTTACGCAGGCTTCCCATAACTTATCAGCTTTTAATTCGTTTATTTTTGATAATATATCTTTAGCCTTCTGATATTCCCTTGTTATCAAATGCTTGAATATTGCCGAGAACTCTTCAAGTTCACTAGTGGGCTTTAGATATATATAAAGATATGGATCATCAATTTTATAAATATCACATGATTCGACGAATCTACGATATTTGCCATGTTTAACTTCATCATAGTTAAATATATTGTTATTATCAAACAGAGCATTGTCATCTTCTATCTGGTCGTAAACTATAGCGCCCGTCACTATCTTATCAATTACTTCTGGGTATAAATCTTCAAGTGCTACAATTTTTGCAATTTTTGCGTGTACTGCATCGTCATTTTCTTTAATAAGTTTTCTTGTTCTCAATGTTTTGTATTTTGTCAAATAAAGATTAATAAAATGCTTTAGTTTCCTTGCATTGTCATAGCCAACCGTTGTTGCAATATTTACTACATCTTCTCTAATGGCATGTTTCGTAGCATAATATTTAGAAAGAGTACTTAGATCAGTTTCTGGCAATGGTGCCATCTTTAAGATAACATCAAAATATTTCCTTAAGTGTTCCTCGCAATATCCGCTAATCTTTTTACCAAGTTCTTCATATACAACCTTATCATCCATAGCAATTATTACAAAACAATGCTTATTGTTTAGAAATGTTTTAACTTCTGTTAAAATACCACCAATTTGTTTAGGGCTTAATCTATCAAAATCATCAATAATTAAATAGTATGGCGGGCCGACCCTTGTTATTAAATCTTTATTAAGTGGATCAAGTAAATTATCAAATGTTTTTGTGAATTGCTCTGGCATTATTATTTTAGGATCATATTGCTTCACTTCTGTCAATTGAAACAAATTAGGTAGTCTTTCAGTAAAAATATGTAAAAACCAAGCAGCCGTTAAGGTCATAGCAACGGTGCTTGTCGTATCTATTTTTTTTGAAATACTTAGTAATATGAATATAATAAATAAAACGCCTGCAACAATAAAAGCTGTACCTTCTTTTTTATTCAATCTAATTTTATCTGTTTTGAAAAAGTTTATAAATCGTCTTATGCTTTTTATTTCATATCTATCTGGTTGTTTTAATACTGGCTCTCTATAAAGAGTCTGTATTTTTTCCTTGTTCTTTTCTTTTTCTTTGTTGCCATCAATATCTTTAAGGATTGTGTCTGCAACGGTCAATAATAACTCCCTTCGAAAAGAATCATCTGAATATTTCCAAGCATTAAAATATATTGCTTTCCCTTTACCATTATTTGTAATATCCACTAGATCATTAAATATATTAATCACAGAACTTTTACCCAAACCCCATCCACCGAATAAACCAATTGTCATGGGTGGCTTATTGCTCACACATAAATCGAAAAGTGTTTTAGCATAGCTAAAATGCCCCAAAGCATCATCAACTTTTATGTGGGCTTCATAGTCTTCAATGGTTTTTATTTTTTTTATGTCAATATCTTCTTCAAATAACGGTCCGTTTTTAATAATTTGAAAAGATAGTTTTTCTTTATCTTCCGTCATTCCCCGTCTCCTTCTACAATATTTCTCTCCACCTCGTTCAGCCCATACATCCTATACACCAGCTCGTCAATCTCCCGATCTATTACTGCAATATCTGCCGCATGGCGCTGGCGCAGTTCTGGGGTTCTGTTTAGCATTAATATATCGCTTTAGTCAATGGTCGTTAATCATTAAGACTTTGCCAAAACATTTAAAACAAATATGGAACCACCTGAAACTGCCTGCTCAGCAATATCCTGGAATTATCCCCGACTATATAGCCCGCCTTTAACCCTCCCCAGCTTAAGAATAGTCCGTAGGATTCCTTACCCTTTAACGGTGACTTGAAGAACCCGGCTTCCTCTCCGGTCACCAGCAGCCCGGCAGTGGCAAAACCCGGTTTAGCAATGCCCTTCCAAAACCCTTCTTCACCCCAGCCCTCACCTAAAAAATAATAGCGAACGCCTATCTCCAAAGCCGACACTATGCCAATATCTTTAAACAACTTTTCCGTCTCCGCATTGTAAGCAGTAACATATGAGGAACTGTAGGCCGATATAAACTCCAGCGGGCCGGGGCCGGTGGAATCGGGCCTGAATCCCGGCAGATACTGCAATAAAAAAATGTTCAGCATTCCATCCACCGGGTTCAATCGGGCCGACTGGGGTCCGTATTTCTTCCCATACCTTTGCAGTTTTTTCATTCCCGCCTCATATGAGTAATGCAGACGATATAGGTGAAGAGAATCCCTGAGGGCAATGGTGCTGTTGTCCACGCTTGGATTGCCCTCCAAATGCTTCAGTATTTCCATCACTCCGTCCAAGGCATTGTTGAGATCCCGGTTGTTGGTCAGGTCATGCTTGACCACATCGGTCTCAGCCCAATGAGCTTTGGTTTTAAACTCGTTCAGGGCTGAATACTTGTTTGCAAATCTCTCAATAACGATGATCTCGGCCGCCAACGTGTCACCCAAGCCCGGCGCTATGGAATCCAGGCTGACGGCGGCTTTCACCGCCATCATGGACGTGGCCACTCTGCCCAAAAGACTGACATATTGCGGCAGAGACAGAACCGCGTCGCCAGCCACCACCGGCCCCGCCAGGCACAGCAATACCAAGCCCAGCGATATTTTTTTCACGCAATCAGCCATTGTTTTATCTCCTCTTGGTGGTTTTTGACGTAGTTTTCCCAGGAATGAGGATTATTGACGGTGATATTGGGCGGGCCGCCGGAAATCAGGGCCTGACCCAGAACGCTTGCCAGGTCAGCCGCGGTATTTATATTTAACATATCCTGTTTATCCACGATTGATTTCTGGGTCAGCACATCCATGTAGGCCCAATCCAGTTTTTTCTTCATCAAGTAACCACCCACCGGATCATAATCGCCGGTGATGGACACCCAGTTCTTAGTGGAATAATATTTCCAGAATATCGTCTTTTTCGATGGGCAGAACAACCCGCTAGATTTCAGTACGGCCAGCTTATCCGACACCAGGGCTTTTGACTTTTGAGCTACGGTTCTTATCAGTTGCACCGGCGAGGCCATAAAAATCACATTGGCAAAACACAACTTATCCGGGGTCAGGTTCAGCAGAGGATTATCGGACGCCTTGTGCAGCATTTCGTAGGTATGAAAACACCCCATGCTGTGGCAGATGATGCTTATCTTTTGCTTGGCCGCGCTGACGCCCGAATCTGCGCCGTCCATGATCATTCGTTGCAGTTGGGCTGCATAAAATGTCTGAATGGTATCGTAGGCAGCATAGCTCAGCACCGGCCAGATTATATCACCGCTATATTCCGCTATGGTATCGCTGATGTTGTCGTTGCCCAGGTTCGGTTTAATGGCGTTTTTAAGAGCCTTAATTGCCTCCGAAAAATTCGCTTTCTCCTTAAACCAATCATTAATCTCGTCATAATACAAAGGATAATAGGCGTATTTCCCGGCCTCGGCACCCAACCCTTCTTTTAGCAGATTTATCAGTGCATCGCAATCGCCGGGTTTAGCGTTGCCGATGCCGTGCACAAAAAGGATGGCCCTGTCCGCCGGCCATTTTTGTGAAATTGGGGCAAGTGACATGTTTCCTCCTTTTATTTAATTGTTTCCAGACGCCCCAAAGCTGCCTTGTTTTGCACGCTTTCTCGTACACCGACCATATAGTTCGTGGTCCATCTACGCCAGCATCCCCATCGTCCTGTCAACTATCATCTCCGCTATCATGTCCTTGAACTCTTTTATCATTATACACCCTATGCCCTTCTGCTTAAGGGCCGGCATCCCGGCCATGCGATGGACCTTGTTGGCTTTAGCCTGGATTACAAGCTCCTGAAGGGCGGTTTTAAGGTGAGGCATAAATAACGCTTATAAATATTATTGCGATATATTTAGTAGTAACTATATACCTTCGAAAGAAAATTGTCAATTAGAATTTATGCCGCGGAAGCTGTTCAGTCTGTCGCTACGATCAGCCTCCACCGGATGTCCCCTTCACCCGGTTTATGCCGGTGATGGCTTTGGGGCGGCAGGGATTCTCCATTACCGGCGATGATTTCACAGCCGCAGCCGTCGCAGCGGTATATGCCGGAATTTTGCGCCGGCTCCCCCGGCCCGACGGCAATATCAAATGAGTAGTGATAAGCCTGTCGGATGAAATCAGGATATTTATAGGCCGCCATAAATAGTCTCCTTGTTTTGAAAAGATCCCGCCGATAAACAAAAAGCCCGGAGTATGGATTAATAAAATACCTCAGGCCTTTTATATAACGTTATTGGGCAGATGCAATCGCCTATTGCCTGGTCCATAATGTGATAGTATAGGTATAACCGTATTTCCAGCCCTTTCCGCCGGTTCCTCCCTGATAGCCGAGAAGCAGCAAGCCTTTCTCCCACTTGCGGGCCTCATCCTCGGTGGTAAATTCGCGCACCACACGCCAATCGAACGAGTTCCCGTGATCCAGCTTTCGCTGAGCCGGATTATCGGTCAATCCCACATAACGCATATTACCTCCCGTGACCTTCACTACCGCAGGTTTCCTCCGCATCGACCGGAACGAAGATGGTGGCATCTATCACTTCTATGGCCCTCCCGGTCAGGGCATTATGTTCCTTGCATAGAGGTATGATATACCAATTGTCATCGTTGGCGCCAACCCTCAGCACCTGCCCGCCGGCTTCCGCTTGATTGGCGCAACCGGCTTCGGAACAAAACACCGCCTTGCGGCCGCTGAATTTCTCCCAATGCGCCAGCCAGCTCCCGCAACGACAGTTATTATTCGATATCCCGTTGATGTTCCGTACTTTTTTGGTCATAAAAAGTCCTCCTGCTTGATTTCAAACATTCAGTTAACAAAATGCCAGGCTTTAGGAAATGCCCGACGACCCTAAAATTATCGGTTTTACAGTCAGATACTATCGTTTCGACTCAAAGGCCAGGGCCTGCCTTTCCAGAGCTTCCAGATGATTTTCTTCCCATTTGACCAGGGAGTCGAAGAATTTCCTGCTATTTACATCATCACTGCTCTCTGATAATTCGGCATACAAGGCGATGGCTTTGTTTTCTTTTTTGGCAAACTCTTTCAATGTCACCAGAACCGGCTTCGGCTCTCCGGTCAATTCCGCCAGTTTTTTGGAATATAATGGGCTAGCTTCATGCTTCCCATATTCTGGGGGTGGTCCTATATCGGGAAAATCGAACTTTTCGTGATTGTATCTGTAGCTTTCCGCCACATATTCCAATATTCTTCGGTGCTTATCCTCGTCTTGGGAAAACTGCATCAGCATTTCTCCGGCCCGTTTATCTTTGGATAGCAGGGCAACATGCTTATAAAAAAGCGACGCCTGGTTCTCCATGTTAGCGGCCTGCTTTATGTTTTTAAGCAACTCCTTATTTTCCATTGATTTCCCCTCTTATCAATTATTGTTTTAGTTCCAATTGCCATTTAATTATTTAACCAATCGGAAACCAAACAAAGCGACAAGGTAGCGATCCCTAATGGGAAATCTTCAAAGACCATAAATACTGCCAAGAAACAGCCTATATAATAGCGTTCCCTCCAATAACTTCTCATGCATATTTTAGGCCATTTGAGTTGCTTTCCGCAACATTCGTAAACCTTTTAATTATATGGAATTACAGCCACTCAGGGCTTCGGTCTATAAAGGGAAAGCAATAGTTATGCAATATTTGCCAAACATTTCGCAATAGGCAATTATACATACTATCCAGCATAGAAAAAGGCGGGATATTATATCCCGCCTTGCAGAAAAGTCCGGCAAACTGCCGTATAATATTGCTTACTTTAGGTGATTTCTCAAGAAGCGCCCCCTCCACTCGCCGAAATATTTACAATCTTGGCAATGCTTTTCAGCTTACTGTTGTCTACCTTATTCAAGTCCTTCATTATCTTTGACAGGATCTTTTCCCGTTCGGCAACCTTGGCCGGCACCCCTTTTTTATTGATCTCGATCTCCTTATTGCTGGGAAACAGATCCGGCACCGTCAATTTAAGGGCATGGGCTACTTTCTCCAGGGTCTTGATTGTTGGATTGACCCGAGCCTGCTCGATAAAGCCGATATATCGATAATCAAACCCGGCTTTCTCCCCCAGCTTCTCCTGGGATAAACCCTGGGCTTTACGAAGCATGCGGACTTTGACCCCCAATAGCCTGATAAATGCATCCATTGGTTTTTCCTTTTTTGATTGATATTATGAATTGATTATATTTAATTTACTCTTAAGTACGTCCACCGGTAATTTATATGAAAGATATTTGAACGGCACTCGATGCATTTTGCTTTCAATCTCGCTCATATTGATGGAATAACGGTCCCGGTGTTGCTGCATGGAGTAGTGATACAAATAAACCAGGTTGTTTATCGAGCCGACAACCCTGCGGTTTGTGTTTTTGGTGAATATTATATCGTCCGATTCTTTTCTTATTTTTTCTATGACCGTCAGCGGCACGTTGACCCTATGCAAGGAATCGATCAAACCGGCCATTATTTCTATCTTCATGATGTCCGTTGTCAGGCATCGCAAGGTAAACGAAAACAGGGTTGCATCATTGACGAAAAGAAACACCTTGTCGTTGTTATAATAGAAATATGTCGCGGACCAACTGCCGAGGATACCCTTTTCGGAAACAACTTTTTTCATCGAGGGTTCTATCCCCAATTGATCCAGGAATTTATTGGTACAATGAAGAATAAGCATTTTGTAAATAAATAATTTTATTCTTTGATGGAAAAGTATATAAACATAATTTATTACATTATAAAATGACACTACGAAATGTTCGATATGTAAGAGTACAAGACCTAACCTTAGACCAAAAGAAGGAATTAAATATAGACGAAACCATTACCTGTGGTATTGCAGCGATAGAAACCCATAACTCCGAGCATTGCATAAAAGCCGTTATCATTAAAAGAGGTATTATAGATTACATATTAAACGGGGATTAATTCTAATGAGCATTTCTTTTCTTATCAGTTATGGTGTTTTAAATGGCTGTTTTTCGCAGAAAAGCATAACGGATTTTACAGTCAGTGCAAAAGAAGTATATGACAAAATATTCGATTTATGCAGAATGGACAATTATTGTTCGATTTACGGATGTTCACAATCTTTGGATAAAATAAAATCAGCGTTTAGCGGCGAACAGAAAGCACGATTTGAAGACAGTATTAACCGAGAAAATGCAACACAAGGTTGCACAGGATATGGTCCCGAGGATTATTTGACCTTGACAGAATCGGCAAAATCACTTTCGTTCAGCGGATACGTGATAGTTATTTGTGATGAGAAAGAGAAAGCAAATATCAAAGTAAACTCAAGAGCAATCGCAATAACGCCTGCTGATTTTATATTTCTTTTGAATGAATGTCTTTCGTTGTTAGACAAACTACAGAAATTACTTCCATCACGCCTTACATTGATGGATTTTATGATCGGGGCATTGTTTAGAAAGGACGCTTACGAAAGCCTGAAAAATAACATTGACAAAATCGTTGACTAATAGATTTATTAAAACGATAACTAATCCTTCTTGATATAAACCTTTTTCCCTTTATCATTATAATAATATTGGCCACCCCGGGGTCCGGTATATATTATCCTATCCGAGCTTTTCGTGGAAGTTTTAGTAATGGTGGTGTCTTTTTTATCTTTACTGACACTTTTTGTCGGAGTGATTGTAGACTGATTCATATGTTGATAACAATATCCCGAAGGATCTGAGGTCGTGCGTTTACAGCGAGTACCTTTCTTGGTAATTCCTAAACATTGATTTGTTTGATTTTTGTTAGATTTCTTGGTTGGGGTCGATTGCTTTGTTATTACTGCATCAGATGGTTCGGTGTCTGATTGATTATATAACACTGGAGGATGGCATCTTGAACAAGGACCATAATACTTAACTGCTTCTGACAGTTTCATCGGAATTGAACTCTTGCGAAGGTAGCTGCAAGTTACCCGGTGGTATTTAGCCCCTGTTCTTGTAACATAAACCGTTTGATCTTCCTGCCCAAATGAATTATTAGCAAAGAGTCCCATAAATAGAATGGAACTCAAGAGGAGAATGAGCTTTTGTTTCATCTTTGATATTCTCCGTTTTAAATTATGGGGATTATGGTACAAAGAGCAAGTTTACTATTCTTTAAACCAGGCCCCGACGTCAATAATGCTTTCTATTATCTTCTCCTGGTCATCCGGAAGCCGATAAAAGAAGTCTATCCCCGTAAACTTTTCGACACTGTCCACAGTCACAGTGTAGCTCTGTAATGGCTCTGACGACCCGGCATTGGGCATTATAAAGCCAATAGCCTTTATTTCGGGGAGAGTATAGTCCAATATCACTTTGTAATAATAAGTGGGCACAGAGACCTTATTTGGGCCTATAGTGGGCAATCCATCAGTCAATACCGGTCCTGTAACAACATATACTGCATTATTATCTATTGCCCACCCCCTGACCTGTTTTTCCAGCTTCTTCCAAATACCGCGATTGAAACTTGGTTCCTGGGGACTCATGTTGCTATAATAAAACGATTCCGTCATTGCAGTCTTTGACCAGCCCATATCCGCGGCCGGCGCTAAATGTCCCTGATCATAACCTGATTTCTTATAATCTTTGCTGGTTGCTGATCCAGTTGAGATATCCGGATCCACAAGGAATTTATTCGTCCGCTTATACTTCCCTTCTGTCTCTTTCTCAGTCAATTCATAAGCCACCCAATTGGCCTGTTCGTGCATTTCATTATAAGAAAGAGTGTATCCGGCATGAACAACGACCTGGGCATTCATTGGAATTTCCGGGATCTCCAGGGAATCAATATGAGCTGGCTTTATATCATCAAAGTAAACAACATACTGCCATGATCCGTCCTCAAAGAGGATTACTTTCTTTCCTTCATCTGTGGTCGCTGTCTGTTGGGCGATTAATGAAGAAGGGGCTATAACAATCATCAATGCTATTATAAAATAATAATTTCTGAAAGTTATCCCCAGAAAAAGAAAAAAACTTCCCGTAGATTTATCTTCAGGAAGCCAAGAAAATAAAATATTCTATCCATCGTAAAATAAATAGAAAAATATAAAAAGAATTAAAATAATATTACTATAAGAAAAATGAACATAGATTTATTATTGGAGTTAGATAAAGAAAGCATATATGCCAATGTAAGCACACTACCTGAAACAAAAATCACAGAGATCGTAGAGATAGTTAATAGCATTGCCTACAGCATCACGAAACCAGCAAAAATAAAAATTGGGTATATGAGAGATTTCGATCTTGAAAAAGACATGGAATATGGCGTTATAATATTAAAACCTATGAGGAGTGCCGACAAAATAAAATTAGAGCATATTGAAAAAAGAAAAGATATTGTTGATATGAGAAAAAGAGAATTGAATACAGAAATAATAGCTAATTTCATATATAAGAATCGTCAACAAGTACAGGTTATATTAGCCTATAGAGATATATGAAAAATAACCGGGACTAATTATCTTTTGTTGTTATCCTAATATATCTCAGAATGCCCTCCATACCCTCATAGGAATAAGAACTTTTAGCACTTATTACACACGGTAATTTTTCAGAGTGCGAAGAGAAAAGAGCAGTAAAACGAATCCCTGATTTTTTTAAGAATTTCTCTGCTTTTTCACTATCCTCTGATTGATCTCGGAGTAAAATCGCTCCCGCCTCCATTATTGTTTCCTTTCTTTTTTTATTTCCTGAATAACGTTATTTATAAGAGTTTCTGGAGACAAGTTGTCCTCCTCCCAAATTTTTGTTGCAGCTTGACGATACTCAGTTATGAAACGGTCTACAGATCT
This sequence comes from uncultured bacterium, assembly GCA_937863685.1. Taxonomy (GTDB): domain Bacteria; phylum Edwardsbacteria; class AC1; order AC1; family EtOH8; genus UBA2226. The sequence continues at coordinate 276,214 of CALMGM010000005.1, forward strand.
TTTATAATCTATGAAAAGTTCATTTAGATATTGCATGGCCTCCTGTGAAGAATCACTTTCTAAACCATGCCTCTCCAATTTAACACTTAACCCTCTGTCGGTTATTATTTTCCGCAACAACGTCTTGCATTGTTTTGGATTTTCATCATTTGATATCCATTGATCAATTTCATTTGGGTTGAGAAAAATATCATCTGTTCTTTTTAAATGATCCTTGACTTTCCCTTGCCTGACCGCATTATTTAAGTGTAATTGTAATTGATTAATTTTTAGAATATTTTGATCCTCATGCGGCAAATAGATAAAACATTTTTTGGGCATTTTTAAGCTATCAATCAACAGCAGATAATATTTTATTTCTTTAAGAACACCCCGAGAGACATTACCATTAAAACAAGGGCGATATACAAAGAGACATTCACTTTGCTCAACTAATTTGTGATCCCGAGAACTGATTTGTATTTCAATATGCTCGGCTAAGTTTTTTAAATCTCCAGCATGATCCCCAGAGTGACTTTTTTGTCCAGGAATATAAAAAACGTTGTCTACGACCTTGTCAGGCTTAATATAAAGCAACCCATTCGGATTTGCATACTTTTCTTCATCCCATCTTTTAGTTAAAGAGGGACTATATTTTTTATTATCAGGGTTAAATTCTATCCTATATTCATCAATAGTTGTAGGTAAAAAGCAGACAAATTCATGAGACGCTCTTTCTTCTAACCTATGAATCGTTTCAATAATATTATTAGCTTTTTCCTCATGTCCAGAACGGTGCAATCTTCTCACCTCGCTAATGGGGTGAGAAAAATAAAAGGGTGCCTTATTTTCAAAAAGTAATTGGTAAAATGTCTCATCAGGGTGCTTGACAGCAAAACAGAAATGAGGAGTTTTGTTTATTTCATTGGCCAAATGCCGAGACATCATTATTTCACGTGCGCGCCAGTCTAAAATTCTTCGCATTTCTCTAATAATATGCTCTGAATCTTGAGCGCCAGCTAAGGCTGGATTAAATATCTGGTTTGGTGCTCTAAGTCGACTATGTATATCATATATATCGTCAATAAAGGTAATAAAAATATCAGGTTTAAATTGAAGGAGAAATATAGAATTAACAAAAGAAAGATATTCGATTGTATAATGATGATAGAAACAAGCATGAAACGAAACAATCACATCACGTTCCGGCGCTTTTTCTATTTTTGAAAGAATTTCCTTAAAAGCCGATTCCCATAATATATAGAGCTGCGGGATTGGAAGACTTAATATCTTCTCGATCCATAGCATCTCGGAATCTAATTTTTCTCCAGAATCTGCATAAAGTCGTTCCATGATTTTTTCAACATTATATAAATCTGGAGAAGGGCGATCACCGCGGACAAAATGCAAATTGTTGAGGCAGAAGTTTTTTAAAGTCTCATTAATTTTAATACCAGATTGGCCAGTTATGAGTATTCTTTTTCCTGTTTTTATCATAATACAAATATCTTATCCCTTATAATAATTCATGTTTTGGGAAAAAGAAAATTTAATCCACTGAATTCGAAAAAAGCATTTGTCTAATCTCGGTTATGTAAAACAAAACTACACGCCAAGATCAAAACATCGTTCAGATATAATAGTTGCCTTCCTATCTGTATACACTTTATCAATACATCATAGGTAAGCGCAATAAAAAAGTGTATAATAAAATATAATTGATGATATTATTTATTTCTTAATTCAGAAAAATCAATATAACAATGCAACGTAGCCACCATAAACCATTGGCACGCAAGGGGATAGTTGACACATATTTAAGTTAAAGAATCGATATTATACAAAATTAATTGTAAAATGTCAATAGCAATAACAAATATTTCTTAATTATTTTTACTTTTTTACGTAACTGTATTTATCTGAGATTATATTCAATATTTACAGAAAATATAAAATTCAAATATTGTCTGACAAAATGCCATTTCACGACTTTTAGTGAAATATTTTGTGTACTAGTGATCTGTGTAATAAAATAAGCGCAATATAACATCCAATATTTAATACCATTCTTATATATAAAATTTAAATTTCGGCTCTGCTTTGATAACAGTCGGATTGGAAACCAATATTTCCCCAACTGATTTTGAAAATCCTATAGTAACTGGTTCTGACATACTGAATTTACAGGAGTTATAACTTAATTTCGTCAAACCCAGAATATCTTTCGCAACCTGATCAATGTCAGCATCTCCATGTTGTATGTCAATTGAAAGAGGGAGGGGTGTTTCCCAACCATCGTATGTCGCAATTCTTGGCTTATATCCAGATGCCCAAAGTAAACACGTTTGATCAGAAAGCCTCCAATATGTACCTCTAAGAACTGGATTTTTTCCTTCGCGAAATAATCTAATTGAATTCTGTTGTTTTTTTATTCTAATCCCAATAATTTTTGTATCCTTTGGGCAAGCATCTTTAAAGCCGTTAAATTCTTCTTCGTCAATAGAAGACATACAATGTAGGAATATTTCATTAAGCGGTTTCCCATCTAATGCATTATATGTTTCCAGCACTTTTGATAAAAGCCTTTTTGCTGCTTGACGATCAAGGTGACACTCTTTTGATATTGGGGAATACCATTGTCCGTATTCACCCATCAGAACTAATCCATCACCACTATCTAAAAACATTTGTGCAGCACTGCAGGCCGTTCGACTTTGTTCAGAGTCTCCTGTTCGTTTATAAGCTATACCAACATAACAAACCCCTTCTCGAGTTGATGAAAGTTTCCATGGTTTACCACCTGCCTTATAGTATAAGCCTACTGATAGATTCCATGCTCTATCTGATAGTGGAGTAAGCCCACGCTTTATGCCCTGATTTTTCTCTGTAATAAATGTTGTGTCTCTAATAATTTGTATGGGCACACCAAATTCCATTGAGCGCGCTTTAATTTGCCTGCGAAAATCAACCGAATAAGTATAATGTTCTTGTTTGTAACAATCAAATAAATTCTGGTGCCCAATTTTACGGAAACGTCTAGTAATTGCAGAAATTCTATCGCCAGTTCCTTCTTGAAGCGTTGACATTGGTCGGCAATTCTTAAAAACAATCTCTGGAATTACACATATGATTACATCATATTTATCATCATATTTAATAAGATGCTTAATACCTTCTATGTAAAAATCAACTACAGATCCTGTGCGTTTATTTTGATCTAAATCGGTAGCTGCCTTCAATAATTTATCATCATTTATAACATGAATATGAGTTGGTGTATTTGGCATTTTGGATTCGAAACAAGTAGAAAATCCGGGGAATGGCGGCCAAAGTATTGCATTAGTACTTTTATCATCTATCAATATTGGCGTGTTTAATGTGCCTATAAATTTAGAACACTCATTAATTCCATATTGCGTACCAACAATCCCATATGATATTTGTTTTGGCGAGGACGGTTGATCAGCATCAAAAGGACCAAATACAGAAAGACCATCATGTGGGTCAATTAAATTCTGCCCATATCGAAATTCCAGTGTGGGTTCGTCAATCCATGAAATATTATCACTCTTCATAATCTTCTTCCTCAAGTATATTATCTTCTTCGCGTGACAGATCATCAAGAATGTTTTCTGATTCTTTTAGAATTATATTAGCATCCCCTGTCTCATCTAACCCCCATCCAATATTTGATAAAATCGGCAAAGTTGAAACAGACATTCTTGCAGTATTATCATTTATTAATACAATTTCATTTTGCGCATCTGATAACCAGGATACAACAGCCATCATTTTTGATAACCATTCATGGTTCCACCACCTTTTACATATTTTCTTCTTTTTCCGAAAGGCGGATTTAGTTTCAAGAAAATTTCCATTATTGTCTGTCAAAACAATAGATAAATTCAAAATAACAAAATGATTACCATCATTAATAATTTTAGGAGAAAACTTTGGTGACAAATGATATCGAATTGCTTCTTTTTGATAATTGGCTACTCTGAAATTCCTAATTCCGGTAGTATTGGTGTATGTTTTCTTGCCCGAATAGTTAGTATAATAAATTTTATCATCTGTGATTATATTTGATGGAAAGTATAATCGTTTTTTACCTCTTGATAGTTTCAATCCTTTATTAATACAATGGTGAATGATATGTCGATGAAATAAATTTTGTACGATGTTTTGAGTTTTAACACCAGAACATTTTTCTACAACACCCCATTGAATTTCTTCAACACGATTATAGTTCAACTGTAAATTCTCATTTGGATTGACAAATGCACAACCCTCATTATTATTTATACGGTACATTGGCCATTTTTCTTGAATATTCCCAATGTCTAATATTTTTTTATGGAACGAGAATTTATAAAAAATCGCAGGAATTGCTAATACTGGAAAGATATTAGACCATAATCTTTCGTCTTTTTTTAGAGGCAGTGTGTTAAGATTAAACCATTTGGTTACCTCAGACTTCCCAGTTTCAGGCCAACATGGGGAGTTGAGACGTTTCAATTTATTGAGCAAATTAGCAAATCCCTGTCCCCAATCTATAAAATCAATAAAAGTTAAGTCACTTATTGTCCAATCAAGTTCTGTAGGCTTAAGCCCCGTTAAATTAAGAGGTATCACAAAATCAATTCCTCGATCTCTTGCGATATTAAGCGCCAAGGTTCTTTCTTTTAATGGATTTGGCTTCTTTATAGAAGCATGGGAAAGTAATGCTAAAAAGCAAAATGTTTGATTTTTTATTGCATAATCAATATCTCTAGGATAAGATTCTCCGCCAAGCAATTTAATACGATCACACCAAACCTTGTATCCTTCAGTTGTTAACTTAAAAGTAAGCCAATTAGCGAAAAGGCTATCTTCTGTAGCATAACTGATAAAGATATGATCTTTATGCATTTTTTCAATCTTAACCATTTGTCGATTTTCAGTAAATTACTTGAGTCATTCTACTACCGTATATACAAGTTGTCAACATAAAAGAATAACCCAATATTGAAGCTGGATTATTCCCCTTTGAAATAGATCCAATTCATACTCAGCTCACTGTAAACGTTCCTAGAGAAATATAAATGTCTTATGGATCATATATTCTTTTCTTTTACCTTTTAAAACCAAGCCTCGCCCATCATCCTAAGGAAGGTCACTTGTGCCAAATTTGTGCCATGTTTGAAACAAAATTGGTAGATATTAGCAAAGTCCACAAAAGCAACAAAATCCCATAACCCATGAATTAATAAGCTGTTTTGATGAACTCCTTGAAATCACAATTCTTCTAAAAAAGGCCCTGATTTAACTCTTAATCAGCGGGTCAAAGGTTCGAGTCCTTTATGGCGCACCAGTCCTTTTTACCCTCGTATAACCTAGCATAACCGCCCGATGTGGCAATATCTTGACTAGGTTCGAGCTTTAGATGCAGTGCCTGTATCCCAGGTGCTGCATTTTTAATTGCCTGTAAGGCTGGAACCGTTGTCAGATGCAGCTTTCCGTCATCCAGAACGAGGTTCGAGCAAACATTTAGTATCGCCTCTCTTTTGGAGTCAACATCGCCCAAAATGAACCTTTTCTTGGACATTACGGCTATATCAAATAACCGCTCGGCTTCCTTCATCCAGTCCTTAAATTGATGGTCAGATTCCAGTAGCATAGCATTAAGCCGTTCCTTGTCAGAATTGAGCTCAGCCATCTTGACGGTGTAGGTATCAACATCAATCTCCCCGTCCAGGCGCATATCAAGTAACCGACGAATTTTAACCAAACAATTTTGGTAGGCCCTTTGCCGGGATTCGACCTGCTCCCGGATAAAGTTTGACTCCTGTTCGCTATCCCGGCGCAAGATATCCAAAGCCCAATTACGGAACTCATCGGGTATCTCAATTTCTGATAGAAGGGAGATGAACATATCTTCCAGCCGGTCCTCCCGAACTAAACGCTGCCTGCAATGCCGGTCCATACTTTTGGCGCAAGTGTAATATATCCAGGTATGCGTTTTCCCATTTTTCTGATGTTTCTGTTTCCGATAAGCTGTAATAGCAGAGCCACACTTGCCGCACCGTATCAAGCCTACATATGAGAATTTATGCTTTGACGGCCGGGGCTTCTGCTTATTTCTGACTATCAGCTGGGCCATGTCAAACTCGGCCTTGGTTATCATGGGCTGATGGGCTCCCGGATACATTTTGCCCTTATATTGCAGCACTCCGTAATAAAAGGGATTTAGAAACATCTTGTAGAAATAACTCCGGGCGTATTTCTCCCCATGCTGGTTGCGCAAGTCCATGGTGTATGTCGCTTCGGTGTGTATCTGGTGCAAGCTATATTGCTTATGCAGTAACAGCCACCAGCAACGCTTTATTGTCTCAAACCGTTGCGGGTCTGGAATAATATCCCGTTCGCCCTTGCGCTTGGAGGTGTCATTAAGATATCCAACCGGGGCTCGTTCCGGCAAATGGCCTTTGTCCACCTTGGACTGCATGCCCCTGGTCACGTTGCGGGATATCTTAATTGTCTCTTCCTTGGACATCCCAAAATCCAAGGTCAGCTGCAGGGTATCGTTGGTGGTATATGTCCTATGATGTGCCCGAATCTCCTTGATACGGCCCTCTTCCAGCAAGTCAATTATCCTGCCGCCATCGGTCATATTACGGGCCAGCCTATCAGCCGCCCAAACCAATAGGGAATAGGTGACTGATTTATCCTGCTCTATGGTCTCGAGCATGGCAGTGAACTTTTCCCGCTTTTTGCAACGCTTGGCGGACTTGTTCTCCCAGACCACGGTAATATCTTCGGTTGGAATTTGGTTCCGCTCGGCGTACTCCATCATGACCCTTACCTGGTCGTCAACCGACTGGACCTGTTTGCCCTCATCCTCGGTAGACTTCCGGGCGTAAAGAAAGTATTTCTGTGCCATAAGATTCCTCCTTTTTGTTAATTATAATGTTTGGGGATGACATTTACCAGAGGGCAGGCCAGGCTTAGGACCCGACCCGCCCTTTTTACTTATTACCGCTCAACCACCTTCCTAATAGAGTCCTTCCAGCGAATCATCGGATTATCCTTTAGTCGCTGGTATAAGGCCAGGATATTAGCGTCAGATTGCCACCCTATCAACTGGTCTGCCTCGGCTAAGGTCTCAGGGTCACTGTGGCCATTAAGGGCTAGACGATGCTTGAAGCGGTTAACCTTCCCCAGCCAAATCGTCTCGTTAACATACGGGCTGACCGCTTGGATTACATCTTCAACCCGGTCGTCCAGCATCGGCTCACATGACACGCTGGTACCGAACCCAAGTGAATGTGCCAGTTTCAGGCAATCTAACCTTTCCCCGAAGCTCGGAGCATTGGGCTCCCAAAACGAAAGGGTGGCATCACTGGTTGACCCGATGGTGAACCGGAATAGGATACGCTCCCGGTCGGCTCCAAAGGCCTCACAGATGCCCTTTATACTCTCCAGGTGCGGTTTGGTGACCAAAAGCACCCTTGGGTAGGCCTCCAACAGTTTCTTAATAAAGGCCAGATGGTGGGGCAGGTATTCTGGGATGATATCGTGGGCGCTGGGATACATAACCATTTCCCTGCCCTTGCGGAATTTCCGCTCGTGCATCTTTTCCACCAACACCTGTGACCGCCATTTTGCCGGGTCGAATTTCCTATAGTGGACAGCCATTGCACAGGCGTAGCAGTAGCGGCACGAATGCTGACAGCCTGCCACCGAGTTAAAGGTTCTGGATGCCCATTCCCAAGTGCCTGTTTTCTGTTTAGCCATGGTTAAACCTCCATAATTGTTGTTTTAAGTTTAGTGAAATCAACTGTTGAGCAATACTGCCCCACAGTCCAGCAGGTGTTAAAGGGTTTCCTCCGGCACCTCTCCAAGGCCCTGGACCAGCTTATTGTAAAGTTCCATTTTCAGGGCGTTGATTGAGACCGAATCGCTTGGTATCGGATATTGCAGACCATCCAAAACCGTTTGGACTAGCCGGTACGCCTGAAGCCTGGTAGTGCCGTTTTGCTTCAGGATGGTTCGAAGGGAACCAATATCTCCCGTTTCCTCAAGTACCCGTTTTGAATATAAGGCGCGAGAGACCTGGTGGCGGTTCTTGACCAGAAAGGCGATATCCTTCGATAGCATGATTTGGCCCGGCGATACCTCGTCATATCTAAGGGCGGCCTTCAGATTCCTGATATAAAGCTCCTCTATGGCCTCCCATTCGGTGAAAAGGTCTTCCAGGATATCTACCCCAGTCGTAGAACTTACGGCATCCTTTTGTAAGAGTCGATACTCCCAGCGAATCAGATTTGGGGGCAATAACTCCGCACTATAACCACTTGCGGATTGTTGCTCCCTTTTGTCATAGATGATGTCTACCCGGCGACCACTTTCAAACCTGATGCTATCTGGGTAAATTACCCTTCTTCTCCTGGGGATATCCAAAGTGTCTAGCAGGGGTTTGAAATCCTGGTAGCTGTACTCGGTAACCCCGTTGGAGAAGATATCCAGTCTCACTACGGCCGCCTTAAAGATATCCGTCACGATGCCAATGCTCTTCAGCCTTCCTTGAAGCTCTTGGAAAATCTGCCATGCTTCGTCCTTGGTGGCCGGCCAGACATTCCACCCACCGCGGGATTTCCACTTAGGGAGGTGAAGCTGGACGTAGATGAAGCCACGACTGCCCCTCACATAGTACAGTTTGCTCGATGGGCAATACTTTAAGTGTGGCAGCTGCGCCGGGATACCAACATCAGGTTGTGGTGCCATTGCCGTGCTTTTTAATCGCCCATCCACTATCTGTGCTGTCTGCATATCTATCCGATGCAGGTGGCTTGTCAAAGGGTTAAACAGTCTAAGATGGATGGTGTCAATCATGGCTATCACCCCCTCCCTGTATCGCTAATTGATGCATATGTTCCTTACTATAAGCATCAGGCGGTGCCACCTCAGTTTGTGCTGCCTTTGGTCGCTCAGGCAATGCAAGCATGGCGTCAAATTCGGCTTTGCCTAACGGTCGGTATAGCCATTTAAGGTAGCCGATTAGTTGGAGGGCTTGGCCGTAGGCCTCTGTTTTAGAGATTTCCCGACCAAACTGCTGTCGGTAAATTGTCCGATATTCCTCGATACGTTCTTCGGACAGATATTCGACAAGTTTAACCTTTGTTTTTATAAACATGTTTTACCTTTATTTTTGAGTTAAAATAAAAGGGCCTACGAAGAAAATAAGTTAATTCGTAGGCCCGTTAGAGGGCAAGCCGGTAGACGGCAGCCGTAATTACGGCGTTATTTTAGCTGTAAAAGCTTATACTAAATAATTAATCCTTAATTAAAGGCAAAGCGTGTGAACGCTATAAAGTTTTGCTGGTAAGCAGCTAAATAATCTGCGACCGCGCATATTATATGTAAAAAGTTCTTCTAACCGGTTTACAGTTTGACCGGTCAGGGAACAGAAATTATCCTCAGGTTGAACTTGTCAGTTCAATTATACTTGCATAAGACATGCCAGACAATACGTAGAATCGATAACCCATTCATTAATGAAGGAATAGGAACAAACCAAGAAAAACAAACATCCTGAAAATGTTCAAATAACTATTACCCTAGAGTAACAATTGCACGAATAGGGTAACAAGAGGTGCAAACCTTGACGTTTTAAAACAGTCTTAAAAAAGACCCCCACCCCTCGAAATATTCTATCTTTCAGTTACTTATATTAACTATTACCCTCAATTGGTTTTATATTCCCAAAAATCCATAATAAGCTATTTTTTCAGATATATCTGAGGTATCTGAGGTATCTGAGGGGTTGTGAGCGGGAGTGTGGGGCGGAATCAGCCCCACTCAGTCAACAGTAATTTCCTCTTCTTTGATAGATTTCTCATCATCCATGGTATATATAACTATCTCAATAATCAATAACAGTTTTAATATTATCTAGATAACCAATCCTCTTCAATATGCTTTTGAATAAAATCTTTCAATTCAACAGCATCTCCAGCCTGTATCTCTATTTCTAACCTAGGAGTATTGGGGCATATATTTCTTATAGCCAAATCTCTGCCCCTTATATAATAGATATAACCATAATTCCTTGTCGCACGACTAATCAAAGATAAAGGACGGCCACACTCTGGGCAGATATTTTTTAATATCTTATTATACTCTTCATCAGAATAGCTTGTACTTTTTTGCTCATTATAAATTGCTCCACCCCACAGACATTGTTGATTTTTGCATAAATATATTTTAGCCATATAATACTCCTTTGTCTCCAGGGATAACGATATCTCCCGGTTTAAACGGCAATTTTACTACTTCGTCCATTTATTCCCTGCTTTCTCCAATACACTCAATAGACTCTTGTATAACTTCATTAGTATCAGCATTTAACCTGGCAACATAAGCGGTTGAGCCACGTGGAGCATTTTTAGCCATATTAATGAAGTATTCAACAGTAACATTACCCCAATTATTCTTTTTGGGGCATAGACGTTGATAGCCAGAATAAATCTCGCTCCCTGTACCATCCTCAAAAGTAAAATATACGTGTTCCAAGCCCTTTCTCGAGAGATATACAATCCCTGTGAGACGTTTCCCAACTGTACTCAGGAAATCACACCAACCATAATCTACATTATCCATAATTATAGCCTCATTGGTTTTACTTTGATTCTATTGATGTAAGTCCAGCAACGGCTCGGATGTCTTGTATGTCTTTGGCCCAATCTTTGTCTTCAAGAATAGATTCCCCATATATTTTAGTATCAAATGGAGCTTCGCTGTATAACCACTCAAAGAACGACTTTTTGGTAACATAGCTTTTCCCGCCATCAACACCTCTGGAAAAACAGGCATCCCTTCCCGGATAGGTTATAAGCCGGTCATGGTCCTCATCATATTCAACCTCGCTCCAGTTAAACAAGATGTTGTCCAGCTTATCACGGTCAGCTTGTTCAATAACTCGGGTAAAGGCTGTTCCTATTACTTTATTGCTCAATGTCATTGTCATTAATTTACCTTTATAACCAATATCAAACATAGTTCAATAGCATCTTACCCGTTCGTTCGATAACCCCAACAACCAAAGCGTTGCCCATAAAAAAGGCACGCTTGACATCAGAGACTCCATCTAATTTTGTATGTTCATCAGGGAACATATTAAGACGCTCAAGCTCCAGGGGCACCAATCTTCGCATTCGGCCATCCTTGGTGGCAATCACATGTTTAAACCGTGACGGGGCTGACCCGCCTTCGCTTGTGATAATTGTCCTAGATGGTTTATCTAATGGGTCAGGAAAGCTGATGGGGCCTTCACTGTACTTATATGTGAATCCATTCTTAGAGTTTCCTCGCATTTCATTCTTAGCGCCCTTGAGATATGTCCAATTTTCCATAGCCGAAGCATCAATATAATAGCTCTCCGGTACATCTTTATCATCTATCAATACATCACCCAACAATGTATAGGGACCTTCGTAATAAGGATAGGTCTGCGTCGAATAGACTTCACGCTCCATCATCAAACCACTGCTTGAAAATGGTGAACTTTTCGATGGGCCTGAATTAAATTCATTGCTTATTGCGGGAAGGTCACCATCCAGGGTAAACGAATGTGTATCTTTGTACAGATTCTTTTGTACTGGGAATGCTTGAGCTAATATTCCTTTATCGAAAAGCCATGCCTTTTGCTCTTTATTGCGCCTTGCTTTTTCCAAGGCTTTATAGATATCCGTTGTTTTATGATAACCCAAGATATATACACGGCGGCGGCGTTGCGGCATGCCATAATCTGCAGCATTAATAACACGCCATTCAACACCATATCCTAAATCGGATAGTGAAGCAAGCATGATTGCATAGTCCCGCCCTCGTTGATTGGCTGGAGATTTTAAAAGTCGGTCTACGTTCTCTAAGAAAAGATAACGAGGTTTTTCCCTATTTTCATCCAATAGGCGATGTATTTGCCACCAAAGGACACCCTTTTTCCCAACTATGCCGTGTGCCTGATTTAGTGTCCTAGCTACAGAGTAATCCTGACAAGGGAATCCCCCCACCAACATATCATGCTCGGGGATTTCCTTGATATCGACCGTAGATATATCATCATTAACATGCCCAACATCTCCGAACCGAGCGCGATAAACTAATGATGCCGCTTGGTTCTTGGTGCCCGGTTCCCATTGATTGCTCCATACGGTCTCGAACTTGACGGCACGGCCATTGGAGGCCCTATCAAGACCAATACGGAACCCGCCAACACCAGCAAAAAGCTCTATAACTCTAATTTTGTTCTTAGACATTCAACCCACGTGCCTCTTTATTCTCATTATCAATTTAGGTAAATCATTCTTAACCCTGCATTCCCAACATATTACCACCTTCCATCCATTATCGCGTAACGATTTTACATTACGCTTGTCCCTATCTATATTTTTATTGAACTTGTTCTTCCAGAAAGCTCTATGGTTTTTAGGCAAGCTTGGTCTGCAATATGGACAGCGATGCCAAAAACAACCGTGAACGAAGATTGCAATTTTTTTGCCCACAAAACATATATCAGGTCGCCCAGATACTTTAACGTAATGTAGACGATATCCTCTCAATCCAGTATTTAATAATGCCTGTCTTACTAGTAATTCAGGTTTTGTATTCCTTCCCCGCACCTTACTCATCAAAGCAGATGTTTTATCATCTTTAGGTATCGGCGACCTACCATCACGAATATATTGCTTAACTTGATTCATAATGGTAAGTGGGCATGGTGAAATAATCTGCTTCTATTATAATATACATTATAGGCCCGACAAAACCACAACGCATTAATACTCCAGATAGGGCGACAAATAGCGCTGCAGCTCCCTATGGGATAGAACGCATATACCCCTCGATTTGCTTAATTTCTGCATTGTGTTCAATATCAGTTTTACATTGATTTTCTCAATATAATTGACATTTTCTATGATATTTGAAAGGAAATCATTTATCATCAACGGGACACTAATAATACTTATAACTGTATTATTCCTACCAACATTATTACGTGTACTATCTGAAAAATCAGGTTCGGAGTCTGTCACGTGATACTTGACATCTTCATTCCAGCCAAGCAAGTCTACGAAATGTAAGTATTCTAAAAGCCCGATTTCTTCGGTTTTAAATTTATCTTTAAACCCATCTTTTAATGCGTAATCAATTTTATGTATCTCTTCCATAAGTTCTTTTGATGGTGCATATCTTACAATAGCTTGGTTCTGTACCGTATGGTCAACAAAGTAACAGAGACGATACAATAAAACCAGAACCTTTTTGAAAGTGAGCTGATTAATGATGGATATTTTTATCAGATATTCCCATATAACATCAAATGAGTAAGCACTGGTTTCGCTAATATTGTTAGCACCAACATTTGGGAACATATCATGTACATTCGGAGACAATCTTTGCGTTTCTTTCCCTGGCTTCAAAAAGTACGCTTCCTTACCCTCTGATAAGTTGGAAATAATATGTTTATGTTGCTCATCGATAGTTCCCATGCTAAAGCCAAGCGCTTCATTAATTCTTAATATGCGTATTGCTTTATAAGTAGCGCTACTTCTGAATACCTTAGTTGTAATTATCTCGGCCATTGTTTTACCTCGAAGATTGATGAGAATGAAGTTTATTTCGAATGATAACGAAGCCAAGGACACGAAGTAATAATAAGCAGTCATACGAACATATTTTGTCATACACCGCCTATCAGAATGCTTTATCATAACAATTCCACCTGAAAATATCAAGATAAATGACAAACAAAAAGACCGCTCTCGCTAACAGCGAAACGGTCGTGTCAGATAGACCACAGCCCGTAGTCCGAAGGACAGCCCCTGAAAGGGAACGTGGCAGGTCGGCCACGGACAGCATCCGCCCCCTTAGGCACTCTATTTGAATTGTGCCAGAGCAGCCCTTCTCTTTGGGAGTTCCGAAGATGGCGGGGGTTGCCAGGGATGGGTTTCCAAAGGGCAAGGGCTCGGCAGGGGGCGGGCTGGCCCGGATGCTGACAAAATGCCCCGCTATCTGACTGAAGCAGACGGCAGGGCTGGGATACTTACTATTCTATTCGGTTTTTTTCCAACAAATCTTTAAATGGTTATCACTCTTGTCAATGTCGCAAAAATCTAATATTGACATGCCTAAAATAAAATCAAACGTTTTTGGCAGAGTATTTAATCTTACAATGGGTGTTTTCTGTGACATGTTGTCAAAATTAATTGTAGCCTCATATATCAATCTCGACGAAGAAGCACCACCGATTGGCATTACTTTTCCATAATCTATTGGCCGAATTAATAATGTAGTAATAACCTTATAAGTGCACGCACAAAGGGTACTGCCCGTATCGACAATACCCTTCAATGTTTTTCTTCTGTTACGTGGTCCAATTACAGTTAAACTGAACTCATAAAGACCAAAAGCATTTTTAGAAGCTTGCATAAATTACACTTTGGTCAAACATGCAAAAATCGGAACCACGCCAGTTAATTTACGTACGACAAATCCAGAAGCTTTGCCAAATGTTTTATCGCCTAAAGTTAATGCATCTACAAAGCTTTCCGCAAAATGAAAGTCCTCACCATTAAAAATAACAAACTCATTTTCATGGTTTTTAATTAGACTATGCATCTTTTTGTCAAGAAGCAAACTATTGCTCTTGACCTTACTTTCAAGAGCTTTCTGTTGCATATTAATAGTCCTTAAAATAATGATTAAAAATCAATTGCCCAACATCGTATTATTAGTCTATGATAACAATACAACTAAGCGTTGTCAAGTAAAAAATAAATAAATTTGTATTTATTTTTAAATCAAATGGAACTGGTATTTTAACACAAAAATCGACTTGTGTCAATACTTATAAACCTTTGCCAATAATTATTTCTATCATATTCTGCCGCTTTAGATTACAACAAACTTTAAAAAAATTAATAAAGATGGATATTCCCCCGGTGGTCCTTATGCAAACCTCCTCCTACGCTATGATATAATTTAAGGCAAAACAGTTTCTCCTCGAACATTCCCCCTACAGCTCCATCCCGGCAGAATAAACTACATATTTTCGTTCTATGGATAGTAACCATTGGCCCCGATAACCAGGTTGTCCAGTACCCGGATTCCCAACGTTCACCAAATATAGAGTAAAACACCCCACACCCTCGGAGCATATAGATTAAACTATATGTGCAAGGCCTGTGGGGTGAACTACCATGCGATATAACGCACTTCTATCTAACTTAAGCAGACGGGGGCGGGGGATACTTGCTACTGAATTTCAACCTCCAACTGTCCTTGGGAATAATTATTCCCACCTTCGGTTTTGATAATTGGGTATTTCCCTGATTTAATTTTATCCAATATCACATTACCAATTAAGTTTTCCTTTGTCACATCGTGGTCATAGACATAAATATTTACTATTTCCCCGTTATATTCCGAGATATCAAATCTTTCATCAAATACTGGATTTAAATCATCTTTTATAAATTTTGTTCTGCCAATTAATTGATTACCAAGATATATCGCAACCCAAACGTCTGAATCTGAAAAAGCATCCATTTTTGTTACACCTATACACTTTCTAATCCACAAGGTAAACCCTGCTTGTTTCTTTACGGAAAATAAAGATTCAACAAGAGGAACAATTAACATATCATCAATTTCTTCTATTTGAACTTCTGCACTTTTCTTTTCATTTTTCTCTATTTCACCTGTAGTAACATTAATTATTTTCAATATAATTGTATATTTTTTGCCCAGTTTAATTATAGAACCCATAACAATTTTATTAACGGAAAGCAATTTGCCCACTTCAACCGCATTTTCTGTTGCACCAGCCAATTCTATTTTTTGTTGCTTCAATATATTATCAATACGGTTTCTTTCTACTACTTTATATACAGAACTTTGCATAAATGCAGCTTGAACAAATTCCGTTATCGCATTTGCTGTTGTTATTTCAACATCGCCCTTTCCCTCAAATGGCAAAATAGCACATGTCTCTTTTTGAGCAAATATACTAACAGGAAATGATAACATAAATATGCACACAATTAGTTTATTCACTTACTTCTCCTTTTTTTGATTGTTTTCGATATTTAAGATTATATAATTATCTTTTTTTATGATGGGGTCAAATTTAGACATCTGCCTATTGGGGAATTTATTCTCAAGCTTTTTGATATAAATAAATACCTGCTCAAGTCTTTTTTTATCAACACTGTTCAAATATGAAAGCCAGCCATTTACATGGTTCAATAGCTTCGTATTTTTATTTTCTTTATCCAAAGCAAGATGATAAATCTTAGAACGAAGTTTTTTATATTCTTGTTTGCCAATTCCACACGAATTATCTGAAAGAATAAGTCCCGTTATTCTTTTTGCTCTTGCAGCTCCAGCTATTCTAGTTTTAGAAGAATTTATTTTAAATCCCTCATCAAGAAGAATAGATTTCACTACCGGAATTATATTTGTAACTGTTTTAGGTTTCAATCCTGAAAATGTCATATCATCAGCATAACGAGTATAGTTTATCCCCCGTCTACCAACATAGCCTTGTATTCTTACATCCAACATCCACGATACTAAATTAGCAAGCCTGGGTGAACACGGACTTCCTTGCGGTAAAAATCCATTACATGTGCATATATTAGTAAACACTGTTGCCATTAATTTATTATAACCTATAGTATAAAATATATTATATACTTGCTTACTGTTAATACTTGGGAAATAATCTTCTATATCAATACTCAAAACAGTATTGGAACCTCTATGTGGTTTTACATTATCAAGAATTGAGCTCCCTTTTTCAAAACCCTTGCAAGATTCCGATGTTTTAGTTTTGTTTAATATATTCACCAATAACCAAGCTTGAAGACCTTTTAATTTTTTAGCTGGTTGACATATAATCCTCTGTCCCCCAGATTTCTTGGGAATAGAATATATTCTATAATACTTGTCAGAATGCTTTGACAGCTGGTATATTGTATATTTAGATATATGTGTTAATTTCGATAAATCAGATATATCTTGAATAACTGGCAACCCAAGCATATTGAGTTTTATATTATTTTTGTATTCCATAAATTTTAAGGGGTGGGTGGTTTTACTTCATAAGATTTGAGTGAAGTTTATGTTTTTACGAGAAGTTCGAGAAAATACATAAACTTTGCGATTATTATAGTAAGTTTTCTACTCGGATGCCGAAACAACATCCACTCGCCGAAGCGTCTAAAAACGCACCCTACCCCTTTAATTTTTTTCCTCTATTTGTTAAGTTTAATATATCTAGCCTTAAATTATCTATTTTTATTATTTCCTCCTGATTTTTTACTCTTTTACTATATTTTCTTAAATTTATAAAGCTATCATACCCAAATTCGGTTAGTTTATATCCATCAGTAGTCAATTCAATTTGTTGTTTTTTAGTTAACATTGTTAATGCTACTGTTGTGGCTTGGAATGAATTCGGTTTATCAGCTGTAGCGTGACTTACAATAGAATCTAGCGTGTATTTTTGCACAGGTTCTAATAAATATATTGTCAACAATAAATAATTATCAAGCTGGAGAAGACTAACTTTATCATTGATTTTACCACTATATTTTTTTATTTTTTTTAAAACCGAATGCAATTTATTTGCTTCGGAAGAAATATTATTATAATCAACATAAATAATACCATCCTTATTCGCTTTTTTTATAAGTTTTAATGGCCCTTGGCTTATAAAACTTTTTGCTTTTTTATATTTTGAATCTATAACACAAATAATTTTAGTTCTTAATATTTTATCATGTGAAAAAGCACCTAGCTCAGCATAAGAACCTGGACTTTCTGGAACAATAATGATTGCATCAACACTATCTGCAAGCAATCTCTCAAGGGTTAAAAGGTCTTTACTTTTAGTACTATATAATAAATCATCAAATATATCTTCGGGGTAAATTAAATCATAAAATACTGAAGAAATGCCTGACTTTAATTCTTTGTCTAATTGGCTTCGTATAGTCGTTTCTGTTGTAATATTCGCACCACAAAGAAATATTGTCGTTTTAAAAGTATTTATCGGTCTAAAAAAATCATTGCGGATTTTAATTGCAAGCGTATTACAATCTAAATCTGATATAGAGTAAACTTGTTTCAATTTTTATAATACTAAATTAATCTTTGATAAATTTCATTTAGTATACACCCTTTCAACAATCATTTTCAAGATAAATCTACCAACAATAATTCGGTGCTATTTGATTTTTAATTTGTATTTAAAAAAGGTCCTCCGGCGCTCTACTCAAGGCTATTCTTTACCTACGTTACCTTTAATAACTTTTGAAAAGTAGTTAAAGTATATAACTTATTGATATTCTTACTGTTGGCTTATTTCTTTGATATCAATAACTTACCCATTACCCCCTCCTGGGTCAAATGGTCTTTAGAAACGATTAATAAGGGACTTTTCACTTGCTCTCTTCTAATGAATAATACCCATTGGCCCCCAGAATCATATGGTCCAATGCTCGTATACCCAATAATAGGCAGGCATCATTCATAGCACTCCAAAGCTGCCGGTCCTCAGAGGATGGGACTGTTTCACCTGATGGATGGTTATGCACGCTAATAATAGTTCCCACTCCATTCGCAACCACTCCCCTAAGTGCCAATCCTAAAACCACCCGGCAACTGTCCACTCCCCCCATAGCAACCATCTCTTTTTTAATTATCTTGTTCTTGGTGTTTAAATGCAATATCCACATAATTTCTCGGTCGGCAAGTGATTCTACCCGCATATACTCATATACAGCCTGGGGACTGCATAATGGTTTATCGGATATTGGTTCTGATACCCTTAATAACTCCAAGGGATATTTTTTGTAGCGTTTCATTGGACTTCCTTTCATTTTAGACACAAAAAAAGAGGCCACCACGTTGTTGTGATGGCCCCTCAATTGTGCTGATGTTCATTCATTCTTATTATCCTTGTAATTGGGACAGGAATAATCGGGGCAATGCACCTCCAATTCCCCTCCATAAAAAGTGAACTTAGCTATATGCCCGCATATCGGACAAGTAGCCACCATCTCATCGACCCCTACCTCGATGAATGTTTCCAGGATAAAAGCGTTGTACATGGTTCTTTCTCCTAATTAATTAAAGATAATAATCGCCCAACCAAGTACAGGCGTTATAATTAATTTCTCCAGGCTGATGCATTATGTAGTCGGCCGCTTTCTGCGCTAAAGACGATGCAGCTATAATAAGCCTTTTATCATCTTTAAGCCGTTTCAACCAATGCTGAATATAGGCAGCCTGGTTCTGGATGGTCCTGGGTGATATGCCGGCATACGCGCACAGAATTGAAGATGATATTTCAGCTATTAGTTCCTCGTTTGAATAAACATCCTCGAATCCCGCCTTATCATATTTATTCTCCCTGTTAAGCCTCTTAGGATGCCCAGTAGAATGCCCCAGTTCGTGAAATAAGGTGCCATAGCGCTCTTCCGGGCTTATAAAGGTGTTCTGGTCAGGCATTCCAATAACATCTTCAACCCTATTATAATAAGCTCCCCTTGCCGGTATGATTCTGGGTTTGTTCGGCATATTGGTGACTATCTCCTCGCATGCTTCAATAGGGTGGAAGTCTATCTGGCCTGTTTTTGGTATCTTGCCTTCAGGGATTCCGGTGCACTGTTCAAGATTAAAAATGCAGTAATATCTCATTAGCGGAATCTCCGTCACTTCCCCGGTAGAAGCGTTGATATGCTCCAACAATCGCCAGTAAACCACTCTGTAAGACCTGGAACCCGGCTTCACATTCCCCCCTAGGGCCGATATCTGATTGAAGGTCAGATAATAAGGGCTGGTATGTTCACTCAAGGCCAGGATAAGCAGGTTAATCCCGTGATACTGCCTTCTAGACACCATATTCATTGGTAAAAGTGTTTTCCATGGTTTCATCCAGGGAATAACGCCTTTTTCCAATGCCTCCAGGATTTGGTTTGTCACTATCTCGGCAACATCGGGTTTGAATGCTTTGGTTCTGGATATCATTGTTCGGTCCTCCTATGGTTTAAGTTAATTAAAAGAGCCCTCCAGTTTGGAAGGCTTTACTTGGTTTATTGCTTCAAGGATGTGTACTGACCAACTCAAGGCCAGAACAAAGTCACCGATGCTGTATGCTTCATCTTGTGCGTTCTGGCATGCTTGGATGAAGTCCTGTTGTTCCTTGGACATGATTCCCTCCTTTGTAAGGTTAAAA
Source organism: uncultured bacterium (assembly GCA_937863685.1). Lineage (GTDB taxonomy): Bacteria > Edwardsbacteria > AC1 > AC1 > EtOH8 > UBA2226. Next base: position 296,480 of record CALMGM010000005.1, read on the forward strand.
AAAAAGAGGCCATTCGATATGAACGGCCCCGTCAAGAGATAATCCGCCTTATTCCCTCCTTTCTGATAGGCGGGATAAACAAAAAAAGCCCCACCTCGGTGAAGAGATGGGCTAATTAAAAGGACAGGGTTATTTTTTACGCCAGTCTGCGATATCGACCTTTTGCGATTCTATCCAGGCTTTGATATCCTTAGGGTCAAAGCGAAGACAACCGCCAACCTTGACATAAGGTATCATACGTTGACTGACCCAGCCGTACAGCGTACCAGATGGAATATTGAGGGCTTCGGCTGCTTGATGAACATTCCAAAGTAGTATTTCATTGGGGGCAAGTTTTGCCGGTTCTTTTTTCATAAAATACCTCCAATTTTAGTTTGGCCAATAGTAGCACTTTGCAGTTAACCTGTCAATCTCAGACATAAAAAACCACACAACCTCGGTGGATATATCTCAGATTATATCTGCGCGGGGTGTGGGGTTGAATTCAATTGACAAAGGTCTGGGGACGTGCTAAATTAATGATGTTATTTACGTGACAGGTCCTCCAATATTAGAGTGCGAACTTCTTTGACCAAGGCGCACCAGAAATGAAGAAAACCGTCATTAACTTTGTTATGACGGCTTTTATTTTCCCTTATTAATTTTAAAAGAACAATTGGCAATAAAAGTACCGGTCTCACCAGCCATTTCTAGTTTTTATCGCTCCGGGAGATCACCAATCCCCTGCTGCTAACAGCTTGAATGATTCCTTCAGCCTGAGCGGTTTGAGAATTATTGATTTTTTCTGCCTTCCCGATGATTTCGGCCATGATTTTTTGAAATTTTGGTGAATTCCTGACCTTTTCAAAATCGGGATCCAACTTAATATGCTCAATGTGCGTAAAACCTTTATCTACTGCCAGTTTTAAATACCTGGCGGCCTGTTTATCATCTCCCATCTGTCCGTAACAGCAGGCTAGGTTATACAGGTCGTCAAATTCGCTTTTGCCGGCCTTTAAAAGGAGATGATAAAAATCTATCGCCTGCCGATATTCTTTCTTCCAGTATGATACTTTGGCGCTCATTTCCAGCTTGTCTACCATACAGGCCAATCGCTGGCAAAGAGTTACGACTTGAATTGTTTTACTTCCATCGGGCGTTTTATCTTGTTTGTCTGTTATTATCTCTCTCGTTGTGCCCAGGGATATCCCCGCAAAGATTAACAGGGATGCAATCAGCAACGAAGTCTTTTTCATGGTTTTTACCTCCTAATATTGGTTTTCATCATATAATACGTAAGCACTTACATATATGTTTCATTATTTTTCTTTTTTCTCATACTATTGCCATTCAATGCATTACGTAAAATAATGGCAACTAATATTACCTGAATAAAAAACCGCTCCCCATATTGAGCGGTTTTCGTCATTTAGCCAATTTGTTAAATTATTTATGTTTTATTTTGCGCCCTTCCAGGTACCCGGTACCGATTATATCCCCGATCCTATAATATCTGTTATCCAAGGAATAAATTACAAGATCTAGTTTTCCCATATCAGATATCATTTTGCGGCCCTCCTTTTCCACAACATACTCTTCATCAACGTATGTCTCCACTACCTCCCCTATGAACACTTGCCGATGCTGGATGGAAAATTCCTTGACCATTTTACATTCTAAACATACTGGACATTCCTTTATCATCGGAACATTGACCAATTGTCCAAACAAGATTTCTAATAAAATCGCTTTATTTACCTCTTTCCCTGATACTATCCCGCAAAAATCGGTTTTATCCAACATACTAGTATTCGGAATATTTACGCTGAAGGCTTTATTTTCCAAAATCCCCTTATTGGTGTGGTGCTCCCGAATGGGATATCAGCGGCACCGGACCGTATTTTATCTTCATGGAAGGCGGCTCCCGGAAAATTCTTTTTTTATCCAATCGGCGATCGTGGAGGTATCCTTCATTTTTTCCTTCCATTGTTTATCCTGGTACATTATTCCGTCATGGCGAATTGTTATGGCCTCGTCCAGTGATTTGAATTGCTTTTCAACCGGGTATTTATCAAAGAAAAAGAAGGGATAATTATACTTTTCGTCCAGGCAGACCATTTCGTCCCGTTTGAGCATATTCAGTACCGCCCCGGCCAGGGCCGTTTGGTGCAGGAATATCCTTTTTTTTACATCCTTTTTACACTCCACCTGATAGAACGGATCGGAATAGATTTTTTCATAGAATACCGACCACTTTCGCAAGATACCCCGCTCGGGACGGACTATGAGTATTCCTGCATTGAAATAAGCTCTTATCTGCTCGTTATCTACCGGTGTGGTTATGGGGAAAACAGATTCCGGCTTGACCGAAAGTTTTTCATAAAGTCTCGCCCAGAATTCGTCGGGCGGCTTTTGATAATCGGAACCGATCAGTTTCAACATCACCGGTCGCCAGCCGAAGTAAACCCCGTCCTTTAAAAGGAAATCCTTCGGCTCTTGAACGATGATATTGTCGGCATCCAGCCAAGCCAGTATCTTAAAATGTTCGGCGGCGGCACCTTCGGCATTTCCAGCGGCAAAGGTCTTGCCGGAATAATAGAACCATTGGGCCGCTTCTGGAGTTGGGGATGTTTTTATTTCGATATTAAGTTCCAAAGCCCGATCACCAATTTTTTCGGCCAGTTTCGGCGATTCGGCCGGAAGGTAAAGCCAGAAAGTGGAATTTTCCAAGGACCCGCCGAAACTGCGCAGGCTTTTTGCCAGCACCAGGGCCTGTTCCAACTCGGATTCATCCTGAGCGAAAGATGCAAAAACAATATCCTCCATTTTCCCTCTCCCGTAAGCTGTTATGGTAAGCATATTGATCACAACGGCGGCTATAATAAATATTTTAAATTTTGTTCCCATATCTCTCCCTTTTTAATACTAAAATTATAATTGCAACCATTTTACTATACTACATTTTTTTTAATTTGACAATTACTAATTTCAAATTAAAGATATCCCTTGGGCTATCATCCCTATGAAATCTCTTGACTTGAATGCCCTTTAATGGTTATAATTGCTGTTGAAGTGCGCCCGTAGCCCAACTGGATAGAGCAACGGACTACGAATCCGTAGGTTAGAGGTTCGAATCCTCTCGGGCGTACCATTTTATTATGCAAAAGAAACGCGACGATACATATTTCATGCAGAGGGCCATTAAACTGGCCCAAAAGGCGGCCCTAAGCAATGAAGTACCGGTCGGGGCCGTTGTTGTTTATGATAACAAGATCGTAGGGCGGGGCTGGAACCAGGTAGAGACAAGAAAGGATGCCTCCCGTCATGCAGAAATCATAGCCCTCAAACAAGCCGCCAAAAAACTGGGTCGCTGGCGCTTGAGCGGATGTACCGTGTATGTTACCCTGGAGCCCTGTGCCATGTGCGCCGGAGCCATGGTACTGTCGAGGGTTGACCGGCTGGTTTTTGCGGCGCCTGACCCCAAGGCTGGAGCCTGCGGATCGGTTTTCAATATCGTCGAAGATATTCGGATTAATCACCGAATAAAAGTGGAGCGAGGATTGCTTGCCAAAGAATCTTCCCAGCTATTGAAAGATTTCTTCAAAAAACGTCGTTCTCAAAACCTCTGAAATCTGTGATCTAAATACCATTATCTACAAGCGGAGAGTTGGCCGAGCTGGTCGAAGGCGCACGACTCGAAATCGTGTATTCCGTGATGAGCGGGATCCGGGGTTCGAATCCCTGACTCTCCGCCAGTTTATTATGAGAACCCCGGATCAACGCAGTTGAGGGGTTCTCCGCCGGCAGTAATTACCAGCAGTATAACGTCGGCGGATGCGCCGAAGGCGCAGAATCCCTGACTCTCCGCCAGACAATGCTTAGAGGGGCAAAATAAGCTGCGGAATTTGCTTGGTAGGCCAGTTTTGGCATAACTTGACAAAATTCAAAAATTCTTATATAATCCAGTCCGTTAAGGTGCTCCCGATTTTTCGGGAGATAATCGGGAATCCCGTGCTCTAATTTTTTAGAAAATCGGGAGCTGCCCCGCAACTGTAAGCCCCAAAAATGGATCCAAGCATACCGCCACTGTTATCACGGGAAGGCGCTTGGGATCCGGGCAAGCCAGGAGACCGGCCTTGACAGAATATTAACCGGACCTTCGAGGGAAAAGGTCGGGCTTGATTTGTTTTAAGGTCAAGGCTCGAATCTTTTCATAAGGTTCGAGCTTTTAGATTTGGGGATATATGAAAAAAATCTTTCTGCTTTTCCTGATGCCTTTTTTGCTAACTGATTGCACATCGCGGCAGTCTGATCGAGATATTTTGCCGGGCACTATAACCGTAACCGACGATATCGGCCGGACAGTTATATTATCCCAAACCCCTGAAAGGGTGATCTCCCTTGCCCCCAATATCACCGAAATGATATACGCCCTGCAGGCAGGGGACAAGCTGGTCGGCGTTACCTCCTGGTGCAACTATCCTCCGCAGAGCCAGAAAAAAGAGATCATCGGTGACGCTACCACCGCCAATCTGGAGAGGATCTTGGCCTTAAAACCGGACCTCGCTGTCATGGTGGGAACGAAGAATACCCCTATCCTGGCCAAACTGGAGGCCTTAAAAATTCCGGCCTTGGTCCTGAACCCCGCCAGCCTTGAGGATATATCCCAGGACATCCGGCTTCTTTCGGTTGTTTTCAATAAACAGCCCGTGGCTGATTCCCTGCTGACCGTTATCTCCACCACTTTGAATGAGATAACCTCTTCCCTGGAAATGATATCGCTAGGCAAAAGACCCAAGGTCTATGTCGAAATATCGTCCCAGCCGTTGATGACCGCCGGCCACAAGGGATTGGTCGGGCTGCTGATAGACCGGGCCGGGGGTGAAAATATCATGTCGGATCTCGACCGGGATTATGCCGTCATCAACCCGGAGATCGTCATTCAACGCCGGCCGGATATAATACTTATCCTCCATCCCCAGACCGATGAAAAACAACTGGCGGAAAGGATCGGCTGGCAGAACATCCCGGCCGTCAAGAATAAAAAAGTGTTTGACGATCTGGATCTGGATATTATCCTGCGGGCCGGGCCCCGGTCTGTTATAGGATTAAAAGAGCTGAATAGAATATTTTATGAGAAGTAGGCATTTAGCCTGGCTGTCGCCGCTGGCACTTTTACTGGCAGTTTTAGCCGGTCTTTCCCTGGGCCCGGGCGGATTCGGATGGTACGTTAGTCCGGAGATAGCCTCCATCCGGCTGCCCCGTGTCCTGCTGGGAGCCCTGGTGGGGATGGGCTTGGCTGTTTCCGGCGCCGCCCTGCAGGCGGTTTTGGGCAATGCCCTGGCCGAACCATACCTGCTGGGGGTTTCCGGCGGGGCGGCCTGCGGCACGGCCTTGGCACTGATCCTGGGCCTGTCGGCCGGCTTGCCCGGGGCCTTCACCTTGCAGTTATTCTCTTTCTTTTTCGGAGTGGCCGCCATCTTCTTGGTCTATCGGCTGGCCCGGGTCCACGGGCGGCTTCCCTCGGAGACCATGATACTGTCCGGAGTGGTGGTCAATGCTTTCTTCTCCGGCCTGATAATGCTGCTGATGTCGCTGGCCGGAAGACAGCTGCAGGATATGATCTATATTTTAATGGGCAATCTGGGGATCCTTTTTACCAGGGACACGGTCTTCCTGCTGGCCATGACCTCGGTGCTGGTGGCGGCGGGGTCCGTCTACCTATGGATCCAGTCTAAAAACCTGAACCTGCTGACCCTGGGGGAGGCCCAGGCCCAGAGCATGGGGGTTCCGGTGGAACGGCTGAAAAAGACCGTGTTCTTCATCATCGCCCTGATGGTGGCGGCCCTGGTTTCCCTGGCCGGGGTGATCGGCTTCATCGGATTGATGGTGCCCCACCTGGGCAGGATGCTGTCCGGGCCGGACAATAAAAGACTGCTGCCGGTCTCCGGATTGTTGGGCGCCAGCCTGTTGATCCTTTCGGACACCCTGGCCAGAAGTTTTGGAAATTTCGAGATCCCGGTAGGTGTTGTTACTGCCCTGTTAGGTGTGCCGTTCTTCATCTTCCTGCTGTGGAGGAAGAAATCGCAGAAAATATGATAGCTGCAAACCATCTGACATACCGCTATGGAACTATCACGGCTCTTCGCGATATCAGCTTTCAGGCCGCTCCGGGTGAGATGATAGGACTGATAGGACCCAACGGCTCGGGCAAAAGCACCCTGCTGTCATGCCTGGCCGGTTTAAGGGTTAATTTCTCCGGCCGGATAACGATCGGGGAAAAGGATATCTCCGGATATAATTCTCAGGCTCTGGCCCGGGTGATCTCGGTGGTTTTTCAGGATAATTACTTTCCCTTCGATTTCACCGCCTACGAGATCGTGGCCATGGGTCGGAGCCCGTTCCTGAAAGCCCTGCAGGATGAGACCGCCTATGACCAAAAGATAATTGAGGAGGCCATGCGGCAGAGCGACTGCTGGCAGTTGAAGGACCGGCCGATTACCGAGCTTTCGGGCGGCGAGCGACAGCGGGTGATTTTGTCCCGGGCCCTGGCTCAGCAGCCCAAGGTGTTATTAATGGATGAACCAACCAATCATTTGGACCTCAAGCACCAGCGCCTGATCCTGGATACGGCCAGAAAGTTAAGCTGTCAAGGCGGGGTTTTGGTCATAGCCGTTCTGCACGACCTGAACCTAGCTGCCAGTTTTTGCGACCGGATAATACTGCTGCATCAGGGAGCCCTAGCCGCCGACGATCGGCCGAACGAAGTACTGAGCGAAAGCGTCCTTAAATCGGTTTATGAAACCGATATTGATATCGTTTTACATCCCAGGACAAAAAGACCCCAAATCCTTATTTGAAAAGGAGAAAATTCATATGGGGAATAAAGATCGGGGAAAATGCCGGAGCGATCTGGCGTGAGTTGAACGCCAAGGGGGAACAGAATATCAGCGCCTTAAAAAGAAGCACCGGGCTGGACGATAAAAACCTTTACCTGGGCTGGCTGGCCAAGGAGAACAAAATAAGATTTAACCAAAGACAAAGACAGATCCTAATCGGTTTGATCGGATAACATATATTAAGGAGAATTGATGCTAACCGCCCTGATGATCAGCCTTATCCTGGCAGCCTCCCCCGGGGACTCCCTGAGAGGCCTAAACACCCCCGGCAGCGAAGCCAATGTAGTCCTTGACACCTTGGTTGGAAATGATAATTTCAAACCGGCTGCGCCGGCCGACAGCCTCCCGGTTTTCGCCTTAAAGGGCATCGTGGTGACCGCCACCCGGACACCCCTGGCCCAGTTGGCGGCCCCGGCCAGTTTTTCCATCATCGGCTCCGACCCCGGCGACCCCGGCCAGGATGTGGTTGCCGCCTTCTCTCAGGTGCCGGGAACCAATTCTGGCCTCTATGGCGGGTTGGGAAGCATGGCAAATTTCAGCATCCGGGGTTCCTCCGCCGAGCAGGTATTGTTCCTGCTAAACGGAATGCCCTTGAATTCCGCCCTCAACGGAGGGTATGATCTGAAAAAACTGAACGCCAATATAAAACGGATCGAGATCGTCAGGGGTCCGGCTTCCGCCCTCTATGGAGCTAACGCCCTGGCCGGGGTGGTCAATATAATAACGGTTGACGATGCCCCGGAAAAACCGTATTCCAAAATAACCTATCAATACGGCAAGCACAGGCAACAGACCATGTCGGCCGTCCTTTCCCGGCAGCTGAACCGCTTTACGGACATCACCCTTTCGGCCGACTGGAAAAGCACCGACGGCGAAAGACCAAATTCGGACTACAGCGGCAGTAACTATCTTCTGGGCTTAAAAATCAGGCCCGACAGCCTGATCCGAATCGGAATGGAATACCAATCCTATCAGTCTATCGGCGGATCCCCCGGAAACATATCTTGGCAGACGCCCAATGACAGAATGTCCGACGACCAGCAGGATTATTACGCCAGCCTGGAATATTCAGACATTGTCAAATTCAAGATAGGCCAGAGCCAGATCAGTACCTTTTATTACTACGAATACAATAATACCGCCCCGGAGAATTTTTCCCGGCAAAGCAATGCAGACCTCCAATTTACTTACGGATTCTGGAAGGGGTTCAACACCGTATGGGGCGGCGCTTATCAGCAGTTAAAGAGCGAAAGCGATAATTCCGGAAATCACCGGACCAATCTGTACTCGGCCTTTGTAAATCAAGAGTATCGCCCCTGGCGCCAATGGCTGATAGTGGGCGGGCTGCGATATGATAAAAACTACGGCCACCCTGCCCAAACATCGCCCAGCGCCTCCACCAGTTGGCAATTTAATGAACGCTGGACGATCTACGGAAACTACGGCCAGGCCTACCGGGTGCCCACCATCAATGAACTTTATTGGAAAGACCCATATATGTCAGGCAACCCTGCTCTGGTCCCCGAAATATCTCAACAATATGAACTGGGCACAAGATATAAAGAAAACTTCTACAACATATCCTTTTCAACCTATCAGCGCAAGACCAATGACATGATCAGGTGGTTAACTGATTCGAACACCTGGATAACTACTTGGGCCAACAATCTGGATGTCAACACTTCCGGCATTGAATTGACTGGAGGGATCTCAATGGGAAAACATCTCGTTTTTGATTTAAACTACAGTCTTTGCAGGGCAAGGGTGACATCGGATAGCAGCCGTGAGTTGAATTACACTCCGGCCAATTCCGCCAGCCTGACCCTTTCCCTGAGTGATTTCCCCGTCACAGACCATCTATCGCTCAGCTGGCAGTTAAACACCCAGTACAAGGACCGCCAGCTGGTAAGCCACCCCGGTGAGTTTGATCCGGGTTTCGAACTGCCGCGCTATTTTGTATCCGGCCAAACCCTGTCATTGAAGATCCATGATGCCGTCCTGTTCTACAAGATCGACAACCTGTTCAATGCCGAATACCAGGTGCGGGCCGGTTATCCCATGCCCCGCCGGAGCTATGCCTTCGGCATATCCCTGGAACTGTGGGATTGATGGTTAAAGTTTTTACCCGCAAAAAGCCCGATCCCTCTCGGGCTTTTTGTATTTGACAACCGCCATCACTTAGTATAAAATCCTTGATATGGATCACAAATTGAAATTAGCCTGCCTGGCCTCCGGCGGCGGCACCAATCTCCAGGCCATTATTGACAATATCGAATCCGGCCGGCTGGAGGCCCGGATAGTGGCCGTCATCTCCAACGTCTCCGGCGCCGGCGCTTTGACTAGGGCCCAAAAGCACGGCCTCCCCTGGTTCGTAGTAAATAACAAAGAATATACTTCCCGCCAGCTTTTTGACCGGGAACTGGCCGACATCATCGATCGCCAGGAAGCCCAATTGATCTGCCTCTGCGGGTTTATGCGCGTTTTAAGCCCCTTCTTTACAGACCATTACCCGGGCCGCATCATCAACATCCATCCCGCCCTGCTGCCGGCCTATGGCGGCAAGGGATTCTACGGACACAAGGTGCACGAAGCGGTGCTGGCCTCCGGCGAAAAGGTATCGGGCTGCACGGTCCATTTTGTGGACCAAGAGGTGGACCACGGACCGATCATTTTACAGAGGACCGTGCCGGTGCTGCCGGAGGATACTGCGGATACCCTGGCTGACAGAGTACTTAAAGAGGAGCACCTGGCCTATTCCCAAGCTATTTCGATGATCGCCCGGGGCGAATTAGAGATTGGCACTAACAAAAATACTCCCTTAAAGATGCGGCTCTAAAATGAAACGCAGTTATATTTTAGCTTCTATAACCAGTCTGTTATTATTCCTGATATTCCCCCTCTTTTCCCTGTGGCCCCTGGCCCTTGTTTCATTGATTCCCCTGTATTTCGGTATCGAGAATCTCTCCCTGCGAAAGACTTTCCTCGTTTCCTGGTTGAGCGGATTTTTATTCTTCTGCGGACTGCTGCATTGGATCGTGTTCAATCCGGCGGTGGAAAGCTGGGTCCGTCCCTTGCTTTATCTGGGGGTGGTGTTGATCGCAGCTTACCTCTCCCTTTTCTTTGCCGCTTCTTTCTCTTCGGCCAAATGGCTGTCCGGAGAATTAAAGATACCTTTTTGGTGGGCTACCCCATTCTGTCTGGTGCTATTTGATTTCCTCCGTAGTCATGGCATCCTGGGTTTTCCCTGGGGTTCACTGGGATATAGCCTGGCCAGGTGGACCAGCGTCATTCAGATGGCTTCTTTTACCGGGGTGTACGGTATCACTTTCTGGATCGTTCTGGTGAATAGCCTGCTCTACTGGCTTATAAAATATTTTATCGCTAACAGACCCTTTCGGTTGACCACCACGATTATTTTAAGGATATCCTTCGTGTTGCTGGTCTTTGCTATGCCTCAGTTGATAGGCAAATTGATGCTATTCGGGGTCAACCGGGAGATGCAAAATGCTCCAATTATAAATATCTCTCTGATACAGGGAAATATCGAACAGGGATATCGTTGGGACAAAGAATTCCGGGAATATAACTGGCGAACCTATGACTCTCTCAGCCGGCGGGCCTCAAAACAGCCTGTCGATCTGCTGGTATGGCCGGAAACAGCTCTGCCCTTTTATCTCCGGTATGAGCCGGAATATTACTTGCAGGCTCTTTCCCTGGCCAATGATTTAAAAAGCAGCATTCTAACCGGGGTCCCGGACTTTTCCTATGATCCCAGTCAGCAAAGACAGCTTTATTATAATTCGGTTTTTTTGATACGCCCCATCTACGGATTGATCAATTCTTATGCCAAAAGCCATCTGGTGCCGTTCGGCGAAAAGTTTCCCTATAAGGACAAGATCCCCTTTATCAGAAATGTTAATTTTGGCGAAGGTGAATGGACTCCGGGAGCCGACAGTATTATTTTCGATATGGGCGGCATAAATTTCGCCTGTATGATCTGCTTTGAATCAATCTTCCCTGAGATCGCTCGAAAACAGGTTAGCAAGGGTGCTCGCTTTCTAGTCAACATCACCAATGACGGATGGTTCGGGCGATCCGGCGCGGCTCGCCAGCACGCCGAGATGGCCGTCTTCCGAGCCGTGGAACAGAGACGGGCGATCGCTCGTTGTGCCAACTCCGGTATCTCTATGTTCATTTTGCCCACCGGAGAGATCATCAAACCCACCCCCCTCTATAAACAAGTGATAATAACCGATGCCCTCCCGCTGTTAAGCACTAAAACATTTTATCAAAAATACGGCGATTTCTTTGTTTTATTGATATTTGCCGTTTCACTTCTTATCATTCTTTTTATCCCTCTTCGGTCCTTTTTCCCCCGAAAAGCTCATATTTAATTCCTTCCTATTTATTCCTAATAGGGAATATAATTCCTTTTTTTGCGGTATATTGAATAAAAGGAGGAATGAAAAATGACACATAATTATATCTGGTTGTTCCCGATGGCTGGAGTCCTGTTAGGATTCGCCTTAAGCTCGGCTTTTCTGCACTTAAAACCCGCCTTCTTAAAGGGATATACCAGGAACAACTATGGGCCCATTGAGAGCAACGACCTAAAGCTCGGCCTGTTATTCACGGTTTACGGTCTGGTATTGATCATGCTCTCTTCGGCGGGATATTCTGTATACCGGAATATCCTGCAGGCTCGAAATGATTCCAGAAAATTCATTGCGGGGGACGGTATCATCAGGATCCCGGTGGGGCTGATCCCGCCGCCACCGCGGCTTGACGGCCGGCACGACGACCCCGACCTCTTGGGTCTGAAAACGGTTGACGCCCCGATGCCCGGCATCCCCACCCCAGTGCCGGATGCCCTGGCCACCGATGACGGCGGCTTTTCTCAAAGGGAGCTGAACAACGCCATGGCGACCAATGCCGTTAATACCGACAGCATCAAAGGCCCGGTTGAATTTATCAAAGATAACGATATCCCTGTATCCGGAGCCTACCAGGAGCTAAGCAAAGCACCGGAACTTATCAGATCCGTCACTCCGGTCTATCCCTCGATCTGCATCGCCGCCCAGGCCCAAGGCCGGGTTTTCCTGAACCTGCTGCTGGACTATGACGGCCACATCATGAAGGTGGAGATCGTCAGAAGCTCCGGCAATTCGGCCCTGGATGAAGCGGCGGTGGCTGCCGCCGAGCAATTCATTTTCTCGCCAGCCTTAGCCTCATCCGGTAGGGCGGTAAGGGTCTGGCTGGCCTACCCCATCACCTTCACCCTGAAAAAATAGCCGCGGTCGACAACTAAAAAAGGGGAAAGCTTACGCTTTCCCTCTTTTGATATTCCCGGCCATCAGCCTCCATCGGGAATCTCTATCTCTATGGCGGTGGAGATCTCCGGGGGCGGGCAGGGTGAATCGCCGCCCGGCAGATATATGACTATTGTTTTTACCTCATATACCACGTGAGGTACCGATGATGCCGCAGGCAATTTTTCCCTGGCCGCGGCGGCCGTCTGGCTTGTTTCTTTACTAGGAGCGCCAGCTAAGGTGTTCGCCTTTTTTGCCCGGGGAAGGATCATTGCAACCGGAGCCTTAACCTCTATAAAGGCAGCTTCCTCCAGCCTGGATTTCTTTTCTGGAGTCCGGGATCCGTCAGTATCCTCCTGCTTTCGACCAGCAACCAAACCAACTGTGATTTCCTCTTCTTTTACGGCGTGGGCCTGTTTACGACTGGCCGCCAAAACATCTGTCTGCCCTTCATCTTTGAGGGAAGCTCGCGGCGGCCGGTGGGCTTTTTCCGAGGATACGGCCGCCAGCGGCCCCTGGACAGCCCGAATATTCGGTATTTTTATTTTATCACCCTCAAGGCTTACTTGTCTTTCGGTTTGCAAAAACATGTTATTGGACACTACCACTGCCAAAATAATCGTTGCCGCAGCGGCAATCGGCACGCCCAACCACCGCAAGACGATCCCACCGGATTCCCTTCTTTTTTCCATCTTTCTCTGGGCGATGCCGCCGGCCACCCGGGAGGCCAGGGTGTCGAAATATCCTTCGGGAGCTGATGGGCATTCCGCATCGGCCACGGCCCGGTCCAGGTTATTCAATTGCGAGACCAGCCCCCGGCATTCCGGGCAATGGCTCAGATGGGCGTCCACCGTGGCCCGGGCCCGGGGATCCAACTGCCCGTCAATATAGCGCTGCAATTGCTCCAGATCTATTTTATGTTTTTCTTTATTCATACGACATTCCTCAATCTTTCCATCAGGGTCTTTCTTCCCCGGAACAGCCGGGACATCACCGTCCCCAAAGGGATCTTCAGGATCCGGCTGATCTCTTCGTAGGAGAGCTCTTTGTCGACCCTTAAGAGGATGATCTCCCGCTGGTCGTTTGGCAGACCGTCTATCTCGTTTCTGATCCTTTGGCAGGAATCGTTCTGAATGACATTCTCCAGTGGATCGTGGGAGTCCGACAGCTGGTGATCTTCCTCCAGGGACACGTAGCGCTGTTGTCTTTTGGCCGCATCATGGCAAAGGTTTATGGTTATCCGCACCAGCCAGGTATAGAAGCGATACTGGCTATCGTAGGATTTAAGCAAAAAATAGGCCTTGATGAATGTCTCCTGAGCCGCTTCGTCGGCCGCCGCATGGTTTCTTAAGTACCTGGCGGCAGTGGAATAGATGGCCCGCTGGTACCTTTTCATCAGCTGGCTATAATAGGCGTCCTGGCCGGACAGCACCTTATCTATCAGTTCTTGATCTGTGAGTGTTTCCAAATTATATACCGCTTAAAACCATGCTTTATTCCCTAATAATAAAAGGCGGAACGCTCCGCCTTTTATAAATTTCCTGATGTGATCCGTATTTTATGGCGGAGAGGCAGGGATTTGAACCCTGGATACAGCTTTAAGACCGTATAACGGTTTAGCAAACCGTCGCCTTCGGCCACTCGGCCACCTCTCCGCATTAAATAGTCATGTTAATTATAACGTTTTTTAGTCTGAAATTCAAGACAATGCTTCCGGGTAAGCAATTTACATTTAAGCCTTGCCCAATCATTTAATGGCGGAAGCGAGAGGATTTTGCACCTGCGGCGCATCCGCCGTCTATTTGATTGTATAATTCCTGCCGGCGGAGAACCCCGTGGCCTGCATCCACACCAGGGGTTCTTACAGCATGGCGGAAGCGAGAGGATTTGAACCCCTGGTGCCTTGCGGCACAACGGTTTTCAAGACCGCCGCCTTCAACCACTCGGCCACGCTTCCATTATGGCATTATCTCCTGATTTTTTAATTTTATCACCTAATAATAATAATGTCAATTACTTTATTTTTATAAGACTTTCGATACAAACAACAAAAAAGGGCAACCAATGGTTGCCCATATAAAATTGAAATGGTGATTACTCAATTTCTACGGTAAACATTTCTTTCTTCATAATTGGCTCTTCCGGCTGGCCATAGCAATAACCATTGCTATCCATCGAATCACCAAACGCCCCCTGTGTAACGCCCTCGATTTCAACGCCGCCCTTTACCGTTAACAGCTCGTCTCTATTCAGTTCTTTCATGGTTTCTCCTTGTTTAAATGGGTTTGGTTAAAAACTAATAGTAGTCACCATATGAAGTACCACGGCCATAACTCCAATCGGTTTCATCCGGTTCGACGATGTCCTCGCCACCCTTTACTTTTAACAGCTCGTCTCTGTTCAGTTCTTTCATATTTTCTCCATAGTTAAACTGCTTGGTTAAAATTAATAATAACTACCATATGTTATTGCACGACCATAAGCGATATCGGTCTCATCCGGCTCTACTATATCATCGCCGCCCAATATCTTTAACAGCTGATCTCTGTTCAGTTCTTTCATGGGTTCTCTCCCCCTTTCCTTTTAAAATACATTGTTTTAAATCATTGACAAATTATACTAAATTAAAGATAATATTGTCAATAACTATTTTTACTGACCACTAACATGATTGATAATAGTATTCATAAGTGGTTGTTTTATAATGGCTTGCTTTTGAAAATAACTATATGCTATTCATGATTTCCCGACCTCAGGGACTTTTCCCTTGTAAAATATCCCGGCATTTGATAAACTACACCATATTTATAATCGCAAAAGTATAGCGCTGTTATTACAAATTTAATAAGATGAAGCCATTGTCTTTTCCTTTTTACCACCAGCATGATGCCATGGATTGCGGCCCGTCCTGTTTAAGGATGATTGCCAAGCATTACGGCAAAATATACTCCCTGGAGTTTTTGCGCAACAAATCCTTCATCACCCGGGAGGGTGTATCCCTGTTGGGAATAAGCGACGCCGCCGAGTCCATCGGATTTAGGACCATTGGAGCCAAGGCTACCTATGAGCAATTGAAAAAAGAAGCCACCCTGCCGGCCATCGCCCACTGGATGCAGAATCATTTCATCGTGATATACAAGATCAAAAAAGATAAGATATTTGTGGCGGACCCGGCTCACGGACTGTTGAACTATCGGAAGGATGAATTTTTAAAAGGCTGGATCGGCACCGGGGAGAATGAAGGAATTCTTCTTTTGCTGGAGCCCACCCCGCATTTTTATCAGAAGGATGACGAAGCCCCAAAAAGCAAGAGGGGGTTCCGTTTTCTTTTTTCCTACCTGTTTCCCTACCGCAAATTCATCACCCAGCTTTTAATCGGAATGGTGGCTGGCAGCCTGCTACAGCTGATATTTCCCTTTCTGACCCAGTCTTTGGTGGATTTCGGAATAAGCAATCAAAATATCGGATTTATATATACCATCCTTGCCGCCCAGCTGATGCTGTTCCTCAGCCGGACCACGGTCGATCTGATCAGGGGGTGGATCTTGTTGCATATCGGCACCCGGGTCAATATCTCGATCATTTCCGATTTTTTGATAAAATTGATGAAACTGCCTCTGTCGTTCTTTGATACTAAATTCATCGGAGACATTCTTCAACGCATCGGAGACCATAGAAGGGTGGAAAATTTTCTCACTTCCTCGACATTGGGGCTGCTTTTCTCGATGGTCAATTTGATCATCTTCAGCATTGTTATGGCGGCATACAGCCTGAAGATCCTTTTGGTTTTTTTGATGGGCAGCGTTTTGGTCATCGGTTGGGTGCTGATATTTATGAAAAAAAGGAGCGAACTGGATTACAAACGGTTTCGCCAGCTATCCCGGAATCAGAGCAATCTGATACAGCTCATCCAAGGCATGCCGGAAATAAAACTTAACAACAGCGAAAAGACCAAGCGCTGGGAATGGGAACGGATCCAGGCGGGGTTGTTCAAGATCAACATGAAGGGTTTGGCCATCAACCAGTACCAGCAGGCCGGTTCTTTGTTTCTTAACGAATTGAAAAATATTCTGATCACCTTCTTGGTGGCCCGGGAGGTGATCTTAGGACATATGACGCTGGGCATGATGCTGGCCATCTCTTATATTCTGGGGCAGATGAACAGTCCCATAGACCAGTTGATGGGCTTTTTTCAGACCGCCCAGGATGCCAAGCTTAGCCTGGAACGATTGGAGGAGATCCATCTTCACCAGGAAGAGGAAGATCCGGATGTTGATAAAATCACCATGATGCCTGCGGATCGAAGCCTATTGGTCAATAATATAGGTTTTCAATACGAGGGTCCCCAGTCTGAATTCGTCCTGAAAGATCTGAACTTAAGCATTCCCCAGGGAAGGGTCACCGCCATCGTTGGCCCCAGCGGAAGCGGAAAAACCACTCTAATGAAACTGCTGCTAAAGTTCTATGAGCCCACCGAAGGTGAAATACGCTTGGGAGATATCAATCTATCCGGCTTCAATACCAGCCTGTGGAGGCAGAAGTGCGGTGTCGTTATGCAGGATGGATATTTATTTTCAGACACCATAGCCAAAAACATAGTAATGAGCGATGAAAATATTAACCGCGATAAACTTCTTAATGCTGTCAAGGTGGCAAATATCCAGGACTTTATCGAGACCCTCCCCCTTTCATATACCACTAAGGTGGGGCAGGACGGACACGGGCTTTCCCATGGTCAAAAACAGCGGTTGCTTATTGCCCGGGCAGTATATAAAGACCCGGATTACCTGTTTTTTGACGAAGCCACAAGTTCTCTTGATGCCAATAATGAAAGTGTGATCATAAAATATCTTGAGGATTTTTTTAAGGGAAAAACTGTAGTGATAATAGCACACCGCTTGAGTACCGTACAAAAAGCAGATCAGATCGTTGTTTTGGACAAAGGCCGAATATTGGAACAGGGCACACATCTCGACCTTATAAAGAACAAAGGCGCATATTACAATTTAATACGAAATCAACTGGAGCTTGGATCGTAATGGCGGAACCGCGCTTTGAGTTAAGAAGCGAAGAGGTGCAAGATATCCTCAGCTATATTCCACATTGGATCATACGCTGGGGAATAACTGTAATATTCTTAACCATATTAATTTTAATTTTCGTCAGTTGGATTATAAAATATCCTGATTCCATACCTGCAACGATAGTTTTAACCACAAAAAATCCGCCCATCAGCGTTATTGCCAAGAGCAGCGGAACTTTGAAATTATTTGTAAGCGAAAATCAATATGTAACCAAAAACACCTACCTGGCGACCATTGCCAATCCCGATAGCATGCCCGACATCTTTGAGTTTAAAAAGCAAATCGAGGCTTTTAGAAACATTATCGCCCTGCCCGACAGCGAGACATCCGAACAGGTAAACGACAACAACCATAGCCGACAACAGGTCGACTATACCGGATTTCTCCAAAATTATTTTACTGGCAAATATTTTAACCAGGCCAATTATCAGGCCGACAAAATAAAAACCGTTCTGGCGCAAATAATTTATTATAAGGATTTAAACCGCAAACTGGTACAGCAAAAAAATATTTTATCTCGGGATCTCCTTATTTCAGAAAAGAAGCACCAAGACGACCAGACCCTGTTCAAGCAGCAGTTGATCTCTGAAGAGGATCGAAATAAGTCCGAAAGCGCCTACCTGCAAAAGCGATATGCCCTGGAACAATCTAAAAAGGAAATTATTAACAATAAAATAACTTTAGTTGAATATCAGAAGACAGCTTTGGAATTCATAAATCAGCTGACTGTATGGGAAGATCAGTACATACTCAAAACCCCGGTCGAAGGTTATGTTTCTTTTTACAAATTCTGGAGCGACAATCAATTTGTAAACGCCGGTGAAGAAGTGATGGCCATTGTGCCTGATTGCAATGACATAATCGGGAAGATATTCCTGCCTCAGGCCAGCTCCGGGAAAATCAAGATATCACAAAAGGTTAGAATAAAATTCGACAGCTATCCTTATGCCGAATACGGCTCTGTGGAAGGGCTGGTTGAAAATATTTCCCTGGTATCCCGCGAAAATAAGTATGTGGTGGATGTCGGTTTTAAAAACGGGCTGAACTCAAGTTATAATAAAAAGATCAGTTTCAAACAGGGGATGCTGGGGAAGGCTGAGATCATAACCGAGGACCTGCGATTGCTGGAGCGATTATTTTATAAATTTAAATATCTTTTTACTGATTATTTAAAATAAAAAGACCGCCGTTACGGCGGTCTTTTTGTATGGGGTTTTTTATTACTTCAACACTAACATCTTCCGGCTTTGGGTATTGTTTCCGGTGCTTAAGCGATAGATGTACACCCCGGCGCTGACCTGTTTATTATTGTTATCTTTCCTGTCCCATCTGAGAGTATAGCTCCCAGCCGGCTGTTCCCCAGTGACCAGGGTTTTTACCAGTTGCCCGGCTATGTTGTAGATGTTCAGTTTGATCTGCCCGGCCCTTGGCAACTGATAACTGATGGTCGTAACTTTGGCAAACGGGTTGGGCGCGTTCTGGGACAACCTGAACTCTGTTATCCGGTTTCCTGTTTCCGGTTTGCCCGCCACCCCGGTAAGCGGTTCGCCGAACTCCGCCATCACTTTCTGGGCCGCCAGCTTTACCTGCTCCTTGTCCATGAAGTACAGCGGGAAACCAAAGAACACCGTCTTGCCCGAGTCCCGCACCGCGCAGGCCCTGCCTTCGTAAAGACTGCCGTCGTTCTTCATGTCAATTGAGTAGATCGTATCGGCTCCAGCCAATGGCGTCAACGCCTCGATGGATCGCATCGTTTTGCCGTATACAGTTACTGGATATTTTAACGTATCCACCGTTATGCTCGGATAACCTTTTAACCCTAAAGCTGTTTTGAAAGAATCGGTCGTCCCGGATAGCTCTGCGTGGGATATCTTAAATTCATCGTATATCAAGCTTCCCGTGCTAAAATTTACCGGATAAGATATATTGTTTCTTATGTCCCCGGTCGGTTTCCAGCCCGCAAACCATAGTTTACCGCCAGCATCAAGATAGCTCTTTATATCATCAACACAGTCATAGGCAAAAAAGTAAGTATTATCATCACCCAGCCACACCACGCTGGAATATGGAACAATGTCTGCCAGAAACGGCTTTTGGGCGTTGCCGCTGTATTCATACTGTTCGTGCTTGTAATCCGAAAAGATATAATTATAAAAGCTGTCCTGCTGGGCATCCCGGGGCCAACTCCCGCTCGTCCAGTTATTGGTCTCATCAATCACCAGTACCCCCTGGTCCAGGGTAATGGGACGGCCATAGGTCGAGTCAGACATTTTGCTGAGATTTCCAAAACCATCAAACGCCTGTAACCGGTAATAATACTTATTGATGCCGGATAAGCTGCTGTCAGTACAACTGGTGCCGGGGCCTAATATGATATCTAGGCTATCAAAAGTACTTTGGTTTATTTTACGATACAATACATACCCGGCGATATTCTTTGTGCTGTCAAATGGCCACGAAAGGGTGATCCCGTCTTTAATCGGCGTTGCCGACAGCGCTAAAGGGGCATAGGTATAACTGTCTATAGAGTCGGAAAATGGACTGACATTCCCGCCAGTATCAAAAGCCCTGAGCCGATACCAATATCTGGAGCTTTCTGATGGCACGCTGTCAATATAAACCGTATCGGCAATCAGGGGTATATTCAGGCTGTCCCAATTTCCCAGATCAATTTTTCTATACATTCGATACCCGGCCAGATCAAGTTCTCCGCTACGCCAGGCAATATTGATACTTTTAATCATGGGTGTAACAGATAATCCGGCTGGTGGTACTGGAGTTATCCGCGGGATCCCCGTTATCTCGCTTATCAGGGGGCTCTCCTTTCCGTCGTCATTGATTGCCGACAATCCGATATGATACAGACTATCGGCACTCAAGCCGCCAATAGTGTCAGAAATGCCCGTGATCTGCATGGAATCAGAATAACTGCCAGAGTTTTTGCCCCAGTATATCTTGTAACCTGAAATATTACTTGCCGTGTTCGGCTGCCATTGCAGGTATAGTTGCGCTCCATTTCCCACATCCGTGACTGTTAGGCCGCTAACTTTTTGTGGATAGTTGGCAAATGTGCCCAAAAGTCCCATGCCGGCCTTAATGATGCTGGTGCAATACCTCATGTTCATGTAGGTTGTACTGTCATTGGTCAGATGCCACTGAGGGCTGAATAAATATTCTTCACTATAGGTGACAGGGTATCCCCTGGTAAAAAAAGACCAACTGTCACTACCGCTTGAATTGTCATTTACATAAACCGGCGTTAGGTTGGTGTCTGCGGTTAACCCGTACCACTGCGCACACTGTCCGGAAATGCTGGCATAAACTTCGGATCCGTCGTAGGAATAACAATTAAAAAGGTTGCTATTTCCCAGATTGCCGATCATGTCAAAATTAAGCATGGTGGCAATGTTCATGCCTTGGGCTTGGGCTTGCGAAGCAAAATAATCACATCCGTAAAGGCCCCATTCCTCACCGTCAAACGCCACAAACTTGACGGTGGCTGCCGGAGGATTGGCCGCCATAACCATGGCAGCCTCCAACGCGGCAGTTGTTCCGGACGCATTATCATCTGCTCCCGGCGCCCAGGGATTGTAAGGCCAGACCGAAGAGTCATAGTGCCCGCCGATAACATAAACCGTATTTACATCCTTGGTGCCTGGTATTGTGGCAACAACATTTTTCATCCATACAACCGAATCAACCGACGCATTTAAATCAGCATCGGTGAAGGAATCTATTTGGACATCAGCAATACCCAAATCAAGAAATTTCTGCTGGATCCATTTGGCCACGGAATCGTGATTTGAGGCCATGATTGACCTGGTGTTGAAGGCTTGAAAGGTATCTATAGTAGCTCTCACATGTGCGGTGTCTATCAGATGAGTCAGGGCTGCCACTACTGTATCACGGGTTAAGTTGCTGTTCCGGACCACAATTGAAGAAGGTATTATCATTGGCTGGGAAATAAAATTCTTGACCATGTAGTCCCGCCCGCTTTTGACACCGGCGGCAGCTACTTTATCGGACTCCACCAGCAACATGTCTTTTCCCGAATAAACAGCTTTTATGGCCGGCATTGGGCTGTTTCTTTTCAGATGCACCCAGAATAGGTTTTCCGATGGACCGCTGTAGATCCGGTTGGACTCCAAAACCGCGATATTGTCCAATTTTGACAGTTGTTTCCCTATCAATGCCTGTTGGCCGGAAATATGATATACCGGCCATTTCAGGGTACCAGCCAGCCGGTAAATATCGGTTCCCGGAGCAAACTTTACCAGGTACAGGTCTACCGGTGAAGCCAAAGCCGTCACAACCGAAACGACCAGCAACGCCAGGATTAATGATGATAGATTTCTCGTCCTCATGGGCTTCCTTGTTTTAATGATTATAATATTTAGGGTTGTTATTATTATACATCCTGTTGATAGATAAGTCTATCCCCTGCCCATGGCCCTCAGTTTTGCCACCCTCTGCTCGATCGGAGGATGGGTGGAAAACAGACTCATCAGGCTTTTGCCCGAAAGCGGATTGACGATGAACATATGAGCCGAAGAAGGATTGGCCTGGATGGGCCGCACCTGAGCCCCCCTCTGCAGTTTCTCCAAGGCATCGGCTAATCCGTAGGGATTTCCGGCTATCTCGGCACCCCCGGCGTCGGCTTCATACTCCCGGGTGCGTGATATCCACATCTGCACCAGCAGGGCGGCCAAGGGAGCCAGAATGGCCATCAGGATGAATCCGACGGCTCCGCCGCCACTATCTCGGTCATTGTCCCGCCCGCCGTACCCGCCGGACATGGCGGCCCAGCCAGCCATCCGGGCGATCATAGTGATGGCACCGGCCAAGGTGGCCACTATCGAGGCGATCAGTATGTCGCGGTGCCGGATATGGGACAATTCGTGGGCAAGCACCCCTTCCATCTCCGTCCGGTTAAGAAGGCCCATTATGCCCTCGGTCACCGCCACGCTGGCATGGCTGGAATTACGCCCGGTGGCGAAGGCATTGGATGACGATGACGGAATGACAAATATCTTGGGCATGGGTATTCCGGTCCTGGTGGTCAGACCCCTGACGATTGAGTGCAGTTCCGGAGCCTCGGCCTCGGATACCTGCCTGGCCCGATAGCTCATCAAGGCCAACTTATCGGAGAACCAGTAGGCAAAAAGATTCATCCCCCCGGCAAATGCCAGGGCCGTGATCATTCCCTGCCGGCCAGCGAGATACTGTCCGATAAACACCAGAATAATCGTCAACACGGTCATTAAAAAAATTGTTTTTAGGGTGTTCACAAAATGAAGCCTCCGATACAGAATTCATTTATCGAGGAATCTGGCTATATTTTCCTTCAGTTCGTCAAGGTTGCTCGATTTTACGATATAGGCATCGGCCAGCCAGGAGGAGAAATCCGTCTTATATGCCGGGTAGGCGGTATTTATGATGATGGGTATCTTGCGGTTGGTCTCCCTCATCCAGCGTAGCATCTCCAGTCCGCCATCTTGAGCGGTAAGCTTAAGATCCAGGATCACCAGGTCCACCTGATTCTGGGAGAACTCCTTCTTGGCCTCATCCAGGGTCGCTGCGCAGATGACTTTATACCCTGAAGCTGCAAGATCCTGCTGGTATAGAATACGGATATTCTCCTCGTCGTCGATCACTAAAATAATCTTCATGGTGGCCTCCGGCATCAAAAGTTATTATTATACCTTTGGTTATATCAGAGGGATGCTGATGGTGAAGGCAATCCCGCCTTCAAGCCGAGGTTCGGCTATGATCTTTCCTCGATGGCTGGTTATGATCTTTTTGCTCACCGCCAGACCTATTCCGCTGCCGCCGTTCTTGGTGGTGAACCGGGGCTCGAATATCCTGTCCAAATGATCTCCGGGGATCCCGATCCCTGTATCGGAGATCATTATCTCAATATTGTTGGGTTCGGTTCTTCTGGTTTCGATCTGCAGCAGGCCGCCGGATGGCATGGCGTGAATGGCGTTTTTGAATATGTTGAAAAAGACCTGTGGCAGCTGCAGTTTATCCAGCCAAACCTGATGTTCCGGGCAGTTATAAAGTGCTTCTATTTTGATCTTCTTTTCGTTGAATTCCGGCAGCAGCAGTTTAAGACAATCGTCAAGGATCACATTGATATCGGCCTGAACCAGCTCCGGTTCCTTGAAGCGGGCCATCTCCAGGGTCTCGGAAAGTACTGCCTCCAAACGTTCGATCTCCGAGCTTATTATCCTCAACTGTTTTTCAAAAGGATGGCTGTCCGGTTGCTGTTTGATCATTGAATTTATGAAACCGCCGATGGATACCAACGGCGTTCTCATTTCATGGGCCAGGGTGGTGGCAATCTCGCCGATGGAAGCCATTTTTTCGGCTTTTATCAGCCGGTCCTGACTCTCCCTCAATTCATTCATCTTCATCTGCAGCTGCTTGTAGAGCCTGGCGTTGCGGATGGCGCTGGCTGCCTGCCCGGCAAATATCTCCAGCAGGGTCAGGTCGCCTTGAAGTATGGGCTCACGAGTGATCGAGTTATCCGCCATTAACACTCCCAAGGGTTCGTTCTCAGCTATCAGGGGGACGATCACAAAATTGCTGACCCTGAGGACAGCGGCAAAGGTCTGCGCCCCGGGCGTGGCATAGGCATCGATCACCAAAAAGGACTTCCTTTGGTTGATGGCCCGAATGGCGACATTATCGCAATCATCCACCGGCACCTTTATCGCCCGGACCAGCCGGTTGACATATTCGTTGCCGTCAATTTCATGATGAGGCCTCATGGCCAGCTCCTTGAAACTGGCGGGGCTGTTCTTGAGTTCGTCCCAGATCTTGGCCGCCTCGTCCGGCCCGGTAGGGCCGACCGCCATCGCCCCCACCAAGGTTTTGCGGCTATCATCCAGCATCAGCAAAAAAGCGCGGTTAAGCCTCAGTGCCTCGGCGGCCGTGACCCCGGTCAAGATTATATGCAGGATCTGTTCCATATCCAATGTGGCCTGCAGGGCCTTGGTCACTTCATTGAGCATGGCCAGATTCTGGATATTCTCTGTCAGGGCTTGATTGGATCTTACCATCTCATCGTGGAAAGATCCCATTTCTTCCAGCAGTTTTAACAGCGTATCCGACATCAGGTGGTCATCCGCTCTGCGGCCAGTGCCTCTTTCGATGATATCCCGAAAGTGCTTACATTCGCGGCAGTGCCGGTAAAGCCGGTTGCGTAATGACAGATACTGGCCGTCAAAGCCCGGCCGGGATTCACTGAGCCAGCAATGTTTGCCTCCCCTGCGGCGGACCGGACATTCTTTCTGCTGACAATTTCTGTCTTCCCAGCACTTGGTACTCATGAGGGTGAGAATAATATTGGTTTTAGCTGACTTTTATTATCCGGTCCGGGGGGCCGCCGCCGGTATCGTCCAACTCCTGATGCCAACCGTTATCCAAGCCGTATCCTTCCACCCAGGCCAGGGCCTGCCTGTATTCTTCCTGGCTGATAGGCCTCCCCAGTTCGTTGCCTTGGTTTGCCTTATGGGCCGGAAAGAACTGAGACATAAGGGACAGATGAACATGAGGAGATATTTGGGTTGATAGAAATTTTAAGGCATCCTTCGTTTGCGATAGCCCATTTGGCAACACCAGATGTCTTACCAGCATGCCTTTAAATGCGATTCCTCCGTCATCCACCTTTAGTTCGCCCACCTGCCGCCACATTTCCCGCAACGCCGCTTTATTAACCGCCGGATAATTCCCTGCTCCGGAATATCTCTCCGCTGCCCCGGGGTCGGTATATCTGATATCCGGCATATAAATATCGACACTGCCCTCCAGCAACTTTAGGGTGTCCAGAGAGTCATATCCGCTGGTGTTATAGACCAATGGCAGATTGAAACCATGCGGGATGGCTATCTCCAGGGCCATCAAGATCTGGGCAGCCATATGTGATGGTGTCACCAAATTGATGTTGTGACACCCTCTCTCCTGAAGCTCCAGCATCATCCCGGCCAGCCTTTCGCAAGAAACCTCCCGCCCCTGTCCCTGCTGGCTAATCGGCCAATTCTGGCAGTAGCAGCAGGCCAGGTTGCAATGGCTGAAGAAGATCGTACCCGAGCCGCGTGTCCCCGATATAGGCGGTTCCTCTCCGTGATGGACGTTATAGCTGGAAATCTTTGGCAGAAAACCGGATCGGCAGAAGCCGAGATGACCCTGCAAACGATTGACCATACATTTGCGGGGGCAGAGGACACATGAATCCATGGACTCATGGGCCATCCTGCTTCTTTTCTGCAGCCGACCGGTTTTGAAAAGCCCAATATAGCCCGGTTTATAATCCATCTGAAAATATAATGTTTCTCAACGCTTTTAAGTGGCACAAGACAACCGCAGGTTATAGGAATTCCACAAAGCCGGCCATCACTTTTTTCCTGACCCCTCCCTGAAAGACAATGGAAAGCTTGATCTCATCTCCCTCTCCCTCGGAATCCACCACCTGACCCGGGCCCCAGATCTCATGATGCACCCGCTTGCCCTTGAGATTTTTTACTGGAACCGCGTCTGGCTCATCACGGAATACCACGTTAACATCGCCGATGTATTTTTCGCCCCTGGGCGTATTGCAATCCAAATTATCCCTAGGCAGCTCGGCAATGAAGCGGGAGGGTGAGGACTGCATCAGCCCGC
Source organism: uncultured bacterium (assembly GCA_937863685.1). Lineage (GTDB taxonomy): Bacteria > Edwardsbacteria > AC1 > AC1 > EtOH8 > UBA2226. The sequence goes on from CALMGM010000005.1 coordinate 322,415, forward strand.
CGAAGCGCCGGCGTGACATGGCATGGCAAAGCGTCAGTTTATTCTGAGCTCTGGTGATGGCCACGTAGAGCAGCCTCCGCTCCTCCTCCAACTCTTCCCGGGTGTCGAAAGAAGCGCTGTGCGGCAACAGACCCTCTTCAAGCCCGGTGATGAACACGCAGGAGAACTCCAGTCCCTTGGCATTGTGAATGGTCATCAGGGTCACTGCCTCGGCGGAATCGTTCCAGCGGTCGATATCGGCTACCAGGGATACTTCTGCCAGAAAAGCCGACAAGCTCTTGTCCTCCGAGCGCTCACAGAATTCGTTGGCGGCCGAGGCCAGCTCTTGAACATTCTCGGTCCGGCTGTCGGCCTCGATCTTATCCAGATACTGGCTGCCGATGAATTTTATATAACCCGATTGTTCGATGACATTTGTAATCATCTCCTGGGCATTCAAGGAATCTTTTAAGGCTATCAGCTTTTCCAAATCGCTTACGAACCCGCTGACAGCCGATTTTATGCCCGGCCCCAGTCCGGGCACCTGGTCGTTTCCCTTAAGGGCATGGAACAGGGAACTATCCCTCTCGGCAGCATAGGATTCAACCCTGGCCAGGCTGGTATCGCCGATGCCCCGGGGTGGAAGGTTGATGATCCTTTTAAGGCTGACGGCGTCTGCCGGGTTGACCACCACCCGCAGATAGGCCAGGATATCCTTGATCTCCTTGCGTTCGTAGAATTTCAGCCCGCCCACTATCAGATAGGGAACTGCCGCACGCCGCAAAGAATCCTCCAGGGCCCGGCTCTGGGCGTTGGTGCGGTAAAGTATCACGCAGTTCTTCAAAGCGTCCTTGCTCCCATATTCCCTGACGGCCCGGCAGATCTTTTCGGCTTCGTCCTGTTCGTCCCAGGCGCACCACAACGAGATCTTCTCCCCGCGGGGATTGTCGGTCCACAACTCCTTGCCTTTGCGGCCGACGTTATTCTTTACCACCTCGTTGGCGCATTCCAGAATGACCCCGGTGGACCGGTAATTCTGTTCCAAACGAACGACCTTGGCCTCGGGAAAGTCCTTTTCGAACTCCAATATATTACGGATATCAGCCCCCCTGAATCCGTAGATCGACTGGTCGTCATCGCCCACCACGCACAGCTGCCGGTGTTTCTGGGACAACAGTTTTACCAGCATATACTGGGCGTGGTTGGTGTCCTGGTACTCATCCACCAGGATGTGTTTGAATTTTTGGCTGTAATCGGCCAGGATCTTTTGGCTCTGGGACAGTATCTTTACGGTGTTGAATATCAGATCGTCAAAATCCATGGCTTGGCTCTTAAGCAATTCCTTCTGGTAGAGGTGGTAGACCTTAGCCACTTCTTTTTCGAAGAAATCATACGCCATCTTCTGGTATTCATCCGGCCCCACCAGGCTGTCTTTGGAGCTGGAGATGCGCGATATCACCGCTTTTACAGGTACTTTGCGCTCCGGAATGTCCAGATCCTTCATGACCTTTTTCATCAGGGCCAGTTTGTCGTTCTCATCGTAAATGGTGTAATCGCGCTGGTATCCCAGAAGATAGCCATCCTTACGAAGCAGCCTGGCGCAGACTGAATGGAACGTTCCCACCCACAAACCATCCACCTTCCGGTCCAGCAGCCGGGCCACCCGGGTTTTCATTTCGCCGGCCGCCTTGTTGGTAAAAGTCACCGCCAGAATATCCCGGGGGTCGCAGTTCCCCTTATCCACCAGATAAGCCAATCGGTAGGTCAGCACCCGGGTCTTGCCGGAGCCGGCCCCGGCCAGTATCAGGAGCGGCCCGTTGCGATAGGTTACCGCCTCTTTTTGTTCGGGATTGAGTTTATTAAGAATGTCCATCAATTTTTTTCCGTGATGATAGTTTTTCTGGCCTCAGCGCTTTTAAAATGCTTATTTCCCTTCATGCAGGCTGGCTAATGGCACCTCCAGGATAATTTCCACTTCACTGTCGCTGACATAACGTGTGGACCGCACCTGACTGCCAGGGATGGCTGCAGATCCTCCGGATAGTGATATCTTTTTCAGGGCCACCGCCAGCTTTTTATAGGCATCCACCTTGGCCAGTCTTAGGGCCGTAAGCTTTGGCAGTGCCTCGTACCCCGGGGCGTCTATCCTGGTTTTACTCCGCCCTATTCCCCTAACCAGTATAAAATTTCCCTCAATCCAAACGTCCTTCGAGGTAGTTATGTCCGGGATCAGACTCTCGCTGGTGCTGTACTCTAAATCTATTTGCTCGATAATGAACCTTCCGTCGTTGATAAAGGGAACGCCCCCGTCGGCAAATAAAAGGATCTTGAACATATTCTTGGGGCCCAGATAGTCTATCCGCCCGTCGTTCGAGGTGGTATACAGGTGCTTGGGGCTGTGCGATTCCCACAAACCGTTGCCGTTGGCTGCCTCCCATAATCTCCAGTGGGGGTCCAGCTTGATGTTTCGAATGGAAAGGCCATCGAAGGCCGTACCGTAATTGTATACGTATATTTTGAGACGTTTTTTATTCAGGTTCCTGAAGTTCAATTTAGCCCTTATCCGGTCGGCCGAAGCCGGAAGCTGAAACTGATAGACTGCCGCACCATGTGAGAAGAAACCTTTCAGCACAGCATGGTCCCCGGAAACGCTGGTCTGGCGTGATTCTTCGGAAAAATTTTTGCCGGCGCTGTTTGTGATATTTTGGGCCGCAGCTATCGAAAAAAGCAACGTCATCCCAAGAAAAACATTTATATAACTTTTGAACATACTTCCTCCTTGATGATTTACATATAATAATAGCACCGTAATTTCATGCTGTCAACGGGATTATTATATGCAATATTTTAGTTGTTTATTTTGCTTGACTTGTGGTATTTCCCCTGATATTATTAAAAAGTGCAACCGGTGTGTTATAAAATACAATCATACTTAGTTCTTATCAAGGAGAACTGAAATGGAAAATATTCCCGAGACAAACAACGATTTTGAGTTTCTTTATTCCCTTAGCAAAGCGCTGTCATCAACACTAGACCAGCCCCAGCTGTTGGATATGATAATCGAGGCAGCTAAAGCTCTGACCTTGGCCGAGGCCAGCTCTTTGCTGCTGCTGGATGAAAATACCCAAAGGCTTCATTTCGCCCATGCCACCGGACAGGTTTCGGAGGAATTGAAAAAGCTTTCGGTTCCTATGGGCCAGGGTATCGCCGGCTGGGTTGCACGGGAGAAAAAGCCCCAGATAGTGAATCAGACAGATAAGGACGAACGCTGGTACAAGGGAATTGACGAAAAGACCAAATTCAACACTCGCTCTCTGCTTTGCGTCCCGCTGGTGCTGGACGATAAAACGGTCGGGGTCATCGAAGTGTTGAACAAGCAGGAGGGGCAGTTTTTTGACCAGCGGGACCAGGACCTTCTGTTGAAAGTGGCTGAGATGGCGGCCCGGGTGCTGGAGAATGCCGATAAATATCACAAGCTTCAGACAGAGAACCTCCAGCTCAAGGATGATATTGCCAGCCGTTACACTATAATCGGGGAAAGCCCTTCGATCCAGGAGGTGCTGGGACTGGCACAGAAGGTAGCCCTAAGCAATACCACGGTTTTGTTACAAGGCGAGAATGGCACCGGAAAGGAACTGCTGGCAAGGTATATCCACAACCAAAGCCCCCGCCGCGACAAGGCTTTTATAGCAGTCAACTGTGCCGCCATCCCATTAGAGCTTCTGGAATCGGAGCTTTTCGGTCACGAGAAAGGTTCATTCACCGGGGCCATCAATCTAAGACGGGGCCGGTTCGAACTGGCCCACCAAGGCACCATCTTTCTGGACGAGGTGGGGGACCTGCCGCTGGCGGTCCAGGCCAAAATCCTGAGAGTGTTACAGGAACGGGAGTTCGAGCGATTGGGAGGCAGCGAGACCATCAAGGTAGATGTCCGGATTGTAGGAGCCACCAACCACGATCTGGTCCAGCAGGTCCGGGAAAACAGGTTCCGGGAGGACCTGTATTACCGCTTGAACGTTTTCCAGATATTCCTGCCGCCATTGAGGCAGAGGCGTGAAGACATTCCGGTTCTGGCCGATCACTTTCTGAAATATTTCTGCCACGAGACCAAAAAGAATATTGGCGGATTCTCTGCCGATGTGATCAGCTCCATGCTGGAATATAATTGGCCGGGGAATATCCGGGAATTGCAGAATGTCATCGAACGGGCGGTAGTGATATCTTCAAGCAAGGTTATCGACAATATAATGCTCCAGGATATCAAAGTGGGAAACAAAAATGACCTTGACCTGCCAGCCAACCTTGCTTGGGATGAGGCCCAAAAGATCTTCAAAAAGGAATACTTGGTAAAGGCGCTGAATGCCAATAGCTGGAATCAACGGAAAACTGCCTTAGCCTTGAAAATACAACCCACTTATTTATCAAGGCTTATAAAAGAATTAAATATATCCAAGTTGTAGTTTATAACAACATTATAATTTTTGTTTATCTAAATGGATAGCTTTATTATTGATTTTAATTTGACTTATTTATAACATATTATAAAACAAGAAGTTACCGTAATTAATATTTGGCACATCAATTGCATATATATTCTTATGAATTCTTCAAACATAGGAACATTATGTATAGTTCAAAAGATTTTCCGGAGCTAAGTTTATTCATCAAGGATACGGTTGACTGTTTTGAAAAATGGAATATCCTGATACATTACAGCCGACAACCCAAGGCACAGGAAACCATCTTCAGCCTGACCAAACTGACCGGGCGCACCGAAGAGGCAATAAAAAAAGCCATAGACGAACTGCTTATGCAGGGGGTGCTGTATTCCAATGAAAATTGTAATGACAATTACCATCTGTCATCCGAGAAAGCTCCGATAATCGAAAAATTAAAAAGCGGCATGACCGATAAATCTACCCGCCTTCGACTGCTGATGGTGGCCGTAGAATCCATAAGAATAAAAAGCAATACCGTCAAAGGAGATAAAAAATGAAAAAAATAGCGTTAATCGTTTTATTTGTTGCCGCCATTGCATGTACAGCTCATGCCGTCAAGGACACCTGCAAAATATTTTTGTGGGACAACGACGCCGGCGAGACCGCCCAGGAAGCCCCGGCCGCCGTCATGGACAAGAATTATAACTCATGCTACGTTTGGGCCGACAAGCGGGATGGGGACTGGAATATATACGGCCGTCTTTGGGGCCGCAAACCGGAGGCTTTGTCAAACAGCTTTATGATAAACGAAAAGGATAAGGTGCTCCGCGATCAAAAGGCCCCGGATATGGCCGGAAAAACCGGAGAGTATGTCTTCGTAGTATGGCAGGATTCGATAAGCAAAGAGCCGTACTGGCAGATCTACGGCCGGAAGATGCGGCCTTCCGGCGAGCCCATGTCCGATCAGTTCCTGATAAATCGGGTGGTGGCCCGAAATGCCAAATTTCCCAAGATCGCCATAAATCCCAAAACTCAGGAATTTGTAGTGGTCTGGCAGGATGACCGCAACGGTGATTGGGATATTTATGGCCGTGTGTTCGACGCGGACTGCAAGCCGCTGTCAGATGACGTGAGAATATGCGAAGATCCTGATAAAAAACATCAGGTTCTGCCTGTGGTTTGCGCAAGTGAAAAAAGTTATGAGATTGCCTGGCAGGACCACCGGACCGATCCCCGCCCCAGCATCTATATGCGCCATATGAAACCCGATCTGAACCCCTATGCTGCCGAAGCAACGGTCAATGATAATGTTGAGGTCGCGCATCTTACCCCGGCCATAGCCGCCTCTGACACAGGGTTCTTCACCATCACCTGGATCAATTTCACCAATAATCCCAAAGGAAGCATTTATGCTCAGCGCTTTGATCCCGATGCCAAGCCGATAGATAAGAATTTTCAGGTCAACCTGACACCATCAGGTGTGCCGTGCCGCATCCCTTCGATCACCATGGGCATTGATAACATGTCCTTTTGGGTCAGTTGGGCTGACTCCACCGGCAGCACCGATCGCTACCAGATAAAGGCCCGGTACTTTGATTATTTGGGACGTTGGGAAAGCGTGAAACTGGTGAATGAGAACCCGGCCAACGGCCAGCGAGCTCCGTCGGTTTGCCGTTTCGGGGAATATTTCTCGGTGGCCTGGCTGGATTCCAGCCGCACCGCCGGGCTGGGAGACATCTTCGGCCAATATTTCACCAATTCCACCAAAGACGAAAAGGACAGCCTGAAGACAGTCGGAGTAAATTACAACTTAAACAGTGATCCCGCTACCGGCCGGAAGATCTGGTATCATCCCAAAAAGAATTATGACAATCCATCCACCCCCGGCTGGAACGAGGACCCCATCGCCGAACCGGATTCCATCTATGTTCCACTTGACTCGGCCTATGTCCGGGCATTTAACGAACGCAACATACCCAACCAGATATTTGTTCAGATCACCGATACCGATATCCTAGAATACGCATGGCGGAAACAAGGAAAACTGAACAGCAGCGACGCTTATGATATCTGCTTCATGGACCTGGGCTATGCCGAGGACGGCAGCACGGCCGGTGTTATCCAGGCAGAACAGCAGGATTCCTTGGAAGATTTTGCTACGGATAGTTTGAGCAGTTTGATCGTGGCCGGAAACGATTTTGGCGAAATGTATAATACCACCACCTTGTTTTCGTACTTTGGATCCAAATATATCGGACCTGGCAACTCATCCGAAATCGGCAATATTCAGAAAATAAACGGCATTGCTGGCACTTTTACCGAAGGAATGCTTTTTGATTATCCTTTCCAACAGGACCCGGATAACTCAGTTGATATTATTGGGCCCGCGGCCTCTGGATCTCAACTTGTTATGGAAAGCGATGGGCCTGGTAAAATTATTTACGGTCGGGCTACAACCTATGGCGATTACTATAAAGATAGCAAAGCTTCTACTCATAAGAACGTATATTTAACCTTCTCTATAGGTTCTTTGAGCAACGGGGTTCATCCCAGCACCGCTTCCGAACTGACCCGCCGGATATTGGCGTACCAGGGGTTCAACGTGGAACCGGAGCCGATCGTGGACTTGGTGGATTCGGTATACACCGGAATCACTGAGGGATCTGTACAGCTTTCATGGACGGATGTCAGCGATGATGCCTTGACCGAGGCTACCTCAAAATACTGGTTAAAATATACAAAATATAACGCTGGGGCCTCTGATCTTGGGAAAATGAGCACGGAAACCGACTTTATAGATACCGGATTAACTTATTTTCAAACATGGATTCCTACAGCCCCTAAGACCCGGGTGACAAAGAATATTTACGGCTTCGCTCCGGGAGATACCTTGATATTTGCCTTAAAAGCTGGAGATGAAAGTTCTCCCACCAGGTGGGGCACCTTGGGCACCGAGCCCAGGGTCGTGGCATACGGCGATACAATTACTCCGCATACAGTTCGGCTAGGTTATACCTACGGGTGTGTCAACGATTTTGCAAAAAGCGAGCGGATCGACACCCGGATCGGAACCGTGGGGTCAAGAGATACGCTGTTCACAACTTGGGATGGCTCCAACCTTTACTTGGGTTACAGCAGAAATGATTGGCGAACTGCAGGGGATCTTCTCCTGTATTTTGATACCCGAACGGGTGGTGCCGATTCCACTTATAAATACAATGGCACTGTTTCTGCTGGTTTTGATGTCAATTTCCATCCGGATTTTTGCCTCGTTATTGAAGGCACTTCTGCTGTCTTGAAAAAAGCCACCGGCATTAATACCTGGGTGGACTCCATCGCTTCTTACAGCACCTCATATTTATCGCTGGACAGCATCAATAAATATACCTACCTTGAGGTTCAGGTGCCTTTTACTTGTTTAAAATATACCGTGGGCAATGTATTTAAGTTTTTAGCGGTTTGCCAGTATGAAACCAATGACAACCCGTGGAACGCTTTTCCCATAACCAATTCCATCACCACAAAAGGCGCTAAGGTCCCGGCCAAATATGGCTCTTATTACGAATTCAACAGCCTAGCCTCCGGGGTTTCCCCCCGGGTGGTGGCCACTCCCCTGGCAGTGGAACTTTCCCTGTTTACTGCCGCCTACGAACAGGGAAGCGTAAATCTATTCTGGCAAAGTGGTCTGGAGGAAGACCATAATCTGTGGCTGGTGGAGCGTTCTTCTGACGACGGAAACAATTACGCTAGGATTGACACGATTGCTGGTACGGGTTCCGGTTCAACCTACAACTATACCGACAATACTGCTGAGGCAAACAAAATCTACCTGTATCGCCTGGGCGCCCAGGATAATCTGGGCACAATAGAATGGTATGGCCCGGTAGAGGTGAGAGTTCCCAAGCTGGCCGATTCCCATTTATACACCCTAAAAGCCATGCCCAATCCCTTTACTGGCAGCTGCCAAATAAGCTATAGCATAAATCAGTCGGGAAGAATCGCCTTAAAGGTATATGATATCTGCGGGCATCTGGTAAAGACCATATTTGACGAGATCAAACAACCCGGCAGTTACGCCGCCATCTGGACCGGCACCGATGACAATGGCCGGAACCTGGCCAATGGCGTATATTTCTACCGCCTGACTTCCGGACAAAGTTGTCTGACCCAGAAGATCACGATGCTAAGATAGCGGTTCAAACAAAAAAAGCGGCCCCATTACGGGGCCGCTTTTTTGTTCTCACAATCCGTTTATCCTGACATCATAAAATTGTTGACGCAACTCCTCCGGCAAATTAGCTTTTATGTCTTCCAGTATCTCCACAGCCCTTGTTTTTTCTAGTTGGGCTTGATCCGAGAGTTCTTTTAATTGATACAATTTCCCTGCATAGTTGTGTGCTTTCGATTGAAGTTCTGGAGATTCTGTTTTATCAGCCATATCCCGAGCATCTTTCAAATAATCTTCCGCTTCTTTGATATTACCGTCGATCAAAGCTTTTTGTACATACAATAAATAAATGCGGCCCAGCAATATTTTATCCTTCAACTCCTGGGCAAGAACCAAAGATTCGGACAACGGTTGAACCATTTCGGCCTTTTCATTCTTACTCATAAACAAATGTGCCATATTTAAAAGGCCATAAGCCATCTCTCTTTTATTTTGTGTTTTTTCGGCCAGGCCTAATAAACGAGTAGCATGCTCTTCGGCGCCTGCAAGATCCCCGGTATCAATTTTAAATTCCACCAGTGCACGTGCAGCCGCAAGAATCACTTCGGGGTCGCGCACCTGACGAGCTTCTTCTAAAGCTTCAGTTATATTTCTAGCAGCCTGTTCAATCTGGCCTAAAAGATGATAAAGAGCACCGAGGTTGGCTTTAATATAGGCCTGCATGCGTGGATCACTCATTTTAACTGAGATAGATGTCGCCTGTTTAAATTCAGATAAAGATTCGGCGTATTTCCCCTGTAAAGCTAGGTCCTGTCCTAAATTCCTCCTGATTTCCACTTCATTAGTTGAATCTTTGATTTCCAAGGATATCTTCAGAGCAGCAGTATGTTGTTCGATTGCGGAGTTGGCTTCTCCCCAGATCTGGTGAATAGAGCCTATATTGCTGTAAATATTCATTTGCTGGGCTATTTCTCCGATTTCTCTGGCGGATTTTAACGCTTGGTCGTAGTTGCCCTGGGCATTCAGATAATTTCCCAGAATAAATTGAATGTTTCCCATATTAAAACCAGCCAAAGATTCTATCCTGCGATCGCCGATTTTTTGTGCGGTGCTTAAAGCAGCTTTGAAATGTATTTCGGACTTTTCAATTTCTCCAGTCATTAAAAACAGATTGCCTAGATTATTATTATATGCTGCAATTCCTTCAAGATAATTTATTTCCTGGGCCAACTTCAAAGCTATTTGGTTATAATCCAGTGATTTATTTACATCGCCAATTAATTCATATGCTTGGGCCAAATTAGAATTTAACCTGGCAATGTGTTTTTTCCCTGTTTTTTCATCAAATACTTTTAAGGCCAATTGAAAATTTTCTATGGCTTTTGCCGCATCGCCTCTTCTTAAATACGAAAGCCCCTGATTCTGTAAAGCCAGAGCCTGCGATTCTTTATCTTCATTACAGCGAGTATCTTTTAAAATCTTTTGCCAGACAGACTGGGCTCGTTCCGATTGACCCAGCATATCATAGGTTATACTTGCTGTAAGCAAATATTTTCTTTCAGCCTTATATTCTTTTTCCTTGCGCGCAATCCTGGCGGCCTTGTTGAAGTTCCCAAGAGCCTTTTCACGCTGCCCAATCAGCCGGTAAATTGCCCCCTGAGCTCCCAAGACCTCGGCCGTTTCCAGCAACATCTCTTTGGTCTGTTTTATGACTTTAAGCACGAACAAACATTTTTCGTAAAATTCTACGGCCTCCGGATTGGCATAAAGCCCGCGGGACTTATCTCCCGCCCGGTGCAAATAGGATACCGCCTTATCCTGGTGGCTGCTATTGTAATAGTGGTGGGCCAGATCCTCCAGATGAAAGAACAGATTGTCACGATACTCGTTCTCCAGGGTCATGGCTACCTTACCGTGAAGTTCCTTTCTCCTCTGTTTGAGCAAGGTGGAGTAAGCCGCCTCGTGTGTGGTGGTGGAATGAAATTCGTAGACCCGCCTGGTATCTATCAGCTTGGAATAAAGCAGGCCCTCGAAATGTTCCAGGTTATCCAGCAGGGATTGGATCTTTTCTTCCGGCTGCTTAAGCAGCTTGGCCAGAACCGTTCGGTCGAATTCCTTGCCAATAACCGCCGAATACTGCAGGACCCTTCTCATCTCCTCTCCCAGCTTGTCGATCCTTCCCAATACCACCGAAGCCACGGTATTGGGAAGGGTCATTTTTCCGAATCTTTTGGAAGGAACCAGACTTTCCCCCTCGCGCTTCACCAGCCGCCGTGAAATCAGATGCCGGATCACTTCCTCGATGAACAACGGGTTCCCCTCGGTCCTTTCCAAAAGCTTGTTCAACACCTGATCCTCAACATCCGAAACTGCCGCCAGGGCCGAGACCATCTGCCAGGCTTCCTGTTTTCCCAACGGCTTCAGGTTAATATTAAGGCAATAGGATTTGCCGATAAAGGGAAGGGCCAGCTCCGGCCGAAAATCGGCACAGATCAATAGCGACTGTTCGGCGACAGCATCCACCAAATGCTCCAATAGTTCCAGGCTTAGAGTGTCGGCCCACTGCAAATCCTCAAAGGCAATAACCAGCGGTTGTTTTTTGGACAAGCGAAGAAAAAGCTCCCGAATACCTTCGAAAGTTTTTCGCTTGCGTTTTTCGGGATCCAACCCATCTATTTCGGGAAAAGACAATCCCAGCAAAGATCCTAAAAACGATTCGAAATCTCCCAGATCCAGCATATGAAGTATTTCCTGGACCTTTTCAAGTTTCTTTTCATTGCTGTCCTTTTCCTCGATGTTGAATACCAGGTTCATCTGCCTGATAAACGGCAGATAGGCCACGTTATTGGAATAGGAATGGCATTTCCCTTTGGTGAATTTGAATCCCTGGTCCCTGGCCAGCAATTCCAGTTCCTTGGCGATCCTGGATTTACCCACCCCGGGGTCCCCGGTGATGGCCACCACCTGCCCTTTTGAGTCCTTGGCCCTGGCGATGGCCTGGTTTATGCCATCCATCTCGGCCATGCGTCCCACCAGCTTGATGCTGCCCGCCCTCAATGTGCTGGCCTGGCCGGCCTGATCCATCCGACCCTGGATCAGATAGACATTCTGAGGCTTGGATTTTCCCTTCACCATCACCGGTTTGAGCTTCTTCAGCTTGATCTTGCCTTTTACCTGCCGGTAGGTATTCTCCCCAATGACACATTCCCGGGCGGTGGCCACTTTCTCCAGCCGGGCCGCCAGATTGACCCCGTCGCCGATGACGGTATATTCCATTCTTTCCTTGGAGCCGACATTGAGGGCCACTACTTCGCCGGTATTCAGACCGATGCTCATAGCCAGGTCCATTTTTCTCTCGGCGCTGAAGCGGTCCATGGCCTCCAGCATTTCGATGGCTGCCAAGCAGGCCCGCAAGGGGTCGTCCTCATGGGCCACCGGAGCGCCAAAAAGCACCATCAGCGCGTCTCCCATGAATTTATCGATGTGACCGCCGTAGCGGGAGGCTATCTCGACCATGGTGTCGAAGTACTGGTTGACCACCTCCACCACCTGCTCAGGATCCATGGTTTCCGACATAGCGGTAAAGCCCGACAGATCCCCGAAAAGAACTGTGACCTGGCGGCGCTCCCCTTCCACCTTGACTCCGTCCGGGTTCAGCAGGATCTTATCGATCACCCTTTTGGGAAGGTATTTTTGTATGGAGGATATAATCTTCTCCACCTGACCCAGCTTGTCAAAAACAGCCTGTTCCAGATTTCCCTGCAACAAGCTGTTTCCCCGGCCGGTTATATGATCCAGCTTTTCCAGTATTCTTTTTATCAATTCCTGCTGTTCCATTGCTACTCCTTTGTTTTTCACTCACTGAGCGTAACTTTGGATTTCTTTACCCTGCGATCATCTTCATCCATGGCTCTCAGCAGTTTTTTCATCTGAAACTCCTGACTGGTGAAATAGTCGTGCTGTTTCTCCACCCAGCATTGGATCCTCTCCGAAAGCTCCATCACCTGCTCGGAGGCCAGGTCTCCATCCTTTTGGGCATCGATGATTTTATCCAGCAGTTTCGGGCCCAGATCCAGATCGCTTTCCCTTTTTAATCTTTCCAAAAAAACCACCAATTTAAGATAATAAGCATAGTTCTTTTTTTGGGCTGGGGTGGCATGAGTCTTGGCTGTTTTCGAGAGAGGTTTATTCATATCTGTTGCTCCAATCTGCAGATAGCCATTATTTCTTGACAGAAAAGGCTTCTTTTGCTATGCTATATGATGACCGGGTTCAGTTGTCCTTATCCCTGAACTTTTCATCGGTAGTCCGGAGACGATGCAACGCCACTTTGACCAGGGTTATCAGAAGCTTGGAAGTTATCCGGGGATCTGTTTCCAGCATCTGTTCAAAGACCTTCTTGGTGATTACCACCAGTTCCCCATCTTCGGCTATCCTGGCAGTAGCTGAACGGGGCTGGGAGTCCAGCAGGGACATCTCACCGAAATAGCTGCCCGGCCCGAGAGTGGCCAGCAATAGTTCGTCTTTGTCCTTCAGGTTCTTATATATCCCTACCTTGCCCGAGTGGATGAGATACATCACCTCACCCGGAGTGCCTTCAAAAAACAGGGTTCTGCCGGCTCGGTAGGACCTTAGGAAGATCAGTTTGGATATTCGTTCCAGTTCCTCCGGGGTAAGGGCACTGAACAAGTTATTGCCCTTAAGAACGTCAATTATATTGGTCATCATGGCCTCCTCACAAAAATATACGAAAGGATAAGTAAATGGATGAAGTAACCGGTCTTAGGCAATGTCTTTTGTTTCAAGAACTGACCGATGAAGAATTCACTAAAATTACCCAGATAATGTCCACCGAAGCCGAAAGTTTCATGCCCGGGGCAATGATCTGTCAAAAGGATGCACCCGGGGACAGTCTTTATATGGTAAAAAGCGGCAAGGTGCAGATCAGCCTGCCATCCGATCAGACGGACATTATCTTGGCCGAACTCGGTCCGGGAAAATTCTTTGGCGAAATGTCATTGCTGGATAAATCGCCCAGATCGGCCAACGTAGTATCCCTGGAACAGACCGAGATATTCGTGCTTACCAGAAAACACATTGCTTATCTGGTGGAGAAGGAATCCAAGATCGCTGCCAAAGTGATGCTGGCCTTGTCCCGGGTACTATCTGCCAGAATCAGGGTATTGAATGAGCGGATCGAAGGTATCCTTTCGGCCGGGTAATTTCATACTTGAAACATTCGATCCTCGGGAATGTTCAATTCCTTGACCATGGCCAAAGAATAATCCAAACGGCATGCCGTTTCCCGGCAATGGCCGTCGGAACCCAGAGAGAATCTGGCCCCGGCCGCCAGGGCATCGCTTACTATTTCCGGATACGGCAGTTCCCAGCGGGAGTTGATCTCCAAAGCAAAATCGTATTTCAGAGCCAGCGCAATAAGCCGCTGGCTCCATTCTTTATCAAGGATTCTGCCGGCTGCTGGCCTGAGTTTTAACGGAAGAAGCCCGGGATGGGCCAGTATATCGAATCTGTGCTGCCGGGCCTTTATTTCGATCAGATCCAGCATCTTATTTATCAATACCGCGGAGGGCGGCAGCCGAGCTTCGCTGTCAAAAAAATTCAAATCGCCAATCGAATGCACGCCCCCGATCAGATAATCGCATCTATCCAGCAATTCCCGGGAGATACTGACCTTGGTTCCAAGGTCCAGTTCGGCTGATTTTAACACCGGAAGTCCTTCCAGAGCATTAAGATATTGCTCAAATTGATCGTTGCCGTTTATCTGAAAGCTGCCTTCGCCGCAGTGGTCGGAGATGCCCGCCTGATATCCCTTGGCATAGGCCAGGGAGTATACTTCTTCCGGAGTAAGCTTCCCGTCGGATAATTTTGTATGAATATGAAGGTCTTTTATGATCAATTATTAAGACCGCTTCTATTGTATAACTTATTCTTGCCAGAAGTCAATTATAAAATCAGACTGGCGTTCAAATTATTCCCGTTTTCTAGTAATTGACCTTGTGTCGTGTATCGCTCATTCTCCGGCTTGAGGTCCGCTCCAAGCTTTTGGCAAAGTACAGCTGTTCGCCCAGAAGATTTTTAAAATCATCTTTATGAAGCCGAAGCACTAGGCATTCCGTCCGGGCCACTACATCAGCCGTGCGCGGGACATCAAGCAGCAGGGCTATTTCGCCGAAATATTCCCCGGGGCCCAGCTCGGCCACTTTGTTCTTCTGCCCTTCCCTGGTCACCAAAACGTCCAGCCGGCCCTCTTTTATTATAAAGAAGCTGTCGCCGATCTCCCCCTGTGAGATCACCGGCTGCCCTGGAGCATATCGCTCCGGAACCAGCCGGGAGGCAGCCATGGCCACCTGGGCCGGGGCAAATTCGGCAAATAACGGCAGTCTTATCAGGAACCCCCGGTTTTCGATCAGGCGGTCTATCCGGAGAGACAGATCCACCTTCTTGCTCATCAGGGCCTCAAAATCATTCCTTTCCAGGACCAGCAGTGAACAATCAGCCACGGCCTTTACCGAAGCGGTGCGGGGAACGTTTTTGATCAGGGCGATCTCCCCGAAATAATCCCCGCGGGATAACCTGGCCGCCATCAGGTCTGGCTCCCCCTGGCGGATGATCAGCACCTCCACCTGGCCGGATTTGACGATATAGAACTTGTCCCCCTGCTCCCCCTGGCGGATGATCATCTCCCCGGAACGGACCCTTTCTTCCTTAAGATGGGAGTAAAACAGAGCGGTCTCCTCTTCGCCCAGCTCCCAAAATTTTGCCACTCCGGCAATCACATTCTGGGCGTCGCGCTTTTCCTGTTTGAGGTTGGCTACCGCCATATCCTTGGCCCATAAAGAATCCTTCATTAAATACTGCTGGGCGATCTCCCGTTCCTCCCAATAAAGGCTCTGATAGGCTGTTTTTATGGTATTATGGGCAAAATAGACGCCCACTTCATGGAACAGGTAGTTCAATATTTCATCCAGCATTCCGCTGAAGGCCCGGCTCCGCTCCACGATGCCGGTGTTGCGTTCGAATCGTTCCTCGCTTTCGTTGCCGTAGAGCCGGATGGGCCATTTCTTTTCGATCATGATCAGGTTGAGCCGGTCATCCATGGCCCGGGCCTGGCCCTCTCCGAAGAACGAGGCAAAATAATTACGGGACATTCGGTATATCTTTATGGCGGCCTGCCGCATCCTTCTCTTCTCGGAAGCCGCCGGTTCAAAAGTGGCGCTTTCCGGCAGCCACCTGGCGCTTTTTATGATAAGATACAGCCAGAATACGGCGAACACCAGTAGCAGGGCAGTAAGGAATCCGAAATTATACAGCGAAAACAATAGTATGGTGTTCCAGGAAATAATCCCCAGCAGGAAATATATCCAAAAATACTCCAGCGACGATCCAATATTATGCCACACCAGGGACAACAGCATCAACAAGGCCGCGGAGGAAAATAATATGGCCAGAGTGCGCATAGTGGACATCCCGTGAAAGTGCCCAACCAGCACCAGTGTCCCGAACCACAGCCCCCCCCATAATACCCTCTGCCACTGCCGCCAGCGGCGCAGGCTGGAAAACGAGAATTGGGTGTAGATGGCGACAAACAGCGCCGCCGAACCCACCAGCCAGATTGCCGGCCGGAAGCCGACCGGCAGTATTTTGATGAACAAGCTGCCCAATGCCGCTAACAAAAGCCCCAGCAGGACCAGCCATAGCGAAGAACCCTGGTAATATGCGTAAACCCGCTGGGAAAGCGCCCCCAGCCCCAGGGCGAACAGGATTGCGATGACCGTTCCCGGCCAGCCTCCGATATGGCTGTAGATAAATGAGCCCAGCAGGCAGAAGCCGAACAGCACCCCGGCCATTATTGCCGGCTGGTTGTATATCCTGTCGGTGAAGCCCTTCCAGAGATTCAGAGCCATCAGCCTTATCTTCTTGTAAGCCGCCCCCAGCACTGCCAGGGCGATCGCTCCGGCCCCCAATAAAAGGATCAACCGCAGCTGCTGACTAGTGGCATTGAGGAATTGGCTGCCCACCTGCTGGGCCCTTATCCGCCAGAAATATCCCACAATTACCAGGGCCAAGGCCGACCAAACAATGGCCGCCAGGCCGTAGGCCGTAAAGACCTTGTCCTGCCAGTCAAAAGTTTCCTTGGACCTGATCTTGGGCCACAATTGTTTTTTGACAAAATTGGCAGCCCTGGCCTTCAGGCCCGGTATCTCCAGCCAGTCCATCAACACATAATAACCGTCCAGCTCCAGCAGTGGATTGAGATTAAGAAATACCGTCAGATAGGAAAGGAAAGCAAATTTATACAGCAGGGGATTGATAAAAAGATGGGGAAACAGCAGGATCACTCCCGACATGATCCCGGCGATAAAAGCCTGGGAAAACGGGCCGATCAGTGATATCAGGAGTCTTTTCCGTTTTGGCAGCAGCCAGGAATCGGTTATATCGACATAGAAAGAGGGGAAAAAAGTATTGATTATCACCCCGCCGCTGTTGATCCGTCTGCCGTAATGTTTGCAGGCCAAGGCATGGGACAGTTCATGGGCCACGATGGAAACATAATTCAACATTACCAGAATCACCAGCCCCAAAACCACCGATCCGGATGATTTGAGCAGACTGTATCCGCCGGTCCGGAACAAAAAGGCAAAGATGAAAAAACCCGCCAAGGACAATATCCCGGCGATTATCTGCACCGGCCGGAAATAGAACACCCGGAAACCTTTTTTGTACAGCCAGGTGATGCCGCTGTCAAGGCCTGCGATCGGCCATTGCCGGCGGGGCAGGGATTTCATGAAATCTACCATTTTGATGACCGGCTTATCCAGCTTGATAATCTTTAGAAGCCGGTCATAGAATGACCTGGGACTTTCGGAGAGAAATCCTCCTTTGAAAAGCTCCTGCACCAGCGTCCCCAGCCGGGAAAAGGCCAAGGCCCCGTACTTCCTGAAATATTCCACCAGAACTTCCTGGACCATCCGGCTGCCGTCCAGCAGGGAAAACAGAAAATGATCCTTGACCGATAAGCGGATATAGCCTTCTCCTCCGGGGGATCGCAGAACATAATAATCCTTGCCGTCGCGGCTGACAAACCGCACCTCTTCGCACCCCGGGCGGACCGCCGGGCGGCTTTTGGCAAAATCCATCTTGTCGGTCAGTTTATGCCAGAATGATGATGCGGGAGGATTATTTATTTGAGGGTCCATGCTTTGGTGATTTTTTAGATTAATTATTTTCTATAGAGTCCCTGTTTACTGATGTATTGTCCGACCCTGCCAGGCACCAGGAATTCTATGCTGGAACCCCGGGACGCTCTTTCCCTTATATTTGAAGCGCTTATTTCTATAAGCGGAATGGGCAGCAGGATGATCTTTTTCCTCCATTTGACCTGGATATCGGCGGTCCGGTAACCGGGGCGAACCATGACCACCACCCGGGCCATTTTGAAGATTCCCTCCGGATCCCTCCAACTGGACAGGGTCAACGCCTGATCCAGTCCCATCAACAGATATAATTCCGAATCAGGATAAATGCTCCGGACCTTCTTCAGGCTTTCCACGGTATAGGAGGCACAATTGGAAGAAAGTTCGATATCGGAGACAGCAAAATGTCTGCTGCCGGCGATGCCCAGCTTCACCATTTTATACCTGTCCAGCGGCGGGGATATCTTCCAGTTGCATTTATGGGGCGGCTTCCCTGCCGGGACAAAGACCACCTGTTCCAGCTCCAGGGATTCCAAAGCGTTCTGGGCGGCTATCAGATGGCCGTAATGGAGCGGATCGAAGGTTCCCCCGAAAAGCCCCAGCCGGCTCTTCTTATTTTTTCGGGTAGCTGCCATGCCGATCTGGTTACTTTATTCCTTCAATTTTGGTGCTGTCGGACACTGTCTCAGGTTTGGCCGGAATTGTTTTTATCAATAACGGCTCAATCTGCTGCAGCATCTTTTCGGCTTTACCGGCCCAGGGAGTGTCCTGATAATCCTTGACCACTCCCTGGAAATATATCTTGGCCGGAGCGTACTGCTTCATCTTGAAATAGATCAGCCCCGACTCATAATCCTTATGGGCCAGTTTTTCATTTATCTGCAGCAGCAATTTTTGACAGTCCTCCCGGCTTTGGCCATCGGGATATTTTTCAAAATACAGTTGAACGGTACTTTTGGCCTTTTCGGCGGTCTCGTTCTGGTCCAGGGCGTAGTTGGGTGACATTTTATAATAGGCATATGCCATACGGTACAGGCCCTTTTCGGCAACTGAGCTGGAGGGGTAATCGGAGGTCAGATGCCGGTATTCGTCTATGGCCGTTTCGTAGTCCCTGGTCAACAAATAACACTCACCAAGATAAAAGGAGGCTTCGGCCGCCACCCTGGTGCCGGAGTAGTTATAAACGATCTCTTTGAAATCATCGATGGCATCAACGTATTTTTTGTTATTGAAATATTCCAGGCCTCTGGCGAAAGTGTCCTCGGCGTCAAGCTTGGCCACCGCTTTTCTGCCGCCGCAGGAGACCATTGACAATATCACCAATAACATCGCCGTTGCAGAAAGGATCCTCTTGTGCATCTATCGCTCCTTGTTTAATGAGATTATATTATTTTTCACTGTCCCCAGACGTTGCGGTCCAGGCTGCGGTATTGTATGGCCTCGGATATCTGTGCCTGGGAGATATTTTCCGACCCGTCAAGATCGGCGATGGTGCGCGACACCTTGAGGATCCGGTCATAGGCCCTGGCCGACAGGCCGAATTTGTTTATGGCGTTTCGCAGCAGCTCTTCACTGGACCCATCGATGGTACAGTACTTGCGAATGTCCTTTGACTGCATATGGGCATTGCAGAAGATGTTCCTTCGGCCTTGGAATCTTTTCAGCTGCAGGTCCCGGGCCCGGTCGATCCTGGACTGAATGGCCGCGGAAGACTCCCCCGGTTCCTTTTGGGTCAGCTCCTGGTACTTGAGGGCCGGCACCTCTATGTGGATGTCTATCCTGTCCAGCAGCGGCCCGGAGACCTTGGACATGTATTTTTGGATGTTTTGGGGGCTGCAGTTGCATTCGTGGTTGGGATCGGTGTAATATCCGCAGGGACAGGGATTCATGGCCGCGGCCAGCATGAAAGAGGCCGGAAAGGTCAGCGACATGGCCGCCCGGGATATGGTCACTTTGCCGTCCTCCAGCGGCTGACGCATCACCTCCAGCACGTTCTTGTTGAACTCCGGCAGCTCGTCCAAAAAGAGCACGCCGTGATGGGCCAGGGAGACCTCGCCCGGCCGGGGATGGGCACCCCCGCCTATCAGTCCGGCATCGCTGATGGTATGGTGGGGTGTCCGGAAAGGACGGGTGGCCACCAAAGCCGAGTCGGCCGGCAGCAGTCCGGCCACGCTGTGGATCTTGGTGGTCTCTAAAGCTTCGACCAGCGACATCCTGGGCAGGATGGTGGGCAGCCTTCGGGCCAGCATGGTCTTTCCCGAACCCGGAGGCCCGATCATAAGTATGTTATGCCCTCCGGCGGCCGCCACCTCCAGGGCCCTTTTGACATGGGCCTGTCCCTTGACATCGGAAAAGTCCACCTGATAAACGGCATTGTCGCTAAATATCCTGTCCAAGTCGACCCGGTGGGCCTCAATAACAGCCTCTTTATTGAAAAAAGAAACCGCCTGTCTGAGGGTCTTTACCGGATAGACCTCGATTCCCTCCACGATGGCAGCCTCTTGGGCGTTCTCGGCCGGCAGCATCAGCCCTTTGAATCCGGCATCCCTCATGGCCGCCGCTATCGGCAGGCCGCCCCGTACCGGCCTTAAGCTGCCGTCCAGGGATAGTTCCCCCAGTACGGCGATCTTGCTGAAATCGTCGCCCAGCACCTGCTCGTGGGCTGCCAGTATTCCCAAGGCTATTGGGAGGTCAAAGGCTGAGCCTTCTTTTTTTATGTCAGCCGGCGCCAGGTTGACTGTGATCCGCTTCAAGGGGAAGACGAAGCCGGAGTTCTTTATGGCGCTCTCCACCCGTTCCCGGGACTCCTTGACCGCATTGTCCGGCAGCCCCACCATGGCAAATCCCGGGAGGTTGGAGCCGAGATCGGTCTCGATCTCCACCGGGTAGGCATCTATTCCCAGCACCGCCGAGGATATAAGTTTGGAAAGCATAATTACAGTTATTCTGTGATCGCTGCCCTGCACCATATGCGCAGGTAATGGTTTTTACTCTTTCCTCTCGTCCGGCATGAACTGCTCAGCAAAGTATTTGACGTGCTCAATGGTCAATAGTTTATTAAGCACCATTATCACTACAATAACGACGGCTCCCGGCATTAGTTCCGCCTTGCCATGGGCAGCCACCAGGGTGGAAAGAGCCATAATGAAGAGCACCAATTCCACCAGGGCCCCCTGCACACCAAACCAGAAATGGCCGGTGATGAAATATCCTCCGCCCGGTATCAGCAGGGCTTTTTTGATCAGCCCGGCCGGGGTCTTGAACTTAAGTCGGCAGGAGGAACACAGATAATTGCCCTTGGCCAGGGGTTTGGCGCAGCGAGGGCAAAGGAAATGCCTGTCCCGCCGGTCGGTAGGTTGGCCGCCGGGAAGGTATCGCGGCAGAAAGGTTTTTATTTTTTTGAAATCACCGGCGCTGTTGATGGTGAAACTCTCCTTTCGCCCGTTCTTATAAACGATCTCGAAAGCGCCGTTAAGTATTCCTTTTATGGTATATTTATCGATGTCGCCATAGCGGACTTGCGCCAGGCTGTGTTTTGGCTTGCCGTTCATGGCCGTTGGCAGGTAGAGAATGCGCCGGTCGGTGAATACCAAAGCGCAGCCTTTTAGATAGTACACATGCCAGCCTTTGAAGAACATGTCGAGCTTGGACATCGGTGCTATTGCCGTCGCGGCATACAATATCCTCTCTTCGGGCTCTAGGAATTTCCTGACGAACGGCCCAAGCTTGGCCAGCAATTTGGTCTGCTGCTTCCGGATCTTTTCGGAAAGCTCGCCCTTATCATTGGAGAAACATATGTTCCGATCCAGGGGCAGGGCACTCAATATGGTCTCGTTTTCCATGGTTCCCTCATTATGTAACGATACATCCGGGACAGCAGGGAATATCAGCTTTGATAATATTTGAATAGATCCGATCGGATGATATTCCATTTATTTAGGCGGTATAGTAGCGCTGTTCTCAGACATCCCGCCCCATACATCAGGCTCCGGCCGAAGTTTATGGAGGAGGCCTCCCGGAAGTATTTGGTGGGGCAGGTCACCTCGGCCACCCGGAAATCGTGGTACAGAATCTGAGACAGCATTTGGTTGTCGAACACAAAATCGTCGCTGTTGTCCTGCCAGCTTATCCTCTCCAAAACTGCCCGGCTGAAGGCCCGGTATCCGGTATGGTATTCCGAAAGCTTCTGTCCCATCATGATGTTCTGGACCATGGTCAGCAGACGGTTGGCATAGTATTTATACCGGGGCATGCCGCCTTTAACTGCCCTGCCGCCCAGTATCCGGGAGCCCAGCACCACATCGTATTCCCCGGACCTTATCAGGTCGATCATGGCCGGGATCAGCTTGGGAGTGTACTGGTAATCTGGGTGCAGCATGATGACTATGTCGCCCCCCAGCTCCAAAGCCTTTTTATAGCAGGTTTTTTGGTTCCCGCCGTAGCCCTGGTTCCTCTGATGGATATGGGTCTCAATGCCCAGTTCGCAGGCCACGGCCACCGTCCGGTCGTTGCTGGCGTCATCGACCAGGATGACCTTATCCACCACGGACAGTGGTATCTCCCGGTAGGTATCGGCCAGCGTTCTGGAGGCATTATAAGCTGGAAGGACTACAACTACCATCTTTACCAATCATCTGGGATTGATACGAAAAGCATCTTCGATATGCTCCATTGTCTTTTGCCCGCTGGTGAACTTTACCGATACCACGTCAAAGCGACAGTCGATCTTTCCGTAAAGATTTTTCAGATATAGGTATTTTTTGGCCAAGCGGCCGATCTGCTTCTGCTTGCTGATGCCTACCGCCTGGGCCGGTTGGCCATATTTCTCGGAGAACCGGGTCTTGACCTCGACAAACACCAGCACCCGCCCGTCCCGGGCGATTATGTCGATCTCTCCATCCCGCCCGCAATGCCAGTTCATTTCTTCAATGCCGTACCCTTTGTCCAATAAAAAAGAGACCGCCATTCCCTCTCCCAGCTTTCCGGCGGACGGCGTCTCCTTCATTTTGATACTCCCATCAATGATTTTACCGGCTCAAAGCTCCTGCGGTGGATGGCGCATGGACCGTATTTGATCAAAGCGGCAACATGATACCTTGTGCCGTATCCCTTGTGCCTATCAAACCCGTAATAGGGAAACTCCTGATGATGGGTCTTCATCAGCGAATCCCGCAGGCATTTGGCGATTATCGATGCCGATGCCACCGCCAGGCTCAGGGAATCACCGCCGATGACGGCCCGGACCGCCTCCGGGTTGATATTTCTGGGCAGTACCCGGGGGATCCGGTTGCCATCGACCAGAATCAGGTCGGGTCTGAGATTCAGGGAGCACAGGGCAAAAGACATGGCCTTAAGCGAAGCCTGAAGGATATTGATCCGGTCGATCTCCTCGGGGGAAACGATCCCGACACCCACCGCCAGCGAACCACGGACCACCAGCCCGAAAGCCCTTTCCCGTTGTTTTGCCGTGAGTTTTTTGGAATCGTCCACGCCCGGCAGGTCAACTCTTTCTCCCAGGATCACCGCAGCGGCCACCACCGGACCAGCCAGCGGACCCCGACCGGCCTCGTCCACCCCGGCGATAAGCCGGCAGCCCTGCCGGCGCAAAGAACCGTCAAACAGGGCCAGCTTAGTGCCTTCCGCCCGGCTGGTCATTTTAAGCTATTTTACCGCGGGAGCAAGAGCTGCGGTTTCCTTCTTCTGGGCCACTTTGGCTGCCTTGCCGGTCAGTTTGCGCAGGTAAAAAAGCTTGGCCCTCCGGACATCACCCTTCTTGACCACTATTACGGCGGCGATGTTGGGAGAATGAAGCGGAAATATCCTCTCCACCCCCACTCCGCCGGATATCTTCCTGACGGTGAATGAAGAACCCAAGCCCCGTCCCCTCTTCTGAATGACCACGCCCTGAAAGGCCTGCAGTCTTTCTTTGTCTCCTTCGATGACCCTGACCTGTACCTTGACGGTGTCCCCGGCCCGGAACTCCGGCAGGTCGCTTTTCGCCTGTTCGGCCTCTATGCTCTTGATCACTGCTTGCTTGTTCATAATGCTTGCTCTAAACCTCCTGATTGTTCATTTATTATTATTGTTAGTTCTCTTTTAAAAAGTCGCTGTCCTCTGGGCTGAGGGCCGCCCGTTCCAGCAGGTCCGGCCGGTGCTGTCTGGTGATTATCAGCGCCTGTCTCCGGCGCCACTGTTTTATCTGGGCATGGTTTCCGGAACGCAGGACCTCGGGGACCTTCATCCCCCGGAATTCTTCGGGCCTGGTATAATGGGGATGGTCCAGCAGTCCGGTCTCGAAGGAATCGCAGTTGGCCGACTCCGGATCGGAGATGGCTCCCGGCAACAGCCGGACGATGGCGTCGATCACCACCAGGGCCGCCGGCTCTCCTCCGGAAAGGATATAGTCACCCAGGGATATATCCCTGTCCACCAGGCTCCTGACCCTCTCGTCGATGTCCTTGTAATGCCCGCACAGGAACGCCAGATGCTGTTCCCCGGCCAATTCCCGGGCCGTCTGCTGGTTGAAGATCCTCCCCCGGGGGGACAGCAGGACCAGCCTGGCCCCGGGTTCCGCTTTCACCTTCTCCACCGCTTCGAAGATCGGCTCCGGCTTCATCACCATGCCCGGGCCGCCGCCGTAGGGAACGTCGTCGCACACCCGGTGCTTGTCGCGGGCGAAATCCCGGATATTGAATATGCCGAAATCCACCAGGCCCTTCTTCTGGGCCTGCCCGATGATGCTCTGCCCCAGCACCGGGGGGAACATCTCGGGAAACAGGGTCAATACGTCTATCTTCACCGCAGGCCTTCCGCATCCCTGATGATAATCACCTTGTTATCCAGGTCGATCTCCTGGATGATGTCGCCTCGGGCCGGGATGTAAAACTCCCCCTCCGGCCCCTTGACCAGGTAGATGTCGCCGGAGGGCATCTCCTCGATCTGCGACAGCACTCCCAGCGGCCGGCTGTCCTGGGAGACCACATTGAGTCCCAGAAGCTGAAAGGTATAGTACCTTCCGGGCTCCAGCGGCTCCAGCCGGGAGTCCGGTATCGCCAGTTCCGCCCCCCGCCAGGGATCGGCCTGCTCGACGCTGGATATCTCGGTCAGCTTAAGCAGCCCGTATCTGTTCTGGGGGGTAAAGCTTTCCACCGTCATTTCCTGGATCCGGTTGGCCAGGACCAGCAGCAGGGACTCGCCGGGCAGAAACCTTTTGGGATTGTCCGTCTCCACCCGGATCTTGAACATTCCTTTAAGGCCGTGGCTTTTCATTATCGTGGCCACCACCACCAGGTCATCCTTATTTAGGTCCTTGAAAGGCACCTTATCCCGGCTCTTTTGCAGGATCCGGACGAACCGTCCCGTTCACTCGATTATCTCCAGTGATGTCCTCTTGCCCAGTTTGGTCCCGGCGGCCGAAAGCAATGTCCTCAGGGACTGGGCGGTCCGGCCCTTCTTGCCGATCACCTTTCCGATGTCCTCCTTGGCCACCCTCAGCTCGAACACGGTGACGCTGTTCTTGGTCACCTCGCTGACGCTTACCTTGTCGGGCTGGTCCACCAAGGACTTGGAAAGAAATTCCACTAAATCCTTCAACATAATTCGTTAATCCTTTTTCTTTTTGGCGGCCAGTCTTTCCTTGTGGGTTTTCTTGGTCTTGGCCGTGGCAAAGGCAACCTTCACGTTCTTCAGATCTCCGCCATCCTGAGCCTGTTTCTCGGCCAGCTTGATGACCCGCATGACAGTGCTGGAGGCGATGGCCCCTTTCTTGATCCACTCCCGGGCCTTCTCCAGATCGATCCGGGCCTCTATCGGCTTGGCGGCCGGACGATAGTATCCCAAAGTATCCAGCTGGGCGCCGTCACGTTTGGACCTGGTGGTTGCCACCACGATTCTGTAGGCTGCCAGCTTGTTGCTTCCGCCCCGGGACATTCTGATTGATACCGACATTTGGTTTGACACCTCCCTTGGTTGTAGTGATTGTTGATTTTATTGATTATTTAAAATTTAATTATCGTGACTAAATTATCATCAATGTATGACCATGCTCAAAATCCCTTGGGCATCTTGAAGCCCCGGCCCTTCGAATTCATCATCTGCTTCATCATCTTCTGGCTCATCTCGAACTGGCTCAACAGCCGATTGACCTCCTGAACGCTGGTCCCGCTGCCGGAGGCGATGCGCTTGCGGCGGCTGCCGTTGATGATCTGGGGCCGGGTCCTCTCCTGCGGTGTCATGGAGCCGATGATGGCCTCTATCCTGCTTAGGGCCTTATCGTCGATCTCGGCATTCTGGGGAAGTTTGGCCGCCCCGGGGATCATGGCCATTATCTCCGACATCGAGCCCATCTTCTTGATCTGCTTCATCTGCTGGGAGAAGTCCTCCAGGGTGAAGCTCTGCTTGCGGACCTTCTCCTCCATCTTGGCGGCCTGCTTCTGGTCGAAGACGCTCTGGGCCTTCTCCACCAGGCCCACCACATCGCCCAGGCCCAGGATCCGCGAGGCCATCCGTTCGGGATGAAAAGCCTCCAGGGCGTTGAGCTTCTCGCCCAGCCCTATGTACTTGATGGGCTTCCCGGTGACGGCTCTCAAAGATAGGGCAGCCCCGCCCCGAGCATCGCCGTCCAGCTTGGTCATGATCACCCCGGACAGATCCAGCTGCTGGCTGAACTCGGCCGCGATGTTGACCGCGTCCTGCCCGGTCATCCCGTCCACCACCAACAGGACCTCATGGGGCTTGACCGCGGCTTGTACCGCCTTCAGCTCCTCCATCATCGGCTGGTCTATGTGCAGGCGTCCGGCGGTGTCCAATATCAGCCAGTCGGCCAGGCGTTTGACCGCCTCGTGCTGGGCCGAGCGGCAGATGTCCACCACATCGGTAGTATCTTTTTTATAGAAATCGCAGCCCACCTGTTTGGAGAGTATCTCCAACTGTTCGATGGCGGCCGGGCGGTAGACGTCGGCCGCGGCCAGCATCACCCGGCGGCCGGGCTGCAGCAGGCTTTTGGCCAGCTTGGCGCAGGTGGTGGTCTTGCCCGAGCCCTGCAGACCGCAGACCATCACCACGGTGGGCGGCTGGGAGGCCATGCGCAGGGGCTCGTTCCTGGTGCCCAGGGTGGCCGAAAGCTGTTCGTGGACTATTTTAATGAACTGCTGGCCGGGGGTGATGCTGTTGAGCACCTCGGCTCCCAGGGCCTTTTCTTCTATTGCCGCGACAAAATCCCTGACCACCTTGTAATTGACGTCGGCTTCCAGCAGAGCTCTTTTGACCTTCTGGGAGGCTTCCTTTATATTATCCTCGGAAAGCTTGCCCTTTCCGGTGAGATCTTTGAACAGACCAGTGAGTTTTTCTGATAAGGAGTCGAACATTATTATGTGAAATGTATAAAATGCTAATTTTATTTATCTATGTATTTCTCAATAAAGTCTTTTAAGTCTACGGCATCTCTTGCTTCAATATGTAAATCATGACGAGGCAAACCGGGACAAATACAACGTATTCTTAAATTATTACCTACTTGATAATATAAATAACAATAATTAATTGACGCAGTGACAAGCATCAACGGCTTGTCGCATTCTGGGCATTTCGCATTGTTTATTGCATCTAAATTACCCACCCACATACATTTTTCGTTATTACAAATATATGCCTTATCGCTTGATATATTTTCCCGTGCCGTGTTATCTTTTACTGAATTATTGTTCATTATCCTGTATCAACCTATTTAACTTTACCTTTTCGCTCTTCCATGCATAAAACTTATAAGTCGTTTTAATATTGGCGTTTTTCCTATAGGATTCTTTTGCAAGAAAGGCTGGATTATTTGTTGATGCGCTTGCCAGATTCTTAACCCAATAACAGACATTTTATTTGCAATTGGGTTATTCCTATTTATGCCATACATACAAGAATTATTGTATATATTGCTATCCTCTGTATTTTCATGCCATATAGTATGCAATAATTCTTGTCCAATAGCTATTCCATCCTTAGCAGCTAAACGTAATGCTATTTCTGTTTCGCCTTTGATTGAGTAGCCCTTTGTCTCGTCCTCTTTTAAGCCTAAAATGTATTTTGAAAAGTTATGGTAAGTTGGTCTTTCATTAAACAAAATCTTATAGCTATCAAATAATTTACCATAACATCTTTCATTTTCAAATTTCAAATAGCCTTTTGAGTTTAGTATCTTACGATCGTCTGGCGTGTAGTAATAATAAATGTAAGAAATGAAACATAGTGCCGTAGTCTTAAACCAAAACAACACATCCTGACCATTTAATTCAATATTATAACTTAAGGTAACGGATTTTGGTTGTTCACCAAATAACAATATACTTAATGTTCTTTCAGATGCATCAATAATTGTAAACCACAATTCCCTTAAATAATAATCGTCGATTTCCTTTGTTTTATCAATAATTGGCAATATTACTTCGTTTATTACTTCTATATATTTATCACGTTCCATTTTTGTCTTATTTCCCACTAATGATATTAAAGTTCGCCTGAAATACAAAACGCCGTCAGTTGTACTGCGATAATTCCTCAAGTTCCGCCAGGAATTTGGCGTTGCACGGCTGTTTTAATCCCTTTTTAACCACCAAGACACTAAGGCACAAAGTTTTTCTAATTATCCGGGGCTTTGACCACATCACGACCCTCTCCAAATTAATTTGGAGAGGGTGGCTGTAAGCCGGGTGAGGTTATTCCCGCTTGCCCAGCTGGCGGTCCAGCATGAACAGCGAGCCCTTGGAATCCCCCAGCATCTTGATCTGGTTGACTATCTCCAGGGTCTGGGCCTCCTCCTCCACCTGCTCGTCCACGAACCATTTGCACATGCTGGCGGTGGCGTGGTCGCCTTCCTTGTTGGCCAGGTTGACTATCTCGTAGATCATCCCGGTCACCTTCTGCTCGTGCTTATAGGCGTCCTCGAACACGTTGAGCAGATTGCCCCACTTGGCCGGCGGGGGGTCGATGGCCTTGAGCACTATCTGAGAATTCGTCTCCTCCAGGAATTTATAGAACCTCATGGCGTGGGCCATCTCCTCCTTGGCCTGGAGCTTGAACCACTGGGCCGCCCCGTTGAGGTTCTGGTCGTTGCACCATACCGCCATCCCCAGGTACAGGTAGGCCGAATACATTTCGGCTTGTATCTGCTTATTGATGATATCCTGAACGTTCTGCTTGATCATGGCGCTCTCCTTAGGTTTGAAAAATTTCCGGTTTACCGTTTGATGTCTGCATCTATCGGCCTCATATAATATTAGATGCTCTGTCCATCCAAACGATTCAAACATTTTAAAACCATTTCAAACAGCTATGCAAGCCCGATCGATCTATGTTTCTCTAGTATCTCATCAGCCAGTTTATCCAGAGCAGCGAAATCCTCTTCCCTTGGCGCGCCCTTGATATAGACCGGCTCCAGCAATTCGGCTTTGAGGTTGGCCAGCAGGGATTTGATGGTCTCCACCGCCTTGCTGCCCCAGCCGTAGGACCCGATGATGCCCAAAAACTTGGTCTTGGGTCTCAAGGCCCCCACCAGCGCCGCGGCATACAGCCCCTGGGGATGCGGCCCCACCAGGGCGGTGGAGGTGGCCAAAACGACCGTGGCGGCGTCCACCAGCGAGGTCGCCAGTTCACCGATATCGGTCTTGGTCAGGTTGAACGGCTTGACGGCGATGCCTTTTTTGACCAGGGCTTCGGTAAGATGCTTGACCATGGCCTCGGTGCTGCCGTGCATGGAGACCCAGGGGATCACCACTTCGTTCTTGGCGTTCTCCGAGCTCCAGTCCTTGTAGGCATCCACGATGTAGAACGGTTTTTTATATATCGGACCGTGGGTGGGGGCGATCAGATCAACATCCATGGTATCCAGCTTCTGCAGGTGCTTGACTATGGAGGGCCGGAAGGGCATCATGATCTCGGCGTAATACCGCTTGGCGCCCTCCATTACCGTTTCGTCACAGGCGAAGATATCGGTGGTGGCCAGGTGCGAGCCCAAGAAGTCGCCGGAGAAGAGGACCTTGTCCTCCCTCAGATAGCTGAACATGGTCTCAGGCCAGTGCACCCAAGGAGCCAGCATGAATTCAACGGTCTTGTCGCCCAACGAAAGGGTGTCCCCGTCCTTGACCACCTGAAAGCGGCTTTCCGGGATGTGCAGCAGGTCCATCAAAAACCCCTGGCACTTCTCGTTGGTGACAACCACCGCCTGAGGAAATTTTTCGGTCAGGAATCCGATGGAGCCGGAGTGATCCTGCTCGGCATGGTTGCAGACAATATAATCCAGCTGCCGGAGGTCATGCTCGGACAGGTTGGCCAGCAGTTCCTCGTACTTGGCCGGGTCCACCGAGTCCACCAGGGCGGTCTTCTTGCTGCCTTTTATCAGGTAGGAATTATAGCTGGTGCCGTGGGGCAGCGGGATCAGCTCATCAAAAAGCCTTCGATCCCAGTCCTGCACTCCGACAGTGTATATGTTCTTCTTTAATTCTCTGATCATCTTATTCAAATCCCATACGCAAAGCCGATATAAAGTCGGCAAGATTATTAACGCCTATCGAATCGCAAAGCCGCCAAAAGCGTTAAGACATGGATCCTTTATCTTTGTGCCTTAGTGTCTTGGTGGTTTTTCTCTCAGTCTTCGGCCTCAAAGGCGTCCTTGGCGGCGCCACAAACCGGGCAGACCCAATCGTCGGGCAGGGATTCGAAACTGGTCCCGGGCTGGATCCCATTATCGGGATCGCCGACAGCCGGATCATACTCGTAGCCGCATACGGTACAGGTATACTTTTTCATCTTGTTCTCCTCTTTGTTGGGGCAATTCATGAATTGCCCTTACTTTGCGATATACGTCGGAGCGTTCTGCTGGGTCTTGCCGCCCTTGATGCGGTGATAGTACTCGTAGGTCATGGGCCGGCCCTCGGCCAAAACTTCCGCCTCCACTACTTTTCCGATGAACAAGGTATGCGTCCCCAACTCCACCGACTGAACCACCTCCAGATCGAAATGGGCTAGGCTGTCCTCCAGTATCTTGGGGTTGCCGCTGGAGCAGATCTGGTATTTGATCCCGCTGAACTTGTCCACCTGCCGCCCGCATTTGAAACCGAAGGTCCCTATCATGGTCAGCGGGGTTTCCTCGGCCAGGACCGATATGGAGAACTTTTTTGAGCTCTTGATGAATTCGTTGGTCAGATTCTGGCAGTTGATGCTGACCGCCATCAGCGGGGGCTGGGCCGTCACCTGAAATACGGTATTGGCGATCTGGCCGTTAAGCTTGCCGTCCCTGAAGCTGGACACCACATACATCCCGTAGCTGATACGATTGAAGGCTTTGGCGTCCATCATTCGCCTCTGATGGCTTTTATCTGGGCCGCCCGGTCCTGATGCTTGAAAATGGCCGCTCCGGCCACCAGCACCTCGGCCCCGGCCTTTCTGGCCTGATGTGAGGTTTCGGGATTGATCCCGCCGTCGATGGATATTAGGGCGTTGGTCTTTCCCTGTTCTTTCAGGACGGACAGTTGCCGCACTTTATCCAGCACCTCCGGCATGAACTTCTGCCCGCCGAACCCGGGGTGAACGCTCATCACCAGGAAAAGATCTATCCCTTCGATGGCCGGCAGAGCCTTATCCAAAGGCGTTTCGGGATTGACCGACAGGCCGACCTTGACGTTGAGCTGTTTGATTCTCTCCACCGCAGCAGGCAGGTCTTCAATGACCTCGGCATGAATGGTTATGTAATCGGCTCCGGCCTTGGCAAACTCCGGAGCGTACTTCAGCGGATCGCTGATCATCAGGTGCGCATCCAGCGGAAGCCGGGAGACCCTTTTAATGGCTTCGACGATGAAGGGGCCGAAAGTGATATTGGGCACAAAATGTCCGTCCATCACGTCCAAATGCAGCCAGTCGGCCCCGCCCTGTTCTATTGATTTGATCTCGCTCTTTAGATCTGCAAAATCCGCCGACAGCAGAGAGGCCGCTATTTTGGTCATTCGGATCATCTCTACTGGGTGCTGACCGCCAGGTTGACTGTATCGCCCTGCTTGATGACGAAACCGGGCTGGGGCGCCTGCAGCATGATGGTTCCCGGCTCCAAAGCCTGGCCGGAGATGTATTTTATCTGGCCTATGGCCAGCCCCTGGGCCACCAGCTGGCCCTGGACCTCGGCCAGCTTGCGCCCCACCAGGTCGGGCATCAGCATCTTGCCGGTGGAACCCTTGCTCAAGGTGAGTTTGATGGCGCTTTTCTTGGCCAGCAGGGTTCCGGCCGCCGGGGTGGAGGACACCACACAGCCCAGGGCGATGGAATCGCTGGAGATGCTGTCCACCTCGGTCACCGCCAGACCCAACCGGTCTATCAGGTTGATGGCCCGCACCGATGACAGGCCGGCCAGGTAGGGCACCGAGACCTTCTCCTCGCCCCGGTTGATGATCACCCGCACCTTGCGCCTTTTCTTGACCATCATTCTGGGCTCGGGATCCTGGGAGATGATGGAACTGTCCGGCAGACCGGCGTCATAACGCCATCCGGCGTTCACCAGTTCCAGCTCCCGGGCCTGCAGTATCTCCTGGGCCTGCCTGATGTCCATGCCCCGGACATCGGGCACCTCCACCACCGAGCCCTGGCGGACGATAAGGGGCATCAGCACGAAATTGGCCAACAGAAAACCGGTCAGAAAAACCAGCAGCACCCAGATCACATTGCGCCACAGCCGGGGCAGTTTATTAAAGGATTTAAACATCTATTATTCCGGTTCGACGTCGGTGCTTATCCAAAGGTTGACATTGGAACCCTTGGCAGCCTTGGATCCCGGCGAGGGGTCCTGCCTGATCACCAGGCCCGGGTCCTGTTCCTCGTCGTAGACATACCTGACACCACCCACGTTAAGCCCGGCCTGCTTGATCATCTCCTGGGCCCGGGACCGTCCCCAGCCCCGCACCGACGGCACCGCCACCTCGCCGGCTCCGGCGCTGACCACCAGGTCCACCGGGCTGTCCTTGGACACCTTTAGCCCGAACACCGGGTTGCTGGAGATCACCCCGTCCTTCTCCACCGTGTCTGATGGCTGCATCGTCACCTGTCCCAACTTGAGCCCGGCCTGCTGCAGCACCACCGTGGCCTGGGCCATCGGAAGGCCCTTCATGTTGGGCACCTCGGCTCCAGCGCTGTTGGGCCACACCTTGACGGTCCATCCCTTGCGGACCTTGCTGCCCGGAACCGGGTCCTGTTTGCTGACCGTTCCGTCCGGCACGGTGGGATCGCTGATGGATGTCTCTTCGTACATCCGAAATCCGCGGCCCTCCAGAAGTGATTTGGCGATCTCTACCTTCTTGCCGGTGACATCCGGCACCTCGGACATCTCCAGGATCGGCTGGATGAAAGCCCAGAATAGGATAGTGGTGACCAGGCCGCTCAGGGCCCCTGACAAGATCGCTACCCATACGTTCTTCTTGTTGCTGGTCTGTTCGTATATCGGCATAAATTCCTCCTGGATTGGTTAATAATATTATTTTCTAATTAAGCGGGCGGCAAAAGCTCCGTCCATTTTATGAAGCGGCGGCCGGGTGGCCATGAACCCGTCCTGTACCAAAGTGGCCGGAAGATATTTTTGGGCCGCATCAAGTGAAAATTCCGGGTGGCAGGCAAGAAACCCTTCTATCTGGTCTTGGTTCTCTTCCGGAGTCACGGTGCAGGTGCTGTATACCAGTGTCCCGCCCGGTTTGACCAGCTTCGCGGCATTGTCCAATATCCGGCTCTGCAGTTCGGCCATCCGCAATATATCCGATTCCTTGATCCTCCATCTGAGATCCAGCCGCCGCCGGATAACGCCCAGTCCGGTGCAGGGCACGTCGGCCAGGACCAGGTCGAAACTTTGTTTGAATTTTATCTCCGCGGCATCGCCGTTGATCAAACACCATGAATCCAGGCCCAGCCGGGTGAAATTTTCTTTTACCCTTTTCAGCTTTTGCCGGCTGATGTCCAGGGCGAATATGTCCGTCCCGCCGCCGGCCTGTTCGGCCGCCAGAGAGGCCTTGCCGCCGGGGGCGGCGCAAAGATCCAGTATCCGGTGGCCGGACCGGGCCCGGTAAAGCATCCCGGCCGCCTGGGCGCTTGGATCCTGAAAATAGAAATGCCCCCGGACAAACAGCTCATTATCAACAAGCCCGGAAGGATTATTTATCTCTATGGACTGGGGAAGAATTTCCGACAAACCGGGTTCAAATCCGCCGGCCTTTAGTTGCTCAAACAGAACCTCGGCTGATATTTTCAGCCGGTTGGCCCTTACCACCACTGGGGCCGGAGAGTTGTCAAACTCCAGCATCTTTAAAGCATCCGGCCAGCCAAACTGCCGGGCCCATCTTTGGATCAGCCATTCGGGGTGGGAATATTCTATCGCAGTATCTTTTATTTTATCCCCGGTGTCGGGCTTTTTTAGATACTTTTCATGTCTAATTATATCCCGCAGGACGGCATTTGTCAAGCCAATTATCTCTTTCCGGCCAAAGCGCTTAACTAATTCAACGCTCTCGTTCACCGCGGCAAAAGACGGGATTTTATTCAAAAAGGCAATTTGATACAATCCCAATCGCAATATATTGGCTTCCATGGAATTAAGCGACCGAATGCCTCTCTTGAGAGACCCATCCAGAAGCCAATCCAGCTTGGCTCTCTGCCGGAGAACTCCGGAGACCAGTTCTCTGGCCAGATTTTGATCGATTCGGGAAATCCCCGCCCGCCCGATATGTTTTCGCAATATACTGTCGCTGAATTCAGTGTTTCTGTCAACAGCCGACAGGATATTCAAAGCGGTCTCCCTGGCAGTCATTAAATTTCCTTTCCGAACAGGGATAGAAAACCTTTTTTTATCCTCTCCATATCCACTGTCGTATTGACGCAGGGACCGTAGGGGCGTTGATTCAATATCCCATAGACCGGAATAGGATAAGCGTCCTGTATGCCGGAAACCAGATCCCTCTCGCAGGCCACCGCCATTATCAGGGTCGGCTTTATATCCACTATCAGCTTTCTGGCCAGCGTTCCACCGGTGGCTACCGCAACCGCGGCGTCTGTCTTTTCGGACAATCCTACCAATTCGGAAATGACGCACTTCCCGCATCTGCGGCAGTTTCGAACATCGGCTGTCACCCGATGCTGGCAGTCGTTTAATTGAAGGCAATGCGGCAACAATATCATTATCCGCCCGGGATCGATCCGTTTTCTGGTGGCCCGAACCAGGGAGTTGTTGAATTCCACAAAAGACTCTCCCACCCTCTCCCGGCCGATCCCCAACAGAAACCCCAGAAAAAGGTTTATGGGATAGAGTACCTTGACCGTCACCTGCTTCTTCCCGTGGGGGAAAAGGAAATCTTTTTCGGTTATGGCCGACAAAAAAAGCAGAAACAGCCCGCCGCTGACCACCAGCAGGAATAATGATGCCGCGGCCCCGGCCGTATAAAAGGACCATTGGGCCAGCATCTGCAGGCGAGGCATCACCAGCCAGAAAAGCATTACTACCCCAGTTCCCAGGATGACCAAACTGACGAAGGACAGGGCTAAAAATAATCTTTTGCCGCCGTTCATAACAACATATCGCCTATAACCGGTTTATATCCCCGGATGAACTCATCCCCGCTCATCGCTTTTTTCCCCTGTGGTTTTACTTCCGTCAAGATGACCGCCCCGCCCAGGGTTTTGATGACCGGTCCTTTGTTTTTATCCACGGCCACTACTTGTCCCGGAACTTCTTTGGTATTCTGTATTCGGTATTCTGTATTCAGCAGGGTCGCCAGCACTTCGAGCCTCTTCCCCTTGAAAACGGTAAAAGCCCCTGGCCTGGGTGTCATTCCGCGTATCTGGTTGTATATCTCCCTGGACGCCCTTTCCCAGTTGATATGCCCGTCATCAGCGGACAATTTCGGGGCGAAAGTTACCAGCGCCTCATCCTGTTTTTTGAATCCACAATCTCCTGTCTTCAGAACTTCTAAACTTCTGGAGATCAGCTCTGCCCCCAACACAGCCAGTCTGCCTTCCAGCTCTTCGGCATTTTCATCAGGGCTGATCGGCACTGCTTCCTGCAGAATAATATCACCGGCATCCATTCTGCTGTTCATCAGAATACTGGTGACCCCGGTCACGGTGTCCCCGTTGAGCAGGGCATGGTTGATGGGCGCTGCTCCCCGGTATCTGGGAAGCAGCGAGGGGTGCAGGTTAACCGCGCCGTATTTCGGGATATTCAGGATATCGTTGGGGAGTTTGAGCCCGTAAGCCACCACTACTAATACTTCAGGATCAAGGGTTGAAACAGTTTGAATTATTTGATCCGTTTTAAGAGCAGCCGGTTGGTACACCGCAATGCCCAACTCCAAGGCTTTTTGTTTGACCGGGGTAAAAGCTATGCTACGGCCCCGGCCCGACGGCCGGTCCGGCTGGGTAAAAACAGCTAAGATCTCGTGTCCTTTTTGATGAAGGGCCTCCAGGGTGGGGACGGCAAATCCCGGAGTGCCCATGAAAATTATCCGCACTTTGTATCACCGTTATTGCTGTTGCCAGGCTTGCGCCCCCCGTAGATCAGCCACAGCAGGCCTCCCAGCAGGGAGATGGCGATAGCTACCAAGTGGTATAAAAATCCCAGCGACAAGGCTGCCGACTTATCCACTCCGGCCCGGCCGAAGAATATTATAAAAGCGCCCTCCTGAAGTCCCCAACCGTTGATGGATAAGGGGATCATGCTCACTGCGGCGATCACCGGCATATACAGGAAGAATGGGATCATGGAGATCTCTATTCCCAGGGACAGGGCGATCAGATAGGCGGTTATCACCACAAAGACCTGGACCGTCAGCGAAAGGAAGAAAGCCCACAGGATCTCTTTGGGATGGGTGCGATAAACGTAGATCGCGTGGTAAAAATCTATAATATTATGCTCGATCCTCTGCACCAGCGGCAGCTTCAATATCCAGCGGAATTTCTTCACCAGCGATTTGTTCAAGAATAAAACCACGGACAGCAGCGCCGCCAAGATGCCGATCACCAGAGCCTTCAGCAGGCTTACTTCCTGGCCGGTCTTAGCCACTAGGATCAGACCGATGATGCCGGTGACGATCACGCCGAAAAGACCTATGAACCGGTCCACCAGCACCGAGGCCAAGGCCTCTGGTTTGCTTTTGCAGTCCTCGGCTACCAAATAGGCCCGGGCCAGGTCGCCCCCCACTGTGGTGGGCAGAAAATTGCCGAAGAACAGTCCGTTCAAAAAATACCGCAGCAGGTTCCAGTATCCGCTCTTTATTCCCCGGGCCGAAAGTAAAAGCTGCCAGCGCCAGTTGCAGATGGCGTTGACCGCGAAATAGGCGGCCAGCGATGATAACAGCAGCCAGATGTTCAGAGACCGGAATGATTCCAGCAGCTGCTGTCTATCTACTTTCAGCATTATCCAGCCGATCAGGCCCAGGCTGATCAATATCCTTAGAACCAGCAAGGAGGATTTCTTTATCTTTTCTTTCATAGGCTTTTACAGCTGGTTAGCCGCGCGCTTGCTCTGCAAAAAATATTTTACTGCAATACTGCCTCGGTGCATTTTTTCCATGATAATGCGGTCGTTTACAGATCTTATATTTTGCACCTCGCGGTGTTTCTTCCAGACCATCCTGGGGTTTTCAATTACCCAAAGTGTTGCCTGAACTATTGCTTTTGCCCACTCCAGATTGCCGGAGATCAGGGCTTTTATGAAAGCCATCATCTCCAATGCCTGCCGCAGGGGCCAGACCCACATCAGGCTGGCCGGCGAATAGTTCTTCCACAGCATCAAAAGGCTGTTGCGGTGGTTAAGGTACATCTTGCGGAAATTGCCGGCCGGCAGGGAGCCTCCGGATAAATGATAGATCACCGAGTTGGGGACGGAGATGACCCGGAACCCTGTCAGGTGCATCCGCCAGGCCAGATCTATTTCCTCCATATGCATGAAAAAATCTTCGTCCAGCAGACCGGTCTTGTCCAGCGCACTGCGGCGGTATATAGAAGCCGAACCCGAGGCCCAGAATATATCCCTGATTTTCCCGTTGTACTGCCCGCTGTCCTTTTCTTTGCTCTCGAAAAGTCTGCCCAGGCAATAGGGAAAACCGAAGATATCCATCATGCCGCCGGCCCCGCCGGAATAATCGAACAGGCTGCGGTCTTTGAGCCACAGGATCTTGGGTTGGGCGGCGGCCACCGTCTGGTCCTGGTCCATTTCAAAGACCAGCCGGGTCAGCCAGCCGGGTTCGACCTCGGTGTCGTTGTTCAAAAGAACCACGTAATCCTCTGTGGTCGAACGAATGCCCAGATTGCATCCTCCGGCATATCCCAGGTTTTTTTCCGAAGCAATTATCTTTATCCCGGGATGATTTTTCTTGGCCCATTGGGGGCTACCGTCGGACGAGGCATTGTCAACCAGATAGATGCAGTAATCATCATAATCGGTCCTGGACAGTGACGACAGGCAGTCGGCCAGCATCTGCTGTCCGTTGTGGTGCGGTATTATCACCGCTACTGAGGTTGGCATGGCGGTCAGATCCCTATCGCCAGGCGCTCGGCCAAGCGGGCCGGCAGGCCTGCCCGGATGATCTTTTCCTGGGCGGAATAGATATCGTACTCCACCCGCCGTATTGTCACCTCCATCCTTTCCCGGTCGAAGACGGCATAGGATGCCCGGGGATCGCCGTCCCGGGGCTGTCCGGTGCTGCCCACGTTGATTATGTATCTCCGGTCCTTCTCCAGATGAACGTATTCCCGGCCGGCGATGCTGCATTTGCCATGGGGGTCGCACTCCCAAAATACCGGTTGGTGAGAATGCCCCACGAAACAAAGCCGTTCGGAAAATTTCTCGAACTGGTATTCAGCCTCATCCAGCGACAGGATATACTGCCAAGCCTCTGGGCGGTTGGGGGTGGAATGGACCATGATGAACTTCTCTCCCTGGACGAAGGGATTCAAGAACAGCGGCAGTTTCTTCAGGAGGTCCTTCTCTCTGGCATTCAGTTTTTTTCCGGTCCACTCCGCCGCTTTGCGGGCATTCAGGTTGAAACTGGAAAGGTCCAGCAGGCCTACCGCCCCGTGATCGTGATTGCCGGCAGTGATCATGTCGGTAAGTCCGCATATCTCCGCCAGACACCCGGAGGGGTCGGCCCCGTAGCCTACGATATCGCCCAGGCAAAAGATGTCCTTTATGCCTTTCTGCCTGATGTCCTCCAGGACTGTGGTCAGAGCCTCATGGTTGCCGTGGATATCGGAAATTATGGCGCATCGCATCTTAATTTTCCTTCTTAACCATATCCTTGAATATCTTATCCAGCACGCCGTTGATGAAGCGGCTGGATTCCTCATCCCCGAACTTCTTGGCTAGTTCGATGGATTCATCGATTGCCACCTTGGGAGGCACCTGCTCCTGAAGAACTAGCAGCTGGGCCACTCCTAAGCGGATGATGTTGCGGTCTATCAGGGCCATCCGGTTGATGGCCCAGTTCTCGGCCGCTTTCATGATGGCATCGTCGATCTGAACCATATTATCCAGCACGGCCTGGACCAGGATCCCCGAGAAATCGATCACTTCCTGGTCCTCGGGATTCCTCTGTTTAAGGTCATATAGCGCCTTCTCCGCCGGGTCTCCGGTGATGTCAACCTGGTACAGGGCCTGCAGCGCCAGTTCTCTTGATTTTCTTCGGGATCCCATCTGTTCCTTATATCTTCTTGTACAGGTCGGTCAACTCTATGGCCGACAGGGCCGCCTGCCAGCCCTTGTTGCCAGCCTTGCTGCCGGCCCGGGCCAGGGCCTGGTCCAGATTGTCGGTGGTGATCACCCCGAATACCGTGGGCACTCCGGAACTCATGGAAACCTGGGCCACCCCCTTGGCCACCTCGGCCGCTATGTAATCGAAATGCGGGGTATCGCCGCGTATGACGGCACCCAGACAGATCACCGCCTGGTATTTTTTGGATGCGGCCACCCTGGCGGCCGCCCCTGGTATCTCGAAAGATCCCGGCACCCAGACCAGTTCTACGTTGGAATCGCTCCCGCCGTGCCTTATTATGCAGTCCATGGCCCCGTCTACCAGACGCTGGCTCACCAGGTCGTTGAACCGGGACACTACCAGGCAGAACTTTTTGTCAGCCGCGCTTAAATGACCTTCGATAACTTTAGGCATTTTATCCCTCCTTAAAAATGAATGTTCTTATAGAGAGCTGTATAAAAGTATTTTTGCCACAGAAGCACTGGGTTTTGAAATGATACTCACGAAACGGTCAGAAGGGGACCCTTTCCTTGGGATTTTCAACAATTCTGTGATTTAGTGATTGGTTTCGTAGAGATCTTCTTTATTTATCAATTGAGGCAGAAATCCTTATCCAGCAGATGCCCCATCTTGTCGCGCTTGGTCCTCAGATAACGGACATTGGCAGGATTGCAGGGCACCTGCACAGCAATGCGTTTGACGATCTTCAGGCCATAGCCCTCCAGCCCCGCAATTTTATCGGGATTGTTGGTTATCAGCCTTATGCTGGACAATCCCAGGTCAGCCAGGATCTGGGCTCCGATTCCGTAATCCCGCTCGTCGGCGGCAAAACCCAGCGCCAGGTTGGCCTCGATGGTGTCCATCCCCTGATCCTGCAGCTTGTAGGCTTTCAGCTTGTTGAACAGCCCGATGCCCCGCCCCTCCTGCCTCATATAAAGAAAGACCCCCTGCCCCTCCTGGTCGATCATCTTCATGGCCGCCGACAGCTGGTCGCCGCAGTCACAGCGGCTGGAACCCAGGATGTCCCCGGTCAGGCACTGCGAGTGCACCCGCACCAGAACGTTTTTACGGTTCCTGACCGTGCCCTTTATCAGCGCCAGATGGTGGTAATTCTCGACCACATCTTCATAGACCGCCAGCCGGAACTGGCCGTATTTGGTGGGCAGCTTGGTCTCCAGCACCGGCATCACCAGCTTTTCCTTCTTGCGGCGGTATTCTATCAGGTCCTTGATGGTGGTGATCTTGAGTTTGTGTTTCAAGGCGAAGGCGAACAGTTTCTCCCCCCGGGCCATGGTGCCGTTGTCGGAGATGATCTCGCAGATCACCCCTGCCGGGTACAATCCGGCCAGCCGGGCCAGGTCCAGGGCCGCTTCGGTATGCCCGGCCCGGCGCAGAACGCCGCCCTCGGCCGACATCAGCGGAAACACATGCCCGGGCCTGGCCAGGTCGGAGGGGTTGCTTTTGGGATTGATCAGCGCTTTGATGGTGGCCGCCCGGTCGTGAGCCGAAATGCCGGTGGTGGTGCCTTTTACGGCATCGACCGAGACCGCAAAATTGGTTCCTAGTTTGGCGGTGTTCCGTTCCACCATCGGCCCCAGATCCAGTTGCTCCAGCCTTTGCTGAGAAAGCGAGGCGCAGACCAGCCCCCGCCCTTCCTTGGCCATGAAATTCACCGCGGCCGGTGTTACCTTGGCCGCCGCCATCACCAGGTCGCCCTCGTTTTCGCGGTTCTCGTCGTCCACCACTATGACCATCCTGCCGGTCCGGATGTCGCGGATGGCCTCGGGTATGGAATTGAATTTAAAGCCCTTCTTCATTGTCGGTCCTTGTGTAAAAGTGATTCGGTATATTTGACCATCATATCGAATTCAAGGTTTACCTGCTCCCCGGTTTTTCTGAATTTTAAATTGGTATGCTCCAGGGTATGAGGAATGACGGCTATCCAGAACCCGTCATGTTCCCTGCGGGAGACCGTCAGGCTGATGCCGTCCACCGCCACCGAGCCCTGGTCGATTATATATTTGGAATTCTCCGGGCTCAGGGATATTTTGATCTCTGTTCCGCCCGATTTGTGGATGATCTTGGCTATTTTTGTGCTACAGTCGACATGCCCGGACACAAAATGGCCGCCAAACCTGTCCTCTGCCTTCAGGGCCCTTTCCAGATTGACCGGGGCAGCGACTTTGATCCCGGAAAAGGAGGTTTTGCTGATGGTCTCCCGGCTGAGGTCGGCCGAAAACCCTCCGGGAAATATTCTGGCCGCTGTCAGGCAGGCCCCGTTGACGGCAATGCTCTCGCCCAACACCAGGTCGGACCACTCAGCGTAAATATCTACTTGCAACGAATGGCCGGTATTTCTGATGGCCTTAATCTGGCCGATTTTTTCTATTAATCCGGTGAACATATCAACTCCCCGAAAGATAAGCCTCTATCAGAATATCGTTACCGATAGCCCGGGTCTGCAGATCGCGAAGTTTAAAAGCTTCTGTGATATTTTTTAGGCCCAACTGCCCGAAAGGCGGGATTCCGTCTTCGCCGATGATATTGGGCGTATAGAAGAAGCTCAGCTTGTCGACCAGCTTCGCTTTTAAAAACGATGTGGCCAGGCCGCTGCCGCCCTCGACCAAAAGGTTGCAGTATTCATGAAGCCCCATCTGGCGCAGCAGTTCTTTTATGTCCACCATCCCGTCCGGCAGGGCCCGGATGGTCCAGATCTCGATCTCCTTTTTCTCCAGTTCGGATCTTTTGGCCTGATCTGCCTTTTCGGTGGTTATCATCACCGTTTTGGCCGTGGTCTGATCGAAGGCCCTGGAGGTTAGCGGGCTCTTAAGAGTGCTGTCGATAACGAACCTGGTGGGCTGTTTATTGTCGGGGTTGTCCACCAGACGGACGGTCAGCTCGGGATCGTCCTTGATCACCGTGCCGCTGCCCACCATGATAGCCTCGGACTCCAGCCGCATTTGGTGCACCAGCTTCAGAGAGGCCTCGGACGACAGGCCTCGTGATTGGCCGCCCGGGGCGGCGATCCTGCCGTCCAGGCTT
The DNA here is from genome assembly GCA_937863685.1 of uncultured bacterium. Classification (GTDB taxonomy): domain Bacteria; phylum Edwardsbacteria; class AC1; order AC1; family EtOH8; genus UBA2226. Next base: position 365,013 of record CALMGM010000005.1, read on the forward strand.
AAGGCCATTTTCAGAACGGTGAATGGATATCCGGTGACCATGTATTTCTGGTAGACTTCGTTCAACCCTCTTGCTTCTTTCTCCATCACTTTTCCTATCGTTTCGATTCCAGCTTTCCTGAGTTCTTCGGCGCCACGGCCGCTGACATTCGGGTTGGGATCGTCCGCCGCATAAACCACCGCCTTGATGCCGGCCTTGATGATGGCTTGGGTGCAGGGCGGAGTGCGCTTCTGGCAATGGCAGCATGGCTCCAGGTTGACATACAGGGTGGCGCCAGTGGCCTGATTTCCTGCCTGAGCCAGCGCCTCGGCCTCGGCATGCATCTGTCCGGCCTTTTTGTGATAACCCTGACCCACCACCCGCCCGTTCTTGACTATTATGGCGCCGACCATGGGATTGGGCCAGGTTTGACCCCGAGCCTTTGACGCCAGGTCGAGGGCCATTTGCATATATTTTATTTGATCTTCCATAAGAACAAAAATCCCCGAAAAAGCCTAATGACTCCTTCGGGGAAATCAAAACGGATGACCCTTAAGCAAGAAAATACTCGCATTCAGGTCCCGTTAAACCTTCTTTCATCCGGACTTTCCCCCTCCGCTCAACCACTGAAAGAGCAGTTAATTATGGGTATTGTGGAGGGACCGTCGGCCCCGGTATTTCACCGGGTCAATCCATAATGGATTTGCGGGCTTTGTCCGCCAGGCTGATTTTGCGGACCTACCGCCGATCGGGGAATCTCACCCCGCCCCGAAGGTATGGTAAATATATCCTATTATCAGGTTAAAGTCAATAATCAAATGGCATAAAAGACAGCTTACTGCTCCAGCAGGCTGTCCGTAAAGACCTGCGGATCGAAAGGCAGCAGGTCCTCCAGCCCCTCACCGATACCGGTGAAAAGCACCGGGATCCTCAGCTCCTGGGCGATGGCCAGCACTATGCCGCCTTTGGCGGTGCCATCCAGCTTGGTCAGGATTATGCCGTCTATCCTGGCTGCCTGGGAGAATAATTTTGCCTGGCTGACGGCGTTCTGCCCGGTGGTGGCGTCCAGTACCAGCAATGTGAGGTGCGGGGCCCCGGGCATCTTTTTCCCTATGGTGGAATATATCTTGCCCAGTTCGTCCCGCAGATGCTTTTGGGTATGCAGCCGGCCGGCGGTGTCTATCAACAGGTGGCTGACCTTGTGAGCGACAGCCGATTCCACCGCATCATAGGCCACACTGGCCGGGTCGGCCCCGGCTTGGCTGCCGATGAACTCGACCCTCAGCCGGTCGGCCCATTTTTTAAGCTGCTCTATGGCGGCCGCCCGGTAGGTGTCACCGGCGGCCAGCATCATCTGATGCCCCTGGTCTTTCAGGTAATGGGCCAGTTTGGCGATGGAGGTTGTCTTGCCCGATCCGTTTACTCCGATGATCAGCCACACCTGCGGCTTTATTTCGGATTTTGAAATTTGAAATATTAAATTTGAATCCAGCGAAAGTATGCCCAGCATCTCTCCCTTAAGCCGTTCCAGGGCAGTTATCCCGGCCGGTCCGTTCTTGACGGCATTGATCAGCCTTTCGCTGGCCGATATACCCACATCGGCCAGGATCAGCTGTTCTTCCAATTGGGATAATTCCAGGGCCGACAGGGATTTCTTTCCGGTTATCGTCCCTACTGTTTTCTGCCAGAAGCCGGACCTGGTCCTGTTCAGGCCGTCCTTGATGGTTTTGATCAGGGACACGGCTACCACTTTTTGAAGCGCCAGAACAGCATGAAGGCCACCACCGAGACCAGGGCCAGACTCATCACCATCCAGAAGGCCCCGGGGTGCCAGGAGAGGGGTATGCCCACGTTCATGGAAAAGGCGCTGACCACAAAAGTGGGCACCATGATGCCGATGGTGATGATGTTCAGGGTCTTCATCAGCACGTTGAGGTTGTTGGAGACTATGGATACCCTGGCGTCCATCAGCCCGGCCAGGATATTGGAATAGATCTCCGCCTGACGATAGCACTGGTTGTTCTCGATGATGATATCGTCCAGGAACTCCATCTCCTCCTGGGACAGGCCGAGCTTGGAAGCATTGACCTTCATTTTCTCGATCAGCATGGAGTTGGAGTTGATGGCATTCAGGTAATAGACCAGGCTTTTTTCCAGGGTGAAAAGGTTAAGCAGATACTTGTTCTCCATGGAGGAGCTGATCTTGCCCTCCAAAGAATCGGTGATCAGGTTGATGATCTTGAGGTGTTCCAGGTAGTGATAGATGGAACGGTAGATCATCTTCAGCAGCAGGTCGGACAGGGAACAGACCCGCTGGAACTGCTTGCCTTCGAATAATGAAACCTCCTCCGGAGCCACGATCACCAGGCGCTGCCGGAAAAGAAAAACCCCCACCGACGAGACCTTGAACAGGAACTCATCCTGCGAGGAATAGTTCTTGGGGCGTTTGAAGATCAGGGCTGAATGGTCAGGCTCGAACTCCAGACGGGACAGCTCGTCGGGGTCCAGGGCCGAGGCCAGGGTGTGCTCGTCGATCTTCAGTTCGTTGATCAGGTGTTTTTTTTCCTGGTCGCTGGGATTGGTGTATACCCAGATGGTGCCCTGGTCGTCAGAACAATCGACCACCTGGCAGTCTTTTATTTGACATATCCTCAGCATCGGCTTTCACCAGATCGTTTTAATTATTGTCGAATTTTACCGAGACCACCTTTGAGGTGCCGGGCTTCTCCATGGTCACCCCGTACAGCCGGTCGGCCACCTCCATGGTCCGCTTGTTGTGGGTGATCACCAGGAACTGGGTGCCGGTGGCAAAATCCTTGAGCATGGCGCAGAAGCGCTGGACATTGGCGTCGTCCAACGGGGCATCCAGCTCATCCAGCACGCAGAAGGGAGCCGGCTTGACCAGGTAGATACCGAACAGCAGGGCGGTGGCGGTCATGGCCTTCTCCCCGCCCGACAACAATCGGATGGATTTCATGCTCTTGCCTTCGGGGGTGGCCAGTATCTCGATCTCCGCCTCCAGGGGGTCCTCGCTGCCAGCAAGCTTCAGATCGGCCTCCCCGCCGATGAACAACCGCTGAAAGATCTGGGAGAAACCCTTCCTGATGGCCTCGAAGGTCTCCAGGAACATGGCCCGGGCGGTCTCGTCGATCTTCTTGATGGTGTTGGCCAGGTCCTCCTTGGCTGCCAGCAGATCGTCCCGCTGTTTGACCAAGAAGCCACAGCGCTCCTCCTCCTCCTGCAGTTCCTGGAAAGCGGCAAAGTTCACCGGGCCGAGTTTTTTCAGACGGTGCCGCAGATCCTCGATCCTGCCCCGGCTCTCCTCCAGATTTATTTCCTCCGGGACTGGCAGGGTCTGAACATCGGTTTCGTATTCGCTCTTCAGCCGGTGGGCGATATTATCCAGGTCGTTGCCCACCGAACCCAGTTCTATCTGGGCCTGGGAAAGCTTGTTCTGGAGCTCATCGCTCTCCAGGCGGCTGCGGTGCATCACCGATTCGGCCTGCTTCAACCGATTCAGCGATCCCTGGCTCTGCCTCTGCATCTCCTCCCGTTTGCCCAGCAGTATCTTGCGCTGGGTAGCGCTCTGCTCGACCTCCAGGCTCAGCTTTTCGGCCTCCTGTTGCAGCTGGGCAATTGCGGCATAGCCGGACTGGTCCTCGGCCCGGAAATTTTGGATCCTTTCCAGGGCTTCGTTCTTCCTTTGCTCCAGGTTGGACGCCTCCTGCCGCAGCCGTTCCCTTTCCGACTGGGCCTCGGACAAGGCGATCCTCTGTCGGTTCACTTCCTGGGCCGCCTGGTTGCGTTTCCCCTCCTTTTGCGACACCTCCTGGTCCCGCTGTCCCAGCAGGCCGCTTTCGTCCTTGTTGCTTTCGCTTATCTCCAAGAAGGATTCCCGGGCCCGGTTCAATTCCGATTCCAAGCTGGTGATCTCACCCTGCAATGCCTGGGACTGCTCCTCCAGCTCTTTCAACCGGTGATTGTTGCTTTCCATCTGGGATTTTCCCTTGGCCAGGGACGATTCGGAAACCGTGATATCCTTCTGGTACTTTTCGGCATCCCGGTCGACATTCTCCAGTTGAGCTACCATTTCTTCCAGCTGGTCCTTCAATCTCTGGATGCCGTCTACCTCCTGCCTTACCTTTCCCTCCAGGGAGGATATCTCGGAGCCCAGTTTTTCGATCCGCTCCTTTCTCTGCAACAGTCCGATCTGGCCCTGGGGAAGATCCCCGGCCTCGATGGCGCCGGCCGGATGCAGCACTTCGCCGGACAGGCTGACCAGACGCATCCCGGGATATTTGTCGGAATATTCCCAGAAATTATCCAGGCAATCCACTATGGCTGTATCCTGTAGCAGGTAATTGAGAATGCTTTGAATCTGGGGCTGGCAGCGGACGAACCCGATGGCCGCCCCCCGTATCCCCGGTCCGGAGATCTCCCGGCTTTTATCTTTTTCCGCTGTCGCTGAATGGGCTATCAGGGTGGCTTTGCCGGTTCTTTCGGATTTCAAAAGGCCCAAGGCTTTTTTGATGTCATCCCGGTCTGCCACCGCCAGCCACTGCAGTTTCTCGGCCAGGGCGGCCTCTATCGCTGCCTGGTAGCCGGACTCGGCTTCTATCATCTCGGCCAGAGGGGCAATGGAGCCCGAGAAATCCTGCCGCCGGGAAAGCAGATGCTGGGCTCCCTGCCCATAACCCTCATATTTCTGCTGCAACTCGGACAACAGTTCCTTTTCCTTTTGCAACCCCGAAAGTTTTGACGACATCTCCCGCAGGGTGTCGTTGGAGCCCAGCATCTGCTTCTGCCATTCGCCGCTCTTCTGCTTAAGCCGGATCTTCTCCTCGTTCAGCACCTGGATGGCCTTTTTCTGGGCGTCCATCCTGTCGTTCAGTTCGGCCAGTCTCAGATTCCCATCCTCCAGCTCCTGACGCAGCGTTCCGGCCTCCCTCCGGGATTTGTCAATCTGGGTCACCCGGTTCTCGTAACGATTCTCCAGCAGGGCCAGTTGTTCCTTGCCATCGGCCTCCTGCTTCAATGATTCGTACAATTCTTTCCGGGCCTCGCTCATGGCCAACTTGGCCGAGGTCAGGTCCGATTCCAACCCGGCCAGCTCCGATTCCCTTATCTTCAGCTGCTCGGTTCTGGCGACGATATCTCCCGATGAGCGTTGCAGGTTCTCCTGCACTGCTTTTATCTGGTCTTCATGCTCGCTGATAGAAGCCAAAAGCAGTTTGATCTCTTTTTCGCGGCGCTCCATGGATTGCTCGATGCCGGAACGTCTTTCCTTGATCACTGCCTGGCTGTTCTCCCGAAGCTGCAGCTGTTCGCTGATGATGGATATCTCTCCCTGCAGTTCCTCTATCTTCCCCTCGTTCAGTTCCAGGGACTCCCTGGCGGAGGATATCTCCCCCTCCTGCGCCTCCAGCTTGGCCGATAGTTCGCTGCGGGCATCCTGCCATTGGGATATGTTTTCCTTTAATTCCCGGGCCTGGGCGTTAAGACGGTCACGGTCCAGGGCCGCCACCTTCAGGTCTATCTCCTTAAGCTCCTGGCTGAATTTGTCGTACACCCGGGCCTTGCTGGCCTGGCGTTTCAAGGAGCGCAGCCGTTTCTCCACCTCGCTGACGATATCCTGCAGGCGCAGCAGATCCTCGGTGGTGGCCTCCATCCTTCGCTGGGCGGTCTTTTTCTGCAACCGGTACTTGGCCACCCCGGCCGCCTCTTCGAACAGGCTGCGCCTGATGGAAGGGTCTTCGGACAGGATGGTGTCGATCATCTTGGACTCTATCAGGGAGTAGCTGTCGGCCCCCAGGCCGGTGTTCAGAAAAAGGTCCACTATGTCCTTAAGCCGGCAGGCCTGGTTATTCATAAGGTATTCGCTTTCCCCGGAACGGAACAGTCTTCGGGTGACCGAAACCTCATTGTATTCCACCGGCAACTGTCCGTCCTCGTTGGAGAAGATCAGCGACACCTCGGCCATGGAAAGCGGCTTCTCGTCCCTGGCCCCGCTGAAGATCACATCCTCCATCTTGTCGGAGCGCAGCATCTTGGTGCTCTGCTCGCCCAGGCACCATCGGATGGCGTCTATCACGTTGGTCTTGCCGCAGCCGTTGGGACCGACGATGCAGGTGATCCCCGAGCCGATCTCCAGGCTTATTTTCTGGGGAAATGACTTGAAACCGAACAGTTCTAATCTGGAAAGGTACATTTCTATCCCTGATTCATTATCTTTATTAACTTGTTTTAACGTATAAGTTTAACAGATATCTCCTGTGTCGTCAATGAAAATATACGTCCCTAAACAGACACGCCGGCGGACAACAAACAAAAAGCCGGAATAAATTCCGGCTTAAAACCATTTTTTATCATATTATTCGGTGTCGGTTCGGAAGATCAGGATGTCGTAATACTCCAGCAAATAAAGGTATTTCCTGTCTGCCGATTGATATACCGCCAGAGGATATTGGCCCGATGGCAGGTAGGTCACCGGCTGCCAGGAGGACAGATACAATAAAACTATATTGCCAATCGGCAAAGGGCCGGGATTGCCGGGTACCGGCACATCGGTTGTCACCACCCAGACATAAGCCCCGTCGCCGGAAAAACAGGCCCCCCTTACCACTTGGCCATACAATAAAGTCGGACCGCTGACCGCAGCCCAGCTGCTGATATTCACCGGGACAACCGTCAACTCTTCCATCCCCATATTGCAGAACCCCAAAATATCCCAGCTGTTATTGTAGAATATGGCTCCGGGATATGATCGCGTCGGCAATTCGTTCGTGACGGCGCCGCTCTGGAAATCAATCCTCAGGAACTTTTGTATGTCCTTGCAGGTCACATACAGATATCTCCCGGCGGGGTCTAGGGCCACGTCCGTCGGCTTTCCGGCCAGATTTATAAACCTCACAAAACTGTCGGCTTTGGCATCTATTATACCCAGGCTCCGGTCGGTGCTGTCGGCCGTTATCGCCCAATTGCCATCCTGCGAAAAAATGATTTGGGTGTAGCCCATCGGACGGGGGGCGACGACCCGTTTGACAATGCCCTCGGTTGACAGGTTTATGGCTATGATCGTATCCTGGCATTCTACATATATCCGGTTGGCCGCAGAACTGGCGGCTATCTGTCCCTGCCCGGTCTTGCCGGTCTCGATATAGTTTTGCCATACTGCATCGGAGTCGCTTATCTGGTATGCCGATAGCCCGGTCAGCCAGTTCGAATGCGTGACATAGGCCTTCCCTATCCCGGGCAGATAGGCCATATCGGATGCCGCACTTATGGGCAAGGTTACCTTTTTTATCACCCGATAGTTCATGGGAGGCAAAGAGGCCGACAGATGTTTGGTAATCCCTGGTTCGATGTCCACATGCTGGGTCCATACCTTATACCCATAGTGCATCACATCGATCTGATGTCTCCCCACCGGTATGCCGTCTATTTTAACCGGAGTAACACGCTTGGTATTTATTCCGTCGATCACCACTTCGCATGGCGTCGGTGAAGAAACGATATATACGGCCCCGAAATCGGGATATACCGGCTGGTGCTGACAGCTAAGCATGCCAAACAGCGCCATAACGCATATTAATATAAGTCTATTTTTTATCATATTATTCGGTGTCGGTTCGGAAGATCAGGATGTCGTAATACTCCAGCAAATAAAGGTATTTCCTGTCTGCCGATTGATATACCGCCAGAGGATATTGGCCCGATGGCAGGTAGGTCACCGGCTGCCAGGAGGACAGATACAATAAAACTATATTGCCAATCGGCAAAGGGCCGGGATTGCCGGGTACCGGCACATCGGTTGTCACCACCCAGACATAAGCCCCGTCGCCGGAAAAACAGGCCCCCCTTACCACTTGGCCATACAATAAAGTCGGACCGCTGACCGCAGCCCAGCTGCTGATATTCACCGGGACAACCGTCAACTCTTCCATCCCCATATTGCAGAACCCCAAAATATCCCAGCTGTTATTGTAGAATATGGCTCCGGGATATGATCGCGTCGGCAATTCGTTCGTGACGGCGCCGCTCTGGAAATCAATCCTCAGGAACTTTTGTATGTCCTTGCAGGTCACATACAGATATCTCCCGGCGGGGTCTAGGGCCACGTCCGTCGGCTTTCCGGCCAGATTTATAAACCTCACAAAACTGTCGGCTTTGGCATCTATTATACCCAGGCTCCGGTCGGTGCTGTCGGCCGTTATCGCCCAATTGCCATCCTGCGAAAAAATGATTTGGGTGTAGCCCATCGGACGGGGGGCGACGACCCGTTTGACAATGCCCTCGGTTGACAGGTTTATGGCTATGATCGTATCCTGGCATTCTACATATATCCGGTTGGCCGCAGAACTGGCGGCTATCTGTCCCTGCCCGGTCTTGCCGGTCTCGATATAGTTTTGCCATACTGCATCGGAGTCGCTTATCTGGTATGCCGATAGCCCGGTCAGCCAGTTCGAATGCGTGACATAGGCCTTCCCTATCCCGGGCAGATAGGCCATATCGGATGCCGCACTTACCGGCAAGGTTACCTTTTTTATCACCCGATAGTTCATGGGAGGCAAGGAGGCATATAAGTGCTTGGTGGTGCTTCCCTCAATAATGACGATTTCCGACCATACTTTATATCCGAAATGGCTTGCCGAGATCCTATGTGCTCCGAGCGTTATGCCGTCTATTTTTGTTGGGGTGAATCGGTTGGTGGTCTTTCCATCGATCAGCACTTCGCAAGGCGTCGGCGACGACGTTATGTATATCGAGCCGTAATTCGGATATACCGGTTGGTGCTGACAGCCGGCCACCAAGCCCAATTCCGCCAGGGCAATCATCGCCATAAATAAACGGCTTGCCATAAAGCATTCTTTTTTCAGAATTTTATAATAAACCCGGCGCGGTACAGGCGGGGCATTCCGCTTAAGGCCGGATTGGAGGAGTATAGCTGCTGGTAATAATACATGCGGTTCAATTGCTCTTCCACCGTAAACACCCCGTTCCCGTCGGTATCCCCCTCGGCCTCGTAATAAGGACTGGTGCTAAAGTAATCATTCTGGGGCTCTTCGGGCTGCCAATCTATAAGATACATCTCATACGGGCTTATCTCCCTTTCATAGGAATAATTATAGTTGTCCCAATTGAATATGTTCAATATCTCAAAGCTAAGGGTTGCGTTCAGCAGACCGTATTTGAAGCTCTTGGTGAATTTGATGTCGATCTGCGAATTGCTGGGGGTGCGCTGCAAAACGGGATCCGGGGTCTCCTGTTTATCGGTGTTAAAGACCATGGGAGTATACGGCAAGCCGCTGCCGAACTGGAATATGCCGTTTAGATTGGCATCGCGGATAAGCCATCCCCAGCTCCCCGCAACCGGGTCTTTGTTGAATAATGAACCCTCGATGACCAGCTTATTCCTTTGGTCGAAATCCAGGGGGCGGATATCCCGGGCCAAGGTTCCCAGCGATTCCCCGCTGACGGTGGAAAGGTAATTTTCCATCACGTCGTTGGCATCAGCCCCGGTTCCCTCCGAGCTCGAAAATGCATACCTGACTGATCCGGTAAAATGGCGGCCGTAGTGTTTTTTTATGCAGAATTCGACACCCTTGGACGAGGCATAATCGATGTTTTCGTATTGATAATAAGGTTCCGGCAGGGCAGGTACAAGGTTGATACTGACCAGGTCCTTGATGTCCCTGTAGTATATGGTGATGTCGGCGCTCCAGTTATTGTTCAGTTGGGTTATGGTCCCGAATTCTAGCGAGGTCGATTTCGAAGGCTTTAAAGCGGGGTTGCCCAGAATATTTCCTTCTATCTCCAATGGGTCATAGGCTTTCAGATATTGGTAATAGTACTGCAGCTGGGGCTGTTGAAAATAACGACCGTAGCCCAGATGGAAAGTGGTGCTGGGGGATATCACATAAGACAGGCCCATCCGGGGGCTGAAATATTGCCTGGACTTTACCTGGCCATCCTTTAGGGTCCTGGCCCACAGGGCATTGGTGTCAACCTCCTTGATGTCCAGGTTGAGCCGTTCATAACGTACCCCCAGATTTATTACCAGGCCTTCATATTCTATTTTATCCTGAAAATAGGCCCCTATGTTTGAAGGTTTTTTTGAGTAGTCGTCAAAAACTGGATTTCCGATGGCGCTGGGATAAAGGTAAAAATTATCGACGATATATCTTTTTAGCTCCGCACCATATTTAAGCTGGTGGTATTTTGTGGCCTGGCTGGTCAGATCAAATTTAACGAACCTCTCGTCGGTTTTCCTTTCCCGGTATTTCCAATAATTCCCGAAACGGTAGAACAGTGTGCAGTCATAACCATAGTGATTGTAATCTGTGGTGAACACCAGCTTGTCATATTCATTGTAATATACCTGATTATCCCAGAAATCCAAAAACCTGATGTCCTCCCACCAGTACCGCCCGATATCCCAGAAGGTGTCCCTGACCCCGAACTGGTTCTTATTCCAAAACCATCCCAGAGAAAGCGTATAAAAAGTGGAATTGGAGATGGTTTGATTTAGGCTGAAAACCCCCAGCCGTCCCTTTTTTAGGTCCGAGCGGTAATTGGCAGGCATATAATACCAGTCGTGGCTGTATCTGCCGTATTGGCTGCGGGATTGGACCCCCAACAATGATGTCCTGATGTTATAGGGAAGGCTGAAAGTGGCCTTGCCCAAAAACGAATAATCCTCTCGGTCCTGGTGAGGCACCTTGGCTCTGTGGGGGTCCCAATCGTCGGTCAGGGCCAGGTCCCCTGCGGTAAAGAGCTTTATTTTTTCGCCCATAAAACTCCTGCCGGCGTCGTACTGGTAGTTCTGGTAGCCCCTGCCGGGAAGGTACCCAAAGATCGCCCCGTTGTTGTGATAAAAGTTCATCTGCCCGTTTCCGCCGTCCTTTACCGTGGCGTTGATGACTCCGGACATAACCTCCCCGTATTCGGCATCAAAAATACCGGTCAGCAGGGTCAGGTCCGAAAGGGCATTGCTGTTCAACAGCAGCCCGGTGGTCCCGTCGGTGGCATCCCTGACCGAAATCCCGTCTATCAGATAATTGACCTCGTCGGAACGCCCTCCCCGGACATGAAAAGATTCTCCCTTCATCACCACTCCGGCCTGGGTGGCCAGTGCTTTCTCCGGCGTGTCCCAGGGCATATTGGAAAAATCATCCAGCCGGATGGTCCTTCTGGTGGCGGTCAGGTCCTTGTCAACCACCGGCCGCTCGGCCACCACTACTATTCCCTCGGTTTTTATGGGCGCCGGCTTGATCCTGAAGTCCACTTTTGTGGTCAGGTCCTGGTTGCATTTGACATCGGTTATGGTCATCGGGGCGTATCCGATGGTATATGCTTTTACGCTGTATTTCCCCGCCGGAATATTAATGATGTAATAAAATCCCTGGCTGTCGGCCAATGCGCCCCGGCTGGTCCCCAACAATTGTACCGATGCGCCGATCAATGGTTCTCCGGTGCCGGCGTCCATAACCCGCCCGGCAATCTTGCCGGCGCCCCCCGCTTCAAGTAAACCAGCGGCCCAAACCAACAGGGCCGCCGACAGACAAATCGCTTTTACCTTCATATGAATATCTTATTGGGTTATCATCTCGGACGGTGAAAAAACACAGGGGAGATGCATCCACATCTCCCCTGTCGGTTGAACTTGCTTAGAAGCCTAATCCCACGCTGAAGCGGTGAACATTCTCCAGGTACCCCATGTTGGTATAAGCATAGTCTACGTTGAATTTGCTGGTGCCGATGTTTTTGCCAATCCCCATTCCGGCGCTGACATTGTCCATGCCTCCTTTGGTTTCATACCAATCGGGATCGTACCTGTACCCGCCCCGCAACGAAAAGTCAAGGATCGGGTTCTTCCAGGTATATTCGGTGCCCAGCAGCACTTTTTCGTTGCCGTCATTGGGATGGACCAGCTCGGTGGAAGCGGTCAACACTTGGGATTTCCCGAACAGGAAATCGTAGGCCACGCCCATCTTGAACTGCAGGGGCATCTGGAACGGGGTGGTGACGATCTCCCATGAATTCCCGGTGTAGTTTTCCGGCCAGTCGCTTTCCTCTTTTTCGGCCTGGAGGTCCTTCCCGGAGAAGCTGGCGTCCGCCCCGTAATTTAAAATGGCCATCGCCAAGCGCAGGGTCTTGTAGCCGGTTTTATAATAGGTCCCCACGTCAAAAGCCAGGCCTCCGGTGCTCATGTCGGAGATCTTCTCCCGGACATACTTTGAAGTTACTCCCACCGTGAATTTGTCGGTCAGGTTCCGGGCATAGGTCACGCCCAGCGCCAGGTCGTTGGCGGAGAAAGCCGTCAGGCCCTCGCCTTGGTCTTCTCTGGCAATCGTCTCGATGTCGTCGATGGTTGTTCTTTCAATATCACCGTATGAAAGAAACGTGGCGCTGAAGCCGATGTTGCCGATCAGTCCCATGGGGAACACCACCCCCACATACTCATGGTTGATGTCTATGAACCAGTTGGTGTGGGAAAACACCACTTCGGTCTTCTTAAGCTTGCCGATCCCGGCTGGATTCCAGTAAAGCGCGGAAGCGTCGCTGGCGACAGCCGTGAACGCCCCGCCCATGGCCACTCCCCGCGATCCGGCGCCGATCTTTAAGAACTGCAGTCCGGCCCTGCCCACATTGGAGTAGTCCGGGGCGGTCCCCGCCTGGGCCAGGGAAGCCAGGCCGATCAGAGCCAAAATGGTAAAAATTGTGATTGATCTGTTCATTTCTTATGCTCTCCTCGTATTTTTACTTGATTATGGCAAATTTACCTAGCTTGGTGCCGATGCCGGGAGCGTCTATCTGATAAATATACATGCCGCTGGCCGTACGTTTATCAAAGGTTGTCAGCAGATCCCACTTTTCGGAGCCCTCGTTGCTGCCCAACGAAACCTCGTGGTTCAAGACCCTTATCAGATCTCCCGCTATATTGTAGATCCGAATGGTGCACTTGGATGGCAGATTGGTGAAAAAGAGATTGGGGTAATTCTTGCTGACATCCCAATTGGCTCTCACCAGGTAGGGGTTGGGCACCACTTTCACCTTGTCCAGCAGACTGGCAGACAGGGAGGACAGCTGTTTGGCTTTGGTGGTTACAAAGGTTGCCACGTTGCCTTCGACCGGGGCATATTTCCCGCTGCAGTAGATTCTCCAGATATCGCCGGTCTCCGGGCGGCTGGCCCAGATCATCTTGTTCAAAGAATAAACCTGAATGGTATCGACAGTTCCCAAACTGTCTGTAACAACGGAATCCCGGTATGATTTGTTGAAATAGACCGTTATGCCGCAGATCTGCATGCCGTATGCGTTGGAGCCGGCGGTTGAGGCGATCCAGGACGAGGAGGTGTTTACGGTCGGGTTGAAGCACCAGGAGGATAGGGTCATGGCGTCTTTCTTAATGCCGCTCTCCAGCGGAACCAGGAGGTTATTGCTGATGTCCCATACTTCCGCCGTCACCCCGGTCAAGGTATCCTTCCACCGGACCTCGTAATCCGAGCCCCTCCATTGCCAGGCGTTCGAGTTCTCGGAGAATATCCCCGGATTGAACTCGACCTTGACGCTGTCATAAGGATAGGTCCGGATGCCCGACGGGAGCTCGGCTATCCTGAAGCTGTCCAGGGTGCACCGGTCGGGAACCGGCTCGTTGACATAGGCCGTGGCGGCATATAGCTGCTTGTGGCTCCATCGGATGCTGGGCTTGAATATGGCATATCCCAGCGGCAATTCGTCCACTCCGGCGGATATGAACAGGTCCGGTTCGTAATGGTCCTGATCGAACCTGGCAACCACCCTCATGGAGTCGATCATGGTATCCACACTGACGCCGCCGGACATTATGGCATCGTACAGGTAAGCCCGGTAGATGGGATTGCGGTTATAGCCCAGAATCTCCTTGGTGGTGGGTTGCCATCTCAGCCAAAAAGTATCGTTTTTGACCGAATCCGGCGCGGCCACCCGGATATCGCTGTAATTCACTATCCCGCCGTGCAGCATGTCGGAATTGCCCGTCACCGAGGTCTTGACCAGGGTGGGCAGGACGGCATCAGCCACAATTGAGGCGGCCTTGCAAAAACCGCTGTTCTCGGCCGGGTTGCTCGCCAGGGTGGTGGGGCATTTGTGGGTGAAAAAGACGTTCCTCTGGTAATCGTAGGCCGACACGCCGTACCAGTAGCCGAAACCGTTGACCACATTGCTGTCCACCAGGGAATAGATCAGGCCGCGGTCGGTGCCGATGGTGTCGAACTTGGGAATGGTGGCGCTGCCGCCGCCGGGATAGGTGTAGGTGATGGTCTCCAGGTCCCGGACGATCTTGATGTTGTCGATCCGGTCGTAGAAGTATCCCGCCCCGCCGCCGTAGCTTAAGGTGACGGTGTTGGGCATGGTGTCCAGGTCCGTAAACAGGGTTCCCAAATATTGCCGCTTGGCGGGGTCGGCCAAGTCGGCCTGGGAGGAAGCCCTGAAGGCGACATATCCCTGAAAATCGTATTTATCGTACAGGGCCCTCTGCGAATAGAAAGCGTTGACGGTGTCGCCCCCGTTGGCCGGCTGGGCGGCCCCTCGGGCGATCCTGATGTACGGTCCGGTCGGGTTCAATATGTCTTTAAGCTCGAAACTGTCGACCAGAAGCTGGGTGGCCGGAAGGGTGTACTGCCATGATCCCGGGAAATAGGTGTACCACTTTTTGGCGTCGGGAAGCTTTTCCCAGTAGGGATCGGGGGTTATCTCCGCCCTTTTATTCCAGCTCAGGCGGATGCACTTGTCGCCGGGCAGGATGGTCAGGGTGGGGGCGGCCGGCGGGGTGGCCAGTTCGAAATCGTTGTCGTAAATGGTCTGGGCCACGTCCGATGCCAGTATCAGGGCGGTGGTGTCCATAGCCCCGATTATTCCGATGCAGGTGGTGACGGTATCGCCGTTGCCCAGGCTAAAGGGGCCGCTGGACATGGCAAACCGTTTGTCGGCGGGGGTAAAGGCTCCCCATTCGTCATAAGCGTCAACCTTCATGTCCCAGTAGTTGACGCCGGTCAATTCGGTATATCTTTCCTCATCGGTGTTGGGGTCCTGCTGCAGGGTGAATATCTTGAAGGCGGTCATACCCAGGGCGCTGTCCGGCAGGATGTCGTGGCTGAACTCATTGTCTGTCACATGCACTGTGGCGCCGGTGTTGTTGATGGGGCTTTCGAAATACCTGAAACCGACCACGCCGGTGGAAGGCCAGCCGCTCTCGTTTTCGGTCTGGAACTGTATGGCCAGGCTGCGCCGGTAATCGAATATGGTCCGGTCGTTGGCGGAAGATCCCGCTTCGTTCCCGATGTCGCAGTCGGCTACCGGGGCCATGTACACCTGGCTCAAATCTCCGCCCGAGATATTGGTCACCCGGAAATAAAAGAAGATGATGTCGTTGTTGTCGGCATAGTTCCAGGCATAGCTTATCTGTTCCACTCTCACCCCCAGCTGCTTGTCGCCGGAAAAGGTGAATTGGGGGTTCTGGTCGCTGTAGCGGGCATAGCTGTCCTGGCGGGATTTTATCACCGGCTCCGGCCAGTTGGCGGCATCCACCGGGTCGGTGGACATATATACCCGGGCCTTGGATTCGCTTAAATAGCTGGTGTATTTATCGTTGAAATCCACCGGGCCCATTTCGTAGCCGCCGCTGTTGGGGTTGTATCCGCAGGCCACGATCTTGTTGCCGGAGCCGTCCTGGGCTCCCACCCATAGGCCCGCGCCATATATATAGCCCCGGCCCGAACCCTGGGGCCAAAAGCCGCCGGAGCCGGTCTGGGGTTTGACGAACGGCCCGTAATTGGTGGTGTATATTTCCCAGGCGTTCGCCCTTAGGATCTTTTGGGACATTAACTTATTGTTATCGGGCAAGGTCCCTGGAGCAGTGGTAGCAAAAGCTGCTGATGACAGCCCTATCATGACCAACAGCGCCAAAGGCAGGAACCAAAAACCCTTTTGTTTGTTATTAGCCATTGACTATTCTCCTAAGTATTGGGTTTAAATTGAAAATCTGTCTGTTCCCGGTGCGGTATACAGCAATCAGCGTTGCTGGTTAAAAATTGAAGCTTAAGCCCATTGTTGCCCGGCGCGGACCGGAGTAGGCGGCGGTATTTGGCACCCGGGCTCCGCAATAGGGATCGCTGATGTAGTCGTTCCAGGCGGCAATATAGGTGGTATATTTTTCATAGGGATCGATCGTGCCGTCGGAGTTGAGGTCTCTCCACTTGCTGTAATAGGAGTTTGGCACCATGACATCATTGCCGAATTCATCAACCGTATAGGAGATGCTGTCGGGGATGGAACCGGTGGCTATGAACTCGTCCAGGTTTATTATCTTGCCGTCGTCATTTATTGTCCCGGTATTCGAAAAGACATTCTGGATATTCTTGCGGTTGAACAGGTTCAGGATCTGAAGATCCAGCGACATTTTAACCCCAGCCAATATGAATGACTTGCTGGCCAGCAGGTCGCAGCTCCAGGTCCAGGGCATTCTTCCTTCATTGGTCTCTCCCACCGGTTTTCCCTTGGCGTCGGTGACGGTATAGGGGAAGCCGCTGCCGATGTTATTTAGCAGGCTGACGGAGACGTTGGCCATCGGCTTGAAACCCACCACCTTCGGCCCGAAATTTGCGTCGAAGTCAAAATTGGTGGAGACCGAGAAGGTATGCCGCTGGTCGAACTCCAGATAGGAATCGACCTTGGGGCTGGGATAGGGAAGCCCGGTGGCGGGATCCGTCCCCTGATTGTAGTTGTTGCTGTAGCCCTCCAGGGCGCTGGAAGCAGTGCCCTTGGCCAGCATCAGGGTATAGGAGACCTTGCCGGAGAATACGCCGTTGCCGGGACGCTTTTGCATGGTCACCTCGAATCCCCTGGTGTTGCCGTATTCGGCGTTCTGGTAGGCGGTATAATCCAGGCCCGAGACGGAGTCCCTTAAAAGCCTGCTGCCCAGCAGATCGAAGATATCCTTGTAGTAAATTGTGACGTCGCCGGCCACATCATTGGTGAATTGCTGGGAGAAGCCTATCTCATAGGCGATGGTGCGCTGGGCGCCCAGGTCCGGATCGCCCATGATGCTGTTGCCTCTGGAGATATTGGCCTGCAGCGATTCGTACAGATACTGCAGCTGGGGCTGCTGGAAAAAGTGGCCGTAGCTTACGTGCAGGACGGTCCGGTCCGTCACCGGGTGGGACATTCCCAGACGCGGGCTGATCTTGTATTTGGTCTCGGCGTCGACCATCGAGGCGGTATCGGAAAGGTTGAAATTGTTGACCTTCTTCTGGGATTCGGGCATCAGCATGTCCAGCCTTAAGCCGGCGTTGACGATGAATCCTTCGAATTCCAGCTTGTCCTGCAGGTAGGCCGCTCCGGTGATGGGGTTGAAGTCATAGAAGTCCTTGAACGGGACCGGGTCCCAGGGCAGGGAATTGTTCTTGTTATATACGTTGTGTTTCTTGAATTCGGCTCCGCCCTGAAGCTGGTTGAACCGGTTGACCTGGGAGGTCACGTCCATTTTGACGCCCCAGTACTGGGCCACCGTTTTTTGCCACAGGCGGGCCAGTCCGTAAGTATAGAAAACGCCGTCCACCCCGTACGGGTTGTTGACGTCGTTGTCGCTGTAAGCCTTCCCCTCGTAGGCATCGTACATGCTGTCCTCGTCGGCATCGGCATCCGACAGGAAGGTGTAGTCCTCCCACCAGCTTCTGGTGGATTCGGCCGCCGAATCCCTGACGCCGGTCATGGTCTTGGTGTAGAATTTGTTGAATATCAGGGTGTAGAATGTATTGTTCCCGATTTGTTGCCGCCAGGTGGTGTTCACCTGGTAGGCTTTCTGGAGGAAGGAATAATAATTATCCAGGTTGTATTTGAAAGAGGAGGTATACGATCCCCTCTGGTCGCGGTTGGCAAAACCGCCCAGCGAGATCTTGGCGTTGATCGGCTGGATCTTGTAGCTGACCTTTCCCTGAAGCCGGTAGCTGTTGAAATCGCCGTGGGGCAGGTAATTTTTGTCGTATTCCTTCCAGCCTCTCATGGTCCCTTCGGCAATCCGTCTCTCCTTTTCGGCCGCCCAGGCGGCATCCGAAGAATCCGACCAGTCTCCGGTCCAGCCCAGGGTATAGGAACTGTCCGGCGCCCAGATGGTGTCCCAGACAGCCCGGCTGTAGCGAAGGGTGTCGGCCCAGAAATAATCCTTGCTGGGATCGTGTTCGTAATATTTATCGGGCATGAAGCAGGGGCGGATATCGTCGGTGTTGTTGAGCTCGGCCGACAGGAAATAGCCCAGGTTGTTGATGTATGGCACCGGGCCGCCCAGGCTGACCTCGCCCTTGTTGTAGTTGCGGCTCTTGCCCATCATGAACAGGTCGGTGGTATAACGGCCGTACATGTTGAATTTATCGCTGCCCTCCTTGGTGACCACGTTGACCACTCCGGACATGGCCTCGCCGTATTCGGCGTTGAACCCGCCGGTGATGACCATCACTTCCTCGATGGCAGCGGTGTTGATCTGGGCGCCCATGGCCCCGCTCAGGGCATCGGTCACCGAAACGCCGTCCACAAAGAACGCCATTTCGTCGGAACGTCCGCCCCGGACGTTCATCTGTCCGCCCGAATTGACCACGCCGGCGGTGTTGCCGATGACGTTGGTGGCGCTGGCGTTGGGCATGGCCATGATCTCCTTGGTGGAGACCACCCGGGAGGTGGAGGTGGCGTCGGGGATGACCATCTGCCGCTTGGCGGTCACGGTAATGCCCTCGCTTATCAGGACGGTCGGTTTGATCTTGAAATTGATGGTGGTGGTCAGATCCATGATGGATTTGACGTTGGTGATGGTCACCGATTCATAGCCCATCATTCTGGCCTTTAGGGAGTATGTCCCCACCGGAATGTTGACTATGACATATCTGCCGTCCATGTCGGTATTGGCGCCTATGGTGGTCCCCAGCAGCTCCACTACCGCACCGGGAATCGGTTCCTTGGTCTCGGAATCGGTCACGGTCCCGACTATCTTTCCGGTGGTGCCGGCAAACAACAAACCTCCTGCCATCACCATGCAGACCACGGCTGCAATAAAGAACTTTAGAGTTTTCATAACTTCTAATTTACCTCCAGAAAATATGGTTGTTGCTTTTTTCTTGCTTAAACCTTGGGTTATGCAGGAATTTAACCAGTTCTGGGCATCTGGGATATTGCTTGAACGTTCACCTCCTTAAATATTTTTATTTTTTATTTTTTATTTATGCTCTTTTTTATATGGAATGCCGGCTGGGCTCTATATACAACTTATCGTTTTAAAGCTCCTGATCAGCCTTAAAACGTTGATTGGCGTTGTCGGGTCCGGTCCTGGCGGACCGGAGAATTGTTTGCGAAGATTTCCGGGCGGTCTTGATCTTTCTTGGAAAAGCGAACCCGCTTACAAAGTTGGCGGGGCACAGCGCCCCGCCAACTTGACCTTGAAACTACTTGACTACGATCATCTTTCTGGTGGCGGTGTTGCCGGCGGCATTCAACTGATAGAAGTAGACGCCGTTGGAGACGCCCCTGCTGTTCCAGTTGACTGAGTTGCTGCCCGCATTGCCGCGGCCAGTGATGGTGCTGACAACCTGTCCGGCCACGTTGTAGACCTTGAGGCTGTAATTGCCGGCCTTGGGCAGACTGAAGGAAATGGCAGTCTTGTCGCTGACCGGGTTGGGGAAGTTGCGGTTGAGGGCAAACCCGTAGACCGGTGTATTTCTTCCACCAGTTACGCCATCAGCCCCCCACGGAATATCATCAAAGTTAACCCAATGGATATAGCCGTCGTTGGCCACCTGATAGTAGACCGGTACCCTGGTGCCGCTTCCGCCGGTGACGTAGGGAAGATGCGGGAACTGGCAGGCCTGGGTCCCGTCGGTGATCTTCAGGGGCGTGCCGTAGGTGGCGCCGTTGTCCTTGGAACCGGTGATGTAGATGTCGTTAAGTTCGGTGGAGATATCACCTTCCGACTTGGCGCCGAAGGTCAGGATCAATTCGTTGCCGGGGCCCTTGGCAAAGTTGCAGAATCCGGGATAGGCCGAAAGTCCGCCGACGCTGTCGATGGCGCCGGAGATGAAGGTGAGCACCCAGCCGCCGGAGGTCAGGTGATAGTCGTAAATGCCCGACAGCGGTCCGTAATCCAGTCCGTCATCCGTGGTGTCCAACGGCAGGTAGGTGGCAAAGTGCGGATAGCCGTCGGCATCGATGGCGATGCCCATGTCGTAGCATTGGCTCTCCCAGCTGATGGTTCCCGGATCCGGGGCCCAGGTCAGCGGGCTCCAGTTGAGGCCGGCGTCGTTCGACATGCGGTACCACAATAGAACGTTGCCCAAAGTGTCGGGGGTCAGACCGCAGGAGCCCACCATTACGTTGTCGCCGGTCTGGTCGGCTGTGATCTGGACCTGGTTGACATAGCCTTCGACGATGGGATCATGGACCACCGGGCCCTTGAATATGTTCAGGCTGTCCTCGGTGCCCAACAGATCGTAATACATAACATTGCCGGCCCGGGGATCTTTCCGGGACCAGGTGGCGCCGTTGTTGGTGGAGCGGAAATACAGGGTGGCATCGGGGGTATAGTCGCCCCAGTAGTTGGCCGCCACATGGTAAACGCCGTTGGAGCCCATGGTGCCGCTAACGCAGTAATAGGCCGAACCGCTTACGTCCCGGCCCAGGGTGTCGAGCTCGGTCTCCGAGCCCCACAGGCCGTCGTTGTAGTTGCCGTCATCCCACATGTCATAGGCGCCTTCGCCGGCCGAGCTCCAGCCCCAGTTGTAGAAGGCCACCGGCCTCTGGTTGTTCCTGTCGGCCATGGCGGCGGGATACCTGATGCTTCCGGTCAGCGGCCCCATGATGCTCCAGGAAGCTCCGTCGTCGATGGTGCCGGCATAATACAGCTGGCCGGATACGGCCCGCAGAAACATGAAAGCTGCGCCGCTGACGTCGAAACCCGGGTCCATGTCCAGACAGCGGGCCGAGGTCATGTAGCAGGAATAGTTATGTACGTTGTTGATGACCAGGTCGCCGGTGTCCTTGATTTTCTGGATTGAGATCTGGCCGTTCTTGAGGTCCTCGATCCCGTTCTTTTCAATCTTTTGGTTTGGAACCAACGCCAGAGCCATTGATGCAGTCACAATTAAAGCCAAAACTAATAAACTGACTTTTTTCATGTCTTTCTCCTTGAGTTTTGTTGAATTTGGTTACTTTTGATTAGGGTTGAGCAACCCAGGTTGCTGGTTTGGTAGATAAAACTCTTCGGGAATACCTTCACCTCCTTTCAAAAATTCAATACTTGAATCAAATTAACTTAAATGATAGAGCGATCCCTATGAAAAATCATTTTCGGGATTCACCCCAGCTTAAAAATTATCACTTTTCGCCCAAAAAGTCAAGCTTTTTTACATAAAAATTTTATCCGTTTCCCGCCGGCCGCAGGCCGGCATGGTAAAACTGTCAAAATCCCGCTAACGGCTGGTCCAGCGGGTGTATATCCAGCCGGCCAGGATCGATATTATGCCGGCCATGAATATGCCTGCCGCCTCGGCCGAGCGGTTCTGGCAGATCTGCATCAGCTGGTCGGTGCGGGAGGGGTCCAGCTGGGGATAGATGGCCAGGGGAATGAAGTGGAACAAGGCCCCCAAAGCCAAAAATCCGGCACCCACCATGGGCAATACCCAGATGCCGGACTCCCTTCTGATGACCGCCAGCAGCCTCTTGAGGATCCTGGCATATAAAAACAGCGACATGCAGAACAGCGCCACCCCGATGGCGAACAGCAGTTCGGCCGGTATGGATATTTCCATATTTTTTATCTCCTAAAAGCAATTTGATACAAAACTTTTTTCCAGGGTTCCCAAAAAGATCAGGCCGCCGGTTTCACGGCCGGGGCGGGCTTTTTGACCGGGGTCACCACCTTCTTGAACTTCATGGCCCCCAGCAGGGACAGCAGGCCGGACAGCAGGAAGAAAGCGTAGGCTATCCAGGACTGCATCACGTTCAGCTTGACCTGGTCGGCAAAGGCGATGATCTGGATGACGGCGTAGACCAGGATCCCGGAGGGGGCGAAGATCATATACTGCCAGTCGGTCTTCTTGCGCAGCACCAGCTCGTATTTCCGGGCTATCAGGCCGAACAGCACGCAGGTGACCCACAGCAGGATGCTTCCGGCTATGGTCACCAGGTTGGTGACGGTGACGTACCACAGGAACTCGTTGTCATAGAGGAGCAGTTTGAACATGTTCGCCTCCTGTAAAGATTATTCAGGAATTTTTTATTTACGGAATACTGAATACCGTTTTACCGGATACCCCTGCAGCGGACCTTACTTCAGCACCGCCATCTTGCCGGTGGCGGTTCTTCCGTTGGCCGTAAGTTTATAAAGATATACCCCGTTGGCAAACCCGCCAATGTTGCATTTTATGTTATTGGGGCCTTTCTGCCCGTGGCCGTCAATGCTTTTTACCAACTGCCCGGCAATGTTGTAAACTTTTAAACTGTATGAGCAATCCCTGGGCAGGGTGAAGGAAATACTGGTGTGACCTTTTACCGGATTGGGATAATTTTTATTGAGGGCGAATTCGTAAACCGGAAAGGAATTGGGTTTGCCGGTTACGCCATCGTAATATCCATCTAGCCAATGAATATACCCGCCATTTTCCACCTGGTAATAGACAGGAAAGGGAACGTCACGATATGCTTTTACAGGAATCCCCCAATCAGGAGTTGAAACTACATGGGGCAAATGCGGGTACCAGCAGGCCTGGGTCCCGTCGGTGATCTTCAGGGGCACGCCGTAGGAGGCGCCGTTGTCATCGGACATGGTGATATAGATATCGTTAAGATCGGTGGAGATATCACCTTCCGATTTGGCGCCGAAGGTCAGGATCAATTCGTTGCCGGGGCCCTTGGCAAAATTGCAGAATCCGGGATAGGCCGAAACTCCGCCGACGCTATCAATAGCGCCGCTGATCTGGGTCAGCACCCAGCCGCTGGCAGTTAAATGATAGTCATAGATGCCGGATAATGGTCCATAGTCCAGACCGCTGGCCAGGGTGTCCATGGCCAGATAGGTGGCAAAATGCGGATAGCCGTCCTCATCAACCGCTATGCCCAGGTCATAGCTTTCGTTTTCCCAGCTGATGCAGTTCTGGTCCGGGGCCCAGGTAAGCGGGCTCCAGGTTACGCCGGCATCTGTGGACATGCGATACCAGAATAGAACTTTACCTAATGTATCCGGGGTCAATCCGCAGGAGCCCACCATTACGGTGTTACCGTCTAAGGAGGTGGCAATCTGTACCTGGACAGTATAGCCCGCAACAATGGAATCAACAAAACAATCGAAAATCACGGGAGCCCTTGTCCAGTTATATCCGTAATCGGTAGAACGATAAGAGTACGCAGCATCCGGTGTGTAGTCACCCCAGTAGTTGGCTACGCAATGATACACCCCGTTGCTGCCCATGGTTCCGCTGACGCAGTACAGAGCGCCCTCGCTTGAGCCGTAACCCAAGGTATCAATGGGAACCGGTGTGTGCCACACCCCGCCGTTATATCCATCCTCTGACCACATTACATACGCGCCTTCGTCAACCGATCCCCACCCGCCGTTGAAGAAAGCCACCGGACGTTGATTGGTCCTGTCGCACATGGTCGAGGGATAACGAATGCTTCCTGTCAGCGGACCCTGAACGCTAAAATTAGGGCTGCTGTCAGCATTACAAACATAATATAACTGTCCGTCTACCGCCCGCAGGAACAGAACCACTGCGCCATCGGTGCCGAACCCGGGATCCATGTCCAGACAGCGGGCCGAGGTCATGTAGCAGGAATAGTTATGTACGTTGTTGATGACCAGGTCGCCGGTGTCTTTTATTTTTTTGATGGTTATGACGCCATTTGGTCCTTCGGCCCCTTCCTTTTCTAACTTAGTATTCGGGGTTACGGCAGATGTAAAAGAGCAGAACAGGGCGAGACATAAAACAAACATACCGGCATTTTTCATATCGTGCTCCTTAAAAATTAAGAGACGTTATTGAAGCCGGAAAAGAAAAGTGACGTTCCGGTTATGAAACTACCGGAACATCACTTTAGCAACATCATCATTTTGTCGGCCATCTGCTTGGCGGCCGAAGGCCCGATGATCATCGAGGCGTCCTTCTGCAGGGCGTAGCAGAACTTCATCACCGAGTCCCTGGTCAGCTTGGAGGTGTTCAGCTTGTGGTCGGAAAGCTGGTTCTCGTAAATGGTGGTGCCCAGCTCGCCCAGGGCCTCCTCGGCCTGGGCCAGGATCTTCTCCAGGATCGAGGCGTCCACCGTGGTGGGCGGTTTTGGGGCCGGGGCCGGAGCCGGGGCCGGCGGGGCGGCTGCCGGGGCAGGAGCCGTTACTGAGGGCGGGGCCGCCTGCGGCGGCGGAGACGTCTTGGCCGGTGTGGCCGCCACCACGGTCTGGGGCACGGCCGGCGGGGGCGGGGCCGCGGCCCTGGCCGGCTGCTGGGCCAGTTCTATCATCTCCTTGAGGGCCCCGTCCAGGGCCGAATCAATCACGCTGACATCGGCGGTGATATCGGTCAGCAGGTTCAAAAAGCCCTTGTCGCTGCGCCGGATGAACAGACGGCTGCCCCCGGTGTTGACCATCATCCGGTTGATCTTGAACTGGGCCACCTGGGACAGGGCTTCAAAGGTCTGGGCCAGCACCATCACCGCCCGCTTGGCGTTCTCCTGGACGAAGGACGAGGACAGCGTCTGGGAGATGAAACTGCTGTCGTCCCCCACGTAAAAACTCCCGGTCACGCCGGGCAGGCCGGATAATCTTATCAGCAATTCTTCCATAAGTCCGCCCTACCTCTTTTCCGCCGCCAGCCGGGAGATCACGGCCTGGAATTTCTGTTTGACCTCCACGAAGCCGATGGAGGCGATGGCCTTCTTGCAGGTCAGGTTGACCAGTTTCTCGAAGGCGTCCCCCACCTCTTTCTTGGAGATATCGGTCTTGACGCCTCCGCGGGCGTTCACCAGCCCCGGTCCGGCCTCCAGCATCCTATCCAGCCGGCCCTGGGGATCGACGTTCTTGATCTCCTTGTCCAGCATCTCCTGCCATTCCTTGGATTTTTCGCCCTTGGCCCCGAACTCCTCCAGCAGCAGGTTGAGCAGGATGACCTTCTGCTTCAGCAGTTCCTCGGCCTCGGAGATCTCGGCCATCTTGTCCTCGGACAGCAGGTCGATGGGGTTGATCTGGGTGGCCCACCAGGGCACCTGGGCCCCGTCCAGCTGCACCCCCAGATAGGCCTGCCCCACCGGCATGATCAGCATCTTATGGCCCTCGCCCTCGGCCACCACCGAATTGAGGTTGCCCAGGTCCAGGTTGGAGGTGATCACCTCCGCCGCCGAACCGATAAAAGCCACCACCTCGCCCAGGTTGCCCGGGGCGCCGGCGGAGGCTTTTATTATGGACCCGTCCTCCTTGGAGACGGCGGCGCTGCACTTCACCCCCTCCATCTTGAGGACGCTGTCCATCAGTTCGGCTGGTTCCTTGGCCATAATCTCTCCATCAACGCTTTAAATATTGCGGCCGTCAGCCGCCCTTGGACAGTTTCTGGACGGACTGGTATTTATGCTTGGCCAGCATCGGGCCGTATTCCTTGATGCCCTTCTGATGCAGGGCCTCGGCGATCTGGTCCCACACCTGGACCACCTCGTCCTTGCTGATGTCCGACTTGGTGCCGTCCTTCACCTTGACCGTGAAATCGGTGAACTCGATGTGGCGGCCCAGGTGGCCGTTCTTGTCGGCCCCGGCCAGGGTGCCTTTGGTCAGCTCCATCCAGGGGCCGATCCCGGTCCCCTTGACCCCGAATTCCTCCAGCATCAGGTTGACGAAATCCACCTTGGCGTTAAGGGTGCGCTCCACCTCGTGGGGGTCAACCACCAGGTTCTTGGAGAGGAACCAGGATATGGTCTTGACCACCTCCAGCACCCCCAGCTTGCTCTCCTCGATGATGGACCGGATGTCCCGCTTGCCGTTGACCAGGGCCAGGATGGTCCAGTCGCTGCGCCGGATGGTGACGGCCGATTCCTCGGGGGCCTGGGCGGTCCGCACCAGTACGGTCTCGAAGGGAGGAAGGGTCTTCAGGATCTCGGCCATCTCCAGGCGCCGGCGGTCGCCCTCCTGCAACAGGGCATCGGCTCCCTCCTTGATGGTCTCCTCGGGCGATTTCGCCCCGGGGTTGTACTTGACCTCGCCGGAGGACTCAAGACACAGGCCGTAGACCGCTTCGCTGCCCTTGATGTCACCATAGGCGGCATGCACCGCCCGGCCCTTGTCGAAGTAGATCTCGCCGTAGTTCTTCCCGGCCTTGACGGTGATCACCCCGGTCTTCTGGAAATGGACCAGCAGATATATTATCTCGGAAAGATTGAAATCTGACAGGCTGGCTTGTAGGCTCATAAAATGGAAGATAATGGGTATTAGAAAATTTTGTAACTTCTTTTATACCTAGGATATTAAGTCTAATTGAAAATTACCAATCTGTCAACAAAAATTTTCATCCTTCGGGCAATTTAACCCCTCCCGCCAATTTCAGGGCATTGTTTTTTTCGTCCCCGGTCACCGGGCCCGGCGCCAGATCTATGTTCCAGGCCTCGACGAATCCCTGCACCATGCCGGAGGCCACCTGGCCGAAATCCGGCTCCCTTCCCAGTATTTCCCGGATGGTGCCCGCCGGGACCTCTCCGCGGCCCCGGCGGAAAAAATCCTGTTTTTGCCCGCAGGACAGCAGCAGGGAGCCCTGCTGCAGGATCACGCCGTTTATGCGCCGCTGGGCGCTGCCCACCAGTTTTTTCCCTTCGCAGATTATCTCATAGCGCCCGGAGGCGGCAAAGCACAAGGCCGAAGCCGTGGCCGGGATGCCCGGAGCCGATGCTCTCACTATCTCGGCATTAACCCCCAGTATTCTCAGGCCCGCCAAAAGGCCCTGGGCGATCCTGCGGTAGGTCTCCAGGACCGGACCGCCGATCACCGGGTCGTCCTCCCGGGCGATAACGCTGTAGGTGAATTCGTCCTGATGGATCACCGCCCGCCCGCCGGTGGGGCGCCGGACGATGTCAAAGCCGGCCCGGCGGCAGGCCGCCACGTCCAGGTCGGCGACCTTTTGGTTGTAGCCCAGCGATACCGCCGGCGGGGCCCATCCGAAGAAGCGGATCACGGGAAGCGACAAGCCGGAACCCACCGACTGCACCAGGGCCTGGTCCAGGGCCATATTATAGGCCCCGTCGCTCAGGCCGGTATTGAGCAGGCGCCAGTGCTGTCTTTCTGTATTCATTCTATTTTCCCATCCTTTCGACAGCGGCGGCCGCCCGGTTGTACCCGTCGATGGTGATGCTGTCTTTGACCCCGAACCTTATCGCCGTTTCCAAGTTGGCGGCTGCATTGCGATACTGCCCCAAATGAAGCTGAACTTCTCCCCAGTAGGCGGCCAGCCAGACATTATTTCTCCTGCCTTCGGATGCCCGGGAAAAAGCCGTGTCAGCTTTGGCCCAATCCTGCAAAATTGAGCAGATTATACCAAGGTTATACCAAGCATCGCTGTTTGATTCATCGATAAAAACAGAGCGCTCCGCTGCTTCCCTGGCTTTCTGATATTGGCCGAGCTTTAAAAGCTCGCTTCCGTAATTATTCCAGCCCTCCGCCATAGAAGGGTCCATCTCCAGTGCCCGGCCGTAAAATTCTGCCGCCTGGGCGGTCTTGCCATTCCGGGCCAAGATGCTGCCGTAATTGTAAAGCATCCGGGGGCTGTTCGGTTCCGATTCCACCGCTTTTTTATAGACCCACTCAACCTTATCGTCCTGTTTTATGCTGCGGTAATGAATGGCCAGGCTCTCGTAGCCGTAGGCCGCCGATCTTCTGTCCCGGTTTAGCAATTCCAAATATCTGTTCACCGACAACGTCGGGCTGGCATTCAGCAACACCCAGGGCAGGAAAAGCCATAAAGACAGGAACCCGCCAATCATTAAAATCTTCTTATTGATTTGATTTTGTTTCAGCAGAAGCAGTCCCAACATCGCCGCCGGGATGCCGGCCCAGGCGAACAGGTCCCAGTCCCGGGCCGCCCCCAGCTTGGGATCGGTGACCAGGATGAAGGCCAGCCCGCTTACGGCCAGTATCGACAGAAATATCACGGCCCTGTCGGGTCTTCCCCTTATCCGGCCAGCCAGCAATGCCAGAAATATAAATATGATGCCGGGGATCGTCAGAAGATACTGATTCAGCACATCCAGCCAATGCCCGGGGGACAAAATTCCGTATCCCCACATTCCCCGCCACAGAGGCAGCAGGGGATTTTGGGGGATCTCCTTCAGCGAAATCGCCCAATGTGACGGCGGAGAGAAGACCCAGGCAATGATCAGGGCCAGGGCCGGAACGGTTATCAAAGAAAATATCAGCGCCGGATATTTACCTTTGATATCGGGCCGATTTATAATCAGCAGATATGACAGCGCCGGCAGCAGAAAAACACCTTTGGCATGCAGGGAGGCAGCGACCGAAAACAACAGCACCGCCGGTATGATATATTTTTTTTCATCGAACGACAGAACCGCCAGCCAGGAGAAGGCCAGTACCGCCAGCATAAAAGGAGCGTAGCTCTCCACATAGCCGAAGAAGATCTGGTTCAATCCCAACCCCAGCATCAGGGCCATGGCCGGCCGGTGATTTTGGCCCGCCCAGCAAGTAACGATCTTATGGTAGAGCCACACCACCGTCAGCCCCGAGGCGATGCTGACCGAGGCATATATCCAGCGGGCGGCCGGAAGATCGACCGAACTTCCGGACACCGTTTTATAGACGGCCCCGTGGATCATGGTGGTCAAAGGCTCGGTCAGGGAGAATATCCGGCCTCCGGTGATCTCCCGGACCCGCAGGAAGCCGTCCCCCAGCAGCGGAATGGCCTGGCGCAGCATCAGGAACAGCCCTCCCATGACGGCTATCAGCAGGACCAGGCCCCAGGGCTTTCGGACAGCGAACCGGTCATTTATTTTGAGGATCCCCGGGATCCATAAGCCAAACGATAAAAGAGCCGCAGCCCCGGCCATAAACCAGGCCAACCGGAACCACAGCGGGTGATACTGCAGAGAATCAAATCCCCAGGTGAAGCGCCCGTTGAAGAAAGAGGCCGCGAACCATACGAGTAAAAACAAAAACCCAATGATTATCGGATTTCCTTTGGCGATGTTCGTCTTGTTATCCAATTTAAAACCCGGCTGGATTAATAGATCTGTTTCAAAATGATCGGCGAAGGCTTGCCTTCATGTGATCTCATTTTTTCCCTTTGGTGTCATCATTTTCAATTAGTTCTAGGGCGCTGCCGGCAGGCCTGAAAAACGGGTCTTTCTCCAGGGCCAGCCGATACCAATGGGAGGCATCCTGTGCCAGCCCCCTTTGCTGATAGCAAAGCCCGATATTATAATAAACCACCGGGGACCTCGGATTCAGAACGACCGCTTTTCTATATTCCCCCTCAGCCAAAGCATATTTCCCCATCATGAAAAACAACACCCCCAGATTGTTGATGGCGTCGATGTTGGTCGGTTTTATCTCTATCGCTTTTTGATAATGTACAACTGCCGAATCGGCCTGCCGTCTTTTGGCGTACTCATTGGCCAGGTTGTACTGCGCCAGATAACTTTGGGGCGAGGTCCGGGCCATCTCCTTGAAAAGGGTCTGGTCGTTTACCCACACCCTGTTCTGACGGACGGTTTTATATCCCAAAAAAGAACCGTATATTGCCAGCAAAGCTATAGCCCCGTATTTCCAGGCCCCTTGGCGGGTTCCTTCCGTTAATCTTACAAAAGCCCAAGCCATTAGCAACGCTATTCCCAATGAGGAAAAGAACACGAACCTTTCTCCAAACTCCACCCCGCTGCTGTTGCGGACCAGACCCATGGCCGGCAAGCTGCCCCACAAGAACAAAACGCCGGAAAAAGCAATGATCATCCCCTCCCTTTTTCTGGAGAGGTATATCAATATTGCCGGCACCGTCAATAACAGAAGGCTGCTTATCCATCCGGACAAGCCGGCTTTAAACACGTCGGTATAATATGTGCTCAATCGAGAAGGCCATAATATTAGTTTCAGGTATCTCCAGTTCTTTTGGAATACCGTGCCCACAGATGAAACATCAATAACATCCTCCCGCCAATAACTGTTGTGCCTCAACACCAAGTAACGGGCAATCAAAAATATTGCCAATACCGCCAGGTAATAAAGATATTCCCGCCGCCTGATCCTGGCTTCTCCGTTTTTCCCGGTTATCAGTTCCATTCCCAGCAATATGACCGGAAACACCAGGGCGCTTTCCTTTGACCCCAGCGCTGCCAGCCAGGCCGCAAGCGACAACATCAGCACCGTCTGTTTCCCGGTTTCTCTCCATCTGACATAAAACAGCAAAGCAGCGACCATCATTAAAGTCGCCAGCAGGTCGGTACGTCCCGATATAAATGACACCGATTCGGTATGGATTGGATTGACAAGGTACAGCAGGACGGCCAGCAGGGAGATCTTTTCCTCGGCAAACAGATCCAAAAGAAGCGCATTTATAGAAACCGCCAGCAATGCCATCAGAAGGATATTGGTCAAATGAAAACCAAACGGCCTCAAGCCCCAAACCATTTTGTCAATTCCCAGCGACAGCATCACAATAGGCCGGTAATAATTCGTAGAGACATCGATGTTTTGGCCGGGCTGGTAGTTGCTGATAAAGACCTTGCCCAGGTCCGACCAGTTTCCCAGGGCGCTGTTGTTCACGATCAAAAAATGGTCGTCAAAAACAAATTGATTCTGCAGCGAATTGCCATAGACCACAAAGGTCAAAACCACCAAGGCCAGCGCCATCCAATATCTATTGAACAAAGAACCCGGCAGACTCTTGCCTGGCCCTTTGCCGGCGTTGGGCTTTATTTTTTTCGATCCGGACATAATGCTAACCTATCATTTCAATATGTGCAGCCAGTTCCCCAGCAGGAACTGCATCTGGCCTATCAGCAGGGATATCCGGGCCATCACCGTGTAGCCGAAGGCCGCCCCGAAGGCGATCATCAGGTACCACACCCCCACCTGGGCGGTGCCGCCCACGAACCCTTTGTGCTCGGCCGAGAAGAAGAAGTAGACCAGGGTGGTCAGCACCCCGCCCACGAACAGGACATTGTTCAGCGAATTCAGCGGGATGGCGGTGGCCTGCACCTGGGCCAGCACGTCGGCCGACAGGAAGGCCATCACGGTCAGTCCGGCCCCGATGCCCACCACAAAGGACAGGGGGAAACGGATCAGCCAGTTGAGTTTGCGGGAGAAGGCGAAGAAGATCAGCAGCCCCAGTATCCCGGGGATCAGCAGATAGAAGCGGTGGGAGAAGTCGCGGTACAGGGGCGTCAGCAGGTTGGGCAGCACCACGTTGTGATATTCGGCCGCCACAAAATATCCGGCCGAGATCCCCACGTAGACATGCTCGGCAAATTTGTAGAGCGGGTTGTCCTTGTACAGAAAGCTGTAGATGCACAGCACCAGCAAGGCCGCCAGCCAAGTTCCGAAAACTGCCATGTTACTTCTCCTCCTTCCTCTTGCGGGTGGCAAAATAGGCGATGTTGCCGATGATGATGAAGGCTATGATCAGGAAATGGCCCAGACTCTGGGCCGACATCCCGGTGGTGGCCATGGCCGGCCGGTTTATCAGCATCTCGTATTCGGCCGCCCCCCGCATGCCGCCCATCAGGCCCTGCAGCTGGTTGGACTGCAGGTAGGCCGAGAACTCCGGGGCCGACACCGCGGTGCAGCCGCCGGTGACCGGGATCCGGAAGCGCTGCCAGGCGAACTGGATCCACATCAGCAGGCCGGGGTCTCCGGCCGAGAAGGACACGATGGCGGCCACATCCTTGAGGGATCTGACTTTTTTCATCAACGGCAGGGTGTCGGTCCGGTTATGGTAATAGTCCTGGGGAAAGGCGTCGTAGATATTCTGGGCCATGGACACCACCACCACATACTGGCCCGACTTGTAACCCAGATTGACGTAATCGGTGCCGTAGACCTTGCCGGGAAAATCCTTCCGGATCACCCCGGCGATCTGACGCTCGATCAGCGGGATGCCGGTGACCCAATGTCCCATCATCACCACTTTCAGGTCCTTGCGCATGGCATGCCGCAGCATGGCGTCGGCCAGGGGATGCAGTTCGGGCATCGAGCCCGGATCGTAGTCCCAGGAAAACAACACCGGGGTTCCGGCCGGCAGGCTGTCGATCAGATCGTAGGCCCGCCGCACGTCCTGGGAGATGGTCACCGGCATTTTCAGATCGACCAGCAGGGCCGCGGCCACCACCAGGCCCATGGCCAAAAATATCCAGCGGCGGTCCAATTGGATGAGTTTGGCCATCGTTTCCTTGAATCTCATCTTAATTCCCTCCCCCGGTGGTCAGGTATGACCGTTCGATGCCCAGCAGCATCCGCAGGGCCATGGACACCGCGCCCAGGGCCGCGCCGATCTTGATGCCGCGCTGGCCGGCGGCGTTGGGGATGTCCATGATCCACTGGGTCAGCCCTTCCAGGGCATTGGGAAATTTGGCCCCCAGCCAGGGAACGTGATGCCAGATGACGTTTCCCAGCGGGATCCGGCCGATCATGATGATGGTGGCGGCCACCAGCAGCAGGGTGGCCTCCTTGTTGCGGGCCCGAAAGGCCCGGTAGGCGGCCGAGGCGATGAAAAAGGCCAGCAGCGAGAACATGGCGGCCGACAGCGGGGCCATCACGTTATCGTACAGCCAGTAGTATACCGTGCCCTCGTTGATGCCCCAGAACAATCCGATCGTCATCATGACGGTCAGGCATACCAGCAGCACCAGGCTGTAGAACCAGCCGCTCTTTTGGCGGTGGATCTTGTCGGCGTGCACCTGGATCAGATTGCCGATGCCCAGCACCAGGGTGAAGGCCACGATGATGATCTCCCAGGACTGCATCTCCTGGGCCGAGACAGCCACCACCCGGTGCGGCACGAAGAAGGCCAGTATCATGTAGAACCCGGCCAGGAAGGTGATTATCAATGGCAGCGTTTTTTTCATTCGGTGATCTCCTTACTGCGACGACAGCCAGCGGCTGGCGAAAAAGTGAAGTTGGGGATATTTCAGGGCCAGGGTCTCCAGGATCAGCCCGATGATGATCAGGGCGATGGCGATGGCCTTGCCCCAGTCCTGGGCCTTGATGGTGCCCATCAGCACCGGCTCCTTGGACAGGTAGGCCGAGGCGGCATATATCTCCTCGCCGATCAGGGTGTAGTCGCAGGCCGCCACGAAGAACGGCAGCTGGGTGATCATGGCGGTGCCGGCGATCTGGATGGCTCCGGTGGCGTAGCCGGTCTCGGCCAGGATCAGGGACTCGGCGTAAAAGGTCCCGATCATGAAATTGGCTGCCGGCTTCTCCCGCAGCATGATGCCGTCCACCCCGGCGGTGTAGGCGAACTGCTCGTTGGTCAGATAGCGAATGTTCTCGGCCCGGTAGGCGTCGGGCCGCCCCACGTTCAGATAACTGGCCTTGACTATCTCCTGGGCCAGGGTCATCACCAGGGGATCGGAGCAGGGCACCAGCAGTGGGGTCTCGTATTCGGCGGCCTTTTCGGCCACCCGGCCCAGGATCACCAGGCTGGCCAGGGTCTGGATGTCGGACACCGCCGACAGTCCGCCCGACGGCAGGTACAGAATGGGGCGGCCCATCTCGGTGGCCCGCCCGATGGCCTCGTCCACCGCCGACAGTCCGGTTATCCTCCGAACGAACAGCGCGGCCCCCTTCCTGGCCCGCCAGATGAAGAACAGCACCAGCCCGGCAAAGACGGCCAAAGCCATCAGCAGGCTGACCCGCTGGCTGTTAAACCATGAAGACTGGGGGTTGGCCGGGGCGCTGACCGGCGAAGCAAACATTCCGTCATCGGTAACGGCATCGATCCGATAGAAATATTTTCTTCCATCGGCCAGCCCCTGATCCGTATACTCGCTGATCCCCGGAGCCATTTCCACGACCTTGGAGAACGGGCCTTCCGGGTTCTCGGCCCTCAATAACCGCAGCACTGATAACTTCGAAGCCGGACCGGCCGGCAGATCCCAGGTCACCAGCAGTTCGCCTCCGGCATCATTGGGAACATCCTCCGCCTTCAGATTTGTCACATAAATATTTTGGGGAGGCGGATCATGGGCGGGAACAGCTTCCGAGAAGGACAGCCCGGCGGACAGCGCCAATAATGTCAATATCGTGATATTTGATCGCATATTGACCCCTCTTTTTATTATGGTTGAAAAATTATGCCCGGTTAGATATATAATCTCTCCGGACATAATTTTATTGTTCTTTCTCTGTCTGTATAAAACGGCGTCAGTCTTCTATCAGTTCCACATTGGCCCGGGGCACCACGGCCTTGGCGCCGTCCTCGAATGCCACTTCCAGAACCCGGGCGTGGCTCTCCGACTCCAGCTGCTGCAGCTCGTGGGGCAGCGCCGAAACCTTGCCGATCTTGCCGAAATAGGGCTGGCGGATCACCCGGATGGCGCTGCCGATCTCC
The DNA here is from genome assembly GCA_937863685.1 of uncultured bacterium. Classification (GTDB taxonomy): domain Bacteria; phylum Edwardsbacteria; class AC1; order AC1; family EtOH8; genus UBA2226. The sequence goes on from CALMGM010000005.1 coordinate 399,590, forward strand.
ATGCCGCCCGCTTCCTTGACGGCCTCGCTGCCGGACTCCTGGCTTCCCAGGGGAATGATCACCTCGGGACGCATCACCCCGGCCCGGATCTGGGTGGCCCCGTTGACCGAAGCCTTTAAGCCCTCTTTGGACTTGAACAGTTTAAAGGTCTTGCCGGCCATGTTCATCCGGCCGAAGCCCTCGGTGACCACCAGGGTCAGCCCCACCTCCTCATGCCCGGTGATGGCCACCCCGATGTCATATCCCATCAATTTCTTCAGATCGGCGTCGTCGATGCCGCCCACCACCACCGCTTTGATCCCCAACTCGGCCGCCTTCTTCAGGGCGCCGTATTTGACCAGCGACCCGCCGATCACCACTTTTCCCTGGCAGTCGGGGGTCAGCATCTCAACGGTCAGTTCCTGCGAGGGGTCGGACGCCACCACCATGATCTCGCCGTTGGTCTCCCCGCCCACTCCGAAGATGCCCTGGATGAAGGTGCCGAAGGCCTCCACCGTGGCTCCCTCCGCTTCGCTGACCTCGGTCACCTGCCCGTCGATGTAGGCCTTGATCTGGACCGGCATGGGGGGCTCCCGCAGGATCACCTGGCCGGTGATGCTGGAGACGGACTCCAGGGTCCCGGCCACCGGTGCCTTGCAGCTGCTCTTGAACAGCCCGAAGAACCCCTTGCTCTCGGCGATGGCCTCGTCCTTGGCCACCGGGTCACCGATCTTTTTCAGCATGTGGGAGGGCACGTCCTCGGCCAGCAGGCCCAGCAGTCCGGAGACGTTCACCGGCTGGACGTTGCCTGGCAGTTCGGTCCTGGCCACTATCTGGTCGGAGCCTACCTTATCGCCTTTTTTGACGATCACCTGGCCTTTCAGGGGAAGCCGGCGGTCTTTTTTGATCAGGGTCTTCTCGGTTACCTTCAGTCCAGGGGTATATGCATGTGCCATTTTTTATTCCTTATTTGATTTTATCCCTGTTGGGACACGGCATGCCGTGTCCTTACAATTATCTTTTTTACGATAGCCCTCTCCGCAACGGGGAGGGCAGGGTGGGGTCACTTATTTCGGATAGACTTCCAGGGCCTGGTTCCATTCGTTCAGCTTGCGGACCCGTTCCTTCTTGTCATCGGGGATCACCAGCGGACGGCCCCGGCCGTCGATGATCAGTCCCACGGTCCCGCCCTCCAGGGCCACCTCCATCTCCTTGCCTTTGCCGGCGCCGATGTCGAATCCCTTGGCCGGGACCACCACCGCCTTCAGCTTCTCGGCCAGCGGGATCAGCTTCATCTGGCCGGCCTTGATGTTCTCCTCGACCACTGAACCGTCCTCCTTGGTGTATTTGACGGTAACGCAGGGCTGTCCCTCCTTGCCCTGGCCGGTGGGACAGATACAGGAGCCCAGCCGCACCAGGCAGTCCTTCAGAAAGACCTCGTTGGCCGCCTTGGCATGGACTGTGGACAGAACTCCCAGGTGCGGGGCCATAAAGATGGAATCCACCGCCATGGTGGTGATGCCCTCGGGCTGGAAGGCGTCGATCATCATCAGGGCCGACTGCACCCGGCGCGGGGCATGGGACAGCACCCCGCCGGAACCGATCAGGATCTTCAGGTCCATCATGTTTATCAGGGTCTCGCCGGAGCCGGTCTGTTCGAAGGCGTCGGAGATGGTCCGCTCCTGCTGGACCCCTTTCAGGCCGACGGCCATGCTCTTGTGCTGGACGAAGGCCAGCCGCAGGGCCTCGCGGGAGATGGCTTGCTCTATCTGCAGCTCCTCCTGGGTCTGGGGGATGGTGGTGGGCCGGATCATCTTGTTGCGGATCCGGTTCCGGACCTCGGCCTCGTCCATCTCGAACGGCACCCAGCGCATGATATTGGCTATGCCGGCCTCGGCCAGCACGTTTGAGATGGAATAGCTCATGCCCAGGTTCGCCGAAACGGTGCGGTTGAAGACGTCGTTGCCGGTTCCCTTGTCGAAGAACACCGAAAAGACGTCGGTGGTGGCCCCGCCGATGTCCACCCCCACGGCGGCGATATGCTCGGCCTTGGCCAGGGATTGGATCATCAGCCCCACCGCGCCGGGGGTGGGCATGATCGGCACCTCGTGGGCCATGGCCATCAGTTTTTTATATCCCGGGGCATGGGCCATCACATGCTCCATGAAGACGTCGTGAATGGCGTCGCGGGCCGGGGTCAGGTTCTCGCGCTCCAGCACCGGGCGCAGGTTGTCCTTGATCAGCAGGGCGGTCTTGTCCTCCAGGGTCTTGGTGATGATCTCGCGGGCGTCTTTGTTCCCGGCGTAGATCACCGGCAGGCGGTAGCTGGTCCCGAAGCGGGGCTTGGGGTCGGCCGCGGCGATCAGCTCGGCCATCTCGGCCACGTGGGTGACGGTCCCGCCGTCGATGCCGCCGGACAGCAGGATCATGTCCGGCCTCAGGTGGCGGATGCGCTCTATCCGCTGGTGCGGCAGACGGCCGTCATTGGAGGCCAGCACGTCCATCACGATGGCCCCGGCGCCCAGGGCGGCCCGGGCGGCCGATTCGCCGGTCATGCTCTTGACCACTCCGGCCACCATCATCTGCAGGCCTCCGCCGGCCGAGCTGGTGGACATGTAGATGTCCACGCCGTTCATGCCCTCGGCCGGGGTGATGATGTCGTCGCCGTTCAGTATTTTGCGGCCCGACAGTTCCTCCACCTCGCGCACCGAGTTCAGCACCCCCTTGGTGACATCCTCGAATGGCTTCTCCACCGTGGTGGGGGCCTCGCCCCGGGTGGTCTGTCGGTATTCGCCGTTCTGGTATTCGATCAGGATCGCCTTGGTGGTGGTGCTGCCGCAATCGGTGACCAGGATCACTTTCAATTTGTTGGGATCAACTGCCATCGTCGTCTCCTAATGGGTTATATGAATTAAATTTTATTTTTCTTTGCCATAAAGACACTAAGACACCAAGAAAATCTTTTTTAATACTATCATCTGTACCCTAGTACCCTAAACCTTGTTTATTTAAATCCGAACCATCCTTTTACCGTCTCCCACCAGGTCTTCTTGCCTTCCAAACTTCTTATCCTCTTAGCTTCAACTCTCTCCGCCTTCTCCCGGGCCTGCCACTCGGCCTCCTGACGCTCGATCTCCTGCAGCAGCAGTTCCACGTTCTCCCGGTCCTCCATCAGCACCGCGAATTCGTCGTATTCCTTGCGGTTTAAAAAAGCCTGAACGATGGGCTGGAAGAATATCAGGGCCTGGCTGCCGATGAAGGTAAGCGGCTTGACCGATTCCAGGAACATGATGGCCGGGACGGTCAGCTTGCGCTTGACCACCTGGTTGGCTATCTTGGCCAGCAATTCCTTGCCACGTTCCGGACTGACCTCGCCCAAGTCGGAGATGTTAGATATTGGCATGATAAAAGATTTTAAATGATGTAAAATTTATAGATGTTCTAAAGGTTGGAGATGCGTTATTTTTCCCTCTAACAAGAGGGGTCGGGGGTACATCACCTTACTATTATTATCTTCCCGTTGGTCGCCTGCCCCTGGGATTCAAGTCTGACCAGATACACTCCGCTGGCCACTTTGCGATTGCCGGCATCCCGCCCGTCCCAATGTAAACTGTAAACTCCTGAACCTTTGAACTCGTTTGCCAGCATCCGCACTTCCTGCCCCAGCAGATTATATATTTTTATGGTTGCATGGCCGCCTTGCGGCAGCTGGTAGCTTATCTTATTGCCCGCCACTCTCAACGTTAAACTGGCAACTTTAAATCCTGTCGGTTCCAAATGTGAGTCAGAAACCCCGGTGGTGCTGGTGTTGTAGAGAATCACAAGACCATTGGAACCATCAGCCAAAGCAATGTCCGGCTTATCATCGCCGTTGATGTCGCCTACCGCTAAACCCTGAGGTTTGTAGTATGAGGGATCCGGAGTGGTGGTTGTATCATATGGCATCAACAATCCCAAATCATCCTGTTGATAAAGGCTTAACGCTTCCCAGCCATTATTTCCGACAGCAATGTCATTACGGCCATCCTGGTCAAAATCTGCCATCTCTACCGGTATCGGGCATTGATAGCAGCTATATAAACAGGGTGGCGTCTGTAATAAACCAAGCGTATCTTGCAGCCAAACCGCTATTTGGGCATCGGGCATATTCCCGTAAATAGTGGCCACCACATCCTTTTTTCCGTCGTTATTTACATCACCTACCGCCAAACCACTGGTACTGGTATCGCCCAGATCATAAAAAACTGGCAATTGGAGGCTCCCTGAGGTGTCCTGAAGAAAAATCGAAATATTTTCATTGTATCCTTGTCCTCGCATGAAAACAATATCATCCAGCCCGTCACCATTTACATCCCCGGCACTTATTTCGTCGTAGCCCCCGGCATTGATTGCATAGCTCTGGCTTTGGCTGAAATCACCGTACGGTTGTTGACAGAAGACGCGAATATAATCTGAATTCCAGTGGCAGACTACGATATCAGTCAGCCCATCGTGGTTAAAGTCGCCTGTTTTCACTCCATCAACATCGCTGCCTGAATAGTAGTTGCCAACATTCTGTAAAAGACCCGTTGAATCCTGCATAAAAATGGCGATCGAATCGGCGGTGCCGACGACGACATCGCACATAGCATCGCCGTTTAAATCCGCAATGTCGATTGAGGAGATGTTGCAGCCATCATATCTCACCGGAGCATTCAATCCGCCGCCAGCCGTTTGTGTGAACACGAATAAATTATAGACGTTCATGGTATCGAAATGGGACGAGGCTCCGATTACCACATCATTACGTCCGTCATTGTTGACATCTCCGATTGCTACAACTTCGGGCGGTCCATCTATAGGTATGGCCACATACGGGGCAAAGGAGATCACGCCGGCGTTGGTAGGCAACGACAAAAAAGCGCAAAATAGTATCGTGCTCAAGATATAGATTTTTTTCATGGCCACACCTCCGTTATTTGCCGTTCGAACTGTTTCAAACCGCTAAAATATCTTACTGTACCACCAACATTTTAGCCGTGGTCGATTGTGTGCCGACCTCCAACCGTACCAGATACACTCCGCTGGCCACTCTGCGAGAGCCTGCATCCCGGCCATTCCACTGTAAATTATAAACTCCGGAACTTTTAAACTCATTTGTCAGTGTCCGCACTTCCTGCCCCAGCAGATTAAATACCTTTATGGATGCCTGACCGCTCTGCGGGAGAGAATACTCAACAGTATTTCCGTATACCCGTAATTTTAAATTCTGAATTTTTAAATTTGCATTTTGCAGTGGGTCGCCAGCTATCCCCGCCGGGCCATAGCCTTCATAGATCCTCAAACCATAATCATTATCCGCCATATAAACATAACTGCCGGAAACGGCCAGGCCATAGGAATAACCCGGGGTATCATAGTAGCCTATTTCGGTAGGGCTGGACGGATCGCTGATATTTAATATCCGCAGGCCTTCGCTGGCATCGGCTACAAAAGCTTTGGTGCCGGCCACCGCCACGGCCCGAGCGCCTCCCGGTGTGTCATAAAAGCCTGTTTCGGTGGGGTTGGCCGGATCGCTGACATCTACTATCCGCAGGCCGGAGTTCCAATCTGCCACATAGGCGTAGTTGCCGGATACAACCACATTTTGAGCAGAACCCGGCGTATCATAGAAGCCCGTTTCGGAAGGCGAGGCTGGCGCGCTGATGTTGACTATCCGCAGACCGGAGTCGCCATCCGCCACATAGGCATAGCTGCCGGATACTGCCACGCCTTGAGCAGATCCCGGCGTATCATAGTAGCCGGCTTCGAAAGGTACACCCGGATTGTTGATGTTTATTATCCGAAGGCCGGAATCACCATCTGCCACACAGGCATAATTTCCGGTTAAAACCACGCTCCAAGCTTCTCCCGGAGTGTCGTAAAAGCCCGTTTCCGTGGGGCTGGACGGGGTGCTGATGTTTATTATCCGTAACCCGGAAGATAGATCTGCCACATAGGCATAGACTCCCGATACCGCAACGCCCCAAGCTTGTCCCGGTGTGATGCAAAAGCCTGCTTCGGCGGGGTTGGCCGGATTACTGGTGTTGATGATCCTTAGGCCAAAAATAGTATTGGCCACATACGCATAACTATCGGAAACCGCCACACTAACGGCACTTCCCATCACATAGCAACCGATCGTCCGCACATTTGAACTGTCTTGGCCAAAGGACTGCGCTGCAAAACATAGTGCAACCGCAAGAAGAATTTTTACCTTCATGGTAGCACCTCCGTTTATTAATTGTTTGAAAACTATTTCAAACGTTCAAATATTTTACCTGACTATTACCATACTCCCGGTGGCCGTCTGTCCCTGAGATTCAAGCCTGACCAGATACACCCCGCTGACCACCTTGCGGTTGCCGGCATCCCGGCCGTTCCACGGCAAACTGTAAACCCCTGCACTTTTGAACTCGTTTGCCAGCGTCCTTACCTCCTGCCCCAGCAGATTATAAACTTTTATAGAAGCAATCCCGCTCTGCGGAAGAGAATACTCAACAGTATTTCCGTAAACCCGTAATTTTAAATTCTGAATTTTTAAATTTGCATTTTGCATTGGGTCGCCAGTCACTCCCGCCGGTCCGTAGCCCTGTAGGATCCTGAGCCCATAGCTGGCATCGGCCACATATATCAGGCTTTCGCGCACCGCCACGCCATTTGACCAGCCGGGCGTATTGTAGTATCCCACCGTGTCGGGAGCGGCCGGATTGCTGATGTTGATGACCCGCAAACCCGCGGTCCGCGCAGCCACAAAGGCGAACTTGCCATCCACCGCCACATCCTCCGCCTCCGCCGAAGTGGCCGAGAATCCGGCCTCTGCCGGGCCGGCCAGATTGCTGATGTCGATTATCTGCAGGCCCATCAGGTCCGACAGGTAGGCATGACTGCCGTCTATTTTTATGCCGGTGGCATAGACCGGAGTGGCGCATTCGCCAACCTGGGTTATGTTGGCCGTATCGCTGATATCCATGATGCGCAGGCGCGAAGACGTTCCGGCATTGGCCAGATATGCATAATCGCCGGATACCGCCAGGTCCTCGAGATAGCCGGGCGTGACAAAGGATCCGGCCTGGGTCGGTCCGGCCGGATCGCTGATATTGATTATCGCCAGCCCGGAATCATAATCCGCAATATACGCATAATCCCCCGATACCACCACTGCCCGGGCGTCGCCCGGCGTGTTAAAGGAACCTGCCGAATCGGGATTGGTCGGGTCGCTGATGTTGATTATCATCAGGCCGGCAGCCCCGTCCGCCACATAAGCATAGCTATCCGAAACCGCCACGCCCCGAGCGGTCCCCGGCGTATCAAAAAAGCCCACTTCGGCAGGGTTGTTTGGATCGCTAATATTTATCACCCGCAGTCCGGAATCGCCGTCTGCCACATAGGCATAATTATCCGCTACGACTACGTAATAGGCATTGCCAGGAGTGTTATAAACGCCCACCGTCCGCATGTTGGAACTGTCCTGGGCCAAAGCCAGACCGCCCAAAAACATCGCAGCAGTAAGAAGAATTTTTACCTTCATGGCAGTACCTCCACTATTTACGGTTGGAACCGGTTCGAACCTTTATAACCTTTCGATCCTTAAGAACCTTAATTATAAACACCCGCCTGAATATCTGAGCTTCGGCTCCTTGACCGCCTTGACGTCGTCCAGCCGCCCGATGGGCGTATTGTTGGGCGCAGATCTAACAATCTCGGGATTGGTCTCTATCTCCTGGGCTATCTTCTTCATGGCGTCGATGAAGGCATCCAGCGTCTCTTTGCTTTCGGTCTCGGTGGGTTCGATCATGATAGCCTCGGGCACGATCAGCGGGAAATATATGGTCGGGGCGTGATAGCCGTAATCCAGAAGCCGCTTGGCGATGTCCAGGGTCTTGACGCCCTTGTCGCGGAACTTGACGCCCGAGAACACGCATTCGTGCTTGCAGTGGGCCGGGTAGGGCAGATCGTAAATCCCTTCCAGCGAGCGCATGATGTAGTTGGCATTGATGATGGCGTTCTCCGAGACCGCCCGGATGCCTTCCGGTCCCAGCATCCGCAGATAGGTGTAGGCCTTGACCATCACCAAAAAATTGCCGAAGAAGGAATGGACCTTGCCGATGGAATCGGGCCGGTTATAATCCAGATAATATTCTACATCCTTCAGCCCCTTCTCGCTCTCCTGGGGATCCTGCCGGCCTTTTATGACCGGAGTGGGCAGGAACGGCTCCAGCATCTTTTTGACCGCCACCCCGCCGCCGCCCGGGCCGCCGCCGCCGTGGGGCGTGGCGAAGGTCTTGTGCAGGTTGAAGTGCATGGCATCGATCCCCATGTCGCCGGGCCGGACGATGCCCATCAGGGCATTGAGGTTGGCGCCATCCATGAACACCAGACCGCCAATATCGTGGACCATTTTGGTGACGGTGCCGATGTTCTTCTCGAACAGCCCCAGAGTGTTGGGATTGGTCAGCATCAGGGCCGCCACTTCGCCGTCCAGGTGGGCTTTCAGGTCCTCGGGATCCAGCAGCCCCTGGGCGTTGGATTTTATCTGGACCGACCGGTAGCCGCAGATGGTGGCCGAGGCCGGGTTGGTGCCGTGGGCCGAGTCGGGGATCAGTATCTTGGAGCGGGGATTGCCGTTCTTGACGTGATAGGCCCGGATCATCATCAGGGCGGTCAGCTCGCCGTGAGCCCCGGCCACCGGCTGAAGGGAGATGGAATCCAGCCCGGCGATCCGGCACAGCTGGTCACCCAGCTGGCACATCAGGCGCAGGGCGCCCTGGGTGTCCGCCTCATCCTGCATTGGATGCAGCCCGGTGAAGCCCGGCAGGCGGGACATGTCCTCGTTTATCTTGGGATTGTATTTCATGGTGCAGGAGCCCAGGGGATAGAAGCCCTTGTCCACATGGTGGTTCAGGGCGGAAAGCCTGACGAAATGGCGCATCACGTCTATCTCCGAGACCTGGGGCAGGCCGGAGAGGTCGCTTCTGATATATTTCTCGGGGATCAGCTGGTTTATGGCCTTGGCCGGCACATCACAGGCCGGCAGGGGATGCCCCTTGCGGCCAGCCGACGACAACTCAAAAATGCTCTTCTCAATCATAAAAATCCTTTAAACAATGTGTTGTAGCATAACAGCATAGGATATCATTAAAGGGAGGATGATGTCAAGATAAAATTGAGATTTGCTGAAAGGATGGATATTTCCCTTAAAAACCCATTTATATAACTAAAAGGGCGCCCTGATAAACAGGGCGCCCTTTAGTAATTTATTTATGCTGGCGGGTTAACCGGTGGTTTGTAGACATCATTGGGCTGAACCGGAGGCTTGTATACCTGATCCTGCTCCATGTTCATGTATTGGTATTCATTACCATAGCCCATATCATCGCCGCCCATAACACTGGTCAGTTCATTCTTGCTCAGTATTTTCATTTACTATTTCACCTCCTTTCATTACTTTCAATCTTTAACGCCATATGTTTTTATGACAGTTTGCCCATAATTGCAATTGTTTCATGTCATTTTATTTATAGCTAATTATATATGTTATAACTATTATTGTCAATAATATTTTTATTTATTACGTAAATAAAGAGCGCCCTATTGACCAGGGCGCTCTACAGCAAATCAAGGCTTTTTAATCTGGCAATACCGGTGCATCGGGATCATATACTTTTACGATTCCCGGGTCAACCGCTTTTATAGCGCTTTCGGCTTCCGCAAAACTGTCATATGTACCGAAAGTCCCAGCAATAGCAAATTCGTCTATAGCTTTACCCGAAGTATAGTACCAAATACTTGCTTCGTGTTGATTTTTTGAGTTCAAGTATGCTTGTTCAGTTGTCGGGTGAACAATATACTTTTTGCCGGCTAGTCTAATACCAATATAGATCATGTGGTCTCACCTCCCTTCATTTGAATTGATCTCATTTAGGACTCTTTGGGCTTCTTGCTTTATTCCTTCAATTTTTATATCCATTGATAAAACTCTCTCAATACAAATTTTAGCCATGCTTTTTTCATTAAGTTTATTATATGCATCACTTAAATTCAACAAGGACACAGCCATTATATAAATCATACCGCATTTTTCAGCAAGCTTAACACTTTGTTTAAAATATTCTTTTGCACTAATAAATTTATTTTCTTCAAAATCTATTAAGCCCATGTTACAGAGCAAATGTGCCATTGCGTCTTGAGCACCAGTCTCTTTAATAAGAAAATATGCTCTATTATAATATTCGGTTGCTTTGTCTTTATTCCCAATTTTACGGTAAATATTTCCATATTCCTGGTAAGCATGGGATAATCTTACTTTATTACTTCCTTTTTGATAAAATTCTAGTAATTGCCCAAAGACACTCAACGCTTCAGTGTATTTTTTTTCCAAGCGATAATTACTTGCCATATATTCTAAAACCAGGTGTTTGCCATGTTCATTGTTTAAATTATCATAAATTTTCAAGGCTTTGTTGTATAAATCCAATGCCTCGTTATATTTTTCCTTGAGTTGTAAAATCTTTCCCATGTGTCTGTAACAAGTTGCGACTTTTTCCAAATTATTTATTTTAGTGATCTTTAATGCGGCTGTAAAATTTCTCTCAGCTTCATCATATTTTCCTTTAGTTGTTTGTACAATACCAATGGCAATTAATGCGTCTACCTCTTTTTTTTCATTCGTCACTTTTTGATTAATACTTCTCATAAATTTAAAATCAAACAGTGCCTTGTCGTACTTGCCTATCAACCTATGCACCTCGCCGCGCTTCTCGTAAACATCGGAAACATGGCCGTGCGGGTTCTGGTAGAATTTTTCCCAAAATGCTTTTCTGGCAGTGGTCATCGTTGCTTTCTTTATTTTGCAATCATAATATATTCCCTCTCCCTCTGGGGGAGGGCCAGGGAGGGGTCATCCCTTACGCCCCCAGATAGCTGGCCTTAACGCTTTCATTGTTCAACAGCGCCCGGCCGGTATCCTCCAATACGAAAGTCCCCGTCTCAAGGATGTATCCCCGGTCGGCGATCTCCAGCGATCGCCGGGCATTCTGTTCCACCAAAAGAATCGTGGTGCCGCCCTTCCGGATGTCTTGGATCACCTGGAATATCCTGTCCACTATTATCGGCGCCAGCCCCAGTGAAGGCTCGTCCAGCAGCAGCATTCTGGGAGCGGCCATCAGCCCCCGGGCTATGGCCAGCATCTGCTGTTCCCCTCCCGACAGCGTCCCGCCCTTCTGTCCTTTTCGTTCCCGGAGCTTGGGAAAGATATCCAGGACCTTGTTCAGCGATTGCTGCTTTTGTTTTTTATCGGATATCAGATAGGCCCCCAGATCCAGATTCTCCAGCACCGTCAGCCCGGGGAATATCCTCCTGCCCTCCGGCACCTGCACCAGGCCCATGCCGACGATATCGTCGGCCGGCCGGCCGGCAATATCCTGCCCGGAGAATTCTATTTTCCCGCCGCGGACCGGCAGTATCCCGGAGATGGCCGATATGGCGGTGGTCTTGCCGGCTCCGTTGGAGCCCAGCACCGCCACTATCTCCCCGGGATCCGCATGAAAAGTGATCCCGTGCAGCACCTCTAGGCTGCCGTATGAAACCTTCAGGTCTGTTACTTTCAACATGATCTTATTTTAATCACAAAGCGCGCTGAGGTCACACCGGTTTTTATTAAATTTTCGCTCTTATACAAAATACCGTCTCCTGTATACTGAATACTTTATTTTCAGCTTATTTATCCACCGATGCTCTTTTTCCATTTCCGGTCAAATTCGTCCACCGTCAGGTTGAATGATTCCCAGAAAACCTCTTTAAACTCGCCCCCCTTATCCATCCTGCCGATGAACAGCCGGACCGGGTCCCAGCCGTTATCCTCGATCAGGAAACTGACCGCCGACAGGCTGGCCCGGTAGGCATATTGGGCATCTTCCTTTTCCAGCTTGATGAACGAGCCCGATAGATCCGTCAACGGAACATAGCTGGAATTGTCGGCCGGCTGTCCTTCCTGATACTGGGCCAAACCCTCGTTGAACCATCCCGGAAATCTCCTGCCCCCGATCTCGAACAGCAGGGCATGGACGAACTCATGCGTCAGCACCCTCTCCAGCAACCCGGGATCGTCCCGGTAATTGCCGACGGGGATCCTTATCTTCCCGTCGAATGCCGCCCCGGCCCAGGAGGCCAGGTGGGTGATGTCGGAGAACTGCTGGTTGTTGTAAAGGATCACGCTGATGTTCCTTTGGGCCTGCCAGCCGAACAGCGCCCCCTGCTTATCGCGGATATCCTCCAGCATGACAAGTATCCGGTCGGCCATCTCCCGGCTGTCCCCGCCCTCGAACCTGATGTCGAAGTACCCGGTGCGGCTGGTCTCCAGGCCGTCCTCCTGGCGGCAGCGGTTGTTCAGGTCGCCCAAAAGAGCGCTGATCGCCGGATCCTTGGGTTTTACGGCATAGGCTTCATCGATATAAGCAATGGAAGAATCGTTCATGTTAAGGTTGTAAAAAGACTCCGCCTTTACATACAACAGGGCCGTCTCTTTCGGCAGACGGATCAGGCCATGGGAAGCCAGATCCAGAGCTTCCTGATAATTACCATGGCGTATCAGGCTGACGCAGGAATTGAAACAGACCGCCTTGAGGTTCTCCGCGATCAGGGAATCTTCCGGAGCCAGATCTATTGCCTCTTCCAGCAATGCCAATGCTTTGGAAAATTCACCCCGCCGGGAAAGCGCCACCCCTTGATTGGATAGCTCTATGGCTTCTCTCAGTTTGGCCCGGTGGCTTCTCAGCATTTTAAGATGGCCATTCCCTTTTATGATGAAGACCAGCTCTGCGGCAAGAAGGGCCACGATAATGGGCAATATTACATTTTTATATTTTATCTTCATAACATTTTTAATGCTGGGTTCCCAGATAAGCCGCTATGACTTGGGGATCATTTCTTATCCGTTCCGGCGGCCCGCAAGCGATCTTCTCCCCGCCGTCCAGCACGGCCAGCCAGTCGCAGATGCCCATCACCACCTTCATGTGATGCTCGATCAGCAGCACGGTGACGCCGGAATCGCGGATCTTTCTTATCAGCAGCATCAGATCGGACACCTCGCTGGGGTTCATGCCGGCGGCCGGCTCGTCCAGGCAGATCAGCCGGGGATCGGTGGCCAGGGCCCGGGCGATCTCCAGCCTTCTTTGGTGCCCGTAGGGCAGATTCTTGGCCAGAAGATCCTCCGAACCTTTCAGCTCCACGAACCCCAGAAGCTGCTGCGACCGGAGATGGATATCCCTCTCCTCGCCGCTGGTTCTTTTATCCCGGACCAGCGCCCCCCACAAACCGGCATTGGTACGACTGTGCCTGCCCACCATGACGTTCTCCAGGGCGGTCATCTCCTTAAACAGCCGGATATTTTGAAAGGTCCGGGCAATGCCTCTTTGGGCCGCCTTCACTTCGGATAACCCGGTGATGTCCTTCCCGGCAAAAGTGAATTTTCCGAATGTTGGCCTATAGGTCCCGGTCAGGCAGTTGAACAGGGTGGTCTTGCCGGCTCCGTTGGGTCCGATCAATCCGAATATCTGTCCCTGCTCGATATCAAAAGAGACATCCTGCAGGGCCCGTAATCCGCCAAACTGTTTGGTTATATTTTGAGCCTTTAGCAGCATGTGATAGCTAAAAATTATAGACAAAATCTATGAAGGGAATTCCCGGAGTGATCATATCCTCGCCCAGCACGTTGGCCAAGGCCAGGTCCACCGCCAGACCCTCGCCGAAGAAACGAAATCCGGCCGAGACCAGCGGCTGATCCAAGCCGGGAAATAACCAGTTCTCGGTGACGAATGAGACCCGCCGGGACATCCGATACTCCCCGCCCACCATCACCATCGGCCGGTCGGCCATCTCATCTCCGGCAAAACCGTAGCCCAATCCGGCAGTGAAGCTGTGGTCGCGGTCCCCGTAGGTGCCGGCCCCGTAGAATACCCCCACCGTCGAAACTTCCTGATCGAAATCCGGCACCTTTATGATCAGCGCTCCGCCGGCCAGGTGGAATTTTTCGTTGACCGGCGCCCCGACTTTTGGCATGAAGTAAACAATCTGGTTTCCTCCGCCGCCGGGAAACAAAGACACCCCGCCTCCCAGGGTTATATTATCGGTGAGGCCGAACACCACTTGGGGAAAGAAGATGTAGGTGTCGGATAAATAGCCCTCGCCTTTCTTGAGCATATGGGCGGTGGGCCCGAAGAACAGCCGGGTGGCGTTGGGATTGGCGAACCAGTACTCGCCGTTTCTTATCGACCCCGCCTGGATCTCCTTGATCTCGCTGATCTTGGCGATGGGAATGGTCATGGCCGTCACCGAGGTTTGCAATACGATATTGACAGAATCTATTTGAACGATGCTTCCCACGTTGCTGGAGCCGTCCATGGTCCTGACAATCTGGACGAAGGTGGAGTCGGCCAGACGCAATTTTCCTTTGATATTCTGCTGAGCCATAGCCGGTTCGGCCCAGGTGTATAGCCCGGCCGCCAGCATAACCGCAAAGGTGATTCTTTTGGCGATCATATCTTCCCCTTCCTATTATCGAATATTTTTAATCTATCTTGTTCCGATAGCTGCTTCCACTGCCCCGGCTCCAGGCCATTCAATCGATAGCCGCCGATCATCACCCTCACCAGCCGCAGGGCGGGAAACCCTATGACCGCCGTCATCCGGCGCACCTGGCGGTTCTTGCCCTCGGTCAAGGTCATCTCCAGCCAGCAGGTGGGAATATGTTTGCGGAACCTGATGGGCGGGTTGCGGTCCTCCATCACGGGCTGGGGGTTCAGGATCATGGCCTGGCAGGGAAGCGTCCCCTGTCCCTTTATGCTTACCCCTTTTCGCAGTTTTAAAAGATCCTTATCCTGGGGAATGTTCTCCACCTGGACCCAGTAGGTGCGGGGATGGCCCCGTCGGGGATTCAATAGTTTGGCATTCAGCTCGGCCTCGTCGGACAGCAGCAGCAGACCCTCGGAGTCGGCGTCCAGCCGGCCCAGGGGATAGACGTTCTTGGGAAAGCCGAATTTTGCCAGGGTCACATGACGGAGATCGTCCGAGGTGAACTGCGACAGCACCCCGTATGGTTTGTTGAAGGCGATCAGCATAACTTAACGCCGACCCTTCCCCGGGCATTCATGAAAGCAGATTGGCCGGCATTCCTGGTCATCACTTGAATCTTACCACTCCGAAATTATTGGGCTGGTATGACCAGTCATACACCCACAGGGCCGACTGGTTGTTGCGCTGCTGCTTGCGGCGGATGTTCATCCTCAATTCGGGGTTCTTGTCCAGGGCCGGCAGGCCGATATCCTTCAAAGGCACCTTCATCTCCAGCACCCATTCCTTTTCCCCGGCCTGAGCCTTGGCCTGGAACCCGCCGTTCCATTTCTGGTCCAGATCGTCGCGGGTGTTGTCTATCAGCTGGTCCCATACCGTGGATACCGGATTGACGTACATCTGGTAGACGGTATCCTTATTGGCGGAGAACAGGAACCCGATGCAGTCGTCATTGTACACCTGGTCGTCCCGGACGGTCTTGGCGGTCTTCAGTTTGGCCATGGCCGTGTCCTGGCAGACCGCGGCGATATAAAGATTCTCGGCATCGTGCATAAAGTAGACCTGGGTGGGGTCGGTGGCGGCGGGGTTGCCGTCCCAGCCGCAGAGATCGGCCACCTTGCCGGCTCCCAGCCATTCATTCTTATCGAACTTGCCGTCGATGACCGGTGCCTTTTTGGCTATGGGACACTCCAGTGCCCGGGCCACGCTGGGGGTCATCTCCAGGCTGTAAACCTTGTCGCGCCCGAAGGGGTAGGACATTTTCATCACCGGCAGGGGATACAAACTTCCGGCGCCTTTGAACCTGAAGATAAACTTGAAGCTGTCGCCGGGGGCTATTTCCATCGGGAGGCTGTCCCTGTCGGCCTTCCAGTTCTTGGCGGTCTCCCATAAGATCTTGGTTTTTAATGCTTTTTCGGTGGGATTCTTGATCCTTACCACGGCGTCCAAGGATGATAATTTCCGGCCCTCGATCAGTTCCGGCCCGTCAACAAACACCGCCTTGCCTGGTATCTGATGGGCAAAGGTCTCCTCTTTCAGGCTGACGTAATCCAGATCAAAGGTATTGCCGGCCCGCACCAAGGCCGGGCTGAACTTCCCATCCTTTACGGTGACCCACAAATACTGATAGAAGCCGGCCAGGCTGACATTCTCGGTGGGCCCGATATCCGCCCCTGAGCTGCCCATCACCACGTACCGGACGCCGTCGCAGACCTCCGAAGCGTAATTGTGCCAGTGCCCGGAGAACACCGCCGTCACTTTATGTTTCTTGAACAGCTCGTGCAGCTTGTCCGGCTTGCCGGCCCCCACCCCCGCCGCCCAGAACGGCTTGTGCATGAAAACATAGATGCCGGACCTGTTCCTGAGTGATCTCAGGTCCTTCTCCAGCCATTTGATCTGGGCGGGATCCATCTTGTCAAGCGTCTCAACCAGGGAGTTGTCCAGGACGATGAAGTGGCTGTTCTGATGATCGAAGGAATAATAGGGATTGCGCCCGGTCTTCTTGATGAAGATGCTGCGCACCTCCGGCGTGGTGATGTCGTGATTGCCGGGGGTCAGGTATACCGGGCAGGAAAGCAGTTTAAGCATCGGCAGGGTGGCATCCCAGTCCTTGACCGTTCCGGCCGAGTCAGCATAACCCTGGATGAAATCTCCCACCGTCACCACCAGGTCCGGCTTCATCCGCTCGATGTCCTTGAGTACCATCTCGAAGGCCTTTTGATTGGCTCCACCGGTGCGGTCGGCCAGCACCACAAACCGGAAGTTGTCCTTGGTTGCCGCCGGCTTGGCCGCCCAGCCGCTTTGGATCAGAGCCGCCGCCAGAAGCACCAGGGTCATTACGATTCTTTTCATACTAACTCCGATTTTTGGTTGGTTATTTATTTTGGGAAAGGTGATGTCAACCCTCTCCTGATTCATCAGGGGAGGGAAGGGTGGGGTCCTCCAACTCCAGCCTCCTTCTTTTGCTGGGCAGCAGGCCCTGGGGCCGGAAGATCATCATGGCCACCATGGCCGCGCCGAATACCAGCATCCGGTAATTCTGAAACTGACGGAAGACCTCGGGCAGCACCACCAGGGCCGCCGCCCCCAGGATCACTCCGGGAATGCTGGCCATTCCGCCCAGCACCACCATGCACAGCACCATGATGGATTCCCAGAAGGTGAAACTCTCCGGGCTGACGAAGCTCATCTTGGCGGCGAACACCACCCCCATCATCCCGGCCGTCATGGCGCTCAGCGAGAAGGCCAGCAATTTCAACTTGACGGTATTGACCCCGCAGGCCCGGGCCGCGGTCTCGTCCTCCCGCATGGCCACCAGGGCCCGTCCCAGCCGCGAATTGTTCAGCCGGTCGATGACAAAGGACACTAAAAGGATCATGGCCAGGACGATGAAATACAGGTGGACCGGGGATCCCAGCTTGAGGCCGAAAAGCAAAGGTTTGGGTATATGCATGATCCCGTTGGGGCCGCCGGTAAAAGAATCCCAGTTGTTGAGCACGATCCGGGCGATCTCGCCGAAACCCAGGGTGACGATGGCCAGGTAGTCGCCCCGAAGTCTTAGTGTGGGAACGCCCAGGGCCAGCCCGAACAGCAAGGCCAGCACGGCCGCCGCCGGCAGGGCGGCGAAGAATGAAACGTGATACTGGGTGGACAATATGGCGTAGGCATAGGCCCCGGCGGCGTAGAAGGCGATGTAGCCCAGCACCAACAGTCCGGCCAGGCCCACGATGATGTTCAGGCCCAGGGCCAGCACGATGTAGATCCCGGCGGTGATGGTGATGTCCAAGTAATATTTATTGAGGGCCAGTGGCAGCAGCATGACTGCCAGCAGAACCGCCCCCAGCCAAAGATTGCGGGGAATTCGCCCTGCCAATTCCCTGCCCGGTATTTTTTGAAAGATATTTTTTACTGCCCCGATCTTCCTGTCAAAAAAACGGAATGACAGGAATAATAGTAACAGACCAACTGCTACTATCCCGGCCGAATGCAATCCCATGAACGGCCAGCACAACAGGCCGATCCACAAGGGCCAGATTAATATTTTAAGTTTGTTTTTCAATATTTGCTACAGCACATTTTAATACGTCAACTGTGAGTCAACCATGGTTCAAAATGAATAATCTATGAACTAACAAGTATTAAATGATAACTCATTATGCTGCTCTCACTCTACCACCACCGAATCCTTCAGCACGCTGCTGTCCGGCTGATGAACGGAAATATCATACTGTCCGGGATACAACAAAGACACTTTATACTCTACCCCGTCAAGGAAAGAAACCACATCATAAGCACCATCGTTGGCCACATACTTCCCCCATACTTTAAGATCAACACTGCTGGGAGTTTTCTGAGCTTCAACGTGATCAAACGAGTAATTACTATTGCTACCAATGGTACCGTAGAACTTGATCCTGAGGGTGTCGCTGTGCGATAGGGTGTCCGGAACGGAAATACTGTCCACCTTGACAACGAAATAACTAATTGCTGGCTCGTCAACCTCGGTGGTTTTTGTGCAGGACACCAAGAGAGCAAAAACTGATAAAATGGCTAGCCAAATGACTGCATATTTTTTCAACATATTAAACCTCCTCCTATTTTTTCTGGATGCCCATTTCCATGGGCATGACAAGGTGGTTTCATTCCAGCGTCACCTCGGCCGCCACCGGAAAATGATCCGATATGCTCCGGGTGTCGTTCTGCCGCACGTAATGTTCGCCGATCTTGATCCCGCGGGAAAAGAACAGGTAATCTATGGTCCGGTCCGGCTCATAGACCTCGGGATCGTTGGGAAACTGGGTATAGAATTCCCCGGCGCTGTCGCTGTCGGCCTCTCCGGCCGAAGGCACCGCCTGGAATTCTTCGAAGAACGGGGCCAGTTCGGTCTGAGGCTTATAATATCTCTGCTGATTTCGGCTCAACCTGTCGTAAGCCCCGCCAGGCGGCAGAAGATTGAAATCCCCGCCGATCACCCAATCGCACCCTTGGTTAGACAATCCCTGCAACAGTCGTCTGACCTTGGCCACCTGTCGTTCCATGGTATTGTTGCCCTGGGCGAAAGCATCCAGGTGGGTGCTCAGGGCAATAAGGTCAGACCGGCCAGAAACCGGCAGGCGGGCTTCCAGCACCGCCCTTTTGAAATTGAATTGTTTGACGAAAATATTATCGGGCATTACCGGCAGCTGGTGCCTGATGGCCCCCGATATCCGATACTTTGAGATGATCGCCAGCTTCATCCCCACCGAGCCCATGATCCGGGGATGCGGCACGAAAAGAGCCTTCCAGTACCAGGCCGAAACGTAACAGCAATATTCCTGCGGAAGCTTGGCTAAAAGATCTGCCAGTTGGTCGCGATAATCGGTCCTCTTGGCCCGGCAGTCTACTTCCTGCAGAAGTATTATATCCGGGCTTTCTACGCTGATGACCCTGGCCACCTCGTTCAATGTGAAAGCGATCTCTTTGGACGAAGGCCGTTCGTCCGGACCGGAGCCGTCGAACAGGTCATAGAAGAAAACGTAATTCTTACCGGCCAGGTACTGAATATTCCAGGTCATTATCCTAAGGGATTGCCCAGGCTGCAGCACCGGAGCCTCCCCCCGGGAATATACATTGACGAACTCCCTATCGTTCGGATGATAGGTGGTGAACCATACCAGTACCGAAAAGCCTATAAAAAGAAGAATTAGTAATATTAGAACAAAAAGGAGCGATCTAAATATATTTTTCAGATGCCTCATGGATTATCTTTGTAATAGCCAATTGAAAGTTCTGTTTTCATATCTCTTATAAGCACATCCAATTTATCTGGCAATTCTGCCCTAATGGTTTGTATTTTCTTTATAATACTAGATTCTCTAAATCCGTCAGCAATATTAGGCTGCAAATACATTTCTTCATGAACCTGTATTTTCCAAAGGTTATCAATTATTGTCTTTGATTTATTAATTACACCATCAGAAAAATACAACTGAGATTTCCAATACATATTATGCGCTTCCTGAAGTGCATTTCTTGCCGAATTTATATTATATAAATGATCATATTTAAATATCTCTTTTTTGGCTAATTCTTTATCCTTGTCCCACATCAATAAAATATCATTTATTTTACCCTCAGGTATTTTTCTTTTCTGCAAGTATGTTGATAAATCATTTTTATTATACTCTTCGAATGTTGGTATATTTATTAGACCTGTCAACGACGTAACGTATCCATTTGCTTTAAGCAATTGTTCATAAAATTCAATATAGCTTTTATGTTTATTGGTTGTATATAAATTAAAATCTTGGATTTTCCGTTGGTAATCAAACTTAGCTTGTTCGCTTTTTAAATTAAGATCCTGTTCATAGTCTTTTATTTTTTTTATCAAAATAGTGATTAATTCCCCTTTTTGAAATTTGTTGAATTAAAAAGATCAGTAATGACGTAACAACACCAGAAGCAAGAGCAGAAGTAACAATTGTACTTATCATTTACCTACTCCTTTTCTTCTAATAGAGTAATTCATTCAGCTCCTATCCGTCTTATTCCCCAGTATCCCCTGCGGCCTTAAAAGTAATACCAAAATTAAAATAATGAAGGCATAAACATCCTTGTACTGGGCCGAAAGATAGCCGGCCCCGAAGCTCTCGGCCATCCCCAGCAGCAATCCTCCCAGCATGGCCCCGGGCACCGAGCCGATGCCTCCCACCACCGCTGCAATAAAAGCCTTAAGTCCCGCCACGTAGCCGATATAAAAGTTGACCAGTCCGTAATACATGGCCACCAGCACCCCGGCCGCCGCCCCCAGGGCCGAGCCGATCACGAAGGTCAGGCGGATCACCCCGTTCACGTTGATCCCGCACAACCGGGCCATCCTGGGGTCCTGGGACACCGCCCGCATGGCCCGCCCGGTCTTGGTATGGTTTATGAACAGGGCCAGCCCCGCCATCAGCACCACGGCGGTGCCCATTATCAGGAATTGGATGTGGGAGACATGGCAGTTCAAGAACGACAGGCCGCCGGAGGTGAAGGCCGGAGAAAAGAGAAGCTCCTTGTGGAAGACCTTGTCCCGGGCCCCCTGGGTGAGCATCACGAAATTCTGCAGGAAGATGGAGACCCCCAGGGCGCTGATCAGGGGGGAAAGGCGGGAGGCGCTGCGCAGCGGCTGGTAGGCGATCTTCTCGATGGTGGCCCCGTAGGCCGCGGCCACGATCATGGCGAACAAAAGGACCAGCACCGGGGCGGCCGCCCAGGAATTAAGGCCCCACTGGCTCAGGAACCCCAGGGCGATGATGGCCAGATAGGCCCCCAGCATGTAGATCTCGCCGTGGGCGAAATTGATGAACTCCAGGATGCCGTAGACCATGGTGTAGCCCAGGGCGATCAGGGCGTAGATGGAGCCCACCGTCAGGCCGTTTATCAGCTGCTGCAGGAACATCGGCGGAGGATAGAATAGTAAATTATCATTTTTTTATATTACTACAGATTGCGTATTTCTGCAACACAAAAATATAATATTGGACCTCTCTCCCTTCGGGGGAGAGGCAGGAGAGGGGTCCGTCTTTCTCGAACTGATATCACCAAAAAAGGCTGCCGGACAACCGGCAGCCTTTATGGAATGATTATTTGGAAAGTCTCTTAAGTTCGGCCAGCCAGGTCTTGACCACCTCGAAGCTTCCCTGCCAGAATTCCGGTGAGGCCATATCCATACCCACTTCCTTGATGATCACATCCGGGCTTTGCGAACCGCCGTAAGCCAGGATCTTCTCGATCTTGGGAACGAAGGGCTTTCCCTGGTCCTTGTAACGGGCGAATAGGGCCAGGGCCAGCAGCTCCCCAAAGTTATAGGCGTAACAGTAGAAGGGCGTCTGAAAGATGTGCGGGATGTAGGCCCACTCGCTGCGGAATTCCTCGGCCACCTCCACCGCCGACCCCAGCTGTGATCGCAGCTGCTTGATATACAGGTCGCTCAGCTGGTCGGACTTGATGCCTTCCGAAATGCGCTTATGCGCCTGGTTCTCGAACATCACGAAATAGGCCTGGCGGATGACCGTGGCATAGGAGTCGCCCAGTTTCTCCAGCAGCATGGCCCGGCGCTCCTTGTCGGATCTGGCCTGGCCTAAAAGCCTTTCGAAGACCATCAGCTCGGAGATGGTGGATGCGGTCTCGGCCAGCGGCAGGGTGGTGTGCGACGAGGTGTAATAATGATTCTGGGCGTAGAGGTCGTGGACGCCGTGTCCCAGCTCGTGGGCCAGGGTGGCCACCGAGGAATTGTTGCCGGTATAGTTCAGCAGGATGTAGGGGGTGACCCCCGGAGCGATATCGGAGCAGAAGGCCCCGGTGTCCTTGCCCGGACGGGGATGGCTGTCGATATGATCGGCCCTGAAGATGGATTCGGCCTTGTCGGCGAAGCCCGGGGAAAAATCGCGGAAGATATCCAGCACCAGCTTTTTGGCCTCCGGCAGGGGCATCTTGGTCTTGGGGGCTTCCAGCGGGGCGAACAAGTCGTAGCGCCGCAGCTTCTTCATCTTCAGCAGTTTGGCCTTGTAGCGGAAGAAATCCTGGTATATCCCCACATTTTTCTGGCAGACCTCCAGCAGGGTATTGATGGCCTTGTCCGGAACCCGGTTGTAGAAGTTGCGAACCGAGATGGGGCTATTGAAGCTCTTCACCTGGGCATCGTTGTCCCAGTCCTTGACCAGCGCCCGGTAAATGACGAACAGCTTGTCCTCGTTGTCATGATAGGGCTTGAGTACAGCCTTGTAGGCCGCTTCCCGCTCCGCCGCCTTGGCGCTGTAATAGTAGTTGCGCACCTGTCCCTGGACCTTGAATACTTTTGCCTTCTGGCCCTTGGGCTGGAACTTATATTCAAAGGAGTCGGTGATCAGGTTGTACATGTCCACCAGGGCCTGCGCTCCGGTGATGCTCTTGCGGGTGATGATACGTTCCTCGCCCTGGCTCAAGGTATGCTTGGCGGCCGCCCGATTGTAATTGAACACATACTCCAGGTCCGGCAGCGCGGCGAACAGCCGGTTGGCGTTGAAGTCATCCAGCTTCTCCATTCCCTCCACCGCCAGGCCTTTTAGCCAGTGCTCCAGCGGCAGCAGGGCATCGGACAGTTTGATGCCCAGATCCTGGGTGCGCGATTTGTACAGCTTGGCGTCCTGCGACTTCAGGTCGGCATTCTCCCACAACTCCCCGTAGGAGGATATCTTTGACAGTCGTGTTTTGAGATCCTCGCGGAATTCTATGACCTGCTTGAATTCTGCCAGCGACATCTGCGGCTTGAGCAGCTTTATCTGCTCCGTCATCCCGGCGATATCCTTTTCGATCCCGGCATAGGTTTCATCGAATTTTCCCCTGGCCACGATGTCATTCAGATTCCACTTTAATTCCTGCCCTGCCATATAAAGTCCTTCCATTTATTTAGTGATGATGTTTGCGGCGATGATATCAAATCATCTTATAATTACTGATAGCTATGCTTGATCAAGTTAAATTTATTTTTTGCTGTAAACATTCATGTTCCACAATTCACCGGGATATTTACGTGGTTTCCATAATCCGAAACCATCTATGCAGATCGCTTTGAACCCGCATTGCCTTAGGAATAAAAGAATAGTGTGGGCATTAAAATGAAAAACATGGGCTATTAACGAAACCGTAAGGCCTTGGGCTTCAGTGTCCGGCAACCGTAAAACCAATAAACCGTTTTTTCTAAGCAATGAAGAAGCTTTCCGAAGAAACACTTCGGGATCAAGAATGTGCTCAATTACGCTATACATGGCTATGACATCATATTTTTCTGTCTCGTTTTGGTCTAAAAAATCGCCTTTTATTGCATTGATCCCCGAACCTTGTATTTCCCGAATGCACCGTTCTTCGGTTTCAATCCCATATGTTTCCCAACCACGGCGGTGTGCCTCTTTAAGCGTATAGCCGGCCCCGAAACCCACTTCAAGAAACCTTCCTTTGGCAGCAAAACGTTCGATGTCGTTCATGCGCATATCGGCCACATTCTGCAATGCCGCCGGGTCATCAAAGACATCAAGTGTCGCTTGCTCATACAGGGGATCATCGACCCCTGTATTGTGATACCGTTTCGAATAAATATAATCGTAAAAAGATTGGGACGGTTGGGGGTCTAACCACATCATGCCGTCATGCAGGCAACGCACCGTATTGAATTTTTGTCCGTTAATTAAAAAGCCGTTGACGGGAATAATATCCCTACGTTGACATAAGAGACATTTAATTTCATGAGTGTCTATATGTGAAATATCCGTTATATTTATATCAAAAATATTAGGTATCATGCTTTTCGGATTGATTATTATGAAATTAACCAAAAACTGATAACCAGTAACTATTAACTATCGCCTACTCGATCGGCACCGATTGGGCCTTCCATATCTGCTCGGCGTACTCCTTGATGGAACGGTCGCTGGAGAATTTGCCCATGTTGGCCACGTTGATGATGGCCTTCTCGGTCCACTGGTCGGGATCCTGATAGGTCCGGCTGACCCGGTCCTGGCATTCCATGTAGGAGGCGAAGTCGGCCAGCAGCAGATAATAGTCGCCCTTGTTGAGCAGGCTGTCCACGATGGGCTTGAACAGATTGGAATCCTCCCGGCAGAAGAAACCGCTCTCCAGCTGGTCCAGCACCTCTTTAAGCTGGCCGTTGGAATGGTACAGGTTTTTGGGATCGTACCCCTTGGCCCTCAATTCGGCCACCTCCTCGGTCTTCAGCCCGAAGATGAAGATGTTCTCCTGGCCCACCTCCTCCATGATCTCGATGTTGGCCCCGTCCAGGGTGCCGATGGTCAGGGCGCCGTTCAGGGCGAACTTCATGTTGCCGGTGCCGGAGGCCTCCATCCCGGCGGTGGAGATCTGCTGGGAGAGCTCGGCGGCCGGCATGATCAGCTCGGCCAGCGACACCCCGTAGTTGGCCAAAAACACCACTTTCAGCTTGTTGCCGATATCGGGATCGTTGTTGACCCTGTCGGCCACGCAGTTGATCAATTTGATAATCAGCTTGGCCATGAAATATCCGGGGGCCGCCTTGCCCCCGAAGATGACGGTGCGCGGCACCACCGGGGCCTGGGGGTCCTTCTTGATCCGGTTGTACTGGGCGATCACCCCCAGCACGTTCAGCAGCTGGCGCTTGTATTCGTGAAATCTTTTCACCTGCACGTCGAACATTGAGTTGACGTTGATCTCCTGTCCGTTGTGGGTCCGGATGTATTCCGCCAGGCGGATCTTGTTCTCCCGCTTGATCACCCGCCACCTTTCGCGGAACAGCGAGTCCCCGGCCAGCGGGGCCAGTTCCTTGAGCAGCGACAGATCCTTGATCCACTCCGGCCCGATATGCTTGGTGATCAGCTCGGACAGGCCGGGGTTGCATTTTTTAAGCCAGCGGCGGGGAGTGATGCCGTTGGTCTTGTTGTTGAACTTTCCTGGGAAGAATTCGTTGAACTCCGGAAACACTATCTCCTTCAGGATCCGGGTGTGCAACTCGGCCACCCCGTTCACCGAAAAACACCCGGCGATGGCCAGGTGGGCCATCCGCACCTGGGGCTCCGGCCCGGCGGAGATTATGGACATAACCTCCTTCTTGCGCTGGTCGCCGGGATGCCTCTTCTCCACCTGGTCCATCAGCCGGCGGTTGATCTCGCCTATGATCTGCCAGTGGCGGGGCAGCATCCGCTCGATCATGGCCACCGGCCAGTGCTCCAGGGCCTCCGGCAGCACGGTATGATTGGTATAGGCGAATACTTTTTCGGTGATATCCCAGGCCTCCTGCCACTCCATGCCCTCCTGGTCCATCAGCAGCCGCATTAGCTCCGGGATGGCGATGGACGGGTGGGTGTCGTTGAGCTGGAATACGGTCTTCTGGGGAAAGGCCTTCATGTCCGGCTGGGTCTTCTTGTAGCGGCGGATGGCGTCCTGCAGGGTGGCCGAGACGAAGAAATACTGCTGCTTTAAACGAAGCTCCTTGCCCTGGTAGACATTGTCGCTGGGATAGAGCACCCGGGTGATGTTCTCCTTCTGGTTCTTGTCCTCCACCGCCGAAACGTAGTCACCGCTGTTGAAATAGCTGAGGTCGAACTCCCGGGTGGCCTTGGCCGACCACAGCCGCAAGGTGTTGACGGTGTCGTTGCCGTGGCCCGGCACCGGGGTGTCGTAGGCCATGGCCATCACCTCCTCGCCGTCCTGCCACAGGAAGCGGGGCCGGCCGTCGGGCCATTTGTCCACCTCCACCCGTCCGTAGAATTTTACCGGATAGAGGTGTTCGGGCCGGGGCAGCTCCCAGGGGTTCTGGTATCTCAGCCAGTTGTCCGGAGTCTCCACCTGGTAGCCGTTCTGTATCTTCTGGAAGAAGATCCCGTATTCGTAGCGGATGCCGTAGCCGTAGGCCGGCAGGGCGTGAAAGGCCATGGAATCCAGATAGCAGGCCGCCAGCCGGCCCAGGCCGCCGTTGCCCAGCCCGGCGTCCCACTCCACCTCCATCATCTCCTCCAGGTCGAATCCCAGCTCCTCCAGGGCCTTGCGGCAGGCGAAATCCATCTCCAGGTTGATGATGGAATTCCCCAGGCTGCGGCCCATCAGAAATTCCAGCGATAGATAGTAGACCCGCTTGGCGTCCACCTGGTAGTAGCGTTGCTGGGTCCGCACCCAGCGCTCCACCAGCCGGTCCCGGATGGCCAGGGCCAGGCTCAGGTAGTAGTCCCGCTTGGTGGCCGAGTACTTGTCCTTGGCCAGCGAGAAAGCAATGTGGTCCAGGAAGGATTTTTTGAGCGATTCCTTATCCACCCCCTGACGGGTGACCTCGTCGCCTATTTTTATTTTCTTTTCCGGCATATCCGATAAATTTAATTATAGGTTTTTAAAATGAATGGTTTTCCCTCTCCCTTCGGGGGAGGGGCAGGGGTGGACAGTCCCCGAAAACCTTTTCGTTATTTTCGTGTGTTTCGTGGGCAGGTTCCCCTGGATTCCTGCTGGAGTCTTCGCTGAATGCAATGAAGTGCAGGAATAACACGACAACCAGGGGAGTGGGATTTAACCCAAATATTCTTTTAAACTCAGTGCCTCAGTGTCTCTGTGGCAAAAAACACACCCCGTCCTATTCCGGCTTGCCGAACATGGCGTCCTCGATGTTGTAGGTCCCCATGGACGGCGCGTTCATGAACCCGTGCCAGGCGGCCTCGGCGTATTTCCCGCTCTCCAGCACGTAGTACAGCCACTGGTCCACGTAGCGGGGATCCTCCTGAACGAAGCCCGAGCCGATATGCTCCAGCCACTCCTGGTTGAACTTCTCGTGGGCCCCCACCGGCGGGGCGATGATCACCGGCAGGCCCAGCGCGGTGTAGAAGGACATCTCCGAGGGTTTGGTCCACAGGATGTCGCTGGTCCGCAGTTCCTGGTTGATGATGGAGAAATAGGCCCGCTTGTCCAAGGCGTAGATCACCTTGACCCCCGAATGGGCATGGGGATCTATGCCCAGAGCCTTCAATTCTTTATTGAAATAGGAGGCCACGTCCAGCCGGGTGCCGGCCACCAGGTTGACCCTGATCTTGCCGGAGCAGATCTTCTTCAACAGGGCCTTGACTATGGTGATGCCGATCTCGGTCTGGGCTCCGGCCCCGCCCACTAAGTAACACAAAGTCAAAGGGTGGTTGCTTTTGGTCCTGGATTCGCCTAAGAATTTTTTCAGCGTCTCGTCGTAGACATTAATGAATTTTTTGTTGGGATCCAGGTTGGGCAGTCGCTCGGCTAGGTCTTTTTTAAGTATCTTCTGGTCGCGGCCCCCTATGTTCTCCCGGGGCAGGGGAAACCCGGTCATGATGATCCGGTCCTCGGGCACTCCGTATTGCCGCAGCCGGATGGTGGCGTGGCGCGAGGGCGTCAGGTATTTGATCCTGGTCTGGGCCGGTTTGTCCGTCACCCACACCCGGTTGATATCGGTGTCGGTTACTATGCAGTAGATGTCCTCCAGCCCCAGGTAGTCGGCCGCCAGGGCCGGGATAAAATGGGTGGTGACCAGCGGCAGTTGCTCCTTTTTGACATAATCGATCAGGCTGGCGCACAGTCCCCAGCGTTTGATCAGCCCCTTGACCCGGAGCACGGTCAGATTGGGCCGGGCGTTCACCTTGAAGGGATAGAAGGGCGCGATGGCCTGCAAACTGTCGTAAGCCCCGAAGATGAGTTTGCCGATCCCCGGTATGGCCTTAAGGCGGGAGACCGTTTCGTAACCGATGCGGCTCCATTGCCAGATGCCCCGCTCCCGCTCCGAGATGATCTGGTCGTTGTTGGCAGTTATGATGCGTTCGTTGGCGATCTCGTTCAGGGGATAGGCGGCCCGCTGATGGCCGTAGCCCATGTCCACCGAGACCACCCAGGCCCGTTTGGCTTGATCTTTTGCCGGCATAATTTATCTAACCTATTTATATATTAACCACAAAGCACACAGAGTACACAAAGTCTTTCTGTTAACCTTCCCACCAAGCCCGCATCTCCCCTAATAAGGGGAGAGACAGTAGGGTGTCCCAATCATAATGTTACAATAATTAAGCCCATACTTCAATAACAAAGTAAAGTAAAATTTATATGATCCGATTGATAATATGAAAAGCCCCGCCATAGGCGGGGCTTTTTCGCTTAAACTGCTTTAATCCAAACCTATCTGACTATCAAAAGCTTTTTGGTGGCCGTATATTCCCCGGCCTTAAGCTGGTAGAAGTAGATCCCGTTGGATAATTTGTTGTCGTTCCAGCTGATCTGGTGGTATCCTGCCGGTTTCTGCCCTTCGCTTATGGTGCTCACCAACTGCCCGGCCACGTTGTATACCTGGAGTTGGACATTTGAGGCTTTGGGCAATTGGTACTTGATGGTAGTTTGCCCCCGTGAAGGATTGGGGTAGGCCGCCTGCAGGGCGAAGGCTTTGGGCAGAGCCGGATCACTGGGCTGTCCTGCAACCCCGGTCAGGTTGCGCAAATATACATCTCGCGTTACTGTGGTGCTAAAGTTAAAGGTGCCATTATGATTGTGGGCATGATCATGGGCTTCTATAAAATAGTATAAACCTGCTGTATCGCCGAAGGCCACCGTCTGGGCCGGGATTACCCCCACAAATGTGTCGGCCAGAGCCCGGGTCATGCCGGTATAGGCCTTCGCCGGGTTGTAATGAAGGTAGACCGTGTCCAACCCCGAAAAATCGGTGATCACCGCTTTGACCGTGTAGGGACCGTAGCCGTCCAGCGAGTCGTTGTCGTCGGCCAGGCTGTCCCACCAAGCAATGGTTGGGCCTGCATAATCGACGCGGTACATCATGCTGGAAAGGATGTTGCCTACGAAAGGCGTACCCGTTCCCAGATTGTTGGTGCCCCCGGCCTGAGCTTCCATTCCGAAACAGCGCATTATATTCTCCCCGTAATAGGAGGTGTCGGACCCCCAATTGTTGCCGGTCAGCCATGTCAGGGTAGAATCTGTGGTCCCGGTTACGGCAGCTTGGAACTTCCAATACGAGCCGGACGAAGCCAGCGAAAATACTCCCCGTTTTAATGTCGTTTTATTTGGTGACCAGTGGTTGATGGTAGTGTAGCTCCTGCTTTGGCTAAGGGTCGCCGTTATATATTCCCATGGGTTCGTCGATTGGTCATTATAGGTATTCACCTTGGTATCCTGCTCCACGGTCTGGTCTATTACCACCGCCCGGCCGGCAGTATAGCAGGCCAGATAGACCTTGCCGCTGGCCGGATTCACAACCACCTGCCGCGGGCCTGCAGGCATGGCCATGGTCTTGACGCTGCGGCTGACACAGTCTATGATGCACAGGCTGCTGCCATTGCTGTTGGAGACGAATACCTTGCCGGTCACCGGATCGGCCGCTATATATTCAGGGAATGCCCCCACCTTGATGGTGCTGGTGGCATTGGTAAGGCCGTCTAATTCGGTCACCGTGCTGTCGTTAGCATTGGTAACGTAGATCTTGTTGTTGGCCCGGTTCACCGCCACCCCGGAGGGCCAGTTTCCTATGGTAATCGGAGTGGTGGCATTGGTGGCGCCATCGATGACGGTCACCTTGCCGGAAGTGGCCAGGCTGACCACGTATATCTTGTTGGTCACCGGATTGGCTTCGATCTTGTACGGACGGGTGATTGACGAGATGGTGGTTAAAACCGTGTTATGCGCTCCGTCTATCACCGTGACACTATTGCTGACATCATTGCCAACATAGATGCGGTTGGTGGCCGGATTGACCGCAATGGAGAACGGCTTGAAGCCCACCTGCACCGAGGTTGTGTCCCAGTCCTTGCCGTCTATCACCTTGATCCGGTTGGCGGATGCCAGGAAACTGTTCACGTAGATGAAATTGGTAAGTGGATTGACCGCCACTATGGTCGGCAGGGTGTCCACCGGTATCGTCCGCTCCACCGCGTAGAATTTGTTGATCATCGATACAGACTTGGAGCCAAAATTACAAACGAAGACCTGGTTGGTCAGGGGATTCACCGCCAGGCCGCGCGGGTCGTCTCCCACCGGAATGGTCAGGGTATCGCCGTTGGCCTTGATCACGGTTACGTTGTCCGCGCTGCTGTTGGAGAAGAAGGCGTCTCCGGTGATCGGATTGACCGCCGCGAACTGGGTGCCGCTTTTTGATACCACGATGGTGGTGTCGTAATCGGAGCCGTCGATCACCGCCAGGCTGTCATTGGTGCCGGAATTGTAGTGGGCCGTGTATATTTTATTGGTGACCGGATTCACTGCCACCATCGCCGGCGGACGGCTGAGGATCACGGAGTCCTTGGCCCCGCCATTGCGCCAGTTGATGATCCGCAGGGTGTTGTAGGTTTGGTTGTTGGCGACATAAATTTTCCCGGTGACCGGGTTCATGGCCAGGTAAGATGTGTTGGGACCAACTACAACGTTCGCCACGGCTGTATTAGTGGAGCAGTCGATGGCGGCTATGTTGCTGTAGGTGGTATTCACGGCATAGACCCGCTTGGCCCCGGGATCAGAGACCAGGTATGTCGGGGTAAGGACCGGAATGCTCTTGAAAAAAGACGGCGTGATCCCGGAGCAGTCGTACACATTGATCTCGGCCGTATTGAAGTTGGACACATAGGCCTTGTTGGCCGCCGCGTTTATCACAATGTCCTTGACCCCGGTCCCGTCGCTGAGGTGCATTAGGCTGTATTGCCCCAGATTAAGGGTGCCAAAGGTGTCCGCGTTGAGATAACGTATGAACAGGGCGTGGTTGACCGGATTCAGGGTCAGGGCGACCGGGGCATCCCTCACCGGGTATGACAGCCACAATGTATCGCTGGCAAAGATGCTGACGGTATCGCTTCCGTAGTTGGCCACGTACAGCCGGTCGTTGTCGGGATCGACCACCATGGAATACGGCTCTTTTTTCACCGGAAGTTTCTTGATGATGGTGCCGGTGGTGTCAAACACCACCACCGTGTCGTCCGTAGCCGAGCCGTTGATGGATACGTACAGTTTGCCGGTGATAGGATTGAAAGCCAGACAGCGGGGCTGGGCGCCGGCCACCCAGGTCTGGACCTCGTCGGTCCTGCCGTCGATGACCGTGACCGTGCCGCTGGTGCCGCTGAGGTTGTTGGCGGTAAAGACCCGGTTCCGCACCGGATCCACGGCCATGCCCGTCACCTCGTTCCCGGTGGCCACCGTGGCGGTTTGCCAGTCGGCCAGGACCGGCATCGCAGACAGGATCAATGCCAGCACCAACAGGGTTAATTTACTCCAAGTTTTCATGGGTGATCTCCTTATAGGTTGATTGGTGTTTGTTGGATTATATTATTTTCCTAATATCCTATTATGTTCAACTCTCCGCCGGGAAAAGCGGCTGGATGGACCTTTTTTTCTCCTTCCGGTTCGTCTGGTTTGGGGGTGATCCCCAGCCCCCGCCGCTGCTGATTGGTGGTGGCCGGCCGGGCCTGGATCACCCTTACGTATTTGCGGATGGCCTGTTCCACTGCCCCCCGCTTTTGTTCTTTGTCTTCGGTGGCCAGCCGGGCTGCCTCCTGGGCCGATTGATGCCGGGCAAAGGCATGGCTCCAGGCGTTTCTGGCTTTCTGCAGTTCGGCGGCTTCGTTGTCGGTCAGGCCCAGCTCGTTCCGGTGCTTGGTGCTGTATTCTATGAAATCGGCCACCCAGAGGTCAAACACGCTGTCCGGGCGCGGCAGATAATCGGGCATTTTCAAGATCTCCAGGCTGAATGTTTGTTTGGGAATGATTGCTTTGTTCCCGATTCCGTCCTTTTTGTTCCTTCGAACCAAGGCATAGTATATAACACCGATTCTTAGTTTTTTCTTAGTTTTCTTAAACAAAAAAAGAGCCCTTGTCGGGCTCTTTGAATACCTTATTTAGGTTTTCCGGCTTATTTCCTGGCGGATATTGCTGTCCGGTAAAGTTCCATGGTCTCGGGAGAAGGTTCGGTTTTTAATTCCTTTCTCAATGCCTTTTCCAGCTTGGCAAATACGGCCTTGGCTTCGTTGAGATTGCCATTCGCCCCGTGGATCCTTATCACCCCCCGGTAGGCCTCCTCGCACAACTCGTCGCGCTTGATGGCGAGTTCATAACATTCCCGGCTGTTTTCCGGTTCTCCATCCCGGAGATGCAGGGCTCCCAGCTTTAACAGCGCTTTTTGGTGCAGGTCCTCCAGACGACGCGATATCCCCTGTACCCAGTCCTCGGTCCAGCCGCTGCAGAATTCTCCCCGTTTCAATGCCAAAGCCTCCGCCAAGTTCTTTTTGGCAGCCGCCGTGTCTCCGGTTCTTTCCGATTCCCGCGAATCGGCCAATAGTTTTTCGAAGGCCTGGACATCCGTCTTCACCGGCAGGCTTAGGCCGATCCTGTATCTTCCCCCCTCTTTTACAATCACCCTGCCCGATCCCTTCCCAATGGTTTTTCCCAGACCCTGACGTACCTCAAAAAGCACCAGGTGAAAATTGTCCACTGCTTTTTTGGATTTGATCTTGGGCCACATGGCCTCCAGGATCTCATCCCTGCTCAGGCCTCTCTCCGCGTGGTAAGCCAAAAGACAAAACAACTGCTGGGCCTGCCGCCTCAAACCGTTTATGACCTCCTTTCCACCCAGGAAGATCTTGGGCGGCCCCAGGAGTTCTGCCCGCAGTCCGGATACTTTCTTGGACGGGCTTTTATCCTCTGCGGACAGGAAGGGCGGAATGGTCAGCAAATAGGTTTTTTCAAGCTTGTATTTCCCGGCCAATTGGCAAAGCGCAGGACTGGCCCGGAGTTCGCAGGACAGCAATCCGTCGAAACCGTAATTTTTTGAAAGGCCTACCGCTTTTTGAAACCAGCGGTCGGCGTCTTTAGGCTTTCTCAATCCGGCCTGTATTCCCGCCTCTGCCAAGTAGCAGATGATCTCCCCCATCTTGCCGAAATACTTGATGGCCTGCTCTTTGCAAGAGTCCAGGGCTTCCCGTGCCGGGCTGTACTGTTCTTTGTAGATATCGATCAAGGCCTGTTCCATTAAGACCGCGATCCGGTCCAAAGGCCCCAAAGGCTGCTGTTTCATCAGGTCGAGATAATGCAGGGCCCGGCCGGGATCTCCCCGGTAGCGGGAAAGGCGGCTTAATTGACGGAGGGCTATGCAGACCGAACGGGTCCAGCTCATGTCCTTGAAAATATCGTGGGCCCTTTCCAGATGTTTTTGGGCCTGGCCCCATTCTCCCTTGAAAAGATACAGATAGCCGAAGCCGAACTCCAGCATGGATTCTGAGAAAATATCCTCATACCCCCGGCACAGCGCCTGCCCCTTGTTCAGGCATTCCCCGGCCCAATCATACCGGCCATAGTCCAGGGCCACCTTGGCGGCGTTGTGGAAGTACGAGCCCACCAGGTGGGAGTAGTCGTCCCCGATCCTTTCGATGATCCCCTTGTAGATATTGAAGGCCTTGCGTTTTTCCCCGATGCTTTCCCACAGGACTGATTGCTTCTGTTCGATGTAAACCACCTGCATGTTATTGGAAGATCCAACGAGCAGTTTCCGGGCCTGGCTCAGGCAGGTCTTGGCTTTTTGGGAATCGCCCAGCCCCTCCAGCCATACCTGGGCGGTGAATCCCAGAATGGAGGTTTTCATGTCGATGTTCTCCGGCGCACAGTATTTCAGGGCCTGTTTAAGGACCTCCAGGGCTTCCTTGGATTCTCCCTTGCGGTGCAGGACGATGCTTTTTTCGTAAAGCACGTAAGCCCGGGAGGAATCCTTTATTCCTTTTTCTTTCAATTGCGTTTCGGCCTGCCGGTACAGGATTTCGGCTTGTTCCAGCTTCCCCTGCTCCTTGCACAACACCGCCTGCAAAGCATACAGCCAGGGAAATTCGTCGTAGGCTCCGCGGGGAAGCCTCTCCAGCCAGGGACGGAGCAGGGTGAACTGGGCCCGGTTGATCATTCTCTCCCTTTCCCGGCCGATCAATCGCACCGCTTCCCGGGGCCGGTCAGCCGAAAGGTAATGCCCTATGGCCTTGGCCGGCTCTCCTTTCCTTTCGTGATGCTCCGCCGCCCTTACATGAAGAGCGCTCTTCTCGGCCGGGTCGGTCAGCTGGTCGTAAAGGAATTCCCGGAACAGCCTGTGGTATCTGTATTCCCCGGTCCCGGCCGCAGTGACGAACAGATTGCTGTTGACCAGCTCCTCCAGCTGGACCTCGGGGTTTTTGACCTTTAGTACATACCGGCAGGCCTCGGGCGTCATGATGTCCAGCACCGAACTGCGCCTCAAAAAATCCCGCAGCTCCCCTTTTTCCCGGTTAAATATCTCCCCGGCAAAATACCGGAACAGATCATCATGCTCATCCAGGTACGCTTTCAGTGTTTCCCCGATGCTCTTGCCGCCCCGGCCGGCCGCCTGCAGGATCAGTTGGACCCCGGTGATCCAGCCTTCGGTCTTCTGGGCAATGTCTTTTATCTCTGTTTCCGACAGTGTGACGCGGTAGAACTGCTCAAGCAGTGAGCCTATCTCTTCCTCGGTGAATTTCATGGCCTCCCGGCCCAGTTCGGCCACATCACGCTTGGCCCGCCATTTAGGCAGGGATGGCAAAGGCGGCTCTTTCCGGGAGGCTATCACCATGTGAACGGACGCCGGCAGATGATTTATAAAATAATCCAGTGCCTGATGGACCATACTGTCGTCGGACAGGAAATGATAGTCGTCCAGGAAGATGAACAGCTCTTCGTTGCGTTTTTCCACCAATTCATTCAGCAATGTCCCCATGGCCAGCTGGTGATTTTTCCCGATATCGGTTCCCTTGTCAACCAGGCCTTTGCAGCGGACGGCCAGGCCGGGCTGCAGTTTCCCCAGTCCGTAGATCAAGCTGGAATAAAATGTCACCAGATCGCTGTCCTCCGGCTCCAAGGAAATAAAAACCACCGGCAGGCGGGATTTTTCGTTGACCTGGGCCAGCAGGGTGGTTTTTCCGTAGCCCGCATCGCCGGTGATGATCAGCAGACGGCGGTCCAGATGATTGGTCAATGCGGTCACCAGCCGCACCCTTTTCAGGGTGTCAGCCCTGGACCGGGGGAATTGCAGTTTGGAGCGCAAAATCATTGGCTGGTTGATTGTTGTTGCCATTTTCATACTATACAAAAATATTTATCGGCTGTCAACAAGTAATTACGTGCACCAGGACAAGACGGCAGATAACAGGAAAGGGGCTGCTGGCACAGCCCCTTTTTATGGTCTTTGCTTTGATTTACCTCAGTACCACCAGCTTCCTGGTGGCCGAAAAGCCCCCGGCCTGCAGGCGGTAGAAGTAGATGCCGTTGGGCAGGAGGTTGTCGTTCCAGTTGACCTGATGGTAACCGGCCGGCTTGGCGCCTATATCAAACCGTTTGACCGCCTGGCCCACCACGTTGTAGACCGTCAGGCTGACCCTGCTCTCCTTCGGCAGCTGGTACTTGAAGGTGGTCTGCCCCCTTGATGGGTTGGGATAGGCATTCTGCAGGGCGAAGGCCCCGGGAATGGCCGCTGTCGGCTGTCCGGCCACCCCGGTCAGCTCCAGGGCCTTGAACCCATAGACGTTTGAGGCCGCCTTGTTCCCGCTGGAATCCCGGGCCTCGATCCAGTAATCTATGGACACCGTGTCGTAGGCCCCCAAAACCTGGGCCGGTATCGCGATCTCGAAGGTATCGGCCGCGGTGAAGGACATCTCCAGGGTATCCGCCGTCCCGCCGTTGATCTGATACAGCAGTTTGACCTGCGACAACAGCTGGTTGTCGCTTACCACCGCCTTGATGGTGTAGGGGCCGTAGGGGGCCGCGGCATCGTCGCCCAACGAGTCAACATGGGAGATCACCGGAACTTCCCCCTCGATATGCGCTAGGTCCCAGTCGGTCAGCTTGGCGTAGATGTCGCCGCCCTTGAACCGCCGGTTGTCGTCCCAGCTAAAGAGTATCCGCTGGTCGGTGCAGGCTATCCGCTTGCCGCCCCAGAAATAACGGTTGGCCAAAGTTGTTCCGTTGACCACCAGGTTGCCGCCAACCGCAACCCCGTCCACATATTTCTGGGCCATTATCTCGGCCAGGTTGCCGTTGGGATCGTTGCGGTAGTCCTCCCAGGCGATCACCAGATTGTGCCCGTCCGGTGACAGGGCCACGCTGGGGTAATACTGTTCATTCCCGCTGGCATCGTCGTTCACCAGGAAATTTCCGCCTATCGTATCGCCGTTGGCCTTGTATATCTGGGCGTAGATATCCCAATCGCTGCCGCTGCGGTAGTCGTACCAGGCGATCACAAAACCGCTGTCCCTGGCCGCCACGCTGACATCGTATTGATCGTAGCCACCGCCGTCATCGCTCACTATAAAGTTGCCGCCCAGGGTGTCGCCCGCGGCATTGTAACGCTGGGCATAGACATCCCAATTACCGTTTCGATAATCGTACCAGGCGATCACAAAGCTGCTGCTGCAGGACGCCACCATGGGGGAATATTGGTAATTGGCCCCGTCGTCCACCAGGAAGTTCCCGCCGATGGTGTCGCCGTTGGTCTTATACAGCTGGGCATAGATGTCGGAATTGCCGTTGCGGAAGTCGTACCAGGTGATCACAAACCCGCTGTCGGTGGCCGCCACGTCGGAACAATATCCGCTGCTGGCGGCGACGTCTCTGACCACAAAATTGCCGCCCACCGGCGTTCCGGCCGAGTCGAACAATTGGGCATAGATGTTGCCGTTCCAGCTAAAGTCGTAGTTGTACCAGGTCACCACGAAACCCCCGCCCGGCAGAAAGGCCGCCCGAGGGTCATAACCATAACGGTGGGCCGCCGACAGGGTATCGTTGATGATGAAGTTGGCCCCCACCGGTTTGCCGTCGGCATCGTAAAGCTGGCCGTACTGGTCCACCAGGTTCCAGCTGCCGTCGTCATGCCGCAGGTCGTACCACACCGCCAGTGACCGGCCGAATTTGTCCATGGCCACCGAGGCGTCCCACTGGTCGGCGGTTCCGGTATCCCCGCTGTTGACCATGAAGTTGGGGCCCAGGGTGTCGCCGGCCAAGTCGTAGCGCTGGCAGAAGATGTCGTAGTACCCGTTGGTATTGTGGCGGTCATCGTACCAGGACACCACAAAGCCGCTGTTGTTGGCCGCCAGGCTGGGGCTGTAATGGTCGCAGGTGCCGGCCCCGTCGTCGTTGACCAGGAAGTTGCCGCCCAGGGCCGCCCCCGAAGCGTCGTATTGCTGGGCGTAGATGTCCCAGTAGCTGCCGCTGCGGTAGTCGTACCAGGTGACCACGAAGCCGCTGTCGGAGGCCGCCACTATGGGGTCGTATTGGTCGTAGCCCCCGCCGTCGTCGCTTACCAGGAAGTTGCCCCCCAGGGTGTCGCCCGCGGCATTAAAGCGCTGGGCGTAGATGTCCCAGTCGCCGTTGCGGTAGTCATACCAGGTGATCACAAACCCGCTGTCGGTTGACGCCACGCTGGGGTCGTACTGGTCGTCGCCCCCGCCGTCGTCGTTGACCAGGAAATTGCCGCCCAGGGTGTCCCCCGCGGCGTCAAGGCGCTGGGCGTAGATGTCCCAGTCGCTGTCGCTGCGGTAGTCGTACCAGGTGATCACGAATCCGCTGTCGCTTCCCGAGATGTTGTAACCGCCATACTGATAATGATCAGAGCTTCCGCCGTCGTCGTTGACCATGAAGTTGCCGCCCACCGCCGAGCCGGAGGCGTCATAACGCTGGGCATAGATGTCATAATAACTGCCGCTGCGGTAATCCTCCCAGGTGATCACGAACCCGCTGTCGTTGGCCGCCAGGCTGGGATAATAGCATTCGCCGTAAAAGTCGTTGACCATAAAGTTGACGCCTATCGGCGTACCGGCCGGGCCGAACCGCTGGGCATAGATGTCGTCAAAATTGTTACGGTAATCGGTCCAGGCCACTATGAACCCGTTGCCGCTGGCGGTGACGGCCGGATATTCGGCCCCGGCGCCGGTGAAATCGTTGATCAGGAAATCGTCCCCCACCGGGTTGCCGGCCGCATCATAGCAGCGGCCGAATATCTGGTAGTTCCAGCTGTTGCGCTCGTCGTACCACACCACCATCATCTCCCCGCCGGGCAGCAGGGCCGCCTTGGGTTCGTACTGGTAGCCGGCATATTGGCCGATGCTGAGAATATCGTCGTTGATCAGAAAATCGTCCTTGACCAGGCCCTTGATGCCGGGGCGGGGCATGGCCTTTCCCGCCTGAACCGGCTTTGACTTTGGCTGTTTTGAGATCCCCGGCCTGCCGGGCATCTGGGGCCGGCCCGGGTGCTGCTTCAAATTGACCGGCTGCTGTTTCTGGGCCTGGGGTCCTTTGTGCCGCAGGTGCGGCGGCAGCGGCTTGTCCGACGAAGCCTTGGCGTAGTTGGGATTGCCGTCTGTTCCCAGTTGGGGTTTGGCCCAGGCCAGGCCTGAGGCCAGGATCAGTGTCAGGATCAACGTTGCTTTCCTGGTCATACGACTCCTTATTTATGATTTTGGTTTTTATTATTTCCAAACCTGATGATTTTACCTTACAAAAATACTTAAGTCAATAGTATCGGAAAAACCACCTGATTTTATTGACCATTGCTGAAAACAAAAGGGCCGCCCTTTAGGGCGGCCCTTGGTGGACAAAAGATATTTACCTGACCACCATCAGCTTCCTGGTGGAACTGAAGGCCCCGGCCTTGAGCTGATAGAAGTAGATGCCGTTGGGCAGGGTATTGGCGTTCCAGTTTACCTGATGATACCCGGCCGGTTTGGACCCGATATCAAAACGTTTGACCGCCTGGCCCACCACGTTGTATACCGTCAGGCTGACCTTCGATTCTTTGGGTAATTGGTACTTGAATATGGTCTGCCCCCTCGACGGATTCGGATAGGCATTCTGCAGGGCATAAACAGTCGGAAGAGATGCTGTTGGCCTCCCCGTCACCCCCGAAGGCCCAATGGCCTTGAAGCTATAGGTGGTGCTGATGCTCTGATGATCCAGCATATCCGTGACCTTGAGGTAATAGCTTACCGATACTGTTTCATCGGTAGCGGGGGTAAACTCCGGTATGCTGTCCCTTAAGCTGTCTGACGCAGAGAACATGGCCGTGCTGTCCCAGCTTCCCCCGTTCACCTGTTGGAACAGCCAGGCAGTCTTTACGCCACTCAGGTCGTAGACTTTGCTGGTTACTTCGTAAGGCCCGTAAGGAGCAGAATCATCGTCGTCAAGGTCAAGCACATACTGGATGTCCGGAGCGGTGGTGTCTATCCCGAAGGTCCGGAATGACGAATATGTGCCGTAGTTCCCGGCCGCATCGTAGGCCATCACCCGCCAGTAATACCGGCCTTCGGACAGGCTGAAACTATCCAGCAGGATAGTTGTGGTATCTTCGATGATCGGCGCGGCAAAGGTGTTGTTAGTGTCGAGCTGTATGATGTAAGACACCTCCGAGGCCTTGGCCGCAGGCGATGCCTTCTTGGCCACCTCTCCCCAGCTGCAGACCACGGTGTCAGACAGCTGCCAGGAGTTGTCGGCCGGCAGCGCCAGCGACGGGATCGCCGGATTTGTGACGTCGATCTCCAGGTTCCAGGCCGTGGTTGCCGGCCCCTGATACCCGTAGATGTCCAACGCCCGCACCCGCCAGTAGTATATGGTGTCGGCCGACGGAAGAGCCGCGACAAAAGAGGTGTCGGCCACCAGGGTGTCCAGGCAATAGGTTGACAGCCCGCTGTCGGCCGAGACCTGCAGCTGGTAGCCGCCGATGGCATAGGTTCCGGCCGTGGCATTGGTCCAGGTGAAGCTTACCGTGCTGTCGCCCAGCAGGGTATCATTGGGTGGAAAGATCTTAGCAATGGCAGTAGGCGGCTGGCTGGTGGCGTACCAGTCGGTGACCTTGCCGAAGACATCGGAGCCGGTGGTCCCGTTCTTCCCATAGAAGGTGAAGAACAGCCGGTCCCCGGTGGCCGCCAGATTGCTGGCGCCCCAGGTGTACAGCCAGCTCCAGTTCAAGCTGTCGATCACTACTTCGTTGCCCCCCTGCGGCAGGCCGCCCAGGTAACGCTGGCTGACCAGCCAGGATCGGTTGTTGCTGCTGTTGTAGCCGTACCAGGTCACCGCGTACCGGCTGCCGTCGGGTGAGACCGCCACCGATGGCTCTTCTTGATCGAAGGCCGGGTCGGTGCTGATCATGAAATTGGTGTCAACCTTCTGTCCCGCCGCGTCAAGGTACTGCCCGAAGACGGCGTAGTTGCCGGCGCGGTAATCGTACCAGGCGGC
Organism: uncultured bacterium; assembly: GCA_937863685.1. Taxonomy (GTDB): domain Bacteria; phylum Edwardsbacteria; class AC1; order AC1; family EtOH8; genus UBA2226. Next base: position 440,393 of record CALMGM010000005.1, read on the forward strand.
CAGGAATCCGCCGTTGGTCCCGGCGATGGAGGGCTCGTACTGGTCGGCGTCCACGCTATCGCCGATCACGATCCGCCCCCCGGCCAGGCTGCCGTCCCATAACATCCTCCGGCCGTAAATATAATAATTATTGTTGCCCTCCAGGTATTCTTCCCAGACCACCACCAGCCCGCTGTCGGTGGCTGCTGCGCAGGGGTAGAAAGCATAGGGATAACTGGCGCTGGTGTCGGTTACAACGCAGGTTGAACCGATGCTATCGCCATTGGTCCTGAAAAGCCGGCCGTAGATGTTGGGATTACTCCAGCTGGGATCGTAGGCATACCAGAACACTCCGTATCCGCTGTCGTCGGAGGCAATGGACAGATTGTAATCATTATAGCCTGCCGCCGTACCGGATACCAGGTAATTCCCGCCCACCGGGTTGCCGGAGGCATCCAGGCGCTGCCCGTAGATGTCATAATCATTGTCGTTGCGGTAATCGTACCAGGCCACCAGATAGGAGCCGTCGGCCAGGCAGGCCGCCTTGGGATCGTAGGTGTAACGGTAGCCGGAGTTATAGGCGGTGTCGGAGAGCAGGAAGTCCGGGGTCAGGGCGTTGCCGTTTTGATCGTAAAGCCGGCCGAAGACATCGCAGATGTTCCCGCTGCCGTCGTCGAAACGGTAATCGTACCATACCGCCAGGAAATTTCCGCCCTGGCCGGCCGCCACCGAGGGATCGTACTGGTCGTGCAGGCCGAAGATGCTGTCGCAGGCAAAGAAGTTGGCGCCGATGGCCGACAGGGTGGTGTCGTAGCCCTGGCCGTATATTTCCCCATTGCCGAAGGAAATATTTCTTTGATCCATCCATACAAAGGCCCAGCCGCTGTCTCCGGCCACCGCTTTGGAGGAATACTGCCATTGTCCGGAGGCGTCATCGTTGAGCATCACCTGGCCGCCCAGGGTGTCGCCGTTGGGCTTGAACCACTGGGCGAAAACATCGCCGTCCCCGTTGCGGTCGTCATACCAGCTTACCACCGTCTGCCCTTGGCGGTGGGCGATGGAGGGGGTCTGGGCGTAGGCGATGGTGCTGGTCACCTGGAAATTCACCCCCAGGGCCGCGCCCAGGGTGTCGTATCTCTGCAGGTATATGTCGTAATAGCTGCCGCTTCGGTAATCATACCAGACCACGGTGAATCCGCTGTCGGTGCCGCAGACCCTGGGCTCGTATCGGTAGTAAGTGGAGCTATCGTTGACCATGAACTCCGGCCCGATGGTATCTCCATTGTCCGAGTAGATCCTGGCGTAGATGTCGTCTTTCCCGCTGCGCCGGTCGTACCAGGTGGCCACAAAGCCCTGCCCGGTCCGGCTGATGTCAACCTGAGACTTATCGTTGCTGGTGTTGCCGGTCATAAAGCTGGCGGTCCCCAGGGGGACCCCCAGGGTATCCAGCAATCTCAGGTGGACGTTGTAGTTCAGGCCGTTGCGCCACTCCTCCCAGTCCACCGCGAACCCGCTGTCGGTGGCGGTTATGGCCGGCCGGTATTTGGCGCTGATCCCGTCGTAATCATCCACCCGGTAGCTGCCGCCCAGCGGATTGCCCCCGGCGTCAAACGAACGGCAATAGATCCGGGCATAGCCGTCATCCGCCCGGTAATCGTCCCAGACAATGGCAAAAGCGCCGTTATCCCCGACGGCCACCGCGGGGTATTCCTGGGATGTACCATAGGCGTCGGCCGCCTGGGCCGGACCCAGGGGAAGGCCCTGCCGGCTGAAATGCTGGAAATAAATATTGTCGTATCCGGTCCGCCCGTCCGCCCAGACGCTTATTACGGTGCCGTCATCCTGCATGGCGGCCGCGCAGTAGTTGCGCCCGTAGTTGAACGGCAGGCTGTCGGTGTTGATCCGGAATTCCGGGGCCACCACGCCTTTTACCGCCGGGGCGGCATTGGCCGGGCTGCCATTGGCCGGGCGGGCCGGACGCTGGGGCCGTTCCGGCCTTTGGTGCCGGGCCGGAGGCACATTCTTTTTACGGCTGTCCCTTTTACCGGGCTGCTGCTTTATGACCGGCGCCTGGTTTTGGTAAACGGGGATGTTGGGCAGGTTCGGGCCGGCCGGCTGTTTTGGCGGCACCGGAACTGCTAGAGCTTGGGCGGCCAATGCCGCCAGTGTTAGAAAGATGGCCCACCGGAGATGTCTCATTTGGTTGCTCCTTGGTTGCATTACGGGTTTGGTTTATTTTGGTTTTTCATTGTTTGCCGTATCGATTTCCGGTAATTTTATCTTACAAAATGGTTTAAGTCAAGGGGGCGAAGCGTCCGTCCTAATGCATCCTGTCGGCCCGGATTTAAAAGAAAACAGGGCCGCCCTTTAGGGCGGCCCTTGGTGGACAAAAGATATTTACCTGACTATCAGCAGTTTCTTTGTGGCGCTGTAGCTTCCGGCGGTCAGCCGGTAGAAATACACCCCGGAGGCCACTCCTTTAGCGTTCCACTGCACCGTATGATATCCAGCCGATTCTATTCCTTCAACCAGGGTCTTCACCCTCTGTCCGGCTATGTTGTATATTTCCACCTTGACTGCCGCGGATCTGGAAAGCTGATACCTGATGGTGGTCCGATCCTTGATGGGATTGGGCCAGTTCTGCTCCAGTCTGAATGCCAAAGGCTGTCCGATGTCCGCCGGCTTGCCTTCCACCCCGTAGGCGGTCGAGTCGATCCGGTAGATGGGATAGACCAGCATATTGCCGGCGAACGGCGTGCCCAGCCCCAGGTTGTTGCTGGTGGCGGCCTGCATCTCCAGCGGCAGGAAGGTGGCGAAGTTCTCCCCCCAGGCCAGCGAGTCGCCCCAGTTGAACTCAAAGCCGATGGAGTCCGACGAGGTGCTGTCGTACGGCCCGGCCGACCATTGCCAGCTGTTGGTGCAGGGCAGGCAGTCGTTGATGGCCCCCATCATGTCGGTCCTGCCGCCCGCCCAGCGGTTGACCGCCCGGCCGTAAAGGTACGGCTGGGACAGGCCGGTGAAATGCGATACCGCCGGGTCCATCACCGCCCGCACCCCCGTGTCGTGGAACGGCACCGGGTCGACCACCGTCACGCTGTTGCCGTAGTAGTTGGCCGCGTAGGCCCGGCCGGTGACCGGGTTGACCGCGATGTGGTAGGGATAATTTCCGGACGGCACCTGGATGGCCTGGTTGGACGGTCCGTCAATGATGGATATGTTATACCCGTTGGCATTGCAGACATATACCTTATCGGCCACCGGATCGACCGCCAGGGCCATGGGACTGACGCCGGCGGGCACGGTGGCCGCCACCGTGAAGGTGGCCCCGTCGACCACCGAGACCGTGTTGCTGGTCCAGTTGGCCACGTAGATCCGGTCGGTGACCGGATTGACCGCCACCGCCCGGGGATTGGTGCCCACCGCCAGGTTGGTCACCACGTTGGTGGCGCCGTCGATCCGGCTGAGGGTTCCGCCGCTGTAGTTGGGGACGTAGATCATATTGGTGGCCTGGTTGACCGCCGCCGCGATCGGCCCGCTGCCGGTGTAGACGTTGGTGACGGCATGGCTGGCTCCGTCGATGATGGTCACCCAGTTGTTGATGTAGCAGGCCGCGTAGATCTGGTTGGTGGCCTGGTTGACCGCCAGGTCGTAGGGGCTGTCGCCGGTCCCGATCACGCCCACGGTATCGCCGGTGTTCCCGTCGATGGCGATGACGCAGTCCCCGTTGTAGCTGGTGGCGTAGATGCGGTTGGTCACCGGGTTGACCGCCAGCGCCTCGATGGCGTATCCCACGGCGATGGAGCTGGTGTCGTGCGAGGGCTCCTGCACCACCGCCACGGTGCCGTTGTCCATGGCCGCGTAGATGCGGTTGGTCACCGGATTGACCGCCACCGCCTTGGGCTCGACCGCCAGCCCGATGGTGGCGGTGTCAAGGGTGGCCCCGTCGATGGCGGTGATGCTGTTGGACCCGTCGTTGACGGTGTAAACCATGCCGGTCACCGGATTGGCGGTGATGGCGCAGGGCCCCGTCCCAACCGGCACGGTCAGGGTGCTGTCGCTCATGCCGTTCACCACGGTGATCACGGTGTCCGCCACGCAGACCACATAGACCTGGTTGGTGGCGGGATTGACCGCCACCGCCCGCGGCCCGCGGCCCACCTCCACCGAATCGGCCGTGCCGGCGGTCCCGTCGATCACCGTCAGGCTGCTGCTGGTGGAGTTAGAATTGGCGACGTAGACCTTGTTGGTGACCGGATTGACCGCCAGGGCGTTGGGCTCGTTCCCGGCCCCGATGGTGGCGGTGCTGTAGTCCGAGCCGTCGATCACCGTAACGTTGTCGCTGGTGTAGTTCGCAACGAAGACGGTGTTGGCGACCGGGTTGACTGCCAGGGACACCGGCTGGTCGCCGACGGCGATGGGGGTGGCCGCCCAGGTCACGCCGTTGACCGCGGTGACGTTGTCGCTGCTGGCGCAGGCCACGAACACGGTGTTGGTGACCGGGTTCACCGCCACCGCCCGGGGATAGCTGCCCACCGCTACGCTGGAGGTGTCCAGGGTGGCCCCGTCGATGATCATCAGCTTGTTCCGGTACAGACTGGTAGCGAAGACGGTGTTGGTCACCGAATTGACCGCCAGAGCCGAGGGCACCGAGTCCACCGCCACCGAGTCGGTGGCCAGGGAGGTTCCGTCTATGATGGTGATGTTGTTCCCCCAGTAGTTGGCGACATAGATCTTATTGGTGACCGGGTTGACCGCCAGGGCATAGGGATAGTTCCCCACGCCCACGGTGGTGGTGGCGTTGGTAACCCCGTCGATCACCGTCACGCTGTTATCGTCGGCATTGGAGACATAGATGGCGTTGGTGGCCGGGTTCACCGCCACGGCATTGGGAGTGGCCCCCACCGCCACCAGGGCGGTGTCGTTGGCGGCCCCGTCGATCACCGTCAGGCTGTTGCTGCCGCGGTTGACCACGTAGATCCGGTTGGTGGCCGGGTTCACCGCCGCTGCCCAGGGCAGGATCCCGCTGGGGATGGTGGCCGTGGCCAGGTCGGCCCGGGCTGGACCGGCCAGAACAAAAAAGGCCCCCAGGCCGGCCAGGACTGCGGACAAGGTTCTCTTCATATTGCTATCTCCCACAATATTATTGTAATGATATTGTTCAGGCACAATGATGATATGGTATAGACATTCTACTATTAATCGCCCCCGGTGTCAAACAAAAAAACCTGGCGTCGGGTTTACCGGACACGGCCCGCCTTGTCCCTACAGTATACCCCGGCGCAAACAAAAAAACGGGTACCTCCCCCACGCTTGTCCGCTCGTGCCAAAGGCAGACCCGCCTATATGAACTTACCTGCGGTGGCGGGCTTTATATGCCCACCTGCTAATGGCGGAAAATTGCACGAAACATCTTTTTAGATCATTTAGTGTTTTTTCGTGGGCAGGGTCCTGGTACCCACGATAAACAAAAATCCCGCGTCGGGTTTACCGGACACGGCCCGCCGTGTCCCTACGGTATTGGGCAAATAAAAGGGCGGGGTTAAAACCCGCCCCTGCTGTCTACTGACTACTGTATACCCATGCTGTCTTCTTATGGTTGGTGGTTTGGTAGGCAAAACGCCGGGGGACTGCTAGCGGGCCGGCCCGAAATCCCTGACGGCCGACACCATTCGGGACTTCATCAGCGGCTTGAACATCAGGTTGCCCAGGAATCCGGCGTCGATGCCGTCCCACATCTTGGCGACGTATTCCTTCTGAATTTCATCGCTGAACGGGGTGAACCTTTGGGCGACGTCGCCCTCGAGCTGGCGGTTGATGTCCAGCACCATGGCCGGCGCCTCGGGCCCCAGGTCGAAGGCGGCCAGGTCGACCGCCCTGACCCTGCGCCAGCGGTCGGTGTTGAACCGCACCGTGCGGCGCTTGAGGTCGAACACCAGGGACCACCTGTTGTTGCCCCAGTCCAGCCGCCGCAGGATGGCAAAGGCATAGTCCGCGGCGGCCAGTTTGCGGTCCTGGTTCCGGAGCATTTCGGCCGCCCGCACGAACCGCCGGTCATCGCTGGTGTCGGCAAAATCTACCTGGCGCCGGCCCCCGAAGCCCTGGTACAGCCTCAGGGTGTCCATCTCCCGGGCGTAGCGCCGGTTGCACAGCGCCTTGACCGGCAGGGAATCCCCGGTGTTGACCACCGCCCGGCCCTGGAAGAAGGTGATGGTCGCGGCGTTCCCTCCGGCATCGGCCACCAGGAACTGCCAGCGGTTGTGGCCGTCCGGCGCCACCCGCGACAGGTCGGCCAGCACTTGGTCCACGGTGGCAAAGTTGTCCAGCAGGTACTGGATCCACTGGTTATGGTAGATCCGCACCAGCCTTTTATCCTTGAGCCATTCGGTGAAGTAATAGCTCATCTCGCCGACGTACAGGCCGGCCTCGTTGATACCGCCGTCCGGGAACTCCTTGCCCATGGGGTTATACGTCAGGGAGCCGTATTTGCTGACCCAGACGAACCTGGGTTTCACCCTGCCCAGCGGGTTGAACATCGAACCGCCGAGGCCATGCTTGGCGATGCCGCGGGGATTGACAATGATAAGCCCCGGCACCGGCATATACTCGTCCAGGTTGTGCCCCACCAGCAGGGTATCGCCCCGCTCCAGCAGGAAGCTGGAGCAGGCCAAGGCCGGGGGAACGGCCAAAATAAAAAAGGCCCCCAGCGCCAGCAGGGCTGCGGACTTGGTTCTCTTCATTTTACTAACCCCCACAATATTATTGTGATGATATTGTTTCAGCACAATGATGATATGGTATGGATATTCTACTATTTATCGTCTCCGGTGTCAAACAAAAAAACCCGGCGTCGGGTTTACCGGACACGGCTCGCCGTGTCCCTACGGTATACACATTCGCAAATAAAAAATCCCCCTCCTACCGGGAGGGGGTATGGGGGCGGTCAACCGGCCAGGGCCCGAGGCGATGCCCGGTTATTTTACCAGCCCCAGGGCCACCGCCACGAACACCGGGCCGTTGAACAGACCGTGGATGAAGATCCCGGTCAGGGTATTTTGGGTCTTATGGAACACGTAGGGAATTATCAGCAGAACCGGAAACATCATCAGCAGCAGGTCCGGGCCGAAGGGCAGGTGGAATATCATCCATAAAAAGGCGCATAACAGCCAGGCATGTTTGCCCGACAGCCGATTCTGGATGTACCCCCGCCACAAAAGCTCCTCCCCCACTATATTGAAGAAGAACATCGGCAGCCAGGCCAAAAGATACAGTTTCTCCGCCCCGCGAAAGGGTTCCATCTGCATGAACCAGGGGGTGGTGGACAGCATACGTGTCCCGAACCATTTTTGGGACAGGAAGAACCCGCCGAAGATGATCCCGGTGGCAACAAAGGACAGCAACAACCCGGCGATGGAATATCTCCAATCCCGGGGATCGAAGGGCCTCAGGTTAAGGGCCGTAAGCAACTGCCCGGCGCCGGAGTTGCCCTCGCGTTTGGCCAGGGCCAGGGCGCAGAGAAACAGGGGGATGAACAGGAAGTATCCGGTGATGAACCAGTACAGGGCCGGGTTGAGGGAAATGTTGGCCTTTAGGAACGGCAGCAGGGTGAACAGCAGCAGGTAGAAATAGGCCGTGAAGGCGAGGAAGATAAGGGCGGCCCTTAACGGGGTGATGGTTTGTTTGGTCATGGCGTTAAAATTTGGGTTGGGGTTGGTGGCTGTCAAAACCCCGGTAGAATAGGGGCGGAAAATGCAAGGGCGTAATGAAGCAGCCCCTCCCAAAAGGTAGGGCCAGGGCGGTATAATAGTTTCGTTTGGCTTTGTGGTAACTATATACCCTTACATTTCATTTTTTAAAAGAATATAAACCCAAAGTATCAGGTAGCAGTAATTGCTTTTCTGGCATTTTATAGCCCATATATTTTGTACATACTTTTTTTATCGCAGGTATTGCATTATTTGTTTCTATAATAAAAACTACCCAACCACCATTTTCCATTATTTGGTTTCCCCTCCAGTGAAAACTTTTTCTATCATTACTAAGGCCCAAACCACCTGTCATATTTGCTGTTGATCTTTTATAGTCATAACTAATACCTTTTATGGGGTTTTCAAAATACAGAACAAAAGTAAAATTTGTAAGTGGCGTTTGTGTGATATTTTTAAATCCCAATTCATAATAGTTATTTGCCCCCATTTTATTCGGGGGTGTTTTCATAGTTTCATAATGTAATTCATATTTCGGGGTTTTTCTATCAAGTTCTTCTACACTATAAACGACATTTATCTGGTTATGTGACCCGGTATTGGTAATGGCTGGTGAGTTATTACCAGAACTCGTCGTAATAATAGTAGATTTATGTGGCAGTAATAAAGCTAAAAATATACCCAATAAACCGATTATTATAGATATTTTAGTAGGTAATGTCCAAGATTTAAAGCGTTTATATATTTTTCCCATAATTTACCTTTTACTCCCCCTCCATCTTCAACTGTTTGCCCTTTCCCCCCTTCACCTTCACTGCTTTCTTGAAGGTCGCCTCCACCTGTTTTATCGGCGGCATCTCAATTTTCTTCCCGGCCAGCAGTTCCTCAATAGTAAGCAGTTGAAGCTTGGGGTATTTCTGTCCCCATGTTTTGGACTCATAAAACCCCGCCGTTACCGCCTCGGTCTGCATGGGCTTGGTGAACTCCTCCATGGCTATCAGCACACCAATGGCCGACTTCTCCCGCTCCACCACGCCCCGCAGGTCCCGTATATGGTTGGCGTTCAAATGTCCGGCCTTTACCGAGATCACCACGTTCTCGAACACCCCCGGCGCATCACCTTGAAATACTATCTTGCCGTCAATGCCCTTGTCTGCCCCTTTCTTCTGCTCTACCGGGCGGGCGTCCACCAGGCCCAAGGCCCACCACTGGAACTGGTACTGGTCACTCTCGGCCAAAGCCGCCGCATCCGGTAGGCTGGTCGGCTCGCCCAATACCTTGAACTTTGCTTCTCCGCCAAAGGTATCCAGCAGGCGTTTCTTCATCAGGGTAATGGCCATATGGGTTATGTCTATGCCTATCCAACTGCGGTTTAACTTCTGAGACGCCGCTATGGTTGTGCCGCAACCGCAGAAGGGATCCAAAACCAAACCATTAATTGGGCAAGATGTTTTAATTATTCTCTCCAGTACACCGACAGGTTTTTGTGTATCATAACCTAATTTTTCTTCCTCACTTTCAAGATATTTAACATCTTCATCTATGCACTCTTCGCTATTATACAAGACGCCTTTTGTATTTGGTTGATAAGCCCAAATATCTTGGTATAAAACACCTGGGCCTATATACTGTTTATACATTGGTTGTCCACCATCTTTTTTGGGGAATAGAACCAAACCTGCGTTGTACAAAGCCTCAAGTTGTTCTTGTGAAGTCATATCATTCCCATTGTTTGGTATATACTCCCTCAAAGAAGCTGGTATAGCCCAATGGCGTCCAACAGCTGTTGGGTTAAACCCCCTCCATTCTTTTCCGCTGGCACCATCTCTTTTACCAGGGCCTGTTAAATAATTTGTTTGGTATTTACCTCTTTCGTCTTCATGTTTAAATCTATCAGTAATATAGGCTTTTGTATATGGTCGTGTTTCTGGTTTAAAAACAAAATCGTCAGTTTTGCTGTAAAATAATATCACATCATGTATAGGTCCATATTGACTTGTCAATTTGTTATGTGCATTTGTCCTACGCCATATTATCTCATTATGGAAATTAACAGGGCCATAAATTGAGTCCATGAGCATTTTCAAATAATGTGACGCCGCCGGGTCACAGTGTAAATAAATGCTGGCCGTGCTTTTCATCACCCTTCTCAACTCCACCAGCCTGGGGGCCATCATCACCAAATAGGCCAGCATGTCGCACGGCCCCATGAAGGTTCTAAAGGCCTGCAAACAATCGGCCACCTTGCCGCCCTTGGTTACTATCTCGGCAAAAACCTGCTCGTCTTCATTGTCCCAGGTCCAAGTGTCCACAAAGGCGTGTATCTGCGAGGCCGCCTGGCTGCCGTCCTTCTCCTTAAAAAGCACGTTGTAATTGGCATTACTGTTGAACGGCGGGTCAAGATAAACAAGATCCACGCTTTCATCGGCTATATGCCGTTGTAAAATAACTAGATTGTCGCCATAGTAAAGCCTGTTTTCCATAATATCTCCGCAAACAAAGTTAATATATGATATATCCAAACCCCTAAAAAAGTCAACGGGGAAACTTAGTTTTGTTGCTATTTTATTTTGGGCCGGTTTCCGTCGGGCTGGCCACACCCTACCACTTCGAAAGCATAATAACATGACAACATCAGTGCAGGCTCTCAACACTGTGGTTTGGGATATTTAAACCCCCTCCGCAATGGAGGGGGTGGGCTTGCCCGCCACTATAGGCCCTTTGCTAATGGCGGGGGGCGGTCAAAACCCCGGTAGTATAGCGCAGGTAAATGCAAGGGGTTAATATAACGAACTTTTATGATACTATAAATATTTTTGCATAGCCAACCGTTTCATTTTCTCAAATAACTTGTCATAGGTAATTACTTTAACATATGGGGGTATGGTATCATTTATTTGAATCAATTTTTCATCATTTATGCCTTTAGGTTTCCTACCAATTACAAGAGATATAGTTGGTCTATATGCAGTAAGTCCGTATTTCTGTAAAATGCTTGCTCTATATTCTTGTTTTTCAAAATAATCGCGATATTCTCTAACTTGTGCGATTGCACTGTGTATATGTGCACTATAACCAATTCGATTACCCTTCCCTGATATTATGTTAATGTTAGGTAGTTTCAACTCTAAAATATCAGCATATTTTTCACCAAGTAATTGTAAAAAATAATCAGGGATTAGTGCACCTTCTTTGTCGATTCTATCAAGGATAGGGTGCGGCACTACTTTTTCATAATCAACACCTTTTATAAAGTGTGGGTATTTTTCGAAATATCTTTGGTAATCAGCTTCCTTTTTATTTGTTTCATTGATAAGCTCCTCAAATTCATTTAATTGTAAACGCCAAAAAGAACTTAAACAATTCCTAATAATATAAGGGCCCACTGGTATACTTATGCTAGGCTGCAATGACAATAGTTCAGCACCAACCCTTGAAGTTGGGTATACTTTTAATTTATCTTTATCTACAGTAACTAATAAACCATTATATCCCTTAGAAAGGGTATTTTCCATACGTTGGATTGTTAAATCAACATCCTTATTTTCGTTAAACTGATGTACAAAATAATTTAATAATCTTGGATTTTTTAAATCAATATTATTTTTTTCTATTTGATATATAATTTTATTAAAATTATCAGTTTCAATTTTATCTGATAAATATTTAACAATCGAATCCATTTTAAGATCACCGAGTGAAATAATATTATAGATCGTGTCACTGTTTAGCCAAGAACGGCTTCCAAGAACTGCTGGTCTAGTTGTTATTAACAAATGCATATTATTCTTAACAGACAAATGGCGAAAAACTGTTTCTATTTTATCATTTGAATTAATTTCATCCAAACCATCTATTATTAATAATGTTTTTGAACTATTGGCAATGTTTTTTTGCAGCATTTCATTAACTTCTTTTATATGCAAACTATTTAATGCCCTACCCTGCATGTAAATAACATTTGAAAATAAATGTTTTGCAATTTCCTTAAAATGCAAAACAAGTGCCGTTTTGCCAGTACCAACTTGCCCAACAAGAAAAGTAATTTTAGTATTTGGTTCATTACTGTACCAATCTATTAAATATTGGATTTCTTCATCCCTTCCAATAAAATTGGTTACGTTATTACCAGTATAAAAGGTATTTCGTATCTTCATTTATTACTTATAGTAAAACATTAAATATTATAATGGGATGCTGGTCATATTTTGCCCAACATCTCTTTAAGGTGTTTTATCCCGACCTTCTTCTACGGCCACCTTGCGAATTTTATAAACCAAGCCAGCTATTCGGCCAGGGCCTTTTATTTTGAACGAAGTTTAATTTGGTTCCTTCTTGGTATCTATCTATAATCTAAATAATTTCCTCTATAAACTTAGATGTCTTTGCGTTATATTTCCTTCTTTTATAATTAAAACGGAATTCTTTAAAATCAACCTTGTGTGCATCTTTCGCTTCCCATTCCACGGTTGATATTAGATTCAATTCCTTTTTTGCCCTAGTAATACCAACGAATAATAATCTGCGTTGTGCTTCTATTGTGTCTATTCCTTTTGTCTTGTTTGGAATAATTCCCGTAATTAAACCATTTATAATAACATAATCTGCTTCTAACCCTTTTGACTTATGAATAGACATAATATTTACTTTATTGTCAATAAATTCTATGGGTTTACGAATTCTTTTAGTTATGCTTTTTACAGAATTATTTAAGTCGTTTAAATTGAGATGTTCACGAAATTGCTCAAAAGCAGGATATTCTTTTGTCAAAGCATCAAAATCAGGTGGTGCATCTATATGCATAGCTAAATTGCTGGGCAATTCCTTGAATATTTTTGTTTCGGTTAAAATAGCATCCGCATTAAACCCAGTCTCCATCTTGCCTTTAAAATAAGCGAGGTGTTTATCTTTCTTAAAAGTTCCGTAATATTTTAGCAACAATATTAAGAACAATATTTTTTTATCACCATAAAATATGTTAAGCCACCAGATATTTACCAATTTTTCTTCACTAAGCTCGTTATGCCAAAAATCGACAAAATCAATACCGTTATCTTTCAATTTATTTTTAACGGCATCAACTGAAAAACCAACGGCGCTTAATAACAAAATACTCGCATTCGGATCGCTTTGGCGTATTGTTATTATTTTGTCTAAAATATAGCAATCCGATTCTTCTTGCGTTATATGTTGTTTAATATTTACATAACCGCTCTTGCTTGTTTTTTCCCATTCCTTAGGTATTCTGTTTTTATTTATATTTATTAACTTTTTAGCATATTCAACAACACTATCTGGACAGCGATAACATAAATTCTCATGCTGAATTTTTCCAACGGTTGCATTTTTATATAAAGAAATAATTCCATCCGGGTCAGCATCCTTGAAGCCATATATTGATTGGTCGTCATCACCTAATATGATAGTTTCGGCAGCAATTTTTGATAGTTGCAGTACAAAGTCCTGTTCGATGGGGTTAAAATCTTGGAATTCATCTACGACCAAAAGGTCAAGTTTGCCTAATTTATCAACAAAATAAGCCGGGTTACTTTTTATAAAAGCCAAGCATGCGAGTATCATTTTGTTAAAAGTGATACAATGAAGAATTTCACAAACAGTATCGAAAGCTATACCCAGTTTTTCAGTTAACCATTTTAATACGTCCTCTTCTTCTTTGATTAGAATATGCAACACGGGTAGATGATTATATTTTAAAGCAAAGCTATGAAGTGTCATGCACGTAACATTTTCACATTTTGAGAATTTAGTGTTTAAATCCTTCACGGTAGCATTGGTAAAAGATAGCACCACAATATTTTTACAACCATCATATTGTTCGTCTATGATGCTTTTTATTTTTGTTGTTTTCCCAGTACCTGGACCAGCCAATAGGATCTTCATATATTTATGCTAAAATAATTGATTTACTGTATTGCCACCGTATCGCTTTGCACATGGATCACGGCCATGCGGTGGTTTTTATTTTCTTTAGCTTGGGCTACCAATTTATGGTGTTATGTTTTTAATAAAAACATAACATTTCAAAAAACGGTATATTATTACTTATTTAGTATTAAATATACCGCTTTTAGTTTTAAGTTGTCAATTAAAAAGATCAATGCTTTTTATTATTATTGCCATCTGATGTTACATTGCATTTCAATCGTCCATTACTTTTATCCACATTATTTTCCCACTGTAAGGGCCTCAAATTTGAAAGAGTATCAGAGCCGCCTGGTGAAATATGGTCTATTTCCCAACCATACTGGGAATTTCTAACCCCATATTTTTCACGTGATATCCATGCATTACATTCATCTTTACGCCATTTTTTAGAATCATTGCCCTCTACGGTTTTACCCTTAGCCCAAACACTTTCAATCATTTCTTCAGACCATGCCATTTTTATACCCCCTTTTATTAATTTTTTCTGTTTTTTATGTAACCCATTGCTGTATAATTGCTAACTGCAATAAATAACCCAAAAACGGTCCCTTTCGGCCTTAAATCGGGACCTTTCTACCCCCGATCGGTCCCGTTCTACCCCCAATCGGTCCCGTTCTACCCCCGATCGGTCCCGATAGACCAAAGAACAGTCCCGTTCAACCTGTGAACGGGACCGTTCCAACCCAAAACGGGATCGTTCCGCCCGGCAACGGGACCGATCTCACCGGCAACGGTCCTGTTAATGCCCTCATCGGTCCCGATCTGCCTGCCGGCGGAACAGTGTTTTAGTCTGGTCATCCTGCTGTCCCCTCTAAAAAGAGGGGGTAGGGGGTGTGTCATGGCCCCCCGCTAAACCTTCTTCACCCTTGGCCCCTTCCGGGGGTGAAAACTGCGCGGTGCGATCCCGAACTCCTGCAGTTTCTCCCCGGTCTTGCCGTAATTCCCCTCCAGGGTGCTTACCCAGCGGGCCATCTCGGTCTTAAGGGCCTTCTGGGTATCCTGCCAGTCAATGGTGCTCTGCTGCAGGGCGGCCTTGGCCCGTTCCTGTTCCGAATTGGCGGCCTGGTAGCCGTCCAGCAGTTTCTGCAGTTCGGCGGGAATCAGCCCCCACTTGGCTATCTCGGCCTTGTTGGCCTCGCCTCCCTTTACCAGCAGTTTGGCCCCCTCGGAAAAGTCGGCGGTGGATGATGGGTACCGGCGCATGGCTCCTCCTTACAAAAGTTAAAAGTTGAAAGTTAAAAGTGGAAAGGGGAAAGCATGGAAGTCTGTATGCGTATATTGTAGACAGTATTTGGTATCGCAGAACCAAACCCAAGCCGGGCATTTCGGCCTGTCCGAAATGATCGGCCGGGACGGGGGGCGGTCGGCGGCTTCGGACATCGGATAAAATGAGCTGTGTAAAATAAAAGTTAATGGTATTACTTTTTCAAACTGTTAAGCTTTAGCTGGACAGCCCCCGGAACTTCTCTTTGTTACTTTCTCTTTGATCAGCAGTGCTGATGCGACCGGACGTTCCCGGTTCCCCGCCTGCGGCAATTTTGCAATCATTTTGCGTTTACCAAACCAGTAGAACTATACCTACAGCCAGCAATTATTATTTAATTAATCGTTCGGGATCCCCGGCGGTGATATTTGCAAAGTTACCGTACCAAAATTGTAAGCCGTCTGGTTATAATAGAAAACAGGGGAATACAGGGTGCGGCTGCCGGTTTTTGTGAATTTCAAATAATGGTAGCCGATATCCGGAATAGGCGATCCGGTTACTTCAAAATAACTGTTCGCGTCGGTCACCCCGTAGCAGGTGGAATGTCCGTAAACAGTTGCTGTCCAGCCGGCACCCAATGAAACGCCGAATTGATTTAAAGCAGTTCCGTAGCAAATTCCAGGTAGCGCCATGGCCATACTGGCGACAAATGATAGCAGTAGCATGGTGATAATTACCTTTTTCATTTCCTTCCTTTCATTAAATTTGTTACCTGCTGGCTGTAGGTCTTTTAATTTAAAATTCTAATATCAAAATAACCAAACAATAAACGCCCCCCGGTTCCCCGCCTGCGGCAATTTTGCAGTACCAAGCCCAAGCTTGGCCGGGGAAGCATGAACCGGTCAAGAGGGGTGTTAGGGGACCGGCTACGGTCAGCGTTGCTGGTGCATATCATTTTAAACAGAATATCTATGCGGGTTGAAAATTGTTTTTTGCTGCATTACGTTAGTTTGCCGTCCCCTAAAACTTCTCTTTGTTACTTTCTCTTGGTTACAAGAGAAAGTAAGGCAAGGTGCTGGTGTACCAAAACGGCTTTTCCCCACTTTCTCTTTGAAGAGAAAGTTGCAAAGAGAACTGTCGCTGCACCTCTGCCCGGTGGCCTTAAGACCTGCGGCCTAAATTTGACAAACTCGCTGCGCTTCAGACACTGCCAAATTCTTAACGGCCTTCTTTGTTCAGCAGCAGAGCTGATGCGACCTGGGGCACGTTAGCCAGTCCAAACCCAAGCCGGGCATTTCGGCCTGTCCGAAATGATCGGCCGGGACGGGGGGCGGTCGGCGGCTTCGGACATCTGATAAAATGAGCTGGGTAAAATAACAGATACTGATATTACATATTCAAATTGGTAAGCTTTAGCTGGACAGCCCCCGGAACTTCTCTTTGTTACTTTCTCTTGGTTACAAGAGAAAGTAAGGTGGGGGTACCAAAGCCAGATTAGTATGTCAAAGATTTATGTTTATCCTTTTTACAAACGCAAATCCTGTGCCGCCTGCGGCCTGATACCGTCAAACCCTTGTCATCCCTGCAACTGCAAGATACCCCCCTTCCCCATCCCCAACAAAAAAGCGGGACATAATGTCCCGCTTTTTCCGGCCGTTTATATAACCCCTTGATATTTTTAAATTTCCCCAACCGTGACAAATGTCACACAAATTCCAAAATGACACATAAAAAAAGGGCGGGTTTTAAACCCGCCCCAAAATAAATGTTCGGTGCCGGACATGGCCCGCCATGTCCCTACGATGATTTGCCATACCTGTGGGTTCGGGCGATTGACCAATCGCCCCTACAAAACCCCTCTCCCACCGGGGGAGGGGCAGGGCCTGCCCGCCTATAAGTGCTGCCTGCTAATGGCGGGGTGGGGTCACTCCGCCCCCACGATAAACAAAAATCCCGCGTCTGGTTTACCGGACACGGCCCGCCATGTCCCTACGTTATTGGGAATACAAAAAGGGCGGGTTTAAAACCCGCCCCTACTAACTACTATCTCCTATCTACCCATGTTGCCTTTATAAAAGATCATTCCGTCACCACGAATTTCCCATCCCTGACCACCCACATCACATAGGGGCTGCTGCTCAGGTCGCCGTTGGCGTCGAACGAGAGCGCCCCCCGGGCCACATTGAAGGTGTTGTTGTGAATGACCTCCGCCAGCTTGGCGCCGTCGGTGCTCTTGGCCAGCTCGATGCCCTTGAGGATGATGTTGGCGGCGTCGTAGGCGTACAGCGAATAGGGCCCCACCGGGCCGTACTTGGCCTGGTAGTCCCGCATGAAATTCCTGGCGCTGGCCAGCTTCTCGAAATCCGGCCCGTAGGACAGGTAGGTGCCCTCGGCGTTCCTGCCGGCCAGGTTGAGATATTCCTGGTCGATGGTGGCGTCGCCCGACACGAATATTGCCTTGATCCCCAGCCGCCGCATCTGGGTGACCAGCAGTCCGGCCTCGGGGTAGTACCCGCCGAAGAAGATAACTTCCGGATTGAGCGGCTTGAACTTGGTCAGCACCGCCGAGAAATCCTTGTCGCCCTGGGTGATGTGCTCGTAGGCGACAACATTGACCTCCGGCCCCAGGTTCTTGACGAAGTCCCGGGCCAGCCCCTGGCCGTAGGTGGTCTTGTCATCCAGCACCGCCACCCGCTTCTTCTTGAGAACGTCGCGCACGAAGTGGGCGTCATACTCCGCCTGCTGGTCATCCCGGCCGCAGGCCCTAAAAACCGTGGCCCGTTTTTCCTTGAGGGTCAGATCTCCGTTGGTGGACGACGGCGTGATCTGGACCACCCCGGATTCGTAATAGACCGCCGAGGCCGGAATGGTGCAGGACGATCCATAGTGCCCCACCACCGCCGCCACGTTCTGGTTGACCAGCTTGTTGGCCACCGCCACCGCGTCCTTGGGATCGCCCCGGTCGTCCTCGTAGACCACCTCGATCTGCTTGCCCAGCACCCCGCCCCGCGCGTTCCATTCCTCCGCCGCCAGGCGGACCCCGTTCAGAAAGTCCATCCCCTGCTTGGCCTGCGGCCCGGTCATCGGCCCGGCCACCCCGATCTTGACGGTGCGCGGCCCCAGATTGCAGGAAGACAGTATCAGCAGGGAGGCGCCCAGCAACGCAATAAATGCGATCAGTGTTCTTTTCATGGTCCCTCCTATTTTATTGTTTATTGCTACAATCATAGACTGCTGTCAAATTGGCCATGTCATTCTCGCGCAGGCGGGAATCCAGCCAAGAATATAGATCACCGCCGAGGTTTATCCCGCACCGTGATAAAGCCTGTCACACTGAGAAGGCTGGCCTGCCTGACAAATTGAATGTGTGAGTATTATGGTGACAAAATATGGGATTGCTTCATCTGCACGGCAGGGTGTGTTTTCGCAATGACTGTAACGATCCAATTATCTTTGCGTCACTTCGATAAACACAGTGCATCGCTTGGCGGTGAAAGGCCGCGAGCCATGGCACACACTTGCCCGCCTATATGGACCACTTGCTAATGGCGGGGATTAACACGGATCGGGCAGCTTGCCCGCTCGTGCCACAGGCAGATCCGCCTATATGGATTTACTTGTTGTGGCGGACTATATGGACTACTTGCTAATGGCGGGGATCCACACGGATCTTTTCTGAATAACCAGCAACCAATAACTATTTACTAAAAATCCTTGGTGCCTTTGTGTCTTAGTGGTTCAAAAGCATGGATTCCTGTCTTCACAGGAATGACAAGTTTGCCCGGCATCAAGCAAAAAACCTGTGTCTTGTGTCTCTTTGCGTTCTTTGCGGTTCAAAAGCCTCCGCGGCAAATAAACCCTCACTGCCCGCCGTTGTTGTCCCCCGGCTTCTCCGAAAATATCTTCCCGAAGGTATAGACCACCAAAAAAAGAATGGTGGCCCAGGATAGGGCCATGAATATCGCGCCCCAGACGCTCATCGCACGCCTCCTTGTAATAATTGATACCCTTGCTTAATCGTGATCCCCGAAGATGAGAACTTGTGAAGTTGAGATGACAGGATATCATCTGAACTTCTGTACCTCTTATCTTCTCATCCTCTGATTTTCTCACCTTCACCGGAGCTACCGTTCTTTCTCTTGCCCCAGGCCCTGGCCACCATGGCCGCCAGCGCCGCCCCCAAGAGCAGGATCAATATCCGGGCCCCCCACATGTAGGGCCGGTCGGCCGCGGCAATGCCCTTCAGGGCGATGAACGGCCAGAACTGCTGGTAGGACCACACCCCCAGCAGGATCAGCAGATAGGCCGGGGTGACGTATTTGATGATGGGCTGGTAGATCGCGGGGATCTTCATCCGGGCCCCCTGGTGCATCTCCCGCCAGCCCTTGTCCATGCCGAACACCCAGGCGAACAGGATGATCTCGATGGCGGCGAACACCACCAGGAACAATGTGCCGCCCCAGAAATCCAGCTCATCCACGAAGCCATGGGCCAAAAAGAAAATGGCGGGCAGGCAGGCCAGCAGAGAGACTGCACCCAGTGCCAGCACCGATTTCCTTCGGTTCCACCCCAGTTCGTCTTCAAGGAATGACACCGCCGGCTGGATCAGGGACACCGAGGAGGTGATGCCGGCGATGAACAGCAGCAAGAACCACAGGCCGGAGAACAGCGTCCCCATCGGGATCTTCCCGAAGATCATGGGCATGGTCACGAATCCCAGGTTGAAGGTCCCGCTTTGGGCGGCGCTTAAGGCGCCGGCAGAACCGCCTAGGAAGATGAAAGCCGCCGGGATGACGATGGACCCGCCCAGGATCACCTCGCAGAACTCGTTGGTGGCCGAGGCGGTCAGGCCGGACAGGGCCACGTCGTCGTTCTTCCGCAGGTAGCTGGCGTAGGTGAGGATCACCCCGATGCCAACCGACAGGGTGAAGAAGATCTGACCGGCGGCTTCGATCCATACCTTGGCGCTGGTCAACTGCGAGAAGTCGGGATTCCAGACGAAGCCCAATGCGTTCTTTACCGACAGTTCAGGCAGGGAAGCATCCGGCGTGCCCAGGGACAGCACCCGAATGGCCAGAATGACGCCCAACACCAGAAGGACCGGCATGCCGTATTTGGAAAGCTTTTCGATTCCGCCCTGCAGGCCTTTATAGATGAAAAAGAAATTGATCAGAAAGGTCAAGCCGAAGAACAGCAGGGCCGGACCCAGCCCGGAGAAATAATTATTATGCACCAGGCCCTGGTATCCGGAAAGGAAGGCCTTCATCTCCTCCTGTCCCGATCCGAACGGCAGGTGTCCGGTAAAGGAATACCAGGCGTAGGCCAGGGTCCAGGATTCGATGTACATGTAATAGATCAGGATCACGAAGGGCCCCAGGATGCCGATGATGCCCAGATATTTGGCCCAGCGTCCGGTCCCGTCCAGCTTGTCAAATATGCCCGGCGCGGTGCCGTGGCCCAGTTGCCCGCCCATCCGGCCCAGGGTCCACTCCACCCACATCAGGGGAATGCCCAAAAGCAGGAAGGCAACAAAATAGGGGATCATAAAGGCTCCGCCGCCGTTGAGCACCGCCTTGGCCGGGAAACGTAAAAAATTTCCCAGCCCCACCGCGCTGCCGGCCACCGCCAGTATCACCCCCAGTTTTGAACCCCAGTGTTCTCTTTTATCAGGCATGACTGCTCCTTACTATTTCATGTGTAATAAGTGCAATGCGAACAAAACGAGAAAAGGGATTTAAGGATCACTTTTTATTTTTTACCTTGGCGATCATCCTGCTTATCATTGCGGATAAACCAAAAGCCCTCTGGGAAAGACCTTGATACAAATGGTCATCGAATATTTTTTGATCATGGGCTATCACCAGATGACTCCTCAGCTCACCGCAGGAGCCTTTGGCTATGAACAAAAATCTGGCAAATTCAGCCTGGCTGGACCTCTCATAGCCCTCGGCAATGTTGGCCATTACCGAGACAGCCGCTCTTTGCATCTGGTCGTTAAGGGACCTGTATTTTGAAAAAGATTGCCTGCCGGTCAGTGCGAAAATCTGATTGGCCAGCTCTCTGGCCTTTTGCCATATTATCAATTCTTCGAAGGTCTTGCCCATATCGTTTTCACCGTATTGATCTTTTTGAACATTTTCCCTCTCTGCCACACATTTTAACAGACCATTTCAATCAAATAGATATTTTCCGTTATTGTCGATGGTGACCTTGGGAACCCGGCCCGATGATTGGAACCGGTCATAGCCGATTTTAAGGTTCTCCCAAAACCTTATCAGGCCGGCATCCCCGGCATATTCCCTTTTGAGGGACGCAAAGTTCAGGCTGTCCAATCTGGCCGGAAAGACATGCACCGGGATCCTGGCCTGCCCGGCGGCCCGGGCCTCCACCGCCTGAACGTACAGTTCCTTGATCCTGTCGTCGGTGATGGGGACACAGCCGATGGTCACGCAGTCGCCGTGGATGTAGATGGCGCCCCCGGGATCGCTCCCCTTTTTGAGGATCCGGTCGGAGCGGTTGGGATAGCTGATGCCCAGCGACAGATGGAAATTGCTGGCCGGGTTGAAATGGCCGATGTGATAAAAGCCCTCCGGCACCTGCAGGTCGCCCCGGGCCCGCTTGGGTCCCAATTCCCCGGACGAGGAACAGATGTCATAGGTTTCGGCCAGCCGGTATCCGTTCTGCCCCGGTCCGGTCCAGACCTCCAGCTGCTTCTCCCTTTTGAATATCCGGATGAAGATGTTGGCTGGCGGGTAGGACAGCCTCCTCTCTGAATATACTGTCTTGAGCCGCGGCTCTTTTTCGATGAAGGCCGCCCGCACCCGGGAATGCTCCAGCTGGCGCTGCTTGAAGGCCGGCTGGGCCATGGCTTCCCCGCACAGCCATAGCCACAGGCTGATGGCCAGAATTATTATGTGCCGCTTGGCCATGTTGTCACCTCCACCGGGTGCTGTCTGCCGTATACTGAATACCCCTTCTGCCCACAGGTCCGGATCACATATTCTTCTTGATCATCGTCGCCAGCCGCCTGATACCCTCCTCGATCTGTTCCTCCGAGGCGTAGGAGAAATTGAGTCGCATGGTGTTCTGGCCCTTGCCGTCGCAGTGGAAGGCCGAGCCTATCACGTAGGCCACGTTCTCCTCGATGGCCTTGGGAAACAGCTCATTGGCGCTCATCTTCTTTGGCAGTTTGACCCACAGGAACAATCCCCCCTCCGGCTTGGTCCACTTGACGCCCTTGGGCATGTTCTTCTTCAGGGCCTTCAGCATCACCTCGCGCTTTTTACCGTACAGTTTTTTGATGCTCTCTATCTGCTGCAGCAGCAGCCCCCGTTTCATATACTCGGCCACTATCAGCTGATTGAAGGTGGGACAGGCCAGATCCATGCTCTGCTTGGAGACTATCATCCGGTCGGTCCAGGCGGCCGGAGCCATCAGCCAGGCCAGCCGGAGACCCGGGCACAATATCTTGGAGAAGGTGCCCAGCACTATCACCTGGTTCTGGGTGTCCAGGCTGTAGATGGGCGGCACGTCATCCCCGGTGAACCGCAGGTCGCGGTAGGGGCTGTCCTCGATGATCGGCACTTCGTACTTATAAGCCAGCTCCAGCAGTTTCTTCCGGCGCTCCAGCGGCATGGTCACCCCCGAGGGGTTCTGGAAGTCCGGCACCACGTAGATGAATTTGGGCTTCTTTTTCCTCTTGGCCATCCTGGCCAGAACCTTTTCCAGCTTGTCCACCTTCATCCCGTCGTTGTCCTGGGGAATGCCGATCATCTTGGCCCGGTAGGCCTGAAAGGCCTGCAGTCCGCCGATGTAACTGGGCAGCTCCACGATGATGGGATCGCCCGGATCGATGAACACCTTGGCGATGATGTCCAGCCCCTGCTGGGAACCGGAGGTGATCATGATGTTCTCGGGATTGATTCCGGCCTTGTGCTGGGACATCCAGTTGGCTATCTCCTGGCGCAGCGGCAGTTCGCCCTCGGTGGTGCCGTACTGCAAAGCCACGTTCCCTTTTTCCCTCAGCACCTGGCAGGCGATCTCCTCGATGTCCTTTAGCGGGAAGGTCTGGGGGGCGGGCAGCCCGCCGGCAAAGGAGATCATCTCCGGCTTGCGGGTATGCTTCAACAGCTCGCGGATCTCCGAACGTTTCATGTTCAGGGCGTTCTTGGAATAGAAAGCGGAAATATCCTTGATCATCGCAGTGCCTCCGTATTTTTATTTATTTTATCATTACTATTTTTTTCGTTGTTCTTTCATTAGCTGCCCCTAGACTACAGAAATACAAACCGCAAGCCACTTTTTGCCCAAAATCATTTTTTCCATCCCAAACAATGGAATATTTCCCCGTGTTTTGATTTGAATTAACCAGATTTCTAATTTTGTTACCTAAGCAGTTGTATATATTTAGTTTTACAAATGTATTCTTTTTTATTTGGTAATCGATTATTGTTTTGTTATTAAAAGGATTGGGATAATTATTATTTAAAACCAATAACAATCCATTAATAGGCTTATCCTTCTCGTTTTCTACACCTGACACCCAAGGGTTTATAATAACATAACCCTTTGTAGAATCAAGAAAATGATCGAATATTCTTGTCCGCATTGAGACTGTATCTTCAAGTCCCCAATAATTGTAGGTGGCAATAATGTCATTTGCCGTATTGTTAAGAATATTCCAATTGTGATTATGATTCAGTACACTATTGTTATCGCATATCCGGTTTGAATAAAGGCTATCACCTCCAATTATTGCAGTCGCACCACTATCAAGGACAATCCCATTTCCTGTTCCGCTAAAACCATAGTCAACATTATAGCCGCCATTATTCG
Organism: uncultured bacterium; assembly: GCA_937863685.1. Taxonomy (GTDB): domain Bacteria; phylum Edwardsbacteria; class AC1; order AC1; family EtOH8; genus UBA2226. The sequence continues at coordinate 464,060 of CALMGM010000005.1, forward strand.
AATCTATTGTACAGTTAGCAAAAAAGATGCCCTTTGCCTTTAAAACATATACTCCATAGCCACATCCAGGGTCGTCAAATGCACCCCCAATATCACCTCCCGAGTTATTACGTATTGTATCGGCGATAAATTTGTTGCTGTCTGCGTTAGATGCTATAAACACGCCATAGCCGTTAAATCCAGAACCATAATGCCAGGAACCGCAATTAGAATAAATATGATTACCAAGAAAAATATTGTTTGTTGAATAATTATCTACCATCACTCCGCAATTATTGCCCAGACCTAGGGTAGTTTTGTTCTTTGAGTTTTTGATTAAATACATACCATTAAAGCATATCTGATTGCAATCCAAAGTGCATGTTCGGGCATAATACAAATGAACCCCAAAATATGAATTGCCTCCAATTACACAGTTTCTTATTACGACACCGTTGCTATTTGTAATTTTGATCCCATCTCCATTACCAGAAATAAGCAATCTGCTAATAAAGCATCTTCCGACATCATTAATAGTGATCGTATTAGTAATCCCCCTGACAATCGTGCTTTCGGGATTTTCACCTATAATAGATAATGAATCATTAAAGAAATCAATATTAACATCTTCATTGTATGTTCCATTAGCAATAAATATTGTATCATTATTGCTTGATATACCTATAGCTTCCTGAATTGTAGAATAATCTTGTGGCACTTGAATGATAGTGCCATGGCACACTTGGCAAATTGCAAATAAAATAATGATCCCACATATATTTTTCATTACTTTACCTCCATCTTTTATTTTTACAGCGTAAATTTATCCCCCAGAAACTTCTCCCGGGCCCCGGCATGGGCCACGATCTCCTGAGGGGTGCCCGAGGCGAACACCCGGCCCTCGTAGACCACATAGGCTCGGTCGGTGATCTCCAGGGTCTCCCGGACGTTGTGGTCTGTCAGCAGGACCCCGATGCCGCGCTCCTTGAGCTTGACCACCACCTGCTGGATATCGGTCCGGGCGATGGGGTCTATCCCGGTGAACGGCTCGTCCAAAAGCAGAAAGGCAGGATTGGTGACCAGGGCCCTGGTCACCTCAACCCGGCGCCGCTCCCCCCCGGATATGGAATGGGCCTTCTTGTCGACCAGATGGGAGATGCTCAGCTCCTGGAGCAGGTTCTTCAGCCGGTCCTGCCGCTGCTGCTGGCTCAGGGGCATCATCTCCAGGATGGCCATGATGTTCTCGGCCACCGTCAGTTTGCGGAACACCGAGGACTCCTGGGTCAGGTATCCCAGGCCGTGCCGGGCCCGCTGGTACATCGGCATGTCCGTGATCTCGATGTCATCTAAAAATACCGAACCTTCGTCGGGCTTGATCAGCCCGGTGATGACGTTGAAGGTGGTGGTCTTGCCGGCCCCGTTGGGCCCCAGCAGCCCCACTATCTCCCCCTGGTTGATCTCGATGGAGATGCCGTTCACCGCCCGGTGCTTGCGGTAGCTTTTGTAGATGTCCTTGACCTTGAGAGACCGGTTGTTCATTTCGGCCATAGCTTCCCATCCTTCAATTCCATTATCCGTTCGGCCCGCTTGGCCAGTTCGTTGTTATGGGTCACCAGCACCAGGGCGATGTTCCTTTCCCGGTTCATTCGCCACAGCAGGTCGGCCACCGCTCCCCCCGACCGGCTGTCCAGGTTCCCGGTGGGCTCGTCGGCCAGGATGACCTCCGGCGAATTGGCCAGGGCCCGGGCCACCGCCACCCGCTGCTGTTCACCACCCGAAAGCTCCGAGGGCCGGTGCAGACATCTCTCCTTGAGGCCCACCTGGTCCATCAGCTCTTCGGCCCGGGACATGGCCTCGGGTCTTCCCATTCCGCCGACCAGCAGGGGCAGGGCCACGTTCTCGACAGCCGTGAACTCCGGCAGCAGATGGTGGAACTGGAAGACGAAACCGATGTTTTTATTCCTGGCCCCGGCCAGGTCGTGGTCGGCCAACTGCGAGGTGTCCTGGCCGCCCAGCAGGATCTTTCCCTCGGTGGGCCGATCCAGGCATCCCAGGATGTGCAGTAAAGTGGATTTCCCTGATCCGGAGGCTCCCGCAATGGCTGCGGTCTGTCCTTTTCCGATGGAGAAGGACAGACCGGCCAGCACTTTAAGATCGCCTTTGGGGGCCTGGAATATCCGGCTTACATTCATGGCATCTATCACTGCGGCCATCTATCTCTTCCCCTTTACCAGAAACAGGAACATGGTCACCGCCAGCAGGGCGGCAGCAGCCCCGTAGATGAAGGTGGCCCGGAATCCCAGGATCTGCCACAGCAGTCCGGCGATGGTGCTGGCGGCAAAACTGGCCAGACCGGTGGACATGTGATACACCCCCATCCCGGTGGCCCGCAATTCCTCCTGCACCAGCTTGGAGGCGTAAGCCTTGCCCACCCCGTCGGTGAGGGCGGTGTAGAACCCGTAGACCGCGAACAGCACCCACAGCATATGCGGGCTGTGGTTGAAAGCGAATCCCAGGTACACCAGGCCGAAGATCATCAGGCCCAGGGAAAAGACCTTGCGCGAGCCTATCCGGTCGGCCAGCATCCCGGCCGGGTAGGAGCCCAGAGAATAGGTCAGGTTGTACAGCATGTAGGCCAGCAGCGCCATCACCACCGGATTGGCGGAGAACAGTTCCTTGGCCCGCACTATCAGGAAGACATCCGACGAGTTGCCGACGGCGAAGATCAAATTTATGAAGATGAATATTTTGAAATCCCGGTTGAAGGCCCTCCACTGGAATTTGGGTTTTTTATAGCGGCCGACAAACGGCCTCTCCCTGACGGTGAAAAGCAGGAACACCCCCAGAATGGCCGGAACAAAGGCCCATAAGAAGACCGTTTTGTAGGCCGAAGTATCCTGGCCCAGGCGGCTCATGAATAACAACGCCGCCAGAGGGCCCAGCACCGCCCCCAGGGAATCCATGGCCCGGTGCAGGCCGTAGGCCCGTCCTCGCAATGAGTCGGGGGTGTAGTCCGCTATCAGGGCGTCGCGGGCCGATGTCCGCAGGCCCTTTCCGGTGCGGTCCATGATCCGCAGCAGCAGGACCAGCGGCCAGCCGATGAGCAGGGAGAACACCAGCAGGGGCTTGGAGAATGCTGACAGGGAATACCCCCCGATCACGAACGGTTTGCGCTTGCCGACCAGGTCGGACCACCACCCCGAAAATATCTTGAGGAGGTTGGAGACGCTTTCGGCCAGGCCCTCGATCAAACCCAGGGCCGCCATCGGAGCGCCTAGCACCGTGGTCAGAAAGATGGGGATCAGCGGGTACAGCATCTCCGAGGAGACGTCGGTCAGCAGGCTGACCCAGCCCAGCCGCACCACGTTGGAGGATACCTTTTGATTATCGGTATTTTCCATCTGTCGATCCATTATAATCTGTTATCCGCCGGAATTGATCGCTTAATAGGCCCCTTTGGCGGTTATCACCGCCGGAATGGTCTTGATGAGTATCTCCAAATCCATCATGGGCGACCAATGCTCCAGATAGTAAATGTCCAGCAGCACCATTTCTTCGAATGAGAGTTCGCTCCGGCCGGAAACCTGCCATAGCCCGGTCATCCCTTGCTGTCCCTGCAGTCTATATTTATGCCAATCCTGATATTTCTCCACCTCCGAAGGAAGCGGAGGCCTGGGCCCCACCAGGCTCATTTCGCCCCGGAAAACGTTGATCAGCTGGGGGACCTCGTCCAGGCTCAGGCGCCTCAGCCAGCGGCCGACCCGGGTGATCCTGGGATCCTCCTTGATCTTGAATATCGGCCCGTCGGCCTCGTTGTGCAGGTGCAGGTTGATCTTTACCTTTTCGGCATCCTTGTGCATGGTGCGAAATTTTAACAATTGGTAGAGAACGCCATCCTTGCCGACCCTGGTTTGCCTGAAGAATACCGGCCCGGGGGAGTTGAGCTTGATCAGCAGGGCTATTGCCAGCATTGCCGGGCTGAATGCGGCCAAGACCAGGACTGATAAACAAACATCCATAGCCCTTTTTATATGATGATATATCCGATGGTAAAAGGCCCCGTGCCTGGTCACGATGGCCACTCCGGCCACATCGTAGATGCCGGCTACCTTGGCCAGCAGATCATAGCGGTGGGATATTATGCTGACCTCCATTTTATGGTTGCGGCAGAGCTCTATCAGGTCGCTGTAATCCGCCAGCTTGGTGGTCAGGTCCGGAATAAATATCTCTTTAACGTGCCTTTTTTTGATGGCCAGGGCACAATCCCGGTGGAGACCTATGGCCTTGACCCCGTCATAGGTGAACTGAAGATCCTTCTCGCTCTCCACTAGAAAACCTATGATCTTGTACCCGTAGGCCCGGTTGGTCACCAGATGGTCAAAAATGGCCTTGGCGGTCTTGCCGCTGCCCACGATGATCGCGTTTTTTATGCCCCAGCCTCGCTTCATCAGTTCCTCATTGCAGATGAACAGGGCCGCCCGTCCCATCGAGAGGAACAGGGGGGCCACGGTAAAATACAGTACGGCAAACCCTCGCGAGATCTTATATCCCTTGACCAGGAATATTATTATGACGATGAACAGCAGGCCGCTGAGGGATGAGTTATAGATATTCGATATCTGCTCCAGCCGGTTCATTTTGTAGGTGTTCCGATATCCACCGTGCAGCAGGATCGATATCATCATGAAGCCTGTCCAGGCCAGTTTCTGCTGCATCTCCCAGATCTGCTGGCCCTGCCAGTAATTCCATACTTCAAACCATAGATGCCACAAAAAATTGGCGGCCAGCCAGCTTAACAGCAGGTCGCTGATCACCGCTATCCACGAATATATCGCAGACCAGTTCTTTTTCATGGCCGCCTCCATCACCTTTCGGCAATCAAATCATTTGATTGACATGTTTTGGTTTCCCGAACACCATCTCCGGGGGCCGGTTGATATATTTTTACCGCCATCTTGTTAAGCCGGCAATCCTGGTCGAAAAGGTTTATTTGCGTAAAATGAAATATCCCGGATTAATTCTCCGGGTCCAGATCGATTATTTTAGAGGAGAAATACAGGCTCAGCCCCAGCTTGACAAACCACTGCTCCCGCCTTAGGCCGCTGTTATTGGCGTAATTGCTGATATTTTCATACCGTCCCAGGCAGAAGACGGTCAACGGTATATCGCCCAGGAACTGGGACAGCGGCGGACGCCATTCCAGGCCCAGCTGGTACCCGGCGGTTCTTTCCACTATCCCGCCGGGGAATTTCTCCCGCCAGGTTGAGTCCGTCATCCAAGGGCTGGTCCAGGGATCATCTATCCTTCCCTGGCCCTTTCTTATGTGATAGACCTCCCCGCAGCCGAACCAGGATGCCGCTCGGGCCGTGATCTTCCACGAGAGTATGTCAAAATCGTTGCCGTACTCCGCCCCGATGGGCTGTTTCTCGAACAGGAAGCGGTTCCAATCCTTATTCTGGTTGAAGGTCCAGTTGGTGACCAGCCGGTATGAGGCCGCGGTGGTCACCATCCAGGGCTTGGTCAGCACCGCCCATTCCGCCTGAAGGCCCAATCCGGCCTCGGTGGGCTCTTTATCCCCGGCCGTTTTATCCTCTATCTGGATATCGTCGATCATTATCTCTCCGGTGATAATGACCGGCGGGGTGGTTATCTTGAAATCCGCATCCCAGATGATGTTGTCATCGATCTGCCGGTTGTCCTGCTCCCCCAGGAAAAAATACAGCGGCAGCAGATAGTACAATTCCACCGTTCTGCCCGGTCCGCCGTATATGGCGAACTCGTTAAGGCCCAGCTGCAGCCAGCCGTATTCAAATTCAGCTCGGTGCCCGGCCAGATAACGGTTAACGAATATGCTGTCCTTCAGCCAGCCATCCAGCTTTCCCAGGAATGAATACAATCCTAAATGTCGGCCCAGACGGACCCCGGCCTGGATCTTTTCGAAAGGCTGGCGTCCGGAGAGGCCCAGGCCCATTCCGTATTTTAGATAATCCTTGCCGACTTGAAAAAAGGCCCGGGGGCCGGTCCAGCGTAGATACACTTGGTCGGTCTTGGCTTTTACCCCTCGCCACTGATAGCCGTAATAATCTTCAGTAAAATCCTTTCCCGAAACACCGTCATAGGTGCCCACCAGGGACCAGGAGCCCGATCCGGCCAGCAGTCCTCCCCGGAAATGTCCCACCCCGGTCGCCAGGGAATCGCTTCCCCCGGCCCAGCCCTCCACCAAGCCGAAGATCCGCACTTGATCATCCACGGCCAGCGGCAGACAGATAAGCCCTGGCTTGAAAAGATTCCGGCTTTTTACGGAGTCCTTCAGCTGTAAATATTGTTGGCAGGTCAAAGGCAGAACGAAACTGGACGCTGCAGCCAGATCTCTTGCCTCAAGTTCGTTGTAAAAATATTCACAATTTTTATCATTAACCGATATGTCGGCAGCTCCTGCCTCGAAACAGAAAAGCAGCATGCCCGCCAGCACCAGCAGTCTCTTTGGGATTGTCTTTCGGCCTTCCCATCCATTTCTACTATCGGTCAGCATCTCCGTATAAAATCTCCTCTGGTTCACGGGGACAGCTTCTTTTCTAGCTAAATTTATGTCTTCCCTGGTTCTCCAGGAATAGGGCGTATTCCTTTTCTACTATGCTTTTGAAACTGGCGGTGAACGAATCCTGGTCAAAGGCCAGGGCATGTTCCCGGATTTCGCGGAAGGCGAAACTCAGTTTCTCGAAACGATTGATCGCATCGATCAATGATTCCGCCGTCTGCTCCTTGAAAAAGATCCCCGTCCGTCCTTCGATCACCGTCTCCAGGGCTCCGCCTTGTCCATAGGCTATAACCGGTTTCCCGCAGCTTTGGGCCTCCACCAGGGTCAGGCCGAAATCCTCCAGGGTGGGAAATATCAGGGCCCGGCAGTTCTGGTAATAGTCCAGCAGCTGGCGGTCGGATATTTTGCCGGTAAATATTACGTTGGAGCCGGCCATTCTTTTCAAGCGGGCCATCTCCGAACCGTCACCGGCCACCACCAGTGGTTTCCCGGTCAGGCTGAAGGCCCTGACCGCCAGGTCCACCCTTTTATAGGGCTTCAGCCGGGAGACCACCAGATAATAGTCCTGCCGCCCTCCGCCTTTTCCCGGCACAAAGAATTTGGTATCGACCGCCGGATGCAATACTAGTGATCCTCTTCGATAGTATTTATCGATGCGCTTCTGGACCTCTGACGAATTGGCTATCACCAGATCGGGTCGCTGGGCGCTTAATACATCCCATCGACGGATATGGCTCAGCAGGTATTTCAGCAAAAAATTCACCGGCCAGCAATATTCATTCAGGGTCTGGTGATACCAGTCCCATACAAAGCGCATCGGGCTGTGGAGGTAGCAGACGTGGAAGGTCCGGACATTGGTGATGGCCCCCTTGGCCCAGGCGCTGGAGCTGGATATCAATATGTCATAGTCCGAAAAATCAAAGCTCTCCACCGCCGCCGGCAGAAAGCCCAGGTACTCCTTGAACTGGCCCCAAGGGGTCCCGGGAAGCCGCTGGATGAAAGAGGTCCTGGCCCGGTTCAGGTCGATGTGCTGCTCCAACAGGCCGTCCCCCCGATGGCGCACCAGGGTATACAGGTCGGCCTCCGGATATATCCTCTGCAGCAGTTCCAGCACCCGCTCCGCCCCCCCGAATTGGGTCAGATAGTCATGGACGATGGCCACCCTCGGGCCTGTCGGACCGGCGGTTTCCGGGGCCGGGGGATCCGGCTCCTCCGGCCAGATCTTCCAGCCGTATTTGTTGAAATAATTGAACATGCTGGCCAGGTGCACCCGGAACAGTCGGTTCAGGGGGTTGGCGCTTTGGCGATGGAAACGGTGATGGGCAACAGCCCGGCCGTTGAAAAGGACCTCCCAGCCGGCCATGTGAATGCGCCGGCAGATATCAACGTCATCGAAATATAAAAAGAAACTTTCGTCAAATCCGCCGATCTGCTCCAGGGCTTCCCGCCGAAATAACATGAACGAGCCCTGAAACCATTCCGTCTCGAAGCTTTGGTGATAATCCTTATGCAGCATCTCGTGGCGGTCGGCTATGGCATGCAACCTTCTGCTCTTGAGAGGGAACCTCCGGGCCCAGATATCAACCAGAGTGGGAAAGGTGCGGCAGTTGTGCTGTATCTGGCTGTCGTCCCAATTCAGCAAACGGCAGGTGCTGACTCCGCAATGGGGGTTTTCTTCCATGAACTTCAGCAGGCCGCTAAGCGTTTCTTTTTCAAACTTCAGGTCGGCGTTAAGCACCAGCACATATTGCCCCAAGGCCCGGATGATATTTTGATTGTGGTTGGCGCCGTATCCCAGGGGTCGGGAGTTTATGGATATTTTGATCTGGGGATAATTCCGGCTTATGTAATCAATGGTATTGTCCCGGGAACAGTTATCCACTAGCAGGATCTCGTGTTCTATCCCCTGAAGCGATTCCAGCAGCGAAGGCAGCAGTATTTTCAAATGCGCCATTTCACCGTGCGAGATCAGTGAAATTGATATTATAGGGTTGGTGGTCATAATATTGACTAAAGGGTTAACAGATAATAAACACCAGTTCCGGCCCGGCGCAGGTCGGCACACCATTTAAGTTCCCGGCCCTCCGGAGCCGTGCTTTCATCTGGAATTCCGTTTTGGCTGGCGATCCGGCGGCGGAACATCATGCAGTTCTCCATAAATAAACGCTTTTCAGAATATTTTCGATTTACGTCGGCTCCCTGTTGATTAACTGCGGCCACCAGCCCGGCCATGCCCGCCCGGGGCCTTAGTTCCAGAAAATCGTACAGTTTTTGGAACTGCCCGAAAACCGATCCTGGACGCAGTGGCACCAGGGCCAGATATTCGGACTCGGTCATCCGCAAAACTTGGTTTACGGCAAACCAATACCCCTTAGGGTTTTGGTTGGTGATCCACAATACCTGGGGATATTTTTCCTTAAGCATCTCCAGACTGCCGTCTTGGCTGGTTTCATCCACCACCACCACTTTATAGGACACCGTTGGCGGATCGGCATGGATGACCCTCAGGCATTCTTCCAACGGCTGTTTTTTGTTTTGGTTTACCAGAGCCAGTATCAGGCTACTGGTTCCGAATGGGCGATTGAAATTGGCTTGATAACGTTCGTCCAGCCGCCAATTATATTTGTGAAACAATTTCAAATAGCTGACCACGTGCCGCAAATAGGACCTAACTTTGATCTGGTTGGTTCCCTGCTGGCCGTAATGGAATATCCGGGCGTCCGGAACAAAGTAGCGCTTCCAGCCATATTCCTGCATCCTATAGCCGATGTCTACGTCTTCGCAGTAAATAAAGAATCTTTCGTCAAAAAGACCCACCCGTTCCAAGGCCTCTCTTCTAAAAATTATGTTCCCTCCATAGACCCAGTCCACCTCTGTTTCCGAAGCCAGCACTACATCCGACATCTCATAATGGCGCACTTGGGCTGAGGGCGGCAGAATCTTCTTTAAAAAAGATCCCCGGTATATCACCGGCCAAATGGATGGCGGAAAGCGGCGCCGGGAATATTGCCTCACTCCCTGGGGTGAAAGCAGCCTGGCTCCGGCTGCTCCGGCTTCGGGATACTGGTCCATGAACCTGACCATGGAACTGAAGGTGTCCTCTGTGATATAAGTGTCGCTGTCCAGGGAGAACAGGTAACGTCCCTGGCCCATTCCCAAACCTTTGTTCTGGGCTGCGGCAAAACCAAGATTGTTGCGGTTAGGGATGATCCTGACCCAGGGAAACTTTTCGGCCAGCATGGCCGCGGTGCCGTCCCGGGAGCCGTTGTCCACCACGATCACCTGATAACTGATCCCCCGGGTATGGGTTTTGATCGACTCCAGACACAATCCTAAAAGACGCTTGACATTGTAGCTGACGATGGAGATGCTCAAATCTATGTTCTTATCTTCTGGGAAAAGCATACTCAAACAAGTCCCCTAGAGGTTGTTATCTTATAATTTTCTGCCAGCATAATTGCGATTATCCTGTCAAGGGCTTCCAGGCGGTTGCCGCTGGATATCAACCAGTCGTGGATATTCAAGCTGAAGAAGCCGGGCGACCTCTTCATCTGCCGCTGCCAGGCGTCGACGGCAAAATCGATGGTTTCCGGCGGTGAAGGTTGCAGGGGGGAGATCAGTCCCAGCAGTTCCCCGTCCATGGAGGAGGTCAGGGGGAACTCGGTAAGGTCATATGATATCCTGCCGGGGATTTTCACGAAGCGCCTCTCCTGCCAACGACTCCAAAGCCCGGCCAGCCTTTGTCCGGACCTTATCTCGGGGCGGGCCGCCGGCGATTTGAAACGTTCCCGGTAGAACTGGTGGCGGTGGCTTACCCACCGGTAGCCTTTCTGGCTCAGCCATGATAATAACCTCCGATCATATTCCAGCCAGGGGGCCCTGAAGCCCTGCGGGGAGTGCCCCAGAGCCTGCTGGTAGGCCCGATGGCTGCGCGACAGCACCCTCTCCAGCCACTGATCGTCCAGCAGTCTTAAATTCTCGTGCTTCCAGCCGTGGAGGGCAATTTCCTGCCCGGAACTTTCCAGGACCCTGAAATATTCCGGATGGAGCTCCAGTAATTTGCCGCAAACGTTGAACACCGCCGGAACCTGGTGGCGCGCCAGGACCCCGGTGATCTGCTCCAGTCCCTCCCCGAGGTCGTAGTACTCCCGCCAGGGTCCCTCCAGTCCGGATTCGGTGTCGATGAATATTATGGCATTTTTTCCGGTCACGGCTTCTCCCGCCAGGCAGTTATCAAATTATGGGCTAACTTGCCCAGCTTTTTTGCGAAATATCCTATATCCTTTAGACCAATATCTCCGGAACGAAGCATCACCCTGGCCCTCAGCCATGAACCTTTGGCCTTCATATCGGCCATCTCCTTGTGGCTTATCCCGGGAAGGTTCATCAGGAAGGAGGTGTCTTTAAGCCAGGCATCCCAGTCCGTTAAAAGTTCGCGAGAAACCAGCTGATGCCTGGTGGCGATATCGTAAAGCGGGCTGCCGGGATAGGGTGTGGTTATTGACCAGCCGATGTAATCCAATAATTTTTTATCAACCAGTTTTTTGGCAAAATCCAGGGTCTTTTGGGTCATGGCCATGTCTTCAAACCGCAGCTGCCCGTCCTCCTCCCAAACATTGAAAAGCATGAACAGTCCGTGGATCTTTAAATTATATTTTTTCAACAGCCGGCAGGCCGCCTCCACCTGCTCCAGGTTAATGTTCTTTTTAATTCCTTTCAGGGCCTCGGGGTTCCCGCTCTCTATGCCCAGGTGAATATACCAGCAGCCGGCTTCAGCCATGGCTTTTACCAGCTCTTCCGGAAGGGGATGGGCCCTTAATTGCGTCTTCCAGGCCACCGGAAGTTTGCGCGCCTTGATCTCGGCACAGATGGCCATTGCATTTTCCAGGTTGTTGTTGAACTCATCTGCATTGTCGAAGGCCTCCCGCACCCCGAAAGTCTTATAGAGGTGCTCTATCTCGTCGGCGATGTTCTTGGCCGAGCGGATGCGGACCCGGGGAGTGGAGGTATTCCAGACGCAGTTGGAACAAAAAGTGCAGCGGTAGGGGCAGCCCCGGGACATGATGATATTGGTCTCGGGGGTGTATTTGTAAAGATAAAAGCCGGTGTAATCCTTTAAATTCAAAAGATCCCGGGCCGGAAACGGGATATCGTCTAAATTGGGGATGAACTTGCGGGGCGGGGTGAGCACCGGCTTGCCCTCCTGCCTCAGACAAAGTCCGTCAACTTTTTCCCATTCAATTTTTTCAAAGGATCCTTTTTGTTCCAATAGTCGGACGATTTCTGCCAAGGTGGCTTCGCCCTCTCCGTAAACCACCAGGTCGGCCGCCGAGCGGAGGATCCCTTCCTGGGGCAGGGCGGTGGCATGAGGCCCTCCCAGGATCACCACCTTGCCGGGATGCTCCTTTTTTATGCGGTCGGCCAGCCGCAGGGCGCTGGCCGCCACCGGGGTGTAATAGGAAAGGCCGATGATATCGGCGTCAAATGTCTTTATCTGCTCAATGGTCTTTTGGTATCCGTGCCTCACTCCGTCAAAAACATCTATCGATACATGGGGCATCTTTTGCCGCAGATATCCGGCCAGATACAAAATACCCAGGGGCGGGGATATCTGTTCCCCCAGTTCTCCCAGCTTTGGCGGATTTTCCGGCGGGACGAAAATGAGCTGTACTTTCATTGATCTGCCTTCATGTTTTATTTACTTTCCGTTAATTTTTGGTAGGCCAGGCCTACCCGCTCCGAAACCAGGGCGGCATCATAATTTTGACGGACGGTAAGCAAGGCCCGGGCTCCCATGGCCTCCCGCAATTCTTTGTGGTTTATCAGTTCCTCTATCTTCAGAGCCAGGTCATCGCTGTCACCGGGTATGGCAAAAAGCCCGTTTTGTTGAGGTTTTATCAGATCCAACGGCCCGCCCAGAGGAGTGGCTATCACCGGTTTCCCCAAAGCCATTGCCTCCAATGCAGTCAGGCCAAAACCTTCGGGCTCTATGGAAGGCTGTATCACTATATCGGACGGCGACAGGTATTTGGCCACTTCTTTTACTTCCAGTAATGTGGTGAAATGCTGTTTTAACCTGCCGCCGGTCAGCATTTGCTCGATCTCCAGAGCCTGGTCCCGGTATTTGGGGACTATGACTCCTATTATAAGCAAATGCAGATTATACCCCTTATCCAGCAGTTTTTCCACAGATTTTATGAGGATCGCCACCCCCTTGCGCCTGATAAGCCGGCCACAATATCCTATTACCACCCTGTCTTTCGGTATCCCCATTTCTAATTTTATCGCTGGAATATCTCCCCGGGGGTAAAAGACCTTTAAATCGACTCCGTCGTTAACCACTGTGATCTTTTTTTCGATCGCCGCCCGGGGAAACAGTTTGGCTGCCTGGCTGGAAACACATATGATCCTGTTCGCCAAAAGGGGCATGAAAAATCTCAAGAACCTTCTGATCCACCAAGGCCTCTCGATTATCTCCCGCACCTGCCACACGTGGGGGATCCGGCAAATGAATGCGGCCAATCCAGGTGAAAGCAGGGCGCTGGAGTTTGTGTGAACCAGCTCTATTCCTTCTTCTTTGATGAGCCTGATGAAAAAGGACGTTGACTTGACCAGCCGGCCCAGAAACTTGAATATGTATAATTTCCCCAAGCCCCGGGCCATTATATCCAGGTCATCGAAATAATGCACCTTGAATCCCTTTTGCTCGAGATCCAGGGAAATAGGCCCGGGATGCGGGTAGACCATGATCATCCGCCATTTCACGGGATCCATGTTTACAGCCAGGTTCCGCAGGGCAATATCCCCGCCGCCCAGTTCCGAGCCGTTGGTGGCCAAAATCACCGGTTTAGACTTTGATGTTTTCATAGACCTGTTGAGTTCTTAAGGCGGTATTGTGCCAGGTGAATGTCTTGGCCCTCTCCCGGCCGCTCTGCCTGAGTCTTTGTCCTAGCCCGGGGTCATCCAGCAACGAAGATATTTTAAAGGCCCAATCATCAGGATTGTCGGGATGGGCCAGCAGTCCGGCCTGGCCCACCACTTCCGGCAGCGCCGAAGAGTCGGCGGCAATCACCGGAACCCCGGCGGCCATGGCCTCCAGTACCGGAAGGCCAAACCCTTCATATCGGGAGGGAGCCAAAGAGCATGCGGCATTTGCCACCAGCACTTCCAGGTCGGCCTGCGGCACCGGCCCGGTGAATATCACACGAGATCCCAATCCCAGCATCAGACAGTGTTTTTTTATCTCACCTGCCCCGAAACCGTCGCGGCCGGCAATGCACAGGGTTATTCCCGAACCCTTCAGTTGTTTTAGTTTTGTCACGGCCTGCAGCAGCATTTTTAAATTTTTCCGGGCGGTGACCGTAGAGACAGTGATCAGGTATGGTTTTTTAATTCCGTATCTGATTATAACATCATCCCGGCTATCTTCAGAAATCTGGGGGTTATTTGAAACTCCCAAAGGTATTGCAAATATTTTTTGGGGGTCAAGCCCCAATAAAGACACCATTTCCTTTTTTGAAAACTCTGAAATTGTTATTATGGCACTGGCCGTCTTTGCCGACCGGCTGATGATCCAGCGTAAATATAAATTTTCCTTTAAGCTGTAAAACCCGGGATGCCGCAAAAAAGCCAGGTCGAAAAAAGTGACCGCGGCCGGCATGTCCAAGTTCCGTGGCAAGGTAAAAGCAGTTCCGTGAAAGACATCCACCTTATGCCGGTCCGCCATTTTCCCCACCGCCTGCAGGTCCCAGACAAAACGGCCCACTTGATTATCCTGACAGCAAGAAGGAGGCTTGGTCACCAGAGTAGATCGTCCCAAGGCCGGCCGCATTTTTTGCTCCAGCACGCTTTTGTTCATCCCGAACAAGATCTTGTCCGGGCCATCGGCCAAACTTTCTAATCCCTGCAGGAGGTTATAAAGATACTGCTCAGTTCCGGTCCAAACCGGACGTTCCAGATACCGGCAGTTATATCCTACCTTCATAAATTCGATCCCCGCATAAGATCGCCGGCTATTTTCTCGATCTCAGCCGCTGCGGTATCCCAGCTGTATTGCTGTTGGGCCAGCGATGCTGACCGTCCTTTTAACCGCTCCCGCAAACCTTCATTTCTGGCAAACGCAATTATCCCATTTGCCATATCTAATGGTTCTATACCTTTAAAGACCATCCCGGGACCCTGGCGGCTCAGTATCTCCGGAATGGAGCCCACCGGAGTTCCCAGCACCGGGGTGTCACAGGCCAATGATTCGGCTATTGACAACCCGAATCCCTCCAGCGAAATGGTTGGTATCACAGAAAAATCGGCGGCCTGGTAAAGACGCACTTTCTCAGTTTCGCTGATGTATCCCAGGAATTTTACCCGGTCTTTCAATCCCAGAGCAAGGGATCTTTTCTCCAATTCATCCTTTATGGCACCCTGCCCGGCGATCAACAACAAGGTTCCGGGAAGTTCTTTTGTCACATATTGCATGGCTTCGATCAGCAGGTCCACTCCGGTGCGGGGGATCAAACGCCGAACCGCTAAAATCAACGGCTGCGCTTGATCATAACCCAGTTGTTTTTTAAGGGCAGCCCTGTCTTCCGAAGGGCGGTAAAGATTGCTGTCGGCCCCGCCGGGGATCACCGACATTTTTTGGGGGAAGAGCCCTAAATGATCTTTTATCACCTCCTGGCTGTGGAGGCTCAAGGTGGCAACCGCCCCGGCGGCGGCAATATGCCCGGCCTGTTGCTGTTTCATCCACCATCCCAACGGCATCAATCCCAAACCAGCTGCCGATCGGATAAAGATATTTTTATGCCGGGCCAGTCCTTGTATCTCGGTCGTATACTCCAGATCCGCTGGGCCGTAAAAAAATACGATGCCCGGTAATTTGTTTTTCCGAATCCATTTAAAGGCCGACCTGTCAGAGTAAAGCGAACCGCACAAAACTGCATCATAATCTTCAGGAATTATATTCTTCAAGAGTTTGTAACATTTATTACCTGCCCCTATTCCCCTCCATGGATTTTCAAACCGGCCCTCATATCTCATAACCCTTACGCCGTCTGGCCAAATTTCTTCTGCCGAAGTTTCTTGCTTGGCCCCGGCGGCAACCACCGTTACCCGGTGGCCCCTTTTTTGTAAAGATTTTACGCAATTATATACATGCACTCCGCTACCCCCGCCTGATTCAGGGTAGAATACGCTGGTGATCCACAATAAACGTAAACTCTTCATGCTTTAAGCCAGCCTTTTTGCAATTCCCAAGCTTTGAAATACGACACTATGGGATATAGCATGGAAAAGATGGCGACGAACAACCCCAAGGCTCCGTCTAAAAAACCCACCCTGAAAAAATAAAACTTGAAAAATACTGTCCACCCCTCCAGCACAGCCGTAAAGCCCGAAGCCACTCTGCTTGCTAGTATCTTTTGGGGGTGGATTTTCTTCGCCTCCAGATCAGTATAATAATTGAATTTGGAAACATACTCGGCATAATCTTTAAACCCCAAATGCACTATTCTACCTTTTAGGGTTGAGGCTGTGCCCTCCAATTTCACTGTCTCGTCCGTCAGCAACTCGTCGTATTTCCCGCGGTTCTTGCGGAAGAGCCTTACCAAAGATAGCCCTTCGAAACAACGGATGCGGCGCCCCCCCAGATAAGTGCTTATTCTCAAGAAAAATCCGACCGGGGCATCCGACCCACCAATCGCCGATCTGATCTCCCGGGCCAGATCGTCCGGGATCATCTCGTCGGCATCCAGGGAAAGGATCCATTCGTTTCGACAATGCTCTATTCCCCAGTTTTTCTGAGGGCCAAACCCCGCCCAGGGACGATAAAACACCCTGGCCCCATGCTGGCGGGCAATTTCCACAGTACCATCGGTGCTGCCGGAATCGACCACCACTATCTCATCGGCCCAGTTCAGGCTTCGCAAGCATTCTGCAAAATGCCTCTTTTCTTCGTTATAGGTGATCACCAACGCCGAAATGCCCATATTTAGCGGTCCTCCGCCGGCGTTTTTCCGGAAGGCAAAGATTTGACGGCGGCAACAAACCGGTAGATGGCGGAAAATAATGAAACATAAAAACCTGGCAAACCGTCCCTGAACCCCTGGCGCAAAATATAAAAATCAAAAAATGTTTTTGCCGGGCGAGCCAGCCCCTGCATTATAAAACCGTTCCTCCAGAAGTTTTGCTGACGGAGGTCGTTAAGAATGACGGCCTCGGCATCGGTATACCGATTGAACTTTGCCAAATACTCGTTAAGGTTAGCCACGGCTCTATGGTTAAAATTTTGAGATAGTTTTCCCACGGATCCGTTTACCAACAGCTTTTCGTGCACCGGCGTCGTTTCGAACCAAGCCTGGCCCTTTTTGAACAAGCGCTGCTGCCAGTCGGGCCACCAGCAATGCATGAACCTGTCGCCGTAATAATTGCGGCGCAGCATTTGGTAGGCCGCATGTTTTGGATCTTGGCTCAAGATGCTTTTGATCTTCTCCGCTAACCCGGGCGTCACTTCTTCGTCGGCATCCAGAGATAATATCCATTCTCCCCGGCAGCGCTCAAAAGCCCAGTTCTTTTGAGGGCCGAAGCCCTGCCACGGATGATGCAGCACTTTCGCCCCCATGCCAATGGCTATTTCCGACGTGCGGTCGGTGCTGTCGGAATCCACCACCAGAATCTCATCAGCCCAGGTTACGCTGGCAATGCATCGCTGAATAAACCCTTCCTCATTCTTGGCAATTATGACTACCGATAAATGCAAGCTCCAGCACCTCCTTATGCCAATCGGCTGTTCCATTGGGCCAAAAGCCCTACAAAAAACCAAAAATAAATGCTTACCGGTATCGTTTCTATCCCGCCGGAAAAAGTAAGCACTATTACCGCAGCCATTAGTGCGCAAAGCGAAGCAGCCAGGGAGTGATGGGGGAAATCTTCCCGGCAGGATATTCTGTATGCGATGACTGCCGATGCGACAAAGACCGAAAGCAACAAAAACAAGCCGGGCCAGCCGTAGTTGGTGGCAATTGTAGCATAGTAATTATCGGTAATATAAACCGAACGGCTGTCGTTCTGCCCCAAAGCGTTCTGGGCCTGCCCCCGGCTGCCACCCACCGCCCCGGACCCTAATCCCAAGGGGTGCCCCATTACGGTAGGGATCCAGGTAGCGGCCAGTGACCCTAATCGACCCTGGACCGTTGTGGTTTCTTTGGGGTTTTTTAAAGTGCTTACCATGATCAAAAACGGGTCATCGGTAGTGTCCTTGGCTGCAATATCAAAAAGAATGAATATAGAAGCGACGGCCACCGAAAAAGCCAGGAACCGGTAGACCCTACTGCCTTTTTTAAACAGCAGATAAAACATCAAGCCGGCAGAGAAGCCCACCCAAATGCCGCGGACCTGGCAGGCAAAAATGCAAAAGACGCAAAGCAAGCAAGTGATCAGGTAAAATAAATTTTTGGGAAACCCTTGACTCAGTTTGAACCAGGATAGTGAGATGAAGAACATGAACAGCATAAACGTGCCGAAAACACCGGCGCTGATCATGGTGGAGAAATAGCGGATACCTCCGGTGGAAGATAATGGCGTTTCTCTGATCCACCATATTTCGGCCGCCGTGAAACCAAAGATCATTTGTTTTATGGCATACAGCCCACACAGCCAAATAAGCACCAAAAAGAATATCTTCAGGAGTGGAAGATGGCGATCCTCTATCAAAAAAAGGGCCAGGAAAAAGGTTATGGCCGGAAAAACATCGCCCCGGTAGCCGAACAAAGCGACTCCCAAAGAAGGATTCTGGGGGTTGATCACCTCTACTATGCCCCACAGCAAATAAGTTAAGGTCAACACCACCAAGGCCTGTCTGTATTGCCCTAATTCGGGAAGCATCTTTTTCTTAAAGACAAAGCCGCCCAGGCAGGCCATCATTATGATATCGGTGGCCGCTCCCACATTGGGAATTATTTCCAGCCTCATGACAAAACCCATCAAAGGAGTGACCAGAAGCAATCCTAGGAGACCGTAAAGTGGATAGTTCATTCCGGCAAAGACAATGCCGCTGCCAAAAACAAGCAGCAGTATCATGCTCAAGAAGCCGTTATTTATTCCCCAACCCATGAACCATCCGACCGTCACCAGCGTCAGGGCGCCCAATATCTGCAAAAGCCGCAGCCAGGGACTCAAACCCTGCCGATGATTTTTATTGTGCCAAAAGTTTTCGGTAAACAACAACTGTTTTTTCTCCTATAGCCTGCGGCGAGTAATGTTTTTTATACGCCTCCAATGCTTTGGCGGCCAGATTGTCTTTTAAGGATTGGTCTTCGTTCAAACGCTTGATGGCCCTGGCCAATTCCCCACCATCCCCGGAGGGAACCGCCAACCATGGCATATTCTCCTCCCCGTTTTGCTCGGTTGTCACAATCAAAGGCTTTCCCAGTTGCAGCATTAACGGCAAGGTGGAATGGCGCCCCAGATCCCGATCCCGGGTGAATATCGCAAGTCCGATATCAGCAGCGCCCAGGACCCGGCTGGTCTCCTCGGTCCCCAGCTCTCCAGTAAAAACGATTTCGTGATCAAGATCCAGCTTCTTGGCCATCTTCTTAAGTTCTGACAGGTATGTTTTTTCGTCCCCCTCGGCACCAACGTGAATATAATTTACTTTAATATCTGCTCTCTTAAGCTCTAGGAGGGATTTGAAGACCAGCGGAAAATCCTTATCGCGGTAAATGAAGCCAAAAGAAGCTAATAACAAATTCTTCGGATCTAGGCCGTATCTTTTGCAAACCGTTTCTTTTCCGCCTTGGCAGGGAGGGTCCAATTCCATACCCGGCCCGATAGGAATCTTGTATATTTTCCCGGCAACGGCTGGACAGATGTCTGTGATCTCTTCTGCTCCCGATTGATAACCGATCACTATGGCATCGGCATATTCCCACATTTTTTTCAAAATAGCCGGTTTGCGGAGTCCCAAACGTCCGGCACCCCTGAACAGATAAGGATAGTTCAGATCATGCTGGGTTATTACGATCCTGGTTTTGGGTAACCAGCGATGGATCTGCCCCGGCAGGGCAAGGCCCAGCCAGCCCGGGTGAAACAATGCCTGCTGGTATTGGATATGTACGATATCGGGATTTTCCGACTGTAGGATTTTTTTTATGCGGGTTTTTTGGCTTATCTTCCAATTGGAAACGATATGAACCCGGCTCAGACCATATCGTGCTGCATCAACCCGGCCGGTCTCGGTCAAAAGTGATACCTCCAGTCCCGCGGCTGTTAAGGCGTTGATCAGAAGGGCAGCATAGCTCCCCACCCCGCATACTTTGGGAGGAAAGGCAGGGCAAACAACAAGCACTTTCATGACCCGACCAATATCTTATACTGTTGTAATATTTTAAAAGCATTCTCTTTGATGGTGAAACGGCTTTGGTAAACAAATCGTCCGGCCCGGCCCATTTTATCCCTTCGTTCCTTATCGTTGGCCAATTGTCTAACCTTGCTGGCCAGGCACTCGGGGGTATTTTCCTCCAAAACAAGCCCTGATGTTCCCTCCGCAACGGTTTCGGGCAGGCCTCCTTGGCCGGAAACGATCACCGGACGTCCCTGGGCCTGGGCTTCAACCGAGATCAATCCCAACGGTTCGTCCTGTGAAGGAACTGTAATTAAATCCAAGGATTTTAAAAAAACGGACATATCTGAGATAAAACCGGTAAAGCATAACCGGGAACCCAGCCCGTGTTCTTTTATCAAAGCATCCAGCTCTCCCAGATAACGACCATCTGCTATTGCCCGGTCCCCGGCTATGAACCATTTTATGGAAGTCTCTTTTTTAAGGATAGCCGCCGCCTTAATGAATATATGCTGGCCCTTGCGGGGATGGATGCGTCCGCAGATACCTACGGCAATCTCGCCTGGGTCCAGTCCCAAACCTTTCCGCATGACCCGAACCTGTTCGGGGGAGGATTCGCACAAGGGCTCTATGCTCTGCCGGATAGTCAGACACTTGTCCGCATTTACTTTGAAAGCTTCGGTCACATGTTTTCTGAGGGCATCCGAGGTGGCAAAACTTATTGGTATCTTGCGCAAAGTCCAAAGGGAAAACCTGTTCAACACTTCATAATCCTGCTGTTGGCAGCCGATGGGAATGTCCGTCAAGAAAGCAAAAGGCATCAGCCAATGCAGCGAATTGACGCCTTGGCCGTGTATCAGATCGGGTTTGAACTTTTTAATTTCGTTATATACCGAAACCACCGAAGATAGATACGGCAGCGGGTTGCTCTTTTCAAAATAGTCCAAGCTGATCTCCGATACTTCTATTCCCGCTTCGGAGGCCCTTTGCGCCAAGGGGCTTTTATTGGGGCAAAGCAGCCGGGGTTCAACTCCCAAAAATTTCATTTCTTTGATCAGGGCCAGCAGGTGTTTTTCACCCCCGGCATATTCCACCCGGCTCCAATTTAAGAATAGTATCTTCATCAAACCTTCAACTCCCCGTCCTTGGCAGGTCTTATATATTTATGCCATAGGTCCATCCATTCATTTTTTTCCAAAAGCCAGATCATGAGCAGATAACCGAGAGACAAGAGGCCGGCCTTTAATATAAGCAGCACCAGTAAAGAGTCTGTCCGGGGCAGATAGGCCAGCATCGAAAGGGCCAGTCCGGCTCCGGCGGCCAGGGCCGGGTTAAGCAGTATTTTTTTGATATTCAGATCCACTTCCTTCACCACCTGGCGGTAAACCACTATTATCCCCACGGCCGAGGACACCGCCACGCACATGGCCACGCCCTCTTTTCCCCAAAGATAAACAAAGGGAAAGCAGGTCAGCACCATCCAGCCGCCCTGCCAGATCAGGGCATCCATGGCGGCCTTGGGCCGGCCCACTGCGGCCAGCAACCCGCCGGCCAGGTCGTAGAACGGCCGGAGCAGCATCATCAAAGCCAGCCAGCGCAGAATGTTCACTATGGGCAGCCATCTCTCTCCGATCAGGACGATGGTGCCTTCCCGGGCGCAAAAAACCATCCCCAGCCCGATCCACAGTGAGATCCTGAAAACCGCCGAAAGCACTTTCTGATAGGCCTGGGATAAAGCCTGCCTGTTGTTCTGCAGACGGGAATAGGTGGGGAAAGCCGTGGAGGCGATCACATGGGCCACCTGGGTGGTAGGCAGATTAGCCCAGTTGAGGGCCTTGCTGTAAAACCCCAGCTCGGTGTTACCCCTGACGGTGCCCACGGTAAAGCTGTCGAACTGCTGGGACAGGGATTGGGCGCTCATTCCCAGGAACCAGCGCCAATAGGGGCCGTAGCTGAAGAACCAGTCCTTGATCTTTTTGTCATATTCCCAGCCTATGGAAAAAGGACAGACCAGCAGATTGCCGACCAGCCCCACCAGTATCCCCGAGGATGTGCCCGCCACCAAGGCCCAGGGTCCCCAACCCAACCAGGCGGTAAAGACCATCAGGCCGGACGAGACCAGGCAGGAAGCCAGGGCGATCAGGGCGATCTCCCGATACATCAGCATCTTTTGCAATATAACGCTGGGGGTCAGGGAAAAAATGGCCGATCCGCTGGCAGCCATCAAGGCAATGAATATCAATCCTACGGTCCGGCCGTAGAATTTTGCCACCAGCCAGGCCCCGGGAATAGCCAGTAAAAATATGGCTGAATATATGCCCAAGTTCAAAAGCCGGTGGGTGGAGTAATGGGCAGGAGCAGGGTTGGGCTGATGGACCAGGGCTTCGTCAAATCCCAGCATCTGAAACCGGGCCGCCAAAAACACAAACACCCCGGCCATGGCATACTGACCAAAGGCTTCGGGCGCAACCAGCCTGGCGGTAATAATGGAGGCCACCGCCGTCACGGCAAAGCGGATATAGTTGGCGCCGGCCACCCATAAGGTGCCGCTTACGGCTTTTTGGGCTATCGCTCTGCTCATCGGGCGCGGTCATTTTTTCCGGTTTTCAGCATCAAAATATTTTTCATTTGATTTTTATGTATACTGCCAGCAAGCTGTGGCCCGGCAAATAAACCGACAGATCACACAGCCCCCGTTCGATCAACGGTCTGGCGGCGCGATAATATATTTTATTGATCATGGAAACGGGCGCCGTGGATGCTTTGTAAAAGTATTCATTTAACATGGGAGTTCCACCCAGGGAAAGGGGATCCCACTGCAATGCTTCCAGCCTCAAAGGAAAGTATTTTTGCAATGAGATCAGCGAGGCGCTATCCCAAAGGCCCATATGATGGGGCGGCAGATTGAGCCCGGCATCGAAATGGTTTTTGTAAATCAGTGACTCATTGTTGGGCACAGAAAGAATTAATAATCCGCCTGTTTTAAGTAAGCTTAGGGCTTCTTTTATAAAAGAGGCCGGTTTGGTCAAATGCTCCAACACCTGAAAAGCACAGACGACATCATAAACCTTATCGTCTTTCTGGCCATGCTCCTCTATGGTCTGAAGACAAACGTTCAAACCTTTTTTTTGGCAGGCCTGAACTGCACCCGGATTGAACTCTATCCCCAATGGAATTGCGCCCTTGTTTTGGGCTAATTCCAGGAATTCACCGGAGCCGCAGCCGATCTCCAACACTGCCTGTTTCTGGCCGATATAGCTTGACGCCTGATGGTGTTCCCATTTGTCTCTTTGGTAATACCATGGCAGTTGTTGTAGCTGCTGGTAAAGGCTTTCATCCCCCGCGGTTGTTAAAGGCATGAAAAACCGGTACCCGGTGTCGCAGCATCGGAATAATTCTATTTTCCCAAGCCCGGAGAAATAACTGCTGACATCCAACCCATAATTATTCTTATAATCGCTTATTATCCGTCCGGTGTCAAAGTCTTGGATCTTTTCGGTATTGTCCGATCCCGTTATGGGGCTGACTATTCTCATGGTTTACCTGTTAGTTGGTAAGATGCGGTAGTAAAAACTCTACCGCTTTTTTGCTGAAATTCTGCCGGGAATGACCGGTCCCCCGAGTCGTGCTATTTAGAATTTAAGTTCTGCCAGTAAGAACTAATTTCATTTTTCATGGCCGGCATCGGCCGAGTACAGGACTCCGGTCAAGTAAGGTTTTTTATCAAAAGGCCAAAATGTCGCTCTGGGTTTTCAACAGTTTATAACCGCGGGATTTCAGCAAAGCCTCGCAAGCAACAAGGTCTGTTTTGTTCAAATGCTTATATTCAAATAAAATCAGGTCGGGCCGGACATCTTTAATATCTATCATTTTTATTATTTGATAATCATATCCTTCGGTATCGATATGCAACAAATCTACTTTCTTAACTCCATGCTTGCATAACAGCCCATGGTAAGAAAGACACGGAACAATATCGGTTATTAAACGGTTTTTGAAGTTTGGTATCTGATGCTCGTGTTTTAGCACCACTTCGGGGAGGAACGACCCTATTTGGTCATACCAGGACGGATTTCCTGGGTCATTGGATTCTTTTATACGATAAAATAATTTCGTCTCTTCAGTTTCCGAAATCGCCAGATTTTCAAAGATCAAATTATTTTGTCCGGCATAATTCTCCTTCAATCTCGAAAACAACCCAATCACAGGTTCAACCAATATGCCTGACCAGTTATATTTGATGATGAATTTATGTATGGGATCTCCGCTGATCCCATCATTGGCGCCAATTTGTATGAAAAAAAATCCCTGGTTTCGGTTGTAGCGATGGAGAATAATCCGATCTATTAGTTTTAAGAGCAAGGCCTCTTTTAATTGTATGGAATTTTTAAGGTAAAAGAGATATTTTATTACATCAGTCCGCATTTAATAAAACCTTTTGACTATTGTTTTAAAAAGCCCCCAATAAAGATAACGCCTTTTCTTGGAAACGGTCCCAAGAGTAATTCATCGCTTCCGTCCTGGCCCGGCAACCCATTTCCCTGGTGGTATCGGAATTTGAAAAGGCTTTTTCAATTGTTTTTGCTAAAATTTCGACGTTTGACGGCGACACTATCCAGCCATTTTTGCCGTCATCAATTGCCATCTTCACCCCGCAGTTATCGGTAACCACGGCGGGAAGTCCGGCCGCCATCCCTTCCATAACAGCCATTCCAAAACCGTCGGCCAGCGAGGGAAGCACGGTAAAAAGGGCTTGCGCAAAGAATGGCCTCAGGTCCGTTTGAATGCCAAAAAACTCAATGCTTTCATCCAGCAATTCGGAATTTTGTTTGAGCCATTGCCTCAAACACGGCTGCATGTTCCCGATCAGCCAAAGTTTACGGTCCCGGCCTTTTACTTTTTTCCAGGCGGATATCAGGTGGTGCACGCCTTTGGCCAATTCCAAGCGGCCGACATACAAAAGTGCAGATTTTCTTTTTGCCGAACTTGCAGATGGCTTAAAGAACTGACAATCAACTCCGGGGGGGAGCACTATTGAATTCTCCGGCTTGAACCCCTGTTTTATAAAAGTATCTGCCGCCAACTGCGAAGGGCTCACAATGAGATCAGCCAAGGATAGTTCATAAAGGCTGTCCGTCAACCATCTTTCGGTCATATGCCAGGGGGATGAAGAGATGTTGTTTTTATTTAACTCTCTGGAAACAATTTGCTGATAAGTGGCGGGATATATGGAACCGCATTCCACCGCAGACTTAACACCCTGTTGTTTACATTTTTCCAATGGTTTCCGGGATTGCAGCATCCACCCGTAAAAAAGTCCGACATCAGGGGTAATGACCCCGGCGGTCTTATTTTGGTAATAGACTTCCCGGTATTGCAACACCAGTTTCCGCCCCCAGTCAAAGCGGCTGATAAAAGGGATCCGCAGCGGATAAACTTTCAAGGCTCTTGGGAAACTTTTCTCCAACGGGTGACCCTGGGTGTAAACCAGGCTTTTCAGCAATCCTTCGCTGGCCAAGGCTTCAGACAGATATAACGCCACCTTGCCGATGGCTTCTTCCCCTAACGGGCTGGAGGTGGCCACTACAATTTTAGACATTGAAACTCCGGGGCATCTTATCTATGATCTTATGCCCAGTTTACATTTTATTTCATTTTGCAGCCTGGCCGCCGGTAGCAGTTTGAATCCGGGTTTTACCCATACCGCCAGGGCATAAAGCGATCCCTGGGGCAGATAGTACTTTTTCACCAGCCTGGCCCCGAGTTTTTTTAGATCGCCTTCGCTCCAGGTCGACCTGTGCCTTTCGTGAGGGTTCTCGAGGATCTCGCCCTGTTCCCAGTCCGCGCCCAGCGGAATAGCAACCAACAGGGCCTTGTTGGCCTTGGCGAAAAGCTCGCCTATGACCTTCCGGGCCGGATCTTTATCCAGATGCTCCAGAACATCGCCGGCGAATATGATATCGTAACCGGGAAGTTCCGGAAGTTTTTCCTCTATCTTCCCAAGATATATCTTATTGTAAACATACTCATGCTGGGGGCATAGGTAATCCCGGTGTACCTCCACCCCGTCTATCCTGACCACCCATTTTTCTTTTTGATAGCGCCCGTGATAAATGTCACCGAATTCGCGGGCCAAAAAACCCCAGCGGCCAAAGCCGCACCCCACGTCCAAAAAACTTTGATAACCCAGTTGGGTAATAATGGACACCACATCCGAGATATGCTCATATCGGCTTGAAGGCATGATATCTTTTATCCTTTTATATTTTTTTTGCCGCCACGGTCCAGTAAAACGGGTACCTTTGGATCCCCGGTATCAGCCCGATCATAAAATCCATCCGGGTCAACATCTCCACTTCCCACTGCCGGGTGCCGAGGCGGTCCCTGTGATTTTTGTGAAGCAGCCGGTAAAAAGCTTCGGTGCTTTGATACAACAATCCGGTCAAAAAGAACTTGGGCTGGATGTACACCGGCTTAAGCCCAGCCCGCTGACAAAACAGGATGATATCCTTGTAGCTCACCCCCCGGTTGGCCTCATCGCCCACCGACTGGCCCCATAATTGCTTGGAGCGGATCCCCAGGAACTGGGCCAGCGGTCTCAGGATTTTGTAAAACCAGGCATTGGGTTCGGCCGCCAAAATAAGCGTACCGCCTTTTTTCAAAACCCGGCCAACCTGCTCCGCCACCTTATACCGCCCCGGCATCTGATGCAGGGCGGCGCAAATGTATATGGCATCAAAGGTCTCCGCTTCGAACACTATTTGTTCAGCATCAATAGCCGCCACCGCCCAGGAGTGCCTGCCGCCAGCCTCCCGGAACTTTCCGGCTGCCGCCAAACCGGCCTTGGGAGCTAAATCCGTTTCCAGCACATCATGCCCCATTTGGCACAGCGACACTCCGTGCCGGCCGTCCCCACCGCCCAGGGTCAGTATCAGACTATGTGGCTTTAAGAAAGAGAGTGATCTCTCCTTGATCTTCCGTTCGTAATTCGTAAAATGGTAGTAATTTCGGAATACGCTGGACTGGCTGGGAGCCAAGGCCTCACGGCCGTAGTATTCGGATTCCATGTTTTTAAATTCATCGGAGGAGGCCCAAAATACCGGCACGCCGTCTTGTATTTTATATTTTTGCCCGCATGCCCGGCACTCGAACCCGGCCAAATTGGCTTGAAGGTTGCCCTGACAGCCGGTGCACATCAACCGGCCGGATAGGCATTGGGGCAGATTTTGGCCCAGCCACTTATGTTGAGGTTTGCCTTTGTTGTGATAACTCATTTTTTACTCAGGGTCAGGGATGTATTGCCGTCAAAAAATAAATCGCCGGGCCACCAGGGTATAGGAGCTATCAGGTCTTCCAGTGGGAAAAACATCCGCCGGATCAACGGGTTCATTACTTTGATCATCCACGGCCTTTGCCAGAGTAGTTTTTTGTCGCCAAGCAACTTCATCTGAACCCTGTTAACATACACAAAAAGCGGCAACAGCAGATGATGATATGCCCACAATACCCTGCCGGGGTTTTGAGCGCTGCAAACCGTTAACTGTTTTTGAGCCGCTGAAATTAACGAGCCTCGGTTATACGCCCTGACATGGCCGTGCCTTTCGGTTTCACCGGGTTTTAGTTTTCCCAGGTAAGAGGTGGGACAGGCCAGCCAAAGTAAACCTTTCTCTTTAAGAACCCTTTTGGCTTCCCGCAAGGCCGACTCTTCGTCGGGGATATGCTCCAGCACATGGTTCATTAATACTACGTCAAAAGAATCGTCCTTGAAAGGAATGGCGGTGGCGGTGGCGGTGGCAAACATCACCGATCTCTTGCGTTTACTGGCTTCGCGGATGAACTCTATGTCAAATCCGAATAAATCATATTGCCGGAAAGGTTCCAAATTGTCTGCGGTTTGGGAGCCAATGTCCAACACCCGACCTCCACAAGGGGTTGCCAGTTTTAAAAGCTGGTGGCGGGTATATTGAGAACCCAGATTATTCTCAACTTCGTAGCGTTGTTCTTCAAAAGTCAGCATGTTAACAACCTAACAGATATTGAGTGGTGGCCGGTTAACGGGCTTGCTTTTCCCCTTGCTCTTCCGGCACTGCAGACCATTCGACCAAATCGTCTGACACATCGCCGTGTGAAAACGGTAAATATCCCACGGATTGCAGAAATTCCTGGCAGGTATTCGCCGGAATACCGAGGGATTGCATCCGTGGTTTGTTTTGTTCGAACCAAATCTCCTGCACCATCTTGGCTAGAAATAACTGCTCGCAACCCATTATGGCCCAGGCATCCGCCCCTTCAATATCCACTTTAAGCATAGCGATCGGGGCGTCAGCAGGGACAACTTGATCTATCCTCACCACATCAACCTCGATCGTCCCCGGCGCTTCCCTGTCCGCAAACCCTCCCCACCCGGTCTGCTCCACGGGACCGGGATCGAACCTGAGCCTGCCGGAAGCCCGACCGGCCGCGGCCGTGATTACATCGATCTGTGACTCGAATCCGTTCCGGCTGACGTTCCGTCGCAGGATGTCTATGTTCCGGGGCGAAGGTTCGAATGCTATGCATTTGTTCCCTGGTTTGGCGGCAGCCCATAAAAGGGAAAAGTACCCCAGGTTGGCTCCGACATCAATAAAGGTACCCCCTTTCCGGCCCAGTTCGGTCACCCTCCGGGTCAACGGCAGTTCGTAGACGCCAGTGCAAGCTATGCATTTGGAAATTATATCTCCCGGCAAAAGTTCCATTTTCACTCCAGGGGCGTACCTTAGCTTGGCCTGCCGGTAAAGCAACGGATCAGGAAAGCGCTTCCCGCCATATAATCGATCGTAAGCCGCCATGCGAAGGTCGTCAAGATACAATTCTATTTTAAGGGGAAGTTGCATTATCTCCCTTCGATCAAATAATTTCGGATTTCTGTTTCACCCAAAGAAGCCACAGTATCAAGCAGGTGTTTTCCCAGATTCATTTTCTAAGAAATTGCGCTACTATAAGATTGAGGTCATTATTCCCTCTTCCAAGGTCTGGGAAAGTTTTTCGTAAGAAAAGTATTTTTCTGCCAATCTCCGTCCGCCATCCCGCAAAAGCAGTCTCTGCCGGTCATTATGCAATTCCAATATTTTCTGAGCCAGCCTGGGTGGATAATCTGCATCCACCAGCCCCCGGTATGGTACCAGCATTTCTTTAGGTAAAACATAATGAGCCTCACCCACGTCGCTGGTCAGAATATAGCGGTTGGCCGCCAGGTACAGCGGCAGTTTTCCGGTGGTGCGCACCCAAAAGGCGTCATCGTTGGGCTGGGTGTTAAGTGCAATATCAAACAGGGATACCCATTCCGAAGTTTTTTCTCTGGGCATCCGGCCCAAAAAAATAACTTTTTCTTTAAGCCCATATTCCTCAATCTTGCGGGAAAACTCTGCTTCGCCCGGTCCAAAGCCAGCCATGGCGAACTTTATGGGCATATCCTTTAAAAGACGGGCCGCTTCCAGCAGATCCCACCCGTACCATACCACGCCGAATTTATTGGGCCAAGATATATATCCAACCAGCCCCACCACAAAGGAATTGGGACCGAACAGCTTTTCCTTAAGGTCGCTGGGATCGGTTTCCTGCACTTCGCTGAGATCTACCCCGTCAGGGATCAGCAGAATATTCCTTATGCCCTTTCTCTTCAAATAATCAACGTGCCAGCGCCCCCGGACCACTACTAGGTGACTCAGCCGAAGGATGAATCGTTCGTAGATGCCAATCAGTAAAGTGTCGGCCGGGGCCCCTGCGAAAACTCTTTTCAGCCGATAGGCCAGATCGCCAACATCCACTACAAATCGGATATTGCGCCAGCGCAGCCTACAACACAGGGCCAGCAATAAAATGAAATGATCGTAATTAAAACAATAAATAACCGCCGGCTTCTCTTCTCTGATCGATAACCAGATGTCTCTTAGACTCGGGCCTCCCAGCCGCCAGAAGATAAAGACCGGTTTCAGCTGCTGCCATTTGCCCGCCAGGTTCTTTGCCCGCTGGGCATCGGACGAATTCTCATCGTCCATTATTATGAACCAGATTTCCTTTTTCGCAGGGTCGGGCATCATTGTTCTTTTACAACAACGGGTTTTCTGGCATACAGCACCAGCGCATAGCTTACATAGTCATCCAAGAAAGTAGCCTGCTCCGGCTTGAGGGCAGAAACATCGAACCTGGTTGGAGTTTCAGCCATTTTGCGCTTCAGCAGGAACTTATTGGTCAGCCGCCAAGGATTTAAAAGATCCAGGAAATAATTCGACTGTTTTAAAGATTCCCCAAATACCTGATTTTCTGCAATATTCAGCTTCCGGCATATGACAAACAATTCGCTCCGGGAATAAGGATATTCTTCTCCCACCAGCCATTTGCCGGTAAGTTGGGCCACGAATTTATACAAACGGTACGGAGGGTTGTATTTGTTGGGAACCGAAATAAACGTCAAACCGCCTGGTTTTAAAACATCAAAATGGGCCCGGTTGATGGCCAGCCTCTGTTCTCCCAAAAAATGCTCGGTAAGGCCGAAGGACATGGATACATCGAACGTCCCCAGCAACTCGGAAGGAAGATTCAGGGCGTCCTGTAAAATAAAATTGGCCTTGACCTGGTTTCTCTCGAAAAATATTTTGGCTTTATCCAACGCCCTTTCAGAATAATCCAGTATGGTGACCTCGGCTCCCTGTCTGGCCATCAAGGCGGCATAGGTGCCGGTCCCGGCCCCTATCTCTATCACTTTAAGGCCGGGAAACGACCCGTAATTACACTCTATCCGGTCCTTGATCTTTCTCCACCGAACCGAATATTCCTCCTGGGCCAGACGATAAAGGTCCTCTTCTGGAGTATTTATCTTCCAAAGATGGTCCCATAATTGAGGGGTGTTTTGGCTCATGTTTTTAAGATCTCCCGATACATCTCCGTGATCCGGAACACCATTTTTTGGATGGTAAAGCTTTCCTCAACCCTTTTCCGCCCGGCCAGACCCATATCCGCTGCTTTCTGCGGATTGTTCAAAAGTTCCAGCATGGCCCGGGACAGTTCTTCCGGATCGTTGGTTATCAGCTTACCCGTCACATCGGGCAGTATTATCTCCGCGGTTCCGCCTGCCCTGATGCCTATC
Source organism: uncultured bacterium (assembly GCA_937863685.1). Classification (GTDB taxonomy): domain Bacteria; phylum Edwardsbacteria; class AC1; order AC1; family EtOH8; genus UBA2226. The sequence goes on from CALMGM010000005.1 coordinate 495,032, forward strand.
ACCGGGCGTCCGGCGGCCATAGCCTCTATGGTCACCCGGCCAAAGGTTTCTATGGGACAGGCCATTACCACCAGGTCCACTTGGGCCAGCAGTTCCCATATGTCGAGGGCAAAGCCGGTGAATTGAAGGTTTTCCTTTAATCCCAGATCCCGGGCCATCCTCTGTAAAAAACCGGCATAATCGGGATCACCCAAATGGGTGTCGCCGACGACCAGGTACTTTACCCGATCCATTTTTTGCGATACCAAAGCCGCTGCCTGTAAAAAAAGCTCCTGGCCTTTATCGGGAGATAACCGGCCGATGATGGCCGCGGTGTAAGGTTTCCCTCCAAATGGCGGTTTTACTGGAGGCGGGACATGAATCCCTTCGTAGATCACCCAAACCTTTGTCTGATGTCCGCCAATAGCTCTTTTTTGCTCCAAGGGCGCCAACGGAACGGCTGCGGCCTCGGACACAGCCATTACGGCAGTACTCCGGTAATAGAGAAATCTGTACAGGGGTCTCATGGTGAACAGATTCCTTATTGTCCATATCAGGGGCACACCGGCCGCCAAACAGGGCAGGCACAAAAATGCGGCTTCCAGAGCTTCGTTGGCGTGGGCAATGTCTATCTTTTCGTTTTTTAATATACGAAACAAACGCCACAAGGAAGGTAATGCGCCGAGAACATATATGATTTTCCGGAAAACACTCTTCGGTTTTATGCTCAACAGACCCGCCGGAACCGGACCGCAAAATCTTACCCTTACCCCAAGCTTTTTAACTTCCTGGGCCAACGGCCCATCCTCAATAGCTGCAAATATCGGAATTCCCCGGGTTTTATCAAGTCCTTGCAGAATGGCCAACAGGCTTGTTTCCCCTCCGCCGATCTTCGGCACCCGGGAAAAGAAAAGTATTTTTATGGGCTTTAAAGGGGGCATCAAATTCTGGGCAGCATTAATTTACCCAAACCTCTGATCCAGCCAGGAACCTGGTGAGTGCGACCGTAATCGTAAAAATACTTCAGGAATAATTTCCACTTTTTTCCCAGCATTTGCATCTGACCGCAGTCCTTTATCTTTTTTGCGTAGGTGATCGAGCCGACCACGCCCGCCTCGGCATACCCGGATTTCAGGAATATTTCATCGCGGACCAGCTGCTTTGGCCCGGGCCAGTCTACGGAATCATGAAAGGCGATGATGCCGCCTTCGATCAAATGCGGACTCCAAAGTTCGAAATCCTGCTTTACCAGTTCATACTCGTGGGCCCCGTCTATGAATAAAAACTCTATGGGCCCCTGCCATTCCTCAGCCGCCAGTTCGGAGGTCTTCACCAGCGGGATCACTTTGTGTCCCACTCCGGCCTTTTTAATATTGTCCTGGAACTCACCCAGGGTGTCTATCCTGCCCATTTGCTGTTTATGCTCGCTGGAGCCGGAGTGCGGATCTATGGCGTATATCTTGATGCCATCCCGGGCCCCGGCAGCCAGGCAGACGGTGGAACGTCCCTTCCACGATCCTATCTCCACTATGGCACCCATCCCCTTACAGGTCCCGGCCATTCGGAATAAAAATCCCCCTTCCTCCGGCGAAAGGAATCCTTCGATAGCCGAGAATAAAGGTTCCGTATTTTTCCAAGTTTTATTTTCTATCATTTGCAACTCTATCTTTTTGGCCGGAATGTTTCATTTCAAGACATTTCCGTCAGATCAATTCCTCGTGGTTTGTGTTGCCGGTCCAGCCCTCTTTTTCCAGCATTTCAAAGATCTGGTCTTTTGTCATTCTTTGAGCCAGGGCGGAACTGTATTCGAATATTTCGACTTTTTTGTGCTTGAGGTAATGGCCTCCGGGATCTGCGTCCGTCAAATGCGAAAGAATTATATAATGGCTCCCGGCGTCGACCGTCCGCATCGATTCCTCTTCGGAGATCAGCGTTTCATGAATCTTTTCCCCGGGGCGCATCCCGATATTCTTAACGGAGATTTTTTTGCCTCCGTCCTGGGCCATCACTTCGGCTAGGTCCTTGACCAGCAGCGCCGGCAGCTTTTTCACGAAGATCTCGCCCCCCTTGGCCTTTACGGACGCCCAAAATACCAGGTCGATGGCCTGGCCCAGGGTCAATACAAACCTGGTCATCCGGGGATGGGTGATGGTCAACGGCCCGCCGTGCTCCAGCTGCTTCCGGAAAAGTGGAATGACGCTGCCCCGGGAGCCGATCACGTTCCCGTAACGGACGCAGGCATAGACCGGGAAGTTCTTCCGGGTTTTAAAATTGGCGGAAATAAACAACCGTTCCTGAAGGGCCTTGGTCATGCCCATTGTATTGACCGGCTTTACCGCCTTGTCGGTGGAAATGGATATGACCCGGGACACTCCTTCCTCCCGGCAGGCGGTGATGATGTTGTGGGCGCCGATCACGTTGGTCAGGACCGCTTCCCGGACATTATATTCGCAGGATGGCACCTGTTTTAAAGCCGCCGCATGAAAGACCACGTCCACGCCCCTCAAGGCGACCTTGACTGCAGAATAATCACGGACGTTGCCGATGATGAATTTGATCTGGGGATCGTTCCGGAACTCGTAGCGCATGTCATCCTGTTTTTTCTCGTCCCGGCTGAATACTATGATCTTTTTGGGGCGCTTCTTCAAAAGCTTTTTGGCTATATAATGTCCGAAGGAACCGGTGCCGCCGGTGATCAAAACATTCTTATTCAAAAACATGCTTCGCTCCTTATGACCTTTTCAAATGATGCCGTTCCAAGTTCGTCAGATGTCTAATTTATAGGGGTGGGTGTCGCCATCCTGGGGGTTGAAGGGTTCGTCGGTGTAAGCCAGCAGGTACATCATTTCTTCGCCGGTATTCCTGATGGCGTGGGCCGACCTTAAAGGAAGTTCCACCGTTATCATGTTGTCCTCGCCCATAATGATCTCGGTCCGCTGTTTGGTGTCTATGTCCTCCAACACCAGCAGTGCCTTGCCTTTGATGACGCAGAACCATTCGTGCTTGCGCAGGTGGTAGTGGTGCCCCTTGGAGATGCCGGGATGGGCGGTGGTCACGAAGAACTGGCCGAAAGCCTCCCGGCCGGGATGCAGGTCCTCTTTGCGCAGCACCTCGGTCAGCCAGCCCCGCTGGTCGGTCTTGATGTCCAGCTTGTTGACTTTCAATATTGGCGGGCCTCCCATTCAAATTTTATGGTTTCAAAGCTTTTCTTCAGGTCCCAGACCTTGGTATTGAAATTTTTTTGGGCCTTTGTTGTGTCCAGCGATGCGTCCCGGGGCCTGGGAGCCCGGTAATTCGCCGAAGAGGACAAACCCGGCTTGACGGCTTTAGGATCGAATCCGAAAATCTGAGCGGCCGTTCTGATGAATTCGTATTTGGTATAGCTCTGGCTGCTGCCGATATTGAATATTCCGCCCAAACGCCGGGCCAGTATTTCTTCGATGAAAAGCGCCAGGTTGCGGGTGGAAACGGGGGTAAATAACTGGTCGGTGAAACCATTGACCGCTTCCCCTTTCCTTAACCGAAAGATCACTTTTTCCACCATCCCCGGCCTTTGGGGATCGCTGCCCAGCCCGTAAATGCTGGTGCGGATTATGCAGCCATCACCGGGAACCTCGTTCTCCCCCTCCAGCTTGGTCCGGCCGTAAACCGAGAGTGGAGAGGGTTTGTCCTCTTCAGAATAATTTCCTTTTACCCCGTCAAAGACAAAGTCAGTGGAAATATAGACAATGTGGGCCCCTGCAACCGAGGCCGCTATATTGCGGGTGGCCATAACGTTCGCCTGATAAGCCTGTTCGGGGTGTTCTTGGCATTGGTCCACGTTGGTCATGGCGGCAGTATGCACTACAGCCTCAAAATCCGCAAGGTTCAGGTTCGGCCTTGTCAAATCGCATTCAATTGCTTTGGCACTCGTAGATTTAACCGGTGTGTGGTGTGTGGTGTAACTGACCTGGTGTTTTTGGGAAAGCTGTTCGACCAGGGTCTTTCCCAACATCCCGGCCCCGCCGGTGACCAGCACTCTCATTTTTCACCTTTCCGACCTGGCGGTTCAAACAAAAGTTCACGGCTTCAAGCGACCCGTCCCTTAACTGATGCTGCAGGATTTTTAATTAATGCCCCTGCGGAAGAAACCGCAGGGGCTGTCTTTGATCCCGTTATCCCCGCTTTTCAGGTCCGGCTGAAGGGATTCAACTTCTTGCGTTTTTCCTTGCGGCTCTTTTTACGGTGATCTTCGTCATATTCAAAATGATAGTAATAGGAGTATCCCGACAGCATATCGGTGCTTATGTTATTGAGCACCGCCCCGGCTATGGCGGCATTGACGTTGGTCAACAGCGATTTGGCCCTTCTGGCCGCTTCCCGGTCGGTCTTTCCGGAATGGATCACCAGAAGCACAACGTCAGCCTCGGCTGCCAGGACCGCGGCATCGGTTACCGTGATAACCGGCGGACAATCGATGATCACCAGTTCGCAACAGGAACGCATCTCCTGGATCAGTTTTTTCATCTTGTGGGAGCTCAGAAGTTCCGAGGGGTTGGGGGGAATGGTGCCGGCTGGCAGGATGAAAAGGTTTTCGATCCCGGAAGGGACCATGGCTTTCTGAAGGTCCCCGCCCTTTATCAAAAGCTCGGTCAGGCCTGGTTCCTGGGGAATGCCGAAAACTCCGGAGACCATGGGGCGCCGCAGATCCCCGTCCACGATCAGTGTCTTGGTCCCCACCTGGGCCATGGTGATGGCCAGATTGGAAGCGGTGGTGGTCTTCCCCTCCGAAGGGCCGGAGGAGGTCACCAGAATGACCTTCAGCGGCTGGTCGGGTCTTAGAAACTGCAGGTTGGTGCGCAGAATGCGATAGGTCTCCGAGATGGGAGACTTGGGCAGGTGATGGCTGATCAGCCGTTTGGCAATTGACGAAGCCACGTTGCTGTTGTAGGCGCTGCCGTTTTCAACCTCGTCCTTGTCTATGGCCGGGATCAGTCCCAACACCGGCAGGTTCAGGAACTGCTCGATATCATGTATATTCTTGAGGGAAGTATCCAAATATTCCATCAACAGCACGATGCCGATGCCAAGGGAGAGCCCCAGTATGGCACCGAACAATATGTTGAGTTTGCGCCGCGGGCCCACCGGTTTGTTTGGGATCTCGGCCGGGTCTATTATCTTAACGTTGCCCAGTTTCCCGGCTTCGGAAATGCGGACCTCCTCGTATTTTTCCATCAGCATCTTGTAAATGTTATCGTCCAGTTCAAACTGACGGGTCAGCCGGGCCAGCTCCACCTCCTTGGGCGGGATGGCTTTCAGTTTCCCCAGATAATCGTTCACCACCCGCTGCTGGGCAAGTTCCTTGGCTTTGGAGGTCTCGATCTCAACCTGAAGGTCCAAGCTCTTGCTCACCAGTTCTTCGGACAGCGCAATGGGATCGATGCTGCTGTTCTCCTGGGCCACGATCTTGGAGATCTCCTCCTTCAGCCGGGACTTGGTGTTTTCTATTTTCTTGGCCAGATCCTTCATCCTGGGATGGTCTGGCGGAAACCCCTGGGAGGTCATGGTGGCCATCTGGGTCTGCAGATTCAGCAGGTCCTGCCGCAGGCCGGATGCCAAAGGCGAAGATACCTGGGAGACATTCTCCAGCATATTCTTTTTCTGGAAGTCCAACTGGCCCTGAAGGTATGCCAGGCGCTTTTCGGCCGATTCCCTTTCCACCCTGGTCAGGTTATACTGGGATTCAAAAGAGGTCAGCTTGTCTATCAGGTTTTTTGATTCGTCGGAAAGCGACACCACTTGGTTGGTCTGCTTGAACAGCCGCAATTGGTTTTCTTCATTAAAAAGTCTTTTTTCTATTACCGGCAGCTGTACCTCCAAAAAGCGCCTGATCTCCGTGAACTCGCCCCGGCTATAGCTTAGATTGCGGGTGATAAAGGCCTGCCCCACGGTGTTGGCAATGGCTGCAGCCTGGGCCGGCCCGTTGCTGCTGGCTATCACCGTTATGACATCGGTGGTGCGGGAGGACAACACGATGGTGGAGAACATAATGGTCTCTGTCAGCATGGTATCGGCGGTAAAACCCAATTCCCGGGCATCGGGCCTGGCTTTTAAGAGCAGGGCCGCTTCGTTGGCCATACTGCGGCTGCGGATGATCTCCACCTGATTGTTGATCATGTTGCGGCTCTGCTCGGTCTCCATCATCATCCCCAATATGGGTTTGTTGTCCCGCTGGACCAAAAGACTGATGTTGGCTTCGTAAATATTGGGCTGGCGGAACGAAAAGACGATGGAGGAGATCAGCACCGTCAGGAATGATCCCAGCACTATCCACCGTCGCCGCATGATTATCCTCATAAGTTCATGCAGCCCTACATGGGCGATCTCGGTCGATATTACTTTGCTTTCGCTATTGCTGCTTTTCATCATTTTATCTTACCCCCGCCACTACCAGATAGGCCGTTATCAATACCGCGGCTTGGCTTAAAAAGCCGGTCATTCGCATCATCTTGTGATAGAAAGTAGTGGGGACGATCACTACATCGCCTTGATCCAGCATCGGAATTATAGATTTGTCGGCTTTATTGCTATATTTGCTGATATTGATCTTGTTGGTCTGGCCCTGGCCGAAACTTCCCCTAACCAGCTTGACCCTGGATAGAGCGGCATCTTCGGTAGGCCCTCCGGCGTAGGAGATCAAGCCCACTACATCGGTGGTCACCGGCACCCGGTAGCGGCCCGGTTTATTTACCTGTCCCCATATCTGGACCTCGATCAGAACCTCTCTCTCGTATATATCCCTGGAAGGAACGGCCTGCGTCGAAGCCCTCTCCAGATAACCGTCGGTTTGGGCAAAAAGAAGCTCATTATTGCTCAAAACACAGCAGGCAATCAGCAAAAGACCATTGAGCTTGTGGTTAAAAAACTTCATTATTTAGGATCTCCTAGTATCGTTGGTTTCTGATAATATACCGGTCGCTGAACCACAGCTACTAAGTAGAATTACAAAGGACTTAGCAGATTTTTTCAATTGGTCGTTAATTGATTAAAGTTATCACATTTTTTAATCAAAGTCAATAACTTAATGCATAATTTAACCTTAGCCTGAAAACCGTAATAATATTTGCCGGCCGTAATATTCATTGCTTTTCGATATTTAGGGCTTCTCCAATGCTCTGAACGGTATATGCTGAACAATTTCGGCGGACAAAATCCGCAATTCCTTCGGCCAAAGGCAATAACGCAATTCCTCATACCTTAAGCCAAGGGCAATAAAAACTGTCAAAACCGCCAAAAACAAGCTGAAAAATGCCGGTCCCTGTAATTTTCCAGGGCTAGGGGTTCAGACATAGGCCTTGGGACAGAATGCTTCGGGCCTTCAGCAGATGGGTACGAACCCTGAGACCAACGGCAGGACCACTAGAAAAAGCCGTAAACTAACTGCCCGGTCCGTTGCCTTGAAATTAGCATCATTCTATAGGCATCTGATGGATCAGGTCCGATATTTTATCCAGCATTTCTTTCAAACCGAACGCCCTCCTCACCCTTATAGACCCGTTGTTAATGATCCTTTTGCGAAGCGGCTTGTCCGCAAGCAGCCTTTCGATGGCCCCGGCCAATTGGCCATGCGCTCCCGGGGACACCAGCAATCCGTCATCCCCATCCCGGATGATCTCGTCAGATGCGCCCCCCCTGGCGGCTATCACCGGAACCCCCAGAGCCATGGCTTCAATGATCACCCGGCCGAAAGGTTCCGGTTCAATGGAACTGTGCACCAGAATATCCAAGCGCTGCATCAGCGGATATACGTTTTCCAACTGCCCGGTAAAGACCACGCGTTTCTGGATTTTGTTGCCGGCAACAAAATTCTCCAGCTCCTGCTTGAACCCCTGTTCCAGGAACAGGGATTCTCCGATGATAAGGAATTTTGCCCGGGGTAATTTTCCGGCCAGCAGTCGGACAGCCCGCAGGAAAACATCCTGTCCCTTCCACCGGGCGATCTGCCCCACAATGCCTATGAATTGACAGTTTTTTGAGTTTCGCAAGATCCTTTTTATTTCGGCCGGCATTTCCCGGGCCGCCATTTTATGTACCTTGTCGGTATCGATGCCATTATAGATGATTGATACCTTTGAGGCGTCAAACGGCCTGGACGCCGCTTCCGATACTGCGATTATCCTGTCCGGCAAAAATGCTGAAAATATCCTGATCATCCGAGCCGGGGTTTTATGGACCGGGATATCCCGCACATGCCATATCACCTTCACTCCGGCTGCCCGTCCCGCCAGACCTCCCAGAATATGGCTTTTAAGGCTGTTGGTGTAGATGATATCGAACTTTTCCCGGCGAAGCAGGCGGCATATGCTGATGACCGCTTTTACCGCCTCTCCCGAGACAGTCAAAAACTTCCAGGGACCTTTCTGCAGGCCGTGTTTGCTGATTGAAAGGATCCGGTCAGACAGGGAAATGCCATGGATCGTTACCCCCAGATCCCCGGCCGGTCTTATCAACTGCCCTCCCTTTACGGTCAAAAGATGGCAGTCCCTGGGTCCGTTGTTCAATCCCTGCAATATGTCCAGCAGGCTGTATTCCGCCCCGCTGATGACTGGCGAATGATCGAAGAACAGTATTTTTATTTTTTCCGGGGTCATTTAACGGCGCTCATCATTTTCCGGGCTGCCTCCAGCACCATAACCACGGAAATATCCAGACATCTTTGAACCGGCATCTTGCATCTCAGCCTGTGCGATGAATCATAACATGGCCCGCAGTCTGTTTGTTTTTTTATGATCCGGACGTTGGCGGCAGTATGCCCGTATACCTCCGGATCCACCGGCCCGAATATCACCACCGTTGGCACGCCCAGAGCCGAAGCGCAGTGGGCCAGGCCGCTGTCGTTGGAGATAAAAAGCCCGCAGCTTCCGATCAGGGCCAGGGTGGTGCCAAAACTTTCACCGCTTAGATATCGGCAAGCTCCCGGGCCGATGCCCTCGGCCACCCGGCCGGCCAGGCCGGCCTCCTCTGGGCCGCCGAATATTATCATCGGAAACCCTTGGGCGGCCAGTTCCTTTCCTATGGCAATAAACCTTTCCTCCGGCCAGCGTCTCAGCGCCATCCCCGATCCGGGATGGATACCGATGACGGGTTTATCCCGGAATATATTGTTTTTATCAAGAAAATCCCCGGCCCGGGCCTGGTCCGTCGCAGAGGGGCGGATACCGAATCCCGCTTCTTTACCCTCTATGCCCAGTGGTTTTAAAAGATCCATATTTCTGTGTATGAAGTGCCTGTAACCATCGTCTCCGGCCAGCCGTACATTAAACAGGGCATTGGCATATTTTTTTTCGCAGATCCTAACTCCCGCCCCGCTCAAAAAAGCCAGCAGCCCGCTGCGAAGGCTGGGGGCCGGAATTGCGGTTACGAAAGCCCCCGGTGCCTGCTGCCTGATTATTTTTAATAGAGATACTTTGCCAAAGAATCCCCTGTACCGGGGATCGTCCATCGATATTTTGATGAACCGGCTATCTTCCCCCAGCAGGCTGAGCATCACCTCGTTCTGGGCCAGGACCATGATGGTGCTCCCGGCCAGCTCCCGCCTGGCAGCGTTGATCATGGGCAGAGACATTACCATATTCCCGATGCCGCCCCATACCAGGAATAAAACCCGGGAAGGGGGCTTTTTAATTTTCGCAATCATCTCAGGCCAACCCCTCTTCGGTAGGTACTTTTTCGCCTGTGTATATCAGCGGCAATCCCAGCAGGTACATCCCGGGATAGAATAATATTCCCTCCAATATTGATTTGATCTGGCGCTGCCGGTAAAACCGGGCGATCAGGCCCGCCAGGAAATGGAACTTGTGTCTGCCGGTAAAGCTGCCAGCTGCCAGCCTTTGCCTGATATTGGCAGGAAAGAGGCAGCCACCCCGGAAACCCGATCTCTCCAGTAATCCCAGCCAGGTGGAAATACTGTAATGCTTTTCTATCACCCCCTCCGGACCCTCCAGACGTCCGGCACTGCTTTGAAACGCTTCGGCCAGACCCCGAACCGGCTCATTGATGATCTCCAGCCTCCCCCGGGATTCCATGGTCCGGCATATCTCGGCCAGGCTGGAGGCCAGGTCTCGGCTGTGGTGCAGGGCAGCCGAGGCAAAGGTCAGGATGAAGGTCTCTGGACGGAAAGGCAGATTGTTGACGTCGGCCAGCACCCGGTCGAAATAAATAGTCCGGTTGAAATACTGCCGGCCCAGCTCCAGTTTGTTGTCGTTCGAGATGTCTATGGCCACCGCCCGGTATCCCCTGCCGGCCAGCCCGGCCGTGGTCCAACAGGTGCCGGCTCCCACATCCAGCACCCAACCCTGCCCGGGATCCAGACGGGAAATCAATTCCCGGTAATTGGCCTCGGTATCCTGCCGGTAGACGCTATCCATGTGCCCGCGACTGGCCAGCATCTCGGGAGAGGCGCCGGACAGTGTTTCCTTAGCTCTTTTATAAACCAGGCGGGCCATACTGACCGAAGGATCGACAAAGACCAGAGCATCCAGAATGCCGTTCTCTATCGGGTATGTCAGGCCGCAACGGCGGCAAACCACAGATCCCGTGGTCACCTCGATTTTGTTTTGGTTCTTTACGGTCAGATGCAGATCATCCGATCCGCATCTCAGGCAGATCAATATTTCAACCAAGGCCGGTCTCATACAGCGCCGTCCCCCTTTATGACCGAATGCCGGCCGGCCGGACCGAACCAGACCAGGCGCCAAAGTTTGCCAAGTAACAGCGGTTCGGGTCTGGGTACGATATCGGTCCACCTGTCTCTTTTGGGAATTTCGCCAAACCGATGCTCGATTGGTTGTGACCAACTTATTCCGTTGTCAGCCTTTTGCCGCCATTTATGCCGGAATAGGTAGCGTGAGCGCCTAACGTGCAGTTTCCAAATCGTCGATTCCCTCCCTCCCCGAAAAATACTTGATCTGCTGGCGAAGTGGTAGAAAATGATCGAAGGAACCCGCACCATCCGCGGGGCCTCGCTCAGACGAACCAGTCTAATAAACAAGTCCGGGTCAGATGCCGCACCTGGGTTAAAACGCTCGTCCAGACCGTTCACTGAGTCCCATAAATTACGCGAAATCATAAAAGGATAATTAATGCCGAGTTCTGTTTTCTCCTTGATTTCGGCCCCCGCTTTTTTTGCCTCCTCGTTGAAATTCGCTATTCTGAATTCATCGGGATTATTGCCAAAACTACGGGTCATAAAGCAGGACGGCACCGGTATCAATCCCGGCTCCCAGCAGGCGGCGCTGACCACGGTGTCATTCGTGCAGTGTTTTAGAAATATATCCGCCCAATTCGGACTGGGAACCATGTCGTCGTTGACTATCAGCATATATTCGCCACGGGCTTCCCTGGCTGCTAGGTTAGTCGCTGTGCATAAACCTTGTCGCCGTCGAGTCATGCTGATGGTAACCGGAAGCTTTTCTAGATAATTCCTCACACCCCGGTTGTCGCCATCCAAGCCTATGATCACTTCAACCCTTGGGCAACGGAGGTAGCAAGGCAGCAAAAGCTTCAAATATTCTGTACCGGTGAAGGTCGGTATAATCACCGATATGAGGGGTTTATCGCTGTACGTCATCAACATTTATAATGCAGGTTATCATATTCATCTTTTCAACAATTGAACGTAATCTCATTTAGTATCTACTGATGATTGATAAACCTCGTTGCTGTGCAAACTCCCTAGGGGTATGCAGTTTGGATCAGACTGCTGATTCAGTGCAGATAAAGAAATTAATTGTCCGAGAATCCGCGTCCGATTATTTCCCCGTAAATGCTCATCCCAGATGTTGGTAACACCGCTAATATCCAAAAAGGACGGTAGATGTCTACAAAATAACATCTCATGGGCCCAGTCTTTCAGCGGCCCTCTTAACCAGTCTCCAAAATTTACTATCGGTAAAATCCTATGTTTGCAGCCCGGCCACCAGTATAGCGGCGGCAACCCATCGGTCAGGGGCTTTCCGGTTTTATCCCAAACGACCCGGGATAGTTCGGGGCAAATTGCGGTGATCATCAAGCGATGAAAGGACGACCCCAATTTCCACCGGATGGGAAGATCGGCGAACAGGTCGAGGACCGATTCTTTCAGAAACGGGTGGCACCGTCGAAGAAACAACCCATGTAGCTGCTGCCCTGGCATCAGGAAACGCCGCACTGTTTGCTCCAGATATAGAGACTCAAGAAAACAAGATAGGCTCGGGGCTTCTGCCAGTGTCTGCCAAAGCTGATTCTTTCTGGTTTCCCCTTGTGTTATTATTTGCGTCAGCGCTTCTGGCAAAAAGACCGATTCCCACACAGGGCGTAGTCGTCCCGTCATTCTTCTGGTAATGATGGCATCAATAAATGCCTTGCCAACAAATTGCGCTGGATCGATACCTGCAATCAGCTTCCCGAACCAAGAAAAATCGTAAAATGGTGCCCGTCCGTACTCGCTGCCGGTACCCGTAATGGTTATCGACCCTTGATTGTGCCGATAGAACTCCTCCGGCATCGCAATAGAGCCATCCACCGGCGAGGCCTCTCCGCCGGTCCAGGTGGATATATGCCTGCTCTGTTTTATGAAATCATCAGGTTTGATCTCGATAAATAAGTGTTCAATGCCGAGCCGCTTAGCTATGTCCTCCGCTATTTCCCGGTCGGTTGATTGAGGTTGTCCAAAAGTATAGGTTTGCGGCTTGATACCTGCGCGTAGCAACATCGCTAATAGTAGTCTGGAATCAAGCCCCCCTGAAAGCGGTAATAGCGTGCGTTGTAACGATTCAATGTCAGCGCCCAGTGCATTGGTAGCCGAATGAATAAGAATACTTGCTTCATCTAATGAATGGCCAGCCGGATGCTTTCCCCTGACCGTTGGCATCAGACGGTCCCTTGTAACGCTATTGTTTATCCAATCGATTGCTACAAGTTCGTTCGGGCCGATTAGTTCGACAGCGGTGTGCAGGGTCTCATTTCCCAGAATGTGGCTGGTGGCAAAAAGGTCGGCGGCGGCGGAAATATTCCACTCTGCGTCGTTCAACTGCAGGCCCAGTAGATTCGGATAATTAGCCCACCGCTTGTGTATCAAGGAAAAATAAAGCGGGAAAGCGCCGTAACGGGATCCCAACAGAAACAGCTTTTTGTCGTTCGGTCTCCAGTGCCAGCTGGAGAATAAATGATTTTTAGCGCAGTTTGCCAGAATCGATCGATAACTATGATGGAAGCCTCGATGCAATTCGTTCATAAGCCCAGAATCAATGAATTCGCCCCAAGCCACTGTTATGCCGCTCTTGTCGGCTTGCGTTCCCGTTTCACCCTCGAATCCCTTGACGGAAAAAAAGGTTTCGTCAAATCGTCCAGGCAATCCCAAAGAATTGTGGCCGTATGAAGCAGCCATAAATGCCATGGTTACCGACCGGTGAAGTAATTGTTTAACATTATCATGTAGCCTCCTAATCGGGCACGATTACATACCGTTTAGTGATAATCGTCCCGAATTTATAAATACCATAGAAGGATAATTCCCAGAAAGATTGATTGACTATAAATATCTTATACCTATGGGATATCGGATTTGATGATCCTTTTTACCGCCTGCGGACCGCAGTTGTACAGCATATCGATGATCGACAGCCCCGGAATGAATTCTCCCCACAGCTGGGGATAGGCCTGCGGATGATAGGTGACAAACCGGAGATCTATTCCGGCGGCCTTAAACTTGCTCTGGTCAAGATATTTCTTTCCGCCCGGCCCTGACAGATAAACGTCGGCCGACAGTTTTTTGCAAACATCTATCAGCAGTTCACTGGATCGTGAATCTATATTCATGTCTGACAGATTTACGTATTGCGGGATTATCTCCAAATCTTTTGCCAACGCTTTGACCAGGTTGATATTTAATTTCGACAGGCGGTCATGTTTTTTTTTGTAGGCCCTCTCGCTCAGCCACTGGTAATCCCCGAAATAAGGCGATTGGGAATAGCATGATATAATATTTCTGTTGTGGTTCTTCTGCCATTCTTTCTGATTGTCGATTTCCACCTCGGAAATCTCCTGGTAATAACGACCTTTTTTAAAGACCGGAACCGACAACCACTGCGCTTTGCCGTTTACCCCCTTTATCAGACAGCGGGCTGTGTATGATGTCCGCGAATATTGCACGCTGTCCAGGAATACAAAAGCATCGCAACGGGCCATCTTATAAAAGTATCCGGCCCAAGGAAGGTAATTTGGCTGATGAGCGGCTAGGATCATAATAGTTATCTGATGACCCAGCGGATGACCTCGAAAGCCTCGGCAAAGGCGGCCCCGATCTGGGTCCCTCGGGTCTTGGCCAGGGCCCGGATGAACTCCTCGTTGGCATAGAACCGGTCCAACTGCGACTTGTAGCATTTCAGGGCATTGACCTTGGCCTGAATGTGCTTTTCATCCAGCAGGACGAAGGATTCGGTGTTGAAGGTCTTGTTGTTCCAAGGGATCTCGTAGCCCAAGATGGTCCGGTCCTTGAATGCCCGGAAACCCTCCTGGGCGACGGTCAGGTGGTCTTGGTGGGTGTCGTTGAAACAGGGCATCAGTACCAGGTCCGGCTCGATCCTGTCCTTGAGGGCCACCATGTCCTCCAGCAGGGCCTGGCGGTGTTCCGGAAAATCCCTGACGCTGTAATCATAGATGAACCGGTTCTTAGCGGCGATGCCCAGACTGTCCAAGGCGGCATTCAGTTCGTTCTTGAGGGTGTCGGGGTGGGCGCCGGGCGGCAGGGATTTCTCGGCCGAAGAAAAGGCCGCATAGCAGACCTCGGCCCCCTGCTCCAATAGCTTGGCCATAAACCCGCCGCAGCCGAATTCCCCGTCATCGGTATGCGGCGCCAGCACCAGAATTTTTTTAAACATGTATCGCTCCTGCAAAATATTAAACCTTCAATCCCTGGTCAATGATGGATCGCCATTTGTCAGCGCACCTGTCTATGGAGAGAATTTCTTCAACCAACTTAAGTCCGTTATTGCGGCAGTTCCCATAATCCGCCAACAATCCTCCTTCTTTTTCCATAGGCTCGTCCTGATCTGGATCAACCACTATCCCGCAGCGGTATTTTTCGATAAGCCGGGCCACCCCCTCCACATGCGGGGTACAGATCACCGGCATCCCGGCAGCCAGGTATTCGCCCAGCTTTACCGACAGGCAGACCTTGGTGTTGGCAACCTTCCGCTCCAGGATCAGGCCGGCATCCCCCATCGCCATCATATCAGCCAGCTCCGGACCGGCCGGATGATATATCCTGAAATCATCCGGGCCCAGCCCCTCCTCCAACAGGGCCCTTTCGATGGCCGGGCCAAAGGCGGGTGTTCCCGAAGCAACTATCAGAATAGCATCGGGCCTGACTTTTTTAAAACGCAACAGGTATTTTCCGGCCAGGCCCCGGTCGCCAAGCGTGCCGAAGGAGCCCAGATGCAGCAGAACGAAACGATCATCCAGCCCGTATTTTGCCTTGGTCTTCCCCTTATCCGGCGGCCTGATCTTGCCGGAGTCCACGCAACAGGGAATGAACTTCACCCTGGCGCCGGGGTCGATGTCCAGAACATGCTCCACGAAAGGCTGAGAAACGACCACACAGGCACGGGAGGAAACAATGATCTTTTTTTCCAGTTCTTTCCAGAACTGATAATCCGGGGAATTTACATCATATCTGTCGGCATTTACCGCCTCCTCGGGATACATGCCCCGCAGGTCGAATAGATAGGGGATCTTCAATATCTTCTTTGCCCAGCAGGCCAGCAGGGCCGCCGGGTAACTCCGGGCTATTATCAGATCGGGCTTCAGGAACAACAACTTCAGGATAAATCCCGGAAGGGTGGCAGCAACAAATAATGCCGTCTCGCTTTTCCGCAAGTTGAACTGTCTGGGCATAAAAGGGTACAGTGCCAGGCTTACCCGGTATTTGATATTTTTTATCGATAATCCCGAGCGCAGCGATGCATTCCTATTATGGTTCTGTATATATTGCCCCAGGGGGTTCCGGCGGCCCAGATAGAAGGCCAGCGGGATCACCGATAGGAATGAAAGCTGCCACCGGCCGTTTGATAAAGCCAATGCCTTGGCCAGGGGATCGAAGAACTGTGTCTCTACCAGCCGAGAGCGGAACGGTGCCTCGATGGCGGTCAGAGCCAGCACCTTCATATCACAGAACCCTCATCCGGTAACAATCTACGCAGATGGGAAATAGATTTGCCTCCGCCAGCCTTTTGCGGAATTTTAAAAACTCCTGCGAGTTCCAGGCCTCGGCCAGTTTCGCTTCCCGAAGGTCGCCGAAGCTCTGCCGGAAATGCTGGCAGTGGATCAGCCGGCCGGCCGGGTCCACCCTGACGGAATCCAGGGCTCCGCAGGTCAGCCGGTGTTTTTTCCTGATGCTGCCGTCCCGGATCTCCCGGTAATGCTTAAGAAAACCGTCCGGGCTGGTGCTGACCGACATGCCGCAGCTTTTGCCCAATGCCAGCCCGGATTGCAGATCCTCCAGCAATTGAAACGAAGCGGTTTTATATTCCAGTTCCGGTTTTGAGGTTATGCAGATGTCCTTTGCTCCGATGCCGGACAGGCTGGCCGTTTCTTCAATGTCGGCCTGGCGGTGGTTGACGATCAAAGAAACATCCATCGTTTTCACCTTCAGATCATCCAGCAGCCTTATCAGCTCTCCAAGCTTTTCCCGGTTGCTGTCCAGGATCAGGACGCTCACCGTCACCGGCAGTCCGGCCCCCACCGCCAGATCTATGCCCTTGCTGGCCCGGTTGAAAACATCCTTCCCCTGGCGTATCCTATCATCGACCCCCGCCACTCCTTCTAGCGAGGCCCCGAAATTCCTGATATGATCCTTATGATCGGACCAGACTTTGAGCCTCTCGGCACTGAGCAAAGTGGAATTGGTCTGGACCGAAACATCCATTCCCATCCCCACTGCCGCTTTCATCAGATCTTCCAGGTCATTTCTGACGAACGGTTCGGAACCGATGAACCCGATGGTCCGGAAATCATGCTGTCTTTTCAGGTGATTTATGAATTCGATTGCACCACCGGTATCCATCTCAGGGCAGGAATTCTCGGTATGGTGCTGGCGGTGGCAGCACATGATGCAAGACAGGTTGCAGCGCTGGGTGGGCTCGAACACCAGCCCCCGGGGCAGGGGCAGCCGTTCGCCGGCCAGTGCCTTCCGGCGCAGGCCGCTGGCCTTCCGACGCTGCCTGATGGCCCTGAGGGGTGCCGCGTTTTTCAATATTTCAATCGGCGATCTCATTCATGCCGCTTTCGTGCTCGTTGATCAGTGAATATTCTTCCGCCTTTTCCGGAGACAATGTCTTCTTGGATTTATTCATGAACAATCCGATGAATAACAATGCCTGGACAGCATAGGAAATGCTCGATGCTGCCGCTGCTCCCGAGATGCCATATTTCGGTATCAGCCACAGGTTCAACGGGATATTGCATAACAGTCCGGCCGCCTTGCCCCAGATCAAGACCTCGGGAGAGCCCATTTCGGCTATCAAGGGCGCCTCCAAAAACTTCGGCACCGACAACATCACCGTCCCCGGCAGCAACAGGACGAACGGCCAGGCGGCCCCGGCGAAGGATTCGCCGTATAACAGCTTGATGACCGGGCCGATCAAGAAGGCCGAAACCACGGCCAGGCCGGAGGTGACCGCCAGGACCGTCATGGCTGATTTTTTTATTATACTCCGGGAAAGCCCGTTCCGGGCCAGCGCTGAGAAGACCGGGGCGTAAAGCCCTCTGGCTACCATCCAAAGCAGTTCGGACAGAAAAGCAGCCGTAGCGTACAGTCCCACCTGGACATTGCCCCTCCAGAAAAGGAGCAGGAAGATGTCAGCCCGGTAATGCAGGAACCCCAAAATCTCCCCTGCGAAGACCTTCAGTCCGAATCTGAGAATATCGGCCGTTGGCTTGAATGAAAGTGCGGAGAACCCCGGTTTAAGATAGATGAGCAGTACCGTCGCCGAGATGATGAAGGCCGCCCAGTTCAGGATCACCGAGGCCAGAAGCACCGCCTGGAGTTTATTGCTGAACAGGATAAGGAAGAACAACAGGGTCGCCACCCGGAAAGCCTGAAAACCGGTCCTCCATCCGTTATAGCCCCGAAGCAGGCCCAGCCCCAGAAAGATCTCCGGCAGAAAGGTTAGCCACAGGCCGGCAGGGATGATGCTCAGGATCAGGAAGCGGTTGAACCCGCCCCAGGCCACCGCCGGCAGCCTTACCACCGCTCCGGTGATGACCATGGTCAGGCCGCCCAGGACCAGGCTGGCCGCCAGCAGGAACATGACGATCGAGCCGGGCTGGTACTTTTTCCTGGCCAGCTGGTAGGCCCCCGAGGTCCCCAACCCCAGCTCGGCGAAGACCACTGCGGTCTGAGGGATCAGCAGACAGGCCACGAATATCCCCTTGAGCTCCGGGCCCAGTGCCCGGTTTATCAGGATACTGGCCAGCATCCCCAGGGCCAGCACCCCGGCATGGCTGATCAGGGTATCCAGGCTTTGGCTAAGTAGTTTTTTCATATCAAAAAGACGGGGGATAGTTATTCTCACCCCCGTCGCATTGGTCTCTTAAGTATCTGATTTTCAGCCGCCCCTCTTTTGGTTAAGATCCAGCTCCTCCTGCTTGCGGGCCTCGATCCGGTCGGCGATCTCCTGTTCCTCCTTCTGCCGTTTCTCGATACGGCGGTCCAGATCGATCACCTTTTTCCTGATCAGCTCTATCTTCTGGGCCAGCTTGACCTCTTCCTGTTTATGGGCCGAGATCTTGGCAGCCAGTTCCTTCTCCTCGCTGGTCAGGGCAGCCTGCCGTTCCAGGGGATTGGCTTCCAGGATCTTTTTGCGCTTGTCGATATGGTCTGCCAATTCGGTGGATTCCTTCTTCAGGGCCTCCAGTTTGTAGGTCTCCTCGAACTGCTGTTTCTTCATCTCCTCTATCTGCTGTTCCATGTCCCCCTGCTGGCTCTGCATCTGCTCGGCCTGGGCCAGCTGCTGCTTGGCGCTAGCCAGCTTGGCCGACACCGCCGATTCCTCGGCCTTGAGGGCGCTCAGCTTGGCATCGCTCACAGCCGCCCCGCCGGTTCCGGCCTTGAGACCGGCCAGCTGCTTGGATTTCCCGGAGATCAGCACCACCGGCGCGGCGATCCCGATTATCATGGCGATCAGTCCGATGATCATTAGCAGATTCTTGCCTCCGGCTGAACCGCCCTTGACCGCCGGGATTTCCACGGTCATCCGCAGGCCGCCGATGATGGTTTTCATGGAGATTATCGGGGTGGCCACCCAGACGCTGCCTGCTGAGAGTTCCGTGACGGTGAATTTCTCGCCGGCGTCAGGCTTCATTCCGGACGGGATCTTGTAGGGTTTTTCTATCTCGTCCTCCTTGGCGGAGTACACCACCATCCGCTTGTCGTCCAGCACCCAGATGTCCTTGATCTCGGGAAAATCGGCCTTGATGTCCTTGACCACCTTGTCCAGGAAGAACTGGCGTTCCATGGCGTCCTCGTAATCCAGGATCCCTTTGGCCGAAAGCCGGGCCACGGATTTGGCTAACACCTCAAGCTGTTTGTCCCGTTGCTCGCTCACGGCGCCGGTATCGGAACCCGGCCAGGTGGCTACCGACATTCCAGTGACACCGCCCACCGTCAGGATCGCTATTACCGCCAGAATGATCATCAGGCTGTTCAAATTAACAGCTTTGCTATCCGCCATAACCCCCTCCATATAACCATAGTTAGACTATATATTTACCATATTTTCCACTATGTTGTCAATGGCTTTTTAAGAAATATTTTAAGTTTACTTCTTAACATCAGTTCGGACATCAGGAAGAGCCCGGTCAGGAGCAGCAGGATATTGTTCAATTCCCTCTTTCCGGTGGGCGTTTTGGGCGAGGATATCTGTCTGCTCCACCGGTTATTTTTAATGATCTTGGCCAGTTCAGCTTCATCCAGCGGTCTTAGGTCGGATTCGCCGGGCGGGATATTCACCGCCAGAGGACGGATACCGGTGGTCCTTGATGCCGAATATAATCCGGCCTTCTCCAGGGGCCATTGGGCTTGGCCCCGCTGGTCCGGAATGCCGGATATCCTTTTGCCGTCCGGGCCGGTCAGGCCAGCTATGGTGGCGTCGGTCAGAAAATGGCCGGTCAAAAAGCCGGAATCGACGGATCTTACCAGCCCCCGGCAGGTCTGGTTCAGCAGGGCCAGAAAGGCCGGATGGAAACCGATATCGGTCATGCCGGGCTCGGTTCCGAACAGCCAGATACCAGCCTTGCCCGATCCTTGATCGATCATCGCCAAACCCGGGAATTTGCGGTCGATGGTGAGCAAAGCAGGATGCTTGGTCCGCACCCGCCAGTATTTGTATATCGAGATGTGCCTCAGGTCCCGGGAGTTGATGTCCTGAAAATATTCCTCCGACCCAAGATCCAGGGCCTTCGGCAGTAAATCATCCGACATTCCGTTTATCTGAAGCTCCGGCGATAAATTTGATAACAGATTATTGTAATCATTGATCACCGCTTTTTCCGGCGGGATGATCAATAACCCCGCTCCGTTATTCGCTGCTTCAAGGAGGCCGCTGTTGAGACCGGTTAGCGAGCGCCCCGCCACGACGATCAGATCCGAAGTGGTGATGTCCTCAGAAGCGGGCCGGCTTTGGATCTTCAGTTTATACCCTGCCGCAGATAATGCTATAAAGGCCTGTTTCAAAATATCACTGGCCTCGGTTATCAGCAGGGCATTTATGCTGTCGTTGGTATTGGGAGGAAGGTAGTGCCTGTCATCCAGCGGCATATCATCCGGCGAGCATTCCAGAAAGCTTTGCCCCCGGCCATCCCAGCCCAGGCCGGCCGAGAAATTTCCGTCGGAATCAGGTTTGATCCGGGCTTGATAGGCGATCCGGCCGTCCTTGACCAGGCTCAGGTTTTGCTCCAGATCCGGCGCGGTCTTCCCTTGGATGATCAGTCTTTTCTTAAGAGAGTAGAATCTCACCCTGCGCCATTCCAGGTTTTTGCCCGGCCCGGCCCGCCCGGCCGGCACCAGGCTTAAAACGGCCGCTGATTTTAAGGCCGGCAGCGGTTCCGCATTATCGCCAAAACAGTTCTTCCCAAAATCGGAAAATACCGATATTGATGCCCCGGACTGCCCGGCATTGGATAGAAGAATATCGGCCTTTAGGACAGCCCCGGCCAGATCGGTCCCCAGATCGGTCTGTTCGATGGATACTATCTTCCTGGCCGCTTCGGCCGGATCCGCCTGGCTGCATAATATTTTGTTCCCCTGTGAGCCGCATACCACCGCCACCCGGCTGCCGGGGCTTAAGGTGGAGCATAGATTTAATGCCGCGGATCGGGCCTGCGATAAATTGCTGCTGTCGCCTTCGATCGCCGACATGCTGGCCGAGTTGTCGATGATCAGGGCCAGGGCCATCTCGGGCGGCGCCATCCAGGACGGCAGGTCGGCCTTCACTGACGGCCCGGCCATCAGCATTACCAGCAGCAGCAGGATCATCGTCCGAACCGCCAGCAGCAGCCATTCCTGCAGCCGGCTTCTTTTCCAGGTTTTGGTGTGGGTGGACTTTAGTAGCAAAATGCTGGAAAAGGGGATCACTTTGGCCCGGTGATGGCGAAAGAGATGGATCACCAGCGGCAGGGCGGCCAAAGGCAGGAAGAACAATGCGGCGGGATTTTGGAAGGAGATAAGATTCATATCAGTCCGGCATATATCAGCATTCCCGGATCTTTCCGCTCCAGAAGTGGTCCAGCGGACCGAAGCCGTGGCCGATGCCGACCGAATTTTTGATGCAGCCGGTGACGTATTTCTTGGCCTCGGCGATGGCCGGCTCCATCTTCATCCCGCAGGCCAGGCAGGCAGTGATGGCCGCCGAATAGGTGCAGCCGGTGCCGTGGGTGTTGGAAGTATCAATCCTTTCGTTCTCATAGATTCGGAAGGTCTTACCGTCGAAGTAAAGATCGGTGGCCCTGCCCGGCAGATGCCCGCCCTTGATCAGCACGGCCCTGGGGCCCAGCATCGAGATCTTCAGGGCGGCTTCCTTCATCTGGTCCAGGTTCTCGATCTTCTTCATCTTGGACAGCCTCACTGCCTCGTCGATGTTGGGCGTCAGCAGATTGGCTAGCGGCAGCAGGCAGGTGATAAGCGCCTCCTCGGCCTCGGCCTTCAGCAGGGCGTGCCCGCCCTTGGCCACCATCACCGGATCCACCACCAGCGGCGATATCTTGTATTTTTTGATCTCGTGGGACACCTGTTCGATTATCTGGCTGTTGTACAGCATGCCGGTCTTGGCCGCCTGGCAGCCGATGTCCTTCATCAGCACGAACAACTGCTTGGCGATGAACTTGGGGGTTTGCTCGGCCACTCCGAAGACGCCCTGGGTGTTCTGTGCGGTCAGGGCGGTGATGACGTTGATGCCGTAGACCCCGAAGGCGGCGAAGGTTTTGAGGTCGGCCTGGATGCCGGCCCCGCTGCCGGAATCGGAA
Organism: uncultured bacterium; assembly: GCA_937863685.1. GTDB lineage: Bacteria > Edwardsbacteria > AC1 > AC1 > EtOH8 > UBA2226. The sequence continues at coordinate 517,547 of CALMGM010000005.1, forward strand.
CCGGCGATGGTGAGAGCCACTTTCATTTTTTATTGAGACCTTTCAATTCGGGAATTTTATTGAGAATGTCATTGAAGCCGTGGGCGATGTGTTCCGCCTGGTGGGCGTCGCTGCCCAGGGTCAGCCGGGTGCCGCCCATCTTGAGATACTCCATCACCGCCGGCAGGTCGGGATAGCTTTCCTGCGGGTCGTGCCGCAGGCCCGAGGTGTTGATCTCCACCATCAGGTCGCGCTGCACCGCCCGTTCCAGGATCTTTTTTATGGGCTTTTGATATTTCTGCCAGGACATGGCGCCGTAATGCTTGAAGCCGTACTTCTTGCATAGGTCCAGGTGCCCCAGACAGTCGAACAGCCGGCTGTCCACCAGCCTCAGTACCTCCTGAAAATATGCCGTATAGGCCGGCTCCTCTTCCATGCGGTCGTAGAATTTTTTGGCCAGCTCCGGCCAGGAGACATCGTCGATCCCCACCATGTGCACCGAGCCCATCACGAAATCGAATTTGTAGGAGTTGATGAATCTCTCTATTTCATCGCGGTACTGCGGCTGGTAGGTGATCTCCACCCCCTTGTAGATCTTGAGGTGCTTCCCGGCCATCACCCGGCAGTCGGCCAGGCTGGATCCGATGGCCTTGTCGTTGTAGACCCCGTAACCCTGGTCAGTGGGATCGAAATCCACGTGCTCGGTGAAGACCAGCGCCTTAAGGCCCAGCTCCATAGCCCGGCGGCAGGCCGCGGCCGGCTCCATTTTGGAGTCGCAGGAATGCCTGGTATGCAGGTGGGTGTCTATGGCGCCGATCTGGTATTTTAGTATTTCGGGATTCATTTAATTACTTTTCGTAATACCCCTGATTAATTTTATAGTCTTCTATATAGATTCTTAATTTAAATACTACATCCATTTGATTTCTTAAATCGTCTTCCTTCTTTGTTAGTATATTTTTAAGATTATCTGCAAAGCTTTTATCATCTGGCATTATAAATGTCACAATATCTCGAATATTTTCAAGTGATTCATGTGTTAAATATTTTATAAATAGATCTGTTTTATTTTTCAACAAATATTCGTATATGGGACCAAACGCTTCCGATATATAACCGTCAGAAAAACCGTTGTACAATCTAATATATTTCCAGGCAGTTTCATCTTCATAAACGGCCACGTTCTTTTTTAACACATTTAATATTTCGAATAATCGGTAATTATTATCAAGACTCCAGAATCCATCTTTTGTTTTGGGTAAATATTTATATAGCTGTTCTGACCAATGTTTTTTATCGGGATGTATATTGTATAAAATAATAATTACATCTATTTTTGTACTTTCTGGTAAATTCTTTTTATCCAGATATTTCCTTATTCTAGAAATATCGTTTTCTTTTTTCGTTTTCATAAGGTTGTGAAAAGCCTCGCTCTGTTTAGCGCTGTTTGTCGGCACAGTTAAATCCTTAAGCCCTTTCCCAACGTCCGCCAATGCAAAGGGAACCATAAAACTTAACAGACAAATTACAATTATGGCCTTTTTCATATTGGTAATCCTTTAATTATTTGATCAAACCTTAAGCCCGGCGGCGGTCATGTCCTCGTCGCTGACGGCCTTCATCCCCAGCCACAGGTACGAGGCGGCCATCAGATAGTACAGGATGAAGAAATACGGAAAATCTATCCCGCTCAGGCTCAGCAGGGCGTCAAGTACAATCCCCAGCGACAGCGCCCTGATGGACAGTTTGTAGATATCGCCGAAGGGCATGTTCATCCGCATGATGGCTTTGAAATTCATGCCCAGCCCGGCAATGAACAGCGCGCTGAGCAGCTTCCCGGCCAGGTAGGTGATCATCCAGAAGGCCGCCATGAAAAAGCCCAGCATCCCCCGGTTCGCCAGGGCGGCCAGAATTTCTTTCTTATCCACTTTCAGGTCGCCATAATCCTTGAACGGCATAACCCGTTTCTGCCCCTCGCCGCCGCTAAGCACCAACCGGTCAGCATACAGCAAAATGCCCCGGGGGAAGCCGGCCAGCAGGCTGTCGTTGAAATCGCTTTTGGCTCCCAGCACCAGGATGAAATCGCCCTCCTTGGGGTAGACCGCAGTGGTCTCCGGGCTGGTGGTGAACACTCCCCTGGCCAGCGAGAAATCCGGGGCCTGGCCGGTCAACCAACCGGCCAGATCGTCGGCGTCGCTGTTGAAGGTCTTCCAGGGCCGGATGAAACTGATGGAGCCGAACACCAGGCATAAGAAAAGCAGGTAGCCCAGGGTCCGCAAAAACCCCTGCTGGCGGAAAAAGCCGTAGGCCTTGAAATTGGTAAGACTATTGATCAGCTCTCGAAATAATTGCATGATTATTCTATAATTTTAAGTTGCTCGTCAATTTTATTAATAATAACCGGATAATTTATAACCTTTTTTCTTAAATCGAGCAGTGTAGCTCTAGCATCCTTCACTTTACGGGCATTTTTGTAGCAGTTAACGATTGACCCTACCTTAAACGGGGCAAACTCAAAATCCGGATATTTTTCAATAAGATCAACGTATTGCATTGCGGCCAACACATGATCATGTGTTTGCCAAGAATTATAATTTATCCATTTCATATATGCAGTGGGGGCATAGATACTATGGGGATATTTTTTAAATACATCCAATAATAATTTTAAGTTTTTTGCCTCTTGTTTTTTACCATGATTTTTTAACATCGCCTTTTTATATAATTTAAAGGCACCTTTTTCTGATACGGGTGGTTCACTTATTTTTATTAATATCTTTTCGCTATATTGCTGCATTTGCTTGCCATCAATGGTTTTAAATCTTATGCCGAATTTTATTTTATATTCATCAGCCGGCATAAATTCTTTCATTTTCCGTGAACTAAAATAGGCACCTGTGATATCCTCATAACCCACGGAAGCTTCCCCTGCTTTTAGTGTCTGTAAATCACCATCAGTTATAACAGTATTACAATTTATTATTTCATTCTTTGAATTTTCAATTGTCCACAATCCCCCTTCAGAAAACATGAATGTGTCTTCTACAACACCTGTGTTTTTAATATTAGTTTTTAATAGAACAGGCTCGCCAATAATATAATTATTTGATTTCTTTACATTGGTTCCCGTTAATTCCCACGGTTCGGCAAATAATACAGTGCTACTAAAAACCATAAACGATAGAAAAAAGAAAAGACAGGCGCTGATTTTTGTTCTCATTAGTTAACTCCTAAATGAAGGCTTATTCTATCAGAAAACCTTATGTTTGGCAATTGAGATAATTATTCCTTGACCGCCTTGATGGAGAACATCAGCGGGATGGCATTCTTCCGGTCCTTCATTCTCCAGTATCCGTCCCTGCCCTTCTTCATATCCTTATAATAATTCCAGACGGTGAAGGGGTATTCCTCCATCTTCACAATCCGCAGGCCGTTGCTGACCAGGGCGTTTATCACCTCGCTCAGGGGATAGGGCCACTCGTAGGACTTGTGGATGAAATCCGACTTCCGGTCGGCGTAGCTGCCATGGCATATCTCCACTATGGGCTTTTTGCCCGGGAAGTAGGGATAGGAGACCTTCTGGTATTCCTCATCGAACAGGATCATGAAGGGATGGAACTCGGAGATGAAGAATGTGCCGCCTTTTTTCAGGAAGCTTGATATCACCTTGCCCCACTTGTCCAGATCGTGCAGCCAGCACAGCACACCATAGGAGGTAAACACTATGTCGAATTTTTTATTGAGTTTCTTGGGCAGGTCATAAACGTCGGCATTGATAAATTTGGCATCCAGGCCCAAGCGAGCGTTCAGATCTTTGGCCAAAGCAATGGCCTTGGGCGAAAAATCCACTCCGGTAACACTGGCGCCCAGCCGGGCCCAGGATAAGGTGTCCAGCCCAAAGTGGCACTGCAGGTGCAACAGGCTTTTGCCTTTCACCTTGCCCAGCGCTTTCTTTTCGATACCATACAACGCCTTTTTACCCTTAAGGAATCCCTTAACATCGTATTCCCGGGTCTTGTAATTCATCTCGGCCCAGTTGTTCCAAAGCTCCCGGTTGTTGGCATAGCAGCCGGCTACCCTGATCTTCTTTTCTTTCAGCGGCATAATTCGGCGATCCTTTTACGATAAAGTCTTTTGGGCTCTTTCCCCTGCAGTTTTTTGAACAATAAAAGAGCCTGACGGCGGTCCTCTTCCCGTCCTGCTGTCCGGTAAAGTTGATAGTAAAGTTCCGCCCGGCAATGATCGTCTTTCTCTCCGGTCAACAATTTGGAGTATCCTTCGGCCTGGCTCTTCTCGTCTCCCGATGATTTTATTTTAAGCAGCCGGCAGTTGAAGGCCACATCATCGCGGCCCGATCTGCCGGCGATATCCAAAGCTTCTCCGGCGGTCTTGGCGCACAGACCGCTCCTGCCGGTCAGCAGGTACAGCTCAGCCAGCAGGGCCAGGTATTCGCACAGGTGGTATTCCACCTGCAATTCCGAGGCCGTGGCCACCGCCTCCTTCAGGTATCTTTCAGCCAGGGGAAATTCCTTCTCCTGGATCAGGATATCGGCGGCATTGTCCAGCGCGCTGCACTTTCCCAGCCGGTCGCCCAGGTTGCCCATGATAGTTATCTTGTTGTTCTGGCATTCCAGCGCCCTGCGATTATCCTCCAGCGAATGATATAACGCCCCCAGATTTCCGTAGATCATCCCCAGGACCCTTTTATCTCCGACACCCTTGCAGATATCCATGGCCTGCTGATAACAGTCCAAGGCCCGGGTCAGTTCGTTCTGGCTCCAGTGGATCGTCCCTATATTGCACAATGTAATGGCCACGTTTCGGCGGTGGCCTATCCTCCTGGTCAGATCCAGGGCCTGTTGATAGAACTCAAAGGCCTTGCCGTTGTCGGCCAGGTCCGCATGAACGCTGCCCAGGTTTCCCAGCGCCCGGCTTACATTGAGGATATCCCCGGCCCGGTTTGCCATTTCGCGCTGCATCTCGTAAAGCTCCTGAGCCTCCTGGTGGTTCCCCTGCTTCCATTGGATGGTGCCCATCTTGCCCTTGACATGGGACATGTCCGCCAGGCTGCCCGTTCCTTCGAACCTTTCATAGGCGCTGTTCAGATACTGCATGGCTTCCGTAAAATTCCCCTTGGCCTGCAGGATGTCCCCCAGCCCGGTCTCGGCCCTGGCGATGCGGTCATCCCGCCCACCCTTCCGGGCCCAGGACAGGTTCAACCGATAGGATTCCTCGGCCCCTTCCCAATTGCCGGTCACATAGAGCAGTTCCGCCTTGATCAGGTTGATCTCCCAGGGGTAATATTCCCGGCATTCCCCTGGCCCCAGTTCCAGCCATAACAAGCGGGGATCATAACGATGGTCTTTTTTCGAAGCTTTTCCAGTCATCTTTAAGGAAGACCCTTTCATTGGCCCTTCAGCATTTCCAAAATGCGGGGATCCTCGGTCAAACCGTTCTTTACCGCCTGGTGATAATATTCCAGGGCCCTCTGCCTATCCCCGGCCGAATAATAAAGAAAAGAAAGATGGTACAGATTCTTGCTGTCATTGGGTGAGATTTGGTGGGCCTGTAAAAGATATCTCTCAGCTTTGGCCCAGTCGCCCTTCTTGAGATACAGGTATCCCAAGTTATCCGCCGCTTCGGCCTTGTCCGTTCCAATTTCGACCGCCTTCAGAAATTCGGACTCGGCCAGGTCGGGCCGTCCGGCATTAAGATAGACCAATCCCAGGGTGTTGTGCATCCCGGCATTGCCGGGTTCCCTGTTCAAGAGATCGAGGGCCAGCTTCTCGGCCTTCCGGTACTCCCCCTTTTGCAGATACAGCAGGCAGAGGTCGTTATAGGCGGTGTAATGTTTGGAATTGAGTCCGAAGGCGACGATGAACTCCTTTTCGGCCAGATCCGCCTTTCCCCGGTTGGCATAACTGCGCCCTAAAATGGTATGGGCCACGTAGGAATGGGGCGATACCTCGGTGGTCTTTTTCCAGTGGGCCAAACCGTTCCGGAAACTGCGGCTGTATGACAGATTGATCCCGATAAAGAATATAAAAACCAAGATAATGGTAAGGCGTGACAAATAAGTCGGGAATCTTCCCAACTTGGCTGGATCCAGTTGCATCAGCATGACGGTAAAGCCCATCAGCGGCAAATACAGCCGGTGTTCGGCAAAGTTGGCGTAGGTGGTGTTGCCTAAAAACGTGGGAGCCAGAAATAACAGGAACCAGCCGATGCCGAACAAAAACAGCTTTTTGCTTTTTATCTTCAGCCAGGATATCAGGGCCAGCAACACGACCAGCCCGGCTATTCCGTAAGCCACCGGCAGGTCGGCCGGGATGGGGTCCCCGGAAAGGTTTATGGGCAGGAATATCTTGCCGATATAACTTAAGAATCCGATCAGGCTTTCCCCAAAGGTGTTCATTCTGGCATCGGTCAGGCCGGAAGATCCCCTCAGGGCCGAGGTCCTTAGCAGCAGATAGGCGCCAACTGTCGTTATCCAGCCCACCATCGAAAGAAAGATCCCTTTATCGAACAGCTTTTCACCCTTCTCCCTGTACAGTAATGAATACAAGATAAGCAATACCGGCAGCAAAACGGCCGTCTCCTTGGTCAGCAGGGCCAGGAAGAAGGAAATGATGTGCAGCAGACCCCATAGAATGCTCCCTCCCCGCCGGTAATTTAGAAAACAGAGAAATGACAACAGAACAAAAACCGCCAGCAGGGAATCGTTGCGGCCCGGGATCCAGGCCACCGCCTGGATCAGCACCGGATGGATGGTGAAAAACAACGCAGCGGCAAGTGCTGCCGTTTTATCCGTTTTTATCGTTTTAAGGAACAAATACAGCAGACAACAGGCCAGCAGATGGATCAGAACATTTCCCAGATGAAATATGAACGGCCGGGTGCCGCCGACCAAAGTATCGGTCATGAACGACAGGGTCAGCGCCGGCCGGTAGTAGATGCCCCGGTTCCCCCATACCACATCAGTGGCGAAGGCCTTCAAGATATTGGCCGGGTCCTTCAGAAAATGGGCCTTCTCCACCAGCAGCTCCACGTCGTCGTGGCTGCTGAAATCAAAGAGCAGCGTCTGGCCGTAGATTGCTATGACCAGCAGAGCGATCAGCAAGTAAGGGGAAAAAGGATGTTTAAATATTTTTTTCATGGGTATTGATATTTTACGAGCGGATTAAATTCAGCAGTTCGCCGGACTTGTCATTCAGAAGGGCCTGAGAGTTGGCCTCCACGTTAAGCCTCAGCAGCGGCTCGGTGTTGGATGGCCGGATGTTGGCCCACCAGTCCTTGTAGGAGACGGTCAGCCCGTCCAGATGGTCCAGCTCGGCCCCCTTGTTCCGGTAGATGCTCTCCAGCTCGGCCAGCTTGGCCGGGATGTCCTCCACCTGGCTGTTGGTCTCGTTGATCCGATGATAGGGGTCGATCTCGGCCACCAGCTCCGACAGCGGCTTGCCCTCCTCGGAGATCAGCTGCCAGCACACCAGAAAAGCTATCAGCCCGGAGTCGGCGAACCAGAAATCGCGGAAGTAAAAATGCCCGGAGTGCTCGCCGCCGAAGATGGCGTTCTCCTGACGCATCAGCGGCTTGATCAGGGCGTGGCCCACCCGGCTGCGGATGGATTTGCCGCCGGCCCTGGCCACCGTCTCCGGCACGCAGCGGGAACAGATGGCGTTGTACAGCACGGTGGAGCCGGGCTTCTTTTTAAGCAGCATCTTGGCCACCAATCCGGCGATGTCCGACCCGCCCAAAGCCCGCCCCTTTTCGTCTATCAGGAACATCCGGTCGGCGTCGCCGTCGAAGGCCGCGCCGAAATCGCACTTCTCGGCAATGACCTTGGCCTGCAGGGCAGCGATGTTCTCCGGCTCAATGGGGCTGGCCGGATGGTTGGGGAAACTGCCGTCCAGCTCGAAGAACAACGGGATCAGCTCGCCCGGCAGTTTGGCGAACAGCGGGGGCACGGTCTGCCCGGCCATGCCGTTGCCGGCGTCCACCGCTATCCTGTAGGGCTTGATCTTGTTGGCATCTATGAAAGTCAGGCAATAATTAATATAAGCTTCGTTGATATCCTTTTTGGCGATAGAACCTTTACCGGCGCTGTCTTTCAGCTGGCCCTGGTTGATAAGGTCCCGCATCTGGTTCAAACCATCGTCGCCGGAAAGCGGGATGGCGTCCTTCTGGCAGATCTTCAGGCCGTTATATTCCTTGGGATTGTGGCTGGCGGTGATCATCACCCCGGCCTCATATCCGTATTTGCCCACCGCAAAGTAAAGCCCGTCGGTGGAGACCCTCCCCAGGTCCACCACATTGGCCCCCTGCATGGTGATGCCCTCGGCCAGGGCCGCAAAGACGACATCGGAGGAAGTGCGCATATCGCGCCCCACCGCCACTTCCTGGCATCCCAGATGATCCACCAAGGCCCGGCCTATCTCCCGGGCCTGGTTTTCATCCCACTCGGTGGGGAATATACCGCGGATATCGTAGGCCTTGAAAATTTTCTGATTGACCGCCATAGTAAGCTCCTTGTTGTATTTTTTATTTTATAATTATCATTTTCTTGGAGATGCTTTTTCCGTCGGCATTCAGTTTATAAATATACACTCCGTTGGCCACCGCCCGGCCGTTGTCATCCCGGCCGTCCCAGGTTATTGATCCCGACCCCTCCCTCTTGTCCCTCCCCTCGAGAGCCTGCCCTGAGAATGACTCCCCGTTTTGAAACGAAGGGGGAGGGTTGGGTGGGGTCAGTGTTTTTACCAACTGCCCGGCGACGTTATAAACCGCAAGCTTTACCGGCCCATCCCCTGTCACCTGGTACCTGATGACTGTTGACTGTCTGAACGGATTAGGATAATTCTGCCCCAACTTTAAACTGTAAACTTTATCATAGGAAACTGGTTCCCCAGCCACCCCGTCCGGCCCGGTATATTTGCACAACCAAACCATACGATTGCTATCGGCCAGCGAATTGGAAAACAACACTTCACTCTTCCCATCGCCATCAACATCACCGGCCGCACCCATATTCACCAGCCAATCTCCCTGCCAGCGACCCCGTATATAGCCTGCCGGATTAGTATCAATATTCTTTTGCCCCAAAATAATATCCGCCTGTCCCATGCTCATTGGGTCAGGAATAGGGCTGTTCATTGAAACACCCAATTCCTCCAGGCTATCGGCACTTAAATTTGAAAGATTAAAGCACCCAATACCATACCCGGTTAAGGTGTCCAATCCGACCTTGGTAATCTGCGGAATCGTATCCCAGGCAGCATCTTGTTTAAGCAAATACATTTTGCCATTTGTTTGCGAGCTCCAATATCCTCCGGGGTAAAGATTGGCGCCAATGGCAGCCCATGTTTTATCATTTATCTTGCTTAATGCAAGTGTCCATGCACCCAACATATGTTCTATTCCCTCTCCATGAATCCAACCATCGGGTAATGTATCCATGGGTTCACCGCCATAATATATATATACCTTTCCGGCATTGGAATAGCTTTCACTATTAGCATCAGCACCGACAATAATATCATCGCAACCATCTCCGTTAAGGTCCCCACCGGATGCCACGGTGATGCCAAAATGCTCCAAAATATCATATAAACCACCATGGATGACCACATCCGGCCAAGTATGCAAGCCAAGGGTATCGCCATAATATATATATACACAACCATCGCCCCAATTGTTGGTACTGTGCATATATGCACCAATGACCAGATCGTCTATCTTATCCCCGTTGATATCCCCACTGGCGAGTGAACAACCAAAATATTCCCGGGTGTTATTACGGGTAACGCTCCAATCTGCAATGGTGTCCATCGGATCCCCCCCATAATATACGTATACTTTGCCATCTTCGTATGTACTACCATAATCCGTGGCTGAAACCGCAATGTCACAATATTCATCCCCATTAAAGTCTCCGGTACAAATATATTGCCCATAACGGTTGGTTGCATTTTCACCAGTTAATATAATATCTGCTATTGTATCAATATAATCGGTATATATTCTTATAGTTCCTTTATAGGGGTTAGATGAATACAAACTTAATGGTGGTGACCCAATTACGATATCGCTGAACCCATCTTTATTTATGTCACCTCCAGCCAAAGAAGTGCCGAACACATCTACAGTATCAATGCCTCGGTGCTGCCAGATGGTATTAAGGTTATATGTAGTCTGGGCCTCCGCTTTGCAGGTGTACAGAAATAAGAGGGACAGAAATAGAAGGAATGTTATTTTAATTTGTTTCATGGGTATCGCCTTTTCTAAGCAACTCTGTGTCGCTGTTTGGCCGTTTTGGCATCGGCACCCATTGATTTGGAAAATATCTCAAAAACAGTCCTTTGCCGCAGTCTATATATCCGTAAAGATTAACGCCCTTTTGCTCCATTTTAATTGAAACAAACGGATACGATCTTATAAGCTCAACAAACCAATTGGAACCATCCATCGTCTTAAGCAATATACCGAAATTCTTTTCTTCTCCTTTATTCCTGTACCCTACCACCCAACCCCTCCGTTCACCCACAAAGCAAACATCCTGGAAATCGTAATCAGACTGGTTTATTCCGTTAACAATAATATTATTCCAGGTAATGCCGCCATCAATACTTTTCATCAATAGACCGTTAGAGCCCACAGCCCAAGCAATGCTGGAATCCACCCTGCACACCGAGGTGAACTTGGTGGTATCGGTGGGCACAGCATTATTAACGGCTGTTTGTTGAGCATGCGCAGGCAAGGCAATAAAAAGCAATATGGATAAAATAAACCCGCGCATATCACCTCAAAACGATCATCTTTTTTGCCAGGCTTTTCCCGCCGGCGTTCAGTCTATAAACATACACCCCGTTGGCCACCGCCCGGCCGTTGTCATCCCGGCCGTCCCAGGTAACTGACCCCAACTTGGGTACAGACCCCTCCCTGCCCTCCCCGATGCGGAGAGGGACAGAGCTGTTGATAAGAGTTTTTATTAATTGCCCGGCAATATTGTAAACCGAAAGATTTACCGGCCCGTCCCCTGTCCCCTGGTACCTGATGACTGTTGACTGTTTGAACGGATTGGGATAATTCTGGTTTAACCTGATTGCTGTCCGCTGTCCCCTGTCCGCTGGCTCCGCCGCTACGCCGGTTACTTGCCCAAACGATACATCGTCCCACCGGTCCCAGTAGGCGTTGCTGTTCACCGCCCAGATGTTCAGCTTGATCCGGGCGAAGGCCGCCTTGGCCGGAGCCGTCACCGTTCCGGTGGTCAGATAGATGTACGCCGCGCTGTCGGCGCTTAAGGCGGCGGTGGTATCGTCCAGCAGGAGATTGGCATGCAGAGAATCGAACCACTGGATCCGCATCCTCATGGTGTTGCCGGCCCCGTCGTTCTTACGCCCCCAGCCGGACAGACAATAGCTGGCCCCGGGAATTACTTTGACATCCTGAAAGAGAAATGACAGAAACGGCGCCGCCTTACCAGAACAATCGGCCCGGTGCCGCAGGGCGTAACTGCCGGAATGAATGAAATCGGTGGCGGTATCGGCCACCGCATTGTCCCCTTCCAGCCATCCAAAGGGCTTGAGAGCGTTGTTGGACGGCACCGCCACGGTATCGCGGAAAACATTTTCCATCCCTCCGTTTATCAATGAATCGATTGGAATATTGAAATTGGTCCTCAGCGCGGTCCACAGTTCGGAACGGCTGCCGTCGTAGGACAGGGCCCACATCCCGGTGCCGGCCAAAAGGCTGTCCCACACCATCTGATACTTGTAGCCCAGGCTCATCTCGTCATCATACCAGCACTGGTGCCATTCCCCATCGTTGTAATAATACCAGGGAGTATAGAAGGAGGCCTGCCACTGCCGGCCGTAGTCATAGGCCAGGGTTTCGGCCTGGGAAAATATCACCGCGCTGCCGTTCCCGGTGGTGGCCGAGCCGGCGGTTGTTCCTTCGCAGGGCCAGTCGTAACCGTAATAGGGCACCCCGCAGATCAGTTTATCACGGCGATTGCCGGAATAGACCGCGTAATCGCGAATGGTCCAGCCCACGTCGTAGGCATACCCGTCCAGCGGCGCCACCGGCCCGGTGGTCGACGAGCCGCTCCAGAAATAATCGTAGGCCATGATGAACAGCCCGTCGGAATAGATGGCCAGACTGTCGTAATCCCAGGATCCGGCCCAGTCCACCGCCGGGGTGGCCAGCGAAACGTAGGAAGTGGGATCCCAATTGTGGAAGCTGTCCGACAGTTCGCGAGTGAACTTCACCATGTTCTGCTTCTGGGAAAGAAGCAGGCCCTCGAAGTCGATATTGACCCCTTCCACACCGGCATTGCGAACCATAGTTATGAGATTCTTCACCGCGTTGGTGCGAAAGGAATCGCTGGAAAGTATCGAGGTGATGGCCGTACTGCTGAAGCAGGTGGCGCACAGCAGCACCTTGACCCCGTTCTTGTGGGCATGGGCGATGGTGGCCGACCAGGCGCCGGGAAAGCCGTGGCTGTCGGAGATGCTTCCGTCCCCCGCCATCTCGGCGCTGAAGCAGGCCAGATGGGTGATCAGGTCGTAATGCAGATACTGGTCGCTGGTCCAGTAGGGATCGTAACCCAGGATGGTCTTGCTTACCCGGGGTGATTTATCTTTGGCCAGCGGCGGGTATTTCACCTCCGAACCCTTGATGATCAGGCTGTCGGAATAGCTCTCCGACTGCAGCTGATGGATGCTTTTATTCTGGGCCAGACCGGCGGAACAGAATACCGTCAAAAAGGCCAGCGCATCAACCAAAAGGTAGTAGCTCATGTTTTTTGCTTTCATATTTTTATAAGTTTATGGCAGTAGACGGTTAATGTCAAGGAATAATTCATGTTCCGGACGTCAATTATCTTCTTGACTTTTAGTTCAAAATACTTGAAAATTCATCTTATGCGATTCAGTCTTATCATATTGTCCTATTGTCTGTTTTTTATTCTGTCTCCGGGGTATTGTCAGGAACCGCCCACCCCCGGCAATGATGATGAATTCAGGCCTTTCACCATTCTGGCCCCCCTGCCGGATTCGGTGATCCCATCCGGGGAGGTTTTGGAAATTTCCCTGCTGCTGGATGAGGCCGCCGGCATGGACATCCACTTGCTGCTGGACGGCATTGAGCTGACATCACGGGCGCAGATAACCAAGGACTATCTTTTCTATCTTTCACCGGAGCCGCCGGCGGCCGGCCCTCACCGGATAACCGTAATGTTCACCAGTCTGGCCGATACCGTGTTCAACAATTCCTGGAGCTTCAAGGCCTCTGCTTCGGATACCGCAATTGCCGGGCCAATAAAGATACCTCTCGATATCTCCCTTGCCGCCGGCATGTTCTATTCGCAGTGCGACAAAGACACTGCCGGCCTGGGCCTGAGCTTTCCCATTGGCTGGCAACCCTCGGGCGATATTAATCTATCGGGACAGCTGGACGGCGGATTCTTCAATTCCTACCTGTCCTACGATCCGGCTTATGATAAATATCTTCACGGGCTGCTGCAGTATGACAATCCCTCGTTTGGGCTGTCCGCTGGAGAATTCTATCCCGAACTGTCAGCCTTGGTGTTCTCGGGAACATCCCCGTTGGGGGTTCTGGCTTCATGGCAGGGGCAAAAGACCGGGGTCCTGGGCACCGCCTGCCGCACCCAGCCGGCCGATACTTTGTTACAGACCTACGCCCAGTATCTGGGCGGCGGACAGCTGAAAAGATCGCTGTCCGACAGCCTCTGGCTGTCCGCCGGATATCTCTACGGGTACGACCAGCCGGGATCACTGCCGGACTCGGTGCGTTTTCGATCATCCACCTATATTTACAACGACACCCTGACCGGTTTCTCCGATACCCTGATAACTGTGGACACCCTGTTATCGGGAAAGAACCGCCTTTGCTGGTTCTCTCTGGGGTGGCCGCTGGGTGGAGCCCGATTCCGCACCGATTACGCCCGATCGGGCTTCCTGCCGGATTCCTCGGCCGGATATATCAACGATCATAGTTATCTGCTGGGTATTAAAAAAGAGTTCGGCCGACATCAGCTTGACCTGCAGTATATCTCCTGGGGAAGGAGCTACAAGAGCTTCGGCAACCCCTATCTGGAGGCCGCCAAGAGAGAACTTGTGGGATCGGCGGATCTCCGGTTTCCCGCAAATCTTTCGGCCAGGCTGGACGGCTCGCTGTACAAGGTCCTAACCGATTCCGCCTCCGGCAGCAGCTTCAAGGCAGGTGGAGCAGTTAATTATGCCCGGGGGCGGCTGACCTCGGTCAGCCTGCGGTTGGATTACAACTTCCGGCCCTATATCGCCTATCTTTACCAGAACCGGAGCCTGAGCCTGAGCACCATTGCCAGACTGGGGGCCTTCTCGGCCATCTCCTCCTATTCTTACTCCTCAAGCTCCGGCATCAGCCTGACCCAGTCTCACAACGGAATGCTGGGCATCTCCCGCTATCTGATGCAGGACAAGCTGTATATTCAGGCCTCGGGACAGCACTATCAGGTTTTTGACAGTTATGGGCTGACCGACCAGGCCAGGACCACCGCCCAGTTGAGGACATCATTGCAGGCTACGGCCCATGCCGGAATCATTTTTGATTGCCGCAATATACAGCACCGGGATCGTGTCGCTTCGGATAAAAGCTATCATCAACAACTGGTATCGCTGTCAGTTAACTACAGATTCTAGGAACCATCCTGCAGGTGGAGGGCTCTAACCAATATTAGCAGTTATCTGGATATTTAAGGCTTTGTAATCCAGGCACTTAATATCTGCTATTATTTTGGTGACCGGCGGAACTTTTTAAACAAAAAATTACTCTAAATTATAGATAATCGGGACTATGTCTGAAAAACAGCGTCTGGAATTTGAAGAAGTATTGGCTAAATACGGGCAGAAGCTGTTCAACCTGATGTTGAGGCTTACCGGCAACTATCACTGGGCCCAGGATCTGACGCAGGATGTTCTTTTGATAGCCCACCGCGAGTACCACAAGTTCCGGGGGGACTCCGATGTCTTCACCTGGATCTACCGCATCGCCATCAACCACCATCACCGGCAGGCCCGGAAGCTGCGGATCAAAAGCTGGCTGGGCTTCGATGATGTCCCCGTTCAGGTGCTTTCTACCAGTCCCGATGATGCCGACCCGGCCGAAAAGGATCAGCGGACAAGAAAAGTGGCCCGGGCGGTATCCGCCCTTCCGGATGAATTCAAGGAGACCGTAGTGTTGCATTATTTCCAGGACCAGAGCTGCGAACAGATCGCTAAAATAATGAATTGTTCCGAGGGAACTGTTAAATCAAGACTTTGGCGGGGCCGGAAGATCCTGGCTCAGAAACTAAAAAATTATGTGTCCGAAACAGGAGTGTGATAATATGAATTGCCGAAAAATCGAAGAACATCTGCTGAAAAATCCCGGGGCTCTTCTGTCCAGGGAACTGCAGGAACATCTGACCCGCTGCCGGGCCTGCTCCGAACTGTGGCGGGAACAGAGTGCCCTTAACGATGTTCTGAGATCCTTTCCCCAGGCTGAGCTTCCGGCTTACCTGGGAACCAGGGCCCTGGCCCGGCTTGAGGGCCGGCATACGGTTTCCGGCAAAAGGATGCTGGAACCGGGCTGGCTGACCCTGGCGGCCCCGGCCATGGCCCTGATCGTGGCCTTCTCCGCCCTGGTGATGCGCTATGAATACGGTTCCCGGTATATAAATACCCCGGACCGGCCGGCAATTGTCCAGGACCCTATCAGTAATAATAATACCATTCCGGAGACGGTCCAAAATCTATTGTCGGAAAACAATTCTCAGATATACCCGGTCTGGCCGGCAGACCAAGATGTGATCGGCCGCGATGACCTGACCATCATGGCCTCGCTGTATCCCGACAATCCGGGAAGGGCCAGGATCTTGCTGGATGATATCGACGTCTCTTCCTGGGCTACCATCGACCGCCAGCATATCTCCTACGATCCCGGATCCCTAGAAGCTGGTGAACATGTGGTAAAGGTGATACTGCAGCAGGCGAACGGAAGCTACCATACCGCCAGCTGGAGCTTCTACCTGTTGGAGGAACGATCATGAAAAAGAGGTTCTTGATGCTGGCAGCCCTGGTGCTGTTATCGGCAACTATCCTGCAGGCTGCCGGGCTTACGGTTTCGCCCAACCCGGCCGAGGTCCAGATAAATGACGCCCTGGTCTTTACCGCCCAGGGATTGGAACCCGATGCTTCATTGAATTGGGAGGTCATCCCAGCCGCCTTGGGAAATATTGACCGTAACGGTTACTTCACCGCCTCCGGCAGCCCCGGAAGGGGAATGGTAAGGGTCGTCTCCAAAAACAAGGATGGCCGGAAGGTGCTGGGGCACGCCTTGGTAAAAGTGCTGGGAAACAAATCGGGACGCCTGGAGGTATCAGTATCTCCGGCCAGGGCCGAGTTTAAGATCAGCGAAACCCTGCGCTTCACCGCCCGGGTCATGCTGCCTGGCGGAATCCCGGAAGAAAATGCAAAAACCGAGTGGCTGGTGGTCCCCGGCTATCTGGGAACCATAGATGCTAGGGGTGAATTTACCGCCAGCGGTGCCGGCCAGGGGCGGATCGTTGCCATGACCAAGGGACCGGAACGGCACGGTTTGGGACAGGCTCAAATATCTGTCCGACCTTCCGACAAAGTCTCCGATCTTTCAGTGGCCGTTTCCCCCAAGAGAATTAAGCTGCAGCCAAAAAACCGGATCCGGCTGGCCGTTCAGGTCCGGGACCCGCAGGGGCAAACCGTCCGGGCCCGGATCAGTTATACCGTGTCACCAGAGGAACTGGGGACCATTGACCAGGAGGGAAATTTCATCGCCGGGGAAAAGACCGGACTGGGCGTTATCAAGGCCGAGGCCTCATCCGGCCACGCTTTTGGCAGCGCCCGGGCCTTCATTATAGTCTCTGAAAAAAACAGCCATTACCAGATAAAGATCAAGCCCCGGCAAATTGTGATGAAAGCCAGATCCAGCACCAAATTCGAGGTCGAGGTGCGGGACGAGAACGGCAGTCCGGTGATTCAGCCCGCCCTGGACTGGAAAGTGATCCCAGAGGGTCTGGGCTCGATCACCCCCCAAGGACTCTTTACTTCGGGAGACCGGACCCTGTCCGGCAAGATAGTGGTTCAACTGCCGGCCGAATTCGGCCAGGGACGGGATGCTGCCTCGGTCAAGATACAAAGCAGCGGACGCAACAACATCCGGATAAATCCGCCCAAAGCCAGCCTGAAGCCGGGCCAGATGCTGCAGTTCTCGGCCGCCATAACCGACAGCCGGGGCCAGCCGGCCGGAGATTTGGGCGTCATCTGGAAACTGCAGCCGGAGAATCTCGGCACCATCACCCCCCAGGGGGTCTTCACCGCCGGGCCGGCCATCCGGTCGGGCACTGTCATCGCCGAGCTTCCCCTGGAATTCGGAGCTGGTCGGGCGATCGCCCCGGTCACCATCAGCAACTACCAAGTCAAGATAAACGCCCCGTCTAACCAGTATAACATCCACTCCGGTGAACAGATTGTCTTTGCCGCGTCGGTGCGGGATGCCAACGGGAACGACCTGAGCGGTTCGGCAGTTTTTGAATGGGAATTGAAATCTTCCGTTGCCGGATTCGGCAACATCGACCAGAATACCGGCCTGTTCCGGGCCGGACTGCCGGCCAAATTACCGGCCGACGGCTATATAATGGTCAGGGTCTATATCAACAATAAGATCATCGGTAGCGATGGCATTAAAATAACAATCCGGTAGAATTAAACATATAAAAAGGGGGTGTCCCGTCGGGACACCCCCTTTTTATATCGGCTATCTTTTCCTTGCCGGAACTAGAGATTTGATCTTTTTGGCCGCCCTCTTGGGCCTCGGGCTTTTGACTGGTTCCGGCTCCTCTTCTTTCAGGCCTGTTTGACAGCTTTCCTCCAGCGGTCCCTTCTCCGCGACAAAGATGTTTCGCTGGTCCCTTTTCATCACCACTATTCCGTAGATGATGGTTTGCCCGGTGACAAAGACGCTAAGCAGGTATGACAAGACCAGCAGCCGGACAGCGTTCAAGGACATCCCCATGATAAAGGCTGCCGTATGGCCCGACCAGTTAAGGGCCGGGGGTGCCATCATAGCGGAGGACAGGCCCGACAAAACGGGATTGTCCAGGGCCATGAGGTAATTGGTCGCCAGCGGCGGCGTATATAGGTTGAATGCAGCCAGGGCGATATCGGAAAATTTGCTTCCCATCGACCAAGAAAGAACCTGGTAAGCTATGCCCAGCCCACTGATGGTGAACCAGGCAAAAACGCCCGCAGCAACCAGGCACAGTACCTTAAGAAATCCGGTATATACCACCAACCGCCATGGCTGGGAAGTGATGGATGAAAATACCTCGAAAAGATTGTCAAAGGAATCGCCCTTGGTAGCCCCGGAGATCACCGGAGAAAAGAACAATCCAATGGCCAATGACACTAACAGGAAAACCAGAAATAAGCACACCAGGTAGATGGGCAGGCTCAACAGGGCGATGGTCAATTCACCCAGCACCGTTATCCGCCCCCACCAACCGGACAGGATTCCGAAAAACAGCAGAAATAACACGAATGAAATTATGACCAGCGGTCCGCCCAAAATGGATTTCCAGGAATCCTTTAGATAACCCACCGCTTCCTTCACTTCGTAAAATTCGTTGCCTTTAAGCTGCTCCGCCGCCAGACGGGCCGTCACCGCAGCAGACAGCATGTATATCAGCAGGGCGCCTAACAGTCCGATCGCCCACAGCACCCAGGATATGGCGCCGGAACCCGGCCAGGGCATGGCGGGAACCAGCCCGAACATCACCCAGACATCGGATAGGCTGCGGCCGGCAGCCAGATGGGCACAATAACCCAATGTTCCATAAAAGATGAAACCCCACATCAATCCCCAAAAGAAGACCCACATTTTTTTAGGCGACAGGCCCAGTCTGGCCGCCCTAAAAATATCCCGATAATCAAAGTATAGCTTCAGCAATTTTCCATCCTCCTTATTAAGGTTATGGTTACAAAGAGAGGTGCCATCAACTTAAGTTGTCTATCAGCAGTTTGCAGATATAATCCTCGATTCGCCTGGCCAGCTTGGAGCGATAGGTGTTGTTTACCATTATGGAAAAAGCAAACATCTTGCCGTTCTTGGCAGTCAGGTAGCCGGATAACGCTGAGACCCCGCCGATAGATCCGGTCTTGGCATAGACCCTGCCGCAGAAATCCGGCTGGGAGAACCTTCCTTCCAGAGTGCCGTCGATGCCGCCGATGGCCAGCGATTTGTAAAAAACATCCCAGTACGGCTGTTCGTGCATGTATTTCAGAAGATTGACCACCTGCAGCGGGGATACTTCGTTCTGCCGGGACAGCCCGCAGCCGTCGAACAGGTCAATCTCTCCCAGGCCCATTTGGCTGATGATGCCCCTTTCGGCCGATGAGCCTCTCTCCCGGCTGCCTTCGCCGTCCACCTCGGCCCCGATGGTCTGAAGCAGCGACTCGGCGTAAAGATTGTGGCTCTTTTTGTTGATGACTTTTATTATCTCGGAAAGGGGCTCGGAATAATGGACGTACAGCAGGGTGGTGGTGTTCTCCCGGGCCGGGGAATGGTCCTGGCTGGCCCTGATATCGCCGCTGATAGCGACATCCCGCTGTTTTAAAAGTTCGGCGAAGATCCTGGCGAAATGGCTTTCAGGTTCCTTGGCGATGAAAGTGAATTTTTTGCAGGCTCCAACCGCCAGTTTTCCGGTTATTTTCAGGGTGGTTCCGTCGAAGGAAGCATAGGCCTTGCCGTTATTATAGACCCGGCGGCTCTTGGTGCTGTAGCTGCCGTCCTTGTTCTTTACCTTTTTAGTAATGGTGCTGTAGCTGCCGGGGATGGTCCGGCTGAGGTTCTTGATGTTAACCGACATCGGGGGATCGGTGGAGAAATTGACCGGCTTGCCTATCTTTCCCCCTTTCAGGGTCACCACCACCACGTTCTCCCTGAAGGATAGTCCGGAAAGTCTCCAGGCCAGGCGTTTCTTAGGGCGAACCAGCTTGTTGGCCGAGCGGGGTATGATCGATACCAATTTTTCGGGCAGGAAATCGCCCTTGTCGCCGATCACGTCGCCCCGCACTTCGGTTATACCCATGGCTTTGATATTGTCGGCCCACTCCTCCATGGTGGCGATATCGCTGATGGTGGGATCGCCCGACCCCTTGATAAGCAGATCCCCGCTCAGCACTCCGGCGGAGTCTATCGGTCCGCAGGCGTAGATCTCGGTCTGATAGCTGTAGTCCGGCCCCAGTTTCTCCAGGGCGGCGGCAGTGGTGAAAAGTTTGGTGTTGGAGGCGGGAATGAATCGGGAATCGGAATTATGCTGATATATCAGAGAGCCGTCGTCCAGGGACATCACCGCCACTCCCCAGCGTCCCACCCGATTGAGCTTCTTGCTCAATAACTTATCCAGGTCATCCTGGACATCACCGGTGGGCTTGGGAAGATAAAAAACGCTGGAGGATTTTTTTTTGGCAACCTTCTTAGCATTAGTCTTCGCCCCCCCGGCGTTTGAAACACATAGAGCCCCGGTTAAAATAAGGATAGATATATATGCAATTCTTTTAATCATCAGGTCTTTCCCAAAAACAGGTAAGGTTTCCAATTGTCGTCAGGATTATGTATAGAATACTGTATGAAAGAAAAGTAATGAGGCCGGCGCGGTTTTTTTATCAAGGTCATTTTGGATTGTTTGAGACTGCGATTGGCTTTTTTATTGTTGCATACCGTGCAGGCGCATACCAAATTATCCCAGGTATCATCTCCCCCCAGACTCTTGGGCACCAGGTGATCGATGGTAAGAGATCCCTGATTGGTGCCGCAATACTGGCAGACGTGACGATCCCTCCTCAGGATATTCTGCTTGGAAAGCTTGACTTCCAGGCGCGGTTTACGGATGAAATTGCCTAGCCGGACGACGCTGGGCAATATGAACTTCCGGCGAATGCTGGCGGCAAAATGGGAACTGTTCTCCACTACCTCGGCTTTTCCCAAGAGCAACAGCACCAGGGCTCGTTTGGCATTGCAGACCAACAACGGTTCATAATTCTGATTGAGCACCAGCACCTGGCGCCCCAGATTGTTATTTATACTTATCTGACTAGCGGCTGTGATTCCTTATGGCTAAAGTTTATTCTATGGGTATAGAACGGAAAGTACAATTCCACCGTATAATTTATGGAAATGCTGTAATTCTGGCCTTCTGCCCTTATGATGTTCTGTAGGAAATAGTCCATGGCTCCGTCGAGATATTCCTTCTGCTGCTCCTCTGTCACCGGCCGATAGACATACTTATTGCCCTTCTCGTCCTGTACCTGATAGAAATAATCTCCCACCAGCGGGATCTTATCATCCATGGCGGTCTCAGCCAGGGTACGGGCAATGCTTTCGTCACTCTCAGCTATGGCATTCTGGACGGCTTCCTCCATCTTGTCCTTGATATGAAAGTAACGGATGTATGGTATGCTGATGGCCACTGCAGCGTACATCAGGAACAGGACGGCTATTACCAGTACAACCTTCAAAATCGGAGGCATTTTTTCTCCTTAAAAAAGAGCACAAGCGTATGCCTGTGCTCGATTTCTACGACGCTTGCCGAATTGTCTTTCGGCAATACAGCCGTAAATCAATTGCCTACGCAAGCATCATAATTATATCTGGTGGACCTGAGGGGGCTCGAACCCCTGACCTCCTGACTGCCAGTCAGGCGCGCTACCAAAACTGCGCCACAGGCCCATTCATGTTTTTTAAAGCCCAAAGAACAGATGTCCCACACCTAAATATCGTTCATAAGTTTAGCAAATAATCTGTCCCGTGTCAAGCATATTGATGCTCTCATGAATGCAATTCTTAGAAGAAGATCCTGACCCCTATCCCCCCCTGCATATCGAAACCGGTCTCCGGGACAAGGTTCAGGGCGGGAGCCAGTTCCAGGAACAGGTCCACCGGGGCCTGGGGGAAAATATATTCCAATCCGGCCACGCCCCGGACCCCCAGATTGAAGTGCTTGTCATAATGGGCCCTTTCCCCCGACCACAGCGTTCCGCCGATCCCAAAATATACTGGCAGCTGTCCCCTTTCCACCTCCAGAAGTTTATAATCATGCCAGAGGTGATCGGCATGAAGCCTCAAGTATCCGGCATCGTTGAACGACCAGGCCATCGCCCCGGCCCAGGCTCTTTCTTTTCCGTTCCACAGCTTCCAAGATAGGCCGGTCGGCTCTCCGGCTATCAGTCCCAGACCGAAACCACCGCCCCCCTTGACCGGTCCTTTGCCATGGGCCAGGGAAACGCCCAATAACAATATGCCAATAGCGATCTTCTTTTTCATATCATCCTTTAAAATATATTTGTATTATAAAAACTTGACTTCCTGGACTGCTTTGTTGACCACGAAAACCTTTTCGGTATTTGATCTCTTATCGGCCGGGAAAAGGAAAAACCCTTTCCGGTTGGGCATATACATCTCGGTGATTCCTGTCAGCTTCTCTCCATCGAAGAAGGTGACCTCCATCTTTTTGCAGTTGACCGGACAGCTGCCGTCAAAATCGTTTCTCTCGTCATACTCCCGGTTTCCGGTAAAATCCTTGACAAAGAACACCGCCTTAAGCTGTTCGATCCGGACTTCGGCGGAGGGGCCGGGATTATCGTTGGATGAAAGATGGAAGGCATCCTTATTCATCGAAAAATCCAGGGTGTGCCCTTTAACCACCCGGCCGTCAAGATAGCGCGCCACCAGTTTTCTTTCCTGCATGATTGACCTCTGGTTTTGGTTTATGCTTTCCGGCGATCGTTATTTCTTCTTTCCATACTGCGCCGCTCGACTCTGCTATTGTTATTCTCCTGATCGTTTTGGGATCGGCGCCGCTCGTCCTTGCGGCGGTCCTCGAAACGCCGGTCATATAGAGTTTGATTCGCTTTGAATATCATAATGCCTCCTTAATTGTTGGTTAACCATTGATCTCCGAATCGAATCGTTCCGTCCGGCAAATATCCGGACCAGCGGGCAATTATGTTTTGCATATGCTATGATCAATCATCCCAAACGCTGTCTTTTATGCAGATAAGATAATAAGGCCTTATCAAAAGGGGTTTTGGTGTCCAAGGGAACATAATCTATGAAATCTTTCCGGCATTCCCTGTTCAGCCCCTCGCGCCAGTTGGTCACCGCCTTTTGGTATTCCGGGGCGGCGCCAGCCATATCCAGCTGGATCCTTTCCCCGGTCTCCATATCCTCAAAGGAAAGTTCGCCCGAAAACGGCAGGGACAACTCGTCATGGTCCAACAGATGGAACAAAAGTACCTCGTGCTTGAGATGTCGGAAATGTTTTAATGCTTTAAGCACGGCATTGGATCCGTCCCACAGATCGGAGATCAGAATTATCAGCCCCCGGCGTTTGAGATGTCCCGCCAGGTCGTAGAATATCTTTTCAAAATCGGTCCTGCCCCCGGGAATCTCCCTGTCCAACAGCTCCAGCATTTGACGCCAGTGGGAGCGGCGGGAGCTGGGAGCCATGAAATTGCTGATGCCCTCCCGGAAGGTGGCCAAGCCGGCCGCATCATGCTGGTTCAGCAGCAGCAGACTCAGCGCTGCCGCCAGGCAGGCGCCGTACTGGTATTTTGATAGGCCTCCCTTTTTATGATAACCCATCGAAGCCGAACAGTCAAGCAGCAGATAGGCTTTTAGATTGGTCTCCTCCTCGAATTCCTTGACGTAATACCGGTCGCTCCTGGCCAGGGCCTTCCAGTCAATTCTTTTTATCTCATCACCCGGCATATAGGAGCGGTATTCGGCAAACTCAACCGAAAAGCCGTGATAGGGGCTTTTATGCAGACCGGTCAGAAATCCCTCCACCACCAGCCGGGCCTTGATGTCCAGTCCCTTGATCTGGGCGATAAAATCGGGGGACAGGGAATCCTGAACTGCCGTCATGATGTTATCCATGTGAAGATTCGGCTTTTTTCTGTTTGACCACAATGCCGGCCGCCACCAAGCTGAATACCGCCAGCAATATCCCGCACCAGAACAGGGTCACCCGTTCGTGATTGGTGGTGCCCAGCCGGGGCAGAATGATCTGGGCAATGAAGCCGAAGAACAGTGAACTCAGCATGAAACCCCCATTCAGCACAAAGTCCCGCCCCGAGAATATCCGGCCCCACAGCTTGTCGGGGGCAGACTCATGAAGCAGGGTGTCCTGGGCCACCATCACCGGTGAAAGAAAAACTCCGATCAGCAGGCCCACCGGCAGCAACTGCCAGTATGACCGGCACAGAGCGAACAGGCTGACCATGGTCCCTACTCCCAGCAGGCCCACTACTATGATCATCCGGCGGGAGTAGCGGTGCCCCAGAAAGCCTATCGATAAAGAACCCAGCATCATGCCCAGGGCGAAGATCCCGCCCAGCACGCCAACGCCTCCGGTGCCGGAACCGATGCTGCCCCGGATCCCTTTCTGGACGATGACCACCACCAGGGGATAAAGGGTCCCGCCGAAGATGGCCACCAGCAGCAGGGACAGCATTACGAATTTGACCTTGGGGGAGGAGAAAATCAGGGTCCACAGCTCCTTGAGGTCGGCCTTCAGGTTGTTTATCCGCCGCCGCCACAGCTGGGCCAGTTCGGGCTCCCTTTGGCTCTCGATCACTTTCTCCCCGGTCTTGAGCATGGCGATGGTGACCACCGAGATCAGGAAGGTCAGACTGTCCAGGTAGAACCCGGCCTCCCAGGGCTGCAGCTTGAGGTGCCGCCAGAATCCGCCCACCACCAGCAGTCCGCCGCCCACGAAGCCCACCATCCCGGCCAGCTTGTTGATGAAATTCATTACCGCATTGGCGGCGAAGATCTTGTTCTGGGGCACCAGGTAGGGGATCAGCGACAGCCGGGCGGCGCTGGCGAACAGCCCCATCAGAAAGGAGATGAACACCAATGGGAACAGGATCAGCACCGAGCCGGTCACTTTCATCAGCAGGGGGATCAGCCCGATGATAATGGCCCGGCCGGCGTCGGCCGCTATCAGCACCTTGCTCTTGGCCCGGCGGTCCACCACCACCCCCACGATGGGGCCGAACAGCAGGGCCGGCAGGGCGATGGCCACTGTGATCTGGGAATAGGCCAGCGGGGCCCGGGTGGTGTAGGCCCCGATCACCGCGATCAGGGCCATCTGGGCCAGATAATCGCCGAACTGGGAGACCAGCTGCCCGGCGGCGAACAGGGCGAACTTGGGCTCCGACAGGGCCGCGGCAAAATGTCCTGATTGTTTAGCCACCGGCCGCACCCTTTCTCCCTCTCCCGATGGGAGAGGGGTGGGGAGAGGTTTTCCCCACCCCGGTATGTCCGAAACCGCCTTTACCTCTTTTGGTATTATTAAGCGACTTTGCCTTGACCAGCTTCGCCTTGACCACCGGAGCTATCACCAATTGGGCGATCCGGTCGCCGGGTTGAATGACGAAATCCTTTTTCCCCAGGTTGATCAGGATCACCCCCACCTCCCCGCGGTAATCGGCATCGATGGTGCCCGGGGCATTGACGATGGAAATGCCGTGCTTGATAGCCAGGCCGCTCCGGGGGCGGACCTGCCCTTCGTAGCCGGGAGGGATCTCCAAAGCCAGGCCGGTGGGCGCCAGGCATATCTGTCCCGGCTTTATCTTCAGGGGTTTCCTGATGGCCGCCTTAAGGTCCATCCCGGAGGAATGGGCGGTGGAATATTCCGGCACCTGAGCCAGATCGGAGAGCAGGGATATTTTTATCTTCAGGTCTTTCATCATAACTTTCAGGTGTTTTTCTATGTTCGATTGAACTTTATTATATCAATTGCCGATAAGTTTGACAATAAAATTGTTGAATAAATGCAAAGGGGCGATGCTCCGATCGCCCCGTGGTCAGATTTTTCCGGGATCATTTCCGGCGGTTGTAAGCCTCGATCCCCTTGGCCAGTACTTTCAGGGCCTTACGCAGGTCGCCCTCGTTAAGCACATAGGCCAGGCGGACCTCCTGCTTGCCCTGGCCCGGCGTGGCGTAAAAGCCGTCGCCCGGGGCCACCATGGTGGTGGCGCCCTCATGCGAGAAATCGGTCAGCATCCACTGGGCAAACTTGTCGGAATCGTCGATCGGCAGATGGGGCATAATATAAAAGGCACCGGCCGGTTTTTTGAAGATGGCCCCCGGTATCTTGGCCAGCTCCTCGCAGACCACATCTCGGCGACGCTGGTACTCGGTGATCATCTTCTTGAGGTATTTGTCGATGGTCTGGTATCCGGCGATGGCTCCCACCTGCTCGATGGTGGGCGGGCACAGCCGGGCCTGCCCGAACTTTAGCATGGTCTGCATGATCTCGGGATTGCGGCACACCACGCAGCCCACCCGGGCCCCGCAGGCCGAAAAACGCTTGGAGATGGAGTCCATCATGATGGCCCTATCCTCTACCCCCGGGATATGCAGGATGCTGGTGTGGTAGCCGCCATCGTAAGTGAACTCCCGGTAGACCTCATCGGCCAGCAGCCACAGGTTCTTCTCCCTGGCCAGGCCGGCCAGCATCTCCAGATCCTTTCTGGAAAAGAGGGCCCCGGTTGGGTTGTTGGGCGAACAGTACATGATGGCCTTGGTTCTGTCGGTGATCCGCTTGACGAATTCGGCCTTGGAAGGCAGGGCGAAACCCTCCTCCACATCGGTGGGCACCGGCACGATCTTCATGCCGGCCATGGTGGCGAAGCCGTTGTAGTTGGTGTAGAACGGCTCGGGGACCAGTATCTCATCGCCGGGATCGCCGATGGCCATCAGGGCGAAGATGATGGCCTCTGAGCCGGCGGTGGTCACCAGAACATCATCGGCGGACACCATGATATCCTGCCGTTCCAGATATTTCTTTATTTCCTGCCTGAGGGCCGGCAGGCCCTGGGAGGGCCCGTAGGCCAGCACTTCCTCGCTGAAGTTGCGGATGGCATCCATGATGTCCTTGGGGGTGGCGATATCCGGCTGTCCGATGTTGAGATGATAGATATGGGTGCCCC
Organism: uncultured bacterium; assembly: GCA_937863685.1. Taxonomy (GTDB): domain Bacteria; phylum Edwardsbacteria; class AC1; order AC1; family EtOH8; genus UBA2226. The sequence continues at coordinate 544,594 of CALMGM010000005.1, forward strand.
TATGTCTGGCGGCGTCGGCCAGCGGCACCAGCCTTCTGATGGGAGAGGCCTGCATGCCCAGGGCCCTTTGGGACAGGCCCAGGGCCGTTTTTTTCTCTTTGCTCATTATCGTCATCCTATAAACTTGAATTTATAAATTTCTCTTAACCGACCTGAAGCATCTCCCTCAGTTGCGGCAATGAAATATCCTTGGCTGATACCGGCCCCAGAACCGCCGCCGCCAAAGCCTCGGGACGGATCACCCTTTGGGCGATCGCCAAAAGGTCATCGGCCGTGACCGCATCGATCTTAGCCAGGGTCTGCCCCAGGTCCAGGTAGGGCTCCCGGTTTATCTCCATCTTAGCCAAGCGCATCATCCGGTTGGAGGTGCTCTCCAGACCCAGCATCAGATTGCCTTTGAGCTGAGACTTGGCGTTGGCCAGTTCCTCCGGCGAGGGCGGCTCCACCAGCAGCCGTTTGAATTCGGCCAGGGTGGTTTCCAAAGATCTTCTGGTCTGCTCCGCCGCCACCCCCAGGTAGACCCCGAATATCCCGGTATCGCAGTACAGGTCGGCGAATGAATAGATGGAATAGGCCAAACCCTCCTCCTCCCGGATTTTTTGAAACAGCCGGGAACTCATTCCTCCCCCGAAGATGGTGTTCAACACCAGCAGGGCGTAACGGCCGGGATCGCCGAAAGGCGGCGCCGGCATCCCCAGGCAGATGTGCACCTGGGAGGTCTTTTTCTTTTTCACCAATAGCCCCGGGGCCTTTAGGGCGGCGGAGGCGTTCTTTTTGACGACGGGACAAGTTTGGTGCCAGCCCAGGTATCTCCGGGCCAATTGTTCCAGAGCCCGGTGTTCCACCCGCCCGGCCACCGCCAGCACCATGTTTCCGGGAAGGTAGTTCTTGCGGCGGAAGGCCTGGAGGTCAGCGATCTTGAAGGATTGACAGTTCTCACGGCTGCCCAGGATGGGATAGCTTAACGGATGCCCGTCGAACAGGGCCTCGGAAAAAAGCTCGTGGACAATCTCGTCGGGGGTGTCCTCGACGGCCTTGATCTCCTCCAGGATGACCTGGCGTTCCTTCTCCAGGTCCCGGGGGTCGAAGCGCGGATGGGAGATGACGTCGGATAGTATGTCCACCGCCTGGGGAAGGTGCTCGTCCAGGACCCGGGCGTAGAAGCAGGTCTCCTCCTTGGAGGTGAAGGCATCCAGGTGCCCGCCGATGGATTCCAGAAAGACGGCAATTTCCCGGGCGGTGCGGGTCCGGGTCCCCTTGAACAGCATGTGTTCTATCAGGTGGGACAGACCGTTCTGGCTTAAGCGCTCATCCCGCGATCCCCGGGCTATCCACAGGCCGACGGCCGCAGAGCGTACATGGGGGATATTCTCGCTTACCAGGGTCAGGCCGTTGGGAAGCACCGAGCGGTTGTAGGTGATGCTCATCTGAAATCCGGCGGGTTGATGATGGCGGTTTGTTTTCAACGGACCTTGATGTCCTTCAGGCGGAGCTGCAGCTTCTTCTGCCCCTGCCATTCGTTCTCCTCCAGCACGAAGGCCATGTCCAGCGAGGCGTCGGGATCTTCGATCTCTTCCAGCGACTCCCCGAAGGAGAATCCGATGGTGTCGAACACCCGGTGTTTCTGCTTGACCTTGAACTTCAGGTGGTTCTTGCCCACGATATAAGGGCTGCCCACCACCCGCAGTTGCTGGCAGGCCAGCACCGGATGGCGGTTGCCTGGACCGAAGGGGGCGAATTTGGCAAAACTCCGGGCGGTGTCGAAATCCACTTCGTCCAGGTCGACCAGGGCGTCCAGCACCTGGCTGGGTATCAAATCCTCGCTGGTCAGTGTCTGCCGGGCGATCTGGTTCACCTTCCGCCGGAACTCCGGGATCTTGGCCGCTTCGATGGACATTCCGGCAGCATACTTGTGCCCACCGAAGCCCAGCAGGTGCTCCTGGCAGCCCTTCAATGCCTCGTGCAGGTGGAAGGCGGCGATGGAGCGGGCCGAGCCCTTGCCCTTGTCGCCGTCCACCGCTATCAGGATTGTGGGGCGGTAGAACTGCTCCACCAGTCTGGAGGCCACGATGCCGATGACCCCCTGGTGCCAGGCTTCGGACTCCAGCACAATCACCATCTCCTGGTCCAGATCCACCCGCTGTTTCACCATGCCCACCGCATCGGTCAGTATCTGGTCGTCTATCTCCTTGCGTTTGCGGTTTTCCTGGTCCAGGGTTTTGGCAATGGCAAAGGCCTCGTCCTGATTCTCGGTGATCAACAGCCTTAAGGCCGTGTCGGCCTCGCCGATCCTTCCCACCGCGTTGATCCTGGGAGCCAGCATGAACACGATCTGCCCCGAATCCAGCGGTTTCCCGGTCAGCCCGGTCACTTCCAGCAGGGCCCTGATGCCCGGTTTGGCGCTGCTGCGGATCTTCTCCAATCCATATTTTGCCAGCACCCGGTTCTCTCCGTTCAGCGGGACGATATCGGCCAGGGTGCCCAGGGCCACCAGGTCCAGATTCTCCTGCAGCTGGGCTTCATCCAGGCCCAGATGTCTATACAGACCCTGCAGCATCTTGTAGGCCACCCCCACCCCGGCCAGCTCCTTGAACTGATAACCGCAATCCTGCCGCTTGGGATCCAACACCGCCGCCGCCTGGGGCAGGCTGTCCTTGGGTTCGTGGTGGTCGGTTATAATGCAGTCTATGCCCAGCGACCGGGCCAGCTCTACCTCCTGGTGGGCGGTGATCCCGCAGTCAACCGAAACAAGCAGCCTGACTCCGCGTTTCTGGGCCTCCTCGATCCCGCCGGGGGATATGCCGTAGCCCTCCCTGGCCCGGTTGGGAAGATAACAGCTGACCTCGCCCCCCAGGTATGACAGGGACCGCCACAACAGGGCGGTCCCGGTGATCCCGTCGACGTCATAATCGCCGTAGATCATTATCCGTTCCTTTTCCCGCAGGGCTTTCTCCAGCCGGATCACGGTGATGTCCATGTCTTTCATGGTGAAGGGATCATGACAATCGCTCATCCTAGGGTCCAGGAAAAGCCGGGCCTCCTGTGCATTTTTGACGCCCCGGGCCAGCAGCAGCCGGGCCACCAGGGGTGTCACCTCCATAGAGATGGCCAGCTCCTTTACCACTTGCTCGTCCCCGCCGGGGGGGAATATCCATTTTCTTTCCATATATCCTGATGTTTTTTTTCGTGAAAAAGGACAGGACCTGTAAGCCGAGTTCCGTATCCCGCATAGCGGGACGGCGATCATCTCTCTGGTCCCGGCCCTGGGGCCGGGATCAAGCAACCCACCCTTCCGCCTTCCGGACGGGCCGTCCTTGTACCGCTGTTTCCAGCGGGGCGGCGGAATCTATTTGGTCTTGCTCCGGCAGGGGCTTGCCATGCCCTGGAAGTTGCCTTACCAGGCGGTGAGCTCTTACCTCGCCTTTTCACCCTTGCCCCGCCGAAGCGGGGCGGTATATTCTCTGTGGCGCTTTCCGTATCCGCCGGTTGCCGGCGGATCCCCCGGTATTCCCGGGGCTGCCTGCCCTCTGGAGCTCGGACTTTCCTCCCCGTCTAAAAGGCGGGGCGATCGCCCGGTCCTGTCCAATCGCTCATTATAATTCCGGGGCGGCCTCCTTGTCAATGGCCAGGTTGGCCAGCCGGTCGGCCAGCCGGTTCTGAAGCCGGGGTACCGCCCGGATCTCCCACTTTTCCAGCCCGGCCAGCAGCTCCTGGACCTGGACGAAAAGCTTTTTCAGCCGGGGCTCCTTTATCCGGTAACTGCCGTTGATCTGGTTGGCCAGCAGTTCGCTGTCTGTCTGGATGGACAGTTGGGAGAATCCCCGCTCCTTGGCCAGCCTCAGCCCAAAGATCAGGGCCTGGTATTCTGCCTCGTTGTTGGTGGCCTTGCCCAGATACTGGCTGAGCTCGGCCAGGATGTTACCGTGGCTGTCCATCAGGGCCGCCCCGGCCCCGGCCTGGCCGGGATTTCCCCGGGCCGCGCCGTCCACCGCCAGAGTCACCTGGGAAATGCCGAAATCGGTTTCGATCTTGTCGGCCAGGGCCACCAGAGCCTCCTTGAGAGTGTCCTTGGAGCAGCCCATGGACTGGGAGATGTCCTCCATGGGGTGGCCCGAGGCCACCTTCCGCAGAACTACCGAAAGTTTGGAATATATCTGGTCCTTGTCTTTGGTCATAATGCTACCTCGATAATATTACTATTGCTGGGGAGGCTGCCAGATAAGTATCCGTCCGCAGTTTTCGCAGGTTATCACCTTGTCCATGTCCCGGATGCGGTTGAGCAGTTGGGTGGGCAGGTTGCCGAAACATCCTCCGCAGGCGCCGTTCCTGACCGTCACCACCGCGATCCCGTTGCGGGCCTTGCCGATCCTGTCGTACAGGGCCAGGATGTCCCCGGGCAGGCTGGTCAGCGCCTGCTGTTTGTTCTTCTTCATCTCATCGTTCTGAGCCGAAAAAGCAGCCGCCTCCCTGTCCAGCTCCTGTTGTTTCCCCCGGCTCTGGCTTTCAGCCAGCTTAAAGACATTCTTCTCCTCTGATTCCTGCAGGCCCAGTTTCTCCAGATTCTCCATGATGGCTAATATCTGTTCCTCGATATCGGCGATCTTCTTTTTCTCCCCCTCAATCTCATGCAGCATGGTGGAGTATTCCTTGTTGGTCTTAACCGACAATAGCTGAGTCTGGTGTTTCTTGATATTGGCCAATGTCTGCTCCACCTCCTGTTCCAGGCCTTTCCTCTGCTTGGCCAGGTCGTTCTGCTGCCGGGTCACTTCTTCCAGTCGGGACCGCGATTGTTTGAGACTTTCTTGGATATCTGCTATATTCTTCGGGATCTGGTCCAGCCGACTTTGGTTGGCCCTGATCTGGTCATCCAGCTTTTGGATCTGGTAGATGGCTTCTAGAATTTCCTTCATGTTACGACTTCTCTCCGGGTGAATTTAAAAAGTGCGTTCCCCTGTATCGGGAAACGCACCGGCTAAAACCAATGCCTGTCGGCAGGAGTGCTCTGGGCCGGCCGGCTTATCTTGAAATTACATTTCCTCATGGCTGGGGGACGGATCATTCGGTCCTCTTTCTTCATCTTGACGATTTCATTTTAGCACCAAAGAACGAGCCCTGTCAATAAAAATATATTTTTAACTTGACAAATCGGGATTTTGATATATAATATACACTGTGTATACTAAATCAAGGAGGCCCATGGGCAAAAAAAGAGAGCAGCTCCGCCGGGACAAGGAGCAACGGATACTGGGCGCCGCCCAGCAGCTTTTCATATCCCGCGGCTACCGGAATATCACCTTCAGGGATATCGCCGCCCAGGCTGGCTTTACCAGACGTACGATCTATGCCTACTACCCCACCAAGGAGGAGTTGATCATGACCCTGCATCTGGAGGGTCTGCAGGAACGACTGGTGGTGTTGGAGAAGGCCATGGCTTCGTCCAAGACCGGTCTGTCCAAGATCGACGCCTTCGGCCGGGCCTACTTCCGCCACTACCAGGCCCATCCGGACCAGCTTCTGCTGCAGGTGATTTTGGACACCGAGAAGCTGGACCATGCCAAAATATCCCCCGGCCTGATGTCCCGTTTCCGGCAGGCCAACGACCTGGGGCATGAACAGCTGGAGGGGGCCCTGACCCTGGGCAAAAAGGACGGAACCATTTCGCCCGACATCAACGTCAAGCTGTATTTTGTCTACCTGGTCTTTACCCTGCGGGCCATAGCCAAACAGACCCTGTTTCCCGCCCTGCTGCCGGTCGAGCGCTTTGGCGAAAAATTCTATTACGATTACCTGAAACTGCTGCTGAAAGCCCTGGCCCCGGATGAATCTAAAATTTAATTCAAAGGAGGCAAAGATGAAACGGTCAGCATTGATCATTCTTCTGACCACAGTATCATTTTGGAAGCCGGCCGTCGGCCAGCCGGCCTTTAAGGTTATGACCGCCGACACCAATGTCAACCACGCTGCGGCCATAGCAGTGGCCGACCTGAACCGGGATGGACTGCCCGATCTGGTGGCCGCCTCCTGGGGCAACCCGCCCAGCAGCGCCGACTACCGGGGGGTTCGCTACAGCCTGGGCCAGGACAGCGCGGCCTCTTCCTGGACCTGTCGGCCGGTCGATTCCAGTTATCAGCCCATGGGAGTGGAGGCGGCAGATATCGACGGAGATAGCCTCTGTGATGTGGCGGCCTGCAGCTGGACATCAAATGACCTGGCCTGGTGGGGTAACGACGGAGGGAATCCGATCGTATGGACCAAACATGCCATCGATTCCAATTTCACCAATGCCCATGAGATCCATGCCGCCGATGTTGACGGGGATGGTGATTTGGACATCATTGCTGCAGCGGCCGGCGTCAATCAAGTGGCAGTTTGGTATAACGACGGTTCCCAGCCGCCGGTTTGGACCAAGCAGGTGATAGATTCCGCCTTCGGCGGGGCCCGTTCGGTGGTGGCGTCCGACTTTGACGGGGACGGCGACCTGGACCTGGCCGGTGCCGCCGTGCTCATCGACCAGGCGGCCTGGTGGAGGAACGAGGGAGGATCGCCGGCCGTCTGGACCAAGTACGTGATCGATGATGCTTTTGACACCGCCCATCGCCTGAACTGGGTCGACCTGGATCAGGACGGGCGGATAGATCTGGTGGGCGCCGGATACTCCGGCTCCATAGCCTGGTGGCGCAACAGCGCCGGATCGCCCATTGACTGGGTCAAGCAGGTGGTAGCCCCGGAATATCCCGGGGGTATGGTGGCCCACGCCGCAGACATGGACGGCGACGGCGACATCGACATCATCGGGACCAACCAGGTCAATGATCTGGTCAGCGTCTGGACCAATGAAGGAGGCGCGCCCCCGGCCTGGACGGAATGCCGGTGGAGCTTTCCCGGACCCTGGCCCATACTGCCCTACGACCTGGACCACGACGGGGCCCCGGACATCGTCACCGGCGGATATTACGAAAGCGCATGGTTTCGTAACCTTTCCCGCTTGCGGCTGTCGGCTGATCTGGCTTTCTGCAGTCTGTCTCCCGGTGACAGCATAATTGTTCGTCTTTACCTTCCCTTGCGGTACGGGAAGACAGCAACCGTAGATATTTCTCCGGCCCTTGACAATACGCCGACACTGGGTTTTATAAACCTGACCCTTGATCGAACTACCATCTCATCTCCCGATAGTTGCCAACTGACAATCAAGGCTTCCCCGGATGCCTCGCCGGGTAAATACGGGATCTCGATAATCTCAAGCGATGGCATTGACACCTTGGAAGCAGAAGGAATGATCGAGGTCGAGATCATCGGACAGGGACAGGCAGTCTGCATAGGCGCCGACCGGAAAATGATGGATCTGGTCCGATCTGTGTGGGGTGCTACCGACAGCCTGTGGAACGTCCCATCCACCCTGGGCAGTAATTACCAAGCGGTGATAATAGAGAGCGGAGCCGGACCGGCCGATACTGCCAAGTTGCGAAGCTTCATCGGAAACGGCGGGCGGATTCTGCTGACCGCCAACACTCCTTACGATCTGTGCGCCGGCACCGGGTTGTCCGCCGTCAGCGGCTGGCTGGGCGCCTCCACTTTTGCTTTTTATACCGGAGCCGGGATATCAATCATATCCAATTATAATGAGCCGTTTGGTTTCAGCGGCATTTCCTCTGGCGACACTTTGGGAATAGCGGTTTCGGGATGCGGCCGGCTGACTGGCCTCACGGCCAATGCCACTTCTATAGCCCATCTGGGCTCGGTCGGCAGCGCTATTGCCGGGGCTTACTGCCATTACGGCAGCGGGCACAGTTTCTATTACACCGGGGGAGCCGGAATCAGCCCGGCCAGCGATTCCCTGCTGGCCGCCTTCCTGAAGAACCCGGCCCTGGGGGTGGGAGCAGCATCCCAGGGAAGCACCCTGCCCGTGCCCCTGGCGCTGAGCGTGAGGCCCAACCCCATGACCCGTTCCTGTCGAATTGACTTTAGCCTGCCGGTCTCCGGCCCGGCCGATCTTTCGGTGTACGATATTGCCGGCAGGAAAGTTTTCTCCATTTTGCACCGGCCGATGGTCCGGGGCCCCCAGACGGCATATTGGAACGGCCGGTCGGACGGGGGGATGAGATGCGCCTCGGGGGTTTACTTTATGCGGTGCACCACGCCGGCCGGTGTAGTCACTCAAAAAGTGCTGCTGCTAAAATAGCATAAATAGGGTATGAAAAAAACCAGACCGTTTGGTCTGGTTTTTCCGAAGCGGGCATGCTGTCTGGTTGAGTATCAACAAGCTTTTCCCTTTATACTTGTTGTCACTCGGTTCAATTCGCCTCCAGGGACATCCTGGCCGGCTGGTCCTGGTGGCACTCCCGGCAAACAACCTCACAGTTGGCGGCGATGTCGATGATACCGTTGGCCAGTTGCAACCGGTGGCGGGCAAGCCAGCCCTCCGGATCATGCAGCATGCCGTGCTTGTCCCAGTGCAGACCGCGGCTGCATGGCACTTTGCGTCCATCAACGACCTTGGTAGATTCACACTTTCCTTCGGCCCTCTCCCAGGCCTTTTTCAGAGTCTCCTCGGAAAAAAACATCATTTGACCTCCTCGTTTAAGTTCCCGTCGCCGCCGGCCCGTGGATAGAAGCAGTACTTGCGGCGCTGGTGTATCTTCTTGTAGGGACAATCCCGGGAATCACAGCAGGCAAATTCAAATCCCCGGGCAAATAGATCGGTCTGAACGGCCGGGAACCGATGAGCCAGCCCGCAGACCGGCGGCGGCTTTTTGCCGAAACCATCGGGGCGTTCCAGGGCCTGGGTCAATCTTTGGTGCAGCTCCGCCAGAGCGAACGGCTTTTTCATGAATTGGGCCTCCCCGGGGATCTCTCCCGGGCCGGGCTGACTGCCGGAAACTATCAGAGTAATCAGCTCCGGCTTGATCCCGATCAATTTCCGGTGCAATTCGATGCCGCTGCCGTCCGGCAGGACCAGGTCGGTGAGCAACAGCCGGATCGCTTGCTGGTTCTCTCCAAAAAGCTGTTCGGCCCGATTGAAGCTGTCGGCGGTCAGAACGGCATAACCATTGTTCTGGAGAAGAAACGCCTCGATCTCCCGCATGGCTTTCTCGTCCTCCACCAGCAGAATGGTTTTATCCGCCTCCTGATCGCGCGATTCTGATGATCCGACCGGTACCGGGTTTAAGCCAGCTTTAAAAGCCCCGTCCATCCATCCTTTCGGCCATCACCATTGAGTTCTGGTACAGGATCATCCTGCGAGGCTGCTCGGCCCGCCTCAGGGCGCTGATCACGATCTTGTCCCGGTCGTGGGCCAGCACCTTTCCATAATATTCCCTGCCGTTGCTAAGCAGGAAATGGTATATGTGGATTCTATCGTACATATTTATTCCTAAAGCTTGATTTACCGCCGGGCCGGCAATCCGGCCGGACCGGCAGTAAATTGATTGGCATTTCACCTTTGTTAAAATTCGTCCGGAGGAGGCGGCGGCACAGGATAGATCACGGTGGTAGTGGGAAGCGGATCATCGGCGAAGCTGAGGGTGACTCCGGCCAGGGAAGCCAGCATAACTGCCAGCAGTAAAGAGTAGATCAGTTTTTTCATTTTGTCTCCGATTTTATTGATTGATTGTTTATGCATCTGTCTTTTATTGTTTCATTAATCGTGCCAAATTTTTATATATGTTTTAACCCCTTGATTTTACAACCTTTAACACTTTATGATAGCTCAGATGGGAGAAAAAAACAAAAGGCGGTTGAGACATTATGTCTCAGCCGCCTTAGTTTAATGGCTAAAATATATTATAACTTCTTCATTTTAAATGGGTAACAAAATATGTGTCCTTGGGTCTCGCATTTTTCACAATGTCACACCTTAATGTTGTGTTTTTCCATCAACCGGTACAGGTGACGACGGGATATCCCTAATGCTTTGGCCGCTTGAGAGATATTTCCATTAAAATTTTTAATGCCCTCGAGTATATCCTGACGACGATTGCTCTGATATTTATTCTGGGTTTCGCTCAAACCCGGAGATATCTCCAGTTCCTTGGCTGTTATGGCCTTTTTATTTGTCAGCAGCACCGCCCTTTGAACCGTATTTTCCAACTCACGGACGTTACCTGGCCAGGCATGGCCGATCATCTGCTGCTTAGCCTCGGAATCAAAACGGAGCCCGATCTTGCCGAATTTGCGGCAATACTTTTCTTTGAAATATTCGGCCAACAACAGTATGTCTCCGCTCCTTTCCCGCAGCGGGGGAATGGGAATGGTCATCACCTTAAGCCGATAGTACAGGTCCTCCCTAAAACGGCCTTCGTTGATCTCAATCTCCAGATCTTTATTGGTGGCGCAGATCACCCGGACGTCCACCGTCCGGTTCTCGGACTCTCCCACCCTTCTGATCTCTCCGCTCTCCAGCACCCTTAGCAGGCGAGACTGAACCGCCTGGCTGGCGCTGGCGATCTCGTCCAAGAATACCGTGCCGCCATCGGCCGATTCGAACAACCCGGGCTTGTCCTTGCCGGCACCGGTGAAAGCCCCCCTAACGTAACCGAACAGCTCCGATTCCAAAAGGGTCTCCGGAAGCGAACCGCAATCCAGGGCCAGGAACTTGCGCTTCCCTCGGGACGACAATCTGTGGACCGCCAAAGCCGCCAGTTCCTTGCCGGACCCGGATTCGCCGTCCAGCATGACGGTGATGTCCGCCTGGGCAACGGTTCTGATCCGCTGGATCATCTGCCTGACCGGAGGGGATTGGCCGATTATCAAGTTGAAAATGTCATTCTCTTGCAATTCGGCCGTCGCTTGATCGAAGCGGAGCCGGCTGATCAGTTGGCCGCTTTCCAGGACCGCCCCGATGATGCCGGCCAGGGCCAGCAGGAACTCCCGCTGCCTGTCCCCGAACAGGCCGCTGGTGACCCGGGAGTCCAGATAGACGGCCCCGGCCGCCCCTTCCCGAAAATGCAAGGGGACGCACAGCAGCGACCGGATGATGTTTCGCTGCACGCTAAGCCGCGAGCGGAAGGCCTCATCCAAAGAGGCATCATTGGATATAATCAGCCGGCCCTGGCCGGCGGCGGCCCGGACGGCGGTGGCCGAAAATTCCAGGGCGTCCTTTCTGGTCTGGTCGTCCAGGTCTATCTGAGCGGCCATGGTTATCTGCAGGTCTTTGTCCAGCAGGAAAAGAGCCCCGCGTTCCGCGCCGGTCATCTCCAGCGCCAGCTTGAGCGATTCGCGAGCCAGATCCTGCTGGCCCACTTCGGTGGCCAGCAGGCCGGCCAGCCGATAGATGCCGTTCAGCAGGTTCGGTGAAAATGTTTCCCGGTCCGGACGGTCGAAGCAGAGGCGGTCCGCCCGAAGCATGATCTCCCTGGCCCTGCCCAAATGATCGGGCGTTCCCATTTCGATGAACAGAGATTCGGCCCTGACCAGCCAAGGCAGGACTTTTTCCAGCAACTCCGGGCGACCCTGTTCGACCGCTTCCTCGGCCGCCCGCAGCCAGCAGTTGGCGGCATTGAATCTATCGCCTTTCTCCATAAGCTCCTGTCCGGCCTCGATCGCTGTTTTCAACCCCTGTTTTCCGGTGTTATCATCGACCATTTGCAGAATACCCTCCACGATTTTTATTTGACCGGTTAATATGCTGTTCTTCTGGGGATTTTCTTTCGCCCGGGACAGGTATTCCCGGGCCAGGCCGTTATTGCCGTTCCGGTGCTCGGCAAAGGCCAGGTCGGCAAATATCTCGGGATCAGGGGCAAAGCCCAGCCGGTGATAATTCTCCAGCGACTCTTGAAAGGTGGCAATGGCCCGGGGCCAGTCACCCTGTTCCAGCTCCAGGCCGGCCCTGACCCTTAGCACTGCCGCCGGACCGCAAACGCTGTCCGGCCGTTGGCTGATCTCCAGCGCTTTGGCGATATGGATTGCCGCCAGCTCCTTTTGGCCCAACAGGCTTTCGACGATGCTCAGGTTGGACAAACTGGCTGTCAGGCCCCGATCCCGTTCCCCTTTACCGGCTCCGGCCAAAAGCGCCAGAAGGAACCTGTGGGCCGCCGAATAGCCGCCTTTATTCATGGCGATGTTTGCCAGACCGGTCAGGGCTTCTGTTAAATACTGCTGGCTGCCGACACCCATCATGTGATACATGCTCTGCCGATATGCCTCCTCGGCCCTGTCCCAATCCCGGAGGTTAAAATATACCGACCCTAAGCTGTAGTGTATCTTTCCCAGGGCCTGATCTGGGATCGCTGAATCGGCATGGGAGATGGCCTCTTCCAGTCTGTCCCTGGCCTTCTCCGGCAAACCCAGTATCCCCAGGGTGTTCCCGTAAAAGGCCAGTATCCGGGATTTTTCATAGCCGGCGGTATCCTGGTCCCACATCTGCATTACGGTCTCCAGGGGTTCTGCGACCAGATCCCAGTGGTTTTTCTGATAATGATATATGCCCAGCAGTTCGGCGGCTGCCATCATGGCCCTGGGGCTGCCCAGTTCCTTTCCTCGCCTCAGGCATTCCCGTAGGATCCGGTCCGAATCGTCGGAGCCATCCCTGATCCCCCGGAGATACCCTTGATAACTTTGACCGAAAAGGGCTATTTCCGGATCCAGCTTACCGATCCTCCCGGCCAGAAGTTTTAGCTTGTTCTCCGCCTCCTCATAAAGCTTGCCGTTGGAAATGATATAGAACAGCCGCTTCCAGTATTTCCAGTCCCGGCCCCGGGAGTTTTCCAGTTTTTGCCAAGACTCCAGAGCCTCGCTCCATCGCCCCATCCGGCAGCACAGGTCGGCGATCTGCTCTGCCAGTTCCCGGTAAAAGACCCCATCGGTTGTTTCCGCTGCACAAAGCTCCCGGGCCAGTAGCAGTGTGCGGTGGATGTCGCCCCGCTGCCGGGTCTTGGCATACAGTCGGGTGGTCAAGCGGATCCGCTGTTCGCCATCCGGCAGCCAGGTCCGGTATGCCTCCCGGCAGAAAAAGTCGCTGGTGGGGTCCGGCTGGTGCTCGATCTGTCCGATCAGTTCCCGGCGTTGGCCCTGCCCCCAGCCGGTCATCACCAGCCTTAAACATTGCTCGTCGCTTATGGCGTATCTATCGCCCCGTTTTACGACCCTGTGCTTTAACCTGTCCGGCAGGGACTGCCCGGCAGGAACCTGACCCAGGGCTGCAGCCCCAGCCAAGGCTCTCTCGCCGGCCGACAGGCCCTGCCACCAATCGGACAATCTCCTGGCACCGTTTTCCGGGCCTTCCCGGTTGGCCAGAATCTCCGGCCATTTGACCTGCCGGATCTTCTCCTTTTTTGAGATCCATCCGCTCCGCACGTAAAATTGGATCAGCTCCTCGGCCCGCCCAACATCATCGCCGGTTTCCTCGCAGATCCGGCAGGCCAGCAGACCCAGGTCATAGATGCTGATATCCTCAAAACAGCCTTTTAAAATACGGCGGTAAAGATCTTCCGTGGCCGGGTCAATTGAAATCACCCGCATCGTGGACGGGACCGAATGATCGTCGGGGCCATCTCCGGCATAGATTATGCTCCAGCGCCCCGTCCCGGACATCTTTTCCAGCCGGGGATCGGAAGGTTTTATATGGTCGATCAGAAGAAGGGCGCCTTCGGTGAAATCGAAATCCGGGATATCGTTTTTCGGAAGGCTTTTCAGGTCCAGATAATAGCTGTCCCGGCCCCTGAGTCGGCTGATAAAATCGATCTCCTTCAACAAGCCGGTCCGGCCGCTTCCCTGTCCGCCGTCCAGCTTCACCAGGCGCGGTTTGGCCGGGTCATCATGGCGCAAGGCTTCCCGCAAAGCCGCCGGGGGAGATGCGTAATCGAACCTCACCGGTTCCTGATCCGGGCAAAACATCCCTGCCTGGCAGCCCGCCTCCAGCAGAGACCCGGCAGAATCGTACCGCTCGATGGGATCGTAACGGAGCATTTTTATCAACAGGTCGGCCACCGGCCCGGAAAAGCGCTCCGTTATGTGGGCCGTCAGGGGCTCGTTCCGGTTGAGCCTGATCTCCGGGCGGGGCAGCTCTCCGGTCAGCATCTGGAACAGCAGCAGACCCAGGCTGTAGATGTCGGAGGCCGGAATGTTGCCGCCGCGCCCCGACAGCGATTCGGGCGGGGCATAGGCCGGAGTGCCGCAGCCCGGGCCGGCCCCGGCCTGTCCCAGGTCCAGCAATTTGACCGAATGGCCGGAGACGATTATGTTATCGGGTTTTATATCGCCGTGGACCAGGCCCCGCTTATGAAGATACGACAGGATCCGGCAAAGCTTTTCCAGAACGGGCATGGCCTCGGCCGGGGGCATCGCCCCCGGGGCCAGCATCTGGAAAAGGGATCGGCCGGGGCAGTATTCCAGGGATAGATACCCTGTTTCCCTTTCCGGCGAGAGCGTAAGATCGTAAACCTCCGGAAGCCCGGGATGCCGGAAACGGTGCAGCCGGATGTACTCGTTCTTCAACAAATGACAAAATGGCCCGGAGGCCATTTTCAATGCCACATCCCTGCCGGCCGCCAGGTCCCTGGCCAGGAATACCTGGCCGAAACCGCCCTGCCCCAGGGACCGGACCATCTTATAGCGCCGGGGGAATATGTAGTTTTCCATTTCGCCTCTTCCCGTAATCATTCCATCACTGTGCATCCGCCCAGACCGGGCAATGGTATTGCCTGTCTATTTTGAGGGACCCCGGGGCTGCCGTTCGGCCTAAAATCACGCCCGATAATATTACATGAAAATAGTCTTTTGCGCAACAAGAAAAACCAGCTTTTTAATGAAAAACCCGGCAGCCATGCTGCCGGGTTCTAATTATGATCATTATGGTGGGCGATACAGGACTTGAACCTGTGACCTCATGCATGTCAAGCATGCGCTCTAACCAAAACTGAGCTAATCGCCCAACTTATATCATTGCTCCGTCATCCTGAGCGGTACTACTTGCCTTACTACCGAAGGACGCCCCACCTTATCATTACTTCGTTATCCTGAGACTGACACCTTGCGATCCTTACGAAGTACCCCCAAATTGAATCTATTATCCTCGCTAAAAAACACAAAACACCCGAAAATGTTTTATAAATTTAGCGCATTTCGCGGGCAAAATATATCGAGCCTTGTAACAGGGGTAATTATACAATCATCTTTCCCAAAAGTAAAGGGCAAATTTCTCAGCTGTTTCCCGGCTGGACGGTCCGGAACAGGAATTTTTGGACGGCTATCAAACTGCCCAGTCCGCCCAGGCAGACCCCGAAGGCCAGCAGGCCCAGCAGCTGCTGGCTGGTGAAGAACCCGAACATGTCGAAGTGCGAAGACAGCAGGCGGTAGGCCAGGTACAGCAGGCCCAGCCCGGCCATACTGCCGGCCAGCCCCTGCAGCATGCCCTCCAGCAGGAACGGCCGGCGGATGTGGGCCCCGTCCGCCCCCACCAGCTTCATGATCTCGATGGCCTGGCGCCGGGCATACAATGTCAGCTGGATGGTATTGAACACCACCATCACCGCCGCCAGGCCGACTATCACCATCAGGGAAAAGTCTATCACTATCAGCAGGCGGACCACCCGGTACAGCCGGCCCAGCCAGGCCTTGCCGTATTCCACCTCCTCCACCCCGCCGAGCTTCCGGATCCGCTCGGCGATCTCGGTGATGGCCTCGGGGTTGCGAAACTCCGGTTTGAGCTTGATCCTGAATGATTGGGGTAGGGGGTTGGTCTCGATGGCGTTCAGCAGGTCGGCCTTGTCAGCCAGTTCCTCCCGGAACTGTTTTAGGGCCTCCTGCTTGGACACGTATTCGGTCTCCTGGATCCCGGGGATGTCCCGGATGCGACTGCCGACCACCAGGGCCTGGCTGGAGGCCACGTTGTCGCGCAGAAAGGCCTGGATCTCGAACTTGCCCTTGACCTGGTCGATGGCCCTCTGAAAATTGAAGGTGACCAGCAGGAACGATCCCAGGATGAACAGGGCCGCGGTGATGCTGGATACCGACAAAAAGGTCATCAGCTTGGCCCGCTTAAGGCCGGCCAGGGCCTCCCGCCAGTAATAGTTGAGCCGCACTATAGAGCCTCCTTAGCATAATCTTCTACGCAGATAAACTCTTCCCACGAAACACACGAAAAAGTAAAACTATATTTGCTTATTTTTACTGTTGAATATAATATTCCTGTAAAACTTTGCGCACTTCGCGTCTTTGCGGTAAAAGAACTTTATTACTGCTGCCCTGCGCTCCGTTTATTATTTGTAATCCTCGGCCAGGTCCACGTAGTGCCTGGCGCTGGCGCGTATCTTCTCCAGGGCCTCCTCCGGCAGCTGGCGCTTGACCTCGGCCGGCATCCCCATCACCATGGAGTGGGGCGGGATCTGTTGGCCCTCCTTGACCAGGGCCCCGGCCGCAATGACCGAGCCGGCCCCGATGCTGGCCCCGGAAAGCACGATGGCCCCCATGCCGATCAGGCAGTCGTCGCCGATCTTGCAGCCGTGCAGTATGGCCCCGTGCCCCACCGTGACCCGGTCGCCGATGATGGTGGCGCAGTCGCCCAGCCCCCGGTCGTTGAGGTCCACATGGATGACCGTGTTCTCCTGGATGTTGGTTTCGGCCCCGATCCGGACATGGTTGATGTCGGCCCGGATGGCCACCCCGTACCAGATACTGGCTTTCTCCCCTATCTCCACATCGCCGATGATGACGGCGTTCTCGGCCACGAAGGCCGATTTATCAATTTTTGGTGTTTTATCTTTGTATGTTTTGAACATTTATTCCATCCTTAATTTCAGCTTGTTCTTATGCTTACATTTCAAACATTTCCAACCTTTCGAACATTTCAAACCTATTTACAGCCCCAGATCGTCGGAGATCCCCTGCATCGCGCTCAAACACTTCCCCACAAAATCCTCCAAACTCAGCCCCAGCCGATCGCAGGTCTGGATCTGCTCCCTATTGGCCCCGGCGGCAAAACGCTTCTCCTTGTAACGTTTCATGATGAAGGGCACGTCCACATTGGCCAGCTTCTTGGAGGGATGCATCAGGGCGGCGGCAACAATAAGACCGGTCAGCGGGTCCACCGCATACAGGGCGAAGTCCATCTTGCTCTTGGCCTCCACATGCCCGGGATGGGCCTTGATGGCGTAGATGATGTCCTCGGAGATGCCCCGGCCATCCAGCATCCGGGCGGTGACCAGCCCGTGGTTGGGGAAATCGTCGGCGGTCTGGTCGTAGTCCAGATCGTGCAGCAGCCCGGCCAGTCCCCATTTATCCTGATCCTCGCCGAAATGAGCCGCCAGTCCCTTCATGCAGGCCTCGGCCGCCAGCATGTGCTTCTGCAGGTTCTTGTTGGGTATGGTCCGCTCCAGAATGGTTTTTGCTTCTTGGCGTTGCATTACATCTCCAAATTTATTAATGGGCTAATAAGGACACTGCGGAAAACTATTGACAGGGTTCCGTTTTTTTTATATAATAACTATGTAAATGTATTCATATAATTAAAACAAGGAGGACAAATGAAAGAACTTACCCTGAATCAGCTGAAAGCTATCTGCGGTGGTGATGGCGACGGCGGTATCGTTGACGAAACAGACGTTGAACTGGCGATCGAAAAGATCGAAAGAGCCTAGGCCTTTCACCTTTAAAAGCGGCACATAGTGCCGCTTTTTTATTGGCCGGCCTTTATCAGTATCCTGTTCTGATACAGCGAGGTCAACAGTTCTTTGCTTAATTTTACTTTATACTTTTCCTGCAATAATTTATCGGCCTCCCCGTTGTTGATTTTCCCGTTGAATATATCCAGCTGATTGAAGATCTCTTTGGAAAGCTCAAACATCCCTCCCGGAGAAATGATCTTGACTTTTTTCTCCCCCTCCGGATATATTTTAAGCTTGGGGTTTTTACGGAGAATATCCGGGATCGGGGTATTCTTGGCATCGTTCAAACGCCTGCTTATCAACTTAATATGGATATCGTTGGCATAGCCGGCTATTTCCTTGAATTTCTCCCGGTCCAGCCTGCCGATCATTTCAAAGGCCCTCTTGTAAAAATCCTCTTCCTTTCCTCGCCAATTATCCCACAGGGCCGAATACTTTTTGGCGGGCAGGGGAATATCCTCGATCTCCTCCAGGGTCAATTCTTCCGTTTTCCGGGTGAAATATTTTACGATGGATCCTTCCATGACCGTCTCGGAGGGCCAGCCGCTTTCCATCACTACATAATTGGTCAAGATATCCTCCACGAACCTGAGATAATCTTGGATGCTTTCCCAAAACATCCTTCCCTCGATGCCGCAGGCATGCTTGCAAAAATATGTCGAGCAGATGACCGCCCGGTATTTCCAGATGGAACAGCCGCCGCTTTTTGCGTCGTAATAGGGGCAGCGCATGGTGCCGGCCTTGCCGAATATGTTTTTCCCTTTCAGGTAAAGCATCCAGTATTTCCGGGGGGGGAAGATACCATGCGGGGTAACCCCCTTCCTGCCGGATATGACCTGCTTGACCTTTTCGATCCCCTCCTTGTTCCGGGGATCATCATCGCACAGAAGGCCGCCCACCAGATAATTTGGCAATGCCGGATAGAATGTGCAGCATTTGGTTTCTTTTGAAAAATATGCGAAATCCGAACCGAGTCTCTGGTCGTCTTCCGGCAAAACCATTATGCAATTGCCACAGGTGGCCATGCTTTCATCCGGAATATCTTGAAGCAGTTCGCTTGGCAGAAATTTATTATAGATATCCGGGAGCTGGCCGAACAAATTTCCCATTTCACGCTCTCCAAAGTTAGATAAGATTCCTTGCTGTCCTATACCTTCTCCCCGAACAGCTCCAATGCCTCGCCGGCCAGGAACAGCGACCCGGTGACGACTATCAGATCGTTGACGGCCACCAGCTGTCTGGCCTTCTCCAGGGCCTCGCCCAGGTTTTCGGTGATTATGGCCGCCACTCCGTGCCTGGCCACTTGTTCTCTGATGATCTCGGGAGACGCCGCCCGGGAGTGCCGGGCCCTGGTGATCACCACCGCCCGGCAGCCCGGCGCCAGGCTGTCCACTATCCCGGCTATGTCCTTGTTGGCGGAGATGCCCAGCACCGCCACCCTCCCGGCCCCGGGATAGGTGTTCTCCAGGGATTGCATCAGACGCTTGGCGGAATGCCCGTTGTGGGCCCCGTCGATGATGATCACCGGGTCTTTTGATATCTGCTGCATCCGGCCCGGCCAGTTGACCGAGCGGAACCCGTCCCGGATGACGTTGTCGCTCAGGATCAGGTTGCGGTACTGCAGGCTGCGCAGCGCGGCGAAGGCGGTGGCGGCGTTCTCGGCCTGGAAATCACCGGCCAGCCCCACCTCCAGGTTGGTCATGGAGCCGAAGGTCCCGGCCAGGTCTATGGTGACGCTGTGCGGCGTCTGGTCGGTTATCCGGAAGCCGACATCGCGGCCCACCTGGAACAGCCGGGCCAGCGAATCCTGGCATTTCTTGAGGATCACCTTGAGGGCCTCGGCCGGCTGGGGGGCCGTTATCACCAAAGCGTCCTGCCGGATGATCCCGGCCTTCTCGGCGGCGATCCCGGCGATGCTGTCGCCCAGGATATCGGTATGGTCCAGGCTGATGTTGGTGATCACCGCCGCCCGGGGATTGACCACATTGGTGCAGTCCAGCCGGCCGCCCACCCCCACCTCCAATACCGCCCACTCCACCCCCACCTCCTGGAAATACAGAAAGGCCATGGCGGTCAGGATCTCGAACACCGAGCGGTGCTGGCCGGCCTGGCGGGATTTCTCCAGAAAAGGCTTAAGCCACTCCAGCCGCTGGGCAAGATCGCGTTCCAGGATGCTCTTGCCGTCTATTTTTATCCGCTCGCAGAAACTGACCAGGTGGGGCGAGGTGTAAAGCCCGGTCTTCAGCCTCTGCTGGCGCAGCACCGATTCTATCATGACCGCCGTGGAGCCCTTGCCCTTGGTCCCGGCCACCAGGATGGACTTGAAGGAATTCTGGGGGCTGCCCAGCTCGGCCAAAAACTGCCGGAAGCCCTGCAGGTCGTAATGCTCCTCCTGGTACTTCTGCCCCGGAACCCTCTCCCGGTCCACAAAGGACATCAGATATTCTACGGCTTGCTGATAGGTCATGGCACTCTCTGAATGTTGGCGGATGACGGCGCTGGGCGCCTGTTCGACGGATAATTTTACGACCGAGACCGGCCGGCGGCCCCCGGGCTCAGGCCCCGTCCACCTTCATGGCGGTCATGATCCGCTGGAGCGAAGCGGCATCCGGCAGCATCATGAAATAACCGCTGGTGGTCCCGGTCTCGCCGGGAAAGCGGAAACGGTTCTGGACGTAGGCCAGGATGTCCCCGAAACGGGCGTACTCGTTCAGGATCCTCCCCATCACCTTCTGCATGGGGCCGGACAGCATCAAAGGGGGCGAGGGAATGGAGGTCAGCTCCAGCATGTCGCCCAGGGTGTTCAGGTAGGACTCGGTCAGCACCGAGGATATCTCCAGGTGGATGTGCCCGAAATGGAACTCGGCCTCGTTCTTGGCCCGGGGCATCTTGTGCCAGCATTCCTGGGCGAAGGCCAGGGCGGTCTCGCCCGGCATCAGCCACAGGGTGCAGCCGGAGATGTCGCCCACGAAGATGTTGACCAGGCAGACCACCGGCAGATCGGGCTTGACCAGGGAGGACAGGGCCTCCTCCACGGTGCTGATCTTGATCTGGGGCACCGATACCAGCACCCGCTGATGGACCACCTCCGACAGGGTGGTGGCCGCATTGCCGGAGCCGATGTTGAAGATCTCCTTGAGGGCGTCCTGCTGGACCGGGGATAATGTTTTGCTGGGGATGCTCATTTTTTCGGATTGTGTGATTTCAAATATTCAACGTTCCTGCCGGCCAATGGAAATATTAACATAAAACGGAGCCGGATAAAAGAAAAATAATCGACAAAATAACCGCTCCTCCCGGAGCGGTTTATTTAATAAAACTTTTTAACCACCAAGACACCCCCGTTTTTTCGGGGTTCCCGCATCTTGTTTTTAGTGGTGGTTCTCAAGGCATCAAGGTTTATAACTTTAACCTTTGAACTTTTAACTTATTTCACCGCAGAGGCGCAGAGGCTTTCAACCTTTCTTGCCCGGCCCGCATCTCCCCTGACAAGGGGAGAACCAGAGGGGTGTCCTGGGTTTTCTTTTGTCTTTTCGTCATTCTGAGCCCGGCAAGCCTGCCCGCCCAGCCGAAGAATCTGTATCGGCGTAGATCCTTCGTTTGCTAAACTAAATGCCCCTCTCAGGATGACGCGCCAAAAACTTTATGAACTTTCAACTATCAGCTTTGAACTGGCCCAATGCAGAGACACAGAGGCTTTTATTCTTTTCCGACTTTCTGCCTGCCTTCCGTGTCATTGCGAGAATAGCACCGAAGATTCACCAACGAAGCAATCTCCGGTCCCTTTTAACCACCAAGACACAAAGACTTTTCTACTTTATAAACTTTAAAACTGCGTACTTCTCCCTGTTACTGTATACTGACTCCTGTATACTGTCTACTGTCAACCATACCCTCAAGGCCTGCTTTTAACTATCACCTGCCGTTTGTGCCGCTAAAAACCCAAAATTATTTTAGCGCCCTTTCGCGTGTTTCGTGGGGAAAGAGTACCCCGTTATTCTGACAGCAGCCGCTTCTCCCCCTCCAGTTCCCGGATGTACTGAACATCCAGGGTATGCTCCAGGCAGCCCAGGTATTTTTTATCCTGGTCGCGCAGGGCAAAGAACTCTATCAGCACCTTGTGCTTCTCCTTGTTGGGCCCCAGCGGCAGGTCTATCCAAAACCGGGCACTGTCGCGCTTCCCGGACCTCATCTCCTCCACGATCTGCTCCACCTTGGGCAGGCTGGCCTTGGGGTGGCAGCTGCGGAAATTGATTCCCATGCTGTCCATGGGCCGGTGGAACAGCCGGGTGTCGTGCTTGTTCCAGCCGATCACCTCGTCGTTGTGGTCTATCACCGAGATCTCGCCCGGCATGGCCTCCAGCAGGGCCTTGATCACCGTTTCGTTCATGCGGTCTATCATGGCTACTCCTTTATTTATTTACCCGTTTTGCCACATAAGACACAAAGACTTCTATTCTTTAAGCTTTTAACTTTGAACTTATTTCACCGCAGAGACGCAGAGACTTTTATTCTTTAAACTTTAAGCTTTCAGCTTTGAATTTTCAGTTATCGTTCGTCATTGCCAGAAGCCCGGGATGCTTGGATCTCAGCCATGACAGGACTTTTGCCTCCAGCCCGATTGTAAATTCCATCAGCTCTTGGGCGTCAACATGGGTCACTCCGCCCACCGATTCATATTCGACGATGTTCCTTTTGTTGCGGCAGGCATCCAGGTAATCGGCATCACCCTGGTATTGTTTTCCCATAATGACCGGCAGGGCCTGCAGGGTCCGGTAATGCGCCAGGGTCTTTTCGGGGCGATAGCCATCGGCATATAAAAGGATGGTGCACAGCTTAAGCGCGGCGTTGTAGGCGATACCAAACCGCCAGTCGGCCGACAGCTTCTTCTGGCCGGCATCGGCCAGGTCCCGGCGGACGATGGCCAGCAGGTTGCCTATCTCCTGAGGACTGGTCTTATGCGCTTTAAGCCAGCCGTCAGCGGCCCACTGCTTTAAGCTCATTTTCCGTCCCCTTTATCCATATTTTGGGCGCAGCCATAACCGACGAGATGAAATGCTCTCTTGTTTTGACCCGTTTGATGAATTCATCGGTTGTCATGGCGTGCGGGTTGATCACCCGGCCTATGCGGCCGCTGACGCCGGACAGAACGGCCGACAGTTTTCTTAAACCTACGCTGCCGATGACCATCAGGTCCAGGTCGCTAGCGGCGGTCTCGCTGCCTTGGGCGACGGAGCCGAAGATGAAGGCGTATTTCACGCCGTCTATATCCAAGGCTTCTTTCAAAACATCTGCCAAACCGCCGGTTTTAAGCACCAGATTTCGGATATCTGGATACAGCGGGTGCGCCCTATTGGCGGAATAGTTGATGCGGTTGCCGTCCTTCTGGCTAACCACGATGCCCAGTTTTTCCAGCTTGCCCAGATCGATGCTGACGGTGCGGACAGCCAGCCTGGTTTCCCGCTGGATCTCGCGCAAGTGAAAGGTTTTGGGCGATACTCCGAATAAAACCCGGAGGACCTCGGCCCTCACCTGGGAGGAAAATAATAATTTTAAAGTATTCATTAACCCCTTAAGAATATATTGTATGCTTTAGGCATACAATTGTATGCTTTTAGCAGACAATTTGCAAGAATTATTTTCGGGGCTTCCCTTACTCTGTCATTCCCGAGAAGTCGGGGATCCTGGACCTTTTTAACCACCAAGCGCACCAAGGCACCAAGGTTTTTAATTCAACATTCTTGTCGCTCTGAGACAACTTAACGCAAGGCAGGTTGAACGGGTGCCGAACTTCAATATTCTATATTCAATAATCACACATTCAGCCAGTCAGGCAAGACGGCCTTCTCGGTGTGACATGCTTTAAACTTATTTCACCGCAGAGACGCAGAGACTTTTATTCTTTAAACTTTAAGCTTTCAGCTTTGAACTTTAGTCTTTATACCAAATACTGACTCCTGTCTACTGTCTACTTAAAGTATGCTCTTCTATGACAGCAATCTCTTTCCCCCCTCCGCCACCTTTATCTCTTCCTCGGTCAGCCCGTATAACTTTTGGTATAACTCTTTGACCCTCTTATCCAGATCGTTGCCTTTTTTTGGTCTCCTTTTACCACAGAGAGCACAGAAAACACAGAGGTTATTTAACTTTAAACTTTTAACACTTGCCCTGCCTGCACGCCGCAGGTGTGGGCGAAGTCGAAGGGTTATGCTTTAAAACTTGTTTGCAATATACCAACCACTACCTACGCAATCAGGCTTTTATTCTTTTCCCTTTATACTTTAAACTTTCAGCTTTATGCTTATACAAACTACTGTCTCCTAAATACCCATACTCGCTTTAATGGCTTTAATGGCCTGGCGGAGGGCCGGGGTGTAGGATTGGCGTATTTTATTGTTCAGTGCCCTTGGCAATAAGATCTACAAATTCCTTAAAAATATATTTTTTATAGCGTTTTTTTCCCGTGATCTCTTTTAATACACCAATTTCTTCAAATCTATTTAAAAGCTGGTTGGCTGACACCTGGGATACTTTTAGTTTTTTACCGCATTCTTTGGCATCAATTATTGGCGAGTTGAAGATTACATCTATCAAACGTATGGCACCCGAACTGGCGTATGATTTTTGGCATAATGTGGCTATAATCCTCTCTTTTAATCCTATGATTGCTTTGGCTGTCCTCGCCGCCTCATCTGATGTTTCGGCCACGCCTATCAAAAAGAACTTCACCCAACTTTCCCAATCGCCTTCGTTCCTGACCTTCATCAGTAGGTTATAATATTCCTGCTGGTTCTTTTTTAGATACAAGCTCAAATAAAGCAGGGGTTTTGAAAGAATCCCCTTCCAGAAAAGAAAATAAGTGATAAGCAACCGCCCCACCCTGCCGTTGCCATCTAAAAATGGATGTATGGTTTCGAATTGGGCATGGATCAGGGATATCTTGACTAAGGGAGGTAGACCGTTTACCGAATGCATGTATTTTTCCAAATCGCTCATGGCTTGATTGGATTCTTCCGGAGGTGGCGGCACAAAGACTGCCTGGCTAAGTGTAGCACCATGCGGCCCGATCCAATTTTGGGAACGTTTGAATTCGCCAGGTGTTTTGTTTTTACCGCGCACGCCATCCATTAGTATTTTATGTATTTCCTTTATCAGTCTTAATGACATGGGCATTTCAGCCAGACGTTTGATGCCATGGTCCAAGGCTTTTATATAATTTATGACCTCTCTGACATCATCCACACCCTCACGTGGTATAATATCGGCCTCGTACTCCAATACGCCCTCCAATGAAGCCTGAGTCCCTTCTATCTGGGAGCTTAACAAAGCCTCCTTACGGACATACATGGAAAGAAAGAATTCCGGGTTGGGCAAGACCGTAGTTACACCGTCCAGTTTTGCCAATGCACGATCTGCCGCAGAAATATGATTTTGCAGTTCGGCATAACGAATCAAAGGCTGTGGAGGCAAGGGCTTGGGAATAAAAGCCTTATACCCCAAAGGCTGATTTATGTATAATCCGGCTCTTTCCTTCATAATTTACCATCCTTTTGTTATTTATCACTTGAAACTTTTAAGATAAGTTTGCTTATCTTAAAATGATTGGCGCGCCTATAAGATAAGTTGTCTTATTTTAAAGTAATTTGGTTTATTCTAAGGTAATTAAGGTTAAATTGCCAATCCATTGATTGCGCCAGAAACCTATGAATGAAATTAGGTAACATTTATTTTCATTTTTTTCATTTCCACAAACCGTTTATTAATAATAGATAGCCTGGCGCAGGGCGGAAGTAAATGGTTGGCGACGATTCATGGTTTTAATAATTTATCTAATATTTTATTCTTATATTTTCCCAAGTGTGCGGCTCTGGTCTCCGAACCATTAAATATTATCACGTTTTTTGACCGCTTAAGCTCCCAAACATCGGCCTTACGGGCAACTAAAATCAATATTTCGCCATTTTTAGCCCTTGGTTTTAAAATATTTTTTACATAATCTACCGCCATTTTAGGGCTTACCAGTTTTTTTATTATTTTCTTGCTTATCGCAAATTGGTTAGAATGATAGGGAAAATATTCAATAATGGCGACACGTTTGCTTATATGGGAAAGAGCCTGTTGGTAACTACATCTCTTCTTTCTCATTATTTCTTCGGTTATTCCGGCGAATTTTTTGCTCCAATACCTGCCGCCACCGGTCCAAAGAAAACGGGGGTTAAGTGGCAGAAAAGGGTATTGGTTGTCAAAATATTTCTGCTTAATATTGTTTATGATGGCTTTCCTGTATGCTTTGCTTTTATATTCTGCAAAATAGTCTATAGGCTCAAAGCCGGGGTTTAAAAGAAGAATTAATATTTTTGCTTTGGCAAGATCTCCCAGATAAGGGATCGGCAAAAGTCCCAAATGAATTGTTTTTCTATTATTTATATATGCGCTTTTTATAAAATCAGAGTAGCTAGTAAATTTCTGGACATTCTGATTGTCTTTAATTTCCTCATCGCCCGTTAAAACATACGGGGGCTTTTTAAATCTTGTCCTTGACCAGACATTTATTAAATTATTTTTCATATTATGATTTATTATAAAAGCCTTAACTTATGCCTATAAATTAATGTTTCTTATTATTTCCCAGCGCATTTCATGAATAGCATTAAGCTGTGATAAAAGGTAATTTTTCCACCGTGGGCCTTTGTATGTTTGCACAAATATAACCGGTATGGCATTAATATTATAAACATCTCTCCGGTAATTATAATCTTTATCCCTTGGGGTACCGCAAACTTCAATATATACGCCTAATTCAGGCAAATAAAAGTCCGGGTTCCATACTCTCGGCCTATCTTTTTCATCCATTAGGAACACCGGCTGTTCGAATAACCAATAAATATTATGCCTTGCTAGAAAATCAGCCACTTCAATCTCGGCACCTGTCATATCTCCATAAACTGAAACCTGTCTTCGTTTCATTTATTCCCCCTTCCACCACCTTTATCTCTTCTTTTGTCAGCCCGTATAACCTGTACACCAACTCGTCAATTTCCTTGTCTGTTACGGTAATGTCTGCCGCATGGCGCTGTCGTAGGGCTGGGTTGAAGGCTTCCTATAAGGCGGTGCAATAGGCTGTGCCTAACAAACAATGCTATCTTCTTTGCTATCCATACAAACATATGTCCTTATTATAAATTTTGTATAATAAGTGTGGAATATGCGCCAATAACCTAAACCCAATAACCATGCTACTATGTATGTGCTAAAAAGCTGTATTCTAAAAGCATCGTAATTAACTTTATTGCCAAATGTTAAAATAATAACCATAAAAAAACATACAATATAAGCAGCTGTTGAAATGTTCCTTGAAAAACCATACAAATGCAACCAATTGCGTATCAGTGCTACATTTTCCGGTGCGCTGTTATTTACTTTATGGTATGGCAACCAAAAATTATCGGAACCAACTTCATCGGATATCAAACTAAAATCATTTTTAAATTTTATTTTATATCTTTTAATAAAATTATCACTGAACGTTCTATCTACTGATATTAATTTTTTTAACATTGTTATATAAATTTCAATAATTTTATAAGGCAGTAAACTAAACCTAACTAATTTGTTATTGGCTATTTTTTTTAAAATAATTTTACTCTGTTCATTTGTCTCAAATATTGCAATAATAAATCTAAAAATGAATAATATAATTATTATAATTGTAGCCCATATTGCAACTATTTTTATTTTGTTTTGGTCAGTAATGAATAAGGGCAATAAAATAAACATATTTAGTATAAATAATGAATAACCATGCGATGCTCTTGAATATTCTCTTATTACAGTTGGTATTTTCAGTAATGTTATGTATGGGTAACCGGTTATCCCATCATTTATAATACCGTAAATTATTGAACTTAAAGTTGAAACAACATGGCCCAATATATATAAAAGTACTATCGCAAATGAACCAAGGAGGACGACCATTAATACACCATTTTCCCTGCATGTTGACCAAATGGTATTGCATATAAGTTGATCAATAAAAGAATATTTAAAAAATATAATTGAAGAAATAAATATAAATATACCTGGGAATAAATAACCATAAAAATCATATAAACCGAAAGGGACCCAGGGCGCAATATCTCTAGAATTCATAATAAAAGTCCTCCACTTATATATTAAACTTTATTTCCCCTCCACCACCTTTATCTCTTCCTCTGTAAGCCCGTATAGCTTATAAACAAGTTGGTCTATCTCGTGATCCACCGCTGCGATTTTTAAACGGTTTATTTCACGCATTTCGGGCGTTTTGTTTAAGGCCAGCATTTCTTTTGTTAGCTTTACAATATTATCGTGAAATTGTTTTTCCCTCTTATTTCCAATAATTTTTATTGGCAACTGTTCAACATACATTGGTTTTGCTTCGATGAATCCCCCAGCTCTTTCTGCAGCAATTGACGTAAGGAACCACCAAATTAATTTAGAATTTAATAAAGCCAACAAATACTTATCACCTGATGTCAAGATGCAGGCTGGCGCATTGATAAAATGATTAGTTGTGTCCAATGTGAAGGATGCTCTATTGCATAAATTACCCCAACATATTTTAGGTTTTTCAAATTCATCGTAATATACACAAGCTCTCAATTCCCACCAATACTCGCCTTGATCAGATCTTTTTATGGCTTCTTTTTTGTTTTTACTTAAATGCTCAGCAATAGCACTGTAATGGGTTTCAAACCAACCCCATTTATCCTTTTCTTCCTTCGCATTCTTTTCAGTCCATCCATTAGGTATAAAAATTAAATATCTGTTTTCTTTGTTTATCAAATATCGGTTTATATCTTTACCCAATAAATACGGTTTGATTAGTTCATTGTTTTTTTTGTTTTTCTTTATTATTGTATCTTTAGTTCTTTCATCAATAATAAAGGCATCATTCAAGCCAGTTTTAACACCATATAATATTTTCAAACCACTGTTCTCAGTTAACGCTATCCCTGTGTTTTTTATTTTATTTACTAAATCACAGCCTTCTTTATTTTTTAACCCCCATATATCATCACTAAATTTCTCTTTTGTTATGGTGTACTGTATACTCTCTATATATGAAGATAATCTATTTTCCATTATTTTATCTAGTTGGGCAACTTTAAAAGAAGTACTTGCTTTTCCACCTTTGATTACCATTATACATGGGTAAATAGTTACGCCCTCAAAAACATGCAGATCACCAAAATCAATTAGCTTCGCTATATTCTTCCCTAAAAGCCATTTTCTAAACGCTTTCCCGTAATTTGCCCTCATCCATTTGTTTGCAACTATAAAACTGAAATAGCCGTTTTCATTAAGCAAACTAACGCCCTTTTCAATAAAATATACGTATAGGTCTGCGCTTGTATCAAAAACGTTATAGGTTTCAGAAAAATAAACCTTCAGTACGCCCAAGCCTTCTTGTCTAACATATGGCGGGTTTCCAATCACCGCATCAAAACCACCTTGGGCAAAAACTTCTGGAAATGCCACCTCAAAATTTAACGGTTGTTGTTCATCCGGCTTGCTGAAATAAACAGCCAAGTTGCCGTTCAACCTGCGGTTCAGCGTTATCTCTGCGCTTTGTATATCATCCCATAGCTTATGTTTTACCGCATCTTCACTGGATTTGTAAAACTGCTTATGCAGTTTCAAAAGTTTTACAACATCCCCGTCTGTTTCATAAACGTTGAACATGTTCAACTGTTCCTGGTCGGCCAGGGATTTACCGGAAACAAGAGAGTTTCCATGCCTTATATTAAGATGCAGGCTGGGCAGTAACTTACGCCCTTTAAGTTCGTCCCACTTATGCTTATCCAAAGCCTTTAACATCAAATTTAGCTTACATATCTCCACCGCCCGCTGGTCCAGGTCCACACCGTATAGGTTGTTCTGCAAAATGGTACGCTTAATGTCAAAATCCTTTTTATCCGGGGTGGCCTTTTTATAGGCGGCGTGGAATTTATCGAAGGCATTGATCAAAAACGAGCCGGAGCCGCAGGCCGGATCCAGCACTTTTATTTTCTTGATGTCTTCAAAGCTATGCGTCTTTTGTAATAATTCGCCGACCGTGTTGGTAACGATGTAGTCCACGATATATTCCGGTGTGTAATAGATGCCCTGGCTCTTGCGCTTGAACCTGGCCTTGTCCAACCGTACCGTGATCCCCTGTTTCTTGCCGCCCCGCAGCATCTCGCCCAGATAATCCTCGTAAACATCGCCAATTATGTTGACAGGCAGGCGTGAGAAGTCCACCGAGGCCAGTTCGGAAACTATTGGCGCCAGGACCTCGTTGCTTATTTCAAAACCATTTATATACTTATCGCTTTCAAACAGGTCGGTATTGAACCTATCGTCCATGGTTACGAACCACTTTTTCAATTCGTCATAGACCTGTTTTTTGGTATAAAGGATCGAATCATGGGCGTTGGGGCCGATGATCCTTTTATCATGACATACGTCTATGAATATCATCCGGTCAAGTATCTTTTGGGCGTACAGGTCTATCTTTTCTTTGTCAGGTAAAAGCTGGTTGTTTTTGGCCCACAGCTCTGAACGCAGGGATTCGCGCCAGCCCTTGAGCATTAAAAAGAAATCATCCCTTATGTTTTTTTCTTCGGGATAGTAAATTTTATCTTGGGTAATTAGGCCCTGCGCTTTGCAGAAAGGATGGCGTTTGAATGTGCTTAAAAAAGCAAGCCCCTCCTTGGAAAGAAGGTCAATGTAACCCTTCTTGTCGACCCCGGGCCATAATAGGTCATGGAAAGCGTATTTCTTATTCTGGTATATTTGTCCAAACTTGACGGTATACAAACGCCATTCTACAAAGTTGGTCAACACGCCCCAGTACACGCCTTCGGCTTTGCAGTAATTTATTAACTGCTGTTCAAATGTCTTTTTGTTCTTGCCCGAACCATAGTAGCCGTCAAGCTTGTTTGCACCGCCGGCATCCTTGCATTCCACAACCAGCAGAGTCCATTTATTGGCATCCTTTAAAAGGATATCGGGCACCTTGCCGGTGGCTACATCCTGCCGGTCGCCCTGGGCCATGCCGCCGTCGTTCCAGTCCAGCATTTCCAAGACTTTTACCACATAGCTGGATTGGATCTGCATTTCCGACAGGCTATAAATGTCCCGGGCTTTCGCCTGGGCCACTAAATTTTGGAGGGACGTTTTTAGAACTGACATAATATTTTAAAGCGGTATATTATTACTTATTTAGTATTAAATATACCGCTTTGGTTATAGGTTGTCAAATGAAAAGTGGTGGGAAAGCAAGTAGCCCGGTCAGTAATAACCGGGCTGCTTTTGTAATGCTTTAACTATAATATTAATAAAATCAAGATTTTAAATACAATTCTATAGTTTTGACTGCATGTTTGTTTGATTTTGAATTGTTTTTGTTCTTAAATATTTTATCCTCACATACCGACGCTTTGTTTAACAAGCTCAACCAATCCTTTAATTCTTCTTGATACAAATACGACATTTTTTTCGATTTCACAATGTTCAACATAGACAATGCCGTATTTGATATAATTTCGTTAACAATAATACCATTTATAAATCTTTTATTTATCGGTGTATTACTTATGTATTTCCTTGTCTGCCTATAATCACTTTCTAATAATTCATTTAGGCATTTTCGCATAAATGAAAATCTTTCTATAAGTGATGAATAGTCAACCTCATTAGGGACAGCTTTCGGCCATAAAGCTGCGGCAAAACATTCTTGGTTATATACAAGCTCATTAAGTAATACTTCTAAATATCTCTGCCCTGTATAAGTTATGTTTACCCTATCATTTGGTGATGAGAACAAATCATTAGTACTCTCATAGTGATTTTTACCATCAACATATATTAATTTTTTTCTTGCGTTCATTAATATATTTATATCACTCAATATTATACGATTATCCCAATTATAGAGTCGTTTTAATTGATCTAATAGGATTTGTATTGTGGCCCTTTTTTTATTTTTCTTTGCGTTATAAAGTAATTGTAATATTCTTATTTTCAACAATGAATTCAAATTATCTTCCTGTGAGACATAAAGATTAGTCACTAAAGAGTCTTTTGGATTTATGGTACCCTCTTCATTGTTTGAAACAAATAAGGCACGAATAAGGTCGTTTTCATACGGACTTGGTTCGTCATATTTAATTACATAGTTTAGAAATAGTCTACATGTTATATATAAACCACGCCTTATACTATTTCCGGATATTGCGTCAATAACTTCTCGTAGTCGATTATTTGCATCTGCTCGCAATAAATCATATATATGCCTTAATCTAACCTCATATTTATCAATATAGTCACTATTTGGTGCCTTTTTCAACTGTTTATAGTTCGCATTGGTATCACCTTGTTCAATATAATATTTCATTCTATTTGTTATTATTTTTATGGGCAATACACCCGCGAACACAAAATGTCCAAAGGAATATGCTGCATTTGCAGCTATCCAGCCAAAAGCTGTTTGTCGCATTGGTATTAATATTTTAACTTTTGCAACTTCTGAAAATCTAAGTATAAAAGTCAAAATATCATTTTGAACTTCTTCTTGTGTTAATTGATCAATATTGTCAAACAGAATGATAAAGCAACCCTGGCGTATATAATTACTTTCTTTTACGAATCTGATCAAATAGCCTAATAACGCAATTTTGCTTTCATAATCTGTTTTTTGATCTATCCAGTTAAATAAGCACTCATTTTTTTGTATAAGTGTATAATTATTCCATTGTGTATTGTTTTTTACGTTACTTGAAACAAAATCATCAAATTTTGATTCCCATTGGTCATCACTCTCATCTTTAATGTTTGTGTTTATTACCTTATCAACAATATTATCTGTAGCAGGGTATTTATTATATATGTTGGTTATTTTTCTTTTTAACTTATTATAAAGATCTTCCGTGAAAGTATGCATAATCGCACTGTAATTACTGGGCAAATAACCATCAATAAAATTTATTCTAATACTTATAAAGTTTTTTATTTTACAAGCGTTGCATGCTTCAACATCATTATTTGTGTGATTAATATTTACTGAGATATAATCCAACACATGTTTAACAGTTGCAGTTTTGCCTATACCCAAAGCCCCAGGCATGACAATAGTATTATATGTACTACTTAGCAAATAACCAACCAAACATTTTTCGACCGGTCCTAACTTATTTAAATTGACAATGTTTGTCCCGTTAGGTATTTGTGCACTTTTGGGGTCTATCAGATCGTCCTGGTATAAATTTTCAGTTTGATGCCGGTTATTTACGAAGTTATCTACTGTAGATAAGTGATATCCTTCTGGCCCAATACTTTGCTGTTGCATCATCTCATCGACAATAGGTTTTATTTCATGTATAAAAGCTTTGTTCTCTTTTACATAAAAAGGCGCATTTAATCTTGTAACAGCCATTTATTCCTCTTATATTTTTGAGTTTATAATGTTTTGTTTTAATTGGTTGAAAAATGTTTTGTTTGTCTCATAAAATTCCATTAACATATTGTACTCATTTTCATTATAATAATTGGAATTAAAGTTTGCATTTAAAAAAGTATTCATTATATTTTTATACTTATCAATGTGGCATTTAATTAAATACTTATTCAATAACTCATATCTTTCAGTATCTTTAAAACATATGTATCTATGGATATTACCTATGTCATCAGTAAATCTGTACCAATAAAAACACAATTCACTTTTATTGTATTTCTGTCCACTATCGATAAGTACCCTTATCTCTTCAGTTTTTCTTTTTAATAAATCGTTATTGTTTATAAATATTCGATCAATACTATCTATCATCAAACTATATTCATTTAGCTTACTTTTTATTTTTACTATCACATTAATAAAATACGCGAAGATTATGCTGACTATACCTGTTTTAATCCACTCTGATGTAAAATTTGCATAATCAAATACAATATAATTCTTAAATACAAATGCAGGCCAAAATATTAATATTATGATTAAAATTACAAATAGATACTTATTTTTAATTATTAAAAATTTGTAATACATTTCAGGCCCTAAGTTATAGTTAATAAATATCATTATTAGTTTTGAATACTCACCCCCAACATCTACTGTCAGTTGGAGGTGAGTTGGTCGTAGCCTACTGTGCCTTCTTCTTCTCCCTGGTCTCCTTAGCCTTCTTGGCCGCACCCCTTTGTGCCTTGGTCTTGGTGCTGAGGGCCGGCACCCCCAGCTTCTCCAGATACTCCGGCTTGGTCCTTAACGCCACCTTGGCGATCTTTACAAACATCGCCATCCACTCGTTAAGCGCCTTCAAGGCCGCCTGCTGGTCCCGGGCCGCGTTCTGGGCCTCGCCCTTGGCCTTCGGTGCTTGTAAGCTGCTTTTAAACTGTAGCAAAAATTAATCAAAACATTTTATGTGCCTTTATTTAGTATTAAATATACCGCTTTGGCTAGTGGTTGTCAAATAAAATATTCGTGACCATACAGCCCTAAATGGGCAACGATCTGTACGTCATTTGTAACCTTTTTTACGGCATGCGTGACCCTCTTTCCGCTGTGCGGACCCGCCTTTCCACCCTGCATAACCCGCTTTTCCATATCCGCTATTCGCTTTCCGCTGTGCGGACCCGCCTTTCCGGCATGCGGGACTTGTTTTCCGGAATGTTTGGTCACTTTACCGGCAGGCGCAACCTGTTTTCCGGCATATATAAAGGCTTTCCCGTTATGCATAACCCCTTTTCCGGCCTGCGCGCAATAAAATTGCGGGCAGGCCGCTAGTTATTTATTACTGCTATGCTTGGGGCTGGGCCTCGGGGGCTTTTTTGTTGTTATGGCGCCGCCTTAGTATGGAAAGATTGTAAGCCGCAGCCTGTTCCGGGCTGTCGGCATGCAGTTCCCGCCCGGCGTCGTTTATCACCTTTAATCCCACGTAAACCGTGCCCTTTTGCAGGTAAAAGGCCTGCACCGTCTGGGGCAGTTCTTTAAGCCGCTTCAACTCCTGGGCCGCATCGGCTGCCTTCAAGGCCTGGGCGATTCCCTGGCCCTCGGTTATCAGGGCGGCGGTGTCGGCCATAAGGCTGGCCTTCTCCGATTCCAGCAGCTTTACCATTTTGTCCAGCTGGCCGGCCAGGGCCGGCACGGTCCGGACATCGTTAAGCTTGGTCAGCTCATCCGGCATCTTGGTTCCCAGCCGGGCCGCCCGGCGGCAGCGGTGCATCACTTTCCGCCGCCAGACCTTGGCCTTGGCATAGGCCGCATTCTGGGCTCCGGTGGCGCTCTTGGATTCCTCGGCCATCAGGGCCTTGTCCTTGAGGGCCGCGCTCAGCCCCGCTTGGGCCTCCTTCATCTCGGCCAGATAATCCTTGGGCAGCAGGGCGGCCAGGGCCGTGCCGTCCTTGGCCGCCAGTCCCAGGGTGTAGCCGGCCTGCTCGGCCAGGTAGTCCGCCCGGTACCGGGCACCCATGGACATCAATTCGTCATGGGCCAAAGTGGTGATCATGGGTCTCCTTTCGTAATGGTTGGTTGGTTTGAGGCTTATTTTAAGGTTTGCCAAACCTTTAAAACAAATACGACACTATTTCTGATCCAATAAGTTTAAGAGCAAACCCAACATGACCTGCGATTCGCTTTGTTCATTCAATTGGCAGTTTATATCACTGATACCGCGTGAGTATTTTGCGATTAACTTGAAATTGCTGGATGGCAGTTCCGTGCCCAGCGATACATCATAATTGTATTCCCACCCGGCTCCTGCGGTAAAATTGTTAAAGGCTTTGGCGTTAATATATATTGCTGCGGTTTTCATTATGGGAATGTAATAATATAATTCGCCGAATACCTGCCCGTCATTTTGTTTTGCCTTCAATATTTTATTTTCATATTCGAACAGCCCTTTCATACCGACCTTTAGAACCGGCTTCAGCCGCAAACGGTATTGATTATTGGTAAAATCCACCATGTTGGGCAAGATGGCCTGGATGGCTGCCGTGGGGGCATACCGCTGTACGGTAAATGACTGGTTTGCCTCTATATTGAACGACAGCATATATTCGGTCGGGATATTTCCCGTGGCATATGTTTTATTGAATGACATGGGACATACCGCTATCCTATTCAGGGCATCATCCTTGTTGGTGCTTAAACGGCCGTCAAGCGACCAGAACCAATATCGGAAACAATGCACAGCGCCGTAATAGCTGAATGTCGCGTAATAAGCATTGATCGATGCCTCGGATGATTTTATCTGCCTGCCGATGTCGATTTTATTATTGTAGGCGCCGTTTTCCCCGCCCAGTGACCTTACCAGAAGGTCATACATTTCAGGCTCAACCTTATTCATTGCCCCCGATGCCTTTTTCATCAATGCCGGGGATATGGTGACCAAGCGCGTCGGCTGCATGCCGGCAGAGTCGACCAATTGGATTTGCAGTTCGGCGGGTATGAATATGTAATACGGCAGCTTGTCCTTGAAAAGGAGTTTGGCTGTTCCCTTGTTTGACAGCATACTATCATTCACATTCAACACGACATAGCCGTTGCCGCATGACCCGCCCATCCCATCGATTTCGCCTGTTACGACAGCCGAGTCGTTCGATTCAAGGCGCACCTCGAACCTTTCCTGAAATCCGGGGATAGTATTGAACGCCGGCGAGATCGTTTCATCGCTATCCATATCTAAGTATATTTGGAATTGCAGTTCGGTTATCTCGATGGTGTTTATTTCACATTCAATCCGCTTTATTTGAGCATTGCTCTGCAATGAACCGAGGAGAATAATGCTCATCATAAATATGATCTTTTTCATGGCTTCTCCTTACAAAGCAATTTTGTTTTGCACTTCCAATAGTTGCTGTTTGTTGTAAACATAATCAATACACGCACCCAGGACAACCCATCTGTGTATCATATCTTCGTTCAAGGGAATGTTATAACAATATGTGACCCTTTTGCCCTGATTGGTCCAAATAAACCTTTGATTTAAAAGGTTCAATTTGATGTTCATTAAGAATACTTTTTCATGAAAGTCAGAAAATGCCTTAAAATTATTGCGTTCGATGTTGGGGTCATCATCTCTGAAGTCCGCTATCTTTTGTAAAGCGTCCAGAACGATGCTTTTGACTCTCTCCCTTGGTAATTGCCATGACATGTCCGCATCCTTTCATTTTATTGTTGAATGTTTGTTCTCCCGGATATTCAACCCGGGGCGGCCAGTTGTTTATGCGCCTTTTTCGTCGTATGGCCGGGGCTCTTGGATTGCTTCGTTTGATGTTCTTGGATGCTTTCCTCGCAATGACCCCGGCACTATATCGCGGCATTCCGGTCCCCCGCCTGCGGCAATTTTGTCCTGCTAAGCACAAGCCGGTCGTTTTGGCCGGAGCAAAATGATCGGCCGGGGCAAGGGGGCCCGGATCCCTGTCGGAATTTATCCCGCACTTGATGCGGGACAGGGGTGACATGCCTGCCCTGTCCCTATCTGGCCGCCGCCTTCAACCCGGCATAGATAATGACCCCCGCCGCTCCGGCGCCCAGGGCGGTGATCAGGAGGATGGTCAGCATCGCCTTCAGGGTCCGGAACGGTTTGGATCCGAATGGCCGGCCCCC
This sequence comes from uncultured bacterium, assembly GCA_937863685.1. GTDB lineage: Bacteria > Edwardsbacteria > AC1 > AC1 > EtOH8 > UBA2226. The sequence continues at coordinate 581,818 of CALMGM010000005.1, forward strand.
GGCCGGAGTGATGTTTTGGCGCCTGGATCGTATATCTTTTTTCATGAATATCCGGTGCCGGGAGATCAAAGATCTCCCGGCGTTTTTTGTTATGCGCAAACGCAATGCAGCAAGTTGATGGCGCAAAGAGTCCCGCAGCAAGGATTCCCCAAAGAACCGCTCTCCTCTTTGCACTCGCCCTTTAATGCCGTGATGCCCTTATTCACTAATTCCATCGTATCACCTCCTTTTATTAAAAGATCTGCCGGTTTTAAAACCCGGCAGTTTTTACCTGTCAGCTTCGTTCCAGTTTTTTCAGCAGCCAGTGCTCCCAGTAACCGCACATCTCATCATTGGGGACCTTGAGCCTTTTCCGGGCCGAGGGGCATCCCCCCATGCATATCGGCAGGTAGGCGCAGTTCCCGCAGGCCGCCTCTTTGAAGGGGTTGTTCTGGAACCACTCCCAATATTTCTGGTTGGGGACCAGCTCTCCGTTCTTTATACAGCCGACCTCCTCCCCGGGATCGGTCCTCTCGGCGCACTTGTAGACCGCGGCCCCGGGGCCGATAAAAAAGGTCTTCTGCTGGTCCGCCCCGCAGTAGTTCAGCTTGGTGTAGAAGACGTTTGACCGGCTTTCCAGGTTGCTTTTTTTATCGTCCAGTTCCCTGATAACTGCGTAGATCGACTGCTGGATCTGCTGGTGCTCCCTTCCGGTGAAGCAGTCGGTGTCCTGGTGGCGCTCCATCTCTCCGCCCATGTACTGCCGGAGATTCCCGATGCTGATGTTCACCCTGGGGCTCCTGAAGACCGGTTCCTTTTTGATCAGCTCCACCACCCCCGGGTAGTTGTTCCGGTTGGTGTTTATCCGCACATCCACCTGGGAAAAATGCCTTTCGGCGGTGCGGATGGCATCCATCACCTGCCGGAAGGTGCCGGCCCCGTTCTTTAATCTGCGGGTGCTGTTGTGGTCGGCCTCGTTCCCGTCGATGGAGATCTGGAGCCCGTCGATGTTGGCCTTCCGCAGCCGGTCGGCCGTCCGCTCCGTCAGCAGGTAGCCGTTGGTAAGTATGTAGTCCCTGGCCCTTTCGATGTCCAGCTCCCGGCATATCCGGCCGATCTCGGAGGACAGCCTTTCGATCAGGTCCAGGCACAGCAGCGGCTCCCCGCCGTAAAGCCCGTAGCTGAAGGCTTCCGGCTTCATCTCCTTCAGCTCCTTTCTCAGAAACAGCTTGATCTCGGCGATGTCGTTCTCGGACAGCCGCTGGTGCGATTTGTTGTGCTCGAAACAGTAGGGGCAGGCGAAATTGCAGTTGGTGGTGGGGATTATGGTGATGGTCAGTCTCTTGCCGCCGAACACCCCCCGGTAATAGCGGTATTTGAGCATCTCCATCTCGTCGATGCCGGCCTCCAGCAAAAACCCGTTATCCCGCAGCAGGGAAACTTCGCTTTCGGCCAGGGCGCTTATCCTTTGGGGGTCCTCCAAAACGCCCCTGATCTTTCCGGCGTGCTCCCGGTCCAGTTTCAACAGGCCGGTGGTAAAAGTGTTGTACAGCAGGGTCTTCTCCCTGTTCTCCTGCCAGACATTGAACCGTGAAGCCTTGTAAGTTGCCGTCATCCTGCCTCCCTTTAAGTTGTTGGTGCTTTCTGTTTCCGGGGCCCGCCCCGGCTTTTCCCTGCAAAAAAACGCCGCCCTGCGACCCAGCCAGTCCAACCGAGTGCCGCATGGCGGCTATCCCAAGCACCGGTCCTTATGCCTGGTGAATTCCGGCTTCAAACTCTTTTCACCAGGGAACGCAGATGCTTTCTGCTTTATGTACGTTAAACTGCACGCCTGTCCCGCATCTCCCCTAATAAGGGGAGAACCAGGGGGCTGTCCCAAGGCAAATCCTTTTAATAAATATTTGCTTTTCGTCATTCTGAGCCCGGCAAACCTGCCCGCCAAGCCGAAGAATCTTTATCGGCGTAGATCCTTCGTTTGCTAAACTAAATGCCCCTCTCAGGATGACGCGCCAAAAACTTTATGAATTTTAAGCTTTGTACTTTAAACCAAAGACGCAGATGCTTCTGTTCTTTGAACCTTAGACTTTGAACTTTAAACTGATGCATGTTCCTCATCCCCTCCCGTACTCGCTCCGGGCGGCAAAGCCCTCCATCCGCATCAGGGCCCGCAGGCTTTCCAGCCGGTCCTGCAGCCGGGATATCCGGGTCCCCATCTCATCCAGCCGGATGTCCCTCACCCCCAGCTTCTTCAGGATGCGATCCATGTTATGGTAGTGGAAATATCCCTGCAGATACTCGGCCAGATCGTTCCGGCGCACCGTCCGGAAGAACAGCCGGTAGCCGGACCCCTGCCCTCCCTGGCCGGTCAGGCGGCGCCAGATCTCTTTTTTGGTCTTGGCGCCGGAGAAGTACCGCAGCCAGCGCTCCAGGCACAGCTCCCGGGCCAGGAACAGCCGGTCATCCCGGGCCCTTTGCAGCTGGCCCTCGATGACGGCCAGCTCGCTGAAGATGTTTATCGGCGCCCAGATATAGGCCTCGTTCATCCCCCGGCCGGCCTCCTTGAGGAAAGAACTGAGCTGGTAGCGCTGCTTGCAGCGGCAGCAGTTCATCTCCCAATGCTCGTCGAACAGGCCGCCTTTATCGTAGTAGCTGTGGACAGTATAATAGCTTTTGCCGCAGGGGCATTTGTACTTTTGCTGCTGATTGGGCGATGCCATGTCTGATCCTCCGGAAGGCATTTATTGCGGTTGATGTAAGGCGGCAACGGCCGGTCCGCCGGCCGCCATCCCCGGTTCTACAGCTTGGTCTCCCCGTTCTGCTCCAGATCGAACAGGGCCCGGAGCCCGTAATAAAAACGTTCCTTCTCCAGGGCGTTCTCCCACTGTCTCAGGATCGGAAAGGCGTCCAGGCTTTTCTCCTTCAATTTGGCCCCCAGCTGGTCCTGCTTTCTCTTTCGGGACTCCTGGGCCGATTTGACCCAGGCATAGGGGACCGTCTTGCCCTTGCTGCGCAGGATCAGGTAGGCTTCGGAGGCGTTCCCCCCGGTGGTCTCAAAAAGGCCCGGCCGCTTGACGTTTCTTTCCGCCGCCGGGGCTTCTTTGGTCTTTTCCCCTTCCGGATTGCCGTTCATGCTCTTTCCTTTCGTTTGTATTTTTGATTTTTATCAACCGGGGCTTCCGGTCGATCATCGGCCTCAGAACCGGCAGATGGGCTCCCGGTCCAGCTTATCCACCTGGTCGGGGGTGAATTTGGGCAGTTGCTCCATCTCCGTCAGCTTGAATTCGGTCCGCACCGTCTTGATGGCCTTTCCGGTCAGGAATGATATCACCAGGTCCTGAATCAGGTCGTAAGCGCAGAACGAGGCGTGGAAACCTGCCACCTTGCCCAGGTCCAGTTCCCAGTCGCCCACTTTCTTTTTGGTGACGCAGGCCTGGTAAATGCCTTCGCAGTAAGTGCTGATGGCCGGCACCGTGCCGTCGCCGATGGAGTCGCAGCGGTCGTCCCGGGGAAAGTTATACTCCGGCGGCTGGCGGCTGCCGACGTTGACCTCCCGCATGGTCCTCTCCCCTTTGCCGTATATCATCAGGACGTTCTTCCTGAATTCCGGCGAGAAATCCCGGGCGTTGCGGTAATAATTGTAGGTGTTGCCCAGATGGCGGGCCAGCACCTCCGGCCCGATCTGGGCGGCCACGTTCTCCTGCCAGCTGGAGGGGTCGAATATGTTCACCGGTTCGCCTTTTCTCTCCACCGCCGGGCAGGGCCACAGCAGCTTTTCGTCCGGGTTTCCGAAACCGTCATACGGCAGCAGGTCGTACACCCCGGGCAGGGTCCGGGCAAAGCGTCTCTTGCCCTTGCGGGTGAACCAGTCGAAGAACCAGGCCTCGCCCATTATCAGATGCTTCAGGGCATACAGCGAGCCCCTTAAGGGGGAAGCCAGCATCACCAGCCGGTTTATCCGGCTTTCTCCCAACAGCACCGTGGCGTAATGCTTGGCCAGGCACCCTCCCATGCTGTGCCCCACGATATTCACCTTATCCACCTTGATCTTTTGGTCGCGGTAAAGGGGGTGGAGGTCGCTTTTGCGGATGATCAGCTCCACGAAATCCGCCAGTTTAACGGCATTATGGCTGATGGAGTGTCTCCAGTCATAGGGAAATACGTAGGTTTTGACGCATTCCCCTTTATTCAAATCCAGCGGCAGATTCTCCCGCAGTTCGGCTATCATCTCGCCGTACACCAGGGAGATCACCTCGTTCTGGTATATCAGCCGGTCCAGCTGGCGGTCGTATTCCCCGTTATCGTCCAGCATCACCGGGTCGAAATCGGTCATCATTTTATCGAAGACCGGATTGTAGATCGTCTGGTGATCCAGCGGGTAGTGATCAGACAGGGATGTCCCCATGATCCCGGGGATGAATATTATAGGATAGCTGTTCTTCTCCATTTTATATCGCCTTTATCAAATACCGGACACCGCCGGAGGTTGAGCCTTATTTTCTTTCAAACTTACTATTCCGTTGATCGACAGCCAACTGGCTTTTATTTTATATTCCCAAGATTCATGCCAAATGACAGGTTAATATTGGTTCAGCCAAAATCATGCATTACAATATGTTACAACATATTTACCAATCGGTTTCATTAAGAAAGAAAAAGCCGGTGAGACATTCCGTCTCACCGGCTTACGCTGGTAAAGTATCTTATTGTTATAAGTATTTATTATTTTATTAGTTAGTTGAATTGTGACATTACGGCACAATATTTTTAAATGTCACACTTCTGTGGGATCTTTATTCTGTAAAAGTTCGGCGGGTTCATCCCGATTGATCTGAATCCCGTCATGGCAGCTGGAATATTGTCCCGCTTAGATATAGCCCTGCCCGGTATTTATCAAGGGCCGGTATGGCCGCTTCAGCCGGGGAATACCCTTTATTATTTGGCCCGGCCGTGGTCTTTCCAGAAAAATTTTGTCAGGCCGTTTTCTCCCCCGATCCATAATGTTCCATCAACCGACAATAGACCGGTCACCAGATCATCCAGCAGCCCGTCATCCTTGCGGTAAACGGTCCACAGGATCTTCTCCTTGTCAAGACGCACCAGCCCGGCGTCGGTGCCGATCCAGAGGTTATTTTCATCGGCAGTCAGGCACAAAGCCCGTCCGGCGTTGTAATTGCCCGCCCGGGGATATTTCTCCCAGGCCGAGGTCCTTCGGTCGTAGCGCAGCAGCAGGTCCGGGGTCAGCCACCAGACCCAGGGCCCGTCGACGGCCACCCCCAGGACCTGGTCGTCCAGCTCCGGCGGGGAGCTGTTGTCGTAGCGGAATATCTTAAGGCTGTCCGACCGGTCCAGCATCAGGCCGCCCCGGCTGGTGGCCAGGTATATAAACCGCTGATCGAAGGCCATCTGATAAATTATCCTGTCATCCTGCCCCTCCCACCGGTCGGCTCTTTTCCCGGCCCTAAGCAGGTAGATGGCCGGGCCGGACCTGGTGCCGATCCACAGGGTGTCGGATTGCAGCAGCAGCGAGGTGACCATGTCGTCTGGCAGTCCGTCATAACGGGATATGGTGGAAGCGAAATCGTCCCCCCGCTTGAGGGCGATGATCCCCCGGTCGGTCCCGATGAACACCCTTTTCCCGTCAAAGGCCAGGCAGTTCAGACGGTAGCCCGTCAGATCAAGGTTGAACAGTTTGTTCAGCTGCTGCCATTGGTCCCGGCCGTCGTCTATCAGCGTCACCCCGCCCGGTCCGGTTATGCCCACTGTGCCGCCGCTGGCGTACAGCCCGGTGACGCCGGTGCTGGCCAAAAATCCGCTGGTCAACTGGGTCTTTTCTCTGGTTATCAGGTCATACTTCCACAGCCCCAGCCCGGCATAAGCCGCCCAGGCATAGTTGCCGGTGAACTCCGTGGCATAGGCGGTCAGCTGGTGCCGGCCGGCCCAGTTGTCCCAGACCGGCTGGGCCAGGAAATACAGCTGTCCGCTGGACCTCAGCGCCTCGGCATCGGCCCGCCCGAACCATTCCAGCTGCTGGGGAACGGCCGCGTCCTTATTGCACTTTCCCGACCAACGGTCGCACTGATAATATCCTCCGGGGGTTTGGACCCAGATCCCCCGGCCGTCAAAGGCCACCCGGATGATGGTCTGGGGAAGGTAGATGGCGGGGTTTTGCATGTCGGATATCATGCGGTAGGGGATCATCTTGTCGGCATAGACAAAGTAGAGGTCATTGAAGTAATGATCCAGGGCCGCAAACTGGTAGCTGCCGGAGGGCAGGTGCCCGATGAACGAGAAATCCCATTTGTCGAACAGCTTGTCGTACCTGGCCCCGGAGACCGAGGAAAAAGCGTACACATAGCGGGTATCGGAAATGATGGTCCTGATGTCGCCCTCGAAGGTGGTGCCGCCGAAGTTCCGGTACTGGCGCCATTCAGTTTGAAAGGCCGCTGCGCCGGCTCCCAGCCAGGCCGAAGCCAGCAGCAGGATGATTGTCCTTGCAGTGTTCTTCATAGATCTGGTCAGGGAGCCGGGAAAACAAGACTGCCGTCGGGCTGGTAAACCCATTTAAAAGTGGCCTCGGCAATACTGCTGCTATCAACCGTGATTTTGGTGATAAGTATCTTGGCATATTTATTCTGGTGCGCCCTGACCGCAATTGTTTGATATGCCGACAAATCGAATATTGGGGAAACAAATCCCGCCGTGTCCGAAATAGCCGCCAAAGAATCAAAAAAGGCGTAAGCCGAGGCCGAATCCAACGCGGAATTCAGCAGTTTAAAGGCCGAGTTGTGATCAATCGACCAAAAGTACGGCATGCCGGTGGAGGATGAAATCTTTACCGAAACATCCGGGTAGACCTGGCTGCTGTTGGGATAAAATATCACCCGGGCGGTCGAGAATAAAAATCCGCTGCCGTCATAATTTGCCACGGCTTTATTGTCAACGGTGACGGTGCCCGATGTGGGATATGCCGGATCGTCCGGATCGTCCGTCTCGACCGGTTTGGCGCAGGACAATAAAAGATACACCGCCGTTAACAATAAATACGCATTACGGGTTCTGCCTGGCATTCATGGCTCCTTGCTGCCGGGATAAATAATTTAATGCTATTTCCGCCAGGATCCCGGCTCCCAGCGGAAGCGCCTTTTCATCTATGGCGAATTTGGGATGATGCCAGGGGTAGGAGGTGGCCCCATCTTTGCGGCTCCCCAGCCTTACAAAAGCCCCGGGGGCCTTTTGCAGAAAGTAGGCCATGTCCTCTCCGCCCATCATGGGCTCGGAGATGCGGACCACCGCCCTTTTGCCGCAAAGCGAGATTATCACTTTTTCGCAGAGATCGATCATTCCCGGATCGTTGACCAGCACGGGATAACCCCTCTCATAACTCAAACTGGCCTTCAGGCCGTTGGCCCGGGCAATGCCCTCGGCCATTTGCCCGATCCAGACCGGCATCATTTTGGCGGAATGGGGATCGATGGTCCGCGCGGTTCCGGTCAAAATGGCCTGCTGGGGGATTATGTTATGCTTGCTGCCGGCCTGGACCTGGCCGACGGTCACCACCGCCGGCCAGACCGGGTCGACCCGGCGGCTGACTATGGTCTGCAGCCCGGTTATTATCTGGGCCGCTGCGGTCACCGGGTCCAGACAGTCGTGGGGCCGGGCGGCATGGCCTCCTTTTCCGGCAATGGTGATCTCGAAGTTATCCGAGGCCGCCATCATCGGCCCCTTGCGAAGTCCCGCCTGGCCGGTGGGAAGCGAAGAATCAAGGTGAAAGGCAAAGACGGCATCCACCCGGGGAGCTTCCAGGGCCCCGTCCCGGATCATTCCCAGGGCGCCGCCGGGGGGCGTCTCCTCCCCCGGCTGGAAAAGAAACTTCACTTGCCCGGCGATGTCTTTTCTTTGGCGGGACAACAGCCTGGCCGCCCCCAATAGCATCGCCATATGGCCGTCATGCCCGCAGGCATGCATGATCCCCGGGTTTTTTGAAGCATAGGAAGTTCTGTTGTCCTCATCGACCGGCAGGGCGTCCATGTCGGCCCTCAGGGCCACGGTCCTTCCCTTGCGGCCGCCCTGGAGCAGGCCCACCACCCCGGTGCCGCCGACCCTGGATCTGACCATTATCCCAAGTTTTTTTAATTCGGCCGCCACCGCCCGGGAGGTCTGAAATTCCCTGAACGAAAGCTCGGGATTTTTGTGGAAATGTCTCCGCCAGGCTATGACGTAACTGTCGATGCCGGGGGGCCTCTTCATCAATCTCACTCCTCCTTGCAGATCCCGTAGGCCTGGTTCTTTCCCAAGGCCTTGGCCTTATACAGCAATTTGTCGGCGCAATCCAGCAGGTCGATCTTGCTGGCCCCGTCATCGGGGAACGACGCCACTCCGGCGCTGACCGTGATCTTGCCGCCCGGCATGACCTTTTGGTTGGGAAAGTGTCCGGCGGCAATCTTCTGGCAGATCCGCCCGGCGATGGTCAGGGCCCCTTTCTTCTTGGTGGAGGGCAGGATGACGGTGAATTCCTCCCCGCCGTAGCGGGAGGTGGCGTCCACCTTGCGCACCGCCTTCAGCAGGATCTTGGAGATCTCCACCAGCAGCACGTCCCCGGCGATGTGCCCGTTGGTGTCGTTGTAGATCTTGAAATCATCCACATCGATCATCAGCAGGGAGAATGACAGCCCATAACGCCGGGCCCTCTCCACCTCCTCGTCCAGGCGGTCCTGGAAAAAACGGTGATTGTACAGCCCCGTCAGGCCGTCGGTCACCGCCGACAGCAGGGTTTTCTCGAACAGGTCTATCTCGATTATCTTGGGATTCTGTATCTGCTGCTGGAGGTTGATGAAATAATCCAGCAGGGCCACCCTGACGCCCACATTGCGGTCCAGCTTCCGGCTCATCCCCTGTTTGTGCTGCAGGATCTTCTCCCAGTGCTGCTTGGCCTGGTTCTCGCTGAAGTGGAGATGGACCAGGGTATATATCAGGTCGCTGTACAGGCTGTCGGCCTTCTCCCGGCGCACCTCCTCCACCTGCTTCAATATCTCCGCGGTCTCCCCGTTGTCCTGGCCCAGGGAGGAAATGATCTCCTTGGTGAAATTGTTCTTTCGGGATTTCATGGCTCACCTCATCTGAATATTGCTGATGATATGGAACCGGGCTTGCGGGCTCAGCTGGATTTGCCCTCCAGGCCGCAGGATGTCCGGGGAGCGATGGGCGACATCTCCCTCAGGCGGGCCACCGCCTGGGCCAGCACCTTGACGGTGTAATCTACCTGCTCTTCGGTGTTGTCCCTGCCCAGCGAAAAACGCAATGACCCCTGGGCGATCTCGGTGGGCACCCCCATGGCGGCCAGCACATGGGACGGTTCCAGGCTGCCCGAGGTGCAGGCCGAACCCGAAGACGCCGCGATCCCCTTCATGTCCAGCGAAAGCAGGATGCCCTCGCCTTCGATGTATTCGAACGAGACATTCAGGGTCCCCGGCAAAGAATTCCGGGGATGTCCGTTCCGCCGGACACTGGGAATGTTCTTCTCGATGCCCTGCCACAATCTTTCCCGCAGGGCGGTGAGATGGCCCTGTTGGAACAACCTTTCCCCGGCGGCCAGTTCGGCGGCCGCTCCCAGCCCGGCGATCCCGGCCACATTCTCGGTACCGGCCCGGCGGTTCTTTTCATGCCCTCCCCCGTGGATCAGGGGATGAAGGCGGGTACCCTTTTTTACATATAAGGCCCCGGACCCCTTGGGCCCGTATATCTTGTGGGCCGACAAAGACAGCAGGTCCACCCCCAGCTCATTTACGTCGGTCTCCAGCTTTCCGAAGGCCTGCACTGCGTCGCTGTGGAACAGCACCTTGTTCTCCCGGCAGATCCCGGCCAGTTCGGCCAGCGGCTGGATGGTGCCGACCTCGTTGTTGGCCTGCATCACCGAAACCAGGATGGTTTGGCCGTTTATCGACCTTTTCAATTCCTCGGGATCCACCAGGCCGTAGCGGTCGACCCCCAAAAATGTGGTCCGGATGTTGAAATATTTTTGCAGGTACTCAAAGGTGTGCAGCACCGCATGATGTTCTATCTTGGTGGTGATGATGTGGTCGCCCTTGGCCCGATTGGCAAATACCGCTCCCTTTATGGCCTGGTTGTCGGACTCGGTCCCGGACCCGGTGAAGACCACCTCGGCCGGATCGCAGTTAAGCGCCGCCGCCAGCTTTTCCCGGGACCCTTCGACGGCCCGGCGGGCCTCCCGGCCCAGAGAATGAATGCTGGAGGGGTTTCCGAATTCAGGCCCGTAGAAGGGAAGCATGGCCTGCAGCACCTCGGTCCGCACCGGGGTGGTGGCGTTATGATCAAGGTAGATATGTTCCATTTTCACACCCCCACGTCAAACAGCTGAATCGGCATTATTTCTTCTTAAGCCCTTCCACCACCCTGGCCCGCTTTCCCTCGATGGTGACCGGTTTGTCCCTGCGGTCATCTATCTTTATGGAGGTGAACACCCGCTGGGCCCCGGTGGACAGGCAGCGCTGATGCATGGCCTGGGCCACCGCCAGAATATCCTCCAGCGGGCCCTCGATGTTGGTGCCCATGGATGTTATCTCCAGCTTCAGTCCGGTGCTCTTTGCCAGCTTGATGGTATCAACCACAAAACCGGAAACGCTGGGACTTCCGGTGCCAACTGGTATCACGGTTATTTCAGCAATAGCCATCTGTTTTCTCCTAAATTATGGATCGCCGGCAGCCAGGCCGCCGGCCGGGATCTGGCGGGCAGCCGTTTACTTCCGGGCCGGGGTTTTTTTCACCGTATCGGAGGTCTTCTTTAACTGTTTCTTTCTCTGGACCTTTCGGGTGCGCTTCCTTTTAAATTCAAGCTTCAACCTTTTTTGTTTGTTCTTGCTCCTGGCCATGTTTGCTCCTGTAGATGATTGTTATAGTTATTGGTTTACCGTTATTAATATACAACTATGGTTGCCCTGTTGTCAAGAAGGTATTTGCCGGATCTCATTTATAAATACGGAAGGGCCTGGCCGCATTTTTTACCCGGTTGTTATTTTGGTCCCGGACCTCGGCCACCAGTATATATTCCCCCGGCGGAAGGTCCGCTGTTGCTATTCCGCTGGCCAGGGATATTTTTTCGCTGGTTGCCGTTATCAATTGTTTCTGGGTCGACAGAGCCTGTTTTCCCTTTTTGGGGAATATCAGATACCGGATCTGCAGGGTTCTGGGTTCGGCCCCGGGAGGTCGTATATTATACAGTTCATAATAAAAGTAAATGTCCCGGCCCTTCTTAAAAGCGCTTCCGGGCTGAGGTATTATACGGTAGCCGCCCCGGTTGAATTTTCCGTTACCGCTGTCAATCCGGATATCGCCGGATAGCATCAGATCGCTGGTCTCTTCCGCCCCGGCCTTATAATCAATCACGGAGAAACGGTATTTGTATATCCCGGTCTTGCCGGAATTGAGGTCCATCAGGCTGATGGCCATGTTGTAGCCCCCGGGTTTCAGAATGAATTTTACCAGGTCCACGGCTTGGGACTCGCCCCCCTCCGCCTCATCCCCCGGCTTCTGGGGTGTAAGCATACTTTCCTCCCGGGCGCTCTCCGCCAGGTTCTCGTCAAAGATGACAATGCTCCTGTTCAACAGCCCCCGGCCGGACGCCGGGTCGTAGATTATCTTCCCCAGAGGAACAGCGTACGATACCCACACCTCGGACTTTTCTCCCGAGGAAAACCTGGCCAGGACGAAGGGAAAGTCCAGGGGCTGGCCGTAATCATGCCGGTATATATCGGAAGGCAGGGTGTCGCTCAAGGTGGGAATCGGTGCGTCAATGGCCTGCAGCGATCGGATGGTGGACTGATATCCCCCGCTTTTGGCGGCGTCCAGGTCGCTCACCAGAACATATCCCACATCCTTTTGGAGAAAAGAGAATGTTTGGGCCAGCTGGCCATAGGTCCATTTCTCCCAGCCGTAGGTTCCCGATGTTCTGCGAATCGTCACCGGTTCATCGCCAACCCTGGTGTTGATGTCGTCGGTGCCGGCAAAGGGATCGCTGCTGTACAAGGCGTCTCCCATGGGGTTCACCTCCCGGTAGTCCGGCTCGCCGTACTTAATATATATCTTCCCCCGGTCGTCCCAGAAATGTATCAGCTGCGGGAAAAATGTGTCGGCGTATGCCACCCGACGCTGGTGCTCCTGGTATCTTTCGTTGTCCCGGGTGGTCGGGGTGGGGTCCTTTTCCTTCCAGAATTTCTGCCAGAACATCTCACGGTCGGCCGAATCGGCCATGGCAGCATATTGGTCCGCCAGGCTTTGAGAAGAGACCGCCGCCAGCTCAAAAAACCTTTTGCGCTCCGCCCGGGGCACCTTTTGAAAATCCAGGGTGGCACAGCCCCCGGCCAGGGATAGCGAAACCGCTAAGCAGTAAGCTGCTTTGTGTGTTTTCATCATATCAACGCCGCAATGGTTTCCGGGGCGGACGGAGGTCCGGGATGGCCTTATTCTTATCCTCCGGCGGACGGGCCGTAAATTCCTGCCCGTCCTGAATTTCGAACCGGTGGGTAATCTTGCTCAGCCTCCCCGATATCAGGTCCTTGACATCGATCACCAGAATATATTCTCCGGGCTCCAGGGCCATGGGGTGCACCTTATGACAGGCGCTTAAGTAATCACCGGCATCCTGGTAGAACAGGTCCCTGGTATCGACGATGCATTCTTTCAGTGATCCGGTGGTGTCACTGAGGTAGATGCCGTGCCCCACCGTCACCTGATGTTCGCCGGCGGCATCGGTGGCCAGGCTGTAAACCTCGTAATAGACATAAAACGGCTGGTACCGGTTTATTTTCCCGGAGACCGCGGAAATGACCCTGCGATATTTGTCTTTTCGAAAGTCGGAAGAGACATAAGTGCTGTCCTGCAGAACAGCCATTTCAACATCGCTGGCCTCCCGAACCCCGGAACGGTACCCCACCAGTTCGGTTTCCATCTCCCCGGCATAAACAGTGTCCCCGGGCTGCGATCTCAATTGAATTTTCATCTTGTAACGTCCCGGAGGCAGGTCCGTATTCCTTTGGCCGTATGCCTGGGGCCGCAACAGCTCGTCTCCGGTATATTCCAGGCGGTATCCCAGGGTATCGCTGGAGATCAATCCGTCCTTGCCGTGCAGGTCGAATATTCCCAGATATCGCCGCCCTTCCCCCTGCTGGCTGTTCCGGGGAGCCGGGATCCGCCAGTAGATCTCCCACCGGACCCTGCCGCCGTCGGCCGACCGGAATCGTCCGAACTCGCAGGCCAAAGGCTGCTGTGCCTTATTTGGAAGAATTTCCCCGGGATGAAAAGTATCGGCCGCGAAGAATGCCACCGGGTGCAGTTTGTCGCTGTAGACATCCGCCACCAATTGGAAATGTCCGTCTTCCAGCAGAAGATCATAGCAGCGGCCTTGGGAGGGATATTCCCAGATCACCCAGGCTCTTTCCTTTATATACGTTCCTCCGGCGAGCTGTTTATTGCCGAGGGCATGCAGAAACGGTTGGTTCCCGGTCTCTTTTTCCGGCGGGCCGTATCGGATCAAAATCCCGCTGCGGCCGTCCCGGAAGAACATCCTGCCGCCGAATTCCCTCCAGGCCCGGTCCAATCTTGACCGGTGCTCCGCCAGCAGCGACCCGTCCGGGTCTTTTGCCGCCCAATATGTCTTATACCAGGCATCCCGCGACTCCTGGTCCGGCAGGCTGCGGTACTGGGCCAGGATGGTGTCTTCTTCGATGAAGGTCAGGCCGAAGTATCTTTTCTGCTCGTCGGGGCTCCACCTCTGCCAAACGGAGGTGGTGGCGCAGCCGGCAAACATAAAAAGCAGCAGGCAGAACATCACGCAAACAAAGCAAAGATGTTTGCCTCCGCTGGGGGGGAAAGACAGATCCTGCCCGTTCATTTTATGGAATCTCCTATCAATAGGAATAGATCCGGGCGATGGGGTTCACATATTCATGTTAGTATAAAAAAACAAGCCTGTCAATACAATATTCCTTCGATTTATAAAGCCCTGGCATTGATGATCCCTTCCAGCATCCGGGGCATGATCTCCCCGGCCGGGCCCAGGAAAACATCATTGAACAGCGGGCTGAGCTCGGTCCTCTCCAGGTTGACCTCCACCAGGGCCGCCCCGTTGTTTTTTGCTACCAGCCCCAGGGAGGCCGCCGGCTGGACCACCGAGGAGGTGCCCACCGAAAAAAAGATATCGGCCTTCTCGGCCGCCCGCCAGGCCTGTCTGAGAACTGCTTCCGGCAGCATCTCGCCGAACCATACCACGTCCGGGCGGATGCGCCCGCCGCACTTACAGCGGGGCGGGACCTGATCGGAGACCGGCAGGGTCTCGATCATGGTGCCGCAGCGGGAACACTTGTTGCGGTTGAGGTTGCCGTGCAATTCCACCATCTTGGAACTGCCGGCCCTCTGGTGCAGGCCGTCTATGTTCTGTGTGACCAGAAGAAATTCTTCGAAATGTTTCTCCATTTGGGCGATGGCCTTGTGGGCGGGGTTGGGCTGAACCAGCGGCAGTTTCTCCCGGCGCCACTGGTACCACTCCCAGACCTTTTGGGGTTCGCAGGCAAAGGCTTCTGGGGTGGCCAGCTTCATGGGATCGAAATCGTCCCACAGGCCCTGCATGCCGCGGAAGGTCTGCAGACCGCTCTCGGCCGAGACCCCGGCCCCGGTAAGGATCAGGCAGGTTTGGGCACTTTTTAACGCTTCGATAAGTTTGCTGGAAAATTCCATTTTATAACACATTATTTCAAAAGATAAAAGCCGATCAGGCAATCGGCTTATCTTCATCCCTTACCTTTTATCCCAAAATATTCCATCCACTCTTTCACATCTATCTTTCCGGGCTTCTCTTTATCCGCGCCCCGACGGGACATCTCCCGTTCCATCTTTTCCAGGAAGGCCCCTGAGCCGATCACCTCCACCTGCCGTCCCTTGACATTATGGGCCAGCTCCCGGTCGGAGGTGACCACTGTCAGGACCCTGGTCTTTTTCAGGACGGAGACTTTGTCCTTGATCACCCGATCAGCGTTCTGGGGAGGCTTGGAGTAAATGACCCTGATGCCCCTGACCTTGTCCCCCTTATGTTCCTTTCCTTCCGCCCCGTCGAAGATGACGGTAATGTCATACCCGAATGCCTTCTTATACCCAGCCAAAATGTCCAGCAATAAGGCCCGTCCTTCTTTCTTTCCCTTGAGCAGGACCGGCCTTATCTTGCCGGAAGCGAAGGCCAGATTGTAGCCGTCTATGATGATGGTTCTGGCCATAATGATCAACGTAAGTGATGGTTTATGCCGATCCTGGAAAGGTCCGGACGGTCACAGATTATAGGCCAGCCCGATCGACGGTCCGTGCAGCGACGGCCCCTGCCAGATCAGCTGGGCCTGGTATCCGGCCTTCAATTCCAGCCTTTTCCAATAGTACGACAGCCAGCCGTCCAGCTCGTGAAAGGCCGTGCCGTTGTCCGGAAAAAGATCAATATCATATCCCAGAGTGACGGCGATGCGATTCAAAGTGAATATCTTGAACTGCGTGCCCAGCAGAACTCCCGACATCCCGGTTCCGCCCTTCAGATAGCGCCAGCCCAGGTGGTTCTGCCAGATCAGCTGGTCACCCACCGCCTTGCGGACCCCCAGTTTGACCGCCGCCAGGTGCAGGGAATTTTGGCCGCCGGAAACCGTCTCGCGAAATTGCTGATAGGACAGTGCGGCAACAAAGGAATGGGTGAAATAATTCATCCGGGTCTCATAGGTGGGGATGTCCCGGTAGGTGTACTGGAAGCCGCCGTCCAGCTCCAGATAGCTGGCCGGGCTGGGATGGTAGCTGGCCGAAAAGGGAGAACGAAAACAGTAGGGGTAGGGGCCGTAATTGGGGCCGGGCAGTCCGGCGTAGGTCTCCGCGCAGGCTTTGAATATCTCCCGGGGCAGAAAGAATAACACCTCGCCCCAAAAATTGCCGGTGGTGTCATCCTCCTCGCACCGCTGATGATGTTGCTGGTCGGCGGTGTCCAAGGTATCTCCGTCGGAAAGGGCTTTTTCGAATGTCCGGAGGCGGCCCTGGGCCGAATCGGGGGGCACTGCAATTTGGGCCGTCGCCGTCCCATTAATAATAATCATTCCCAAAAGCAATATCGCTAATAGCACCGTTAAAATACCTGTTGAGCCCTGGCGGGTATGGTTGATAGATAAATACATATAATCAAATCATTTGTATGTTGGAAACGTCATGAAGAACTGTATTGGGAAAACCTGTTCCAGAACATTGATTGATCAATCCAGTTGGTGATGCCGGATGTCCCTGCCCTGCACCACGAAGATCACGTCCTCGGCGATGTTGGTGGCGTGGTCGCCGATCCGCTCCAGGCTGCGGGCCACCAGTATCAATTGGATGGCCCGGTTTACCGAACCGGAATCCTTGGCCATGAATTCGGTCAGCTCGGCCACTATCTTGTCCTTCAGGTCGTCCAGCTGATCGTCCTGCATCAGCACCGCCCTGGCCTTGTCGACATTGCGCTCCACGAAGGCGTTCAGGCTGTCCCGGACCATGTCGGTGGAGATGGCCACCATCTTGGGAATATCTATCAGCGGCTTGAGCTGCGGTTCCTGCAGCAATTTTTCGACCACCTCGCAGATGTTGATGGCCTGATCTCCCAGCCGCTCCAGCTCGGTATTGATCTTGGAGGCTCCCAGCAAAAAACGCAGGTCTCCGGCGGTTGGCTGGTAGAGGGCGGTCAGCCTCAAGCAGTCCTCGTCTATGCTCACCTGAAGGCCGTTGACCTCCTTCTCCTGCTTATATATCTGTTCCAGCTGGCCGGCGTCCCTCTCCACCAGGGCGGTGACTGCGGCATCCACCATGGCCTCGGCCAGAGCCCCCATCTTCAGCAATTGCTGCTTCAGCTGGTCCAGTTCGGTATCGAAATGTCTTTCCATTGGCGCTCCCCGTTATTAACGATTATGGGTATTAGATTCTTCGGTTTGAATAGCTCCGAAGCAAGCTCAGAATGACGCTGCCTTTTGCCACCCGTTCCGCTTACGCTTCACTTGTGTGATAAAATTAGGCGGGATCCTGTCGGATCATGTCAATCCTGTCTGAAAGAACTCAGCCGTAACGGCCGGTGATGTAATCCTGGGTGCGGGCATCGCTGGGGTTGGTGAAGATGGCGGCGGTCTGGCCCAACTCCACCATCTCTCCCAGCAGCATATAGCCGGAATATTCCGAGACCCGGGCCGCCTGCTGCATGTTGTGGGTGACGATGGCGATGGTGTACCGCTGTCTCAGCTCCAGCATCAGCTCCTCCACCTTCATGGTGGCGATGGGGTCCAGGGCCGAGCAGGGCTCGTCCATTAATATGACCTCCGGCTCCACCGCCAGCAGGCGGGCGATGCACAGGCGCTGCTGCTGGTCCAGCGGCAGTTCCAGGGCCGGCTTATCCAGCCGGTCCTTGAGATTCTCCCACAGCCAGGCCCCTTTCAGGCTGCGCTCCACCGTTTCGGATATACGGCTGCCGTCGCGCATGCCGGCCACCTTCAAGCCGTAGGCCACATTGTCGTAGACCGATAGGGGAAAGGGGTTGGGCCGCTGGAACACCATGCCCACCCGTTTCCGGAGCTCCGGCACCTCGACGCTGTGGGAATAAATATCGATCCCGTCCAGCAGCACCTGGCCGTCTATCCTGACCCCGGCGATCAGGTCATTCATCCGGTTGAGGCAACGCAACAGGGTGGACTTGCCGCAGCCCGATGGCCCGATCAAAGCGGTGATGGAATTCTTCCTTACCGGCATGTCCACCGATTTCAGGGCGTGAAACTTGCCGTAGTGCAGATTGAGTTTTTTTATTTCTATCTTGTTGTTCATTATAGAATATCTTACTTGGTCTTGAGACCGATCGTTTTTCTGGCTAATACGCGATTTGTAGCATGTTTGTGAGGGATCCCGCTGGACATACAGTCAAATATTTCTTCTGTTGAATACTCTATCATCCAATCATGGTAATATGTCAAAAGTTCTCCAGAAATCCATTTATGCGAATTCTTCTCGCCTTCAGGAGCGGGTTCAATGAATGGTTTTTTTACAAAAACCGATAACATGTGTAAGCCATTTTCTTCCGTGTGGTCCTTATAATTTGTAAAAATATCCTCTCTAACTTCCTGAGGAATGTAGTGAAGTGAACCTACGGAAAAGATGATATCAAATTTATCAGCCAATCGATATTCATTTATATTGGCTTTAAAAACATTAACATTCACGCCGCTCTTATCCGCTAATTTCTTTGTCTTTTCCACACCAGCATCAGCCAAGTCGAAAGCAGTCACATCATAACCGTTACGGGCAAAAAACACAGCGTTTCTTCCTTCACCACAACCCAAATCCAAAAGCCTTAAATGTTTGGTAGGAGGCAATATCTGTAATACTTTATAACATGTTGGCGAAGGGACAAACCCCCAATAATAATCTTCCTGCTCATATATATCATCGTAAATGTTTGACATCAATCCAAACCTCTCGCTTTTTAAATAATGACACCCATCACTTATGGTCTTAGTGGCTAAAACTCCTTTCGAGTGTTTCGCGGGCAGGTCCCTTTTCAGCCGAAGCGGCCGGTGATGTAATCGTTGGTCCTTTTATCCTGGGGCACGGTGAACAGATCGCTGGTCGGCCCGTATTCTATCAGCGAACCCATCAAAAAGAAGGCAGTCTGGTCGGCCACCCGGGCGGCCTGCTTGGTATTGTTGGTGACCAGGATGATGGTGTACTTCTGCTTGAGGATGGTCAGGGCCTCCTCGATCTTGGCGGTGGAGATGGGGTCCAGACCGGAACAGGGCTCGTCCAGCAGGATCACCTCCGGCTCTTGGGCCAGGATCCTGGCCAGGCACAGCCGCTGCTGCTGTCCGCCGGACAGGCGCATGGCCGGTGAACCAAGGCGGTCCTTGACCTCATCCCAGATGAAGGCCGACTTCAGGCTGGCCTCCACCAGCCGATCCAGCTTTTTCCAGTCGCCGATTCCCGACAGTCTGGGTCCGTAGACCACGTTCTCATAGATGCTCTTGGGCAGGGGCACCGGCAGGGCAAACAGCATCCCCACCCTTTTGCGCAGGGCCACCACATCGAAGTCGGGGTGATAGATGTCCTGGCCGTCCAGCAGGATGCTGCCCTCTATCCGGAAGCCGTGCACCAGATCGTTGAGGCGGTTCAGGCTTCGCAAAAAGGTGGTCTTGCCGGAACCGGAAGGCCCGATGATGCCCAATATCTGATTGGCCTGGATATCCAT
Organism: uncultured bacterium; assembly: GCA_937863685.1. Classification (GTDB taxonomy): domain Bacteria; phylum Edwardsbacteria; class AC1; order AC1; family EtOH8; genus UBA2226. Next base: position 601,076 of record CALMGM010000005.1, read on the forward strand.
ATTCAGGGACATCAGCAGCTGCTCCGGCCCGTAAAAGGCCTTGAGGTCCCGAGTAGCTATTTTTATTGCGTTGTTCATCAAGCCGTCAGTTGTTCTTGGCCACGAACCGGTTCATCAGTCCGTAGGCCGTCAGGTTTATCAGCAGAATGGTGATCACTAAAATGGCCGCGGTGCCGTAGGCGTTCTCGGTGGAGATGCCCTCCCGGGCCAGAATGTAGAAATGGACCGACATGGTGCGGACCGAGTCGAACAGCGAGGACGGCATCCGGAGCGACGAGCCGGCGGTGAAGATCACCGCGGCGGTCTCGCCGATGGAGCGCCCCACCCCCAGCATCACCCCGGTGACGATGCCAGGCAGGGCGCTGGGCAGCACCACCTTCTGGACGGTCTCCCAGCGGGTGGCCCCCAGCGAGAAGGACACCTCCCGGTAGGAGTTGGGCACCGATTTGATGGCCTCCTCCGAGGTCCGGATGATGGTGGGCAGGATCATGAAAGCCAGGGTCAGCCCGCCGGACAGGATGGACCAGCCCATCTGCAGTATGGTGACGAAGAAGATGAATCCGAACAGGCCGAAGATGATGGAGGGGATCCCGGCCAGGCAGTCGGCCCCGAAACGGATGATCCTGGTGGCCCGGCTCTCCCGGGTGTATTCGGTCAGGTAGATGGCGGTGCCCACCCCCAGCGGTGTGGCGATCAATATGGCCACCAGGGTCAGCAGGATGGTCCCCACCACCACCGGGAAGATGCCCCCGGCCTTGCCCATGTCCCGGGGAGCGGAGAGCAGGAACTTGAAGCCCACCACCGGCAGGCCCTTCTCCAGCACGAACAGGATGATGAACACCAGTATGGCCAGGGTGGCCAGGGTGGCCAGTCCCATCACCAGCTTGGCGGCCGTCTGGGTATATCTGGGAGGTATTCTCATCTTTTGCCCGCCCTCTTCCTGATGGCCATCCCGGCCAGGGAATTCAGGATCATGATGATGATCAGCAGCACCACCCCGGTGGCGAACAGCGCCTGGCGGTGCTGCCCGGTAGCGTAGCCCATCTCCAGGGCGATGTTGGCGGTCAGGGTTCGGACCGAATCCAGGGCCGATCCGGGGATCTTGACCGCGTTGCCGGCCACCATGATCACCGCCATGGTCTCGCCGATGGCCCGCCCCATGCCCAGGATGATGGCGGCGATGATGCCGGATTTGGCGGCCGGAACCGTCACCATATGGGTGGTCTGCCAGTGGGTGGCGCCCAGGGCCAGCGAACCCTCCCGGTAGGAATTGGGCACCGACTGGATGGAATCTATCGAGATGCTGATGATGGTGGGCAATATCATGACGCCCAGGATGATGGCCCCGGCCAGCACCGACAGCCCCGGCCCGCCCAGCTGGGAGCGGATCAGCGGGGCCAGCACCATCACCCCGATGAATCCGTAAACCACCGAGGGGATCCCGGCCAGCAGTTCGATGGTGGGCTTGATGACCCCCATCACCCGGCGCGGCACGAACTCGGTGAGGTAGACGGCGCAGGCCACTCCCAGCGGGGCGCCGACCAGCATGGCCCCCAGGGTTACCCAGACCGAGGCCACTATCATGGGCCAGATGCCGAATTTTCCGGCCTGGGGCTGCCAGTCGGAGGAAAGCAGGAACTTTACCGGGCCGTAGCTGATGATGAACGGCAGACCCTCTTTGATGATAAAAAGGGCTATCAGAAGCAGGGCCGAGATAGCCGAAAAAGCTATCCCCGCCAATACTCTCCGAACGCCCTTCTCGCCTAAGAATTTCATGAAATATTCAGTTTAATGTTTGCCCTCATGTCGATCATTTTTCTTTATTACGCAACATGACCCTAGTACTATATTCTTGTTTCTCACCACTAAAACGACCTCTCCGCTTTCTCTTATAACTAAGAGAAAGCTCCAAAGAAAAGTTTTAGGGGACGGCAAACTAACGTAAACAATAGTAATATGTCTTCAACCCGCTGTTTTGTTATCACTAAGACTGTTACATCAGTAACGCCGACCGTAGCCGTCCCCTAAGACCCGGCTTAACCTGTATATACTTACAGGTTAAGTTAAGTGGACCAAGCGTCCCAATGGGGTCCGGGGGCACAGTGCGAATAACTGCTGAAAACAATACCTAAATGATCAATGCTTCGTAGCGTGTGCTCATTTCTTCAAAAATTATTGATTATATAAGCGGTCCATAAATCGTTAAGCCCTGTGCCCCCGGCGGGTCTTTCGCCCTTTCTGCCCGGACAGAAAGGGCTGTGCGAGTTATATAAAATTTATCCGCTGGCACGCTTTCCATTATTGAAGAAGAAACAACACCGAGAAAATATTATTTGACCGGGATCAGTCCGCTGCTCTTGATGGTCTCCTGGCCTTCGGGCGAAAGCATGTAGTCGATCACTTGTTTGACCGCACCTTCCGGCGGTCCCTGGGTCAGCAGGAAAACCGGGCGGACCAGTTTGAACTTTCCGCTGATGATCTGCTCGGTGGTGCACTCGACCCCGTCCAGTTTGACCGGCTTGATCTTCTCGTTGATCAACCCGTGAGATAGATATCCGACGGCGTTGGCATCGTTGGCCACCGTTTCCCGGATGGTCCCGTTGGAATCCTGGATCAGGGCCTCTTTCATCAGAGAGATATCGCCCACTATCTGTTCAAAGGAGGTCCTGGTGCCGGATCCGGCCTCGCGGGATACCACCGTGATCGGCCAGTTATCACCACCCACCTGTTTCCAGTTGGTAATGACGCCATTGAATATCTCCCTCACCTGCTTGATGGTCAGCCCCTCGATCTTGTTGCCGGGATTGACCACAATGGCGATGCCGTCCCGGGCCACCTCGGTGGCGGTGAGATCCTTGGCCTCCTCCGGCAGCTGCACCAGGTCGGCCATCCCTATCTGGGCGGTGCCGGCCAGAGCCGACTGGATGCCCACCGCCGAGCCACCGCCCTGGACAGTGACGTTGATGCCGGGATTCAGGGTCATGAACTGGTCGGCCAGTTTTTCGGCGAAAGGCTGGAAGGCGGTGGAACCGGCCATGATGACCGCCTCCCGCTTTGTGCCGCAGCCGGCCAGCATCAGGACCGCCGTTATAAGAGACATGGCTGCAAGATATCTTTTATTCATTATAAATCCTTTTGATAAAATTTATGGTTAAACTGGCCTGGATTCCCGACTTCTCGGGAATGACAGAATAGGTGATTTTTTCAAAATAGGTCACCCTGAGAAATCTGCCTGCCTGGCAAGCCGAACGGGTGACGATCATTTATCCCTCAGCCAGTCAGGCAAAGATGCCATCTCGGGAGGACAATAAAATAAATTCACTATCTTGGTGACTTGGTGGCAAGGGAAACCCCTATTAACTATTAACGAATAACTATTATCTGTCGTTATTTTCCGTTCTGCCCCTCCTTGAGCAGTTTGGTAAGGTCCTTGTTCTTCTGCAGCAGCTCCACCGCCTTCTGGGCCTGGGCGTCGTTCTGCAGCAGATAAGCGGTGCGGGCCTTGTCGCCGTAAAGCTTGGACAGCAGCTCCCGCTTGATGCCCTGTCTGATATATTCCTTGCTCTCCTTGAATTCTTCGGGGGTGTACTCTATCTTGTCATCTTTGAGCAGTTTGGTGAACTCATCGACCATGGCCTCGTCCACTATAAGATCATTCGGCAGGTTGCTGTGGGCCACCGTGTATTTGATGGCGAACTTGAAGAAGACTGTCTTGCGCTCCAGGTCCATCTGGAAGCGGTTGAGGCGCGGCAGGTCAACCTTGATGTCCGGGGTGATGCCGCCTCCGCCGTAGACCTTGCGCTTGAGGCCGCCCAGCGTGGTATAGACCTCCTGGGCCGCGGTGGAATCCTCCACCAAACTGTCCAGGTCGCCCGACTGCCAGGCGCTGTTGTCCCGATGAATGCAGCGTCCCGAAGGGGTGTAATATTTGGCGGTGGTCAGCTTGATGGCGATGGAATCGCCCAGCGGCATCACGTTCTGCACCGAACCCTTCCCGAAGCTGGTCTGCCCCAGCACCAGGGCCCGATCCCAGTCCTGCACCGCGCCGGCCACGATCTCCGAGGCCGAGGCCGATCCCTGGTTCACCAGCACCACCATCGGTCCCTTTTTGGGCCCGAACAGCACATTGCCCGAGGCCTTGTAATCCTGATCCGATTCTTTCAGCCGCCCTCTGGTGAAAACCACCAGCGAGCCGTTATCCAGAAAATTGCTGGAGACCTCCACCGCTTCGTTCAACAGGCCGCCGGGGTTGCTGCGCAGGTCCAGTATCAGCTGCTTCATCCCCTGCTTTTCCAGATCCTGCAAAGCCCGGTTCAGATCCGGGCCTGATTTCTGGGAGAAATTGGCCAGCCAGATGTAACCGATCTTATCGTTGATGAAACCGTAGTAGGGTATGCTTTCGATCTCTATCAGGGCCCGGGTGATGGTGTAATCCATCAGCTCGCTTACCCCCTCGCGCTCGATGGTGATGGTGACGTTGCTGCCGGGATCGCCTCGCAGCTTGCCCACCGCCTCGTCGCTGGTGATCCCCTTGGTGGATTTGCCCTCGATCTTGACGATCCGGTCTCCGGCCTGGATGCCCATCCGCGAGGCCGGGGTCCCGGCCATGGGGGCGATCACCGTCAGCACCTCGTCCCGCACCCCGATCTGGATGCCTATGCCGCCGAAGGAGCCCTGGGTGCTGGATTTTAGATCGCGGAATGATTTGGCATCCATGAACACCGAATGGGGGTCCAGGGTCTCCATCATGCCCTTGATGGCGCCGTAGATCAGCTTCTGGGGGTCGGGAGCGGTGACGTAGCGATCCATCACCTGCTTGAAGGCCGTGGAGAATATCCTTAATTGAAAAGTTATCTGATCAAAACTCCGGCTTTGGGCGAACAGACCGATGGTCCCTCCGGCCAGCACGCTGAACAGCACGATGGCCGACACTATCAAAGCGAATTTACGCCTGGTGATCATGATGAACCTGCCTTTCTGAATACCTTCTTCCATAATAAATATTCTTTCATTATCTTTTTTTCATGGCGCTCAGCGCCAGTTGCCGTACCGCGGCGTGGATCACGTCCGGGGACTGGCTGCCATCCAATATTTTGACCCGCTTAGGATCCCCGCTGGCTATGGCCTTAAAACCCTGCCTGACCCTTTTGTGGAACTTCAGGGCCTGGGTCTCCATCCGGTCCAGATTGCGCCGCCGGCCCTGGGCCCTTAAGAAACCCTTCTCCACCGGAAGGTCCAGCACCAGCGTCAGCTGGGGCCAGTGCCCGTCCACCGCGAACTGGTTCAGCTCGTTCACCATCTTCAGGTCCATTCCCCGGCCGTAGCCCTGGTAGGCGGTGGAGGAGTCGGCGAAGCGGTCGCAGAGCACCACCTTCCCGGCCTTCAGGGCCGGCAATATCACCTGGACCAGATGCTGGACCCGGGAGGCCTGCAAAAGCAGCAGCTCGGTCAGGTCGGACATCCCCTTGTTTCGGTTGTCCAGCAGGATCCTTCTGATCTTCTCGGAAATAGAAGGGCCGCCGGGTTCCCTGGTCAGCACTACCTTAAAGCCCTGGGCCTTGAGCCAGCTCTCCAATAGTTTGGCCTGGGTGCTTTTCCCGCAGCCCTCTATGCCCTCGAAAGAGATGAACAATCCTCCGGAATTCTGAATTCTGAATTCTGAATTCTGAATTCGGCCAGCCATCGCTATTTTCTTCCCAGCTTCTTTATGAACTCCTCAACGTTCCTCTTGGCCTGGTCGTCCGGCACCTGGACCATGGGCGACTTCATGAAATAGCTGGAGGGCTCCAGCATGGTCCCGGAGAGCTTGTGGTCCAGGGCCAGCTTGGCGCAGCGCACCGCGTCGATCACCACCCCGGCCGAGTTGGGGGAATCCCACACTTCCAGTTTCATGTCCAGGTTCAGCGGCACGTCACCGAAGGTCTGGCCCTCCATCTTGATGTGGCAGAATTTCCGGTCCAGCAGCCAGGGCACGTAATCGGAAGGACCGACATGGATGTCGTCGGGATCCATCTTGTAATCCAGCATGGAGGTGACGGCGTTGGTCTTGGAGATCTTCTTGGATTCCAGGCGCTCCCGCTCCAGCATGTTAAGGAAATCGGTGTTGCCGCCGAAGTTCAGCTGGTAGGTCTTCTGCAGTTTTACTCCGCGGTCCATGAACAGACGGGTCAGCACCCGGTGGGTGATGGTGGCGCCCACCTGCGATTTGATGTCGTCGCCGATGCAGGGCACCCCGGCCTTCTTGAAGCGGTTGGACCAGTACTGCTCGCGGGCGATGAACACCGGGATGCAGTTGACGAAGGCGCATTTGGCCTCCAGTATCTGCTCCACGTACCATTTGGTGGCCATCTCCGAACCCACCGGCAGGTAGCTGACCACCACGTCGGTCTTGGTGTCCTGCAGCAGTTTGACGATGTCCACCGTGGAGCCCGGGGCCTTTTGGATTATCTGGGACAGGTACTTGCCCAGGCCGTCGTGCAGCATGCCCCGCTGGACGGTGATCCCGCTCTTGGGCACCTGGCAGAACTTGAAAGTGTTGTTGGGCTTGGTGTAGATGGCGGCGGCCAGGTCCTTGCCCACTTTGTTCTTGTCGATGTCGATGGCGGCCGAGAACTCAATGTCCGAGATGTGGTAGCCGCCCAGGTTGACGTGCATCAGGCCGGGGACCTTGTCGCTCGGCTTGGCGTTGCGGTAATAATGGACGCCCTGGACGAAGGAGGAGGCGCAGTTACCCACCCCGATGATAGCCACCCTCACTTTACGCTGACCGGAACTTTTGACGGCCGGCTTAACGGTTTTTTTGATGATTTTCTTTGCCATGTGGTCCTTTCCTGACGCTAAATTTTATTTTTCTTTTTATATTTTTTATTTCTTCAAGGGAATTCCCTGTCCCTTGGTCTTCTTCCTAATGTAGAGGATCCGCTGCACCGCGGTGACGTTGGTAAAGATAGCCAGGACCCACAGGGCGGCGGTAAAGATCCAGTGCTTGTCGAATATCCCGGTGAACACCGTGCCGGTGATTATCACCGCTATCCGTTCCGGACGTTCCATGATGCCCACCTTGCAGTCCTCGCCCAGCCCCTCGGCCCGGGCCCGGGTATAGCTGACGATCAGCGAGCCGGCCAGAGCCAGATCGGTCAGAATGGTCTGCAGCCACATCCCGCTATGAGAATAGAAATATGACAGACCTATGAACATGGCCAGCTCGGAGTAGCGGTCCAGCACCGAGTCGTAGAACATCCCGAACTTGGTGGCGTTGCCGGATCGTCTGGCCAGCGAACCGTCTATGGCATCGCAGATGGCCGACAGCAGGGCCACCATCCCGCCCCAGAAGAAATGATTGAGGGCGAACAGGAATCCCGACCCCACCCCGAACAGAAAACCGGCGGTGGTCAGCCAGTTGGGTTTGACCCTGGTCCAGACGAAGAAATTTATGACCGGGTTGAACAGGTTGACAAACCCGGTCTTCAGCCAATTGGGAAACATCTATTCCTTTCCGGCAATGACGATTACAAATTCTCCTTTGGGTTTCTTGGTCCGATACTTCTCGGACAGTTCCGGCAGGGTGCCCCGTTCAAACTCCTCGAACAGCTTGGTGATCTCCCGGCACAGCGCCGCCGGGCGGGATTTAAAAACATCAGCCAGTTCCTGCAAGGTGCGGCTGATGCGGTGGGGGGATTCATAGATCACGATGGTCCTGGTTTCCCGCTCCAATTGCTCCAGGACCTTGGTCCGGCGGCCCGATTTCACCGGCAGGAAGCCGGTGAACACGAACTGGCTGGTATCCAGGCCGGAGGCGATCAGGGCGGAGATCAGCGCTGTCGGCCCGGGAATCGGGACCACTTTGATGCCGGCCTCCACCGCTTGGGATACCAGGGCCACCGCCGGATCGGAGATGCCGGGAGTCCCGGCATCGGACACCAGGGCCACATCGATCCCATCCTGGATCCGGCGGATCAGCTCCGGGGCCTTATCCTTCTGATTGTAGGAGTAGAAAGAACTCAACGGGGTGCTTATCCCGTAGTGTTTCAGCAGCAGGCCGGTATGCCGGGTGTCCTCGGCCGCCACCAGCTGGACCTCTTTGAGGACCTTAAGCGCCCTTAGGGTGATGTCCTCCAGGTTGCCTATGGGCGTGGCCACTAAATATAATTTTCCAGGCATTTGAATAATCTTTAAACGTTTAAAACCTTTTCAACATTTTAAACGTTGGCCTAGAGCAAATCCTTCAGTTTTGAGTACCGGCCGAAGCTGGATGACTTGAGGGCGAACCGGAAATCCTTCAGGGCGGCCTGCACGATCCCGTCCAGCCGCTTGCCCAGCACTATCCGGAAGGAATCCACGAAATTGTCCATCCACTCGGCAAAGCCCTTGCCCAGTTCCTCGGAGGTGGTCACGATCTTGCCCTCGCCGCTGATCTCATCGTTGAACTCGAATTCCTTGAGGAAGGGGTAATGCACCGAGGCCGCCTCCTTGGAGGAGGCGATGGTCTTGCTGACCAGGGTGGGCCCGGCAATGTTCTTCAGTTCGGCCATCAGCTTGTTCATGGCCTTGACGAAAAGTTCTATCTGGGCGGGGCTGGCATGCTCGGCCAGCACCGGCAGCTTGTCGTAGGCGTCGACGATCACCGCCCCGGGGGCGGTGGCCGCGGCCTTAAGGGCCGCCTTCAGCAGGTCGGGCGCGATGCCCTCCACCTTCCAGGTGAAATAGCCGGAGGTGGGCGCCCCCTCCTTGAAGCGGACGTAGGAGATGTCCACCCCCCGCCGGATCTCCATGAAGCCGTCGAACTTGACCGAGGTCAGTTTTTCGAACAGCTTGTCAGGTTCCACATTGGAAAGGTCCAGGTTCTTGAACACCGGCTTGACGCTGAAGGTGGCCAGCATCATGTCCACCAGCTCCTCCGGGGTCTCGTAGATTGAGACCGTGCCGGTGGTGGATTTCTTGGCCTTTTCGATCACCTCGGCGATGGAGATCTGCTTGCGCTCGGTGCGGGAAAAATGGCCGGCGTTTACCGGCTCGCCCTTCTTGAGGTACAGCAGCTGAACCATGTCGGGATAGATGATCTCCAGGTACCCCGAGATCTTGCTGGCCCGTTCCTTTTTATTGTCGGCCAGGATGTTGTCCAGGTGGACGAACTCCAGTTTGGCGTTCTGCAGGTTGGACTTGCCCTTGGGAAATCGCATCTTCGCTCTATCTGATTATTGAAATTTTTTGGATCTTACTTTCGTTTCCGGATATGACATTTAAAATGTAAATTCCGGCCGTTACTTTCTTGCCGTTCTGGTCCGTGCAATTCCAGACAGTCTGGTTGCCTTTGATATCGATGTTTTTAACCAGTTGCCCGGTTATGTTGTATATTTTAGCTTTTGTGTTTTTATTATCAATGCCGTTGCACTGGATGTTTATTTTATTTCTGGCCGGGTTGGGCCAGCTTGCCACCGTAAATGTTACGGGTTTGTTTATTATTTCCGGCTTCCCCGAAACCCCAAGGGGGACGGATGTTTTGGTGACATAAATTTCACAGTCTGATTGATAGCAGACCCACATTGTAGAATCATTTTGCACAACAATATCCGGATTTATACAAGCATTCAAGGTGCTATCCGAAACCAGCATAGGTGTTGCTGACCACATAGTGTCACAAAAAGCGCTGGCATATATTTTTTGACTGTCGCTCCAAACCGCAACTGGACATAATCTTCTACTTACTGACCCTGAATGAACTTTAGCGTTGATTTGTAATATGTATGTATTTAGATATTGATAATCGGTTTGTGAATATTTATTGCATTTTAAGGTTCCACTACCATTGGAAAAGGAATCACAAAATATCGTAAGAAGGTTGTTATAACTATCATACCCTATCCCAACTTCCTTGGTAAATAAATCTATAATTTCCCAACTACTGTCAGGAGACCAACAAAGTGCTTGTATAGATTCCCCGAAAAAACCGCCCATAGACCATGAAATTGTATGGCAGAGTACAGCAGGATGTTGATATTGATTCAATGCCAAGCTTTGTGACAAGCAGTTATTATCATAAAGCATGGACATTCCATTGCCCTGTAATACACATGTCGGTTGACCCCATGATCCACTGTCATAGCGCATAATATAAACGCTATGATACCCTGTTGTATCATCAGCCGTCCAGGAAAGAAATTTCGTTCCTGAATCCCCGGCCATAATTGATATACGTCCATTTGTTCTGTATTGGGGAAAAGTAAACACACTATCTATTGCAGTATACGTGCCATACCAACTACCGGAATATACGGTGTATTGTATTTTCCCGGAACTATCCCAAGCTGTCCATACCGATCCTGTAACCTTATTGCAGGTTATATCGCAGCTTATCTGATCAACATCATCATTGGTTAACCAGCCACGACTTGACCAACCGGCATTATAGCGACGATAGCATACATCATAATTACCCTGGGCGTTGGACAGCCACTCCACCCATATCTGATCTTGGTTATCTATTATTATCCTGGGAAGACTATCGCTATAGCTATCGCTGGTCAAACGCCAGGTTTGGCTTGCCGCATAACTAATATCAAAAGCTATCAAAGAACAAAACGACAAAATAACCAGGGAGATAAGCCGCCTCATAGTAGCACCTCCCATTAATAATCAGTGTTCATCCGTGTCCCATTGTTTCCCTGGATTCCCGTCTGCACGGGAATGACATTTATTGCCGGGCGGAGAAGCCTGGGCGGATCGCGATCCGCCCCTACAGTAATATTTTCTTTGTGAGCTTTATGCTCTCTGTAGTTTAAATTGCTTAATCGCCACCCATTCATCCTGCCAGACAGGGAGGAAACTCAGGGTGACAAAAAACTCTGTGCCTCTGTGTCTCAGTGGCGCGTTCTAAACCTCCTTGAACTTCTCCTTGAGCGTGGCGTAGCGCCAGTATTCCTCCAGGTCCGGCATGGACGGTATCTTGATCCCCTCGCCGGAGAAGGCTATCAGCGAGGAGGCCTGCATCTTCTCCAGGATATCCTTGGCCTTGGCGATGCTGACGCCCACCTGCTTGGCCAGCCCCTCCGGAGTGTAGTTGCCTTTGATGAAAACGCCCGCTCCGTCCGGGGCGCCCTTCTCCCGGCCCATGGCCAGCAATGAGGCCGCCACCCGGCAGACGTCGTCCTTCTGCAGCAGGATCTTCACCTGCTCGTTGGTCTCCCGCAGGCGCTTGACCAGGCTGGAGATCAGGTATTCCACCATGGGATTCTCCTGCAGCTGGGCCTTGAAGGCCGCCCGGTCCAGTATCAGCAGGGATACCTCTGTCAGGGCGATAGCGGCGGCCGAGCGAGGGGCGTCGTCTACAATGGCCATCTCGCCCAGAAAAGAGCCCTCCGACAGTTCGGCCAGGACCTTTTTGACCCCTCCGGCGTTGTTGGAGATCTCCACCTTGCCGGATTTTATCAGGTACATCTCCTCGCCTTTGTCGCCCTCCTTGAAGAGGACCTCCCCGGCGGCCAGGTTTCTTTCGAATGCTCCTTGGGCTTCGGCCATGATCTTCTCCTTTTAAAACACACTTAACAAAATATCATACCACAACTTAACAAATATTGTCAATAATAAATTCAGCCCTGCCGGGCATTCCACCCGACCATCCTCTTTTCGATTATCCCGGCCAGCTCCCCGATCCGATACCTCTCCTGGCCCATGGTATCCCGGTCGCGCAGGGTGACGGTCTGGTCCTGCAGGGTCTGAAAGTCCACCGTGACGCAAAACGGAGTGCCGATCTCATCCTGGCGGCGGTACAGCTTGCCTATCCCGGCGGTGTCATCGTAGACCGTGCGCAGGGCGGGCTGAAGCAGGGCTCTTATCTTCTTGGCCGTCTCCACTATGCCCGGCTCGTTCTTTTTGAGCGGCAGGACCGCCACCTTGATGGGCGCCAGCTCGGGGTGCAGCTTGAGGACGGCCCGGGTATGCTCGTCGCACAGCTTGCCTACTGTCAGGCGAACCTTTTTAAGCAGTTCTATCCGGTCGGCGCCGGGCAGGCTGCAGGCGGCATCGGTCTCCAGCAATGAGCCCGGCAGTTTTTCTATGGCGGTCTGTAATGACTTTTCTATGGCCTGCAGCTGCTCCAGGGTCGGACCATCGGAACCCGGCTTTTTTTGGGCTTCGGAGATCTTCTTGCCGATGCTTTTTAAAGCCGCTGTTGCAGCCTCCTTCAGCGGGGCCAGTGATTCATCAGACGGCTGGCTTAGCTGCTCTTCATGATAGGCCTCGCACAAAAAGGCCAGAGTGGCCCGGTCGGCCCCGGCCGAGGGCTCTATTACGCAGGGAATGTACTTGGCGCCCTTCTTGCCGGTGGTTGAGTCCACATAGGCCTCGTCAAAGTATTCCATCTTTTCGGTAGAGTGCTCGTTCCGATTGAGTTTCAAGCGAACCAGATCCGCTTCGGGAACATTGTTGCTGTGGGCGGTCAGGTCGTAATCCTGGCGGTTGGCCACGCCCTCCAACTCGCTCCAGCCCAAAGAGCCGGGGAACAAGTATTCCAGGTCCACGCAGGCTTTGGCATAATGAGCCAGTTCCTCAGGGGCCTGGGGACGTTTTTTCAGGCGCTCCGGGTTCATGCCCAGGCCGATATACCAGTTGTAGCGGGCCTCCACCCATTCCTGGTGCAGCTGTTCATCGGTCTTCTCGCCGGGCTGAAGGTATTGCGGCGGCTTGCAGAAATATTCTATCTCCATCTGCTCGAACTCCCGGGTGCGGAAGGTGAAATTGCCGGGGGTGATCTCGTTGCGGAAGGCCTTGCCGATCTGGGCGATGCCGAAGGGCAGTTTGCGCCGCATGGACTGCAGCACGTTGAGGAAGTTGGTGAAGATGCCCTGGGCGGTCTCGGGCCTAAGGTAGGCTAGGCCGCTCTCGTCCTGCACCGGGCCGACGTAGGTTTTGAACATGCCGTTGAAATCGCGGGGTTCGGTCAGCTCGCCCCCGCACTCCGGGCATTTGTCGCCCTTGACGTGGTCGGCCCGGAATCTTTTGCGGCATTTCTTGCAGTCCACCAGCGGGTCCACAAAGGTCTTCTCATGGCCGGAATACTGCCACACCAGGCGGTTCATGATGATTGCGGCGTCAAGGCCCTCCATGTCATCACGCTGGTAGACCACGCTTTTCCACCAGGCCTTTTTGACGTTGTTCTTGAGCTCCACCCCCAGCGGACCGTAATCCCAGGTGGAGCCCAGGCCCCCGTAGATCTCGGAGGATTGGAATATGATCCCCCGCCGCTTGGACAGGGAGACTATTTTTTCAAAGGCATTATCTGGTCTGGGCACTTGAATTTCCTCGCAAAAGTAATTATTAAACAAAACAGCACACGGATAACGCAGATGGTTTGGATTCCCACTGATTAATAATATGCCACAACTATCTCCACTATCCGTGCGATCCGTGTTTGATTTGCCTTTTAATTATAACTCTTAACCGCCTTTAAAATCAAGGATAAATCGGCCTAATAAAAAACCCTGCGGCAATGCCGCAGGGTTTTACTAAAAAGTCCGCAGGCCTTACCTGACCACTATGAGCTTTTTGGTGAACACCTTATCGCCAGCTTTCAAGCGGTATATGAACACGCCCTGGGATACCTTTCTCCCGTTGTCGTCGGTGCCGTTCCATCTCACCGCATGGTTCCCGGCCGGAAGGTTGCCGCTGGTCAGGGACCTAACCTTTTGGCCGATCACGTTGAATATCTCCAGACGGGTCTGCCCTTCCCTGGCTAAACCGAACCGGAACTCGGCCGAGTTTTTTACCGGGTTGGGGCTGGCCGGAGACAGGAAAAAACTGTAGGTTTGGGCGCCGGGCTTCCCTTCCACCCCGGTCACAGCGGTGGTAAAGCTGACAAATGTGTCGGGTAGACTGGACAACGAGATACCGGCCAAATCGGTTCCAGCGGTAACCACCACCGACATCAGGGTATTCTGGTCGTATGAGGAATCGGGCGTCATTGTTAAGGTGTCACCAGCGTAATTCCAGGTAAGAGTAAAGTTGTGAGCCGGGAACGGATAACCGTCAACAGTCCCGGTGTCCATCGGCTCCGAGAAGGCGATCACGATCGGGGTGTTCAGTCCCACGTCTGCCGAGCCGTCGGCTGGCGAGGTGGAGACGATAAAAGGCGGGATGCTGTCCGACGGGGGAAAGAAACTGGCGCTGTCCCGTCCCAGGACGAAATCGGAGAAGGAGGTTATTCCTGACAGCATTATGGTATTGCCGGCCGTATCCCTGGCCGCAACCTGCGGAAGTGTCCAGACACCGTCATATTTGCCGGCCGCCATGCCCCCCTCTTCCGCCGGGGTCAGCCCGGTGTTGAAATCATCGTCCAGATAGGCCAGGGTGATAGCGCAGTTGTCAAAAGACACCGGCATCAGGGAGTACGGGCTGACCGTCCAATATCTCTTCAGTGTCTGGGCGGAATCAGCCTGGGGATGGATCCCCTGGCTGACCTTGACCATCAGGGCCCCTTCGGAATAAACGGTATCGAGAGATACTATCACCGGCGAGTAGCCGTTGGCCGTACCCACGGGGCAGGTCTCCGTCCTGTTAAGCGAGTCGAAGACGCTGTAGTAATTGCCGATCACGTGCCCGGAGTATCGGAAGGCGGTGTCCTTGACCCCCATGGAGTAGGCCCCGGTATTGATGTTGCCTCCGTCAAGGTACAGGTTGCGGGTGCACAGGATGTCCTTGGTCAGGTCCAGGCTGGCCCCGTTCTCTATGTACAGGCTCCTCAGCCTGGTGTAGTTCAATAACGTGGCCTCGAAAAGCTCGGGTCCGCTGATGAAGGCCTGGGGCCCGGTATAGATCACGTTGATGGATCCGCCGTCAAAGATGTGGGGCTCCGCAGTTATCGCGCCCGAATCTCTCAGGATCGTTCCCGGGGAATGTATCCGGAAGTTGTTGGCGCTGTTGTTGTAGGTCCCCCGGCGGAGCTCCAGCTTCCGCAACCGCACCGGGAACCCGGGCGCAAAACCGGCCGGATTGTTGAGCACCAGGGTGTCGACATAGACGGTGTCGGCAGATGTCCAATTGATGGTCCCACCTTCGTTGATAACTATCGTTTCCGAGCCCAGGGTTGATACCGAACTGCATACCAGACTGTCCCCCAGGTTAAGCGTGCCGCCATTCAGGGTAAGAGAGGTCGCATACCCGGCAATGACGCTGATGTTGAAATTCATGCCCGGCTGCAGGGTCACGGTCCCGGCAATGGTGATGCCGGCGTTGACCGAGGCGTTCGCCATGTCGCTGTTGTTGAGGGAAAAGAATGACGACGGTCCGAAGGCCAGTGTCTTTCCGGTATCGACCACTATGGATGTATTATCCTGGCCGTTAGCGGTGAGGGCCGCCCCAGTATAGTGAAGACTTATGTCCTGGGCGATGGTCAGGGTCGTGGTAGGGGCTCCCGGCCGGAGGCGGCTGAGTTCCGTGGTCCCGGCGCCAGAAATTGTAATATCGTTGTAATACTGAAGCAACAAGGTGTCGGCAGGGCCTCCCAAAAGTCCGTTATTGATGATCGAATCTCCGTAAACATGAAAATTGCGGAGGTTGAGGCTGTTGCTGCGCAAAACCCCGTCCGATTCGATCACCAGGTTCCGGCAGGAGTCCGGGCTAGCGGCAAAGGTAACGGTGTCCCCGGCCGATATCTGAACGTTATTGGCAGAGCCTGGTTTGGCTGCTGGAGCCACCCAGCCGGTGCCGTTCCATGTCTCCCAGGTGGCCAGTATCCTCCAATTTCCATTCTGCCTGGAACGGTAGTCCCCCACTTCTTGAGCCATTGCTGAAGCTGCCAGCATCAACAAGCAGACCGCTATTAATCCCACATTTTTCAGGGACATAATATCCTCCGTTACATTTTAGGTTTTATTGCCTGGCCAGTTAAAATCAAAATTGGGGTATATCGCTAACCGAAATTGCTTATCCGGCTGTTTTCTGCCTTTTCAAAGGCATTGTCGGGGCTGGGCCCTTGAATTCCCTCGCAAAAGTATTTATTAAACAAAACAGCACACGGATAACGTAGATG
The DNA here is from genome assembly GCA_937863685.1 of uncultured bacterium. Lineage (GTDB taxonomy): Bacteria > Edwardsbacteria > AC1 > AC1 > EtOH8 > UBA2226. The sequence goes on from CALMGM010000005.1 coordinate 617,097, forward strand.
GTTTGAATTCCCACAGATAAAAAACATTCCGGGAGTATCTTCGCTTTCCTTGCAATCCATGTTCTATTGAATATTTATTTGATTATAACTCTTAATGCCAAATAAAATCAAGGATAAATAAGACCGGGGCGACCTGATATCGCCCCGGTCTTTGAGAGTTTGGATGCGAGATCCTTTAAAACCCCACCACCACCCCGGCCAGAAACCTTGTCACCGACGCCGGACGAACATCCACCAGATAGGCCGGGTCGCTGCCCAGGTCCACCCGCACCCCGCTTTCTTTCATTGCGAAAGCGTGAGATATTCCCAACTGGGCCTTGATCCAACCCATATCCGCTTCCAGGCCGGCCCCGGCGATAATGGCCGAGCCCTTCAGCTCGTCGGTCATCAGCCAATGATCGATCGCGCCAGCGGTGTCGTAATAGGTCTGGTCAAATTCTATGCTGACCGGATACTGGGCCCAGCTGAGATTTCCGAAGAATCCCAAACCGCTCAATCCATCGCCGGGATCAATCGAATCATTCCCGAACGGCCGATACGAACCGGATGCTGTCCCCCGGAAACAGATAGTCTTATCGCTTTTCCAGCCGGCGGCCGTCAGGGCCAGGCAGGGATCGCTGGTCCTGGGACGAAAGACCAGTTCGGCAGCCGGCCCCACGGCGTCCATCATCCCTGTGACCGAAAAAGACCCGACGGGCGAATAGGACAGGTACAATAGGCTGTTAGACTGGTTCCAGGCCGAAAAGGTCTGATTGACCTGGCTGGTGTAGAAGTAGTCTATCTCGACCGTGTCCCGGCTGCTGAAATCGTGGAACACCCCGGCTTGAAAGGGTTTCCCGGAGCGGCTGTTGTCGACGATGATCGGCAGGTTGCGATGGATGTCGTATTTGATGGACACAGTGGGGGCACAGCCCGGAAAAACCGCCGTTGATATTGCTAACAGCAGTGCTGTAACAAATGCTGGGGACAAGATTCGTTTCATTTTGAATTTTTAGAAATTGCTGATCGATTCCGATCAAATCACCGCTTGTCACCTGGATTGTTTCTTCACTATCTCCTCGAGCAGCGGCCCCAGCTCGACGCTGTATTCGTCCTTCTTATCCGGGTTAATGGAGATCATCACGCTTCGGCCGATCAGTTCGCCCTCCGGCTTCACCCCTAACTCCTCCGACTCGAAGTCCTCCTCCCAATCTGACCCCGGTCTGGCGCCCCGGCAGATGAATACGTAGCGGCCCCGGCTCCTTTCCCGGACCCCGGTGATCCGGCCTTCGATCCTGACCGCCTTGCCTCTGGCCTCCAGCATCCGGGCCCTGATGCTCCGCCCGGCCGGGCTCTTCCCTCCCTCGATGTCGCCGAAAATATAGAACACCCCCGAGGCCAGGAACAGGGCCAACAGCCCCCCGATGGTCAGCAGCAGCGGCCCCAGCCAGAAATGTGAGAACTTGGCCAGCTGGGCCTGTTCGGGTTTTTGGGGATTGTACCTGACATCAACCTCGGCCCCGATCGCGAACTCCGGACTGGAACTGCCGGTGCTGCCCTTGAATTGGAAACTCCGGCCATCCGGGGTCTGGAACTCTACCACCGGGTAGTAGGATGGACGGGGGCTTTCCTCGTCGTCGACCACCTCGCCCTGGTGCATCGCCACCACCCTGCCCGGAGCTACCAATCCGGTTCGGAAAAGTGCCGCTCTCTTGGCCCCCCACACCAGGCCGGCAATCAGTGAAGCCAGCCCCATGCCCCCAAAAATAACCAAAACCACCCACTTCATATGGCCGCCCTTTTCGAGTTTTCCATCCCTGTTATCTAATTAAGAATCACGCCATCCACGGTTTTACGGGTTGGGCCAGGACGGGGGATTGGGAATGGTCCTGGTGGTTGGCTCCTGGGCCGGAGGCTCGTCGCCTCCACCGCCGGCGATGATCACCACCACGGTGGTGGCCACCACCGCCGCCGCCCCCCCGATGATCGCCGGGGTGCTGGCGTACCACGCCGTGGCCGCCGCGCTCCCCATCGACCCGATCTTGATGGCAGCTCCCGCCCACATGGTGATGAACGCTATCTTGGCCGCCGTCATCACCACCGGGTTGTGCGCCGAATCCCCCTTGGCCACAGTGATCATCATCTTGTCCTTCACCAGCACCTCGCCCCCCGTATCCCCCTGGATGCCAACCTCCCCTTTCAGAACATTCAGTTCGGTGGAATCCCCCTCCACAAACACCCCGAACACCGTCCCCCGGATACCAGCCACCGCCGTAGGCGTGGTCACCGTGAACTTGGAGCTCTTGCTGGACAGCTTTTTAATGGATCCAAGAACTTTGCCTGAGGCCAGCTTGAAGGAGTTGATGGCGGTGGCCGGTTTTTTTTGTCTCTCCATCCTCTCGATCTCCAGCCGGCCCTTGTCCTTCAATTTCAAAATGCTTCCGTCCGACAGCTTCAGTTCGGCCTCGGATCCGTCATCGGTGGAGATCATGTCCCCGGGATACACCGCCATCTTCATCACGGCCGGCACCGCAGACTCGCTGCCCTTGCGCTGCACCTCCACCTTTCCCTTCATGAAGGTGATCCTGGCCTGGGACGGTTTGAACTCGGCCCGGGCGGGATGAAGGGCTGTCAGCAATAGGGCCGCGGTAAAAATTAAAATGATCTTTTTCATGGCATATCTCCTTATTTGATCTTCACTAATTTGCGGGTCCGCTCCTGGCTGCCCGACACCAGACGCATTATGTAGACCCCGGAGGCTATACGGCGGCCGTTGTTGTCCCGGCCGTTCCAGGTCTGACTGTAATAGCCCGGCAGGGCGGTGCCCTCAATCATGGTCCTGACCAGCTGTCCGGCCACATTGTATACCTTAAGACTCATCTGCCCGGCGGCGGCCAGCTGGTAATTGACCGTTATGCTCTGGGCAAAGGGGTTGGGATAGGTCTGGTTTAGATCGAAACTTAGCGGCTTTAAGTCCAGGCCACCCAGGCTCCGGTTGGTGTAGATGACGGCGAACTCCTGGCTGCCGGAGAATCCCAGCTTGCCGCTGCCGCTAATCACTGTGGCCTTGCCGGTCCTGCGATCCACCAGGTAAAGCTGGAAGCCGTCGGTCATGGCCCGGGACAGGCTGTAGGCCAGTTCCGCCGGTTGTTCATCCGTTGAAGCCTTGACCGTCAGGGGCCATTCGATGTGATCGGAACCGGGGCGGAAGTCGTATTGATATGCCCGGCAAGGCCCCTGGTTCCAGTCGTCATGCGGGATATAGGCCAAGATATCGCTGCTGACCAGCGGCGGCTTTTCGGCATCCAGCCGGTCATAGCCAGCCTTAGCCTGGGGCGAGATTCCGATCCTGATGCCCCGGTCGGCGGCCTGGCCGCTGGCCACCGAGAATTCCGCCTGCCAGCTGACGTCGGTCTTGGGCGAGGTCACAAAGCGGCTCCCCTTGGCCGGGGCCTTGAAGGCCGGCATCATGAACAGCGAACAGGGCTGCAGGGCATAGACCGCATAGCCCTCCCAGGCCTGAAGATGTTTGGTGCTGTCGAAGGCCGACAGGCTGTCCCAGGCCCCGTTGTTGACAAAATCGTAGCTGTTGTCGTTATAGCTCCACATCCTCTGCCGGATGACGTTGTCGTTTAAAAACATATTGTTTGTGGTGTCATTGTACATCCTTATCTGTTGCAGGGTGTCGGTGACCTCGATGGACTGCACCAGTACCGGGTTCTCGAACGGACAGCCTATCAGATTCCAGCCGGTCTGCAGCCCCACCGTCGAATAATTGTCCTGCTTGAGGCCCTGGGCGTCCAACGTGGCATTATTGGCCGAGGCCAGCCAGTAGCCGTAACCGTTGTAGATGTCCGGACGGGCCACAAATGAATTACCGCTGGCATTATAACCATACATCAACCAGGTGCTGTCGCTGTAAGCCCCCAGGTCGTCCCCCAGCACCGACTGCGCCGGATTGAGGGCCGGTTTGAGCGGAACCGAGAACAGCTTATAGGCCCCGCCGTTCCAGGCCACGCTGAGTGTCTCGTAGGGCTGGGCGGTAAAGGTCCAGGGATTGGGCACGGTCACGGTGTCGGTGCGCAGAGGATTGCTGTTGATATCGTTTACCGAATCCACTCGGAAGGAATAATTGACACCGGGGGTGAAGTTGCTGTGAGAAAGGAAGACATTGTACCCGGCCGAATCCCAGTTCTGCACCCATCCGCCGGGGTTGGGGGTGCAGGAAAAGCGCAGGGAGAAACTGTCGGCCGGCTCGGAGAACCCGATCATGATCGGCTCGTCCAGCATCACCCCGGTCTGTCCGTCGAACGGCTGAACGAAGCTTATGTACGGCCCGATGGTATCGGGCGCGGCCATGGTGGCAAACCCTATGCTGTCCCTGCCGGCCAAGACATTCCCGGCCGTATCCTGAACCCCGATCACCCGGACGGTGTATGAAGTCAGTCCGGCAAAGGCACTGTGGTTGAAGGTTATCGAGGTGGAGTCGGCGCTCCAGACAGTATCCACCAGTCCGGGATTTGGAACAAAGGTATAGCTAACCAGCGATTTCCTTACCGGTTCCGAGAATGTCATCCCCACGCTGTCGGCAAGACCCACTCCGGTAGCCCCGTCGGCCGGCAGGTTGGAAGCGATGAAGGGCAGCGTGGTGTCGGCAGCCAGATTGGCGATGGCCAGAGAATCGCGTCCCAGGGTGAAATCCGGGGCATCGGCGAAACTGCCGGCATGGGTCAGCACCACCGATCCGCCGTCGGCGTTCCCGAAGATGTTGCGGATGGCGATGTCTGGAAACTGCCAGCCCGGCGTGGCACCGTTGTCGTAGCGCCCGGCCACCATGGTGGATTCGTCGGCCGCCTCAGAGAATCCGGTGTTGAAATCGGACGGCAGGTAGCTGAGCACAACCTGGCTGGAATCCGCCGCCAGGCCGGCCCCGGAGAAGGACCAGAATTTCTTCAGGCAGGATGAGGAATCGTTGGCCAGCGGATGGACAACTCCCTTGATCCCGGCGGCGACAAAGGCGGGCATAGTGTTGTTGAACACATGGATGCCGGCTTCGCTGTATCCCCCGGAGGCGGTGCCCAACTCGTAGTAGATGGTGGTGTCAGCGGAGGATGGGATCAATTTGGCCAGGCTGCCCTCCACGTAGCCCGTTAACAAGGCCACCGATCCCAGGGTGTCTAGGGTGATGGTGCTGGCCCCGGTGCTGAGCGGACCGCTGAGGTTCAGGTTGCCTTTGATGGTCCGGTCGGCATGCAGCTGAAGCGCCCCGGCGGCCACTGTCAAATCACGGGGTCCGCCGGTCACCGGGAACTCGAAATTGGAGGTGGTGTCGGCCCCCGGATTGTCATAGATCAAAGCGGCGGCCGGGCCGTAGGCCAGCTGGCCGGTGGCGATCCGGCCGGTGGTCTGCCGGTAGCCGGAGCGGATATGGACCGTGTCGGCCAGTTCCAGCCCCGGGAAGCTGGCCAGCACCAGGCTGTCGAGATCGGTGATATTCGGCGGTAGCCTGAATATGTAGGGATTGTTGAGGATGCTTAGGGTTGAGGTGCTGTCGGCCGACAAACTGCCAGCAAACAGATCGATGCTGTCCTGCAGTGTCAGGGCGTTGTCGCCGATGATCAGCGCTCCTTCATACAGGCTCAGTCGGCCGTTCACCCGGGCATCGAAGGCCAGGGCCACGGTATCGCTTGGCAGGGCGCCCTGCCCGACCGCCAGGTGGTATAGGCCGCTGGCGGTTCCCGGCATTTCGTTGCCGGCGGCCAGCGTTCCGCCTCCGTGCGGACCGTAGACCAAATTGATGTCGCTCTCCAGCAGCGGCGGCATCATCAGTGTCCCGGAATTGCGGACGATGGTCGAACCGGTGCGCATGGTCAGGTTGGCTGAATTATCCACCACGCCCTGCAGCAGATACAGGGTGTCATGCAAGGCCAATGGCGAAGTGATGGTCAGAAAACTTGAGCGGTCCCATGTAAGTTTGCTCAGATTGTTTAGCGTAGACGGCATTGCCTGAGGGACCGGCTGGCCCTGGAAGACCAGCGCCGATGTACTGTCGGTGACCAGAAGGCTTGAACCAGCCAGGCTGTCCCCCAGGACCAGGGCATGGGAGCCCACCGTCAGGTTTCCCTGGACCAGGTTCAGCGGCCCGGTGCAGGTGATGTTGCGCCGCATGACGCTGCCGGCAGTGTCGTTCAAAACTAGGCTCCCCCCGCTGATGCCCGGCAGGTAAAGTTTTTCATTAAGCTCGGTTATGCTGGCCGTGCAGGTATCGGTGAAGATCAGCTCCCCAGCCACGCCCGCGGTGTCGAATACCCCGTTCTTCTGGAAAAAGCTGCCAGTGAAACGGATGGCGCCGGAAAGAAACAGCGTATCGTTGATGCCCAATGTGTCTTGGTTTACTATCACCGTATCGGCCTGGTTTTGCAGCCGGAATTTTTGGATGGTGTAGGGGCTGGCCGGCAGCTCCAGGCCGGCGGTGATCGTCCCGCCGCCATAGGTCAGGTTGACGCCGCCGGCAAAGCTCGGCGGGAAAAGGCCCAGCAGCTGGCTCCCTGCGTTCCGGGTGATGTTGGCATTGGGCTCGAACATCAGCCCATAGCTGCCGGTCTGCAGGGTGCCGTTCAGCAGAGCCAGCGAGTCGAAGATGGTAAGGTTTCCGGTCAGGGTCAGGGTCCGGCCGGGGCGGTCCAGCACCAGGCCCCGCAGCGTGGCGTCCGACATTACCGGCAGGACGGCGTCCGGGCCGCTTCCCCCGATCCTCATGGTCACCGAGGTGGACCCGTTGATGTACCCGGTGCCCTGGACCACCGGCCCGTTGAGGGTGATGTCGTAGTTGGCGTCAACGTATCCGGCCAGCAGGGCGAAGGTATCCATGACGGTGATGCTGTAGAACTCCTGGTACCAGCCGCTGCCCACAGTGTTATTGATGGTCAGCATGTTGACCGTGTCCGGCAGCCCGTCGCCGCAGTAGACGTAGCCGCCGGGGCCGTCGTAGAAACAATAATTGGCCTGCTTGCTGAAGTTGCGGGCGCCGTCGACCTGGACTGCGCCGCCGCTGCCGCTGGCCCAGATGCCGGCGTCATCCCGGATCACCAGGGTGGCCCCCGGCATCAAAGTGAAGTTCCCCAAACTGCCGTTGCCCAGCGCCACCCCGGACTGGATGTCGAGGATCGAGCCCGGACGGACCACGTAGTCGATATATCCGGTCAGGACCTCGCTGCCGGCGTTGTAGTGCTGGGTGTCGGTCCCGCAAAAGATGATGGCGGTGGAGTCAGGGCCGCCCCCGCCGATCCCGGCCAACAGGTGGTAATAGTTTCCGTATAGGAACAGGGTGTCGATTCCGGCATTAAGGGTGTCGGTCAGGAACAGCCAGCTGGGATCGACGATATTCAGCTCGCCCTTGATGTGAAGCTTTCTCGGGCCGCCGCTTCCCAGGATGGCGCTGCCGTTGCTGACGTTAAGATCGTTGATGGTCAGTTCCGGCTTGGCGGCGCTGGTCAGGATCAAGCTGTTGGAGCCGGTGGAATTGACGTAGACGTTCCAGGCCGAGAAGCCCGGGCCCCCGGGCAGGGTCATATCGCCGGCCTGCTGGGTGCCGTCCCAGGCGACGTTTCCGAAGGCCTGGTCCAACCCGGCCGGCATGGTCCCGATCACGGCGTTCAGGCTCAGGGTGGATAGGCTGTCCCAGCTGGCGGCCGGTATGGTGTCGCCGTCCATCTGGTGGACGTACTGGCTGTAGGGGGCCATGACCATGGTGGCCGAAGGATCCACCTTCAGCGCCCCGTCCGAGCGCAGGATCAGCCCGTTGACCACCAGGTCGTCGCCCGGGCCGTTATTGACCGTCAGGCTGCCGCCGGCCTGCATTTCCAGCAGGCCATTGACCACCACCTGGTCGACGTTCTCGGCGCTGCTGACGTAGATGGTGTGGCCGGACTGGACGGTCACCAGGCTGTCGCTGGCGCAGTCGGGGGTCTCCAGCATGACCGGCATCTGCCAGCCCGTCCCCCCGTCGTCGGAATACTCCCAGGCCATGTAATCGAACCAGTATCCTCCGCTGTATGCCGTCCGCCACATTCGCAGCGGGATCTGCCCGATGACGTAGATATTGTCCCAGTTATAGGCCGCGCAGTAGACGTCCCCGCCCTGGTCCACCGCCATGTCCATGATATTGGAGCCGTAGAAGGTGGGGACGCTGTCCACCACCATCGGGGTGGGCAGGCGGGGGTCCACCAGCTTGACATAGCCGCTTTGCCAGCAGCCGATGTAGATCAGCGAGTCTGAAGGGTTGTAGACCACGGTGCTGACCGAGTCGCCCACCTGCACCGAATCCAGGGCATCGCTGCCGTCGATGTATTTGAGCGAATACTGGCCGCTGCCCTTGCAGGCGATGAACAACCGGTCGTTGACCGGGCATAGGGCCAGGTCATTGGGATTGTCGTTCACCGCCAGAGTGGTGACCAGGGCGTTGGTTGCGGTGTTGACTATGGCCACCTGATCGGTGTTGGGCATGGCCAAATACAGGCGGCTGACCGCCGGATTGGAGGCCATCTTCTCGTTGAAGGCCGATATCAGCCCCGGCAGGTATAGGGAACCGGTCCTGGCATTGGTGGCCCCGCTGTAGATCATCAGCGAGTCAAACAGGGCGTGCGGGGTATACAGGCTGTTGTTGGGGCTGTAATAATGCATCAGCCCGGTGACATTGGCGATGCTTCCGGTGCTGGCGTAGGTGGCCGGATCGAACACAAAGGCATCGGGAGACATGCCCTCGTAGACGTAGATCTTGTTGTCGTCCGGGTTGTACTCGATGCCGGGCGATCCGTTGGTAAGCATGAAGTTGGTGTCCACCGCATTGGCCCCGCAGTCTATGGCCGTGAAAAAATCATTGTCCTTGGTGTAGATCCGGTTGTTGACCGGATCGTAGACCATGGGTGCGGCGTAAACCGTGCCGGCCAGCGTTCCCAGCGAGGAGTCTCCGGCGCAGTCCATCGACAGCACGTTGAACATCCCGCCATGGAGCGAAAACATCCGGTCACTGGCCGGGCTGTAGGCCAGGTATGACGGGTAGGCCATACTGGCCCCGGTGTAGATCTGCTTTTTGACCCCGTACCTGACGGCCCAGCCTGGAACTGCGGCCAGCAGCAGAGTTACGGTTATCAAACCAATTTTCTTCATGTTCCCTCCCAACATTATTTGTCCCCTTGATTTTATTTTGATTGCTTTTTTACGGATTAGGCCAGGACGGGGGATTGGGAATGGTCCTGGTGGTTGGCTCCTGGGCCGGAGGCTCGTCGCCTCCACCGCCGGCGATGATCACCACCACGGTGGTGGCCACCACCGCCGCCGCCCCCCCGATGATCGCCGGGGTGCTGGCGTACCACGCCGTGGCCGCCGCGCTCCCCATCGACCCGATCTTGATGGCAGCTCCCGCCCACATGGTGATGAACGCTATCTTGGCCGCCGTCATCACCACCGGGTTGTGCGCCGAATCCCCCTTGGCCACAGTGATCATCATCTTGTCCTTCACCAGCACCTCGCCCCCCGTATCCCCCTGGATGCCAACCTCCCCTTTCAGAACATTCAGTTCGGTGGAATCCCCCTCCACAAACACCCCGAACACCGTCCCCCGGATACCAGCCACCGCCGTAGGCGTGGTCACCGTGAACTTGGAGCTCTTGCTGGACAGCTTCTTAATGGATCCAAGAACTTTTCCTTGATAGACCTTAAGAGCGGTCCTGGTGGTCTTTTCCTTCTTATCCCGCTCCATCAGTTCGATCTCCATCAGGCTGTTGTCTTTCAGCTTGATGATACTGCCGTCGTTCATGATGATCTCGGTCTCGGCCAATTCCTCGCATTTGACCTTGTCCCCGGTGTAAAGGGACATCTTGATGAAGGCCGGCCTCCAGGTTTCGGCGGTCACTCTTTGGATATTCACATGGCCCTTCATGAAATTTATCCGGGCTTCGGTCGGCTTGAATTCCCCCTGGGATAATTTCAGCGGCCACAGGACCAACAGGGCCGAAAGTATTGCACTGTACAAAGAATATCTTTTGTTCATCGGTCTGTCATTCCTTCTATTTGATCTTAAGTATCTTCTGGGTCAGTGCCGTTCCCCCGGATAGAAGCCTGATGAAATAAACCCCGGAGGAGATGCTGCTGCCGGCCTGGTCCCGGCCATCCCATCCGGCCGTATAATAGCCCGGCGACATATCTTTATCGACCAAGGTCCGGACCTGCTGTCCGGTGATATTGTAGATCGTGATGCTCACCGGACCGGACCGGGGGATCTGGTAGGAAAGGTTCATTTGGTTCCGGAAGGGGTTGGGGGCCGCCCGGTTCATCAACAGCGACAGCGGCTTTATATCCAGCCGGGAAATTTCCTTATCGGTAAAGATGATGGAGTAATGGCGGTTTCCGCAGAAACCCACCGGTTGGCCGGGGATGATCTCCAGGCCGGTGCCAGCGGAACGGTCCGCCAGATAAAGCTTGTACCCGACCGGAAGCGCCCCGCTTAATTTGAACGATAAGGTCCCCTCTGCATCGCTGACTTCTGCCGCCAGCGGCCATTCGATATGATCGGACGGTGGACGGAAATCGTACTGGTACTGCCGGCAGGGCCCGCGGTTCCAGTCGTCATGGGGAATATATATTTTGATCTGATTGCTCACCAAGGGCGGCTTTTCGGCATCCAGCCGGTCGTATCCCTCTTGGGCCTGGGAAGACACCCCCAGCTTGAGCCCCCGGTCGGAGGCTTGTCCGCTGGCGGCAGTTATCTCCAGCTGCCAGTCTATCCGGTAGTCGTTATAGGCCGTCTTCGGCAGACCTCCCTTGATCGCGAGGGTTTGAATATAAAGCGAGCATCCGGCTGCGGCATATAACGCATAGCCTTCCCAGGGTATCATCCGGGCAGTGGTATCGGCCGGCGACAGGCTGTCCCAGATTCCGTTGTTGACAAGATCCGGAGTATTGTCAGTGTAATACCAGACCCGGGGGCTGACCAGGGACCAGGAGGAAGAATCGCCGAATGACCGCCAGCCGCTGGAATCAACCACCTGGATGGAGGATAACGGCGCCGGGGCGGTGAACGGCGTTCCGATCAGATTCCAGCCGGGAAACAGAGGAACCCTCGCTGAGGCAAAGGAATCGTGGACCGCCCCGGCCACGTCGATGATGGCGCTGTTGACCGATGCCAGCCAGTATCCGCGCCCGTTGACGATGACAGGGCTTTCAATAAAAGAATCCGCCCCGGTGTTGTAGCCCACCAAACGCCAGCCGCTGGGGCCGTATGCTCCCAGATCGTCGCCCAGCATTGCCGAAGCCGAACTGTCGGTTGCCAGCAGCGGGATCGAGAACAGGCTATAAACCCCTCCCTGCCAGACGGTGCTCAGGATGATGCTGGGCTTGGTGGTAAAAGACCAGGGATTGGGAGCCGGCCCGGCGGCCAGCAGGTTGCCCGAGCTGTCGGCCAGCGAATCCACCGTGATGCTATAGGCCGTTCCCGGAGAGAAGTTGTTGTGGCTCAGCATCACGTAATCGCGGCTAAAACCCCAGTAAAGGCTCCAGCCGCCGGGATCGGGGGCGCAGTGGAATCTTAATGACATGGTATCCACCGGCTCGGAAAAGTTTATATAGATTTCGCTACCCAGGGACACCAGGCTGTCGCCCTGGGCCGGGGTGGTGGAGGTGATCTGCGGCCGAGTGGTGTCTACCGCAGTAAGGGACACGAAGACCGAATCCTCTGCCAGATTGAACATCGCTTCCAGGTTGTAAGCCGAGTCGTAGGCCGCCGCCTCGAAATAATAGCGATGGCCCGGGACCGCCCCGGTGAAGACCACGAAGGTATCGGGGTGAAGATCTATCGCCGTGTACCACGTCCCGCTGGTGTCCACCCGGTAATTCAGCCGATAGGAGGAAATTCCGGACAGAGCGTCCATACCCCCGGTCCAGCTGACCGGAAAACTGGTGCTGTAAGCGGTGTCGCCCGAGAATGGCAGGACCATGGTATTGAGAGGCTGATCCAGATCGCGCCTGATGCCCACCGCGGCCAGGTTGTTGTAATCGGAATTGCCGGAACTGTCGGCCAGCCAGATGTATAACTGATAATTGCCGTTGAGGGTGTCAACTGGATAATAGAAAGTATCCGCCATCCCTCCCGAAGTGGCGAAAGAATCCTGATAGTCGAACGCCGAGATCGGAGAGGAGCCCAATTTGAAGAACGCTTTGGTAATGCCCGGCTCGGGATTATTCCAGGTCAGCTGGGCGGTGGTATATGAAGAGCTCAACCAGAAACTGGGAGCGGCCCCGTAGATCAAGGGGGTCAGCGGAGCGGCCGGAGGAATGCTGTCCACCGGTATAACATAGCTGAGGTCCACATAGACGCTGTCCTGCCAGACATAATTGACATTGAGCGGGTTGCCGGCGCTGTCTCGGGCCACTACCATCAGATGGTACATGGTGGAGTCGCTGCCCAGCATCAGAAAACCCGAGGTGTCCGGCGGATAGTAGGTGTAGGTTGACGGTTCGGTGGAATCGGGTTGAATGTAGATATCGTAGGCCACTATCCCCGAGCCGCCGGAATCGGCGCCCGGGCTCCAGAACACCGTCAGGGTATCGGTGTTGATTATGGACGGGACATCATAGATGACGGCTCCGGTGGGCGCCAGCGTGTCATAGCCTATTACGGATACCGAACCGGGCCCTCCCAGTCCGGTCAGGGACACGTAGATGTCGCCGGTGGCCGGATCGGCGATCACCCCCGCCGGATTGATGGCCGGCATGAAAAATGATTTTGCAATGTTGTCATAGATGGGATTCCACACATGCAGAATGGCGTCATTCTTATCCGTAATGCAGATTTGCTTGCTGGCCGCATCGTAGCATACGGTATTGAGAGAATCGCTGGCTATAAAAGAACTGGCCACGTTCATGCTGTCGATCAGCCACAGATAATTTTCGCCGGGGCAGGTTACATAGACCTTTTTATATTCGGGACAATAGGCCAAAGCCGAGGGATTGACCCCCACCGAGACCTTGGTGATCAGGCTGTTGGTGGAAGCATCTATGATGGCCACCTGGTTGTAGCTGGGCAGGGTTACGTACAGTTTCTGCATCTCCGGACTGCCCACCATCATGGAGGTTGACACAATGCCGGAAAAACCGATGGTGTCGCTGATCCCGTCGCCGGCTCCGTCGATGGCCGCAATCAGGGTGTCGTAGCCGTGAGCCACGTAGGTCTGTCCGCCGGGGAAAGCGTAGATATTTCCCTCAAATCCGGTAAAAAAGTTGAGCTGGGAATAGGTGCTGCCGTTATAAATATACATGCCATAGGCTGACGAATTGGCATACAGCTTATTGTAGATGCTGTTATAGGCCAGGTTCACCGGGCCCATGCCGGGAGTCAGGTAGCTCTCTACCGTGTCGTTGTCGGCATCCAGGATATAAACATATCCCACCCCGGTGGCCACGAACAGCTTTCTGGTCAGCGCATTGTAAGCCATCTGTCCGGGGCCGTAGCCCAGCGTGCAGGCTTGATAGCTGTAATTCCGAAGGATTCCTATGGTGGATTCGCCGGTGTTGGAGATATATATCTTGCCGCTGTCGCTGTTATATCCGAAATTCTTCGGCCCGACGCCGGCGGTAAAGGTATCTTTAAGATAGTACTGGGCGCGAGCCAGGCCGCAAACCAAAAAGATTCCAGCCAGCAGTAAAATAACTTTGGACGTTTTCATATCAATTACCTCCCAAGGGTTATTTTCCTTAAAAATCCAGAAAGAATATCTAATTAAACAGCAAAAACTGTTCCATCTGTCAGAATAACATAAAACGCTATGCTATAAAAGTTTAAAATCAGTTTCAATTTAATAATGTTATGAATTTGTTTAACAAGTTACGGAATTCTGTTACACATTTGGACAACATCAATCCCTCTCCACCTCGTAATCCGGCTCATCCTGATCGTACGGTGTATCGCCTTCCGGCTTATTTTGGTGATCTTCCGTCGTCCGAACTTCTTGGAGTTTTTTCCCTTTTCCGACCTCCGTATCTCCGAAAGAACTGTGTACTGCAGACAGATCCAAGGTATCCTTCTTCTGGCCGGCCTTTTTCTTGCTCTGCTGCAGCAGGGCTTGGGGATTCAGGGAGACGCCGCTTTGGGAGAGCCTCTGGTCCAGCCCGGAGGCAAAGGACTCCCCGCTCTCGTCCAGGGCCCGGGTCAATTCCCGGATCTGGTCAACCGACAGTTCTTGGCCCAGCTTCTTCAGGGTCCCCGGCATATCCGACAGCAGTCGGTGACGCAGGGAGTTGTCCCCGAAGGCCTTTTCTATTATTTTCAGGACCCGATCATCAGCCATATTCTTATTTTCTCTCCCTTCCCCAATGGGGAAGGGCTGGGGTTAGGTCGGTTTACCCGATATCGTCCAGGTCCACCGGCTCGTCCTTGGGGTGGCACACCCCGCAGTAGACCGAGTCCGATACCGCCAGGCCCTTTAACTTATCCTGCTTGTCGCGGTACATGGTCAGGACGATGGGCAGGGTCTTGGCGTGTTCTTTGCAGACCGAGCGCCCGCAGAAACTGCAGACCGCGTTGGCCGGCCGTTCGCAATGCCAGCATTCCATTTAATTTATCTCCTTGTGTGATTATCGTTCGGGATTTTCATCGTCTACGGCCCAGTATCGGGGGTTTTCTATGATATATCTCTTAATCTCATTATGTGATTTCTCATTGCGGATAATATGTTCATAATAATTTCGTTGCCATATTTTTCGCCCCGGCGTATTATTTGCCAAATTGATCGCCTTTGTCGTTTGATATTTATAAAAGGCCAATACCTGCCCCAATGTGCGTTTTTCCGAATCCCGTAGGGGCGAGATGACCTCGCCCCTACCACGCGGGACAACATCGTCGGCAATAATAATTATGAAATGAACGTGGTTGGGCATTACGACAAAGGAATCCAATATCAAGCCGTGATAATTTTCCGTTAATTTATCCCAGAACGAATTTACAATCGATCCCCATTCGTTCAATTGCATCCGGCCGTTTATTATTTGCCCGAAAATACATTTGCGATCCTGGGCGCAGATGGTTATATAATACGCGCCCTCCTGCCCATAATCATATTCCGGCAGGCGGATGGACCGCCGGTTATGTTTTTTACATCTGCCTGGCACCGGAGTTTAAGAATAGATTAGAAACAATATTTGATCTTGATATTAACCCCCGATTGAAACGGATTTTTTACGTTAAATTGCCAGGGGGTTTCGTTCTCGTTTAAATAAACTTCCGTATAATCACTGTCTGAATATTTTCTGGTTTCTTCCCGTTTACTATAAGAATAATAAAACGATAGAAAACTGCTCTCCACGCCAACTGTGAAAGTTCTTTTCCCTATCATTATATCCCTATCTATTCCAATTGGAATGGCTATAGTATAGCTGTACGATTTGCTACGAAGTGTAGATAAATATTTAACAGTGTCTGTTGAATAATAGAAACGTTCGTTGCTATAATCGTAACTATCCTTTCCGTAATAATAAGTGATAGATACACCGGAAATAGCCTTAAATAGATTGTTTTCATAAAATTCCTGAAGCAATTCAGGGTTTAATCTGATTGACCAGCCGTGACCCTTTTGATCGGACATATCGTAATATGGACTATCAATGTTCGCATAATAATAATTTCTGGGATTGTTATTGTATTCGACGCCCAGAGACAAATACCCTTTTCCATAGATCTTCCTCTGCATGATAATGGTTCCGGGCAGATTTGTTAAGGATGAAGCCCTAAACCCGATCGCCCATTTGGGGTCTTTCTTCATTTCACATTCCTTTTGCACTACCAGTGCAATTTCCTGAACTTGCTGGATCTCCGTTGCGGCATTGCTGGTATCGGCATCCTGTCCCAAGGAAATTCCTGCGCTTACGATCAAAACCAGAAACACGGCAATAACGTTTCTCATACTTCCTCTCTGCTAATTTATTATTTCTCATTTTCTGATACGGGATATTCTTTCCAGCTTTTTCTCCGGTGTTACCGCCACGGCCCTTCCGGCCTCAACCTCCCAATTTCTCGTCCACTAAACCCTGTCCCCTGTACGCTATTTCCCGTAAGTCTCCACGATCTTCCGGATAAGCTCGGAGGTGGACCTTCCCGGCGTCAGCTCGATGGGTATCACCTGCCCGCCGTTCTTCAGCACCGTCTCGACGCCTACTATTTGCTCCACCTTATAATCGGCCCCTTTCACCAAGATGTCCGGCATGATGGCTTCGATCAATTCGGCCGGCGTGTCCTCGTCAAAATAGATGACATGATCCACGCAGGCCAGGGCCGCCAGCACCGTCGCCCGGTCCTCCTGATTCACCACCGGACGCTTGGGTCCCTTGATGGCATGCACCGAAGCGTCTGAATTCAGGCCGATAATAAGCATGTCCCCCAGCGCCCTGGCCTTCTGCAGATACTCCACATGCCCCCGGTGCAGCAGGTCGAAAACCCCGTTGGTGAAGACAACTTTTTTGTGTTCCCTTTTTGCCTGCTGTCTGATTGACACCAAGGCATCAATGTCTTTCACTTTATTTTCCATTTGACCAATTATAAAAATATTATTTAAAACAGATAGTACTCATTTCAGGACCCAATATCATAGCAAAACCCGGCCGATTATTCCAGACAAATCATCCATCCGGGCATGCAACACCTCAGATGTTCCGTTTTTTGATGAAATCATCGGTCAGTTTCTCCAGCATCTCCAGGGGGATGCTGCCCTGCTGCAAGACCATCCGGTGGAATTCCTTGATGTCGAATTTGCTTCCCAGTTTGGACCGGGCCTTCTCCCGCAATTCGACGATCTTGAGTTCGCCCACCTTATAGGAACAGGCCTGTCCCGGCCAGACCCCGTAGCGCCCCAGCTCTCCGTAACTGCTCCATCCCATGTTGTCCTGCATATATTTGGCGGACTGCTCCAAGGTCCACTTTTTCTGGTGGATCCCGGTATCCAGCACCAGCCGCACCGCCCTAAAAAGTTCTGAATTGAGGTAGCCCAGCCGGGAATAGATGTCCGGAAGCCAGCCCTGCTCCTTGGCCAGCCGCTCGGAATACAGCGCCCAGCCCTCTCCGAACCCCGGAATGAAGAACAGTGCCTTGAATATGCGGTTGTCCGGCATCTCCTGTTGCAATGCGATCTGGAAATGGTGGCCGGGTATGGCCTCGTGGTAGGTCAGGGTGGCCATGTTGGGCTTTAAGGGCAGCCAGCCCTGGTTGACGTAGAAGGTGCCCTGGCGCCGGCCATCCAGCGAGCCGGGCTCATAATAGGTAGAACCGCTGGCCTCCTTGTACTGCGGCACCGGCTGGGCGGAGACTTTTGTCTTGGGGATCAGCGAGAATACTGCCGGCAGCCTTTCCCAGGTTTTATCTATTATGGCTTGATAGTCATCTATCACCTGGCGTTTGCCATTGGGAGTGACGGAATAAGTGAACTTGTCCTTGTTCTCAGGGCTGTTAACCATCTGGCGGTAATCATTCATCATCTCGCCGAACGTCGGTTTGTCTTTTATGCCCAGCGAATCCAGCAATATCTTGGCCTCGGCCTGGATCCTGGCCACCTCTTTAAGGCCCAATCGGTGGATCTCTTCCGGAGTCAGCCTGGTGCTGGTGTGTTTGCGGAGGCAGTATCGGTAATATTTATCTCCGTCCGGCAGTTTCCACACCCCCAGGTCCTGCCCGGCTTTGGCCCCCAATTCCTGCAGCTGCGAGATGTATCTCCGGTAAGCGGGGTAGATGCTTTCGGCCACGGTCTTTTGGGCCTTCTCCAGCATCTCAGTCTTCTCGGCCTTGGAGATGTCGTTCAAGGGGCCGATGCGGCCGCTTAGGGAAGTGTAGTAAAGGCAGCTGTCCGGCGGAACGGCGACAAATTCGGACATCATCTGCCCGATATGCTGGAATATCCCTGCAGTCGGATAGATCCCCTTATGGAACTGCTGTCTCATGCGGACGGCCGATTGATCCAGCCTCCGGCTTATCTTCTCCAGCCGGGACAGGTAATCCAGCGCATCCTGCCGGTCGGAGATATTATGATATTCTGTCAGCACGGTGACCAGGGTGGCGTGGGCTCCCTGCATGGGCGTGACCACGTAATTGTGGTAGCGGTATTTGTAGCCGTCCAGGATCCGGTCCAGCTGCCAGGCCAGCAGTTCGGCGTCGGCCTTCTGCGATGGGGTGAGCTTTTGGGGATCGTAGCTTTTCAACCATTTCCGGTATTTCCGGTTCATGGCATAGGTCCGCTCCAGGGCCTCCTCGGAGTCATCATCCAGTTTGTCGTTGTTGACGGGATAGCCCATCTCCGGGGTCAGGCCCAGCGAGCTGGCGGTCTCCGGGGACAGCTCCATGCTCTCCCGGAAATATCCCTTGAAGAGATCTTCGATATCGGCCGGGGCCGGGTCATTCGGCTTGGCGCAGGCCGCATTGGAGACCATCAGCAAAAGTGAGGCAAAAAATAAGATGTGGTTGTTCACTGCCGTCTTCCTTTCACTATCATTGATACACTATGAATTTTATATCGTTCTTTCCGCTGCCCTTGACCGTATACATCAGGTTGTCAGCCCGTTTGATCATCTCATCGACATTATCGGGCAGTTTTTTAAACAACACTAGCCCCAGGCTGAAGCTTACCGGCCATTTTTTCTTCTTAACCTCCGCCAGAAAATGCTCCTGCATACGTTTCATGGCCATTTGACAGGATTCCTCGGTGGCCCCGGGCAGGAGCACACCGAACTCGTCGCCGCCCAGCCGGGCCACCAGATCGCCATCACGCAGATTCTTTTTGATTATCACCGCCACCAGTTTAAGCAGTTGGTCGCCCACGCTGTGCCCGAAGGTGTCATTGATGCCCTTGAAATTATCCAGGTCGATATAGGCCAGGGCTATGGCCTGGCCGCCGGCCCGGGCCTTTTCCAGCTCTGCTTGGGCCGTCTCCATAAAATCCCGGCTGTTGGCCGCGCCGGTCAAAAAATCCTGGCGGGCGTAGTTCTTCTCCTTATCCAGTACCTTCCTCAATCCAGACAGGGCATAGGTCACCACCACAAAGGTCGACAGCCTGACCAGCATATTCCAGTAGGGTATGAAACCTTGGCTGTAAATATGACCCGCCGCCAGGTCGGCCGCCAGCCAGACCAGACCGCTGAGCACCGAAACAACCAAACCCCAGTTAGATCCCACGCACCAAGCCGCCAGCCCGATGGGCAGTAGGTAAAAACTGGAGAAGGCCCATTCCGGACCGGTAAGATAATCGATCGCCCCCAGCCCGATCACCAGCAATATCCCCAGGGCAATTTTTATCTTTTTATCCCATCCCTGGAAAGTTTTTAAAACCCCTTGGATCATTTCAATCCAACCTTATCAATTTATATTTGCGGCTGCCCATGTCCAGTTTCTCGGCGTATTCTATCTGCAGGTTGCCGCTGCGGCCGCTCTCCTTGAGGAAGGCATCTTTACATTTGTGTGCCCGGTTGACCAGGTCCAGGCTGGCCTGCTCGATGGCCACGATATCGGTGGAGGCCAGTATCCCGATATCCCCGGTGAACGGCTTTCTGGCGCTGCGGGCGCAGTCGCAGTCCGGCGAGATGCTGGCCAGCACGCTGATGTAGACCATATGATTGCTGTCGGCCAGCACCTTGGCGTATTCCACCAGCCTTTTATTGAAGAGTTCCGAGCTCACCCGGTCCCGGCTGGCCTCAAAGGCCTCCACCGGGCAGTCTTTGAGGCACTGGCCGCAGCCGATGCACTTGCGGGTGTCGATCCTGAGGGGATTGATGGAGATGGCCCCGGCCGGGCACTGCTTGACGCAGGTCCCGCAGCGGATGCACTTGGAGGTATCGTAGTCCGGCACGTAGTCGGCGTGCATGACCCGCTTGCCCATGCGGGAGGCCAGCCCCATGGCCACGTTCTTGATGGCCCCGCCGAACCCGGCCAGACCATGCCCCTTGAAATGAGTGAAGATAATGAAGGTATTGTAACGGTCTATGTGGCTGCCGGCCAGCACCCGGGTGTAGCAGGCGGTGCTGCAGGCATAGATCTTCTCACCCTCGGAATCCAGGATGTCGATCGGGGCGAAGCCGAAGCCGTGGGCCTTGGCCAGTTTTAAATGGCTCTCGGTCTTCTGGCGCGGGCCGGAATACAGCACATTTGTCTCCACATAGGTGGCCTTTAAAAGCTCCACCAGCGGTTTTGACAGTTCGGGCTTGAGGTAATTCTGGTTGCCCTCCTCCCCAAAGTGGACCTTGACCGCCACCGGGCCCTTCACCTGGTCTTTGATCATCCGGTAGACCTTGAGCACTCCCCGGCCGGAAAGGTCCTTGGTGAAGTAGACCGGCGAAGTCTTTTGGGCCAGGGCTGCCTGTCCGGCCAGCAAAAATAATACGCAAACAAAAAGCGCACTATTTCTCATTTTAACGATATTAACGGGAAACATATTTGCAAATCTTTGAACCTATTATTAAATATGGCCAAAAAAGAAGGCTTTTCTCTGTAAAAACATTATACATCGACTGGTTATTGATGTTCGTTAGTGAAGCTATTACACCATAACCGCTATCAGGGCTACCGCTGAAGATAAATCCGTTGCCGTAAGCAATTCCTGATCTGCCGTAAGCTAACGTATCGTTGATCATTCCGCGGATGATGCCACCCGTACGAAAAACCGAATAATCCACCGGAGCCGATGGCACCGAAAGGTCCTTGACCTTATAGCTGGCTGGTAAAGTGTAATCCATCACATCGTACTGTAGTGGTCCAAGGAAAAGCATATCTTCATGAAAAAACCCATCCCAGCAGTTCGGCTCCAGGAAATCATAAAGCAATATTGGCAGCGTGGGATTGGCAATATCATAAACCTTGGGCCAGCTATACCCACCCAACACGTAAAGTTGATTGCCGATGATTTCCATTTTTCTTGCATAAAATTCGCCAACCGGAGCTAGCATATGGACCTGATTCCACGCATCTATTTTAAATACATTGTTATTACATATTAGGATGGAATCTTTTAACGCAAATACGGCCGTAGTACACGGAAGGTTATATATCATAGATGGAAAATGTATGCTTGAAATGAGAAACGCCTTCAAATTATTATTGTATACTGAAACCCAAAGGGTATCCCCGTACAATTTATAGTCATATATGTAATTTATCGATGAATCCAATTTTTGGAATAGCTGCAAATATATGCCGCCATCGGAATATGAATAAACACGGTAATTTCCTTCTTCGTCAAGTGTAATAATCTCATTTGCCGTCATTTTTATGGCAGCTCCTTCGGTTCTCCCCAAAAACCGCAGGGAATCCCTGGCCCTGCCAATCCAGTATTCCATGGTGTCCAGGCGGTCTATCATGTTAGGCAAAA
This sequence comes from uncultured bacterium, assembly GCA_937863685.1. Classification (GTDB taxonomy): domain Bacteria; phylum Edwardsbacteria; class AC1; order AC1; family EtOH8; genus UBA2226. The sequence continues at coordinate 638,465 of CALMGM010000005.1, forward strand.
AATTATCCTTATATATGATTGCAGACCTACCTCGCATATTCCCTGGGATCTGAGCGATACCATACTGATTGGTTACGACCGAAAACATATCCCAATCAACCCCGCCGGACACTGTAACACCCGCCACGGGAATAAAATTTCCAGGTTCGCCTGTTTGGATTACAATATTAAAGGGCGGAGTATCTATTGCTGTTGGATTTTTGTTGTTGCAGGACATAGAAATTAACAATGGTGTAAGTAGAAATAACCATAAATATTTTTTCATATGATATCTCCTATTATTTCCACCATTTTCAGTTTATCAATATATCCCCGGTTTTATGGCAAAATGGTCCTCGTCAACTCGTCAATTTTATCCTTATAATCGTAATTAGGAATTCGTTCATACAGTTCACTGTAAAGTCGCAGAGATTCACTGCCATCCTCGCATCTGCCGCCCAGCCTGAAAAGCCAGAATAATATCTCGGCTCTGTGGTTGCCGTCGAGTTCCTCCTCCAACATCCTTCTTAAAGCGGCGATCGATCCCGCAGGGTCCTTCTCTGCCGCGATCCTTAGCCCCAAGATTCGGCTGTCGTTCAAAGTTCCGGTTTCCCCGATCTCTGCAGCCATCTCTCCGGCCTGCTGGTTGTATCCGGCCGATTCATCCCATCGCGAAAGTTCATAATACAATTGGCCCAGGTTGAACAAGAATCCGCACAGGTAGTATTTCATGTTGCATTGCCGTCCGATCTCTATGGCCCTCAGGTAATGCTCTTCGGCCCCGGCCGGATCCTTTCGATTCTTCAGCACCAGAGCCTTGTAGTCCAACGCCACCGCCAGACCTCTCTGATCGCCCATCTCGCAGGACAGCTTCTGCTTTTGCTCGATCTGGACCAGTCCGGTCTCGAATCGTCCGGTCAGAAGGTAAATGCCGGCCAAGTTGGCCGAGGTGGCTGCCAGACTGTATTTGTCTCCTGCCTTTTCGGATAATCGACCCTGACGAAGCAGCCATTCCTCGGCCGAAGCGTAATCGCCTCGGGTCATATGTATCACCCCGATGTTTCCGATGATGGTCGCCTGGCGCAATATATCGCCGATCTCTTCGGCCAGGATCAGGGCCCTTTTGTAATAATCATGAGCCCGGTCCAGGTCACCTTTCTCGCCTAGAACATTGCCCAGATTATTATATGCCACACAAGTGCCTGCCTTATCGCCCGATCTTTCAGACAATTCCAGCTGTTCGCCGTATAATTCCAGGGCTTGCGCGTAGCGACCCTGGTGATAACAGACGCCCCCCATGAACCCGTAGGTCTTGGCCAATCCCCTAAGATCGCCCGAAACTTGGTAGATATCCCGTGATATAGCGAAAAATGCTTCGGCTTCATCGTCCTGGCCCTGGCGGTGCAGGACCCACCCCAGGGCGTTGCCGGACATAGCTTCCAATCTCCTATGCCCGAGATCCTTGGCCCGGCCGATGTTGCGGCGGAAGATATCTTCTGCCTGCCGCCATTGCCCGGTCAGATCATGGATATTGCCTTTCCGGTGCCATATTTCCAGCGGGTAATAAATGGATTCATTCCTGCCATTGGCTGCGGTGATCCACAATTGCCCCCAAGGTCTCTTTTGCCTGATATTTCCCTTTGCGACCATTCTTACCAACAGAATTGTTAACCAGATGCCACTATTTCAATAGTCAATATATACCGATTTTTATGGCAAGTCAAGAAATAATTTGGCCATGATTGTTAGTTATTTTCCAGGGTCAGAGATCAGCGCCAGTATGAATAAAAAAAGCCCCGCCTCAGGCGGGGCTTGAAGTATTTCATCTATCAGGCAGCAGATGCTTGATCAACTGTTCGATGTCCGCCACCCTTCCCTGCTCCAGCGCAGCATGTGTCCTTTGTTCTCCGATATTTCGGATAAGTAGCTCCAGGGCCGGCTGGGAATTGGCCCGGATCTCGTCGTTATATTCCGGATGTCCCTGAATGGCCCCCAAGGTCCGGGCGGCCAGATCGTGCCGGCCGGCTCTGGCTTCCAGTAAAGCCGCCCCGGCCAGCACCTCCAACAGCACTGAATGAGCGCCAATGGCCTGGGATTGTCTGGTAGATTGATAAAAATATTCCCTGGCTCGGCTGTCGTTCTGCAACCCGCAGTGAACATGACCCAAATTAAGATTGGTGATAGCCTCGCCCAGCTGGCTTCCTATCTCGCGGTAAATATTCAGAGCCTCCAGGTAATACTGCTCGGCCTCCGGGAACTTGCCCTGCCGCCGGCTGCTTTCTCCCTGGTTAGTCAGACTTGAAGCCGCTCCCCAGCGGTCGCCGATCTGAGCATACATCGATTTGCTCTGGGTATGGTAATGGAAAGATTCCTGGTATTGGCCTTGCATGAAATGACAGAACCCCATGACCTTTAGAGCGCCTCCGATGCCCTGCTTGTCCTCCAGTTCCTGGTATAACTTCAGACATTCGGCTCCGTAGGCCGAAGTAGCCTGGCTGTCGCCTTGACGGTAGGCCACATCCCCCAAGTGGAATAGCACTTGAGCCTTGCCTCTCTTATCGTCCGCCTGGTAAGCCTGGGCCAGAGCTAAGGTCAAGTGTTTCTTGGCATCATCATAACGGCCTTGACCCATCAGGGCCCAGCTCATGCCGTCCAGGGCGTTGATCTCGGCCCGGCCGTCTCTGCATTCCCGGGCCAACCGCAGAGCCTGGCTGTGGTGCTCCAGGGCGGAGGGAAAATCGCTGAGCTGGCGCTGAACGTTGCCGATGTGGATATGGATCACCGCCCGCTGCCTTTTATCGCTCTCCGGACATAGCTTAAGGGCCTGTTGGTACAGGGCCAGGGCATCGCGGTAGGAGCTGGTCCGGTATTGAGCATTGGCCTGCTTGCGCAAATAACGGGCCGCCTTGGCCTCATCCCCGGCCAGCTGGTAATGGTTGGCGATCAGCCCCAGATATTCTGCCAGACGCTCCCCGGCGTTGACCTCCAGCCACAATGCCACCTGGGAATGGAATTTTTTGCGGTGCTTAAGCAGCACCGTCTCGTAGGTCACGTCCCTCAGAAGAGCATGCTTGAATACAAACTCCTGGCTGTTGCTGAAAGATGACGGCATGACGCGGAACACCAACTCCCGCTTCTGCAGGGAATCCAACAAAGGGACCGGATGGCCGGATTCGTCCGCTTCCTCACCGGTCTTGAGCACCGCCACCGCCGCGTCCCAGAACCGGCGGCCCACCACCGAAGCTCTTTGCAGTACCGCCCGCTCTCCGGAAGGCAGACCGTCCAGTCGTGACTGGAGGATTCCGGTGAGGGTGGGAGGCACTTTCACCCGCTCCAGCCGGTCGGCCTCCACCCGCCAGATGTCCGGGCCCGGCACTATCACCCCGTCATCGATCAGCATCTTGATCAGCTCTTCCAAGTAATAGGGATTCCCTTCGGCTCCCTCCACTATCAGATCCTGAAGGCGACCGGGAAGCATCTCCACCCTTTGCAATACCTGGGCTACCAATTCCCGGCTCTGCTGGCCCGACAGCGGCTGGAGATCTATCCTTTCAACCTCATCGAACCAGCCGGGCAGCCGCTCATCCAGTATAGGCCGGCTCAAATAGACTATAAATAATTGAGCCTGTGGTATCTCGGAAAACAGCCGCTTGGCAAACTCCAGGGAACGCTGGTCGCCCCAGTGGATATCCTCCAGAAACAACATTATCGGCTGAAGAGATATCTGGCGAAAATAATTGGTCAGGTAAACCTCGGCCAGCTTGCCGAAGGATGGGCTGCCCAGCAGGCCGCTGACCGCCGGACTGGAGCGGAAGTCAAACCCCAGCATCTGGCCCACGATGTCTGCTTTCTCGGGTTCCAGGACGCCAACCATTCCGGCCCGGAATTTATCCAGCACTGTCTGGGCCGTATCGCTTTCCAAAATCTTGAAGCGAGAGGAGAACATGTCCCGCAGCAGCCTAAAAGGCACGCCCTGTGTGGCCGGGGCCGCTCGGCCCTTGAACAATCTGACGGTATAGGGCTGCAGCTCCAGCCAGTTCTCGAACTCATAAAGCAGGCGGGATTTCCCCACCCCGGCCTCGCCGCACACCGCAGCCATGGCCGTTCGCCCGCTTTCGATGGCCTTCCTCAGCAGGTTCTGCAGACGCCCCAGCTCCCTGTCCCGGCCCACCATTTTGGTCTCAATGCCGTCCACCCCCCGGCTGGAGGTCCGGAAAGCCAGAGGCTTGGCCCGCAACACCACGTAGGTCTGCACCGGATCGCGCTTGCCCTTGATGATCAGCGGTTCGTTGGGCTGGACATCAAAGATGCCCCGTATCTGGCGGTAACTGTCGTGCGAGATCAGCACCCCTCCCACCGGGGCTTCGTTCTGCAGCCGGCTGGCGGTGTTGATGGTGTCGCCCATAGCAGTAAACTCGCCGGTGGTTCCCACCGAACCCAGCAGGGCCGGCCCGGTATTTATGCCGATGCGCACCGCCAAGGGAGCCCGCTTGTGGCCGGCAAACCGGGTAATCTCGGCCTGCATCACCAGCCCGGCCCGGACGGCCCGTTCGGTGTCGTCCTCCCGGACCCCGCCCACTCCCCACAGGGCCATCACCGCATCCCCGATGTGCTTGTCTATGGTCCCGCCCTGGCCGGTGATCACCCCATCCAGCTTCTGCCACAGGGCATTCATTGTATCGCGCACCACCTCGGGGTCCATGGTCTCGGACAGGGCCGTAAATCCGGAGACGTCGGCAAACATCACCGTAATTTGCTTGCGCTGCTCCTGAGCATCCGGGGAATCCTTGAGCGAAGCCAGCTTCTCCCGTAAAGGCCGGAGGGCGGTCTCCACCACCGCATCGCCCAGCAAGGAACGTTGGGACTCCAGGTGGTCTATGGCTTGTTGGATCTGATAGGTTTCCTGCATGGTCATAAGGATACAATTAATGGCAGCTAAAAATCAAGAATAAAAAACCGCCCCTGAATCGGTTTGGCAAATAAAGTTGTTTGAAAATAAAAAGCCCAGCCGAAAAAATCATCGCAGCCAGGCAAAACAGAACAGATCCTGCCTCAGATAGCTATCTTAAATTCCCGATGGCGATATCCAGGAATGCCGACAGGTATCCTTTTTCCCCGGTGAAGCTGGCGGTGAAGCCCGGCCCCAGGCCGAAATATTTGGAGCTCCAGAGAACCTGTCCCTGGACCATAAGACCGTACTGGCTTCGGTTCACTTTTTGATAAATGGCCTGGTCGTCAAACCAATTGTCCGGATCGTTTGAATACCATCCGATCACTTGATAGGTGGTGCTGTTGACCAGGCAAACTCCGGCCGCCGCCAGCGCGATCATATTTCCGCTTGCCAAGCATCGGCCATAGGCCAGGCTGACCTCATCCCTGGAATCATCCGGCTGGGGTCCGAAGAGGTCAAGATTAAATTCTTCCATATGGTTGAAACGAACAGAAAAACAGTGCTCGCCCCTGACGGCAAAAATGCCGATATCGTAACCGGGAAAATCACTGGAAATACCGAGCCCTGCCGAAAGCCAGGCCCTGTCGAAGGTATCCGCGCTGCTCCTGGCGCCTTTATTGGTTTGAGCAAAAGATAAAAGACCGGTATTCAGAATAAGAAAAATCAATATGGCTGACTTCTTCATAAAGCCCTGTGGTTAGTTATTATTTTGATATTCCCGGATCAATTGACTACCACCCCACCGCCAGGCCCAATTCCAGAGGCATCTCCATCACCATCCGATCGAAGGTCATCAAAAACCCGTAATCCAGGGTTATGCCCACCCGGCTGGTAACGGGGAACTTTATCCCGGCGCTTATCTGCCCGAACGGCCGGTAAACGGTCTCGCCGGTGCCAGCCACGATCAAAGTAACAGTATCTGAGGGAGCATAATCCCCGCTGGCGCTGGTCACCGTCAATTGGCCGATGTGCGAGGCCATCACGCCCAGACCCAATTTAAGATTAGTACCCAAAAGTGCCTTGGGTCTTATCAGCCGACAGTAGGCATTTATCGGAGCCTGCCAGGAACTTTGCCCTGCCCATTGGTAAAATCCATAAAGCGCTGGGCCCTCTACACGACCAGACGGCTGGGCGCTAAATATTTGGCAAGACCCGGAAACGCCGTATGAAAGCCAATCCTTGGCCCGGTATTCCAGTCCTCCTCCGGCCTGCCAGCCGTTTCCCCACAAAGAGAATGGTTTGTTCGAAAATGCGACACCGTCGAGACTTTTTATCCAATCCGAGCTGGCGTTGTCCTGCCAGCCAAAGCTCAGATTGGCGCTCCGCTGGGCCGCCGCCGGCATGGCCGCCAACAATATGATGAGGTATAATGTTCTTTTCATGATATCCTTTATTGAAAACCAGTTTATCAAGCATCTCTCCTTTCGGGGGAGAGGTTGGAGAGGGGTCAAATCTTCCCCACCGGCGCCACATAGACCACGAACTCGTCCCTGCCGTCCAGCTGGCACAGCTTGTCAAACAGCTTCTGGTTATACGCCCCGATGGCGCAGGTCCCGCAGCCGATGGACTCGCAGGCCAGATACAGGTTCTGGCAGAGATGGCCCGAGTCTTGTAAAATGATCTTCTTGGCTTCCAGCGAATAGCGCCATTCCGTCTTGTACGGCACCGCGCTCCAGATGAAGGTCGCCGCGCAATCCCCAACAAACCCCTGCCCTATGGCCGCCTTGGCCAGCTTTTTGGGCATGGAGGGAACGGTGAAAAGCTTCACTAACTTGTGGTCCACCGGCTGGTAGCGGTACATCCCCTTCTTCAGGCCGGTGACGTTGTTAACTGCCAGATAGGTCTCGAAGGGGTGCATGGCCCCGCCCGAGGGCACCGTGCGCATGCTGATCGTGCCGTTGCCAGCGACTTTCTTCACGCCCTGGGTGGCCCATAAAAGGTACGAGAGCTCTTCCAGGCTCAGGGCCTCGTCGCTGTACTCGCGGCGGCTCTTGCGGTCGCCGATGCAGTCGAAGATGTCTGATTTCTTTATGACCGTCTTGTCCGGCTTGGGCAGTTCAATGACCTCGGCGTCCTTGGGGCATTCCTTCTGCAGCGGCCCGCGCTCCAGCCCCTTGGTCTGGTCCGAGATCACCTTCACCAGCTTGATGAACCCGGCCTTCATCGTCTCGCGAAACTTCAGGGTCTGCTTCCTGGCTTTGACGGTGTTCTTCTCCAGCTTCTCCATCGTGGCCCCGATGCCCGCCATCATTTTGGAGATCTCTTCCAGGGCCTTTTCCTCTTTCTGGGGGCTGATAGTGATTTCGCCCTTGGCCTGCTCCTTGATAAAACCGTCCCAGCCCTGGGGCAGGCTTTGGTAGAACTCTTCCAGCAAGGGTTCTCCGGCTTTTTGCAGCATTTTGCAGAAGGCCTCCTTAAGCCCCTTTTCGCTTTCCATGATGTCCCCCACCAGTATCTTTCGTTCGGCATCTTTGAGGGCGACGATTTTTTTGATGATATCGGACATATTTATTCTCCTAATAATCTTTGGGTCTTTATTTGGAAGAAAACTTTGCGATCTCCAGGTCTCCACGGATAATCCCCGATCGAACAGGGTTAAAAAAAGCGAACCCTTCGATCCGCCTTTTCATCTATGCCGATTTCCCTATCGCACTTCGCTGCCGGGCTCGGTCTTCCGCTGGGGGGTCAAAATGACCACTCCGTCCTGGTCCTGGGCCGCCAGCAGCATGCCCTGCGATTCCAGCCCCCTCATCCGGGCCGGCTTTAAATTGGCCACGATCACCACCTGCTGTCCCACCAGCGATTCCGGGGTGTACCACTGGGCGATGCCGGCCAGCACCTGCCGGGTCTCCTGGCCCAGTTTGACCTGCAGGCGCAGCAGCTTGTCGGCGTTGGGCACCTTCTCGGCCGAGATGATCTCGGCGGTCCGCAGTTTGACCTTCTTGAATTGATCGATATCTATCAGATCTTCCGTCACGATTCCCGGTTTCATATTTTCTGTTTCCAGTTTTTTTATTTCTTCCATTTTTGCTTTACCCTTCTGCATTCTATCTTCATTATTCGATATTCCGGCATTCCGGTCGATCCTGGGAAACAGCGGCTCCCCGGCCGATGTCTTGTGCCCCGATTTCAGTAATCCCCATTCCAAAGCCTTGGCCAGAGAGATGTCCTTTTCTTCAACGCCCAGTTTGGCCAGCAGTTCCCGGCACTTTCCCGGCATCACCGGGGATAACAGGACGCTGGCGATGCGCAGGGTCTCGGCCGCATTGTAGAGCACGGTGCCGATGCGCTCCTGATCGCCATCCTTGAACAGCTTCCACGGTGCGTTGGATTCCACATAGCGATTGCTCAGCTTGACCAGCTCCATTACCGAGACGATGGCCTGGTTCAGGTCGAACTGTTCGACCTGTGATCTAACTTTTTCGCCCAGGGCCGATGCCTTGTTTTTAAGCTCTTCATCCAGGCCCTCAATCTTCCCTGCCATGGGTATCGTCCCCTGGCAGTACGACTCCATCATCTTGAACACCCGGCTGGCTAAATTTCCGTAATCGTTGGCCAGGTCGGAGTTGATGCGCTGTTCCATCCGGGCATAGCTGAAATCACCGTCGCTGGTGGTGGAGATCTCGGAAAGCAGGAAGTAGCGCAGCTGGTCCGTGCCGTATTTACCGGAGAGCGCCTCGGGGTTGATGACATTGCCCAGCGATTTCGAGATTTTTTGCCCTTCGATGGTGATGAAGCCGTGGGTGAGCAGTCGGTGAGGCAGCGGCACTTTGGCCGACATCAGCATGGCCGGCCAATATACGGCATGGAACCGAATTATATCCTTGCCGATCACATGGACCCGCTCCGGGCATTCTGCCCAGTATTTGGTGTAGAGATCGCCTTCATCGGCATAATCAAGCGCGTTTATATAGTTGGACAGCGCGTCGAACCATACGTAGATCACCTGCGTCGGATCGCCTGGCACCGGTATGCCCCATCCCCTGGCCCGCTGAACCGGCCGCGAGACCGAAAAATCCTGCAGCCCGCTGCGGATGAAGGTCAGCACTTCGTTCTTGCGGAACTTGGGAACGACCTGGTATGTATCGGATTCTATCAACCGTTCCAGTTTTCCCTGGTATTTCGACAAACGGAAGATGTAATTTTCTTCTTCTATCATATCCGGCACGGTGTCGTGATCGGGGCACTTGCCGTCCACCAGTTCGTCAGGGACATAAAATTTTTCACAACCCACGCAATACAGCCCCTGATATCGTTTTTTGTAAATATCCCCGTTGTTGAAGCAGGCCGTCCACAGTTTCTCGGCGCCGCGGCGATGTCTCTGCTCCGAGCTGGTGCGGATGAAATCGTCGTTGGACAGCGACAGGTAATCATGCATGTCGGCAAAGAATTTTGCATTACGCGCCACCAACTCGGCAGGGGTAATGCCTTCCTTCTCGGCGGTCTGAACATTCTTCAGCGCATTTTCGTCCGACCCGGTCAAAAAGCGGACATCGCGGCCGAACAGGCGGTAGTATCTGGCCAGGGCGTCGGTCTGGATGATCTCTTGCGCAAAGCCAACGTGCGGCCTAGCGTTGACGAAGGGTATGGCGGTGGTTATATAAAAATTCTTCATTTCTGTTTGATCTCCGAAAACGGGAAATCGGCGTGGCCTTCTTCGAATTTTACTGATATCTTCTGCTTGAAGATGTCCACTTTGTAGACGGTGCCGTCGCCCTGCGGGGTGTTCACCACCGAGCCCACCCGGGGCAGGTGGCTGTATGATTCTTCGTAGAAATCGTCCTCGTACATCAGGCAGCACATCAGGCGGCCGCACAACCCCAGCATCTTGCTGGAGGTCATCGACAGGTTCTGTTCCTTGGCCATCTTCAATGTCACCGGCTCGAAGTTGTTCAGCCAGGCCACGCAGCACAGCTGGCGGCCACACTGGCCGTAGCCGCCCACCCGCCGGGCCTCGTCCCGCACCCCTATCTGGCGCATCTCTATCCGGCCCTTGAACATGGTGGCCAGGTCACGCACCAGGCCCCGGAAGTCAACCCGCTTTTCGGCGGTGAAGTAGAAGATAAGTTTGCTGCCATCGAAACGGGCCTCCACGTCCACCAGGCTCATTTGCAGGTCGTGCTTGGCCACCAGGTTCTGGCAGGCCAGGTAGGCCTCCTCCTCCCGCTTGCGGTTGTTCTGCAGCTTGGCCAGGTCCTCTTCGGAGGCCTTACGCAGGACCTCGCCGGAGCGCTTCATTTTCTCGGTGGGGTGAACGTTGTTGCGGACCACCGTCCCGATCTCCTCGGAGCTGTCGTAGGTGACCACCACCAGCTCCTGGGGCATCAGGCTCAGCTCCTGGGGATTGTTGTAGTAGGCGCCCCTGGCCTGTTTAAAGTGAACCTCGATCAGAGGTGAAGGCATCTTGCTCTCCTTGCGTTGTATTGCAGGCCGCCAGCAGGCACAGCTTGGGGGTTACGTTCCGCTCCAGGGCGGCCCGTGCCTGTTCGATGGCCTTGACCATCTCCGATAGTTTTTGCCGGTCTATTTTCTTCCCCAGATCCGACAGTTCGGCCTGCCGGTCGGAATTTTTTATCTTTCCGGTCACTTTCAGATGCACCAGATCGCCCGCCACTGCCGACAGCATCTCCAGGAACCTGGCCGGCCGCCCCCGGTCCCGGGCCACCTGCTCGATGGTCTCCAGCATCTCCCAGTGCTTTCCCTCCGCCGCCGCCCTCAGCAGTTTGACGGCCAGGTTCCTTTCGGCCATCAGGTCCTGTCCGGTCATCTGCAGGGCCCTTCCCAGGCTGTTGCCGGAAAGCTCGGCCAGCAGTCCGGCGGCCCGGGGATCCTGTCCGTATCCCTTGACCAGGGCCCCGATGACCTCCTCCGGCGGCAGTGGTTCGAACCGCACTTTCTGGCAGCGCGACAGGATGGTGGGCAGCAGGGCGTTGGGCCGGTCGGTGGTCAGAATGAAATTGGTGGTGGGGGAAGGCTCCTCCAGTATCTTCAAAAAGGCATTGGCCGCCTCGGTGGTCATGGCCTCGGCCCCGGTCATCAGCACCGCTTTGCGCTTTCCCTCGTAGGGTAAAAACTCCATCTTTTCCTTCAGTTCCCGGATGTCGTCTATGGAGATGGCGGTCGGCCGGCTGCCAAAATCAAAGGCCAGATGGGGCTGGGCCTCCTTCTCCTTGAGCATCTCCGATATCTCCTCGGCCAGCTTCCGCCGGTCGCCGTCCGATGAGGGATGGGGCCGGGGAAACAGGTAGTGAAAATCGGGATGGATGTAGGCCGCGGTCTTGCGGCAGGAGTTGCACTGCCGGCAGGGGGTGGCATTCTCGGATCCGCAGTTGAGGGCCATCGCCAGCTCCATGGCGGCCAGTTCCTTGCCCACTCCGTCCGGGCCGTAGAACAGGTAACTCTGGGCCAGCCGGTCCTCGTCCCAGGCCTGCCGCAATATTTTTTTGGCCACCTTTTGGCCTATGAGATTTTCGAAAAGCATTGATAATCTATCCTGGCATTTATGCCCTTGAACCTCCCCCTAATTAATTAGGAGCGAGACGGCGAGAGGCCGGATGAGGCCGCGCTTATTCCAGTTCCTTGACCTGCTTGTTGCGGATGGTCATCAGCTTGGACTTGGGCACCGCCCCCTGCCGGCCGAAGGCGAACTGCCCCGAGGCCCCCTGGCTGGAGTTCTCCGCCTGGGCCAGGGCCTTCTGCAGGTCCTCCCGGCTGGCGGCCCCCTTCTGCAGGGCGGCCAGCATCACCTTGGCGCCGTCGTAGGCCTGGGCCGACAGCTTGGATGGTGCCTTGCCGTAGGTCCTCTTGTAGCTCTCCTCGAATCTGGCCGCGGCCTGGGCCAGGCTGGAGCCGGAGGACAACGTGGCAAATATGGCCCCCTCCACATAGGTCCCGCCCTTGGCGGTGACCTTGGGATCGCCCCAGCCATCGGAGCCCAGCAGCTGCACTTTCAGCTGGTTGTAGACCAGCTGCGGCGCGATCATGATGATGTCGTTTGGCGTGGCCGGAATGAACACCGCCTGCACCATGCCGGCCTTCAGGGTTTCGGCCTGGGCCCTGAAGTCGGTGGTGCCCGGCTCGTAGGTGACCGAGACCGCCACCTTGGCCCCCAGGATCTTGGCCTGCTGGATAAAGGCCTCGGCCACCGCCGTCCAGGTGGGATCGTTGGGATACATCACTCCCAGCGTTTTCATCCCCAGCTTTTTCACCGCACAGTCGGCCAGGGCTGTCCCTTGCCAGCTGACGCTCTGGCTCAGCTGGAACACATACGGCCCTAGGGACGATATCCTCTCTTCCGAGGCGGTGGGAGATAAAAACGGCACCCCCTTGATATTGGCCACTCCGGCCGCCGCGCTGGTGGGTCCGGACAGCACTTCGCCGATGATCCCGATCACCTGGCTGGTGTCGCACAGCCGGATGGTAGCCTTGATGGCGTCGATGATATCGCCCCGGGTGTCCTCGGTGATCAGCTTGACCTTGTTGGCGGTGGTCTTGTTGTATTCGGTGAAGGCCATGTTCACGCCCTCCTTGACCGCGGTGCCGTATTCGCCGTAGCGCCCGGACAGCGGTACGATCAGGCCTGCTTTTTGCCCGGCATCGCCCACCGGAACCACCGGCTTGTTGTCCTTGATGGATACCAAGACCTGCTTGGCCAGCCCGGCCTCCTGGCTGGAGGGGTATTTTTTGACCAGCTCCTGCAGCAGCTTGATGGCCTCGGAATTATTCTTGGCGTCCAGTTCTTTCTGGGCCAGCTTCAGGCCCAGGGCCGGAGCTACCTCGGACTCGGGATATTTGCGGAACAATATCCTCAGCTGCCCGTCGGTGAGCCTCTCCTCGATCATGGCCGAGAGCGGCAGCAGCATGGCCTCGCGCTCCTCCCCTGTCTTGGCGGCCTGCAGACCCTCGATATACTGCTGTCCGGCCTTCAGGTGGTCCCCGCTGGTGAAATAGCAGTCGCCCAGCAGTTTTTTGGTCATGGGGTATTCCTTGGACTGGGGATATTTTTCGGCCAGCATCCAGCCGTTCTTGAGGGCCAGGTCCAGTTCGTTAAGATCGTAGCGGCTCTTGGCCGAAAGGTACAGGGCCTCGGGAACAAAGCTGGAGCCGGGATATTTGGCCAGCATCTCCTGGGTGGCCCCGATGGCCTCACCGGGCTTGTGTTCCTCGTAAAGGCTGCGGGCCTTTTTTATGAAGACCTCGGCTTCGGCATCCTGGTCGTTGACCTGGACAGTTTTGATGTCATCCTTTTTAACCGGCGTTTTTTTGTCCACCGCCGGCTGCAGGGTGGCGCAGGATACGGCAAATGCCAGCAATAACAAAAAGTAAAGTCTTTTCATCTTCATCTCCGCTAAATATATGGACAACTTGGCATTATTGATTAAAGCCCGATATTGATAAGTATAACAGCCCTTTATTTTTATGTCAACATCAAAAGGCCTTTGGTTTGCCTACTTTTTCCTGCCTATGGCCCAATGTATCGGCATTGTTATCCATTTTTCTTCCGGCTGTTTTTTGATCGAAGCAAGCTCTTCGGACGGATAACCCAACCTTTCCAACAACTTCCACTCCTGCCGGAACAATTCCGGATTCGCTCCATAAGCTGTCTTGTCACACACCGATCCTGCAACAGTTTTAAATCCAGCACGGGCAAAGATATCTTCAATTTTTTTTCCGATGGCGGGATCGGCCCCTTTTGCCTTCAGGTCGCTCATCAGAAATTCTTTGATGTTCGGCCGGCCTTCGGGATGGTCCTGTCGCGAAGAATAATCCGGCTCGGCCAAAGCCGCCAGACGCCCGCTCTCTTTAAGGACTCTCCGGCATTCATTGATTATGACGTCGGAGCGCTTGGCCCACAGCCAGAAATAATGGGTGACGATCAGGTCCAGGGAAGCATCGGCAAAGGGAAGTTTATCGGCATCGCCGGCCAGCCATAACAGCATTTTATTTGATGCCTGTTCCCGGGCAAAGTCCAGGGCCGTAAAATCATTGTCCAGTCCAAACACTGCAGAATCAGTGCGGTCCACCAGTTCGTTTGATATCACCCCGGTGCCGCAGCCGATCTCCAGTATAGTGCCGCAGCGGGCGATCTCAAGTCGGCGGTAAAGATGGACTCTTGCGGTCCGGGTCCACTCCGCCTGCTGCAGGTATCTCCGGTGCCACCAGGATAAATCTGTGCGGCTTAAATTTCTTGACAAAGCACTATCCATATAATATCATGTTTTAGTAACCCGCAGTGCTTATAAGTTATCTCCGGAAGGATTTGATTCTTCGCCCGGCGACGCGATCCATATTATACCAAAAATCATCCGAACAATAAACCAAAAGAGCGGATATAAAATGAAAAAGAAAATATTCTTAGGGCTGCTGTCCCTGGCGGCCCTGGCCGGGCCGACCTTGGCCCAGGAATACAGCTTCACCCTGCCGCGCAATACCTCCTGGCTGGTGGTAACCCCCGCCGGCCAGGCCGACCTGTATTATGAGCTGACCTTCGTCTGCGACCCGGGGGCCCATCCCATTGATATCGTGGATATCGGAATGCCCAACGGCAGCTATCAGCTGGACGGGGCCATGGCCCGGGTGGGTCAGACCGAACTGGACGATATCCGGGTCTCGGAATACGTAAAACCATACGGGGTCGAGGTTCACCTGGACGCCAAGACCATCCGGCCGGGCGACTCCGCCACCCTGTTCTTCAACATCCATCTGGAAAAACTGCTGTATCGGGACTCCAAGGACCCTAATTATGTCTCCTTCGAATTCTCCCCCACCTGGTACGGATCCAAATATGTTAGCGGCTCCACTCGTATGGAATGCAATTTTTCTTTCCCGCCCGGCATGGGACCGGATGAGCCCCGCTATCATCAAAAACAGTTCACCGAATCCTGGCTGGATACCGTCGAGAACGCCGTGGTCTACCGTTGGTTGACAGAGAACGCCGAGCCGGACCGGCAGTATACCTTCGGGGCCTCGTTCCCGGCCAAGTATGTGCCCAAGGGAGCGGTCAAACAGCCGGCCCCCTTCTGGCAGAAACTGGTCGGCGGCCTTGTCGGCTTCATCTTCGGTATCTTCAAATTCCTGTTCAGCACCGTCGTCTTCTGGATATTCGGGATCGCCATTTTCGTCGGCTACCGCCAGAACAAGACCCGCCGCATGAAATACCTGCCGCCCGAGGTCTCCATCGAAGGGGTGGGCATCAAGCGGGGACTGACCGCGCCCGAGGCCGGCATCGTCCTGGAAATGCCCTTGGACAAGGTGATGAGCATGGTGCTGTTCGGCCTGGTGAAAAAGGAGGCGGTGGAGGTCACCGACCGCGAGCCCAAATTAAGAATAAAAGTCCTGAAACCGGAGCTGGCCGCCCTGCCGTATGAGAAGAGCTTTTTGGAGGCATTGGATAAATACGGCCTGCCGGATCGGGCCAAGCTACGTGAGGTGACCATCAAGCTGATCAAGGATGTCAACGACAAGATGAAGGGCTTTTCCCGCAAGGATACTGCCGTCTATTACCGCGGCATCATAGCCCAGGCCTGGAAACAGGTGCAGGATGCCCAGACCCCGGAACTGAAAAGCCAGCCGTTGGAGGACCAGTTCGACTGGCTGATGATGGACGGCGATTACAAGGACCGCATGACCCGGCACTACGGCGCCGGCGATGTATTTCTGCCGCGCTGGTGGGGTCGGTCCGGATACCATTACGGCGGCGGCGGCACCACCGCAAAAACATCGGGCGGAACCGGAATGCAGATGCCCAAACTTCCCGGAGCCGACTTTGCCAGCAAGGTAACCACCGGCGCCGAAAGCATGGCCGCCGGACTGGTGGGCAAGCTGGACAGTTTCACCGGAGGAGTGACCAACAAAACCAATCCAATTCCTGTTTCTTCCGGTGGACGGAGCTCCGGCGGCGGGGGCTGCGCCTGCGCTTGCGCCTGTGCCGGTTGCGCCTGCGCCTGCGCCGGCGGAGGAAGATAGACAAATAGCGGCTTGTCACCCTGAGGAAGACACCTTGCCTGACAAGCTGAACGGGTGAACATTGTCATCCTACGCCCAGCCACGTATAGAAGGATTCTCAGGATGACAAAAAAATAATGCGCGAATCCAAAAACCTGGGGGCGCCTTGGCGGTTAAAATACTTTGAATGACATTTATGAAAAGACCCAGCAAACCCATCGTGGTGGTCAGCAAATGCCTGACCTTTGCCGCCTGCCGCTACAACGGCCTGATGATAAACTCCGAAACCGTCGAGGCTCTAAAAAAGCATGTCGATTTCATCCCGGTCTGCCCGGAGATGGAGATCGGACTGGGCCTTCCCCGTCAGCCAATCAGGGTGGTGGAAAGAAAGAGCAACAAAAGATTGCTTCAGCCGTCCAGCGGCCTGGATGTGACCGGCAAGATGCACGATTTCAGCCGCAGTTATCTGGACGGCATAAAAGAAGTTGACGGCTTCCTGCTCAAAAGCCGCTCGCCATCCTGCGGGATCAAGGACGTCAAATTCTATTCCGGGCCAGAACATCCGGCCCCGCTGGGCAAGACCCGGGGCTTCTTCGGGCAAGCGGTGCTGGAAAAATTTCCCGGAGCCGCCATCGAGGATGAAGCCCGGCTGGAGAACTTCTCCATCCGGGAGCATTTCTTCACCAAGTTGTTCGCCTTGGCCGATCTGAGAAAGGTTGTTGATTCCGGAGAGATGAAAGAGTTGGTGGCCTTCCACTCTCGAAACAAATACCTGCTGATGGCCTACAGCCAGGCCAAGCTGAAAGTTTTGGGTCACATTGTAGCCAATCATGAAAATAAAGATTTCACCAAACTGATTGAAGATTACAGGACCGAATTCTCCTCCGCATTGTCTCATGCCCCCAAGCATACCTCGCACATCAACTCTTTGATGCACACCCTGGGTTATTTTTCGGACAAGATATCTTCGGGAGAAAAACAATATTTTCTGGATTCCCTGCAAAGTTACCGCAACGGCAAACTGCCGCTGAGCGTGCCCCAGAGTCTGATCCGGTCGTGGATAGTGCGATTCAACGAGGAATATCTCAAAGAGCAGACCTTTTTCCGGCCGTTCCCCGAGGACCTGGTGGAGATAACCGATTCCGGCAAAGGAAGAGATCATTGAGGGCTGGTCGATTCATCGTCATTGCGATGATTGCATCATGCGTGGCAGGTGAAGCAATCCATAAAATGGATCGCTTCGTTCGAAGCATATTTTGCCCTGCTCGCGATGACAGAATCCTAACTCAAAGCAGGTAAACCAAAGTATTATTAGGAGGGTTTTTTCATGCTCCAAAACCAGCCTACCCAACAGCAGAATAATCTGAATATCGTCTACTGGGCCATGGCCGCCGAGCCGGTGATCCTGGCCGTCATCGCCCTGTTTCTCAGGACAAGCAATGCCGTGACCATCTCCTTGTCGCCGGACTCGGAAGAGACCCTGCTGGTGGTGTTCCTGGCCCTTTCCTCGGTCTTCGTCTGGCTCAGCTTCAGGTTCGCCTCCGGCCGAAACCTGCTCCCCAAGGCCATGACCGACCAGGCCAATCCAACGGGCTTCCGCCTGGTGGCCCTGGGCCTGTCCGTTGCCCCCGGGATCTTTGGTTTCGTACACTACCTGTTCTTCGGAGAACTGCTGGCCCTTCTGCTACTGAACGGCGGCGCGGTGGGCCTGGCCATAAAGCACATCCGTCAATTCAACGAAAACAATCAATAGTCCACCCCCATCCCCTGTCTGAATCAAGTCGAAGATCCGCCGTGGCGGAGAGGGGATCAAGGGGCGGTTGAAATCATAACTCAACCCCAACCCCTTCTCTTACCAAGAGAAGGGACGCAAGGGATGAGTTCATAAAAAGGGGAATTGCCCACCCATGCGCATTAACCTGAAAATAATCCCCAATGCCAAACAGGCCAAGATAATTGCCGAGGGCGGCGGCTACAAGGTCTACATCCCGGCCCCGGCGGTGGACGGCAAGGCCAATGCCTATCTGATAAAATTCCTGGCCGGTCATTTTAAGGTGCGCAAAAGCGCCGTCACCCTGGTGCGGGGCGAGACCAGCCGGCATAAGATAGTGGAGATAACGGGACTATGAATAATGAAAATATATTAAAAGCCTCCCGCTGGCTGTGGGCAGTGGTTTTTCTGCTCGACATTTTGGCCATCCTGGCTCTATCGTTCCTCATTACCCTAAAAATATTGACTTTGACCATTGTCGGTTCGGCCTTACTGTTGTTCTTCGCTTTGGCCCTGGCCATGATGTTCCGCGAAACCATCTCTCCCTCATCGATGGTGCGGGACGGCAACGATCTCACCGTCCACTGGAACAATTGGAAGCTGGAGGGAACATTGGTATCGACCGAACTGCAGAAAAAACGCAGGCTAGCGCTGATCATAAAAGATGTCCGGATGACGATCACCCCGGTCGGCCCCATGATGGGCCTGGCCAGCTTTATGATAAAGCCGCTTCTGGGACTGGTGCTGCCGGATTTCCTGGCCCAGAGCTATTACTTTAAAAAAGAATCCCTGCTGAAAAAGATACGCTCCGGCGAAAACCATTATAAACTTGTCTTCCCGGTGATCCTGCTGGGAAAAAGAAAGGTGAAGAAATGGCTTGGTTAAAAGATCTGTTCACCAAAGAAAGGCCGCTTAAGGCCGGCCTGTTCCAGTACCGGGGACAGGAGGGTGATACCAACTTCAGGCTGCATCTGCGCATCGAGCCGGATGGCAGGGGCGTGCTGGTGATCAATGCCTCGCGGATACTGCACCTGAACCAGACCGCCGCCGAGATGGCCAAGCACATCATCGAGGGGGACGAGACCGACCAGGCGGTAAAACAGCTGCTCAAAAGATACCGCGGGGTAAAGCCCGATCAGTTGGAGCAGGATTACAATTCATTGAAAGAAAAGATATTCACCCTGGTCCGCACCGACGACATCTGCCCGGTCACCTATATGGACATCAACCGCATCGAGCCGTTCGAGACCCCGGTCTCGGCGCCCTACCGGATGGACCTGGCCCTGACCTATAAATGCGACAACGCCTGCGGCCACTGCTACCTGCCCAAGGACCGCCAGCCGGCCGAGTTGAATACCGATCAATGGAAGCAGGTCATAAAGAAGATCTGGGAGATTGGCATTCCCCATGTCTGCTTCACCGGCGGCGAGGCTACGTTGCGAAAGGACCTGGTGGACCTGATTGCCTACGCCGAGGAGACCGGCCTGGTGACCGGGTTATTGACCAACGGCCGCAACCTGAAGAACAATGACTTGGTGAAAAGAATGGTCGAGTCCGGGCTGGATCATTTCCAGATAACTCTGGAATCGCACGATGCCAAAATCCACGACCAGATGGTGGGCGCAAAAGGCGCCTGGCAGGACACGGTTCAGGGCGTAAAGAATGCTGTGGCTACGCCGGTATACACCATCACCAACACCACCTTGACCCGGCTGAACGCCGATACGATAGAAAAGACCATGGAGTTCATCAAATCGCTGGGGGTGGCCGCCATGGCCTGCAACGGGCTGATCTACGCCGGGCAGGGCGCCACCTGCGGCATCGGCTTCAAGGAAGAGGAATTGAAGCCCCTGGTGGAACGCATCCGCCAAAAGGCCCGGGAGTTGGAACTGCGGCTGATCTGGTACACCCCCACCCAGTACTGCCAGCTGGACCCGGTGAACCTGGAGCTGGGGGTCAAGACCTGCACCGCCGCCAAGTACAATATGTGCCTGGAGCCGGACGGCTCGGTGATCCCCTGCCAGAGCTATTTTGCCTCTTTGGGGAATATTTTGGCCGACCCCTGGACCCAGATATGGAACGCCCAGCCGGCGGTGGACCTGCGGAAGAAGGCCTATCTGCAGGAGAAATGCAAAGAATGCGACAAACTGCCGCTGTGCGGCGGCGGCTGCCCGATCTACAACCAACAGCAGGAAGTGCTGTGTTTGGACAGCAAGTCGAACGGGTAAAATTAATAATATTTAAGAGATAAAATGAGAAAAGTTATAAAAGCCGTTATTTATATTTCCTTTCTAGTTTCCATTATTTCTTGTTCAAATAAATGGAAAACTGTTTATACCACAGAATTTGATTGGAACAATGATGGGGAAAAGGATAAAATAATCCTTGAAATCCCCAAAGACTGGAATGATCCGGGAGATTTCCATAAAGTACGAATTAAGATAAGCGGAAAGCCTGAATTCACTCTTGAAAACATGGATGGCTGGATAAAAATAGAGGATGAATTAATTTTAAAAAATGAAATTAAAAATGTTGCCGATAATAATTACTTTCTTTTATATCCTATCACTAAAAATGAAAACGTCTTGTTATTGATCGGCTACGGCTATGCCAGCAAACCATCACGATTGGACGTAATAACCCTAAATAATGATTACCCCGAAGTTATTTTTTCTGAAGAAAGGGATGTTTGGAAATATCAGGATTTAAATAATGACTCAATCCCAGATTTTTTATTACTTCCATGGTTAACAGAGGTTTACGGGCCAGAAGACCGCTATAAATCGTATGTCCCCTTATTGGTTTATACTATGGTTAAGCAAAATGGCCACTGGAAAATGATTTACGATGAGAACTCATCAATTAAATATACAAATGATAATTTATATGGTTGGGCTGGGCGTGAAGGCTCTGATAGCCTGGTTGTATTTAAACCTAAAAACGAAAACAAACCACGCGTAATGAAATTGAAAGAGGCACAAATATTATATAACAAGGAGCAACCAAAATGAAATTCAAAAACAGCTCCCTCTAATACTGGATAGCCAATATCCTGTGCCTTATCAGCGCCGCATACTTCTTTTGGAAGGTCCTGCCGTGAATAACCACCGCCAAGGAGATCGTATTCGCCACGGTTTGCATATTGACCATGGTCGCCAGTTGTATATGCTTCGTGCTGTATACTGACGCCAAAAAGAACGAAAAAGAGAAAACCAATTAGTGTTGTCATTCCGGACTTGATCCGGGATCCAGGAAAAGTTGGATTGCTTCATTTGTAAGATGCCTGGTCTCCTCGCAATGACCGTTCCCTCGCCAAATTTATTTGGAGAGGGGCAGGGTGAGGTCCCCCAAGCTTGACCGGTGAAGCATGAACCGGTCAAGGAGGTCTTAGGGGACCGGCTACGGTCAGCGTTGCAAGTGCAGAATGTTAGAAAAATATTTTCCCGGCGGATTGAGAATCCTCTGTAACTAAAAGACGCTAGTTTGCCGTCCCCTAAAACTTCTCTTTGTTACTTTCTCTTAGTTATAAGAGAAAGTAAGGATAGAACCGGGACCCCCTCTGTATCTCCCCTTAATAGGGGAGAATATCCTGGATTGCTTCGTCTGTTTAATTTCGATGCCTGACTCGCAATGACGATTTGTATTAAAACAATCGTTTTAGGAGAAACCAAAATGAAAACTTATTTCGCTTTTCTATTGCCGTTTTTCCTGCTGCCCCTGACCGCCGCCCATGCCCAGCAATCCTTCGAAGCCGACACCTTCGCCGTGGGCCAGAAGAAACTTATCATCCACTTCATCGGCCACGGCACCCTGATGCTGGACTACGACGGCCTGGTCATCCATGTGGACCCGGTGGGCCGCTACGCCGATTATTCCCAATTGCCCAAGGCGAACATTATCCTGATCACCCACCAGCACCAGGACCATCTGGACAAGGAGGCCATCGCCAGGATCCTATCGGATAAAACGCGCATTATTCTAAACCGGGCTTCTTACGACATCCTGGGCTTCGGCAAAGCCATGGTCAACGGCGATACCATCGCCATAAAAAACGTTAAGATAACCGCCGTTCCGGCCTACAATACCACCCAGGGGCGGGACAAGTTCCATCCCAAAGGCCGGGACAACGGTTATGTCCTTGATATTGACGGTAAGCAAATATATATCGCCGGCGATACCGAGGACATCCCGGAGATGAAGCAGTTGAAAAATATCGACATCGCCTTCCTGCCCATGAACCAGCCCTACACCATGACCGCCAAACAACTGGTTCGGGCGGTAAAGATGGTAAGACCTGGTATCGTCTATCCCTACCACTATGGGGACAGCGATCTCTCGTCCCTGCCCAATCTGCTGAAAGGCGTCAAGGGAACGGAGCTGCGCATCCGCCGGATGAACTGACTTTCATATTGATATCCCCTCCTTAATCAAGGAGGGGATAGAGGGGTGGTATGAATGGCTATAAAAATATTTTAAATTATTTTAAAATAACACTTGACAAACTACCGGCATTGTGATACACTGCTTAATAGTAAAACAACCCAAGCGTCCGGAAAACCAATTCCCCGTGTCAGTTGTTAATTGACCAGGGGCTTTTTTTTCGGGCAAAAAAACACAAAATCCAAGGAGAAACATGAGTTTCACGGACAAGACCCTATCCTGCAAAGAGTGCGGGAAATCATTCACTTTCACTGCCGGCGAGCAGGAATTCTATCAACAGAAGGGTTTCCAGAATGAGCCCCAGCGCTGCCCGGATTGCCGCTCAGCCAAAAAGAGCGAAAGACGCGGACCCCGCCAGATGTTCAAAGTGACCTGCGCCGACTGCGGCCAGGACACCGAAGTTCCCTTCAAGCCCACCGGCGACCGTCCAGTCTATTGTTCGGACTGCTTTGCCAAGAACCGCGCCTAAGCTTCTAACATCGTCAATCAAAATTTGCCAGATATAGATGATAGGACAAAACCTCCCGGGAGACCGGGAGGTTTCTTTTTGCCCAAAATGTCGGCCTGGCACAGGCCTGCCCCCTTGCTAAAATATTAGCTGTAGGGTAAAATAATACCTGATATATGCCTAGAAACCGAAAGAAAAAAAGATCCAATCTCTGGATCGTGCCTGCGGCGGGGCTGGTCCTTTTGGCGGCCCTGGCCCTGCGGCATTTTGCCGGCCGGCCCCCAAAGCCGGCCTGGCCGGAAATTCCCCGGAGCCAGGCCCCCCGCCCCGCTACCGGGGATATTCAAAGCCTGCTGGGAACCCTGGCTGACCTGGGCTTTGCCGTCCGGTCCTTGAGCACCGGGCCCGACAGTTCCCGGAACTTCCTGATCCATATCCCAGCCGGGTACCCCCTGGTGCAGGCCAATTTAATGGTGACCCGGCTGGTTCTCTCTCAAAATTACACGACGTCCAGATCCCTGGAAAATCGGAAGAAACAGCGCCTGGACCTGTCCTTTCTTTCCTCCGATTCTCAGGCCCTCAATATCACCGTCCTTAAAAAAAGAACCCCGGCCGAAAATGTCTCCCGCCTGCCCAGGATCGCACTGGCTCTGTATTTTTGGCCGCCGGAAAAACCTTCCCTGGCCCAGCAGTTCGGCAGGATCCCGCAGATCAAAACGCTGGTCCTTAATGGCAGCCTCCGGTCAGCGGACCGGGAGGTTTTCTGCACGGCGGTCCTGGAGCCCAAGGGTTATCCCAAGAACGATCCCGGCCCCGGCACCATTCTGGTGGATGAGGCTTCGGGCAAGATAAAGGATAAGCTGGATGACGCCCTGAAAACGACCGCCGAGCCTGCCGGGCTGTTCCTGTGGCAGGGTTCCCGAGCCGTGGAGGATGCCCGAGTCGCCGATCTGCTGGCCTCCTACTGCAGCCGCAACCAGCTGATCCTCATCGAGCCATACCCGTCGCCCCAGTCCCTGGTAAAGCGATCGGCTTTGGAAAATTCCTGCCTCTATGCCGCCCCGGACCTGGTGATCGACGCCAAGGCCTCCGCCAATTCCTGCATCTCCCTGCTGAAAAACCAGCTGGCTAAGACCAAGACCGGGGCGCTTATCCTTGTCCCGGCCACCGAGAATGTCCTCAAAGCCGTGACCCGGGTCTTGACCGCGGAAGCCGTCTCCCGTTACGAGTTCGTGGCGGTTTCCGGCCTGCAACAATGAAGATCGTTCTCCTGGGCTGGCTCTGCCTGCTGGTGTCAGCCGCCGGAGCCGAGGACGCTCCGGCCAAAAGGTGGGAGATCATAGCCGTCGGCGACATCATGCTGGGGCGGGGAGTGGCCAAAAAGATCGAGCAGCAGGGGTCCTCCTATCCCTTCTCGCACCTGAGGCTGGTGACCGACTCCTGCCAGGTGCTGTGCGGAAATCTGGAATCGGTCATCAGTTCTGAGGAATTCAAAAGCATCAGCCCCTATCGCTTCAAGGCCGACCCGGTTGTGGCATCCAATATTTTAAAGCAGAACGGTTTCGGATTTCTATCGGTGGCCAACAACCATGCCTACGACTGCGGCCCGGCAGGGCTGGAGGCCTCGCTGGCAATTCTGGATTCGTTGCAGATCCCCTTCAGCGGGATCCTGGCGCCGGCCGCCGGTCCGGACAGCGCTCTCGATCCAGCTGTCTCAAATATTTTCTGCCGGCCGGCCTATCTTCAAATAGGTGCTATCCGGGTGGGCTTCTTGGCTTTCTGCCAGCCCTATCTGCTGTACCCGAACAACGAAAGAACCATTATCGCCCCGGCCGATTCTGCAACGGTCTTCAGTTCAATACAGGCGGCCAAGGATTCCTGCCAGGTGATCATCGCCTCCTTCCACTGGGGATATGAATATCACCAGCAGCCGTCCCGGACCCAGAAATATCTCGGCCGGCTGGCGGTCAGGGCCGGGGCGGGGATCGTTTTGGGGCATCACCCCCATGTCCTGCAGGGAATCGAGTTCTACCGGGGAGGGCTGATAGCTTACAGCCTGGGGAATTTCCTTTTCGATCAAAAAGATTCCCTGGCCAATCAAAGCGCCGTTCTTCACGTGATCATGAAAGGTTCATCATTGGATTCAGTATGGCTTCAGCCGCTGGAGATCAGCAATAAGCGCCCGGCCGGGATGGACCGGGGGCGGCTCGGGCCATTCAAGCGGTTGATGGACGGCTTGAATGCAAATTTAGGGACCAAAGCGCAGCTGGCGGATCGCAGGCTCTACCTTTATCCCTAGCCAGCGGCGATTTCTTTCATGAGGTCCGGAAAGCAACTCCGGCCTTTTTTGTTTGCACCGGTCTCCGGCTCCCTTGACAAAACAGCGGCCGGCAATTATATTTATAAAAAGGTCCGCCGTAAACTATCATTAATTTTGCAGGGTTTATTATGCGTCTGGACAAATTCACCGTTAAATCCCAGGAGGCCCTGGAGGCCGCCTCCGCCCTGGCCGGACAGAAGAACCATCAGGAGATAACCCCGGTGCATCTTCTGCTGTCCCTGCTGGGCCAGGACGACGGGGTGGTGATTCCCATCATTCAAAAGCTTGGTGCCCGTCCAGAGATGGTTCAAGACAAGCTGGAGCAAGAGATCGCTGCCATCCCGAAGGTCTATGGCGGGACCGGACAGGCCTATATGTCGCCCGCTCTCAACCGCGTGCTTCAGACGGCCATGACCGAAGCCGACCGGATGAAGGACGAGTATGTCTCGGCCGAGCATCTGCTTTTGTCCATCGTCGAGGGATCAGGCAAGGCGGCTCAGATATTGAAGAGCGCCGGCATCACCCGGGATGCGGTGCTGAAGGCCCTGGTGGACATCCGGGGAAACCAGAGAATAACCGACCAGAACCCCGAGGGAAAATACCAGGCCCTGGCCCGCTACAGCCGCGACCTGACCGACCTGGCCCGCAAAGGAAAGCTGGACCCGGTGATCGGCCGGGACGACGAGATCCGCCGGGTGATCCAGGTGCTGTCCCGCCGCACCAAGAACAATCCGGTGCTGATCGGCGAGCCCGGGGTGGGCAAGACCGCCATCGTGGAAGGTCTGGCCCAGCGGATAAATTCCGGCGACGTGCCGGAGACCCTGAAGAACAAGAAAGTGGTGGCCCTGGATATGGGGTCCCTGATCGCCGGGGCCAAGTTCCGGGGCGAGTTCGAGGAGCGCCTCAAAGCCGTGCTCAAGGAGATCGAGGCCGCCGCCGGGGAGATCATCCTTTTCATAGACGAACTGCACACCCTGGTGGGGGCCGGCAAGGCCGAGGGGGCCATGGACGCCTCCAACATGCTTAAGCCCGCCCTGGCCCGGGGCGAACTGCGGATGGTGGGGGCCACCACCCTGGATGAATACCGCAAGAATATCGAGAAGGACCCGGCCCTGGAGCGCCGGCTGGCGCCCATCGTGGTGCAGGAGCCGTCGGTGGAGGACACCATCGCCATCTTAAGGGGCCTGAAGGAACGCTACGAACTGCATCACAAAGTGCGGATCAAGGACAGCGCCCTGGTGGCGGCGGCGGTGCTGTCGCACCGCTACATCTCCGACCGCTTCCTGCCGGACAAGGCGGTGGATCTGATCGACGAGGCCTCCTCCCGCCTCCGGATCGAGATCGACAGCATGCCCACCGAGATCGACGAAGTGGAGCGCCGTATCATGCAGCTGGAGATCGAGCGCACCGCCCTGAAAAAAGAGAAGGATCACACCTCCAAGGAGCGCCTGGCTAAACTGGATGCCGAGCTGGCCGGGCTGAAGGAGAGATCCTCGGCCATGAAGGCCCATTGGCAGAACGAGAAGGCCGTCATCAAAAAGATCGGCGACATCAAGCAGCGCATCGAGGACGCCAAACTGCAGGAACAGCAGGCCGAAAAGCAGGGCGACCTCAACAAGGTGGCAGAACTGCGCTACGGCACCATCGCCTCATTGCAGAAGGACCTGGAGCACGAGAATAAACAGCTGGCCGAGGTGCAGAAGGACATCAAGATGCTGAAGGAGGAGGTGGACGACGAGGACATCGCCGAGGTGGTGGCCAAGTGGACCGGGATCCCGGTGGCCCGAATGCTGGAGGGCGAGACCGCCAAGTTGGTGAAGATGGAGCAGCGGCTTAAACTGCGGGTGGTGGGTCAGGATGACGCTTTGGTGGCGGTATCCAACGCGGTCCGCCGGGCCCGGGCCGGGCTGTCCGACCCCAACCGTCCCATCGGATCTTTTATTTTCCTGGGACCCACCGGCGTGGGCAAGACCGAGCTGGCCCGGGCCCTGGCCGAGTTCCTGTTCGATGACGAGCGGGCCATGATCCGGATAGACATGTCGGAATACATGGAGAAGCACGCCGTGGCCCGGCTGATAGGCGCCCCGCCGGGCTATGTGGGATACGATGAGGGCGGGCAATTGACCGAGGCCGTCCGCCGACGTTCCTACTCGGTGATATTGTTTGACGAGATCGAGAAGGCTCATCATGACGTGTTCAATGTATTGTTGCAGATACTGGACGACGGCCGGCTGACCGACGGCCAGGGCCGGACGGTGGATTTCAAGAACACGGTGGTGATCATGACCTCCAATATCGGCTCGCAGTTCATCAGCGAACTGAATGACGAGAACCAGATCAAGGAGAAAGTACTGGAGGCCATGCGGGGGCATTTCCGTCCGGAATTCTTGAACCGGGTGGATGAGACCGTGATCTTCCACCGGCTGGACAAGGCTCAGATCAAGGAGATAATAGACATCCAGCTGGCTCACCTTTACAAAAGGCTGGCCGACCGCAAGATCGGCCTGGAGGTTACGGAAAAGGCCAAGGAATTGCTGGCCAACGAAGGGTACGACCCGGCCTTCGGCGCCCGGCCACTAAAGCGGGCTATTCAAAGATTGTTGCAGGACCCGCTGTCTATGAGGATATTGGAGGGGGAATTTAAGGAGGGAGACAAGGTAACTGCCGATGCAAAGAAAAGTGAAATTGTTTTCATTACGAATTGATATTTTCTAAACGGTAAAATTTCAAGAGCCCCGCAGATGCGGGGCTCTTTCGGGTCTCTTGTCATCTCCCTGATTGGAAAACCAGACAGGCAGTCCGGTCATAATTTCTCAACATATTCAATTCGCTCCTTATCGGATCCCGGTCGCAACTCTCTTTTTAATATCTCCTGATCCCCTTTGCCTATTTTATAAGCCAGATCGTCCAGATGTCCGGTCCTTCGAAACTCCGCGATCTCTTCCGGATCGAGCTCGACGATCCGGGTATACATGGCTATTCCCCCGCAGGTGACATCTATCACCAGGTTCTTGGCCCGGTCGCATTCGCATACCGATTAATAATTGGGGCTTCTATATATCTCCTTTAACTTCATTCCCCCGCTTATCTCCATCCTAGGTTAAGTTCACTCTTTTTTTACCCGCATCAGTTTCCTCGCCAGTTTTATTTTACCGAGGGTTCCTTTTTTGTGGGCCATGATGACATCATAAAGCTCCTCCGAATCCTGGGGCGGCACAATCTCCTTCTCTTTCTTGAGAAGGCTCATGGCCCCGGCCGGACAGCTGGCAACGCAGTTCCCGCAGCCGATGCAGCGATTGGGATTGATGACTGCGATGCCAGCGCGAGCGTCAATCGTCACGGCATTCACCTGGCATCTTTCGACACAGATCCCGCAGCCGGAGCAGATTTCGGCGTTCACCGAGGCACAGTAGTTGGCTGCCCAGAAATCAACCGGCCTGGGCAGCATCTTCTGAAGACGCAGCATTCCGCAGCAGCACCCGCAGCAGGAACAGATGAACTCGACTTTCCGGGTGTTGGAGGGCTGAAAGACCAGCCCGTCCGCTTCGTTCATCCGGGCTATTTCGAGCGCCTCCTCACGGCTTATGGCCCTCCCGTTGGCGTATTGGATAACGTTCCTCGCCATGTCTCCGATGGCCATGCACGTTTCCTGGCGGGAGGTCTTCTTGCAGGGTTCCCCCTTCAGGCCGGCCATTTTTCTGCAGATGCATTCGAGGATGGCAAAGGGGCCTTTGGCTCCGTTGATGATGTCCACTATGTGGTCATAGGTGGCTACCTGCTGTTCGGCGGAGATGCTTTTTCCCACCGGTATGGTCCGCATCTGCGACAGTTCTGTGCCGAGAAAGGCCAGTCCAAAGGATCTGTCGCTGGTATATTGTTCAACATCGCCCAGGAACTCGGGGGAGAGCCTATTCAATTGACCCTCGAACATGCCGACGATGAACGGGATGGTGAAGAAGCATCGAACGCCTTCCTTTTCAACCAGACCGATAACCCCGTTCTTTGCCATGTTATTCAATAGATCCTCAACCCCGTCGGGGGCTATCCCGCTGCCCTTGGCCAATTCTTTGATGCGCTCGATGGAGTCGGGTTTGTACGTCAAATGCATGGCCAGCCGGGCCTCCTCGGGGCTGAAGAACCGATTGAGAAGCCGTATCTCGGCTCCGGACTTGGTGGTAGGATAACCTACGGCTTGTTTGTCGAGGTGCTGTTGGAGCTTACGATAGATCTGTTCGGTCTCGTCCATTTTTTAATCCTTTCCTCAATGCCAGGTTATATCTGCAATTAAAAGCCCCACCATGGCACAGCGCCCGTAGGTTTTTGCATATCGTTCAGCCATCTTAAACACCCGTTCTTCCTCCAGCATCGCCCCGATGACGTCATAAGGCAAACCGGCACTCACCGGCTCCCTGAATACCAGGAACAGATTCCCCGCTAGGTGGTTCCTGTCCATTTTTTTGGGATAGTATACTCTCGGGTAGTATCGGTTGTCTTTTTTGAAAACTGCGCCGCCGGAAAGACCGGGATGGGCGGCATACCTTTTTTCCAGGCGGCACAAGTTCGTGTAGCCCATAGGGAAATAGTCTGCCAGTTTCCAGCCCAACTCCCGAAAGTTATAATCTATGGGCAACAGCCCGCTGTAACGGCCGGAGCCCCTATTGGTCAAATAAATGAACTGTGTCCGAAAAAGCGGCCTCCCCGGTTTTTCAAAAGGCGTTTCAAAAGGATGCAACTGCCCCGGCATTTCGATAAAGATCCCCGTCATTAGAATGCAGTTTCCCAAGGTGAAAATATTAGATCCCTGAACCGATATTCATATGTTAGATGATATTTAAAATTACGGTTTAAGTCAAGAGCAAAACCTTTCCCTTTGTTAAGAATCATATTTCATCCGTTTTGTATTTTTATTATTGGTCGCATGATCACCATTAGCCTCTTTTATTGCATCGTTACCGTATTGAACAGCATGGCATTAAAGATAATGCTTGATAATGTCGGAAACACTGCTGATGCTATTAGTTATCAATTCCCGTTTATCGCAATAAATTGCGTTGATAATTGTTATATTGCCACCTAAATATTCGGTGCCAAAATTAGTGAGCTTATATATTACAAGCCCACGGACTCAAAGTAAATAAAAATGAATAGGCTTATATATATTCATTGCCATACAATATGTTATAACATATTTTCATAAAGACAATTTTCTTGGCATAAAAAATGAAATAATATTTTTGGATATACTTAAAAATTTACCTCTTTGCTTATTCTTCTGAATATAAAGGGCAATTATTTTTAGATTGGTGGTTTTTACCCTTTAATATTCAGCATAAATCTCTTTAAAAACAAGCATTTTTGGGATTGCCTTTTATAAGGCAAAAGGAATACACTAGTTACAATATCAAGGAAAATTATTTATGGTTGATAAAAAAGATGTTCTCATCGCAGAATCATTCCCTATATGCCTTAAGGGCTTATCGGACCTGATATCCCTTCAGCCGGATCTTAGGATGTCCGGGGCCTTTGGCGAATACGACCCCTTCATAGCCGCGGTGGAGAAGATGAGACCTGCTGTCGTGATTTTAAGTGCCGTTTCCGATCTCGATTCCATAGAGATGACCAAGGCGGTCCACGCCAAACACCCCAAGCTGGCCATTGTGGCCCTGTCGATGATCAGGGACCCTTTCTACGCCGAGCGGGTCCTCAAGGCCGGTGCCAGGGGATATGTCTTGAAGCAAGATGCTCCCGATGTCATAATAAAGGCAATCCGTGAGGTCACGGCCGGCAGGATATTCGTCAGCGAGATCGTGGCCAATCATATTTTTCAGAAATTTGTGAACGGCAAGAACTACACCTGCGATTCCATGATCGGCTGCCTGAACGACCGGGAGATCGCGGTGTTCCGGTATATCGGCCAGGGTTATTCCACCAAAAAAATAGCCGATAAATTCAACCTCAGTCCCAAAAGCGTTCAATCGTACCGCGAGAGCATCAAGCGCAAATTGAACCTGGCGGATTCCCATGATCTGATCAAAACCGCCGTTCAATGGATGCAGAACGAACTGGTCTTCTGAGTTAAACGCACCCAGGATGATTGAATATGCCAAAAAAATTGCTGTTGATAGAGAATGACAAGAACGTCATGGCTTGCTCCCGGATGTTGTTTCAGCACTACGGTTTTGAGGTTGATGCCGCGGAGACACTGGACACCGCCAAGGGGTTCCTGGCAAAAAACAAATACTCTGTTGTAGTGGCTGAACTGTGCCTGGAGAACCGGACCGAATCCGAGGGATTCGATATCCTGGAATATATCAAAGCAACGGCTCCCGGCACCAAAGTGATCATCGTTACCTATCTCTGCGATCCCGCGGTGAAAAGAAAGGCCCTGGAATACGATATCCACGGATATTTCGAAAAACCGATCTCGTTCGATAAGGTATTAAAGCTGATATCTGATCTGTAAATTTCTCCAACTGAAAACCCCGGATCTTTTTGATCCGGGGTTTGTTTTTTAAAGCAGAGGTCAGTGCAGCTTGGGTCCAAAGGAGGTGCTGCTGTAATGCTTGCCCCACTCCTTTTTAACGCTGGCCATAATGATCAGATTGCCATCAGCCATGCCCTCGACCTGGGACAGCACCGTCCCCACGCTGATCTTCCACTCCGGGGCGTTGCGGAAGGGCCTGAGGTCGATATCCATTCCGTAGTCGAACCGGTTTGAGGAATAGCTGGAGTCTACCGGAATGCCAGGCATCACGATATAATACGGCGGAGCATAAAGGGTCAATATAAACGGCATGGTTGTGGTCACTGTGGTGCTGCCAAGCGAAAGGCGCCCGAACGGCACCAGCGATACATAGTAATTCAGGGGAATGTCGGCCACCAAGCCCATCGGCAGGCTGCCCTCCATGGTGCTGACCGAGAAATCCTCGTCCTCAATGATATTTTCCATCTTGAAATCGGTTCCGGTGAAGTCGAACCCTATGAACGCGGCCACGGTGGTCTTCTTGTCCACGATCTCCCCTGCGATGTCCCTCTTTTCACCTTTTTTAAGGTCCAGCACCATGGTAGCGCCCATGGCCATGGCCGAGGCGGGATAATCTTTTTTGACATTGTTTATTTCCGTCGGGACGTTCAGCCCCAAAAACATGAAATGGGAAAGCAATCCAAAACCATCGGCAAAGCCGCGGGACATTTCATAATTGAAGCCCTTGCCGGTGGGGGACTCGTCCATTTCGGAATCCTCCGGCAGGCCCAGTTTCATATAGATCCCGGTGAAAGTGAACTGATACGTCCCCTTGAAAAAATCCAGACAGGATATCGGGGGAGGCGTGGGCTTGAGACTTATCCCCCCCTCGTCCTGGGCTTTGGCCGAGACCGCCAGCAGCAGCCATCCCGCCAGCATCAGCAGTGCTGTCCTTTTCACTTGTTCTCCTTTTTATTGATCTGATCGTTATCCACGTTAAGGGCGAATTTTTTCACCACCTGGTTGACCGCCTTCCGGGTGGCGATGCCGATGGTGGTCTCGTCGAATCCGGCCGTCCCGAACTCGAAGGTCAGGGCCACCCCCCGGGTCTGGGTGCTGCTGGCGCCGATGCCGGTCTCCCCGGAGATGATGCCGGCGGTCTCGGAATCCACCAGCCGGGCGTCTATCACCACCCTGGTGGTGATGGTCTTGGTGCCGCCCACCCCCACGAAAGCGCTGGTCTTGCGGATGCCGAACTCGCTGACCTCGCCCACCACCACCGTTCTGGCCCCCAGCATCTTGCCCACCTTGGCCGCGGTCTGTGAGGTTACTGCCCCGGTCTGCCCCAACCTCTGCTCGGCAAATATCTTCTGCAACACTTCGTCGTTTCGTTCCACCACGATGAAGCGCCCGGAATTCACCAGGGCGGTGATCAGCATGTTAGACACCCCCCGCCCGATGCGGGGATCGTCGAACTCCGACTGGTTGCGCAGATCGATCACTGCCACCGTTGTTTTTTTGCCATTGTAGGGCGGCAGTTCCAGCCGCAGGTCGGCGGTGGTCTCCGGCGGGGGCGCCGTGGTGGTGGCGGCGCAGCCCATAAAAAAAGAAGCCATCACAGCCAGAAATGCTCCTGACCTATACATACAGCTCCCCAAGCAAATATTCAGTTGTTTTAGACCTGAAGTATTCTAATTCAAATTCGTCCCGGTGTCAATGGATATTATTTCTTCTTTCACTTTTAAAATTATTGTTGACTTTATCTGGATCCCTTTGGTAGTATTCAAAGACATACCCTATATACCGAATTTTACATGGAGAGCTGATCAATGAAACCCAAAAAGGTCCTGATAATCATGGGCAGCCCCAGAAAGAACGGCAACAGCACCGCCCTGGCCAAACGGGCCGCAGAAGGGGCCGAAGCGGCCGGAGCCGGGTGTGAGATCATCTGTCTGCACGAGATGCACATCAAGCCCTGCAATGCCTGCGACCACTGCCTGACCAGGCCCGGCCATGTCTGCATCCTTAAGGACGATATGCAGAAGCTGTATCCCAAATTGGTCAAAGCCGACGCCATCGTCATGGCCGGGCCGGTTTACTGGTTCACCGTTTCTGCCCAGACCAAGCTGTTCATGGACCGCTGGTATGCCCTGATCGGCAAGCATGGCCACGCCCTCAAGGGCAAAAAGATCGGCATCATCCTTACCTACGGCGATGTTGATCCATACGCCGCCGGCGCGGTGAACGCTATCCGAACCTTCCAGGACGCCTTCCGGTTCATAGGGGCACCGATAGTGGGATTGGTCTACGGCACTGGGAACAAGCCCGGAGAGGTCAAGAAGGACAAAAAGCTGATGCAAAAAGCCTTCGAGCTGGGAAAGAAACTGGTTAAATAACCGGATAAATGAACAACCCTGTTGAAGAGATCGAAGATGAGGATCGCCATAATCGGCCTGGGCGGCATCGGCGGGTATTTCGGGACCAAGCTGTTGTTGCGCTATGAAAAGGACCGGGAGCACGAAATAATATTTATCCAGCGGGGGATCCACCTGGAGAAGATCCGGACCTCCGGATTAAGATACCTCACCAAGAACAACGACCATCTGGTCCATCCCTCCATCGTTACGGATGACCCTTCCCGGGCCGGCCTTTTTGACCTTGTCGTCCTTTGCATAAAAAACTACGACCTGGAAAAGGCCCTGGAGGCCGTCAGCGGCAACCTGAAGCCCGGGACGGTGGTCCTGACGGTTTTGAACGGGATGGACATTGCCGAAAGGGCGAGAAATATCCTGCCCCGGACCACGGTCCTGCCGGGCTGTATCTATCTAAGCGCCACAATGGACCGGCCCGGGGTGGTCCGGCAGACGGGCGGGGTGGGAAACTTCTTCTTCGGCCCAGAGACCGGCCCGGTCGAGGAATTCAGATGGCTGGAAAAATTATTGTCCGACAGCGGCATCAAGGCCGTCCTGTCCGGTGATATCAATGTCAGGTTATGGGAAAAATATATCTTTGTCAGCTCCTTTGCCACCATCACCACCCTTTACGACAGGAGCATCGGACAGATCATAAACGATCCTTCCACCTTTAAGCAGGCTGTATGCCTGATGGAAGAGATCAGACTGCTGGCCGCCCGGCAAGGAACGACCCTGGACGAGTCGATAATTGATTCTTCGCTTAAAAGGGCAGCCCTGATTCCTCCCGAGACCAGGACCTCGTTTCAGATCGATTTCACGTTCGGGAAAAGGGTGGAATTCGACACCTTCACCGGATACGTATATCAAAAAGGCCGGGAGCTGGGCATACCGTTTCCCTGCCATGAGGAGATGTACCATCGGTTAAAAGAGATGCTTGACAAAAGGAAATCTATTTAATAAATATCTTCCGGTAAAACCCGACCGATAAAGAGAGAGCCCGGCAATGCCGGGCTCTCTCTTTATTTCCGGTTATTTCTCAAAGAACGGGTTCTTCAGGAAGGGTGGCTGGCTGCCCACCTCGGAGGGCCCGCTGGCCTCTATCTGGTCCAGCAGGATATCCGGGGTTATCACCGCAAAAGGTTCGCTTTGGATGCCGCTGCCGATTTGGCTGTTATAGACCATAGGCCTCTGGCCGGTGCGGTAGATATCCCGTAAGGTCCGCCGGGAGACATCGCGCAACGCCAGGTTCCTCACCAGGGTCAGCTGCTTGGTCTTGAGATCATACTTGTAGGCCTCCAGGGCCTTTAGGGTGGCATCCAGATATCCCAGGGAATATTTTTGGGGTTCCAGCCTCTTGATGATGATCCCGTAATCGTTGCCCTTTTCCTTGCACAGCTTCTCCATGGTTTTTAAAAGTTTTTTTTGCGAAAGACCCTGGGATGACGACAGGAACAGGTTGCCAGGCATCAGCTGGCCACCGCGCAGGTGTCCGTTGCTGCCGTATAATTTTTCGATGGGCGAACGGGACATGTAAAAGGTCCTCAAAATCCCGTCCTCTATCAGGGCGATCCTTTTCCCCGGCATTCCCTCGTCGTCCACCCGGTAATGGCCACCCAGCGAATCCTTACCATAGACTACTGACGTGGGATCGTCGGTCAAGCTGATGTGCGGGGCGGTGATCCGTTTGTTCAGCCATTTCTTCAGGTCGCTGGAGGTGTTGTCGGCGTATTCGTAATCCGACATCGGGTCGCGCTCGGCCTGCATCAGAGGCACTATGGTCTGCACAATGAACTCGGCGGCGGCCTGCCCCTCCAGCAAAACCGGCCCGAAGTAATCTTCCATGGGCGGAGCCTTTAACTGATTGCAGAACCGCTCGATCTCCTGTCGAGCCTTCTTCAGCCTGGTCTCCCGGTCTTCGCCGGGCCCGTAATCCACCGAGAAGCCGTCCTTCAGAATCAGACCGTTGTCGGCCAGCCCGGACATCTCCACGCTGATTGAGCCGAAGGAATCAAACAGGCGGTTGGCCGAACCCTCAGAGCTGACAAAATAATGCTTCTTGAACTGAACCAGCGCCTCGGCCTGCGATTTGTCTATCTCGGGATATTCCCGGAACAGTTGGGAGACGTCCCTTATAATATCCTTTAGACGGGCCCATTCCAGCTTCTCGTCGGCCGCCGGCTGAAAGAAGCGATAGGGCTTCTCTTTCGAGAAATCATCCAGCGGCTCCTGGCGTTTTTTGGTCTTCATCAGCATTTTTTTGCGGGAGTATTGTTCTATGGCCCGTTTGAAGGTCAGGTCGCTCTGCCACCACAATGATTTGCGAATGCCCCAATAGTCGGCGTCGGATGGAATATACGATTGGTACCCTCCAGAGCCGTACCGCCAGCGGCCTTCGGGAGTGTTGTCCAGAGAATAATCCCCTATTCTGATGTCCACGTCGCCCCGTGAGAAGTTCGAAGTGCCTTCCCCCACCAGCTTTCCGAAGCTGGCCGACGCTTGATGGGTTCTATATATCTCGACGGTGTAGGAAATGAAATAGGGACGGTTGGCCGGACCATCCGGCAGGGCGGCCGGATCAGGCCCGACCATGTTTTTGGAATCCAGTACTTCTCTTGTTCCAGACATGTTCTTTCCCCGGCCGGAAGGAATGTCGAAGTTTCCAAAATCAGGTATCCGCAGATTTTCTGGTATTTTCAAGCTGTCGGAACTTCTCAGTAATTCATCCCGCATGGCCTTCAGCACCGGGTCATCCGGAAAATTCGGCAAATTCTGGGAGGAACTATTGAACGCCAGGGTGATAGACAACATTGCCAGGAGGGAATATGTCCTGCTTTTCATATTATCTTCCCCCTTTCCGCAGTTCCATGGGCTGGGGCAGGATGGGCGGCTTGTCCTGCTCGATCATCCGTTTTTCCACCTCCATCTCGCTTATCAGAATGCTGGGCGAGACGCAGGACACCGGCAGATAGCCGGATTCGGCCCCGCAGAAACCGCTGAACACGTCGTAATCGTCGGCGGTGGCGGTGATCTTGGAGAATACCGTCAGCGGGGTGCCGGAGATGTCTATCCCCCGCACCAGCTCCTCCCGGCCGCCGGGATATATCTTGTAGACCATCACCGGCAGGACCTTGAAGGACTGCGGCATGTAGGTGCTGGTCATGGTGAAGCCGCCGGAGATGTCGGTGAACATCAGGCCGTAGGGCTTCTTTTGTCTTTTGACCTCGGCGATAAGCAGTTTCTTCAGGGCGGCAAAGGACATGGTCTGCTGTGACGAGATGATGGTGTTGCCCATCCGCGACACCGGGGCCTGCCCGATATCGCCCCGCCCGTGTCCATTGGAAACGCCGAAGCCGGCGATGGGCGAGCGGCTCATCAGAAAGTTCTTCAGCACCCCATTTTCAATTATATTGACCCGTTGTGAGGCCACCCCTTCGTTGTCGTAGGGATAGTCCCCCATCAGGTTCAGCCCTTTGAAGGAGGAAAGAGAGGGGTCGTCGAACACCGAGATGAACCCGGGAAGTATCTTCTGGCCCACCTTCTTCTTGAAGGTCTGGCCCTCGGTGACATCCTTCTGCCGGTGGCCCTCCACCCGGTGCCCCAGTATCTCATGGAAGAACACCGCCGAGGCCCGATTGCACATGACGGCCGGGCCGACATAGGGTTCGGCCAGCGGCGCCTGGCGCAGGGCGGCCAGCTCGGAGACCATCCTTTGGGCGGTCGATTTTAGGGCCGCTTCATCCGGCAGGCTTTTTGCCTCGCGGACATCAAAGGCCTCGAAGCGGTAGAGCTCCATGCCGTCCTCGGCTATGGTGGAGATATACAGGTGCAGTCGGCAACGGACCCGGCCGTGGGATATCTTGGCGCCCTCGCTGTTGACGATGTAGTTGTTCTCGGCGGCCACAGCAAAGGCCACTTCGGATTTATAGACATCGGGATAGCCGTCGAACAATTTGGAGATGTCTATCACTCTTTGCTTCCACCGGGCCTGGTCGAGATCCAACCGGGCCGGAGCCGACAGGCTGACCACCACCGGGGCCGGAGAAAAATCGTCGGACTTATCCTCCTCCTCCACCTTGACCGCCAGGTTGGCCTTGACCGCGTCAAATCCCTTCTGGGCCTGCTTGAAGGTCTTGTCGGTATACCACCAGAGCACCGACTCCAGGGCCGCCTGATCGTCCTCGGCCGGCAGGTCGAACTTGCCGCTGCCCCAGTAGCCCCAGCCCTCGCGGATGTTGTGAGTGTTGTCCAGTTTCATGGAGCCCACCCGGACATCAACCATCCCGGAGCGTTCTTTAAGATATCTCTCCTCGGTCACCGCCCCGAAGGACCCGTTGACGGTGTATTTCTCCTCCTCCGCCACCCGGTAGCCGATGAAATACGGCTTATCGCCGGGGGCTTTTTGCAGGATGGGCAGGTTTATCTCGACCTGGTGCGACAGGGCTGAGATCACTGCCGAGGGTTTTTCTTCAGAGAATGCTGTTCCCGAAAGAAGAAAGGCAAGAAAGATGATTGATAATGTTTTTTTCATGATTTACCCTTTATTAATATCTATTAATGAAAGAATCATTTTCCTGTAGGGGAGGATTTAAAACCCTCCCCTACAGTATTTATAACATTCATGCCATCCATATTTTCCCAACGACGGGTGGGGTGGGGTCGTTTCCCTAAAAGGTAAACCTGATATAAACATCAAGCCACAGTGCTATCGTAGTTTTTGATATTTCACTTATAAAACTTCTTGATGAATTCCACCATCTCGGGACCTGCCTGAATTAATATCTATTTAAGCATAATATCGAATGAGATTCAACCAAAATATTTTTGCCGGACATATTCCCGTCCCATAAAGAAACCCCCGCTTGCTGCGGGGGTTTCTTCCTTTAAAAAAAAGCCTGTTATTTTTGAACCACCGGGCTCACCAGGCTGGCCTTGATCTTGGCGGCCAGGTTCTGCATCTCGGTCCCGATATTGACCGCGCCCAAAAGATCCCCGGCCTTAAAAGCCTCCGTGGCCTTGTCCAGAGAAGCTTCCATCCCTTTGACATCGGCCTTGGCTGACGCGATGACGGCCTGGTCAGCGCCGCGGGCCGAAGCAATGGCGGACTTGGTCTCGGTGATCAGCTTGGGCAGGCTGGCGGCCATGTCTTCCCATATCTTGGGCAGTTCGGCCTTGCGGGATTCGACGGCAACGGCCAGGTCCTTGACCTTAAGGGGCAGATCCTTGGCCCCGGCCAGAGCGGCCTTGTAATCGCCTTTTTCGAACAGGCTCCTGGCTTCGGCCAGGGACGCTTCCACAGAGGCCAGCTGGTCCGGCACATATTTCTGAGCCTCGGCGCTGACGGCCTTTAAGGCCTCTTCGGCAGTTTTGATGACCGCCTGGGCCGGAGCTTTGCTCAGGCTGCAGGCCGCAAACAGCAAGGCAACGCAACAGAGGATTGGAAGGATCTTCTTCATGGTCTTTTCCTTTGTTATTGGTTTATGATGATGGTTATTTGTCGGAATAGGTAGTTTATACCCGCCGGGGCGGAAAATCAAGCGATAATTTAAAATATTTCCATTATCGCATTCCTAAGACGGTTCTGTGAGAAAAACACAAAAGCCCCGCGTCAGCGAGGCTTTTGATTTTTTCTATTTGTGAAACTTCTTGATGAACTCCTCCACCTCCGGCACCCCGCCCTGGTATATCAGATATCCGTTGTACGGCTCGCGCGGGGTGGTCTCGTCGTTGATGGGCGTCATCATTATCTCCCGAACCTTCGCCAGGTCGCTGGTCTGCCCCAGGGCCCAGCCCAGCTTGATGTAGGCCGCCTCCGGCAGCATGTTCTCGGCCGGCACCACCCCCTTGGCCATCAGGTCTCGGCCGGTGTCGTAGACGAACATGTGGACGTAGCCCCATAGGGTCTGGACCGTCATGTAGATGGCCACCCCCTTTTTGACCGCCCGCTCGATGGCCGGGTACAGCGGCTTGTTGACGTGCCCCAGGCCGGTGCCGATGATGATGATCCCCTTGTAGCCGTTGTCCACCATCGAGTCTATCATGTCCGGCTGCATGTTGGTGTAATAGTAGATCATCCCCACCTTCTCCTCGAAGAAGGGCTTGATGGTGACCTGGCGGTCCTTGCGCCGGGGGTTGTAATCCTGCTTGATATGGGTCAGCCCTTTGCGGGTGATCATGGCCAGCGGGGTATCGCCGATGGTGCGGAAGGTGGAACGGTAGGAGGAGTGCATCTTGCGCACCCGGGTCCCCCGGTGCAGCAGGCCGTATTCGTCGGAGGTGGGCCCGAACATGCAGACCATCACCTCGGCGATGTCGCCGTGGCCGGCGGCGGTGGTGGCGTGCATCAGATTGAGGGCGGCGTCCGAGGACGGCCGGTCGGAGGAACGCTGGGAGCCCACCAGCACGATGGGCACCGGCGGGTTCTGGACCATAAAGGTCAGGGCGGCCGCGGTGTAGTGCAGGGTGTCGGTGCCGTGGCCGATGACAATGCCGTCGATGCCGTTCTCGATCTCCTTGCCGATGGCCACCGCCAGGGTCTTGTACTGCTCCGGCCCCATGTTCTCGGAGAACACCGCGAAAAGTTTATCGGTGGTCAGATTGCAGATGTCGGCCAGCTCCGGCACCGCCCCGTACAGCTCGCCCGGGGTGAAGGCCGGGATCACCGCCCCGGTGCGGTAGTCCAGCCGGGAGGCGATGGTTCCGCCGGTGCCCAATAGCTTGACCTTGGGCAGCCCGGGGGTGATGGGAAACTCCTTCTCCGGGATCTTGTAGTTGGCCTTTTTGTAGCCGGTCTCGGTCATGGCGGTGATGGTGGCGATGTCGATGCCGATGTTATAGCCGGTGGCGATCTTAAGCACGATATGCTGATCGTCGTCCTGATCGGCCCGGGGCAGCACCGTCCCTTTAAAATCGCCGCGGCTGGTAAGCACCTCGGCCTGGCCCCACACCCGGACGTTGAACTTTTTCAGGACCTCCAGCCCCGCGCCCTTATAGCCTTGGAAGATGTCTTCTGTCATTCTCTTATCCGAAAATTTCCAATTTCATATTGAGTATTATTGTCTTACTACAGAAAGTATTATCAATGCTATTGCCATTGCTGACAGAGAAGCTAAGGCAACCGTATGCAAATGACCTAACAATGGTATTTTATCAGCATAGGTATGTTTGGGATTTATTGTCCTAAAAAAAACACCCAAAGTAGCAACTGGAGATAACCCCTGACGAAGCCAAGCATAAAATTCGTGCGAAATAAACCGTATTTCTTTTCGAAAATGAACATAAGCCCCCGGAAGAAGAAAAAGAAAGTTATAGCCAAAGTATTGTGGGTAATTTAAAATACCCAAAATAACCATTGAAAAAGAAAAACATAATATTCCAACATCTATTATAATATGCTCAAAGGGTTTATAGTCAAAATAACCGAGATATATTTCATTAATTGTGTTTATATCATCTCCTAACAGACCCATAATAATTATCCCCCTATGAAAGTATAGAAATTATATCTGTGTAATTTTGATAGCCGCATAAAGGTCAACCATTGAAATATTCCCCACCGCCATCTTCCTCAGCTGCCCCATTATCCAATGCTTCTCGGCTACCGGCAGTTTTGAGGTTTTAATGCTCTTGTATTTATCTTTCAGGAACGGGATCTTGGAAACTATCTCGTCTTTGGAGAATCGCTTGAAATCAATATTCACCAGCACCGAGTCGAAATCCATTTTGGGATACTGATAGATTACCGGCAGCATGGTATTTACGATCTCGGTATCAAGTTTATTTTCAACGATGTATTTATAAAGTTCATGGATGCGTTCATATGAAAAGTCCGGTGATCTTTTATAATGCCCCTCGACGTATTTCAAATAATGTCCGAACAGCTTGCCGACCTTTTTGGGATCCTGGCCCAGGCCGGTGACGATCTTCTCTATCACCGGATACAGGTTGTGGGTAAAGAGATAATGGTAGGAATCCTCCGGCACCCCCCAGGTTTTCAATTGATGGTACCTTTCGATGACATCGGTGGGCAGGTCCCGGCCCAGCTTTTTGATATGGCTGTCCTCCAGCGGGATGGGCTTGGAATCGGTGTCGGGGTACATCCGGTCGGCTCCGGGCAGCACCCGCTCGAAGATGGTGGTGCCGTCAGGCAGAGATTTGCGGGTCTCGTTGGGAACCCCGGAGAAGGCCATTTGGCAGCGTTCTTCGATGGTCTCCAGGGCGGTCTTGATGTCGTCCTCCGGCCCCCAGAAGATTATTTGAACATCACCTGGCGAAGCCTTAAGCAGGCTGCGGACCTGGTCCCAATCGTTATCGGCCAGCATCGGATCCAGATCCTCGGAACAGGTCATGTTGGGCCGTTCCAGGCAGGCGATAACTTTGAGCCGGTCGGCGATCTCGTTGGCAAAGCATTTTCCCGGCTGGGTGAAATGGGAAAGGATGCCCGAAAAGCCCGGCAGGTTGACCGCAATCACCTGGCTGCCGTTGTTTGACAGTTCTTTAAAGCGCCTGCTCTCCAGCTTGCCGGCAATGGGTTTGAGCGGTTCGGACCTTATTTTCCATTCCTTCTGCTGTTTCACCTTGTCTTTGAGCAGGTCACGTATCTTCAGCAGGGCCCACTGCCGGAAGCATTCGTTGTGGGTCAGCTCCGGGATCAGCTTGGTGCGCGAGACCCCCTTGATCTCCACCCGGGTGCCGCCCTTGCAGGAGACGTTGACGTCCTCCCGCCCGGCCCCGATCCCGGTTCGCACCATACCGGTGCTGCGGTTCAGAAAGCGGATATAGTCGCAGGCCTCCATCACCTCGTCCGGATTCTTCATGTCGGGATAGGTGACGGTCTCGATCAGAGGCATGCCCAAACGGTCGGTGCGGTAGACCCTCATGTGGCCGATATCCGACACCTCCCGGCAGGAGTCCTCCTCCAGGGAAAGCTGGATCAGCCGGACCTTTTTGTTCTTCAGCGGGATCTCGCCCTCCACCCCGATGATGGCGGTGCGCTGGAACCCGGTGGGGATACTGCCGTCCAGGTACTGCTTGCGGGTGATGTGCACCTCGCCCACGATGTTCAGCTTGGACAGCAGGGCGATGCGGATGGCGATGTCCAGGGCTTCCCGGTTCAGGGGGAAGGGCGGGGTGTCGTCCACCTCGTAGGTGCAGGCGGTCCGGCTGTTGATGTGATAGACGATGTTCTTGCGGGTCTTGAACTCCATCAGGGCGGTGCCGTCGTACTCCCCCAGCTCGGAGAGGGTGGGGCGCATGTGGCGGATCAGCTCGGCGTCGTACTCCTCCAACTTCTGGAAGATCCCGGCCGGACAGCGGCAGAACAGCTTTTGTTTGGTTAGCAGCTGCTGGTGCACCTCCAGCCCGGACATAAAGCCGATCCGGTCATAGTCGGCCTGGGTGGCCTGTTTTCGCGGCAGGTAGCCCACTGATTGCCTGGTCTGTTCATAATTTGCGATGGGATCTAATCGGTTGCTCATATTAAAAATATCTAAGATTTTGAATGGATAAACAATTAAGAATATTACAATTTTATTCATAAGTCAATAAAAAATACAGCCGTCCTGAATAAGGCGGCTGTATTCATCACGTCATGGCGCAGGTGATTTATTATGCCTGGGCGGCGGCCGGGGTTTACTTTCGGTCTCTGAGGAACAGCATCCGCCCCCTTGGGCACTCTATTTAAAT
Source organism: uncultured bacterium (assembly GCA_937863685.1). Lineage (GTDB taxonomy): Bacteria > Edwardsbacteria > AC1 > AC1 > EtOH8 > UBA2226. Next base: position 681,876 of record CALMGM010000005.1, read on the forward strand.
TGCGCCAGAGGAGCCCTTCACTTTGGGTGTTCCTTAGATGGTGGGGGTTGCCAGGGATGGGTGTCCAGAGGGAAGGACTCGGCAGGGGGCGGGCGGGCCCGGATGCCGACAAAAAGCCCCGCTATCTGGCAGAGGCAGACGGCAGGGCTGGGGATACCTATTCAATTCTCACTAAACAAAAGAATATCAACCATATTATATCGTGAATGAAATTTATTCACCACCCGAAGAAGTCTTATATATTTCGCCATTTGAACCGCTTATAAAGCCTATTGACCCATTAGTGGGAAAACATACTTCACCCAAATCAGAAGTTGTAGGTGATACAAGCACAAACCACGTTTGCCCACCATCAATAGTTTTTATAATCTTACCAAATTCACCCACAGCATATCCTGTTGTTCCATTATCAAAAATAAACAAACCCCCAAAGTTTCCAGAAATACCTGTGTTTTGTTTAAACCATGTTGAACCGCTATTTGTTGTTTTTAAAACGGTGCCATTATTACCGCTAGCATAACCAGTATTTAAATTCGGGAAATCCAGATGATAAATTGGATCAGTATAACCTGTGTTCGTACCAACCCAGTTTATTCCGCCATCGGTCGTTTTATAAATATATACATAACCATCCGTAGACGATGGACACCCACCAATAAATCCTGTTGCATTAGATACAAAACTTAAACCAACAAACCAAATTTCTGAAAGACTGCTAATAACAGACCAATCAGCCCCACCATTTACCGTTTTAAATATATGTCCGCAGAAACCTACAGCATATCCCAAATTAACATCTGAAGGAAATTGAATATCATATAAATCAATATTCTCATACCCCGATGGTAAGTACTGTTTAGCCCATGTTGATCCACCATTGGTTGTTTTAAAAAGGTTGCCATTGTAACCACATGTATATCCGATATTATTATCTGTTGGAAACGACACTCCTGACAAACAACCATCTGCATCAATTGTTTTGCTTATCCAATTCAACCCACCATCAGTTGTTTTAAGTAAAACACCGGTATTCCCAAATTGTTCACCACCTACTGCATACCCAACTATAGTATCGTGTGGAAAATCAACAAAAAGTCCCACACTAACACCCGTATATTGCTGCGTCCAAATGCTTAATGTGCTTGTAATAAAGGACCATACACTCGACCAGTTCGATGTGCCGGTGCTATTTGTAGCTCGCACTCGCCAGTAATATTTAATACCGGCAGAAAGCCCACTTATGGTCTGGCTTATTGCGGTTAGTCCGCTTTGGTTGTAAATAAAACTACCAAATAAGCTGTCCATGGAAACCTGCAAGGCATAGCTGGTTGCCCCGCTACTGGCGTTCCAAGTTAGGGTTGGGTTGAGGTTAATGCCGGTAGAATCGTTGGCAGGCAAAGATAGTATTGGCGCAGCAGGTACCGTAATAAATATTCCATCGTTACCATAGCTTGCCCCGCCGAGATTGGTGGCTGCAACACGGTAATGGTAAGTTGTCCCAGCCGTCAAACTGCCAATAACGGCATTTACCGCCACTGCGCTGGTTCCTGTCCCGGCATTCTGCGTTGCAGTATTAGTGCCGTAACTTGTGGTGGTCCCATACTGGAAATAATACGTAGTGGCAATATTATTTGGGTTTACCGTTCCATTTAACTGGGCTGTAGTTTGGGTTATGCTTGTGGCAGGGGTAGTTACAACAATAGGCGCCGTGGCTGATTTTGTTTTAAACTGCCAAACGCTTGTCCATGCGGAGGAAATATCTTTTTTATCGGCCCTCACCCTCCAATAATAAGAGGTGGAATACGATAATCCTGTAACAGTGTCGCTGGTTGAGACAATGCCGCTTTGGTTATATACAAAACTTGTGCAAGCACTATTGTTAGAAATCTGCAGCGTATAGCTGGTGGCACCTTCGCTGTCATTCCATGTTAAAACAGGATTAATATCTATGCCGGTTGAATTTTGAACTGGTGAGGATAGGGTGGTTGCCTCGGGTGGTATTTTGGGATCCACCGGGTTTGACCACTCACGCTTGGTATTACAACCCAGACAAAAAAGGCTGAATATACAAACGCCGGCAAAAATCATGTTTTTCATGATTAAAACCTCCAGGTAAGGTTAACCCCACCCAGTCCCTCCCCTCGAGGGGAGGGATTTAGGGAGAGGTTAAGTTCCGGTGCCAACGATGACTGTTTAGACAGTTCCGGATGCATCTTGGTCCTTATAAACAACGAAGCAGCGTATGTGGCAACAAACCCGATTAAAACATATGAGGTTTTTGCCGCCAGCTTATCATTTTTATCGGTATCATCTCTATATTTCGCCGCGTCCTCCGGAGTTGTAGCATTAAGATACAAATTGTAATTGGATTCTGCCTCCAAGTGGAAATAATAGGAAGTCAAAGCTGTCAACAAACTACCTGAAAGAGCACCATAGGTAAGGACCGGATATTTAATTTTTGTTCTATTGGCTTCCCAGGCGATACTGTCAGCAACTTCCTGTTTTCTTTGTTTTTCCAACATAGCTTGCCGCTGGGCCTCTATTTCAGCCTGCCTTTTGGCGTAGGCCACCCTATCCAAGCTGTCCCTGGTTGCTTTTTCTGCCGCCAGTCTTTTCTGTTCCGCTTGACGTTTTACTACCGCTTCAGCTGCTATTCGTGCTTGCACTATCCTGGCTTGAGCAATGCTGTCGGCCACCGCTTTTTGCCTCATAGCCTCAAGCTGTTCAGCGGTGGGACCAGCGGCCTGAACTATTTCTTGGGCAATTTCTCTCATGTATGACAACAATTGGTCTATTTCGCCTTTGTAGTATTTTGTGCAGGACTTATCCACCTTGCCGGTTTTTACGTCTAATAAACGAATGTTCACAGTCCAGGTGCCGCCCAGTTTTCCAACGCTGCCGCCGATCATCTTTTGCACGCCTAGCAATTGCCCGGCTTCAACTATGCAAGCGCTGGCATCACAAGCTCCACTTTGCTGAAAGCCCTGCTCCCGCAATATCTCGTCCCGTTTGGACAGCTCAACAATTTCAAACACATTTGCGTTTACCAGCTCCGTAAGCAGGGCGCCGGTTAAAATGGCCCCATCGCTTTGGGAAACACCTGTCGGCGTAAGATCCATTAAAGACAACGTAGTCTTGCGAAGCCCTTGGGCGAATGTAATATTTGCCACAAGTCCAGTTAACAGTAAAGACAGGTATATTTTTCTAGCTAGTAGAACTTTACTCATTTATAGACTCCCTTTATATTAGGTAAACGCTCAAGATATCCATGTGGGTAACTATACTATTTTACCATTATAAAATCAAGCACAAAAATACTGGTTAGCAATTTAAGTTAGTTGTGCTTTCTTTTTTAATTTAAGAAATAATACCAGCCCGGCCAACAGGGCCAGCACCACCAGCAGGGCAATTATATTGTGGGCTATCATGGAAACGATTATGGTGATTGCAGAAAGCGTCAGCGCTATGGGAAAGGCGATCAATCCTGTTACGAACCGGCCGGCCGAACCCAGGAAAGGAAGCACGTCCAGCACGGTATTCAAAGGACCGCTTAACATCATCAACCCGATCCACATCATCAGGAATCCGATGATTCGGCCGATCCAACCGGCTACCTTATATTCCGTTTTAAGCTTGGCGATGGCCTCGTCCCTGCTGCCCAGAAAAGCCCGGTAGAAGCTTTTCTCACCATTATAAAAATACGGGTCCAGCATACCTCCGGACAGCTTGCCGAAGACCGTGGCCCTCCGGCCGGACGACAGGGCATGGAACGACAGCCGGGTATCTCCGATCTGGGGGTCGGCTAAAGAACCCTGCCCTTGGAACAGGTATTCTTCGGTGACGGTGTATCCCTTGGTTTTTTCCAATAGGATCTTTCCGCCCCCCAGGCCCAGAGGCTCGGTCGAGGGCAAGCTTATGCGTTCCATATCCAATTCAAAGACCCCGACTTGAGCCTGTCTGGCCGAAAAGGTCTGGGAACGGATAGCCGGCGGTGGGTTGGCATGTCCCTCCGGTTGCTTGAAATCAGCCGAGTTCTCGGGGTTTTCGGTCCACCCCTTCTCGTAGCTGTAGGTCTTGGTGGTGGTCTCGCTGCCGCCGGTGTTCTTCTGGGTCTTGGTGCTCACCCGCTCCCTCCAGGCGAACATCTCGGCCCGACGGGTCAGGATCAGATACTTTCCCGGCCTGATGAAATCGGGGTCGCCCACCAGGTCGACGGTCTCCAGCGGCGCGGTGACCGACACTAACTGCCCCTGGGCATTCTGGTCGATGGCCGACTGGGAGGCAATGACGGCCTTCTGCGCCAACTTGGCGAAATCGGTCCGGCCCTCGGTCTTCCACAGCACCACAAAGGAGATGATGAAAAGGACCAGGCCCACCAGCACTCCGACAAACGAGTTCAGGATCCTTTTGCCCCAGCCGGTGGTGGCCACTTCGGTCAATTGATCGGTCATTTATTTTCCTCCTATTGTTTTATGGCCCGTTGTTCAAAAGGCATTTGAAAGCTATTATCGGACAGCTTTAGGGATAAGTCAAGCGGTTTTTACCGCCAGCCGGAGCACCACGGGTTCTTTTTCGGTATTTTTCTCTTGCAATCGTAAATCTGTATGGTAAAATGTTAAATTGTATCAGGAGGCTAAATTCATGCATTTCAAACGCTCTTCCCAGGTGGCCGAGGTGATCAAGCGAGAGATGTCGGACATCCTCTCCCATCATATCAAGGATCCCCGCCTGGGGTTCATCACCGTAACCGGGGTCGATCTTTCCGACGACCTGCGCTACGCCAAGGTTTTTGTTAGCATTTTCGGGGAGAAGGACAAACAACAGGAATCGCTTGATGGGTTGGCCAGTGCCAAGGGGTTCATCCGTAAGGAGATCGGCAGCCGCCTGCGGCTGCGCTATTGCCCCGATTTCTCATTCAAGGTGGACGAATCCATCGCCTACGGCGACAAAATAGACCGCCTGCTTAACCAGATATCAAAGGAAGATAAGCCCGATGACAGCCAGTGAGATCGCCCAGGCCCTGGAAAAGCACCGCCGGATAATGATCACCAGCCACGTCAACCCCGATGGGGACAACATCTCCAGCCAGCTGACCCTGGCCTCGGTGCTTAAAACCCTGGGCAAAGAAGTAACGATAATAAACCAGGATCCGGTGCCGGAACGGTACCGTTTTTTGCCCGGCTGGGAGACCATCTCCAACAAAATGGAGTCGCCCAATGTCACCGCCGTCTGCGTGGTGGACTGCGCCAATCCCGAGCGCATAGGAAAAGCGGCTGATCTTATCACTCCGGCCACCATGGAACTGATCGTGATAGATCACCATGTCTCCAACGACGGCTTCGGGCACATCCAGTATATAGACACCCAGGCCTCCTCCACCTGCGAGCTGATATACCGGATATCGCAGAAACTGGGCGTCAAGCTGAGCGCCGAGCAGGCTACCATTCTTTTGTCCGGCATCATGACCGACTCCGGCGGTTTTCGCTATTCCAACACCTCCCCGGCCACCCTGCGGAACGCCGCCCTGCTGATGGAGGCAGGGGCCGAGCTGGCCTGGATATCGGAACAGCTTTATTTCCAGCAGCCGCTGAGGCACCTGAAGGTGCTGGGGCAGCTGTTCTCCGACCTGAAGACCGCCGGAAACGGGAAAATATCCTGGGTAGTGCTTACCCAGGAGATGGCCCGGAAGCATGGCTTTGACATCAACGACAGCGAGGAATTTGTCAGCCATGTGCTGTCGGTCAAAGGAGCCGAGGTGGGCCTGCTGTTCAAGGAGCAGGGCAACGGGATCGTGCGGGTATCATTCCGCTCCAAGGGTCGGGTGGACGTAAACAGATTGGCGGCCCGGTTCGGGGGCGGCGGGCACATCCAGGCCGCCGGGGCCAGGGTCAAGGGCACGGTTGCTGAAGTGACCAAAAAGGTGATCGAGACGGTGGAGCGGGAGATTTGATCCATGGAATTCAAATATAAGTGCACCTGCGGGTGCGAGGATTTTCTAGTTGTCGCCGAAAAGGACTACAACGCCCGGGTGGACGCCGAAGGCACCCTGGTGTGCCTGCCCCAAACCGAACATATACTGTCCGTCGCCTGCGTAAAATGTAATAAGATTTACAAACAGAAAGATTTCAAAAGTATAGAATATTAACTTCTGTTCCCTCTCCAAAAGCATTTGGAGAGGAGTGAGATCAAAAGGAAACTATCATGAAAACCTACGGATTGATCTACAACAAGAACCGGCCCGGCGCCGAGCGCGTGGTGCGCCAAGTGGCAGGATGGCTCAAGGACCACGGCATCAAGGTCCTGGCCGAAAGGGGCTTTGATATCAGCCAGGCCGAGATGGCCGATGAGATCGAAGTGGCCGCCCGCTGCGATATGCTGCTGGTATTGGGCGGCGACGGCACCCTGTTGAGGGCCGTCAGGCTGATGGGCAACGGACAAAAGCCTGTTTTGGGGATCAACCTGGGATCGCTGGGTTTTTTGACCGAGATCTCACAGGACAATATCCAGCAAAGCATGGAGCAGGTGATCCGGGGCCAGTATCAGATAGAGGAACGGGCCATCATCAAGGCCCAATGCGGCGATGCGGAATTTTTTGCCCTGAACGATTTCGACATCCGGGTGCCCACCCGCCTGGTGGAGCTGACGGTGTCCATCGGCGATGAACTGGTCAGCCGCTATTACGCAGACGGAATGCTGATCGCCACCCCCACCGGCTCCACCGCCTATTCCCTCTCGGCCGGCGGTCCGATAGTGGAGCCCGATATGGACGCTTTCGTGATCACCCCCATCTGCCCCCATACCCTGAGTCTGCGGCCCATGATCGTTTCCCTGAATAAGACCATCACGGTGGTGGTCCACGGCAAGAACGAGGAGGCGGTGATGGTGGCCGACGGCCAGATCGTGGCCCGGCTGAAAAACGACCAAAAACTGGTCATCACCAAGGCCGATCGGAAGGCACTATTGGCAAGACCCGAGGCCTCGTCGTTCTATAATATCCTGCGGACCAAGCTAAAATGGGGCGCCCGGGGAGAGAATTGTTAGGAAATTCTATTTTTAGGAGAAGAAAGATGAAAAAAATCGTTACTTCTGTTTTATCCGCTTTGCTTTTTATCACCATCCAACAGGGCTGCGGAAAAGATCCTATAGAACCGCCCCCTCCGACCCCGGTTGCGCCAAAGGTCACCGCCATTTACCCATCAAGCAACAGCGGCAGCCTTCCCCGGAATTCCTTGATATATCTGACATTCAGCGTGACCATGAAACAGACCGAGACCCAGAACGCCCTGATAATCACCGGCATGACCGGACGGAAATGGTGGTGGAACGGCAGATTGATATTCCAGGCGGATTCCCTTTACGGGGCCAATGATACCGTTAAAATAACCCTGACCACCGCCGCCCAGAGTGCGGCCGGGGTCGCGCTGGCTGTTGCCTATAATTCTTCCTTTGTTTGCGGCAACGATTCGGATGTAACCAGACCCGCGGTGATCTCCACCAACCCGGCCAGCGGCCAGACCGGGGTCGGCGCCACGGCCAGCGTTTCGGCAATTTTTTCGGAAAAATTGGCACCCTGGTCGGTCTCGGCTTTCTCCATGACCGGCGTTACCACAATCTTGGGAACGACAACACTGCAGAGCGACTCCATAATAAGTTTTTCACCCTCTTCGCTTCTGTGTTATGGCACGACCTTTACCGCCATCGTCGACACCGGCGTCAGCGATCTCTGCGGAAATCATCTTTTACCGCAGTATTCCTGGACTTTCCAGACCATCGCCGACACCGTCAAGCCCAAGGTGTTGTCGCTTGACCCAGCCAATAACGATACTTTGGCCTCGGTGAATAAATCCGTGATCGTCAGGTTCTCCGAAGTGATGGATACCGCCTCGGCCCGGGCCGCCTTTTCCATCACTCCTTCCGTTTCCGGGAATTTCACCTGGAGCGGAGATTCCATCATGACCTTCGCCCCGGCCGAGACCCTGGCCTTCCGCCGGCAATTCCAGGTGGCTATCGGCTCCGGCGCCCAGGATCTGGCCGGGAACCCCCTGGCCACGGCCTGGAATTCCAACTTCACCACCGTCCGGGGGATCTATGTCTGCTGCAACACCTCCAATGAGATTTATCTGTTCCAGCAGAACGATCTTAAGCCGGAAGGATCCCTGCCGTTTTACACCAAGGCCAGCCAGATAAGAATTTCCGCCGATGACAGTATGGGTTATGTTCTTACCCAGAACACTCTTGCCTTTATACAACTCAAGAATCACAATTTACAAAATTTTGCCACCTTCGATTTGCCATCCACCTGTTACGGGTTGGCACTCTCCCCAAATGGGACCCGCCTAGCGGTAACCGACACCCTCAATAAATGGCTCTACTTGATTGATGCTGTTAACGCCATCAAGCTTGATTCGGTCCAGACCGGTGCCGCCTTCCCCAAGGGGGTCTGTTTCAACCAGGGCAGCAGCCAGATCTGCGTGCTGTGCTGGGGACAGGTGGAGATATTCAGCGTCAGCAATCTTCACGCCGCCCCCTCCACTGTCGTCATCCCCAATAACGGAGAGGAGGCCGTCAAGGGCGCCTCCGGCGACACGCTGTATATCTCCTCCGGCACCGGTATTTCGGCCATAAAATTTTCCGACGCCACCGAGGCCTTCCGGATAACCGGCATCAGCAACCACCCCTTCGGGCTGGCGGTTTCGCCTGACCAGGCTCACGTAGCCCTGGCCTGTTATGATGAGAATGCCGTAAAGATATACACCACCTCCGGAATATATGTCACCACCGTTTTGACCGGCACCTGGCCCAAGGGCTTGGTCTACAGCCCTGACGGCAGATATCTGTATGTTTCCAACTCCGGCAGCACCAATATCACGGTAATCAGCCGGAGCAGTAATACCTATACCGCAGGATCTTCAGCGACGGTGGGGGCCGGGCCCTGGGGCATAGCGGTAACGCCGTAAATATTCGGCCCCCACCAGGCATGAACAAACTGCCGCCATCGTCCCGGACAAGGCGTTCCTGTTATCACAGGGAAAAGCTATGGTTTTTCGGCGGGGCCGGTTTTTATCCCCATGACGTTCTGCTCCGCAAAAACGAGATCCTTGGTTTGACCGGGCAATGGGACCAGGCCGAAGAAATAACCCAAAAATGTCTTGCGCAGGCAGAATCTTCGGATGACCGGTTCGCTTTGTCCGAATGCATCATGGGGCGGGCGGCTCTTTTATATGTGCAGGGGCATTATCCGGAAACCTTGGAATTGTATCAAAGAGCCCGAAAGCTCTATGACGAAACAGGCCGGAGAGAACAGTTGGACAGGATGCGTTTAAGCCTGGGTTCGCTGTACGTGCGGATGGCCCGTTTCGACCAGGCCCGGGAGTGTTACCGGGAAGCCCTAGCCTCGGCCCCCAATGACAAAAGGCTGGAGATGGGAGTGCGGCTCAACCTGGGCCTGTTGCACATTCAACTGGAGGAATTCCCTGAGGCATACCGGGAATGCCGCCGGGCACTGGAACTGGCTCAGGAATTAGGCGATCCCAAGGAGATCTACAAGGTCCGGATCAATCTGTGCATAGCCGCCCGGGAGACCGGCCGGCTGGACGAGGCCATGGAGTGCGCCGAGCACACCATCGCCTTCGCCCAAAAGATAAATGAAAAGCGCGGTTGCGGCATGGGTTACAACAACGCCGCCCTGATCTGGCAGAAGCGCGGTAATCTGGATCAAGCGGTTGAATATTTTAAGAGGTACCTGAACCTGGCCGAATCGATGAGCGATATGAACAACCAGGCCATAGCCTCCAACAATCTGGCCGGGGCCCTGCTGGAGCAGGGCGAGTTGGCCGAAGCCGAGAAATATTTTTCCCTGGCCCATGATATCATGAAGAGTTTCGGGAACCGGCTTTACCAGGCCGATTCCCTGTACAACCTGGCCCGGGCACGTCGGGCCGCCCTCGACCTGCCGGGAGCAAGGGATTTCCTGAACCAGGCCCTGGAGATAGCGGAGACCATTCCCGGCAACCCCTATATGGGAAAATATCTTGACTTGCGAAAAGAACTGGCTTGAAATACCTTGATTTCATTACCATGATTTTTTCATAAATATCCAACTGTATCATGCTTAAAAAACTCACCGTAAAAGATTACGCCCTGATAGACTCCCTGGAGGTCGAGTTCTCCCCGGGCCTCAACATCCTCACCGGAGAGACCGGGGCCGGCAAATCCATCCTGATCGGCGCCCTGGGCCTGGTGTTGGGCGAGCGGGCCGACACCGACAGCGTCCGCAGCGGCGCCAAGACCGCCATGGTGGAGGCCGAATTTTATATCAAAGGTCTTGACGCCGTAAAGAAGATCTTCGGCGTATTGGACCTCGACTGGTCCGATGAACTGCTGATCCGCCGTGAGATGTCCTCCTCCGGCAAGAGCCGGGCCTTTGTCAACGACAGCCCTGTCCCCCTGGCCAGCCTGAAGCGGATCGGCGATGCCGTGCTGGATATGCACGGCCAGCATGAGCATCAGTCACTGCTTTACGAAGATCGGCATCTGGATTATCTGGACGGCTTTGCCAAGACCTGGCCGGAACGAACGGCTGTTGGCGAACTTTTCCAGCAATACCAGAAGATCAAGGCTGAACTGGAATCCTTACGAAACAAGGAGCAATTGACCAGGGAAAAATTAGATCTGTATAATTTCCAGATCAAAGAGATCGAATCAGCCTTGCTGGCCGAAGGCGAAGAAGAAGATCTGGAAAGCCAGCGGACAATTTTGGAGAATTCTGAAAAGCTTTTCTCTCTTTCTTCCCAGAGCTACCAGCTTTTATACCAGCAGGACGGTTCCATCACCGAGCAGTTCAGCGCTTTGGAGCGGTCGGTCGAGGAGATCGCCGGGATCGATTCCCGCATGGAGCCGGCATTGAGATCGATCTCATCGGTCAATGACCAGATCGAGGAGGTCGCCCGGGATTTACGGAAATACCGGGACGGCATCTCTTTTGATCCCCAACGATTGGAGGAGATCCGCAACCGCCTTGACCTGATAAGGACCCTCAAGAAAAAATACTCAGGCCGGGAGAACTCCATACCCGCCGTTTTGGACCATTACAAAAAGATCAAGGCCGAAGTGGATTCGGTGGAGCACGGCGAGGAGAATATTAAAAAACTGGAGAACGACCTGGAAGCCAAACGGCAGGAGCTGGAAAAATCCTGTCTGGGACTATCGCAAAAGCGGCAGGCCGCCGCCAAAAAGATGGCCAAGGATGTGGTGACCCAGCTGAAGGACCTGGGAATGGAGAAGGCCGCCTTCAAGGTGGACGTGTCGCAGGATGAGAATGAGGCGGGAATAGTATACTCAAATAAAAAGAAATATAGGACCGAAAGCTCGGGGATTGATATCGTGAGGTTTTTGATATCCCCCAATCCCGGGGAGGATCTCAAGCCCCTGGCCAAGATCGCCTCCGGCGGCGAGATCTCCCGGGTGATGTTGGCGGTCAAGACCATTCTTTCGGAGGCCGATGCCGTCCCGGTGCTGGTGTTCGACGAGATCGACGCCGGGATCGGCGGACGGATCGCCGAGGCGGTGGGAGTAAAACTCAAGGAGATCTCCTCGGCCCGGCAGGTGCTGTGCATCACCCATCTGCCGCAGATAGCCTCGCTGGCCAAAAGCCATTACCAGGTGAGCAAGGATGAGAAGAATGGCCGGACCACCACCTCGGTGAACGCCTTAAGCGAAAAAGAGAAGATCGAGGAGATCGCCCGGATGCTGGGCGGCAGCAAGATCACCGAGACCACGCTGAAGCATGCCCGGGAGATGATAGAGAAGGATTAGCCGCTTTAAGGTCGCAATTTGCGACCTCAAATGGAAATCACAAAATGTGATAACCAAACATTTATTATTTTATTACATGGTTCATAAAAGACAAGATTTTAATTGTTTCGGCTGTTCAATACAAAACGGCGAGCACAAGTTTCCCGGGGGCTTTCTTTACAGCGGCAGGTATTTTAACATCGTCCAGGACCCCTGCATCCCCATCCCCGGCTTCCTGGTGGTCAATGCTAAAAGGCATATCGCCAGCATCGCTCAATTCACACCATCCGAGACCAAGGAATTTACGCAAATTGTTTATATTGCCCGAAAGGCCATGCTTGAAGCCCTGGGACTAAAAACCGCTTATCTGGTGCAGGAGGAAAGGTCATGTCACTTTCATCTGTGGATCCTTCCGGAATATGAATGGATGAAAAAATTCAAACCCGGCATTTCCTCCGCCAGAAAGATCATGAGATATGCAACGGAGCATCTGATAACCAAAAGAGATCAGGGCAACCTGGCAAAATCGATCCGTAAATTAAAGAAATATTTTAAGGACATATAAATGCTGCCCGAAAGGCTTTCCCGGGAAATAATATATCAGAGCAAATGGGTGAACCTTTACCGGGACCAGGTGCGGTTTCCCGACGGGCGCATCATTGACCAGCACCATGTCGTCAGTTTCAATACCGGCGCGGTCGGCGTGATCGTGGCCAATGATAATGATGAGCTCCTGCTGATAGAATCCTACCGCTATATCAGTCAGTCGATAGGCTGGGAGATACCGGCCGGCGGTATGGAAGAGGATGAGACGATAATGGATGCGGCGCTGCGCGAGGTCATGGAAGAAACCGGCCATAAGATCGAGGATGTCAGCAAGATATGTTCCTACCACCCATCCAACGGAAGCACTGACCAGGTTTTTAACATTGTCAAAGCCAGGGCCGTCGGGCATTCCCAGGGATTTGATGCCAACGAAGTAAAAAGCATCAAATGGTTTCCCAAGGCCGTTGTCCGCGAAATGATAAAGAACAACGAGATCGCTGACGGAATGTCATTGACCGGTCTGCTCCTTTATTTTTTCAATGAATGAGAATATCATGACCAGCGTCAAACCAGAGGTCACTCAGGAAAAAATATCAGCGCTGTTGAAAGAGACCTTCAATCAGCCGGTCCGGGAACTGACCCCGGTCCAGGGCGGGCTGGTCGCCCAGACGCTGTCGTTCAAGGCCGGGGATGGCACATACATCCTGCGGTTCATGTCCGGCAGCATGGAAGCCAGCTACCAGAAGGAAGCCTTCATATACCGGAACTTCGCATCCCCCGAGATCCCCATTCCTCCGGTCATCAAGACCGGAAAGTTAGATGACCTGTTCTATTGCATCTCCCGCAAGATGCCCGGCCGCGGATTGAAGTCAATGACCAATGACGAATACCAACAGATCCTGCCCGGCCTGACCCAAACCCTGCACGCCATTCATAAATCCGACGTCGGCCGCTGGACGGGATACGGCTGGATCGGCGATGACGGCGCCGGGTTGTTCCCGTCCTGGAAGAGGTTCATCGTCCATGCCAACGAAGAGGAGCGCCCGGACGGATTCTTCGGCAAGTGGCATGTGCTTTTCGAGACCTCCTTCCTGGAGCGCGCCCGGTTCGATGAATACTACGGCCGGATGCTGCCATTGCTGGAAGCCTGCCCGGAGGACCGTTACCTGCTTCACGGCGGGTATGGGTATGATAACGTGCTGGCCCAGGACGGCAGGGTGACGGCGGTGCTGGACTGGGAGGCCATGTACGGCGATTTCGCCTATGACATCGCCTGGATAGATTTCTGGCCGCGCGGCATCGATCATGTTGAACTATTCCGCCGGCATTACGCCGAGAAGGGTATGCCCCTTGAAAACTACCGAGAACGGATAGCTTGCTACAAGCATTACATGGGGCTGGACGCCATGAGGTTCTTTGCCAAGACCAACAACCGGGAGGCATACGATTACGTCTGCCAGATCCTGCAAAAACTGAAACCCTGAACCACCCGGATGCTGGAATGAATGAATTGAAGATAAGAAAAATCAACTTGACCGGAAACGTGACCCACAATCTTTGTTTTCTTTCCCGGGATTTTGACCTGTCGTTTTATGTAAAATTCAGCTCCTTCACCGGAGAGGCGGGATTGCTTTTTAGGGCGGCTGACCAGAACCATGGACAAGCCATAAAGATCAGCAGGGACAGCATAACCTTTGTCGAGCATTTTTCGCCCAGCGGCGCCTCGGAACATAAAGAACAGGTGATAAAAAGCAATCTTCAGGTGAATCAGCGTTACAATATCCGGGTCCTGTTCGTCGGGTCCGAACTGAAAATATCCGTAGATAACCGGATATTATTCAGCAGTACGGTTTCGTCAAGCACCATAGGAAATATATATATATTTGGCGACCTGGCCGGAAAGGTAAATATTTACCAGATATCCATTTCCTCGCTAGACAAGCAGGCGGATATGGGAGACGCCGTCTTTGTCGACAAGTTCCAGGATATCGGCAATTGGGAAATACTCAACGGCCGCTGGCAGGGCAGTTCCAACTGCCTGCGGGGAACTGCAGAGGGGAAAAACATCTATCTGCGGTTAAAGGAAAAAGTCCCCCAGTCCGGCGGCATATCTTTTTATCTAAAAAACGAAAATGATCTGCGGATGAACTATGGCTCCGGCATTCTGCTGCGATTTTCCCCCGAAACCCAAAAAGGCGTTGCCGTCCATTGCTTCCCCAGCCACGGATATATCAGCCTTTACCCCGACTTTGATCTTTCGGTCTATAATGCCAGGACCGAGAGCTGTTATCCCGGCCTGGAGTTAAAGCACCATCTGCTGTTAAAGCCTAATAGCTGGCATTGCCTTCAGATAAAATTCACCAAAACCCAGTTCTGGACTTATTTTGACGATGTTTTGATCCACCAGAGCAACAACATCCCGTATCACGACGGCCAGCTTTTTTTGTGCGTCGGCGAACGAAACACCGCACAGTTCAGCGATTTCAGGCTCTACCGATCGGAAGAAACAGAATGAATCTTCCCAACATCCTTTCCCTGTTGCGCATAGCCCTGATGCCGGCGGTACTGTTCTGCCTCAGGGAAGAAAAAACGATTCCGTTGCTGATACTGATGCTCCTGGCGGTGGCCACCGATTATTTTGACGGATTTTTGGCCCGGAAGCTGGGCAAGATATCGGAGCTGGGAAAGATTATTGATCCCCTGGCCGACAAGATCTGCCTGGACTCGATGGTCTTGGCCCTTTCCCTGTGGCGGGGTTTCCCCTGGTGGGCCACCGGACTGATAATATTGCGCGATGTCCTGATCCTGGCCGGCGGCCTGTTGGTGATCAAAAGGATGAAACAGATCCCGGTCTCCAACTGGCCGGGGAAATTTGCGGTCACTTTTCTTTCGGCCGCCATATTTTTCTATGTACTTAATTGGCAGCCATGGGGCCTGTATCTGCTGTATGTTTCTCTCTTGCTGATCCTGGTATCGGGGATTACGTACCTCCAAACAATGCTCGAACATTCCAAAAAACATATCCTTTGATTTGTTCGTCATTCCCGCGAATGCGGGAATCCAGGAAATATTCTATAGATCAAAACATGGATTCCCATTTGCATGGGAATGACAAAGGGAAAGGAACACCTTATGCCCAGCAAAGTATACTTCGCCAATTTCCGGGAGACTGCCGAACGGAACATGTTTGACAAGATCGATCTCCTGCTGGACCAGCTGCCGCTGTCCTCGGCCTTCCAAAAGGGCGACCTGGTGGCGGTCAAGGTGCATTTCGGCGAGCGGGGCAACACCGCCTTCATCCCCTCCTACTACGTCCGCCGGGTGGTAGACAAGATCAAGGAGTTTGGCGGCAAGCCATTCGTCACCGATGCCAACACCCTGTATGTAGGCACCCGCTCCAACTCGGTCGATCACCTGGAGACCGCCGCCATCCACGGCTTCACCCGCGACACCCTGGGCTGTCCGGTGCTGATAGCCGACGGCCTGCGGGGCGGCTCCTACGTGGAGGTCGAGGTGGACGGCAGACATTTCAAGAAGGTAAAGCTGGCCCACGATCTGGTCAAGGCCGACTCCATAATCTGCGTTACCCATTTCAAGGGACACGAGCTGGCTGGCTTCGGCGGTTCGATCAAGAACCTGGGGATGGGCGGAGGGGCCCGGGGCGGCAAGCTGGCCATGCATTCCGATGTGGCCCCCATCATCAAGGCCGAAAAGTGCATCGCCTGCGGCAAGTGCGCCGCCAATTGCCCGTCCGACGCCATCACAATAGACAAGTTCGCGGCTATTGACCCAAAAAAATGCATCGGCTGCGGCTCCTGCATCGTGGTCTGCCCCACCCACGCCTGCCGCAACGGCTGGGACAGCGGGGCCCAGAAGATGCAGGAGAAAATGGTGGAGCATCTGGCCGGGTTTGTGAAGCACAAAAAGGACCGGATCGCCTATCTTAATTTCATCATGAATGTCTCTCCGGCCTGCGACTGCTACGGCCACGCCGATCACGCCATAGTGCCGGACATCGGCATCTGCGCCTCGCTGGATCCGGTGGCCATTGACGCCGCCAGCAATGCCTTGGTGATGGCCGCGCCCGGGCATAGGGATTCGGAGCTGAAGAAGGCCCTGGAGCCAGGCAGCGATAAGTTCCGTGACATATATCCCGGCACGGACTGGAATGTGCAACTGGATCATGCTGAAAAAATGGGGCTGGGCAGCAAGAAATATGAGTTGGTGGCGATTTAATAGTATCTATTGTTAACGATTTATACCAAAGGTTAGATTCTTCTCTGCCATTTCTGTCCGGGCAGAAATGGCAAAAGACCCGCCGGGGGCGCAGGGCTTAACATTTATTTCACGGCTTATGTATCTAACGATGTTTTGGCGAGGATAGCACACGCTACGAAGCATTTATTGATTTTGTATTGTTTTCGGCTGTCACTCGCACCGCGCCCCCGGACCCCATTTTGGGACGTGGAGTCCGCTTAGCTTAACCTGTAAATATTTACAGGTTAAGCTGGGTCTTAGGGGACGGCTACGGTCAGCGTTGCTGGTACATTAGCCGTAGTAATAATAAGAATGGCGGGTGAAAATTTTGCTATCCTTATTTATGCTAGTTTGCCGTCTCCTAAAACTTCTCTTTGGAGCTTTCTCTTAGTTATAAGAGAAAGCGGGAAGCCCTCATCCCGGTAAATTATAATTTGAGTTATAAATCGCAGTAATTAAAGTGCAGTCCCGCATTCCCATACTAAAAACCGCCGGATTAATTCTGCGCACTCCCCGGCCCGAAGAGATGCTCTATATTAAAAAACTCTGGGCCGACCCTTTGACCATGGCCGAGGTGGGCGGACCCATTCATCTCACCGACGAACAGGCCCATAAATGGTACGCCCGGATGGTCTCCCCAGGAAGCGAGACGGATAGGTATTTTCTAATATTCAATAATGATGACCAGCCGATGGGCGAGATCAGCTTTCATCGCTATGAGCAATCTACTGGCACCGCCGAGTTCAACATCAAAATCGAACATTGCTATCGCGGCCAGGGCTATGCCAGCAAGGCCATTCCCCTGCTGCTCAGATATTTCTTCTTCGATTTCGGGGGGAAAGTAATGTGCGACCCGGTGGCGTTGGACAACCGGCCCGGCCAGAAGGCCCTTGTCAAACTCGGCTTCAAAAAGGATGCTTCCCGCCGGAATGTCTGCCTTTTAAGGATGACCAAAGAGGAATTCATTGATATCTACGGAGAATAATTAATTCAAAGGAGCGATTATGAAAAAAATCATTTTGCTGACCCTGCTTTTTGCCGCCGGCACTTCCCTGGCCCAACCCGGCTTCGATGAAGCCAAAGATCTCTGGGTCGACCGGGGAAACCCCGCCTCGCTGGAAAAGGCCATTGCCGTCTACGAAAAGGCCTATCAGGCGGAGCCATCCTATCAGCTGGCGGAACGCCTGTCATACGCCTATTATTTCCTGGCCGATGCCTTCAAGGAAGGCGATGCCAAGGCGGATAATTATTACCAAGGCCATGAATGGGGCCTGATATCGCTCAAATACAACGGCGAATTCAAGAAACTGACCGAGGTGGACAAAAGATCCATGGGCGACGCCGTCACGGTGCTGGGCAAGGAGTATGCCGGCGGGATATTCTGGACCGCCACCTGCATCGGAAAATGGGGAAAGATGAAGGGGATCTTCAAGACCGTCAAATCATCCAAGCAGGCCCGCAAGATGGTGGAGCATCTCTACACCCTGGACAAGACCTATTATTACGGCGGGCCGGCCCGCTGGCTGGGGGCCTATTTCGCTTTGGCGCCCGGCATGTTCGGCGGCGACATGAAGAAATCCAAGCAGATGTACGACGAGGCCCTGCAAATGGCGCCGGATTATTTCGCCACCAGCGTGCTGATGGCCGAGAACTACGCCAGCAAGATCAAGGACCGCCAGCTGTACGACCAGCTGCTGGACAAGGTCCTATCCAGCCCGGCCGGCATCATCCCTGAGATCGTTCCTGAGCAGACGGTGGAGCAGAAGAAGGCCCAAAAACTCAAGGAAGAGAAATTTTGATGGACGAAAAAGAGATCTTGGCCTGGGCCGAGGCCTCCGGGATTTCGGTGGAGCAGGCCAGGGAATACCTGAAGAAGCTGGAGCCGCTGGATAAAAAGGAAGATGACATCCTGCGGGAAGTTTTCTCCGGAGTGAACCGACCGGTATTGGAGCTCAGCGCCGGGCGCGGAGAGTTCACCCGCCAGCTGCTGGAGAAATACCTCAAGCCCGAAGGCAAGTTGTACACCACCGAAAGGCTGCCGGAGGTGGCCGAAAAGCTTGCCCAGGCGATACCCGATAAAAGGCTGGAAGTACTGGTCAGCGATTCCTCCACCCTTCCCCTGCCCGACGGCTCGGCCGGGCTGGTGATCTCCCGGGCCGCCCTGCACGATTTTGTCAGCGACGACGGCGACGTGGTCAAGGCCCTTGAGGATTGCGTCCGGGTGCTGGTTCCCGGCGGGACATTCGTGATATACGACAAGATCAAGGACGGCTACCAGGACGTTGAAACCGAATCGGCCGAGGGCCGGATGGAAAGAATGAACGTTGAACTGGCTGCCTTGGAGGGCAAGGTCTGCTGGGGCCTGCATTTTCTGAAGGATTATGTTCGGCTGATGGAAGAAATGGGTTTTTCCGATATAAAGACGACTGTTCTGGAGATGCCGGACCAGCCGGGATACGTCAGATACATGACCGGCAACCTGAATGAGCGAAGGCCGGCCTATGTCAAGCGCTGGGGGGAAAAGGTAAATGCTGTCCTTGACAGCCTGGCAGCCGATTTCCAGAAGACCCCGCCCAGGGCCCTTTCCATGGCCTTTGTCTGGGGAAAGAAGCTGTAAGACACGGAGGAATAAATGTCCGAAATAAAGATATCCCATCCCTCTAAGGAAGATCTGGACAAGCTGGGGATCGACAACTGGTCCTCATGGGAATGCAATCCCTCGGAGTTCGATTGGCACTACCCCGACCGGGAGACGGCCTATGTTTTCAAGGGCAAGGTGATGGTTACCACCAATGACGGAAAGAAGGTCGAGATCGGCCGAGGCGACCTGGTGGTGTTTCCCAAAGGCCTTAAATGTCACTGGCGGGTGTTAGAGCGGATCGAGAAGGTTTACAAGATGGGAAATTTATCCTGACGGCGAACCACCCCCGCCCCCTCCTTGATCAAGGAGGGGATCAAGGGGTGGTCTGTTGATGATAGAATATATCCGCAAATAGTTTACTGTTATTTAAAAATCAAACCTACAGGAATATTATGTCAAAACTAAAAGTGGGCGTCATCGGCGTGGGCAGCCTGGGCCAGCACCATGCCCGGGTCTATTCCGAGATCAAGGAGGTCGAACTGGTCGGGGTGGCCGACAGCGATCCCCAACGGGCCGAAGAGATCGCCGCCAAAAACAAGACCAAAACCTTTTCCGATTACCGGGAATTGTTGAAGCAGACCCAGGCGGTCAGCGTGGTGGTGCCTACCAGCCTGCACTATGCGGTGGCCAAAGAGGTGATCGCATCCGGAAATCACTTGTTGCTGGAAAAGCCCATCACCTCAAAGATATCCGAGGCCGAGGAACTGGTAAAGTTAGCTGAAGAAAAGGCGATCAAATTCCAGGTAGGCCATATTGAGCGGTTCAACCCGGCCATCCGGGCCGCCTCGGAGCACATCAGCGACCCTAAGTTCATCGAGTGCACCCGCATCGCCCCTTTCGTCTCCAGGGGCACCGATGTTCCGGTGGTGCTGGATCTGATGATCCACGATATCGACATTATTCTCTCCTTCGTCCGTTCGCCGCTGAAGACCATCTCGGCCATCGGCTTCAACCTGGTCAGTGAAAAGGAAGACATAGCCAACGCCCGCCTGGAGTTCGCCAACGGATGCGTGGCCAACGTCACCGCCTCCCGGATCTCGGCCAAGAAGGAGCGCAAGATCCGCTTCTTCCAGCGCAACGCCTATATCAACGTCGATTACATGAAGCCGGAGGTCAAGGTCTACAAACTCAAAGGAGATCCCAAAGGCATGCTGGACCTGGCCAAGATGGTGGATTACCGGGAACTGAAGATCGACAAGATCGAACCGCTCAAGGCCGAACTATCCTCCTTTTTGGAGTGTATAATGAAAAACAACGATCCGTTAGTCACCGGACATGACGGCCTGATGGCGTTGACGGTTGCTGACGCCATATTGGCAGGAATATCGGAACACAAGAAGCTGGTTGGTTAAAAATCAACTTGATGACAGAACTGTCTCCGAAAAATATAACGATTATCAGGCACTGCGGTCGCGGCGTCCCACCAGACATACCCGATTTGATCTCGATATTACACAGCAAGGCCGAGATACTGCAGCTCACCGGCATGAACAATCATGCCCGAGAAGAGCTGCTCAAGGGCCTCTTTCTGTCTAGGAAAACTAATGACCTTCGCTTCGAAGCCGAGTCGCTGCGCAGATTGAGCAGCGTGGCCACATCGTCCGGAGACTATCAGTCAGCCATTGATTACGGCCAGGGATCCATCAAATGCTTCGAGGAGCTTAAGGATGACAGCGGGATATCAGAATGCCTGGATGGCATTGGAGCAGTCAAGCATTACCAAAGCGATTACAAACAGGCTTTGGATTTCTATCAGTCTTCATTGAAAATAAAGGAATCATTGGGTGAACGGAAAGCCCTGGCCATAAGCTACAATCATCTCGGCGGCATAAACAGGATGCTGGGCAACTTCCCCACCGCTTTGGACTATTACGGACGCGCCCTGTCCTTGCATCGCGAGCACAATAACCTTCCCGGCGAATCGATGAGCCTCAACAATATAGGCATAATATACGACACCCAGGGAGATTTCCGGAAAGCCCTGGAATACTACACCCAAGCGCTGCAAATTCAGGAACGCATAGGCGATAGCCAGGCTCAGGCAGCCAGCCTGACCAATATCGGATATGTTTACAACCACCAGGGAAACGGCCCCAAAGCCTTAAGCTATTATCAAAAGGCCCTGTCCATACAAAAAGAAACCGATGACCGGCGGGGGCAAGCCTACACTTTGAATCACATGGGTTTGATTTACAGCGGACTCGGAGACTACGACCGGGCAATGGATTATTACAACAGGTCGCTTGTTATCAGAGAAAAGCTCGGACAGCGCCAGGGAGTAGCGGTTAACCTAAACAATATCGGATTATTGTTATTCCGGCAAGGCAACTATCAAGACGCTCTTGCGCATCTTGAACGATCATATGCCATCCGCCGGGAGACAGGAGATCGGCCCGGGCAGGTCTACTGTCTGGCCAATATGGCTTCGGCATACAATGATTTGGGGAAATTTGACGAGGCCAGGATATCGTTGGAAGAGGCTTTGGATCTGACCGAATCCATAGCTGACAGCGAAGCGCAACGACGTGTTTATTCGGGTTTAACAGAGCTTTATATTGCCCAAACCCATACCGAAAAGGCCGTTCAATACGCCCAAATGACGCTTAATCTGGCTAAAGAAATCGATAACAAGCCAGGAATGGCAGAAGCTACTTTGTTAATGGCCCGGGTTAAGGCGGACAGATCGCTTTACGAAGAGTCCCTTTCGATTTTTGAAAAACTGGACCAGCCTTACGGAATCGCCAAGGCTTGTTATTATTTCGGGCAGACGCTTGTCGAAGCAGGAGAAATTAAAATGGCTTTGAATTGCCTTGAAAAGGCAAAGGAACTTTTTGGCAAGATAGGAGCCAAGGCTTGGATAGAAAAAATAAACCGAACAATCCAAAAACAAATCGGGGAAAGCAAATGAATTCTGTCTTTTTCGATAAACCCGGCCCGGCCAACACCGAAGAGACCCTGCGACTGGCTCTCTCCCGGGCCAAAGAGCTGGGCATAAAGAATATCCTGGTGGCCACCACCTCCGGAGCAACGGCTGTCAGGGCGGCAGCGGTCTTTTCCGAATCCAATCTGGTGGCTGTGACCCACTCCACCGGATTTTCCTTTCAGGACGCCCAGGAGCTGAAATCTGAGAACCGTGAGATCCTGGAAGCAAAAGGGGTAAAGATATTGACCTGCCAGCATGCCCTGGGCGGGGTCAACCGGGCGGTACGCCGAAAGCTGAATACCTATCAGATGGACGAGATCATTGCTTATACCCTGCGGACCATGGGCCAAGGATTCAAGGTCTGTCTGGAGATGGCCCTGATGGCAGCCGATGCCGGACTAATCTCAGTCAAGCAGGAAGCCATTGCTATCGGGGGGACCAGCAGCGGAGCCGATACCGCCGTAGTGTTAACCCCGGTCAACGCTCAAGACTTCTTTGACCTCAAGGTTCATGAGATAATCTGCAAACCGCACAATATATAAACTTAAAAATGAATAGACTAAAAACATCTTTTCTTTTTCCGGTATCTGGGAAACTATTGATCCCCATCCTGATCGGCTCTTTTGGCCTTTCCTTCTGGCAGATATCCCAGACCTTTTTCAAAACCTTTTCCGGAATTAAGGCATTTCTGGGGACCCCGGTTTACCTGATAAGCGGATTGGCGGGCTTTGCCGTTTTGATCGTCATGCCCGGATATTTCGTCAAGTTAATCAAGCACGCAGAGGAAGCCCAAGAGGGCCGATTTTACTGGCGGGTTTTGACAGATGTTCAAAATGCCGTTTTATTGCCGGCTTTCAAATTCATTCTGGTGACCTTTTGGTCATTTCTGCCGGTTGAAATGTATCTGGCGTTGCTGGTAAAAAACCACGGATCAATATCGCCCGTGGCGATAATATTGCTTTTATTGTTCAGTTTGATATATTTCCCCATGGCCTTAATGATGATGGCGGTTACCGGAAAAACTATGCCGTCATTGCTTCCGTCCAATGTCATCGAGCCGATATTCAAAACCTTTAAAGCGTATTTTACCGCCTTGCTTTTATTCTGGATTTATTTCCTGCTGCCCTTCTTTGCTTTGTTGCTTTGGCCGATTCCCGTTATCGGACCGCTGGTATCCTCTTTCATTCTATTATATTTGTGGACCTGCGGCATGCATTTGTTGGGAGGGTTTTATCATAAGGAAAAGGAGATACTCAACTGGCAATGAAAATAGACAGCTATTCGTTTGGAAATATCAAAATTGACGGAACCGATTACCGCTCGGATGTTATAATCTATCCCGACCGGGTGGATGACAAGTGGTGGCGCAAGGAAGGGCATCTGCTGCAGATGGATGATCTAGCCGAGGTCTTTGGCCTGAAACCGGAGACATTGATAGTGGGCCTGGGTCAGCCAGGTTTGATGGAGGTCGACCCATATCTCGTCGAATACTGCAAGAAGAACGAAGTAGAACTGATCGCCCTGCCTACCGCTGACGCCGTAAGCAAGTATAACCAACTGATAAGAAAAAAGCCGCTGGTGATAGCGGCTCTGCATCTTACCTGTTAGCCCGGAATTTCGGTCGGCGCTTAAAAATTCAGCTCCCGGTATTCCTCCTCCGTCAGATGCCCGTACTGCAGCATCTTTTGGGCGATCCACTTCCTGCGGTTGACCATTCGTTTGGTGTCGGCAAACGGGTCGTATTTCCTGGGATTGACTATTATCGAGGCCAGCCGGATGGCCTGTTCGGGACCAAGCTCCGAGGCTGAACAGTCAAAATAAACCCCTGACGCCGCTTGGCAGCCGAAAATGCCGTCACCCCATTCGATGTAATTGAGATACAGGTCGAATATCCGGGCCTTGCTCAGCTGATCGTCCATCCGCCGGGCCAGCACCGCTTCGGAGATCTTCCGGGTCAGGCTTTTGGAGGTCGACAGGTAGAGGTTCTTGGCCAGCTGCATGGTGATGGTGGAGCCGCCCCTGGCCCACCGTTTCTTCTTCCAATCGGTTTTGATGGCCTCCCTAAGTTCATTGTAGTCTATGCCCTGGTGGGAGAAGAAGGCCGCATCCTCGGCCACCAGCACCGCTTTTTTAAGATAAGGAGAAATGGAATTGTAGGGAATATACGACCGGCTGATCCGGTAGGGTTTCTTTTTTGCCAGGGCCTCCTTTGTCCGCTGCTCCATCAACGCCGTACTGGCCGGATTCCGTTTTGCCAGGTCGTCGATGGAAGGCAGCTGCATCAGGTCTATGACGATGGATCCGGTGAAATAAAAGATCGCCGCCGCCGCCAATATTATGATTAATTTTATTCCGGGGTTCTTTTTTTTGCTCATGACCTAAGCATTATCCGCAATAGCGATCAATTTGTCAAGACTTTGAAGATGGATAAAAAGATTTTTAAAAATCCGCTTTTCGTTCTGATTTCGATTCAGGCCATAATGGGCGGGACCTATCTGATGACCAAACTGGGCCTGCGGGAGTTCTCCCCGCTGGCTCTGGGCGTGCTGCGCTTTGGTTTGACGGCAGTGGTATTCGCAGTCTTGCTGGGATTAAAAAGGCTGTTTTTTATCCCCGGAAAAGCAGATCGGATCTCATTTCTCTGGCTGGCCCTTTTCTCGGTGCCATTCAACCAGGGTCTTTTTCTTTACGGTATGAAATACACCCTGGCCGCCCACGGCGCCCTGCTTTACGCCGCCACTCCGATAATGGTGCTGTGCCTGTCCTGCATCTGGCTTAAAGAGCGGCCGTCGGCATTGAAGATAACCGGTATCGCCCTGGGATTTGCCGGGGTATTGCTGGTATTGTTCGAAAAGGGACTCGACCTATCCGGCCAGACCCTCAAGGGGGACATCCTGATATTTTTTGCCGTCCTGACCTGGTCGGTCTATACCATACTCAGCAAGAAGATGCTGCAAAAATACCGTCCCCTGCAGGTCACCGGATATTCATTGATGCTCGGGGCGGCGCTTTTTCTCCCCATCGGTCTTCTGCCGATACTCCGGCAGGACTACGCGAACATCACCTGGTCCGGCCTGTCATCGATCCTTTACCTGGCTCTGCTGACATCCGTATTGGGATACCTTACCTGGAACTGGGCCCTGTCCAAGATCGAGGCCAGCAAGGTGGCGGTGGTGTCCAACCTTCAGCCGGTGTTTGCCGCATTTTTGGCCTGGATGTTTTTGGGGGAGAAGATCACCCATAATTTCATCATCGGGGCGGCGGTGGTGGCCGCCGGAGTGATCCTGACCGAGAAGGGATAGAACAAAAGGCCTTCAATAAAGAAGGCCTGTAATTATAAAAATCTGTCATTCCGTTTATAATCCCACTTTTTTTAACATCATTTCCAATCCTTTCACATCTTCCTCGCCAAAGGAATCCAGCTCCCCGCTGTCCAGGTCCAGCACATAGAGACACTCCCCATTTTTTTCGAACACCGGCACCACCACCTCGGAGAGGTTTTTGGGATCGCAGACGATATGGTCCCCGCCCAGGGCATGGACATCGGCCACCACCTGGGCCTTCTTTTCCTTCCAGGCCCTGCCGCAGACCCCGTGCAGGCCGATGGGCGAACAGGCCGGCTTGGGCTGTCGGCACACCAGCAGCATTTCCTTCCTGTCGTCGGTGATCTTGTAGAAGCCCACCCAAGCCAGACCCTTGTCCTTCATCCCCTGCCAAAGAACATCGGTGACCGTCTCCATCCGCTGCTCTGCCGAATCAATGTCTTTGATTTTTTCAGCCGCTATTTCGGCCATTTGCCGATAATCTCTATCGTATTTCATAATCCTCCGGTGATCACTAGATAAGCCAATTAAAAATATATCCCACAATTATTATGCCTATCGTCAAAGTCCCGAAGAACACCGCCAGCAGTTGGGGTTTGAGTACTTTGCGAAGAATCACCATCTCCGGAAAGGAGGCCCCGATAACCGACATCATAAAGGCCAGGGCCGTTCCCAGGGCCAGACCTTTGTCCAACAGGGCTTTCACCACCGGCACCATCCCGGCGGCATTGGAGTAAAGCGGGATGCCTATCAGCACCGCCAGCGGCACCGCAAAAAGATTGCCCTTGCCGGCATAGCGGGCCAAAAAAGCCTGGGGCACAAAGCCGTGGATCACTCCGCCCACCCCGATTCCGATCAGCACATAGGGCCATACTTTTTTCAGGATATCCAGCATGTAGTCCCTGGCATAGATGGCCCGGTATTTGAATGTCCATTCCTCTTCCGGCGCCGCCCCCACTTTGGCCTGATAAACAAAATCCTCCACCCACTTTTCCAGCCTCAGCTTCCCTATGATGTATCCGGCGGTGATGGCGATGACCAGCCCGCTGCCGATGTATAGCAGGGCGATCTTCCAGCCGAACATGCCCCACAGCATCACCAAAGCGATCTCGTTGATCATGGGCGAGGAGATCAGGAAGGAAAAGGTGACCCCCAGCGGGACCCCGGCCTCCACCAGCCCGATGAACAGCGGCACCGCCGAGCAGGAACAGAACGGAGTGATGATGCCGAACAGGGCCGCCAGGACGTTGCCCACCAAAGTCCGCTTGTGGCCCAGGATCTTTCGGGTCTTCTCCGGAGGCAGCCAGGTCCGGACCAATGAGATCAGGAATATTATCACCGACAGCAGGAACAATACCTTGACGCTGTCGTAGATGAAAAAATGCAGGGCCTGGGTGAAGTGAGCTTTTGGGGCCATCCCCAGCCATTGAAAAACAAGTTTGTCGACAAAAGAGAGCCACATATGAATTATATTTCCTTTACAATATTAAGGTGAAAACAAAATTATAGTCCGCTTTAAAAAGCTTCGTCTGCTTCATGTCTTTGTGTGAAAAGAAACACTATTATCTGACCAGCAGATACACTCCGCCCAATATCACCAAAATCCCGCAGACGATCCTGACGATGACCGTGCCTTTTGACCTTTCCGTCCAGTTGAGATACCGCTGGATGACCTCGGTGAAGGTCCCGGCCAGCACCAGCACCGAGCAGTGCCCCAGGCCGTAGGCCAGTAAAAGACCCGCCCCGTACAGAGGATTGGTGGAGGCGGTGCGGAAGGCCACCGCCAGCATGGGAGCCAGGTAGGCGAAGGTGCATGGTCCCAGGGCTATCCCGAATATCAGCCCCAGAACAAAGGCCGCCAGAAGCCCTTTTCGCCTGTAGCCGGCGGCGTTGGCCCCGGCCCAGGGCATGGGGATCAGACCGATCAAATGCAGCCCCACCAGAAAGAAGATGGCGGCCACGATATAATTCCCCCAACGGCCGATGTCGCCCATCATCCGCCCCAAAGCCGCAGTGACCGCGCCAATGGCTCCGATCGTGACCAGTATCCCCACCCCGAACAGCAGGGAGACGGCAAAGGCCCGCTTGGTCGATATCCGGCCTTGTTCGTCCACAAAGCCCACGATCAGCGGGATGGAAGCCAGGTGGCAGGGGCTGAGAATGATGCTGAGGATGCCCCAAATAAATGAGGCCGCCAAGGCGATCAGCGGGGCTCCCTCCACCGCGTGGGATAATTTTATGAACAGCTGTTCCATTACTTCTTGAATTCGTATCCCAGTTCTTTCCACTTGGCCAAAATATCCTCTTTGGCAAAAAATCCCTCGTGCCGGAAAAGTTCTTTACCTTTGGGGTCATAAAATACCTGGGTGGGTATCACCCTGATCTTATATTTGCTTCCTTCGTCCGCATTCTTCCAGACATCGATAAAGATAACATCCAGCCTGTTGGTATACTCTTTTTTAAGTTCCTCCAGGATGGGGGTCATCATTTTGCAGGGGATGCATTTGTCTGCGCCCAGATCCACCAGTTTGGGAAGTTTTTGATTTTTAACTTTGGCGCTGTCCGCGTTGGCGGTCGAAACATTGACCGCCAACGGATCGGCCTTAGCCTGCGTTTTCACGGCAACAGTGTCCTTGGTTTGTGGTGCCGGCTTGGCCCCCATGGCCCACAAAAAACCAGTCAGAAAGAAAAATACCGTAATGACAAGGGCTATTCCATGAGTTTTTTTCATTGTATTCTCCATTTTTTATAATCAGCGGGGATCCGTCAAAATCCGCGTTTATCTGCGTTCCGTTAAGATAATAATTTCTTGATCTGTTCCGGCGAAAGCAGGCGACCCGATGACTTGACCACGCCATCCATCGCCAGGGCCGGGGTCTGCATCACTCCGAAGGCCATTATCTCCTTGATGTCGGTCACTTTTTCTATCTCGGCGGCGATCCCGAGTTCATGAATTGCCTTTTCGGCGTTGGACGCCAGCGTTTTACACTTGGGGCAGCCGCTGCCCAATATCTGGATCTTCATATCATCTCCTTATCCTTATTATTGGCCGCATCTGTTCTGCTTTTCCGTTATACGACAGTTCAACCCGTTGCACTCGGTGCATTCGAACTGGATGGTGGTGTGCAGAATTCCGAACTTATGTTCCATCAGTTCCTGTATCTCTTTTAAAAGGGCATCGCTCTGACTGGTCATCTGATCGTCTATCTGCACATGGGTACTTACGGCGTGGATCCCTGAGGACAGGCTCCAAACATGCAGGTGGTGCAGGGCGTTGACACCTTTGATCCCGCTTATGGCCTTTTCTATCTCCGCGCTCTCGATCCCCGCCGGAGCAGCCTCCAAAAGGATATCCACCGATTCCCTCACCAGGCCGTAAGCCCCTTTCAGGACCATGGCCCCTATCAGAACGCTCAAAATAGGGTCAATCAACAGCCAGCCTGTGAATCTGATCACCAACCCACCGATGACCACCGCCACCGAGGACAGCAGGTCGCCCACCACGTGCAGGAAGGCTCCCCGCACGTTAAGGTTTTCCTTGCTGGAGTTCCTGAGAATGAAATACCCGGCCAGATTGACGGCCAGCCCGGTTAGGGCCACCAGGATCATTATTCCGCTCTTGATCTCGGTGGGCGAACCGAAGCGCTGCCAGGCCTCATAGAAGATGTACCCCGACAAAACTATCAGTGTGACGCCGTTCAACAGGGCCGCCAGGATCTCCAGCCGGTAGAAGCCGTAGGTCTTTTTGGCATTGGCCGGAGTGGTGGCAAAGCGGATGGCCAGCAATGAAAGACTCAGCGCCAGCACATCGGTCAGCATGTGCCCGGCATCGGAAACCAGGGCCAGCGAGCCGGACAGCCAGCCGCCGATGAATTCCGCCACCATCAGGACGGCGGTCAGGGTCAGAGTCCACTTTAACCCTTTTAGACTTTCAGTACGGTGATTGTGTGACATATCTTTTTGCTTAATTTAAAACCTCTCTCCCATTGGGGGAGAGACCGGGATAGGGGTCAGCAACAGCCGGTACTTGCACACCCGCTGTTGCATGAACATTTTCCGGTTTTCCCGTTCGGAAAGGAGATCGCCCCGGCCGGGCAAGCCGGAATGCAGCACTCCCCGCTGCCGCAGCAGTCCCCGGCATTTTTAACTGCGGCTTTCCCCTTGATCAGTCCATACACCTTTTTACAGCAGGCCTTGATGCAGGCCCCGCAGCCGTTACAGAGACCCTGATCGATCTTCGGTCCGTTTTGCTTTTTCATCTATCCTCTGAAAATATTTTTATTTTTGCCTTCGGTGATATTTCTTTCTAGTTGCGTCGATACTGGGGCCTCATTTATCCGATAGCATTACAACACCATCTTTCCCAAAATATCGCGGCGTCATCGGCACCTGCCGTAGCAGGGAACCCAGGTCCTGAAGCCCGGGGTGAGAGTCGGCCTGGTTGAACCAGATCAGCGCCGTGCCTGACCGGCCCAGGAGGGCGGGGGCCGACTCCTTCCTGGTCGGGCTGAGTTGCGAGCTGCGGCCGGCAAGAAAATACAAAGCGTCGGGCGCGTTACTGTATACCGGTCCGGACGGCGGTTGGCGGCGCAGATAATCAGCCATCTCCGTTTCCTGCCAACCGGCCGAGGAATACCCGCCCACGCCGAACCTGCGGGACATCTGGATAGTGGTAATGTCAGGATATAAATGAAGCAGCAGCAGCCAGCCCCCCATCAGCACCGCCGCCCCAAATGATACCGCACGCCTGATAACCGGCCGCCCAATAAGATCCGGGCCGCGGTCCGCGGCCAGCAGCAGCAGAAACAACAGTGAGGGAAAGACCGGCGATAACAGACGGCTTTGCAGCAGATTGAACGATACCAGCGAGGCCAGGACAACCACACACGACAGGTACACGCCGGTCCAGACGGCTTGAACGGAGATCGCCGGCCAGACACCCGGGGCGGACCGCCGTGACCGCCGGGCCGCAAACCACAATATAAGGGCAACCGCTGCTGCCAGCAGAAGGATCATGATCGAACGCAGAGGGAATCCGATCACCCGCGGAAAAAACCACAAGGACACCGTATCGAGCAGGCAGCCCAGGTGGCCGATCACCGATACCCTTGCTGACTGGCGCCATCCCGTCATGCTGCCGGCGGTGACGCGATTTCGGATCAGCCAGACCGCCAGCGGCAAAACCGACGTCGCCGTAAAAATACCCAGCCGCGCCAAACGGCGGCGGAGCGAGATCACGTTGCTCCCGGACGCCAGTATCGCCCCTGCCAAGATGGCCGCCGCTCCGACATACCTGGTCATGACGGCGGCGCCCGCCACCAGGGAGGCAGCTATCAGGCTGCGAAGGCGGAGCGTAGGGGACGGGGAAGCGAGGATGCTCAATAAACCCATGACCAACATAAGGAAAAGCGGCTCGCTCAGGATGAATACCGAGACGAACACCAGCGGGCGGGCCAGGAGGATCGCCAGCAGGCCGATCACAAAAAGCCCGGTGTTTCTGAGGTGCCGGGCCAGCCATCGGCCATAAAGCAGGACAATGCCTGCTAAAATAACTGCATGCAAATACCGGGCGGCCTCACGGGTGGTCAGCCCCACCGCCGAGAGGGCTGCCAAAAGCCAGGGATACAGCGGGGGCCAGGAAAGGAACGGGGTGCCGTCGTAAAGTGTCAATCCGCGTCCGGCCAGCACATTATCGGCCGCCGACAGGTAGGCCACCGAATCAGGATCGGCCCCCAGTCCGTATTTTGAAGAGGCTACCAACACCAGGGCGAAGGCAGCGGCCATGGCGCCAGCCACTGTATACCATCGCCCTGCCGGGATCCGAGGCATAGGAGATTCTTCCGGCCCTTTTTGTTTTTTCATTTGCCTCCTGAAAACATATTTATTTGCGCCTCAAGCGGCAGACGCACTGTCCGTGAAGCTCGGCATTTTTATCGACCACCATCGGCAGACCGTCCCTCTCCCAGTCCATCATTCCGCCGTTAAGGTTGGCGATATTCTGGAAACCGTCCTTCATCAATGATCCCACTATCTCCTTGCTCCGCTGACCGGTGGTATCGGCCACGATCAAGGGATCGTCCTTTGGTATCCTTTCCCTGTTCTCCGAAAAACAGTGATAGGGACAATACAGCACCCCGGGCACATCGAATTTCTTGTAATCGGTGTCGTATTCCTCCCGGATATCAAGGAACAGGGCGCCTTTCCTTGCCTCGTCATATGCCTCGCGGGGAGACAGATGGATGACGCCCCTTATCAGAAGTCCCTTCCCTTCGAATATGTTTTTCATGACTTGAACCGCAAATGACTTTTTAAGTTAAAAATACTTCCTCCTGAACCACAACGCCACGTTCACCAGCCCGATCATCACCGGCACCTCCACCAGCGGCCCGATCACTGCGGCGAAGGCCGCCCCGGAGTCGATCCCGAACACCGAAACAGCCACGGCTATGGCTAATTCAAAATTGTTGCTGGCCGCGGTAAAGGCCAGAGTTGTCGACTTGCCGTATCCGGCCCCGGCCTTTTTGCCCAGATAGAAGCTGACCAGGAACATCACCACAAAGTAGATCAGCAGAGGAATGGCGATCCGCACCACATCCAGCGGGATCTTGACGATATACTCGCCCTTCAGGCTGAACATCACCACAATGGTGAACAGCAGGGCGATCAGGGTGACGGGACTGATCTTGGGGATGAATTTGGAGTGATACCATTCCTTGGTTTTCAGCTTGATCAGCGCAAAACGGGTGATGATCCCGGCCATAAAGGGAATTCCCAGATAGATAAGGACGCTTTTGGCGATCTGCCCGATGGTGATATTGACCGCGCTGCCCTGAAGCCCGAACAGCGGCGGCAGTTTGGTGATGAAAATAAAGGCGTAGACCGAGAAGAACAGCACCTGGAAGATGCTGTTGAAGGCCACCAGCCCCGCGGCATATTCGGTGTCTCCCTGGGCCAGATCGTTCCAGACTATCACCATGGCAATGCAGCGGGCCAGGCCGATCAGGATCAGCCCCACCATGTATTCGGGGTAGGCCGGCAGGAAGATTATGGCCAGAAGGAACATCAGGATGGGGCCCACCACCCAATTTTGGAACAACGACAGCCCCAGCACCTTCCAGTTCTTGAAGACGTCGCCCAGCTCCTCGTACTTGACCTTGGCCAGGGGCGGGTACATCATCAGTATCAGCCCGATGGCGATAGGGATGTTGGTGGTGCCCAGGCTGAACTTTACGTTGAAGGACTGCACCGCTCCCGGCCAAAGCCAGCCGATGAACACGCCCATAGCCATAGCGGCGAAGATCCAGGCGGTCAGATAGCGGTCCCAAAAACCCAGCTTGCGGGAAATTGACTGATTCATAAAACAATCACCCTGATTTTATTTGCTCACCATTTGCTAATGCTGACCAGCTCGTTGAGCAACAATAAGAATTTTCTGTTATCCTTGCTTTTATGCAGGCGGTAATGGACCCACTTGCCCTGGCGGCGGTCCTCTATCAGTCCGGCCTCCTTTAATATGGACAGGTGCCGGGAGATGCGGGACTGCCCCATCTTGAGGGCCTCCATCAGCTGGCAGACGCACAGCTCCCCGCCCTCCAGCAGCTTGACGATCCGCAACCTGGTGGGATCACCCAGGGCCTTGAATGTTTTTACGGTCTGTTTCATTTTTATTTGCTTTTTCAATGAATACGCCCATCGTTTGTCATGCCCGGGCAGACGGGAATCCAGGAAAAACATATCAACATATCTTGATATGAATATATCCCAAAGAGCCGGTTTTGTCAATAGATTTGTATAAATTTGTATTGAAGCAGGGCCTATTAAGTGATATATTTAAACTTACTCTTCGTAATCATGCCAACCGCAAAAAGAGGATTAAGCCTATGCCCCAGGTCGTCCTGCTGCGCCATGGCGAGAGCGCCTGGAACCAGGAGAACCGCTTTACCGGCTGGACCGATGTTGATCTTTCCCCCCAGGGGGTTGCCGAGGCCCACGCCGCCGGGCAGATCCTGAGAAAGGAAGGCTATGCCTTCGACCTGGCCTACACCTCGGTGCTCAAGCGGGCCGTGCGCACCCTGTGGATCGCGCTGGACGAACTGGACCTGATGTGGATCCCGGTGGTCAATTCCTGGCGTCTTAATGAGCGCCACTACGGCGCCCTGCAGGGCCTGAACAAGGCCGAGACCGCAGCCAAGTACGGCGAAGACCAGGTCAAGATCTGGCGCCGCAGCTATGACGTGCCGCCGCCGCCGCTGGAGATGACCGACCCGCGTTATCCGGGGAAGGATCCCCGCTACGCCGGCCTGACCCGGAACGAACTGCCGCTGAGCGAATGCCTGAAAGATACCGTCGAGCGCTTTCTGCCCTACTGGCACGGCACCATCGTGCCGGCGGTCCGGGCGGGAAAGAAGGTGGTCATAGCGGCCCATGGCAACAGCCTGCGGGCCTTGGTCAAATATCTGGACAGTGTTTCCGAAAGCGACATCGTCGAGCTGAATATCCCCACCGGGATCCCTCTGGTATACAGCCTGGATGAAGACCTGAAACCCATCAAAAGCTTTTATCTGGGAGACCCCGAAGCGGTAAAAAAGGCCATGGAATCGGTCAAGAACCAGGGCCGGGCAAAAACCTGAAATTCAATCATTTTGGACGTTAAAAAATGAGATTTTCCAAGTGGTATCTGTGGCTGACCCTGTTGCTGGCCGCCGCCTCGTTATTCTTCTACCTGGCCCAGATGTTAATATTCCACCGGCCTCATGACACCTTCTTCTACATGCTGCAGGACCTGGCCTTCGTTCCCGTCCAGGTGCTGCTGGTGACGCTGATACTGAACGACCTGATGGCCCGCCGGGAGAAAAAGGCCCTGCTCAACAAGATGAACATGGTCATCGGAGCCTTCTTCGGAGAGGCGGGCACCGAGCTGATGGTTCATCTGTCCAAATTCGACCGGCAGGCCGCCGAATTGAGATCTCTGCTGAAGATCGAGGCCGGCTGGAACGAGGTTCATTTCAAGCAGGCTCGGCAGAAACTGTTGTCGCAGGACCATACGATAGACCCCCATTCGGGCGATCTGGAGATATTGAACGAATTCCTCTCTGCCAAGCGGTCCTTTCTGCTGAGCCTGCTGGAGAACCAGAATCTGCTGGAGCATCAGAGTTTCACCGACCTGCTGTGGGCGGTGTCGCATCTGACCGAGGAACTCAAGCTGCGAAGCAACTTTGATAAATTGCCGGAAAGCGACCTGGCCCACCTGTCCGGCGACATCAAGCGGGCCTACGTTCTGCTGCTGGCCGAATGGCTGGGATACGTAAAACATCTGAAGACCGCCTATCCATACATCTATTCCCTGGTGATCCGGTCAAATCCCCTGGACCCGGAAGCCTCAGTGATAGTGAATTAGATCGGGACACCGATGAACTTAACAGCGACTTGCTTTCCGAAATGAATTATTCGAACCGGTTCGACCGCAATATATCCGCTTTGTTCTGGAACGGCATCCGGGAAGGGGGGTTGGGCCACGCCCGGCAGCTGGCGAGATTGTGGCTCGGCCAGCACCGCCAGGCAAGGATAAGACGGCGCAACTCCCCAGCAGCATTGGTGCCGCCCATCCTGATCGCCAGTCTCACCGGACGGTGCAACCTGTCATGCGCCAACTGCTATTCCCGGGTGCATCACCGCCAGCCCGATCCCGAAATGACCGCCGACCAGTGGGCCGAAGTCTTCTTCCAGGCAGAGGCGCTGGGGGTGGCCGTCATCATGCTGGCGGGCGGCGAACCTCTGCTGCGCAGGGACATCATCGACCTTACCCGGCGGCACCGGGATATCGTCTTTCCGGTGTTCACCAACGGGTTTTTGATCGATGCCGACCTGATATCGTCTTTCCGCCGCCGTAGCAATTTGATCCCGGTGATCAGCCTGGAAGGGTTTGAGCAGGATACCGATGTGCGGCGGGGGCGGGGCGTCTTCGAAGTGATCAATGACCGGATGACTCTGCTGGCGGAAAACGGTATTTTCTTCGGGGCCTCGATCACGGTCCGCTCCGATACCTTCGATGACGTCACCAGCCCTGATTTCATCAACCGGATGCGGAAGGCCGGCTGCCGGCTGTTAATCTTCGTCGAATTCGTTCCCATCGATGCCGGATCGGCGGGCCTGGCCCTGACCGTTGAACAGCGCCGGCAGCTGATGACGATCGAGCGGAGTCCCGGAAAAAAGGCGGTGTGCATCGTATTCCCCGGAGACGAAGAGCAGTACGGCGGGTGCCTGGCGGCCGGACGCGGGTTCGTTCACGTGAATCCCTGGGGCGGACTGGAGCCCTGCCCCTTCGCCCCCTATTCTGACACAAACCTGCGCCGCACACCATTGCGGGAGGCGTTGCGCTCCCGGCTGCTGACCGCCATCCGCGACAATCATCACCGCCTTACCGAAACCAGCGGCGGCTGTGCCTTATGGGCCCAGCGGGAATGGGTGGAAAAACTGGCGGCCGGCGAAAATAATCAGGATAATCTTCTTTCCTAAATATAACCAAATGGGTCATGAAATATAATTTACTCTCCTGGAACGTCAACGGCCTGCGGGCCGTGTTCAAAAAAGGCTTTGCCCAGTGGGTGAAAAAAGCCAATCCCGACATCCTCTGCCTGCAGGAGACCAAGGCCAGGCCCGAGCAGGTGGTAAAAGAGTTGGAGGGTATCCGGGGGTATGACGTTCACTTTTCCTCGGCCCAAAAGCCCGGCTACAGCGGGGTGGCGCTGTTCTCCAGGGAAAAGCCTCTTTCGGTGAAGCAAACCTTCGGAGTATCACGGTTTGACGACGAGGGCCGGAGCCTTCAGGCCGACTACGGGAAATTCGTCCTGTTCAACATCTATTTTCCCAATGGGAAGGCCTCGCCGGAGCGGCTTAAATACAAAATGGATTTCTACGAAGCCTTTTTGACCGAGATGAAAAAACTGCTGAAAAAGGACAGGAAGATCATCATCTGCGGGGACATCAACACCGCCCATAAGGAGATAGACCTGGCCCGGCCCAGGGAGAACTCCAAAACCTCCGGCTTCCTGCCCCAGGAGCGGGAATGGATAGACCGCTTTTTGGAGCTGGGCTTCATCGACACCCTGCGGATGTTCGACCCCTCGCCCGGCCGCTATACCTGGTGGGATGTGATCAGCCGGGCCCGGGACCGCAACGTGGGCTGGCGGATAGATTATTTTTACGCCAGCCAGAATTTAAAGAAAAACCTCAAGGCTGCTTATATTCTGCCGGAGGTGATGGGCTCGGACCACTGCCCCATCGGATTGGATATTGAGATATGAAAAACATTTTCAAAACTCTGTTGTCGGAACAACAAAAGGACGGCACCATTCCTCACCATCCTTACAGTAAATGGAAGGGCGCCCACTGGGTTCTGCTGCAGCTGGCCGACCTGGGCTATCCTCCCGGGGGTAGGGAATTGATCCCTTTGAGAAACCAGGTGTATGAATGGCTGTTGTCGGAGAGTCACCTAAAAAGCGTCAAGATCATAAATGACAAGGCCCGGCGCTGCGGCTCCCAGGAGGGCAACGCCATCTTCTCCACCCTGACCCTGGGAATATCGGATCAGCGGGTGGAACAGCTGATATCCAACCTTGTAAAATGGCAGTGGCCCGATGGCGGATGGAACTGCGACAAAAAACCATCGGCCCATACCTCTTCCTTCCATGAGGCCCTGCCGCCTTTCAGGGCCCTGGCCCTGCATGCCAGGATCACCGCCTGTAAAACCTCCCGCCGGGCCGCGGAAAAAGCCGCCGAGCTGTTCCTGTCTCGGGAAATGTTCCTGCGCAAAAAAGACGGCAAAGTGATGGACCCCGGATTCAAGAAGCTGGCCTATCCGGCCTACTGGCACTATAATATCCTGGCCGGACTTAAGGCCATGGCCGAGGTCGGTCTCATTAATGACCCCCGCTGCCGTCCGGCCCTGGACCTGCTGGAGTCGAAGCGCCTGCCGGACGGCGGCTGGCCGGCCGAGGTGAAATATTACCGGGTCTCCGGGGAGGAGGCCAACGGGACAACCCTGGTTGACTGGGGCGGGGCCAGCAAGATCAAAAGCAATCCCTATGTCACCGCCGATGCCCGGTTGGTGCTGAGATCGGCCGGCCGGATATAAAACTATCTTCGAATCATTTTATTTAGGGGATAATATCATGGAAGATCAGGAAAAATCCAAGGATCAGCTTATCAATGAACTGCGCGCCCTGCGCATCCGCCTGGCCGAGGCCGAGGTGCAGGACCTGGAGCACGGCCGCACCAGGCAGAAACTGCGGGCCCTGGAACAGCTGGTGGACACCATGTCCCTGGGGGTGACCATCTCGGACATCGAGGGCCGCATCCTATATTCCAACCCGGCCGAGGCCCAGATGCACGGCTACCAGGTGAAGGAGCTGATCGGCCGGGAGGTGCGGATCTTCGCCCCCAACGGCATCTGGAACCCCATGACCAAGGAGCAGGCCAGAAAGATCAAGCGCCTCAGCCGGGAGGGCCTCAACATCCGCAAGGACGGCAGCATCTTTCCGGTGCACCTGGCATCGGACGTGGTCAAGAATGCCGCCGGCGAGCCGGTGGCCATCATCACCACCAGCGAGGAGGTGACGGGAAAGAAACAAGCCCGGGCCCTGCAATCGGCCCTTTACAAGATATCCCAGAAGGCCGCCTCCGCCCCCAGCCTGGAACAGCTGTTCTCCGATATGCACAGCATCCTGGGCGGGCTGATCTATGCCCGCAATTTCCTGGTGGCCCTGTATGACGAGGATACGCAGATATTGGAATTCCCCTATCACATAGACGAGTTCAGCGCCACTCCGCCCCCGGCCAAATTGGGCAAAGGGCTGTTCGAGTACGTGATCAAAAGCGGACAGGTGCTGTTCGCCACCTCCGAGACCGTCGCCGAGAAGATGCGGGCCGGGGAGATGGATGAGATGAATTCCCCTTTCGTCAACTGGCTGGGCATTCCCCTGAAGAAAGGTGAAAGGACCACCGGCATCATGGTCATCAAGAGCTACACCGAGGAGATCTCCTTCAGCGAGACCGAGAAGGACCTGCTGATATTCGTGGCCCAGCAGATAGTGGGCGCCATCGACCGGTTGAAAAAATGATTGCCGCCCGATATTGGGCTTATGCTATAATTTAACGTTAGCGCCTGGATTCCCGCCAGCGCGGGAATGACATATTACATAAACCATAAAAGAAAAAATATGGAAAGCCGGATCAAAGAAAGATTCAATCAGGATATTTTGAACGGAGCCGCCAAACGCTATGGCGTGGCCCAAGGGGACATCGAGAAACTGGGCGGATTCGAAAGCTTCATCTTTCTGTTCAAAAAGGCCTCCCGGGAATATGTCCTGCGCCTCAGTCACAGTCTGCGCCGCAGCCAAGAGCTGATCCGGGGCGAGGTGGACTGGATAAACTACCTGGCCGCAGGCGGCGTCTCGGTGGCCGGGGCAGTGATGTCCCAGAACGGCAAATTGGTGGAATCGATCGACGACGGCCAGGGCGGGCAATTTCTGGCCACCGCCTTCGATAAGATCGAGGGCCGCCCGGCCCGGGAGGTGGGCTGGAGCCCTGGGCTTTACCGGACCTACGGCCGCCTGCTGGGCAAGATGCACGCCCTGACCAAGGACTATCAGCCCAAGGATCCCTTGGCCAAACGTCCGCAGTGGGAAGACTCCGCCAACACCGAATGCGTAAAGAATCTGCCGGGGTCCGAGGCCCTGGCCCAAAAAAGATACTGGGAGGTCATGGACCGGGTGGGCGCCCTGCCCCGGGACAGGGATTCCTTCGGCCTGATCCATTACGACGCCCACAGCAGCAACCTGCTGGTGGACCAGGACGGCAAGCTCTGCCTGTTCGATTTTGACGACAGTCTGTATTCCTGGTTCATCTGCGACATCGCCATTGTTCTGTTCTACATGACCGCCGGCAAGGAAAAGGACATCGCTTCGGTAAAAGAATTCATGACCCATTTCCTGCAAGGCTACGCCGGGGAGAACAAGCTCGATCCCAAGTGGCTCAAGGAGATCCCGCACTTTTTGAAGATCCGGGAGATAGACCTCTACGCCGTGATCCACCGCAGCTTCGACGTCGACAATATCACCAATCCCTGGGTGGCCGGTTTCATGAAGGGCCGGAAGGAGAAGATCGAGCAGGACCGGCCCTTCCTGGATTTCGATTTCGGGGCCTTGTCGGGCCAACTGCAAAGGCCGGACCCTGACAGTAAATAATACAATCAGCAATAACCACGATCATATTTTATGAAACGGTTCACCTCCGGCCTCTCCATCTACGCTTTGTTCCTTTTTTCCGGAATAAGCGGCCTGGTCTTTCAGATCGTATGGCTGCGCATGTTTTCCCGGATATTGGGAAGCACGGTTTACGCCGCTTCCATCGTGGTGGCTTCGTTCATGGCCGGCATGGCCATCGGTAGCTATTATTGGGGCAAACGATCGGCCAAAGCCGGCAACCTGCTTTTGTTGTATTCCGCCCTGGAGGCGGGGGTCGGCCTTTCGGTCCTGGTT
Organism: uncultured bacterium; assembly: GCA_937863685.1. Lineage (GTDB taxonomy): Bacteria > Edwardsbacteria > AC1 > AC1 > EtOH8 > UBA2226. The sequence goes on from CALMGM010000005.1 coordinate 721,896, forward strand.
TTGTCGCTGGTCTTCGGCAGAATGCTGCCCCTGTACCGGTTCATTTACGGCCTGGCCGGCGAACAGCGGCTGTTTTTGACGGCCTTTCAGGCGGTCTTGCTTTTTTTGCTTCTTTTGATCCCGACCGCTCTGATGGGGGGAACCCTGCCGCTGCTGGCTGCCCACACCAGAAAATACGGGACATCCTTTGACTCCAGGCTGGGCCTGCTTTACGGGGTCAATACTTTAGGCGCCATGCTGGGGGTGTTGGGCAGCGGGTTTTATTCAATAGGTGCCTGGGGCGAGCAGGCCACCATCACGGCGGGGGTCTCAATAAACCTTGCGGTGGCGGCGGCCGCATTCCTTCTGTCCCGAGCAAGGACAGCGACTGACGGCGGCAGCCGCCGGGCGGCCGTTTATCCGGATAAAAGCCCGTCGCTGCCGGGCGCTATCTCGCAATACCCTTCAACGGCCAGAACATTGGTCCTCTGGGCCTATGTCGCAAGCGGTTTTGTGGCCATGGCCTACGAGATAGTCTGGGGGCGTTTGTTCCAGATCCAGGTGGGATCCTCGATCTACGCCTTTTCCATCATGCTGGCCGTATACCTGGCCGGGATAACCCTGGGCAGTTTGCTGGAGAACAGGATATTCGGGGACCGGATCCGGCCCTTGCCGCTCTTCGGATGGCTGCAGTTGTTCATTTCGGTCTATGGCCTTTTCGGCCTGTATATTTTCACCTGGCTGTCTCCGGTAAACATCATAGAGATGATCGATCTCAAGGTCATGTTCCTGGTGCCGCTTTTAATAGTGTTTCCGGTGACCTTTGCCCTGGGCCTGCTGTTTCCCGTCGCCTCAAAAATATATGTCCAGTCGGAGGAGACCGTAGGCAGACAGGTCGGCATGGTCTATTCCCTGAACACTCTGGGCTGCATATTGGGCGCGTTGTTATGCGGCTTTGCTTTGATCCCGCTCTTTGGGATCAGGATCACCGTTCTGCTGCTGGCCGGCCTGAGCCTGCTGCTGGGCGGTATCACCCTGCTTTCAGGCCCGGGAAAAGCAAAACCGGTCTTGAACAGGCTGGCCGCCGCCGGGCTGGTTTTGGCTGTCCTGGCCGGGGTTGGGGCCGCGGCCCCCGATCCTTTCATGTCCATGGTCAAAAAAAGGCTCATGAAAAAGCTTAACGGCGACCTCTCCGCGGTAGAATTTTACTACCACAGGGAAAGCGTTGCGGCCACCACCACGGCCTTCGGCATCAGGGGAAGCCCGCTGTCCAAAAAACTGTGGGTAAACGGCATCGGCATGACCGTGCTGTGCAACGAAACAAAGATCATGGCCCATCTGCCCATTCTGCTCCACCGGAAGCCCCAAGATCTCCTGGTGGTCTGCTTCGGCATGGGCACCACCCTTCGCTCGGCCCGGGCTCATAGATACTTGAACTGCGATGCCGTGGAGCTGATCCCCGAAACCTACCAGTGTTTCAAATATTTTCACAGCGACGGCCCGGAGATCCTGGCCGATCCCAAAGTCCGCCATTTTGCCGACGACGGCCGGAATTTTTTGCTGATGCGCCCCAAGAAATATGATATCATTACCATGGATCCGGCCCCGCCCCTGTGGAGCGCCGGCACCGTCAATCTCTATACCAGGGAATTCTTTGAGCTTTGCCGCCGGCGGCTTAACCGGGACGGCATCATGATGACCTGGCTGCCCGGCGGGAATTTTTCCGAATGCCGGATGATAATGGCCACCTTCAAGGAGGTCTTTCCCAACAGTTATGTTTTTGGCACTTCGGGATTGTATTTGATAGGGTTTAATGGCGAAGGCGGCCTGAACACCGAACGCTTTTACCGGGCCGATTCCGATCCGGAGATAATAAAGGACCTGACGGAATATAACCACAACATCCCCCGCCCCTCAAAGATCCTGGAACAGCTGATTTTGGATCCCGGCCAGCTGTCGGTCTTTGTCTCCGGAGCCCGGATAGTCAGCGACGACCATCCTTACACCGAATTCCCGCTGTGGCGGATGCATACCGACCAGGCCTACGGCTGGATGCTGGATGCCAAACACCTGGCTCAATGGAGGGACAATTATTTCGGCCAGAACAATAAACCGTAATCATTAATGGACAATAAGGAATAACCATGCTGGATCTCAAATTCATCCGAGAGAACATCGAACTGGTAAAGGAGGGCCTGGCCAAGAAGGGCGAGAAGGCCGACCTGGGGCCGTTCCTGGAGCTGGACGCCAGGCGACGGACCGTCCTGCAAGAAGTGGAGACCCTCAAATCGGAACGCAACAAGGTCTCCGAGGAGATCGCCAGGCTGAAGAAGGAAAAGTCCCCCGAAGCCGATAAGAAGGTTTTGGAGATGCGCCAGGTGGGTGATAAGATTAAGCTTTTGGACGACGAGCTGCGCATAATAGAAGAGAAGCTGACCGAGATCACCCTGGCCCTGCCCAATCTGCCCGACCCCACCGTCCCGCTGGGCCAGAGCGAGAAGGACAACGTGGTGGAGAAGACCGTGGGCGACGAGAAGAAGTTCGATTTTGCCCCCCAGCCCCACTGGGAGCTGGGCGAAAAGCTGGATATCATAGACTTCGAGCGCGGGGTCAAGATGTCCGGCACCCGCTTCTATCTGCTTAAAGGGGCTGGCGCCAAGTTGCAGCGGGCTCTGATAGCCATGATGCTGGACGTTCACACCAGAAAGCACGGCTACGGCGAGATCCTTCCGCCCTACATCGTCAATCACCACTGCCTGATCGGCACCGGCCAGCTGCCCAAGTTCTCCGACAACCTGTATCACGACGCCGAGGAGGATTTCTGGCTGATCCCCACCGCCGAGGTACCGGTGACCAACATGTACCGCGGCGAGATATTGGACGGCAGCCAGCTGCCCCTCTATCATGTGGCCTACACCCCCTGCTTCCGGCGGGAGAAGATGTCGGCCGGCAAGGATGTTAGGGGCATCAAGCGGGGGCACCAGTTCGACAAGGTGGAGCTGGTCAAGTTCTCTTTGCCGGAGAATTCCAACCAGGAACTGCAGAAGCTGCTGGCCGACGCCTGCGCCATCCCGGAACTACTGGGCCTGCGCTACCGCATTGTCCAATTATGCACCGCGGATTTGACCTTCTCCTCGGTGAAGACCTACGATGTGGAGGTGTGGGCCCCGGGCTGCAATGAGTGGCTGGAGGTTTCATCCTGCTCCAACTTCGGGGATTTCCAGGCCCGGCGGGCCAATATAAAATTCCGGCGGGAGCCCAAAGCCAAGCCGGAGTTCGTGCATACTCTGAACGGCTCGGGCCTGGCCCTGCCCCGGACCATGATCGCGGTGATGGAGAATTACCAGAACGCCGATGGGACAATCACCGTGCCGGAGGTGCTGAGGCCGTTTATGGGGATGGATGTGATAAAGTAATATATTATATCGCTTAAACGGAGTTGTTTTTATGGCATACCCACAACCAAGTTTTACTAAGACACAAATTGATAAAGCAGGTAAAACATTATTGGAAAATATTGACCATGTCCAATCACATTTAGTACTTACAAATTGGCGGGCAAGTCATGGTTACCCTGTAAATACATTTCAGGCAACGCTTAGAAAACGACTTAAATCTATTGACAATAAGGCAATTGTCGCTCAAAGAATAAAAAGAACACCGGCGATAATTAGCAAATTGCGCCGTTTTAAATCTATGCGCCTGACACAAATGCAAGATATTGGCGGTTTGCGGGCTGTTGTAGATTCGGTTAAGCATGTACGCCTATTACAAAATATTTACATATGTCAAAGATTAGACCATGACCTTGTATGGGTTGACGATTATTTAAAACAACCCAAGGACGATGGCTATAGAAGCGTTCACATGGTTTATCGGTATAATAATAAATTTGCAACAGCGTACAATGGGTTATTTGTAGAGTTACAAATAAGATCCCGTTTACAGCACGCTTGGGCAACTGCTGTTGAAACCATGGGTACATTTCTCGGTAAAGCATTAAAGTCACATGAAGGGGAACAACGTTGGCTTGATTTTTTCGCTGTTGCTGGTGCAGCGTTTGCCCACATAGAAAAAACAAATTTAGTTCCTGGTTATGAAAAGTTGACAACCATTCAAACTTATAAAATGGTCGTCGAGGCAGAAAAAGAATTGGGAGTTTTAAGCAAACTACAGGGTTTTGCTATTGCTGCAGAAGCTATTACAAATTCAACAACAAAAGGACATTACAACTTAGTAATATTGGATTCTTTAAACAAAAAGGTGTCCGTTTCTTCATTCCCAAAAGATCAGCTCGAAAAAGCAACAGAAGAATACGCTAAAGTTGAATCTAGGGCAATTAATGGTGATAAAATTGAGGCCGTTCTTGTTTCTGTAGGACCAATTGAGACATTAAGACGTGCATACCCAAATTACTTTCTAGACACTAGAGCTTTTATAGGCATTATACAAAGGATAATTACAGAAACCAAGAAATGGAAATAATACTTATATTATGCCCCACACCAACCACATCCGCCCATACCTGCCCACCGACCAAATTATAAATTGAAAGATTCAATGCAAAACCCAAACCAGCCCCAAATCACCGGAAAGCCCATGCCACCGGGCATGAGACAGGCTTTTGCCTATATTCTTCTCATCGCTTCCCTCTGTCTGGCCCTGCTCGCCGCCGATAAGATCTTCACCCAGGCCATAATAGCCTCCGGCAAGGCCGAAGCCACTGCCAAAATTACAGCCAAAGAGGCCACCACCAGCCGCACCGGCAGGGCGTATTACATTGCCTACGAATTCCAGGTGGGAGACCAAAGATACCAAAGAAAAGTGCTCTTCGGCCTGGTCCCCAAGATGACCCAGGTCCGCCTTCCCGATTACGAGGCCCTGCCCGAAGGCTCGGACATAAACATTGTCTATTCAAAAGTGAACCCCTCTTATAACCTGCCGGTGAACGACCCGTATAAGAATGATAAATTATTGTTCATCATCCTGGGGGTCCTTGTTTTCGGGATCATATCTGTCAATGAGTTCAGAAGCCTTCGCAAAGCCAAAGAGCGTAGCCAAACGGTTACAAAAGGTAACCGTTTGAAGATGCATATTTAAATTACATACCGCACCTACCAGCCCGTCGACTCCATCCCGGAGACCAATTAGCTCCGGCATGATGTCTTTAAAGATTATTAGGAGACGGTCGATATGCCTTGGCCCACTCACATTGTTGCCGCCGCAGGCTATGTCTTTGATAAAAACGATAACATTCTCATTGTAAAAACCGAGCACCGGGGATGGGATTGTACCGGCGGTCAGATAGCCGTTGGCGAAAGCCTCGAAAACGGGGTCTTGCGTGAAATACTGGAAGAAAGCGGCATAAAAGCTTCCCTCAGATGTTTGGCCGGGGTATATTCCAATGTGGGCCAGGACCTGTTTCATGACGGTCTCACCCCAATTCCAACCAAGGTCATGTTCGATTTTATCTGTGACCACATTGAGGGAAAACCTACGCCTTCCAATGAAACCAGCGATGTGATCTGGGTCCCCAAAAGCACGGTTTTGAAATATGTCACAGCACCCGCGTGTTTGCTAAGGTTCAAAAATATCATTGAGTTTGACGGCCGGGTTAGATATTGTTCTTATGTCACAAAGCCGGAGTTCCGGGTCTTGTCGTCACGGTTTGTATAATTCTTTTTGTCATTATACTATGAATGAAGACATCCTCTTTCGCCCCTACAAACCAAGCGACCCCATCCCGGAGATCACCGCACTCCTGCACCGGGCCTATGCCAAGATGGCCCGGCAGGGCATGCGCTATCTGGCCTCGCACCAGGACGACAAGACCACCCAAGAACGCCTTGCCCACGGAACCTCGTTCCTGGCCATAAAAGGCGGCGCCATCGTCGGCACCATCTCGGTCTACGGGCCGTATCCGGGATCCGAGGTTCTTTTTTACCGCCGGGAAGGCGTTTACCACTTCGGCCAGTATGCGGTGGACCCAACCCTGCAGGGCACCGGTCTGGGAAAAAGATTGTACCAGACGGTTGAGGATCATTGCCGCAAGAACAACGTCAAAACCCTGGCCCTGGACACCGCCGAGACGGCTGATCACCTGATCGCCCTCTACCAGCGCTGGGGATTCTGCATCGTGGACCGGGTAAAATGGGACGAGGTCAATTATAAAAGCGTTATAATGGCCAAAGAACTGAACGGATAGACAATGGACCGGAACATCAGAAGCAATGGCCCGTGCGCCGATCACAAAACGATCATCCGCATCCTGCTCTCCCGGGCTGATACCTTAAGCATGATCGGCCGGTTCCAGAAAAGCCTGGACGACACCCGGAAAGCCCTGGCCATCTCCCGGGCGATGAATGACCGGGAGAAAGAGATCGATAGCCTGTTGTGGGAAGGCCATGCTTATCTTAAGCTCAGCGATTTTGACGGCACGATAAGTTCCAGCCAGCAGGCCCTGGAATTATCCCTGGCTGAGGAATACCTGGAGGGGCAGACCCAGGCCTTTTACAATCTCGGCAGGGCCCATATGTCCAAAGGGGATGACACTCTGGCGCTGGAGTACATGGGCCGCACTCAGGAGACCGCCAAGAAGACCGGGAATAACGAGGTGCTGGGGGACACCCTTTCTGACATGGGGCTCTTATATAAATCAATGGGCGAATACCCACAGGCGGTGGAATGCCTTGCCCAAGCCCTTGGTTTAAGCCGACAGACTGGTGACCGTCACAACCAGGCGGGCTGCCTCAACAACCTGGGATTGATCCAGAGTGCCAGGGGCGACAATGAACAGGCCCGGGAGAACTACGAATCATCCCTGAGCATCTGCCGGGAGATCGGGGATGTCTGCGGCCAAGCGTCCGTGCTGAATAACATAGGCGCCATCCTGCATTTAAGGGGAAACCTGGACGGGGCACAGCAATACCTTTTGCAATCCCTCAAGATAAGGGAAAGGACCGGAGACCTGTTCGGCCAGGCAATTATACTGGGGAACCTAGGCTTGCAGGAGCTATCCCGGGGCAATTTTCAAAGCTCGTTTGATTTCTTGAATAGAACCCTACTGATCAGGGAAAAGATAGGCGACCGCAAGGGGCAGGCCAGCACCCTCAACAATATAGGCCGGCTGCTTTTAAAGCAACACCAGCCCGGCCGGGCATCGGGCTATCTGGAACGGGCCCTTGTCTTGGCGCAGGAACTAGGAGACAGAGAGTTAAATTCAAGGATCTCCTTAGCCCGGTCTGAACTCCGGCTCGAACAGAAGAACCTGCCGGAAGCATTGAAAGTCCTGGAAGAAACGAGGCAACAGATGGAAATGCTTGGCTGGAAGCAGGGACAGGCTGACTGCTGGCTGTTATGGGGGAGAGTTTGTACCGCACAACAGGATTGGCACGAAGCCGAAGCTAAGTTCAAGGAAGCCATCGCCCTGAATGAAATACTGAAAAACGACCGCAGTCTGGCCGAAACCTGCCTGGAATACGGCAGAATGCTGAAGAACTCTGGGGAAGAGCGGCCAGCGGCAGAATTGCTGGGCCGGGCTCAAGATCTTTTCCTCCGGCTTAACCTGCCGGAAAGGGCGGAACAAGCCAAAAATATCTAGGGTATGGGCAATTCATGAATTACCCCCAACGGAAATCCCATACCACAAAGACGCAACGGCCGCAAAGAATAAAAACTGTAGTGATCTTGGCGCCTTGGCGGTTCAATAAGGTAAAATAAATTATGCCAGCCACCGACCCTACAAGGAGCAGAAGATGAATTCCATTTTCCTGCTGACCGCCCTTTCCCTGCTGGGCCTCTACGGCGAGCCCCAGCTGACCCTAGAATTCGCCGGCCCGGCCGCGGCCGATTCCGCCGGCCAGCGGGTGCTGTTCTTCGCCTTCCTTCAGGTGCACCGCCCGGCCCAAGGCCTGGCGGCCTTTCCCGACGGCGGCCGCCCCAAAATCCTCTACAAGAATGTCTCGCTTTATCAGATGGCCCTTCCGGAAGGGGCCTTGAAAAAACTTTACGACTTCGGCCCCCTGCCGCTGGCCAAAGCTGCCTGGAGTTGCCGGGCCTTCTATGACGGCGATTCGGTGCGGTTTAACCTGGAGCCGCTTAGCGGCTGGCAGCAGAATCTCAAATGGAAGCGGGTGGATAGGGATTTATACGAAAAATACCACTCCTGGTTTGTCATTGACACCGCCACCGGCCTGGCCTGCCCGACCGATCCGCCCGGCAACGTACCAAAAGGCGGCCCCGGCTTTCCCCTAAGCCGGATCAGACAGCTTAGCGAAAATATCGCCTGGAGACAATGGGGGATCGAGCTGGACAGCATCTGCCTGGCCGGGAAAAAAGAACGGATCGGCCACCTGGCCGGACTGAAGGGGAACCAGAACTACCGGGATGCCCTGATAGAATTGCTGACCGGCCGGCTGGATAAGAATGAGGCCCGGAAGATCATTTCCGCCATCCTAAAAGACCGGCCGGGATCGCTGGCGGCCGCAGAGACCGTCGCCAAATTGCGCCAAACCTTTCAGCCGGAGGATCAATGATCATCAGATGGTTCCTGGCCCTCCTGGCCCTGGCGGCCGCAACGGCTGTGGCCCAGGATTGGGAGGAGATAGCCTTAAGCGGGGCAAAAGGCCAGTATCATAACGCCAGCTCCCAGCTGGGCGCCGTCGAGGGATGGGAGGAGACCGGCCAAAAGTACTCATCGGCAAATCTGGTCGACTGGGACTTCTCCACCACCTGGGCCGAGGGCGATCCGGGGGACGGCACCGGCCAAACGGTTTGGCTGGAGATCCCGCCGGACTGCCGGATCTTCAACATTTTTTCCGGCTACGGCAAAAGCCGGGACCTTTACCTGAAGAACAACCGGCCCAAGAGGATCAAGCTTTCCTGCTATGCCGGGGTCAGCCCGCCGGGCTGGGTCACCGAGATCGCCCAATGCTTCCGGTCCCGGAAATACCCAGGGGATCTTTATTTTGATCTTAAAGACACCTTCGGCCTGCAGAGCTTTCCTTTTCCGGTGGCCTACCAAGACCTGGAGGAGCTGCTGCGCAAGGTCCGGGCCGACGACAGCCTGCCGCCGGACCCCTCCTGCCTGATCCTGCGGCTGGACATAGTGGAGGTGTACCGGGGCACCAAGTGGAACGATGCCTGCATCTCGGAGGTTTTCTTCGGCAGCATTTACGTGGCGGATGACCGCCGCCACAAATATGCCGGGGCCCAGAATATCCGGGTGGATCCCAAGAACGAAAGCCGGATCCTGGCCGATCTGCCGGGGAAAAAGAATGTGGTGATCTACAACGACCCCGGCTATGTGCTGGGCCTGGCCGAGATCTCGCCCAGCCTGCACTGGGCCACCGTCATGCGGATGGATGCCGGGCCCGGAGCGGGCCGCCGGCAGACCGAATGGCTGCTGCTGGACATCCCCAACGGAAAGGTGGTAAACCCGGAATTTGAAAAGGCCACCGGAATTTCCCTGGACGGTCCCTTCTTCCTGGTGACCAAGGGAGGCCGGCTGATACTGGATGTCTCCTCGATCGAGGTAACCCTTTATTGACCCGCTCCGTTCAAAAGCTTGCTTGTTAAACGGAAATCCTTTACCACATAAACGCGAAGTCCGCAAAGCCTAAATTTAAAAACCCTTGGCGAGCTTGGCGCCTTGGCGGTTCAATAAGGTAAAATAAATTATGCCTGCCACCGATCCCCGCCAGCATTCGGCGGAACATATTCTGACCGCGGTCTTCGGCCAGCTCTTTAGCGGCAAACTGCTGGACACCCGGTTCAAGGGCACCAAGGTCCGCTGCGACTTTGCGGTCCAAAGCGGCCTGCCCATTGACGAGATCATCAAACAAACCGAAGCAACGGCGAATGCTATCATCTGCCAGAACCGAGAAGTGACATTCGAGCAGATGACCGCCGAGGAAGCCGCCCAGTATTGCTCCCTGCACCGCCTGCCGGAAGAAACCCAAGATGTCCGGCTGGTGCTCATCGGCCAAGATGTGGTCACACCCTGCAGCGGGCCGCACGTCAAGAATACTTCGGAGATCGGAAGACTGCACATCAGGACCTGGAATCTGGTCGAGCCCGGACTGATCCGGCTGACCTTCGTGGTGGTATAAGCTATCCGTAAGGACACGGCATGCCGTGTCCCAACCAAAACGTAAGGGCAATTCATGAATTGCCCCGACAGAAGAGATGATCATATGACCAACAACAAATGCCCCCACTGCGGGGGCGCCTACGCCGGGCTGATCTGCGACTACTGCGGGGCCCTGGTGGGCAAAACCGACACCGTGGAGCAGCAGCGCCGGGCCCTGGACGAACTGCACCGGCTGATCGTCAACAGCCCCTGGGAAAAACAGCTGCTGCTGATCAAGAGCGGCTACCTGCCGGACGACGCCAACCTGCTGATCGACGCCGGGCTCAAGTGCATCTCCCTGATCAACGACGCCGAGGTCCGGTCCGGCCGCAGCGATGCCGCCCAGGGCCGGCTGGAGGCGGTGATCACCAAGCTCCAGTTGCGCCCCCGGGACCAGGAGACATCCAAGGCTTTGCAGCTGTTCCGGGAGCGGCTGGACAAAAGCGCCCGCGCCAAGGCTCACGACACCCGCCTGGGCCTGGGCCTGTTCGCCGTGATCTTCGTTACTATCATAATTCTGGTTATGTATTTCTCCCGCAAATAGGTCTGGAATCCCCCGCAGCGCCCATTAACTCAAAGAAGAAAGGGATAACCATGAAAGGCAGGAATGGTATGATACTGGGGATGCTCATTTTTGCCGGATTGCTGCTGTCCGGCTGCGGAGTCAAGACCGATTGCACCACTGCCCAGGAATTCGTCAAGTCTTATTCCCGGGCCTACCGCAACGGAGACGTAAAGGCTGTCATCAAAATGATGGCCCCGGCGGGTGTCCTGGAGAAATTGGACATCGATCCAGCGCTAAAGGAAGAGCTTCGTGATTACAACTTGGAAAAAGAGAGGGCGGACCTGGAACAGGGCTTCAAGAATGGCGACATGTGGATAACGGCATGGAAAAATACCGAATATAAAAGTGAACGAGAACACGGGGATCACATTCATGTCGAAGTGTTGGTCAACGGAGTTCTCTCTTCTGTGGTGCTGGTGCGGGAGGGGGAATTCCTGAGGATCCATCCCCGGCCCAGCTGGTTCGACTGATCAAAAGGGGGATATTGGATCATTGCATGGCCGCCGACCGCCGAAATAAGAAACATCACTGCAAAGCCCGTCTGCTGTGGATAGCCGGCGGCCCGGGGCGTTTTTATCCCGCCCAGGTGCATCTGGCCGCCATGGAGGTCCGCTTCCGACAGGGACAGTGGGCCGGGGCCGAGGAGGTCTGCCGCCAGGGGTTCACCGCCTGCCGGGAGCTGGGCGACGAATATCACCGGGGGCTCTTTCTCAACCAGCTGGGCAACATCCTCTCCTACCGCGGGGTAAGGCAGGAGGCCCTGGACACCATGAAGGAGGCCCAGCTGGTGCTATCCCGATGGCCGGGCGATATCATCATGATCTCGGTCCTTTACAACATGGGTTATGCCTGCGAACACTTCGGGGACCTGGACGGGGCCCTGGAGAACTACCGGGCCGGCCAGGAGCTGGCCCGCCGGGCCGGGGACCTTCGGTCCGAGAACCGGGCCAACGGCAATATCGGCATCATCTACGCCATGCGCGGCAACTATAAGACCGCGCTGGAATATTTCCACCGCCTGCTGGAGTCCACGGAAAAGCTGGACGATCTGGCCGGGGTGGCCTTGGCCCACGGTAACCTGGGCCTGGCATACCTGTACTCCGGCGCTCCGGAGCAGGCCGAGGTCCATCTCAGGCAGAAGCAGGAACTGTCCCGCAAGATGGGCGACCGCCTGGGGCTCTGCCAGTCCTTCGGCAGCCTGGGAGACCTGCTGGCGACCCGGGGCGATTACCCGGGAGCGTTGGCCAGCTATGCCAAAGCCCGGGAACACAGTCAGGCCATGAACAACCTGAATATGACCGCCACCGCCGACGAAAAATCGGGCGAGATCCTGGTGCTGATGGGGCGCCACGCCGAGGCGGAATCCATCTTTATGGGGGCGGTGGAGCTGGTGGATAAGATGGGATCGCGCCTCTCCCTGCCTTCGCTCTGGCAGAAGATAGGCGAGTGCCGGCTGGCACTGGGGCGGCCGGGTCCGGCTGAAAAAGCTTTTTATAATTCCATCGAGACAGGCAAGGAAAAGAGCCAGGAGCCGTTCTATATGGGAGCCCATCGGGGCCTGGCCGCCCTGGAGCTGGGCCGGGGGAACCTTGACACCGCCCGGGAGCACTGTAAAAGATTTCTGGAGCTGGCCCAAAAATACCAAGATCAGGAATACGTCCTGGACGGCCGGATACTGGAAGCGCGCATCATGGCGGCCGATGCTCCCGGCCCGGCCGCTGAGGAATTGGTGAAAATAATCGACCAGGCCCTGCCGCCGCCCCGCCGGGCCGAGGTCCTGTTCTGGATATGGAAACTGCGCCGAGGACCAGGGGATAGGCTGGCCGCCCTGGAGGCCATCAAACAGGCCTCTTTGCTGGCCCCCACCGCCGAAAACCGGGAGCGGATTGACGAACTGGACGGCTCCGGGCCGTCTTAGATCCCATATAATCAATATCTTTTAGGGAGAGACCATGTTAAAACATCAAAAATATCTCCAGGCCGCCATCCTGTACGTTGGCCTGGCCACCCTGGCCGGCTGCATCCCCGGCGACGGCCATAACACCGTTCAGAGGCCGGCCGGTTTCTTCTGGGGCATCTGGCACGGCTGGGTGGCCCCCATCTCGCTGATCATCAGCATCTTCAAAAAGAACATCCGGCTGTACGAGGCCTTCAACAACGGCTGGCTGTATGATTTCGGCTTCTACATCGCGGTCATCAGCGGGTTCGGCGGGCTGTCGCTGTTCCGCCGCCGGAAATCGTCCTGCTGTAAATAATAACGTAGGGACATGGCGTGCCATGTCCCTACAATAAACACCACCCCTCCGTCCCCTCCTTGATCAAGGAGAATTATAAAAAGAACCCCTTCCCTCACGGGGAAGGGGCAGGCCTGCCCGCCTATATGGACTGCCTGCTAATGGCGGGGGTTAGGTCAAAGAGGCCTGGTTACCCAGGCCTCTTTTTTTATCCCAGAAAAGGATTGAAATAATCTATCCTGGTCTTGGGCAATTCCTTCTTGAAAAATTTTATCAGCTCTGCGATCCCGATGGCCCGGCCTCCGGGCCGGGGGATGGTTCTTATGTACCACCAGGGATCTATGGACAGATTCCTCATCTGGACCATATCCACATTGTACTTGGCGAACAATTCAAGCAGCCCCTCGGCCTCCCGCTCCCGGTCGGTGTATCCCGGGAAGACCAGCAGGTTGATGCTGACGAAAAGCCCGTTGTCCTTGGCCGTTTTGATGCTTTTCAGCACATCGGAATATTCATAGTTGACCGGTCGGTAGTAGGCATCGTAGCATTTTTTGATGGAGGAATTCAGGCTGATGCGCACCGAATCCAGCCCGGCGCTGGTTAGTGCCTTGATCCTCTGGGGGCTGTAGCCGTTGGTGTTCAGGTTGATGGTGCCCCTGGCGGTCTGATTCCGAATAAGTTTGACGGCCTTCCCGACGGTCTCCGACTGCAGCAGCGGCTCGCCTTCACAGCCCTGGCCGAAGCTGGCGATGGGCGAAGGCGCATTTTTTAAGTGTGGCACGGCGATAGCGGCGATCTCCTCCGGTGTCGGGACAAATGATAACCGGTCCTGCGAGGCGCAGCAGCCCTCCTTCCCGGCGGGCTGCCAGGACAGGCAGCCCAGGCACCGGGCATTGCAGGACGGCGAGGTGGGCAGGGGCAGTTCCCAGCGGCGGTAAAAGGTGTTCTTGCCGGCAAAGCAGTGGTATTCCAAAGCACAGCGGGCCAGCTGTTTTAACAGCCGGTTGTCCGGCTCCTGCTTCAAACGTTGCTCCACCAGTTTGATCAGCCTTTTGTCCTGCTCCGGGCTGTGCAACTCGGGATCGGCCTTGGGGTTCCTGGCCACCAGTTTGGCCGCCCCGCAGATTTTTCCCTTATGCCAGGCCACCGCGGTGTAGGACCACAGCGGCAGCAGCGGATCAGGCGACCGCTCCACATAGGCCGGCATCAGGGTCCGGGTGTAGCCGGCCGGCATGAAGGCCGCCACGGGGTAGACCTTTTTATTGCCTACCCTTTCCAGGTAGACAGGGCTGCCATCCCGTTGGGCGGCAATAATCCCCTTTTTGATCACGAACAGCTCGCTGCCCTCCGGCAGGGGAACCATCTCGCTGGCCGGAATGGGGACAAGGTCCCCGCCGGAAAGTCCCAGGGCCTGGTGTTGGACGGAATCGAAGATCCGGCCCTTGGTATCGGCGAAAAGTAGATTTGGCATGCCGTGATTATACGGAATATCCCAATATTTGTCAAACCGGCATAACCGGATGAACAATATTAAAATAGTTCTTGACAAATATTGTCAGGAGGTATAATATCCATCAAGTAGCATTTTATTCGATTATACCACCATTATAGATGGAGAATACCATGAAAAAAATTCGTTGGCTGTCGGCAATGGTTTTTACTGCCCTTACCGCATCCCTGGCCCTGGCCGCCACCGCGCCGGGAAAAAGGATCGCCGAGACAAAAATCATGACCCAAAGGGTACTCAATGCCAATGCCTGGGAGATATATACCACCAATTACGGGCCTTTTGTAAAACCCCAGACAGGCTGCGGCGGCTTCTGGCCGGCAGGTTCGGGCCGGGGCTATATCTATGGCGCCGGGCTTTGGGTGGGCGCCAAAGCTCCTTCCGGTAATAAAGCCGTGGCCTGCGGGTACAACCCCAATACCGGCGGATATGACTTCGGGGCAGTAAGCCTGGATAATAGCTATGAAAACTACCTTACCGACCCCCTGGCCAAGGTATATCTTTCCACCGACCCCACCGATATTTATGATTGGCCGGTGCTGGACAGCGCCGGGAAAAAGGTTGTCAGATCATGCCAGGACAGCTATTGCAAGTACAGCGACCAAAATCCCGCCTATCCTATCCCCAGGGACACGGCCCTTGGCATTCTGGTGGAGCAATTCAGCTATGCCTGGAATTATGCCGACAATAATGACATCATATTTTTCTATTTTAAGGTCACCAATATTTCCGGGGCAGTTCTGGATAGTGTTTATATCGGACCCTGCGCCGATTGCGATATCGGTTCCTGGCTTGGCGATCGGACCGGCTTTGATTATATCCGCAATTTAGCCATACAATACCAGATAGAAGCCGAGCCCGGATGGCCGGAAACCGGGGTGGTCGGGATTAGATTTCTTGAAAGTCCTGTCAACAACACTGGAGATACTGTCCATGTAAATGACAATCAGTACCCTCACGATATTGCTCCAGGACAACCTCTCGGTTTGACTGTCTTTAAAATGTTAACCCTTGAACAAGATCCCTCCACCGATGCAGAACGCTATTTTATGATGAGTGGCGTCAGCTATTGGGACTCTATTTATGAACCTTATGATGAATGGGCAACCTATCCGGCTGATTGGCGCTTTATCATGTCCAGCGGGCCGTTTGTGTTAAAACCCGATTCGGCGGTCACCACCTGCATCGGCATTATCGGAGCGCTGGACACCGCCTCTCTTAAGTTAATCTCCGACAAGGCCCAGATCATATACGACAATGGCTTTGCCCTGGCCGATCCGCCGTCATCCCCTTCCTTCGTCTTTACCGCCAGTCCCGGAGACGGCAAAGCCTACCTGAGCTGGAACAAGGCCATCGAAACCACCCCCGATCCCTATTGGGGTCTACTTCCCGATGTTAAAAGCTGGAACACCTATTTCCCCGGCTCCTGGAGCAAATTACCTTCGTCCAGCCAACTACTGGTTGACAGTTTTGAGGTTAAGGATATATTATCCCCGCTCAATCCCTATATCCGGATCGCCCGGGGTGCGGTTCAGCCGGTCAATGGCGGCGATACCGTAAATGCCCTTTATAATCACAAATCGCTTTATGAGCCGTACGATTTTCAGGGATACCTGGTCTACCGGGCAAACAGCCTGGCCGACCTGGCCGATCCTTCAAAAAGAAGCCCGGTGGGAAGTGTCAATTATGGCACCAGCGGGGCCTTTGGTTATTTTTACGACAAGGTCGACGGTTACCAAATAGTTCTGGACGTCGAAACGAATATATACGTCACCCCCGATATGGTATATTACCTGCCCAAATACGACACCATCGGCACCGACCGGGGCCTGGCCTATTGTCTGATAGACAGCGGCCTGATGAACGGACAGACCTATTACTATTCCGTGGTGTCGTATGACTATCAGCCCAATGTATATTTCACCCGCAAATGCCCCACCACCCTGGCCAGCGATCCCCTGGCCAATGCCCGCTCCGTGGTCCCGCAGGCCGAAGCTCCGGGATATATCCCGCCAAATATCAGCATCCGGGTGGACGGCGGGTCTGACGTCCGGTTCGGCGGGACCACCGATTATTTTTACAACGCCACGGTGGGAAATCCCTCGGCGGTTCAAAACGACAGCTTCAAGATCCATTGGAATCCCATGAAGAAGGTGGTTTCGGGGATCTACCGAAATCCGCACTATACCGGGAAATTATACAGCTCCTCCAGTGTGCTGCTGGATTCGGTGGGGATCATTCCCACCTGGGGATTATACGGGTCCATTCCCCATGAAGTATTCCGCGGCTCCGCCTATGCCCAGTTGCCTTTCGGGGGAATCGCCCTGCAGCCGTATTTTGTCTTCGACATGTTTGACGCAGCGATAGACAGCTTCAATATCGTTGAAAATCCCGGCGGATTAAGAACCTACTCACCGGACAGCGTAAAGGTAGAATTGATCCCGGCAATATTTAATCCGACAACATGCCTTTGGCAGTGGCGGGGGGCGGATTTTGAGATCCGATGGAAGGACACTTTAACCGGGCTTACGGCAGAGGTCTGGGATATGACCAATAACTTACTGGTCCCCCTGGAAACCGGCGTGACCAAAACCAACATGACCCAAAGCTCCTGGTGCTTCAACCCGACCACTTCTGTGTCTTCGGCTTGGGTAGCCTCCACCTCCGGCTCCGATGCTTATGGCATGCAGATCTGCGGCATTACGGTTTATTTCTGCAAAACATATCATGACTCTATTATCACCGACACTTTGGGCAATAGTGACACTATTACTCTTTTCTATTTACGCAAGATGGATTGGGCAAACCGGCCGGAAACCGGCGATATCTGGAGAATATACTGTTCCGGTCCCCGCCCGCCCATCGAGGGGGATATTGTCACCATCACCACGACAAAGGAATTCGCCGGGGTTGCGGGAATTCCCAGCAACGGTGCTTTAAGCTTCTTCCTTTCCCAGAACGCCCCCAACCCCTTCGGCCGCTCCGGCACCAATATCAGCTACCAGGTCGGCGGGAACGACCCCTGCCCGGTCAGCCTGAAGATCTACAATATTACCGGGCAGCTGGTGAAAACCCTGGTCGATGATAATAAAACCCCGGGCCGCTACAATGCCGCCTGGGACGGTAGATCCGACAAGGATCAAAAGGTATCGGCCGGCATCTATATCTACCGCCTGCAGGCCGGAGAGAAGAACATCACCAAAAAGATGGTGCTGGTAAAATAATGCCTTAATTCTTTACGGAGATCATCGTGAAAGAAAAATATTTCTTTTTTGCAGCGGCCATGCTTATTTATGCCGGATTGTCTCATGGCGCAAGCAATAAGCCGGCCGATAATGCCAAAAACTGGGACAGCACAATAACAGTACACCATAACCGATGGGAGACATATACCAGCAATTATGGCCCCGTTGTATTGCCCAAAAACAGTCCCGGTGGATTTTGGCGAAAGCCGACGCATAATTATATTTATGGCGCAGGACTTTGGATTGGTGCCGTTAAAAACTCCAACACCCTGGTCAGCGTTGGTTATAATCCTACAACCACAAACAGTGAATTTACTCCATCTGCAATAACCGGCGACACCATCGATGACGTCACGGCCAAATTGTATCTTTCAAGCGAATCTGACTGGCCTTTGCATAAATTTGCTGGCGGAGACAGTATTGTTTCCAGTCTTGACACTTATACCAAATTTGATGACTGGGATTCCTTGCACCATTCTGATGGCGCCCCACTGAATATCAAGGTTTCTCAAACCAGCTATGCCTGGAACTGGTACGTGAGCAGTTTGAAGGACGTTGTATTTTTCGTTTACGAAGTGCAAAACGCCAGCGGGGATACTCTGCGTGATATTTATCTTGGTGCATGCTTTGATAACGATGTTGGCTATGAAACGGGCGGATATGCTAATGACTTGGTAACCTTCAAGCATGACCGGAATCTCGGGATTCAGTATCAAAGCATTCCCGAGGATGGGTGGGACACTACCGGAGTGGTGGGGGTGCGGTTCTTCGAAAGCCCGGCTTGCACCAAAGCATCTGTCAGCGTGGTGGATAACGAATATCCGCATACTATCACCCAGGGTGAACAGCTGGGCATGACCGCCTTTAAGATATTTAACCTGTATCAGGATCCTCAAACCGATGGAGAGTGCTATCTTGAAATGCAGGGCATCCATTTCTGGAATATGATTGCTGATGCATACGATGAGTGGGGAGGAATAACGCCCGGCGACAAACGCTTCATTATGTGCAGCGGTCCGTTTGATATGAAGCCCGATACCATGGTGCGGCTTGTGGTCGGAATAATAGGCGCAAATGATACCCTTTCGGCAATGGCGGTTTCCGATTATGCACAGGCAATATACGATAACAGTTTTGTAACTCTGCCGATTATTGTGACCGATCCCAGCACTGCCCAGGTGGTCAATGGAAACACTGATATTTCCTGGAGCTGTGCCGTTTCATGCTCAACTGATATATATTATTCCAGCGATGAGGGGGAAAACTGGTTTTTACTTGTGAGCAACCAGCCAGGAACGGGTTCATATTCATGGAACACAACAACGGTGTCTGATGGTGTAAAGTACAAGATCGGAATATTTGCCCACAATTCAAACTCCTTCGGTTGGGACGAGTCCGATGAAGTGTTTACCATAGATAACACGGCCATCATTGCTCCGCAATTTGATATAATGGATTATCCTCAAACATGGTCCGGAACCCGGTATTTAAATTTTATGCACGGTGATGCCGATAATGATCAATTGACCAAAACGCTTTATATACAGAAACTGGACTGGGACACCACCCGGTGGGATCAGGTGGCCGCTTCGCAGGGCTATTCCCAGCTTTGGTCATTGGACAGCCTGGCATGGAATACCACAACCTATCCCAATTATTACTACAATATGCTTTTAACGATAAACGACGGAACTGATGCTGTTGCCGAAACGATGAACTACTATAATGCCAACGGCCACGGCTATGTACTGTTGGAGAACGATTTTCCCTCGACCGACAGCGCCGTTCAAACCAGCGGGACGGCAAAATTCACTAGCCCGACGCCTTATGTGATCTTCCCGGCCCAGTTGACCGGACACAATTACGAGTACCGCTTCAAGCCGCTGAGCGGCTACTACAGCTCCAGTGCCCTACAGTATTTTTACACACTAAGTTACGATTTTTGGGATGCTGATGCCAATACACAACTATTGAGTGACTGCCATTTTACCGTGAGGATATTGAACTATGCAGCGCAACAGTTTTATTCGCCCGATCCGGCCGATGGAATCGTGCCCGAGGTGCGCTGGCAGCAGGGCGTGTTCGGCCAGGGACAGAACTGCGACTCCATAAAGATCACCACCGATGCCGGAAATTTTTCGCTGGATACCTTAAAAATATTTGCCGCTGATACCAACCTGTCCCTGACGCCGAAATGGATGTTTCGGGGATGTGATTTTGAAATTCGCTGGCATGTACTGGGAGCCTACCCAAATGATACGCTGACTGCCGAAGTATGGGATATGGACAACAATGTTCTGGTGCCGGTGGATACTCTTGCCTGGAATAATTTGTCGCAAAGCGCTTGGTCATTCGGAACAACAGCCACCGGAGCCGGTCGTTCAATAATTACCAATGCCATAACAACCCTGGCCCGTAAATATATTTTTATCTGTGGGGCACGGGTTATGTTTAACCAAGGAGCCTCTATTCGCAACATGACCTGGGACACCCACCCCGCCGAAGGTGAAATTTGGCGGCTTTACACCCATGGTCCCAAACCACCGCGGGAAGGCGATATTTACAGATTTAAAGGGGTATCCGGGGTAACGGGCAACCCGGGAAAAAATACATTTAACTATTTCCTGGCCCAGAATGCCCCCAACCCCTTCGGGCATTCCGGCACCAGCATCAGCTACCAGGTCGGCGGTAGCGGCTCGGTTCCCGTCAGCCTGAAGATCTACAATATCGCCGGGCAGCTGGTGAAAACCCTGGTCAACGATCATAAAACCCCGGGCCGCTACAATGCCGCCTGGGACGGTAGATCCGACAAGGATCAAAAGGTATCGGCCGGCATCTATATCTACCGCCTGCAGGCCGGAGAGAAGAACATCACCAAAAAGATGGTGCTGATAAAATAAATTTCAATTTATGGAGGTCGTATGAAAAAATATTTGTCGTTATTTTTACTGACTTCTATTTTCTTTACAATCTCCCTGGCCGCCGCGCCGGGGAAAATCCCTCCGGCCAGCAAGCTGATGTCGACAAAAATTCTCAATGCCAACGCCTGGGAGATCTACACCTCTAATTCCGGTCAATTTGTAAAACCCCAGACAGGCTGCGGCGGCTTTTGGCCGGCAGGTTCGGGGCACGGGTATATTTACGGAACTGGCATATTGGTCGGGGCGATAACTGGCGATGGTGATACCGTATTGACTTTCGGCTACGATGGCGCCTCCGGTGGTTCCCAGTTCGGTCCGGTCGATACTACCGGCGATTGGACCGATTACCTGACCGATTCCACCGCCCGTGTGTTCCTTTCCACTGACTCGATTGATTTGAGCCAGTGGCAGATCCGGGATGCCATGGGCGATCCTGTCGTCAGATCCCATCAGGACAGCTATGCCCGCTATAACGACCTTAACCCGGCTTTCTTTTACGGCGATTCGGGTAACACAAAAATCGAGATCATCCAGACCAGTTATGCCTGGGACACCCCGGCCCTGAAAGACATTGTTTTCTTTCATTTTGCAGTCAAAAACATCTCCGGAGGAGTTCTGAACAATGTTTATATTGGTCCGGGGGCCGATTGCGACATCGGAAACGAAACCGGCTCCAGCGCCAACGACCGGACCACTTTCGATTGCCAGCGCAACCTGGTCATTCAGTTCCAGACCGAATCCGAATCTGGCTGGGACAGCACCGGGATGGTGGGCTTCCGGTATCTTAAAAGTCCGGCAAACAACACCGGGGACACGGTAACTGTTATCGACAACCAGTTCTCGCGCAACATTGCGCCAGGTGACAATCTTGGCATGACGGCCTTCAAGTTATTTACTTTACAGCAGGCCCCCAGTACTGATTACGAACGTTACCTGCAACTGTCCGGTATAAACTACTGGGATATGGTAATGGATGCCTATGACGAGTGGGGTGCCAATATCCCCGGCGACAAACGTTTTGTCATGTCCAGCGGACCTTTTAACCTTGGAGCAAACGAAACGGTAAAGGTATGTGTTGCGGTAATAGCGGCCTACGACACCGTGACCCTCAAGGCCCTTTCCGACACTGCTCAACTATATTTTGACACCAATGCTTTGGGGGCCTTTTCAGACAGCGATGAGGCAAGCCGAACTTTGCACCAGTTATTCCCCAACGCCCCCAACCCCTTCGGCCGTTCAGGCACTACTATCAGCTACCAGGTCGGCGGCAGCGGCTCGGTTCCCGTCAGCCTGAAGATCTACAATATCGCCGGGCAGCTGGTGAAAACCCTGGTCAACGATCATAAAACCCCGGGCCGCTACAATGCCGCCTGGGACGGTAGATCCGACAAGGATCAAAAGGTATCGGCCGGCATCTATATCTACCGCCTGCAGGCCGGAGAGAAGAACATCACCAAAAAGATGGTGCTGATAAAATAAACGCACACCCTCTCCTAATGCTTTAAGAGAGGGCAGGGTGAGGTCGGCCCCGCCTTCCATGGCGGGGCTTTTCATTTGCATTTGGCCGATAAAAGTGGTATCCTTAACATCGTTCAAAAATCAAAGGATTTTCAAATTATGTCTGTTTTTGATGTCTTAAAAGAACGCGGCTTCATCCAGCAGATGACCCATGAAGATGAGATCCGCCAGCTTCTGGAGAAGGAAAAGGTCACCTTCTACATCGGTTTCGACCCCACCGCCGACAGCCTGACCGTCGGTCATTTTTTACAACTGATGGTGATGGGCCATATGCAGCGGCATGGCCACCGGCCCATTGCCCTGCTGGGCGGCGGCACCACCATGGTGGGCGACCCCAGCGGCAAAAGCGATATGCGTAAGATGCTGGGCAAGGAGGACATCGCCCGCAACGCCGAATGTTTCAAGAAGCAGATGGAGAAGTTCATAGACTTTTCCGACGGCAAGGCCGTCATGGCCAACAACGCCGATTGGTTGCTGAGTTTGAATTACGTGGATTTTTTGCGGGAGATCGGCTCCCATTTCTCGGTCAACCGGATGCTGCAGGCCGAGTGTTTTAAGACCAGGATGGAGAGCGGCCTGACCTTCATGGAATTCAATTACATGGTGATGCAGGGCTACGATTTCCTCGAATTGTTCCGCAGATTCAACTGCACCCTGCAGCTAGGCGGGGATGACCAGTGGTCCAACATCATCGCCGGGGTGGAACTGGTGCGCAAGATCGAAGCCAAACCGGTTTTGGGAATGACCTTCACTCTGCTGACCACCAGCGACGGCAAGAAGATGGGCAAGACCGAAAAAGGCGCCGTCTGGCTGGACCCCCAAAAGACCCCGCCCTACGATTTCTACCAGTACTGGCGCAATGTAGCCGATAGCGAGGTCAAAAGATGCCTGGCTCTGCTGACCTTTTTGCCCATGACCGAGGTCAACCGTCTGGGGAATCTGAAGGACCAGGAGATAAACCAAGCCAAGAAGATTTTGGCCTTCGAGATGACCAAAATGATCCATGGGGAAGAGGAGGCCCAAAAGGCCCAGAAGGCCGCCGAGACCCTTTTCGAGGGCGGGGCCGATCTGCAGGATGTTCCCACTTCGCCCATCGGCCAGGGTCTACTGGGCCAAGGCATCATCGAAGTCCTTTTTGCCTGTCAGATCATACCCACTAAAAGCGAGGGGCGCCGGCTTATCGCCCAGGGCGGACTGTATGTCAACTCTGCCAAAGTGGAAAGCATTGACCTGAAGGTCACCGCTGAGCTGTTCAAGGACGGGATGATGATGATCCGAAAAGGAAAGAAAGGATATCACAAGGTGGTCATTAAATGAATCAGACCAAGGCCAGGTTAAACAAATTTCTTTCCATGTGCGGCGCGGCTTCCCGCCGCAAGGCCGACGAGATGATTTCCCGCGGCCAGGTGCGGGTCAACGGCAAAGTGGCCGACCAGCTGGGCACGGTGATAGACATCTACAACGATATCGTTACCGTCGGCGGGAAAGATATCCGCCTGCCGCAGCGTTCCAGCTATTTTTTATTAAACAAACCGGCCGGTTATCTTTGTTCCAAGGGCGACCCCGAGGGAAGAAAGACCATTTATGACCTGCTTCCTCAGAATATGCAAAAACTTAAGTATGTGGGCCGGCTTGACAAGGACACCGAAGGGCTGTTGCTGCTGACCGACGACGGCGACATGATAGAATATCTGACCCATCCCCGCAACCAGTTGGCCCGCACCTATCATGCTCTGGTCCGATGGATCCTGCGCGACAGCGACATCGAGCCGCTGAGAAAAGGGGTTGAATATCTGGGGGAATCCTACAATCCCGCCCAGGTAAAAATACTGTCTATCGACCGGCCGAAGAACAACACCCTGCTGGAGATAACCATCCGGGAAGGCAAGAAACGGGAAGTACGGATGATGCTTCGTTCGCTCAATCTGCATGTGGATAATCTGAAAAGGATATCCTTTGGGCCCTTAAAACTGGATAATACCCCGCCCGGTCAATACCGGTCATGCAAACCCAATGAATTGGAAAGACTGAGAAAGATATCCAACATAAAAGCCCCGCTCTAAAGCGGGGCTTTTTGTATGCCTTTATCTCGGACCTATTTTACACTCTTGGCCGCCAGTTCATACCAATCTCCGCTGTATTTCATGATTTTAATCGGACCGGATATCCCGGCTTTGTCTGCTTCCCGGGCAAACTCAAAGTAAGCTTCCCCGCCGTCCCCGCCGTGCATGGGGAATACGGCCCGGGGTTTCAGTTTATCCATCGCGTAGAATGACCCCATGCGCACCGCCACCACGTCCCCGAAGTTGCATCCCGTTACCGGCATGAACATGATATCCACCGGACGGCCCAGTCCGACCATGAAATCGATTTCCTCTTTGTAGGGTTCGGAAAAATCTCTCTTGCGGTTGGCATGATCGCCCGGATGGCAGATGGTCACTCCGTCAACCGTCACCAAAAACCCCTGTCCGCTGTCATTGGATTCTATGGCCGTGATCGTTGCTTCGTTTATGACAGTATCGCGATGAAGTGCTAACTTATTGTAACCTTCGCGATCACGAGGTTCAAATCCAATTACGTAAGAAATATTGGGAATATCCTGGCGGAAATCAAAGATTGCCGGTGTATAATGGTCGCCGTGCACATGAGAGGCAAAAATGATGACATTCTGATTCTTTATCTCGCTGGGAACAATTGCTCCGTTGGATATGCTGGTATTATCCGACTGTCTGCGGCGAGGCACGTAATCGAATATCAGGAAATGTTTACTGGTACGTACCGCCCAGCCGCTATGAGAAAGGTAATGGACCACAGCCTGGCCTTCTTTTAAATTCTTCTTCAGGATGCTCCCGCCGTCCCTGCCCGCCTGTTTTGCGGAAGCGATTCCTCCCCTGGCTTTCAAAAGCTGTTCGCAGGAACCTTGACCGTAACAATTGGCATAATCCAAAGCAGTCATACCCTTGGCATCTTTGGCATTCAGGTCTGCTCCATTATCAAGCAACATGGTGACGATATCCTGATAGCCTTTTATGACCGCATACTGGAGCAAATTGCGTTTGCTGGTTGAATCCACCCATTTGACATCAGCGCCGGATTTAATAAGAAGATCCGTAAGCTCGGCAAATCCCCCTGATGCTGCCATGAACAAAGGCACTTGGCCGGCGGCAGAAGCGTTGACATCGGCGCCTCTGGCTATCAGCGCCTTGGCGCCGACAAGATTTCCCGCCATGCAGGCATTGTGAAGCGGGGTTCTGTCATCGATGGATCTCTGGTCGACCGGAACGCCGTGGTCCGCCAAAAGATCGATCATGTCCCCGCCGCCATCCCAGGCGACGTTATGCATCAGTGTCCAATTGGCCGGCAGCTGGCTGTGGGGATGGATCTTGGTGGATGCGCCTAGTTTGATCAGCAATTTAACCGCTTCCGGCTGCCGGCGATCCAAAGCCAGTGAGACCACCGTATTTCCCACCCGGCTTAAGGTATCGTTGATATCCGCTCCCCGGGAAACCAGGAATTCGATCATGGGTAACCGTCCCAGGGCTGCGGCATAATACAACGGAGTTTCATTGTCCTTTTCCCGGGCGTTAAGATCGGTTTTTTGGGATAACAGATATTGGGCCACCTCAACGTGGCCGTTCCATGCGGCAAAATGCAGGGGTGTCAATTGATAGCTGGTGTCCCGCTGGCCGACAGGGGTGCCTGCTTTAAGCAAATACTTGACGATATCCAATTTCCCTTCAAAACAGGCCGTATGCAATGCTGTCCGACCGCGATCATTGGGAATTACTAGGATTGTTTTATCCTTTGAAACCATCTTTTTTACGACGGCCAGATCGCCGGCCCGTATTGCAGCATGAATATCTGTTTCGATTGCCATGGCCGTCGTTGCGGTCTGCAGTATCAGCAGCCCCAGCAGAAAGAAAATAGCTTTTCTCATTTCCCATCTCCTAATGATTTTAAATGATTTATGGGAGGAGTTCTTCAATCCTCTATTATGATTCTGGATTTTCAAATCCTCTGGGCAATTGCCCTGGATTTTTCGCTAATTTTTGGTGGTAACCGAAACTCCATCGCACAACAACGGGGGCACCCAGGCCCCGCCGAACGACGGATACAGGGTATCGCCCAGTTCCACCACATTGGTCAGCGTTTCGTATATATTTCCGGCCACCATGGCATCTTTGACTTGGCCCACTATCTCGCCATTCTCCACATATAAGCCCGGACTGACCCCTACCGAAAAATCCCCGTTGGGGATATTTCCGCTATGTGCTCCCAGCGCCCCCTCGACGATGATACCCCGATCCATCATTGAGATCAGCTTGGCCAATGTAGCGCTTCCGGACTTGATGAATAGGTGCGCCGGGAACGGTCCCGGCTTGGTGGTGATGGGATCTCCACCCCAGGGGCCGCTCCGGTAGCCGTGACCGGTGGAGGCGACTCCCAGTTTTTTGGCGTACTTAAGGTCGTAGTAGAAGCTCTTCAGCACACCCTGATCGATCAGCGTCAGTTGTTTGCAAAACACACCCTCGTCGTCAAAGGCCCGGGCCAGAGGATAGTTGTCGTTCAGTGGATCGTCTGTGATGGTCAGCTTTGGGCTGAATATCCTTTGTCCCATCTTGTCGGCGATAGGAGAAATATTCTCGTAAATGCTGCGGCCGCTGAGGCCGCTGGTGATCCGCCACAGCAGGGTGATCATACTGTCGGGCATGAACAATACCTTCATCCTGCCGCCTTTTGGTTCGACCGTCTTCCGCCCTTTCCCAAACAGGCTGGACATTTCATTGATCAGGACATCCGGCATCCGGTCGAACCGCTTGCTTTGGTGAATCCGGCCTATCCCGCTACCCGAACCGGGGAAGATGATGCTGCCGTAGGTTCCAGCAATAGAGCTCTGCCGGTTGACGTCCGTGCCTTTACTGTTTAGTATTCGCAGCGAATCCCGGTCGGCAAAGGCCACCGCCATTATCTCGCCTGTTGTCTTGGATTCGACGACCCCGCAGATCCGTTTAGCTTCTTCTACCAGCTCACTGCTGGTTATCGTCTTGCTGGTCGGATCATAAGTGTCAATTTTTTTGATGCCCGTGGTGGCCGGCAGTTCATAAGGGGCCTCCACTCCGCCCTCCAGCGAGCGCAGGGCGTTGTTCAAAAGCTCCTGGCGGTCGATCAGATTCCGGGTGTAGGCAAAACCCAGCCTGCCGTCCTTGATTATGCGTAGAGAAACACCAGACAGAAAATTGGTTTCTATATTATATAGCTTGGCATCCTGAAAGGATACCGAATTAGAGATATTGTCGGCTGAGTAAACCTCGGCTTGGTCAGCAGCCTTCTTGGCCATGTCTAAAAGCTTTTCCATTAGATGCCTCCCACTACCAGGTTATCGATGATGATGTGCGGGCCGCCATTGCAGGAACGGATGTTGGTTTGTCCTTTGCCGCAGCCGCCGGTTTTGGATAGTTCCAGATCGTTGCCCACCGCCTTGATGTCCATCAGGGTTTGGTAAAGGTTTCCGGATATATTGATATCCCGGACCATCCTGTCGGCTCTGCCGTTCTTGACCTCGTATCCGTAATTGGCCCCGAAAGTAAAATTCTCCCCGGCAGTCTGGCCGCCCTTGGCGTCCAGCAGGTATAACCCATCGCCGGTTATCTGGAGCAAGTCGTTGAAGCTATTTTCTCCCGGCTCTATGTAAGTGGTGCCCATTCGGACGATGGGAGCATAGCGGTAATCCTCGGCCACGCAATGTCCGCTGAACGGTTCATCGAATTCGACCGCGGTTCTCCGGGAATGCAGCCTGCCGACCAACACCCCTTCCTTGATTAACTGGATCGGGCGTACCGGAACTCCTTCGTCGTCGTATTTATAGAAACCCAGCTGTCCGGGCCGGGTGGCATCGTCGATGATGTTGAGGATCCCGCTTCCCAGCCGGTTCCCCAGCTTCATTCTCTGTCTCATGGCCGGTAAAGTCTCAATTATATCAGCTTCAGAGAAGTGCCCAAAGGCTTCGTGAGCAAAAACACCGGCCAAGCTGGGGTTGATGATACATCGATAGACCCCGCTTTTTACCGGTTGGGCCTGCAACAGATCCAATACCAGTTTTGTTTGTTTCTCAAAATGCTGCTCTTGGCCCCGAATGGAACCAAAACCGTCGCTGCCACCGATTCCCACCCTGATATTCTGGGTCAGATGGCCTTCCTTGGCGGTGATCAATCCCCGAATGCTGGTGGTGATAAGGTCCTCTTGGATCCGACTGCCCTCGCTGTTCAGGTAATACTTCCTTCGGTGGACCTCGCTGTATCCGATGGCGGTATTCACCACTTTCGCCTGGGCCAGCGGAATGTCGTTATATTTTTTCACCAGCTCCATTTTTTCGGCCATGGAAACCTGCCTTGGGTCCTCGCCCAATTTCGGGGAAAATGTATCTTGAACGGCTTCGGTCTTGGCCAGCCGTATCGGCTTCGCCGTATTCTTAGCAAAAAGCGTGGCGTTCTCTAAAGCAGACTTGATTGCCGTCCCGGCCTCGGCTTGTTTGGTAAAAGCCACCGAAGCCATGCCCCCCTTGTTGAGAGCCCGGACCACATAGCCGTCGGTGGCATTGGCCGATAGGGCTGTCAATTCCTTGCCGCTGAAACTGATGGCGGTCTCTTGCATCACTTCGTAGCGGATATCTGCAAAATCACCTCCTGAACCAGACAGTATTTTTTCTAGAACCTCGAACATCAGATCTCCTACAAAAATATTAAATAATCTTTCATTTGGTATATTTCACCTTTGGCCGATTTGCTGTAGATTGCACCCGAAGCTTATCGAATTTTGTTGCCCTGGTCATATCAACCTCTGGCATGTAGCGGGACACTAGCGACAGAACTTCGTTTTGCAGTCGATCCAATTCGGCCAGCGCTTTATCTGGAGAGCACTCATACATACGTTTGATCCTGGGCCAAAGATTGGACGGACAGAATTTCATTTTATTTGAGCGATACTCTATCCACCTGGGCTCCCCGGCCCAGAAATACAGCCCGTTCAGCGCAGCCAGAATGTTGATCAACTTTTTTAGCGTAAAGGACATTGCATCATATACAAAAAACAATTCCCCGCGCTCGACCCCCTGGTTTGCCAGGCACCCCTTCCAAAAAAATCCCAGGTTCTGTTCAATGATCTTTTTGGCCAAAAGCCTCGGATATCTAGGAATGGCGGCTTTAAGGGAACGATATTGGGTTTCCCCCATCAACGGCATGGCATCCATGAATCCGCCGATAGAATTGATTATCGGAGGTTTTACATTACAATCCTTCGTCACTTCCTTGATCTCCTTTTGCAAGGAAGCCCCGGTAGCATGCCCTATTTCAACGATCAGGCCATTCAGGGTATATATCTCCAGTATTGCTTGTTCTTCCGGCAGGTCAAGCAAAGTGATCATTTGACAGCCCAGCTTTTCCAATGGGTGGCTTTTGATCCAATTGACATCCAGCTTTTTCCAATACAGAACCACATCCATGTCCGAATATTCGTCAGCCAAACCACGGGCCGGAGATCCGCCCAAAAGGGCCATTTCCAGTCCCGGTCTGGCTGAATACGGCTTGATGAGTTCTTTGGCCAGTTCGCGGCGCCACAAGGAAGCTTTGGTGGGTTTTCTCATAAGCACCTTTTGTTTTGTTGATAAAAATAATGGTCAAATCCCTTAAAGCTATTCTGATTTGCTTAAAAATAAAGAAGATATTTAGCTTTGATAGCACCGATGGCATATTTTTGGGTCATTGTCCCCTCAGGATTGGAAGCATAATCCAGGGAATTGTAATCGTTTAAAGCCACATACAGCCAGCTTTTGGGTGAGAAATTCCAGGAGTATAGCAGTCCAAAACGGTCGGTCTGTAGCCGGGTCTTTTCCGGCTCGCTCCCGGGGGTGGCCGCCACCATTTCGTTGAATAACGAAAGGTTCATTTTTGCGGTTATGCGGTAATCTACCCGCGGCCGGAAGATCGGGGTCATGGCCTCGATCTTTTTATCCGGATTCCATTCGATCCATAACATAGATGTAAGTGTGGTGCTCAACGGTGAAATTATGGAATAGCTGAAGGTGAACCAGTTCGACCCCTGGTATGCAAGGTAATTTCTGGCGTAATTGTAACTGTAATTGTATTCGCACCCTCCATTGATATTATTTCCCATCAATAATCCCCAGAAATTGAAACTTGCATCGCGCATAAAGTAGCTGACACACATTATTCTGCCGGTAGAATCGTAAACCATCTCATGATTTCTTCCGAAATTCATCTCTAGGTTTGCCCCCCAGTTATTCCTCCAGTTTGGATTGACGGAAAAATAACCGGCTGTCGACCATTCGGGACAACCCGGCTCCCGAACTCGGGCGATGCCCGGCGCAATATATAAACTCCTCATCGATCCCTGTTTGAACGTCCAGAACGGACCTCCGATGAACAAGGCCCTTTGTCTTCCGGCCCAGGGCACATACCCGATACCCTCAACGGAGAATGAATCATCCACCGCCTCGTACGCCGACATGATCAAGTATTTGTCTATGAAGCCCCGGAAGCCGGTGCTCACCGCCAGGCCTCGTTTGCTCGAATCATCGCTGTAAGCTCCCTGCATTATCAACTGGCTTGGACCCTTTCTCAAAGAGGCATCCAGTCCCACTGCATAGTTATAATCATCGCTGTTGGCCGACATTCCGCTGAACAAGACTCCTATATCGGAATTGTTGAGCACCCTCCGGCTCGCCCTTAAAACTCCGAATTTCCGTTCCGGTTCTGTCTGTGGTATTCCCCAATAAGAGTAATCATATTTTTCAGTGTACGCTGCCAGGGCGCCAAAGTTCCAGTCTTCTGTCTTATGGGTCGTCTTCAGCCCTCCGATTATCGGCACTGCTCCGCCGTCAATGGACCTGCCAACGCGCCGGGAATAAAATATATTCAGCGGCTGAAAGAATCCGCTCCCCTGGAATTCGGAGAACCGGAAGATCTCCCGGCCCTCAACGAAGAACGGACGCTGTTCTTCAAGATAGGTGGGATATCGCGAAAGATTGACCGAATACGGGTCGGATTCTATCTGGGCAAAATCGGGATAGGCCGTGGCATTGATGCTGGTCTGCGGGGTCAGGTCCCATTTGGCGGTCAGGCTTCCCTTGACCTTCCTGGCGGTCGTCTTTCCCCGAAAATCCTCGTAGCGCAGGAACCCTTCGGGATAAAGCTCAAAATAATACCCGGAGGATTGGGGATTGATATTCTTGAGCGTTCCCCAAAGTGAGACCAGGTCCTCGTCTTTTTGAGTGACCTCGGTCCAATAGTCGTCTTCCCGGTTGGTTGCCAAATGACGGGCAAACTGTACGCCCCATTCATCAAGACCTTTTTTATAACGCAGGGTCTTGAACGGGATCTTCATCTCTACTTCCATTTTATCGGGATACATTTTTACAGCGTTATACCAGACCCCCTCCCAGGTAAGGTCCTGACTTCGACCATCATCCATGATCAATGCGTCCCAAAATAATCCGCTGCCATAGACTAGAAAATAGTAACCGTTGGTCTTGCTGCCAAAGGGATCTATCTTAAAAACCACATAATCCTCATCCTTGGTGAAACAGGCTATCGGAGGATTTATGACGGAATGGCACCTGAAAGCAACATATATATTTTCTTCATCTTGGAGAAGATAAACTACGGTTCGCTCGGTCGGGGCGGTCTTCTCATACGGCGTATGCTGAATGAAATCGGTGGCCGAATCGGCTGACAGCCAAAGATCTTCGATGATGCCGTCAATCTTCGGGGCGATCTCCGTTTGCCGGATATCAACGCTCTTTTGAGATATGCTTTCCTCTTTCTGGGCCCAAATTGGGGTAAATGAAATTAATAAGAAGAAAGACAGTATAAAAATGTATTTTTTCATGATCCCCCCGTATAGTAATGTTTTCGTTTATGCCTATAATACTTAACATTAATCAATAATGTTTCATCTAAATGATAAAAACACCAATTATTCCTTGTTTACATAATACTTGGTCAAATCTTTTTTCTATCATTTCATTTTTCTAGATATATTTGCATAAAATCGAAATTAAAAGTAAGACGATATGATCTGAAAAACCCGTGAGAAATGATTCCCCCGAGTAAAAATCCAAATCGGTTTTCAAAACCTGGCGGAAGCGCCCCGAATAGCCCGCGGACATTCTTTTCTTCGATATTTCCCAAAGTCAAACGATCTACCACAAAAGGACGAACCTGCACTGCTCCTCCGCCCCCCATGCCCTCTTTGGCTTCGCCCAGCTTGATTCCGGCCGTTTTAATGGTAGCCTCGGTTGCAGTGAAGCCCCCTCCGGCCAGTCCGGTATCTATGAAAAAAAGCTGGGGCTGGCCGCTGTTGACTGTCCCCCAAGCCACCATTATATGATCCCCGGCCATCCAAAACGGCAAACCATCACCGGAAGTTGATGTACTGATTTTGGAAAGATTCCGGCGGGCCAGTACCAATTTTCCTCCCGGATAGTCAAAGGTAAAGTTAAAATGATTCAAAAAACAGGTCCCAACCACGCCGCGTATCGGCTGTTGAAACATTTGTGCTGCCCGGGAAGAACCCTGGCTTATATTGATGGGAACATTTCGGATGTTAAACGAACCGGCTTTGACGCAATCGAGCATTCCATGATAGATAGCAGCGGTTTTTCCGCCAGCGAAAGTAGCGGTCTGGGTTCCCAGGATTTTTATTCCAAGTTCCTTTGCCAATTCTTCATCAATGCTCAGCTCCCATCCGCCAGTATCGATCAGGAACATCACTTCTCTTCCGTTTACTGAAAGCATAATCAAAGGCAGGGGGTCGGTCTGAACAAACGGAATATCGGTGCTCGCATCCGTTCCTTCGATTAAGTAAGGCTTATTGTCTTTGAACGTCTTCAATTTATCAGCTTTAGCCCCCTGGCCGGCTTCGGCAAAAAGCGGCGCCGCTTCGGCAAAACGATCTTGACGGTAATAATTTTCTGCCAGCAAACCCAAAGCTTCGTCATGAATAGAGCTATCGGCCAGAGCTTCCTTTAAATGTGCTTCAGCCTGGCTAAACCGATTGGCATAAAGCGCAATACGCCCCAACATAAGGCTAGCTCGAATATTTCTCGAATCCTTTTTCATTATCCTGTTATAATGTGCCTCAGCTTCGGAGAATAACCCTTGATAAAATAGAGTGTCTGCTTTCTCCATTATATTTTCGGCCTGTCCCTTGTTGGCCAAACCAACCATGGTTGCCATAAATACGAGGATACTATATTTCATGCCAACCCCATTTATTTTAATTTTGCATTGAAGTGATTCTATTACACAACCATTGCTCGCTATTGCCGCAGACAGCGAACAGTATCGCCTGGCGCGCGGATCAGGTCAAATCCGGATACCGTTCCGGTATTATCAACCTTGAACAGCACCTGCCCGCCCACCTCGTCAACCACGAAACATTTTTCCGACAGGGGAAGCAGCTTCCATTTTGGACCTTGCTCGCGTCGGTAGTAGAGCTGGCCTTCCTCGTGGCTGATGGTCCGGATGCCGTAACTCCCGGCATATCGCCGTTGCAGGTTTTCCGGTACTTTGACGGCAGCAAATTCGGCTTGTTTAACAGCCATGATGCCGGATAGTTCCTGTATCTCGCCAGGGTCGACGGCAGACTTGAGAAGAGTATCCAGGGCCATTAAATATGCGACATCGAGGGCGCTGTCGGCCGACACCTTGACGTGCGGCTGGACTCCGGTTCCCTCCCAGTTACTTTTCGATACCGGATTGATAGCCCGCCCGATCGATATCTTAAGTATGAAAAGGTCGTTAAGAATCTTGAAGTCGACCGGATGAGCGCCGCCGCCGGTGGCCTGGCCTACGATAGTGGCCCGCTTCAATTCCCGCAGGTTGTTGGAGAACTCCTCTGCCCCTGAGAAAGTATAATTACTGGTCAGAATGTAGACCGGCACTTTGGCTAAACGCGGTCCTGGCACCCAGGGAAGTATCCAATACTGCTGGGTAAGGTTGGTGGGCCGATTATACAGGTCGTTCAAGTGGGCCTCGCCTTCGAACAGGTAGGTGCTAATAAGCTGGATCATCTCGGGATGGCCTCCGCCGTTTCGGCGCAGATCGAAAATGACAGCCTGGGCGTTGGCCAGAAAATTCATGGCCGACACCGCAGCGGCCCCGGCCCCTGGCAGCAATGGGTTATCGAACATTCTGAAATCGATGTAGCCGATGTTCCCTGGAAGCAGTTCGACCTTGCGGAATCCGAAATTATCCCGCTGGTGAGCCCTGATGATCTCGGGGAGGCTCTCTCCATATATGGTGTCGCAACGCATTTGGGCAATCCGTTGCGGACCGTATATTACCGCCAAGTGACGGTCCTTGGTTACCGACCGCAGGTCGTTGGTAAGCCGGGCGGCGAAATCCTCCGGACTTGATAATCGATCGTAAGCGCCGGACTTTATATTCTTCCGTAGCAATGCCGACATGGCCAGGGCCTTGTCGGGAAAGACATAGTTATCTGCCAGCAGTTTGGAAACCGAGTCGACCACCGATTTTCTGAGGCCCTTATCCATAGCTATCTGTGTTGCCGGTTGGGCCGGGGTCAGCGCCGGGAACATCAAAGCGACCAAAATGGGAAAAAATACTTTTCGTATCATGTCTGTTACTCCTTCGATTGTAATTATTTTAGGCTGAGGGTCAATACGATTGTTGGCCGTTGGTAGTCGCCGCTATGATCATTTTCTGAATATTTGAAGCCCAGACTGCGGTATAGCCGGTTAGCCGAGTCCAATCTGGGATTTGTCCGGACCAGTAGTATTTTTGCCTTTAGAACCTTAGATTCTTTGATCGCGGCCAAGACCAATTTTTTACCCACCATTCTTCCCCGGAATTCCGGGGCTACCGCCAATTTGGCCA
The DNA here is from genome assembly GCA_937863685.1 of uncultured bacterium. Classification (GTDB taxonomy): domain Bacteria; phylum Edwardsbacteria; class AC1; order AC1; family EtOH8; genus UBA2226. Next base: position 756,908 of record CALMGM010000005.1, read on the forward strand.
GCTCAAATCTGCCTTTTCCTTTATTTATAAGCGCCACGGTACCAATTACTTTTGCGCCAATGATAGCGAATAATATTTTTCCTCCGGGCTTGATGATATTGGCCTCAGGGTGCAACAACATGCTTTCATCAGTCGGCTCAACGGTGAAGTATTCCTCCAGCCACTGCTTGTTCAACTGATAAAAGGATTCTTTATATTTTGTTTTGAATTCAACGATATCGATCTCCTTATACTGGTGGCTTTTTATTTTCTCCACCACCCGTTGATGCATGCTTTTATCTTCCAGGGCATCCTCTATCTGACCGATTATTTGCAGAAAATTACAGTCCAGTTCGCTCAGCAATTCGGAGGTGCTTGTTTCAATAACCTTCCACAAAGGCCTTATAGAAGTCATCAGCGACCGGCCTTTTTCGGTTAAGGATATAAGCCTTTTCCGCTTGTCCTTTGGGTCGCTCATCGAATCCACCAGCTCCGCCCTGGCCATTTCGGCCGCCAGTTGGTTGACCGCCGGATAAGTAATGCCCACTTCCCGAGCCAGTTCAGTAACCGACATCGCCTGTTGCCGGGATAGTTGATAGAAGATCAGGAACCACTTGGGTTCAAAATCAAGCCCCTGCTCTTTATATACCCTCCCCACGTCGTGCATCAGGCTTTCACCCAATCGTTTAATGCGGCTGGCAGCAGCCAGCTCTCCCAGTTTTTTTATCAATTCGGTCATGGTGAATCTCCATATTATGTAATAAAATAAGTAAGGACTTACATAAGCATACAAAATAAATCCCCTTTTGTCAAGAGGGAAATTAGAATCTTTTATATGTCGGATCCCCAAAATTCAAATAAATCCTCAAATGTTGCCTATATTCCGATATCGAGAACCAACCGTCCTTTCCGTCTTCGGCCATGGCTTTTTCCAGATGAAATTGCTGGGCCGGCATAAAACCGTAACCCATCAGATAGCGGCAATCCCCCTTACCATCCTGACAAACATCCATTACCACCGAAACATGCCCCACTCCGCCGCCCTTGTTTTGTACCAGCATGTCCCCTGGTTGCAGATCGGAAACATCAATAGACCGGCATCCCTTCTTCAACGAATATGAATTTGCGGTGGCCATGGCCCATTTTAAAAAACCCTTGAAATTATTGCCACTATTCCGGTAATAGCGAGGCCTTCCATTATAGTCGTAAAGGCAGAGCTGGTTAAGGTGGCCGCTCTGTTTATAAAACTCCGCCCAGAACCTGAAGCACCAATCGGCACACTGCTCTATGTCCTGACGGAACAACATCGGCATATCAATCACAGCCAAAACGCTATAAAAAGGAAAACTAACCGGCTCACCATCGTATCCCAATATAATATTATCATCTTTTAGCGGAAGTCTCTGGATCCAGGCGGAATAAGAACTCTCGGCATATTCCACACGCTTATATCCGGAAGGAACCGGCAAGTCTTTTATGGTTTTCGCTTGGCAGATTGCAAACAAAATAAACAACGCGACAATTATAATCGGGTATTTTAAACTTTTCATAAATTGCTCATTTCAATAAATCAAAGGCGAAGACCATTTGGTCTTCGCCTTTTTTATTAAATGCATTACTGCACTTTATAAACCCAGCCGTATTTATCCTCTTTTTCTCCGTATTGTATCCCGGTCAGGGTGTCAAAGAATTTTTTAGCCCAAGGTCCGGTCTCCTGCGAGATAACATATTCCTTATCTTTATAACTGATCCGGCCTACCGGACTGATCACCGCCGCAGTGCCGGCACCAAAAGCCTCGCTGATTTTTTTATTCTCGATGCCCTCCACCAATTCGTCAATCGATATCTGCCTTTCCTCGGGAACGATTCCCAGGTCTTCGGCTATTTGAAGCACCGATTTGCGGGTGATGCCCTGCAGGATGCTTCCCGAAAGTTTTGGGGTAACCAGCTTGTTATCAATTATGAAGAAAATATTCATGGCACCAACTTCTTCGACGTACTTGTGCTCCACGGCATCCAGCCACAGCACCTGGCTGCACCCTTTGTCCTTGGCAATTTTAGAAGCCAGCAACGTACCGGCATAATTCCCCCCGGTCTTGGCCTCGCCGGTGCCGCCTTGGGCGGCCCTGGTGTAATTATCGCTGACCCACAATCCAACCGGGTTGAAACCCTCCTGAAAATACGGTCCTACCGGAGAAAGTATGATGAAAAAAAGGTACCTGTCGGCTGGTTTTACCCCCAAAGCAGCCTCTGTGCTGATGACCGCTGGACGGATATATAATGAGGCCCCCACGGCCTTGGGGATCCATCGTTCCTCCAGTTTCAGCAATTCGCACTCCGCTTGTAAATAACTCTCCTCCGGGATCTCTGGCATGCACATCCTTTTTAAAGAGTGGCTCATGCGTCGGGCATTTTCCAGAGGCCGGAAAAGCAATATTTCGTTTCCGGAAGATTTGTAAGCTTTCTGCCCCTCGAAGACCTCCTGACTGTAATGAAGAACATTGGCGGCCGGGTCAAGCATCAGCGGCTGATAGGGTTTTATCTCGGCATTATGCCAGCCCTTATCGGCAGTATGTTCCATGGTGAACATGTAATCGGTGAAATTTCTACCGAAAACCAGCTTGAGAGGATCCTGAAATAACGGTTTTAATTTATCGCCATCCAGAAGCGTCCTTTTAATATCCATTAGCCTACCCCCATTTAATATATGCATTTCATCAATATTATAGATTACCAAATGCTGATAAATATTTCAAGTAAAATATTCTCAACCCAATGAAAACGGTTGTTGCCATTTGCCAACAACCGTAAATGCTACCTGCCCATGAGCAGGCCTGATATAAAAACAAACCTATTGTTTTTCCGCAAACTCCATGCCGCCAAACATCACTGAAGCATGGATCAATAGATGTTTTTCAGCACTTTTGTAATTCTCTGTTTTATAGGTATACTGCCCGAAGGCTACCACACTACCATCCGGAAGATGGGCCCCGCCGAAGGCCGAGTTGGCTATGATCTTGGTGGGCAGAGCCGGGTTTATTTTTATCACCGACTTGCCGAAAACAGTGTTGACATCCACCCTAACATTCTGATCCTTAAGTTCGATGCCTGAAAGATCGATCTTGCCCTTGCCAAAGACCACATCGTACTTATCCGAGATCGTGATGACTTCAATGGTCTTTTCCCCGAATACCGTCGATTTCTTGCTTTTATTCCAAAATGAGAGCCCAGTAAGCATTTGAATGCCTAGGTAGATCAGGAAAAGAGCAAATATGGTCCTGAAGATGGGTATCTTTATCCCGAATACCACATTGATTATCACGCCCAAACCTATCAGGATAAGCACTACACCCCAAAAGGCGCTGGTAAAAATAAAACCCATTCTCATAACTTCCTCCTTATATTCAATAGATTATTTTTTTGATATACTGCAACCCTACGGGGATTGTAAATCCCTCGATGAAAAAAGTCAACGATAAAAGTATTTCAGGGACAGTACCCCAAGCTTATCAAACGCGCAATAACAATAAACTATATATACATAGCCATGAATAGGATTTGTTCCGGTGCTTTTGGGTCTCTGTTTGGTGGAGGGTGTTTCACGTGAAACAATGGCTCCCCTGCGATCAAAATCGCAGGGGAGCCGAACGGCAATAATTTGTATTCTCTGCAGACTGTTTCACGTGAAACGTTCTGCTTCATAAGGGATTGTATTTATTTTTACTCCATGTTTTGCTTCTTAATGGCATACGCCAGTTGTTGTCGGTTAATGCACCCCATCTCAACCAGACACTCTCCGATCTTTTTTGAAGAATCGTTGATTTGTCTATACCTGGCTCGAATTATATGTTCCACCGAAATAAAACCATGGGTCATCATTATTTCTCCCAGCAGTTTTTTGTTTTTTCTCATTGTGCTTGCCCTCGCTTAAAAATTATAATTTACCCCGGCAAAGATCAGCAATTTTTTATAATTGTAGAGTTCGTCGTTGGATTTATTATTGTAATAACAAGCCCCGGCATTAAAACCGACATCGCTTGCAATATCTGATAGCGGGATGTCGTATTCTATCCCAAAGTTATTTTCTTTGTCCCGCCTGATAATGTCTAGATTCTGCCTGGTCAAGATGCTGGCATTATCCGTTGCCGGAAGGCTGAAGGCATTAAGCATGGTGTAGTTTCGGTTGATAAAATTGCCCCAAACAATCATCTTTCCAGCTGGTTCAAGCTTAAAAGTTATTTTTATCTCTATCCGGTTGCCGAAATAGTCAAAATATTCGTTTACCTCGTTCAGTAGTGTGTCTGGCATATAATATGTTGTGGTGGTTGTAACCGTGTTTTTTAAATATGAGTATTCCATAGCCAGGCCTATGTTGGATCCTATCCCGTGTGACAGACGACACCCCGGTGAAAGGTTTGTGATATTTATTGGTACCTGGCTATCAATCGACAGTGGTGTAAAGTCATATTTTTTATATCCCGCCAATATAGTAAGCCCTGTTTGTAGGGGAAGAAAGAAGCCTACTGATCCGTTTACTATGGATTGATCGAAGTCATATTTGGGCAGGTTCTGATATTGATATTTTCCCAAAGCTCCGTTTATTTTTAACAGAACTGGTTGGGCAAGATATATTTTTGTCTCACCGATAATTTTGAAATTATTGGTATCATAGGCTGAACGATCCGCAGCGTTCAATTGAAAACCGTAAGCGCCACCTAAACCAACAAAACCATCTTTTCCCAAACCCCGCCATAGGATCATTTTCAGCAAATGGTCGTTTTGATTGATGCCTAGATAGCTAAGGTAGGCGCTATAGCTACCGGAATAGTCGGCCCCTAGAAATATTCCGGCTAATTTCAAGTCAATATCCGTAGTGAGATCCATAAACGCAGTGCCGACCATGCTGCCTCCGCCGTATGAATCATTATAGGCATTACTATCATATTCGCCGTCCAATCCTATACTCCCTTTAAATTGGGCAAATATACTTCCCGATAAAAGAATCATAATCCCGGTTATATATAATTTTATATTTCTCATTATCCCCCTTCCCTTACATAATGCCGCAACGATAGAAAAGCGCAGGCAACATATTTACCTGCGCTTCATTATCAATAGTGTCTTATCTGCCCCGGCCCGTGGTTGTGCCGCTTCCTTTTTTACCGTTGGCTCCACCCTTTGGAGTCATGTCCTCATCTTTTCCGTCCTTGTTCTGAGTGCGTGTGCGTGTTCTGGTTTGTTCCTTGGTCTGGGTGGAGTCGCAGATGCCATCACCGTCCTCGTCCCGATATCTGGTCTGTGTCATCTCGCCTTGGCCTTTATCGCCTTCTTCGGTACGAGTTTTAATCTTTTGGTCTTCGCCTTTATTCTGGGTGCGAACTTTGTTTTGTTCCTTTATCTTGGCAGAATCTCCCTCCGCCAATTTCTTTTCCGCCCTGATTCTGGTCTGGGTCATGTCTCCCTGTCCTTTTTGACCATCTTCGGTACGAACCCTCAATTGGGTCTCCTCTCCCTGATTTTTGGTTTTGATCTCATTTTTCACTTTCAGGCTGTCGCCCTCCTCGGCCAGAGCCAAAGTGGTCAAGATCAGAGTAAATGTCAAGACCGGCAGCAAAAGCATGATGGCTTTTTTCATTTTATGAACCTCCTTATAAATTGCTGTTTGATAGTTCGTTCCTGTTTTGTTATATTACATTAGAGTTGTCCATTATTAATTAGGTTCCCAAGCATAATTATAACATTAATATTGATATTAGACAATCAATATGTTATCATGGTTTGGGTGCAGGCGAGATATTTTTTGATTATTTCTAACAAATTGCAATTCAATGCCTTATAAATATTATTTTTTCTATGAACAAAACATTTGATATTATAATCATTGGCGGCGGCCATGCCGGTATAGAGGCATCTGTAGTTTGTACCGGCATGGGACTGAATACTGCTCTATTCAGCATCAACCTAGACCGTACCGGCTGGATGTCTTGCAACCCGTCCATCGGCGGACTGGCTAAAAGCCAACTGGTAAAGGAGATTGATGCTCTGGGCGGCGCCATGGCCCGGCTGGCCGATTTGTCGGGGATACAGTTCCGGATGCTGAACAAAGGCAAGGGGCCGGCGGTCTGGTCTCTCCGGGCTCAATGTGACCGCCAGTTATATTCGACTGAAGCCAAGCGTCTTCTGGAAAATCTGCCGAATCTGGAATTACGGCAGGCCCTGGTTGATGATATTATATTAGAAGAGCGGTTCGGTAAAAAGCATGTGACCGGCGTGCGGACCGAAAGCGGACAGGAATTTTTTGCCAAGGCCGTGATCGTGGCCACCGGTACTTTTCTTAACGGTCTAATCCACATCGGAGACCGGTCTTTTCCGGCCGGCCGGGCCGGGGAATTCCCGGCTCAAAAATTATCAATTTCTCTTAAAATATCCGGGCTGGAAATGGGCCGGCTTAAGACCGGAACACCGGCCAGGGTTAATTCTCAAAGCGTGGATTTTTCGGCAATATCCGAACAGCCCGGCGACTCCGACCCGCTTCCTTTCTCTCAGCAGACCGATCTTTATGCGGTCATCAATCCGCGCACAAATCAGAAAAGAAGGATCTGGCCAACGCTTCCCCAGCTTCCCTGCTACCTTACCTACACCAATCCGGCAACCCACCAGATCATCCGGGATAATCTTTCACGCTCGGCTCTTTATTCCGGCCGGATAACAGGCATCGGCCCCAGATATTGCCCCTCTATCGAGGACAAGGTGGTTCGTTTCTCCGAGCGTGAGGGACATCAGGTTTTTATCGAGCCTGAGGGTCTCAATACCAACGAGCTTTATCTCAACGGCATCTCCTCATCACTGCCCGAAGAGGTCCAGGAGGAGATGATCCATTCCATAAAAGGCCTGGAGAATGCTAAAATAACCCGGCCGGGCTACGCCATAGAATATGATTTTGTTTTTCCCACACAATTGTTTTCCACCCTTGAGACCAAACAGATATCCGGGCTGTACCTCGCCGGGCAAATCAACGGCACTTCGGGATATGAGGAGGCCGCGGCCCAAGGGCTGATGGCCGGTGTCAATGCCGCTCAAAAGATTTTGGGAAACGATCCCTTCATTCTGCGAAGGGACCAGGCTTATATCGGTGTTTTGATAGATGACCTGGTCACCAAGGGAACAGAGGAACCATACCGGATGTTCACCTCCCGGGCTGAGTACCGGCTGTTGCTGCGCCAGGACAACGCCGATCAGAGGCTGCTGTCTTACGGCTATGGCCTGGGCCTTATCGCCGAGGATAGATGGGCCGATTTCCAAAGAACCCAAAGCCGGGTGGAGGCCGAGGTTCAGCGCCTTCGCTTGGAAAAAGCCCTGCCGTCGGATGCCAATGATATCCTCAAAAGTCTGGGAACCTCGCCCATTAGCCAGCCAGTCAGTCTGGCTGAATTATTGAAACGCCCCGAGGTAACCTATGATGATCTATTGCCACTGGACCAGTATCGTCCCGACTACGACCGGACGGTCTTTGAAAAGGTGGAGCTGGAGCTTAAATATGGCGGATATGCCAAACGCCAGCAGGAAGAGGCCTTGAAGATGAGAGGGCTGGAAAACACGGTGCTTTCAAACGAATTTGATTACACTTTGGTCTATGGCCTTTCCAACGAAGCCCGCCAGAAACTGCAGAAGCTTAAACCTCTCAGCCTGGGGCAAGCATCAAGGATTTCCGGTGTTTCACCGGCCGATATTGGCATGCTGATGATCCATCTGAAAAAAACAAAAAAGGTCTACGGTTAATTTAATCTTGATATCTTTTATATTTTCCTGTAATATAGGTATATTCGTTTAAGTAATAATTAGGAGGCTTCTATTATGAAAAAAATATTCGTGTCGGCGCTAATTCTGCTTTTTTTCTGCCAAGCTCAGGGCCAGATTATCAAATTTGAATTCTCCAGCATTCAGTTCCGCACAGGAAGGGCCGGTATAGATCCCAGAACCTACCCGGCTTTGGATTCTCTGGCGACGTTCTTAAAGAATTCCGGGGTCAAGATAGAAATTGCTGGGCACACCGATAATGTCGGCGGCTCCAGGGCCAACCAGCGTCTTTCTCAGCAGCGGGCCGAGGCCGTCAGGCGGTATCTGATATCCCGCCATCGCATTCCGGCCTCCTTATTGATTGCCAAAGGTTACGGAGATCTATTCCCGCTGGTTCCCAATCTGACCGCCGAATACCGGGCCAAAAACCGCCGGGTGGAGATCACCATTCTTTCCAAGATCAGAACGGCCCGACTGTCATATATCCAGGGAAGTGTTTTCACCCGCAAGCAGGGTGTCAGCAGCTGGCAACCGGCGATACTGAATCAGGTGCTCACCATTCAGGACGAGGTGGTGACCGATTCCTTTAGCCGGGCCGAGATCACCTTTGACAATGGCACCAAGACCAAGGTGCTTCCAAGGTCTGACATTGTAATCATTAAACAGGCCTGGGACGAAAAGGAGGGAACCGGAGATACCGAGCTTAAACTTATAATGGGGCGCACCCTTTCCAAAGTGGCAAAGTTGAGAAACACTACGGAACGCTTTTCGGTGGCTACCCCCACTGCAGTAGCCGGCATCCGAGGCACGGAATTCATTGTGGAACAAAGACCAGACAAAACAGCATTGCTTTCGGTCTGGGAAAACAATGTATCCTGGCAGGGGCAATTAGCTGGTTCCCTGGAAACGGATGTTCCCTCGGGCAAGGGGTGTCGTTGCCGCTACGGACAACAGCCGGAACCCCAGGTGGATCTACCAGCCCCGCCGTTCCCCAAATCACCAGCGGCCAATGATACTTTCTTTTATAACCCGGACCGGACCCGTCCCATTACTTACCGTTGGAGCAGTCCGGCTGATATTAAGGCTCACCTCCTGGTCTGGCAAGATGTTGATCAGAACGAGGTCCTGGCTGACGCTGTTGTGTTGACCGACAGCTTTATAATGACCCCGCCCAAGACCGATAAAGTTTACTGGTCCCTGACGGCGATAGATTCTATTGGATTTGAGGGGCAGCCCTGGCCCAGCCGGGTGCTTAACCTGTCTCGCAAACTTGATAATCCCAAGTTGGATATATTAAGCCCCAAACCGGAACAAAAGATCAACAGCAACATGGCCATGGTTACCGGGCTTACTGATTCTAGGGCGGTAATAACCGTTAACGGCCAGACGGCCATCACCACACCGGACGGAAGTTTTGCCCAGCAGGTAAAGCTGACTCCGGGGATAAACAACCTCATGATCACCTCCATCGACCGGGCTGGAAATACCACCTCGGCAGCTTTCGGCGTGGTGTCATCGCCACTCAAGCGTTATGAATTGCAGCCGTTCGGAGCCGGCATAAAGCTGCTGGGAGGCGATTATGACGACAGCGACATCGGATTCATGGGCGGCCTGAAGGCGAGTTTTGCCATCAGCGATCATTACACCATTGGAATCATGGGAGCCATTGCCCAGATCGGAGCCACCAATGTCGGAACACCCGCTCCCGGTTATTTGACCGACCTCGTCATAGCCGGAACCTGGGGAAAATATACCTTTGTTCCCGGAGCAGTGATCACCCCATACATGATGGCCGAAGCCGGAGCAATAATGTGGAAAAACCAATATTACGACGCCACCCTTTATGAATCCAACAGCCCGTTCCTGGCGGTAGGCCCCGGTGTGCGCTTTATTTTGAATCCCCTCATCAGCCTGCAGGCGGAGGGGAAGGGCGGGTTCATGGCCAACCGCGATCCCAATTCCGGCCCGCTGGATGCCAATAATCTGTTTCTCTCCGGCTCCCTGGGCATTGGCGTTGGTTTTTAAAATAACCTCCCGGTGTCAACAATGATTAAAGGGCCTTCCTCAGGAAGGCCCTTTTAAATAATAACATCAAACATTTGGATCGTTCAGTGTCTTCTTTCGGTACCGGAGCCATCCGGTCAGTAACCCCAGGAAGTAGAGCAGCAGGGCCAGAAAGGAAGAGAGCACGATCAGCAGGTATTTATCCCTAGGGTTGGTTTGCCCGGTGTTGTTATCATAACCCTTTTCCTTGACGGTCACATATATCAAGGCCTGGGTGCTGTCCTGCTGGGCAGAGCTCCTTAGCTGGCTCTCTAGGGATTCTATCTGTTGGGTCAGCAGTTTGACAATCTCCGCTTCCGGTTTTTCTGAGGCGATCACTCTCTCCAGATATTTTCTGAAGACATCTATCTTCTGCCGGAGATTCTCCGGATCGTAATAATTTTGATACTCGCTGTAGCTTTTGGATTGGACATCGCCCAGTTCGGAGAAAGATCCCATAAGCGTCAAGGCTTTCTCCTTGGTGATCTGAAGGTTCAAGTTAATGGAACGCTTTTGGGTCTGATTATTGGCATATTCGTTGAAGTTCTTGACCACGGGATTGAATTCGGCATTGATCCTGTCGATCTTTTGGGCAATACCCTTCATGTTCCCGACCTCTATGACGATGTTACCGTTCCCCGCGCCTCCGGCCGGACCAATCCTGGCGGCAACACTTTCGGCGGCAGCCATTCCCCATATCAGCAAAGCAAACAAGCATAAAATATTCTTTGCCATTTTTTCTCTCCTTAAAATATTTTGTGCTCCAGATATAAGACATCATATATACCAGTATAATACCGGAGATATTCCCGGTCAAGATAATAATTTTAGGTTTCGGCCAGCACTACGCCTCCGATCAGGGTCAATCCGCCGACGACCAGCCCGGCGGTTAGTTTTTCCCCCAAAAGCAATATACTCGACAGCACCGTTACCAATGGAATCAGGTAGATCACCACCCCCAGCCGGGCGGCCTCGGTGTGTTTTAAGGCCCATGACCAAACCAGAAAGCCGAATATGGTGCACGCCAAGGTCAGGAAGGCCAGCGCCGCCCAAGCTGTTGCCGGCAATAGCAACATGTTTTTGGGCAGGAAGAAAACCAGCGGCAGGCTGCCCCATAATATGGCCGACATGGTGACCAGATTGGAGTCCTCCCGGCCCACCAAAGGCTTTCCCACGATGGTGTATATCGCCCAGGATAAGGGAGCCCCTAAAGTGATCAGCACTCCCCACAGATAGTTGAAGTTGATGGGGTCGTTGGTCCCCCAACGCACCACCGCAAACAGGCCGCCGAAGGAAACGATTATCCCTAACAGTTTTCTGGCGGTGATTTTTTCCCGCAAGGCCAGCTTGGAGGCGATCAGGGTGAAGATGGGAGAGAGGCCGACCATCAGGCTGGCGGTTCCGGCTGCTATTTTGGTCTCGCCGAAGTTGAGGGCCAGGTTATATCCCAGGACGCCGGTAATTCCGTATAGCGAGATACCCCGCCACTCTTTGCCCCAGACCGTCAGCATCCTTTTGGGGCCATAGAAGACCAGCATTACTGCCAAGACTATCGCCCCCGCCGGAACATACCGCAGAGCGGTAAGTCCCATGGCCGAAAACTTCTGAACCTCCAGAAGATACTTGATGGCCACAAAAGCAATACCCCAGGAGAGCACCACCAAAAGCATCAAGAAAAGCAGTAATATTTTTTTCATATATTTCCCGGATTATTTTCCCAGTTCGGCGGTGAGCGTTCCCGCCAGAATCATGCCCGCCCCCAGCCATCCGGCCATCGGCAGCCTCTCGCCGAAAAGCACAAAGGCAAAACCGGCCGCAAACAGGGGCTCCATGGTATAGATGATGGCGGCCCTGGTGGCGGTGGTCCTTCTCTGCCAGTAGAACTGGATGACCAGCGCCCCGGCGGTGGCCAGCAGGCTGGTGACGGCCAGGTCCAGCGGGAGGCTTTGTGACCATTGCCAATGCGGTTTTTCCAAAAGACCGACGAAGATGGTCGAAAGAACAATGGTGGTTAATATTTGGACCATGATCATGTCCAGAGGCTGGTGTTTTTGGGTGAACTTCTGCACTAGCACCACCTCCACTGCAAAGCTGACGGCGCAGAGGACGGTCAGCAAGTCTCCCTTGTTGAAACCGCCGGTCTCGGGACGGGAGAGGAAGTACAACCCCGCGGCAGCCAGGATCACCCCCAGTATCTGCCAACCATCACTTTTGGTTTTCAACATCACTATCGAGAGAGAGGGCACCATTATCACACACATTCCGGTGATAAATGCCGATCGAGTGGCGGTGGTGTGAACTAACCCCGCAGTCTGGAAGGCAAATCCGGCGAATAAAAATATCCCTATCAGCATTCCATCACGCCAGCCCTCCCGGGAAAGTTTTTTCAAACCCTTATAGCAGAACGGCAGCAGCACCAGCCCGGCCAGCAGAAACCGCACCCCCAAAAAGATCAAGGGGGAGGTGTACAGCATGGCATCCTTGACCGCCACAAAGGTGACGCCCCAAAAGAAGGTTGCCAGAAGCAGCCACATATCGGCTTTTAGGTGCTGGTCTTGCATAGCATGGCAATTATACCATAAAAGGCTGGGTTAAAAGCAAATTTTAAAGGGTGCATGGCCAAAACATGCACCCCGAGATAAAACATCACAACCCTTTGCGGCTTAATTAATCAAGCCGCGACGAAAGCAATTTTATCTGTTCCGATCGTTTACATCGCATACTGAACTTTATTTATGAATCCTTTATTTCGCATTATCCTTTGTGTCTTCTCCAATCGTTGTTTAATATTCCCAACCATATTTGTCATGTAATCAATTTTTGAATCCCGCACGTTCAATTTTTTAAGGACATAATCCATATTCTGGTAATTGAAATAATCCTTAAGGTAATCGGCCATATTGCTGCTTGTGGCCATCCTGTCGAAGAGTTTGTAACCTGGCTCCCGCTTTCCTTGACTGGTCAGACGATTCCAGATCTCCCGTTTGGTTTTTCCTTTATAGCAATACAGCGTCCACTGCTCGAGATACATCTCATGGGCCAGTGCTAAAATACTCTTTTGGGCCTTGTGCAGTTGGGCTTCCAAAATAACCATATCGCTGAAGATATTTCTCGGCACCCAGAAATATGCCTCGGCGGGGCCATTTTCGGTTTCCTTTAAAAAATTGTCCAACTGGTAGCCCTGTTTGCAGCGATTGCAGCTCATCTCCCAGTACTCTTCAAACAGTCCGTTGCGGTCATGAAATTTTTTTACGGTGAAAAAGCTCTGGCCGCAGGGACATTGGTGTTTCTGTTCAGATATACTGTTGTTATACATTTTTAGCCTTTCAAATTTTTATCTTTATTGCTATATAATGAATATCGTTGAATATATGAATATTTCATGCCATTATTTATGCAAATTATTGTAATATATAACTCGTTGGATTATAAAGCTTAATAACTATATTTTTTATTAAGGTTAAGACCGTCAATAAAAAATAAATGAGATGCTAATAAACGTTAGCATCTCATTTAACATGCTCAACATATGTTCTTTTATATCATTATGTTATGATATATAATTTCTGATACTTATTTATATCACCTATAACATTTTTTTGCAAATAAATTTTATAAAGTCATGCTAAACAGCTTTATACAAACATGTCATTGGTTTACAAATGTATATTATAAGGGTTGTTATATTACTGTTATCTCAATTTTTGGACAGTATTTAAATGTGTACTCAATTGAGGGTAGTGCTTTATTTAAGAATTGACAGGCCCCCTGAAGAATCATTGAAAAAGCAACCTGATATTTACCTGATTGTTTTATCGTGCAACTAAAATCATCAACAATAACGGTTTCGCCTGGTTCAATTGTTTTAGGAAGAATAACATTAAAGCTATCTATTACCTTCATTTTATCGGCTTCAATCCATTCTATTTGTACATAATACTGTCCGGCATGTTTAGCGGTTGGTCGATGGCTTTTACATATGGACAGCCAGGGATTACGGCCAGTATTAGTCACTTTTAACCTAATATGAATCTTGCTGCCGGCTTTTACTGTGGTGGGTGTTACCTCCAATATTTCGATCTCAGCCTTGTTGCCCCTGGCCATTCGTTTGGGGAATCTTTTAGCCAGCTTGGAATTTGGGTGAGAAATATTAAGGCCCTTTACCTTCTTAGTAAGTCCCATCCGTGAAATTCCCAGGTTCTTGGCCGTTGCTGTTATGTTATAACCGTTGTTTTGTAGAGCGCTAACAACCAACATTCTTTCATGCATCCGCACCATCTCCTTGAGGTTCCCTACCCGCAGCTCCATTTCCCCGCACATCATATCACCCGGCAGTAGATCCTCATTGATCATCTCTTCCGGATCATGTGCCAAGGCATATTGAATCGCCTTCTCCAGCTCCCGCACATTGCCCGGCCAGCGATAGTTGATCATCACTGCCTGGGCACGGGGAGAGAACCTGTAACTCCTGCCGTGCCCGTATTTCCTAAGGAACAACTCTACCAGATCGTTAAAATACTTCATTCTCTCCCGTAGTGGAGGCAGATGGAGAACTGCACCTTTCAGACGATAGTACAAGTCCTCCCGGAATTGTCCCTTATCAACCATATCCTTGAGATTGCGGTTGGTGCAGGCTATCACCCGTACATTTACCGCCTTTGGCCGGCGGGCTCCTATCCGCATCACCAGCTGATCATTCAGTATTCTCAGCAATTTGGGCTGCATGGCCAGAGGAAGTTCGGATATCTCATCCAGCATGATGGTTCCGCCATCAGCCAGTTCGAACTTGCCGGCCCTGCCATCGCTTTTGGCCCCGGTAAAACTGCCAGGTTCATAGCCGAAAAGCTCCGATTCCACCAGGTGTTCCGGCAGAGCCGTACAGTCGATCACCACAAAGGGGCATTTGGAGCGGGACGAAGAGTAATGTACCGCACGGGCCATCACCTCTTTGCCGGTCCCGCTTTCGCCGGTGATCATAAAAGACAAATCGCTGTTGGCCAAGACCATGGCCTGCTTCCGAAGTTCGGGGCCGATGCCCACTACGGCATCCAGATCGGTGGTGGTCAGGGCCTCCTGGCGGATGAATCGCAGGGTCTCCCGCCTCTCCTCCTCCAGGCATAGGATGATCTTATCGCTCTGTTGGTAGGTGCTGACCAGCAAGTGAACCTCGTTGTCGCCTTTTCTGAACAGTACCTCTTTCTTGTAGGCCGGGGTCTTCCAGAAATCGGGCGGTAAAAATTCCCCCAAGTTATCCATGGACCACAACTTGACCGAGCCGGCATGCAAGCCCACCCCCAGCGTTACCTTGGCCGCGCTGTTCAGGTAGAGCACCAGGCCTCTGTTGTCCAGCAGCACCACGCCCTCGCTCATGTTGTCCATGATGAAGAAGCGGAACTCGTCCTCGATCTGTGACCGCTCCTGTTCCAAGCTTAGAACCGTGCCCCGGGCCAAGGGCTGGGTACTGGCCAGAAACTGGGTCCTTTCGCCATCTCGCGTGATCATCACGTCTGTCAATTGAAGCGATTTTTTCCAAAAACCCGGAGGGTACAACTCTCCCAGTTCTTCCAATCGTGGCCAGGGGGGGGCTTCGGCCAACGACAGCATTTTCCTTCCGGCCCGATTGCAGTACAGGATGGTCCCTGTTTCATCGAGATGAATAACCCCGCTGTTAAGCATGTCAAGGATGGTCTGATGGTTTTGTTCCATAATAAATGTCATCTATAAATAATTGCGCTATTTTATCATAATAAAGGGATTGAATACAATGCCTTGTATTCAATCCGTCGCCATTATGGGCTTTATTTCACCTGGCCCGCCGGTTGCAGAACGTTCGGTCTAGCTTGACCGTTACGGTAAAGAAAATGTAACTATACCGCCAAACCCCGTTCCCTTTCCGAATTCATTTTATTTCCCATCATACCCTCGATACCGTTCAATATCTGCCGGATCTCGCCCCTGGTGGGCGGATAGTAACGGTCGGCCGTGCTGAGATTGGGATCCCGGAACAGTTTGATCAGTTTGCCCCGGCTCTCCCGAGCGATAGTGGTTGACAGCTTCTCGCCCGGCATGTATTTGGATTCTTCCTGATTGCGGAAGGAGGGATTTATCATCAGCAGGGACAGGGCATGCTTGCGATAGAGGGAGGCCGCCCTGACGGTCTCCCGGTAAGCCGGCTCATCGAAGATGTCGGGGCAATGAACGGTCAGGGGCTCGGGATAGCCGTCGCTGAGCAGGATGACCAGATTGGTGGAGCCGGGCTTGCGGAACTTCTCCAGCCGCACCATGGCCAGGGCTTTTAACAGCCCGTCGGCCAGCGGGCTTTCTCCCTGAACCTTGAGGCTCATCAATCCCTTGGTAACCACCCGGTAATTATGCGTGGGATGGTTGAGTATCTTGGCCTGCATGCCCTGCAAGGAGATCAGCCCGATGCGGTCCTGATGCAGCTTGAAATAACCGGTCAGGGAATCCAGAATCTCGGCGAAGATTTTGATGAAGGGGAAGGTGGAACGGCTGACGTCCACCAAAAGCACCAGGGTCATGCTCTGGCGCTCCAGCTTCTCCCAGCCCACAAAGTCGCCGGGCCCGATGCTGAATTCCTTCCGTGACAGAGAATATTTCCCGCCGATCAGAGAGCTGACCACCGTCTGCAGCGGTGCCAGGGTGTTCTCCCCGGCCCGGAAGCGGACGGCCTTGATGTTGCGTCCGGACCGGTCGCTGATGACCGATTTACGCTTCTTGCTGCCGCGCACGGTTCTTGATTTTAGGCGACTTATTTTATTAAGGAATTTGAAGAAGGCTTTTTTTAGCTGGCTGAAGGTGCCGGGAGGCTCCTGGAACAAAACCGGGGCCGCTTTGTCCTGGGTTTGGGAGCGAAGAAGGATGACCGGTCTTTTCTTTTTTCTAAACGGCAATATCTTTTTGGAAAAATCCAGAATTTTTTCAGCTATGGATTGCCGTTTTTTTTTATACTTTGTTGATCGGAGGGGGCAACGGCGGCAACTTCGATCTTCTGCTTGACCATTGTTTTTTGGAGCGGTTCCCTATCCCTGGGCAGGTTTTTATTGAAATTATCCATTATTTCATCGGGGGTTGGCGGCTCCAGCAGTCCGCCGTCCCGGGTGCGGTGTATCAATGTCAGCTCGGAGGCCAGCAGGATATCGCTGGAAATAACATCGCTGCACCCGTTAAGGGCGGCCAGGGTCATGGCGGTTTTGATTATCACGATATCGGGCCGCTGGCCGTCCACCTTGAGAGCAGCGCAGGAGGCGGCCACCGAATCTATCAGCTCCGGAGAGACCGTCACCCGGGGCAGAAGCTCCCTGGCGGAGAGTATCTGTTTTCCTGTCTCCGCCTCCTGTCCGGCAAACTTTTCATGAAAAGCGTCCCGGTCGTTCTCGAACAGCAGATTGTTCTGCACCACCTGGGAGCGGACGGCTGGATCCCTAATGGTCTCTATCTTTACGCACAGCGGAAAACGGTCTAGGATCTGCGGCCGCAGATCACCCTCCTCGGGATTCATGGTTCCCACCAGCACAAAATCCGCCGGATGCGAAACCGAGATGCCCTCGCGCTCGATGGTATTCCAGTGGGTGGAGGCGGCATCCAGGATGTCGTCCACCAGATGGTCCGGCAGGAGGTTGACCTCGTCCACGTAGAGGATGTTGCCGTTGGCCTGGCCCAGAATACCCGGCAGGATCACCTTCTGGCCGGTCTTTAAGAGCTTTTCGATGTCGATGCTTCCGATCAGCCGGTCCTCGGTGCAGCTAAGGGGAAGGTTGATTATCCTCATCTTCCGGGTGACAGCCGGATGGTCCGGCCTTTCGCGGCACAGCGAACAGAAATCCTGGGGCTTTGCCGGATGGCAGTTGAATATACATCCGTCAACCGCTTTGCCCTCCGGCAGGATGGATTCCACCGAATGAACGATGGTGCTCTTGCCGGTACCCTTGGGTCCGCTGATCAGCAGTCCGCCTATCCTGGGATTGACGATGTTGGCCAGATAGGCATATTTCAGCTTATCCTGACCCAGGATGGCGGAGAAAAGGAAACGTCTGTTTTGGGAGATATTCATATCCTTTATACCTTATAATCTACCACCACCCGCTGATGACGCACCTTTCCCAAAAACCCCACGGCCTTAAGGTGCTCGGGATGCTTTTGGTAGACATCCAACCCGGTCTGGTCGTCAAATTCCGAATATAATGCCAGATCATAGGCCGCATCGGAGGGGTTGATGTTATGCCCGATCTCCAAAAAGCGCACAGTGTCGATCTTGTCCTTGAGTCCGGCCAGCATCTGGGCGGCTAGCTTCAGGTTCTCCTGTTTGCCCCGGCCGTCGGCATGATCCTTGAATGTCCACAGCACGATATGTTTTATCATCATATTATTCCTTGATTTCAGAATAAGGATACAACTTGACGGTGATAAAATCAAGAAAATTTATTGTTAATTTATTGATAAAGTTTGGTATAATGAAACGGGGGTTTACTTTAGGTCATTCTGAAAACGATGGCTTGCCCACCCCTTGAAGAATCCGAGATCCTTCATTAGATAAGCATTCGGTTTATTTCAGGATGACGAAAAGCAATGATATACGTCCTGTGGGAATAGAATATAGTCGCATTTCCCAGACGTCCCAGGCAAATAGATTGCTTCGCCAGAAAAGTTTTTGGTCGTCTCGCAATGACTATGAAAAACCCACACCGTGCAAATCCGGATGATCTGTGCCATCCGTGTGCCATTAACAGGAGAATGATTATTAACAATCCTGAATTTCAAAAGACGCACCAGGTCGTCCAGGCCTTGGGGGTAGCATTGAGCCAGGAGCAGATAGAAAAGTTGTTCCAGTTTCGGGCCCTGGTGCAGGAGTGGAACGCCAAAGTAAACCTGATCTCGCGGCGGGACATTGACAATCTGTTTGCCAATCATCTCCTGGACTCTCTGACTGCCCTGCCGGCATTGGCGGCGGAGCCCTCGGCCGAAGTGATGGATCTGGGCCCGGGCGGAGGTTTCCCCGGCATACCGCTGAAGATCTGCCTGCCGGAGATTAAACTGACCTGCCTGGAGGCCACCCAGAAGAAGGCCCGCTTTCTGGAGCTGGCTGCCGCCGAGCTGAAGTTGTCCGACGTTGTGGTGATCGCCCAGCATTCCCAGGCGGTCCAAAAGGATAAAAGCCTTTTGAACCGTTATGATTTCGTCACCGCCCGGGCGGTGGCGGAACTCAAGGAGCTGGTGAAGATATCCTTTCCGTTCCTGAAGGTGGGAGGAAAACTGCTGGCCTACAAATCCAGCAAGGCCGGCCAGGAGATCGAGGCGGCCGGAGAGATCATCCACAAACTGGGGGGAACGATCGAAGGTGAACTGCGCCAGGAGCAGGGGTCAAGCAACAAGGACAGAAAAATAATTATAATAAGGAAAGAATAAAAACCCATTTAAAAACACAAGGGCCTTATGAAAAAATCTTTTTTTATATCCTTGCTGTTAGCGTTGCCTGCTTCATCTCTGTTGGCGCAGAATACGGTCAGCGGAATCGCCGCTGATATCCCCATATTGATGCACCGATCAATTTCAAATCCCGGCGCGTTCCCTCTGCCTGGGCGACGGAGCATCGTTATGTACGAATACGTTGATAAAAATATCAGTTGGTCATTTGGGTGGGGCGGGGGGCTTGAAACCGAGTTTGGCTGGCAAAAACATTATTCATCGCCTGAGTATTCATTCACCATAAGATGGAAAACACCCTTCAGGGGTGCCCTGCGAAACGGAACTTTTATTGAATACAAAAATCGCACATTGAACGAAAGCCGTTCTAATAAGCTTACCGTAGGTTATTTGTTCAATAAAAACCAAAATCTTTATTTTACCCCAACGATATCTCTGGGCGGGAGCGTGGTCATAACCCCTGCAATTGAGGCCGGCTGGACGCCGTTAAGCCATCTGGCTATTTGTTTGGGAACTGGATACACTTTTACCAATAGTTCTCGAAAGCTTTGGGAATCTACCTTGGGTTTAAAATTGCGAATCTGGAAAGGAATTTTTCACCAATGGAAAATAACCAGCACTTATGAATCTCAAACGTATTATGATGAAAGCACAGACAGAGAATGGGATAATTATAGAATTAATATTAAACAATACCAATACCTGGGCATAATGTTCTGATGAAATACACCCATCTGGTCCTTTTTGACATCGACGGCACCCTGGTGCAGTGCGGGCCCACTCCCAAAAGGGTCTTTAAGCAGGCCCTGCTAGATGTTTTCGGCACTGCCGGCCCGATAGACGGCTGGATATTCGACGGCAAGACCGACCCCATGATCGTCCGGGAATTGATGGCCGAAGCGGGAGTGCCATGCAATGATGAATTGGTGAAAAAGGCCCTTGATATTTATGCCCAAGGAATAAAGAGAGAGCTCCCCCGGGAGGCAAATAAAAAGATCTATCCCGGGGTCATCAATTTATTGGAGGAGCTGGCCAAGTAGCCGGTTCTATTGGGCCTGCTGACCGGCAACATACAAAAGGGTGCCCGGGCAAAACTGGAGTCGCTGGACCTGTGGAGATATTTTTCCTTCGGAGCCTTTGCCGATGATTCCTCCGTCCGCAAAGAACTGGCCGATATTGCGGTGCAGAGAGCTTATGAAATGACCGGGCAGAAATTCTCGGGGAAGCAGATCGTCATCATCGGCGACACCGAGCATGACATAAAATGCGGCCGGCACCTGGGAGCCAAAACTATTGGGGTGGGAACGGCCCGAAGCACTGCCAAAGACCTGCTGGCCCACGGAGCGGATCATGCTTTTGACGACATGTTCAATCATGATCAGATTCTTCGGGCAATATTGGAATAATTATTTACAAATAAAAAGCCCCGGCAAAAGCCGGGGCTTTAATAATAAACCTATTTAGAAAACTGAATAACCAACCAGTAGCTGTATATTAGAGTTCCTAATATCCAAATCAGCTAAATCTGAAGAATATATGGACTTCAAGCCCATGGAGTAGCGGGCTTCGAACGAAATCTTTATTGGGGTTTGAATTCCGGCACCAATAGTAAGACCGATTTCTACGTCCGCAAGGCCATCTCCATTAGTTCTTGTATTCGTGATGCCATCAATGGTCTCCTCGTATTTAGTGCCAATCTTTGTGGCAAAATAAGGGCCAGCCAGCACATAGGGCTTAACTATCGCGCCATAAGATAATTTTGCCAACACAGGTGTTTCCATATAATTGATGCGCAACGTTCCTTCATGCGTAGTGCCAAAAAAATCGTAAGAAATTTTAAAACCTTTTTGGGAAAACAGAATTTCAGGCTGAACAGAGATGTTGGGTAGAAGACCTATTGAAACATAGGCACCTGCCGCAATTCCCTTATTGCTTTCGACATTGTTCATGTAAACACCAACATCAGCTCCGGTTACTTTTGGAATGTTTAGTCCGCCCTTCAGCCCAAACGATGCTGTTTGAGCAAAACACAAACCAGAGAACGATGCCAGTATCAATATTGCCAAGATGCGTTTTCCCATGGTTAACTCCTGGTTATGGATTATTAAAAGCCCCGGCATTAAGCCGGGGCTTAAACATTTATTATTTTTAGAAAATGGCGTAGCCTACCATCAAGGATATCGCCGAATTTTTGACATCATATATACCACTATCATCTATACTGGTCAATCCCATAGTATAGCGGGCATCTAAGATCAATTTTACCGGGGTTTTTACGTCCATGCCGAAAACCAATCCCAAATCCGTGCTTTTTAGTCCATCCTTGATGTCAAAGCCTTCTACATCGGCACTCATCAGCATCCCCAATGACGGCCCGACATATATGCTGGGAACAACTATCTTGCCCAAAGGAAATTTAAATAGCACCGGAATTTCGAGATAGTTATGGTTCTCGTCTATTGAAAGACCAAATACTTCGTAGGTGGCACCTTTTTGAGAAAAAAGTATTTCCGGTTGGATATTAAGAAAAACCATATCTACCGTCGTAAACGCTCCGGCCACAAAGCCGGTTTTCATGCTGTTGGTGCCCGCATCAGAACCGGTAAGCTTGGCCATATTGATTCCACCTTTGAGCCCAAAGGACACCCCCTGCGCAGAGCAGTACTGGGGAAGACCGAAAACCAGGGCCGTGACCAGAACCAACATGACAATGGCTGTCTTTCTCATGATCTTTCCTTTCTTATTATTAGATACTGGGCTTTCGCTTGGATATATGCTATAATAATTGCGGTCATAAGTCAATACTTTATTTGAGGTTTAACGATTTTTTGAAGCCTTGGGACTTTTCGGTTTCCCTTGACAAAGGCCGGCAGGCTATATTATCATATCAGTTTGCCAACCAACTTATCGGCACACCCAATCAGGCTATTTTAGGAGCGTTTCAATGTCGCGCATCATCGCTTTGGTCAACCAGAAAGGCGGCGTGGGAAAGACCACCTCGTCCATAAACCTGGCGGCCTCGCTGGCCGTACTGGAGAAGCCCACCCTGTTGGTGGACATCGATCCCCAGGCCAACGCCACCAGCGGACTGGGCATAGATAAAAGCTCGGTGGAGACCGGCATCTACGATGTGCTGTTGAACGAGGTGCCTTTAGGCGACATAATAATGCAGACCCAGCTGGACAAGCTGCATCTGGCGCCGTCCCAGATAGACCTGGCCGGGGCCGAGGTGGAGATGGTGGGAATGGAAGGCCGGGAGAATCTTTTAAAGCCCCATCTGGAGGGCCTGCGTGACAGGTACAAATATATCCTGATCGACTGCCCGCCCTCGCTGGGACTGCTGACCATCAACGCTTTGACCGCGGCCGACTCGGTGCTGATACCCATCCAGGCCGAATATTATGCCCTGGAGGGCCTGGGCCAGCTGCTTAACACCATCGACCTGGTCAAGAACGGCCTCAATCCGGAGCTGGATATCGAGGGCATCCTGTTGACAATGTTCGATTCCCGCCTGAACCTGGCCCAGCAGGTGGCCGGAGAGATAAAAAAACACTTCCCGGAAAAGGTCTACGAGAACGTCATCGCCCGCAGCGTCCGGATAGCCGAGGCCCCGTCCCACGGCAAGCCGATCATATTATATGACATCAACTCCAACGGCGCCCAGAGCTACCTGGCCTTGGCCAAAGAGGTGGCCGCCCGGAGAGGCGCCAAATAAATCATTTTCAGTAAGAGAGTCAAGATGAAAAATAGGTCCTTTTCCGGCCTGCATTTAATGGCCGCAATAGCGGTCCTGGCCGTCATCATCCCGGGCTGCGCCACATTGACCCAGATGGCCGGAGCGCTGTCCAATCTGCAGCGCTTAAAGTTCAAGGTGGCCGGGGTTTCCAGCTTCACGGTGTCGGGTATCGCCATTGCCGGCAAGCAGAAGCTGGGAGATTTCACCCTGCTGGACGGGATCAACCTGATGGCGGCCTACCGCAACAAGAAACTGCCGGCCGGGTTCACCCTCAACATCGAGGCCATAAATCCCAACGACGGCACCGGCGGCTCGCCCCAGACCAGCTCCACCCTGACCAGCTTCGAATGGCGGCTGCTGATAGACGACAAGCCCACCGTCTCCGGCAATATCGCGCAACCTATCGAGATCCCCGGTACCGGCCAGTCGGCAATCATCCCGCTGCAGATAAGCCTGGACCTGGTGGAATTCTTCGGGGAGAAGGGCTACAACGACCTGCTGAACCTGGCCCTGGCGTTGGGCGGAGCCCAGAGCGATATCAGCCGGATGGCCATTGATGCCCAGCCAAGGGTAAGCACCCCGCTGGGCGAGATCACCTACCCTGGCCGGATCACCATAATTTCCAAGGAATACAGATAACAGATAAAGGAGCATCAATGAACGTCAAGGGAACCGCGCTGGCGGTGCTGCCGATCTTCATCGAAAGTAAATTCGGCAAAGAGGGAATTGCCAAATGGCTGGAATCGCTGAATTCCAAGGCGGCGGAGCTTTACAAAGATGCCAACAGCGTCAAGATCAACCAGTGGTACCCTTTAAAAGATAGCTACCTGGAGCCGACTGCGGCCATGTGCGAGCTTTTTTATGATAACGATCACAAGGGTGCCTGGGAGGTGGGAAGGTTCAGCGCCGATTATGCCCTGAAGGGGGTTTACAAGGCCTTTGTCAAGATGACCTCGGTCGGTTTTTTCATCAAACGGGCCAGCCTGCTGATGACCACATATTATCAGCCCAGCGCCATGGAGCTTAAATCGTCCACCTTCAATCAGGCAGTGCTTCATATGACCAAATTCCCCGAGGCCCACAGCCTGATAGAATCGCGCATCGGCGGGTGGATCCAGCGCTCATTGGAGATCCACGGCTGCAAAGAGGTTACGGTGGAGATAACCCGATCCCTGACCAATGGCGATCCCTACACCGAGATGATATTGAAATGGAAATAATCCCTTACATCAGAATATTGGAGACCCCATGACCGCACAGAAAAGAGGCCTGGGAAAGGGCCTGTCGGCCCTGATCCCGGCCAAAAAGACCCCGGCTGCTCCGGTAATCTCTCACCCCGAAGGGATCGAACGCTTCCTGAAAATATCCGAGATCAAACCCAACCGCTTTCAGCCACGCCGCTCTTTCCGGGAGGCCGAGCTGGCCGAACTGATGGACTCCATCAAGGAGAAGGGGGTCATCGAGCCGGTGATCGTCCGCCGCAGCGGAGCCGGGTACGAGTTGATCGCCGGGGAACGCCGCTTCAGAGCCTGTCAAAAAATTGGCATGGAGAAGATCCCGGCCATCATCCGCCAGGCCACCGACCAGGAGGCCCTGGAGATTGCGCTTATCGAGAACATCCAGCGGCAGAATCTAAACCCCATCGAAGAATCCAGGGGTTACGAGCGGCTGGCCAGGGAATTCAGCCTGACCCAGGAGGCTTTGGCCAAAAAAGTCGGAAAAGAGCGTTCTACAGTGGCCAACAGTCTCCGTTTATTGGCCCTGCCGGAAGAGATCCAAAAAATGCTGGAGGATGATAAATTGACCGCCGGGCACGCCCGGGCCCTGCTGATGGTAAGCGATAAACGGAAACAACTGGCCCTGGCCCAATCGATAATCTCAAAAGACTTGTCGGTGAGGGAGGCCGAAGCCCTGGCCAAAGGAGGGCCGGTAAAGATCCCGGTGGCTATAACAAAAACGCCCAGGCAATTGGACCAGCACCTAACCAATATCCAGAACGAGATACAACGGGCCTTCGGCACCAGGGTGCGGATAGTGCCCCATGGCAAGAACAAGGGGAAGATCGAGGTGGAATATTATTCGGCCAATGATTTTGAGAGGATCCTGCAGAAGCTCAATATCAAGCTATAAAATTTAAGGCACGGCAAGGGACCGTGCCATATTTTTATCCAAAGGAGAGTATATGGTGGGATTGATCGTATTGTTAGCTTTGGCAATAATCGCCCTTCCGGTGGTAGCCATAGTGGTCAGTATCAGGACCCATAGGATCATCAGGCCTCAAATATCGGACATGCGGTCGGATCTGGCCAGGATCAAATCCGCCGTGGAGGAGATAAGGAAGGCCATCCGTTCGCAGGACGTCACAGATCAACCCGCCACGGTTCCACTGGAATCGTTAGCGCCAACGGATGCTGCTGTTGAAACCAAAGCGCCCTCGTCGGCTCCCGTCTTCTCGGAAAAAGAAATACCCCCTGCCGGAGTTTTGGCTGCAACAGAAAAAACCGGGGCTTCGGCTTCGCTAATCCCTTCTTCGCCAGCCACGCCAATGCCCGGAAAATCCCCTTCGCCGAAATCGCACACCTTAGAGAACATCGAGGGCGCCATAGCCAAGATCTGGAACTGGTTGATAGTGGGGGAGGAGTACCGCAATCCCAAGGTTTCCATGGAATTCGCCGTGGCCAGCACCTGGTTGCTGAGGGTGGGGATTGTGGCCCTGGTGGTCTGCGTGGGGTATTTCCTCCGCTGGTCCATCGACAAGGGCCTGCTTGGCCCGGCCGGAAGGGTGGCCCTTTCGGTCCTGGCTGGGCTGGTTATGTTGGTGGCCGGGGTCAGTAATGTCGGCAAAAAGTACCATTTGCTGGGCCAGGGTTTTTTGGGCGGTGGCCTAGCCTGTCTCTATTTTGCCATGTATGCCGCCGGGCCGATGTATGCATTGGTGCCGACGGCTGTTGCTTTTGGGTTGATGTGCTTGGTAACGATCACTGCCGGGGTCCTGGCTGTCAAGACAAAATCCCAACTGGTGGCTGTTTTGGGCATCATCGGGGGTTATGCCACTCCGGTGATGCTGCGGACAAACCAGCCCAACCTGCCGGTGCTGTACCTTTACCTGCTGCTGCTGGGGCTGGGGGTGCTGGGGATAGCCCACCGCCAGCAGTGGCGTCCGCTCAACTATCTGGCCTTTCTGTTCAGCTGGGGGATATTTTTTGGTAGCCTTGGTAACTACCGGCCCGAGGATCATTTTACCATAGCCATAGTGTTCCTCTCCCTGCTGTTCGTGCTGCAGTCGGCCATCGTGTATTTTTACAATCTGGTCCGTAGAAAACAGTCGACAGCATTGGAAGTTATTCATCTGCTGCTGAACGGGCTGTTGTTCGCCTCCATTTCATACCACCTTATCATGGAAGCCTGGGGCCGCCCCTGGCCAGCGGTAATGTGTGTGGCCCTGGCTGTGTTCTATGTGGCGCACATCACCGTCTTTCTTCGGAACCGGATCAATGACCGGCCGTTGCTAATAGCCTTGCTGGGACTGGCGGGATTTTTTACGGCGCTGGCCATACCGATCATAACCGAACGGGAATCGATGACCATCTGCTGGTCGCTGCTGGCGTTTTTCTTTTTATGGGCCGGCCAGAAACTGCAGAGCAACGTCCTTAAGGCCATGTCCTCGATCCTGTATCTGCTGGTAATCGGACGGCTTTATTTTCTTGATATCCCCCGAATTTTCTCAAATCTCAATTGGATGACCCGGCCGTCGTCTCTCTATTGGAAAAGCTTTTTCGGCAGGTTCTGGACATTCGGCATCACCATCGTGTCATTCTTCGCTTCGGCCATACTGTACCGGCGCAAACCGGAAGGAACATATCCTGCCGGCTCCGGAATCGATATCAAGCCCATGGGCCATGATGGCGTCATGGGCCATGCGGCCTTCTGGATTGGGGTGGCGGCCGTTTTCACCGTTGCTTATCTGGAACTGGCCCAGATGTTCAGCTACTTGCCGCCTTTCCGAACGCCGGTCCTCACCTGTCTATGGGCGCTGCTGGGCCTATACCTTTTGCGATATTTTCTGGCGGAACATAAATCGGTTTACCGAACCTTTGCCATTTGCATTCTAATCGTAACAGTTATTAAACTTTTGTTTATCGATGTCCCCGGATGGCACTATGGGACGATTGCGATGGCATCCGGCGGCCAACTGACCGGCATGCTTGTCCGGACGCTCGACTGGGGGGCGGTGCTGGTCATGTTCTACCTGTTTGCCCTATCCTTTCGCGGGAGCAAGGGGCCGGCAAATCTTTATTCCATATTCAAGGTGGCCGGCACGGCCCTGCTGTTCCTGTATGCCAGTTTCGAGACCGACTTCTTTTTCCACTGGCAATTGCAGGATTTCCGCACCGGCTCGATATCAGTGCTGTGGGCGCTTTTCGCCATCAGCTTCATCGCTATCGGCATCAGGAACGCCGGAAAGGGCTGGCGCTATGCCGGATTGATCCTTTTCGTGGTGGTGGTGGGAAAGGTGTTTCTCTCGGATCTGGCCGGCATGGCGACCATTTACCGTGTTTTGGCCTTCATGCTGGTGGGGCTGCTCCTCATCGCCGGAGCCTTCGCCTACATCAAGGCCAGCAGGAATTTCACCGTCAAAGAGGCCAAACAATGAAAATATTAACAGCAATAATCCTGCTCTGCGCCTGCGCAGTATGTCAAAGCTCCGTCAATCCGAATGATTTCAGATACCGCAAAGAGCTTGCCGTCCTGGACAGCCTGCAATCTGATATCGGCGTCTTTAGGCTCGACAACGACATCTACCGCACCACCAAAGACGACCTTACGGACATCCGCTTGGCCGGGCGAGACTACCGCGAGGTGCCTTATCTCATCCGGCTGGCCACCCGTACCGATACGGTGACAGTCCGTTATCCGATCGGGCTGAAGACCATCGAGTTCAAGGAAGTGCCTGACAACAGCATCACTATCATACTAAGCCGGAAAGAGACCGATTCGATCCCGGACGAACTGGAGATCCGGACGCCTAATGTCAATTTCGAAAAAAGCATCTCTGTGTACGGCAGCGACGACCGGGCGGCGTGGCAGGCCCTGGCTGTCAGCCATCCCATATTCGACTATTCGCGGTACATCGACGTTCGCAATACCACTGTTGCCCTTAAAGGTACGGCCTTCTCTTATTACAAGGTGGTTATCGGAAACGCGACCGAGGTAAAACGATCGCCCTTCAGCCAGATCGTTACCGAGGCCGGAACCCGGCCAGGTGTGCGTTACGAATCGTTCCTGCAGAACAGCGAACCGTTTCGCATTGAGCAGGCAGCGTTTTTCGGGGTCAAATCCGAGGTCCGGTCTGCCAATCCGCTGCAGGTTGCCTATCCCCTTCCGGTGACGTCTTCGGCTTCCGACACGGTGAAAAAGGAGACTTTGATCTATTGCCGGTCCGACCGGCAGCCCATCAATGAGATTTGCCTGGCAATCGCCAGCCGGATATTCCGGCGGCAGGTTCTGGTGGAGGGCACGGACGATACATCCAAGACCGCAGACTGGACCAAATTGGCCACAGGCATCGTTCAACGGCTGACGATAGGAGCCTTTCACCGGGAGAACCTGAGCCTCCCGATTAATGGATGGCAACGATATCCGCGGTACCGACTAAGGATCGCCAATGAGGACAATCCTCCCCTCGAGGTGACCGGGGTCACGGCCCTGGGCGGAATCCACCAGATATATTTTTTCCGTAATCGGGCCGAAACGCTGATGGTGTATTATGGCGGGGAGGATGTCAAACCGCCGCGGTATGACGTGGCGGCCATGCTGGCCGACATCCCCCGGGTTGAAGGCGCCCAGTGGCGTCTGGGAGCGCAGATGCCGACAGATAAAAAGGGGCCGACCCGTTACGGGATGTGGCTTAGTCCCAAAAACATCCTGATATTTTCACTAGTGGTTATGGTTGGCGTGCTGGCCCTGGTGCTGTTTCTGACAGTAAAAAAGGTCGAACAAAGCGCCGAACAGAAAAATGAATAATGGTTCCCGTGATCCAGAAATATGAACCAGGGATTTCATGGAGAGGTTGAAGATCTAAGTATAAAAAACAACGCAATATAAATTTATGGTTTATTTCAAATTATTATTTTATATTATATTCATAATTGTTATTGCTTTAATAGCAATTAGAATTTATAAGAAGAAAGAGAAATTAGAGCTGAAGGGTTTTTATTTAGCTTTAATAGCTTTAATAATTTCAATAGTCCCTTTTGTCGAAACCGTTTTTGACCTTATACCACATAAACCTCTTGATATTATTAGTGTAACCCCTGTTTGTATTTATAAAGAGTTTAAAGGAGTTAAGTTAAAACCACAACCTTATGAAATTGGTTGCTACTTGATAGCAGAAATAAAAAACCAGAGCAAGGATAGTTATATTTCTTCCTTTCAAATAAGTGGCAACCTTCGTGTAAAAGAAACCGATTGTCTTATTTTGCTTATCGATACTGAAAAAAATTATGATAGCATTGTAGAAAAAATTCCTTATTATAGTATTGCATGGAGTACTTGGCCTTATAAAAACAGTTTTCCAATTAAACTCGAAGCAAATAGTAGACAATATGTAATATTTACATTGTGGGATCCAATATTAAATGGACAGCGTGATTATGGCTGGTCTGTACCTGTAGAAGATTATTTTGGCTATAAAAAGGGCGATATATCCCCAAAAAGAGTTAATGCTAAATCGTCAGCACAAGATTTTCTTGAAATAACCGGATGGTATAACATACAAGGTATTAATAAAAATTTAATAGATAAAGAAATAAACTTTATCATAACCGTTAATGGTACCCCAGAAAAATTTGATATGAATTTATTGAAAGCACCTGTGGTTTTATCTATTGAAGACTGGGAAAATAAACCGTTAGAAAAAATATTATTATGCGAAGATAGGTTAATTAAGCAATGAAAATAGATGCCGTAACTATCAAAAAGCCCGACGATGTCAACTTCATCCTGGGGCAGTCGCATTTCATTAAGACAGTGGAGGACCTTTACGAGATACTGGTCTCCTCTGTCCCCGGGATAAAATTCGGTCTGGCCTTCTGCGAGGCCTCCGGCGCCTGTCTGATAAGATCCGAGGGAACGGATAAAGAGATGGTCGAGCTGGCGTGTGAGAACGCTAAGAATATCGGATCCGGTCACAGCTTCATTATTTTTTTAAAGGACGCCTATCCCATCAACGTCCTCAACGCGGTAAAGAACTGCCCGGAGGTCTGCCGCATCTTCTGCGCCACCGCCAATCCCTGCCAGGTGATCATTGCCGAAAGCGAGCAGGGGCGGGGCATAATGGGGGTGATAGACGGTTTTGCTCCCAAAGGTGTGGAGGATGACGATGGCATAAAGTGGAGAAAAGACCTTTTACGCAAAATCGGGTATAAACGATAGTTGAATAATTTGAACTTAAAGGAGTTAAAAATATGAATAATTTATTTAAATTTGTTTTTTGGGCCGGTGCGACGCTTGGCCTTTTCGTTTCATCCATCAACGCCCAACCGCCTATATCCGGCCGCCTGGCATCGGCATTAGAAAACACCAAGGCCGATACATCGCTGGTGGTATTGGTATTCTTTTACGACAAGGGGCTTTTTACCAAGGACGAATTAAAAAGTGCTTTGGATCGGCGCGGGCGGCAATTCTCCCCTCGGGCTCTCAAGCGCAGGGCTAAAATGGGCCGGCAAGAGATGAGCTTTGAAGACCTTCCGGTACATGCCGATTACATCGATCAAATCGCGGACCTGGGCGCAAAACATAGACAGTCATTGAACTGGTTCAATGCCGCCAGCTTCGAGATGACCGAATCCCAGGTTAGGCTCTGCCAAAACCTAAGCTTTGTAAAAAACATCGATCGGCTTCCGGCCCACAGTAAAAGGGTCCTGCCGGAATTTGAAAATGCCGACTTAAAGACGCCGGATACCGGAAGCCCCAAGGCCCATCTGCTGAACTACGGCCCGTCATTCACCCAGGACAGCCTGATCAACGCCGTGGTCTGCCACGATTCAGGCTACTCCGGCAGCGGGGTGCTGGTGGCCATGCTCGACAACGGGTTCCGCAAAGGCCATCAGGCTTTTGACTCGATACTGGTTGGCGGCCGCTTGGTGGATGAATGGGACTTCTGCACCGACCTGCCTTTGGTCGACAGCGCATCCCACGGCACCGGCACCTGGTCGGCGGCCGGCGGCTACGTTCCCGGGAAGCTGATCGGCCCGGCATATAAAGCTTCGTGGGCCATCTATCACACCGAGGACAATTATCAGGAGATGCCGGTGGAAGAGGACTACTGGGCGGCCGCCCTGCAGCGGGCCGATTCCATAGGAGCCGAGGTGGTCTCCAGTTCGCTGGCTTACAGAGATTTCGACTCGTCCCAATATTCATATTCATACCAAGACCTGGACGGCAACACCGCCATTTCTTCCCTGGCCGCCCGCCATGCCGCATCATTGGGCATCATCGTCTGCAATGCCATGGCCAACTCTGGCCCGTCTCTGGGAAGCCTTGCCGCCCCGGCCGATGCCGATTCCATCCTCTCGGTGGGCAATGTGGATTCTTTCGGGATCATCAACCCCTCCAGCTCCCGCGGGCCGACCTACGACGGAAGGCCGAAGCCGGAGGTCTGCGCCCAGGGAACCAACATTTACTGGGCGAGCTGGAGCACCGTCAGCAGCTATACCCATTACGCCACCGGCACCTCCTGCGCCACGCCGTTGGTGGCCGGGGCCTGCGCCCTGATCCTTGAGGCCCACCCAGACTGGACTCCGCTGCAGGTGCGAGAGGCCCTGATGATGACAGCCAGCAAGAGTATCAACCCCGACAGTACAACTTACGGCTGGGGGATAATCGATACCTGGGCGGCCATGCATTATTCGCCCAGCGGGACTACCGTAAAAAAGCCGGTGCCAACCGTCGGGCCAGGACTGGCGCTTTCCTGCCGGCCGAATCCGGCGCGGACAGAAGCTTTGATCAATTTCACTATGCCGAAGGCAGGCCGGGCAAAGATGTCTGTCTATGATATAATCGGTCGGCTGGTTTACCAAACAGCGACAATCTATGCAGCACCGGGGATAAATCATTTCTCCTGGAACGGTTATGACCGCTCCGGTCTACCATTAGGTAATGGGGTTTATTTTTGCCTGGTAACCGGCGGGAATCAAACCGGATTAATAAAAGTCACTTTTATCCGCTGAACCGACTTTGTTGCCGGCACATACTTTAACTCGTTAAGGGGATCAACTTTGCTTATCAAAGATTTTAAAAAAGCCGCCCTGATCTACCGGAGCCGGGAGATATCCTACGCCCAGACCATCTCCCTGGTGGACCGTTTCTCTTCCTGCTATCAGCTGAACAAAGGAGACCGGGCGGCGGTCTTTTCAGAGAACCGCCCGGAGTGGATCTATTCTTATTTTTCGATATGGAAGAACAGCGGCATCTCGGTGCCCATCGATTACCTGGCTCCGGCCGATGAAGTGACCTATATTCTGAACGACTGCCTGCCGTCTGTGGTTTTTTGCTCGCACAAGACGAAAGAAGTTCTGACAGCAGCTGTCAAAGACTTAAAAGGAAATTACCGCCCGGAGATACTGGTCTTCGAGGAGCTTGCCCTGCCGGAGAATGCGCCAAACAAAATGGTCCCCGTGCCGGACAAGCATGAGACCGCCACCATCATCTACACCTCCGGCACCACCGGCAGCCCCAAGGGGGTGATGCTGACCCATGACAATATCATGGCCAATATCGAGGATGTGGTGGACCACACCAAAATATTCACCAAAGAAGACAAACTGCTGGCCATTCTACCGTTCCATCACATCTTCCCGCTGATGGGAACCATCATGGCCACCCTGTATTGCGGCGCCACCCTGGTGATACTGGAAAAGATCTCCTCCGAGGAGATCCTGGGCGCCCTGAAGCAATACGGCATTACCATCATCATCGGGGTTCCCCGGCTGTACCGGCTGTTCCATAAGGGGCTGATCGACAAGGTCAACGCCAGCCCGGCCGCCAAGGCCTTGCTGAAGCTTTCCCGCAGCCTGCATTCATTGGCCTTGGGACGCCTGATCTTCAAAAAAGCCCAGCAGGCCTTCGGGGGGCACATCAAATACTTCATCTCCGGCGGGGCCAAGCTGGATGAAAGGGTGGGCGGCGACCTTTACGCCATGGGCTTCGAGGTGCTGGAGGGCTTCGGGATGACCGAGGCCGCCCCGATGATCACCTTCACCAAGCCCGGCCGGGTGAAGATCGGCTCGCCCGGCACCCCTACCAGCCAGACCGAGGTCAAAATAGTCGACGGCGAGGTGCTGGCCCGGGGCCGCAATATAATGAAGGGCTATTACAACAAGCTGGAGGACACCGCCGCCATCTTAAGGGACGGCTGGCTGCACACCGGGGACCAGGGCTACCTGGACCAGAAGAACCGGCTGTTCATCACCGGGCGCAAGAAGGAGATCATC
This sequence comes from uncultured bacterium, assembly GCA_937863685.1. Taxonomy (GTDB): domain Bacteria; phylum Edwardsbacteria; class AC1; order AC1; family EtOH8; genus UBA2226. The sequence goes on from CALMGM010000005.1 coordinate 790,397, forward strand.
GTCCTGTCCAGCGGCAAGAACATCAACCCCGAGGAGATCGAGAACCGCATCCTGTCGCTCTCCCCGCTGATAAAGGAGATAGGTGTCTATCCCCGGGAGGAGAAGCTGGGGGCGGTGATCCACCCCGACTTCCTGGCGGTCAAGAAACAGCAGGTGGTCAACTTGCGGGAGACCATCAAGTGGCTGGTGCTGGACAAGTTCAACCTGACGGTGCCCGGCTACAAGAAGATCCATCACTTCACCCTGGTCAACGACGAGCTGCCCAAGACCCGGCTGGGGAAACTGAAAAGATTCCTGCTGCCCCAGATGGACGCCAGGACCGCCGAGACCCACCGGCTGAGGCCCGATCCCGACACCCAGGAGTACCGGGCTTTGAAGGCCTATCTGGAAAAGGCCCTGGATCAGAAAATCTACCCCGACCAGCATCTGGAGTACGACCTGGGGCTGGACTCTCTGGGCAAGATCGAGCTGGACCTGTTCCTGGAGAAGAACTACGGGATCAGGCTGGAGGACCAGGAGTCGGTGGCCCACCACACGGTGGAGGCCTTGAGCCGCCTGATAGCCGAGCAAAAGAAGGCCGGCAGCCAAGAGATATCGGATTGGCACAGCACCTTGCAGGAGAAGGCTGAGTTTACCATGCCCAAAAGCCGCTTCATGCAGTGTTCTGTCAAATTACTCACTGCGCCACTGTTCCGACTTTATTTTCAACTAACCGGACAGGGACAGCAAAACCTGCCGCCGGGGCCGTTCATACTGGCTCCAAACCACCAGAGCTTTCTTGATGGGATATTTTTATCCATCCTGCTGCCTAATCGGATCTTAAAGGACACCTTTTTCCTGGCCGCCGGAAAACACATCAAGACGCCCATCAACCGATTCTACGCCAGCCACAGCAACCTGCTGGTGATGGACATCAACCGGGACCTTAAGAGCACCCTGCAGCAGGCGGCGGCGGCCATCCGGCAGGGCAAGAACCTGGCCATCTTCCCCGAGGGGGCCCGCAGCCGGGACGGCCATCTTTCGGAGTTCAAGAAGACCTTCGCCATACTGAGCAAGGAACTGCAGGTGCCGGTGGTGCCGGTGGCCATCTCCGGGGCCTATGCCTCGGTCCCCATCGGACGCAAACTTCCCAAGCCCGGCAAGGTGTCTTTAAAATTCCTCCCGGCCATTTACCCGGAACAGATGGACTACGACCAGATCACCAGCCAGACCAAACAAGCTATTGCGGAGAATATTTGAAGATATCATTTATTATTAAATACAACCATGAAAATATTTTTTAAGTTCGGGGTTTCTGGGATTATATTTACTCTCTTACTGTTTACGCCCGGGGCATTGTTTTCACAAGAGTATAATCAATTTACCTCGGATTCAATTACTTATCAGGTCCGTGACGAAAGGCCTTTCGGTCTCAGCTTAAATTTATTGGGCCCTTCGATACTTGCCTCGCTTTCCGGCAACTATTATATTACGCCAAAAACAAAATTCGAGGGCGGAGCTGGTCTGCTCGGCTGTTATGCCGGGCTTGATTATCACTTTCGGCCGAACGGATTTCACGATTATTGGTCACACTATCTGGGCGCAAAATATTCTTTTATTCCCAATATTGGAATTGGGGGATCACCACAAGAAAAATATTTTCACGGATTATATGTGCCGGTGGGATTGCAGTATTTAAATAAGAATGGTTTTGGGTGGGCCGGCGAGATTGCTTATACATATTCAAGTAAGCATGTACAGGGCTTTTGGTTTTGTTTGAAATTTTTCCATCAATACAACCGGCTTCCTGAATAATTTTACATAAACTATTATTCGTTATCTTATGCCCCTCTACAACCAAACCATAGAACAGTCCCTGGCCGAGCTGGGCTCCAATCATTACTCCGGCCTTTCGGAGCAGCAGGCCGCCCAACGCCTGGCCCAGTATGGCCCCAACAAACTGGCCGAAGGGAAGCGGACCGGGCCGCTGAAGATATTCTTCGACCAGTTCAAGAATATCATGGTGCTGGTACTGCTGATCGCGGCGGTGATCTCCGGGCTGACCCACGACCTGACCGATTCCTTCGTCATTCTGGCCATCGCCCTAATCAATGCCGTCATCGGCTTCCTCCAGGAATACCGGGCCGACCAGGCCATGGCCGCCCTGAAAAAACTTTCCCAGCTGCTGGCCAAGGTGGTAAGGGCCGGGAAGGTGCTGGAGATCCCCTCGGAGGATCTGGTGCCTGGAGATATCATATTGATCGAGGCCGGCTCCCGCATCCCGGCCGACGCAAGGATTATAGAGGCGGCCTCTTTGAAGATCGAGGAGTCCTCCCTGACCGGGGAATCCCTGCCGGTGGAGAAATCATTTCTCCCGATAGAAAACGAAGTTCCCCTGGCCGACCAGAACAATATGGCCTTTTTGGGCACCATCTGCGTCTACGGCCGGGGAAGGGCGGTGGTGGCCGCCACCGGGATGAACACCGAGCTTGGCAGGATCGCCCGGTCCATCCAGACCCTCCGGCAGGGCCAGACCCCGCTGCAGAAAAGACTGGCCGGGCTGGCCCGGATCCTGGCCCTGGCCACGGTGGTCCTGTGCGCCGTGATCTTCCTGGCCGGCTGGCTGCACGGCATTCCGGTCTCGGTGATGCTGCTGACCGCCATCTCCCTGGCGGTGGCGGCCATCCCGGAGAGCCTGCCGGCGGTGATAACCATCGTCCTGTCCTTCGGCGTGCAGAAGATGGTCAAAAAGAACGCCCTGGTCAAAAAACTGCCGGCGGTGGAGACCCTGGGCTCGGTGTCGGTGATCTGCTCGGACAAGACCGGCACCCTGACCCAGAACCAGATGACGGTCAAAAAGGTATTCTGCAACGGCATTATTTACGACATCGAGGGCAGCGGTTATCAGCCGTTGGGAAATATCTTATCCTCGGACGGGAAACAACCTGCAGGCGATCCTCTGTTCCAGAAATTACTGAACGCCGCCTGTCTGTGCAATGATGCCACCCTGTTTCAGGAGAAGGCCGACGGCTCCGATGCCTGGAAAATAACCGGCGACCCCACCGAGGGGGCCCTGCTGACCCTGGCCGCCAAGGCCGGACTGTGGCGCGACGCTCTAGAGAAGGATCTGCCCCGGGCGGGCGAACTGCCCTTCGATTCCGAACGCAAGATGATGACCACCATCCATCGCATGGACGATGGACGTTATATCTGTTATGTCAAGGGCGCGTTGGATAATCTGGAGCGAATATGCCTGGACTTTCCCGCAAAGGCCACCGAGATCAATAAATCCCTGGCCGACGGCGGGCACCGGGTGCTGGCCCTGGCCTATAAGATCATCGACCACCTGCCGGGGAAGCCCCGGATAGATGAGATCGAGAATGGACTGACCTTCCTGGGGCTGGCGGCCATGATCGACCCGCCCCGGGAGGAGGTCCGGGCCGCGGTGGAGCAGTGCCGCAGCGCCGGCATCCGGCCGGTGATGATCACCGGCGACCACCCGGCCACCGCCCTGGCCATCGCCCGGGAGCTGGGGATATTTTCTCCGGGCGATCTGCACCTGACCGGAATGGAGCTTAAGGCGCTGAGCGTGGAGGAACTGGCGGAGCAGATCGAGAGAATATCCCTCTTCGCCCGGGTCTCGCCGGAGGACAAGATCAAGATCGTCCAGGCCCTGCAGAGCAAGGGGCGGATAGTGGCCATGACCGGCGACGGGGTCAACGACGCCCCGGCCTTAAGGGGGGCCGACATCGGCATCGCCATGGGCATCACCGGGACCGACGTCTCCAAGGAAGCCTCGGACGTGGTGCTGCTGGATGACAACTTCGCCACCATCGTCTCGGCGGTGGCCGAGGGCCGAAGGATATACGACAACATCCGCAAGTTCGTGCGCTACATGCTGGGCACCAACCTGGGCGAGGTGCTGACCATGTTCGGCGGCATCATGCTGAACCTGCCGCTGCCATTGCTGCCGATCCAGATATTGTGGATCAACCTGGTGACCGACTCCCTGCCGGCCCTGGCCCTCAGCAACGAGCCGCCGGAGGCCGACATCATGAAGCGATCGCCGCGGCTCCCGGCCGAGAGCCTTTTCGCCCGGGGACTGTGGGCCCAGGTGCTTTTCTCGGGCCTGCTGATGGCGGCCGGCTGCCTGCTGATGTTCCATTGGGCCATCGGCCAGCATCTGGAGATGGGGCAGACCAGGGAGGCCGCCGAAAGGCTGGCCCGGACCATGGTCTTCATGACCATGTCCTTCTATCAGTTGTTCAACGCCCTGGCCATCCGCTCCGACAAAAGGTCGTTCTTCGCCCTGGCTCCCTCGGGAAATTGGTATCTCTACGGTGCGGTGCTAATCACCGCCATGCTGCAGCTGGGCGCTGTCTATCTGCCGGTCCTGCAACCGGTGTTCAAGACCGCCCCGGTCGGCGGGCTGGATCTTCTGGCCTGCATAATCGTCTCCTCCTCAATCCTGGCCGCGGTGGAGCTGGAGAAACTTATCCGTAAATATATTTTTCGCCGGACCTCTTGACAAAAACTCTTTTCGGGCGTAGAATAAAAACTGTAAGGAGGACAGTCTATGCCCGGCTGTATCTTTATGCACACCTGCATGTTCCCGGAAAACGGACCGGATGCCCCCCGTTGCAATACGGCCCCGGAGATCATAATGGATAAAGCCGCCTGCCAGCAGGCGGCTTTATATGTTCCTGCCAAAATGCCGCGGGGGTTCCCTTCATGATACCAGTTCCTAAAAAAACCAAAGAGGACAGAAGCCGTCTCCGGCTGGCCGAGCCCTCCATGGAGCTGGAAGAGGCTTTCCGGGAATTGGCGGCTGATTACCGGGCGGGCGGTGAACAACGCTATACCGATCTGTATGATGTTCATGGCCTGGCCTTTGACCGCTATATCAAGGACCTGCAGCGGGAATGCCTGGAGCGGGACCTGTCGGACGGGCGGGTGCCCTGCAGCACCTTTTGGATGCTATCTGATGATGTTGTCATCTGCGGAATCAGCCGGCTGTGGCATTACCTGAACCCGGAAATGGAGTTGGAGGGGGGCCACGTCCTGCTGGAGGTGCCGCCCTCGCTGCGCCGCCGGGGATATGGATCTATCCTTTTGGAATTGACATTGGAACGGGCGGTGGAGCTGAAAATCACCAAGGCTCTGCTTACCTGCGACTGGGACAATTTCGGGGGCATCAGGGTCATCAAGAACAACGGCGGGATGCTGGAGAACACCATACTATCGACCAGGACCGGGAAAAAAGTGATGCGTTTTTGGATCGATCTTATATAAACTCTCTGTAAATATCACCATTGTCTCTCCGGCAGCCAAAAGGCTTTCGGGTTTTTTATTTCAAAAAATGTTTTTTATCATTGTATTCAACTTAAAAATGATATAAAATAAATATTTAACGGCCGGGTCTTTCATCTCTTTTTGGGGAGGAACTGATGCGGGTCTGCATCGTTTATTTTTCACAGACCGGGAACACCCAAAAGATAGCCCAGGCCATCCAGAAACAGATGGCCAAAGCGGCCGAAGATTGCACCCTGCTGCGCCTGGAGGAGGCCGACCCGGCCGTCTTCTCTAATTACGATCTGGTGGGGTTCGGGTTGCCGGCTTTTTATTTCAGGGAGCCCATTAATGTCACTCATTTCTTTAATGATCTGCCCGATCAAGACCCCGCCGGCCGGCCAAAACCATTCTTCTTTTTTGTCACCCACGGCGGCACCCCCGGCGATGTATATTCCCGGATCGACCGGCTGGCCGCCTCCCGGGGCCTGGAGACCTTGGGCTTTTTCCAATGTTTGGGGGTCGATACCTATCCGCCGTTCGCGGACAGAAAGCCTTTGACCGCCTACGGACATCCCGATCAAATCGACCTGTTGCAGGCCCAGACCTTTGCAATAGACATTATTCATAGGGCCGGAGCTTATCTTGATCGGGGCGAATTAAAAAAGCCCCAGATCCCCGGGAACTGGATCGCCAGGACCGTGGCCGGCTTTTTCAGCGAACAGAAAATACGCATGCGGATGAGACAGCATCTGCTTCCGGCCAAAAACATTCTCCCGGAAAAATGCACCCAATGCGGCCTGTGTGTGGAGAACTGCCCCCAGGGCATCATCAGCTTGAATCCTTATCCGGTGATCGACGAATCCAGCTGCATCGCCTGCTACCACTGTCATCGGATCTGCCCGGCCGGAGCCATAGACTGCGACTGGAGGGTTTTTAAGCTAATGGCCGGCGAATATCTCCGCCCCAGAAGCAAAGAAACTTCCCCTGATCAGATTCATTACATTTAGGAGCATATAATGCCCAGCAAAAAAACACCCCTTGGGAAAAATACTCCGGATCAGGCCGGCGAGAATGCCACCTTGAAGCTGATCGAACGCCTGTCCTCGGCCCCCGGGCCGTCGGGCTACGAGACCCGGGCCGCCTTCATCGCCGGGGAGGAGTTGGCCCCCTTTGCCACCAAGGTCAAGGTTGACAAGATGGGCAGCGTGGCGGCCTTCAAGAAGGGGCTGTCCCGGGACGGCAAAAAGATCCTGCTGGCCGCCCATCTGGACGAGATCGGCCTGTTGATCACCGGCATCGAGCCGGGTGGTTTTCTGCGCTTCACCCAGGTGGGCGGCTTCGACGCCCGGGTGCTGCTGGGACAGGAGGTGCTGCTGCATCCCGTCGGGCGGTACGGACCGGATACCAAGATCGCCCTGCCGGGGATCATCGGGGCCAAGCCCCCGCATTTCCAGACCCCGGAGGAATCGGGCCAGGTGATCCCCATGGAGGATCTGTATATCGACCTGGGGCTGGACGAGGCGGCTGCAAAAACAAAGGTATCGATAGGCGACCTGGCCACCTTGCGGATGCCCCTAATCAATCTCAAGAACGACCGGGCGGCCGGAAAGGCCATGGACAACCGGGCCTGCATCGCCATCATGGTCCAGGCTTTGGAGATACTCAGCAAATGCCACCATAGCTGGGATATTTATGCGGTGGCCACCGTTCAGGAGGAGGTCTCCGGCCTGGGGGCATTGACCTCTACCTTCGACATCCATCCCGATATCGGGATAGCCATCGATGTCACCCACGGCGACACGCCGGGGGTGTCCGACAACGACACCTTCGCCATCGGCAAGGGGCCCACCATCACCGTCGGGCCCAACATCCATCCGGCCATTGCCGAAAAATTAAAGACGGTTGCCAAACGAGAGGAGATCCCCTTTCAGATAGAGCCCTGCGCCGGCATCACCGGGACCGATGCGGTGGATATCCAGATATCCCAGGAAGGCATTCCCACCGGCCTGTTGGGCCTGCCCCTGCGCTACATGCACACCCCGGTGGAGACCCTGGCGGCGGTGGACGTGGAGCGCTCGGCCAGATTGCTGGCCCGCTTCATCCAGGATCTGGATGACATCAATCTGGAATGGAAAGACGACTAAAAGATATTCGGACAAACAATAATGACACAATTGACTAAAATTATAGACAGCATAATTGCAATATAATACATGTTAGCGCACACATGAAAGAATCTCAATCTAGTTTCCACTACAGCTGGGAGGACTTACGGCCAATTCGGTCGTTAACAGTTGTCGTCTTGTCAGCTCAAGTGGTAGGCGCGTTGTTATCTCTGTGGTTATGGAAATACCCAGACTGGTTCAAAAACCTTTGGGTAGGTGGTGCTACCGCAACCTTCCCTGGTTTTCTAATTGGACTGGTAGTACAAAAATCTATTCAACCAAAAAACCTGAGTGAAAACCGAGCTATGGTAATACGTCTTGGTTTAGTAGCGTTGCTTTTATCGCTCATTGCTTTTTTCTTTCCACCTGTTAATGGCGCACGCTAACAGCCGGATCGTGCGCACGTCGGGAACAATGCGCCATCTTTCCTGATATTTTATTTCCCGGCGCCGCACATCCAGAACGTTAGAACAAACGAATTACTTATAACACTTTTATACGGAATAAAAAATGATAGACCTTAAACTGATAGAACAATTGACCAACGCCTTCGGGGTCAGCGGATGCGAAGGAGATATCCGAAATATCGTTCGTAAAAACATCGAAAAGCATGTCGCCGAGATCCGGGTGGACGCCCTGGGAAATCTGATAGCCTATAAAAAAGCCAAGGGAGCAAAGCCGGGCGCCAAAAAAACAAAAGTGATGCTGGCCGCCCATATGGATGAAGTGGGATTGATGGTAACCTCCATCGATAAATCGGGTTTTCTGCAGTTCGACAAGGTGGGCGGGGTGGACAACCGGGTGCTGCTGGCCAAAAAGGTGCTGGTGGGCAAGGACAAGATCCCCGGAGTGATCGGCTCCAAGGCTATCCATCTTATTGCCCGCAAAGGAGAACATAAAAAAGTCTCTCCTCACAGTGATCTCTCTATCGACATCGGGGCCAGCAGCCAGGAGGACGCCCAGAAGTTCGTCTCCCCTGGCGATTATGTGATGTTCGACACTAGGTTCGAGGACTGGGGAAGGATCCTCAAGGCCAAGGCCTTCGATGACCGGATCGGCTGCTATCTGATGATCGAATTGTTGAAAGATAAATACCCCTTTGATATCTACGCCGCCTTCACCACCCAGGAGGAGGTCGGCCTGCGGGGCGGCCGGGTGGCGGCCTATAGGGACGAGCCGGATATGGCCTTCATCCTGGAGGGCACCGGGGCCGGGGACATGCCCCAGCCCAAGGAGAGGGACGAAAGCCTGGTGCCGGGACTGGGCCTGGGGCCGGTGGTCACCATCATGGACCGTTCGGTGTTCTGCGACCAGGGCCTGGTGAAACTGCTGACCGACACCGCCCGGGCCAATCGCATCCCCCATCAGATCAAACGGCCCGGAATAGGCGGCACCGACGCCGGACGGATCCACCTGAGCAAGGGCGGAGTTCCATCGGTGGTGCTGGCCATCCCCTCGCGCTACATCCATTCGCCGGTATGCCTGTCCAGCAAAAAGGACATCGAGAACGGCCTGCGGCTGATGAGGCTGGCCCTGAAGAAAATAAAATAAAAAAGAGCCCGGAGGCTCCCTTTAAAAATTATTTTGGTTATAGAAGATCAGCGGCGGATCACACCGCCACAGCTATCTGCTCCAAAAGCTTCTGGGTGTCAAAGGGCTTGGAGACCACATCCACCACATTGAACTTGCCGGCCCGGGCCCGCAACTCCGGGCTGCCGAAAGCGGTGATAATGATCACCGGAAGCTCCGGCCATCGGTGCCGGACCTCGCACAGCACCTCGATGCCGTCCATGCCGGGCAGCATGTAGTCCAGCAGCAGCAGATCGGCCCGGCGTTTCCCCATCTGCTCCAAGCCGTCCGGGCCGTCGTAGGCCACCATGGCCTCATAACCTTCGGACTCCAGCAGAGTGGTCATCATCTCGCCTACTGCCGGCTCGTCATCAATGATCATTATTTTCTTGCTCATCCGTTCTCCAGGAATGATACTGTCGGGCCTGCCGCCCCTTAAGTGATGTACCAGTATATAACATTCAATTTTATAAAGTCAAGCTATTTCTGATCAACCGCCCATTGCCCATACCTTTTAGATACTTTATGCGATCACAGGGTTCCGGACTGGCCTTTATTTTATCATTGACATGAAAGATAAAAAGCAATACTATTAAACTCTGCTATTCCGGCAGGAATGATATCAGTAAACCAATATAATCGTTTTACAAGGAATTATTTTAAATGAAAGACGTTATCAAGCGGCTTACCGAAACTTACGGCCCGTCCGGCAGCGAAGGCCGGATCCGGGAACAGATCAAAAAAGAGATCCGGGGCTTGGCTGACCAGGTTTCCACCGATGTGCTGGGCAATCTGATCGCAATCAAGAAGGGCAAGGGCTCCCGGGTAATGGTGGCGGCCCACATGGATGAGATCGGGTTTATCGTCACCCATATCGACCGGAACGGCTTTTTGCGCTTTTCCAACATTGGGGGCATCTATCCGTACAACATCATTGCCCAACGGGTGGTCTTCGAGAACGGCACCATCGGCACTATCAACGAAGAGCGTTCAGAAAAGCCGGTCGATATCAAGCGACTGGACCGGATGTACATTGACATCGGGGCCCGGGACCAGAAAGAGGCGGCATCCAAAGTGTCGGTGGGCGACGTGGCTGGGTTTCACCGGGCTTGTGAGTTCCTGGGAGACAGGGTTGTCGCAAAATCGTTGGACGACCGCATCGGCTGCGCCATCATGATAGAGACCATGAAACAGCTGAAGAAAAGCCCCAACCAGATATATTTTGTTTTCACCACTCAGGAGGAAGTGGGGCTGCGGGGAGCCACAACCGCTGCCTATGGTGTAGCCCCGGACCTGGGAATAGCAGTAGACATCACCGGGGCTTTCGACACTCCCGAGGAAAAGCCCAAACTGCCTTCGGTGCTGGGCAAAGGAACAGCCATCAAGATCAAGGATGCAGGCATGCTGGCCCATCCACCGGTGAAAAAACTGTTGGTGGATACCGCCAAGGCCGGCAGAATCCCTTATCAGTTTGATATCCTGGAAGGCGGTTCTACCGACGGAGCTGTGATCAACAAGACCAAATCCGGCATTCCCACCGGAGTATTGTCGGTGCCCACCAGGTATGCCCATTCGGCCTCGGAGATGGTGGACCTATCCGACGTAAAGGCCACGGTAGACCTGCTGGTCAAACTGCTTTCATCGAACCTTAACGCCAGGGGGTTCTAAGATAAAACCGTTCATTTTACAGGCAGCGGACCGATGAAGAAGCGGGAACGTTACGTATCATTTATAGTTGCGCCGCACCATAAGTCCGATCCGTGGCAAAAAGACATATCATACACCAGCCTGAAGCGTCTGGCTTATGTGCTGGCCGGGCTGCTTCTGGCAGCGGTATTGCTCATCTTCAATTACGGCCATATATACTGGCGGGCCAGTCAATATGAAGCGATGAAGAACCGGGCCCGGGAGATCGAGCAGAAATTTACCCAGCTGCAACAGATCAAGAAGGAGCTTTCCGCCATTAGGGAGACCGAGGGTAAGCTGAAAAATATGCTGGGGGTCTCCAAGCAGCCGCCTTTGCTCACTATAAATGAGATCAATCGCAGCACTTCCTTCAACGCCAACACCGCCGCCGGAAATGCCACTCCAGAAAGCACTGCCCGGGAAGCACCGGCACCGGTTGAAAGGACCACCCCCAGCATCATGCCGGTCAAAGGCTGGATATCAGCCAACATGTCGGTCAATCACAACGGGGTGGATATTGCGGCCCGCGAAGGCGATCCGGTGATGGCCGCAGCCGACGGCATGGTCACCTTTGCCGGCTGGGATAATTATTTCGGCCATCAGGTAATCATAGCCCACGGCCAGAAATTCAGCACCATGTACGGGCACAATGCCAAGCTATTGGTCAAAGAAAACCAGGCGGTCAGGCAGGGCCAGGTGATCGCCCTGGTCGGCTCCACCGGACAAAGCTCCGGCCCGCATCTGCATTACGAGGTCCGGACCAATGGCAGGCCGGTCGATCCCACCTACTACTGGATAAACCACTAAATCTTATTTTAATATTTATCTTGACAACTGCGAGATAACCTGATATATTTAACAGGCTGACAAATATATTTGAATACCCTTTATGAAATCGCGGATATCTCCGTGGTTTCTTTTTGTTTTTTATGGCCCTCTTGTGGAAAAGTATGTGGATAACTTTGTCCCAGCGGTGTTTGGTATTAAGTCCTTGTTAAATAAAAAATTAGCCCCCTTGACAGCAGTGTGGATAAATAATAAAACCGCTTTGTGTATTGTTTGTTATAGGTTGCCACACAACAACTTATCTCGACACGTGTCCTGTGGATAAATATGTTAAGAACTTATGAATAGCATGGTTATTAGTATTATGAATACCATGTCTCACCAACCCTTAAAAACACTGCATTTCTAATTGTGGATATCGTATGAACCAACAAATACAGGCACTATGGGCCCAGTCACAGGACAAGATCAAGGAAAGGATAGGCTCCCAGAGTTTTGACACCTGGATAAAGCCGCTGACCGCCCTGACGGTGGGCGAGGACAGCCTGACCCTCAAAGTCCCCAACCATTTTTTTGTGGAGTGGCTGGGGCAACATTATCTTAATGTGATGAAAGAAGTGGTCTCCGACATCTTTCATAAGCCGCTGTCGATAGTGCTGGTCCCCCCGGTCGGCGAAGCCCTGGCCGCCGCCCGCCAGAAACCAGAGCGAAGCGAATTTGTTCCCGCCCAGCTGACCAGCGATAGCGGTCTGAGAGAGAGATATATATTCGACACTTTCGTCATCGGTAAAAGCAACGAATTTGCCTATGCCACCGCTTTCGCTACCGCCCAGGATCCGGGAAAACAGTATAACCCGCTGTTCATCTACGGCGGGGTGGGACTAGGCAAGACCCACTTGATGCAGGCCATCGGACACTTCATCAAGCGCCGGAAGCCCAAAGCCAAGGTGTTATATATCCCGGCCGAAAATCTGATGAATGAGATGATCCACGCCATCCAGAACCGCAAGATGCTGGAATTCAAGAATCGCTATCGTTCACTGGACATTCTGCTGCTGGATGACGTTCAGTTTCTGTCAGAAAAATCCGGCATTCAGGAAGAGATATTCCACACCTTCAATTCGCTGTACGATTCACGCAAGCAGATTGTTTTAACCTCCGACAGGCCGCCCAAGGATATCTCCCACCTGGAGGAACGTTTGGTATCCCGCTTCCAAAGTGGACTGGTAGCCGACATCCAAACCCCTGATCTGGAGACCCGGGCGGCCATTCTTAAAAAGAAGGCCGAACTGGACGGCCTGTCCATCCCCAACGATGTCATCTATTTCATCGCCGATTCAGTGAAATCAAACATCCGGGAGCTGGAGGGTTCTCTTATCCGGGTGGTAGCCTTCTCCTCGGTTTCGGACAAGGAATTAACGGTGGATTTTGCCCGGGAGGTCCTGAAGAACATCATCTCTCAGAAAGCCAAGGTGGTCTCCATTGAGCTTATTCAGAAAACTGTGGCTAATTACTATTCCATTCCCGAGGAAGCCCTTAAATCCAAAAAGCGCATCAAAAAACTGGTGCTACCCAGACAACTGGCCATGTACCTAAGCCGGGAGTTGACCACAGCCTCGCTCAACGATATTGGCAACCGCTTTGGCGGCAAAGATCACAGTACGGTGTTGCACGCCGTTTCCAAGATCAGAGAGCTGATAGCTTCCGGTGGGGAAATCGTTCCCCAGGCGGAGAGGATAACCGAGTTGATCAACGGTGGATAAGATATTGACAGCGGAACAGGCTTTCCATTGGTAGTTGATGAATGTTAATAACACTGCAAGTTATCATCTGCTTGTCAAGAACATATCCCCACCCGGACCGCCTCTTAATAATCACAACACCACCGTATTATAAAGTAACGTCCACAATATCAAGAATTACTATTGACTTTTAATATAATTTAGATATATCATATTATTAGTTTTAATAATAACGTAAAACAAGAAAATTGGAGCCTGGATCAAATGAAATTTTCCGTCAACCAGGAAAAACTTTTTGCCTGCCTGCAGAGCCTGATCGGTGTGGTGCCAACCAAGAGCACTTTTCCAGTTCTGACCAATATCCTGATAGAGGCCAATAATAATAAGCTTAAATTATCAGCCACAGACCTAGAGATAGCTGCGGTCACCCAGATAGCTGCCCAAACTGGTAGTAACGGCTCCATCACTGTTCCAGCCAAGCAGTTCTTCGAGATAATCAAACAGCTGCCGCCTTTGAACGTGGATCTGGAGGTTACTGGCAACAAGGTATCCATCAAGTGCGACCGAAGCCGCTTCAACATCATCGGTCTTCCCAAGGAGGATTTTCCCAAGATACCGGAGATCAGCAAGGATAAAAGCGTCAAACTTGGCAGCGGGATACTGCAGAACATTATCAAAAAGACACTGTTCGCAGTGTCAACCGACAGTTCCCGTCCAGACCTGTGTGGGGTATTCCTGCAGATGAGCGGAGACAAACTGAAGGTGGTCACCACCGATGCCCACCGTTTGGCCATGCTGGAGACAATGATCCCGCCCATCTCCCAGAACAGCGAACTGCTGCTGTCACCCAAGGGACTTAACATAGTCAACCGGATGTTGCCGGGCTCCGATACCGAGATCACTTTGCGGTTTGACGACAGCTATTCCCAGTTCAGTTTTGATGACACCCAGGTATATGCCAGACATATCGAGGGCCCCTACCGTGATTACGAGAAGGCTATTCCAAAAAACAATAAAAAGACCCTGACCGCCAACGTGGACCTGCTGACCGCGGCAGTGCGCCGGGTGGCCATTCTGTCCGACACTTTCACCCACCAGATTAGGCTTTCCTTGAAGGCCGACAGTATAGAGCTGTCCAGCCAGACGGTGGACATCGGCGAAGCCAAGGAGACCATCGCCGCGGTGTTCAAGGGCGAGGAGATGGAGATCGGATACAACGCCAGCTACTTGCTTGACATCATCAAGAATATCGACTCCGAAGAGATGGTCTGTTATCTGAATACCTCGCTATCGGCCGCTCTGATAAACCCGGCCAAGCAGGCCGAGGACTATAGCCTGATGTATCTACTGATGCCAATCCGGCTTCCGGAATAGAATACATAAAGAACAGTGATCCCAGAAAAAGGAAGTAAGCCTTTTGGCCGGGCGCCGGATAATTTACTTCCTTTTTTCAATCTAAAATAATTCAACCACAGGTGAATATTGGCTGCTGAGCAGAACATAAAGCCACAGGAGACCAGCCTCTACGAGGTGGTGGATTTGCTGTGGAGAAGAAAGACCCTGATAGTGGTCTGTCTGACCGGCATTCTGCTGCCAATCATCATAGCCAATTTCACTCTGCCGCCGGTCTACGAGAGCCAGACCACCATTATCTTCGAGCAGAGCCGGGAGCCAATCGCGGCTTTCGATGTCTCCGACGCCTTCAGCCGCAAGAGCTATATCGTCAACCAGATAGAGGAGATCAAGGCTCGGACCCTGGCCGAGGAGGTGGCCGCCAAGCTGGATCCCGGGACTGCCGCCGAGATCCTCAAAGATCAGGGCCGGGGACTGTCCCCTGATGGGCGCCGTCAGCTGCTGGCCCAGCGGATTAAAAAGGGCATCTCGGCCGAGCCCATCAGGGACTCCGACGTGATCCTGATAAAGTTCCAGGGCCCCACTCCGGCCAGCGCCGCCCGGACCGTCAACCTGGTGGCCGAGACCGTCAAGGACCGCAGCTCCCAGGTCAAAAGAGAGCAGGCCTCCTCCACCCGGAAATTTATCGAGGCCCAACTGCCAGCGGTGGAGGCCGGACTGGCCAAGGCCGAGGACGCCATCAAGGGCTTCAAGGCCCGCAACCAGGTGGTGTCATTGTCCGACGAAGCCCGGGAAGTGCTGGCCCGGATGACCGAGATAGACAAGATGTACGCCGGCACCTTCACCCAGAAGATGGCCCTGGAGAAGAAACTGGAGGCAATCTACTCCAAGCTGGAATACAAACCCGATTTCTCAGAGGGCAGCAGCAAAATGACCTCCGGTGCGGTGGCCGACTCTCTGAGGAAAAGCCTTTTAGACCTCCAGATCGAGGCCACCCAGCTTTCCATCAAAGGCTATCTTCCGGAACACCCCCAGATACACAAGCTGAACAGGCAAATTGAGGCTACCAAGAACAAACTGGTGGAGGAACTGGCCAACATCAGCCGGGGGGGCCAGGCCAAGCCCATGCCGGAGATGTCCGACCTGCTGGCCCAGATCCCGCCCCTCCAGATAGAGTTGATCTCCCTGGAGGCCAGGGAGCTGGCCATCCGTGATTTCAGCACCGGCTACGAGAGAGACCTTTCCAAGCTGCCCTACAAGGAGCTGGAACTGACCCGCCTGCTGCGAGCCAAAGATGTCAACGAGAACATCTACAAGATGCTGCTGGAAAAATACGAAGAGGCCAAGATCACCGAGGCCGGCAAGATCGGCAATGTCCGGGTGATCGATCCGGCCAAGGAGCCGCTTTCGCCCATCAAGCCACGCAAGGCCTTGAACCTGCTGATCGGACTGGTTGTCGGGCTGGTGCTGGGGGTGGGCCTGTCATTCTTCCTGGATTCCATGGACAATTCGGTCAAGACCGCCGAGGAGATCGAGACCAACTTCGGGATACCGGTGCTGGGGCTGATACCCAGCATCCAGGCCGAGGGCCCCCGCAAGAAAAAGAAGAACGGCCGGGACGAGATATCTAAGATCGCCTCTACATTGGTGACCAAATACACCCCCCGCTCGCCCATCTCCGAGGCCTACCGGGCCATCCGGACCAATATCCAGTTCTCCAAGATAGACGCCCCGCTGCGCTCCATCGTGGTGACCTCGGCCGCTCCGTCGGAGGGTAAGTCCACCACCGTGGCCAACCTGGCCTTCACCACCGCTCTGGCCGGGGCCAAGACACTGCTGATAGACGCCGACCTGCGGCGCCCGGTGGTCCACTCGCTTTTCGGGCTGGAGCGGGAACCGGGCATGACCAACATCCTGGCCGAGCGGCTGGCGCCGGAGAAAGTTATCAAGCCCTCCGGGGTGGACAACCTGGACATCCTGACCTGCGGGGCCATACCCCCCAACCCCTCGGAGTTGTTGGGCTCCCAGAGGATGAAAGAGCTGGTCCAGCAATTGAAGGCCAAGTACGACCTGGTGCTGTTCGACAGCCCGCCGGTGATCACGGTCACCGACACCGCGGTGCTGTCCAACCAGGTGGAGGGGGTGGTGCTGGTGGTGCTTTCCCACGGCACCGACCGCCGGGCCCTGGCCCGGGCCAAGAGCCTGCTGAGCAACGTCAACGCCAACATCCTGGGATCGATCCTCAACAAGATAGACCTGACCGGGATCGGCTCCAGCTACGATTACTACTATCATTACCATTATTACTATTACAGCGACGACGGCCAGAAGGTCAAGCGCAAGGGAAGATTCTGGGACATACTGCGGCCGGGGGGCAAGCGGGGATAGCGGCGGCCGGTCGAATCTCATTCCGTTTCTCTAGATATATTTTTCGACGCCCTCAGTGCAGGTTCTCCGCTGAAGCATGGGGAATGATCGAAATAACTTCGCAACAATCAGTTAAAAACATTATATAACAATAAATGCCTGACATCAAAACAGCGGTAGTGGGCTGCGGCCAGTGGGGCATCAACCAGGCCCGGACCTACGCCAACCTGCCCGGGGCTTCTTTGGCCTGGCTGGTGGACGCCAGCCCCAAAAATCTCCAGCGGGCAAAAAATTTCTCCGAGACCGCCAAAACAGCCGGGGACCTTAAAGAGGCGCTGCAGGATAAAGATCTCCAAGCGGTGGTGATCGCCACCAATTCCGAATCGCACCACACCCTGGCCAAAATGTCTTTGGAGGCCGGCAAGCATGTGATGGTGGAGAAGCCCCTGGCCCTGAATGTCAGGGATGCCGAGGAGCTGGTGAAGATCGCCAAAGACCAGGACCTGATATTGATGACCGGCCACCTTCTGCTGTACCATCCGGCGGTCAGGTATTTAAAGGAACTGGTAAAATCAGGCGAGCTGGGACAGATACTGTACCTGTACTCCACCCGGGTCAACCTGGGCGCCATCCGCAAGAACGAGAACGCTTTATGGAGCCTGGCTCCCCACGACATCTCGGTGATGCTCTATTTGATGGACCAGAACCCGGACAAAGCCCTGGCCAACGGAAAATGTTTCCTGCAGAAGGGCATCGAAGATGTGGTGTTCTTCTCGCTGGATTTCCCCGGCGAGCAGGTGGCCCAGGCCCAGGTGAGCTGGCTGGATCCCCACAAGATCCGCAAGTTTACGGTGGTGGGCAGCAAAAAGATGGTGACCTTCGACGACATGGAGGCCACCGAGAAGATCAGGATCTACGACAAAGGGGTCAATCAGGAGAAACGCTACGGCAGTTACGATGAGGTGCTGACCTTAAGGGACGGAGACATACACATCCCGTATTTCAAGATGCAGGAGCCGCTCAAGATAGAGGCCAGTCATTTCATCGAGTGCATCAGGGAGCACAAGCAGCCCATAAGCGACGGGCAGAACGGGCTGGACGTGGTGAAGATCCTGGCGGCGGTGAGCCTTTCGCTGAAAGAGGAACGAGCGGTCAAGATATAAAGGCGGCCAGCCGCCGTGATCGATATAACATGATGATATTTTTTTAGCCGGTCTTACGACCGGTTTTTTCATTGCCGGGCGTTGATATCTTTTCCAATGCCATGGGATCAGCAGAAAGAAAGGAAAAGCGGCGAGTTGGTTGGTTTGCTATCTGTGACTCTGCGGTAAAATAAATCGGCGGCAAGCGACCAAAATTATGAATATTTAATGCTTGCTTTAAACCGGATGTTGTTATAAAATAAGATGTTAAAACATCTTTGCAGCTCTCGGACAATATAATCAATTATAATACCTTTTCAGGGAGGGATGCCATGCCTGCGCCCAAAAAGAAAAAGACCTTACATGGAGCCGCCTACCGCCGGACGGCCCTGATGCCCACCGCCAAGAGCGAGCTCTCCAGCCTCAAGATGAAGCTGAAAGTGCTCCAGCGGGTCAACGAGATCGCCGCCAGCACCTTTGACGTCCAGCCCCTGTTGGACCGGGCCATGGACCTGGTGACCGAGATCGCGCCTTCCGAGGCCGGGTCTTTGCTGCTGCTGTCCTCCGACCGCAGCACCCTGAAATTCTCCATCGTCAAGGGGCCGGCCGCGGTCAAGCTGGAGGGGCTGGAGATCCCCATCGGGCAGGGCATCGCCGGCTGGGTGGC
Organism: uncultured bacterium; assembly: GCA_937863685.1. Classification (GTDB taxonomy): domain Bacteria; phylum Edwardsbacteria; class AC1; order AC1; family EtOH8; genus UBA2226. The sequence continues at coordinate 809,145 of CALMGM010000005.1, forward strand.
CAAGACCGGCATCCCGCTGATCGTCAACGATGTGGCCTCCGAGCCCAAGTGGAAGAAGGAGATCGCCGACAACGTGGAGTTTCCCACCCGCAGCATCCTGTGCGTGCCCTTAAAATCGCGGGCCGAGGTGATCGGAGTAGTGGAGCTGATCAACAAACTGAGGGAGGAGGATTACAACGACGACGACCTGGAGATCATCGAGCTGCTGGGGGCCCACCTGTCCACCCTGATAGAGAACAGCCGGCTGTATTCCGAGGCCCGGGAGAAGGTGGACCGCATCACCGCCATGGCCGAGACCAGCGCGCTGATCTCCTCCTCGCTGGACGTGAAAAGGGTGCTGGAGACCGTGATGACGGTGGCCAAGGACGTCATCGACGCCGAAGCCTCGTCCATATTCCTGTACGACGAGGAGAAGCACGAGTTCTTCTTCGAGATCGCCACCGGCGAGGCCGGCGATGCGGTCAAGCAGATAAGGGTACCCTGGGGCAAGGGGATGGTGGGCTGGGCGGCCGAGCACATGCAGACCCTGCTGGTGCCGGATGTCACCAAGGACCCCCGCTTTTATTCCAAGGTTGACGAGAAATCCAAATTCCAGACCCGCAACGCCATCACCGTGCCGCTTAAACCCAAGAACAAGCTGATCGGAGTGGCCCAGGTGCTGAACAAGAAGGGCGGGCTGTTCTCCCGGGAGGATGTGGAACTGTTCGAGACCCTGGCCCGCCAGGCGGCGGTGGCCATCGAGAACGCCAGCCTGTACACCGACCTGCAGGAGCTGTTCCTGAATTCCATCCGCACCGTGGTCAGCCTGATCGACGCCAAGGACGACTACACCGCCGGCCATTCATCCCGGGTCACCAAATATGCCCTGATGATCGCCGACCAGCTGGGCTTTGCCACCGAGGACCGCAAGCGGCTGGAGCTGGCGGCCCTGCTGCACGACGTGGGCAAGATCGGGATGCCGGATGCCATATTGAAGAAGCCGTCGGGCCTGACCCCGGAGGAATTCGCCATCGTCAAGGATCACCCCAACAAGGGGGCCGAGGCCCTGGAGCCCATCAAGCAGATGAAGGAGATCATCCCCGGAGTGCGCTATCACCACGAGAAGCTGAACGGCAAGGGATACCCGGCCGGGCTTAGCGGTGAACAGGTGCCGATGGACGCCCAGATCATCTGCGTGGGGGATTCTTATGATGCCATGAACTCCGACCGGCCCTACCGTAAAGGGCTGGGAATGGAGGAATCGGTCCGAAGATTGCGCCAGGACAGCGGGACCCAGTTCAATCCCAAACTGGTGGAAGCATTTGTAGCAGCTTTGGAAAAGGAGGAAGGTAAATGAGCAATGCCATAAGAAGCAAGAAGACCACCGGGGCCCTGGTGGGCATCGGCGTGGTGGCGGCGGTGCTGGCCATTTCTTATCTGTTTCCCGGGCTGTTCCAGGGAATGGAGAACAAGACCTACGACCTGCGGTATCGACTGAGGGTGGGGCAGATGGGAGAGCAGGACATAGATGATGTCATCATAGTGGACATCGACGACCAGTCATTGGCCAAGCTGGGACGTTTCTACAACTGGCCCCGGCTGTATCACGCCAAGGTGGCGGACTATCTGGCTCAGGGCGGGGCTGCGGCAGTGGCCTTTGACATCTTTTTTGTGGAGAGCGACAGCTTGATGCCCGACGTTGTCCAGCTGTTTGAGGACGCCAAGACCGAGAACATCGCGTCACAGTTAAAGGACCTGAAGATACCGCTTAAGCCGGCCCAGATCACCTCGACCATAGATGCGGTGCTTTACTCATGGGGATACGATCTTGATTTTGCCGATGCCACCAGGTCCAGCGGCAATGTCTACTTCCCCTTCTACCTTACTACCGGCGAACCAAACGACAGCTCTGACCTTAACACCCGTAAATATTCCTACGCTCTTCCGGCCGACGTAACCGAAAAGTTCAAATACCTTAACATTGCCGGTGACCTGTATCAGGTGGCCAGCATTTTCCCGCCGGTGCCGGTCCTGCTGGGATCGGCCAGGGGGACAGGGTATTACAATATCGAACTTGACGAGGACGGAACAGCCCGCAGGATCCCATTGTTTATGGCCCTCAACGAACACAGCTATCCATCAATGGACTTTCAGATAATCCTGGATAAAATGGGGGTCGGCAAAGATAAAATTACCGTCGAGCTGGGCCAGTATATAAAATGCGGCGACAAGATAAAGATACCCATTGATAACGAAGGCCGGATGCTGATCACCTATTTCGGTCAGTTCAAAAAATTCCGGTACATATCCTATTCCGATGTGTTGATGGAACTGGTGCCGGCCGAGTATTTCAAGGACAAGATCGTGATCATCGGAGCCACCGCCGCCGGCCTGATGGACCTGCGGGTGGTGCCGTTCTCCAACCAGTTTCCCGGACCGGAGATCCATGCCAACATCATGGAGACCCTGCTGACCGGGCGGTTTGTGAAGGTGATCCCCTGGCATATACAGCTGGCCCTGCTGATAGCAATCGGCCTGCTGACGGTGTTCGTTTCTTTAAAATTCAAACCCATCAACGCCGGGCTGATCCTGACCGGACTGGTGGTGGCTTATTTTGTGGCCGCCACTGCGCTGTTCGACAAATCGCTGATCTGGGTCGAAATGGTGCGGCCGCTGGCGGTGGTGCTGTTCACTAACATGGCCATCCTGGGCTACCGCTACCTGACCGAGGAGAAACAGAAGGTCTGGATCAAGAACATGTTCCAGGGATACATGTCCAAGGACCTGGTGGACAAGATCATGGCCAACCCCGAGATGCTGCTGATGGGCGGGGACAAGAAGGAGGTCACCGTCTTCTTCTCGGACATCAAGGGTTTCTCCTCATTCTCAGAGAAGCTGGGAACCCCGGAGCGGCTGATCGCCCTGATCAACGAGTACCTGGGGGCCATGTCCGACGTGGTGCTGGAATACGGGGGCTACATCAGCAAGTACGAGGGCGACGCCATCATGGCCTTCTGGGGCGCCCCCACCGATGACCCCAAGCATGCCGAGACCGCCATCAAGTGCGTCTGGGCCATGAACCAGCGGCTTAAAGTGCTGAACGCCGACCTGGCCAAGCGCAGCATGCCGGACCTTTTCACCCGGTTCGGACTGAACACCGGCCTGGTGACGGTGGGCAACGTGGGCTCGGAAAAGAAGAAGAGCTACACCGCCATGGGCGATTCTATCAACCTGGGCTCGCGGCTGGAGGGGGCCAACAAGGAATACGGCACCGCCATCATGATGTCGGAGTTCACCTACGCCAAGGTCAAGGGCCTGTACCCGGTGCGGGAGCTGGACATGCTGAGGGTGGTGGGCAAGGAACAGCCGGTGCGGGTGTACGAACTGCTGGGGATTTCCGAGGCCGACGTGCCGGAGAAGAAGAAGAAGGCGGTGGAGATATATCTGAAGGGACTGGAGGAATACCGGGCCAAGAACTGGGATGCCGCCATCGCCCTGTTCAGGCAGGCTCTGGAGGTGGACCCCGAGGACGGGCCCAGCCAGACCTATATCGGCCGCTGCGAGGACTTCAAGGTCCTGCCTCCGCCGGAGAACTGGGACGGCGTGTTCGTGATGAAGACCAAGTAGACCTCTTTCAGATGATCCCCTCCTTGAGCAAGGAGGGGACAAAGGGGTGGTCTAAAAGGCTGTGGAGTGACTCTGTATGGCGCAATTGTACAATAAACCAGAATACAAACCTGTAAGAAAATTCCTGCGCAACAATTCAACAAAAGCCGAGATAATCCTCTGGCGATTTTTAAAGAAAAAACAGATAGACGGCTTTAAATTCAGAAGGCAGCATAGCGTTGGAAGTTTCATCGTAGACTTTTATTGCCCGGAAAAGAGACTGGCTATAGAGTTGGACGGGGACGTTCATGAAGTAGATAAGCAAGCAGCTTATGACAGGGTCAGGCAGAGAAAGATCGAGTCTCTGGGAATAAAAGTGTTAAGATTTACCAATGAAAACGTTATACAAAACGTTGAGGATGTGTTGAAGGCTATTGTGGCTGAAGTTTGTTGACCACCCCCTACCCCCTCCTTGAATAAGGAGGGGATGATAAAAAAATTCATATTGTGAGGGTGATATGAAAAAAATAATTATTTTTACATGTTTGTTTTGGCTTCATAGTGTTTTGCTGTATGCTCAACAAACCGACACCACTTTGGTAAAAACAGACACCTTGCCAAAATATGGGACGTTAAAAGTGATTGTTTTGGATTCTGATACTAAAGAAACCTTGCCGGGAGTGATGGTTATGCTTCAAGGATTTAGTGATACATTAAATACTGATTTGGAAGGACAATGTACAATTAATAATATTGTCCCGGGAAAATATATGATATTTTCAAGGATGTTAGGATACCGTCCTTTATTGACAGATAAAGTTAATATTGAAGAAAGTTGCTCAACAACAGTGTTGGTTAAATTAAAAGCAACTCAGGTAGAAGCCCTTGGTATGGTTGATTATCCTACGATGGTGCAACCTGACAAAACATCTTCATATCATGTTTATACCGCCGGTGAAATAAAACGATACCCCAGTAAACCGTAATATTTTAGGGAAAAACCACCATAATGATCCCCTCCTTGAGCAAGGAGGGGACAAAGGGGTGGTCTGAAATATCAATCTGACAAATAAATGACGACTGAAAAAAGCCAGGCTTACGACGTATTAAAGATCCCCGACTTCCGGAAATTCCTATTCGGCCGGTTCTTTGTCACCATCTCCATCCAGATGACCGCGGTCATCGTGGGCTGGCAGATCTACCAGATAACCAAGGATCCCATGGCCCTGGGCCTGCTGGGCCTGGCCGAGGCGGCTTCTTTCTTCACCGTGGCCATGTTCGCCGGGCACGTGGCCGACATCGTCGACCGCAGGAAGATATTGATCGTCACCAATTTCCTGCTGCTGCTGGGCGGGGCGGCCCTGCTGCTGCTCAGCCTGAAGCACTCGCACATCCTGCGGAACAAGGGGGTCTTTCCCATCTACGCGGTGATGTTCTTCCTGGGGGCGGTAAGGGGCTTCGTCTATCCGGCCAACGTAGCCATCGCCGCCCAGATCGTGCCCCGCAGCATGTATCCCCGCTCCTCGGCCTGGACCAGCCTGGTGTGGCAGATCGCGGCGGTGTCCGGCCCGGCCATCGGGGGATTGATCTACGGATTCTTCGGGGTCAGCGCCGCCTATATGACGGCCATCTGTTCTGCCCTGGTAAGCTTCGCCGCCTTCCTGAACATCCGGAGCTACCCCATCACCGGCCCCCGGACCAAGGAGCCGGTAATGAAGAGTCTGTCCACCGGGATCCGGTTCGTCTTCAAACACCAGCTGCTGCTTTCGGCCATGTCGCTGGACATGTTCGCGGTGCTGTTCGGAGGGGCGCTGGCCATCCTGCCGATGTTCGCGGCCGATGTGCTGAACACCGGCCCCAGGGGGCTGGGTTTCCTGAGGGCCGCCCCGGCGGTGGGCGCCATGGTGATGTCATTGTGGCTGGCCCACCACCCGCCGGTCAAGAGCGCCGGCAAGAAACTGCTGTGGGTGGTGGCGGGCTTTGGGCTGTGTATGGCCGGCTTTGCTTTGTCCCGGAATTTCTACCTGGCCTTCTTGATGCTGGCCCTGTCCGGGCTGTTCGATAACATCAGCGTGGTGATCCGCTCCACCATAGTCCAGCTGTACACCCCGGACAACATGCGGGGCCGGGTGGCCTCGGTCAACAGCGTGTTCATAGGATCCTCCAACGAGATCGGGGCCTTCGAGTCCGGGGCGGCGGCCAAGCTGATGGGCCTGGTGCCGTCCCTGCTGTTCAACAGCGGAATGACCCTGGCGGTGGCCGCCGCGGTGGCCCGGCTGGCGCCCAAGCTGAGGAAACTGGACTTAAGGGAGCACATGGAACAGACAGAATAAACCTGCCACAGAGGCACAGAAACACGGAGGTGTGGGCAGGTAAAACCTAAAAGGAGGTTAAAGACAATGAAAAAATATTTACCTTTTTGTTTTATCGTTTCTGTGTTAGTTCTCTTCGTTGTTAGTATATATGGTGACGATATGGGAAAGATTACGGGCAGTGTGACCGATGCCGAAACAAAGGAGCTACTGCCAGGCGTAATGATTCAAATTTTGGGTACCACAAACTGGACAAACACAGACAGTAGCGGAAAGTATGTAATTGATAATATTTCGTTAGAAACCTGTTCCTTGCAAGCAACAATGGGAGGTTATTTAACTAAGGTAATTACAAAAGTCAAACCACAAATTGTTTCTTCAAAAGATACAACTAGATTAGTACTTTGCCCACAGGTAAAACCCAAGGGGTCACCACCTCTGGTTTATATAATATTAAATTACAAGTAGACCCTAGATTTGTTTTTTACGATGGATTTTTTCCTAAAAAACCAATGGTAGATCCATATCAAACCAGTACAACACATAAATGGAACGAAAAAGAGATAAAAAGGTTGCCCGGGAATTAGAGAATGTCTCGCCGGACAGCCTGAAGTGAGGAAATAAATATTAAAAGCTGTCATCCGTTCGACTTGGCGAGCAAGAAGGCTGTCTCAGGGTGACAATATTAGAAATAAAGGAGCAGATACAATAAATGCCTAACCAACCATATCAGGTAAGACTGGAAATATTCGAAGGCCCACTGGACCTGCTGTTATACCTTATCCGGCAGGAGGAGCTGGACATCTACGACATCCCCATCGCCCGGATCACCCAGCAGTACCTGGAGTACATCGAGATCATGAAGGCCCTGGACATCGACCTGGCCGGGGAATTTCTAGTGATGGCCGCCACCCTGCTGAAGATCAAATCCAAGCTTCTGCTGCCGCATCACGTGGAGATAGAGGGCGAGATGGAGGATCCCCGCCAGGACCTGGTGCGCCAGCTGCTGGAATACAAGAAATTCAAGGAGGCCGCCTCCCGGCTGGAGGACCGCGAGGAGGTGCAGCGGCTGATGTTTCCCCGTCCCAAGGGGGCCATCGAGAAGCAGGAGCAGGCCGACGCCGAGCCGCCGGTGCCGGAGGTGGGGCTGTACGAACTGTTGTCGGCCTTCCGCCAAGTGGTGGAGCGGATAGACAAGGTGAGGCTCTATGAGATCGTGGGAGAGGATATCACAATCGAGGAAAGGATCGATTTCATCCTCAGGGAGATCCAGGAGAAAGCACAAATGAAATTCACCGATCTATTTGTCAATGAAAGACGAAAGTTGGTGATAGTGGTCACCTTTTTCGCCCTGTTGGAACTGATCCGGCTGGGCCGGGTAAAGGTGGCGCAGGATGTCATGTTCGGCGAGATAATCATCCGCCGGGCCGGGGAGCAGATGGCCATCATTTCCCAAGATAAATAAAAAACCGAATGAGAAGATATTCCCGGGTTCTATATCTGCTTCTGGCCCTGATCCTGGGGCTGACGGTTCAGCTGCGCGGCCAGGGCATAGACGACCAGGAGGACGCCCTCAAGGAGGTCAAGCGCAAGCTGTCCGAGGCCCGGGCCCGGGCCTCGGAGCTCAAGGGGCAGGAGAAGGGCATCCTGGGCCAGCTGGAACGCACCTCGGAACAGATCCGCCTGACCCGGCAGGTGCTGTCGGCCCTGCGGCAGAAAGAAACCCGCCTGAACAAGGAGCTGAAGAGCCTGGGGGAACAGCTTCTGACCACCGAATCGCATCTGGTCAAGCAGGAAGCCCTGATGTCCGTACGCCTGAGGGAGATCTACATAAAGGGCGGGCTGTACCAGTGGGAGGTCCTGGTGTCGGAGAGGTCCTTTGCCGACATGGCCAAAAGGTACAAATACATGAGCCTGATCACCGAACAGGACCGCAAGCTCTATGACAATATCCAAGGCAGAAAGCGGGAGATCGTTCAGGACAAACAGGAGCGGGAGAGCAAGCTGATGACCCTGGCCCAGGTAAAAGGAGAAACCGAGCGGGAGATGTCCAACCTGGGTGAGGATGAAGCCCAGCAGAAGAAGCTGTTAAGCCGGGTCCAACGGGAGAAATCATCCAAGGAATCACTGGTCAAGGAGCTCCAGGAATCGGCCAAAAAACTGCAGAGGATAATCGACCAGCTGGAAAAGCAGCGCAAGGACGAACTGGCCCGCAACCGCAATGCCCATGTACCGGCGGCCCCCAGCTACCTGGAGAGGAATCAGGGCTCGCTGAACTGGCCGGCGGACGGCAAGCTGTATTCCAGCTTCGGCCTTAAGAAACACGAAAAATACAACACCTACATCCAGAACAACGGGATAGACATCCTGTCATCGACCGGGGCTCCGGTCCGATCGGTGGCCGCCGGCAAGGTGGTCTACGCTGAGAGGTTTCTGGGCTACGGAAACGTGGTGCTGGTGGACCACCAGTCCGGCTACTACACTCTTTACGGCAACCTGAGCGACATCCTGGTGTCAACCGGATCCCGGGTGGAGAATTTCCAGCAGATCGGGACGGTGGGGGGAACGGTGGACGGACCCATCCTGCATTTTGAGGTCCGCAAGGGCGGCAAGCCGGTGGACCCCCTGCAATGGCTCAACAAGAAGCGAAAGTGAAATGGCCGAAATATCCCAAGAAATAATGTTCGAGAATGATCCCGACCTGACAGCCCTGCTGGAGAGCTACCAAAAGGCCACGGTCCCCAGGGAAAAGTTCGCCGCCGGAATCGCTTTGTTCGACCGGGCCGATGCCAAAGGGCACAAGGTCCGGTCCGCCGCCCTGCTGGACGAGCTGGAGAAGAACGCCTATACCGAGGAGCAGAGGAACATCGTCCTGATCAAACGGGGGGAGAACCTGCTGAGACAGAGCCGCTTCGAGGAGGCGGTGGTGCATCTGGAGAAGGCTATCGTGGGCCTGTCCCAAACCCCCGATTCATTGGACCTGTTCCATGCCTACCGCAACCTGGCCTGGGTATATTTCCGGCAGGGCTACCTGGAGCGGGCCCGCAGCTTCACCGACGGGGCCGGCCTGGTGCTGGAGATGAGGGCCGGCAAAACCGACCGGGAGACCGCCAGCGCCAAGGCCTCGCTGTATCATATCCTGGGGCTGATAGACAGCACCGTCGGCGAGCACGACCGGGCCATCGAATATTACGACAAAGAGATCGGACTGCTGGAGGAACTGGGGGAGGTGGCGCGCACCGGCTCGGTGTACAACAACCTCAGCGGCATCTACAAGGCCAAGGGGATGTTCGCCCGGGCCCTGGAGTTTCAGTTGAAATCAATCCAGATGGCCGAGCGATCCGGAGAACTGCTGTCGGTGGCCATCTCCTGCAACAACCTGGGCGAGATCTATTATGCTCTGGGGAGATACCAGCCGGCCCGGGAATTTTATGGCCGGTACTTGGAGATCAACAAGAAAATCAACAACCTGGTGGGCGATGCCTTCGGCCATGCCGGCCTGGGCCGGATCTGCCAGAGCACCGGAGATCATCAATCGGCCGAAAAGGAATTCGCCAAAGCCCTGGTGGTGGCCGGGGAGGTGAGGGGCCGGGGCAAGGAGGCCAGCATTCTGGCCGAGATGGCCGAGCTCTACCTGACCTGGGGCCAGCCGGAGAAGGCCGTGTCCTGCCTGGATAAAGCCATTCAGATATCGCTGGAGATCGAGAGGTTCAACACCCACCGCCACCAGGTGCTCAACGCCAAGATCATCATCAGACGGGCCCTGGCGGCCGGACCGGACCGCACCCTGCTGGCCAAGGCCCGGAACCTGCTGGCCGACGTTCTGTCCCGGACCATAATCGTCGAGGACGAGGAGGCGGTCTCGGCCATCGAACTGGAAATAGATGCCTTGTATACCCTGGCAAAAACAGATCATCACCTGGGCGATACGGCCCGAGCCAAGGAGAACATCGCCAAAGCGATTGAAAAGATAGATTCCATCGCCGGACAGCTGGAGCCGGACCTGAAGGAAAGTTTTCTGGCGAGAAAAGAGATCAATGTGGTCTACGAACTGAAAAGACAATTGGATAACGGCTGAAAGGCTGCAAATAAAAACCCCCGCCGATGGCGGGGGTTTTTTGTCTTAAGAACTGAATGATATTTACGCGTCTTTTCGCGTTTTTGGTGGGCAGGGTGATTGTATTATCTCTTTCCGGCCAGCACCATCTTGCGGGTGTAGGGTATCAGCCCTCCGGCGTCGATGATGGCCTGGCGGGCCTGGGGCAGTGGCACGATGGGAAAACTCTTGCCGCTGGTCTTGTTGACCACCTGGCCGCCCTCGATCTCCAGCTCGTCGCCCTCGTTGGCCTCTATGGTCGGGCAGATCACCATGTACAGACCCACATTGATGGAGTTCTGCAAGAATATCCGGGAAAAATTCTTAGCGATCACCTTCAGGCCCCAGCCCACCAGGCAGGAGGCGGCCTGTTCCCGGGAGGAGCCGCAGCCGAAGTTCTTGTCGGCCACGATGAAGCTGCCGGGTTCGATCTGTTTGGATTTCAGCTTCTGGTTGAAGGCGGCGTCGTCCACGAAGGCGAACTGGGGGGTCTCGGTGGGGAGAACCGTGGCCATGAAGCGGCCGGGATAGATGATATCGGTGGAGATATCGGCGCCCAGTTTCAATACTACTTTACCCATGATTATTTCCTCCCCTTCTTGGCAGTTTTCTTGGCTTTTTTCACGGACTTCTTTACCGGCTTCTTGGCCACAGCTTTTTTCTTAGCCTTGGGCTTAACGATCTTGACCTTGGCCTTTTTTGGTTTGGCGGTCTTGGGGGCCGGAGTCACGGTGCGGGGATCGGTGATCTCGCCGGTGATGGCCGAGGCCGCGGCGGTGGCCGCCGAGCTTAAATAGACCTCGGCGTTGGGATTGCCCATCCGCCCCTTGAAATTCCTGTTGGTGGTGGCCAGGGCCTTGTCGCCGTCGGCCAAGGCGCCCTGGTGGATGCCCAGGCAGGGGCCGCAGCCGGAGTTCATCACCACCGCGCCGGCCTTCATGAATGTTTCCACGTAACCCTTCTTTAAAGCCTGCTGGTAGATGCGGGTGGAGGCCGGGAACACCAGCATCCGGACGCTGCGGGCCACCTTCTTGCCCTTGAGGATGGAAGCGGCGATGGCCAGGTCGTCCAGCCGGCCGTTGGTGCAGGAGCCGATCACGATCTGCTGGACCTTGATTCCCTTGGCGGCGCCCACCGGCTTGACGTTGTCCACGGTGTGGGGGAAGGCGATCTGGGGCTCCAGTTTTGAAGCATCGATCTCCACCACCTGCTCGTAAACCGCGTCGGCATCCGGGCCGAACAGCTCGGGGATGTTCTTGACCCCGGCTTCTGTCTTCAGATAGCGCACGGTCTCGGCATCGGGCGGGACGATTCCGCCGGTGGCTCCGGCCTCCACCGTCATGTTGCACAGCACCAGGCGGCCGGAGGTGGACATCTTCTTGATGGTCTCGCCATGGAATTCGATCACCTTGAAGTTGGCGCCCTCGGCGGATAATTTTCCGATCAGGTGCAATATGATATCCTTGGGCTCGACGTACTTGGGCAGGGTTCCGTTGACCACCACTTTGATGGTCCCCGGCACCTCCACGTTCAGGATCTTTCCCAAGGCCCAGACCGCAGCCATCTCGGTGGCCCCGATGCCGAAGGAGAAGGCGCCCAAGGCCCCGTGGCTGGTGGTGTGGCTGTCGGTGCCCACTATTACCTGGCCCGGAAGGTCGTAGCCGCTCTCCGGCAGGATCTGATGGCAGATGCCGCCCTCGTCGCCCCGGATGTCGTGAAATTTGGTGATGCCCTGCTTGGCCACGAACTCGCGGATCTTCTTCTGGTTCCCGGCGGTCTTGGAGCTCTCGGCCGGCACCCGGTGGTCGAAGATGATGGCGATCTTGGAGGGATCCCAGACCCTGGCCTCGATCCCGGTGTCCTTGTAGATCTCGTTGAACTGGTTGATCACCAGCGCGCCGTTCTCGTGGGACATGGCCAGGCTGACCTTGGGCTCGACCACGTCGTTCACCTTGACCGATGCCTGGCCGACGGCCCTGGCCAGGATCTTTTGGACCATTGTCATTCCCATGTGTTAACTCCTCTTTTTTTACTTATGTTATATGAAAAAAACAATGCAGAATTGAACAAATTTTTAAAATTATCACATGAAGTCGTCGTTTGTGAACCGTTTAGGTACACACGGGAGGGACATCCACCGCCACAAATCAGAATATATTTGCATCCTTGGCATGATGGAACTTATGACATTCTAATGCCTTTTGGTGCACGCGGACAATTCGGCGAAGGGGAATAAGGAGAACCATAAGTAAACAAAGCATCTCTGAAACATCTGCCGTAAATACTATGGCATTCATTAAATACATCACAATCGCTACATACGGTACCTGAAAACAATTCTTTTGGTGGGCAGACAAAAGCCTGCAAGTCTATTGAATTCCATACTTCACGTAACGAGTTATTTTTTAAATCCCCCACAATGTATGGAGCCTCCTGCGGAACCTGTTCGCAAAGAATAACTCTACCATCGGCTGTGACTGACATTGATGATTTCCCACCTGAACAATGTGCTCTTTTTCTCCAGCCAATCTTTTTTTCCTCAATATCCATGCATGAGAAATCCCTTATCCCCATATTACAACGCAGTTGGTCCCACGTCAACTCATCTTTTAGTTTGTTTATTTGTTCTTTTGCCCATTCAATTTCTACTTGGCTTAGGAATAAAGCTTCGTTATGCCTGAAAAATGACCTCGCATAGTTAGTGATACCTGCGCGTTTTACACCCTTTTTGTAAAGCATCCTGACTAGGTTGGGTATTTCTCGCAGGTTCATAGGGGTACAGACAGTGTTTGTCCTTACAAAGAATCCTTTTTCGGTTAAGTTTTCTATACTTTCAATGGCTCTTGGCGCATAGTCCCTAACGCCCATCATTTTGTCAACAACAGGCCCGCATCCATCTATACTGATCTGGATCGTACTTGTCTCGCACATACCCGTGTCTAAAAGGATGCCAGCGCGTTCCTTTGATATATATGTTTTTGTTGGAGCCAGAAATTTGATCTTTCTTGATGCCATTTTCTTAAAAAGTTCATCAATGCCAGCATAAGTAAATGGATCACCTCCGCTTAAAGTAACAATGTCAATGCCGTTATCAGCGGCCTCATCAATAATCTCTAACCATCTTCCCACGGGAAGATGGTCCTTATGTGAGATTTGCCTTCTTTCAGAATAACAGTAAATGCAATTTACGTCGCATTTGTTTGAAGGCATCAGCAACAGACTTAATGGAACATCAAGCTTGTTTTCATTCTTTTTTACATCAAAATCATCACATTTAAACCCGTTAATAAATTTTTCAACATTGCAGCTGTTGGATATCCATCCATCCGGCTTGCACAATTCAAGAAATTCTTTTCCCGGTTCTGATCTTGAGTGCGCTATCATAGTCCTCATGACATTTTCAGATTGCCCCATTCCGATATCAAATAAGTATGATAACATTGCCGCCACATCTTTTGACCTTCTTTCCCCATTTAAAAGAGAAAGGGCAACCCCTTCAATAGAAGATATCCTGCGCCAGGTCCCGTATTCTTCAACATCAAAAGGATAAATGATGCAATGATTATAATTGGGTCTCAAATGGTATTTAGCATAAACCGCTAAAACATCATTTTCTGCGTATGCTTCGGCAAAACGCATGATCATCTCCAGCAGCACATATTTTAAAATACTGATGCGTTATTTTTTTGTGGGAATCCCCGGTAAATTTCCCACTACCTCGTCGCTTATGCACGTTACGCAAGAAGTGCAGCTGGTAAGGCAGGAAGTATCACACCATACACAATTCTGGCAGGCAAGGTCGCATTCCGCCATCTTCAGATAGCCCGTTGCTGACTTTTCTTTGTCCAAAATATCCCGAACTTGCTTTTTTAAGCCTTTTTCTTCAACAAGTGCTTTGATTCTATTGATATCTATTTCCGGTTTGGTCCCTCCCCTGTCGATCAGTACCTGAATGTTGAGCATCTCGCTTTCTCTTTGAAGAAGCTCTGCCGCAATTTTCTTTTTTATATCACTGTCTTCATCGGGCAACTTGTCAAATTTATGCCCCTTTTGTTTAGCATTGAATATGTCTACCGCTTCCTTCTTGACACGCTCAATCTCCTTTTTTATTTGCTCAACTCGGGCTGTCAAGGTTTCTATTTCGTTCTTGCCAAGGTTTTCCATTGTATTCCTCCTTTAAAAATAAGGTTACTACAAGTTAGTAAAATTGATTAATGGATTCCTCAGTCAATAGCTAATCATCAGATAAACAGTGTTTATAATTGTCAAAATGGATTTTCATTCTTACATAGGCAAAGGTGTTTCATTTTGTATCATATCACCAGCGCGCCGTTCTCGTGGGACATGGCCAGGCTGACCCAGCTCGACCACGTTGTTCACCTTGACGAATGCCTGGCCGGTGGCCTTGGCCAGAATCTTTTGGACCATTGTCATCCCCATATGTTACCTCCTATGTTTTATCCATGATATTATTGTTTTTATAGTAAATATAGCGGGCATAATCAGGTACTAAATTGTTCGGTTAATCTTCTGATATCTTGAGAAACAGAAGAAGCCAATATCAATAATTTTTTTATTTTTTGGCGATCATATACCTCACCCTCACCCATTGAAACAAGTTTGTTTCTATCGGCCGGATCTCTTTTACAATGAGCCAAAAGATTGCGATTTTGTTCTAATGTTTGCATGTACACGCTAAGTTTTTTAAACTGTCCCTTGATTTGTTGTGATTTTAATATTTTATCTATGGTTACACTTTTACCGACCAATGAGCTATACTTATTTTCCAAAACATAATTATAAAAATCATTATGCATAGGGGCAGGTATTTTGAAATAAGAAACAAAGAAAGCATTGATGTCTTGCTCGATGTCAATAACTCTTGAGATTATCAAACCCCGTAGAAATACAATATCACTACAGCGTCTTAAATTTTTGCCAATAATTTCTAATACTGGGTCTGCGATATTATCTTTTCCCTTAATTACTTCTACGAAACCATAAGGATCTGTTTTTCGGTATACGTCCGTCAAATCAATATCTTGTGCAGAATAGAACAGAACGTCTACTAAAAACCCTTCCTTTCTGATTGAATTTATAAGATCAATGCCAGTTAAATCACCTTCAAGATTGTAATCAGTAACCAAAATATCTATATCATCTTCTTTTATGCATTTTTTAAGAAGTGAACCATCAGCATCATATATTAGGTTTAGCTCAAATTCACCAAAGTTTTGTTTAAACTTATATTCTAACTCTTCTTGATTTGGAGAGAAAATAAGTTTATTGTCTTCAACCCACACCACGGTAATTTTTTGTTTAATGTCCATCATTTTAAAACAACCTCCCAACATGCACCTTTGCCAAGTTTAGTATAATTATTTCCCAAAAAAGAAACTGATCCACCCATTGCTTCTACAATGGTCTTAATGTGATGCAGGCCAATCCCGGCGCCATTTGTGGTCGTATAACCTCTTAAAAATACGTACTTACTAAACTTTTGATCAACACCTCTTCCATCGTCAGCAATATATATATGAAGACGTTTACCTGCTATTCTATAGCTAATAGTAATGGTAGAGGCCTCTGCTTTTTTCGAGTTACTTAATAAGTTGTCTAATAATATTGATATTTCAAGTGGTTTAAATCTAGTGATGTACTCTGCTTCTGCCCCGATAAATCTAAAGCGAAGTGATTTTGTTTTAATCATTTCTAAATATTCTTTGATATATTGAATGATATCTTTCGTTATCCATTCTGTTTTTAAGTTGAAATTGGCTTGGCTTACGAAACCAGCTAACACCCGTATCTTATCGTTCTCAAGGGCAAGCACATCAACCAATGGTGCAATCGTAGAAATTGGTTTTCTATCTTTAATATTTTTATTAATTTGTTTTATTATGCCCTTAACTGCGACAGTAGAATTTTCAATAGTATGATTAAGATTGACAATAACATCTTTATCTGTTGACACCATCTTGCTAAGGAATAAAGATTCTCGTTCCTTAGCTTTGAGATCACGTTCTATAGATTCTTTATCTTTCTCAAGGTCATAGGTTGCAAATCTAATAGATTTTACTTGTTTCTCAATATAATCACGTTCTTTTGGATTAGATACATATTTGGCTATAGATTCAACGTTTTTTATTATCTCGGGGATTTTTTCCACTTGCTTTTCACGGAATATATCCAATAAGTCAGCATTAAAACTGATGCTTTTTTCAGGGTCTTTTACTTGACCGACAATTTTTTGTATAAGTTCAATACTATCTTTCTTAATATCTTTATCAGGTTTATCCTTTTTTTCGCTATCCCACTCAATACCCTCAACAACATATTTTTCGAGCCTTCTTAATACTTTATCGAAAAATAATGATTGGAGGTCATAATAAGCATCTGTTTTAATAACACCACCATCGCGACTTGACACTTCCATAAAATTTGGTTGTGATCCTTTTAATTCTATCCTGCCAATGAGTTCCCTGGCTGATAAAAACCTGCCGTAACCTTGGACTTTTCTTTTTTCTAAGCCAAGCCAATCATCGCCCTCATCACCATATGGATGTATCCTGAAATTATTCTTATATAGAAAGATTGAACCATATTTTACAGGTTCCATCCCCATGGTGCCCGTAAAATTATGTTTTGCAGCACGGTTTAGATAAAAAACACGAGCAATTATATCATTGAGTTTGGGATAATCACTTTTCTCTACAAGTTTGAATATAAAAACTCCTTTATCAATAAGCTCTGTAATTATTTTACCGTTACTAATTGTTGTTGTTATTTGTGTGGTTTTTATGTCAAGTTTCTCAAAAACAACATTTTTGACCGGACCGTTAATGATGTTATGTGCGTTTATATTTTCCTTCTTATTTTCTCTTTCGAATTCATTGGCAACAAGATTAATCTTGAATTCTCCTTCTGAATCAGTGGAAGAAGGATTGATCAACCGTTGCAAGTACTTCTTAAGTTTTATAAGTTTATCCGAATCCCATCCATCATTAAGGTGGCTTATTTCCAGTATAGTGCCTTTCTTAAAACCTTTTATGGGGGCGTAGTCAATATCTATAGTATTGGTACGTTCATATGAAACTGAAATATTTTGGAATTCCTTTTTTTGATCCTCTTCGAACCTTGTCCAGTCAAGAGATATAACGTTGTATTGTTTGTCATCTTTTTTCTTTGTAATTAACCGAAGATTTTTCCCCAGGCGGTCACAGGAAAAACGCCCGATACCTTTTGCTCCAGCAAAAATTCTTTTCACATTTATATTGCCTCTGTAATCCTTTGTCAAAGCCTTTTCAAACTCTTTCTTGTCAGAATAACCCACAAAAAGCCATTTGTCGCGTAAATCATCAAAAGACATGCCATCGCCATCATCAATGATAAGAATCATCGAGACCGCTTTTTTATCTGTTTTTCTTATGTTCTGAAAAACAATATCTACTTTATTTGCGGTTGCATCATAAGAATTCTTCACTAGCTCAAAAATAGCTATAAGGTCATTGGTTATCAGTTCCTTTCCAATGATATTCTTCAGACCAGAGCTTATTTTAAAGTCTAGTTGCTGTGTCATTATATCAATCCTTTTAATACAAGACCGCACTGCTCACTAAATAATGGTGAAACAGCATTTCCAACTTGGGTATATCTCGGTGCTTCTTTCTTTCGATGCTTGCCACCGGTTGTATATTTCCCCTTGAATTCGTACCAATCATCAAAGCCCTGTAGTCGTGCGTATTCCCTAACTGTAAGTATTCTAGGCTCGGAGTAATGTATATAATCGTCCGGCAGGGTTGTTAATGTTGGGCAAATACCATTATCGTGCAACGGTATTGTGACCTTTTTTGATAGGGCGAACTTTTTCCTAACCATATCATTAATAGGTTTATTCGCTATACAGTTATTGATGATATATTTAAAACGTTTGGTGGTCATCTTGCGATGGTTTGAGAAACGGTGACTGTCTGGCATATCTAACCCACCAGCACTTCTCATCAATGTTTGATATGGTGAAGAAAGTATGCCGTACAATCCCATTTTAAAGCCAAAATATTCAGAGGATGGTAACACCCCGTTTGTATGACATAAATCAGATATCGCACCACTTACAGTTACCTTCTTTGTAATGCCGTGTTTTTGCAAGTAGGTTTTTTTCATTCCTTTTAGTTTTTTGAAAAATGTTTTAGGGTCGCCTGTTTTGACTCCAATAAGAATAAACCTTTTCCGTCGTTGCGGTAACCCATAATCGGAGAAATCAATAACTTGAGCATATGTTTTATACCCTAATATTTTAAGTCGGTCTATTACATAAGAGGAATAAGCCTTCCCTTTGGGGTTGTTCTTTCCAAAATCCCAAGTAAAGCCTCTTACATTTTCCAATAATAGTGCTTTAGGTTGTACACAACTAATAAAATCTATATACGAATTAACAAGTAAATTCCTTTTATCATTCCATTTTCTTCGCCCGGCTGTCGAAAACCCTTGGCAGGGGGGGCCACCAACCACAAGATCAATGGTTCCTCTTAATCCGATCAAGTGCGTCCTGTGCTTTTTTAGGGTTTTGTTTATTTCGTGATTTTTTATAGGTAGCCAGTCGGGCCATGCGTAGTGATTTAATCTGTCAACAAGATTATGCTTAAGAGTTTCGAATGCATGTTTGTCTTTTTCAATTGCGAACAACCCCTGCCATCCAGCTTTAGCTAACCCATATGATAGGCCGCCACAACCAGCAAAAATATCTATATATTTTTTCGTGGAAGTTTTCACATTCACACCATACATCCTTCAAACATCATATTGCTATTAACGGTAATCATAAGACTAACTAGTGCTAATTTCAAGGGAAATCTGTTATAAGCGTAAATTAAAGCCCCGTGTTAAAACGGGGCCTGTAGGTAATGTCAGATCGCCGCTTTTTCCTTCATGGCCTTGATCTCTTCCGCCGTATAGCCCAGCTGGGTTAGGATCTCCTGCTGGTGCTGGCCCAAGGTGGGCGGCGGGGCGTCGATCGAGGCCGGGGTGGCCGAGAACTTGGCCGACAGATTGAACAGCTTCAGCTCGCCCAGATCCTTGTCCTGGATGCTCTCGATGGTCTTGCGGTACTTCACCTGCTCGGCGGCCAGGGCCTTCTCCAGGCTGAAGATGTCGCCGGTGGGGATGCCCTTGGCGTTCAGCGCCTCCACCCAGTAATCGGTGGTCTGCATTTTCAGCTTGGCCTCCAGCAGGGGGGTCAGCTCCTTGCGGTTCTTCTTGCGGGTGTCCCGCTCCTGGAACCGGGGATCGGTCAGCAGCTCCGGCACGCCCAGCACGGTGGCCAGGTCCTCCCACTGCTTCTGCTGGTTGGCCGCGATGTTGACGAAGCCGTCCTTGGTCACAAAAGTCCCCGAGGGGGCGGCGGTGAAATTGTCGTTGCCCATGGCCACCGGCTGCTGTCCCCCGATCAGCAGATTGGCCGCCACCCAGCCCATCAGCGGCATGATGGAATCCAATAGCGCGATGTCGATGAACTGGCCCTCGCCGGTCTTCTCCCGGTAGTACAGCGCGGCCATGATGGCGAAGGCGGCATTGAGGCCCCCCACCGTATCGCAGACCGGGAAACCGGCCCGCAAGGGGTGCAGGCGCTCGTCGCCGTTGACGTCCATCACCCCGGACAGTCCCTGGATGATCTGGTCGTAGGCCGGCTTGAAGGCGTCGGGCCCGGCCTGGCCGAACCCGGAGATGGCGCAGTAGACTATCTTGGGATTGATCTTCCTGATCTCGGCGTAGGAGAAGCCCAGCCGGTCCATCACCCCGGGGCGGAAATTCTCCACCACCACGTCGGCGGTCTTCAGCAGCTTGCGGAAGATCTCCTTGGCCTCCTCGGCCTTAAGGTTCAAGGTGATGGATTTCTTGTTGGCGTTCTGGGCCAGGAACGAGGTCCCCATCAGTTTCTGGTTCAGGGCCGGGACCGCCCCCAGCTTGCGGGCCAGGTCGCCGCCCTCGGGATTCTCGATCTTGATCACCTCGGCCCCCAGCAGGGCCAGGTGCATGGTGGAGAAGGGGCCGGACAGGACGTTGGTCATGTCCAGCACCCGGATGTTATTCATCATTTTTTTCGGCCTCGGCTTTATAAGTGAACCGGACTTGAGCACGGCGCCCGGCAGTTCGCGGTTAAAAAATACGGAAACCTCACTTGCCACATCCAGCAGCCGGAACAGGTCGATGTCGGTCCGAAGCTCGGCCCGCTGCAGGGAGTGGACCAGATCTTCGGTGCTGACATTCCCGGCCGCCACCTTGGTGAAGGGGCAGCCGCCCAGGGCCCCCACCGCCGTCTCGATGTATTTGACCCCGGCATTCAGGGCGGCGTAGCAGTTGGCCATCCCCAATCCATAGGTGTTGTGGAAATGGCAGGCCAGCTCCACCTTGGGGTCCATCTTTCTGATGGCAGAGAACAGCCGCTCCACCTGCTGGGGATTGGCGTGCCCGGCGGTATCGGCCAGGCTGATGTTTTTTATCCCGGCCTCCAGGTACTTTTTGACCATGGCCAGCACCTTGTCCTCCGGTATCGGGCCGTCGAAGCCGCAGCCGAAGGCCGACTGCACCGAGGCCTGGACCTTCTTGCCTGATTCCATGGCCTTTTGGGCCATGGACAGGATCTGCCCCATGGCCCTCTCCGGGCTCATCCCGGTGTTCTTCTGGCTGTGGGTCTCGGAGGCCGAGACGCCCATGCAGAACATCTCCACCCCGCAGGCCAGGCCCCGCTCAAAACCCTTTTCGTTCAAGACCAGCCCGGACAGGACGGTCTCCGGCCGCTTCTTGCCGTGCTTGGCGTAGTGTTCGAACAGGGCGTCGGTGTCGGCCATCTGGGGAACCTTCACCTGATGGACGAAGGAGCCCACCTGGATGATATCCAGGCCGGACTCCATCAGGGCGTCGATCCACTTGATCTTGACGTCCATCGGCACCGATTGTTTCTCGATCTGCAGGCCGTCCCTTAGGCCTACCTCGTGAATGTAAATATCAGGCATTTTTATTTGATATAAGATTTATGGTTGGTGTACTTCGGTTTCGGTCATTCCCGCGCAGGCGGGAATCCATAGAAAGACCTGGATTCCTGCTTCCGCAGGAATGACTATCTGGAGATTGCAGGGGCGCATTGTGATGCGCCCCTACGCGGTTTGATTTATAATTTATCGGCGATGGCCTGGGCCATCTCCAGGGTCTTGGCGGAGCCGCCCATGTCGTAGGTCCTCACCTTGCCTTCCTTGATCACCTCGGCGGTGGCCTTCTCTATCTTGTCGGCCTTGGCGGTCTCGCCCAGCCAGGTCAGCATCATCTTGGCGGCCAGAATGGTGGCGATGGGGTTGGCCTTGTACATCCCGGCATATTTGGGAGCCGAGCCGTGGGTGGGCTCGAACACCGCCAGCTTCTGGCCGATGTTACCGGAGCAGCCAAAGCCCAGTCCGCCCACCATCTGGGCGCACAGGTCGGAAATGATGTCGCCGAATAAATTTGTCGCCACCAGCACCTCGTAGTTCATGGGGTTTTTTAGCAGCCACATGCAGATGGCGTCCACGTTGGCGTCGTCGCACTGGATGCCGGGATAATCCTTGGCCACTTCCTTGCCGATCTCCAAAAACAATCCCTCGGTGGCCCGCACCACGTTGGCCTTGTGGACGATGGTCACCTTCTTGCGGTTGTACTTCTTGGCATATTCAAAGGCCGCCCGGACTATCCGCTCCGAGCCTTTGCGGGTGTTGATCTTGCAGGTCATGGCGTACTGGTCCAGGGCCACGTCCTTGAAGGCGGAGAAAGGTTTGGATATCTTGACCAGCACATCCCGCAGTTTCTGGGGCACCGGGTTGAACTCCACCCCGGAGTACAGCCCCTCGGTATTCTCCCGGAACACCACCAGGTCAATGCCCTCCTTGAAATTGATGGGGCTTCCCGGATAGGCCTTGCAGGGCCTAAGGCAGGTGTAGAGGTCGAACAGCTGGCGCATCCTGACGATGGGGGAGCGGTAGACCATTCCCTTGCCCTGGAGCTCGGGAACCAGTTCCTTCTCGGCGGCCTTGACCGGCTTGGAGGTGATGGCGCCGAACATGGCGGCATCCACCTTGCCCAACAGATCTATGGTCCGTTGGGGGAAGGCGTCGCCCTCCTTGCACCAGAATTCCCAGCCGATGTCGCCGTGGGTGTATTCAGCTTCGAACTTGACGGCGTCCAGCACTATCTTGGCGGCTTCCATAACCTCGATCCCGATCCCGTCGCCCGGCAGCCAGGCTATCTTGTACTTGGCCATTTTCCCCTCCTTGTCGATATGTTAAATTTATTTTAATGATCTACAAACAGATTATCATTTTACCTTAAATAAAACCGCCCTGTCAAGTGAAGCCGATCATTGTAAATATGTGTGGTCCGGCGGGCTTTGGCCCATCGGGGATCATTCCTTTTTAATGCTTCGCCGGCCTCCCTTCTTTATTTTTTTCTGATCCTCGCTGACCATGCTGTCCTGGTTGGCCCATTGGGTGATATGCTTAAGCAGGATAGGAACATATTCATTGTTGGCGGCGGCGGACAGCCGGTAGTTGACCCACAGGGCCTCGCGTTTATCCTCCACCAGCCCGGCATCCTTGAGCTGATGCAGGTGGCGGGAAACGCTGGGCTGGGAGATGCCCAGGACCGTGGTCAACTCATTTACGCTCCGGGGGTTATCTTGAAGCATCTTGAGTATCCGGATCCGGTTCTTGTCTCCCAGGGCCTTGAATACTTTTACCAGGTTTTTCATAACGTATGCCTTAAAATGCTTATATAGCTATATAGCTATATGGATGATATCAAAATACCATCTGGTTGTCAAATGTTTTTTTATTGCTCCGGAGAATAAATAGCGCAATGTGTCATTCCCTGACCGCTCCCTCACTCCCTCTCCACTGTGGAGAGGGAAGCCGGCAGGCGGGGAGAGGTCAGGAATCCAGGTCTGGATGCCCGTTCCCCGATCGTTGTCGAGGACAAGTTTCACGGGCATGACAACAATGACATTCGTTAAACGATAAGGATTATAGATCTGTTTAACTGCCAGAGTACTAATCAAAATTATGTCATCCTAAACATTCGATAGAATGCCGGAGAGGGAAATAAACCCCGAATGTCCGCTTGCGAAAACACCATAATTTATGATATGATAACCCCGTAGGTTACTCCAAAATCAACCAGCCAAACAGCGGCCAGGAAAGAACATATGAAGGACCCCGTAATCGGGCTTACCGCCCTGCGCAGCCCGGACCAGAGCAGCTACCATCACATTCTGACCGGGCCCTATGTCCGGGCCGTCACCGGGGCCGGAGGGTATCCCATAGTGGTGCCGTCCATCGTTGACCGCTGCGACCAGGCATTGGACATGATGGACGGCCTGTTGCTGATCGGCGGGGGCGACATTGAAGCCAAGCACCTGGGCGTCGAGAACCACCCCAAGGCAAAATTCTTCAATCCGCTTCGGGACGAGTTCGAACTGGCAATGATAAAAAAGGCTGCCGACAGAAAAATGCCCATGTTCGGTATCTGCCGGGGCATGCAGATAATGAATGTGGCTCTGGGCGGTTCGCTTTACCAGGACATCAACGACGAACAGGGCACGGCCTTTGACCATATGCGGGAGCAGACCCCGGATAAACTGGTGCATTCGGTCAGCATCGCCCCGGATTCCTGCCTGGCTTCCATATTGGGGACCACCTCGGCCTCGGTGAACAGCGTTCATCACCAGGCGGTCAGGGATCCGGCCCCGGCTCTTAGGGCCGTGGCCTGGGCCCCGGATGGGGTGGTCGAGGGTATTGAATCCTGCGGAAACGGCGGGTTCATGCTGGGAGTGCAGTGGCACCCCGAGCGGATCGCCGAGACCATGCCGGAGCAGAGAAGGCTGTTCGAGAGGTTCGTCAAGGCGGCCGAAGGGTATCGAGAAAAGAAGGGATAATTTCCATGACCGATTTCGATCACGGTTCATATTGCGGGTTGTACTGCGGAGCCTGCGAGATAGTGGCGGCCCATAAAAAGGCCCTGGCGACAGGCGTCCCGGCCAAGTGGGAGGACCTGCCGGCCCCGATGAGGGACAACATTCCGCCGGCTCCTTTGAAATGCCGGGGCTGCAAGACGGATTCTCTTTACGAGGGCTGCTGGAAATGCGGCATCCGGGCCTGCGCCGCTGGCAAAAAGATCGAGGCCTGCATACTCTGTTCCGAATACCCTTGTCAGCTGGTCAAGGAACGACTGAAGATGGTGGAACGGATAAGGGAGGTCCTGCCGCACTGCGCGGTGATGTTCAAAAATCTGGATTCATTAAAAGAGAAGGGCCTGGAGTTCTGGCTGGAGGAACAAAAGAACAACTGGAGCTGTCCCGATTGCGGAACGTCCTTCACTTGGTATCAGGAAAAATGCGAAAAATGCGGGCGGGAACTGGCTTCGATAAAAGACCAGTGTAATTATTAATAGCATGATTTGCATAATGGTAATTATGTTAATCCAATAACGACCATGGAAAAGCTTAACCAAATTAAATCAGATAAACCTTGGTACCACGGGTCCCCGAAAAAACTGACTAAGCTTCGGGCTGGAAGCACGGTGACCCAACAATTCGAAATTGCCCGAATATTTTCCCATAAACCGACAGTGGTGGTTGGCAACGGAACAAAATGGAAACATACCGGCCCCTTTACCAAAGGCTTTGTCTACCGTCTGGTAGGGCCGGTCGGGAAAAAGGACATCGAAATCGTCCCCAATTCAACCATGTCGCCGGGTGATGAATGGAACATCCGTCGCGAATTTAAATTGGAACTCATAGCAGAAACAACAGTCAACCCCGCCGAATTACTGACGAAGCAAGAACTAAAAGAAATGGTCAAACGCGGGGAAATCGAAAAAAACATTGTTGATACTATTATTCAAAAGCAACAATATTAATAACCCTTGGCGTTCTTCGCGCCTTTGCGGTAAAATAATTTTTCAGGAGCATAAATAATTGTCCCAAGATCACATTCGTAATTTTTGCATCATAGCCCATATAGACCACGGGAAATCCACCCTGGCCGACTGCCTGCTGGAAACCACCGGGCGCCATCATCATCATGGCGAAGGGTATACGGGATGCTTCGATTTTAAATAAGCGAAACATAGTTTAATAATTCTAAAGCATCAGAAGGAAATCAATATAATAATTCGCGAATCGCGAATCGCGAATCGCCTATTTGGCCCACTTAATAGTGAGGGTAAAATGAAAAAGCACAGTGGAATGAGACCCCATGACATTGTTATCTTACTGAAAATCTCTACAAAGGGCGAACAGTCATGGTTGATGAAAGACCTGGCCATGGAGCTTTATATTAGTGCTAGCGAAGTTAGTGAAAGCATTAATCGCTCAATGTTGGCTGGGTTGCTTGCCGAGGATAAGAAAAAATTGATGAGATTAGCTTTGATAGAATTCTTAAAATACGGAATACGTTATGTGTATCCACAAAAGCCTGGTGCAATAGTGAGGGGTATTCCAACAGCACTTTCATATTTACCGTTGAATAAATATATTATTAGCGATGTTACTTTTGTTTGGCCCTATGCAGAGGGTAATATAAAGGGGCAGTGTATAGAACCGTTACATCCTTCGGTTCCTAAAGCATGCATCCGGGATAATAAGTTGCATGAACTTTTGGCACTTGTAGATGCTCTGCGCGTGGGTAAAATCCGGGAACAAAATATTGCTATTGAGGAACTTGAAAGAAGAATTTAGTGATAAATAAAAATAGTAATCTAAAAGCAATTGTTAAAATTGCAGAAGCGCTCGGAGAGTTAAAGGAAGAAGTAATATTTGTCGGCGGTGCTGTCGTTGGTCTTTATATTGACGATCCTGGGGCTGAAGATGTTAGACCAACTAAAGATGTTGATATTACCGTGCATATCGCTACGTTTGCTGAATTGGAGAAACTAAGAAAGAAGCTTTCGGGAAAAGGTTTTAAACAAAGCCATGCAGAAAATGTTGTTTGTCGATTTTTATATAAGGATATTAAAATGGATGTAATGGGCACTAAGGAACTGGGGTGGGCTCCTTCTAACCCATGGTTTTGTCCTGGTTTTAAACATTTAGAAAAACATCAAATTGGTGCTATAACCGTTAATCTATTGCCATTGTCTTATTTTTTAGCGACAAAGTTTGCCGCTTTTCACGATAGAGGTGGTGCTGACCCTCGCTTTAGTAAGGATTTTGAAGACATAACATATTTACTAGACAATAGGACTGATTTAGTTGAATCATTAACGCGGGCGCCCGATGATGTAAAAAAGTATTTAAATGCTGAATTTAAAAAAATACTATCGGATCAAGACCTGCAAGAAGCTCTTACGGCAAATATGAGTCACCTAATGCAAACAGAACGTTATAAAAAGATAGAATCAAAACTAAAGGAAATTGTAAAGATCATTGAGCAAGGTTAATATTACATTAGGAGCATCATTAATTGTCTCAAGCTAACATTCGTAATTTTTGCATCATAGCCCATATAGACCACGGGAAATCCACCCTGGCCGACCGTCTGCTGGAGACCACCGGCTCCATCATGAAGAAGGACATGCAGGAGCAGGTGCTGGACAGCATGGACCTGGAGCGGGAGCGGGGCATCACCATCAAGATGCACCCGGTCAAGATGAACTACCGTTCAAAAAGCGGACAGGAATACATCTTCAACCTGATAGACACCCCGGGCCACGTGGACTTCGGCTACGAAGTCTCCCGCTCCCTGGCGGCCTGCGAGGGAGCAGTTCTGGTGGTGGATGCCACCCAGGGGGTGGAGGCCCAGACGGTGGCCAATCTATACCAGGCGGTCAACCACAACCTGACCATCATTCCGGTGATCAACAAGATAGACCTGCCTTCGGCCGAGGTGGAGCGCAGTAAACAGCAGATCATCGAACTGCTGGGCTGCGACGAGGCCGATATCCTGCTGGTCAGCGCCAAGACCGGGCTGGGCATAGACAATTTGCTGGAAACGATAATCGAAAAGATCCCGGCCCCCTCCGGCCAGACCGAGGGGCCGCCCCGGGCCATGATCTTCGACTGCATATTCGACGTCTACCGCGGGGCGGTGCCGTATATTAGGATGGTGGAGGGCAGCCTGAAGAAAGGCATGCAGATCAAGCTGTTCTCCAACGAAAAGATCTTCGAGGTCACCGAGGTGGGGACCCTCAAGCTGGGCATGTATCCCAAGGAGGAACTGTTGACCGGCGAGGTAGGCTACGTGGTGGCCGGCATCCGGACCGTCTCCGACGCCCGGGTGGGCGACACCATCACCGATGCCGAGCATCCGGCCCAAGAAGCTTTGCCGGGCTACAAACAGGTCAAGCCCATGGTCTACGCCGGGCTGTACCCCACCGAGAACCAGCAGTATCCCGAACTGCGGGAGGCCCTGGACAAGCTGGTGCTCAACGATTCGGCTTTATCCTACATCCCCGAGACCTCGGGGGCCCTGGGCTTCGGCTTCCGCTGCGGGTTTTTGGGCATGCTGCACATGGAGATCGTCCAGGAGCGGCTGGAAAGGGAATACAATCTTTCCCTGATCAACACCGTGCCCAACGTGGAGTACAAGATCTACAAGACCGACGGAACCGTCTTGCAGGTGGACAACCCGGCCGAGATGCCCTCCGAGGTCAGCATCGAAAAGGTCGAAGAACCTTATGTGGCCGCCGAGATCGTGGTGCCGGCCGAGTTCATCGGCAACATCATGAAACTGGGGCAGGACCGGCGGGGCATCTACAAGAAACTGGAATATCTGGATCCCACTAGGGGCATATTGTTCTACGAGTTCCCGCTGGCCGAGATCATCTTCGATTTCTACGACAAGCTCAAAAGCCTTTCCAAGGGCTACGCCTCGCTGGACTACGAGATGCTGGAGTACCGCGAATCGGAGCTGGTCAAGCTGGACATCCTGATCAACGGCGACCCGCTGGATGCGTTATCCTCCATCGTCCACAAGCAGCATTCCTTCGAATGGGGCAAAGCCCTGGTGGAGAAACTGCGCAAGCTGATCCCCCGCCAGCAGTACGAGATCGCCATCCAGGCGGCCATCGGCAGCCGGATCATCGCCCGGGAGTCGGTCAAGGCCTATCGCAAGAACGTCACCGCCAAGTGCTACGGCGGGGACATCACCCGCAAGCGAAAGCTGCTGGAGAAGCAGAAGGAGGGCAAGAAGCGGATGAAGCAGGTGGGCAACGTGGAGATACCCCAGGAGGCATTTTTGGCGGTGCTGAAGGTGGGAGACTAACGGGGACTGGATTATTGAAAACAGATAATTGTTGTCTGTAACTATATTCGTTTTGTGAATTCCATGTTGTCATGCCCGTGAAACTTGTCCTCGACATATATCGGGGAACGGGCATCCAGGCCTGGATTCCCTCTGGAGTTTATCCCGCACTTGATGCGGGACGGGAATGACGCAGTGCATTATATATTCGCCGAAGTAATAATATCTCTGTATACACTTTGTCTTACCTAAGGGCTTGTTCTGTGCCTTTTGCGGTAAAATAAAAACAAACCATAACATTTTGGATGATATGAAAAACAATTCATTTAAAAAATTCTGGCACGATTGGCTGTGGCCGCTGCTGTTTGCCGTGATAGTGGTCAAGTTCATCATCAATCCGTTTTTATTAGAGGCCTACGAGGTGCCCACCGGCTCCATGGAGAAGACCATCCTGCCGGGCGACCGGCTGTTCGCCGAGAAATTCACCTACGGCATCCACATCCCCTTCACCGACAAGACGGTGCTGGCAATGACCTCGCCCAAACCCGGACAGATGGTGATCTTCCGCAGTCCCTATGACGGCTTGACCTTGGTCAAGCGCTGCATCGGCCTGCCGGGCGACACCATCGAGGTGAAGAACAAGGACCTCTACCTGAACGGCAAAAAAATGGAACAGCAGTTCATACAGCACACCGACCCCGAGCAATATCCCTTTCCGCAGTCCGTCATCAACCCCAAAACCATCCAGAACGACTGGGAGAGCGGACGAAACTCAGACCGTTACTGGGTGCGCGACAACTTCGGGCCGGTGGTGGTCCCGCCGGACTGCTACTTCATGATGGGCGACAACCGGGACGAATCATTCGACTCCCGCTACTGGGGGCCGCTGCCCGGGAAGAACATCCGGGGGAGGGTGATGTTCATCTACTGGTCGTGGGACAAGCAGTCGGACATCCCGCTTATAAAATTCTGGCAAAGGCTGCGAGTGACCCGCATCGGCAAGATATTGGCCTGAACAAAATATCAAAATTAAAATATGCTGAAACCGCACAATAATCGAAAGAAATCCTGGTACAAGGACTGGTCGGAGTCAATAATCTGGGCCGTGGTCATGGCCCTGGTGATCCGCAGCCTGCTGATCCAGGCCTTTAAAATTCCCTCCGGCTCGATGGAGGACACCCTGTTGGTGGGGGATTTTTTGATGGTCAACAAGTTCATCTACGGCACCAAGATCCCCTTTACCGATATCTTGATATTAAAGGGCCTTCGGCAGCCCGAGCCCGGCGACATCGTGGTCTTCAAATACCCGCTGGACGGCCGTGATTTCATCAAACGCTGCGTGGCGGTGGAGGGCGATACGGTTCAGGTTATCGGCGGGGATTTATATGTCAATGGAAAAAGACCCAGCGAGCCCTATGCTGTCCACAAAGCTTGGGAAGGCAGCCAGAATCGGGAGACGATCGAGGACATCTGGAAACCCGACTATCAGAAGGCCTGGGAGGAAAGAAAATTCGTGCAGTTGGGATGGATGCGCGACAACTTCGGGCCGGTGGTGGTCCCGCCGGGGAATATCTTTGCCATGGGCGACAACCGGGATAACTCGCTGGACTCCCGCTTCTGGGGCCCCCTGCCAAAGAATCTGCTTAGGGGCCGGGCGCTGTTCATCTACTGGTCGTGGGATTCGGAGAACGGCCAGCCCTTCTGGATGTTCTGGAAGAATATCCGCTTCCAGCGGCTGGGCGACCTGATAAAATAATTATTGATCAATTATATATAATCAGTTTATGTTACTTTCTTGTGACCCTTCACAACCAAGGCGGGTTGCTATTTTCAGGGCAGGCTCCGAAAGTAACCAAGAGCATCTACTGGGTAAGGCTAAAGTCATAACCGGTAAAGGAACCGACCTAATCCCTGCCCCTTCCCCGCAGGGGAAGGGAAGGTTGCTTCCCCCTCCTTGCGGGAGGGGGATCAAGGGGGCGGTCCGGGTCGCATCAGCGCTGTTGGATAGACGAAGTTGCCGTAAAAAATGTTTTGCCTGCTGGTGCCCTGTTTCGTGGTCAAGACATTTAGGCAGCTGGCATTAAGGCAACGGGCAGCGCTGCAGCGACAGTTCTTCCGCCACCGCAGGTAAATCCATATAGGCGGATCCGCCTTTGGCGTGACTTTGGAGCTTTTTCTTCCCAGCCACCGCATGTTAGTACATATAGGCTGGTCTGCCTTTGGCACGAAAAGAGAAAGCGGGAAGAATATGAAAAAACGGAATAAGCTGTCATAAACGATATTTATTTTTTATTGATAAAGCTGGGGAGAAATTGCAGTGCCGGATGATATCATTATCAAGCAGGCGGTCAGCCGGGCGGATATTGATGATTTCATAAAACTGCCCTGGGCCGTCTATGGCAACGATCCCTGCTGGGTGCCGCCGCTGGTCGCCGAGCAGAAAAAAATGCTGGATCCCGGGAAGAACGCCTTCTTCGAACATGCCCGGGCCGCCTACTTTCTGGCCCGGCGGAACGGCCAAAACATCGGACGCCTTGCCGCCCATATCGACGACAACAGCAACGAATTCCACAATGAAAAATGCGGGTTCTTTGGTTTCTTTGAATGCTTGGATGATCAGAACGCCGCCCAAGCACTTTTTTCTACTGCCGGGAAATGGCTTAAAGAGCAGGGCATGGATGCCATCCGGGGCCCGTTCAACTTCACCACCAATGATACCGCCGGCCTGCTGGTGGACGCCTTCGACTCCCCGCCGGTGATAGAGATGACCTACAATCCGGCCTATTACCCAAAAATGATCGAGGGCTGCGGGCTGGACAAGGCCATGGACATGTATGCCTATTTCTTCGACGTGGAGAAGATGGACGGCCGGCGGGTAAGAATGCTGGCTGAGAGGGTGGAGCGGAAGGGGATCACCTTCCGCAGCATCGACAAAAGAAAGTTCGCCCAGGAGGTGAAGATATTCAAAGAGGTCTACAACCAGGCCTGGAGCCACAACTGGGGATTCGTGCCGCTGACCGAGAGGGAGATTGACCATTACGCCGAGAATTTCAAGGACATAGTCGATGCCGATTTCGTGATCTTCGCCTTCGACGGGCAAAAGCCGGTGGGCTCCTTATGGGCCCTGCCGGATTACAACTATGTCATCAAAAAGCTCAACGGGAAAATGGGTCTCCTGGAGATGATAAAGTTCCTGTGGCACAAAAGAAGCATCACCCACGCCAGGGTAATGACCGCCGGGGTGGTCCGCGATTACCAGCATCGGGGGATAGAGGCCGGATTGATCAGCCGGGTGTTCGAGAACGGCCTGAAGAAGGGATACCGGACGGGGGAGCTGTCCTGGGTGCTGGAGAACAACCTTATGATGAACCGCCTGGCCGAGGCGGTGGGCTCGAAGATCTACAAGACCTACCGGGTGTATGAGAAAATATTATCCTGATATTTGGGATTATTATTCTATTCGTTTTCCGAACGTTCTTGGTGTCATGCCCGTGAAAACGGGCATCCAAACTTGGATTCCCTCTTTCGAGGGAATGACACAGCGCGCTATTTATCCGTCGAAGTAATAATATAACGGTAGGGGAGGGTTTTTAAACCCTCCCCTAATAAATGATTATAAAAGAGGCCGCCCTAATCTTGGGCGGCCTCTTTATCTTTGTCCTTTATCGGGATGAACTGCGGATTCCACAGCTCGGTGATAAAAATGGCCAGGGCCGCCAGGCCGAACCCGGCGATGACGTCTATCACGTAATGCAATCTTAAGAACACCGTGGCCATGATCAGCAGTATCCCCACCGGCAGCATGAAGGCGAAGAGTTTTTTGTGATGGGTAAAGGCGTAGTACAGTACTATCAAAGTTATGCCGGTATGGCCGGAGGGGAAACAGTCCCTTTTGTTGAATTCATTGGCAGTTAGAAATTCCAGTATCTGATTGCCCCAAAAAAGCCCCTTGACCGGGGCGGCCTGTTGGCCAGTCAGGGTGAAGCGAGGCCCGACGGCCGGCACCAGCAGGTACCCCACATAGGAGATGAAGAATCCCAGGGTCACGGCCAAAAACATGTGCTCCAGTTCATGGTGTTTCTTGTCAAAATGCAGGAAAACGGCCAGAACCACCGGCAGAAAATAATAGCTGGAATAGGCCAGAGCCAACACGTCCACCATCCAGGGAAAGGTCACTCGCTCCAGCCAGACGGTGGGATGAACTCCGAACAGGGCGAAATCTATCTTTATCAGGTAGCTGTCCAAATCGGGCCGGATATAATGGGTTATGAAGCCCAGGCTCTGGAAGATGGGCAGAATCCCGGCGTAGGGCGCCAGGTGACGCATGGTTTTGGTGAGTCTATTGGGCCAGCGGGTGTTGAGAAAAATCACCAGGGCGTAGGCCGCCAAGGTCAGTCCGTAGATATAGAAGATGTGCGGCCAGCCGTCTAATTTGCGCAGGAAGACCACCGTCAGCAGGGAAAGCCCCAGGATGAACCACAGGTACAGCCACTCTACTTTTTTCAGCTTGATGTCTTTCATGTCGATAATTTTAGCATAGATGTAAAATAAGTTCAATAATTGAAACCCCTCTCCCAATGTTTTGGGGGAGGGGCTGGGGTGGGGTCATTTACTCCTTTACTGTCTTGCCCCAGGACTCCTTTAACGGCACCGTCCGGTTGAGTACCAGCTTACCCTCCTGGGAATCCGGGTCCACGCAGAAATAGGCCAGTCGCTCCAGCTGGATGGCCTGGCCCGGCTTGACCTTGGCCAAAGCTGGCTCACATTTGCAAGAGGGGATCACCTTCAGTGAATCCGGATTTATATTGGCGGTAAAATCCTGCCCCTCCGGGACATCGTCCGGATTTTCTTTGGTGAACAGCTTGTCGTAAAGCCTGGCCTCGGCCTCGATGGCATGTTTGGCCGACACCCAATGCAATGTGGCCTTGACCTTGCGGCCGTCCGGGGCGTCACCGCCCTTGGTGGCCGGGTCATAAGTGCAGCGCAGTTCGGTGATGTTGCCCGAAGTGTCTTTGATGGCCTCCTGGCAGGTGATGAAATAAGCCCAGCGCAGCCGCACCTCGCGGCCCGGCGACAGGCGGTAGAATTTCTTGTGCGGCTCCTCCATGAAATCGTCCCGCTCTAGGTACAGCTCACGGGAGAAGGGGACCTTCCTGGTCCCGGCCGAGGGATCCTCGGGATTGTTGACCGCCTCCAGCTCCTCGGTCTGGCCCTCGGGGTAATTGGTCAGTACCACCTTGACCGGATTGAGTATCCCCATGTATCGCGGCGCCCGCTTATTAAGGTCCTCCCGAACATAATGCTCCAGCAGGGCATAATCCACTAGGCTGTCGCGCTTGGCCACCCCGATCCGTTCGCAGAAATTTTTGATGGCCAGCGAGGAGAAACCGCGGCGGCGCATCCCGGCCAGGGTGGAAAGGCGCGGATCGTCGTATCCTGTCACCTTTTTGGCCTTTACCATGTCGATGAACTTTCGCTTGCTCATCACCGTATAGGTCACATTAAGCCTGGCGAACTCAATCTGCCGGGGATGGTAGATGCCCAGCTGGTCTAAAAACCAGTCGTACAGTGGCCGGTGATCCTCGTATTCCAGCGAGCACAGCGAATGGGTGATGCCCTCGATGGAATCCTCCAGGCCATGGGCCCAGTCGTACATGGGGTAGAGGCACCACTTGTCGCCCTGGCGATGGTGGGCGGTGTGCAGGATGCGGTACATCACCGGGTCGCGCAGGTTCAAATTGGCGTGGGTCATGTCTATCTTGGCCCGCAGGGTCTTGGAGCCGTCGGGGAATTCTCCGGCCTTCATCCGGCGGAACAGGTCCAGGTTCTCATCCACCGAGCGGTCGCGATGGGGGCTGTTCTTTCCCGGCTCGGTCAGGGTTCCCCTGGTCTTGCTGACCTCCTCGGCCGCCAGGTCGCAGACGTAGGCTTTGCCTTTTTTGATCAGCTCCTCGGCCCATTGATACATCTGTTCGAAATAATCCGAGGCGAAGAATAACCGGTCTCCGAAATCGGCCCCCAGCCATTTGACGTCCTCGATGATGGCGTCCACGAATTCCTGCTCCTCTTTGGCGGGGTTGGTGTCGTCGAATCGCAGATTGAACAGCCCGCCGAATTCCAAAGCGATGCCGTAGTCAATCCATATGGCCTTGGCGTGGCCGATGTGGAGGTAGGCGTTGGGCTCCGGCGGAAAGCGGGTGTGGACCGATCTGAAGCGGCCGCTTTTAAGGTCCTCGGCCACGGCCTCGCGGATGAAATTGGTGGCGGCCGCGCCCTCGATGGGGGTCTTGGTGTTCTCGGTGTTATTCATTTAATTTCTCTTTGAACCGCAAAGACGCTAAGAACGCCAAGGTATAGATGAACTATATTTAGCGCTTGTGGTCTTGGTGGTTTTATTTAACGTTTTAGGTAATAAGCTTAAAAAGATACGCTTAAGGCCAGTTTAAATCTTCGCGGAGCCAGATAAGCACTAGAATAAGGTACCCTGTTTGGGTTGAACGGGTCAGAGATATAATCGTTATAAGCAGCAACATATGTTGTGTATGCCTCATAAGGATCGATTGTGTCGTCGGCGTTAAGATCTCTCCACTTGCTGTAATAGGGGTTTGGCACCAGAATAGGGTTCCCATCTCCGTCAACGGTATAGGAGATGTAGGCCGGAATAGAACCTAAAGCTGTAAATTGATCCAGGGTAACAAAGCGCCCATCGTAATCCACCGACCCGGTTGTTGAATATACACTGCTTGTGTTTTTTCTATTAAATAAATTAAGTATTTCCAGATCTAAAGACATATTAATTTTATTGAAGTTCATTTTTTTGGATATCAACAGATCGGTATACCAGTAAGAAGGCAGTAGAGAATCATTCAAGTTGCCAATAATAAATCCTTTCAGGTCTGTCTGGGTGTAGGGAAACCCGCTGCCGAAATTATTAAGTAAGCCGATTGTGATATTTGCCAAAGGATGAAAATTAGCTACTTTTGGTCCGAAACTCTCGCTTGAATAAAATTTGGTCACAAGATTGAATTTGCCGGATTGATTGTAATTCATAACAATATTATTGCTGTCGTTACCTTTAATGGCAGACAGGGCCTTGCTGTAGCTGTAATTTAATTGACCTAAAAAGTAATTGTTTTTATAATCTACATTCAGTTCTAAACCGTTCACCGTTCCATAATTTCCGTAATAATAGTCTATATAATTAAGTCCCGTGGTCGAGTCTACTCTCTCCCTTGATTGAAGCACATTGTTTATTTTTTTATAATAAATATTGGCATTTATGTATATATTGTTATTAATTTGTTGTGTTATGCCTGTTTCGTAAAGGGTGGTTTTTTGAAAATCAGCCAAAGCGTTAACAGAATATAGGCTCAAATGAATTTTTTTATAAAAATCATCCCAGGCAGGTATTTGTCGGTATTGATTAAAACCGAATTCAATTTGGGTTTTAGGAAACAATAAATATGTAATATTAGTACCCAAGCTAGCTGTGCTTTTTCTTTTTTCGTAGAATGGTGTCGAATCCGCAAGCCAGAAAAAGTTGGTGTAATTGAAAGAATCACCTAAATTCACATAATCAAACCGCAGA
This sequence comes from uncultured bacterium, assembly GCA_937863685.1. GTDB lineage: Bacteria > Edwardsbacteria > AC1 > AC1 > EtOH8 > UBA2226. Next base: position 844,986 of record CALMGM010000005.1, read on the forward strand.
CCAGCACGAATAGCTGTCTTGTCATAAATAAAATGTTCTTGAATATAAATAGCACGGGTTTCCGGCTTAAAGTCATAGCTTTGGACAAATACCCCAAATGGGCTGTAATAAGATGCTAATGGTTCCCAAGGCAACGCATTATACTTTTTATAAACATGATATTTCTTTAACTCAATACCACCTGAAAGTCTATTATATTCATTAATCCGCGAGGAAACGTCAAGTTTTCCCGAGGTATAATCCGAAAAAGTCTTTTCCCAAACTCTGGCCAGCCCGGTAGTGTAAAATATACCGTCCACGCCGTAAGGGTTATCAATACTATTTGAGCTGTAAGCTTGGCCTTCGTAAGCATCATACATACTATCGCCGTCGGCATCGGCATCGGAAAGAAATGTATAATCTTCCCACCAGCTTCTATTTTTCTCTGCTATGGTATCGCGTATTCCCGATTGGGTCTGGCTGTGATGTTTGCTTAGCTTAAGAGTATAGTCAATTTTGTTGGCAATGTTGTGTGCCCAGGTCACGCCCAGCAAATGTGATTTTTGTAGTTTTGAATAATAACCTTCCAGGTTATATTTGAAAGAAGCTGTATATTGGGCTTGTTGGTCCCTGGTGGCTATGCCCAAGAGGCTCAATTTTGCGTCAAGGGGCTGAATCTTGTAGCTAACTTTTCCCGTTATGCGGTATTTATTATAATCGCTGTGCGGCAGATATTCTGCATCACTTTCCTTCCAGCCACGCAACCAACCGTTGGCAATCCGTTCTGCCTTTTCTGCCTGCCAGGCCTCATCAGAGGAATCTGCCCAATCTCCCGTCCAACCCAAATAGGTCGAGTCTCCCCAAATTGAATCCCATACGGCACGACTGTATTGGAGGGTGTCCGCCCAAAGATAATCCTTGCTGGGATCATGGATGTAAAACTTCTCCGGCATAAAACAGGGCCGGATATCGTCGCCGTTATCGGTTTCGGCCGATAAACTGTATGAAATACTTTTATAGAAAGGCAGAGCCCCGCCAAGCGCTGTTTCAATTTTATTGCCATTACGGCTTGGCTCTGTGGTCCATTTGCCGAAAATGTTGAATTTATCGATGTAGTCTTTGGTTTTAAAATTGACCACACCGCCCATCGCATCGCCAGTTTCGGCACCCCAGCCTCCAGTGGTTACTGAAAGTTCATCAATAGCAGCAAAATTGATAGGGGTAGCGATTTCTCCAGTGTATTGTTCGGTTACATTAAAACCGTCTATAAAATATGCTATCTCATCGGAACGGCTGCCCCGGAAATAAAGCGAGCCATTTCCGTTAACCACTCCGTTTGTGGCCGATAATATTGTGATGATATTGGCATTGGGTGTAGTTGCTAGCTCCCAAGAATAAACTACCCTGGTGCCAGGCGTAGAGGGCTCAAAGTTTGAGGTCACTCCATAAACAGGGCCACCTACGGGTCTTGCTATAATGCTGTCGGCCGCCAATGTGTCATTGGCCGGGGCAACGATCACAATGTCGGTGCTGTCGGTTTTCAAAGTATCCGGAACGGGAATGGTTTCCTGGGCATTGGCCCAAAGAGGCAAAGAAAGGATCGAATAAAACAGGGCAAACGAAAAGCACCTTTTCATATTGGTCCTTTTTAGCTTGGTTTAGACAATAATTCTATTCCCGCTGTAATTCTTCCCAAAGTCTCCTCTTTGCCCAGCACCTCAGCCAGGTCAATGGCTCCGCCGGGGGAGCTTTCCTTGCCTGATAGGGCGGTGCGGACGGGCCACAGCATCTGTCCGGTCTTAAGCCCCTGGGTCTCTATCAGCCCGAACAGGGCATCGTGTATTGTCTCGTGTTTCCAAATTTCCAAATTTCCCAGCACAACCAGGGCCAGCTTTAGGGACTCCAGCGAAATGGCCGGGTCGGTCTTCATCTTCTTGTTGACGTAAAGCGAAACATCGTATTCCGGCAGGGTGTCTATAAAATCCACTATCCCGGGAATGTCGCTTAAAACCTCGGTTCTCAGTTGAACAAGTTTACTGAGTTTAAGAAGATCGATGTCCGTCCGTTTGATGGCCTTCTGGTAATATGGCATCGCCAGCTGCTTGAACTGCTCGGGGGCCAGCTTGCGGATATACTCGCCGTTCATCCACTTCAGCTTGTCGGGGTCGAAGATGGCCGGGGAATTATTCAGCCCCGATATATTGAATATCTTCTTCAGTTCGTCCAATGAGAAGATCTCCCGGTCGTCCTTGGGGTTCCAGCCCAGCAGGGCGATGTAATTGACGATGGCCTCATTGAGATATCCCTGGTGGTAGAAATCCTCGAAGGAGGCGTCGCCCTCCCGCTTGGAGAGCTTTTTGCCGGCGGCCTTCATTATCAGCGGCAGATGGATGTAGGCCGGGATCACCCATCCCAGGGCCTGATAGATCAGATTATACTTGGGGGCCGAGGACAGGTATTCGCTGCCCCGGATGACATGGGATATCTGCATCAGGTGATCATCCACCACGTTGGCGAAATTGTAGGTGGGCAGGCCGTCTGACTTTAAAAGAATGCCGTCCTCTAGAGTATCGTTCTCCACCGTAACCGAGCCGTAGACCATATCATTAAAAGTCGTGCTCCCTCCGCGGGGTATTTTTTGCCGCACCACGCAGGGTTCGCCGGTAACCGCCCGCTTTTGGGCTTCGGCCGGATCGAGCTCCCGGCAGGGGTCCTGATATTTGAAGACCGCATCCTTGCCCTCGGCTTCCTTGCGCAGCGATTCCAGCTTCTCCTTACTGCAGAAACAATAATAGGCCCCGCCTGCGGCGATCAATTTTTCGGCCCATTCCTTATAAACATCCTTGCGCTGGCTCTGGATGTACGGGCCGAACGGCCCGCCGATGTCCGGTCCCTCGTCGTGCTCCAGGCCTACTAATTTCAAAGTATTATAAATGACCTCGACCGATCCCTCCACTAATCTCTCCTGGTCGGTATCCTCGATCCGCAGGATGAACTTGCCGTTCATGGCCCGGGCGATAAGATAGGCATACAGGGCGGTGCGCAGATTGCCGATATGCATGTAGCCGGTGGGGCTGGGGGCGAAGCGGGTTCTTACTTGTACTGACATAAAAGAAATGAACTCTTTCTCGTCGGTATTAAAATGTTTCGATCTTTTAAACAGCCCCTCCTTGATCAAGGAGGGGACAAGGGGTGGTCTAAAAAATTATCGATTGCGCGATATCAGATAATAGACATTGGCGATCACCGCCAGGTCGGCCACAAAGCCGATGGCGTCCTTCCAGAAGAAGCGGGCATTGCGGGGGATCATCACGGTATCGCCGGGCTTGAGGACCGGAATGTCCACCTCCTTGGTGCTGTTGAGGTATTTGTCGATATTTATCTTCTGGTTGCTCCGTTTGCCCCCGATGTTGCTTGACAGCCTGACCCGGGAAAGGGCGGCATACTGGGTGGGTCCGCCGGCTTTGGATATCAGCTCCAGCACTGTCGAGCCGTCCGGCACCCGGTACATGCCGGGGCTGTTCACTTCGCCCCAAACGTGCACTTCTATCAGCAGGCGCTGCCCGGCATCCATGTAGAATTCCTCCTTTTTAAAGAAGGGGGCGTCCTGGGCCACCATAAATGAAGACCCCAGGATCAATAAGGCCAGCGAAAGGACCGCCAGACTGATCTTATTCGACAATTTCATATCTATTTCATCCCACTGCGTTTCGAATATATTTCACCGCAAAGAACCGACGGCCATTTCATCGGATCCCTGCGGTGAATTTAGGATCTTGCCGGATTTAATTATCCCTTGATCTTCTTCAGACGGTCCTTGGCCTTGGTCAGATAATCCTTGGCTTTGGCATGGCCGGGATCGGATTTTAAAAGGGTCTGGAAGGTCTTGACGGCCTTGTCGTATTCCTCGTTCATATACTGCTTGACCCCGGTCTTATATAGGTCGTTGATCTGATCGGCCGACAGTTTGGCTGAAGCTGCAGGCTTGGGAGCCGGGGCCGCGGCTTTGGGTTTTTCAGCCCTGGCCGGGGTCTCTGCCGCCACCGGTCTGGGTGCGGTTTCCCGGGTGGCTGGTTTTGGCGCCGGAGCGGAAACCGCCGGGGGCTGGGAGGTCCGGCGATTGGTGGTATTATAAGCCACCGGGGCCGGGGCGGTGGGCTGCAGGGCAAGATCGTTAATGATTTCCTTGCGGTCTTTGGCAGTTATTTCGATGCTTTGTGACTGATACCCGTCGGCGGTTATCGACAAATTGTATTTCCCCGGGGGAACATTGCTGGTGTATTCTCCGGTCAGGGGATCGGCGCTGAATTGGGGCAGGTCCTTACCTACGAAGCTGAAGCTGGCCGCTATCGGCTGGCCGGTGGCGGCATCGACAATAGTGCCCTTGATGGTGCCCAGTTTGCGCTTGAGGGTCAGGTCCCATTTTTCCTTCTTGCCCGGCTCCACTTTGATCTTTCGTTCCAGCCAGCGGTAACCGTTGGCGTAGATGTGGATCTTGTAATCGCCCGGCGGCAGTTCGGCCAGGTATTTGCCGATGTCGTCACTGACGGCCCCCGGGATCCCGGCCCCGGGGAAGGTGATCATGCCCTTCATGGGCACTCCGGTATCGCGGTCCTTGATCAGCCCGGCGATGGCCCCGGTGATGATCCCGGAGACGGCCCGCCCGGCGCTGGCCGGAAAGTCCAGCCCCAGGTTGATCTGCCAGGGAGGGGAGGCTTTGGTGAGGCCGATGTCGGCTGACAGGGAAATGCCCAGAATGTCCAGCGGAACATAATGAATGCCGGGGGTGAGCCTGGCCTCGGTGCGGTCGAAGCCCCGTCCCGGAAGCACCAGGGAGTCCGGCAGCGAATCCTTGACCGAGCCCATCCGCAGTTCGGCCGAGGCTTCGGCAAAGGCTGATAATCTCTGGCTGAAGCCGTATTCGTATCCCATCCCGGCCGGGACCTGGGAACGCTGGTCTCCCCGGGTCAGAAAGCCCAGATTAACGTATAGGGTGGACTGCTTGAGGTTTATATCGCCCAGCAGTTTGGCCCCAAAATCCAACTGGCCGGTCTGGGAGGGGCTGTCGTTGTATTTCTCCTTATTCATGGGAACCGAGATGATGGGCATAATTCCCAGATCCAGCAATTGATCGGCCAGTGATAAACCGTACTTGGCGGATATGGTGACATCCCCGGGGCAGCCCAGGGTGTTGTCCAGGCCCTCGCCGCCGGGGCTGGTGATGGTCCATTGTTCTCCGTGGGCCACGCCGCTCAGCATCAGCGACATATTTGGCAGGGGGGCAAAGCTCAGCAGCTGATGGCTCCATATGTCATTATACGAATTCCCGTCTCCGGCCAGATAGGAGACCCTCTGCTGGCTGTAGCTGGAGACGGAGGTCACCGTGCGGTAGCCGAACATCGAGCCGGCCTTGGCCGATTGCAAATGGACCAGCCCCGGCCCGCCGATAACCGGAAACCGGGCGGCCGAGGAGAATGATGCCGTCAGGGACAGCAATAGGGTCAAACGGAGAAACAATTTCATAAAAGAAATTATCCTCTAATTTTCTTTAAACGTTCCTGGCTCTTTTTAAGGTAATCCTTGGCCTTGGTGTTTCCGGGATCGGCCGCCAGCACCTTCTTGAAAGTGGTCACCGCCTTGTCGTATTCCTCGCTCATGTATTGCTTTACCCCGGTCTTGTACAGGCCGGCCACTTCTTCGGGGCTTAAGCCGGGAGCCTTGGGAGCCGGTTTTCTTTCCGGTTTGGGCTTTACCGCCAGGGCTGTCGGCAGCTGGGCCGGTTTCTGAACCACTGCCGGCTGCACCGGTTTGGGTTTGGGGATCGGCTGCAAGGCGATATTTTGAATTGATTCCTCTTTATCGGTCAGGCTGATGTTGGCCTGAAAAGGCTGGTAACCCTGGGCGGTGACATTCAGGTCGTACTTTTTAGGAGCGGCCAGGGTGAAGCTGAACCCTCCGGTAGCCAGGTCGTTGCTGTATTTATCGCCGTTTCCGTTCAGAGTGATGACGGCCGATACCGGTTTACCGGTGGCGGCATCGGCCACCTGGCCCTTGATGACGCCCTCCCTGGGACTTAGGGTCAGGTCCCATGATTGCGATTCACCGGATTTTACATCCAATTTCCGGTCGACCGTTCTGAATCCGTTAGCCATCACTTTGATGTTATAAGTGCCGGGCTTCAGCTTCAGCTGATAGCTTCCGTTCGGTTCGCTGACCACCGCCGGCAGGTCGGTGCCGGGAAAACTGATCATGCCCCTTATGGGCTGGTTTGTCTTGCGGTGTTTTATCAGACCGGCGATGGTGCCGGGCATGATGATGGATTTGATAAGTCCGGCCGCCGCCGGAAAATCCAGCCCCAAAACCAACTGCCAGGAAGGGGTGGCCTTGGTCAGACCGATGTCAGCAGCCAGGTTCACACCCAGCAAGGAAAGGGGAATATAACGAAGTCCGGGGGTTATTCTGGCTTCTGTGCGATCGAAGCCCCGGCCCGACAGGATCAGGGAATCGGAGAGGGAATCCTTCTGGGAACCTATCCGCAGTTCGGCCGAGGTTTCCAGAAAAGCCGATAACATCCCGTTGATTTCATAATTAACACCCAGCCCGGCCGGCACCTGCGGCCTCTGATCGCCCCGGGTGAAAAAGCCCACATTAACCAGAAGGCTCATCTTGTCCATTGCTATATCGGTCAGCAGTTTTCCTCCGAAATCGACCTGGCCGGTCTGCGAGGGTGAGTCTTGGTATTTTTTATCATCCATGGGAAGGGATACCATCGGCATGGCCGCCAGGTCCACCTTGCCGTCATAAAGCCGGAAGCCGTATTTGGCGACAATAGTAAAATCTCCGGGACAGCCCAGGGTGTTGTCCAAGCTGTCCCCCCCGAGGCTGTTTATGCTCCATTGCTCGGCATGGGCCAGTCCGGCCACCATAAAGGACAGGTTGTCCATCGGCGAGTAATTCACCAGATTATAGCTCCACAGGTCGTTGTACGAATTATCGCTGCCCGCCAGGGAGGATACTTTCTGGCTGCCGTAATTGGTTATGGAGTTGAAGCTTCTGAAGCCAAAACCCTGTCCGGCCTTGGCCGACTGCACATGAACCAGGCCCGGACCACCCAACAGGGGAAAGCGGGCGGCCGGTGCCGTTGGCAGTGCCAGAAACAGGGGGATTGCGAGCAATAGATACTTTTTCATGATCCGTCTCCATGCCGGTATTAAGGAAAAAAGTCTTGGAGTTGTTGGAAAAGTTATAATAAATACTACAACCCCAGTATCATAGATTAGCACATTTGGGCAATAAATGTCAATATTATTGATAAAATAAATTCATCTATGATAAGAACTTCCGTATTTTTCTGGGGCTGTCATTAATACCTTGATTTTAAGCCCAAGTTTTAGTATCCTTAATCTTAACCATGAGCCTATTTCTGGAGGGTATGGAAATAAACGACAACATAGCCGCCATAGCCACCGGCGCGGGGTCAGCCGCCCTGGCCATGGTCAGGATCTCCGGGCCGGAGGCGGCCAATATCAGCGATGCTATTTTTTCCGGGAAGGTAAGACCATCGGCCATGGAAAGCCATGTGTTGCATTACGGATATATTGTTGATGCCGGAGGCGTTCGGCTTGACGAGGCCATGTTGGCGGTTTTAAGGCCGCCGCATTCCTTTACCGCCGAGCAGATGGTGGAGATCACCTGTCACGGGGGTCCGGCATCAGCCAGGGCGGTGCTGGAGGCGGCCCTGGCGGCCGGCGCCCGCCCGGCCCGGCCGGGGGAGTTCTCGCTTAGGGCCTTTTTAAACGGGCGGATAGATCTGGCCCAGGCCGAGGCGGTATGCGATATCATCAATGCCAAGACCGCCGCCGCCGCCCGCGCCGCTCTGGAAAGGCTCTCCGGAGGGCTTTCCCGCAAGATAATTGCTGTCAGGGAAACGCTGCTGGAGGCGGCCGCATTGGTGGAATCCATGATAGACTTTCCCGAGGAGGACCTTCCTCCGGCAGAATCCGGCGAATGGATCGGCAATATAGAGCTGGCACAGCAACAGCTAAAGGATCTACTGGCCGGCAGCCGGGCCGCCATGGTCCTTAAAGACGGGGCTCGGGTGGTCATCGCCGGGAAACCGAATGTCGGCAAGTCCAGCCTGTTCAATATGCTACTTAAAGAAGAGAAGGCCATAGTCACCGAAACGGCCGGCACCACCCGCGACGTACTGGAAGGCTGGATAGACATAAAAGGCATCCCCGTCCGAGTATTCGACACCGCGGGCCTACGGGAGACGCCCGACACCATCGAGGCCCATGGCGTCAACCGGGCCAGGGGCAAACTGGAGCAGGCCGACCTGGTGCTGTTGGTGCTGGACGGCACCTCGCCCCTGACTGCCGAGGATCAAGGACTTTTATTCCAGACCGAAAAATATCATCGCTTGGTTTTGTTGAATAAAAGCGATCTGGGCCATCCCTCCGACAGTAAACCTGACAGATCCTGGCTGAGGATATCGGCCGTCACCGAAGAAGGCCTGGCAGAACTGGAGGGGTCCATTGTGTCCCAGCTTACCGGCGGGCAGGGAATCGAGGCCGGGGCCGCCTCGGCCGCCAATGCCCGGCAGGTTCAGTTGATGGAGGAGAGCCTAAAATATCTGGAAACCGCGAAAAACAGCCTGGTGCAGAAAGTATCATACGAACTGCTGGCCAGCGATCTCAAGGCGGCCATCGACGCCCTGGGCCAGATAACCGGCCAGACCGTGGGCGATGATATCTTGAACCGGATATTCGAAAAGTTCTGCATCGGGAAATGATCATTGTTGAATGTTATTTGATTTTGAACGGCGAAAAATCATTTCGTCAACACGGTGCATTATAAATCGATTAAAGGAGGAACCAAAGTGAAACGCTTGGCAATTTTACTGGTCTTGGCCATCGTAGTTGCACCAGCAATGTTGTTGGCCGAGCCCTGGCAGGCCACTTTGGACGCCAACCTGATGGCCACCCAGAACGCCTACAGCAACAGCTGGACCGGAGGCGAGGCCGGGGCTCTGTCCTGGGTCACCAACTGGAATTTTATTGCCCAGCGGCAGTTCAATGCCAGATGGAACAGCAAGAATACCTTCAAACTGGCCTTCGGCCAGACCCACAGCCAGGAACAGGAGAGCAAGCGCTGGATGAAGCCGGTCAAGTCCACCGACCTGATCGATGCCGAATCACTGTGGCGAATGACCCTGGGGTTGTTTGTCGATCCCTTCGCCGCGGTCCGCCAGGAATCGCAGTTCCTGGATGCCAGTCAGCCGGATAATATCCGTTATGGCAACCCCCTGAAATTCACCGAGAGCCTGGGCGCGGCCAAGTCATTATTCAAAGAGAAGGACCGCGAGCTGACCTTTCGGCTGGGCGCGGCCTTCCACCAACAGATGGATAAGGGTGTCATTATTGATGCAGCCGGGACCAAAAAAGATTTTACCAGCAACAGCGGTGGCGCTGAATTCGTAACCGATTACAAGACCCCGGTGGGCTCCGACAAGATATCATTTGCCAGCAAGATGACGGTTTATAAGGCGGTGTTCAATTCCAAAAAGGACGAGCTGGCCGGTCTGCCGAACCAGAATTACTGGAAACAGTCGGACCTAGGCTTGGAGAACACCTTGGTGGCCAACATCAGCAAATACCTGATGGTCAATCTCTACCTGCAGATGTTATACGACAAGGAGGTTGACCCGCGGGCCCGTTTCAAGCAGACCCTGTCTTTAGGCCTGACCTATGCCATCAAATAATATTAGAAAAGGATAAAGCCATGTTCAAAGAATTCAAGGAATTCGCACTGCGGGGCAACGTGCTGGACCTGGCGGTGGCGGTGATCATCGGCGGGGCCTTCGGCAAGATAATATCCTCCATGGTCAACGACATCATCATGCCCCCCATCGGGCGGCTGATGGGCAGGATGGATTTCAGTCAGCTGGTGATCCCGCTGGCCAAGCCGCAGGGGATGGAGTTCACCAAGATCACCCTGAAATCAGCCACCGAGGCCAATATTGCGGTCATCAAGATCGGCATGTTCATCAACAATGTGATCGATTTTGCCATTGTGGCCTTTGTGATCTTTCTGGTGATCCGGCTGGTCAACAAGCTGAAGAAACAGCCGGTCCCGTCCCCGGCCCAGCCCACCACCAAGGAGTGTCCCTTCTGTTTCTCGAACATAGCCCTAAAGGCGGTGCGCTGTCCCAACTGCACCTCGGAGATCAAGACCCAGCCCTAGAGCGATTTTACCATCGAATTTACGGAAACATAAACTGCTTTGATTTATTATGCCTTTTACCGCCGCACATCCGGCCATGGTGCTGCCCATCAAGGCCAGGTGGCCGAAATATTTCAGCCTGACCGCCCTGGTGGTGGGCAGCATGGCTCCGGATTTCGAGTTCTTCATCCATTTCTATCCGCTGCGAGGGCCGGGCCATACCCTGCTGGGATCTCTATATTTCGACCTTCCGCTGGGCTTCCTGGCGGCCGTGCTTTTCCATTATGTGGTCAAAAAGCCGCTGATATACTGCCTGCCGGAGGCAATCGGCAAAAAATTCTATCGGATGGCGGATAAAAGATGGTCGATCTTCACCTTAAAGAACTTCGCCGTCTTCACTTATTCCGCCCTGATGGGCATAGCCACACATTTCTTCCTGGACGCCTTCACCCACCCACTGCATTTATTCCGGCAAGCGGCGCCGTTTCTGGCCAGACGTCTTTTTACCATCCGTTTTTACGGAATGGCATATAATGTACCGGCCCATAACATAGTTCACCTGACGGTGACGGCCCTCGGTTTCGGGGTGATCCTTTTTTACATCATGAAATTGAAACCGGCCGCGGCCGGAGGGACCAGGAAGGTTGGGCAACTTTTCAAGTGGGCCTATTGGGGCTCCGGTCTGGCCCTGGCGGTAGCCATAACGATCCTGCGCACCATTCAGATCAGGGGCCGCCCGGGAATAGGATTTTTTGAACACTACGGGGTCTCCTTCCTGAGCGGGTTGATACTGGGATTCCTGGCGGTATCCGTGGTTTATAAGGCTTTTCGAGAGTTTCGCTAAGCCGGATCCGGGTCCTGATTTTAATGGGAAAGCAAGCCAAAATTCGGCTTGCTTTTTGCGCTTTAAATATGATAGCCTATGATATCGAGGGGAAAGCGTTATTAATGAAGGGATGGCCAGCCAAAGAATTTTCCAGGCTCCCGCAGAGATCCTTTAAAGCGAGGCCATAATTTGGCTCAGCGATGCTGTTTGTGGAAAAAGCGTAATGCCAGTTAATCAAGGAGACACTATGAAAAAAAGGATTTTGTTTGCCGCTATGTCGGCAATTGCAGCTTCCGGCCTTTATGCTGCGACAATATCGGTAACAATAAATTATTCCAAGTCCGCGCTAAAATTTATATCAACCGGCGAGGGTTATGAAAAGGTTTTTCTGGCAAAAATGGATATTACCGACAGGGCCGGGGATCCCCAGCTTCCGGTGGATAAAAAATATATTTTGCTACCATTCGATGCTGTGGTTGACAGCGTCAAGGCTTCATCATACACCCAAGAATATATCGACGGATACCATGATATTTATCCGGCGCAAAAACAAGTCGTTCTTTCCAGGATGGCTGAAAAAACAGCCTTCACCCAGCCGAACAAATCCGTTTACGAATCACATGACCAATACCCAGGGAAGATCTTCGAATATAAAAGCTCGGGTTATATGAACGGAAATCACATTGCGGAAATTCTTATTTACCCCCTCCAGTATGTTCCTGCAAAAAAAGGGCTTGAATTTTATTCTTCCATAGAACTCACCATTTATTTTCACAATGATCCCAAAAAAGAAACCCCAGGCAAGACATTATCGGCAAACGGCCAAACCATATACGATCATTCTGTCAGAGATCTTACCGGCATAACGCCCACTTCCTTTCTGGGCAAGGATGCCGGATCTGCCCCATTAGAATATCTCATTGTCACCAAGCCCCCGTTCGATACCGTTTTTCAACGATTAGCCGATTGGAAGACGGCCAAGGGGATTTCCGGGGCCGTAAGAAGCGTTGATTGGATAACCGCCAATTACCCCGGCAGAGACACTCAGGAAAAGATCAGAAATTACCTTAAAATTGCCCATAGCGATTCGGGACTTACTTTTTTGTTGCTGGGAGGAGATGTGGGCGTAGTTCCGGTCAGAAATGCTTTTGCCATGGATTGTGAAATGGGCGGCGGACGTAATAATATCTTTCCTTGTGATTTGTATTATTCGGACCTGGATGGAACCTGGAACGCCGACGGAGATACCATTTACGGCGAGGTATCAGACAGCGTGGATTTATATCCAGATATTTTTGTGGGACGAGCTTCGGTGGATAGCCTTTATAAGGCCAGGGCCTTTGTCGACAAAATACTGATCTACGAAAAAAATCCCCCAACCGATTATCAGCTTAAAGCCCTTTTTGACGCCGATATACTTTGGACCAACCCATATACCGACGAGGGAATTGCCAAGAATATGATCCAAAACGAATCTTTTCCCAACAGGTATGTTATTACCAAACATTACGAATCGTTGCTTTTGGGCGGTGCCAGTTTTGATTCGGTGAATGCCGGCCAGAGTCTAATTAACCATTGCGGCCATGGTTGGATCGCGGGGGGGCTATTTGATATTTTCCAGATGGATGCTTTTACCAATAGTCCGCGAAACGGCATCCTATATTCCATCGGATGCTGGACCAATGCTTTTGATTATGATGCCAGCTCAGAGCATTTCGTCAATAATCCAAACGGCGGAGGGGTGGCATACATCGGAAATACCTCTTACGGCTGGGGTTCACCGGGAAACCCGGGATACGGATATTCCGATCTGTTTGACGCCGCGTTCTTCAGGGAACTTTTCAATAATAATTTTTACCGGATCGGCATCACCCTGGCCCAGGCCAAGGCTTCGTATATCGCCCAGTCGCGGGAGGAAAATGTTTATCGATGGCACCAGTACGATATCAATTTAATAGGGGATCCCGAAATGCCCATTTGGACGGATACCCCCCGAATTCTGGCGCTGGGATATCCCCCAATGATCCCGGCCGGTGCCTGTCAGGTGCGGATCAATGTTGGCAGCGATTCACAGCCGTTGGGAAATGCCTTGGTCTGCCTGCAAAAGGGCGCTGAAGTGTATGCGCGCGGCTTTACCACCGTCGGCGGGGATGTTTTGCTGGATGTCACCCCGGCCACTACCGGCAAAATGACCCTTACCGTGACCGCCCAGAATCATTTTCCGGCTCAGGCCGATATTTTGGTCGGCGACAGTCTGGCGTATGTAAATATCAGCGGATATACCATTGACGATTCATCCGGCGGCAACGGAGACGGAATGATAAATCCCGGGGAAACGATCGACCTGGCGATAAAATTGAAAAATTTCGGGAATCTGGACGCCCCGATGGTATCAGCGGCAATGCGATGTGTCGATACCTTGTTCTCGATCCTTGATTCCCAGCAGGTTTATGGGAACATTTCTTCAGGCGATTCAAGCTCCGGGACCGGCCAATATCGATTTTTGGTATCGGGAAACACCGCCAATGGCCACGCCTTGGTTTTAAATTTTCATATTACCGACAGCAGCGCCAACATCTGGCCGGCGTCAATATCGATGACGGTGGCCACACCCATTCTTTCTTATTATGATCATGGAATAACTGATACAACGGACAATAATAACGGCCTTGCCGAACCCGGAGAGATCGTTAGCCTGAACCTCAGGATAAAAAACAAAGGCTTGGATGTGGCCGAGGGCATTGTTTGCAGCCTCAGCACCAGCGATACTTCTTTGGCCATTATCGATGCTTTTAAAATATTGGGAGATATCTCTCCCGATTCTGTGAGCCCAGAAAATTTCAATATTTACATATCTCCGGGATCCTCGATACCACATGTGAGTGTTATAAAATTAAGTCTTATCACCGAGGATGGGTATTTTTGCTGTGACAGTCTGGCCTTTGAGGTCGGCCAAACCGGTTTTGCCGATATCATGGAACATGAAACCGACGGGTGGACGCATAGCGGAACAAATGACCTGTGGCATATATCGCCTCATAGGAGGTATTCGGGATTTAATTCATGGTATTGCGGTCAGGATGATTCTTGGCAATATGTTAATAATATGAAAGCGATGCTGGTGTCGCCGCCGTTCATCCTCGGTCCCATGTCAACCGTATCTTTCAGCCGGACATACGATCTGCCTCTTTATGGGACCGACGGACTATTTGCGGAAATATTTTACAAGGGGAAATGGGACACTTTGGGCTATATCGGATCTGGAGGCGCGCTGAACCCAATACTGGGGCTTTCCGGGGGCTGGGCCGATGAGAGTTATGATCTTTCGCGTTTCGGGTTTGGAGATACCGCCCGCATAAAATTCACTTTTATCAGCGATGGCAATGGGACTGCCGAAGGTTTTTATATTGACAATTTCAAGGTCCAGAGCGCCAGCCGGATTTGGCCCGATCTATATCTAAAGCTACAGGGTCCCAACGGCGGCGATGTCTGGACCGGAAACCAGGTGATAACCTGGATTGACAGCAGCAAAACAACGTCCTGTTACACCGACGTTTATCTAAGCACCAATGGCGGCAATACCTGGAATATGCTTGCGTTGGATATCCCGGATTCCGGCTTTTTCAACTACAACAGTATGTTGACGATCGATGGGGTGAGGAACAAGGTCGGAGTGTGCATTCACGATGGTCAAAAGGCCGCCTATGACATCTCTGATTCCGTGTTCACCATCAACAATCCGGGAAATGCCAAACAGGAGGTGATGCTTTGCTTCCCCTTGGGAGGCGACAGTTTGTGGGGCGTAAAGGATTTGTTATGGTACTATGGTGATGCCGATAATGATTCGTTGACGATAATGCTCGATTATACCCGGGATGAAGGCTGCCACTGGCAACCCATTGCGGTCATTTCAGCGCGATCTCAAAGATGGACGGCTGCTGCATATAACTGGGATACCAGGACCTTGCCGAATGATACCTGTTATAAGATTAAAATAAGCAGCTTTGCCGGAACGGACAGCACTTCCGATATTTCGGGTTCCGTATTCACAATTTACAATCCGCATGATACGGTTTCTTCCCGGGGACATATTTCTGGAGCGGCCAATACGGTTGTTTTTAATCCTTACATAACCGATCAATCCCTGGTGACCGGGCACCGTTACGAACTGAGATTTCGGGAAATACAGAAAGACACCACTTCTGGCAACAATTATACCCCGATTTATAGCCTTGATCTTTGGGATGCAACCGTACCAAACCTACTTGTTTCCAATATGACCTTATCCTGTCCACAAGCCGCGAATCAGTTATCATGGATACCGGATCCCATCGACGGGGTTGTGCCGGAACTGAAAATAACGGTCGATCGCAGCACATTTACGGCAGATTCATTCAAAATAACCGATGATGTGAATATTTTGAACCAGCCCTCGTGTGATACCTTAAAGGCATATGTTACCATTGACCAATACTGGCCCTGGCGCGGCGCGGACTATGAAATAAAATGGCATGTTAAAGAAGGTCCTCACGATACATTGGACACTCTGCGGGCCGAGATATGGGATATTACCAATGGGTCATTGGTGCCTCTCGATACGTCGATTGGCTGGACCGGCATGAAAAAAAGTTCCTGGGCAATTGGCGCAACTGCTGGCGGCAGGGGAAGGGATTGTATCACCTATAATTGGCCTTCGGCCTTATACAGCTTCATCTATATTTGCGGTTCCCGGTTCTATTTCAACAGAGCCCTTACGGCCAGAAAGATGACCTGGGATACAAAACCGGAAGAAGGCGAGGTTTGGATGGCCTATACTTCCGGGCAGAGACCGCCCCATGACGGCGATGTTTACGCTTATACCACGACCAAGGCAGCCACAGACACAACCCCTCCGATATCGGAAATACAGCTATTTCAAAACTGGCCCAATCCCTTCAACAAAGTGGCAGTCATACGCTATCAGCTTCCTCGAGAGGCCAAAGTAAAGATAAAAGTCTATAACATAACCGGGCAATTAGTTAAAACACTGATAGATCAATTTCAGGAATCCGGCTTCCATACAATAACATGGCGGGGAACGAATGAAAATGAGAATACGGTCTCGGCCGGGTTATATTTTTACAGATTGGAGACCGGCGATTATAGCAGCACCAAAAAGATGTTGTTCCTAAGATAGCGGCATGTTAACGGCTTTTGAGCCTGACAGCAGCGCGGGTTTTAAAAAAGCAAATATGAAGAAAAGGGATGCAGGCATTGAATGCATTTATGATATCCATTGTAAGAATTACAGCAGTTATTGTGGCCATTTTATTTTTGGTATTGGTGCTTTTCCATATCTTTCAGGATAGGATGATCTTTTATCCTCAAAGGATCAGCCAGGCCGAGGTCGAAGGCATAAGAAAGAACTACGACAATGCTGAAGAAATAAGCCTGAAGACAAAGGACGGAACAACTTTAAAGGGATGGTTTGTTAAAAACAGTTCTGTCGGCAGGCCGAAGATCCTGTTCTATTTCGGCGGCAATGCCGAGGAGGTTTCGTATCTGATAGAAAAAGCCCCGGAATTCAAGGACTGGTCGCTGGTACTTATCAATTATAGAGGGTATGGACAGAGCGGGGGCAAGGTGAGCGAAAGTTCGCTCTATGGCGACGCCCTTGAGATATACGATCATTTTGTCGGCCGGCCCGATATCAGAGAACCCAAGATCGCGATCATGGGCCGGAGCATCGGCACCGGGGTGGCCACCTATCTGGCAAGGAACAGAAAAGCAGACGCAGTGATCTTGGTTTCGCCCTATACCCGCCTAAAAGATTTAGCCAAGGTGCATTATCCGCTGCTGCCGGCCGGATTGATCCTTAAATACAAGTTCAACTCTAGCGAGCGGGCCCCGCAGATAAAGGCGCCGTTATTGATGATCGTGGCCGCCGGGGACAGGACCATCCCGCCCGGGCAATCCTACCAGCTGGCAAAAGAATGGGGCGGGAAGGTGATGGTGAAGGAACTCGCCGGGGCGGACCACAACTCGCTCAGCGGAGATAACGGATATTGGGAGGCCCTCGCAGCGTTTTTGGAGGGCATTTAAAACTAAATATTTGATCTCACCCTTCCCTCTCCTAATGCTTTAGGAGAGGGGTAGGGGAGAGGTCTGGAATAATAGAGGAAAATGAAAACCAAACCAAACATCAAAATACGCCCGGTAAAGAAAACTGATATTATCAAATGGCTGGCCATGCGCCGGGCCCTTTGGCCCGATTGTCCGCCCAAAAAGCACCGGGAGGAAATGGCGGAGATCCTGGCCGACAGGCGGAATGAGCCGGCTTGGGTGGCCGAATCCCTTTCCGGGGAGCTCATGGGTTTTCTCGAGGTCTCGGTCCGCAACTATGCCGACGGGGCAGGGCGGCAGAATGTCGGGTATCTGGAGGGCTGGTTTGTCAGGCCCAAATATCGGAAACAGGGAGTAGGACGGGCTTTGATTAAAACCGCGGAAGAATGGGCGGTTGACCGGGGATTCACCCACATGGGATCGGACACCTGGGTCGGAAACACCAGAAGCTATAAAGTGCATCAGGCCATGAGATACAAAGAGGTGGGCCGGGACGTGCATTTTGTTAAAAAATTAAAGATCAAAAATAAAAGATAAAATCTTTTATTAAGGAGGACCCATGTTCGAAGGAAAGAAGGTTCGTTTAAGGGCCTATCGAAAAGAGGACATCCCACAGGCCTTGGAGTACATCAATGATCCCGAGGTAAAGAAGAACCTGGTGATAGGGATTCCCTTCCCCCTGAAACTGGAGGACGAGGAGAAGTTCTTCAATGACCTAAGCGCCTTCAAGGATGCCTACTCATTTGCCATAGAGACCTTGGACGGCTCCAAATACATCGGCGGCTGCGGGACCAATAAGGTCGATTGGAAGAACCGCTACGCCATGGTGGGCATATTCATCGGGGACGAGCAGTTCCGCAGCAAGGGCTACGGCAGCGACGCCATGAGGGTCCTGTTGCGCTTCATATTCGACGAGATGAACATGAACAAAGTCAAACTGGAGGTGTTCTCCTTCAACCAGCGGGCCATCAAAAGCTATGTCAAATGCGGCTTCCGCCAGGAAGGGGTGCTGCGGCAGGAGATGTTCCGGGAGGGCAAATATCACGACGTGATCATGATGGGCATCCTGCGGTCGGAGTGGGAGAAGCTGAGTAATTAGATTTGGCGAGTAAATTGATAATAGATATTAAGGACATTACGGCCAAAGATCTACCAACGGTCGGCAACAAGGCGGCCAACCTGGCCCGGCTGATGTCTTCTGGGTTCAACGTCCCGGAAGGATTTTGCCTGACCGCCGAGGCTTACCGGCAGGCGCTGGTTCCGGGACACAAAGAGCTGGAAGTTCTTATAAAGGGCATTGATTCCAGCCGTCAGGAAACAGTTCGGGACACTTCTTGTGCTATATCCAGATTGTTCGACACAATAGCCATCCCCGGGGAAATTGCCGGGGAGATCAAAAATAAGTACCTATCGTTTTTCAATGATAACGATCTGATGGCGGTGCGCTCATCGGCCACGGCCGAGGATCTGCCCGGGCTCTCCTTTGCCGGACAGTACGAGAGCTTTCTCGATATAAAGGGTGCGGATGAATTTTTAACAGCGATTAGAAAATGCTGGGCCTCGCTGTGGTCGGAGCGGGCCATCAGCTACCGGGAAAAGAACGGCGTAGGTCATAACGATATCGCCATGGCGGTGATGGTCCAGCGGATGGTGCCGGCAGAGGTTTCCGGAGTAATATTTACCGCCGATCCGGTCACCGGCGACCAGGCGTCCATTCATATCAACGCAGTCCGTGGTCTGGGGGAGAAGCTGGTATCGGGAAAGATCAATCCCGATCAATATAAGATCAACAAAGGTTCTTTGAAAATAGAAAAGTATCTGTCTGGCAAACAGCCACTGCTGTCGGACGATGGCATAAAAGAATTAACCGGCATTGCCCTGAAGATAGAAAAGCTGTGCGGCTGTTCCCAGGATATCGAATGGGCTTTTTATAGGGATAGGTTCTATATCCTGCAATCGCGCAACATCACAGCGTCAAAGAACGGCCAGCCGCCGTTTCCGGTCATCTGGGGAAATAGCGCCACCCGGGAAATCCTGAAAAACACGCCCGTTTACTGGTCCAACTGGAACACCCGGGAGAACATGCCCTATCCCTTAAAACCTTTGAGCTGGTCGTTTTTCAACGATTTTCTGGTGCCGGCCATAAATAAAGCCATCTGGGGGATGGAGCCAAACTCCCCGGCCCAAAAATACAGCCATATCATCGACCTGGTGAACGGGCGCACCTACTGGAACATGAACCTGCTGTACGGGCACCCGCTTTATCGCAGGATCCTGCGGCCCCTGCTGGGCCGGCTGGACCGCGAGGCCTCGGTCTTTTTCGAAAAGGCATACCATGACGGAGATCTGCAGCCGGCGGTATTGCCGATAAGCATTTGGCAGTGGATGGCAATGTCTTTTGCCGCGATCAAATGTTATATAGGGTTTCCCTGGTTCTGGAGCCTGAACAGGATCTACCGTCAATGCGATGAATACTGGGATCTGGCCAACCAATACGATGCCACCCCGTTGGAGGGAAAGTCAAACCTCGAGCTTTTGGAGGAGGCCAGGCTTTTTGGTTACCTGTCCGCCCGGTATGCCTTTCCACTGTTGTTCATAGCCGGCAAGTCGCTGGCGGCCTACGGGGTCATCAGGCGGCTGACCGGCGAATGGCCCGGCTTCAGATACGAGGACCTGATGGTAGGGATCACCGGGAACAAAACCACCGAGGCAGCCCTGGAGCTGTTCAAGCTTTCAAAGATGCCGCTTTCGGTAAGGGAAAAATTTGAACGATCGGATGTCTCCCGGTTTGAAGAGCTTGAAACAGAGCTGGCAAAATGTTCCGACGGGCCTGACTACCTGGCCAGGGTCAACAAATTTCTTGATGCTTACGGTCACCGGGGCATGAAGGACCTGGACATGGGCCATCCCAGCTGGGGCGAGGACCGCAGCTATGTCTATCAAATGATCAAAAGCTACCTGCAGTTCGGACCTGATGATATAGATCCGGTAAGACAGTTCGAGCTGTCAGTGGCCAAGCGCCATCAGCTGATAAAAACCGCCAAAGAACGTCTTTCCAAGAATATAATCGATAAAATATTTCCCGTAAGGTGCTGGCTGTTTCAAAAGATGACGGACATAATCCATGACTGCCTGCCCCTGCGGGAGAACGAAAAATTCTACGGGGTGCGCTGTTTTCCCGGCAGCCGACGGATAGTGCTGGAGATAGGCCGGCGTTATTGCCAAAAGGATTCGCTGGAGGACCGGCAGGATATCTTCTATCTGACGGTAGGTGAGATAAAGGATATCGAGAACAGCCGGTTTCCGGATATAGGGAATATAAAAGCATTTATTCAAAAAAGAAAAAACGATTGGCAAAACCAGGTGGATTCCGATCCGCCGTTCATCACCCGCAGCGACGGGAGGGAGTGGCGGAACACCAACCAGAAGGCCCGGGAGGGGAATGTCCTGCGCGGGGTGGGGGCCTCTTCCGGCCGGGTCACCGGCCGGGCCCGGATCATCCGGGAGCCGGCGCAGGCCCATCTGTTCAACAAGGGCGAGATCCTGGTGGCGCCCTATACCGAGCCGGGCTGGGCTCCGCTGTTCCTGCTGGCCAAAGGGCTGGTGATGGAAGTGGGCGGGGCGCTGTGCCACGGGGCCATTGTGGCCCGGGAGTACGGCATTCCGGCGGTGGTGGGGGTGAACGGGGCCACCGCCCGGATAAAGGACGGGGACGAGATCACGGTGGACGGGAACAGCGGGGAAGTGGTGATAAAAACCAAAAATAAAATATAAAATACAAAGGAAATATCATGCTGAAAAAAATCCACGGACTCACCCTGCTGGGGAAAAAGGTCACCAGGCCCAGCGGCAAGCTGGAAGCCTTTCCCAACAAGTATCCCAAGCGGGACTACCAGGTGGTGCTGGAATCAGCCGAGTTCACCGCGGTCTGTCCCATCACCGGACAGCCGGACTTCGGGACCATCACCATCAACTATGTGCCGGATAAGCTGATCATCGAGTCCAAGTCATTAAAACTCTACCTGTGGTCGTACCGCAACCAGGGCATCTTCCACGAGGAGGCGGTCAACAAGATACTGGACGATATCGTAAAGACCGCCAAGCCGCGCCGTTGCGAAGTGACGGGGTTCTTCAATGCCCGGGGGGGTATTGCTATTAACGTAAGCGCCAGCTATAATTGCGAGGATAAATAGAACCGCACCACCCTTTCGTCCCCTCCTTGATCAAGGAGGGGGTTGAGGGGTGGTCGATAATTACCAAAAGAAGCAATCAAAAATGGATCGCGTCATTTGTAAAGCCATACAGCCTTAACGCGATGACCAAATTATTGCGCAGATCCTTCAAAAGAAAACAAGTAAGTATATTCAGGATGACGCGCAAATAAAATTAGTACAGCATCATTTATCTTTGAAAAGGAGACAGCATGTATTACGTATCTGCCATCCAGCACTTTTCGGCGGCCCACAGCTTAAGGAACTACCAGGGCAAGTGCGAAAATCTGCACGGCCATAATTACAAGGTTGAGGTGGAGCTGAAGGGCCTGGAGTTGAGCAAAGCCGGCATGGTGGTGGACTTCACCGACCTGCGAGCGGCCCTGGAAAAGGTCCTTTTCCGGATGGACCACAAACACCTCAACGAGATCAAGCCGTTCGACAAGATCAATCCCACCGCCGAGAACATCGCCAAGCTTGTTTACGAGGAGATGCTGCTTAAATTCAGCGCCAAGAAGATCAAGGTCAGCCAGGTGGTGGTGTGGGAAAGCGAAGGGTGCAAGGCCACCTATGGCCCGAAATAAGAAAGCCGTTATCCTGCTGTCCGGCGGGCTGGACTCAGCCACAGTTTTATTCTGGGCAATAAGGAAAGGCTATCATCCGCAGGCCCTGATATTCGACTACGGCCAGCGGCATAGCCGCGAAGTGGCTTCGGCCAAGGCGCTGTGTAAAAAGGCCGGGGTGCTTTATCAGGTTATCTCCATAAAACTACCCTGGCAGGGCAGCAGCCTGCTGGATAAAAAGGCCGCCCTGCCCAAGGCCAAAAACGTCAAGGCGGTCGGAGCCGAGATCCCCTCCACTTATGTGCCGGGACGCAACACCCTGTTCCTCAGTTATGGGCTGTCCTTTGCCGAGGCCACCGGGGCCGGAGCGGTGATGATCGGAGCTAATGCTCTGGATTACTCCGGCTATCCCGACTGCCGGCCGGATTTTATTTCGGCCATGTCAAAGGTCTTCAAACTGGGCACCAAGGCCGGAAGACAGGGTCGGCCTATAAAGATAGTAGCGCCGCTTCTTAAAATGACCAAATCCCAAATAATTAAATTGGGAACCAAGTTGAGCGTTCCCTATCAATTGACCTGGTCCTGCTACCGCGGCGGGGGAAAGCCCTGCGGCACCTGCGATTCCTGCCTTTTGAGGAACAAGGGGTTCAAGGTAGCCAAGGTTAAAGATCCGGCGGTAAATTAACCGCAGAGACGCAAAGAACGCAAAGATATTCAATGAATATAAATGTTGAAATAACCTTGTATCCCCTCACAAAGGATGATCTCATTCCATCAGAAAGAAAAAAACTGATCGAGTTTCTTATGTATTGTTATAACGAACCTCTGGAAACTTTTGATTTAACCCACCCTGAATCGAATCATATCATACTCGCCAAGACAGGTGATCGGATTATAGGAATCTCCTGTTCCTACGTAAGAAACATGTCCATTAACTCCGTCTATTT
This sequence comes from uncultured bacterium, assembly GCA_937863685.1. Lineage (GTDB taxonomy): Bacteria > Edwardsbacteria > AC1 > AC1 > EtOH8 > UBA2226. Next base: position 867,835 of record CALMGM010000005.1, read on the forward strand.
TATAGCAGCCCAAGTTGGTGCTGTTGCCGTTCATCCTGATTTTCGCGGCAGCCATTTAGTTACGAAAATGATCGGATTGTTGCATGCTCTTTTTAAGAAAGAAGGCGTCAATGCTTCTTTCTTGTTCGCATACGAACCCAAATATTATATTTCAAGCGGGTATAAAATGCTTAACAATCCAATGCGCTTCTATGACAGGAAATCAAACACCTGGAAACAGTTTGTTTGGCATAATTCAATGTATCGTGAGTTTGGCAACTTTGAACTTCCTTCTGGCTTAATCGAATTCAAGGGAGAAGTCTTTTAAATCTTATTTTCATTTTAGAAATTCGACAATTATCAATCAAATAAAAATGCGGTATATTTTAATATTTTTTATAACAGCTATTCTTCAGATAACAGCCCTTGCTCAGGACCCAATCCTCCTGCGGCTACAGGAGAAGATGGACCGGCAGGAGAAAGAGCAGAAAGAACTGGTCTACGGTTTCAATACCATCACTTATGTCCATAAGCTGGACAAGCAGGGTGGAATAGAGAAGACCGACACCACCAGGACCTGGCAGAAGTTCAAGGGCGATTCCCTGCAGGAATACACCCTGCTGTATTCATCCGATAAAAAAGAGGAGAAGAAAGAGGGTAAAAAGGGGAACAGAGAAAGTTCGCAGCTGCCCAAGTTGACCGATCCTGCCTATGATTTCCTGGTGGATTCGGAATCAGGCACGATCTCCTTCAGCCCCAAAAAGGCCAAGAAGGGCGACCTGTCCGGCGAATTGCTGTACGATCCGCAGAGCCTAGAGCTTAAGCGAATAAAGGCCACCATGCCCAAGCTCAAATGGCCGGTCAACGAATTTGAAATGGAGCTGAAGTTCATGCAGATAGAGGGGTTTCTTTTTCCGACGGAATTCCGGATGCAGGCCGGCTGGAATGCGCTGATAAGCAAAGGGAGGATCAGGGTGGAGAGCCAAAATTCTGATTTTAAGATATACAGGTGAGAGTGAAGGCCAAGGTAACGGAAATATTCCATTCCCTGCAGGGCGAAGGCATCTATCTGGGCGATCCCACCACCTTTGTGCGCTTGGCCGGCTGCAATCTGGATTGTTCTTATTGTGACACCCCGCAGGCCAAGGACGACGGCAAAGCAACCGAGATGAATGTCTCGGAGGTCTTGGCTAAAATAAATGCCGTCACCCAGCCGGGTCAGTTCGTCTCCTTCACCGGCGGGGAGCCCCTGTTGCAGGGGGATTTCATTTCCGCCATCGCTCCGGCCCTAAAAGAACAAAAGTATCGGACCTATCTGGAGACCAACGGCACCCTGCCGCAGGAATTAGCATCCCTTCTACCCGGGATCGATGTGATCTCCATGGACATCAAACCGCCCTCGGCTTGCGGCAAAGATGTCTGGGATGTGCAGAAAGCGTTTTTGGAGATCGCCAAGACCAAGGTGTTCGTCAAAATGGTGATATGCGACAATACTGTTCCAGCGGAAGTTGAACGGGCCGCCAAGATGATAGCCGATGTTGATAAAAAGATCATCCTGGTCCTTCAGCCGGCCGAGGGCAAGTCCGCCCCGGACATGCAAATGGTGCGCAGATACCAGGGTCTGGCCGGCCAGTTTTTAACCCATGTCAGCATAATAAGGCAGATGCACAAGATCTGGCAGTTAAGATAACAAAAGACGAATTTTCACACCTAACGGAACACTTAAAAAGGGCTTGACTTTTTTCCTTCTTTGTGAAATAATTCACAAATTATGGCCTTATGTTAAAGGGCCCTTTTGTCATTGGCCCTCTTTTTGTTAAGCCCATTGAGCATAATGTAAAAAACAATATAAACCGGATCATATCATATGTCGCAAAACAAGAACTATTCACTTGCCAAATCCAAGGTGCCGGAACTGCTGGCCCGCCTGATAAAAAAAGGCGATGAGGTCTGGGGGCCGATGGCCGGCGAGAACGGAGACACTTTTCTGGGCCAGTTGCCGTCCGAGAAGGATCTGGCCGGGGATTACGTCAACGGCTATCTGGGAGCCAAACGGTTCGTATTTCCCCAGCTCGAGGAGATGTTCAGCTACAAAAAGAACAAATCCGGACTGGAGTTGACCGAGCCGGAAGCCATGCCGCGGGCGGTGATCTGGGGCATCCGGTCCTGCGATATGTCGGCGGTCAACTATTTCGACAGCTTCTTCGGCCAGGGCGCAAAATCCGGCCCGGAGTGGAAATCTGGAGACCCTTTGCCGGACCCGCTGTACCAGGCCCGGCGGAATAGGGCGGTGTTCATCACCATCGGCTGCAATGTGGCCGGTCCCAAGTGCTTCTGTGTCTGCACCGACAGCGGCCCGTTCCTGGCCAATGGTTTTGACATCCAATTGACCGACCTGGGCGACCGCTACTTTGCCGAGGTGGGCAGCCCCAAGGGCGAGGAATTCATCAAAGAGTTCAAGGAATTTTTCACCGCACCCCAGAATGACGACCAGCATGCCCGCCGCACCCTGGAGAACGAGGCCGAAAAGACCTTTCAGCAGCCCATCAGCTTCTTTGCCAAGGCCATGCGCCGGATGGACCAGGGGCATCTCAAGCCGGAGTTCTGGCAGAAGGTGGCCGATTATTGCATCGGCTGCGGGGGCTGCATCTATGTTTGTCCCATGTGCTCCTGCTTTGATGTGGACGATAAGGCCCTGGACGAGAACCAAGGGATGCGCTACCGCAGCTGGGACACCTGCGACTTCGCCGGATTCACCCGCGAGGTGTCGGGCCATAATCCCAGAGCCACCCGGGCAGACCGGAGAAAACGCTGGTTCTATCACAAGGTTTCTATGGATTATTTGGAGAAGAACCCGGTGATCGGCTGCGTGGGCTGTGGGCGCTGCGTGATCGCCTGCCCCGGCGGAATAGACATGCCGACGGTGATCCGCTGGATGAGAAAGACGGACATAGAAAACCCTAAACCCTAAATACGAAATCCTGAACAATGTCCGAAAGCCAAAATATAAATACAAAAACAGAAAAATCCAGGCAGTATGATCTTGAAGAACGAACATTAAAATTCGCTAGGGCTGTTATCGCTTTTGTAAGGAAACTGCCAAAGGATGTGGTCAATAACGAAATAATCAAACAATTGGTGCGCTCCAGCGGATCTGTCGGAGCCAATTACATAGAGGCCAATGAAGCCTTGAGCCGCAAAGATTTTCTAATGCACATCAAGATATCCCGCAAGGAAGCCAAAGAATCAAGATACTGGCTTAATCTAATTGAAACAGATGACGAGAAGATGGAAAAGGAAAGATTGGATTTCTGCGATGAGGCCGGACAGTTGATGAAGATCTTTGGTTCGATAGTTGAGAAAACCCAATGATTATAATTGGAAATTTGTGTTTTGGAATTGTTTAGAATTTAGAAATTGGAATTTAGAGCTTAAGAAGAATTATGAATCCTAACATTTATCTTCCCTACATTTCGGAGATCACCGACATCAAGCAGGAGACGCCGGACACCCGCACCTATGATGTCAGAATAAAAAAGAAGGACGAAGCCAGGCTGTTCCTGTCCCGTCCCGGGCAGTTTGTGGAAGCCTCGGTGTTCGGGGCCGGTGAGGCGCCCTTCGGGCTGACCACTTCGCCCCAGGAACCGGGCATGATGACCTTTACGGTCCGGGCCTGCGGCAAGGTCACCAATGCCCTCAATGAAATGAAAGTGGGCGACGAGATCGGCATCAAAGGGCCGCTGGGCAACAGCTTTCTGGACAAGATAGATTCCAAGGGCAAGGACGTGCTGGTGATAGGGGGCGGCATCGGGCTGCCGCCGCTGCGCTCCATGATCGACCATATATTCAATCACCGGGCCGATTACCACGATTTCACCGTGCTCTACGGAGCCCGGACCCCGGCCGACCGGGTCTATAAATATCAGTTAAGCGAATGGGAAAAGAAGACCGACCTGAAGCTGATCCAGACGGTGGACGTGGCTGACAAGGAATGGACCGGAAACGTTGGCGTGGTCACCACCCTGTTCCCCAAATTGAAATTGGATATCCCCAACACCGTGGTCTACACCTGCGGACCGCCCATCATGATCAAGTTCGTGATCATCGAACTTTTAAAGCTGGGATTGCCGGAGAAACAGATAGTCTCCACCTTGGAGCGTTACATGAAGTGCGGGGTGGGTAAGTGCGGCCACTGCTGCATCGGGAACAAGTACGTCTGTACCGAGGGTCCGGTGTTCGACTACACTGAGATCAAGGGACTGGCCGAAGAGGCGTTCTAGACTATTGTCAAACGATAGTCATACAGTGGGAGAACAAGGGTATGACAACGGTTGGTCAACCGTATAACCATGGTATAAATTATCGAGACAGCCATGTCGGACCTTTTTGAATATCTTGGTTCTTTGAATAGCGACTCGCTGATCGTCGGGGTGGGAAATGTTCTACGGGGCGATGATGGGTTCGGCCCGGAGCTGGTCAAAAGTCTTTCGGGAAGAACAAAAACCAATCTGCTGGACGGAGGGGAGACGCCGGAGGATCTGTTGGACCAGATAGTCCAAATGGCCCCAGCCAGGCTGGTGATAGCCGATGCGGTGGCTCTGGGCGGGATGCCGGGCGATGCGGCCCTGCTGGAAGCTGACCAGTTGGGCAAGCGGATAGCGGTATCCACCCATAACCTGTCGCTGCTGATGTTCATCAAATACCTGAAGGAAAAACGACCGGTGATGGATATAAAGATACTGGGAGTACAACCCAGAGGCATAGAATTCGGCAAAGGGTTGAGCACCGAGGTCAGGAAGACCATAGATAATCTGGCGGGGATAATAAAAAACAGGGTATTTGATAAACCTTGCTAACTTTTAGTGTCATTCCCGCGCAGGCGGGAATCTATAAAGAAATGGATTCCTGCTTCCGCAGGAATGACAGAAGCAGGTAATATTTGCAAAATTTAGAATCTTCACTTCTATTCATAAACTAATATCAAAATAAAAGATTATGTTAGGTTCCATACTTATCGTAATGCTGATACTGCCCTTTCTGGGGGCGTTGATAACCCAGTGGCTGCCGGAAAAGAAGCAGGACATTTTTGCCGCAGTGGTGGCCTCGCTGGTGACCATCCTTTCCCTGCTGGTGGTGCTGCTGGCCTACGGCAAAAGATTCTCCCTGCCGCTGATCAACTGGCCGTGGCTGCCGGATGTTCCCGGGATCATCGGCGTCTTCATGGACCCGCTGTCCATGGTGCTGCTGCTGGTGACCACCATAATCGGACTGCTGGTGACCTTCTATTCCGGGGACTATCTTTCGCCGGAGAACAAGTTCCACCCGGTCAAGGACGGCAAGAGGCGCTTCTATCTGTGGCACCTGTTGTTCCTGGGGGCCATGGTCGGGGTTTCGGTGTCGGCCAATTTCCTGCAATTGTTCATCTTCTGGGAGCTGACCACCATCTGCTCCTGGGCCCTGATCTCCTACTACCATAATAAGGAATCGCTGGATGCCGGTTTCGAGGCCCTGATCAAGACCTTCTTCGGCGGGATCTTCTTCCTGATCGCCCTGATCGTGCTGTTCGTCAACACCGGCAGTTTTGGCTTCGATGCCATCAATCTTTTAACACCCCAGATGAAGACAGTGATCTTCATCCTGTTCCTGATAGCGGCCTGGGCTAAGTCATCGCAGATCGTGTTCTTCGCCTGGCTGCCCAACGCCATGGCTGCCCCCACTCCGGTGTCCTGCTACCTGCATGCCGCGGCCATGGTCAAGGCCGGTGTCTATCTGATGGCCCGGGTCACCATCTCCACAGTGGGCTTCTCCTACGGTTTGGGCCTGCTGGTGGCGGTGTTCGCGGTGGTGACCATGCTGGCCTCGCTTTTCCTGTTCTTTTTTCAGACCGACATCAAGAAATTTCTGGCCTACTCCACCATCGCCCACCTGGGATACATCTTCCTGGGCCTCGGGCTGGGGGTGATGGGCTCGCACTACGGCTACCAGGGGGCCATCCTGCACATCATCTGCCACGCGCCGGCCAAGGCCCTGCTGTTCATTTGTGTGGGGGCCATCGCCTACGCCACCGGCACCCGCAACATGGACGAGCTGGGCGGCCTGACCAAGGCCATGCCCCTGACCTCCATCGCCTTCATCATCGGGACCCTGGGCGTCACCGGGATCGCCCCGCTGTCCTGCTACTGGTCCAAGCTGTTTCTGATGGAAGGCGTCATCGAGATCGGCGGCAAGACGGCGGTGTTCCTGATAATCCCCTTCGTGGCCGAGATCATCATCGCCTTCGCCTGGTATTTCTTCGTGGCTCACAAGGTGTTCTTCGGCGAGCCCTCGGCCAAGGTCAACCAGGCCATAAATATTCCCATGAACTCCAAGGTCATTCTGATAGTCCTGATGATACTGACCGTGATCGCCCCGCTGGTGGGATTGCCGCTGATAAAGCTGATAAGGTAGGATAGGTATTGTTTAACAGGTTAATATACTTTGCTTGCCTCGTTAAACAAGTAAACTAATAAAAAAAGGAAACGAAAATGAAAAAGCACTTATTTAGTTTCATACTTTTGTCAGCCATACTTATGAGTCAAGCATTTGCTCAAGCACCGGATACCATTTGGACATATAAGTACAACGGTCCATCAAATTACGATGATAATGCAAATTATTGCGCAATAGACAATACAGGGCATCTTTACGTAACAGGCAGTACTCTTGTAAGTGGTTCAGGTAATAACTATATTACAATAAAAATCGATGCCGCTACAGGCGATACTATTTGGATTAGAACATATAACGGACCTGCAAACGATCATGATTACGCAAATTGTTGCACAGTTGACACCTTCGGTTATCTGTATGTAACAGGCACTTCTAGCAATGGGGCGAATACTGACTATTTGACTATAAAATATGACGGAAATACCGGTGATACAATATGGACGCGCCGATATAATGGCTCGGCGGATGGGACAGACAAGGCTTATGGCTGCGCCGTTGACAACAATAACCTCTATGTTACCGGTGTGTCTTTCGGAAGCGGAAATTTCTTTACGATAAAGTATAATACAACAACTGGGGACACTATTTGGACACACAGATACGGACCGGGAAGTGGAAGCGATTATGCAAATGCTTGTGCTGTTGATAGCTTGGGAAATTTATATGTTACTGGCTATATTGACAACGGCGTAAATCGTGATTTCTGTACTATCAAATATAATTCAAGCACGGGGGATACACTGTGGATAAAAAAATATAACGGACCTGCCAACGGCAATGATTATGCCCATGGTTGCGCTGTTGATGGCTCAGGGAATTTATTTGTAACGGGCAGCGTTTATAATGGAACTAATAATGACTATTTGATAATACGATACAATCCCACTAACGGCGATACTGTGTGGACGCGGTCATATAATGGCGCTGCAAACCAAAATGATGTGGCCCGGGGTTGCAAGGTTGACCAGTATGGTAATCTTTTTATTACGGGCGCTTCAAATAATGGTTCAAACAGTGATATATTAACTATTAAATATAACCCCTTAAACGGCGACACAATATGGACCTGTCGATATAATATTCCATCAAATGCTCATCAAGGAGCTATGTCCTGCGACATTGATCAAGCGGGTAATTTGTATGTTGTTGGGTACAATGATAATGGGACGAACGATGATATTTTGGCCATAAAATATAATACCGCAACGGGCGTGACCGGCAAACCGGAGTTGCCAAGTACGAACCATAAAATATGTTTAGAACAAAATTATCCCAATCCAATAAAAAAATACACTAACATCAGTTATCAACTGCCAATTGCAGGGTACTCAAGTCTTGTTGTGTATAATATTGCCGGGCAGAAAATAAATACATTGGTCAATGAAAGGCAAGATGCAGGTGTATACAATATTAACTGGAATGGTAGAGATGAAAGCGGTAACCATGCAAGCGCAGGTATTTATTTTTATCAATTAAAAATCGGGGATAATATAATTACACGCAAAATGACATTAATACGATAATATTCAAATCACAAATTCTTCGATAATATGAATCTTCAAACCGTCATTCTGTTCTCCATGGCAACGCTGTTCCTGGGCGCTGCCGTAACCCTATTGATGCCGTATTCCCGGCGGACCATCGGCTGGATATCGTTATTCTTCCAGACTGTGGCCTCGCTGGGCTTCCTCTACACGGCCCTGCGGGTGCTGGCCAGGGGGACCTTCAACCTGGACAAGCCGGTGTTCCAGGTGGCCGGGCTGGGGGCCTCGTTCCTGTTGAAGGTGGACGCGCTGTCGGCCATCTTCCTGCTGGTGATCACCGTGGTCTCCTGGGCCGCCGGGCTGTACTCCATAGAATACATGAAGCATTACAAGGAATCGCTGGCCCGCTACTATCCGCTGCTGCTGCTGTTCCTGTTGGGCATGTACGGGGTGGTGGTGGTGCGCGACCTGTTCTTCTTCATCGTCTTCTGGGAGTTCATGACGTTAACCTCCTACGCCCTGGTGGTCTACGAATGGGGCAACCGGACCAACGTCAACGCCGGGTTCAAGTACTTTCTGATGACCCATATCGGCACCGCCGGGATCATCATCGCCGCCAACACCCTCTACCACTACAGCCAGTCCTTCGACTTCAACGCCCTGGGTCCGGTGATGGGCCTGCTGATGAGCGACAACCCGGTCCTGCTGCATACTCTGCTGTTGCTGTTCTTTTTGGGGTTTGCCACCAAGGCCGGCATCTTTCCCTTCGGCGACTGGCTGCCCGACGCCCACCCGGCGGCCCCCTCCCCGATATCGGCCATCCTGTCCGGGGTGATGATCAAGATGGGCATCTACGGGATCCTGCGGGTCTTTTTGGGGATGCTGCCGGTCTCGCATTTCTCCTACACCTGGGGACTGATCCTGACCATCTTCGGAACGCTGTCCCTGTTCATTGGGACCATGACCGCCATGTATCAGCATGACGCCAAAAGGGTGCTGGCTTTCCATTCCATCGGTCAGAACGGATATGTATTGCTGGGCATCGGGGCGGGGATCATGCTGCTTCCCATATCTCCGGCCTTGGCGACCATAGCCATCATCGCCGGGCTCTACCATCTGATCAATCATTCGACCTTCAAATCGCTGTTGTTCTTAACGGCCGGATCCCTCCAATATAAGACCGGCACCAAGGACCTTGACCTGATGGGGGGCTTGGGCAAGTACATGCCCTGGACAGCGGCCTGCGGAATAATCGCCGCTTTCGGGATATCCGGGATCCCCCCTTTGAACGGGTTTGTCAGCAAATGGTTCATTTATCATGCCACCCTTAACGGCGGGTTTGCGGTGCCGATCCTGCTGCTGGCCGGGGTGGTGGCCCTGTTCACCAGCCTGCTGACCATGGCCAGCGTGATGGTGAAGTTCACGGGCCTGGCGTTCTTTGGACAAAGGACCAAGGCCAATGAGAATGTCAACAGCGACGTACCGCGGACCATGATAGCCGGCCAGGTCATTTTAGCAGTTCTGGTAGTCCTTCAAGGAATACTGGTGGTCTGGATAACAAAGACTTTATATGCCGGCGTGACCGGACTGCTGACGCCCGGCTATTGGCCCAAGTTTTCCTCTGTTATAAATATCAACCAAGGCGGATTGGCCTTGAATTTGGGCGAGGGGCCGGTGGGTTTTTATAAGCCGCTGTTTGTTCTGCTGGCGCTGGCCGTTCTGACATTGGCAGTCTGGGTGATCTGGAAATCCGGCGGATCCAAGCAGAAAGTTTCCGCTCTCTGGTACTCGGGAGAGGTCCAGTCTCCGGAAGCCGTCCGGTATTATGCCAACAGCTATTTCAAGACCTTCAAGCAGCATTTCAACATCCGGATAGGAAAATACAGCCAGGAGGGTGTTTATCCCAATTGGAAGGTTCCCAAGATCCACAAATCGTTCAAACTGAAACACCTGCTGGATGTGGACGACTGGCTGTACCGCCCGCTGGTCTACGTCGGGCATAAGGTCCTGGAAGTGTTCGCCGGAACCCACAGCGGTTTCCCGCAGTGGTATCTGCTGTGGATGGTGATAGGCGCGGCGGTGGCGCTGTTCATCATGTTCATGGTGGGATAAACGGCAGGGTGCTTAAATGAGTTTAAAAAATTGAAGAAGTTAAAAAGGTTTAAATGTTTAAAGAGTTCAAAATGAATAAAATAGCCGTAGTGGTTCTTCTGTTTGGTCTTTGCGGAATGGCTCAGGCCCAGTTCCAAAGCGACGACGAGGTGGTGGCCGCGGCCCTGAATCAGAATAAAATAGTTGAAAACCTGGGCCGGCACCACATCTCCCTGGGATTACTGGGATATTTCAAGTCCACCAGCGGTGATTTTGAATCGTCGGTAGTGGATCTCAGTCAAGGAACCGGTCAATATCTAAATTACAGATATTCGTTCGATAAAAATATTGATTTGGCCGTGGATGTAAGGACCTGGGGCAGCGAGAAAGAAGTTTATGGAGTTACTGGTGAAGTTATTGCCGGGGGCGTGGGGGTTGGTTTAAGATTAACCGCAGATAATGTTGGAGAAAGAATATTTCCCTACATTCAGGTAAATGCCTATTCAACGACTGAAGAATGGAAATTAGGCCCGTTTTCAGGGAGGAGTGAGGATCCCGAGATAGGCTTTGGAGTAAACGGAGGATTTGAAATTAAGCTGGGAAAGTTGATATCCATCCCTATTGAAGCCAATTATCTATACGGGAAGCCATTGGATGACATCTCCGGTTACGGCTTTACGGCCGGGTTAAGCTTTAACTGGGGGGATGTCAACTAAGCTTGCAGATATTTAGGGCTGTTTAAATGGTTTAAAATATTGAAGAGGTTCAAAAGGTTTAAGTTGTTTTAGTATGACTGTAAAGCGGTTTGAAGAGCTGAAAATATGGCAACAGGCAAAAGAACTGGCCAATCTGGTTTATGATTTTACCAATAATCCCGGTTTCAGCAAGGATAGAATACTTACAGATCAAGCCAGACGGGCTGCGGTCTCAATCATGGCCAACATTGCAGAGGGTTTTGAACGGGGCAGCAACAAGGAATTCATACAGTTTTGTTTATTGCCAAAGGGTCCTGCGGCGAGTTGCGCAGCCACTTGATATTCGCCAACGAAAGAAAATATATCAACCAAGGTGATTTTGTGACAGCTATTGACATGGCTGCAGGCATTTCAAATATGATATTCAAATTCATTACATATTTACAAAAATCCAATATTAAATCAAAGAGGAGCCAAACCTCTTTAACTAATTCAACAAAGTAACTTCTTTAACTTATAGAGGGATATGACCAAACAGGATATTCTAAGCTTACTTAAAGCCAAAGTAGGTTCCGGGTTCATCGGATCCATTGAGCCGATCCCTGACCAGCTATGGGTGGAGGTCAGGCCCGAGGCCGTTATCCAGGCGGTAGAGATACTGCACCGCCAGACGTCCGCCCGGTACCTGGTCAGCGTGGGGTCCGATGAGCGGGACATCAAAAAACGCTTTGCGGTCTACCATCTGTTCACCTTCGACAAGGACCATTTCTTCGTCACCCTGGATGTGACGGCCGATCCCCATACGCCCAAGGTGCCGTCCATCACCAACGTGATTGCCGGGGCCAACTGGTCGGAGCGAGAGATCCGCGATCTTCTGGGCATTCAATTCCCCGGTCATCCCGATCCCCGGCGGCTGGTGCTGGCCGACGACTGGCCGGCCGAGGTCTACCCCCTGCGCAAGGAGTTTGACTACAGCCGGAAGCCGGAGTCGCATCCCGAGCAGGCCTACCAGTTCAAAGACAATCCTCCGGGCACCACGGTAGTGGCCATGGGACCTTATTTTCCGGTGTTCGAGGAGGCCACCTATTTCCGTCTTTATGTTGAAGGCGAGAAAGTGGTGGATGTCGACTACCGTGGCTTTTACGCCCACCGTGGCATCGAAAAACTGGGCGACCAGACCCTGACCTACAATCAGATCCCGTTCATGGCCGAGCGGATCTGCGGAATCTGCGGCTTCGTTCACAATGTCTCCTTCTGCAAACTGGTGGAGCATGCCGCCGACATCAAGGTGCCGCGGCGGGCCGACTACATCCGCACCATCATGCTGGAGCTGGAGCGCATCCATTCCCACGCGTTGTGGCTGGGGGTGGCCGGGCATATCATCGGCTTCGACACCGTGCTGATGCAGACCTGGCGGATGCGGGAGCCCATCATGTGGCTGTGCGAGAAGATCACCGGCAACCGCAAGACCTACGGCATGAACCTGATCGGCGGGGTGCGGCGCGACATCCCCAAAGCCCTGGTCCCCGAGATCCGCACCAAGATCAGCAACATGGAGAAGGAATGGCTGGCGGTGCTGGATGCGGTCAAGGACGACACCACTTTGCGGATGCGGCTGGAGAAGGTGGGAATCCTCAACAAGGAAGGCTGCCACGAGTGGGCGGCGGTGGGCCCGGTGGCCCGGGCGGCCGATCTGGACATGGACGCCCGCAAGGACCATCCTTATTGCGCTTACGATGCGGTGGAGTTCAAAGTTATTACCGCCGACAGCAACGATGTCTGGGGCCGGACGGTGGTCCGGATCCTAGAGACTTTGGAGTCGTTCAAGATCGTCAACCAATCGCTGGATGCTTTAATGGAACTACCGGAGGGCGACATCATCACCGAGATCCGGCAGGATATCCCGGCCGGCCGCATCGCCATCTCAGCGGTGGAGGCCCCCCGGGGGGAGGATGTTCACTTTTTGCTGACCGGCGGCAATAACCGGCCGGTGCGCTGGAGGGTGCGCTGCCCAACCTACCCCAACCTGCCGACCATCCCGGATATGGTCCGGGGCGAGCAGGTGGCCGACGTGCCGATCATCGTGGGCTCCATCGATCCCTGTTTCTCCTGCACCGAGCGGATGGAAGTGGTGGACGTAAATTCCGGGAATATCAGGATATACGGGCAGGAGGAACTGTCCAGGTGGACCGCCCGTTAAGAGATATTAATAATTAAATATTACCTTTCTATAAATACACCATAGTAAGCAAAGATATGAATTCCGTAATCAAAATAACCGGCATGCTGTTGGTCCTTTTGTTCCTTTCGCCATTGCTGGAAGGGCTGCTCCGTAAATTCAAGGCTCTGGTGCATTCCCGGATCGGGCCGCCGTTGCTGCAGCCCTACTGGGACACCCTCAAGCTGCTGGGCAAGGACAATGTCCGGTCGGTCCATTCCCTGCTGGGGCCCCTGCCGGCTTACTTAAGCCTGGCGGCCGTTCTGCTGGCCGGACTGCTGGTGCCGGTGGGCGGAACTTCGGCCTTTGCCGGCGGCGACATGATACTGTTCCTTTACATGATCGGCTTAGCCTCGGTATGCGTGATGCTGGCCGGAATGGACTCCGGTTCGCCCTACGCCTTCCTGGGCATCGCCCGGGAGATGATGACATCATTGACCGTGGAGCCGGTGCTGTTCATCGCCCTGATCACTGCGGCCCTGAAGACCCACAGCTTCCGTTTCTCGGACATGGCCTTCTACCAGCAGACCTCCGGCACCTCGCTCTCCATGATCATCTCCGGCATCGCGCTGTTATTGGGCATTCAGGCTCAGTTATCCAAACTGCCGTTTGACATACCCGAGGCCGAGGGCGAGCTGATGGGCGGGCCGTTCATCGAGATCTCCGGGCCGACCTTCTCCCTGTATCGCTGGGGCTTCATCATCAAGCAGCTGATATTCTCCCTGATATTGGTACAGATATTCTTTCCCTGGACCTTCGGCCTCTCCGGCCTGTGGGCGGTGCTGGCGCAGATCGCCAAGATACTGGTGGTGGTGCTGCTGGTCGGGCTGGTGGACGTGGTCAACCCCCGCCTGCGGATAGACCAGGCCATGATCTATTATTTCGGGGTGGTGCTGACCGCCTTGGTGGGTCTGGTGTTCGCGCTGGTGGGAGCGTAAATATTATTTACAATTTGGCATTTAAGATTTAGAGTTCAAATATTTAAGGTCAGCATAGATGACCACGTTTAAGAAGTTTGAAGAAATTGAAATTTGGCAAAAGGCTCGTGACTTGACAAAAATGATATATGAAGCCACCGGCGCCGGGGCCTTTGCCAGGGATTACTCTTTGAGGGATCAAATCAGGCGTGCAGCGGTATCAATAATGTCAAATATTGCCGAAGGGTTTAATCGCGGAGGTAACAAGGAACTGATCCAATATCTGGCAATAGCCAAAGGTTCCACCGCAGAGGTGCAAAGTCAATTATACGTGGCCCTTGATCAGCAATATATTGAAAACGCAGTATTCAAGGACCTGTACGGCTTGGCCGACCAAATTGCTGCGGAAATATTTTCGTTTATTATTTATCTAAGCAAAAGCAATATTAAAGGAATAAAATATAAATCCGTCCAAATACCAAATGGTAAATAAATAGCATGAAAGAACAGCCAGCATGATTATATCCAAATTAAAAGAAGCCCTTATCTGCTTCAAGAACCTGCGGGTCACCTTTCCCTACCCGTTGAAACGGAATTTCGAGGCCCTGCCGGTGGAGGGTTTCCGGGGCAAGCTGACCATAGACGTCAATAAATGCATCGGCTGCGCCGGCTGCGCCAACGTCTGCCCCTCGCGGCTGATAGTGGTCACCGACCGCCAGGCCGTCCGCAAGCTGGACTTCTACCTGGAACGCTGCACCTACTGCGGCCGCTGCGCCGACGTCTGCCCGGAGAAGGCCATCACCATGACCCAGGAGTTCGAGACCGCCACCAACGACGTTCACAACGACATGCATATCTCGGCCGAGGTGTACATGGGAACCTGCCAGCGCTGCGGCCGGTGCTTCGAGACCCAGACCATCATCGACAGGATGATGACGGTGGGATTCCGCAATTAAATTACAGAATAAACCACAAAGACACCAAGTCACCAAGAGGGATTAAGTGTAAAAGGCATGAAAATAATTTTGTGCCTTTGTGCCTTGGTGGTAGAAAGCAAATAAGAGAGTATGGGTGATCTGATCACAACCTTGATGGCCTGCCACTTCATCGCCTCGGTGGGGGCGGCCGAGATCCGAAATTTGAAGACAGCCACATTATTTCTGCTGGTGCAGTCGCTGTTGCTGTCGTTCATCATCGTGGCCTTCGCCGAGAAAAGCCAGAACTACACCCTGTACTGGTGGGCGGCCCTGACCTTCATCACCAAGGTGGTGATCATCCCGGCGCTGCTGTGGTGGCACATCAAACGCACCGAATACATCGAGGTCAAGCCGCTGGTGAGCTTCGTAGTGTCGTTCATAATCCTGTCCGTATTCCTGATCGTCTTCTACCAGATGATCCGCACCTATGTGGGCTTTGTCGCCCCCACGGTGGAGGCCACCATCGAGCCGGCCCGCTCGTCGCTGGCCCTGGCCTTCACCATCTTCGTGCTGGGATTGTACGTGCTGGTGGTCCACCGCGATGCGGTCAAGATAATCATCGGGCTGCACCTGATCGAGAACGGCGTCCACCTGGCCCTGGTGACCCTGGTGCCCAAGCTTCCGGTGACCACCATCCTGGGCATAGTCTCCAACGTGGTGGTGGCCGCGGTGATGCTGCTGTTCCTCACCGAAAGCATCTACAAGGCCTTCGGCAGCGCCGACACCATGAAGCTGTCCAGCCTGAAACGATAGAGAAGGAGCATTAAAATGGTCGACAAAAATGTTTTGAAAAAACTGAACTTCTTCAGCGATTTCTCCGATGCCGAGCTGGGAAAACTGGCCCCGCTGTTCAGCCAGCGCAGCTATCAGGCCGACCAGGCGATGATACCCGAGCGCGCTGAAAGCACCGAGATGATGGTTCTGGTGGAGGGCAAGGTGGCGGTGGAGGTGGCCACCCGGCTTTCCGAAAGCGCCGACCGGCTGGTGCTGACCATGGAGCTCAGCCCGGGCCGCATCATCGAATGGTCCAACGCCTTCGACCTGGTGCAGAGCGGCGGCACCGCCTCGGCCCGGGCGGTCAGCGATGTCACCGTGCTGGTGGCCGAGGGACAAAAGGTCTACCAACTGTGCATCGCCGAACCCCAGATGGGGATCAAAATGCTCCAGCTGATACTGCAGGTGCTGACCTCGCGCCTGAAGGACACCAGGATGCAGCTGGTCAGCATGGCCGCCCAGTGCCAATAACCGGCTGGTCATCGCGAGAAGGTCATAGTTGATAGGCAAGCGAAGCGATCCAAAAGCGATGGCTTCGTAAGATAACCGAGCAAGCATTCTCGCAATGACTGTTGTATATCATAAAATATTTTGTTAAGTATTAAAGAAATAAAATAGAGTGAGAATATGGTTGTAACTATCAATCCCATGGTGGTGTCGATACTGCCATTCCTGGTCTTCATGGTCCCCCTGGTTTTCGGCGGGCTGATATTCGCCCTGGGACGGCTGGGAAAGATGTTCCGGCACGGCCTGGCGCTGGCCGGGATAAGCCTGACCCTGCTGATCGCCGTAATGATGACCGTCCGGGTCCTGAACGGAGAGGTGCTCACCTGGTGGGGCAACAATTTCTACGTGGACGGGCTGTCCACCCTGATGGAGCTGGCGGCCAGCGTGATGGGGGCGATAGTGGTGGTCTATTCCATGAAGTATTTCGGTGCCAAGACCGAGATCGAGGAGGCCCATCCCTACACCAGCATGACCACCTACTACGGGCAGATCCTTTTATTCCTGGGGCTGATGAACTGGACCTGCGCCACCAACAACATCATCATGTTGTACGTTTCCCTGGAATTCACCACCCTGGCCACCGTATTCCTGGTTACTTTCCATTGGAACAAACCGGCCCTGGAGGCGGGATATAAGTATCTGTTATTGGTAACAGTGGGCGTGGTGTTCGCCCTGCTGGGATCGGTTCTTTTATACTCGGCGGCCACCCCGTTCTTGCCGGCCTCCCGGGTGCTGCTGCTGACCGAACTGGGCACCATCGCCACCAAGATACCCAGCAACATAGTGCTGCTGGCCGCCGCCTTCATGGTGGTGGGATTCGGGACCAAGGCCGGGCTGGTCCCCTTCCATGCCTGGCTGCCCGACGCCCACGCCGAAGCCCCGGCACCGGTATCGGCTCTTTTATCCGGCATCGTCATCAAGGTGGGGGCCTACGCGTTGGCCAGGACCATTTCGGTGTTCGCCCCGCATTACGGCACCATTCCGCTGTTCATCGCCATCCTCTGTTCCATCTCCATGATCGTGGGCATGATGATGGCCATGGTCCAGGACGACCTCAAGCGGATGCTGGCCTACTCCTCCGTGGCCCAGATCGCCTATGTCATCGAGGGGCTGGGGATGGGCACCTACCTGGGGATCTACGGCGGGCTGATGCACCTGGTCAATCATACCATCGTCAAGGGACTGCTGTTCCTGGCGGTGGGGGCCATCATCTATTCGGCGGGAAAGCGCAGGATATCCGAGCTGGCCAAGGTGAAATTCAAAATGCCCCTGACGGCCTTCGCCTTCTTCGTGGGGGTGTTCGCCATCTCGGGCATGCCGCCCTTCAACGGATTCGTCTCCAAGTTCACCCTGTTCCTGGCGGTGGGCCAGGCCAAGCTGATGTGGGCGGCCATCATCGGCATCATCACCAGCCTGTTCACCCTGGTCTGCTTCTTCCGGGCCGGATACAAGATCTTCTGGTCGGAGAAGGAGGTCCATGCGGTGGGGGCCGAGGCCGCCACCGCCGCCGAGGTTCCGGCGGCCATGTGGGTGGGAATGGTGCTGCTGGCCGTGGCGGCCATAGTGCTGGGGGTGTTTCCCCAGATAATGCATCCGCTGCTGGACAGCGCCACCAAGTGCATTTTGAGGATATTGATCGGGGGATGAACCATACATGAAATATTTTCGCCACTATAATAACATTATAGTGTTACTAAGATATCTCGTATTTTTTTCTTCCATAATAATTCTATATGCGATCTGTAATGCACAATTAAAACCTTCCATGTCTTTCTTTAATGTTGGAGAATGGATCAAATTCAGCGTTGACGGTGGTTCCCTAAAAGGCGATACTATAATTGTAAATTTGGTAACTAAATACAACATAAAGAAACCGAAATTTGAAATAATCAATGCACAAGGCGGAAAAATAGTAAAGAAAACAAATGGTAAAAAAGCAATTATCCAAAATGATACAGTTTATCTTTGGCAGGCCATCATTAATATGGTAGATGATGAAACGAAAGGGGAAATAAAAATCTCGGGGATTTTGGATGATGATACTTCCAAAGCATATTTTATAGAGAAATATTCTTTTAAACGTGGCTTAAAGATTGGTAAACGGGCTTTTCCAAGTAATAGTAATTTGAAAATAATATCCGTCCCCTATGGGCGTGGCCCTGGAATAATAAAAATAATTTCCGGACGTTTGCTCATTCTGAATTATCGTGTAAAAAACATAAGCAGAGATACTATAGATATTAAAAGCTTGTGTGGTGCAAAAATATTATTAAAAGAAAATATGGTATCAAAAGATTTCGTTGCTCCTTGGTCAGATTCTTTAATTGATTATATTGATTATAATGATAAAAGTAAATTATGGCTGTTGCCAAATGAAGAAATAAATTTATGGGGTCCAAGGCTTCATCACATGGCAATTACAAATCGGCCAATAAAAATAACTATGAACTGCGACGCAAAAATATTCATAAAACCCACCAAAACGTTTAAAAATACGCCAGAGTATGTTTATATAAAATCCGATGATTTTAATCTACTTGTTTTGGGCCCGCGTTGGTTTTTTCAAAAAAAGGAAAACATCGAATATTGGTTTTTAAATAAATTCAGGACCAAGAAAAAATCCGAGACGGTAATATTTTAGTAAACCATTTAAACATACAGACAGATAGGCACTTAAATGAAAAAAGTATTTATTACGCTGATGATTCCGCTGGCCATTGTTTCTTTGCTGGGCTTCTCGGGTTGCGAGGGCGGCGGGGAGCAGGTCCGGATCGGTGTGGCCGCTCCGCTGACCGGTGAACAGGCCAAGGCCGGACAGGATGTCCTGCACGGCGTCCAGCTGGCGGTATCCGAGTGGAATGCCAAAGGCGGGGTGCTGGGCAAAAGGATAGTGATCATCGCCGGCGACGACCGGGCCGACGAGAAGGAAGCCTATATCGTGGCCGAAAAACTGGCCAACCAGGGGATCTGCGGGATAATCGGCCACTACAACAGCCACTGTTCCATTGCTGGAAGCCGCATCTACAATCAAAGGATGCTGCCGCAGATCTCTCCGGCCTCCACCAATCCCAAATTCACCGAACAGGGCTTCGCCAATATCTTCCGCACCTGCGGGCGCGACGACCAGCAGGGGCAGGTGGCGGCTGAGTTCGCGGTCAAGACGCTGAATCTCAAAAAAGTGGCCATCTTCAATGATGGCACCACCTATGGGCGGGGGCTGGCGGAGGAATTCAAGAAATCGATCGCTGCTTTGCAAACACCAATCGGAATCAAAGCCAAAAATCAACAGCCGCCGATAGAAATCGTGGCTGAGGCCGAGCTGCAGCCGGTCAAGGAAGGGCAGGCCCCGGGCTATGATGCAGTGCTGGATCCGCTGATCAGCATTCAGCCCGATCTGGTATACTTCGGCGGCAGCTATCCCGAGGGGGCGGTGCTGGTGAGGAAGATGAAGGAAAGAAAACTGAAGAGCGCCTTCATGGCCGGAGACGCCATTGCCAATTCGGTATATCTAAAAGCCGGGGGCATTGCCACCGAGGGCACCTATTTCACTTTCGGCCCGGCGGTGGAGGATATGCCGGAGGCCGGGCGGTTCTACGGTTCGTTCAAGGCCCGCTACGGAGAGATCGGGCCCTATTCGGTCTACTCCTACGATGCCGCCATGGTGCTGCTACGGGCTGTGGAAAAGGCCGGGATCACCGCCGGAGATTCGCTGATCAGCGTGCTGCATTCCCTGAAGTTCTCCGGGGCCATGGGGGAGATAGATTTCGACCAGAAGGGCGACATCAAGGCGGCGCCCTATGTCATCTGGAGGGTAAAGGGCGGGGAGTTCGTTCCGGTAAAAGTGGAAGCCCCGATAGAATAACCACAAGATCACAAAGATGCCAGAGTTAACGGTTTTGTGCCTTGGTGTCTTGGTGGTAGAATGAAATTCATTGGATTGAAGATATGTTTCTAAAAAAACTTTGCGCCAAGGCGTTCACCAAATCGCTGTGGATCTACCACATCAACACCGGGTCCTGCAACGGCTGCGACATCGAGATCGTGGACGTAATCACTCCGTTCTATGACGCCGAAAGGTTTGGGATAAAGCTGGCCGGCTCTCCCCGCCATGCCGATATTATGCTGGTCTCAGGACCGGTCACCCGGCAGGCCCTGCCGTCCCTCAAGCGGGCCTATGATGCCATTCCCGACCCCAAACTGGTGATCGTGGTGGGTTCCTGCGGCTGCGGCGGCAACCTTTGGTTCGACACCTACAACGTCACCGGCGGGGTGGACAAGGTGATCCCGGTCAACTTCTATATACCGGGTTGTCCGCCTCGGCCCGAGGCCATTCTTTACGGGGTGGCGGTTGCCCTGGGGCTGGCGCCCAAGAAGGTCCAGGCCGAAGCAACAGCCGAAGGCCCGATCCGGGAGGGAATGTGGAAATGAACAATTTGATTTCAAAATACAAAATGCAAATATCAAATGACAAAAGGAACTTATTTGGTAAGTTTACAATTTTCATTTTAAGTTATTCACTTTGCATTATTAGTTTTGCCGGCTGTGGCAATCTACCCCAGGGGAGGTACGGCCAGGAGGCGGTCAAGATCGCGGTGTTGCCGGCTTATTCCACGGCTGTAATGAGCGCCAGATATCTGCCATTACTGAACAAACTTTCCCGGGAGACCGGCTTTGACGTGCAATACATCTCGGCCGAGAACATAGCCAGTTTCGGAGCCTCCATAGAAAATTCCGAGGCCCAATTGGTACTCTGCGATGCGTTGACCTTTCTGACACTTCAGAAGACCAAAAATGCCGTGGCTCTGGCCATAGGCCGGGATCAGAACGGCTCCACCGAAACCGGCGGATTGATAATCACATCTTTTGCGTCATACGCCAAGGGGATCGACAACGTTTCCCGGCTGAAGAGCCGGGCTGTCTGTTGTGCCTTCCGGCAGTCGGCCGAGGGATACCTCTCCCAGGCAAAGTACCTTTTTGATCGGGGTATCGATCCGGAGCGCGACCTGAGGGTAGTTACTGTCGGACAGCTGGACCGGGTGCTGGCCGGCCTGGAGAAAGGTGATTTCGCGGCCGGTTTCATTCCCCAGTCCCAATGGAATGACAGCCTGTTCAAATGTTACAAGATCTTGGCGACCGGCCAGCCGGTGCCCAACTGGGTGTTGACATCCCTCCAGGGAGGCCATACCGAAATGGATGACAAAATCAAAGACGCCGTTTTAGCCCTGGACCCCGCCAAACCGGAGGACCAAAAAATACTTTCCGGGCTGACCCTTTTCGATTTTACCGATGCCAGCAGTGCTGATTTCCGGGCATTGTCCGAAACAGCCGACCAGGTGAAGATACCATACTGATAAAGTCCCTGCCGACAGCCGCCGGGCATATTAATGACAACCTAACAGACTCTGCCCGATTCAACGGCGGTGGAGCAAGGGGATCGATATTAAAAGCAAGAAAAAACCAAGCAAGAGTTGGATTGATGAAACATAATTTCAGCATATGTCCGCATTGCGGCTGCGGCTGCGGCCTTTATCTGGTGGAACAAGACGGAATGATAGGCGGGGTAAGCGCCAGCCAGAACCATTATCTGGGACAGGGTCAGCTGTGCGCCAGAGGATGGACCAGTTATCAGCTGCTGACCTCCGATAGAAGGATCAACCAACCGATGATCAGGAATGATCAGGAGCTGACATCGGCTTCCTGGGACAAGGCGCTGGAGATGGCGGCCAAAAAATTGAAAGCGGTAAGGGAAAAGCATGGTCAGAACAGCATCGGCATTATTGCCTCGTCCCGGCTGACCAACCGGGAGGCCTTTACGGTAAAGGCTTTTGCCCAGTCGATGCTGGAGACCCAGAATTACGACAGCGCGGCGCGGCTGTGCGCCGTGCCAATGAAGTTTCCCAATCAGGCGGATTCCCAGAGCCTCGACCAGGCCGACCTGATAGTGGTGATCGGAGCCAATCTGCTGGAGGACAATCCGATCCTGGGACAGCGGGTTCTTTCCCGCTGCAAGCCGGAAGAAGACAGACCTTATGTATCTCCCGATCTGGCCCATGTGATTCCCGGGCCTTCGGCCAGGCTGGCGGTGCTGGACAGCCAGAGGAACCCGCTGGCCAAGCATGCCGGTCTGTTCCTGTGGTCCCGGCCGGGCCGGGAGGGCCATGTGCTGACCGCGCTTTTAAAGCAGCTGGTGGAAAAACATAATGTTCAGTCGCCCGATCCTGAATTCCGGAAATTGAAGGAAACCCTGGCCAAACTTTCGCCGGGACAGTTGCTGGACGGTTCGGGCGTCAACCATACCGATCTGGAAACCCTGGCCAAGGACCTCTCCTCGGCCAAATCGCCGGTCCTGCTGTTTGGAAAAAATCTACTGCATCAGCCGGAGGCCTTTGAGGCCTGGACCGCCCTGTCGGACATAGCTCTGCTGCTGCAAGACAGACTATCGCTGCTTCCGGTGATGAACGGGGCCAACGACTACGGCGCCGGACGGATCATTAATTCACCGGACGGCCTGAGCTATATGGAGATCATCGAAGCAATCGGCAAAAAACGCATCAAGGGGCTGATCCTGATAGGAGAGGATCCCCTGAAGACCCTGCCGGGAAGGGAATCGGTGGAGAAGGCTCTGGGTCAGTTGGAAATCCTGATAGTGATAGATTCCTATTCCAACGACTGCTCCCAAAAGGCCGAGGTGGTCCTCCCCTGGCAGTTGTCATTGGAAAAGAACGGCAGTTTTTATAATCTGGACGGCAAAGAACAGCCCTTCAAGTCAGCCAGCCATCCTAGCAAGGACAGCCGCTCCCTGGAGGAGATTATGGAATATCTGGCAAAAGCCATGGGCGGCAAGCTGAGTATAAGCGAAAAATTACCGGAGCCCGAAGCGGTGAAACTGGATCCCTTCAAGGTTATCGAGATAGAAAGCGAGGTCCTGCCCTTCAACCTGGAGCTGGGCAGCGTTTACCCCCATCTCTACGGCGATGAGGGGCAGACCATGGGCAGCTGCCACCTGGCCCGGGAGTTCACCGGAGGATATATAGAATTGCATCCCGAGGACATCGCCGACCTGGGCCTGCGTTCCGGTTGGAAGGCCAAAGTGGTCTCGGATGCCGGATCGATGGTGGCGGTCATCAGGGCCAATCCCAATATCTACAAAAAGACGGCTTTTATGCCAATTCATTTCGGCGGGAATGCATTAGCCCCCTTCCAATACGATGCGAAATTAAAAACCCCGGTATTCAAAGGGATCCCGATCAAGATAGAGAAGATATGAGACAATAGTATGACCTCGTCGTTTACGACGGGGTCTTGTATTTTTAATCAACCAAAGTATATGAAAATAAACGAGCCGGAAGGCATCATCAAGCTACTAGGCCTTAAGCTGCTGGATATAGAAGGAGGGTATTTTAGGGAGACCTACCGTTCCGAAGAAATTCTAAGCAAAGATGTTTTACCGCCCCGGTATCAGTCCGGACGCTGTATCGGAACGGCCATATATTATCTGCTAACCCCGGATAATTTTTCCGCCGTTCACAAAGTCGCCAGCGACGAGATATTCCACTTCTACCTGGGCGATCCGGTGCAGATGCTGCTGCTTTATCCCGACGGAACCGGCCGGGAGGTAACTTTGGGTCAGGATATTCAAAACGGACAGGAACTCCAGTTGGTGGTTCCCCGCGGGGTATGGCAGGGAGCTTCTCTGAAGCAAGACGGAAGATATGCCCTGTTGGGCACCACCGTCTCTCCTGGGTTTGAATACCAGGATTTTATCCCTGGCCAGCGGGAGTCACTGTTGTCAGGATATCCCAAATATGCTAGTAGAATATTGGAATTAACAAGGTGAAATGGCCTATCAATCGGTTTATTTGAAAGATAATAGTTCGGCAGAATAAACGGAAAGGGATAATGAAACAATTAGACAATATCCAGCTTGACGCCTTAAAAGAGGTGTCGAACATCGGCTCGGGCCATGCGGCCACCGCCTTGTCGGAGCTTACCGGGCAAAAGGTCACCATCAATATTCCGGTGATAACCATAGATCCCTTATCAGCGGTTTTCAAAAAATGTGCCAGTACCGGGCAGAAGATCTTGGGCATCCGGATAGACCTCTCCGGTGATATCGTGGGCCGGACCCTTTTGTTCTTCAGCCAGGACGACGCCCTTAAATTCTGTGACTGTCTGATGAGACGTCCCATCGGCACGGTCAAGGCCCTGTCTGAGCTGGATCGGTCTGGTTTAAGAGAGGTCTCTAATATATTAACTTGCGCCTATATGAATGCCCTGGGGGAGATGCTCAATTTCATGGTGGTTCCCACCACGCCGTCCCTGATCATCGGCGCTTCGGAGGAAATGATGGCCGGTTTTGCCGGACCGGCCGGAGAAACCGAGGAATTGGCGGTGATAATAGAGAACGATTTCAGGTTCCAGGGCAATGATACCGTACTACAGGGATATTTTCTGCTGCTGCCGGATGACAGTTCTTTGCAGGCCATGTTCAAGGCTATGAATATAAAATAAGTTTCATGGCAGTCTTTATAACGGGGCATTAGCCCCGTTTTTATTTTTCTTCTATTGACAAATAAGTCGAATGTATATATAATAAAGGAAACTTATAATACATATATAGTTTCCATAGTATTATGAAAGAAAAAAGCGAAAAATCAAAAAAACGCATAATCAACAGCACCAGCCAGCTGTTTTTTGACCGGGGATTTTCCAAGGTCAGCATGGATGAGATCGCCACCGGCCTGGGCATCAGCAAAAAGACACTCTACCAGCACTTTCCCAGCAAGGAGGCCTTGCTGTATCAGGTGGTCACCGATATGATGGCGGAGAATGGCATCATCATCGAATCGATCGTCAATGACCACAAAATGGATTTCCACCAAAAACTGTCGTTGTTGATGAATCATCTCAGCGGAGTGATCTCCAGATTGTACCGTCCTTTTGGTGACGATCTGCGACGCAATGCTCCCGAGATGTGGGAAGAGGTGGATCGCTTTCGCACCAAGAAGATCCTCCTCAATTTCAGGAAGCTGCTGGAATCGGGGATACGGCAGGGGGTGTTCAGAAAGGATGTCGATCCCCAGCTGATGACAATGGTCTTTTCAACCTTGATACAGAACCTGATCGATCCCAGGCTTTTCAGCCAGATACCATTCACCGCGGCACAAGTATTTGAAACAATAGTGGAAGTGGTTTTTAGGGGGATCCTTACCGAACCGGCCAGGAAGGAATTTGTAAATAAAATAAAAAGGGGAAACAAATGAAAATAAAATTGCCGATAATCGTATCCCTGTTCCTGCTTCTTGTTTCCTGTGGCAAACCCTCCGGCAACGGTGAAATAATAGAAGCTTCCGGCACCATCGAAGCCACCGAGGTCAATGTGTCGGCCAAGATGGGAGGGCAGATCGAGAGCATGAAGGGCCGGGAGGGTGACTGGATAAAATACGGTGACACTCTGGCGGTCATCGATCACGCCACCCTGGAACTGCAGTTGCGGCAGGCCCAGGCGGGATGGGAG
The DNA here is from genome assembly GCA_937863685.1 of uncultured bacterium. Taxonomy (GTDB): domain Bacteria; phylum Edwardsbacteria; class AC1; order AC1; family EtOH8; genus UBA2226. The sequence continues at coordinate 893,483 of CALMGM010000005.1, forward strand.
CTGGCCCGGATACAATATGAAAGCGACAGCCGGGACGACCAACGAACAGCCGATCTGCTGCAAAAAGGAAGCATCAATCAAAAGCTGCGGGATGATGCCAACACCAGATACAAAGTCTCCAAAGTTAAAATGGAGCAGGCCCGGGTGGTGATGGACCTGGTACGCAAAAGCATTTCCGACTGTTACATTACTGCTCCTGCCAAGGGAGTGATCACCAATACGAACTTTGAGCCGGGAGAAACAATCGGTCCGGGGTCTGTGCTTCATACCATCAGCAAACTGGACACAGTGGAGATAACGGTTTATGTTAGCGAAAAGGAACTGGGGTACGTGAAACTGAGCCAAACGGCCGAGATCCGCACCGATTCATATAACAATAAGATTTATCCCGGGAAGGTTGTCTATATTTCCTCCGAAGCGGAGTTCACGCCCAAAAACATCCAGACCAAGCAGGACCGGGTTAAACAGGTTTTTGGGGTTAAGATCGAAGTGCCCAATTCCGATCAGGATCTCAAGCCCGGCATGCCGGCTGATGCTGTGATCATTGCCAAGGGGTGACACACCTATGACGATGGTCGAGATATCCGGCCTGATAAAATCATTCGGATCCAACCGGGTGCTGAACGGGATCAGCCTGGATGTCAGGCAGGGGGAGATGCTGGCCATGGTGGGGCCGGACGGAGCCGGCAAGACCGCTCTGATAAGGACGATCTGCGGTCTGCTGTCGTTCGAATCCGGTTCGGTGAAAGTGCTGGGGCATAAGGTGCCGAAGGAAATGGAAGAGATCAAGCCCCATATCGGCTATCTTTCCCAGCGGTTCAGCCTGTACGGCGACCTTACCGTCGACGAAAACATCGAATTCTTCGCCGAGATACACGGGGTGCGTGATTACCGGGCCCGGCGCGACGAGCTGTTGGATTTTACCAGGATGATGCCTTTTCGTAAAAGACTGGCTGAAAAGCTATCCGGCGGCATGAAGCAAAAACTGGCGCTGGCCTGCACCCTGGTACACACCCCCCAGATAATTTTTCTGGACGAGCCTACCACAGGGGTGGACCCGGTTTCCCGCCGCGATTTCTGGAAGATACTCTCCCGCTTGCTTGCCGATGGCTTGACCATCTTCCTGACCACCCCCTATATGGATGAGGCCGAGAGGTGCAGCCGGGTGGCCATGCTGAATAACGGCAACATTCTGGCCCTGGATACTCCCCAGAACATAAAATTGCTGATGGGCGGCAAGGTGATGGAAGTGGTCTGTCAGGATATAAAAATGGCGGCCAAGATGATATCGGAAGTATTAGGCCCGGTTAATGTTCAGGCCTTTGGCGACCGGCTTAATGTGATGATCCCCGATGGGAATATTCTCTGGCCCGATCTGGTTAAAAAGCTGAATTCTGCCGGGATCGACTGCAATCGCTGGCAGGAGATATCACCGTCTTTGGAGAACGTTTTTGTCAAACTGATGAAATAAAGGTGAATGAATATGCGTTGGTTAACTTTATTGTCTTTGGCATTTCTGGCGGCCGGATATTTGCAGGCCCAGGAGATAATTCCCATGTCGCTGGATAATTGCCTGCAGGCCGGATTGGAAAGGAATAAGGGGCTTGATGCCGCCCGGGCCAAAGCCGAGGGAAGCCTGGCGGCGAATAAGTTTTCGCGTTCGGCCCTGCTGCCCAGCCTGAAAGTGTCGGCGGGTTACAGCCGGCTGAGCGACGTTCCCGCCTTTCAGATAACAATCCCAAGTTTTCCCAGCCCCCGGACCATGACCATCTCCCAGCCGGTGTTGGATAATTACAGTATCAGATGGACCCTGCAGCAGCCGTTATTCACTGGGGGCCGTCTGATAGCCAACAACAAAGCCAGTAAAAATAATTATTTGGCGGATTCCAGTGATTACCGCCAGCAGTTTAGCGATGCCGGGCTTAACATCAGGATCCTGTATTGGAAATTATACCAGGCGGGCAAAATAAAAGAACTGGCCCGGGAGAATGTTGTTTTGCTGGAGGAACACCTTAAGGATGTCGCCAACCTGGCACAGCAGGGCATGGCCACGGAAAATGACAAGCTTAAAGTAAAGCTCCAGTTGTCCAATGCCAATCTGACACTACTCGAGGCCGAGAACGACTTTTTGGCGGCAGGACTCCAGCTCAACAATTATATCGGGAAGCCTCTCGATATTCTCATCACACCAACCTCCATTCCCGATACATCACAAATTACGCCGCCGAGCATTTCGGACATAATGAAAAAGGCTCTGGTCGGCCGGGCTGACCTGAAGGCTTTGAAATTGCGGAGAGAAGCGGCTTATTCCGGAGAGAAATCTGCCGGCGCAGGATGGTATCCCCAGGTTTATGCGGTGGGCAATTATACTTATGCCGATCCCAATCAGCGGATATTTCCGGCCAGGGACCAATTTGACGGGACCTGGGATGTGGGAGTGATGCTGTCGATGGATATCTGGAACTGGCAAAGCACCAAACATCAGGTCGGACAGGCTTCCGCAGCCCTGAAGCAGGCCGAAGACCGCCTCTCGTTGCTGGGAGATGCCATAGAGGTTGAGATCCGCCTGGTCTTGCTTGAAATTGAAAAGTCCGGCCAAAAGATTGAAGTCACCAAGACCGGACTGGCCCAGGCCGAAGAGAACCACCGGAACGTGAAAAATATGTTCCGGCAGGGCATGGCCGCCAACTCGGACCTATTAGACGCCGAGGTACTGCTGCTTCAGGCCAAGGTCAACAATACCGGAGCGGTTGTGGAATATCAGATCGCCAAGGATAAATTGAAAAAAGCCATGGGAGAATTTTAATAGCATGTCCAATCCGGCCATCATAGTCGAAGGCTTGACCAAAAAGTTCGAGAGCTTCATCGCAGTCGACAATGTCAGTTTCGAAGTGGAGGAGGGCCAGATATTCGGTTTTTTGGGGGCCAACGGAGCAGGGAAATCCACCACCATAAAAATGCTATGCGGGCTGCTTTCCTCCAGCTCGGGGACTGCCAGAGTGGGCGGGTACGATATCAACCGCCAAGTCGAACAAATCAAGCGCAATATAGGTTATATGTCGCAGAAATTCTCGCTATACGAGGATTTGACGGTGGAGGAGAACATCAATTTCTTCGGCGGGGTGTACGGTCTGACCGATCAACAGCTAAAGCTACGAAAGGAATGGGCCATAGAAATGGCCGCCCTGACCGGGAGGGAAGGATCTCTGACCAGGGAGCTGGCCGGCGGCATGAAGCAGCGCCTGGCGCTGGGTTGCGCCATTCTGCACCAGCCAAGGATCCTTTTTTTGGACGAACCCACCGGCGGGGTGGACCCGGTCTCCCGCAGGAATTTCTGGGATCTGATAAACGGCCTTTCGTCCGGCGGCACTACCGTATTTGTCACCACACACTATCTGGACGAAGCCGAATACTGCAATACCATCTCACTGATGCATGCCGGCAGGATAGTGGCCAGCGGCAGTCCCGGCCAGCTTAAAAAGGAATGGATAAGAAATCCCATCCTGGAATTCCGATCGGGCGAAATAATCAGGGCCATGGAGATAATCCAAAGCCAGGAATGGGCGCTGGAGACCACAATATTCGGCAGCTCCCTGCATGTCAGTGTGAAAGATGCCGAAGCCGGCAGGGACAGGATCACCAAGCTTATGGGAGAACATGGAATCGAAGTTGAGAACATTCGCCAGGTCGATCCCACCCTGGAGGATGTTTTTATAACCCTGATAGAGGGACAAGATCCGGAAAAAGCACCAAGGGGAGCGATGAATAATAATGCCAGCTGAAGTCGGAATAAAGCGGGATAACATCCTGCCGATCATAAAAAAGGAACTGCGCCAGATCAAACGCGACAAGCGGAGCCTGGTGATCCTGCTGTTCGTGCCGGTCTTCATGCTGCTGATGTTCGGCTATGCCCTCAATTTCGATGTCAAGCATGCGCCGGTGGCCGTGCTTGATCTGGACAGGACCGCGGCCAGCCGCGAGCTGTGGCAGCAGTTTGGGCATAACGAAAATTTCGAACTGCGTTACTGGCTGAACGACCGGAAAGAAATCGACTGGCTGCTGGGTACCGAGAGAGCCCGGATGGCAATAGTGATCCCCCACGGTTACCAGCGGGATCTGGCGGCCGGACGCAGCCCGTCGGTGCAATTCCTGATAGACGGAGCCAACTCCAACGCCGCTACCGCAGTGCTGGGCTATCTGGAGGCCGCCATCCATCAGCTTTCGCTCAAACTTACCGCAGAACGCACCCTTATGAGGGGTTCGTCCGCCATAAAACTTCCGCTGGATTACCGCCCCAGGGTGTGGTTCAATCCAGAGCTTAAAAGCGCAAAATTCCTGATACCGGGACTGATAGGGTTCATTCTAATGGTTGTTGCGGTAATCTCCACGGCTCTATCAATAGTAAGAGAAAAAGAACGGGGCACCATGGAACAGCTGGTGGTTTCTCCGGTGTCGCCGTTGGAAATGGTGATAGGCAAGACCGTTCCATACGTTGTTATCGCCCTGTTGTCGACCACCATGATCCTGGGCTTGGGCGCATTGCTGTTTGATGTACAGATAAAGGGAAGCTTGCTTCTTTTTTACGGCGTAACGCTGGTTTTTATTTTGGGGGCTTTGGGCATGGGGCTATTGATATCCACCATTGCCGATACCCAGCAGGTGGCCTTCATGATCGCCGTGATCGCCACCATGCTGCCATCATACATACTTTCGGGCTTCGTTTTTCCCATCAGGAACATGCCGCCGGCCATTCAGCTGATCACCTATGCGGTGCCGGCCAGATATTATCTGGTATGCATCAGGGCTATCATTCTTAAAGGGGCGGGCTTGGAGGCCTTTTGGCCCCAGTTGTTGGCTTTGGCCGCCTTCGCTCTGGGGATGCTGGGATTGAGCTCGTTACGGATGAAAGCCAGGAGATTGTGATATAAACATGAGAACCATATTGTTCATAATACAAAAAGAATTCATTCAGTTTCGACGGGATCGGAAGATGCTGGCGCTGTCTTTTTTGGCTCCGGTAATACAATTGGTGGTGCTGGCCTATGCCGCCTCGCTGGATGTCAGGATAATTCCCATGGCCGTCTGCGACCAGGACCGCACCGCGATCAGCCGCGAGTTTACAGGAGGTTTCTTTCATTCTGGATATTTCCGGGAGGCGGCTTGGGTTGATGCGGCTCAAGAAATTGACCCGTTGATCAACAGTGGAAAAATATCCGTCGGACTGGTGATACCTCCGGGCTTCGGAAAAGATATACTGGCCGGCCGACAGCCGCTGCTGCAAGTGATAGCCGACGGGGCCGATGCCAACAGTGCCGGAATCGGGCTTTCCTATGTCACTCAGATAATCAACCGCCGGATGATTGAATATCAGAAGGGAGTGTTGGAGGGGTGGCTGGTCAGGATAGACTCCCGGCCCAGGGTCTGGTATAATCCGTCCTTAAAAAGCCGCAATTTCATGGTGCCGGGAGTGCTGGCCATGCTGCTGATGGTGATGACCATGATCCTGACCTCGTTGGGCGTGGTCAAGGAACGCGAATCTGGCACCATGGACCAGCTTTTGGTTACTCCCATCAAACCCTGGCAGCTGATCATCGGAAAACTCGCTCCCTTTACCGTCATCGGCGTGATTGACATAACACTGGTAATCATTGTAGCCACGGCTTGGTTCGGGGTGCCCATCAACGGCAGTGTGTCTCTGCTTTACGGGCTTTCCCTTCTGTTTATCTTGAACACTCTGGGGCTGGGCCTTTTGATATCCACCGTTTCCCGCAACCAGCAGCAAGCCATGATGACAGCCATCTTTTTCATCATGATGCCAATGATAATCCTGACCGGATTCGTATTTCCCATAGAGAACATGCCTAAGGTGATCCAATGGTCCACCTACCTGCTTCCATTGCGGTATTATTTTGTGGTGGTCAGGGGATTGTTTCTAAAAGGGGTGGGCATGGCCGAACTCTGGCCCCAGGCGTTAGCCATGCTGGCTTTCGGGGTGGGCATTTTATCTCTCAGCGTCTTCAGGTTCCGCAGGAACCTGGAATGAACTACGGCACAGTATAAAACAAAAAACCTCCCTAAAGGGAGGTTTTTTTGTCCATCACCATCTGGCGATAGGATTGGAGCAATTGGTTTTTGGGATCCAGCTCCAGGGCCCGGTCCAGATGTTTCAGCGCTTCATCGTATAATCTCATCTCCACCAGACAAACCGCCAGATCGTTGAAAATACTGGTATCGCATTCATCGAGGACCGAGGCTTCTTCCAGTATCTGCCGCCCGGCCTTCTGGTCGCCGGACATAAAGACCGTCCATCCCAGCAAATGCATGGTCTGAGGGTGCGCGGGCCGGATGTCCAAGGATTTTTTCAATTGAACCATGGCATCCTCGAAGCGGTCCATATAGCTGTAAAGCGATCCCAGCTGGTGATAATAGTTGGCCTCCAGAGGATTCAATTCGATAGCGATCAACAGATGCTTTTCGGCTTCGACGGTGTTCCGATCTAAGATCAAAAGCTCGGCCAAGCCCCAATGTGCCAGTTCCAGGGCCAGAGCGTCCTTTTTTCTCAATCCCGGAACAGCTATGATCTCCCGGTAAACCTTTATGGCTTTTTTGCGCTGGCCGCGGCGGGAAAATTGGTCGGCCTGCGTAAACAACCCGGTGATATTATTTTTGTGGCTGGACATGCTGCTGATTCTGGCTGGAGATCTTCTTCAATTCATCCAACAGTTCCTGCCGGGAGCAAACCTTTTTATCCACCAGGACGTTTATCAACGCTTGGATGGAGAGGGCGTTGGCAGCTACCCCCTGTTGGATACTGATGGCGTGGCCCGGTTTGGTTCCTTTGGATCCAAAGATATTCTTTAAAAAATTCATTTTTTCCTTCGCTCCTCCCAGGCCCGGCGATCGCTTTCGGTGGCTTTCCCGGATTCGATCAGAGCTCTGAATTCCTTTTCCGAAAGCGGTTTTCTGCGTTCCCCGCTTCTTTTTTTTGCCTTCTTGGCGGCGTCTGGCTTGGTCATATCTTTATCTCCATAACTTATTATATTTATGGCAGTTCTTTTATCCTGTCCTGGGCCAGTTTGGCCTCGGGGCTACGAGGGAATTTTTTAATCAGGGCTTGCCAGTTTTCCCTGGCGGCCGTTTTGTTTCCCAGCTCTTTTTGGCAGAGGCCGGATTTGTAATAGGCCGCTGCTGCCTTATCCTGGTTGGAATACAGGGAAATGACCTTTTCAAATTCAGCCAGGGCCTCGGTGTATTTTTTCTGGGCGTAGTAGCCTTCACCGATCCAATATTGGGAATTATCGGCCAGACTGCTGGAGGGATAAAGTTTCAAAAATTCCCGGAACCCGGAGATGGCCAGGTCGTAATTCCCCCGGGTGATGTCCAGATAGGCGGTGTCATACAACTGCTTGGGATCGGGCTTGGAACCGTTATCACCGGGTTTGTCCGGCGGGACCGGAGGGACGATCGCCTTACTGTCCGGTTTGGAGGATCCCAGCGGCAGGGCCTGGACCATGGCCCGGGACTGCTGGTCCTCATATTGCTGGTCCATGCTCATCATCCGCTCGTTCAAAGAGCCCCATCGGGTTCGCATCTCGGCGTTCAGCTGGTAGGTGATGTCGGTCTGGACCCGAAGCAGGCTGTCCATCCGGGCCAGCTGTGTCTCCATCTTCTTCTGGCTGGTCTCCAGATAATCCAGCTGGTCGCGCATCCGGACATATTCCCTTTTGACGCCGCACCCGGCCAGCAGGGGAAGGCAGAGAATAAACAGGATCGATTTTTTCATATCACTTCTTTTCTATTATGAATTCCACCCGGCGGTTCTTGGCCCAGCTGATCTCGTTGTGCCCGGGATCGGCCGGCTTCTCCTTGCCAAAGCTGACGGTGGCCAGACGGGAGCGCTCCACCCCCAGGTTGACCAGATAGTCCCTTACAGCCGCCGAACGTTTCTCCCCCAGCGCCAGGTTGTACTCGGTGGTGCCCCGTTCGTCGCAGTGGCCCTCCAGCCTGACCGCCACCTGGGGATAGCTGCGGAGGAGACGGGCGGCCTCGGTCAGCAGGGGGATGGAGGCTTCCTCTATGGAATAGGAATCGAAGCCAAAATAGACGATGGAGAAATCGATCTTCACCTCTGGTTTTTTCTCTTCGATCGGCGGGGTGACCGGCTTCACGGCGGTCACATCGGGCTGGAGGATCTCCTCCTGCTTGGTGGTCTGCTTTTTGGCGCAGCCGGCCAGGGCCAGAGAGATTGTCAGGGCACCGCTTATAAGATAGATGGTTCTTTTCATAGTTACCTCCTTGTGTTTTATATTAACAAAGCCATTGTATTCAGGGGATGATAAATGGACTCCAGGCCGGCATCAGCGCCCCGCCGAGGTTGGTAACAGCCTTTTGGTTTGAGCCGTCCCAGTGCATCAGCCACAGCTGGTTGCTGCCGGTGCGGTTGGAGGAGAAGGCCAGGTGCAGGCCGTCGGGCGACCAGGAGGGGTCCTCGTTGTCCCCTTCGTAGGTCAGCTGGGTGTAGCCGTCGCCGGTGACATTCATGGCGCAGATCTGGAACAGCCCGTTGATGCGGGAGACGAAGGCGATCTTGTCGCCCTTGGGCGACCAGACCGGCGAGGTATTGTAATTGCCCTGGTAGGTCAGCCGCCGGATATTGGAACCGTCGGCATCCATCAGGTAGATCTGGGGGCTGCCCGGACGGTCTGATGTGAACACCAGTTCCCGGCCGTTGGGGGACCATCCCGGCGAGCAGTCGATGGCCCAGCTGTTGGTCAGTCGCTGCAGAGACCGGCTGTCCAGGGTATAAAGATATATTTCGGCATTGCCGTCCTTGGAAAGCGTCAGGGCCATTTTTTTCCCGTCGGGAGACCAGGCCGGAGAGGTGTTCAGGCCCTCGACCTGGGATACGGCCTGGAGTTTCCAGGCCTTCATGTCCAGTGAGTAGATCTCTGTCCGGTTGCGCTGAAAGGAGATGAAAGCAAGTTTGCTTCCATCCGGTGACCAATCGGGCGACAGGGTGATGGTGTTCAGGGCGGTAAGTTTCTGCAGGTTGTGGCCGTCGTATTCCAGCACGGCCAATTCCTTGTTCTGACCGTTCTTCTGACAGAAGGCTATCCTGGTGGAGGCTACGCCGTTCTCCCCGGTGAGGGCCTTGATGATCTCATCGCAGATCCGGTGGACCTGCCCCCGGGAATAATCCAGGAAGATCTCCTTGGCAAAGATATCGCGCCCCACGCCCAGGTCGTAGATCCGGACCTTCAGGTGATCCTGTTTTTTGTCGCTGCGAAGCTCGGGGATCAAAAGCATCTTGGCCCCCAGCAGCTGCCAGGATCCGGCCAGCACCTGGCCTTTCTTGAAGCCATACCCCGGATCGCTGTCCGGGGATTCTATCAACTGAAAGTACAGAGAAAAAGCCAGATCGTCCGACAGTATGTCGACGATATCCTTGACTTTGGCCATTTTTTCCTGGGTGATCTTGCCCTGGGGCTGGATGGGGGTGACCACCAGCTCTATGGGCCGCCTTTCCGAGGTGGACAGCTTCAGATAGACGTCGGTCTGGGCTATAGCCAGGGAAAATAAGAATATGTGGGCCAGGGATAACAGGAAAAAATTTTTCAATTTGTCGGCCTTTATGTCAGTTTAATATTATTTATGCCAATGGCGGAAAAAAGTTTTTCAATCTTATCGTTATGTATCTTGTTTTCCCGAGATATTCTTTCTAGCGCTTCACCTCTGGACATCAACCCTTCTCGCACCATAATGGAAAAGAAATCGGTCTTTTCAGTGAAACCCAAGGTCTTCATATACATATAATCTTTAAGATGCCCGATCTGGCAGTCGAACCGCCAGGTGGAGTCCAGGTCTTTTGGGGAGTTCCAGTCCAACTCTTTCTTTATCCGGCTTATTACATTATCTTCCCGCCAGGGAAGGTAGTGGAAAAGGTCGATCCGTTCTATATCTCCGGCCAAGAGACGGGAGCCCGGAGCATATTGATTGGCAAACAAGTATCCCTTTATGGTGGCAGGCAAGAATTGCGGCTTTAAATACGAAAGATTCTTCAAGGCCTCTTTTCCCAGACCGAGGATATTCTGAGCATAGGTCCGGTTGAGTCCGGCCCTATGGGAAACACCCAGCAGCTCTTTTTTAAATGAAGTGTATTCATAAGGATTTCCGCCGTTGACGATGCAGGTGATGTTATTCTTCTTTGCGATCTTAATTATATCCGGCCAGATGATCTTGCAGCCGATGCATACTGCCGGGATCATGGCCGGGGAAGGGTTTTTGAACCAAGCCCGGATATTGTTTTTCAATATCCTTTTATGTATGTTTTTTGGCAGCTCGAACTGTACAAGGTCAACCCCAAGTATGCTTACCATCCGGGCGATGTTTCTTTTTGCCTGTTCATCGGTAAAGGGATTGGCGTAATTGACCGCCAAAACTTTTAATCGGTAATCTTTTACCAGGCTTAACAGGGCGTAAGCGCTGTCCCGTCCGCCGCTGATATTCACCAGGCAATCGTATTTATTGTGTTTATTTGTAAATTTATTGAAAAGAGCTAGTAATTGATCTTCCCCTTTGAGTACGATCTTTTTATGATCGGCACAATAACGGCAGATCCCGGAGTCATTCAGCGGAACCATTTTTGATTCCGGCATTATACAATTATTGCAAAACCTCTCGGGGTTTATCATTTCAAATAAATTATATTTAAAGGTCAAAATAAATCATACCGGGGTTCCCCAAAGGCAGTTGATCTTTTATCTGTCCGTCGGACGAAAAAACAACCGCTCCTCCGAAACTGGAATCATCCTGCTCCCGGCAACCGATGTAATTAACCATCAGGGTCGGAAGGTTAATGGCTGCTACTCTTTTTGAATACTCGGGGAATTCTTCAGCATTCCACCGGTCTTGGTCGGCCGACCCGTCTGCAAAGGATCGGGACATTGGCAAAAGCAAAATATGGGGGCTAATGGCGGACAACCGGTTGCAGATGCCATCGTTGAACAGATCACCGCAGATCAAAAACGCCGTGCGCAGTCCGCTGATTTCGCAAACCTTGATGCCGGTTCCCTGCCGATATACATCGGGATCGGCTTCCAAGCCATGCCATCCCGGGGACATTCTTCGGTATTTTAAAACAATGCCCCGGTCCGGGGAAACCAAAAGGGCCGTGTCGTATAGAGAACTATTCTCCCGTTCCAGCAGTCCCAGGGCGATGGAAATATTCTTTTCCGAAGACAAAGAACAAAGCTTGTCGGTTATGGGTCCGGGAACGGTTTGTCCCAACAAAAGGTCATGATCGGGTTGGTCATTATTTATCAAACCAGTCAGACAAGCTTCTGGGAATAATACCAGATCAGTTCCTTTATTCGAAGCCTTTTCGGCGAAGGTCAGAATCGTCTTTAAATTGTCTTCTATTGTTAACGATAATTTCGGCACGGCCAGAGCAAAACGGGTCATTTCACATACTCAAATTCAAAATGCACCCCCAGCACCGACAGCTTCATCTCCTGCGGGAAGGGCGGGAAGTTCTTGGCCTGGTAGACCGCCCGGATGGCGGCCTGGTCGAACAGGGCGTCGCCGGATGATTTCTCCAGGCTGGCCTCCAGCAGATTTCCCTGGCGGTCGATCTTGAAATAGATGGTGGCCCGGATCTCCTGCTGGCCTCCCTGGTAGGGGTTGCGCCACTGCTGGCTGATCTTGGTCAGGATCATCCCCAGGTAATATGATCCCTCCGGGGAAACCCCTTCGGCGGACAGCACCTTCATGCCTTTGGGGAGGTTCGGCACCACCGGGCCGCTGGCCGATTTCGGCTTTTTATCCGGGGTCTTGGATTTCGGCTGTGGTTTGGGTTTGGCCTCGGGCGTTGCCTGCTCCTTTTTGGCCGCAGGCTTGGCTTCGGGAACCGGAGCGCTCTCCATGTCCTGGCCCTCGTTTCCCGATACCTGGGGCAGGGACACCAGGTTGACCTTGTATACCGCCGGATAGGAGGGCTGGGATGTCAGGTTCAGCACCCTGGCAAAAAAAATCACTGTCAAAAACAACAGCAGATGAAAGGACAGTGATATGGAGAATTCCCGTTTCATTTGCCGGCTTTGGGTTCGGTGACCAGGCCCAGGTTGTTGACTTTCAGGTCCTTCAACTGTCCGATGATCTCCACCACCAGGCCGTAGGGCACCGATTTGTCGGCCTTGAGGTAGACCGGCCGGGCGGCATTCCGGGCCAGCAGTCCCTTGACCACCTGGGAGAAGGCCTTGCCGGACACCGGCTGGTCATTGATAAGTATCTTGCTCCCCGAGGTCAGCACTATGGTCAGACCCTCCTCTATCTGGGGCTTGGAGGAATCGGCCTTGGGCAGGGCCACATCCACCCCGGAGCGCATCATGGGAGCGGTGATCATGAAGATGATCAGCAGGGTCATGCAGACGTCAACCAGGTTGGTGACGTTGATGGAATCCATGGGCGGGATGTGGAAACGCTCCCGTCTCATTGGCCTACTTGCCTCCGAACACCGAATGGACCCTCAGATCGCCCAGAAATTCCGAGGACAGGTTCTCCATCTGGCCGGCCATGTGGCGGATGCGGCTGTTGTAGGCATTGAAGGCGACGGAGGCCGGAATGGCCACCACCAGCCCGGCGATGGTGGTCACCAGGGCCTCGGCAATGCCGGGGGCCACCACCTGGATGCTGGTGGAGCCGAAATGTTTGATATCCACAAAGGCCACCATGATGCCCCAGACCGTGCCCAGCAGACCGATCAGCGGAGCGACATTGGCGATGGTGGCCAGGGTGATCAACCGCCGGCTGATGGCCTCCACCTGATCGCCGATGGCCCGGTCCATGGCGGCCTGGATGTTGGGCAGCACCTCCAGGGGAAAGGACAGCTTCTGCCCGCCGGACAGGCGCTGGGCCTCGGCCAGCCCCTCGGCCAGGATCAGGAACAGGGGCGAAGCCGGGTGGGATGAGGCAAAGGCGTCATCAAAAGTTTTGCGCTGCTTGAACTTCTCCATGAATTTTCTATTGGCCCTGGCGATATTGTTCAGGGAGCGCCGTTTATAGATTATCACCGTCCAGGAAAAGACGGAGACCAACAGCAGGCCGATCATGATGATGCCGGTGAAGATATCGTAGCCGAAGATCATTCCCAAAGTGCTGCCGCGCTGAAAGATCTGAAACATAATGATTGGTTCCTAAAATTATTGACGTTTAGTCCAACGGCTTGATGCCGGTCAGTATTTCCAAGGCCTCCAGGTATTTTTGGCTGGTCTTGTCTATCACGTCCTTGGGCAGTTCCGGCCCCGGCGCCTGCTTGTTCCAGTCCAGGGTGCTCAGATAATCGCGGACGAACTGCTTGTCGAAGCTGGGCTGGGATCGTCCGGCCTGGTATCCGGCCTTGGGCCAGAAGCGGGAGGAATCGGGGGTCAGCACCTCGTCTATCAGTATCAACTGGCCGTCAGAGTCACCCATCTCGAACTTGGTGTCGGCGATGATGATGCCCTTTTCCTCGCCTATCTTGCGGGCCGCAGTGTATATCTCCAGGGAAAGACGTTTCACTTTCTCCGCCTTTTCTGTCCCCAGCATTTGCGACATCCTCTCAAAGGAAATGTTCTCGTCGTGGCTTCCTATCTCGGCCTTGGTGGAGGGTGTGAATATCGGGCTCTCCAGCCGGCTGGATTCCACCAATCCCTTTGGAAGCTCTATTCCGCAGACCATGCCCGTCTTCTGGTAATCCTTAAGTCCCGAGCCGGTCAGGTAGCCGCGCACGATGCACTCCACCGGCAGAGGCTTGGCCTTTTTGACCAGCATCGACCGGCCTTGCAGGTCTTCTCCGTATTTATGGCATTCGGCGGGAAATTCTGACATCTCGGTGGCTATCAAATGGTTGGGCATCAGTCCGGACATCCTGTCGAACCAGAATTTTGAAATCTGGGAAAGCACGTAGCCCTTGTAGGGGATGGCATCGGGCAGGACCACATCGAAGGCCGAGATGCGGTCGGTGGTCACAATCAGCAGATGCTGGCCCAGGTCGTAGATGTCACGCACCTTGCCCTGGGATACCTTTTTCAGGTTGGGAAAATTAGTCTGGGTGACGGTCTTCATGAAAGCGGGTTCTCTCTTGTATTTATCTTGAAGGTTTGAATGAAATCATCAGGCAGATTATTTTTTCTTGGCTTTGACCAGTTGCTTCTGGAGCCGTGTTGCTTTAGCTGCAGATTCCTCATCGCCGGCCTGGTGTGCCGCTTCCAGGGCTAGTCCGGCAGTTTTTTGGGCCAGCCCGGCATCGCCTTTGTTGAGGTATATTTCTGCCAAACCCAAGTAGTTCATCGCCAATTCATTTTGTAGCCCATGTTCAATATCGACGGCGACGGCTAATTTGAAATATTCCTCAGCCCTGGTATAGTCGGCCAACTGCGTGAAGAGTTCCCCCAATCCGCTGCAGGCCCCCTCGATGCCTTCGGGATCGTTTGCCTCCCGGGAAACGGAAAGCTGACGTTCAAAGCATTCCTGAGCTTCAGCCAGACTCCCCAATTCGGTCAAAGCCAGTCCCATGTTGCCAAAAGCCTGCTGAATGCCGGTTTTATATCCCATTTTCTGCGAAATTCCCAGCTTTTCGCGGTAGCATTCCAAGGCCCGGTCAAAATCGCCGTGCCGGTTATGGATATTGCCTATATTGCCTACCGCCACGCTGATGTTGGCCAGGTCGCCGAATTTGTAGGCCAGTTGCAGCTGTTTTTGATAATGATCCAAGGCCAGTTCCAGCTTGTCCATGTAAAAGTAGGCATTGCCCATGCTTCCCAGCAGGATGGTCAAAAAGGTATTGTCGTTTTCGCGCCGGGAGATCTCCATGCAGCGATTGAGGCTCTCCATGGCTTGGTCATATCCGCCGTTCAACATGTGGATCTGACTCAGATTTCCCAGTCCGCTCATCAGGTGCTTGTTGTCGCCGCTTTTTTCAGCCTGGTCGATCAAGCGGCAGAAACATTCCTCGGCTTTCTGGTTGTTGCCCGAAAAACGATAGGACAGTCCGATCTCATTGGTGACTTGGTTCACTCCGCATTCATCGCCCAGTTTCTTATAGACTGCCATGGCTTTGTTTAGGGGTTTCAGGAAGTCCAGCGGTTTCCCCATATAGCGAAGCAATCGGATGCGTTTGACCTCAGAGTCGGCTGTTTCCTTTTTTGCTCCCGCCCTTCGGGCGAATTCAAAATTGTTCTCCAGGACAGCCAGAGAATCGTGCCATTCGCCCACCAGGTCCAGCACCTCCGCCCTGTGCAGGTGAACGGCGTAGGCGTAGTAGCATTCTCCTGCCTGCAGCCAAAGGTTCTTAAGTTTGTATCGCGGTGTGGACATTTCGGTCTGATCGCGATCCTAAAAAATCATTTATATCTCTGCTCGACCTCCGAGGATTTCTTCTCCAGCTCCTGGCGCATCCTGGCCCGCATATCATCCAGTTTTTGGGCGATATCGGGATATTTTATCGAGAGGATCTGGGCCGCCAGGATGGCGGCATTTCTGGCTCCGTCGATGGCCACGGTGGCCACCGGAATTCCGGAGGGCATCTGGACCGTAGCGTAAAGCGCGTCTGCTCCGGCCAGGGCTCCCGATTTCAAAGGCACTCCGATGACCGGCAGGGTGGTGTTGGCGGCCACCGCTCCGGCCAGGTGCGCAGCCAGCCCGGCCCCGGCAATAACGGCCTCGCAACCGCTTTTCCGGGCATTCTTTGCGAATTCCGCCACTTTGTCCGGGACGCGGTGGGCGGAAAGTATCTTTACCTGGGGCTTTATCCCTAATTCCTTCAGGGTCTCGATAGCTTTCTCCATCACCGGGAGGTCGCTGTCGGAACCCATCAATACGGCTACCTGGGGAGCTGACATAATTTTTTCTCCTGCGATCGGCTGTCTGGTTTAGGTACCATTCGGGCACGGCTCGCCGTGTCCCTAAGTTATGGAAATCACTTTGTATTTGATGGTGCCGGCCGGGACCGCTATTTCGGCGATATCGCCAGCCTTCTTGCCCAGCAGGCCCTTGCCGATGGGGCTTTCCACCGATATCTTGCCCTGGTCGAAATCGGCCTCATTCGGGCCCACCAGGGTATAGGTCTCCTGGGAGCCGTCGCCCAGGTCCTTGACCTTGACGATCTTTCCGAAGACCACTACCCCCTTGGCCAGCTTGCTCTGGTCGATCACCTCGGCATGGGTGATGTCCTCCTGCAATTGGCGGATCTTGCGTTCCACCATGCCCTGCTTTTCTTTGGCGGCATGGTATTCGGCATTCTCCGAAAGGTCTCCCAGGCTGCGGGCATGGGCCAGGGCCGCCGAGACAGTGGGCCGTTCCACCGACAGCATTTTCTCCAGGTCGGCCTTCATTTTGGCCAGGCCCTCTTTGGTGGTCACCACTCTGGGCATAAGGCTGCCTTCGCTTTTGGATTGATTTTATTGATCGCCATATAACTCATACCCCCCTGAGGATGATAGTCAGGGGGATGTTTAACGACGACACTACAGAATCATTATATATTTTAAGGTTATGATTGTCAAGCTTATAAAGGAAGTTCTGATCCATATCTTAACGTTCCGGATATCCGGCAAAAAGACGCCCCCAGGGTGTGTCTTTCAGCCAGCGGCGGAAGAGCCGGCCCTGAACCAGCGGCCAGTGGATGACATCGTGGTAGAAGTAAGAATAGAAGTTGCCCAGATACAGCAGGGGAGGCCTGGTAAGCAGTTTTTGCAAAAAGCGGGTCGGTCCGAACCAGGTGAACCACCCGGCAAAACGATGGAACGACATGCCTACCCGGAAACCCCAGTTCTCCCGGGCGGAGTCCTGATCGCCCGCGATCTCGATCTCCTCGGGGCGGCCGACCCCCAGCCCGTCCTCGTGAGCCATCCGGATATAATCTATCTTCATGGGGTCGAAGCCCATCATTTTGGCGGCTACCGCATCAATGGCCACCTGGTCATCTGATGCCAGCATGATGTTTTTCACCACCGGCCGCATTATCCTGGGGCCGGGTCCGTTCCCGGCGGTGGTGGCATCCATGACGCAAAAGAGGCCGGGATGTATCTCTTTTTGAATGGTCAGCAGATCCACCAGGGTCTGATGGATATGGGTGTGGGTCTGGTGTCGTTTGTGGTTGAGCAATCCGCCAAAGGCATTTTTCATGGCCCCGGTGGTGGTGGTATAGATGTGGCATTTGGCGGTAGGCAGATGCACGATGTTCTTGCCGACAAAATAGTCCGGGATCATTATCCCTTCGTCGTAGATCTGGTGCAGGATGCGCATCCGGGCCTTGGGCCGGTAGACGATCCAGCGCATGTCCTCCTGGTGAAAGTTGAACAGGACTTTGACACCATAGGCTTTGAAAATAGGGGCATAGCGGTTCAGCTCCTCGCCCTTGAAAGCGTTGGTCACCTCGGTCTTGTTCTGGACGCAAGCTAAATCGCGATATCCGGCGTCCTGCAGGGTTTTGATGGTACCCTCCAGCTGCCAGGGGGTGGTGTTGGCCGAGGGAAACGGATAATGCCAGGAGATATTATCCTTTATTATGGTGGCTTTTTGGTGATTCAGAGCCTGCCTGAACCCTGCCAGGTCCATCAGCCGGGCGATGTCCTTTAAAATACTTTCCGGCCTGACCTTCAATATTGCCACTATGGATTTAGTCATTATTTTCTTAATTCCCTTCCGATTGCGATGCCGGTGGTTTGTTTTTGCTTAAAATATCCAGGCATTCCGTTTCTTCGGTCACCTGGTTGCCGGTGTACATCAAGCCCGCCATCATCACCAGGCTGGAGACCAGGATCACGAAGAACAGCACGCCCTCGCCGAACCGCTTAAGCACGAATTGCTGGGGAATGCTGTAATAAAGGATGATGGTGATCAGTCCGCGGGGGGCGATGAATAATTCCGGAAACAGGCTGGTCTTGGCGATGTATTTAAGATGAAAATAGCGGACCGAGAAGATCATTACCATTATCAGACTGCCCAGCAGGATAATCTCCAGGTTAAGCAGATAGGCCAGGTGGATGGAGTAGCCGAACAGCACGAAGAAGAAAGTCCGGATGACAAAAGCCGACTCCGAAGTGATCAGCTTTAATTGCCGGAGCTCGTAGGTCAGCTTGTACGGGTTCAGATATTTCTTGATGGGGCCCCGGACGATCAGATAAACGTTGCTGATGGTCAGGCCGAACACCAGTATCAACAGCAGGGATGAAAGGTGAAACAGCTCTCCCAGGGAATACACCAAAAACAGGATGGAGAGCAGCAGGAAGAATTTATTGTGTCCGGCGATCTTGTCAATGAACAGCAGCAGCAGCAGGGAGCAGACCACCGAGATGAGCGAGATGACGGTCAGGTTGCCGACAAAGGAGAAGACCGAAGCAGCCGACCACAGGCTTTTCTGAATGGCGAAATTGAAGATCATGATGCCGATGATATCCGAAAAGGTGGCCTCATAAACCATGAACTCTTTTTTATCGGGGCTCAGGTTGCAGACCGAGGGGATCACTATGGCGCTGCTGATGACGGCCATGGGGACTGCGTTTACAAAGCAACTTTGGAAAGGAGCGTTCAGCACCAGTTTTATCACCAGGGCTATCAGCAGGGATGATGCCACGAAGATCAGGACCGCCGAGGCCATCGATTTTCTTATCACCGGCAGCTTCTCCCGGCTGAGGTTGAGTTCCAGAGTGGCTTCCAGCACGATCAGGATCACTCCGATGATGCCGAACAGCTCCAGATATATTCGGGAATTGAGGAAGGCTATATTCAGAGAGCTACCGACAAAACGCAGGATGATCCCCACGGTCAATAGCAGCAGGACCGAAGGGATTCTCGACTTCCGGGACATGATGTCGAACAGGTAAGACATTATCACCAGAAGACTCAAGGAAATGATCAGCGAATATGAAAGCAATCCCGGATGATCCATAGATTAACCCAGATAATGATGATTAGTGTGTTGTTCAATAGGAATTATCTTATATATCCGGAACGAAGTCAATCCAAATGATAGGGGCTGTTTTTACAGAACCAGCCAGGACAGCAGGATCACTAAAATGAATACCGTGAATACCGCACCGTAGGAGATGGAGAGGAGATTCAATTTGATAAAGGTGGGCCAAAAGCCCTGCTGATAGAATCTTCTCATGCTCAAGTAAAGGTATAGCGGAATGGTCATGATCAGCAGACTCAGCCACTGGCTGAGCACTGGGATATGGAAAAAGCGGGTGGAGGTGATAACCAGAATGGTCAAAAACACAAAGGCGTGAAAATGAATTGAGAATATCAGGTGCTGCATGTAATAGCGTCCGGAGCGGATGTAGAGCAATTTCAGCAGCAGGGCGAACAGCGGCATCAGCAGGAACATGCTCTGGGCGAACCGCTCGATAAGCGTCTCCACGAACAGTTCGGGATTTTTGGTTCCGCGGCGGTATCCTTCCTCGACCATCTTGGTAAAGCGGTGGTCGAAGCTTAAGGTATCCTCTTGGGCGACATTGATGTCTTGCCCGGTTATTGGCTCGGAACCATTATCCGTAGCTTTGATTTCAATTCTTGTTTCGGGCTCCTCCTGAAGCTCCTCCAGATGGGAGCGCTTGCTGGTCATGGCCAGCAGCAAAAACAACACGAAACTGATGATTACGTAGGTTCTTAAGGGCGGGACGTAGCGCACTCTCCGGCCGGCTATATAATCGGCGGTAAGGAAACCCGGTTTGGTGATCAGCGGGGCCAGGGTGTGAATGAAGCGCGAGTCGATCCGCAGTTCATCCCACAGGAATTCGTGCAGCAGCTCCTTGAAGGGGACATTGATGTCGGTGTTCTTCTGGCCGCAGTCGTGGCAGTATTTGCCGTGCAACAATGCTCCGCAATTTAGGCAGTTATCCGGCAGAGCATGATGAATCCTCGATTTGCGGGGAACAAAAAAACCGGTGGTTTCCTTATAATTCAAATATTCCTCGCCCAGCTGCAGTTCCAGTTCCTTCTCCTCGATGCGGCACAGCAGATAAAAGGCGGGGATCCACAACAAGGAGAACAGTATCAGGAAGGGAGAATTCAGTATCAAGGCGGCCACCAAGGGGAGAGCCATCTTGCCCAGGGCCTGGGGATGGCGGATCTTTTGATAGATCCCGCGGGCGGAGGCCCGGCGGTCCTTTACGGCAATGCTCTCCGGTCCGGCGTCGATCATCCCCCTTATCCAAATGACGATGGAGGGAAGGCCGATGATGATAGCGGCAGCCAGAGAGAACCAGCGATTCCAAAGAAATTCGGCAGGGATGAATTTGAAGGCCGGGAAAGCCTTATACAGCAGGTAGCTGATGAAATGCAAAACCAAAGACGCCGCCGATATGATCCTGAAAATAACGGACCGCAGTTCGGTTCGGCCTTCTGGGGCCAAGGCTTGGATAGATCCGGCGACGCTGCGATATCCGAAGAACAGATACAGCCCGGCGGAAAGGAACATTAATATAAGGATAAACCAGGACATAAACGATTAATAATTTGATTATTATTTTACCATATCCTCGGCCTTGGAAAAATGCATCTGAAAAATCTTCCACGTGCCATCGATTTTCTCCAAAACGCCTGTCCAGCGCACCTTCTCCCAGTTGGCAGGCTTGCCTTTAAAGGTATTGAAATCATCCAGCAGGCAGGCAAACCAGGCGGTCTGTAATGTCGCCGATAAGTTTATCCTGAGTTCATGCAGCTCGTATTTTATCGCCTTAAAATCATCCCGCATGAAGAAATCCCCCGTCATTTTTTTAAATTGCTCAATGCCCCTGACGGTACTTTTGGAATCGGTCTGAAAGAAGAACAGTTCGTCATTGTCTATCATGGAAGAATAAAGCTGGTCCAGGTTCTTATTGTTCACCGCCCAGCCGATGCTGTCCCGTATGACCTGGTCAATTATTTTGATCTCGGGATGGGGATTGTCGATGTTATTGTAGGTGTAGGGCATGATATCATTCCTTTCGATTATCTATCCAGAACCGCAGGATGTTTTTACCGGTGGATTCCTCTAAAACGACGTTCTCGATGATCCCGCCGTTTTTTTCTATCACTTTTTGCGAGTGGATATTTTCTTCATTGCAGGTGACCAGGACCCGGTCTATGCCATGTTTTGCGGCTTCCAGCAGAGTCTGTCTTAATATCTCCGTAGCGTAGCCTTTCCGGCGGTGTTCGGGTGAAACATCATAACCGATATGGCCGCCGATATTCAAAAAATACTTATTTAGCTCCAGACGCAGCCGGCTGTTACCGACAAGAACATTGTCATCATTCAAGAACCAAAATGATTTTTGCAGGACCTTTCCCGGCGGCAGATTATCCGGGTCCTCGAACCGATTGAGTGCGGTAATATATTCCCGAAAGGGCTGCCCTTCTTTTATCTGATGCCGGTCCTCACTATGCCGGCGGTAGGTTGCGGAGAATTCAGCGAATAATGGCTCGGTGAGTTCGTCTAATCTTATATGGCGAAGCATACTAATAACGTTGTTTTATTTGGGGCTGATTCTCGGCAAGTAATCAAGCTTCGGATTAGAGATGGCTTTCAGTAGATTCTCTTTTACCGGAGAACCATCGGATTGCAGGTTATTAAGCAGTTTTCTGATCGCAAGCCGTTTGGAATCCTTGGCCCCCGGGCAGGAGAATGTCTTTATTCGCCCGAACCTTTGAGCGGAATATTTGACGATTTCCTCTTTCCAAACATAAGCCAGTGGCCGGATGATGTACGCTTTGTTTTTGAGAATC
Organism: uncultured bacterium; assembly: GCA_937863685.1. GTDB lineage: Bacteria > Edwardsbacteria > AC1 > AC1 > EtOH8 > UBA2226. Next base: position 915,224 of record CALMGM010000005.1, read on the forward strand.
GATTGCTTGGGCAGAATAGCGGCCAGTTTGCCGGAATACAGAATATTCAGCAGGGCGGTTTCCACCAGGTCGTCGGCGTTGTGGCCAAGGGCGATCTTATTGCAGCCCTGCTCCTCGGCCAGATCGAACAATGATCTCCTGCGGGCCAGGGAGCATTTGAAGCAATCGGTAAAAATATCCCCGCTCAACGGCGTCACAGAGGCCACGAAAGGTACACTCAAGGCAACGCATATTTTTTTCAGCTTTTTTACCGGGGCGAGGGGTTTCCCCTGGTACTCTCCCGGCACGTGTCCGGCGATGATGGATATCCCCAGACTGCGACCGAGTTTTTTATGCTGTTGGGACAGGATATCCAGCATTACCAGACTGTCACTGCCGCCGGAAATGCCTATTAATACTTTATCTTCCGGCTCAAGCTGTTTAAAGTCTTTTTCGGCCCGAATGACCCGGGGATAGATTTTGCCCCAGTTGTCAGGCTTGGTCAGAGCATATCTTGCTTTTTCATCTTTCATTGAAAAAGTATATTTTACCGGCCGGGGAATGTCAAGATAATTGTGTGGCCATGGTCCCTTTCCACCAAAGAAAAGGATCCTGTTTTTATGTCGTCATCCTGAACGCTACTACATATTACTCTGGCAATTAAATAGATCAAAAATCCCTATCTGTTTTCGAACGTCCTTGTTGTCATGCCAGTGAAAACGGGCATCCAGGCCTGGATTCCCTCTGGAGTTTACCCCTGGATTCCAGACTGCGCTGGAATGACAGGGGAGGGAATGACACATTGTGCTATTTATTTGTCAAAGAAGTAATTGGCATTGAAGGATCTTCGGCATAAAGATTCTTCGGCTGGTTGGGCAGTGAGCCAGGCTCAGAATGACGGGTCAGACAAAAACCATTGACCTGGCCGGCCGATTAAAGTAAAATGGTGTCAATGATTTTATGATAGCCGATGCTGATAATTATAAAAATACTGCTGATATTTGCCCTGATAATATTCCTGCTATGGCGCAAGTGGCCGCTGGGCCCGGTGATGCTTCTGGCCTCGCTTTTCCTGGGTCTTTTATTCAAAATGTCGCCGGGAGATATGGGACAGAGCGCCCTGCGGGCGGCCCTGGAGTTTGAGACCACCGTATACCTGGTCATCGTCCTCTACCTGATAGCCATTCTGGAGAATCTGCTGCGGACCGGCGGCCTGCTGGCCAGGATGGTCGGCGCTTTAAAGGTGCTGTTCCGCGACCACCGGCTGGTGGCCTCCTTCATGCCGGCCTTCATCGGATTCCTGCCCTCGGCCGGGGGCGCCATGTTCTCGGCCCCTCTGGTGAGGGAGGCCACCGGCCACATGGACCTGTCACCCGGCCGGAAGACCTTCATCAACTACTGGTACCGCCATATCTGGGAGGCGGTGTTCCCGCTGTATCCCGGCCTGCTGCTGGCGGCGGTGCTGGCCGGTCGGCCGGCGGCCGACCTGATATACCGGCAATGGCCCTATACTTTAGGCGCCATCGTCATAGGCTGGCTGGTGGGCTGGCGCGGGGTGAAGAAGGATGTTTGGGACCAGGCGGCCGATTATAAAAAGGCCTGGAGGGACGTCCTGCTGACCATGTCCCCGGTGCTGTTCGTGATAATATCGGTGCTGGCCTTCAAATTCGACCTGGCTCTTATGACCGCCCTGGCGGTGGCGGGCCTGGCCATCGGCCTGAAATACCCAATGAGAAAGATCCCCGGCCTGCTGTGGGATTCCTTCAAGCCGATGACCCTGCTGTTGATCGTCGGGGTGATGGTCTTCAAGGGGATGCTGGAGACCAGCGGGGCCATAGCGGCCCTGCCGGGGATCCTTCTGGGCGGCGGGGTGCCCAAGGTGCTCATAATATCCCTTTTGCCGTTCATGGTGGGCCTGTTGACCGGCATCAGCCAGGGATATGTGGCGGTGGCCTTCCCCCTGCTGCTGGGAATATTTGGGTCTCCGACAGGATCGCTCAACTGGTATGTTTTGGCGTTTGTGGCCGGTCTGGGCGGGGTGCTGATCTCCCCCAGCCATCTGTGCCTGGCTTTGACCAGGGAATATTTTGAGGCCAACTGGGGCCAGGTATACCGCTACCTGCTGCCGGCCTCGATGGGGTTGATGCTACTGGGGTTTTTGTTGTATTATTGGTGGCGGTAAGGCAACGAAAAATGGCAGGCGATATAGAAATATCAAGAACCTTTAGAACATTCAAACACAAAGCATGAATAATAATTGAAGCAACAACCAAGCTTAAAAACCCTAAAAAAGCAATGATTTTTCAAACCGTCTCCATGACGGTTTTTTTATTTTAAGGGAACCGAAAATGAGGCAATGTTATCTAAATCTGCATAACCCCTTAAAAGCAAGACAATTATAATTAATCAGAGGGAAATATGTCAAAAAGATCATTGCTGTTGTTTCTGCTTCTGCCGGCCCTGGCCTGGTCCCAGGGAATAACCTGGGGCGACCGGGTGCGGGTGGACGATGCCCTGGGAAGCGGCCCCCATCAGGCCATTCATCCCTACACCATCATCGACGACAGCCTGGCCGACAACCCCAGGGTCTATACCGTCTGGGAGGACGACCGGGACGGCAACGGGCGACATGCCATCTATTTTGCCAAGTCCACCGACCTGGCGGCCAGCTACTCCCGGCCCAATGTGGTGGTCTGCAACGACAGCCTGGACAACATCTATCCCTGGATGGTCAAAGGCGCGTCGGGAGCCATCTACATTGCCTGGCAGGTCAGATATCCCGATACCTTCTGGAGGGTATACCTGTCGAAATCAACCGATGGCGGAGACACTTTCAGCCCGCCGGATACCATCCGGGGCCCGGCCATTGTCAACGACAAGACCGACAATAATAATTTCGGCCCCCTGCCCAGGATCGCGGTGGATCCCGCCGACAGCATCCTCTATCTGGTCTGGACCGAGGCCGCCGGGGCACTGGCCACCAAGGTCCGCTGTTCCCGCTCCCTGTCCAAGGATGCCGATTTTTCGGGAATGGTGCTGGTCAACGTGGACTCCGCGAGAGCCGCCAAGCACCCGGCCATCGTCTGCGATGACAACGGCCGGGTCTTCGTGACCTACGAGCGGAGCGACGGCGGCAACACCAACGACCCGCAGTGCGACATCTACTTCAACCAATCCGACAACTACGGGCTGAGTTTCGGAGCTACGGAGCTGCTGATCAACGACAACGGCGATGTCAGTCGGATGCAGAACCCCACCATCGACCGGATAAACGGCAAGACCATGGTCATCTGGGAGGATACCCGGATGCCCCCGGCCGCCAGCAACCAGTGCCCCCAGCTTTTCTTCAGCCAGAAACACGACACCGCTTCCCAGTTCATCCCCAACGTCCGGGTAAGCGACACCCTGTCCGGCGACTGGAACTTCCGGCCCCGGATGGCCATCGACCAGACCACCGGCAACATGATTGTGGCCTGGCACTCCAACGTCGACACCACCGACGCCAAGTTCGAACTGCGGCTTTGCGCCTTCAACGATACCATAAATGAGTTCACTCCGTCCTACAAGATGTTCGACACCTACACCGGAAACAGCGGGGCCAACTTCGGCAATATCTTCTACCCGCCGGCGGTGGCCATCACCAACATCGACTCGGTAGCCAACTTCTTCCTGGTGTGGCGGGACCTGATCGAGGACACCACCGGCAATATCTATTCCCGGCACGGCCACGTGGTGGTCAGCCGGGTGGACCTGGACATCTTTCCCGATGCCCTGGATGCGCACGGCGACAGCCTGAACTTCGGGATCCTGCCGGCAGGCCCGGCCTGGGTCTCCCGCAGTTTTCGCATCGTCAACACCCGTGATTCGCTCAATCCCGATTCCCTGGACGGTCCCAGCACAACTGTGATCGATTCTCTGACCGCCAACGGGATCACCTTGCACAATGTCTCGAATTCTTCGCTGACCCTGAAGGCCGGGTTCATCGAATCACCAGCGGCCTTCCCGGACCTGAACATCGGCCAGACCCTGGACGTGACCGTCACCCTGTACGTGCCGGAGGGCACCCCGGCCGGGCGCTACGTGGGCTACGCCAAGCTGAGAGCGGTGGGCAGCGACCTGACAGTGGACAGCGATTCCATCCGGATAGTGGTGCAGGGCCCGACGGCCACGGCCGACCTGGAGAGCCTGAGGGTCTTTCCCAACCCCTTCAAATACTGGCTGGGGCACCGGACGGTGAACTTCGAGGGGCTGACCCCGGCGGCCACCCTGAAGATCTACGACATCAAGGGCCGGCTGCTGGCCACCATCGACGAAAACAACGGCGACGGCCTGGCCACCTGGACCCCTAAAGCCGCCAGCGGGGTCTACCTGTGGTCGGTAAGCAATCCCCAGGGGCAGAAGAAGACCGGCAAGATAGCAATATTGAGATGACGGAGAGACGACGATGAAAAAAATATTTCACATTCTGCTGCTGGCGGCCCTGGCCTCATCCTTAAAGGCCATGACCCCCGGCGAAAAATCTGGCGTTTTCCTGACCCTGCCCCAGGGGGCCCGGCCCACCGCCATGGGCGAGGCCTTCTGCGCCGTCACCGGCGACATCTACAGCTCCTACTGGAACCCGGCCGGGCTGGCCGACCTGGGCAGGATGACCTTCGGGGCCTCGATGGCCCCCACCTATCTGGACATGTACTACGGATACCTGGCCGGGGCAACCGCCATCGGCCAGAACGCCTTTTCCCTGGCCCTGAGCCATTTCAACTACGGCGACATGATCGGCCTGGACGAGCACGCCCGCAACCAGACGGTGTTCAACGGCAGCGACCTGGGGATAATTGCCGGTTATGCTCGAAAATTCCCCGGGAAAAAATTGCAAGCCGGGGTAAACGCAAAAATACTGCACGAAGCGATCGAACAGGAATCAGCCACCTCGGTGATGTTCGATATCGGGACGATAAAGAAATTCCAAAGGATCACCCTGGGTTCGGCCCTGAGGAATATCGGCCCCGGCCTTAATTTTCATGATGAAAGCGGCGGCATGCCGCTTACCTTTTCGCTGGGCGCCACCTATTATTTCTACAACACCCCGCTGGTTCCGGCAATATCGGTAGATGTGCCGATGGACGATACGCCGGTGTTATCGTTGGGCGCCGAATATTCCCTGGGGCAGTATCTGGCCCTTAGGGCCGGCCTGAAGACCGAGCGCGACGAGGGCTTCCTGTCGTGGATGCGTTTCGGGTTCGGCACCGCCATCAGAGGGATCTCGGTGGATTACGCCATGATCCCCGGGAAAGACCTGGGCTCCACCCATATGTTTTCGATCGGGTACCGGAAATAGAATAAAAATTCCCTCCATATTATTGGTTGAAGGTGTGTTTACGTTTAGTTGTGTGAAGGCGGACCTCCAGTTAAAAGCCGTTTCCAGAAATTCTGGGGCGGCTTTTTTGTTTTTGTGAATTCATATCAAAGATAAAGCTTGACATTTTCTTTTTTTGATGTATAATAGGACTAAATTAGTCATATATAAATAATACAATTATGTTGATCACCAAGCGAAACGAATACGCCCTGCAGGCCATGATAATTCTGGCCAGGCAGGAAGGAGGTCGGCCCTTGGCTGCTTCGGCCCTGGCCCAGCGTCTAAAGACCACCCCGGCTTTTATGTCCAAGATCGCCCAGCAGCTTACAAAAGCCGGCCTGCTCAGTACCAAACGGGGCAAAGCCGGCGGGCTTTTTCTGAGTCGTCCGGCAAATAAAATACTGGTCAAGGAGATCTTCGCGGCGGTGGACGGCGCCCTGTCGGTCAGCGCCTGCATGAACCAGGGTCGTTGCCGGCACCATGTCTGCCCGATATATCCAGTTCTCACGAAACTACAGCAGGACCTGGATGATAAATTGAATTTGGCCAAACTGTCAACCTTTGTGTGACCTAAATTACTGGCCGATCATTGATTAGTCCATACGTTTTAAAAAACAGAAAAGCGAAAGGAACCGCCATGAAAAAATACCGCTGCACTATCTGCGATTACATCTACGATCCTGTATTGGGCGATCCCGATTCCGGCATTGCACCGGGGACACCGTTCGAGCAGATACCGGACGATTGGATCTGCCCGATATGCCAGGTGGACAAGAGCAACTTTGAGCCGGTGGACTAAACCTGCCACAAAGACACAGAGTATAACTATTCACAATTTACAATTCACGATTTGGCTTAATGGCTAAAAAAGGGGGTATGGTAACCATAGAAACCCTGGCTTTTAACACCACGGGAAAGGCCCGCAAGGGCGTTTTCAACCAGCCCCAGGCGCTGGTCAACTATCTTCATTTAAAACAGGGCCAGGAGGTGCCAAAACATCTGGCCAATGCTGACATGGTCTATCTGATGGTGCTGCAGGGCGAGGGTGTTTTTAATTTCGAGGGACAAGACCATATCATGAAACATGGCCAGATGGCCGCAGTATCACGCGGAACACCCATGCACATCACCAACCAGAAACCGCAGGACCTGAGTTTTGTGGTTATCAAAGTGCCTAATCCGGAAAATAAATGATCGGAACCGCTGCCCGCGCTTGCGCGCCAAAGCGCTTCAGCGCACAGGCGCGAAACACGCGAAAATAGTTGGGTAATTCAATAAAAGGAGAAAACGATGTCTATGTTCTGTTATCAATGCCAGGAGACCGCCGGGAACAAGGGCTGCGCCGGAGCCAGGGGCGTCTGCGGCAAGCCCGACCAGGTGGCTGTGCTGCAAGATCTGTTGATCCACACCCTTAAGGGCATTTCCTATCTCAACGCCAAGGCCAAGGACAGCGGCCAGTGCGACCCAAAGGCCTCGGAATTCGTGATGGAACAGCTTTTTGCCACCATCACCAATGTCAACTTCGATCCGGAGTATTTCGTTAAGCAGATAGACAAAGCCAGAGAGATCCGGGATGGTCTTAAGAAATCGGTCAAGCCCGATGACCAGCTTCCCGATGCCGCCGTCTGGTCAGTCAAGAGCGGCCTGAACGAGTACCTGCTCAAGGGCGCCGAGGTGGGCATAATGGCCACAACCAATGAGGATGTGCGTTCCCTGCGATCGCTGATATTGTTCGGCCTCAAGGGCCTGGCGGCCTACGTCCATCACGCCTATGTGCTGGATGCCAAAGACAACGAAATACTCTTATTCATGCAGCAGGCCCTGGCCGCCACGCTGGACGACAGGCTCTCGGCCGACGAGCTGACCGGGCTGGTGCTTAAGTGCGGGGAATACGGGGTCAAGGCTATGGCCCTTCTGGACCAGGCCAACACCGGAAAGTACGGACATCCGGAGATCACCAGCGTCAAATTGGATGTGGGCCAGAATCCGGGCATTCTGATCAGCGGCCACGACCTGAGGGACCTGGAGGAACTGCTGGAGCGGACCAAGGGTAAGGGGGTGGACATCTACACCCACGGGGAGATGCTGCCGGCCAACGCCTATCCCGCTTTCAAAAAATACCCCAACTTCCACGGCAACTACGGCGGTTCTTGGTGGCACCAGAATGAGGAATTCGAGAAGTTCAACGGCCCGGTGCTGATGACCACCAACTGCCTGGTTCCGCCCAAGGAGAGCTACAAGGACCGGGTGTTCACCACTGGAGTGGTGGGATTCCCCGGGGTCAAACATATTGCCGACCGGGAACCGAGCAAACAGAAGGATTTCTCCGAGCTTATAGCCCTAGCCCAAAAATGCAAAGCCCCGGAGAAACTGGAGGACGGGCAGCTGACCGTCGGCTTTGCCCACAACCAGGTGCTGGCTCTGGCCTCCAAGGTCATTGAGGCCGTCAAAAGCGGGGCCATCAAGCGTTTTGTGGTGATGGCCGGCTGCGACGGGAGGCACAAGTCCCGGGAATACTTCACCGACATAGCCAAGGCCCTGCCCAAGGACGCGGTCATTCTCACCGCCGGCTGCGCCAAGTACCGCTACAACAAGCTGAACCTGGGCGACATCGGCGGTATCCCCCGGGTGCTGGACGCCGGGCAGTGCAATGACAGCTATTCGCTGGTCTTAATAGCCTTGGCGTTGAAAGACGCTTTCGGGTTGAAGGACGTCAACGAACTGCCGGTCAGCTACGACATCGCCTGGTACGAGCAGAAGGCGGTGCTGGTGCTGCTGGCCCTGCTGCATCTGGGGGTGAAGAACATCCATCTGGGACCGACCCTGCCGGCTTTTGTGTCGCCCAATGTGCTGAAGGTGCTGGTGGAGAAGTTCAATGTCCAGCCGACGGCGGGGGTCGAGGAGGACGTGAAGATGTTGATGGCGGGGGGCTGACCTCACCCCAACCCTCTCCTGATAAATCAGGAGAGGGAGAATTAAAAGCGAAGAAGCCGTGGCGTTATGCCACGGCTTTTTGTTGCATAAGGGATCAAATGCCTGTATAATCGTCAAAATGACTAGAAGACTACATAGATACAAATTGCATGTGCTTTGGGATCTCTGGGGTGAAGGAAAGCGCTATTTTGCCGGGACGATACATAAGAAACGGGCCGAGGTATTGGAACTGATAGGGGAATGGTCCCGGGCGCTGGGGATCTACCGGGAGATCCTGGATGTCTATGAGGCTGCCTCACTGTCCGGACCGGCTGCGATACAGCGGGTCAATATGGGTCGGGTGATGTATAAGATGGGTGATCATGAGGAAGCAATCGCTCTTCTGAAACAAGCGGAGGAAATTTTAAAGAAGCTTGATGAATCAAAGAACCTGTCCGACATTTACAGTCATCTTGGTAATATCCGTCTTAACCAGGCCCGATACCAAGAGGCCGAGGACCTTTTCCGGAAACGTTTGGACCTCAATGCCAGGGTCAACAATGCTGTGGTATTTTGCGCCACCTACGGGAATCTGGGGAACCTGGAATATGCCAGGGGCCAGTTGGAAAAGTCCGAGGAATGGTATCGCCGCCAGTTGGAATCCGCCGTCCGGGAAGGTATCAAAGAGTATCAAGCCGTGGCGATAGGGGCCATGGGCTGTATTCACGCCCAGCGGGAGGAATACGATTTGGCTCTGAAAGCCTTCCAAGATTTCCTCGGATTGGCCAGAACCACCGGCGATACCGGAAAAATAAGAGTGGCCTTAGGCAACATCGGCAACTACCATATCCAGTTTGGGCAGTATGCGGAGGCCAGGGAAATATATCGTCAGCAGTTGGCTCTGGCCGAACGGATGGGAGAAAAAAAGGGGATCTGTCTGGCGTGGGGCAATCTGGCCAAGGCCAGCCATCGTCTGGGCCAGGAACAGCGGGCCCGGGAAGAGATCCTGTCGGCAATTGCCATCGGAGAGAAGATGGGGCTAAAATATTTCCTGCCCGAGCAATACCTGCTTCTGGCCGAAGTTCGTCTGGCTTTGAATCTGTTTCCCGAGGCAAAGGGAGCCGCTTTGCGAGCCCGGGAACTGGCAATAGAGAACGGCGACCCGGACGATGAAAAAAGCGCCCAGGAGCTGCTGGACGCAATTTCAGCGAAGCTGATTAAGCAATCCGGCGGATAGAATGTTAAAAAGCGGTGCAAAGACCGCAGCATAGATGATAATAAAAAAGAAAGCCGTGGCTTTATGCCACGGCTTCTTGGGGTTAAATGTGCTTTATTGTTTTGGGAACCCCCAACTTAACCAAGATACATATTGATCACGCAGCACTTCAGCAATATCAAATATTTCGTCGGCTTGTGCTGTTGTAACTTTAAGGCCATGTACTGCAGCATTGCACCAATTAATTATATATACAAGAAGATCCGCTTGTCTATAAGTGATAGCTGAATTCTCTTTTAGTTTTCGAACAATAATATTTGCACTATCGCGGTTATTTATTTGAACTTTAAAGCCTTTTGCAAGATTCTTTAATAAAGTTTCAAATTCAATGCGTAAACCAGCTAAAGCAATTGTTGGGTCTTGTTCGATAAGGTTACGATAAAAAGATAACTCTAATCCAGAAGGGGATGGGGATAGTCCTAGATTTAACATACGGGCATTAGCTTCTGTTAAAGGAATCGTAGCTGTTGCTTTTTTCTCACCCTCTTTTTTAACCACCGAAGATAACGCTTTGGCTTCTTTGATTTCTTCGGGGAACGTTTCAATTGATACGCCACCCGGTAAGTCCGCTTTTTTCACGCGCTTGATCAATAAAACGATTTCTTCTCTAAAAGAGATAACTAAAAGAAAAGTTACTAATGGCCAAATAATAGCCTTAATATATTCGAGTATTAATTTTGCAACATCCATGATTTATTCCACGCTGTTCAATTATTTTAACATGTAACAATAGTGGCATTGTAGTAAATAATATCAACTATGTCAAGTATAATATTATCTTAAGAAGCCGTGGCTTATGCCACGGCTTCTTGCGGCCGCATCTTGCTACTGTGTCTGCATTATTTATAGATTTGTAGTTTCCAAGATCCTTTTAAGGTTCTCCCCCTCTTCTTTCATGTGTTTTTCTACAGAAGCTATTCCGCTTGCCAGCTTATTTTTTGCAAAGGTTTTAACCAGTCGTCCAACCCTAAAAGACCCCAGGGCTGTGAAAATACATCCATTTTGCGTCGGTTCGATAATAAATGTATTCTTGGGGTAATATATTCTTAACAGCCAAAATGAGGGCACATATTCAATAGTTCTATTGGGAATTACTTTTGTAACGCGAAATGTCAAGGTATGCAGTTCGCCTTTAAGATATTCTTTGGCGCGAAGCACAGAGCCTTCTTGCCAAGGCTTTCCCTTGATCCAACAAAACTCAATATGGTCCTGGGGATGCCAGAGCTTATAGTTTTGATCATCTGTAATGCCGGTCAGGAAATTAAAAACCGCCTCGGGGCTGGCCTTAATTTCTATCGAATCTTTTAGAATGATATCTTCCAATATCCTCATGTATTTGATCTCCTATATCGGCAATAAGGTCATCAATGTGTATTAGTAATAATAGATAGTACAACGTTATTTGTCAAGATAAATAGAGAATATTGCATTAAAGAAGCCGTGGCGTAACGCCACGGCTTCTTGCGTCCCTTCCCTTATTGGGGAAGGGATTGAGGGTTAGGTCAAAACAGCTTCTTATACTCCCCGTAACCTTCCTTCTCCAGCTCCTCCACCGTGATGAACCTCAGCGAAGCCGAGTTTATGCAGTAGCGTAGGCCGGTGGGCCGGGGGCCGTCGTCGAATACATGCCCCAGGTGGGAATCGCCGGTCTTGCTGCGAACCTCGGTCCGGACCGTGTTGTGGCTGGTATCCCTCTTCTCCAGGATCAGGGTAGTGTCCAAAGGCTTGAAAAAACTGGGCCAGCCGCAGCCTGATTCGAACTTATCCCTGGAACTGAACAACGGCTGGCCGGTGGTGATGTCCACGTAAATGCCCTCACGCTTCTCGTTCCAGTATTTGTTCAGGAAGGGCGGCTCGGTGGCGCTCTTCTGGGTGACCTGATATTGCAAGGGAGTCAACCGCTTTTTAAGTTCCGGATCCCCGGCTTTGGTGTATTTCATTTAAGAAGCCCGATAAAATTATTGCTGTTGATATATATTAATGTAACACGTTTTTGAAATAAATCAAGAGGCTGGTGAAAATGTCATTGAATATTGGTTTTTTCAGTGGTAATATAAATGTGTAAACTTTCAAAAAGGAGTTTGCCATGTTGAAGAAAATACTTTTATCGTTGCTCGCAGTGGGAATCATCGCGGTTATCGCCATTGCGATATTTATCTTCTTTGCCATGAAGGGTCCTGATCTTTCCAAATACCAATATCTGAAGGACCCGCAGATCTCGGAAAAACCAAATCAGAAAATGCTGGTGGTGGAGGCCAGGGGCGACCCCAATATCGTGGGGGCCAAGGCTTTTGCCCTGCTGGTCAAGGTTTATTTCAAAACGGTAAAAGGCGGCAAGATGCAGATCCCCCGGGCCCGCTGGCCGCAGGACCTGGGCACCAGTCTGGACGAATGGGTGGGGCAATATGCCCTGCCGGTCCCGGAGACCACCGAAAAACTGCCCGAGATCAAGCACGAACCGGGATTTAAGATAACTTTATCCGGATGGGAATACGGCACGGTGGCCGAGATCCTGCATATCGGGCCGTATAACAAGGAAACGCCGGCCATCGAAAGGCTCAAAAAGTACGCCCATGACAACGGTTATTACATAACCGGCCTGCACGAGGAGGAATATTTAAAGGGGCCGGGGATGTTCGGCCCGGGCGATTCGGGAAAGTATCAGACCATCATACGGTACCGGGTGGAGAAAACGGCGATCGAAGATACTAAAGAAACGAAAAAGAAATAAATATAATTTATGCTCAACATTCAGATATTCGGAACCAATAAATGCCGGGACACCCGGGCCGCCCAGCGCTTTTTCAAGGAGCGCCGGGTGGCTGTCCATTTCATCGATCTAAGCGAAAAACCCCTCAGCCGGGGGGAGCTGAACAGCATCAGAAGCGCAGTAGGCCTGGAGAATCTGATTGACACCGAAGGGAAGGAATATCAGAGACAGAATCTCAAGTATCAAAAATACGATATAGAGCAGGTCCTGCTGGATAATCCCGGGCTGCTCAAAACGCCCATCGTCCGCTTTGGCCCCAAAGCCACGCTAGGATACCAACCGGATGTTTGGAGAAAATGGCTGGAGGCGCCCCAATAATAAATCCAGAAACCTTCATTTAGCTATTGATATTACCGCCGAATGTTACTATAATATACCCGTTTATGAATTTATTTTAATCAAAGGCCGGAGAGATGGTAAAATACAAGGAAAGAAACATTTTCCGGGTCAAGGATACCAGGATAGATGTTAAGCCCATAAAAAAGCTGAAACTATACGGCTTCAACAACCTGACCAAGACCCTCAGTTTCAACATGTACGATGTCTGCTACGCCAAGGGGACCAAATACGGCGGGGATTACATCAAGTACATCGACGAGGAATACAACGCCGCCCGGCTGACCAAGATCCTCAAGGAAGTGTCATCCATCATCGGGGCCAAGGTGCTGAATATCGCCCAGCAGGACTACGACCCCCAGGGGGCCAGCGTCACAATGCTGATCTCGGAACAGCACATGCAGGTCGAACACCCCGATTTTCCGGACGGCCAGGCCGAGAATCTTCATTCCGAAGCGGTGGTGGGACATCTGGACAAGAGCCATATCACGGTGCACACCTATCCCGAGAGCCATCCCCACAACAACATCAGCACCTTCCGGGCCGATATCGACGTCTCCACCTGCGGGATCATCTCCCCGCTGAAGGCCCTGAACTACCTGCTGGACGCTTTTTATTCCGATATTGCGGTGATCGACTACCGGGTGCGGGGTTTCACCCGGGATGTGGGCGGCCGGAAATATTTCATCGACCACAAGATAAACTCCATCCAGAATTACCTCTACAAGGAGGTGGACAAGGATTACCAATTGATAGACACCAACGTCTACCAAGAGAACCTGTTCCACACCAAAATGATGCTCAAAGATTTCAGCATCGATGATTACATCTTCGGCTCCGGCCCCAAAAAACTCCGGACTCGCGACAAGGTGAACATCAAAAAAATGCTGCACAAGGAGATGGCGGAGATATTCTTCAGGGAGAACATATAAAAAACCAAAGCCGTGGCTTAAAAGCCACGGCTTTTTAAATTGCCGGAAACGGACCGCTCTCCTATCGTTCTTCTTATGTACTAGCAGGATGATGGGTGCGGTCGTGGGTTTACAGCCAGAGCAGATTCATCAAAAAGCCCACCAGAACAGCCCAGCCCAAGGTCAATGACAGCACCCGGACGATCCCCCGCCAGCCGATCTCCTTAAGGGCCACGAAAAATGTGGCCATGCAGGGCAGGTACAGCACCAGGAACACCGAGGCGATCACCGCCTGCTTGGGCGACAGGTTCAGGGGCGCCAACAGGGCAATGGAGATGTCCTTGCGCAGGAACCCGAACAGGATCACGCTGACCGCCTCCCGGGGCAGTCCCAGAACGTTCACCACCAGCGGCTTGGCCAGCCGGCCCAGCAATCGTATCACCCCCAGCATCTCCAGGATATTCACCGCCAGCACTCCCAGCACTATCAGCGGGGTGGCTTCCAGCAAAAAGCTTTTGATGCGCAGCCAGGTCTTGCGGAAAAGCGTTCCGGCGTGGGGGCGCTGATAAGAGGGGATCTCCATGATGATCTCGGGCGACTGCCCTTTTAATATCCTGGTCAAGAACAGGCTGTTTACCACTGCCACCGCTATCAAAACGCCGAAAGCCAGGATCACATAGCCGATCCCGAAGCCCGACAGCAGGGAGACCATCATGGCCGACTGGGGCAGGCAGGGGGCGGCCATCAATAAAAGCGTCAAAGCCAGTATCTTCTCCCGCCTTGACTCCAACACTCTTAAAGCCAGCACGCCGGGAACCTTGCAGCCGCAGCTTAAGACCAGGGGCAGGGCGGCGTAGCCGTGCAAGCCCAGGCGGTGCATGGTCCGGTCCAGCAGCACCGCCAGGCGGGGCAGGTAGCCGACGTCTTCCAGCACCCCCAGCACTAGATAGAAGGCGACGATATAGGGCAGGACGATGGCCAGGGGGATGTAGACCCCGGTGGTCAGAGCCCCGAAGGATTGCATGAACTCAGGGGTCTGTCCGGCCAGCAGATGGCGGACCGCCGGCCAGGGAATGAACGCCACCAGCTTTTGCACCAGCGGCCCGTATAGATTTTTGAAGAAGGGATCCAGCAGGTATGTTATCAGCCCCTCGCCCAGCAATCTTATGGCCGTAAAGGAAATAGTCATCACCGCCAGGGCGATCAGCACCCCGGAGAGCGGCCGGACGCTGGCGTCCTCCAGTTTCTCCAGCAGGCTGGGGTGCTTGTGGGTTATCCTTTGGACCTCCTGGCTGATGTGCCCGATTATATGCCAGCGTTCCTGGTGGTCGATGGTCTTAAATTCCGAAGGTTTTATTTCCCCCCGCCCTGCTCCTGCCACCGCCGACATCACCTGCTTCAATCCCTCTCCGGTCACCGCCACCACCGGAATGACCCTGACCCCCAAACGCTTAGCCAGCTCCTCGCAGTTGATATTGATGCCCTTGTGGCGGGCGATATCCCATTTGTTGAGCACCACTATCAAGGGGATCTTTTTCTCCAGCAACTGCAGGGTCAGGTACAAATTGCGCTCCAGGTTGGTGGCGTCCACCACGTTGATTATCAGGTCGGCCTTATCTCTGGTGCAGAAATCGCTGGCCACTTCTTCGGCTTTACAGGTGGCCTCCAGGGTATAGGCCCCCGGCACGTCTACCAGCTCCATTCTTTTGCCATCGGCCCAGACGGCTCCCTTGGAGAATTCCACCGTGGTCCCGGCGTAGTTGGAGGAGACGGTGCCCAAGCCGGTCAGCCGGGAAAAGACCACGCTCTTTCCCACATTGGGATTGCCGAACAGCAGGACCTTGAAATCGTCCACCATCACAGTAACCTGTCGGGCCATTCCCTTGCCGATGGCCACCTGCCCGTTGGGGGAGGATATGACCACCGGGCCGAAGTCCGAGACCTTGGTCACCCTCAGGCCGGGGCGAAGCCCCAGCCTCTCCAGACGGGCCTGCAGTCCGTGCCCGCCGGAGACGGATTCGATCCGGGCGGCCTCGCCGTTCTTCAATTCTGATAAATTTAAAATCATGTTTTCTTATTTGTTTAGGGGAATCGCTTCCATTTCGTTAAGATAGGCAAAACCGTTTTCAACAGTGGCGAGAGCGATATGGCCTTCAATGGTGAAGGTCATATCTGCTTTTTGATACGGGCCCAGGACCTCGTCATTTAGCCTTATGTAATATGCCCCGCGGTTCTTATAAACGAAGCCGAACACCGAACCGTCTGATGAAAATTTGACTTCCGGCATATGGTCTCCGTCAAATCCGCCGTAAATGTTTTGGTTTATTTGAACGAACCATTGTGGCATGGTATCCGAATCGGGGATTTTTTGATTGTTGGTTTCGTAAGCCGCTCTTAGAATGTAAGCCCGCTCCTTTTTATAGACCAGGCCCACTTTTGAACCTTCGGGGCTGAAGCAGTATTTTGGCTTGTTGCAAAAACTGTCTATCAGCGTTCCCTGGAAATTCTTGGTAACGCTCTTGTTGACCTGGGCAAACCACTGGCCTTTGATTTTGTATAGCGCCATGAATTTGCTGCCATCGGGGGATATATTGAAGTATTCCAGCGAATCGTATTTCGGCAGCTTGTATTTTATCTGGTCAAATGTTAGTATGCCGGTGTTTGGTTTCTGCGGCTTGCAGCCAGCCAAAAACACTAGGGCAGTCAGTCCAAGGACTGAAAATGAATAAATTATTTTCTCTTGTAGTTTCATTTGGTTTTTTTCTTGATCGTTTTGGGTTTGGAGGCTTTGTTCTGTTTCTCCATGTAGGCCAGAACATCGGTCAGGCCGTTCTTTTCGGCGATCTTTAAAAATCTCTGATAGCCCTGGGCGTAGATCTTTTCCTGGTTCTGCAGCTTTTCAAGATTCAGGCTGTCGTTGCCCCAGCAGGCGTTCATCAGGGAGGAGACATATTCGGCAAAGCCCTCCTCCAGCTCCCTGCCCTTGGCATAGGGGAAATAGGCGTCGTGAATGTCGTGGGCCAGTTCGTGGGCGGCTATATTGTAGAAGTATTTGGGGGTCAGATGGGAGAGGATATAGATCACAAAAGTATCGCTGTCCGGCACCTTGGTTTTAGCCGTCTGATAGGTCTTCCATTTGTGGCTGTACAGGCCCTGCTCGGAAAAGACCGTTACCCCGGTGATCCGGCCCAGCTCCCGGGCATCCACCAACTTAAAGGTTATCCTATGATCGGTGGAGAGATTCAGCTGCTGTTTGATGTCGGCCCGCACTTTTTCAAAAAGCTTTTGGGCTTGGTCCCGGGAAATCACCGCCTCTTTTTCGCAGGCTTGACATATATGGCGGCCATCGGGAAGTTCTATGGATGCTCCCGGCAGGCGGCAATCGAGACATTTGGGCAAATCAGCGCATTGATTGCAATAGATGTGTCCGGACATCTCTTTCCAGCTGTTTAGGGGATTTTGACACAACTCGCATTTTGGCAAAGAGGTCTGATAGCATTCCTGTGAGCAATACACTTTTGAGACATCGTCGGCCGAACGGATCTGTTTTTTGGCGGGTTTCCCACAGGCGGCGCATTTGGGCAGGGATCTCTCGAAACATTTATCCGAACAGAATATTTTGCCGTTGACCTTGAGATATTCACCCTGTTTGGTCCCTTCGCCTACCGACTTCCCGCAGACCGAGCATTTGGGGAGGGCGGCCTCGAAGCATTTCTGGGAGCAGTAGGGCTGGCCGTTGTATTCCAGAAAATCCTTGGTGATGGTTTTGCCGCAATTGGCGCAGGTCCTGGCCTGGGCCAGCAGGGCGGCGGAAGACATAAAAACCAATAAAAGAAACAAAGGAATGGAAAAATATTTTTTCACGGTAATCTCCGTTTTGCTTACAAGTTTTTATATTCTCTGCCCTTTCTGTTCGGGCAGAAAGGGCGAAAGACCCGCCGGGGGCGCAGAACTTAACGCTTTATATAATGATGGTGTAAATAAGAATTATCTGGCGTGGTTGGCACACGCTTCGGAGCTATGATCGATTTTGTAATGTTTTTCGCCATCAACCGTAACTGCGCCCCCGGACCCCCAAATCTCCCGCAAATTTGGCTGGAATCCCAGGTGCGTTTTTCTTGCCAAATATTCAAATGACCTTTTTAAGCCCCAGGGTGATCACGAAGATCCCCATGGACATCAGCACGATGGTGGCTCCGGTGGCGGTGGACAGGTAGTAGGAAGCGATCAACCCGGCTATGCCGGAGGCCAGGCTGATGGCGATGGACCACCAGACATACTGCCGGGTGTTGCCCGAGATGTTGCGGGCGGCGGCGGCCGGCAGTATCAGCATGGAATTTATCACCAGCAGGCCCACCCACTTGATGGATACGGTGACCACCACCGCCACCATCAGAGAGAACATGGCCTCTATCAGCCATACTTTTATTCCCCGACTGCGGGCCAGCGAGGGGTTCAGGCTGATCAGCATCAACTGGTTGAAATACAGTACCCAGAGGACCGTGACCGCCAGTATCAATACCAGCAGGTTGCGTATTTCGGCCGGGGTGATGCTGAGAATGTCGCCCACCAGGTAGCCGGAATACCTGGCGAACCCGCCGCCCCGCGACAGGATCACTATCCCCAGGGCCACGGCAAAGGCCATGAACAGGCCGATGACGGTATCGGCCGAGGTCAGGCTGAAGCGCCTCAACCAGGAGATGGCCAAAGCCAGCAGGCCGGAGAAGACGACCATGGCCCAGGTGGGGTCGGCCAAGCCCATGATGGCGCCGATGGCGATGCCGGTCAGGGCGGCATGTCCGATGGCATCGGAGAAGAAGGCCATCTGCTGGTTGATGACCTGCGAGCCCAGCAGGCCGAACAGATACGATACCAGGATCACCGCCAGCAAGGCCTGCTTCATGAAGGCAAAGCTGAGCCAATCGAAAGGCAGCAGGCCGGTCAGCCAGTACCACAGGCTCATATACTTTTCTCCAGGTTACAGCTGATGCATCGCTGACCTTCTTTGTGCTCCGGGTTTATCTCGGGAAAGGCCAGAGCCAGCTCCGGCGGCAGGGCAAAGGCCTGGCGAACCGCCTGGTTGGAAAGGACCTGGCGGGGGGTGCCGTCGGCGATGACGGTGCGGTTCAAAAAGACAATCCGGTCGGCGAACTGGGCCACGGTGGCCAGGTCGTGTGAGACCAGGATGATGGACAGGTGATAATCCCTACGCAACTGGGAGACCATCTTGTAGAACAGCTCGATGCCGGCCAGGTCCACGCCCGACACCGGCTCGTCCAGCAGCAGCAGATTGGGCACCGGGGTGATGGCCATGGCCAGCAGCACCCGCTGCAGCTCCCCGCCGGACAGCTGCCCCAACTTGCGGTCCAGCAGATGCCCGGCCTGGACCGTATCCAGGACCTCCTTGGCCCGGGACCGGTCATTGCGTCCGATGCCCAGCCATACCGGCCGGCGGCCGGCGGCCCCGGCAAAAAGATCCCTGACGCTGACCGGGGCAGTGGCATCGAATTCCAGCTTCTGGGGGACGTAGCCCAAAAGCGGCCGATCGGGGCGCTGCCCGGCTGAATCTATGAAATGCACGTGGCCGGTGTGCGGCACTTCGCCCAGGATGGCCTTGAGCAATGTGGTCTTGCCGGCCCCGTTGGGGCCTATCACGGCGGTGAACTGACCGCAGTGGACGTGCAGGTTGACATCCTCCAGTATCCGGTTCTGGCCGAAGGTCACGCCCAGCTTCACCAGCTTGGTGCAGCAATAACCGCAGGATCTGTCGGATATAATAATATTATCAACGGCCATGGGTGGCTCCGTTTCGGCCCTTGTCAAGGCATTTGGCGCAGCGGCCGGTAAGCTGCATCTGCCAGTCGATCACGGTGAACTTATCCTTCAGCTGCTTTTCCACGGCGTTCAGGATGCTGTCATCCTTCACCGTGCCGATCTCCTGGACCTGCCCGCAGTCGCTGCACACCAGGTGTATTCCCGGGGTGCCGGCCAATTCGTAATGGGCGTGGTTCTCCTGGAGATAGTTTCGTTTGACCAGCCCGGAGGCGGTCATGGCCTGCAGGGAGCGGTAGACGGTGGAGAGGTGAATATTGCGGCCCTGCGACTGCAGGGACTGCCAGATCTCCTCGGCCCGCAGGTGCTTCCCCTTGGCCCGTTCCAGGATGTCCAGGATGCTGCGCTGAGCCTTGCTGGTTCTGGTTTGGTTTTTCATCGATTTAATAATGCGAATTATTCGCATTCATTATAATATCCCCGGTCCGGTTTGTCAAGCCGATATTTAACACAAATCCAAAGGCATCACTTTTTTCTACTCTTAAATTATGGGGACTAGAACTGCACAGAAAAGACCATATAAAATCTCTTTGTGTCTTGGTGTCTTGGTGGTTAAAAAAGACCTGGATCGCTACGCAAGCAAAGGCAAAAGCGTTCTCGCGATGACAGGATCATTTGAATCAGCGTTGATCAGCGTCCCATAGGTTCCCTAAAACTATTTGACAATATTTTTTTTTTAAGGTATTATTACACGATAACACCATAGCATTTTTATCGTTATAAGGAAATATACCATGTCCAAACTGCAGAAAACCATAGTCACCGAGGTCAGCTTCTCCGGGGTGGGGGTCCATACCGGGAACGTCACCAAGATCACCTTCAAACCGGCCCCGGCGGACAGCGGCATAAAGTTCATCCGCAGCGACCTGCCCCAGGCCCCGGAGATCCCGGCCCTGATCGACTACGTGGTGGAGACCGCCCGGGGCACCACCCTGGGACGGGATGTGGACGGCCAGCTGGTAAAGGTCCACACCGTGGAGCATGTTTTGGCGGCGGTGGCCTCGCTGGAGATAGACAACCTTAGGGTGGAGATGGACAACAACGAGCCGCCCATCGGGGACGGCTCCTCGCGCCCCTTTTTGGACATCCTGAAAAAGGCCGGAACGGTGGAGCAGGACGCCCCCCGGAAATATTTCGAGCTGCCCCGGATGGTATCCATAGCCGACGATGAGGTCCAACTGGTGGCCAATCCGGCCAAGGACTTCCGGATAAGCTTCACCATAGACTTCGACCACCACCTGCTGCGCAGCCAGTACGCCTCCTTCGCCATCGACGGGGAAGTGTTCGACAAGGAGCTGGCCGACGCCCGGACCTTCTGCCTGGCCCGGGACGTGGAGATGCTCCGGTCCCAGGGGCTGATCAAGGGCGGCAGCCTGGACTCGGCGGTGGTGATCGGCGAACAGGGCATAGAGAACAAGGAGCCGCTGCGCTACCCCGACGAATTCGTGCGGCACAAGATACTGGATCTGCTGGGCGACCTGACCCTGCTGGGCATGCCCATCAGGGGACATGTGATATCAATCAAATCCGGTCACCGCTCCAACGTCAAACTGGTCCGGGAGATCAAGAAGGTCTACGACGAGATGGAGAAACAGAAGAAGGGCCCGGTGTTCGACATCAACGCCATCGCCGGGATGCTGCCGCACCGCTATCCCTTCCTGATGGTGGATCGGATCATAGACCTGGAAGAGGGCAAGCGGGTGGTGGGGATCAAGAACGTCACCATCAACGAGCCGTTCTTCCCCGGCCACTTCCCCGACCGGCCGGTGTTCCCGGGGGTGCTGATCATCGAGGCCCTGGCCCAGACCGGAGCGTTCATGATACTGCATTCGGTGGAGAACTACCATCAGAAACTGCTGTACTTCGCCGCCATAGACAAGGTGCGTTTCCGCAAGCCGGTGGTGCCGGGCGACCAGCTGAGGTTCGAGCTGAGAATGGTCTCGTTCAAGCGGGGGATCTGCAAGATGGAGGGCCAGGCCCTGGTGGACGGCCAGGTGGTGTGCGAGGCCGAGATGACCGCGGCGGTGGTGGATAGGTGATTTCAATGTTCTACAAGTTCGAAAGGTTCTAAATGTTCGAAATGAAGTGATACCGATATGAAAGAACCTAAATTCACAGAATTGCTGGTCTGGAAAAAGGCCCACCTGTTAGCATTGGAAATCTATAAAGTAACATCAAAGCTTCCCAAAGAGGAAATGTTCGGTCTATCATCACAAATGAGACGGGCCTCGCTTTCGGTGGCGGCAAATATAGCCGAGGGATGCAAAAAATCAAAGCCAGATTTTCGCCGATATTTAAAAATATCCGAGGGCTCACTGGAGGAGTTAAAATATTACTTTATCGTTTCTCGGGATCTCGGCTATATAGACGATGAAAAGCATTCGGGCTTTATCACTAGTGCTAATGAGGTTGGGTTTTTATTACATCGTCTTTGGTCCAGTCTTGGTTAATTAGGACAGACCTTAAAGACTGGTGCTTCATTTGGAACCTTTAAAACATTTAATTCATTTACAACCTATGGAAAATATTCATCCCACTGCCATCATAGACCCGTCGGCCAAGATAGGCAACGACGTGGAGATCGGCCCTTTCACCATCATCGGCCCGGAATGCGTCGTCGGCGACAACTGCCGGATAGGCTCCTCGGTGGCCATCCACCGCTGGACCGAGCTGGGAGAAGGCTGCCGGGTGTGGCACGGGGCCTCTTTGGGCGGCGACCCCCAGGACCTCAAGTTCAAGGGCGGCCGGACCACGGTCAAGATAGGCAAGAATACCGTGATCCGCGAATATGCCACCATCAATCTTTCCACCGACGAGGGCGATGTCACCCTGGTGGGCGACAACTGCTTTTTAATGGCCTACTGCCACATCGCCCACGAATGCACGGTGGGCAACAATGTCATCCTGGCCAACTCGGCCACCCTGGCCGGCCATGTGACGGTGGAGGATTTCGCCATCATCGGCGGGCTGACCCCCGTGCACCAGTTCGCCAGGGTGGGCTGCTACTGCATGATCGGGGGATCATCCGCCGTCCAGAAGGACGTGCTGCCCTACACCAAGGCCTTCGGCAATCCCCTGGGCATGTACGGGCTTAATTCGGTCGGCCTTACCCGCCGCGGCTTCAGCCAGGAGCAGCGGGACCTGATAGAAAAGGCCTACCGCCTTATCTTCCGTTCCAAGTTGAACACCAGCCAGGCCCTGGGCCGCATCAAGGACAGCCTGCCGATGTCCCCGGAGATCAAACACATCCTGGAGTTCATCGAAGGCTCGGCCCGGGGGATAACCAAATAGAGACTTCCTGACCATCATAGCCCCGTATCAGTCATGATATGGGGTTTTCTGTTGAGCAGGACTAATTTTATTTATAACTTTACGCTTGATATTGGATTTGTTTTACAGTAATATATTTATAACGAAAGGCGTTAATAAATGAAAACAAAAATTGACATAGCAAAAAATTGGCTGCCCCGCTACACCGGCATGGAGCTGAATGAATTCGGCGATTATATTCTGCTCACCAATTTCGATGATTACATCCAGAGCTTCGCCGAGCGGTTCAACTGCGAGATCAAGGGACTGGGCCGTCCCATGCAGGCCGCCACCAACCCGTCCGGGTTGTCCATAATCAATTTCGGCATGGGCAGTCCCAACATCGCCACGGTGATGGACCTGCTGGTGGCCCGCCATCCCAAGGGGGTGTTGTTTCTGGGCAAGTGCGGCGGGCTTAAAAAGACCACCGAGCTGGGGCATTTCATTTTGCCCATCGGGGCCATCCGGGGCGAGGGGACCAGCAACGATTATCTGCCGCATGAGGTGCCGGCCCTGCCGTCGTTCAAACTGCACAAGTTCGTCTCCGACAAGCTCAAACAGCGGAAGCTGGACTACCGCACCGGGGTGATCTACACCACCAACCGCCGGGTGTGGGAATGGGACGCCGATTTCAAGAGGTACCTGCGGAAGCTGACCGCCATCGGCATTGACATGGAGACCGCCACCCTGTTCATAGTGGGCCACGCCAACCAGATCGCCCGGGGCGCCCTGCTGATGGTGTCGGACATTCCCATGGTGCCCCACGGCATCAAGACCGAGAAGAGCGACCGGGAGGTAACCAAAAAGTTCAGTAAGATCCATCTGGATATAGGCATCGAAAGCATGACCGACATCGGCCAGAAGGGCGAAAAGATCAAGCATTTCCAGTACTGATATACAAGACCCTGGTTGAAGAATGAATATAGAATATTGAATACGGAATGATTTGTGATCTCAGATATTAGTTTGCATTCTAGCTTCAATATTCGGTATTCTCGTTAGGAGGATATTATGCAGAAGTTATTGTCGTTTGTTCTTTTGATAATATTAATTTGCGGGATAACAGAAGCCTCCCAGGTGATGATCATCCGGGTGGAGGACGCCATCAGCCCGGCCTCGGCCCGTTTCATGGTGCAGTCAATCGAAAGGGCCCAGGAGCAGAAGGCGGAATGCTTGATCATCGAGATGGACACCCCCGGCGGGCTGGACCAGTCCATGCGCCAGGTGATCAAAGCCATTATGGCCTCTGATATTCCGGTGGTGGTCTACGTGGCGCCCCAGGGATCGCGGGCGGCCTCGGCCGGGGCCTTCATCACCTTGTCCTCCCACGTGGCGGCCATGTCGCCGGGCACCAGCATCGGGGCGGCCCATCCGGTGTCCGTCGGCACCGGGCAGATGGACAGCACCATGTCCGGCAAGGTGACCAACGATGCCGCGGCCTACATCCGCTCCATAGCCGAAAAACGGGGCCGCAACATCGCCTGGGCCGATTCGGCGGTGCGCCGCAGCGTCTCATTATCCGAGACCGAGGCCCTCAAGCGGAAGGTGATAGACCTGATCGCCGACGATACCGAAGCCCTGCTGGATTTGCTGGAAGGAAGGCAGGTCATTATGGGCCAGGATACGGTGGTGCTTCACACCAAAGGGGCGGAGAAGGTCCTGGTGGAGATGAACTGGCGGGACAGGATCCTGTCCATCATCTCCAATCCCAATATCGCCTACATTTTGTTCATGGCCGGCCTGCTGGGGCTGTACTTCGAGTTCTCCAATCCCGGGGCCATCTTCCCCGGGGTGGTGGGGGCCATCTCGCTGATACTGGCCTTCTTTTCGTTCCAGACCCTGCCGGTCAATTACGCCGGGATGCTGCTGATAATTCTGGCCATAGTGCTGTTCATCCTGGATGTCAAGATAGCCTCGCACGGAATACTCAGCATAGGAGGTATAATTGCCATGTTTTTGGGATCGGTGATGCTTTTTCAGACCCCGGACCCGGCCATGAGGGCCTCGCTGCAGGTGATCATCCCGGTGGTGCTGGTGACCGCGGCCTTCTTCGTGATCGGGGTCTGGCTGTCCATAAAGACATTGAGGACCAGGCCCGTCTCGGGCGACCAGGGCCTGCTGGACCAGGAGGGCGACGCCCGGACGATTGTCAACAAGGATGGCGGCCGGGTATTCGTGGCAGGGACCCACTGGAGCGCATGTTCGGATGCCGAGATCGCCGAGGGGGCCAAGGTCAAGGTGGTGGAAGTAAAAGGGATGAAGCTGAAAGTCATAAAGAGCGAATAGCGGAAAGCGTGTAGCGAACAGGGGATGGGCGTTGCATGAACAATACAAAAAGCTTCTCCGATCTGATAGTATGGCAAAAGTCGTACAAATTATGCGTTGAGGTCTATAAAGTATCCAAGGAGTTTCCCAGCCAGGAAAACTTCGGTTTGATCTCACAAATTAGAAGGTGTTCGGTTTCTATTCCCTCAAATATAGCCGAAGGCTATGCTCGCAAAAACCGCAAGGAATACATTCAATTTTTATATATGGCAAACGGATCGCTGGCGGAACTGCAGACACAATTGATGCTTTCGAAAGATATTGGTTATTTAAATGAAAATATTTATAATGTTTTATATTCTTTGTCACAGGAAGTCGGCAGAATGCTCTGGAAAATGATAGTTGGCTTGAGACAAAAGGAACCTTAACGCTACACGCTATTCGCTTTACGCTTATATATCAAATCTAATAAACTTAATAAAGGAGAGAAAGCCATGACTGGTTACATTGTCTTAATTATCTTCGTGCTGTTCATTTTGCTCAACACCTTCAAGATCCTGCGGGAATACGAGCGGGGCGTGGTCTTTAGGCTGGGGCGCTACGTGGGCACCCGCGGCCCGGGACTGATCATCCTGATCCCCCTGTTCGAGAAGATGGTCAAAGTGACCCTGCGCACCATCGCCCTGGACGTGCCGGCCCAGGAGGTGATCACCAAGGACAACGTCTCGGTGAAGGTCAACGCCGTGATGTACTTCCAGGTGTTCCAGCCCGACAAAGCCATCATCGCGGTGGAGGACTACATGTACGCCACCAGCCAGATGGGACAGACCACCCTCCGCTCCATTTTGGGCGAGCACGAGCTGGACGACCTGCTCTCCAACCGGGAGAAGATCAACCAGACCCTGCAGAAGGTGATCGACGATCGCACCGACCCCTGGGGCATCAAGGTCTCGGCGGTGGAGGTCAAGGACGTGGATCTGCCGGAGGGCATGAGGCGGGCCATGGCCAAGCAGGCCGAGGCCGAGCGGGAGAGACGGGCCAAGGTTATCCACGCCGACGGCGAGTTCCAGGCTTCAACCAAACTGCGGGATGCCGCCACAGTGATGGCCGCCGAGCCGGTGACCGTGCAGCTGCGCTACCTGCAGACATTGACCGAGATCGCGGTGGAGAAGAATTCCACCATCATCTTCCCCCTGCCGTTGGAATTCATGAGATATTTTTCCAAGATATTGGATAATACCGAGAAGAAGGCATAAATAAAATTAAAAGCGGCGATTGGGAAACAAAACCCGGTCGCCGTTTTATCAGAGATTTTTCCTGAATACCATAAGGGACATAAATATTGTAGGGGTAGGTTTAAAACCTGCCCCTACGTCGGAATATATTCATATGACCCTCTCCCCCCAAATAATATCCGGCATCAATATAAAACACCGTTCCACCTACACCTACCTGGGGTGGGCCGGGTTTTATCTGCTGCTCGGGGTCTATCAAGGGCTGGTGGGACGGATATCCACCACCTTCGGCGAGATCCTGGGCGCGGATATCCTGATCAACATCGCCTCGCCCATCATACTGTCCGGCGGGGGGACGATCGCGGCCCTGGTCGAGAGCAGGTTCCGGGGTTTTTTCGGACTGCCCTGGATCTATCTGTTCATCACCTGTGTGGTCACCATAGTGCTGCCCGGGCTCTGGATATTTAAAATGGGCGGCTGGGGAACGCTGTTCAGCGCAGCCTTGTTTTTTTCCAGAATCAACTGGCTCTTTCTGCAGCGAAATGGGAACCTTGAGATCCGCCACCTTTACACCCGCGGCATTTTAGGGCCCATTCTCTTTCTTACTCCGGCCCTTATCATCACCTGCACAGTGATGGGCAGGCGGTCGTTGTCCATGCACGCCACCGACTGGGTGCCGTTGTTCGGCGTCATATATTTTACCCTGCAGGCAGCATTCGAGGAGTTCATGCTTCGCCGGGCCGCGGAAAAACAAAACAATTCTTCGGAGGATCGGCGTACTTTATGACCTTTTCAGCCCAGATAATCTCCATCATCAAACGGATCCCCAAGGGCAAGGTGGCCACCTACGGGCAGATCGCGGCCCTGGCCGGCAATCCAAGAGGCGCCCGGGCGGTCATCTGGCTGCTGCATTCCAGCTCCGGCAAGGAAAAGCTTCCCTGGCACCGGGTGATAAACGGCAAGGGACAGATCTCCCTGAAACCATGCCAGGGCTACGAGGAACAGCGGGCCATGCTGGAAAGCGAAGGGGTGGAGTTCGATCTTTACGGCCGGGCGGACCTGGAAAGATACCGGTGGGAACCGTGAGAATGGATGAATATTTAAAAACCATCCGGCGCGAACTGATAGCCAACAGCGATAGAAAATACCGCCGGGCGATACAGATCTTTTTCAAGGATGGTATAAAATTATACGGGGTCAGGACCCCGATGGTCCGAAAGATTTCACAAAAACATTACGCCGCCATCAAGGGCCGCCCCAAGGAAAATATCTTCAAACTGTGCGGCCTGCTGCTGGGATCGGGCCTCAGCGAGGAGCGGACCATTGCCTTCGACTGGGCCTACCGGTTGAAAAAGAGGTACCGGACGGGTGATTTCGCCAAGTTCGAAAAATGGCTAAAAAAATACGCCCCAGACTGGGGCGGAGTGGACGATCTATGCACCCATGCTTTGGGATGTTTTTTATACAGTCATCCCGAATTTGCTCCAAAGGTCATGGGCTGGACAAAATCACCTAAATGGTGGATGCGGCGGGCCTCGGCCGTGGCCCTGATCTACGGCCTGCGCCGGGGCGTTTTTCTTAAGGAGGCTTTCAAAACGGCTGATATTCTTTTATTGGACAAGGAGGACCTGGTGCAGAAGGGGTACGGCTGGATGCTGAAGGTGGCCGGCGATAGGCACCAAAAAGAAGTCTTTGATTATGTAATGAGGAATAAAAAGCGAACGCCCCGAACCGCCCTGAGATATGCCATTGAGAAATTCCCGGAAGGTTTGAGGCAAAAAGCTCTTATAAAATAGATCAATACCGGGTGGCTTCAAAGGTGCCCTGTTCCCATGACAGCACCACGAATATATTGAAAAGATTGATCTGCCCCTCCAGGCTGCAATGTTCGATGCTCCCTTGCTTTATGTGCAGGCAGCCATGCTGGCCTTCGATATTGGTTATCTCGATGCGGCCGGTCCAGCCCCCGATGGAGAACAGCTCCAGCAGTTTGAAAATATTGATCACCGACAATTTTCCGGTCCACTCCTTGGCCTTGCGGGACAGCATGGACCGGGCCTTTTCGGCGTATTTAAGCCGCAAATCGATGCCTTTGTACAGCTCCATCCGCTTGAGCGGCTTGGTCAGGTAGCGGGCGGCGCCCACCGCATAGCCGTGGATGATGCTGGCCCGGTCTATCTTGGCCGAGAGCATGATCACCGGAAGGTGCTGCAGATCGGGACTTTTCTTGATGGCCCGGCACAGTTCGTAGCCGTCCATCATCGGCATCATGATATCCGTCAGGATCAGGTCCACCGGCTTCTCCCTGGCCACCTGCAGGCCGTCCTGGCCGTCGCGGGCCTGGATCACCTGGTAGCCGGCGTTGCGCAGCTGGAATTCCAGCAACCGGGCCATGTTGGCCTCATCCTCCACCACCAGAATGGTGTAGTTTTCCATAGACCTCCTCTCAAAGGGGGTTCTAAAGTATTGTATAACAAACCCGGCAAATATGCAAGCCGATTATGCGGCGTCACCGGACAAGACCGACCCGATCATGAAAAGGAATTGGCGGAAAATGGATAAAAAAGAACAAAACCAAGGGCATCGTCAGAGGCTTAAGGAAAAATTCCGCAAGACCGGAGGGGAGGGGCTGCACGATTACGAACTGCTGGAGCTGCTGCTAACCTACGCCCTGCCCCGGCGCGATCTGAAACCCCTGGCCAAGGAGCTGATCGGACATTTCGGCAGCCTGGCCAAGGTGCTGGACGCTTCGCTTGAGGAGCTGGGCAACTTCAGGGGGATCAAGCAGGGCCCAAGCATACTTATCAAGCTCAGCAAGGCGCTTACCGAGCACTACATGTCCGAAGAAGTGAGATCCGGGGATGCCCTGTCCTCCCCCGGGGCGGTGCTGAATTTTGCCAGGGCCAAGCTGGCCGGCCTGCCCCACGAGGCCTTTTTGTGCCTCTATCTCAACGCCAAGAACGAGTTCATCAAGGACAGCATCATCTGCCAGGGCACGGTGGACAAGGCGGCGGTCTATCCCCGGCGGATCATCGAAGAGGCCTTGAACCTGCACGCCGCCGGGCTGATCCTGGTGCACAACCATCCCAGCGGGCACTGCCAGCCATCGCCTGAGGACAGGGCGCTGACCGACTCCATAATCAGCGTGGCCAAGACCATGGACATCCGGGTGCTGGATCATATCATCGTAGGGCGGCTGGGGTATTACAGTTTTGCCGAGAATAATTTGATATAGATTTCATACCAAAGATGCCAGATCCACATAATATTGAAAATTGAAGATAGCGTAAATCCAAAATTACAATGATAATTTAAATAAGACGTATGCCTAAAAAGAAAGTCATCATCATCGGGGCCGGGCCGGGCGGGCTGACCGCCGGGATGCTGCTGGCTCACCGGGGCCACCAGGTGGAGATATACGAAAAGAAGGAGGTGGTGGGCGGACGCAACGCCCCCATCAAGCTGGGGGATTTCACCTTCGACACCGGCCCCACCTTCCTGATGCTGCTGGAGGTGCTGGACGATATCTTCAAGGAGACCGGGCGAAAGATGGGGGACTATCTCGAACTGAAGCCTTTGGACCCCTTGTACCGCCTGCGCTTCGACGGCCAGGATGATTTTTTCCCGTCCGGAGACGAAGATAAGATGGCCCAGGAGATCGAAAAAAGATTCCCCGGCGACGGCCAAAATTATCTGAGATTCAAAAAGGAGGAGGGCAAGAAATTCGACCGGGTCTATCCCTGTCTCAAGGTGCCTTATGGTAGTTTCCTTTCCTATCTGAAACCCCGTTTCATAAAGGCCATCCCCCGGCTGGATCCCTTTGCTTCGGTCTACCACCGGCTGGCTACATACTTCAAGCACGAGCACCTGCGGATCGCCATGACCTTTCAGGCCAAGTATCTGGGGATGTCGCCCTGGCAGTGCCCGGCCACCTTCACCATATTGTCCATCATAGAACACCGCTTCGGCATCTATCATCCCATCGGCGGACTCAATAAGATATCCGAGGCCATGGCCAAGATCATCGGGGAGGACGGAGGGAAGATACATTTGAACACCCCGGTCAGGCGGATCATCGTCGAAAACGGAAAAACGACCGGGATCATCCTGGAGAGTGGAGACGAAGTGCGGGGCGATGCGGTGATCATCAACTCGGATTTCGCCTGGGCCATGAGCCATCTGGTGGCACCGCAGGACCGTAGGAAGTACACCGACGAAAAACTAAGAAAGATGGAATATTCCTGCTCCACCGTCATGCTCTATCTGGGGCTGGACAAGCTTTACGACATCCCGCACCATAACGTGATCTTCGCCGATGATTACCGGGACAACGTGGAGGACATAGTCCACCGCAAGACCCTGTCCAGCGATCCCTCGGTCTACATCCAGAATGCCAGCATCACCGACCCCACTCTGGCGCCCAAGGGCAAGTCCGCCGTCTATGTGCTGGTGCCGGTGACCAACCAGACCTCTGGCATTGACTGGCAGAGGGAACGCAAGGACTTCAGAGACCGGGTGATCGGGATCATCATGAAAAAGACCGAAATGAAGGACCTGGACAAACATATCGAGGTTGAAAAGATAATCACTCCGGCCGACTGGGAAAATGAGTATGGCATATACCAGGGGGCTACCTTTAATTTGAGCCACAAGATAAGCCAGATGCTGTCCTTCCGGCCCCATAACAAATTCGAGGAGTTCGATAACTGCTACCTGGTGGGCGGCGGCACCCACCCCGGCTCGGGCCTGCCCACCATCTACCAGTCGGGCCGGATCGCGGCCGAAATGATAGGTTCCAATAAATAATGCGTCTTTGGTCGTTACATCCCAAATTTCTTGACCGCCAGGGTCTGCTGGCCGTGTGGCGCGAGGGGCTGTTGGCACAGAGGGTCCTGCAAGAAAAGACCAAAGGTTACAGGAACCATCCCCAGCTGCAGAGGTTCCGGGAACAGAAGGACCCCTTGGCGGCTATCAGCGCTTACTTGATCGGTATTCATGCGGAATCGGTGATCAGGGGCTATAGGTTCGACCGGAGGAAGATAGCCTCTCCAAAAAAGGCCCTGAAAATAAAAGTCTCCGCCGGGCAGACCGATTATGAGTTCAAGCATTTGCTGAAAAAGCTGGGACAGCGGAAACAAAAGAAATACCTTACCGTCGGTCCGGAAAAAAGAATTCAGCTGCACCCCCTCTTCAAAAAGATCCTCGGCCCGGTGGAAAGCTGGGAGAGAGTGAAATAAGGGTTGGCAAAAGCCCGGCAATAGAATATAATTAATCGTAGGTTCTTCGGCTTGCCAGGCAGGCACGCCTGCCTCAGAATGACGATGGCTAAAATGATCGTTCAATGATCAAACATAAAGGGACAAAAATGCTGGCACCGCTATTCATCCTGAAAAATACCAAGGGCAAAGGCTACGGGCTTTTTGCCAAAAAGGACATTCCCAAAGGAACGGTGGTGTTCTACGAGTGCTCCAAATGCAAAGTTATTTCGAAAACCAAATTCGACAAGATGTCCAAGGCCCGAAAAGAAAAACTGCTGTTCCATGCCTATACCCGCCGGGACGGATCGGTGGTCAATCCTTGCGGCGATTCGGTCTACCTGAATCACTCCTGCAACCCCAATGTGCTGGATACGGGAAAAGGCTTCGATATCGTGGTCCGGAAGATCAAAAAGGGCCAGGAGGCCACCTATGATTACCGGGTATTCTACGATGAGGATTGGGGCTTTGAATGCCGTTGCGGCAGCGAAAACTGCTGCGGGACATTCACTTGCCGCAGGCCCCTGGCCCCGGGGGTGAAAGCATTCTGGGAAAAAGCCATAGATCCCGCTTTGAAATTGATATCGAAAGTGCCCCAACCGCTCAAAGAGCCATACCTGAAAGAATTTCCCGGGAAAGCCGGGTATTTCAAATAGAAAGATCCGTTAAAGGTCATGATTTTATGCTTGACTTTGCCATAGGTTTTAAGTTACATTTATTGCAAAGGGTTATCTGCCGGGATGAGGATGCCGCCCCGGCGGATGATTTTTTAACCTTATATTAAAAATCCTGCTTTAGGAGTTCTGGGATGAAATTAAAGGTCCTGGGAGCTTCGGGATCAAAACTGCCCGGTTTCGGATTGACCAGTTTTCTGCTGGACAAGAACATCCTGATCGACACCGGGGCGGCGGCCTCCATGCTGGACTTCGACGAGCAGCTGAGGCTGGATGCGGTTTTGCTGTCGCACATCCACATCGACCACAGCCTGGGGCTTTTATTGATGGCCGACAACCTGGTGGGCAGCCTCAACAAATCCATCCAGATCATGAGCATTCCGGAGGTGCTGGACGGCCTGCGGGAACACCTATTCAACAACCAGGTATGGCCGGATTTCACCTCCATTCCCAACAGCAAGGATGCCATATTCAAACTTAAGCCCATGGCGGAGGGCAAGCCGGTGAAGCTGGGCAAGTACACCATCCGGGCCATCCGGGTCAGCCATGCGGTGCCTACGGTGGGTTTCATCATCAGCGACGGCAAGAGCTCCCTGCTGTATACCGCGGACACCCGGGCCACCGACAAGATCTGGAAGGAAGCCAGGAAGATCAAAGGCCTCAAAGGAGTGCTGATAGAGACCTCGTTTCCCAACCGGCTTCACGGCCTGGCCGACCTGTCGGGGCATCTTACGCCGCACGTCCTGCTGCAGGAGATAAACAAGTCCGGCCTCAAGGTGCCGTTTTACGTCTTCCATATCAAGGCCATGTTCGTGGAGGAGGTGCAGAAGGAGATCGCCCGGCTGAAGAACTCGCAGATCCGGTTGGCCATGGAAGGCGCCACCTATAATTTTTAAGATCCGACAATATCGCATTCAGCAAGCCGGAACAATAGACGATGTTTTATTTTCCGGCTTTGCCTTTATATCTTTTAAAGAGGTTTTGGTTTGAGAAAAATACTGATCATGCTGTTATTGGTCTTGGCTGGCTGCGCCAAACGCCAGATGCTGACCCCGGAGCAGTCGCAGCTGGAGGTGATGGACCAGGTGATGCAGGCCGCCATGCTGGAGCAGGACGGCCAGACCAGGCAGGCCATAGCTCTTTATAAGAGCGCCCTGCGATTGGATAAGGGATCAGCCCTGCTGAACCTGCTTGTCGCCCAGAACTACTACGAACTGGGCAACGACACTCTGGCGGTGCTCTATGCCCGCCGGGCAGTGAAATTGGAGCCGGACAACGCCGACAACCGCCTGATGCTGGGCAACGCCTACATGATGGCCCGGGAGCTGGAGCTTTCACTGGAGCAGTACCGGGCGGCGGTCAAACTGAAGCCGGAAGATCCGGACGTCTCCATAACCACCGCCGGGCTTTACGAGGCCCTGGGCCGCCGGGACTCGGCCATCGCCGTCATGGAGAACATCGCCCGGCAGACCGGCGATCCGGACATCATGATGCAGCTGGGATCCATGCTGATGCGCGACCGCCAGGGCGGGCCGGCCAGGGAAATTTACCGGCAGGTGATAAACCGGGACTCTTCCAATGTCCGGGCCTGGATATCCCTGGCGGCCGTCTACGAGGTGGGCCAGCAGCCGGATTCGGCCCTGTATTTCTACGGCATAGCCGCCCGGCTGGATCCGGAAAACCTGAGCATCCAAAAGCATATCTTCAACCTGCTGTTGTCTCTCAACCAGTATGAATGGGCGGCCCAACAGGCCAGGGCCATCCTGGCGAGGGAACCGGGCAATGCCAGCCTGCGCCTGCAGCTGGCCCGGCTGTACTATCATCAGCAGGATCTTTCCGGGGCGGAGGAGAATTTTCTGGCCTACCTGGAAAGCGACAGCAGCAACACCGAGGCGCTGTTCACCGTGGCCCGGATCAACTTCCAGAAAAAAGATTATCCCCGGGCGCGGCGGTATTTCCAAAGGACCATGGACCTGCTGCCCAAAATGGCCGAAGGCTGGGTCGCCCTGGGCAATTGTTTTTTGGCCCTGGACCAGCCGGATTCCGCCACGGCCTCTTACCGGAACGCCCGCCGCTACGGTCTTAAACAGGACCTGGAGCAGCTGATGGGCGCCGGATATTCCCTGTCCGAAAAATACCGGGAGGCCATACCGTTCTTCCAAGATCAGTACCGGAAGAATCCCAAGGATCCCGACCTGCTGTTCGGCCTGGCGGTGGCTTACGAACGGAGCGGTGATTTTGATAATGCCGTGGGGATGTTCAAAAAACTGCTGGGGATCGATCCCAAGAGCGCCATTGTGCTGAATTATCTGGGTTACATGTACGCCGACAAGGGACAGAATCTGGAGGAAGCCAAAGATCTGATCGCCAAGGCCCTGGAGGCCGAACCGAACAATGCCTTTTACATTGACAGCATGGGATGGGTGTTTTACAAGATGGGTCGGTTGGAGGAGGCCAAAGAGAGCCTGGAGACGGCCGTCAACCTTCTGCCAGGCGATGCCACTTTAAGGGACCATCTGGGGGATGTTTACCTATCACTCAATTTAAAACAGCAGGCTATCGAACAGTGGCAGAAATCTCTGGAACTCGATCCCGGCAAGGATATAATTCAGGAAAAGATAAATGCGGCTCAAAAATAAATCGGTCTCGAAATGTCGGATTTTAGCGATCATGGCGTTTTGCCTTATCATTGCCGGCTGCGCCCATGTCAAACGGACCGCAAATGAGGATCCGGAAATTCTCTGGAACAGGGCCTGGTCCTCATTCCGGGCGGATGACAGTCCCTTCTCGGCCCAGGGAAAGATAACCTACGATTCGCCCAAGCTGACCCAGTCCCTGAACTTTATCTGGCGCCAGGAGGGCCGCCGGCATATCCGGATAGATATCTCCGGATTTTTCGGGATCGGCCTGGCATCGGCCTGCATCGCCGGCGACCGGGCCTGGCTGAACGTCCCCCTGAAGTCGCTTTATATCAACGGCACCATATCGGGCATTGATTCGATGGCGGAAAAAGCGGCCGGCATCGGCATCGAAAAACTTTTACTGATCATGCAGGGCTGCCCGCCGCTGGAGACCGGCCAGTATTCCATAGCCCAGGATTCGGAGAAGTTCTATCTATTTGTCTTTGCCAAAAAGGATACCACCATAACCTACCGGTTGGATCAGCAGAATGCCCGGATCGTCGGCTATCAATTGGATATCACCGGAAAGCCGGAATACAGCATCGGCTATAACGATTGGAAACCGTTCAACAACAGTTTCCGGCCGCATACGGTGGAGTTGTTTTCCTACCGGGACCAGGCCGGACTCACTATTAAATTCTCATCCAGGGTTATGGAGCAAGCCTTTGGCAAAGATATTTGGGAACAACCGGCACCTCTAAGGGGCTTGGGCGATGAGTAAGAGAGTCGACAAATACGGCTGGAGGACGGAAGATTCCAAGCCGGTCTATAAAAACCCCTGGATATCGGTCAGGGAGGATCAGGTCATCTATCCCAACGGACAGCCCGGCATCTACGGTGTGGTGGAGAAGGGGCCGGGAGTGGCGGTGATCGCCCTGGACAACGAAAAGAACATCTTTATGGTAAGGCAATACCGGTATACCCTGGACGACGTTTTTCTGGAACTGCCGGCCGGGGCCATACATCGGGGCGAGGCCGATGTTCAATCGGCCAGAAGAGAATTATTCGAGGAGATCGGCATCAAGGCTGGGCGGTTCGAGCGGCTGGGAAATTTCTATACCGCCCTGGGCCACGAGACGGCCGAGATCATAGCCTACCTGGCCGACCAATTGGAAACTGACCGGCATTCGCTGGCCAACCAGCAGCAGGATGAATCCATTCTGGAAATAGTCCGACTGCCCATTGCTCAGGTAAGACAGATGATGGCCAGGGGCGAGATTAGATGCGGGATATCTTTGGCGGCGTTAAGTCTTCTATTCGCTAAATATCCGGAGCTGTGATCGTGCCCGCCGGAACCATCATATTCTACAGCGACCAGGTGATACCGGGGAATGAAAGGCTCGACCGGCGGTTCCTGGAGATGAACAAAGATCGGCCAAAGCTGGCCTACATTCCGTCGGCCTCGGACAACAGCCGGAGATATTATCGTGAAAAGTGTGAATATTACAAAAAATATGACATAGAGGATCTTTTATATTTTGATCTGAACAAGGAATACGACCCGTCACTGATCGAAGAGCTGCTGGCCTGCGATGCCATACACCTTTCGGGCGGAGATCCCTTCCAGTTTCTGGGGTCCATGCGTAAAAGGAATTTCGGGCCGGTGCTGAAAAAATATCTGGCTGATGGCGGGATCCTGCTGGGCATCAGCGCCGGGGCCATCGTGCTGACTCCCAGCATCAACATCTCGCATGTTTTCTACAAAAGCAGGACAGATCAGCATCACGCCGTTGGCTTGGTGGATTTTCATTTCCTGCCGCACTGGAACCAGCGGCAAGACCGGCTGGATGCCGTGCAAAAGTTCTCCGTAGATAACCAAGCCACGGTCTATGCCTGCCAGGACGGGGACGGAATGGTGATCCGCGGCGGCAAGATAGAATTGGTGGGAGATGTGCTGAGAATAGAAAATGGAATGATTTGCCAGTGAAATATAAACCTATAGGGTGACACAATGAACTGTATAATAATATACTCCACCTTTTCTTCCCGGGAGCTGGCCGAGAAAACGGCCCGCACCCTGCTGGAGGAGCAATTAGTGGCCGGGGCCAATATCGTCCAGGCCGAATCGCTGTTCCGCTGGCAGGGGAAGATAGAACAGCGCCCCGAATGGGCGGTTTTCTTCCAGGCCGAGAGGAATTTTTACAAGCGGATAGAATCGCGCATCAAGCAGCTTCATTCCGACAAGGTTCCCCAGATCGTGATGTGGAGGATGAAGGATGGATACGTCCCCTTCCTCAACTGGATAATAGACGAGACAAGCCGCCCGGTGCTCAAAAGAGAGCGAAGGGAGAAGGGCAAGGAGTTCCGGAAGAAGAAGACCGAATTGTTGAAGGGAAAAATAAAAGAAAGCTAGTCTCCATGATATATAAGCAGATGTGTGTCAAAAAATGCGTGAGATCGTTTATCATAAAGTGCCTGACGAGTTGCAAGGAGATACGATATATCCTTTAAACAGACTTAAGGATATCTTTCCGGGTGTGTATCAAAAGCAAGCAGCAAAATACACAGGAAGAGAGAATTTGCTGCAAAGGAAAGTACCGATTTTAAATTGTCTGTGGAATGACGTGATCCATCTTACGGCCATAAATCCAAAAATAATATTCTCATTTTTACGACAGATAGGTTTTGAATACCCTCTTCATGGCTTTTATGAAATAGATTTTTCCAAGTTGGATCCGGATTATTGTATAGAAATGATTTATTCCGGCGGTGAAAGGAAATACCGAAAGATCGAATCTGACAAATTCCCCAAAGTTGAAAATTTGCCAGCAGAAACCATTGAGTATTTCAAAAGCTGCTGGAAAGAAA
Organism: uncultured bacterium; assembly: GCA_937863685.1. GTDB lineage: Bacteria > Edwardsbacteria > AC1 > AC1 > EtOH8 > UBA2226. Next base: position 952,824 of record CALMGM010000005.1, read on the forward strand.
AAACCCACCCCCTGCTGTTCAATGGTATCCCGCATATTCTGTATAAGGGCGCGATAAATATCAAAGGAACAGCAATAATCGAAGTTTAAAACCAGTACGGAAATATTATGGAATGTAATAAAACCAAAAATCTGAAAAACTGCAACTGCAGTTACGAACCCTGTTCCCGCAAGGGTGCTTGCTGCGAGTGCATTGCTTATCACCGGGCCATGAACCAGCTGCCGGCCTGTTATTTCTCGGAAAAAGCCGAAAGAAGCTACGACCGTTCGATAGCGGCCTTCATCAAAGACCAGGGCCGGTGAAGATAGACAACAGCTGGTATATCAAGCCGCCGGGGGTGGCCGAGCATGTTTCCTGCGGCGGGGTGGTGGTCAGAAAGGATGGGAATCGGATCCTGGTGGCGCTGGTCACCGAGCCGAGGTTTGCGGAATACATTCTTCCCAAGGGCCATGTAGAATCCGGAGAGGATCTGGAGCAGGCCGCCCGGCGGGAGATCGCCGAAGAGGCAGGCTTCACGGAATTAACGCTGGTCAAGAGCCTTGGATCCTCCGGACGTTTGGATTTCCGGAAACGCTCCTGGGGCACAATGCATTATTTTCTGTTCACCACCGGCCAGGATAAGACCAGACCCAGCGATCCGGAACACCAGTACATCGTGAAATGGTTTTCGATAGATGCCCTGCCCGAAATGTTTTGGCCGGAGCAGAAAGAATTGATCGAGAAAAACCTGAAAAAGATAAAAATGCTGACAGCAAACATATGACCCAAGCCGGCAGCAATATGACCAATACCGAAAAACTCCGCCAGATCGCTCTGGACGAGGGGATGGCCGTCTTTGGCGTGGCCGAGCTTGAACCGATAAGGCAAATATTTCACCCCGATATCGTCCAAGCCGCACAGGGGCTTAAATACGGGATATCGGCGGGATTCCGTCTTTCCGATCCCACCATAGACGATATTGCCGACCGGCCGACCCTGTTGTACAAGCACCACTACAAGGTGGCCAACTATACCTTGGACCGGGCCGGGGCCAAGCTGGAAGCTTATATCCAATCCAACGGTTGCCAAGCCCTGCCCATTCCGGCCTCGCAGACCATAGACTGGGAGAAGCACCTGGGGCACCTGTCCCACAAGGCAGTGGCGGTGCAGGCCGGGCTGGGTTGGATAGGTAAGTCGGCCCTGTTCATCCATCCCCAGCACCGGGCCCGGCTGAGACTGGTCACCGTCCTGACCGATATGCCGCTGGAGGCAGGGAGTCCCATAGAAAGATCCTGCGGCAGCTGCCAGCTGTGCATCGAAGCCTGTCCGGCCGGGGCCATATCGGATCAGGGCTACGACAAACCCAAGTGCATCGCCCAGCTGAGGGAGTTCTCCCGCCTGCCGGGGATCGGGCAGTATATCTGCGGGGTGTGCGTCAAGGTCTGCCGGGATTGAAGAGAGACATTTAAATCCTAAAAAATAGATACAGCCTGGATTACCGCTTTCGCGGGAATGACAAATATAAAATGAGCATTTTTTAATGATGGAAAACACTGCACAAAATCAGGAATCATTCAAGGACCGCTCCGGCGGATTGAAAGCCTTTGGGGTGGTGCTGATCGTGATTGGCGGTTTCAACCTGCTGATGATCCCGCTGGCGGTGCTGGGCAGCATAATGAGCCGGACCATGGATGCCGGGCAATCGGCCGGCTATTGGGTCTTCTCGCTTTTGGTAAACCTGCTGACATATCTCTTCCTGGGCGGAATATTCCTGGGGATAGGGATCGGTTCCATCAGGCTTAAGCGATGGGTTCGACCGGTGCTCCTTTCCATCGGCTGGGTGTGGCTGCTGCTGGGTCTGCTGGTCACGGCCATGATATTTTTTGTGATGCCAAAGATGATGGGAAATTTCATGTTGCCCGAAGTGTCCGACCCGTCACTTATCGTTGGCATTGTGATCATGGTGTCCGGGGCAATGTCGATCCTCTTCATGGTCCTGTTACCGGCCCTGTTGATCTGGTTCTATTCCCAAAGTTCGGTAAAGCAGACATTGGCGGCAAAAGATCCCGGCCCGGCCTGGACCGATGCCTGCCCTCCTCCGGTGCTGGCCATGAGCATGTTCTACGGGATAAACGCCGTTTTGACATTGCTGGCCTCTTTTTTGGGCGTGAGCTTCATTTTGGGTTCCATAATAACAGGGCTGCCTGCAGTTATGGTCACGATATTATACGGCTTGATATCGGCGTATATTTGTTACGCCCTTTACAGGCTTGATGGTCGCGGCTGGTGGACCGCCGTGGTCTCAACCGCTTTCTGGACAGTTTCATCCCTGCTGGTCTTTGCCAAGAACGATCCAATGGATATAATGGCACTAATGGGCCACAGCGACCAATTGCAATATGCCCAGGAAGGCATGACGCTGATGCTGAAGTACCAGGGATATATATTATGGCTGTCGGCAGTAACCCTTCTGGCATATCTTCTCTATATCAAAAAATATTTCAAGCGGGCCTGAACCATTATGGCCGTTGTCCGAACAGTTAAGCCGGTCAAGTTTTTCCTGGGATTGATATATTCCCCGGAAGTGAGCCTGTGGGACCTGGAGCGGGAACTGCAGAAGCGCTTCGGCATCATCGACCGCAAAAGCCCGGTGCTGGATTTCAGCGGCTCCACCGACTACTATGCTCCCGAGATGGGTCCCAAGCTGTTCAGATCCTGGTGGAGTCTGTATCAGCTGGAGGACCCGGCGAAACTGCCGGAGCTTAAGCTGTTGTCGAACCAACTGGAGGATGACTACCTGAAGGCCAGTGAAGGCAGCGGACGGATAGTGAACATAGATCCCGGTTATGTGAACGAGGCCCGGGTGATACTGGCCTCCTGCAAGGATTTTTCCCACCGGGTCTATCTGGGCCGGGGAATATACGGGGATGTCACCCTCATCTACCGGGGTGACGGGTTCAAGCCCTTGGAGTGGACCTATCCCGACTACCAATGCCCCGAGGCTTTAAGATATTTTCAGGCATTGAAGGACGATTACCGAAAACAGATCAAGGAGGCGAAATGACCGAGGAGCAGAGCAAGATAATTTTGGAATGGACCGTCTTTCCGCTGGCGGAATCAAAAGCCAAGGCCCTGATAGCCATTTTGACCCCGCCGCTGGCGATGCTGGTCATCTATCTATTTATGCAGTCCTGGCTGTGGGCCGGACTGGGCTTTTTACTGCTGTTCTCCTCGGAGTTCCCGTTCTTTCTTAAGTCCCGGTATATCTTCGACCAGCAGGGGGTGACCATGAAGCGGGGCGGGGTGACCATCGCCCGCCAGTGGGAGCAGATCAACAGCCATTATCCCGACAAGAACGGGGTGCTGCTGTCGCCCTTTGCCAAGCAGACCTGGCTGGAAAATTTCCGGGGACTGTATCTTCAATATGGGAAACACCGGGAGGAGATCATGGCAGTGCTGAAGGACAGGGTCAAAACAGTTGAAATGTTTAAAAAGGAAGAAACGGTAAATAAAGATACGGAGCAGAAATGAAGAAGATAAGCCTGTTAATATCGCTTCTAGGGCTGTTCTCTATTAATCTCTGCCAGGCCTGGCAGCAGAGGGTGGAATACAATATCGAAGCCCGTCTGGATACGGCGGAGCATAAGATTTATGCCATTCAACATTTGCGGTATTTCAACAACTCTCCGGATACGTTGAACAGCGTCTGGTTCTGCCTGTATCCCAACGCTTATCGGGACAACACCACCTTTTTCGCCCGTGAGGCCGAACAGCAGCAGGATTATAGATTACGGCACTCTTGCCCGGAGGATAAAGGATATATCGAGATCAATTCCTTGTCTCTTTCAAATATTGCCTCCGAACTTAAATGCGGAGTGGACCCCACTTCGGCCAGTCTCGAATTGCCGGGACCTTTAGCTCCGGGCGATTCCATAGACTTCTATTTCGATTTCACGGTCAAGGTGCCGAAATTTTTCTCCCGGCTGGGCCATGACGGGAACCACTACGAGATCTCCCAGTGGTACCCCAAGATCGCCGTTTACGATGCCAAGGGATGGCATGCCGACGGGTATCATTACATCGGCGAGTTTTACGGGGATTACGGAAGCTTTCAGGTGGGTCTGACCGTTCCCAAAGATTTCAAGATAGGTTCCACCGGAGAAGAGATACTGGATCCGGGGGATACGATTTCGCAGGCCAATGAACCGGTGTCCTATCACCTGTTTACCGCCGACAATGTCCACGATTTTGCCTGGTGCGCCGATCCGGAATACATCCAAACCACCGAGCAGCACGGGGAGATGAGTATCACGGTGCTGGTGCGCCCCAAGGACAAGGATCGCTGGAAGAACGTGGTGCAGTACGCCAAGGATGCCCTGGATCATTACGGGAAGTGGTACGGCCCCTATCCCTACCCCACCCTGACCGTCTGCGACGGTGACATGGCCGCCGGAGGCGGCATGGAGTATCCCAATATGGTGATAATCTCCACCGGCGAAGATAAATATACCCGGACCCTGGAGATGGTGGTGATGCACGAGATAGGCCACCAATGGTTCTACGGCATTTTAGGCAACAACGAGATGGACGAGGCCTGGCTGGACGAGGGGATCAACTCCTTCTCCGAGCAGAGATATTTTGAGGAGAAGTACGGGCCTGATGGCAACTACCTGGCCAAGGAATCCCTGAGAAAGTTGCTGCCCGAGGCCAGCAACCGGAATGTGGGGCGGGTGATTCCCTATCTGTATTTCGCCAATAGAATGGACCAGCCGGTCGATACCAGGGCCTGCATCTCCGGGGAAATGGGGCAGTATGCCGTCAGTGCCTACATGAAACCGGCGGCCATGATGTGGTGGTTGAAGGAATATCTGGGGAATTCGGCTTTCGATAGGGTGATGCGGGGCTATTACCGCGACAACCGGTTCCGGCATGTCAATACCGAAAAATTCTATGAAGCGGTGGAAAGATATTCACAAAAAGACGTCAAGCCATATTTTGCCCCCTGGTTAAAAACCATCGGAAAAAGCGATTACTCGGTGGTTTCGGTGCGTCAGATAACGGAACAGAAAAACACCTACAGCATCACCCTGGCCAGAAACAGCGGCCTGGCCGTTCCGTTGAAGTTTGAGGCCGCGGATGCCATCAATAAGAAATATGAGGTCTCTTGGAGCGGCACGGGAGAGGACACCACCTTTCTGCTGCAGACCGACGGCAAGCTGGTCTCCGCCGTGATCGATCCCGACAATGTTTTATTGGAGACCAATCGCTGGAATAATTGCAGGCCCCGGAAATATAAGATAACCTTGGGCCCCAGGCTGCCGTCCTTCGAATCGTACAACATGTTCTGGCTGCCGGTTCCCTGGTACGATAACGTCAACGGATTTCGGCTGGGAACCATGCTGCACGGGGCCCATATGGCCGACGGCGATCCCATGGTGGGCCGGCACCAGTGGACCTTCTCGCCGTTCTACGGATTCAAAACAAAGGAGCTCAGCTTCAGCGCCGACTACCAGACCCCGCTGGGCTCGCGCCCCCGGCCACCCCGGGGATATCTTACCGCCGGGTCGGCCTTCGACATCAACTACGCCGGAGTGGGGTTAAAAAGGAAATGGGGCTCAAGGTTGATGCTTGATCCCACCGAAAATTTCGATATCAGGCTGGATTATACCCGCTACAAGGATTACCGCTTCTGGGATCCCCGGGACGTGGACACCGCGGCGGTGGTCAGCCTGATGGCCCAGCGGGGATACGATCTGACCCAGCACTGGGGCCGGTCGTCGTTCCTCAGCCGGATAACATTGGGCTATCTGCAGAGGCCGGAGGCGGACATCAACAACTATCTTAAATTTGAGCTGGAGGAGAAGCTCACTTTCAGGATCAACAAATATATCAACCCCAGGTTCCGTCTGGTGACGGGATACATTCAGGGGCCGGCCCCGGCCCAGGAGCAGTTCTTTCTGGCCGGAAGCTTCAAGACCACCGGACTGGACAATATGCTGGCCTCAGGGCGCGACTGGTTCTCCACCCAGGAACGTTATCATGTGGACGGCGGGGCCAACCTTCCCGGCTACTATGGGACCCATATACGGGGAAAGAATCTTTGGGCGGTCAACATGACCCTGCCCATAATGAAGAGCCCGGCATCGTTCTTTGCCGGGGCCGGGCAGGTGGCCAACGACTGGTTGGAGTTCACCGCCAGGAGTATCCGGGCAGACGCCGGGCTGTCGCTGGGTCTGGGGCCGATGCGGCTGATGTTCCCGCTGTGGATAAACCGGCCGGAGCAGGGCCAGAAGCAGTTCGACTGGCGGTGGACCATCGGCTTCGGCGGCAGCGGCCAAGGAATGAGCATAAAATTCTAAGGACATTGCCCATATAAAATCTTGCGAAGTTAAATATACAAAAGAGACGTAGATGAATAAATATTTTATCATCCTTACAATGCTTTGTGTAACATCAGTGTTAAATGCTCAAAGCCTCGAAGACCTGGAGTCTCTTTATGGACAAGGAAAATTTAATGAGGTTATAGATAATTCAGCAAATATGCTGGCTAACGAACCAGATGACCCGATAATTAATATGTTGGTGGGAAGATCTTACGCAGATAAGATGAATTTTGAGGAAGCCATACCATATTTGAGAAAGGCAATAGAAAGCGATAGAACCAATTCATGGCCCAAAGCCTGGTCGTTAGTTTATCTGGGGTCGTGTTATTTTGCCATCGGCAACCGTGAGGAATCTATTAAATATATCAAGGAATGTATATCGATGAATGCGACCAAGAATGTTACAAACAGTGCCTTAATTAAAAACGTGCTTTTCGGTTTCGACCAAAGTTATAATAATTGGGAAGCAAGAGAGACGGAACATTTTGTCTTTCACTTTCAACCGCTATCGCTCAAAGATATAAATGATATTGACAAATATATTAAAATCCGGGAAATGGCTTTTATGCATATAAGTGAGTTTTTTGTCAGCAATTTGCCAAAGAAAATAGATTTTTTTATCTGGCATTCCCGAGAAGATATCAAAGCTGTTCTCAAATCAAACGGAGGTTTTGCAAAACCTGAATATTGCATTATCCATGCTTGTTTTGATCAAACTCCCGGTCATGAGATTACCCATGTCGTTTCAAATTATACAGCGACGGTTATAAATAAAACCGTTCTAATCAACGAGGGAACAGCCGTTTACTTTGACCAAACAAGTCGCGATCAATTGGCCTTAGCTAGGAAAGCCATAAAAGAAAAAGGCTACTCAAGCATCTCTCTTAAGGAGATATGGAATAATCGTGTTATGCCGGAAGCTGTGATGTATCCGATTGGCGGCGCATTCGTAAAATACTTGATAGATACCGAAGGAAAAGACAAATATCTTGAATTATTTAAAGACCAGACATATCAAAACGGCCATAAAATATACGGCGATAAATTTGAAAAGATTGTTTCCGAATTCGAAAACAGTTTGTTTCAGTAATATTGTTTTCCGAACATACTTCAAAAATCCTGAACAAATTCATATTGAAAGAAAAATATAATTGATGGCGCAACTTGGTTTGGCCCTGATCCAGATGCGATGCGAGAAGGCGGCCATAGGAGACAATATAAAAGAGATGCGCCGTTATCTCGGCCAGGCCAAAGATGCCAAGGCAGACATCGTCTGCTTTCCCGAGATGAGCATCACCGGGTACATTGACCCACAACAGCATCCGGAGGCGGTCATCGCCAGGGACCACCCAGCCATCAAAGAGATCACCGGATTAAGCCGGGAATACCATACCACCATCATCGCCGGATTCGTGGAGGATAACCCTTCGGGAAAGCCTTTCATTACCCAATTTATCGCAGAAGGAAGTTCGATAAAGGGATATTACCGGAAAAAGACCATCAAGGAGGATGAAGCCGAGTGGTTCAGTCCGGGTGGTGACCAGCCGGTCTTTTCACATTCTGGTATAAAATACGGCCTGTCCATCTGTGCCGATATCGACGATGAAAACATCTTTAAGGAGCTGGCCCACCAGGGGGCCAAACTGGTCATAGAATGCGCCGCGCCAGGCCTTTACGGGGACCAGAAGACCAGGAACTGGCAGGAGGGTTACGATTGGTGGAGGGGAGAATGCTTCGGTAAGCTGGGCAAATATGCCGCCGACAACGGCATCCATATTGCCGTAGCCACCCAGGCCGGCCGGACGGTGGATGAGGATTTCCCCGGGGGCGGATATCTTTTCTCCCCGGAGGGAAAATGCCTGGCACAATCGGGTGACTGGAAGGAGGGAATGCTGCTGGTGAAGATCCCGACAGACTGATGTCTTGATATCCCCAATATAAAAGCCCCGCTGTTGACGGGGCTTTTATATTGGCTGTCTCGACTATAATTTCCGTTCGATGAAATACTGGGTCTTCAGTTTTTTCATCCAGGCCTCGTAGAGATCCTGCATCTTTTTGGATTTCAGGTACTCGGTCAGTTGGTCTTTGACCGCCTCCAAGGTGGCGGACTTGGCTGGGTAGCGCTTCTCCAGCTTGACGATATGGAACCCGGTGGGGGTCTCGATCACATCGCTGATCTCGCCCTCTTTCAGGATGGCCAGCTCGTCCTTGATCTCGGAGGGGAAGCCCTCCACCGGTATGCCCATCAGCCGGCCGTCGGTATTCTTGGCTTCGGGGTCGTCGGAGTAGGTCTTGGCCACCTTGTTGAAATTTTCCTTGCCGACTATCACCCTCTCATGCAGTGCAGTGGCCGTTCTTTTGGCCTTGGCCATATCGGCCTCAGAGGGGATGATCGAGATCAGGATATGGGCGGCATGGACCTGATCATCCTTCTTCTCCAGCAGCTTGATTATATGGAATCCGAACTGGGTGACGATCACCCCGGAAACCTGTCCCGGCTTGAGGGCGAAGGCCGCCTGTTCGAATTCGGGGACCATCTGGTTGCGGCCGAACCAGCCCAGGTCGCCGCCGTTGGGGGCGGATCCCGGGTCCTGGGAATATTTTTTGGCCACCTCGGCAAAGGGTTTCTTCAGTTTGAGCTGGTTCAGCACCTGCTGGACCTTGGCCTGGGCGTCGGTCTTGGATTTCTGGCCCGGCTTGGGGGCTATCAATATGTGCGAAAGATCGACCTTCTCCGGCTCGCCGGGGATGGAATCCCTGTGGCTGGCAAAGAAGGCCTCCAGCTCCTTGGTGGTGGGAGGGGTGACCTGGGGACGGAGCTTGCGGTCTATCAGCCGCTGAACGGTCAGCATCTTCTTTACCTCGTCACGGTGCTTGCCCTTGAGCTGGGCTATGGTAGTGCCCTCCGTCTTCAGCTGGGCGTTGAACTGCTCCTCGGTGGGGAACTGCGATCGCATCTCGGCGATCCGCTGGTCAAGCACTTCGTCTATCTCGGCATCTTTGACAAAAATGGATTCCTTCTTGGCCTCGGCCAGCATCACGTAATTCTCGATCTTCTGCTCCAGGGCCATTTTGCGCAGCGAATCCAGCGGGGTGGGGTCCTGGGGGACCTGCATCCGGTAAAGCTGAACCTGGCGGTCCACCTCGCTCTTGAGGATCGGCTGGTCGCCCACCCTTCCGATGACAGCATCCAGGGTATCGCCGGCCCAGGCGGTGCAGGCGAACAAAAGCAATGAGGCCAGCAGGAATTTGGAAATGTTCATTATCACCTCTCGTAAATAATAGGCTTGGGTTGAGCTGATGTTATTTTATCAATTCCGGATGGCTTTCCACCTTGGAGACCTGGCGCAGGCTGTCGCTGACATGGTCAAACCGGTTCTTCTGTCTGAACATGGTGAGCCCGTAAACCAGATCGTCCCTGATATCCTCAAATTTCACCCCCTGGGGGGAGGTCCGGCGGTCGGTGACCTTCATGATATGGAAACCGTCCGACAGCTTGATGGGTTCGGACACCCCGCCCTTTTTAAGAGAGAAGACCTTCTCCTCGAAATCGATCGGGATCTGGCCGCTGCCGCGCCTTAGATATATGCCCAGATCGCCGCCCTTGTCCTTGGTGGTGGGATCCAGAGATTTCTCCCGGGCCAGCTTGGCGAAATCCTCGCCGTTATCCAGCGAAGCTTTGATCATCTGGGCCTGGTCGGCGGTGGCGGCTAGTATCTGGCTGAGCTTTATTTCACTCTGATATTCCTCCTGATGGGCGTCGAAATATTCCTTGGCCTCGTTTTCGGCGACCTTCAGCTTCTCCACGATCTCCTTCTGGATGAACTGGTTGGCCAGGATCTCCTTCTGCAAGTCGCGGATCTGTTTGGCTATCTTGGCATCCTTGTCCAAGCCTTTTTTAATTGCCTCCTGGTAGAAAAGCTCGGTATTAACCCAACGGCGGACGAACTCCTCCTTCTGGGCCGGGGGCACATTGGTCATTCCCTCGGGCAGGATGTCGTTAAAATCCTGCTGAACCAACACGGCTTTATTGACCCTGGCAATGGCCGGTTGGTCCGAAGGTTCCTTCCCGCATCCGAATACCACCAGCCCCAGCAATGTCATTGAGATCAAAATTCTGTACATGATCATTTCTCCTCGATAACGGGTGAAGCCTCGGCCTTCTCCAGCAGGGCCTGGTCGATCTTGATCGGGTATTTGGTCTTAAGGGAAGCCAACAGGTCGCCCATTATGGTCTCTTCCTGAGCCTGGCGCAGCTTATATTCTATCTCCCGCTGGGATTCCTCAAAACTCCGCTGCTTGGCGGGGGTCTTCTCGGTGACCCTGATCACGGCAAAATTATTGCGATAAGCGAAGGGCCGGCTGGGCTGATTGAGGGACATGCCGAAGGCCATCCGAGAAAGCTCCGGAAGCTCGGCATCGTTGCTCTCCACCCACCTGAGGGCTCCGCCGGAAGCCTTGGAGGGGTCAACCGAGCGTTCCCGGGCCAGCTGGGAAAAATCGGCCCCTTTGGACAACAGGTCGTAGATCTCCTGGGCCTGGGCCTTTTCCGGCACGGCGATGATGTGGACCAGGGCTTTGGCCGGCTGAAAGAATTCCTTTTTATTGTCCTGGTAATATTTCTTGACCTGGTCTGGATTGAGCATCACCTTGCCGGCCACCTCCTCGCGGTAGACGGCCTCGGCCAGCATGTTATCCCTGGTCCGGTCGAGCTGGGCCTTGACCTTGGGGTTCTGTTCCAGGCCCTTGGACCTGGCCCGGGCCAGCAGCAGGTCGCTGACGACCAGGCCCTCCAGCTGTTCCTTAAGCCGGTCGGCCTGGTTCAGGTCCACTACGCCACGCATGTAGCGGTTGACCATATCATAAAGGTTCTGTACGGTCCAGGAGCCGCCGTTATAGGTGATGACGGTCTTCTTCAGTTCTTCGGGGGAGGCCTGAGGCAGGACCGGCACCTGGCCAGGAATCTGTTTAGCGGCCAGGGCCTTGATGATGTCGTCCTTGATCTTTATATTGGCACCTTCACGAAGCTTGGTGATGTACTTGTTGGCCAATTCCCTGGGCCGGGTAAAGGCGAGCTGCTGTTTGATGCGGTCCTTCATCTCTTCAAAAGGCTGGAGAGGCACATCGCGCAGTGAGTCCAGCCGGATGATGTGGAAGCCGAAAGCGGACTTCACCGGTTTGCTGATCTGGCCCGGCTTCATGGAAAAGGCCGCCGATTGGAACTCCTCGACCATCTTGCCCCAGCCGAACCAACCCAGGTCCCCTCCCCGCTGAGCGGAATTCCGGTCGACCGATTGGCTGGCAGCCAGCTGGGTAAAATCACCGCCGTCTTTCAGGGCTTTGGCCACCTGCTTGGCCTCCTCTTCTGTCTTTACCAGGATATGGCTGGCTTTGACCTCGCGGCCCAGCTTTTCATGGAACTTCTTGACGTCCGAATCGGAAGGTTGAGCCCTTTTTACGATCTCCTCCTTATAAAGCTCCTGCAGCAGGATATTCTTTTTGAGTTCTTCAAGGTCCTGGGTCAGCTTGGGATCCTTGTTCATTCCCCTGGCAACCGCCTCGTTGACCATCAGTTTCTGCTCGGTCATCCGGTCGATCAATTCCTGCTTGCCGGCCAAAACAGCGACCGAATCTCCCGGGATCATCGGGAGCTTGTAGGCGTCCTCGAACTCGCCCAGGGTTATCTTGCTGCTGCCCACTGTGGCCAGGGTTTTATTCCGGCGGCCGCAGGCGGCCAGCGCTAAGGTCAAGCTTAAAATCAGGGCGATTGAAAGCCATCTTTTCATTCTTCGTATACTCCTTAAAATATTGGATTAAATTATTAACGGATATTCAGATGCAAGTCAAAAGTCTATCATAGTTTGCCGCTGTTTGCAATATGATTTTTCAAAATAATCCGGCCCGGCCCTGAAGCAGAAATATATTGAGAAAACATGGCCGATTCTGCTATAATAAAAGTTAAGCTGTAACAAAATCCAAAAAAGAGGTGACACTTGCGCTGGAGTAAAGCTTTTATACCCACTCTCAAGGAGGACCCGGCCGAGGCCGAGATGCAGAGCCACCGGCTGATGCTGAGGTCCGGGATGATCCGACAGCTGGCTGCCGGGGTCTACGAATATCTGCCGCTGGGATGGCGGGTGCTTTTGAAAGTGAAGCAGATAGTGCGGGAGGAGATGAACCGGGCCGGGGCCCAGGAGCTCTATCTGCCAGCCCTGGCGCCGGCAGAGATCTGGCAGGAAAGCGGACGGTGGGACGGTTTCGGGGACGAGATGTTCCGGGTAAAGGACCGTAAAAAAAGGGATTACGCCCTGTGCCCCACCCACGAGGAGATCATCACCGACCTGGCCCGGGCCAAGGTCCGTTCCTACCGGGACCTGCCCCAGAACTGGTATCAGATGCAGGTGAAGTTCCGCGACGAGCCCCGGCCCCGTTCCGGGGTGCTTCGGGTGAGGCATTTCATCATGAAGGACGCCTACAGCATGGACCGGGACCAGGCCGGATTGGATGCCTCTTACCGGGCCATGTACGACGCCTACCATAGGATATTCTCCCGTTGCGGCATCAAATTCTTCGTGGTGGGGGCATCATCCGGATTGATGGGCGGCAGCGGCTCCCAGGAATTCATGGTGTCCTCGCCCTCCGGCGAGGATTCCTGCGCGGTCTGCCCGGTCTGCGGCTATGCCGCCAACCTGGAAGTGGCCCGGTCCCAGGTAAAACCTCCGGATTATCCCGGCGCCCCTCTGACGGAGGTCCCCACCCCGGAAAAGCGGACGGTGGAGGAGGTCTGCGGATTTCTGAAGGTGTCCCCAGCGCAGCTGGTCAAGAGCCTGTTGTATATGGCGGATGGCCAGCCGGTATTCGCCCTGGTTCGGGGTGATGATGAATTGAACGAGCCCAAATTCCAATCGACCCTGGGTTCCGGCAATCTCCGTCCGGCCACACCGGAGGAAGTGCTTAAATATACCAAGGCCAATGTAGGTTTCATCTCCCCGGTAGGCGTCGAAAATATAAGAATATTGGCCGACCTGGCGCTGCAGGGCGCACAGGGGATGGTTTCCGGCGCCAATAAGGATCACTATCACCTGACAGGGATCGATCTCTCTCGTGACATCAAAGTGGAGAAATATATCGACCTGAGGGTGGTCAAGGCAGATGAGTCCTGTATAGAGTGCGGCAAACCATTGATCGTTACCCAGGCCATCGAACTGGGGCACGTTTTCAAGCTGGGTACCAAGTATTCCCAGGCCATGAAAGCCCATTTCGTAGATGAGGACGGCAGCGAGAAGCCGCTGGTGATGGGATCATACGGCATCGGCATCGAGCGGGTGGCGGCCTGCATCATCGAACAGAGCCACGACCAGGCGGGCATCATCTGGCCGCTGGCGGTGGCGCCCTACCAGGTGATTATCAGCCAGCTGGGCGGCCCGGGGACCGAATCGGCCAAAGTGTCCGAAACTTTATATCATGAACTGCAGGACGCCAGGTTCGAGGTTCTGCTGGACGACCGGGAGGAGCGCCCGGGCTTCAAGTTCAAAGACGCCGACCTGACCGGCATTCCCATCCGCATCAACGTGGGCGAAAAGAGCCTGCAGGAGGGGCTGGTGGAGATCAAACAGCGCAAGGACGGGCAGGTATTCAAAGTGCGGCCCGAGGAGGTGCGGCGCAAGGTCCAGGAATTGACCTCGGTGGAGATGTGGCCGCTGAAGCAGCAGTAAAAAAGTTCTTGCAATCCATTCGGATATAAGCTATAATTCACCTTGACTTGATTTTAGGAGAGCGGGTACAAAGCCCGCTCTCTTTTGCTATCCGAAAAACCAGCCGGAATTTTAACTGCGGAGACGCAGAGATCGCCAAGATTTATAAATCTGCATTTCCCTTGGTGTCTTGGTGCCTTAGTGGTTTAAACAAACAGGATACAATGGAAATAAAAAAAACCGCCGAAGAGATCATAAGCAAAATAAAAGAGATTGCCCAACCCCTGGCCGATGAGATGGGGCTGGAGCTGGTGGACGTGGAATACAAGGCCGGAGGCGATTTCCTGAGGGTGTTCATCGAACGACCCGGCAAAGGCGTTGCCATGGATGACTGCAGCAGCTTGTCCCGCCGTCTTTCGGCCGAGCTTGACAACAACGACCCCATTGTCCATTCCTATAATCTGGAAGTGTCATCTCCGGGGCTGGACCGGCCGCTGAAGAAAGAGGAGGATTATCTCCGTTACGCCGGGAAACCGGCCAGGATCATCCTCTCCCAGCCCCTGAACGGCCAGAATACTTTCGTGGGGAATATCGGCGAGCTCCGGAACGGGATGGTCAGGATCAATCTGAAGGATCAGGAAGCGGTATGGCTGCCGCTGGCCCAGATAAAGAGGTCCCATCTGGAAGTGGAACTGAAAAAGAAACAGACCTAACCCCCATACCATCCCCGGAAGGGATGGTCGGGATGCAAAATAACACCAGTGATCACCTACATACTTAAGGAGTAAAAGTCGTGTCCAACCTAGACGTAATCGAAGCCCTGAGCGAAATCGCCAGGCGCAAGAACCTGAGCAAGGAATTCGTCATCGAAACCCTTAAGCTGGGCCTGCTGCAGGCCTGCAAAAAGCGGTTCGGCACCTCGGACAACATATTCGTGGAGCTGGAGGACGATACCGGGGAGATAGGGATCTTTGCCAAGAAAACCGTGGCCGAAGAGGTGGTCAATCCGGCCCTGGAGATATCGGCCGAAGACGCCGCCGAATACATCGATGATCCCCAGCCGGGCGACGAGGTGGAGGTGATACTGCCCTTCGAGGATTTCGGACGGATGGCCATCCAGGCCACCAAGCAGATACTGTTCCAGAAGGTTCGGGAGGCCGAGCGGGAGCAGGTGTTCAAGGATTTCTCCGGCAAGGTGGGCGACATTGTCAGCGGCACCGTCCAGCAGATCAGCCGGGACGACATCCTGGTCAGCCTGGACCGCACCGAGGCGGTACTGCCCTATTCCGAGCAGATCCGCTCCGAGCGCTACCAGCAGGGGCGCACCGTCAGGGCGGTGGTGATAGACGTGGCCAAGACCATCAAGGGGCCGCAGGTGATACTGTCGCGCAGCCATCCCGATTTCGTAAAACGCCTGTTCATGCAGGAGGTGCCGGAGACCAAGGAGGGGTTGGTGGAGATAAAGGCCGTGTCCCGCGAGCCGGGAGACCGGGCCAAGGTGGCGGTCTTCTCCCGGGACAACAAGATCGACGCCGTGGGGGCCTTTGTGGGGCTCAAGGGCGCCAGGGTCCAGACCGTGGTCCGGGAACTGTCCGGCGAGAAGATAGATATAGTCCCCTGGTCGTCCGATCCGGCCATGTTCGTGGCCAGGGCCCTTTCCCCGGCCAAGGGGCTGGAGGCCTTCCCCGAGCCCGAGGAGAAACGGGTGATAGTTATCTGCCCCGACGACCAGTATTCGCTGGCCATCGGCAAGAGAGGCCAGAACGTCCGGCTGGCGGCCAAATTGACCGGCTGGCGGATAGACGTTATGACCGACAGCCAGTATCAGGAACGATTCGAGGCCCTGGCCCAGGTGCAGATCCCGGTGGAGGAACTGGGGATCTCCGACAAGATCAAGGCCAAGCTCAAAGAGGCCGGCCTGACCACCGCGGAGAAGCTTATAGCATCCGGCGAGGAAGGACTGACCAGTATCGAGGGCATCGGCGCCAAGACCGCCGAGAAGGTGCTGTCGGCCGCCAAGGAGGCCAAGGATGCCCAGTTGATGCATTTTGACGAGAAGAACGCCCCGGCCAAGGATGCCGCCCCGCCTGCCACGGCTGAACCCGCGGAGGATACCGCGGAGGATGCTGCGGTGAAGAAAGATGGCAAAGAATCCCAGGATCAGGCCGCTGAAGACAAGAAGGGCGCCGATGAGAATGACCAGGACGGAGAACCAACGGAACCGCAGGAATAGGAGACACTATGGCAGAGACAAAAAAAACCACCAAAGCCCCCAAGAAGACCACCAAGCCGGCTGTAGCCAAGGAAACGGTCAAGAAGGAGCCGGTCAAGAAGAAGCCGGTCGCCAAAAAGAAGACCGAATCCGCCAAACCGGCCAGGGAAGTAAAGGTCTTTGAGGCGGCCAAGGATCTGAAGATATCGGCCGATGCCCTGCTCTCCATGCTCAACGAGCTCAATTTCAACATCAAGAGCCGGATGAGCCTGGTCACCAAGGATATGCTGGAATCCGTCAAGCTGAAGTTCGAAGAGGAAAAAGAAGCGGTCAAGAAGGAACAGCAGCAGCAGAAGAAGATCCAAGAGAAAAAAGAGGCCACGGTCAAGGCTGAGGCCAAGGTGGAGGTGGCGCCTCCGATCGTGGTGTCAAAGGTCCCGACGGTAAAACCCGCCCTAAGAAAACCGGTGCCGCCCAAGCCGGTGGTACACAAGCCGGTGATCACCAAGATCGTGCCCACCCCCATTGAATATCCGACCGAGATGACCGCTCCCTATCCTAAAGCGCCTGACGAAGAGGATGCGTTGGGAAAAGGAAAACGGAAAAGAAAACGCAAAAGGAAAAAACAGAAGGAAAAAAAGCTGGCCATAGACCATGTGGCCATCGCCGCAACGGTCAGGCAGACCATGGCCGCCATCGAAAGGGGCAAGGCCCGGAGATCCTATAAAGGCAAGGAGCGGGGGGATATCCTGGAGGAGACGGCTGACGAAAAGACCATCAGGCTGCCGGAATATTCCTCGGTGGCCGACCTGGCCCAGGCCATTGGGGTCAAACCGGGAGAGGTGATCGCCAAAGCCCTGGGATTGGGTTTGATGGTCACCATCAACCAGCGGCTGGACCTTGACACCCTGGCCACCATCGCCGACGATTTTGGCTTTGTGCTGGAGGAGCAGGATGAGTTCAACCAGCCGGAGGAGAAGGAGGAGGCCGAGCAGTCCCCCGAGAACCTGAAGCCCCGGCCTCCGGTGGTGACGGTGATGGGCCATGTGGACCACGGCAAGACCACCCTGCTGGACACCATCCGCAAGACCGATGTGGCCGGCGGGGAACACGGCTCCATCACCCAGCATATCGGGGCCTACGAGGTCAAGCTGGAGCACGGCTCCATTACTTTTCTGGACACCCCGGGCCATGAGGCCTTTACCGCCATGCGGGCCAGGGGCGCCCAGGTGACCGATATCGTCATTCTGGTGGTGGCCGCCACCGAGGGGCTGATGCCCCAGACCCGGGAGGCCATCGACCATGCCCAGGCGGCCAAAGTGCCGATCATTGTGGCCATCAACAAGATCGACCTGCCGGGAGCCGACTCCAACCGGGTGAAGCAGGATCTGTCCAAGGTTGGTTTGCTGGTTGAGGACTGGGGAGGCAAGACCATCGCCGTGGAGGTTTCGGCCAAGACCGGGCTCAATGTGGAAAAGCTTTTGGAAATGATATTGCTGCAAGCCGACCTGTTGGAACTTAAGGCTAATCCCGACTGTCCGGCCAGAGGCACGGTGATAGAATCGCGGCTGGACAAGGGCAAAGGCATTCTGTCCACCGTTCTGGTTCAGCAGGGCACCCTGGAGAAGGGCCAGCCATTTGTGGCCGGACTTTTCAGCGGCCGGGTGCGGGCCATGTACGACGAGCGCGGCGGACTGATATTAAAGGCCGGTCCGTCCAGCGCGGTGCTGGTCCAGGGCTTTGAGGGCGCCCCCATGGCCGGCGATTCCTTCCAGGTGTACCAGGTGGAATCCGAGGCCCGGGAGATGGCCAACCGCCGCCAGCAGCTCAAGCGGGAGCAGGAATTCCGCCCGGCCAAGAAGATCACTTTGGAGGGCATCTACGACCAGATCCAGGAAGGCGCCATCCAGGAACTGAAGCTGGTGATCAAGGGCGACGTGGCCGGCTCCATTGAGGCCATCGGCGATTCGGTGTTCAAGATGTCCAACGACAAGGTCAAACTGCTGGTGATCCACAAGGGGGTGGGAGCCATCAACGAGTCCGACGTCCGGCTGGCCCAGGCCTCCAACGCCATCATCATCGGCTTCCACGTCAGGCCCGAGGAGCGGGCCCGGGAGCTGGCCGAGAACGAGGGGGTGGAGATCCGCATGTACAACATCATCTACGACGCCCTGGAGGACCTGCAGAAGGCCCAGAAGGGTATGCTGGCCCCGGTGTTCAGGGAAGTGGTGCAGGGCCGGGTGGAGGTGCGGGAGACCTACAAGATATCCGGGGTGGGAACCATCGCCGGCTGCCAGGTCCAATCCGGGACCATCGCCCGTTCCCACAAGGTCCGCCTGCTAAGGGACAATGTGGAGGTATACAACGGGAAATTCGCTTCGCTCAAACGCTTCAAGGACGATGTCCGCGAGGTTCAGACCGGCTTCGAATGCGGCCTGGGGCTGGACCAGTTCAACGACATCAAGGTGGGCGACATCGTGGAGACCTATATCATAGAGGAGATAGCCCAGGAATAGTGACCGGCACATGTTATATTTGTCTTGTAGAACAAAAAGCCAATCAACGGCGAAGACCTGCCCGGAAAGCCCGGCCCGGCCCCGGGATATTGATATTGCAGCCTTGTCGACGGAAGAACCCATGATCATCTTTGCTTCTTTACCGAAACCATAAAATAACAGGAAGGAGCTCCATGATGTTAAGAAAAATGGCGGCGGCGCTGGTGGCGGCCTGGTGTTTGGCCGGGATGATAGCCGGTTCGGCGCTTTGCCAGGAACCGGCCAAGGGAACCATCTCCGGGATCATCAAGGACCGCGATGCCGGCACCCCCATGAAGGGGATGATAACATTTCCCGGCACCGACGTTCCGGGGGTGGTCAGCGATTCGGCCGGCCAGTACCTGGTGGAGCTGGCGCCGGGAGAGTACAAGATACACATCTATGCCAACGGATACCGCTGGATAGAAAGAAAGATAACAGTGGCCTCCGGCCAGGCCGAAAAGTGGGACCTGACGCTGAAGCGCAAGGTGGTCGAGGTTTCGGGGATCGTCAGCGATTCGGCCAGCGGCCTTCCGCTGAAGGCCATGATCAGCATCACCGGGCCTCAGGAGTTGCAGACCGAGAGCCAGGAGGCGGACGGCGGATACCGGGCGGAGCTGAAGCCGGGGAACTACCAGATGATGTTCGCCGCCTCCGGGCATCAGCCGGCCAGCCGCAGCCTGAGCCTGAGGGACAAAAAACCGCAAAAGCTTGACGTCAAGCTGTCCGGCCAGGGGGGCTCGGCCTCCGGCAAGTGGCAGGTCAGGCTGGGCGGCGGCGTGACCAAAGTGATGGGCGGGGTCATTCCCGAGGCCGCCTACGGCTACATGATCAGGGCCGGAGGCGTTAGGGAAATCACCGAGAACCTGCTGGTGGGATTGGCCGTGGGCTACGGCAGCAATAAGCTGAGGGGAATAGTGTGGGATCCCAATTACACGCTTTACCAGACGACTTATATAAATGCGGAAATAGACGGCCGCTATCGTTTTGGTTTTTGGGAAAAGGTCAAACCATATGTCATGATAGGCGCCGGGATACTGTCATGGCAGAATATCTATGACGGAGCTGTCTATGTTGATCCGGTAAGCGGCGAGGAACAAAAGGCTGCCAGCCCAATATTTAGCGGCGGTGCGGGGATCGAATACTCCGTTGCCGAAAAGATATTCCTGTGGGGGCAGGGCCGAGGCGGAATGTTCCTGTCGGGAGACAAGATCACCACCGGATTTTTGGTTAAAGACAATCTTTTGGCCGAAGGCTCTTTGGGCGTGGGCTACAGATTCTAGGGCCGCCGCAAAAGAATCATCATGGTTATTGGCATCTGCAGAATTTCCCTGTTCATTCCAGGCAGCCATTCGCTTAAGGACAGGAGACGGGCAATAAAAAGCCTGAAACAAAGACTGCGGAATGAATTCAACCTTTCGGCGGCCGAGGTGGACGACGAGGAGCTGTGGCAGCGAGCCACGCTGGGGATCGCGGTGGTGGCCAACGACGGGCAGTTCGCCGACCAGGTGCTGGCCAAGGCCGTGGACCTGGTCCGGCGGCAAAATGATGTTGAATTGCTGGATTATCAGACGGAGGTAAGATAAATAAAAAGCTGACCCATCAACGGGTCAGCTTTTGTTTCTTTGTGAATATCAAATATGAACAAGATATCATTACAACAAGCCAAGAAACTCATCCTTCACAAGCAGCTGTTGGATGATTCCGCCTCCCTGCAAGGCAAGGACGGTACCTATCAGGCCATAGACCATTTGGGTTATGTTCAGATAGACACCATCAATATCATCGAACGGGCGCATCATGTGACTCTCAATGCCAGGGTGGATGGTTACCGGCAGGAGCATCTCCATCAACTGCAGAAGCACGACAGGAAGATATTCGAATACTGGGCCCATGCCGCCAGCTACCTGCCTATCAAGGATTATCGCTATTATATATCTCACATGCAGGGCAGGCGCAGCAAGTACATTTCGTCCTGGATAAAAGGCAAGAAGCATATCATCGACCGGGTGAAGAAACGGGTGACCGAAGAGGGTCCATTATCCGGCAGCGACTTCGAGGGACGGAACAAACGTAAAGGCGTTTGGTGGGATTGGAAACCGGAGAAGATGGCCCTGGAGGTGCTGTTCCTGCGGGGCGAGCTGATGGTCAGCGAGAGAAGTAATTTCCAGAGGATCTACGACCTGACCGAGCGGGTGCTGCCCCAGGGACTGGACATCTCCATTCCGACCGAAAGAGAGGAAAAAAGTTTTTTCATCAAAAGGGCCTTGGGCTCCATGGGCCCGGCCACCGAGGGAGACATCGACAGGTACATGCACATCACCGGCCGGATGAGCAAATGGCTGAAGGAACTGGAGGAGAGCGGGGAGATCTCCGAGGTGTCCATCGAGGGCTTGCCGAAGAAATATTATATTTTGAAAGAGGATCTGCCCGGGATCGACGGCATAGCAAAAGACGGCCAGCAAAAGGTGCATCTGCTGTCGCCTTTCGACAATCTGATCATCCTGCGGAACCGCATCAAAGAGATATTCGATTTCGACTACACCTTGGAATGCTATGTTCCGGCCGCCGAGCGGAAATACGGATATTTCAGCCTGCCGATATTATGGAAAGGCGACCTGGTGGGAAGGCTGGACCCCAAGGCCGACCGGAAGAACCAACAGCTGATCATCAATTCGCTGTTCATCGAGAAAAGAACGGCCAATGGCGACGAGTTCTTTGCGGCCCTGGGCAAGGGCCTGAAAGAATTTGCCACTTTCAATAAATGCGATGAAGTTTCGCTGATCAAAACCTATCCGGCAAAATACGGAAAGAACATCAAAAGGCATTTGAAATGAAAAAGTCCGGCATCGTTTTGGGAGCATCATGGCTGCTTTTTGCCCCTCTTTTGTTTGCCCAGCAGGATTTTTTCTATGCTCCCAAAGACATAAAAAAGCCCGCCCCGGCCCTGATCATCACCTCCTGCACCGGGGCCACCCAAAAGGACCTGGATTCCAACAAGGCCATTGCCGACAGGCTGGGCTGGGTAATATGCGCCTCGGCCAAAACAAAAAATCACCGCGATGCCTGGCAGAACGATGCGGATATCATGGCCACTTATAAAAAGCTGATCGCCGATTATCCGGTGGACAGCAATAATATCTTCATATACGGCTTTTCCGGCCAGGCGGTGCAGGCCATGGTGGAGGTGTTCCTGCATCCCGACAGATTCAGGGGGGCGGTCTGCATCTGCGCCCACAACGGGGCCATGGGGCTGGCCAGGTGGGGATCTCTGTCCGGGCATTATTTTTACATGATATCGCGGGAGAAGGACTGGAACCTTGAAGCCACTAAAAGCATTCACCGTGAATTACTGTTGCAAAGCATCACCGATACCCTGATCGTCACCGAAGGACAACACGAGCCCAAGGACCGCCGGGAGCTTTACGACGGTTGCATGTGGCTGGATAAAATGATAAGATAAGAACGATAGATAATATAGGAGACCTCAATGTCCCAGATAAAAAAACTGACCGCCATCGGCCGAAAACTGGAGAAGCTATCCGCCCGGTATTCCCGGCTGGAATGGGTCCAATATACCACCGGATACGACCTCGGCTCGCAAAAGGCGTACCAGAAGATGGTCAAGGTCTTTAAGGACAAGAAAAATTACCAAGCCATTCTGGACCATAAGGCCATGGACCTGGAGCCGCTGGATAAGCGGCGGGCGGAGATCCTGTATAAGGCCTTCAAGCCCTATCACCTGTCCGACGAGCTGAACAAGCTGGAACTGGAGATCCAGAAACTGGCCACCGAGCTGTCCCAGGTGCTCAACAATCACCGCTCCAGCTTGGACGGCCGGGAGATCCGCTCTACCGAGATCGCCCAGATCCTGCGCAGCGAGCCGGACCGGGAGAATAGAAAGAAGGCCTATCTGGCCCGGGCCCAGGTGAACCAGCCATTATTCGAGGCCGGGTTTGCCGAACTTATCGGTTTAAGAAAAGAATATGCCCGGCTCTACGGGGCTAAAAATTTTGTGGCCTACCAGCTGGAACAGCAGGAGCTGGATGTCAACATGTTCGACAGCTGGCCGGAACAGATAGCAAAATTACTGCCGGCCATGAAAAAGATCAAGGCCGAATTCGGTGAAAAATTTATCGGCGACAGCGCCGTCAAGCCGTGGGACGATGCCTATATCAGCGCCCAGCTGGCCCCGGAGCTAAACCGTCGGGTTGACATGTCGACCTGTAATGAAGTGGTCCGGGATTTCTTTTTGAATTTCGGCTGGGACATCACCAAATACAACATCACTTACGACATTTTCCCCCGGCGCAATAAATCTGAGTGGGGGTACAATTTTTCCATCCAGACGGCGGTGGACTCCCGGATACTGGCCAACGTGGAGAATCGCTATCACGAATACGGCGTTCTGCTGCACGAGACCGGCCACGCCCTGCATTCCTTCCTGCTTAAGCCCCGGGAGGTGCTGTTGAATATGGGGGGCAGCGGGATAATCTCCGAGGGATTCGCCAACCTGTTCCAGGATTTCCTGTACGAGGAGTCGTTCTTTAAGCAGTTCTTCGGCGACCAACAGGCCCAAGCGGCGGAGAACTTCGCCCATCTCAAGCGCTGGGAGCGGGCCACCAGGCTGGAGGCGGTGCCGGCCATAATGTTCGACCAGGCCCTGTACCGGGAGAATATAAAGACCATCGACGATGTCCATCACCTGTATTGGAAGATCTACCGGCAGATATTGGGCGAGGAGCCGTATTCCGGAGAGCCGCCCTGGGGATTTCGGATCCATCACACCACCCATCCCATCTACCTGCACAACTATTTCATGGGTGACCTGACCTGCGACATGCTGAGGGAGGTGTTCAAAAAACGCCATAAAACAAATGACATCATGGCCCAGGCCAAAAAGTTCGGCAAGTTTTTGCTGGACGAGGTGATCAAGCCCTCCGGGACCTACACCTATCCCGAATTGTACCAGAGGGTGAGCGGGGAGGAATTTTCGCTGAAGTATTTGGCGGAATGAAATAACTCAACCCAACCCTTCTCTTGGCAAGAGAAGGGTGAAGGGATGAGTTCGATAAATAAGACAGCCCCCGCCATAGGCGGGGGCTGGGTGTTTTATTAGGGGATAGTTTCAAACCATCCCCTACAATTATTATTGGCGGACCGGTTCCTGGATTCCCGATTTCTCGGGAATGACACCTAACCCCTACCCCTTCCCGATGCGGGAAGGGAAATACAATGGCCCCCTCCACATTGGAGGGGGATTAAGGGGGCGGTCCGGAAATGATAAACCGGGATTGCTTCGTTAGAAAAACATCGAAGCCCTCTCGCAATGACTGTGCCCAGGACACCCCTCTATATCTCCCCTTATTAGGGGAGACTAAAAACCCCTCTCCAAATTTACTTGGAGAGGGGTTTGGGGTGAGGTCAGTCCAGATATTTCACGCAGATCAGCTTGCTACGGCCGGAGATATGGTGGTTGACGAAGGCGGTCAGGGTCTCGATCAGCCCTTTGCAGTCATGGCTGGTGATGTGGCACAGTTCCCCGGCGGAGTGCCAGCCATACAGGGCCGCCGACTGGGCCGGCTTCAGGAGAATGCATTCCCCCTCCGGGGCGTGGCAGCGGGGGCAGAGGAAGCCGCCCTCGGTCACCGAGAAGACCGGGGCCCCGCTTTTAAGCTCGCGGCGGCATTTGACGCAGGAATCCAGCCGGGGGGAGTGCCCCAGGTTGTTGAGGGCCGACAGGAAGAATCCCAGCAATTGGCTGTGGTTTTCACCGGAGGAGGGCAGGGATTTTAAAAATCCCGAGAGATTCCTGTAAAAGGCCATATTGGGCGATTCCAAGGCGGTGAGCTTGTAGCCCATCTCCAGGGCCACCGCCGCCGGGTTCATCCGGCCATCCTCGGCCAGGGCCGAAGGGTCCCAGACCACGTCGGTCTCGGTGACGGTGTGCAGTTCGGAGTGGCGGCTGCGGTAGAAGACGATCTGGGAGACCCCGCCGGGCTGGAATGAAGCCCCGAACCTGCTTTTAGGCTTGCGGGCGCCCTTGGCCATGAACTTCATCCGGCCGAACTGCCGGGTGAAGGCGCTGACGATGCGGCTGGTCTCGGAAAAATTCTGGGTCTTTAAAATTATGGCTTCGGTGCGTTCGATCATGGGTTATGGCTTTATTTCTTTCAAATATTCGAGGGCGTAAAACAATGCCGAAACATGCAAGGTCTGTTGTATTCGATTACTTTTCAGTAAAGATATTACTTCGGGCAATGGTATTTTTTGAATTTCTATTTGCTCAGTAGGGTCTAAATTTTGTTTTGAATTTTTTATGGCATTCCGGGCCAGAAAACAATGTGTGGTATTGGTGTGGTTTGCCGGGTTCGGTGATAATTTGCAAAGTTCGATGAGATCATCCGATGAATAGCCGGTCTCTTCCAAAAGCTCCCTTTTTGCGGCATCAGCCGGAGAATTGTCGGAAGGCTCAATCGCCCCGCAGGGTATTTCTAAAATAGTCTGCTTGATGCCGTGCCGGTATTGTTTGGTAAAAATCACCTCGTTGTCCGGCGTTAACGGGACGATATTTATCCAATCCGGATATTCCAAAACGTAATAAGGCTCGATGATTTTTCCGTCGGGCATGATGCAGGAATCAGCCCTTAGAGATATCCATTTATCCTGTAGGATATACTTTGTGGATCTGGTTTTCCAATTCAGTTTCATTTTATATTTTCCACTAATCGGTTTTTTACCATAATTGTTACTTTCTTGTGACCAATGCTCCACTGAAGGCGGGAACCGACCTAACCCCTACCCCCTACCCCTTCCCGATGCGGGAAGGGAAGATTGCTTCCCCCTCCTTGCGGGAGGGGGATTGAGGGGGCGGTCGGGTCGCATCAGCGACAATTTTTCTTTTTTACACCGGCAATTATATAGGTGAATAACCGTCTCCGTTTTTGGTACGTCCTTGTTGTCATGCCCGTGAAAACGGGCATCCAGGCCTGGATTCCAGCCTGGGCTGGAATGACAGGGGCAGGAATGACACAATGTGCTATTTATTTGCCGAGGTAATATTTTGAGCCGTTTATTATTTTACATTTTCCACCAATTGGATATTCACCCCGTCCGGGTCGAGGATGTACAGGAATTTGATATGCGGGTTGGGCTGGAACGGCCCGGAGTGGATGGGAATGTTCTTGGCCTTTAACACCTCGCTGAATTTTTCCAAAGAATCCACCTCGAAGCCCAGGGAGATGTCCTGGCCGGCGACAATGTCGCCGGCTTTTTTATTGCAGGTAAGCTCCACCTGCGTTTCCCCGGAGCCCAGGAAGATTATCTCCATATCGGGGCTGGGGTTCATTTTGCGTTTTATCTCCAGGCCCAGCAGGTCCCGGTAAAAGGACAGGGACCGCTCCATGAACGATACGTTTATGGTCACCCAGCAGAATTTCATTGATGGCTCCTTTACTGATTAACGTGACGCAAACCCGTTTGTTAGGCAACATAAACAAAGGCATCTACTTTGAAATTGCGATTGTCAGTTCATTCATAAATTTATCGGTTTCCGTTTCACCGTAAGATGCATCTTTAGGATAAAAGAATATCACTTTTATAAAGATGCTATTGTACACAGTAATAAAACCGTAACAAAGATATTGATTATTCGCTGCATCGGGGGGTGTTATAAAGTGTATCTTATAGAATGGAATGCCATTAAAGATAACTTTTATTTCATTCCCCTTTTCAACCGCACCATGTTGAAGGGTCTTTTGCTCGTTATGTAATTCTGCTAAGGCTTCTTCGTTTAACCCATTAACCTTGGTTTCTTGATCACGGCTGTACAAATAAATGTTACCAGAACCTTTCTTCCCTTCTTTCAAATCATAAAACACTCCATAGCCCATATCTATGCCAATGATAAACCTTTTAGTATAATCTACAACTTTGAATAACTCCATGTTGCCAATTCTTTTTGGCAATTTCCTGCTTATCTCTGCTTTCTTTGTATTTTGAGAGGAAACAACCTCAAGTGTGCTAACTATATCCGCCGTTGGATTTTCGATTATAGAACGGCTTTGGCAGCCGCTGAAGAAAAGATTACAGAAAACAAATATGATTGGAAAAGCGAATAATTTCCTTAATAATTGAGGCATTACTTTTTTCCTTTGGCTAAATTTACGCAACTTGTATGTTGTCACACATTCAGTTTACCGGGCAAGCAAGTCTTCTCAATGTGACAGGGGTAATCCCTAAAATCTATAATCTAAACACTCTTATCTATCGCTCACTCCATCGCCGCCAGCAGATCGTCCAGCGGCACGGTGGCAAAGTTGCTGGCATAGTCGCTCATGGCGTAAGGTATCACCAGCTCCCGGCCGTGCAGCAGGGCGCCGCAGGTGTACACCACATTGGGCACGTAGCCCTCGCGCTCGTCCTCATTTGGCGACAACAGCGGCCGGCGCAGGCGGCCGATCACCCGCGAGGGGTCATTAAGGTCCAGCAGAAAGGCCCCCAGGCAGTACTTCCGCATGGGGCCGACCCCGTGGCTCAGCACCAGCCAGCCGGCCTCGGTCTCGATGGGTGAGCCGCAGGTGCCGATCTTTACCATCTCCCAGGGCTGGGCCGGCTGCAGCAGCAGCCGGGGCGTCTGCCAAAAGTGGATATTGTCGGAGTACATCAATAATATATTCTCGTCGTCCTGGCGCGACAGCATGGCGTAAAGTCCGTCGATCTTGCGCGGGAACAGGGCCATGCCTTTGTTCTGAACGGCCGGGCCGTTGAGGGTAAGGAACTTGAAATGGAGAAAGTCGGTGGTCTCCAGCAGCTGGGGCAGGGTGATCTTGCCATCGTAGGCGGTGTAGGTGGCGTAATAGGTGATGCTGCCGTCGTCGTCCCGGAACCGGACGAACCGGGCGTCCTCGATGCCGTTGCTCTGGCTGGGCACCGATGGAAAGAGGATCCGCTGGGACAGCTGGCTGCCGGGATCGAACTGAACCTGGTAGTTGGATTCGGCCAGCAGCAGGATCCCCTGGGATGCCCGGTCGGCCAGAGCGTCGACCGGAGTCATTTTCCGCCGCTCCTCTTTCAGCATCCGGCGCAGGTCGTCCAAAACGAATTCCTCGGGAAGCTGGGCCACCACCCGCCGGCAGAAGTTGCTGTGCAGTCCGGCCTCCTGAAGCTTGCGGGCAAAGAGATCCTTCTGATATACCGCATTGGCCAGGGGCTCCGGCTCGGTGACAAAGGGCACCGGCGGCGTCAGCTGGATGCGGTGCTGCGAATCCACCGTGCCGGTGCGGAAGGTGATGGAGGAGATGTGCCCCTCGCCGGTGGCCCGCAGGCTCAACACAAAACGCAGCGAGCCCCCGGGAAGCTTGCTCTGGTCGGGGTGCGGCACGATGGACGGATTGAACAGGGCCGCCGACTCCGGGGAATACTCATGAGAAAAATATGAACCGATCAACATCTGTTTCTCCGGGGTGGTCTCCTTCCGGTCCTTCAGATACAGCTGCACCTGCCTGAAGCGGTTGAGAAAGGTCTGCTTGACATTCAGGTGCCGGTCCTGAAACTCGTTCAGCACCGAGGCCAGCAGCTGGGCCGCCGCTTCATCGCTAAGGGCCGTCACCCAGGCCACGATCCTCCGGGCGATGTCCTTCCGGACGGGATAGAAGGGCCGCAGCAGCACCCGGGTGCGGTCCGGGGTGATCGCCGGACCGATGCGTTTGGCCTGCAGGTCCGGAATAGTTTTGGCGGGGGAGATCGTTTTATTCATCGCTGTTCATCCGACGACCCGTTGAAGCTGGTGAGGGTGCTCTGGAGGGTTTGCATCTCCGCCAGGGCCAGCAGGAAGGCCAGGGTTGACTCGGCCCCCTGGTTTTGGCTGACCCGGTCGACGTGCAGGCCGTCGCGGCAGCCCCCGGTGCCGGAATCGTACAGGGCCAGGCCCAGATCGTTCCGTCCCAGGAACCATTCGAAGGCCCGGCGGGCTTCGGCCACCCAGTGCATGTCGCTGGTGGCCGAATAAGCCTCGATGCAGGCCGATACCGTGGCCTGGGCCTCTATGGGCTGCTGATCAAACATTGCCCTAACCTGACCTTTGGGGAAGAATCCGTTGGAGCCGACCGGCCGGAAGGAGCCGGTATCGGAGGTCTGGACCTTGACCAGCCAGCGCAGCGTTTTAAGGCCGGTCTCCAGCATCTTGGCGTTGTTCATGCTGCGTCCGCTTAAGATCAAAGCGTGCGGCAGTTTGGCATTGGTGTAGGAGACCATATCCTCGAACCATTGCCAGTCTTCGCTGGCGGCGTCGGCGTAGCGCTGCATCAGCTTGGCGGTCAGCGATTCCCGGATCTGGCCGGCCCGGCGGTCGCCGCTCAAGCGCCGCAGGTATTCATCTATTCCGATCAAGGCGAAAGCCCAGGCCCGGGGCGAGGTCAGCCCGGGGGCGACCGGCAGGGCCTGTTCGAAAAGCTCCGCCGCCAGCATGTGGAAACTGCCGTGTCCGGCATGGCTCATGCAAAGCCCCAGGGCCCAAAGGGCGTGGCCGTGGCAATCCTCCGAGCCGACATCCTCCAGCCAGCGGCGATCGAAGCTCATAAAATTGCGGAAGCGGCGGGTCTTGCGGACGAAGGCATGGTTCAGAAAGGCGGCATAGGTGGCGGCCAGTTCGTTGCTGTGCGGGGTGCTGTGCCCCGCTTGCTGGAGCATCAGGGTCAGCAGCAGGGCCCGGGCGTTGTCGTCGGTGCAGTAGCCCTCGGCAAAATTGGGGACCGTAAAGCTGGCATGCTGGAATATCCCGGTCGAGTCGCTCAGGCGGTACAGGTGGTCCAGCTTAAGATCCGGCAGCTGGTCGGGCTGCTCGTCAAGGGTCTTGATGGGCGAGGATTTTCGCCCCACAAAGCTGTGCTCCTGGCCGGCCCGGCGGAAGGAGTCCACGTAAAGATGGGCCACCCGGTTCCACACCATGCCCCGCCCCAGCTGGTAGGCGTTCTTGCGCATCGAGTGGCGCAGCGGCGCGTCGTGCAGCAGGCCGATGACGGCCCCGGCGATGGCCTCCGAGTCGCGGAAGGGCACCAGTTTGCCGCGCTCCTCGGTCAGCAGCTCCTGGGCGTGCCAGTAGGGGGTGGATACCACCGCGTTGCCGGCCCCGAAGGCGTAGGCCAGGGTGCCCGAGGTTATCTGCGATTCGGTCAGGTAGGGGGTGAGGTAGATATCGGTGGCGCCGATGAACCGGGTCAGCTCCTCCAGTTCGACGAAGCGGTTGAAGAACACCACGTGCTTCTGGACCCCCAGCTCCTTGGCCATCCGCTCCAGACTCAACCGGTAGGATTCGCCCTCGTCTCGCAGAAGGTTGGGGTGGGTCTGACCCACCACGATGTAGACCGTGTTGGGAAACTCGGCGATGATGGCCGGCAGGGCCTTCAGGGCGTACTCGATGCCTTTGTTGGGCGACAGCAGCCCGAAGGTGAGCAACACCTGCTTGCCGGCCACCCCGAACTCGTCCTTGAAATAATTGGGATCGGCGAAGGGCATCTCGGGGATGCCGTGGGGAATGAGGTCTATCTTATCGGCCGGTGCCTGGTAGATATCCAGCAGGAATTCCCGCCCCTTTTCGGACATCACCACCAGCCGGGTGGAGAGCCGGATCAATTCGCGCATCACCCGCCGCTGGTCGGGGTTGGGTTCGCGCAGGATGGTGTGGAGCGTGGTCACGATGGGCATCCGCAGTTTGTGCAGCAGGGCCAGCAGGTGGCTGCCGGCCGCCCCGCCGTAGATGCCGAACTCGTGCTGGACGCAGAGAACGTCCACGTTGGTGATGTTGAGGAAATCGGCCGCCCGTAGGTAGGACGGCAGGTCCTGCTCCGTGATCTCGAACCGCACCTCCGGCGGATAATCGTAGCCGCCCTCGATGTCATTGACCGGGACCACCAGGCACTGGGTGGCGGGGAACTCCGCCGCCACCGCGGTGCGCAGATCGGTGGTGAAGGTTGCGATGCCGCACTTTCTGGGGAGATAATCGCCCAGGAAGGCGATCTTATGGATATCGGATGATTTGGGCATAAACCCTGTCTTTCCGGGTGGGCCAGATTCACCCCCATGGCCTTTGGCTGATTGGCTTGGTAGTCGAGTTTGTTATTTCGTTCAGCTTGCTGGGTAATTAAGGCATCTCAGGGTGACAAGTACTTTGCGTCGTTCCGTATCATTTTTACGATCTCCGGGAACTCGGGAACCTTGAAGTGTCCATTCTTGCTGGCATAAATTATTATATTAGCCTTTTTAAATTTTGCGGCGTATTTAGTGGCGTGGGATACCGGGACGACATTATCATCCCGGGAAAACAGCAGGGAAAGGTTCTTGGCATTCTTTTCGATCAAAGAAAGATCATGTTTAAGCTTAAAGCCACCGACCAGATTCTCT
Organism: uncultured bacterium; assembly: GCA_937863685.1. Taxonomy (GTDB): domain Bacteria; phylum Edwardsbacteria; class AC1; order AC1; family EtOH8; genus UBA2226. Next base: position 984,025 of record CALMGM010000005.1, read on the forward strand.
TCGGGCAGGGTGTCGTCAAACGGCGGGCAGATCAAATAGACCGACAATATCTTTTGGAGAAATTTATTTTCCGACAGATATTTGGCCAGAAAGATGCCGCCCAGGGAAGTGCCTATCAGGATTAGATCATTCCTTAAAAAAGGAAAGAATCTCTCGAAATGGACCTTCCAGTCAGCGTACCGGGCATTCTCCTTCAGCGGCATGGCCGGCCGGATGATCTCAAAATCCCGCCCCAATCTGCTATCCAGATATCCTTCGCTCCAGCGCATCCGCTTTTCTATGGAGACCGGCCGGGTTTTCAAGAAGCGCCGATAATCCTTTTGGTTCTTAAAAGTGGTCCCGCCGTGGATGAGCAATATTTGGGTTTTCTTTTTCATGCAGATATATTTTACAGTCTCTGATATTTTACGTCAATTCCAGCTTCCGGCCCTTCTCTAACAACCCAATAGCTTTACTGTCGGTTGCTGCGAAAAACAAGAAAGTCTATTTTTTCGTATACCGGCTTGGTTTGATCCATTTGACGCCCCGCCTTTTCCATATTCGTAATGCCTTGGGCAAATTCCTCGTCGGTCAACAATTCTAAAGTTGAAATACCTCTTTTACGCAGTCGCTCTATATGATCGTCGAAACATTTGTCTATGGTTTGATCTAAAATGTCATGGGCCACAAGAGAGAAACCGTGTTTGTCAAAAACATTTACCAGATATGATACATCGGGCAATCGTTGGCTATCAATTTCCAGAGCCCGGGGGAAATATTGGTACATGCAAATATTGCCCAGGCTGCTTTTGAAGGCATTGCGTATGAAGATCAAGCCATTACTTGCCAAAACGCGGGATAACTCTGCGGCACACTCGTCAGTATTTTGCACATGATGGATCACCATTGAAAGCCAGGCATAGGAAAAGGCCCCGTCTGACGCAGGGATATGGCCGGAGTCCCCGGGTAAAAAACGGATGTTGGGATCAACCATCGTTTTTTCGGCGATTTCGCGCATCTTGTCCGATGGTTCGATCCCGGTCACCTGGCAATTGAACCGATCGGCGATCAACTTGGAAAAACGACCGGTACCGGAACCCAGATCAAGTAAATTAAAAGGAGGAGGCTCGGAAACATAACGCGCCAGGTGATCCATCCACATCCGGTTTGCCTCATCTGGCAATTGGCGGGACTGTCGATAAACCCGGTGGAGGGTTTCGTTGTAATCTGTTTTTAAAGAGGCTTTCATTGTTCAGCGGTACAGCACTTTCAATCGCTTAAGCATCGTATTATTATCCAGAAGATCGACGGTATTTGTAAGCTGGTTGACCGAGCCGATATCGGCCGGTAGTTTTTTGACGGCCGGGTCTTTGATCTTCTTCTTGATCGCGATGGCAAAGATTTCCCCGTGGATCACCAAATAAGGCCGGTTGTGAAAGGCCGAAACAGCTGTCGGCAAAGGCCGGGTGATCTTAAGGTCGTTATGCATTCGGGCAACGATTTCGTATGCTCGAGACAGATGTTTTTCGCGCTGCCGCCAGGTTTCCGAGGTCAGGACTCTGTTTAGGATCGGAGAAAGTTTTTTGGCGCAATTAAGCCGCGAAAAAGCCGTGCCACACCACTTGCTGTACGGGGCGTATTCCTTCTCCATTAAAAAGCAGAGTTTCGTGATGCATTGCACCAGCCGCGCGGCAATGACCTTTGATCCCAGTTCGTCATTCACCTCGCCGCAGCGTCCGACAAAGGGCTCCTCCTGGGCTATCTTCGACCATTCGGAAGCCAAAAGATATAGCCAGATATCTTTGGGATAATAATGAAGTCTGTTTTTAATTTGCTTCAGGCCCAGTTGGTCGTGAAATATTTTGCCGCTTCGGATGGTCCGGAGTCTCTGCTCCGACAGGATCAGCCAATCTTCGGCGGTCAAGTTATTTTCGATATCTATTCTCAGATAATCATTGAAAAATGAACCAATGGTTTGGATCTCGACGCGGTGGTTTATGTGTTGCCCTGCTTTTGCTGTGACCAGAAGTCTAACGCCGATTTGGTCGGGATCGCCGAAATGTGTTGAGTATCCTCGGAAGGCCGGAGGCAGATTTCTGCCGAGAAAGTCAGTGATCTGTTTTTTCAGCCGGAGGTCTTTTTGGGAAATAAAAAACAGAACCCGCGGCCCCCAATGATGGTCAGTCGAAAGTTCCGTGTCGAAGCCCAGTACCTCCGAACCGTAGTCAATAAGCCCGGCGGAATATTTGAGGCCGGGAAACTTTGTTTTGATGAGCGGGTTTACGACTTCTTGGAAGAACCGTTCGGACAATTTTAAGCCAGGTATAAATTTTGGCATATATTTAAGATAATTGATGATGATAAAATTCCCTCTCCTAATGCTTTAGGGGAGGGAAGGGTGGGATCAATTATTCCTTGGGCGCTGTCGGTACCTTGGCCAACGCCTTGCCCAGCCGCTTGGCCCGCACCGAAATGATCCTCCGGCGGCTGATGTTCTCCACCAAGAACTCCCAGGCCGGCTCGGCCAGCGGCCAGCGCAGCTTGTCGCCAGCCGTGGGCACCTTCCCGGCGATGTCGTAGATGAACCCCCCGAAGGTCTCGTAGCCCTCGGTGGGGAAGCTGGTGCCCAGGGCCTGATTCAATTCCTCGATGTCCATCCGGGCGTCTATCCGGCAGGTGCGGTCGTCTATCCTCTTATAATGAGGGGCCTCGGTGTCGAACTCGTCCCGGATGTCGCCCACGATCTCCTCCACCACGTCGTCCAGGGTCACCATCCCGGCGGTGCCGCCGTACTCATCCACCACGATGGCGCCGTGGGTCTTCCACTTTTTGAAATCCTCCAGCAGGCTGTCCAGCTTCTTGGAGTCTGGCACGAAGTGGGCCGGGCGGATGATATCGGTGATGGGGGCGGAGCGCTCCTTGGTCTTTAAGGCCCGGTTGACATCCTCGTCGTGCACGAAGCCCACGATGTTGTCCACCGTCTCGTGGAACACCGGTATCCGGGAATGGCCGGACTGATCCATCAGCCGTAAAATCTTTCCCAGGGTCAGGTTGTCCTCGGCGCTGACCATGTCTATCCGGGGCACCATGATCTCCTTGGCGGTGGTCTGGCCCAGCTCGAAGATGCCGTGGATCATCTCGGTCTCGGAGCGGTCCAGCAGCCCCTGCTCGTGCCCGGCCCGCAGCAGGGCCCGGATCTCGTCCTCGGTCACCAGCTGGTTGTTCTGGACCTTCTTGATGCCGAACATGGAAAGCACCAGGTCGCTGGACTTGGCCAGCAGCCAGATCAGGGGCTTGGCGCCCTTGGCCATCAGGTTAAGCGGATCGGCCACCATCAGGGCCAGGGTCTCGGCATGTTTGAGGGCGATGTTCTTGGGGGCCAGCTCGCCGAAGATCAAAGTCACCAGGGAGACGATCACCGTCACCAGAGCCACGGCGATGGGCTGGCTGTTGGAGCTGATGAACCAGACGGGAAAACGGGAGATCCAGTCGGCCAGTATCTTGTAGGTGCTGACCGCGGCGATGGCCGAGGCCAGAAAGCCTACGAAGGTGACGCCGATCTGGATGGTGGCGAACAGACGGGAGGGGTCCTCCAGGATATTCAGGATGATGCCGGCCTTGCGGCTGCCGTTCTGGGCCAGCTCCTTCAGGCGGGATTTGCGGACCGAGATCAGGGCGATCTCGGCGGCGGAGAAAAAGCCGTTCAATAAAATCAGCAGAATGATGAAAAGGATCTCAAACCATAGATTGCTATCCAAAAAAGGACTCCTTGTATTGGGTTATTGTTTAGCCACAAAGGCTCAAAGGCGCTAAGGGTTTCGATTTTATTCTAAATGGTCATTGCGAGATGCCTCTTTGCCTGACAAGAGCCTGCACTGAGGGCGGCACCTTACTCTGCTTTCGAAGTGAAGCAAACCACAATGATTGTCATTCCCGAGAAGTCGGGAATCCACAAAAAAATCCAGGATTCCTGCAACCCGCCTCAGCGATGATTGGTCTCACAGGAATGACAAATAACCAACAACTAATAACCGATGTAGATCTCTTCCTTCTGCCGCATCTTTTTTGCCTGGCCGGGCCTGATGTGATCATATCCGATCAAATGCAGCAGGCCGTGGATCACCAGCCGTTTGAGCTCCTCCTCAAAGCTTACCTTGTACTGCCGGGCCTGTCTCCTGGTGCGGGGCAGGGAGATGTAGATGTCGCCCAGATTGGCGTCAGCCACCGGCGGGGCGTCGCCCTCCAGCATGGCGAAGGAGATGACATCGGTGACCTGGTCGATGTTGCGGTATCTTTTATTGAGCCGCCGCAGGCAGGCGCTGTCGGCCAGGACCAGGGTCAGGTCGTAATCGGCGTAGCCCTCGGCCCGGAGAATATTGCAGATACAGCGTTTCAACCCGGCATCCTTGACCGGTGATGACTGGTCCAGGCATTCGATAAAAACGGTCATCATGTTATCAGTAAATCATTATGCTGTTAAGCCGGGGTTTGGCTGTTCTTGGGTTCTGTCCCGTTCTTGGCCTCCGGGTATTCTATCCGGGGATGGAACAGGGCCAGCAGAACCGGCAGAAAGGCCTCCCCGGCCAGGTGCAGGTCGTGCAGGGTCAGGCTGGACTCGTCCAGCTCCAGTTCGTTGGCCTTGTCGGCGATGGTGGCCTTGACCATCCGGCGGACCCGCTTGGGATCACGGTCCTTCAATGACCGGACCGAGGCCTCCACCACGTCGGCCAGCATCACCAGCCCGATCTCCTTGGACTGGGGCTTGGGTCCCGGGTAGCGGAAATCCCCCTCCAGCAATTTGCCCTCGGAGGAAAGATTGGCCTTATGGTAGAAATACTTGGCCAGGGTGGTGCCGTGGTGCTGGGCGATGGCGTCCTTGATGGGCTGTGGCAGGCGGTGCTTCTTGGCCAGTTCCAGCCCCTCCTTGACATGGGAGGCCACCACCAGGAAGCTCATCTTGGGGGCCAGGCTGTCGTGGCGGTTGGCCGCCCCGCCCTGGTTCTCTATGAAGTAATCCGGCTTGGCCAGCTTGCCGATATCGTGGTAATAACCCATGATCCGGGCCTGGAGGCTGTTGGCTCCGATGGCCTTGGCCCCCACCTCGGCCAGGTTGCCCACCAGCAGGCTGTGCTGGAAGGTCCCGGTGGCCTCGATGGACAGCCGCTTCAGGAGCGGCTGGTCGGGGTCGGCCATCTCCAGCAGGCTGTAGTCGGTGGTGGTGTTGAATACCGCCTCCAGCACCGGCAGCAGCAGCAGGGTCAGCACTATCGACAAAAAGGCGCTGGCCGGGGCCATCAGCAGCGACTGCTGGATCTGCTGGAAGCTGGAAAGCTTGAGATATTCCACCGCGGCGATGGCCAGCCCGCTGGCCACGGTCAGGGCGATAAAACTGGTGATGATGAACTGGAAGCGGCTGCGCAGCCCTTTGACCAGGAAGGAGGCCACCGAGCCCGAGGCCAGGGCCACCACGGTGATGGGCAGGCTCAGCTCGGTGACCACCCCGAACAGCAGGCTGGAGGTGACGGCCATCACCGCTCCCAGCGGGATGTCGAACATCAGGCTGGTCAGGATCGGCCCCAGGGCGGCCGGGAGCATGTAGGGCGGGAAATCCGGGCGGGACAGCACCAGCCAGCCGGCCAGCACGCTGAGCAGTATTATCGAGGCCAGGATCAGCAACGAGTGGAAGCTGCGGAAGATCTCCGGCCGGAACCGGATAAGATAAAAGGTCAGGATGCCCAGGAAGAAGCCCAGGGCCAGTAGCCGGGAAAGCAGGGTCAGCACATAGTTCCAGCCGCTGCGCCGGTTGACCACCGAGGCCTCCTCCAGCTTAAGCTGCAGCGAGTTCAGCTTCAGCAGGACCGTCTGGTCCACCTTCTGGTAGGCGGCGATGATCTTCTCGCCCTTGGCCACCTGGCCGGTGTACCGGGGCACCGACTCCCGGGCCCGGGTCCGGGCCGCCGCCACCTCGGCGGTGTCCACCGCCAGATTGGGCTCCAGCAATTTGGCGGCCACTTCGGCCAGGGCCTTGGCCATGGGCTCGGAATTTGGGAAGGCCGCCTGGCTCTTGGCCCTGATCAGCAGGGGCAGGGATTCCATGGTGAAGAACCGGGAGACGGCGGTCCGCCGGAGCTCCTGGTCCTGGCGCAGCACCACCTCGGGGCCCAGCATCCGGGCTTGGCCGTCGCTCAAGGGAAGCACTCCCGGCTCCAGCAGGGAGTGGGCCATGTCCTTGAGCCCCTGCTGAAAGGAGTACAGGCCGGGCACGGTCAGCAGCAGATCGGAGGTGCCGCGGCTCAGGTTCAGCTTCCAGGACTGGATGGTCTTTTGCTTATAGGAGAGATACTCGTCCTCCTGGCGGAGGTTGGAAAGCCTTATCAGGAAGAGCTCCACGTCGCTGTAAAGCTTCCGGTCAAACTCGGGGTTGCGGTAGACGATGGCCAGCACCTGGGAGGCGGCGCTGTCCTGCTGGGCCCTGAGCAGGGCCGGATCCTTGACCAGCGGGAAATCGAACGGGGCGTGGATGTCCCGGGGGGAGACCGAGCCGATCTTTAGCTTGATGTCGTCGTTGCGGGCCGGGGAGAACAGGTTGGCGATCACCAGCAGCAGGATGCCGGCCAGGCCCACCCGTTTTATCCAGTAGATCTGGAATTTCCGGGACTGGGGGGCCAGCGGCCACAGGCCCTTGGCCAGGGAGAATATTTTTTGGATGAATATCTTTTTCATAATCCGGTCAGTCGGCCGGACCTCCTTCGGCCCCGGGGGTCGCCCCTCCGTTGCCGGAATAATTCTGGTAGGCCTGGATGATGCGGTGCACCAGGCGGTGTCGCACCACATCCCGCTCCCCCAGGGCCGCGAAGCGGATGCCCTCCACTCCCTGCAGGATGTTGCTGGCCTCGATCAGTCCGGAGCTGTCGCTGCGGGCCAGGTCTATCTGGGTGATGTCCCCGGTGATGACGGCCCGGGAGTTGAAGCCCAGCCGGGTCAGGAACATCTTCATCTGGGTCTTGGTGGCGTTCTGGGCCTCGTCCAGGATCACGAAGGAATTGTTCAGGGTCCGGCCCCGCATGTAAGCCAGGGGGACGATCTCGATGATATCGTTGGCCAGAAAGCGGTTGACCTTCTCCGGGGACATCATGTCGTACAGGGCGTCGTACAGCGGCCGCATGTAGGGGTCGATCTTCTCCTTGAGGTCGCCCGGCAGAAAGCCCAGCGATTCCCCGGCCTCCACCGCCGGACGGCACAGGACCACCCGCTCCACCTGCCGCTCGTTGAGGGCCGCCACCGCGGCCGCCACCGCCAGGTAGGTTTTGCCGGTCCCGGCCGGGCCGATGGCGATCACCAGGTCGCTGCCTTGCATGGCCTCCAGGTAATTCTCCTGGCCGGGCGATTTGGCCTTGATCAGCTTTTTCAGCGACGAGATCCCGGCCGGCCGCTCCCGGGAGGGCCCGGAGCCGGGCTGGTTCCGGATGTCGTCTATGGCGTAGCCGATGTCCCGCTCGGTGAGTACCGCACCGGATTCCACCTTCTCCCGCAGGCGCAGGATCAGGCTGGTCAGCATCTCCAGCTCCCGGGGCTGGCCCTTGATGATGACCTCGTCGCCCCGGGCAACCAGCTTGGAGCCGAAGGAATGCTGGATCAGCTTGAGGTTGGCGTCACCGGCCCCCAGCAGGTTGGCGGCGTCTATTCCCGCCAGGGAGATGCGTTCGGTTATTTCGGTTGTTTCTCTGGTCATGCTTTTATTATGGGCTTCCATTTAAGTTTGCGTTTTTTAAGGTGCCGATATGGTTGGTCGGCTAATGCTCAAAACACAGCTGTCAGGACTGCTTTCCCGACCAATTAATATAACATACCGCAACCGTTTGCGCAAGGGAAAAGCAAGGCAAAAAATATGTAATATGTCCTTGACAAAGTTGTGTCTAAGAGCCTATAGTATACAACAATAAACAGAACGGGAGTAAAATCATGAAAAAATGTCTATTAATATATTTATTGCTGCAGGCGCTGCCCTGTTTTGCCCAGCCCATTATCCAAAACGATCCCACCGAGCCCTGCGGGCCTCCCCGTCCGGACTACTGGCTCGGCAGGCATGACCGCCTCTCTCCGATGCGGGGAGAGGTTGGAGAGGGGTCTAAACCCCGGCAGGCAGCCAAAAGCTTTACCGCCGCTGCCCTTGACTCCTATTCCTTTTTCTCCAACATCCGTGTAAACGACAACCCGCCCGGCAGCAGCTTCGAAACACCTTACAGCTCCGGCTCTCACGCCATGGCCGCCCGGGGGGATACGGTATATTTGGTTTGGCGCTCCGACCGGAACACCAACAGCACAATATACTTTGACAAAAGCACCGACGGGGGCAATACCTGGGGCACGGATGTAAGAATAACCGACAGCGACAGCGCGGCTATCATGCCTGCCTTGGCAGTGGGCCAGGACGGAACCATATACGTAAGCTGGACTGACTTCAGGGATTATTATGCCACTGATCGGCACATATATTTTGCCAAAAGCATAAACGGGGGAACAAGCTTTTTGCCCAGCGTGCGAGTGTGCAACGACCATGAAGCTTACCAGGCATTCAGTAGCATAGCTGTTAACGATAGCGGGTTAATATTTGTGGCTTGGGAGGATGGAAGAAATAGCGCCACTCAAAAACTGGATGTATACTGCGCCAGAAGCGTTGATGGTGGTGCAAGCTTTTTATCAAGCGTACGGGTAGATGACACTGGGACTGACAGCAGCGGTCAGGGGGGGGGTATAGCGGTGAAAGACAGTTGCGTTTTCATTGCATTTAATGATTACAGATATGATTATAATTATAGGAACATTTATTTTGCGAAAAGTACTAACAATGGACAAAGTTTCGATACGAATATCCTTGTAAATGATACCACTGGCCAGGTAAATCGTACACAGCGGTATCCGAGCATATGTGTTGATATGTTGGGTATATACATGGCTTGGGCAGATGACCGCAATGGTGATTTTGATATCTATTTTACCAAAAGCACAGACGGGGGGCTGACATTTACATCACCAAATATAAATTTAATAGACGCAGCAGGCGAAAGTTACGCTCAAGGCTACCCCAGCCTGGCCTGCGATGACAGCGGCGGGGTGTATTGCGCCTGGGAGGATAGGAGAAACGGGTTGACATACCCTTGGTTAATTTATTTTAATTACAGTAAAAACCACGGAGATGCATTTGCCACCAATAATATGCATGTGGATGATAGAACACTGAGTGAAGACGTACGATTATGGAACGTTACAATATGTGCCAATAACAAAGGTAAAGTATTTGCAGCATGGTCTGATGACCGTAATGGTGGCGATTATGATATCTATACTACAGCAGGCAATTTTACCGGGGTTGAGGGCGAACCCCCTCAAAGCATATCGGTGGGGGCAGCCAGTATAAAATGCTATCCCAATCCATTTAAAAGTAGAATCACTATGAGCTATACGTTAAAGGATAGGTCTCCAATATCTGTGACGGTATATAACATTAAAGGCGAATTAGTCAAAACGATTGATAAAAGATTCCAAGCAGCAGGACAGTATAAATTAACCTGGGATGGGAGAAACGAAACCGGGGCCATAGTATCCGGGGGTATTTATTTTATTCAGTTAAGCACGGACAATAAAATCCAAACACAAAAAATAATATACATAAAGTGAGAAGTGCATGAAAAGAATGTTGGTTATACTATTGTTGCTTGGATTAATATTGCAAGCAATGCCTGTATTGGCGCAGGATAGCTTCTTCCCCATCGGCGCCCTGTTGGGTCGCACGCGCCTGCAAGGACCGGACGGAACCGAACCCAGTTGTTCGCCCCTTTCCATGGTGGACAGCGCCCAAAAGTGCGGCTTTAACCTGGTAAGCGTAGGCGGCATGTATGACGGCCCGGGCGGTCATGATATGCTTTCCGATGCTTTGGATTATCTAAAAGCCGGCGGTATGAAATGTTTGCTGGCGCAGGCGCCAAAGCTTTCCGCCAGCGGCGCAACCGCCTGGCTTGATACCAAGTACAATATCGAACGTTTTGCCTCCGGGGTATACAGCCGTTTTCAGGCCGAAGACCATCCGTATTTTATTCATCCGGACGGCGGATATAATAACGGCGCCGCTTGGGTGTGTGATCCCGGCATAGCGGGTACCGTCCTTTACCGTGATCTTACTCCCGGCAAGCCGTATTGGGAGCACAACTGCTGGGATGCCTGGATGCCGTTTGTGGATACGCTGTTCAACACCCAATGGCAGCACTATGGCCGAACGGAATACCGGATAACTTTCAGTCTTAAGTATCAGAACGAAGATTCGCTGGACACCACAACACCAGGTATTCCGGTTTCCTTGTGTCGCATAGCCATTGATACCTTGAATAGTGTGGACTGGGCGCAATTTTCGATGGTTGATTGCGACACCATAACCACGGCCGACTTTGCCGGGCCTAATGTCTGGAAGACCTTTACCCTTAAGTTTACCAGGCTGGCCGGGCAGACCAGGTTTTTGGATTTTCCGGTTTACACCTTCGGTAACAAGCGGTTGTTCATTGACTACGTTGAAATGCATGATGCAGTGTTTGATTCGCTGGCAAATCAGGAATATGATCCATATATTCACAATACGCAACTAACTGGTATAGCTGATTATTATTCCGGCCCAGCCTCGGCATATAAAGATGTCGTCTATCGTTATTACATGTACGACGAACCGATGCGCAGCCAGCTTAGCGCATTCGATCTTGTTAATCGACAGCTTAAAAACGTAAATGCCAATGTTCCCGGCCTGACCTTTGTCTGCCCAAAATATCCCACCAGCTTTGGCGCTATCGGAGCCACCGACCAAGCGGATACAAATTTCTACAGCGAATTTGTCAACACCACAAATCCCGCTCAATTGGCCGTGGATATCCTGCCCCTGTTTGGCGATTTGGGCAAGGAGGTTGATGCGCCGTATACCGGTAACGGCTATAAAACTCCGGAAGACTCGGGCTTCTATTTCCAACAACAAATGGATGTGTTCAGCAAATATTGCCGCGCCGCCCAGCGGGCTACCAGCAGCTCCGGAATACCTTGGTTCGTTCAAATACAAAGCTTTGGGGATTATCCCGACCCCGAAAACATCAACCTTTCAGGGCGCTGGCGGCTTCCAACCCCCAGGGAACTGAAATGCATGGCTTATCTTGGATTGTCCCATGGCGCCAGAGGTTTGTTTTATTATCTGTTTTCCCATGGATTGGTCAGTTATGATGGATATAAAGGACCATCAGGCGGATCGATAGATCAGTATGCAATGGTAGACACCCTCGGGAATGTCCGGGATACGGCATTTTATAATGCTGCCAAACAGATAAACGAAAATATTGCGATTTGGTCAACTACCCTGCTTAACCTGGTCTGTGACCAAACATTCAGAACTGACATCCCTGCCGTATCTTTTATCACCGGGGTGTCAGATTCATTTGTCCAAATAGGTTTATTCCATAGCAATACCAACATAAATGACAAATACTTCATGCTGGTCAACCGCCACTGCCTGCCTTCGGATACGCTTACTGTTACTGTCAACATCAGCAGTGCCTCAACTTTCTTCATTTCGGATATGCTTACCGGCCAGCCGGCCACGGGACAATTGGCAGCAGGGAGTGCCGTTCCCTTCAGCTATAAACTACAGCCGGGAGAGGGAAGGCTGTTCCGGGTAGTGCCGTTTACGGCGCAAATCAAAAATAAACCAAAATATTGATCAGGCTGATATTATGTTTGCGCAAGGGAAAACACTGGCAAAAATTATCATTGACATTATCCGCCAAGTGTTTTAAGATATTGACACTTACGGTCAACATCAGATAACGTATATTGGCGAATCATGCAGTTCAAACTGGATAAAAAACGATCCGACGCCCTGATCAACAGTTTCCGCCACAAGACCATCCTGGTGCTGGGCGACCTGATGCTGGACGAATATCTGTTCGGCCAGGTCAGCCGGATATCGCCCGAGGCCCCGGTGCCGGTGGTGGAGGTCAGCGAGGAGAAATATCTGCTGGGCGGCGCGGCCAACGTGGCCTGGAACATCGCCAGCCTGGGAGCCAAGGTAGTCCCGGTGGGGGTGGTCGGCCGGGACCGCCCACGCCAGACCATCTTGAAAGAGTTCCAGAAGCGGAAGATATCCAAAAGCGGGCTGGTGGAGGATCCCTCCCGCCACACCACCATCAAGACCAGGATCGTGGCCCATCACCAGCAGGTGGTGCGGGTGGACCGGGAGCACCGCCAGGACATCTCGCCGTCCTCGGAGGCCCGGGTCATCGCCCGGCTGAAAAAACTTGTTCCTGCGGCCGATGCGGTGCTGATAGAGGATTACAACAAGGGCCTGATAACCGGCAAGGTGCTCAAGGCCGCCCTGGAGCTGTGCCGCAGGCATAGGAAGATAGTCACGGTGGATCCCAAGTTCAATCATTTCCTGGATTTCAAGGGGGTGACCCTGTTCAAGCCCAATGTGCTGGAGACCGAACGGGCCTTGGGGATCAAGATCGCCGGGCCTCAGGACATGCTGAAGGCCGGAAAAATGCTGATGGCCAGGCTCAAGACCAGTGCGGTGCTGATAACCGCCGGCGACCGGGGAATGTATCTGGTGACAGGTGGCAACAAGTCAGAGCACATCCCCACCATGGCCCGGGAGGTCTACGATGTCTCGGGGGCCGGTGACACGGTGATAGCGGTGCTGACGCTTTCATTGGCGGCCGGAGCCAGTTTCCTGGAGGCGGCCATCATAGCCAATCATGCGGCCGGGGTGGAGGTCTCCAAATTCGGGGTGGCGGCGGTCTCGGTGAACGAATTAAAGGAGGCGTTGAAGAGCTGGTAATGCACCTTTTAACAGGGCTTATTTTATATAATATCGTATTAACGATGGCCTTCCTGCTGGGTTGGCCATATTTGTTGCTTGCCGGTTTTGTCCCGGGCAATAAAAAATGGCGCCAGAGATGCGGACTGGTTCCAAAAATACAGGGCAACCCCGTCTGGTTTCATGCCGCTTCCATGGGCGAAGCGGCGCTGGTCCCGCCCCTGATCGAAGCCCTGAATAAAAAGAACGCCGGTCATAAAACAGTGATCTCCACCATGACCCAGACCGGCCAGGACCGGTCCGCCAGGATCAACCAGGGAGCGGTCACTTTCTTCCTGCCTTTGGATTTCCTGTTTCCGGTATTTTTGTCGCTGGGCAGAATAAGGCCTTCGGCCCTGGTGCTGATGGAGACCGAACTGTGGCCCAACCTGATGTGGCTTTGTAATGTCCGGAAGATACCGGTGTTCATTGTCAATGCCCGTCTTTCGGACCGGTCTCTGCCATATTATCGTTTCTTCGGGTTCCTGTTCCGGCCCCTGCTGAACCGGGTGGAATGCATTGCCTGCCAGAGCATCCGGGACGCGGAAAGATACAAGTCATTGGGAGTTGCCCCCCAAAAAATAATCGATGCCGGGAACATCAAGTACGATACCATCAGCAAGCCGGTCAGCCGGGAGCAAAAAATGAAACTCAGGGAAGGTCTTGGTTTTTCCCCGGAGGATCTGATACTGGTGGCGGGCAGCACCAGGGAAGGCGAAGAGGAGATGATACTGGACGCCTGGGCCGGGCTGCCGGACAAGATAAAATTGATAATAGCCCCCCGGCACCCGGAAAGGTTCCCCGTAGTGGAGCAGATCCTGTCCAGCCGGGGGCTGGCATTTTCTCGGCGCAGCAAGATACAGGGCCAAAAAAGATCCCAGAATATCCTGCTGCTCGACAGCATGGGGGAGCTGATAGACGCCTACGCGGCCGGCGACATCGCCTTTATCGGCGGCAGCCTGGTCCCGGTGGGCGGGCACAACCCCCTGGAGCCGGCGGCTCTGGGCCTGCCGGTCATCTTCGGACCACATATGTCCAACGCCCGGGAGAGCGCCCAAAGCTTGCTGACTGCCAAAGGGGCCCTGCAGGTCTCCGATGCCGGGGAGCTGCAAACGGCTCTTGAAAAGTTGACCGGCGACAGAGAATCGATCCGCCGCTTAGGGAACAATGCCCTGAGAGTAGTGGAGGAGAAGCGGGGCGCATCGGAAAAGATATCCCTGATCATTTTAAACTATATAAATAAGCCTTGAAATCACTTCCCAAAAAATGTAAAATGTACAAATATCAGCATTATCAACCGAGGTGGCAATATGAAAAAAATCTTTCACAGTCTCAAGACCAAACTGACCCTGAGCTTTGTGCTGCTTATTTTACTGATATCGGGAATGGCATTCCTGTACACATTCAATGAGACCAAGAAGGCCCTCAAGGAACAGATGAGGACCGAACTGATGTCGGTGGCCTCGGCCATTGCGGTAAGCATCGACGGCGATGTTCACGCCAAGATCAAACCGGGCGACGAAGGGACCCCGGCCTTCAAGATCATCGGCCAGGCCCTGCTCAAGGTCCAAGAGGCCAACGACCACATCACCTATATCTACACCATGCGCAAGACCGAAGAGGGCGCGGTGTTCGTGGTGGACCCCGACGACGAGGAACCGGCCAAGATAGGCGAACTTTACGAGGAGACCAACGACGAGATGCTGGCCGGTTTTGAAAAACCCAGCGCCGACAACGAATATGTCACCGATCAGTGGGGGACCTTCCTTTCGGGCTACGCCCCCATCCGGGATTCGCTGGGCAATTCGGTGGGGCTGGTGGGAGTGGACATGAGCAGCAAGGATGTGATCGCCAAGCAGAGGTTCATAGGCAACACCATCTACCTGATCATCGGCATTGCGGTGTTGTTCGCCGGAATCATCATCCTGCTGTTCTCGGGGACCATCATCAAGGACGTCAACCGCCTCAACCGGATCGCCAATAAGATCAGCATGGGCGACATGGAGGTGAAGATGGACGTCAGGCGTCATGACGAGATCGGCGACCTGGCGGATTCCTTCGGACGGATGGTGGCCAGCCTGAAGATCATGATGATGGAGCATAAGGAAACCGAAGGCAAACAGGAGCAGGAGAAATGACCATGACCGATCTTGCCCAGAAAGTATTGAGTATTTCAACTGCCTATCTGGGCCCGGCGGCCAAGATGTTTCTGGCCAGGCAGACGAAATACCATCTACAGGGGCTGGAGTATGAGCAGCTGCAGAAAGAGCATCTGTCCGAATTGTCGAAATGGCTTTTCATCTCCGGATCCCTGGTGATAGAGAAGGACAAGGCCCAGGAGCTGTCGCAGCTGGTGGCCAAGCTGGTCTGATGCCTTCGGTCTTCCGGCTCATCCTAAAAAATGCCGCCCCATGAACGGGCGGCATTTTGCATAAAATTGTTGTAATTTCATCCCGGATGGGTTATCCTAATGGCATCATGAAAATATCGGCATCTGAAATAACATTCGTCCTGTTGTTTTGGCCGTTCTCCCTCCTGTACTTTTTCATCTATCAACTGAGGAGAATGGGATACCGGATGGGACTTTTCAGGACCCATAAAAGCCGGCTTCCGGTGATCTGCGTTGGAAACCTTACCACCGGAGGCACCGGCAAGAGTCCTTTCTGCATGATGCTGGCCGGGGAACTGTCAGCGGCGGGCTTCAAGCCGGCCATTCTGTCCCGGGGCTATAGGAGATCTGCCGGGAAAGGATCGAAAATCCTGGCTGTCAGCGACTGGGAAAAGCTCCTGTCCGGCCCCGCCCAGTCTGGCGATGAGCCATTCTTGATGGCTCGGAAGCTGTTGGGCCGGGCCATCGTTATTGTAGGGAAAAGGCGAGATCGGGCCTCGGAACTTGCGGAAACGGCCGGGGCCGATGTGATTATCATGGACGACGGCTTTCAGCACTGGCGTATGGCCCGGGACCTGGATATCGTTCTGCTGGACGGCAAGCGGCCGCTGGGCAACGGCTGGCTGCTGCCGGCCGGGCGCCTGCGGGAGCCGGTCTCCGCCCTGAAGCGGGCCGGCGTCATCATCGCCACCAGATGCGGTGACGGCACCGGCTGTCAGCCCATAGAAAGGATGGGGAAAGCATATCGTCTGATCCAGCCAGTCTTTTATTGCGGCCATCGGGTTGTTAAATTAAAATCGCTGGATGATCAATCAGCAAATCAAACCATCAAACTGACCGCTGACAGCAAACTGCTTTTATTCTCCGGCATCGCCCGGCCGGATTCATTCCGAAACAGCGTCAAGGAGCTGGGGTACGAAATCTCGGATCATATCGTCTTCGGCGACCATCATTCCTATGATCGGGCCGACCTGGAAAGGATCGCCCGGGCAGCCGGCGGCTGCGAGGCCGTGATCACTACCCAGAAGGACGCAGTAAAGCTGCCGGTGGGATGGAGTCCGGGGAAACCGCTCTTGGCGCTGGAGATAGAGATCTCCTTTAGGCCGGAGACAGGGAAAGAAGAATTACTTGAAATCATAAAAGGGGCGTTAAAGCCATGACCCTGGAAGAATATCAGAGATTATCCGACGACGAGTTGTATAAAAAAATATCCCGTCTTAAAGAAGAGCGGGACGCGGTCTTTCTGGTGCACAACTACCAGGTGCTGCCGGTCCAAAGGCTGGCCGATTTCATCGGCGACTCCTTGGCCCTGGCCCAGGCGGCGGTAAAGGTCAAGGCCAAAACCATCATCTTTTGCGGGGTGCACTTCATGGCCGAGAGCGCCAAACTGCTCAACCCCGAAAAAACCGTCCTACTGCCGGACACTGGCGCCGGATGCCCCATGGCCGATATGGTCACGCCGGAGGCATTGCGCCAGGCCAGGGAAAAATATAACAACCCGATCGTGGTCACCTACGTTAACAGCTCGGCGGCGGTCAAGGCCGAGAGCGACATCTGCTGCACCTCGTCCAATGCGGTGGAAATAATCAACTCGCTTCCGGCGGACAGGGAGATCCTGTTCGTGCCGGATAAAAATTTGGGATCTTACGTTGCCAAAAAGACCGGACGAAAGCTGATCCTGTGGCCGGGCTATTGCTACGTACACAACCGTTTCACGGTCCAGGATATCTTAAGTGCCAGAGAAGAACATCCCGGGGCCACCATCATCGTCCATCCGGAATGTCCGCCGGAGGTGATCGAGCGGGCCGACATGGCGACCTCCACCTCGGGCATGGTGCAGGCGGTAAAGGAACATCCGGAGGTCGAGGAGTGGGTGATCGGGACCGAGCAGGGATTGGTGGATCAATTGTCGGCCACCTACCCCCAGAAGGGCATATATCCCTTGGCGAACAGCGCGATATGCCGGAACATGAAGATGATCACCCTGGCCAAGGCGGCCTGGGCTTTGGAGAATCAGAAATATGAGATCATGGTTCCGGACCAGGTGGCTACAAAGGCCAGACTGGCGCTGGAGCGGATGCTGGAAGTTTCGAGAAGAGCTCTCCTATAAATCTTACCTAAAAAATTAGGGTGAAGGGTGAGGTCATGCGGTAAAAAATCCTGCTTGACGAAACCATTGGTTTGTGATATCTTTTACAGATTGAATATTAGGAGTTTACAATGAATAAATGCCCCTTTCTGTCAGCTCATAAAATCATTAAAGAAATTCGGTATGATGCCGAGGGGAAGATAACCGAGGAGAAGGAAACTCCCCAGGTGGAACTCAAGGACTGCCTTGAAGCCCAGTGCGAGATCTTCGACAGCACGTCCGGCAAATGCTCCCTGCCGACCATTGACAGCAAGATCCAGCCGGCGGGCGGAGGTTCTTCCGGCAACGAGGAACAACTTGCAGTACTCAAATCCATTCTGGCCGAGGCCAAGGAGACACGGGAGAATACCGCCGCTTCACAGCTGCATGTGCTGAAAAGGGCCGAGGCTGCAAACGAGCTGCTTCACGGCTTGAAGGAAAAAATGTCCTCGTTCGGAGGGGTGGACCTGGGGCCGGTGCAGAGCAGCCTGGCCGATCTGAGATCTTCGCTGGACCAGAACCAGACAAAGTTCACCGATATCCTGGAGCTGATACTGGAGGACCAGCAGAACCGGGCCGCCCAGGGGGGGCTCAAGGAAAATCTGTCCCCGCTGCTGCAGAATATGGCCGAGATCAAAGAGGGTCTTTCTGCCAGCCGGGCCAAATTCACCGACATCATGGAACTGATGCTGGCGGAACAGCAGAAGCGGTCTTCGGAAGGCGGCCTGAAGGAGAACCTGTCACCGCTGTTGCAGAGCGTTTCCGATATCAAGGAAGCTTTGGTGCTTAACCAGAACAAGTTCGGCGATATCCTGGAGCTGATACTGGAGGACCAGCAGAACCGGGCCGCCCAAAACGGCCGGGAGATCGAACTGCTGGCCGAGATATCCCAAAAGCAGGAGAGAATGGTCGAGGCCCTGGGCAAGGGCCTGAATGCCGACAGCTTAAATGAGGGCCTGGCCAAGATGATGGACAAGTCCGGCGAATACTTGAAATCTTTGAGCGAAGCCGACGCGGTCAGGCAGTCCCGCCTGGAGGAGATGGAGAAACAGCTGATCAAGCTGCAGCAGACCATGCAGGAGCTTTTAGAGGGCCAGCGCAACGAACAGCGGGACGTCAGCAACGAAAGAAGGCGGCAGCGGGCCAACGAGTATAACGACCGGGGGGTGATGCTGTTCCACCGCCGGGAGCTGGCGGCGGCCGAGGTCGAGTTCCGCAGGGCCCTGGACGTCCGGCCGGATTTTGCCGAGGCCTACAACAATCTGGGGCTGACCCTGAGCGATCTGGGCAAAAAGGAGGAATCGGTGGAGGCCTTTAAAAAGGCCATAGACCTGTCGCCCGACGCCCCGGAGGCCTACAACAACCTGGGCTGCCTGTACCGGATCAAGAAGGACTACCAGCAGGCGGTGGAACTGTTCAACCAGGCCATCGCCAAGCGGGAGGACTATTCCCTGGCCTATTTCAATCTGGGTGTGGCCTACGAGGAGTTGGAGAAGTTCGAACTGGCCATCAAGGCCTGGGAGAAGGTGCTCAACCTGCAGCCCACCCACGAGGAGGCCCGGAGAAAACTGGCCTCCTACCGGGCCCGGAGGTAGCTTTTGATGGACGAAGCCCTGCACAAAATAGAGAAGATACTGGCCGAACAGCGGCAGCCCTCCCGGATAGATCCCATCCTGCCCAGGAAGACCGCCGTCCCCAAGACCGATGCGGCCATTGACATCGCCCATTACGGCAAGGTCTCAGCCGGAGAACAGCCGCCGGTGCCGGTCAAGGGAGAAATGATGGTTGAAAAGCCGGCTCCCAAGCCGAAGCCCGAGTACGTGGATCCGGCGGCCAAGATCGGGGTGGGCGCCAGGGAGTTCAATCTGGAAGAGCTGTCATCCGAGGCCATGGGCGGAGATGTCGATTCCGAAGTGGCTTCCAAGATCGGCACCGGAGGACGGGTGTTCAAACTGGACGATCTGGGGGCAGAGAATGCGAACTACGATCCGCTGATGGGCAACATGCTAAAACCATCCAACAGCCGGGAACTGAGCCTGGACGAGCTGTCCTCGGAGTCCGACGAAAAATAATTATGATAAACCAAAGCCCCTCCTTTCGGAGGGGCTTCTTTATTATCGAACAACCTATTGCTTTTCTATCTTCAAGCCGGGGATATCCAGTCTGGTCTGAGTGGTGTCGGTGACCATCGCCAGCAGGAAATTGTCCGGCTTCAGGTATTTTATGGCGGCGGCCATCACGTCATCCTTGGTCACGGCCAGGGTCTTCTCCATGTCCTGCCGGAAATAATCCCGGCCCAGTCCGTAGAGCTCGACATACAAGAACTGTCTGGCGGTCTGGCCGTTGGTCTCGAAGCGGAAAGGATAGCTGCCCCGGATGTAATCCTTGGCCTCCTTAAGTTCCTCGTCGCTGACCGGCTCCTGCTGGATCCGTCTCATTTCCGCGATCAGGCTCTTGACGGCGGTGTCGGCCGAGGCGCATTTGGTCTGCACCGAAAGGGCATATGGGCCGAAATCGGTCCGGGGATCGTAATTGGAATCCACATCATAGGCCAGGCCCTGGATCATCCGGATATTCTTGACCAGCCGGGAAACGAAGCCGCCGCCGCCCAGAATGTAATTCATCACCCGGATGGCCTGGTAACCGGGGTCGTTCCTTTTGGGTCCCAGAAAGCCCAGATTGATGTAAGCCTGGTTGATCTGGCGGTTTATCAGCAAAGCCCTGGGCTGTCCGATGGCCGGGATCTCCGGAAGGATCAATTTGGGAATATTCCGGGAGGGCCAATTCTCTAAATTCTGTTCCAGTATTTTCTTGATCTGGGAACTTTTAAAATCTCCCACCACTGCGATGATGCAGTTGTTGGGAGCGTAGTGTCTCTGATGGTGCCCGGCCAGATCCTGCCGGGATATGCGGGAGACGCTTTCGGCGTCGCCCATCTCGGGATGGGCGTAGGGGTGCAGCCCGTAAAGCATCCGGTTCAGGGCCTCGTCCGACTGGGTGTTGGGCCGGTCTCCCTTGGCCTCGATGGCCGAGAGCAATTCCGCTTTCAGCCTTCCGGTCTCCAGGGAGTCAAAAGCCGGTTTGGTCAGCAGGTCGAACAAAACCGGCACGGTCCGGTTGAAATCTTTCGCCAGGGCGGTCAAAGAGATGAATACCGCGTCGTAGTCGCATTTGACCGAGAACTGGGCTCCCACAAAATCGAAATTATCGGCGATATCAAACGCACTGCGGGAAAAGGTTCCCTTGGCCAGCATCTCGGTAGTAAAGTTGGCCAGACCGGCATACCCAGCCGGATCGGTGATGCTCCCGGCCTTGATCATGACATCCACCGACACCACCGGTAATTGATGATTTTCCAAAAGCAAAACGGTCAAGCCGTTCTTGAGAACGATTTTTTTGGGCTGGGGAGGGGTCCAGATATTTTGGGCGGCCGCCAGGACGGTCATGGATAAAAGCAATGCCAGGCTGAAAGCAGTCTTTCTCATCGGACCTCTCCTTTACTTTGGGGTTCGTTGGCGGGAACCAGGGTGGCCACGGTCTTGTTCTGGTCGATGAAATATTTATTGGCCACGCAGATTAAATCCTGGTTGGTCACCGACCTGATATTCTTGAGATAGCTGTTGAGATAGCGCCAGTCAAGTCTGGTCTGGGCCGAGCCTATCTGAACGGCCAGTCCGTTGTTCCGCTGCTGCTGGAAGACGAATTCGGCTTCCAGCTGGTTCTGGCTCTTCTGCAGCTCCCTCTGGGTAACGCCCTGCTTTTTGATCTTTTCCAGCTCCCCGGCTATGGCCTGCTCCAGTTCTTCCGTATTATGGCCCTTGAGCGGCGCCGAGTAAAAGATGAAAAGGGTTGGGTCGGTCTGGGTGTCGTTATATCCGCCGGCGAACAGGGCCAGCTGCTTTTCGTAGACCAGGCTGCGGTAGAGCCGGGAGCTCTCGCCGTTGCTGAGGATGTTGGAGAGCAATTCCAGGGGGTAGGTGTCCGGTTGGCCAATTTCAGGCGTATGATAGGCTATGGCCACCAGCGGCATCCTGGTATCCTTCATGACTTTGATCCGGCGCTCTCCCGTTTGGGGAGGTTCCACGGTGGTGACCTTGGGGGGCTTCCTGACTCCGGCCGGGATCTTTTCGAAGTATCTGGCCACCATGGCCAGGGCATCCTTTCTTTTGACATCGCCCACGATCACACAGGTGGCATTGTTGGGGGCGTAATAGGTACGGTAATAATCGCGCAGATCCTGATTGGTGACCGACTCCAGGTCGGTCATCCAGCCCAGTATCGGCCAGCCGTAGGGATGGGCGGTATAGGCGGCGGCATTCATCTCTTCGAACAGCCGGCCGTAAGGGGAGTTCTCCCTGAGGCGGCGCTCCTCCTTGACCACGTTGCGCTCCGGATCGAATTCTTTGGGATCCAGCTTCAGGTTGGCCATCCGGTCCGACTCCAGCTCCATGGCCACCGACAGGAACTCGGTGGAGATGTTCTCGTAATAGGCGGTGTAGTCTTCGCTGGTGAAGGCATTGCTGTGGCCGCCGTATTTCTGGACGATCTTGGAGAATTCCTCGGGGCCGGTCTTGTCCGTTCCCTTGAACATCATATGTTCCAGCAGGTGGGAGATCCCGGTGATGCCGGGACGCTCGTTGCGGGAGCCCACCCGGTACCATACCTGGAAACTGACCAGGGGCAGGCCGGGCTTCTCCACGGTCAGAACTTTTAGGCCGTTGGCCAGGCTGTCCTGATAGACCGCCAAGGTGTCGGCGGCCCCGGCCCCGGAAACGGTCAGTATCAGGCAGGATGCCGTCAGAATCAATTTTTTCATGCTTTTTACCATCCTTTATTTATTATCCTTGATCAGCAGCCTGACACCGATGGCGATCAGGATCAGCGGCCAGACCAGGCTGAATTTGAAATGGAACAGGCCGTAATTATGCAATAAAATACCGATCCCCAGGATGATGACCAGTATCCCGAACACCGCGCCGGACGGATCGCGTTTCATGGCCGGATTCCTTTCTTCGGTATTTGACGGAGTTTCGTCTTGGCCCGAGGAACGGGTTTGCCGGGGAATGATCAACCAGGCCGCCAGGTACAGCATGATCCCCAGCCCGCCGGCCAGGGCCAGTATTATAAAGATGATGCGGGCCAGGAGCGGATCGATGTCAAAATAATCTGCCAGGCCCCCGCAGACCCCGGCCACCATCCGACCCTTATCGGAGAGATACAAACTTTTGGGCATTTATTTCACTTACAAAACAGCCGGTTGGTCGGGGATGATGATCCAGGCGATTATGTAGGCCAGTATCCCGGCTCCGGACAGGGCAAATACCACCGCCACCAGCCGGACGATAGTGGGATCGACGTCAAAATATTCTCCCAGACCCCCGCAGACGCCGCCCAACATCCGGTCCCTGGACGAACGGTAAATTCTTTTAGCCATGGTCCTTCTCCTAACTATTGACTATACAATTATAAACCCCAAAAGGCAAAACTTCAAGGGCAGATAAGATCTTATCCGTGATTTGTAAAACGGCCTTGAGGGGCACTGACCCCAAGGCCGTTTACATTCCAAAGATTTATTTTTTAATCGGTCGCTGCCGTCTTCTGCGCTTTGGGCTGTCTGGGCGGGGCTTGATCCCTAGTCCCCAGTCGGGTGGTCCATACCGCGCCCATGCCCACGGTCACCCCGCACCACAGGACAATAAAGTTGATGATGAAGAATATCACGCCCAAAGCGCTCAGCGGGCTGCCGGCGATATTGATCAGGCTGCCCAGCAGGAACAGGGAGTGGAGCAGCACAAAGCCCAGCACCACCGCCGGCAGGGTGTTCATGGGCGGCTTATTGAAGGCGTGCAGGAATTTCTGGTTGATGATCACCCCGAAGCTGGCGATGCTCATCAGGATTCCGGCCACCACCAGCAGGACCGCCAGCGGTATCAGGGGGATGCCCAGGATGGAGACCGCCATGAATACCAGGGCCGGGGCCAGGGATATCTGCACCAGGAATCCGATGCCGGCCGACTTCCAGAAATCGGTCTCGATTATATGGGTAATGCGCTCGATGGGCCTGGAGAAGAACACTCCCAGCAACGTCACCAAAATGCCCAGCCCGGCCAGCATGAAGAAGGTGATGAAAAATTTTATGGCCCGTCCGGCGGCCGGTTTTTTGTGGGTAATGTGAGCCGTGCCGATCAAGCTGGGAATGAACTGGTTAAGCATTCCTAAATCCACGTTCTTTATCTCCCCGCTGACCTGGGCGCCATCGGCCCTATCCACCTGGCCGCCTACTATGGCAATATCGCCGCCCACCGAGGAAGTCGGCCCCAGCCTGACCATCCCGCCGAAGGATGCCAGCTCGCCGCCCACCGTTCCGTCTATGGAGACCGGGCCGCCGAAGGTGGCCACATCGCCCTTGACCGTCCCGGAGACTGTGGTGCCCCCGCCGAAAGTGGCCACGTCGTGCATTACCGTGCCGTTGACCGTCACGCCGCCGCCGAATGTCACGC
Source organism: uncultured bacterium (assembly GCA_937863685.1). Taxonomy (GTDB): domain Bacteria; phylum Edwardsbacteria; class AC1; order AC1; family EtOH8; genus UBA2226. The sequence continues at coordinate 1,007,901 of CALMGM010000005.1, forward strand.
AGTCGCCGTTGACCATGCCGTCCACGGTGATCGAGCCGCCCTTGGTGACCACATCATCGTTAATGGTATCGGCCGGGCCGACGTAGATATCACCCACCTTGGCATCCTTGGCGTCGATCTGAACTTCTTTGTCGCCGATCTTGAACTTGTAAGTGGTGTCGGAATCACCTTCGCCGATCCCCTGGATTCTGATGGTGGTCTTCTTGTCCAGCAGCTTGGTCCCCACCACTTTTTCCTCGGCCAGACCGGTAGTTACCGCCGCAACCAGGGCGATCACCGTCAGCAGGACAAGCCAGCCGGGCTTTGAGGTATGCCTGTTTAATTTGAACATGATCGTGCTCCTTTCGGGAATTATATTTTTGAATTTATATAAATTCTTTTGGAGGTGACGGCGATGATGGCAAAGGCCGCGATGCTGGCGATGGCTATTTGAGCCGGCAGATTCGATCCTTTAAGCAGGGTGACGGCCACCTGTCCCAGCAGGTCCATCATATCGGCCAGCCGCAGCCCGGCCTTGACCATGATCACCTGCAGGTTGGGCAATGCCTTTACAAAACCCTTGGCCAGGGAGAATGTTTTGAAAGGATCCAGCTTGTTCAGACCGAAAGTCAATCCCAGGCCGAATATCACCAGCCACAGGGAGCTAACCGATACCACGGCTCCGGTGGCCCATTTGATCAACGGGTTTAAATGCGGTGCCTTATATTCCAACCCCAGGGCATTGAAAATGCTGGCATTGAACTCGGGGCCGACATTGGGCAGCGGCATGGTTTTGACCGATTCGGCCACCAAATTGAGCAAGCGGTAGTCGGCAGCGCAGGAACGACAGATCCTCAGGTGGGTCTTGACTGTTATAACCTCCTGGTTTTCAAGGGAATTGTCTATCAGCTCCTGAAGCCTGTTTTTTATCTCTTTGCATTCCATGATATTTTCTCCGTTCTGGTAGTAATACGATCAAGTGCGGGCAAATGTTTCATTCTATCCAAGGTATTTGATGATAATGGGTTATCCATAGCCCAATTTGAACAGTTTTTGTTTCATTATATCCCTGGCCCTAAAGAGCCGGACCTTGACCGTGCCCACCGGGATATCCAGCGACTGCGATATCTCCTCGTAAGAAAGCTCCTGCTGGTGCCTTAAAATCAGTACTTCGCGGTAGAGGGGCGGCAGGGTGCCCAGCACCTTGTCAATCAGTTCCTGCTGGGAGGCGGCTTCGATCTTTTCCTCCAGGGATATCTGGGTGTCCTCGATATCCACCGGGTTTTCCTCGTCGTGGATGGAGAGCGAGTCGGGTTTCTGGGCCCGCAGGAAATCGATGGCCGAGTTGTGGGCGATCTTGAACAGCCAGGTAAGAAAAGGATAGGACGGGTCGTAGCTGGCGAAGCTTTTATAGGCCTTGATAAAGGTCTCTTGGGCGATATCCTCGGCATCGCTCTGGTTGTGGACCAGGCGGAAAATGAGGGCGAACACCTGCCGTTTATAGCGGTTGATCAGATCGTTGAAGGCCCGGCTGTCGCCGGCCAGACAGCGGTCTATCAGTATCTGGTCTTGGTTTTCGGAAGCCATGGAGTTAGTATAGCATTTAGATTTGACCGGTGTCAAATCCAAAATATGTCCTGTTATTGCGGCGGCTTTTGAAGGCATGATGCGTAAGAATGTATTATTATATTAAAAGAAAACCGTTATGTCATTCCCATGAAGATGGGAATCCAGACTACATTTTCGACAGATAATATTCTGGAGACCTTCTTTTCGTTGCCGAACGAAAAGAAGCAAAAGAACTCTTGGGGTGTGGGGCCTTCGTTTATCGAACTGAAAACGACAATCAATGCATTATCAGGAATAATCTAAGCTTCTATTCGGCCTTCGCTTCCGCTTCCGGCCATGCGACATATCGCTACCACACCCCAAACCCCGCAACGTCTGATCTACCGGATTGACCGGCCGATCAGACGCAATGGTGAGCTTTTCGCCTGGGAAAAAGCCCCATAGCTAAAAAGCCGGAAATTTTCCGGCTTCTTTTCTGGAGGTAGTTTATGGGGTATATGTGGTTTGGTATCTTTACATTATGGATATCAGTAACAGGGCCAGCAGTGTTCCGATGGGGATCAAACCACCCCAATCTACGCTCTTGAGGTCTACAATCTGTTTCATGGCTGTCTCCTTTTATTTGGAAAGTTTAATTTTTCTCGTTTCATGGGATACTACGCAAGGCCGGGGGGATATGTTACATAAAAAGTAAAATATTTATTTGAATAACGAAACTCCGCACTGCCAGGGCAGTGCGGAGTTAATAAAACTGTAGTTGATCAAATATCCTGCAATCTTTCCAGATCCTCTTCGCTTAGCCCGAAATAATGCCCCACCTCGTGTATTATCGTCTCCTTAACCTGCTCTACAATCTCATGCGGTGTGCGGCAGATGGATTCGATGTTCTTCTGGTACAGCTCTATCCGGTCGGGCAGTTTCCCCGAGATATGGTAGGCCGGCCGCTTGTTGTAGGGAATGCCGATGTACACCCCCAGCAGGGAATGCTTGCCGGCCCGGTCCTCCAGAGACCGCAGCACCGCCGAAGAGGGATACTCCTCCACCGTAATGGCGATGTTCTCCAACTTGTCCTGAAAATCCTGCGGCAGATCGTCCACTGCCTGCTCCACCAATTTAATGAATTCTGCGCTGTCCATCTACCGCCCCGTTATCATGTCATAACCTATCTTGGACAGCAGCAACAGCAGAACGAAGATGAATATCGGCCGGATGATCTTGGCGCCCTTGGTCATCACCATTCTGGCGCCCAAAAGATTCCCGGCGATGCCGCAGACCGCAGCCGGGATGCCCAGGGCGTAAAGCACCTTGCCGTGGGCCATGAAGGTCATCACCGCCGCCACGTTGGAGGCCAGGTTGACCACCTTGGTGTTGGCGTTGGCAGTGACAAAATCGTATTTGAGTATCAAGGTATAAAAGAGTATCAAAAAAGCCCCGGTGCCCGGTCCGAAGAAACCGTCGTAAAAACCTATCACGGTAGAGGCAATTGCAGCCAGAATGAATTTGGTCTTCACCTCGGTCTGATGGGAATTATTGTGGGCGCCCAGGTTCTTATTCAGCAAAGTAAAGATAGTGACCACCGGGACCAACACTATCAGAACATACCGCAGGAATCCGGGGTCCATCAGCAGCACCGCCCGGGTGCCCAGAAAGGAACCGGCCAGAGCGAAGCAGGCGCTGAGCATGGCCACCTTCAGATCTATCAATCCTCCATGGTAATAACGCAGGGTGGCCACCAGGGTGCCGAAGCTCGAGGAAAACTTGTTGTTGCCCAGCACGAAATGGGGCGGCAAACCGGCGGCCATATAGGCCGGAAGCGAGATCAGGCCGCCACCGCCGGCGATGGAGTCCACCAGCCCGGCAAAGAACACCAGCGGCATGACCATCAGATAGGTATGCCAGGAAAGCATAGGATCAGGCATTTTAGTTAAGAATGTATTTTCATAAGGATAAGCGAAGGGGTTTTTAAAGTCAACCAATATTTTCTCTACCCAATAATACCTTATCCCACTGAGCCTGGCAACTTGCCCATCAAATCGAATGGGTGGCGGCCGTCATCCTGAGAGTAACTTTTATGTTAACCGCCGAAGGATCCAGATTCTTCGATAGCCTGGCGCGTTTGCCGAACTCAGAATGACCGTGGATTTTATTTGAAATTCTCACGCCTTTGGATTATACTTGCCTTATGCATGAAAAAGAATTAAAAACCGCCGTAGCGGCGGCCCAAAAAGCCGGGGCCCTGCTGATGAAAATGTCTCGGGAGAAAGTTTCGGTAAGATTCAAAAGCTCCATCGATCTGGTCACCGGGGCCGACCAGGCCTCCGAGGCGCTGGTGATCTCCATCATTAGAAAAGGTTTCCCAAAGGACGACATCATGACCGAGGAGAGCCATGACCAGCGCACCGCATCCCAGCGGCGCTGGATTATTGACCCGCTGGACGGCACCACCAATTTTGCCCACGGCTTTCCGGTGTGGTGCGTATCCATCGCTTTCGAGGAAAAGGGTCTGGTGAAGGCCGGGGCGGTCTACAATCCCAATCTGGGCGAATTGTTCACCGCGGCAAAGGGACGGGGGGCTTATTTGAACGGAAAAAGGATCGTGGTTTCGGCGGAAAAGGATCTGATCAAAGGTCTGCTGGCCACCGGGTTTCCCTATGATGTCCACACCAGCCCGGAAAACAACCTGGCAAATTTCCAAAAATTCATCAAGCGGGCCCAGGCGGTCCGGCGGCCCGGCTCGGCGGCCATCGATATGGCCTACCTGGCCTGCGGCCGGTTCGACGGATTCTGGGAGATAAAACTCAAACCCTGGGATGCGGCTGCCGCCTCGCTGATGATCACCGAGGCCGGCGGGAGGATCACCGACTTTTCCGGCCGCCGCTACAGCATCTATCGTCCGGAATGCCTGGCCTCCAACGGGAAGATACACCGGCAGATGCTCAAGGTTTTGGAGAACAGAAAAAAATAATTCTATATTAGCGAAACAAATTGTCCCGGGCTTCGTAGTTTTGTAAAAGGAATGAAGGAGGAAACATGTTTTTTAACATCAAATTCCTGGCAGGCGGAATTTTGTCGGCAGTGATGGTGTGTTTTCAGGCCCAGGCTCTGGAGCTGCAGCGCGAAATGGAATTCGTCCCAGGGGACGTGCTTAAGATCGATATCAAGGCCGGAAATGTCAAGATCACCGGTAACGATGGCGGTGCGGTAACCATCAACGCCCAGGGGGAAATCCTGCCGGAGGTGGAGAGGTCCGGCAATACGGTCGGGATCTTTACCGACAAGCACCGGAACTGGAATCACAATAAACTGGACATAACCATAGAACTGCCTCGGGCGGCTGTGGTTGACATCTCCAGCGGAGCCGGCGATGTGGCGGCCTACGACATCTCCGGAGGGGTGCTGATAGATATCGGGGCCGGCGACATCTACCTAAGAAACATAAACGGCAAGCTGGATGCCGAGACCGGTGCCGGAAACATACATGCCTGGTGGCAGGCAAAAGCCTCTTTGCCTGGACACTGCCGGCTGACCACCGGAGTGGGCAATATCACTCTGGAATTGCCCGACAGCGCCGGGATGGACATAGACGCCCAAACGGGACTGGGGAAGATATCGGGCAGGAACGGCCGGAACTACGGCCGTCAAGCAAATATCACACTGGGGTCTGGGGAAGGCGTCTTCCGGCTGACAACCGGCATAGGTAATATCAGCATCGACCCGGACGGAATAGTGGTACGGAATTGGCCGGACGATGATATTTTGAACTGGAGACACCGGCGCCACGAATACCAAACTGACTTTCAATTTAAAATGGGCGGCGGACCGATGGTCTTCTGGCCGGACCGCTCAGCCGGGAGGCTACAGCCATACCTGTCGCCGGCAGGGTTTCCCGAACTCAGGAGTGAGAGCTATTGCTGGGGCGGGGAAGGTTACATGCAATTTCAACGCTTCCGGATAGGTTTTACCGGCTGGGGACAGACGCTAAAGGCCAGCTCTTCGGTAAGCGACACTCAGAGGTATATCGATTATACCTATAATCTAAACGGAGTGACCCTGGAATATGTGCCGATCAGGGGCCGCCGGGCAGATATTAGCCTGGGGGCGCTGCTGGGCTGGGCCGATGCCGAGATCAATCTGGCCCGGAGCGCCAGCTCGGACCTGACTTGGGACCAAATCGTTCTGCTGGACTCTGAAAGAGAGCTGTCCCTGAAGTCGGACGGATTCGTGGGAATGCCTTTGGCCAGGGGTAATCTAAGATTATTCGGCATCGTCTGGCTGCAGGCCCAGGCCGGATACATCTACAGCCGGATGGGCGAATGGAATACCCATACCGAGAAGGAGGTATTCAATGCCCCCAAGGCCGACCACTCCGGGTGGGTATTTGCGGTCGGGCCGCATTTCGGATTTTAGACTGAAAATAACGGAGGGCTGCTTGTATAGCAGCCCTCTTTTGGTTGACGAGAAGAAAACATAGCCTCATGAAATATTTTCGTCTATCAGCTCCATGAAGCGATGATAATCGTATCCCGAAGATTCGGCCAGAGCAGCCATCTTCAGTGCTGTCCGGTATATCAGGGCCAGCTTGCGGCGGTACCCGAAATTACCGGATACCCCCGGCGTAAAAATAAGACCAGCCATGGCAAGGCAGAGTGTCAGGTAAAGAAAATTCTCCCGGTTGAACCAAAAAACGTTCTGATGCCAGTTGCATCCCAGGTACTGGAGCACCTTCGGCCGCTCTAAAAAATTTCTCAATCCGGCGCTATCACTCAATATCTTCAGCCAATCCCAATTCCCCTCCGCCAGCACCTCAATCAACAGACGGATGCCATAGGCTTTGCCGCCGGGCAGCAGGCCGTTTCCCAGGGCTTCCTCCAGGCGGTTCCCCAGCAGTTCACGGGCTTGGGGCTGGGGGACCAGCCGGTCAATGTGCCGGAACAGCAGGAAGGCATACAAGACGGAAAAATCCAACTCATCAAATCCGCTCTTTTCTGCACGGGAAAGCAATGCTGCCAGGCGTTTATTCAATGATCGTATTGCCCTTGCTGAGCAACGGTAGCTCTCAAAGATAGTTGCGGTCATATCTTCCGGATTGGGCAGAGTTGTCCCCGTCAGGTCGAATACCTTTGACGCTTCCGGGACCAGCCTCTGGAATGATTCCCTGGTCCGCCGGAACAGGTCAAGCTTTGCCGGACTATTTTCCAGGGCCTCGGCCAAAACGACAGGGTTCTGCAGGGGGAGCAGCAGGGCCTGGAACGACCCCAACAGGCCCTCCATCCGCTGTTCCCACAGGGCCTGTTCGATGCTGGGTGCTCCCTGGCCTTTGAGGCCGGCAGCCAGTCTGGCATACTCGCCGGTCGGGTCGGCTTGGTGATGGAAATTTGTGAAGACGTGGCATTCGAAGCCGTTCAATTGCACATAAAGCCCGCTGTCCCAAACCTGCCTGGCGGGGCGGATATATTCCAGTTCCGACAGCATGTCGCGGAAGACAATCCAGCCGTCGCCAGCCATGCCGAATTTATCGGCCAGCTTGGTCCGGACCAGATCATGCGTATCGGGTTTTTTATAAGGAACGGACCAGTTTACCCAGCCCTCCGATCTCTGGTAGCGGTTGTTGTAGATGACCAAAGCCTGTTCCCCGCCGGCCGAGTTGGAATAGGCGAAGATATCATGCTGGTTATGCCCGCCGGATGAGTTCACGTCATAAAGCGCGAAATTGTCCACCTGGCTGAACAGGTAACGTTTCTTCAGCAGGGGGAATATCTGGCGCCGGTGGCGGTCCATCAGGTCCCGGTCCGGGTTCTCATCCCAGTAGGCCCGGCGGTATTCCATGCCGTATTTTTCGGCCAAGCCCTCGATCTGTCCGTGGCCGAACATGGGCAGGCCCGGCAGGGTGGACATCATGGTGCAGACCCCGAAATATTTGTCGCCCTTTCCGAACTGGGCTGCGGCCGGCTCCTCGTCGGGATTGTTCATGAAGTTGACGAAGCGCTTGAGGATCTGGGGATCGAACTCCAGTAGGTTCCTGATGACCGTGCGGTAGTTGGCGTTCTCCTCGCGCTTGAGCATGTTCATGAAGGCGCTGTTGTAGACCCGGTGCATGCCCAAGGTGCGGACAAAATATCCCTCCATCAGCCAAAAAGCCTCGGCCAGCAGCAGGGTATCGGGGGCCTCCCGGGCCACCCGCTCCACCACCTCCCGCCAGAACTCCTCCGGAAAGGCATTATCAAATTCCTCCTTGCTCATCCCCTGCCAGGAGCGGGAAGGGATGTCTCCTCCGCTGCCGGGCTGGGGGAACCACAATCTCTGATAGTGCTTTTTGGCCAGGGTCATGGCGGCGTCGAAGCGTATCACTGAGGAATAACGGGCCACCCTCAAAATCTCGCCGATCACCGCCTCCCGGAGGTCGGGCAGCAGGAAATTCAATTGGGCGGTGTCGTTCCATGGCATGTGGGTGCCGTCGTTGCCGTGATAGATATAGCGCACCTGGCCGCTCCGGCGGTCCAGCCGCTTGAACACCACCGCGGCATCCCGCTTGCTGTAATAGCCGTCCTCGATATAGATGCCGATATCGGGATGGCCGGACAGGTCCGGTCCGTTGAAGGAATAGGCGGGATAGGGCGGATCATTCAGCTGGACGAACCATTCGGGATGCTCGACTACCCATTTCGAAAAAATACCGGTGTGGTTGGGCACCATGTCCACCGCCAGCCGGATGCCGCGTCCCATGATCCGGTCCTTTAAATTATAATAGGCGCCGTCGCCGCCCAGGTCTTCCGATATCCGGTAATCGTAAAGCGAGTAGGCCGATGAGGCCGCCTCGGGGTTGCCGCAGATCTGTTTGATCCTCTGCGAGGCCGGGCTTCGCTCCCAGACCCCTATCAGCCACAGCCCGGTGAATCCGCTTTCAGCCAGCTGTTGCAGCTCCTGTTCAGGCACCTGGTCCAGGTGCCTGATATCGGTCCCGTATTTTTTGGACAACTGATCCAGCCAGACATAGGTATTCTTGGCCACCATCACCAGGTTGGGCATCCAGTCCAGATCGGGCGAGTATTTTTCCAGCTCGTAATCGGAAGAACCGCCGGAGAATATCTTTTTATAATCCGGCAACGGTTCCATTCCCGGGGCAAAGCCGCGGAACCTTTCGGCTTCCTTAAGCACATCCAGGGCCTGAAGGATCCTGGCGGCAAGCTTTTCAAATATTTCGTCCGGGAGAATATCTTTCCAATTTTCCCTGATGTATTCCAGCTGTCCGGCCAGCGAATAAGGGCTGGCCAGGGACGGTGCCTTCAAAAGCTGGAACAGGTCCAGATTTTGCGGCCCGTATTTGGGCTGGGTCTTGAAAAAATCTTTCAGGCGGGATATGCCGTCCAAATATCTGGTGCTTTGGCGCAGGGGGGCGTCATCGAACAGCTCCGAATAGCGGCGGTAGGCGGGATTATCATTGGCCAGGAACAAGAACAGCAGTTCCTCCAGGGCCACCGCCCGGTGGGGATAACCGTCGCTGCTGCCCTTAAGGTATTCGGCGGAGGTCAACTGATTGTTCATGACCTTAAGCGGAGGGAAGGATGCGGTGAATTTTTCAAGGCATTTGTCCGTTTCGGCCGGCTCCAGGGCGGCAGAAATATTTACCAAGGCCGATTCAAATACCTTGGGATTCCTCTCCCGTCGATAATTGGCAGCCACCAGGTGAAGGATCTCCTCGATCAGGGCGATGATGTTTATCTCGGCGGCCTTGACTGCCAGGTGGGGATTGTTGCCGGCGTCCCGCACTAGGTTCATCCGGTCGGCCAGACGCTGTATCGCCGGGAAATCGGTCAGTATGACATTGCCGTGCAGGCCGTAGATGGCCTCATCGAAGCCGTATCTTTTCCGGCACCGGCTTGAGATATGAAATTCGAATATGGGAAGATCCTTTGCAATCATGCGATTATAATAGCACTTTGTCCGGGTTTTTTCAATTTATTATTTGATTTTGTTCAAAGTCCAAAGAGCGGTTTCTTAACAAAATGAAACTTAAAAATGCGCATCCCGTAATATTCAAAGGATATCAACCTCAAATACATATAAGGAGCGGTACAATGAAGGGGTTAAATTTCAAACCGTTTGCCGGGCTACTTATCGCCAGCCTGGCCTTGATCTCGTCCCTGGCCTATGCCGGCGACCCCGTCGGCCAGAATAGGGATGTCTCCGGGTTCGATAAGATACAGGTCGATGGAGCCTATGACCTGTATATAACCCAGGGAAAGGAATTCAGCCTGCGGATAGAGGCCGAGCCGGAAGTCTTGGAGAAGGTCAAGACCGAAGTGAATGACGGCTGGTTGAAGGTAGGCGACAAAAAGCACAAGATCCAGATAGGCGTCTTCAAGAGCAAAGCCCGCAAGATATATGTCACCCTGCCGGAATTAAAGGAGCTGTGCCTCAACGGATCATCCGATGTCAGGTGCCAGAACAAGTTCAAGGCCGGGGATCTCCGTCTGGAGGTGAATGGCGCCGGGGATGTCGAGCTGGAGCTGGAGGCCCGTGATGTTGATGCCAATATCAGAGGGGCGGGGGATATCAAGCTCAAAGGCAGCGCCGATAAATTCGATATATCCATAGCCGGTTCGGGAGATGTTTCGGCCTACGATCTGGCCAGCCAGAAGACCACCATCAGCATCAGCGGGGCCGGCGACTGCCGGGTGAACGCCGGGCAGGAACTGGAGGTCAATATTGCAGGCAGCGGAGATGTCAGCTACCGGGGAAGTCCCAAGGTGATGACGAAGAATGTAAGCGGGGTGGGCCGGGTGCATAAGGAATAATAATACCTAGCACCCATTTAATTTGATAAGCAGATAACAATTCTCGGAATTACAGGATGTTTCTTGAAAAAATAAAAGAGCAGGCGATCGTGCCTGCTCTTTTTTATTGTTCTCTCAATCCGGCTGGGGTGTTTTGACAATTCCTGCCAGTTCATAGCCGTGGTTCCTTATTCTCTCCATCAGGTCGTTGTACAGGGGGTCGTCCATTTTCCGGTTGCGGGACAATATCCACAAATATTTCCGGCCGGGGTGGCCCACCACCGCATACTGGTAGTTGCTGTCCAGCTCGATGATCCAGTAATCCCCCGAGAAGGGCCAGAAGAACTGGACCTTGAGCCTGGCGTTGGATACCGTATCCACCACCCAGGCTTTGCCCTTGGCGGCCTTGTATCTTCCGTTGAGGGAATCCTTGCGGCATTCGTTGAGCACGCTGATCTTGCCGTCCTCTCTCAGGGCATAGGTGGCGGAGACGGCGGTGCAGCCCTTTTGGAAACGCTGGGGGATGGTGGCGATCTCGTACCAAGTGCCCAGGTAGCGGTTCAGGTCCACCTGGGGGACCGTCTGCAGGGGCGGCAACTCCTGCTTTTGGGCATAAATTTCATAAGCTGAAAGCATTAAACAAAAGGACATAACCAATTTAACCATGTTCATGTTTCACCTCACTTTGAAAATTTGGTTTTATCAATGGGTTTGCATCCGGCGAATTCGCCGATAATCTCATCCAAACAAGTCACTCTTTTTACAGCAGGGTGATAATAGAATACAGATTGATTGTTTTTTTTACCGAGAATATAAACCAAGGGCCGCCCCTTTTTAATAAATGACGCAATGGCGGCTCCCAACTCCACGTATTTGGCTCGCCCGTGTGCCGGGTCGGATAAAAGGATAAAAATATCGCAATCAAGTACCCCGTTCATGTCTCTGGTTGCAATAGCCTTTGTACTTTCCGATAGGCGGTCGCGGCTTTTTAATTTCGGGGCATCATTCTTTGTCCAATCGACGGTTATTTCGTGCCCCAGCCGTTTCAATTTCCGGTGAATCTCATTCACCCGTCTTTTTTCTCGGACATAGGCTGCAATATAAAATTTCATTTATTCCCCTATTATTTTCACCAACACACGCTTCCGCCTTCTTCCGTCGAACTCGCCGTAGAATATCTGCTCCCAGGGACCGAAATCCAGCTTTCCTTTTGTAACAGCCGCCACCACCTCCCGCCCCATGATCTGTCTTTTAAGGTGGGCGTCGCCGTTGTCCTCTCCGGTCCTATTATGCAGGTACTGCGAGGTCGGCTCATGCGGAGCCAGAGTCTCCAGCCATCTCTCGTAGTCCTGGTGCAGTCCGCCCTCGTCATCGTTGATGAACACGCTGGCGGTGATATGCATGGCGTTGACCAGGCACAAGCCTTCCTTGATGCCGCTTTCTTTTAGGCACTCATCCACCTGCCCGGTGATGTTGACGAATCCCCGGCGGGAGGGAACGTTAAACCAAAGTTCTTTCCGGTATGATAGCATAAACAAACTCCTTACGAAACAGTCCAGAATAAAAACTCATGATATGAGTTATCTTTCGTATTCTAAAAATAAAATACTTTTATTACCAGTTACTTTAATTATTATTTTATTGTTATATAAAACATAATCTATGCCGGAATCTTGAAAATTACCAGAAATTATAAAATGTCTTTCATTTAAAAACCCCGCTATATCTTCAATTTTATCCAGGCTGCCGTTCGGATTAAATATAAATAACTTTTGACTATTGTAGAGTGAAGCAAAAATATAATTACCGTTTTCAGTTCTTCCCAAGTAGTATTCGATTTCGTTTGTAGGGTTGTTGGGGGTAATTTGAGTTACCAACTTATGTTGATATCCACCAGTTGTGTCCTCTTTAGTGATTTTTATTGGTAATCTTGGAGATAGTTCTTTAGTTGTAACTTCGGTGCCTTTTAAATCAAATGTAATGAGTTTATGGCCATCTTCCAATACATTTACTAAATTATTTTTAGTGTCGATATTCCAATAAGAAGGGCTATACAGTGTATTGTTTATTTCCTTTATTGTGTCATACCTCATTGCTATTTCAATTAATTTAGCGTATTTCTTTGTGCTCTTAAAATAGTCAATGAGATTTTCACAACATGATACTTGTATCGATTCGTCGGGCTTTAACCAAATGGCGGTATCCCTTTGTTTATTAATAAAACCCAAGAAATTTCCCTGCCAGTCTATTTTGCAGATACGATCATTTCCATAATCAAATATATATAAAGCGCTGGTGTCTGCCGCAAAACCTTCAGGGTAAACAAATTCATCCGCTACTATGGTGCCCAAATTGTATGGCTCTTTTTGTAGGGGTATTTCACAAAGTACGTTTACTTTGTTGTCATAAACCCTTTTTTTAAAAATTTTATTGCATCCAATTAATAGAAAACAAGCCAGAGTAAATATTATTTTCTTTTTCATATTGCACCTTTTATGTTAGGTTCTTGTACTTCTTTCATGGACAGGGCAATGCGCTTGCGCTCCAGGTCCACCTCCAGCACCTTGACCTTGACCTTCTGCCCCACCTTGACCACCTCCTTGGGGTCACGCACATACTTGTTGGCCAGCTGGGAGATGTGCACCAACCCGTCCTGGTGGACGCCGATGTCCACAAAGGCCCCGAAATTAGCCACGTTGGTGACCACGCCCTCCATCACCATTCCGGTCTTCAGGTGGCGGATCTCAGTAACGCCCTCCATGAAATTGGCCAGCTCGAACTTTTCCCGTGGATCGCGTCCGGGTTTCTTGAGTTCCGCCAGGATATCGTTCAGGGTAGGGAGCCCCACGGTGTCGGTGACGTATTTTTTTGGGTCTATCTTATCGGCCAGCAAGGCATTGCCCACCAGCTGATCGGTCTTGGTCTTCAGATCCTTGGCCATCTGCTTGACTATGGCATAGCTTTCGGGATGAACCGCAGAGTTGTCCAGCGGATCAGCGCCGTCCCTGATGCGCAGAAAACCGGCGGCCTGTTCGAAGGCCTTGGGTCCTAGCCGGGCAACCTTCAACAATTCCTTGCGGTTCTTAAAGGCGCCGTTCTCATCGCGATACATGACGATATTCTTGGCCATAGCCTCGCTTAAGCCCGAGACGTATGCCAGCAGGGAATAGGAGGCAGTATTCAGTTCCACCCCGACAAAATTGACGCAGGATTCCACCGTCTCATGCAGGGCCTGCCTAAGCTTGGGCTGGTTGACGTCATGCTGGTATTGCCCCACCCCGATGGACTTGGGATCGATCTTCACCAGCTCGGCCAGCGGGTCCTGCAATCTTCTGGCGATGGAGATGGCCCCACGCACCGAGACGTCCAGGTCGGGAAATTCCTCGCGGGCCAGGTCCGAGGCCGAATATACCGAGGCGCCGGACTCGCTGACCACCACCGGCTGGAGCTTGACCCCCCGGGTGTCTTTTATCACTTCCCGGACGAAGGCATCGGTCTCGCGGGAGGCGGTGCCGTTGCCAATAGCCGCCAGTTCCATTTTATGCTTTTTAGCCAGGGCGGCCAGGGTTGCTGCCGCCTCCTGTCTTTGGCGGTCGGAGCCGTGGGGAAAAACGGTGACGTATTCCAAAAATTTCCCGGTCTGGTCCACCACCGCGATCTTGCAGCCGGTGCGCAGACCGGGGTCTATGCCCATTATGGCCTTGGATCCGGCCGGCGGAGCCAGCAAAAGATTCCTTAAGTTCTCGGCGAACACTTTTATGGCCTCGATGTCCGATCTCTCTTTGATCTCGGAACGCAGCTCCACTTCTATGGAGCTGTTCAAATAGACCCTATAGGCGAAGCCGATGACCTCGGTCAGAAACCCCGCCTGGGCATAGGAGCCGTTCCGGATGAATTTTTTCAGCAAATATTCATCTATCTCGGCGGCCGGAGCTTCCAGGCCGGCCGTCAGTACCTCCTCGTTCTCCCCGCGCATGATGGCCAGAAAACGGTGGGAGGGGATGCTTTTAAGAGGCTCCTTGAAATCGTAGTATTGGTTGAACTTGGTCTTCTGCTCCCGGAATCCCTCTTTTACCATCGAGGTCAGGATGCCCTTGTTCAGGGTGACCTCCCGGATGAACTTGCGGACCTCGGCATCGTCGGATATCAGCTCGGCGATGATATATTTGGCTCCCTCCAAAGCTTCCTTTATATTGCTGATGCCCAATTCGGGATTGATATATTTCTCGGCCAGTTGTTCGGGAAGGATACTCTGTCCCTGCAGCCACAGCTCCATGGCCAGCGGCTCCAATCCTTTTTCCTTGGCCGCCATGCCCTTGGTCTTGCGCTTGGGCTTGTAGGGAAGATAGAGATCCTCTAATTCCTGTTTTACCAGGCAGGCTTCGATCTTTTCCTTAAGCTCGTCGGTGAGCTTGCCCTGTTCCTTGATGCTTTTAAGGATGGCGGCCCGGCGCTCCTCCAGTTCCGTGATATAATCGAAGCGGTCCCGGATATTGCGGATCTGGACCTCGTCCAGCAGGCCGGTCCTTTCCTTGCGGTAGCGGGCAATGAAGGGGACGGTGGCCCCCTCGTTGAATAGGGCCAGGGTGTTGCTTACCTGGAAAGCCTGAAGCCCCAGTTCGCGGGTGATGACCTGGGTTATCTGAAGTTCGTTAAGCATGGCGCCTTTCTTAAATAGGTTTCCCTGCCAATTATAAATCATTTTAACAAGAATTTCATCGGTGAATATTCAACCGGATGAAAATTCTTCTTGATAATTTCACGTTTTTGGGTTACATTTATAGCGTTATCCGCCTCCGGAGCCTTTGACAATAAATCATCCCGAAGAGGTGAAAATGGAATTCGAAACCGAGCAACATTACAAAGCAGGCCTGGAACTGTTCTCCAAGGGACGTTATGGCGAGGCTATTCAGGAGCTTAAACGGGCGATCAAGCTGTCTCCCAAATTTCCGGACCTCCATAACCAACTGGGGATGTCCTACCATTTCAACGGGCAGTTCGAGGAGGCGGTCAAGTCCTTCCATGCCGCCATCGAGCTCAACCCCCGCTACGTGGAGGCCTACCTGAACCTGGCCATCAGTCTGAACGAGCTGGGGCGCTATGAAGAGGCGGTCAAGTATTTCAACAAGGCCTCCGAGGCCGAGGATATCAAGGACGGGCTGACCCTCAGCATCCGCAACCGGCTGGCCGAGACCCACACCAAGCTGGGGATCACCTACAGCGACATCGGGTACCATTACGAGGCGGTGGAGGAGTTCAGCAAGGCCCTGAGCATAAATCCCCACTATCCCGACATCCGGCTCCGACTGGCCAAGAGCTACCTGAGCCTGAACAATTTTCACAAGACCATCGGCGAGATCGAGGTCATCCTGTCCTCCAACCCCAATTACATCGAGGCCATGATCCTGCTGGGAGTGGCTTATCTCAAGGACGACCGGAAGGACCTGGCCCGTGAGCAGTGGAATAAGTGCCTGGAGATCGACCCCAACAACATAAGGGTGAAGACCTATCTGGCTTTGATGGACAAGGAAAAATGACCGGGGGATGAAAGAAGGGGGCCTGAAAGTTTTCAGGCCCCCTTCTTGTTGGCCGCCGCGGCCAGCGACAACATCTCCCTAAGGGCATAGTGCCACTGGCTGCAGTCTTCGTCCGGAGATTTTGCCCGGCAGCCACCCAGACACCAGGGCAGAATGTTGCACATCCGACAGTGGGCCTCGTGAAAGGGGTCCCAGTCCAGCCAACGGAAATTCTGAGGGGCCAGGGGATATTCAATGTCCTCCGGCAGCATCTTCTCCGGGGATCCCAGATCATCCCAGCATTTGTATATGTTTCCGGAGGTGTCGAATATGAAACTCTGTGGGTCGACCGCCTGGCAGGCCACCAGCTTGGGGTGTGGCAGGTTCTCCACCGCAAAGCCCGATCCCAAAAGGCGGTTGATATTTGTCACTTCATCATCCTCTAGATTTGGCGCACTCTGGCACAGTTGGTTAACGTTCCGGCAGAGTTTTGGACCGGGGGTATTTTTCAGAAACCTGACCCGGGCCGCCGGGGGAAGCCGGCCGATATTCTTTGAAATGCCGGCGATGTCGCCCAGCAGGACGGTCGGGGCCGCCGGCAGGTCGTCCAGATCGACCGAGCCGATGTTCAGAAACAATTCATTCTCCCGGGACAGGGCGGTCAACCGGTTGGCCGGGCCGCCACCGCTGCCGATGGTGCGGTATGAATATTCGAAACCCGATTGCTGCGCCAGCAGGGCCAGCTTCTTATCGAACTCCAGAACCATTTTCCAGGCCAGGGCCGGCTGGCCTCCCCACCAGCCGATGACCAGATGCTTCAGGCCGGGAGTCCGACCTGAGATCAGCCGGAATATCTTGTCCAGGGCCAGGGATGACAGATCGGTGCGGCTGCCCTGATAAGGGCAGCCGGAACAGTTCTGGTCGCAGCGGGTGGTGGGACAAATCCACAGGCTCAAGCGGCCGCGGTCGAAGCGGTGCAGGTGACTCAACACCTCGATCTGTCTGAGTTCGTCAATACTATCATCGATCATGAATTCCATCTTGGCCAGATCGGCCACCAACTTGGCTATCGACGGATCCTTCTGATTGATCAGATTATAGGTCAGGGGCAGGGACAGCCCGCCGTAGACCGCCGACTGGGCGTTGTCCAGTTCCAGAAAACGGTGGTTCCAGGAATTGTACAGCAGCTGCGGCAGGTTGCGGCGCCAAATAATGTGGTTGTAGCGGGAAGACTTCATTTTTATTTTTAAAGTTAAAACGCAAGGCTGATAGCATCACCAGCCTTGCGAAAATATGAGTACCGTTCGGTTATTACTTTATAGGAGCCGGCTGTACCGGCCTGGCCAGTATGGCCTTGAGATCCTCCTGATTGTCGGTATGGCCGAGGGCCTCCTCGTGGGTGACCACCTTGCGGCGCACCAGGTCGGCCAGCGAATGGTTGAGGGTGGTCATTCCCTGCTTCATACCCATCTGGATGGCCGAGGGGATCTGGGAGGTCTTGGCCTCCCGGATCAGGTTCCGGATGGCGCTGTTGACCAGCATGATCTCATAGGCCATAACCCGTCCGTTGCCGTCGGCCCTCTTCAGCAGCACCTGGGAGATGATGCCCAGCAGATTGCCGGACAGCTGCATCCGGACCTGGGTCTGCTGGTGGGGCGGGAAGACATCCACTATGCGGTCGATGGTCTGCATGGCGTCGGTGGTGTGCAGGGTGGAAAGCACCAGGTGGCCGGTCTCGGCCGCGGTTATGGCCAGGGATATGGTCTCCAGGTCCCGCATCTCTCCCACCACGATAACATCGGGATCCTGGCGCAGCACGCTTTTCAAGGCGTTGGTGAAGGAGAGGGTGTCCTTGCCCACTTCGCGCTGGTTGATCTCGGCCTTGACGTCCTGGTAGACGAACTCGATGGGATCCTCGACGGTGATGATATGGCATTCCTGGTTGCTGTTGCGAGTGTTGATCATCGAGGCGATGGTAGTGGACTTTCCGCAGCCGGCCGGCCCGGTGACCAGCACCAGGCCCCGGGGGCGCATGGCCAGGTTCTTGGAGATGATGGGCAGTCCCAACTCATCCATGGTGGGGATCTTGTTGGGGATCATCCGGAACACCAGCCCGAACTCCCCGCGCTGGATGAAGGCCGAGGCCCTGAAGCGGCAGAGGTTGGCGATGGAGCAGGAGAGGTCAAGCTCCTTGTCGCGCCGGAAGCGCTCCAGCTGCTCTTTGGTCATGATCTCCACCGCGAAGCGTTTGGTGTCCTCGGGATTGAGCGGCGGAAGCTCCAGCGGCACCAGGCTCCCCTGCAGACGCATCATGGGCTTGTTCCCCACCTTCAATATCAGGTCGGAAGCGCCCTTCTGGTATATCAAGTATAAAAGTTCGGGAAGCTGCATATCACCTGCCTATCGACTGTTCCAGTTCCTGGGGGTTGGACGACTTGGCCAGGGCGTCGTCCAGAGTGACGGTGCCGCTGCGCACCAGATCCTTGAGGGCCTGGTCCAGGCTCTGCATGCCGAACTTGGCGCCGGTCTGGATCAGGGAATATATCTGGGGGGTCTTTCCGTCCCGAATGACGCTTCGGACCGCCGGGGTGCACAGCATGATCTCGAAAGCCCCGGCCAGTTTGCTCTTGCCCACCGCCGGAAGCAGGGCCTGGGATATCACCGCTTGGAGCACGGTAGCCAGCTGGACCCGGGCCTGGGCCTGGGACTCCGGCGGATAGGTATTGATGATGCGGTCCACCGTCTGGGCGGCATCGGTGGTGTGCAGGGTGGCCAGCACCAGGTGGCCGGTCTCGGCCGCGGCGATGGACAGCGACATGGTCTCGTAATTGCGCATCTCGCCCACCAATATAACGTCCGGGTTCTGGCGCATCACGTGGCTCAGGCCGGAGGCGAAACTGGGTGTATCGGACCCCACCTCCCGCTGTTCGATAACCGACTGGTTGTCCTTGTAAAGGAATTCGATGGGATCCTCCAGGGTGATCACATGAGCCTGGCGCCGCTGGTTGATGTGCTCAACCATGGCGGCCAGACTGGTGGACTTGCCCGATCCGGTGGGACCGGTGACCAGCACCAGACCGCGGGGCATCAGGGCCAGATCCTTCATGATGACCGGCAGGCCCCACTCCTCGATGGTCTTTATCTTCAGGGGTATCACCCGCATCACCGCGCCGGCGTAGCCCCGCTGGCGGAAGGAATTCACCCGGAAGCGGGCCACCCCCGGCAGGCCGAAAGCGAAGTCCAGCTCCAGCTCCTGGTCGAATCGTTTCTGCTGTTCGACATTCATGATGCTGAACAGCAGGGCCCGGGTGTCGTTCTCGCCCAGCACCGGAAATTCGCTGCGCACCAGCCTTCCGCCGATTCGGTAAATGGGGGGCTCCCCGACCCGGATATGCAGGTCGGAGGCCTCACGCAATACCAGCTCCTCCATGAGCTGGTCCATCTGCGGTAATTGGGGATTCTGTGCTTCCATAAACAAATATACTTAAGGTATCAAAACTTACAAAGGTTCTTTATGCTGGTATCGTGATGGTGCCGGTGGAGGGAATCGAACCCCCATGGTATTGCTACCGGTGGATTTTGAGTCCACTGCGTCTACCAGTTTCACCACACCGGCCAAAAGGATGCCTAAGGATAGCAAAAGAGGCCGGTTTTGTCAATCAGTATTTGAGATATGGAAAACGTATATTATTGTGATAAGCCATCTCTTTGTAATTGACTGGTGTTAAAATGGAAGTTGCCTTCAGTTCCAGGGTGTGATATTATAATCCGATATGAATAGCGTTTATATTCACATTCCGTTCTGCCTGGCCAAATGCGGATACTGCGGGTTCAACTCCCGACCGCTGGCATCCGATAATGAGGCCGGAGTTTATTGCTCGGCTCTGATGAAAGAGATTGCCAATTGTAAAATGAAAAATGACAATTTGGAGACAGTCTATTTTGGTGGGGGAACGCCCAGCCTGCTTTCGGCCAGACAGCTCAAGGACATCCTGGTCAGGGTCAAGGATAATATCGGACCGGTCGGCGATGACTGCGAGACGACCATCGAGGCCAACCCCGGGACGGTGGATATCTATAAACTATCCGATCTGCGCGAGGCCGGATTCAATCGCTTAAGCCTGGGAGTGCAGTCCTTCGATCCGGATCTTCTAAAACTGATGGGCCGCCGCCATACCGCCGGGCAGGCCCTGGCCGCCTTTAGCGATGCCCGGCAGGCGGGCTTCAGAAATATCAGCCTGGACCTGATCTTTGCTTTGCCGGGCCAATCTTTGGAGAGCTGGCAAACAAACCTGACCAAGGCCTTGGAACTGGGGCCTGAACACATCTCGCTTTATTCGCTGACTTACGAGCCGGAGACCGAGTTCACCCGCCAGAAGGAGCAGGGCCGTCTCACTCCGGCCTCCGAGGAACTGGAGGAGGAGATGTACCTGGCGGCCATCGAGACCATGGGCTCCGCCGGATATGCCCATTACGAGGTGTCCAACTTTGCCAGAAAGAATTTCCGGTCCCGGCATAATCTCAATTACTGGCAGGGCGGGGATTATCTGGGGTTCGGGGCCGGGGCCCATTCGCACCTGGACGGCAAACGCTGGTCCAACTTCAAGGATCCCGATAAATATATCGTTGCGCTGGAAAAAGGCGAAAGCCCGGTCGAGATGGAGGAGACCCTTACCCGAGATCAGCGAATATTCGAAGCCATATTTCTGGGGTTAAGGATGGTCGAGGGGATAGCTGTCGGGGAATTTGAGAAGAAGTGGGGGCTGGCGCCGACTAAATATATGCCCAAGGTGTGGCGCAAGCTGGAGGAAAATTATTATCTGGAGAAGGAGGGGGGACGGGTGAGGCTGAACATCGAAGGGCTGCTGCTGTCGGATACTATCCTGGCGGACTTCGCCCCGTAGGAGACCTTTCCCACGAAACCTTGTCCTGAGCCGAGTCGAAGGAACACGAAAAGGTCTAAAATATTTTAGTGAGGTTTGGTGTATTTAGTGGGGAATCTAGGGTTTTTTGCCACAGAGACACTGAGGCGCAGAGTTTTTTTACATGGTTGAATAGTCATTGCGAGGCGGCTATTTCGTTTGCAAACGAAGCAATCTCTTTGTCATTCCCGACCTGATCGGGAATCCAGGGTTTTCTCACACAAAGGCACTGAGGCACCAAGACTTTTATTCTTTTTACTTTGTACTTTCAACTTTGAACTGATGCGTCATTGCGAGAAGACATCTGTGCTCGACAAACGAAGCAATCCAGGGACCTGTTAACCACCAAGGCACAAAGGCACAAATGTATTTTGGCTATCGTGTCATTCCTGCACTTCATTGCATTCAGTATAAACTCCGGCAGGAATCCAGGTACTTTGAACCACTAAGACGCTAAGAACGCAAAGAGTTTTGACCTAACCCCTGCCCACTTCGTATGGCAAAATAAAATTCTTCTCAGTGCAGGCTCTTCCCGATACGGGAAGGGTTCTCTGTCACCCTGAGAAGGCAAACTTGTCTGGCAGTTTGAACGGGTGACGATAGGTGTCCTGCCCCAAATACTAAAGCCCCGCCGATTGGCGGGGTTTCTTATTCTAGCAACCTCTATTTTGGTATCTCAGACATTTTTTTATAACAATCTTCACATAGTACGATATAAGGACCAGTTTTCGTTACCCAGCAAAGTTTCATCGATTCAATGTCATTATTGCATCCTTTGCAATGTTCATGATCCCATGCGTCTTTCTCAAGTTGGATTTTATTGGTATCGTATTTTCCGCCTTCGTAAGGTATAAGAACTTTGTGGCCGCCCTTGATCGGAAGCCAGCGACTTGATCCTTTGGAATTAGAAAAACTTAAAACATCCGGATTCTTCTCATGTCCTTTTGCAACAAACATACTTAATGCATCCACGGCGGGTATCCGACTTGGAAGGAATGTCAGGTTATTAAAAGAATCGGTCTTTTCTTCCATAATGTAATTTTATCCTCTCCGGCCCGGCCTTCCGCTGCCGGGTTTGTGGCTGGCGTGGGTGGTCTTGGGGGCGGTCGGCGGGCCCTGCCTGGGCTTCTGCCCGGCCTGCGCTGCCCGCGGCGGACGCTGCCCGGAGCGCCCCTGCTGGGGCTTCCGTCCGGTGCGGCGGCGGTGTTCGCTAAGGGCCTCATGCACCGGCATCCGGGAATGGTAGGGATGATCCTCCACCACCGGGATGCTTTTGTCTAAAAGTTTCTCTATCTCCCGCACATCTTGGCGCTCCTCGGCGTCGCAGAAGGTGATGGCCGATCCCACCGCCCCGGCCCGTCCGGTCCGCCCGATACGGTGAACGTAGGACTCGGCCTGCTGGGGAACGTCAAAATTCACCACGTGGGAGATATTCTCGATATCGATCCCCCGGGACACGATGTCCGAGGCCACCAGAACTCTTATCGAGCCGTCCTTGAACCCGGCCAGCACCCGCTCCCGGGCTCCCTGCGACTTGTCCCCGTGGATGGCCGAGGCCGGAATGCCGTCGGCGGTCAGTTTGCGGGCCACCCGGTCGGCCCGGACCTTGGTGCGGGTGAATACCAGCGCCCGGGTGAAAAGTTCACCCGACAGCAGGTGCTTCAGCAGAGCGGGCTTGTCGTTCCGTTCCACAAAATACAGCGACTGCTCCACCGTTTCGGCGGCGGTGGTGTCGGGGGTCACCGAGACAGACACCGGGTTGTCCAGAATGCTTCCGGCCAGATGGCGGATCTCCGGGGGCATGGTGGCCGAGAAGAACAGGGTCTGCCGGCGGATGGGCACCTTGGCCACGATCCTCCGGATGTCGTTGATGAAGCCCATGTCCAGCATCCGGTCGGCCTCGTCCAGCACCAGGATCTCCACTTTGTGCAGCAGGATCAGCCTCTGGTTCATCATGTCCAAAAGCCTGCCGGGAGTGGCCACCAGGATATCCACCCCGCCCTTCATGGCCTTCTGTTGGTGTCCCTGAAACACCCCGCCGTAGATCACGGCATAGCGCAGTCCGCTGTGGCGGCCGTAAGCGGCGAAGCTCTGGCCGATCTGGGCCGCCAGCTCCCGGGTGGGGGTGACGATCAGGGCCTTGATGTCCCGGAACTGCTGGTTCACCACCTCGGGGCGGGTCAGCTTCTGCAATATGGGCAGAGCGAAGGCGGCGGTCTTGCCGGTGCCGGTCTGGGCGCAGCCCAGAAGATCCTTTCCGGACAAGGCCAGCGGTATGGTCTGCTGCTGGATGGGAGTAGGATCGGTGTAGCCCTCCTCGTTGATGGCCTTCAGCAGGAAGGGGGCCAGCCCCAACTGGTCGAACTTAAGCTGGGGCCCGGTGGGCGCGGCAGGTTTTTTATGAACCGGAGTTGGCCGGCTAACCGCTGCCGCCGGGTGGGGAGCAACCGTTCCTGGCCGGGCATGCGGCCTGGGATGTTCCGGTTTGCGATAGGTGGCTGTCCGGGGAGTTTCGGCCCTGGGCTGTTGATGCGGTTTGGGATGGTCGGGCCTGCGGGCTGCCGCCGGGCGGGGAAGCTGTTGGTGGAGCCGCCTGTTTTGCCCGTCGGTATGGCGGATGGTGGCCCGCTCCGGGGCATGGTGCCGGCCGGCCGGTTTATGATCGGTCTTCTCGGGCTCAGGCGTTTCTTTTTTCTTTCCCTTGAACAGGGACAAAAATTTTCTTAAGGGCATTAAATTTCTTTCTTTGATAGTTTGATTGGTTTTTCCAGTTTTACTCCGGGGCATTTGGTGCACTGCAGGCAGCGGATGCAGTCGGCCGAGACCGGATCCTTGGTGATGTCCATATCCACCGGGCACAGCTTTTTGCAGTCCACCTTTTCCGACGTTTCGTACTGATCCACTTTTATCTGCAGCAGGGAGACCCGGCTGAACATTCCGAAGATGCCCCCCAGCGGACAGATATAGCGGCAGAACGGCCTTTTGATGTAAACGGCGGCGGCGATGGTCAGGGCCAAGAGGAAGATCTTCAGCCAGAACAGCCAGCCCAGCATCGACAGTTCGGTGGCGAATCTGCCCAGTACCTTCACCTTGATCAAGGCGGTCAGGACAATCGGGATCCCGGCCTCAAGAGTTCCCACCGGGCAGAGCTTGGAGAACCAGGGTTCGTGGGTCAGCGCCGGGATGATGATGGCCACCCCGAACAGCGATACATAGCGCCCCCAGCCCAGCCAGGAGGGCGGATCGAATTTCTTCCGCCTGATCTTTGCCAGAATGTCCTGAAACAGCCCGAAGGGGCAGAGATATCCGCAGGCCCAGCGGCCCACCAGCGCCCCGATCAGGAATAGGATACCCAGCAGGAAGAAGGGGAAGATCCCGATGATCACGAAGTGCTGCAGGGTTCCGATGGGGCAGGCGAACACCGACAAGGGGCAGGCATAGCAGGTCAGGGTCGGGCAGGGCAGATATTTCAGGACCGGCGCCAGGAAATACGAAAAAGTGAAAATGGTGGCCGCTATCTGAACATAGAGCCGTTTGGTTCTGGTGGTGAGTTTGCTGAACATAGTGTAATGATAAGGGATAGCGGCGATTTTGTCAATCAGCAAATAGGTCGGGTTGAGCGGGTCCGTTGACCTCACCCTTCCCTCTCCTAATGCTTTAGGAGAGGGGTAGGGGAGAGGTCGTATAAAAACCGATAACAGACACACGATTACAGCTTTTATCAACCATTCCGGCCATACCTGTTATGAAAGGCGAATTCCTCCGGAGGCTTCCGGGGAGGACGTTCCTTCTCTCCCTTGGCCTGGTCGGGGCTGAGCTTGGGACCTATCTTCTCCGAATGTTTTCCCACATTGATCAGGGTGATCACGGTCATCTCGGCTGGTATCGCTAAAATCTCTTTAACCTTTTCCGGATCGAACCCGGCGACGGGATGGGCCACCAGCCCCAGCTCGGTGGCCCGCAGGATCAGATGGGCGGCGGCCATGCCGGTATCGAACAAAAAGTACTCCCGGCCGTCCTTCAGGACGCAGTCGTCCTCCCTTTTGGCGGCCACGGCCACGATCATCGAGGCATCATAAGCCCATTCGTTCCCTTTGGAAAGGGCGCTGTGCATCTTGTTTAACATCCCCGGTTCATAAACGAAGACCAAGCGCCAGGGCTGCTTGTTGAAGCAGGAGGCGGCCAGGCCGGCGGCATTGCTCAGTTCATTTATCAGCTCAGCGGTGATGGCCACCGGATCGAACGACCGGTAGGCCCGACGGGTTTGGATGGCGGTTTTTACGTCCATGGTTAAGTTTCCTTTCCTTAAGGGTGTAAATCCACGATATTGATAGTCATAATATACCGCCGATAGGATTGTTTTGCAAGACAGCAGCATGTTTTTTATTGACAGGGCCCGGCGCTTGCTATAGAATTACCAAAATCGGTCTGAGTTGCACACCATGAAAAGAGAGCTCGTCGAGCCTGTGAAATAACAATAGGAGTACAAAATGTCCATCTGGCAACTGCTGCTGACCCTGCTGCCCATAGCCGTCATCCTGGTGATGCTGATAGCCTTCCGGCGCCCGGCCGACCAGAGCGGCCTGGCCGGCTGGCTGGCCATATCTCTGGCGGCCTTCTTCTTTTTTCACACTTCGGCCGAGGTCATCCTGCGCTCCACCGGAGCCGGCATAGTGCGCTCTCTCTCGGTCTCGCTGATAGTGGCCACCTCGCTGCTGCAGATGGCGGTGATGGAAAAGACCGGGGCTCTCAAGCGCATCATCATATTCATCAAAACCCTGGCCGGAGGCGATAGGGCGGTGCAGATCATGATGATCAACATCGGCTTCGGCACGCTGATGGTGGCGGTGGGGGCCACCCCGGTATCCATCCTGCCGCCCATCTTGCTGGCCATGGGCTATTCATCGTACGTGGCCATCGCCCTGCCCTCCATCGGCTACGACTCCCTGTGCACCTACGCCCTGCTGGGGGCGCCCATCGTGGTGTTTGTGGACATCGCCAACAGTTTTCTGGGCAAGGGCCACGAGATCGGGCTGAGGCAGGCCGGCCAGGTGTTCTACATGTTCCTGCCGCTGGTCTCCACCATGATCGGATTCTGCATGCTGTGGATTGTGGGCAAGTGGCAGGCGGTGCGGCAGGGCTGGCTGCCCTGCCTGATTACCGGCGGAGTGATAGGGCTGGTGGCCTACTTCACCAACCGTTTCGAGAACCTGGTGGTACTGACAGGGGTGCTGTGCGGGCTGGCGGTGATCGCGGCCATGGCCCTGTACCTTAAAGCCTCCGGCAATAAGATCATCGACCGCAGCCTGCTCAATTCCGAGGAGCTGGATTTCGAAAAGACCTATCCCCTGTGGAAGGCCTTCTCTCCCTGGCTGATCCTGATCATCCTGATCCTGGCCCTGAACATCCCCAAGGACAGCTTCAATTTCCTGTACCGCACCCTCAGGCTGCCGATCAACGGTCTGGCCGCCGACGGCAAGCCCCTGGACACCCGGGCCCTGTGGCAAGCCTACACCTGGATATTGGCCAGCACCGTTCTGGCCCTGCCGTTCCTCAAACCGACCCGGTCGCAGTATCGGGAGACACTGGCCGTCTGGCTCAAGCGGGCTCCCCGGCCGGTGTTCGCCGCCGCCATCTTCTTTGCCATCGGCGAGATCATGAACATGTCGGGCTATGATATGGCCCTGAAGCAGTTCGCCGTGCCCAGCATGATCCGGGTGCTGGCCGACTACTCCACTCAGATATTCGGCGGGGCCTACGGCGCGGTAGTTTCCTTTATCGGGCTGTTCGGCGGGTTCCTGACCGGCAGCGAGGCCTCGGCCATCGCCATGTTCGCCAAGTACACCATGACCACCGCCCAGAACCTGGGCCTGTCGCTGAAGGGGCTGATCATCATCACCGCCGGGCTGGCCTTCGGCGGCGGCCTGGCCAGCGTGGTGTCGCCGGCCAAACTGCAGAACGCGGCGGCTTCCATCGACAAGATAGGGGAAGAGACCAAGGTCATCAAGATAGCTTTCGTGTTTTCGCTGATACTGACCGCGGTCACCGCTGTGTTCGTGGTGGTGCTGTTGAGGTTCTACGGATAGAACCACAGGATCCATAATTTAGCTGTATTTGGCAATAATAAAAGCCCTCCCGTTTTCGGGAGGGCTTTTATTGTTTCCGTCTATCTTGATTATCCAATGCGATCAAAAGCATCAGCGGCAACCGACGGCGCAAAATGGAGGGTACGCAGAGTTATTTATTCAACACATATTTAAGATTGCTGACCGAGATCACGTCGCTGATACACTCCACGAATCGGATATTCTCATGGCTGGGGCTGGCCAGGGCGTTCCGGATCATGATGGCGGCGAAACCTTCGTCCTGAGCCCCCCGGTAGGTCGACAGCACGCAGTACTCGGCCCGGAACCCGGCCAGGAAAATAGTGTCCACCCCAAGATCCTTGAGGACCTGGTACAGCTTGGTCTGATGGAACGAATTGCCGTGCTCCTTTTGGACGTGGATATCGGCGGGCAATATCTTCAGGCCCTCCGGTGTATCGTACCCCGGGTTCCCGGGCGCCAAGCCGTCCTTGGGCGAAAAATGCTGAACGCATACCACCGGCAGGTTCCGCTCCCGGAACAACTCTATGGCGCTGTTTATGTAGGCCTTGGTCTGTTCCAGCGACTGGACGGTCTGGGGGTCGCCGGAGAGGAACGCCTTCTGATAATCTATCACCAGCAGGGCCGGTTTCATCTTAAGTTCCTTTCTGCTTAAAAGTAGAGCAGGTATTTGGCCTTGACGGCGCTGATGGTGTACTGGGGCTGCATGAAGCCGTTAAGATCCTGGGCCTGGTAATCGTTGAGGGCGATATAGATCCAGCTCTTGGGGGCGAAGTTCCAGGAGAACAGGGCTCCCATCCGGCTGGATAGGTGCTGGGACGAGGTCAATTCGGTCTGGGGGGCCATAAACACCATCTCATTGAAAGCCGAAAGGGTCATGGTGGGTGTGATCCGGAAGTCCATTCTGGGGCGGATGACCGACCAGCTGGCCAGGATGCTGTTGGTGGTGTCCCATTCCATCCACAGGTTGGTAAGCAGGGTCATGCTCAGCGGCGAGATGAATGAATAACTGGCCACCATGTAGTTGGAGCCGTTGTAAGCCAGGTAGCCCCGGTTGTAATTATATTCGTAGGCATAGCGGCAGCCGGCGTTAAAATTATTGCCGAACAACAGGCTCCAGGCACTCAGATTGAGACTGCGGAACAGGTAGTTGGTTTCGGCCTCGTATCCCCGGCCGGCGTTCAGTTCCAGGCTTCCGCCCCAATTGCGGCGGAAGGCGGGGTTTATGATCAAAGACCCGATCTTAGACCATTGGCTGCTGCCAGGCTGTTTCTCCAAGGTTCCTCCCAGATTGATTACCAAGTTGCGCAGAGCGCCCTGACGGTAGGTCCAGTATGGCCCGCTGCCCAGGCTCAGCTTGCGTCGGCCTGACCAAGGCACGAAGCCTATGTCCGAGACGTCGAAAGAATCGTCCACCATTTCGACGGCGGCCATGGTCAGCAGCGGTCCGGTGAATCCCCGGAATCCGGCGGTGCCGGCCCAGCCTCTTTTCCCGTTGCGGTCCGAGAAGGCACTCTGCATTATCATCTGGTTTGGCCCTTTTCGCAGCACTGCTTCCAAAGCGGCGGAATAGTTGTAATTGGTGCTGTTGACGGATGTCCCGCTGGCCAGCACCCCGATCTCGGAGTTGGCCAGTATCCGTCGCCTGGCCCGTAGGGCGCCGAAACGGCGCTGGGGCTCGGCGATACCCAAATGATCGTCGGAATACTCATCGGTCATGGCCGAAAGCACCCCCAGATTCCAATTCGAGGTCTTATGGGTCAGTTTGGCGCCGCCCATTATCTGGACCGCTTCGCCGCCGATAGAACGGCCCACCGTCCGGGAGTAAAAGATATTCAGCGGAGAGAACCAATCCCCATCGCCGAAGCTGGAAAGCCGGAAGACATCCTGGCCGTCTACAAAGAACGGCCGCTGCTCCTGGAGATAGCGGGGGTAACGGGAGAGGTTCAAAGAGAACTGATCGGACTCGATCTGGGCAAAGTCGGGATAGGCGGTGGCGTTCAGGGTGGTCTGCGGGGTCATGTCCCATTTCATTGTCATGCTTCCGCTGGGTTTGGCCTCGTTCTTAAGGCCGGCGAACTTGTCGTTGCGCATAAATCCCTCGGGATAAATCTCAAAGTAATAGCCCGATGAGCGGGGCTCTATCCCGGCCAGCTTTCCCCAACTGGAGATCAGGTCATTGTTCCTCTGCGGCACCGGAACCCAATAATCATCCTCAAAATTGCCGGCAATGTGCCGCTTTAATTGCATACCCCACTCCGAAAGGCCTTTTTTATAGCGGATGGTCTTGAACGGTATCTTGAACTCCACATCCATCCGGTCGGGGTGGACCTTTACTGCCTGGTACCAGACTCCTTCCCAGGCCAGGTCCAAGTTGCGACCGTCGTCGGTGTACATCCCGTCCCAGAACAGACCGCTGGCATACTGCCAGAAGATATAACCGCCGGTCCGGCTGCCCATGGGATCTATCCCGATGGTCACATAATCTTCATCCTTAGTATAGCTTTTGGTGGGGGGATTTTTCTGCGAATAACAACGGAAGGCGACATACAGGTTCTCGTAGTCCTGCATCAAATAGACCACAGTCCGTTCGCTAGGCTGGGCGTTCTCATAGGGCTGGTTCTGGATGAAGTCACTGACAGAATCGGCTTGCTGCCAGATCTCCTCGATGAATCCGTCTATCTCGGGAGCAAATATCGTCCGCTTTACCGAGATGGATTTCTCCATAACCGTCTCTTGGGACAACAGGACGGAGGGGGCTGTCAGCAGAATGGAAATGGCAGCCAATACTCTCAAGTATAAAATTTGTTTCATGGAGGTTCTCCTGAAGATAAATTTTGTTAGGATTTGTATTTGCGGTTATTGGCATGAACGATAATCAACGGACCAGGGCCGTGAGATTTGAGCGGGCCATGATCAGGGCATCAGAATTATTTTTTCCGGTATAGGATATTTTAGGCTGGCTTATATTTTCAGCTTTGGCCAAACGGCAAAATTCTTTGACCAAAAAGCTGCTGACATTTTTAAGGGTTTTCAGCGCCAGGCGTTCGACGCCTGTCATCTTTTTGTTGTCGTAAGACGTATTGTTGCATGGTATTGAGCAACCTCCCCTTTCGCTTATTAGCGCGATAGGGGTGGTTTCGGTTGTTTTGGAAAAAATTATTTGTTCGGTGATAGACATTGCATTGCAGGCAAGCACCAGCCCAATCAGGGCGGCGGTTGTTAACAGGATCTTTTTCATAGTAACCTCACTTTTTAAGGGTTAATTTATTTTGACGAACGGACAAACGTTTGTTTAGCATGAGTTTAAAAAATATAGCCTTTTCAGGCAGGGGCTCAATATAAGTGTCGATAATATTTTATTTCTAAGTATATATACGTGGAAGACGTTGGCTTTGTTTCACCTATTTGGGTCCGTATTTCATTTTGTCCTTCTGGGTGGCATAAATAACGCCGTGAAAATATTGGTGAACCAACAGATCTACGTATCTTTGATAAAAGAGATCGTCGAATTCAATATGTTTCAGTTCCTTTTTATCTCCTTCGACACAAGCTTCGGCTGTCTTTTTATTTTTTTCCAATTCATAACGATATTGAAAGTGGTTCTTGATCATGCCCCCCAGAAAACCGTTGTAGATACTGGCATGGACGGGATCCTTCAGTTCAACCCCCATTTGGAGGAACAACTCAAGCATCAGGTCACTGTACATTTTACTCCACTTTTCCTTGAGTCCTTTAAGTTCAGGGATATCCAGAACCGCGGAATTAAAAAAGATCAGGGCTTCGGTGGTATTCTCCCGGAAGAATTGCACCACATTGGCCACCAGATTGCGCACCCGCTCCTCGGGTGGGGTGCTGTTGTCGCCGGCCGAGGCCTGGGCGTGGTAATACTTGCCAAAGGCATCCTCCAGGATATCCTTTAAGATCCCGGATTTGCCACCGAAGTAATAGTTGATCATGGCAATGTTCACCCCGGCCTCCTTGGCTATCTCGCGGACCCCTATGGCAGAATATCCTTTATTTACGAACAGGGCGGCTGCGGCTTCAAAGATGCGCCTCTTGGGATCGATCTGCCCGTTATTTTTGGTGGCCATGATGTCTCCTTTAATTAATCAAACGTTTGTATTATATCATTGAATTGTCATTTTGTCAAGTCCTTTTTTATAAAAAAGAGAAAATATTTTTAATAATTATTGTATTTCCTTAATTATCAATAAGATAGAAAATCAAAAAACCGCCCCAAAAAGGCGGTTTTTGAAATAGTTGTTTTCTAATTCGATAAAAATTTGATAATCTCTTTAATATCGGGCAGCTCCTTTAGGGGATAAACCTTTATCCAGATCACCTTGCCAAACTCATCGATGATGATATTGGCCCGCTCGGAGAAGCCTTCCTTTTCCCGGAAGATTCCACAGGTTTTGGCTGCCTTGCCATGAGGCCAGAAATCGGACAGCATCCTTAGATTTTTAACTTTCAGGGACCTGGCCCAGGCATGCTTGGCTGGCACAGTGTCTACACTCATTCCGATCGGCACCGTATTGAGTAGGTCAAAGGTCTTAAAATTCTTTTCCAGCGACTGCATCTGCCTGGCGCAGACCTTGGTCCAGGCCAGGGGATGGAAGGAGAGCAGCACCTTGCGTCCCTTGAAAGCGCTCAGCTTAAATTCGGCATTATGCTGGTCCTTCAAAATAATTTCCGGGGCCCTTTGGCCGATCTTGATGGCGGACATGATAAACCCTCCCTTAATATGTGACCCTGGATTCCGGATCAGGTCCGGAATGACCCTTTGATTGTTCTACTGCAGGCCGATGCAGGAATAGCAGATGGCCACGGCGTTGATGTACAGGGGTTTCAGTTCTTTCCGAAATATTCCCGCCGCTATGGCGGCCAGGGAAAGAACCATGATAATTATTCCGATGGTCTTTTTCATGGCTATTTTCCGGAAAGGTAATCGTCCAGCTTTTTGGTCTTATAGGCCTGGGTGGACACATAGGACAGGATCTTCAAATACACCGGGGCCTCGATATATCCCGGCAGAATGCCGATCACCTTGCCTTCGCTGTCCATGAACAGGGTGGAGGGGAATCCGCTGACCTTCATGCCCATGGTGAATTCAGACTGGGCCATAACCTTTCCCAGGTAGGTGATCTTTTCCGAGCTCTCGCCGTTTATTTTAGCAATGACGAAATTCTCCTTCAGGGCCGCTGCCACCGAAGAATCGGCATAGGTTTTATCGTCCATCACCTTGCACCATTTGCACCAGTCGGTATAGAAATCAACCACCACGTATTTTTGGTCGGCGGCGGCCTTTTCCATGGCCTGGTCGAAGGCCAGCCACTCGGCTTTGGACGAAACAGTTTTGGTATCCTTTTCGGCCTTCTTGTTGCCGGCACATGACACTCCGGTGGTCAGCGATAAGGCCAGGATCAGCAGGGGGAGGTATTTCTTCATTGATGGCTCCTATGGTTTTTCTATTTGGGTTACTTGTTGAGACCGGACATCAGCAGTCCGCCGATGACAGCCCAAACTATAGTGCTGGCCCAAGGATTGGATGCTATGGGGCAGGTGCCAGTCCGGCAGCCGATGAATTTGTAATAAAGAAAACCAATAGCGCCTCCGCCAGCCACTCCTAAAATTATCTTGAGAATCGGATGCATCAGCTTATCACCCGGCTTTCAATCTTCATATTTGTCCCATTCTGAATGGTGGCTGAGACCGAACAGTACTTTTCCTTCGACAACTTGATAGACTCATCCAATGCTTCAGGCGGAACATTGCCATTGGCCTCAAAAATAAAGCTCATCTCGGTGTATCTTTTAGGATGTTCCTCGGCCCGGGTTCCGTCCATAAACACCCGGAAGCCGGTCAAATCAACTCGTTTCTTTTTCAGTATCGAGACCACATCCATGGCCATGCATCCGGCCTGGGCGATAAGCAGCAACTGCATGGGGGTGAAGCCCGACGGGGTTCCGTCTTTTTTAGATTCTACCACTATGCCGTGCCCGTTGTCGTCGCTGGCAGCGAACTGCAAGTCCTTGACCCAGTCCAATGTAATATTCATTTTTCTATCGCAAAGTTAGATTAATAATTCTCGGCCATCACTTCGTAATAGCTCTGGGGATGGGCGCAGGCCGGGCAGGCTTGGGGCGCTTCGGGGCCCTCATAAACATAGCCGCAGTTACGGCAGCGCCATTTGACAGGCTTGTCTTTTTTGAACACCCGCTTCTTCTCGATGTTGGCCAGAAGTTTCAGGTAACGAGCCTCGTGTTCCCGCTCTACTTCGGCGATGAACAGAAATATCTTGGCGATCTCCGAAAAACCCTCTTCATCGGCAATGGCGGCGAACTCCGGATACAGCTTGGTGTGCTCCTCATTCTCACCCTCGGCGGACGCTTTCAGATTCTCGGCAGTGGTGCCGATCTTTCCGGCCGGATACATGGCGGTGATCTCAACTCCGCCGCCTTCCAGGAATTTGAAGAACCGCTTGGCGTGTTCCTTTTCGTTTTCGGCTGTTTCGGTAAAAAACCAGGAGATCTGTTCATAGCCTTCCTTCTTGGCCGCCGAGGCAAAGTAGGTGTAGCGGTTGCGGGCCTGGGATTCCCCGGCAAAGGATTTGAGCAGGTTCTTTTCGGTGCGGGTTCCTTTTAAGCTTTTCATGTCATTTATCCTCTTTTTAGTATATATATATTTTCTGTCATCCTCAGCCTGACTTTTTATCTTGCTTGCGAAGGATCTGTCCTTGGTTGAGATTCTTCGAGGGCCAGACGAGTTACTGTTCTCAGAATGACGACATTAAGGTTACGACTTAGCAGACCACAGGCCGTGCAGATTGCAGAATTCTTTGGCTGTCACTTCCTTGGCCTGGCATAAAAATTCCGCTTCCGGGGCGTCGCCGGGCTTCAGGTATTTGCGATAGACCCGGCCGTCGGCATAAAGGGCTATCCATTCGATATAATGCTTCTCCTCCATGGGATGGGCCGCCGAGCCGATCTTGACCTTGTATCCGTTGGCGGTCTTCTCGATCACCGGCACATGCTTTTCCTTGGCGGCGTCGACCGTGTTCTCGGCATAGAGCTTCATGGGCTTGCCGCAGCAGACCAGCTCGCCTTTGCCGCCGTGCAGCACCTCCACGATATTGCCGCAGATCTCGCACTTGTAAATCTGGTTCCTTTCGGCCATGATGGTTCTCCTTGTTTTATGAATTTATCCGAATAATATCAGGCATTGAGTTCCAGATACTGCTGGGCGGCGATGGCCGCGGTGGCGGCGTCGCCCACCGCGCCGGAGATCTGCCGGACCAGCTTTTGGCGGACATCTCCGCAGGCGTAAATGCCCTGGAGCGAAGTGGCCATTTTATCATCGGTGATGATATATCCTTGCTGGTCGGTATTGACGATACCCTTCACCAGTTCGCTGTTCGGCTGGTAACCCACGTAGATGAATGCGCCCGAAGCGGGTATCACTTCCTCTTTAAGCGTTTGCTTGTCCATCACCCGGACTCCGCTTACCCGGCTGGATCCTTCTATGGACAGAATGTCCTTGCTCCAGGCGAAAGCTATCTTTTTATTGGCAAAGGCGATTTTCTGGATGGAGTCGGCCGCCCTTAAGGCATTGCGGCGGTGAATCACCGTCACTTTTGAGACCAGGCCTGCCAGGTATATCGCCTCTTGCACGGCGGAGTCGCCCCCGCCCAAGACAGCTACCGGCTGGTTTTTAAAAAAGGCTCCGTCGCAGACTGCGCAGTAGGAAACGCCCTTGCCTAAAAGTTCCTTTTCGCCCGATACCCCCAATGTTTTTGGGAAGGCCCCGGTGGCGACTATCAGAGCCCGGGATTTCACGGTGCTTCCGTCTGAAAGTTTAACTAACTGATATTTTCCCTCAGAGATTATGTTTTCGGCTTGGGCGGAAATTATTTCTGCCCCGAATTTTCTGGTCTGCTGTTCCATCTTCTGGGCCAGTTCATAACCGGATATGCCTTCGGGAAAGCCGGGGTAGTTGTCTATTCTTTCGGTGTTGGCCACCAAGCCTCCGGGCATCATTTTTTCGATGATGGCCGCCTTAAGGCCGCCCCGACCGGCGTACAATCCGGCGGTCAGTCCGGCGGGACCGGCTCCCAGGATGGTTATATCGTAATTTCTGGTCTCGCTCATTTATTTGCCGTCATTTTGTTTGATGTCACCGGTTCCGAGACCTGCTGGAACACCCGGCAGCTTAAAACACAGCGTCCGCAGTTGGTACATTTTTCCTGGTCAATGTAAGGAGCTTTGAAGCCGTCCTGCTTGATGGCGCCTACCGGGCAAACTGCCAGCGAAGGGCAGTGGTGGTTTTGGGGGCAGTATTTAGTCTTGACTTCTATCATTCGGCAGCCTTAAGTATGTGATTGATGAAAACCGGCTCGGGTTGGGCTCCCTCGAACTGGATGGTTTCGTTGATGATCACCTTGGGAACGCCCATTACCCCGTATTTCTGGACCAAGTGCGGGAACTCCGCCGATTCCACCATGTGGGCGGTTACCATATCGCTCTCGATGGCGGCCTGATGGGCCATCCTGACCGCAGCCGGACAGTAGGGGCAGGTGGGAGTGATGAACACCTGTATCTTGACAGGCTTGGCTATCTTCTTCAATTTTTCCCGGGAGTCGAGGGTCAGTCCGGTGGTGCCCCGGGAGACGTCAATGATATCTTCGATCAATGATGTGAACTCAAAACCGGAGGGGACGCCGAAGAACCGTACTCCGTAATCCCTGTCGCCTATCAGGGCGATGCCCGGTATCTTGTCGATCCCGTACTGGTCGACCAGGGATTTATCCTCCAAAAGATCGTGTTTTTCCAGGATAAGCTTGTCCGAAAGGGAGGCGATCTCGGTCAAGATCTCCTCGGTGGGTTGGCAGTACATGCACTCCAGCTTTTGGGTGAAGAACACGATCTTGACCGGGTTAACCAGTTTCCCGGAGAATTCACGGCGCAGATGATTCTGATCCTCTTCCCTCAACATTCCCATGATACAAAACCTCCTTGATTTACCACCATTCTCAGCGGCAGTTTCCGGAAACGCTGCATTGCGA
Organism: uncultured bacterium; assembly: GCA_937863685.1. Taxonomy (GTDB): domain Bacteria; phylum Edwardsbacteria; class AC1; order AC1; family EtOH8; genus UBA2226. The sequence continues at coordinate 1,043,829 of CALMGM010000005.1, forward strand.
TGCGGTTCCCGTTATTATCCCCCGGACCACCTGGGCCCCAAAGGCCAACAGGGCCAGCAGGGAAAATATTATTATCAGATAGCGGGCAGGGTTGCGCATCATTTAGAGGCTAAAGCCCGCAGGAGCCGGAGGAGCAGCCGCAGTTGCCGGAAGGGCATGATCCTCCTATATCGCTACCGGAGAAAGAATCAGGTCCGCTGACGGAAGCGGCAAAGGTGGAAAGCATTTTTTCGGTCGTAGTTCCGCATTTTGAACATTTGGGAGCCGGGGTGGCGAACGAAACAACCAATTCCTCAGTCTTTAGCCCGCATTTGGGGCACTGGTATTCGTAGATCGGCATTTAAATTATTCCTTGGTTTTTTTATTGGTATTTATCCCGAAAAGTTTGTAAAGCAGACAAAAACCGGTGACGGCGGTTATCAGAGCCACAGCGGCCAGCACCAACAGCACCCATTTTATCGGGCCGGCTGTTAACAGGCCCGCGGCCAGAAGGGCGATGCCCAATACTGCCCGGATGATCCGGTCAACGGCGCTTTCGTTGGTTTTCATGGGGGTTCTCCTTATTTGTTTATTGCGGCATCCAGCCGGGCGGCGATGGCCGGTTTGGGCATGGCTCCGATCAGGGTGTCGACAATCTGGCCATTCTTGAAGATCATCATGGTGGGTATGCTGCGAATTCCGAACTGAGCCGACTTTTGGGGATTGGCATCGACATCCAGCTTGGTCATCTTGATGCGGCCCTGGTAGTCGTTGGACAGCTCTTCTATGATCGGCCCCACCATCCGACAGGGACCGCACCAGGCCGCCCAAAAATCCACCAGAACCGGTATGTTGGACTTCAAAACCTCCTGATCGAAGCTTCCATCGCTCAAATGTTCTACCGGCATGTTTTCTCCTTTGTATTATCAAAAATTTGTCTTACATTAATTTAGATGCAGCAACTCGAAAAAGGATTCATTTTTTAAGTCCGGTTTTTGCTTCTGGCCAATTTGATGGTGGCGAACAGACGTTTTTCAGCGCCCTCCGGGAGCGGCTCCTGTTCCAGAGAACGGTACAAAGTGACGGTCATTTTCAGGGTGTCAAAATACATCTTGCAGTCTGGGCACTCGGCCAGGTGAACTTCCAGGCGCTGGCACAATTGCTTCTTCAAACGATTATCCAGATAATCGGAAAATGCCGATGTCATCCTTTTGCAATGGTGGTCGATATTCTTATTCATAATTTTGGACATGTCAATTTTCCTTCAAATAAACCGAAAGATTCTTTCTTAAGAATTCCCTTGAGCGGTGAAGCTTGGATTTCATGGCCGGCAGAGAAAGTCCCAGTATTTTTGCCACCTGGGCGCCATCCAGACCCTCAATGTCCCTTAAAACTATCACTGCCCGATCCTTGTCTGGAAGCTTCTGAAGATGCTGGTCCAGCAAGGCTCTAAATTCGCTGTTCAGGAGCGATTCCAGTGGGGTGACAGCGGTGTCCGGCAACTCTTCAACCGCGCTAAGGGACAGGTGGGTGGAATCGTGCCCGCGGCGTTTGCTGCGGCGCAGCTTCATCAAGCTGAAATTGGTGGCCATCCTGAACAAATAGGTGGAAAGTTTGGATCCGCCCCGGAAATGATGCAGGTTTTTATAAAGGGCGATAAAAGTCTCTTGCAGGACATCCTCTGCCTCGCTGACAGTGCCCAACAATCTTAAGGCCACCGAATATACCCGAGATTGGTGGATCTTTACCAGCTGATTGAAAGAACGGTAATTGCCGGCCTGCGCCTGTTGCAGTAAAACGTCTTCGTTCATTTGCTGCTTCTTTTAGTTTAGATGCCGAATATAATTACAGGATTCAAAAACAATAAAAAATGTTCTTGACAGGATAAAATAGTGGAGTTATTATAAATATAACGATTTGCAGTATAGTAACAACTTCATACAATGGCTTATAAAGCAATCCAGATTGCTTTTTAATAGTAATTCAAAGATCGGTAAATGTCAATAGCAGGTTGATCGAATTATGGCACTGTGAAATGGTTCCCTTAAAGCGGGAAAGATTATGTCGGAACAGCAACTTCTTTAAAAGGAGAGATGCCTATGTTTACCGGAAAAGAAGATCATAAGGTAAGCTTTAAGAAAGCGCGGGTTCTGGTCAGGGCCTATCAAAGAAACAAGGCTAAAAAAGAAGTGACGGCGCTTTATTACAGCAAAGATGCCATCGGTAAAATATTGAGGCAAAAGGGCTGCATCGGGCTGCGCATATATTATGCGAAAAAAACCACCGGGGCCAATACTCTGGTCATAACCGGGGTGGATGAAAAAGGCAATGATATCATCACCGGTTATATAGCCGATATTGGCTTTCCCTGCCCGCCGTTCTGTCCCCCGGATAAAAATCTGTAACCAGTAGTATATTTGTCATGACCAGAATAGATTACATATTGGGCGGCCTTTATTACCTATCCTTGTTATTTCCTGTAATTACAGGAGTTGTTTATATAAGGTACCAAAGGAACGAGGTTCGGTTGTTTTTTATACTGATCATTACGGCCTTTCTGGCTGAAACGCTCGCCCTTATCATGGGCCTGTATAAAATCAACAACCATTTGATCTATCAAATATTCATTTTGGTGGAATTTTTGATATATATATTTGTTTTACGCAAATGGATCGGAAATAAAATAATCAAATTGGCGGTCTTTCCCGTTATGATTCTTTTCGTCATATTTTGGTCATACGCAAACATCGCAATGAGGGAAACCCAAAGCTTCAGCCACTATCCGCTGGTAATGGAAAGCATAATCCTTTTATTGTTTGGCGTTTATATTTATTTACATCGCATAACCAAGAATAGAGGGAATATTCCACATGACTATAGATTATGGATTTTATTGGCTCTATTGTTTAATTTTGGGGGCAATATATTCATATATTCCGGAATGAAGTTTATAATAAACCAAGCTCTTTTTTTGTGGCGGCTTCATTGGGTAAACAATACCCTGGTAAACATCCTGTATGCCATAAGTTTCAGCAGCCTGGCTTGGAAGGATGCTGATGGCGTTAATGATTTTAGGGCATCACAAGAAACGGTATGGGATACGGCCGATTGAACAATTATTTGATATTAACATGAACAATGGAAATTTATATTGGTTGATTTTGACCGGAAGCGGAACGGTGCTGCTCTTGCTGGGGGCAGCAGCAGGAGCTATTTTCCTCAGCAACAAAAAAATCGTCAACCTTTCGGCCGAACATCAAGAACAATTGGTAAAAAGCGAGGCCCGTTTCCAGCGGCTGATAGAGAACAGTCCGGTACCCATTGCCGTGACAAACCTGCAGGGGTTTTTGTACGCCAATCCGGCCTTTGCTAAAATGTTGGGTGTGGGAAATCCGGATCAACTGCTGGGGCGGAGCATAAACGACTTCATGCACCCGGATTACCGGCAGATAGAATTGAACCGGATCGAAAGAGTGGTCAACAACAGGATAAATGCCGGTCTTCTGGAGCAGAAGATAATCCGAAGCGACGGGGTGGAATTGGAGGTCAAAGCCATGGGGTCCCCGGTCATCTTTGCCGGCCAGCTGGCAGCCCAGATCACCTTTCAGGATATCACCGCCAGCAAGCATATCCAGCATCTCCTGGAAAAAAGCCAGCGGAATATGGAAACCGAGATCAGGGAAGGGACCCGGGAGTTGTTTATATCCAACCAGAATTTAAAGCACGAGATCAGCCAAAGGGTGCTGATCGAGGAGATTCTCAGCACCAGCGAGAAACATTTCCGTTCGTTGATAGAGAACAGCCTGGATCTTATTGCCATAGTGAACAGGGAGGGCCGCCTGTCCTATGTCAATCCCATGGCAAAAATAATGTTGGGTTACGATGGGAAAGAGGTCATCGGTGCAGAGGTATATGATTATATCTCTTCCGATGATATGCCGGAAGTGAAGAGGATCTTCGGGGAAGTTGCCACCAGGGTGGGGGAAGTGCGGTGTGCAGATTTCAGGATAAGGCATAAGAACGGCAGCTATTTGACCATCGAGGCCCTGGCCAGGAACATGCTTGATCTTCCGGCGGTCAACGGCATCATGATCACCGTCAAGGACGTGACGGAGAAGCGAAAGGCCCAGAAGCAGATAGAGTACTTAAGTTTTTACGACCGGCTGACCGGGCTCCACAACCGGGCATTTTTCGAAGAGGAGATACTGAGAATAGATTCCAACCGCCACCTGCCGATCACGCTTTTCATCGCCGATATCAACGGCCTCAAACTGGTCAACGATGCTTTCGGACATTCCGAGGGGGATGAACTGCTTAACCGGATGGCCCAGATATTAAAAATGTGCTGCCGGCGTGAGGATATCATCGCCCGGTGGGGCGGCGACGAGTTCGCCCTGCTGTTATTGAACACTCCGGGCTACAAAGCCGACGAGCTTTGCCGGAGGATCAGCCAGCTGTGTCGGGACAAATGCAAAGGCCCAATCCCTTTAAGTCTGGCCATGGGTCATGCCACCAAGAAAAAAATGGAGCACAATATCAGGGATGTACTCAGGGAAGCCGAGGAGAGCATGTACCGCAGCAAGATGATGGTCAGCAAAAAGGTCCGGACCGAGATCATAGCCCAGCTGCTAGATACCTATTATCAAAAAGGCTACCGGACCAGGGAGCAGGTCAAGCTGTTGCAGGGCTTGGCCGGGCATATGGCATCAGCCCGGGGGCTGACCCCGCCCGAAATCTTAAAATTACATCAGGTGGTGGAATATTGCGATATCGGCAATATAGCCCTTGAGCAAAATCTGTTTAAAAAAAAGGACCGGCTGACCTCCGAAGAATGGAAGATGATCCATCGCCATCCGGAGATAGGATACCACATCGTCCAAAACACTCCGGAGACCGCCGAGATGGCCGAACCCATCCTGGCCCATCACGAATGGTGGGACGGCAGCGGCTATCCCCGAAACCTCACGGGCGAGGATATCCCGCTGTATGCCCGGATAATTTCCATAATCAACGCATACGATGCCCTGACCCAGAAAAGGCCATACCGCAAAACGCTCAGACCGGAACAGGCCGTCAAGGAGATCAAAAGATGCGCCGGCACCCAGTTCGATCCATTCCTGGTTGAGGTTTTGGAGGAGGTGATGGCCCAGCAGGAGCTGTTATAGCAGTCTAAAAAAATATTAAAAATATTTAATTTTACCTTATTGACAGGATGACGATCCGGTGGTAAAGTAGACATGTCTCACTGGCGGCAGCTTAATTTTCAAGATCTGTTATGTGATTCCTGCATAACGGGTTTTGGGAAAAATTAAGTGAGGTGAATGATGAACACTGATAGGGGGAACCCCCACAGAATGCCATGGCTCCTGACCATGGCGTTTTTTATTCTGACCGCGGCAGTCTGCCGGGCGGCGGCACCCGCCGAGCCCGTCAGGGTGGGGATCTATCAAAACCCGCCTAAGGTCTTTTGGAACGGGAACGGAAAACCCCAGGGTATCTTCGTTGATATAATGGACCAGATCGCCAGGAATGAGGGGTGGACGATCGAATATGTCCCCGGCACCTGGAGCGATAACCTGGAACGGTTGGAGAAGAGCCAGCTTGACCTGGTGCTGGATGTCACATATTCTCAGGAACGGGCAGAGAGGTTCTCTTTTAATAAGATTTCGGTGACCGAATCGTGGTTGCAGGCATTTGCCGGCAAGGATGTCAGGCTGGAAAGCGTAAAGGACCTTAACGGTAAAAGGATTGCCGTGCTCAAAGGGGCCATCCAGGAAGAATACCTGCCACTGGATATCAAAAAATTGTTCGATATCGATTTTACGCTATTATCCTATCCAGATTATGCCGGCACTGTGGAGGCTCTGCGGAAGGGCCAGGCCGATGTCATCATTGCCAGCCGGTTCTTTTATTTTTCGAAACTTCGGGGCAATGACATTCAGCCCAAAGCGCTGATGCTGCGTCCGTCCCTGGTTTATTTTGCCGCTCTCAAAGAGCGGAACCAGAATCTATTGAACGCCATCGACCAGAATCTTTCGGTCATGAAGAACGATCCAGGATCGGTGTATTATCGGGCGCTGAATCATTGGCTGGGAGAGCGACCCCAGGCGGTCATTCCCGGCTACATCAAATGGTTGCTGGTTATTGTCCTGATCTCGTTGTTCATGTTGGGTATATTCTCCTATTTTTTGAAGAAACAGGTACGCGTAAAAACCGCCAAACTTGGAAGGGCCAACGAGGAACTGGAATCTGTAAACCGGAAACTGCAGGCCGCCGACGAAGAACTGAAACAGCAGGTGGAGCATCTGAAGGTCACTCGGGATGAACTGCTGACCTCGGAACAAAGATATCGCAATATATTTGAAAACACCGGCACGGCCATGGCCATCATCGAAAGCGACATGACCATATCCCTGGCCAACCACGAATTCGAGAAGCTCTCGGGCTTTGACCGCAGGGAGATCGAAGGACGTAAGAAGTGGAGCGAATTCGTCTGGAAGCCCGACCTGGAACGGATGCAGGAATACCACAACCAGCGGCGTGATAATCTTCAGGCAGCACCCCGGAAATACGAGTTCCGGTTCATAGACCGGATCGGCAAGATAAAGGACATATACCTTATCATCGACATGGTTCCCGGCAGTCAAAAAAGCGTGGCCTCGCTGCTGGACATAACCAAGAGGAAATCGGTCGAACTTCAGATCAAGGCCTCTCTCCGGGAAAAGGAGGTGCTGCTGCGGGAGATATACCACCGGGTGAAGAACAACCTGCAGGTGGTCTCCAGCCTGCTGAACCTGCAGTCGGGCTATGTCCACGATCCCCGGGACAAGGAGATCTTTGTGGAGAGCCAGAACCGGATACGCTCCATGTCCCTGGTGCACGAGAACCTGTACAAATCGCCGGACCTGGCCAGGATCGATTTTAAATATTATGTCCGGAACCTGGTCAACGACCTGATAAGGTCCTACGGCGTTCCCAGCGACCAGATAGAGGTGATGTTGGACATCAACGACATCGAACTGGGGGTGGATGTGGCCATACCATGCGGACTGATGATAAACGAGATAGTGTCCAACAGTCTTAAACACGCTTTTGCGGCCCCCTCCCCCTCGGGCAAGAAATGGGAGATAACCGTCCGGCTTAAGCTGGAGAACGATGTTCTGTACCGCCTGGAGGTGGCGGACAACGGGGTCGGTTTTGCCGGCAAATCCGATCAGTTCACGGACCCGGCCACCTTGGGCCTGCAACTGATCAATATCCTGGCGGGACAGCTGAACGGTAAACTGTCGGTGGACCACGAGAATGGAACCGGGTATGTGGTTGAGTTCCGTAAGGTTGCATAGATTTTTCGATAACCGGAAAGGGCCTGTTCTTCAGGGCCCTTTTTTCATTTATTGTTTGCAAAATAACCCGATAAATGGTATCATTAACGTTTATGTAAAAACTTATAAATTAAGATAGTAACAAGATGACCAAGATCGATCCAACGCTGTCTAAAAAATGCGCCGATACCCTGAGGATGCTGGCAGTGGATGCAGTGGAAAAAGCCAATTCCGGCCACCCCGGGCTGCCGATGGGCGCGGCCGATTTCAGCTTTGCCCTGTGGCATAATTTTTTGTCCTTCAACCCTCAGGACACCCAATGGCCCAACCGGGACCGCTTCATTCTTTCGGCCGGGCACGGTTCGATGCTGCTTTACGGATTGCTGCACTTGTTCGGTTACGATCTTTCAATCGACGAGATCAAAAGATTCCGCCAATTAGGCAGCAGGACGCCGGGCCATCCTGAACACGGCCACACTCCGGGAGTGGAAATGACCACCGGGCCCCTGGGCCAGGGCTTTGCCAGCGGAGTGGGGATGGCCATAGCCGTCAGGATGGCGGCCCAGAGGTTCAACGATGAAAAGTTCAGTGTCATTGACCATAAGATCTACGCCCTGGTCTCCGACGGTGACCTGATGGAGGGCATCTCCACCGAGGCGGCCTCGATCGCCGGGCATCTTAAGCTGGGCAACCTGATCTACCTCTACGATGACAACGGCATCACCATCGACGGCACAACGGGCCTTTCCTTCTCCGAGGATATCAAAGCTAAATTCAAGGCTCTGGGCTGGGGCGTCCAAGTCATAGACGGCCATGACCCGGCCCAGGCGATCAGAGCCCTAAAATCGGCAATCAGGGATACCATTCGCCCATCGCTGATCATCGCCAAGACCCATATAGCCCACGGCAGTCCCAACAAGCACGACAGCTCATCGGCCCACGGCTCTCCGCTGGGCGCCCAGGAAGCGCTGGCCACCAGGAAGAATCTTTCCTGGCCGGAGGAGATGTTTTACGTGCCGTCTGAGGTCCGTCGGGTTTGCGATATCAGGGTGAAAAAACTGAGAAGAAAATACACCAAATGGCAGAAGGAGTTCAAAGCCTGGAGAGGGCGCAATCCCCAAAAGGCCGAGTTGTGGGACGCCATGTGGACCAAACAACTGCCCGGGGACCTGGAAGATCAATTGATCAGATCATTGCCGGCCGAAGCGGCCGCCACCAGAAGCCATTCAGGCAAAATCATCCAGAAGGCGGCAGAGTTGGTGCCTTCGCTGATCGGCGGGTCGGCCGACCTGTCGCCATCCACCAACACCGAGATAAAGGGATCAATCTTCATTTCGGCGGATGATTTCTCCGGGCGTAATTTTCATTTTGGCATCCGGGAACACGCCATGGCGGCGGTGATGAACGGGCTGGCGCTCTACGGCTGTTTCATCCCCATGGGCTCGACCTTTTTGGTCTTCTCTGATTACTGCCGTCCGTCCATCCGCCTCTCGGCTTTGATGAAAAAACAGGTGATCTATGTCTTCACTCACGATTCCATCTTCGTAGGGGAGGACGGGCCCACCCATCAACCGGTAGAACAGGTATCGGCTTTAAGGCTGATACCCGATCTCAAGGTGATCCGTCCGGCCGACGGCCCGGAGACGGCCCTGGCCTGGGCAACAGCCCTGAAGAATACAGCCGGCCCCACCGCCCTGATCCTGACCCGGCAGAAGCTGCCGGTCCTGCCGCATCAGAACATCGATGCCGAACGATTCCGCCGGGGCGGGTATGTGCTTAAAGCCTCCGCGCGACCGCCGGAGGTCTGCATCATGGCCTCGGGCTCCGAGGTCTGGCTGGCCCTGGCCGCCGGCGAAGTCCTGCAAAAAGAGGGGCTACCCGCTGCCGTGGTGTCCATACCCTGCCTGGAGGATTTTTTAAAGCAGCCAGATGATTATCGTGATTCGGTGATCCCCTCCCAAGCGGTCAAGGTGGTCATCGAGGCCGGGCGGGGCGCCCTGTGGCAGGGCCTGCTGGGGCGGGACGGACTGTTCATCGGCATCGAAGGCTTCGGGGCCTCGGCCCCGGAAGCGGCGCTGGCCGAGAAGTACGGACTCACTCCGGACCAGGCGGCAAAAAGGATAGCAGACCACCTCAACCGGCTGGGGAAATAGGAATATGTTATTTTTAAGCTTTAATTATTGACAAAGCCGGGTTTAATGATTATATTTATTCGGCCCCAGAACCACAAGGGGGCAAGCCGGGCCGATTTTCTTCCAAAGCATTGTAAGGAGCCGGTTTAGTGGAGTCAAAGAAAAATAGCGGCCTGTACAGGAAATTGAAGGCACGGCTTAAGGAACTGATCACTCAGGGCAATTATCACAGGCAGTTGTCCGACGAGAATTTCGATAAATATGTCAGGGCCATGGCCGATTTTGACAACTACCGCAAGAGGGTGGCCAAGGAATATCTGGAGAAGGAGGCCGAGGCCAACCGCAACCTGATAGCCAAACTGCTGCCGGTGCTGGACAACCTGGACCGGGCCATCGAAGCCTCCCGAAACGGGGCCGAGAGCGACGAAGCCTTAAGATCATTCCATCAGGGGATCCAGCTGATAGACCAGCAGATCCACAACATTCTGGAGAACGAAGGATTGAAGCCCTTCAGCAGCAAGGGGGAGGAATTCGATCCAGCCCGGCACGATGCGGTGCTGTCCATCGAGACCACCGAGCACGAGCCGAACATGGTGCTGGATGAGGTGGAGAAAGGTTTCGTCTTCAGGGGCAAGGTCTTAAGGCACGCCCGGGTGACGGTATCCAAGCGGCCGGGCGGGGAGCCCGCCCCGGCGGAGCCGGAGGATGAATATCCCGGGGAAGATGAGAACCAGGAAGACAGCGAATAGAATATTTTCAGAAATAATTGAAAATCAGGAGAAGATAAATGGGCAAAGTAATCGGGATCGATCTGGGGACCACCAATTCCTGCGTGGCAGTGATGGAGGGCGGGAACCCCACGGTAATTCCCAACCAGGAAGGCATGAGGACCACGCCATCGGTGGTGGGCTTCCTTAAATCGGGCGAGGAGGTGGTGGGCCAGGCGGCCAAACGCCAGGCCATCACCAATCCCGAGAATACGGTGTATTCGGTCAAGCGCTTCATGGGCCGCCGCCACGGCGAGGTCAGTTCGGAGATGAAGCTGGTGCCCTACAAGGTGATCGAAGGACCGCACGGAGACGCCCGGGTTCAGGTCAACGACAGCGTCTTTTCGCCGCCGGAGATAGCCGCCAAGATCCTGCGCTACCTCAAGGAGGCGGCCGAGGCCTATCTGGGCGAAAAGGTCACCCAGGCGGTGATCACCGTTCCGGCCTATTTCAACGACGCCCAGCGACAGGCCACCAAGGATGCCGGGCAGGTGGCCGGGCTGGAGGTGATGCGGATCATCAACGAGCCCACCGCCGCGGCCCTGTCCTACGGCCTGGACAAGGGCAAGGCCCACAAGATCGCGGTCTACGACCTGGGCGGCGGAACCTTCGACATCTCCATCCTGGAGCTGGGCGAAGGGGTGTTCGAGGTGCGCTCCACCAACGGCGACACCCATCTGGGCGGCGACGACTTTGACCAGAAGATCATCGATTGGCTGGCCGAGGAATTCCAGAAATCCAACGGCATCGACCTGCGCAAGGACAAGATGGCCCTGCAGCGCCTGAAGGAAGCGGCCGAAAAGGCCAAGTGCGAATTGTCAGCCACCATGCAAACCAATATCAACCTGCCGTTCATCACCGCCGATGCCTCCGGGGCCAAGCATCTGGACCTGACCCTGACCCGGGCCAAGATGGAACAGCTGGTGGACGAGCTGGTGCAGAGGACCATCGGTCCCTGCCGCCGGGCGCTGGACGACGCCGGGCTGAAGCTGGCCGACATCGACGAGGTGGTGATGGTGGGCGGCATGACCCGGATGCCCAAGGTCCAGGAGGTGGTCAAGCAGTTCTTCGGCAAGGAGCCTCACCGCGGGGTCAACCCCGACGAGGTGGTGGCGGTGGGCGCCGCCATTCAGGCCGGCGTGCTGGTGGGCGAGGTCAAGGACGTCCTGCTGCTGGACGTGACCCCGCTCAGCTTGGGCATCGAGACCCTGGGCGGAGTGATGACCCGGCTGATCGAACGCAACACCACCATTCCCACCCGCAAGAGCCAGGTGTTCTCCACCGCAGCCGACAACCAGCCGGCGGTATCCATCCACGTGATGCAGGGCGAGCGCGAGATGGCAGTGGACAACCGGACGCTGGCCAGGTTCGACCTGGTGGGCATCCCGCCGGCCCCCCGCGGCATCCCGCAGATAGAGGTCACCTTCGACATAGACGCCAACGGCATTTTGCACGTTTCGGCCAAGGACCTGGGGACCGGCAAGGCCCAGAGCATCAAGATCACCTCGTCCTCCGGTCTGACCAAGGAAGAGATCGACAAGATGGCCAAGGATGCCGAGGCCCACTCCGACGAGGACCGCAAGAAACGCCAGGATATAGAGATCCGCAACAATGCCGACGCCATGGTCTACCAGACCGAGAAGACCCTCAAGGAGTACGGCTCGCAGGTCTCTTCCGAGGACCGCAAGGCCATCGATGACGCCATGGGCAAGCTGCGGGTGGCCCTGGGCAAGGACAACACCGAGGCCATCAAGGCGGCCTCCGACGAGCTGGCGGCCGCCGCCCGGAAGATAGGCGAGGCGGTGTACGCCAAGGCCGGGCAGCAGGCCGAAGCCGGCGGCCCGGAGGCGGGCGGGGGACAGCAGGGCGGCGAGTCGTCCAAACCGGAAGGACCGGAGGAAGCCGATTATAAGGTCGTTGACGAGGATAAGAAATAAAAATTCGTGAACGGCAAAAGGGGAGAAGGTAAATACTTCTCCCCTATTTGTGCTTTTATAAGGGGGCAAGCAGGACGCTGATCTACGCAGATTTGCCTGATTTGATTTAACCACCGAGACACAAAGGCACGAATACCCTAAGGCTTTCTGTCATCGCGAGGAGACTGTGAAACACGGCAATCGAAGCGATCCAGGCCGTTACTGATATAACCACCCCTTTCGTCCCCTCCTTGATCAAGGAGGGGATGGCGGGGAGGTCTATATAAAATATAATAATGCTGTATAAATCATAATATAACAAATAGCTATGCCTCCCACCAAACGCGACTATTACGAAATACTGGGCATTCCCAAGAGCGCCGACGAAAGCCAGATAAAATCGGCCTATCGCTCATTGGCCAAGAAGCACCATCCCGACATGAACCGGGAAAGCCCCAAGGAGGCCGAGGAGAAGTTCAAGGAGCTGTCCGAGGCCTACGAGGTGCTGATGGACAAGAAGAAACGGGCCAACTACGACCAGTTCGGCCATGCCGGGGTGGATCCCAGCTTCGGGGCCGGTGGCTTCGACTTCCGGCGCGACTTCACCCACAGCGAGGATATTCAGGACATCTTCGGCTCAATGTTCGGCGGGGGCGGGGGCGGGTCTATTTTCGACATGCTGTTCGGCGGCGGGATGGGCGGGGCAACCCGCACCCGGGGCGGACGGCAGGTGCGGCGGGGAGGCGATCTCAACGTTCACTTGGCCCTGACCTTGGAGGAGATCGCCACCGGGGTGGAGAAGACCCTTCAGCTGAAAAGATTCGAGAGCTGCTCCGAGTGCCACGGCGAGGGAGCCAAGTCCGGGGCCGACATCAAGGAATGCCCCACCTGCAAGGGAGCTGGCGAGGTGCGGCAGGTGTCGCGCTCCATGTTCGGGCAGTTCATCAACGTGGGAGCCTGCCCGCAGTGCGGCGGGGAGGGCAAGATCATCAGCAATCCCTGTCCCTCCTGCAAGGGCGAGGGCCGGGTCAAGAAAGAGGCCACCATCAAGGTCAAGGTTCCGGCCGGGGTGGCCAACGGCAACTACATCCCCCTGCGCAGCCAGGGAAACATCGGCCCCAAGCTGGGTCCGGCCGGCGATATTCTGGTCTACATCGAAGAGAAGGAGCATCCGCTGTTCCACCGCCACGGCGACGATCTGGTGCTGGCCCTGCCCATCTCCTATTCCCAGGCCGCGCTGGGGGCCAAGGTGACGGTGCCAATGCTGTCCGGCAAGGCCGAACTATCCGTTCCCTCGGGCACCAGATCCGGCAAGATATTCCGGATGCGGGGCAAGGGCCTGCCGCGATTGAACTCCAGCGGCAGCGGCGACCAGTTGATCCGGGTGGAGATATACATTCCGAATAAATTAAACGCCGAAGAAAAGAAAATATTGAAACAGCTGGGGGAGATTCAGAACGGCAAGGTGCCCAGCCCTCATAAACTGGATTTAGAGAACGAGAATCAGTAGGCAGGTTGGTAAAAACGAAAACGAAAAGGTAATGGATGTGGAAAAATTATAAATCAAAAGATATCTATTTTTTAAATCTTTTGATAATAATTATTTATTGCATTGTTCTTGCAAATTTGAAAATCAATATTAGCGATCAAATAATGTTTTCAACACCTGATTCACAAGAGTATTTGAACGTTAGTAATGAAATTTTTAATTTCTCGGTAACTGAGTTATCTGATAAAAGACCATTTTTATATCCACTACTTATTATGCTTTCTTATAAACCAATGGGAGTATTTGGCCTTTGGGGGCTACAGTTTTTGTTTTGGCTTGTCTCCATTAACTTAATCTATCTGTCAGTTAAGAGAATAACAGGAAATAGAAAAATAAGCTTAACGGCAAGTTTAATAATCGCTTTGAATTTATCGTATTTAGCGTTGACGTTACACGGACTTACAGAAGTGACAACTATCTTCTTATTGTCTTTACTTATCTTCTTTATTTCATTTAATATTGATAAAAAACATACGCTTTTCTTTTTGCATGTTTGTCTACTACTGGTTAGTTTGCTAACGGTTGTTAAACCCCTTTTCTTTATCCCGGCAATTTTAGTATTATTTGTCATATTGCCGATATTTTATCTGAAACAATACATATCCCGACCGCAATACTTAACTTGGTTAGTTATCTCTATTGCCCCCTTGTTTTTTCAAATGACAATTATGAAAGCAAAGCATGGGTCTTTCTCTATTTCAAACATAGGTTCAACGACATTCCGTGCATATATACTCACTCAAGGTTTGTATAAAAACAATTATTCGGTTTTGAATAAACCCAGTTATTATGAGGTACAAAAAAAAGCGCTAAACTTGTCCAGCATGGAAGCCGCGTCTTATATTCTGAAAAATAAAACGATATTTTTGAATTTATATTTTAATAATATTAAAGAAAATATCAACGCCTCGCCAACCTTTTTATTATTTCCAAAGGATTTCGGACATGAGTTGTTTGCTAGATATATGAAAAATGTGAATAGGATATACTATTACTTTCATATCCTTTTTTTTCTTCCAGTCGTACTGTCAATATTCAGCGTTTTGAGAAGAAAGGAAACGGAATGGCTTGTTCTTATGGTTTTTTCAAGTTTTTTAACCTATTATATTTTGCTTTCCAGCGGCATTTCTTTTTGGCAAGGAGACAGACTTGTAATATCTTCTTTGCCTATTTGGATATTTCTTTATAGTTTGGTTCTAAAATACATATTTGATAAGGAAAAAAAGTGCATAATGGCAGGCTACTGCAATTGTCGGAAATAAGCAAAAATATATTTTGGTATATCGGTATAATGGTATGTATCAATAACGTAGATACAGCCAATTAACAAACCGATAATCGTTGCGGCAAGGTGCCCAGCCCGCACAAGATTGATCTGAGCCGGTTTGAGGAATAAATTTTTTTTGCTTTCTGTTCTTTCTTGTCGCCAAGAAAGAACCAAAGAAGCGCCGGGGGCTTTGGAACTAACATCATCAAATTGCATTTTGGATTATATAATTTAGCAATATCAATATATGCGCTTATTGTCCCTGGCGTCAAGCCGTCAAAGCCCCCGGACCCCAAGGGACCTAAACTTAAAAGTTATATAAAAAAGTGGATGAACTTCATCAAAAATAGATTGCCTCGTTAGAAATCCGTAATTATCGTCTAGCAATGACATTGGATAAACAAATCATGTTCGGTAAAATATATGTTTGAATTCTTCTACGTTCCGCCATCCTCCGTCGAAGCCCGGCAGATAGTGATCTCCGGCGAGGAGGCCCGGCATATCTCCAAGGCCCTGCGGCACAAGAAGGGCGACCAGATCACCGTGGTGGACGGCCAGGGCGGGGAATACGAATGCACCATTGCCGCCATCTCCGACGGGGCGGTGACTGCCAACATCTTCAACCGGCGGCGCAAGAGCAACGAGACCATCAAGCAGGTAAGCCTGGCCCAGGCGGTGCCCAAAGGGCAGAGGATGGATTTCGTCATCGAGAAGGGCACCGAGATCGGCCTGCACGCCATCATCCCGCTGATCACCGAGAACTCGGTGGTCAGGCCGGCCGACGACAAGCCGGGCTTCAACCTGCCGCCCTTAGACGACGACTCCGGGGGCAGCAAGGCCGCCCGCTGGCAGAGGATCGCCATCGCCGCCATGAAGCAGTCCCTGCGCTCGGTATTGCCGGCCATCGCCGAGCCGACAGATTTTGCCAAACTATCAGAAAGTTTCAACAACTATGACCTACTGTTGATGGCCGATGAGGCCGAAAAGAAGGTCAACCTGGCCGACGTCTTCGCCGGTCTGCCGGAGAACAGGGATATCCGCAAAGTACTGTGCCTGGTGGGGCCGGAGGGCGGGTTCTCTGCCAATGAAAAGGGGATCATTGCCGAAGCCCGGGGGCATATCATCTCGCTGGGGACCAGAAGGCTGCGCTCGGAGACAGCCGGACTGGTGTTGTCCACAGTGGTGTTGGATAGGCTGGGGGAACTGGGATAAAGACCCCTCCCTTGATCCCTCCCCGAAGCGGAGAGGGAAAGATATTTATAATACTTATAAAGGAAGTATGAACTGGATTGACATCATCATCATGATCCTGCTGGCGGTGGCGGTGGGGATCGGATTCAAGAAGGGCCTGGTGCAGGAGATCGTGGGCATTATCGCTTTGGTCATAGCCTTCTTTCTGGCCCTCAAACTGCATATGATCGCGGCCGCCATGCTGACCAAGATGATCTCCGGTCTGCCCAAACACATCGCACCGACGGTGGGGTTTGTGACGGTATTCCTGATCGTGTTCCTGGCCATCACCGTCGTGGGCTGGCTGTTGTCAAAAATAATCAAAGCCACTCCGCTGGACCTGGCCGACAAGATCGGCGGCATGGTCATCGGGCTGGTAAAGGGCGCGCTGATAATATCGGTGATATTGCTGCTGCTAGCGCTGGCGCCACTGCCCAGGGAATTCAATAGCAAGCTGGACCGCTCGGGCATGATCCGCTCCATCCGCAAGGTGGCCCCGCTGGTCTATGAGAAATCCAAAGGGCTGTGGCCCAAGGCCCAGAAATTATACCAGGAATTCGAGAAAGCACCAACGCCCAAGAAGGTGGAGGAAGTCATTTAAAGCCAAAGGACCCCTCCCTTGCCCCTCCTCCAAAGGGAGAGGGAAATATTTGTAGGGGCATTTCATGAAATGCCCAAAGGATAATTGTATTAAATAAATGAACGCTCATAGTTTAAAAATATTAGAATTCAATTTCGTCCTGAAGGCATTGGCCCGCAAGGCAGGCACGCCCTATGGCCGGGAGATGGCACAAAATATTCTGCCTTCCAATTCCCCGGCGGTGATCGCCGAACAGCAGGCAATAACAGCCGAGGCCAGGAAAATGCTTGAGGCCGGGATTGGACTTGATTTCGGCAATGTCCAGGATATCCGGCCGGCCCTGGGGGCGCTGGCCGCCGAGGGCGCTATCATCGAGCCGCTGGATCTTTTGCAGCTGGGAAGGCATCTGGAGGTGGCCCGCCGGATAAAATCCACCATGAGCCTGCGCAAGGATGACTACCCGCTGTTGGACGGCCTGGCGTCCGATTTCCGGGCCTACAAGGAACTGGAGGACCGGATCGCCAAATCCATCGAGCCCGACGGGCGGGTGGCCGACCGGGCCAGCGACACCCTTTACCACCTGCGGCGCGACCAGGAGGCCCTGCGGGCAAGGATCTACGACAAGCTGGAAAGTATCATGAACGCCTCGTCCGGCTCCATCCAGGAATCGGTGGTGACCATGCGGGAGGGCCGCTACGTGATCCCGGTCAAGTCCGACGCCAAGTCGCAGGTCAAGGGCATCGTCCATGACACCTCTTCTTCCGGGGCCACGGTATTCGTCGAGCCCTTGGTGTCCGTTGAGCTGAACAACAAGATGCGGCAGGTGATCCTGGCCGAGAAGCGCGAAGTTGAAAGGATCCTGCAGGAATTCTCCAAAGAAATACTGGATGAGATCGAGCCCATCCAACTAAATCTGGACCTGATCTCGCAGTTCGATCTGCTGGTGGCCAAGGCCCGTCTGGCCTCCGAATGGCATTGCTCCCAGGCCCTGCACACTCCGGGCAATTTCCTGAAGATGACCGCCGCCCGTCACCCGGCTTTGGAAAGTCCGGTGCCGCTGGACATGGAGCTGGGCGACGGCAAGCTGACCATGGTGATCACCGGGCCCAATACCGGAGGCAAGACGGTGGTGTTGAAGACCGTCGGCCTGCTGGTGCTGATGAACCAGTCGGGGATGCAGATCCCGGCCGGAGACGGCAGCTCCCTGCCCATATTCGACGAGGTGTTCGCCGACATCGGCGACGAGCAGTCCATCTCCCAGTCGCTGTCCACCTTCTCCTCGCACATGCGGCAGATAGGCAACATCGTCCGGGAGGCCGGAAAAAGATCGCTGGTGCTGCTGGATGAGATCGGGGCCGGCACCGAGCCCTCCGAGGGATCTTCGCTGGCCATCGCCATCCTGTCGAACCTGACCGACAAGGGATGTCTGACCCTCTCCACCACCCACTATGGGGCGCTGAAGAGCTTTGTTCAGAGCCGGGAAGGGATGATCAACGCCGCCATGGAATTCGACCGCCAAGCATTAAAGCCCACCTACCGCCTGATGATGGGCCTGCCCGGCGCCAGCTACGGGCTGGAGATAGCCTCACGGCTGGGCCTGCCGGAGAGCATCGTGGCCGAGGCCAGGACCAGGCTGGACTCCAAGTCCATCAAACTGGAGGAGCTGATCTCCGACATCGAGGACACCAAGCGAAGGATGGAGCAGCGGGAGCGGGAAGCCTCCGATCAGCTGGCCACGGCAAAAGAAATGTCCCAGGAATACGAATCCAAATTGCAGGGACTTAAGGAGGAGCTCAAGGAGCTGAAACAGCAGGCCAAGCAGGAGGCCAGGGACATACTGGCCCAGGCCCGCAGCGCCTCGGAGATGGCGGTGGCTGGCATCAAGAAGGAACAGGCCTCCAAGGACAGCATCAAACAGGCCCGGAATGTTCTGGCCGACACCGAGACCAGGCTGGGCCTGGGTTCCTCCGAGGAGACCAGGGACCAGGACGACCATCTGGCCATAAAGGAGCCTTTGAAAATAGGCCAGACGGTATATGTGCCATCGGTCCAGAAAGAAGGCGAAATGGTGGCCCTGCCAGATTCGGGGGGGAAGGTCAAGGTCCAGGTGGGCGGCATCCGGATGACCCTGAAGAGTGGCCAGCTGAGGTCCTTGCAACGAGGCAAAGAAGATAAGGCCGGCCTGGCCCGAACCTCGCTGGAAGAGGAGAGGCATTTCAATTCCGAACTGCACCTGCTGGGAATGCGAGCCGAGGAATCGCTGGAGTTGTTGGACCGCTACCTGGACGAGGCGATGATGCTGGGAATAAATTCGGTCAGGATAGTGCACGGCAAGGGCGCCGGGGTGCTGCGCCAAGTGGTCAAGGAGGCGCTGACCAAGGATTCCCGGGTAAAATCATTCCGACTGGGGGAGTGGAACGAGGGACAGGACGGGGTGACGGTGGTGGAACTGAAATAAAAAACAGATGTTTGGATGTTAAGAAGATGAGAAGCTGAAATTCAGGGTGTAAAGCAAGAAGTTGTTTTAAATCCGTGTTTATCCGTGGCCAAAAATATTAAATCATCAGCATTTATCACGATATTTAAATTCCAAGATAGAAAACCTAATCGAAGGCAACCATGCCAGTACAGATCAAAGAGGTGACAACCAAGGCGGACCTGAAAAGGTTCGTGGAATTTCCCTTTTCCATCTACCGGGACAACCGGAATTGGATTCCGCCCCTGCTGATGGACGAGTATCACACCCTGCGCCAGGAGAAGAATCCCGCCTTCGAATATTGCGACGCCAAATACTGGCTGGCCTATAAGGACGGCCAACTGGCCGGACGAATCGCCGGGATCGTCAACCAGCGCTACATCGAAAAATGGGGCAACAAATTCGCCCGCTTCGGCTGGGTGGATTTTATCGACGATGCCGAGGTGGTCAAGGCCCTGTTCGATACCGCCGAAGGCTGGGCTAAAGCTCAGGGAATGGCCGGTATTCACGGGCCGTTGGGCTTCACCGACATGGACCACGAGGGGATGCTGGTGGAGGGTTTCGACGAGCTGGGCACCTTGGCGGCCATCTACAACCATCCCTACTATCTCCGGCAGTTGGAAAAGCTGGGATATAAAAAGGACGTGGACTGGGTGGAGTTCGAGGTCAAGGTTCCCAAAGAGATCCCTGAGAAGGCCGACAGAATCGCCAAGATCGTGATGCAGAAGACGGGGGTCAAAGTACTGGAAGCCAAAAAAGCCAAGGACCTGCTGCCCTACGCCCACGAGATGTTCGAGGTGCTGAACAGCGCCTTTGCCCCCATTTACGCCTTTGTGCCGCTGAACGAAAAACAGATCGCCATGTACATCAAGCAGTACTTTTCGTTCATCATGCCGGATTACACCAAGATCCTGCTGGACTCCAACAATAAAGTGGCCGGGTTCGTGATCGGCATGCCCTCGCTGTCGCGCGCCCTGCAGAAGTCCAAAGGACGGTTATTCCCCTTCGGGTTCATTCATCTGTTGCAAGCCGTCAGCAAGAAGAACAAACAGATAGACCTGTATCTGGGGGCCATCCGGCCCGACCTGCAGGGCAAGGGGGCCGATGCCCTGCTGATGACCGAGATGTGCCGCTCGGCCATGAAGAACGGGGTGGTCTCGGCTGAGACCAATATCGAATTGGAGGAGAACGTCAAGGTTCAGAGCCACTGGAAGTATTTCGAATCCCGCCAGCACAAGCGGAGAAGGTGTTATATAAAACAGCTGTAAATAACAATAACTGTTTTAAAAAGAGAAAATTATGTTAACCAAAAAGTGGTCATGGGTAATATATTCGTTATTGTTATTCTTCTTATCATGTCAACCATATATTAGGCCGAGTTATTGGTGCGAACTAAATGATATAAAAAATGATAGTTTTAAAATAAGTGTTAAGCGTAACATAAACAGTGATTCTGATTCTATTCTAATCGCTAAGGCTGAGGGGAATTATCCTGATATAACCACCATTACTACTTCTTGGTATAACAGAGACAGTTCAATTGGAACGTGGTGGTATGAAAAGTTCGATGATGTAAATATACCTTGGGCAATAACAGACAGTTCTGTGAAATATTATGTAGATTTTGTTACAAACGCAATGCATCCAGTAATTTCCTTTGGCGGAAGATTAGAGCCAGTCGGGGCAAGTTTGGTATATGATGCAAAAGTGGCCTTTTACGAGGAATATGTTCAAACCATTTGGGTAACAAATAAAAAAGACACCCTGGTTGAACGTATTGATACAATATACTATTGGTATAATCCTGCAGATACGATATGGTGGGAAAAAATATCTACAAAATTTCATAATGTATCTGTTGTAACCATGATACTTGATTTTGATGCTGGTTGGGGACCACTTGCTGCCGTAGGCTTTACAAAGCCAAGGATCACAATATTTGATGAAAATGGCAAGATACTTCGAGTTTATGGTGATGGCAAGACGGGGTATTGGGTTAGCTGATAGTTGATGAACCAATGATGAGCGGGATTGATAAAGATTTGATCAGGGAACTGCAAACCATCCCCGGAGTCGGGCCCAGCATCGCCCGGGACCTGCACCAGCTGGGGATCCGCAAAGTATCCGATCTCAAAGGCCGGGACCCGGAGAGGATGTACCTTCAGACTTGCAACAAGGCCGGAAAACAGATCGACCGCTGTCTGCTCTACGTATACCGCTGTGCGGTCTATTATGCTTCGAACAAAAAACACGATCCAAAACTTTTAAAATGGTGGAATTGGAAGGATGGGATTGTCGGTAATCAAAAAAGGAAATGACCCGGTGGCCGTTCGCACCTCCGATCCCGACTGGCTGGACAAGGCTTTGAAAGCCTACCGCTGCCGGACGCCTTTCCATTTTACCGATGATGCCGGTTTGGGGGTCACCGAGAACGATCTGGTGTCGGCGGTGGCCCTGATCCGCCGGGCCAAGCAGTCCGGCAAGATGAGCTGGAAGGATATCTCCCAGATCATGACCGGGATGGGCCTGTCCGGCGTGGGGATCTGGCTGATAGCCGCCTCCATTGCCGATCCCGAGCCCACCAGCAAGCTGTGGATCCTTTTGGCCGGCGGGGTGGTGCTGATAACCACCGGGGGCCTCAGCATTCTGAAAGCTTTGGGACAGAAATGGCAGGTGCACGCCAAATACGGGAAGCAGGAGATAATGGTCAAGCCGGGGGATGATAATTAAAATATAACCAACAATAATCTATAAACTTAGCATTATGTCTTATGGGGATGTAAACCAATCACAATCATTATATATTGAGGAGAGACGATGAATTTATTTGCAGGAAACCTGGCCAAGGAAATGACAGAAGCCGAACTTAAGGAGGTCTTTGAGAAGTTCGGCCAGGTGACCTCGGTGGCCATGGTGATGGACAGATACAGCGGCCAGCCCCGCGGTTTTGCCTTTGTGGAGATGCCGGTAAAATCGGAGGCCCTGGCGGCCATAGACAACCTGAACGGCCGGGTGGCCCTCAAGGGCAAGGCCATATTCGTCAAAGAGGCCCGCCCCCAGGAGAAGGGCCACGGAGGGCATCGTCCTTCGAATCGCAATAAAAGAAGATAACCAAGTAATATAAATATTGCAGGTTGATATGAAAACCTTAGTGATCTATTATTCCCGCACCGGGATAACCAAAAAGATCGGCCAGGCTATCGCCTCAAAGATCCAGGCGGACGCCGAGGAGATCGTAGACCTCAAAGACCGCAAGGGTCCCTGGGAATACCTCAAGGCCGGGCGGGACGCCATGAAAAGGGTCCCGGCCCAGATCGCCGTCGTCAAGAACAATCCCGAATATTACGACCTGGTGGTCATCGGCACCCCGGTGTGGGCCGGCAACATGGCCTGCGCCATCCGCACCTATATAAGCCAGAACAAGGACAAGATCAAGAAGCTGGCCCTGTTCTGCACCATGGGCGGCTCGGGCGATCAGAACACCTACGCCGAGATGGAATCTCTTTCCGGAAAGACGGCGGTAGCCAAAATAACGATCAAGACCCGCGAGGCCGGTAAACCGGAGACCGAGGCCCGGCTTGACGAGTTCGTCAAGCAGCTTTCGCTGTAAACCAATCGTTCATATTTTCAAATCATAATGGCACGTATTCCCGAGGAAATAATTGACGAGGTCCGGCAGTCCAACGACGTGGTGGAGGTGCTGGGGCAGTACCTGTCCCTGAAGAAGACCGGCAGCACCTACAAGGCCCTGTGCCCCTTCCACCAGGAGCGGACCCCCTCCTTTGTGGTGACCCCGGTCAAGCAGATCTGGCATTGCTTCGGCTGCGGCAAGGGCGGCAACGTCATTTCCTTTCTGATGGAGCACGACAAGGTCTCCTTCATCGAAGCCTTAAGGACCTTGGCCAAGCGGGCCAACATCACTTTGCCTTCCTCCGACGGCTACAAGGAAGGTGCCCACGACCTTTTATATCAGGCCAACGAGTTCGCCGCTAAATTTTTTCAGGAACGCTTAACATCGGGTATTGGCACGGGAGCCCGGGAATACCTCAAGAACCGCGGCGTCAGCGATCAATCAATAGAATTCTTTCGTTTGGGTTATGCGCCCAATGCCTGGGAGGATCTGCTCAAGGAGGCCGGCAAGCAGGGCCTGAGCCTGCCGCTGCTCAAGGAGGCCGGCCTGATAGTGGCCCGGGACGAGGGCACCGGATACTATGACCGGTTCCGGCACCGGATAATATTCCCCATATTCTCCCTGAGCGGCCGGGTGATCGGGTTCGGCGGGCGCAGCCTGGAGCAAAACCCCCAGGCCAAATACCTCAACTCGCCGGAGACCCCCATCTACCACAAGGGGCGCGGCTTTTACGGATTCTGCCAGGCCAAGAGCCCGGTGCAGGACGCCGGGAAGGCCATTCTGGTGGAGGGCAATTTCGACCTGATCATCCCCTACCAGCACGGGTTCAAGCACATCCTGGCCACCTCGGGGACCGCCCTGACCCCGGACCAGGCCCGGCTGCTGTCCCGCTACGCCAAGCAGGCAGTTGTCTGCTACGACCCCGATCCGGCCGGACAGAACGCCACCGACCGGGCCATCCCCCTGCTGCTGGAGGCCGGGATAGACGTCAAGGTGGCGGTGCTGCCCCCGGAGATGGACCCCGATCTGGCCATCCGCCGGGAGGGGGAGCAGGCCTTCGCCGCCATCATCGAATCGGCCATCACCTTCATCGAGTTCAAGGTGATGCGGGCCCGGCTGATGTCCGATCTTTCGCAGGTGGCCGACAAGAGCGCCCTGGTGAACAATCTTTTGAACCTGCTGGCTCTGGTGTCCGATCCGGTGAAACGGCGGCTATACATAAAAGAACTGGCCGAGGCGGCGGGCCTGGACGAATCCTTCATACTGGAACTGGCCCGGAAAAAGGAGGGGTTCAAGCCCGAGGGCAATGGCCAGGACGTCCCGCAGAACAATAAGCCGGACTGGGAGGGCGAGATACTTTCCATTCTGCTGCGCCGACCGGAGAATATCAGCACCATCCTTCCGGAATTATCGGTCCAGGGTCTGGCCTCGTCCAGATTGATAGGTCTTTTAAAAAAACTGGGTGCCATCTATCAGGACACCGGACGGCTGGACGGAGCCGGGCTGATCATGAAATTTGAAGACCGGGAGGAACAGAGCCTGCTTTCCGGGTCACTGGTTCATAAGGAACTGCCGGACGATTCCCTGGACAGCGCCGACAACGATACCCAGCTGCTGTCGGATTACCTGATCAAATTGAGAAAACAGAACCTCAAGCCCCGTCTGAAAGATATCCAGCAGGAGCTCAAACTGGCCGAAAAGGCCGGCGACAGCATCCTGGTGGCCAAACTGCTCCGGCAGTATCAGGAATTGTCATCCGGCAATTCTGGGAACAAGACAGAATAAAAAGAAAACAGATGTATAATATAACCAATTATTAGGAGAGGCCATGGAGGACCGCAACATCAAGAAGAAGATCAAGCAGATAATCAATTTCGGGAAGGCCCAGGGGTTCATCACCTACCAGAAGCTCAACGAGATGCTGCCCGAGGATATCGTCTCTCCCGAGGATCTGGAGAATTTCATCATGATGCTGGCCCAGACCGGGGTGGAGGTGGTCAACTCCGAGGAGGAATGGAACCAGATCAAGGAGGCTCGGGAGAAGGCCAAGGGCAAGGAGACCGAGGAGGAGGTGCCGGTGGGGCTGCGCTTCGACGATCCGGTAAGGATGTACCTGCACGAGATCGGCCGGGTGCCACTGCTGGACCGGGAGAAGGAGATCGAGATCGCCAAGAAGATCGAGGAATGCCAGAAGCAGATCCTGAACCTGGCCTTTTCGGCCCCGGTCAACATGAAGGAGTTCATGCGTCTCTCCAAGCAGTTCGAGAAACACGAGCTGGCCATGGAGGAGCTGGTGCAGACCGACATCGACGGCTGGATGCCCCAGTATTCCTCCAGCCGAAAGAGGCAGAAGATCCTCCAGCTGCTGAAGAGGATTCAGCGGGATTACAAGGATATTGAGTACCTCTGCACCCTGAAGAACCAGGAGAAGGCCGGGCCCAAGATAAGCCAGCGCCGGGAGAAGATGATCACCAACCTCCAGGCCCTGAAACTGAGCACCGATGTTCTCAATTCCATGGTCCACCGGCTGCTGACCCTGTCCTTCCATATCAAGACCCACCAGAAGGAGAAGGACCGGGCCCTGGGGCATTGCAAGCTGAATGCCCAGGAGCTGGACAAGATGGCCAGGATCCTGAAGTCGGGCAAGAAGCTAAAAAAGGAGGAGAAGGCCAGACTGAAGGTGCCCAAGGACAAATTGCTCTGCTACTGGCAGGAGGTCCACACCGCCCAGAAGAAGATGACAGCCCTGGCCAAGGACGCCAAGACCACCCCGGAGCAGGTGATGGACCTGGCCGACAGTGTCAGGAAGATGCAGTTTCAGCGGGACTATGCCAAAAAGGAGATGGTGGAGGCCAACGTCAGGCTGGTGATCTCCACCGCCAAGCGCTACATCAACCGGGGGCTGGAGTTTCTGGACCTGATCCAGGAGGGAAACTCCGGGCTGATGCGGGCGGTGGAGAAGTTCGACTACCACAAGGGATACAAGTTCTCCACCTACGCCACCTGGTGGATCCGGCAGGCCATCACCCGGGCCATCGCCGACCAGGCCCGCACCATCCGGGTCCCGGTGCACATGATCGAGGCCATCAACAAGGTGTCCAAGGCCTCCCGCAAGCTGGTCCAGGAGTACGGCCGGGAGCCCACCAGCCACGAGATCGCCGAGCACATGGAACTGCCCTTCGACAAGGTGCGCTCCATCATCAAGGTGGCCCAGGAGCCGATCTCCCTGGACAAACCGATCGGGGACGACGAGGACACCGTCTTCGGGGATTTCATCGAGGACGCCTCGGCCAAATCACCGGCCCGCACCGCCAATTTTCTGATGCTGCGGGACCAGATAGAAAAAGTGCTGGCCACACTTTCCAAAAGGGAGGAGTCGATCATCCGCCTGCGGTTCGGCCTCAACGACGGCTGCCCCCGGACCCTGGAGGAGGTGGGGGCCATCTTCAACGTCACCCGGGAGAGGGTGCGCCAGATAGAGGTCAAAGCCCTGCGCAAGCTGCGCCATCCATCGCGAAGCAAGCGACTGGAGGGGTTTTCCGACGTCATTTGACGGTTATAATATTTAACACAAACTTAATTGACAGGGGCGGGTTTATATGTTATAAATAGACGATGGCCATATGAGGCAATCGTCTATTTATCTGTAATAAACACAGGGTTAAAATGAGAAGAATATTCATTGCCATATACGTTATTTTAACGGCCTTCCGCATCGTTTCGGCGGTCGAGCTTTTCCCCGGGGTGACCGGCCGTCCGCTGATAGACTCATTGCGGAAATATTACAAGACGGTAACGGTGCTGAGCTACGACGGCGCCCGGGACAAGATGTACGGCGAGATCGATATCCAGGGGGACAGCCTGACCTGCGTCTATTCGGGCTGGACCATCAGCGGCGGCCCCACCGCCGACCCCACCGCCTGGGCCACCGCCGGCGACATCAACTGCGAGCATACTTGGCCCCAGAGCCTGCTGGACTCCACCAAGACCGAGTCCGACATACACCAACTTTTTCCCACCAAGATGCTGGTCAATGCCGACCGGGGGAATTCCCCCTTTGCCGAGATACCTGACGCCAGCACCCAGTACTGGTACTACAAGAGCCTGGAAAGAAGCACCTCCATCCCCTCATCAAACATCGACGCCTATGCCGAGGTGATCCTGAACACCAGCTGCGAGCCCCGTGAGGTCCAGCAGGGCAACACTGCCCGGGCCATGTTCTACGTGCTGACCATGTACCAGTTGGGCGACACCTCGGATTCCTGGTGGACCGGACAGAAGTACGACCTCCGCAACTGGCACACCGGCGATCCCTCGGATTCCACCGAGAAGAGCCGAACCTGGAAGATCGCCGCCTACCAGCAGAACAAGCCCAATCCTTTTGTGATCGACAGTTCATTGGTGGACCGCTGCTATTTTCCGGAATACCTGAACACCAGGGTCTTTTTTGCCTCCAGTTCCGTCACCAAGACCGAGGGCGATGCCCCCTTCAACATAGCGGTTTCCATCTCCGCGCCCAGCGCCGTCAGCGCCACCTCGGTGCAAGTTGTCCTGACCGGCGGCATCGGCACCGCGGCCGACATCAACAATTACACCACCCAGACCCTGACCTTCCCGGCCGGCTCATCGGCCAACCAGAATGCCTCCATCACCATCACCGATGACGGCCTGGAGGAGGGCACCGAGACCCTGATATTCAAGCTGCGCAACGTCTCCGGCGGCAGCAGCGCCGTTATCGGGGCCGACAGCATCTTCACCCTGACCCTGGGCGACAATGATGATATCACGGCGCCAGCCATCATCTCCGGACCCACTGTAAACGGTATCACGTCTTCCACGGCCACAGTTAATTGGACCACCGACGAGGCCTCCAATTCCTGGGTCTACTATGGCCTGACCACATCGTATAGCGATACTGCCAAGAACGAAAGCGGCGTCACCAGCCATTCCATGGGCCTGTCCGGGCTGGCGGCCTCCACCACCTATCACTACAAGGTATCGTCCACCGATCCCATGAACAACGGGCCCACCTATTCCGGGGACAATACCTTTGCCACAACGGCAACCGGCGGATATACAGTAGTGATCAGCGAAGTTAACGAGCAGCGTTCATCTTTGCCTTTATATTACAATGAATATGTTGAATTGTATAATAATACAGCCGCTCCGATAAGCCTGAACGGTTGGCAATTGAGGCAGGACAGCACTGCGTATGCGACTACCTTCGGTGTGGCAGACACGATCAAGGCTGGGGGTTATTTTGTAATAGTCCGTTCCTCCACTGGAAGCTGGTCCAGTTTTTACAGCTTGCCATACAATGTCGTTGGATCTTTGGTGCTTAACGGCAGTGAAACATTCAGCCTACGGGATGCCGGAAATAACCTAGTAGATTCCACCGTCACTTTCAGCGCAGCCTACTATTGCCAGTACCGCGCCCGTCCATTTTCCAGCGGCACCTTGCCCGCCAGTTGGTATGGGGATGCAGCCAACGGCACCACCACCACTTACGGCACTCCCGGCGGGGCCAATCCCAACGATCCCCTGGGCGTGGAGCTGGCCTATTTTACTGCCTTGGGCGAGCCGGGCCGGATCACACTCAAATGGACCACCGCCAGCGAAATCGACAGCTACCAGTGGCAGGTATGGCGGTCGCAGGATTCCCTGAACTATTACCAATTGATGGTTTCCATGCCAACAGCCGGCAATAGCAACGAGATACACAATTACGGATGGATCGATAAGAATGTATTGGCGGGGGTTGATTATTACTACCGTTTGCTGGAGAAAGATATCAACGGCGATACGGCTGCCTATGGTCCGGTGAAGGCCGCAGCAACCCCCGCCTTGATCGATGACGGCCCCAGCCTGTCGGTGAACTTCAGTCCCAATCCCTTCAGGAATGACATCACAGTTCGCTATATGCTGCCCCGGCCCGGTCCTGCCAGGCTGGAGATATATAATATATCCGGCCAATCGGTAAGATCATTCTCTGAAAACAATGGCCAGGCCGGGCAGAACTATTTCGATTGGAACGGCCGAGGAGATGACGGGAAGGCCTGTCCGGCGGGTATATATTTCTTCAGGCTGACCACGGAGAGCGCCTGTCGGCAGGGCAGGATCACATTGATCAGATAGAACGCAAATCTATGGAGGACTTATGAAATTGAAAGAGTTAACATTTATTACTGCTCTGGTATTGCTGATGGGAACAAGCGCCTGGTCTCAGCCCTGGACATATGATTTTGGAACGGGAACAGGTGTTTATTCGACCGCGAGTGGCGTGAGCCTTACATTTTTACCACAACCTACCAGTGGGGAAGATAGAATACGCATGGGCACTGGTGGTGGCTCATTTAACTTGGAGAATCCGGGTCTTTTTTCATTAGGCACTAATACCGAGTTACGAATTGTTGCGCCGACGGGCACTTCTTCGAACTTCTTTCAGGTTTATGATTACTCCGCAGCCAAAGTATCTTATATTAAATTTAAATTGCTACTTGGTGATGCCACAGGTAACAGCACAACGAGTGGTACGTGGTACTTTTTCAACGGCGATGGTACATCTTTTTCTGGAAGTGGGGGGTTTACCGGGGCAGAATCTTTCACTGGTTTGAGATGGGTTTTTGGATCTTCAAGCGTAATAACCACTAGTTATAGGAATGCGGGCGTTTGGACAACAATAGACGCCACAACGTTCGCACAAGCGACTGTATACAATGTAGAAATATACTGCAACAATACCACATCGTCGCAAACTTATGATAGAGGCGGTTCACAAACAGTTGCCGCCAACACCTGGGATTTATGGCTTAACGGAACAAATGTTTGTAACGATATGGCGAAAGCACAACTTGCTAATGATACCAATATTGACTCGTGGATGTTTTACGGTGCTTCTTCGACAAGCAACGTGGCCAACATATTCCTTGATGATTTTGAATATTCAAACACACTTCCGACGGCAATTGCTACAGGCTCCGATGTCAATATTGGAGCAGGCGCCGAGCCGGCCTCCATTTCCGCCCTTATGGACAGCGATGCCGAGAAGGTGCTTAACTTCGATTTTCGGGTCAAGGACGATTCCACCGGGGATGATGGGTTGAACACCCTGATAGATAAGATCGTCATCGCCAAGGGCGTTGGCAACGACATCTCCGACTGGGCCGGCGCCATAGCCGGGGCCAAACTGTTCGACGGCTCGGCCGACTCGGCCTCGGGCACCGTCTATGCCGACAGCATCGTTTTCTCGGGAATGGACCATTCATCAGGAAAGCTGGGCGAAGTAACAGACAACGGCAGCAAGACATATCAATTGAAGCTTTGGCTTAAGGGTGACCTGGGTTCCTTGAAAGCCACCATCGACAACAGCAACCTATCCTTCAAAGTGGACCGGACCAGCTTCACGGTGGATGCCGCCGGCACCCCCTTTGCCAGCGGAACAGGCACGGCGGTGGAGTCGGGCGCTTCCAACAATGCTATCAATGTGTCTGCCACCAAACTCAATATTTCTTCAGAACCCCCAGCCTCGGTGGATGTCAGCGTCGACTTTGGTTTATCGGTGGAGGCCGCCGATGACAACGGCAACCGCGATCGGGACGCCGCCAACAGCGTCACTCTGACCCTGCTGGGAGGAACGGGCAACCTGACCTCGACCGCCGGTTTGACTCAGAATCTTTCAACCGGCCTGAGGGCCTGGAGCGATCTGCAGTATGACCTGGCCGAATCAGGGCTGACCATCGAGGCTTCGGCCACCGGCCTGGTTCCGGATACCACCATCAGCTTTGCCGCCATCGGCGGAGCGCCCAACGTTCAGGCCAGCAATATCGTCTTTAGCGAGGTCTCCGAGAACCAATTGATCATCAGCTGGACCAACGGCAACGGCAGCGCCCGGATCGTTCTGATCCAGCAGGGCAATCCGGTGGATGCCGACCCGGTGGACGGAGTATCATACTACCCCAGTTCCACCTATCTGATGGGGCAGGAGGTCGGCACCGGGAACTATACCGTTTATTCCGCCTCCGGAAACACCGACACCATCATGGGCCTGGCCCCCAACACCACTTATCATTTTGCGGTCTATGAATACAACGGATCGGTCGGCACCGAAAATTATCTTACCCTGAACCCGGCGGTCGATAGCCAGCTTACCACCGAGCATTTCGACGCCGGGGATTACAGATCATTAAAGACCGGGACTTGGACTGACCTTTCATCTTGGGAGACTTACAACGGAGTGACCTGGGAAGCCCCCAGCCAGTCGCCCTGCTCCACCAACAATATCATCATCCGGAGCAGCGACACCATCACCGTCGATGCCGATGGCTCCTGCAAAAACGCCACTTTCCTGGGGGCCAATTACGGGACCAGGCTGGATATCGATAATTACACCTTGGCGGTCTATGGAGCGCTCAACGCCGACGGGGTGACCCTGAACGATTATCTGATCCGCTGCAGCTCAGGCCGGCTTAAATTCGTAGGCGGCCAAAGATCGCTTTTTGGAGAGAACTGGGGAGCTTACGGGACCAGATGGCGGATGGAGGTGGCCCTAAACCCAGGGGATACCGGAAAATCATCAAAGAATATTAAAGCTTCGGATATTATAATATCCTCCGGTGTTTTTTGGGGCGGTGATGTCCGGCCCGATTCAGGAACTGCTTCCACCGGAACCCTAAGCATTGCTTCCGGGGCAACGCTAATTGCAAGAAACGTTTCCCGTACTTCAACGGCCACGGCGCCCTGCCATAAGATAACCGTCAATGGAATATTGGCTCTGACCGGGTCCAGCGTCTCGGGCGACAGCATTCTGATAAACAACGGAGCTTATCTGAGGAGCGTTTCGGTCTCGGGGCAAATCGTGACCGGAGTTCTGCAATATGATCCTGGATCAACCCTGGAATATGCCGCTACCGCGGCCCAGCATACCAGACAGGAACTTCTGCAAATCGTGCCCAATATCCTGATCAATAACAGTACCGGTGTCACCATGGACACCACCACTACCGTGACAGGTAATTTGACCATGATCAGTGGAAATCTGAATACCGGGATAGATTCCCTGATACTGGGCGCCTCGGCAACGCTTACCGGAGAGCAGGCAGGTCGGTACGTGATTGGAAAACTTTTGACCTTCCGCGCCGTCGGCACCGGGAGCTCCAGTTTCGGCGGAGTAGGGGTATCGCTCAATTCGGGTGCTGATGATCTGGGGACCGTCAATTTGTCCCGTATCTCGGGAGCGGCTGGCCAGGCGGTGGCCAGCATCACCGGAGCCAACGCCGACACCAGCATCGCCCGCCGCTGGAACATCACCTCCGACAATCCGCCTTCCGGGGGCAGGGACCTGACACTGTCCTGGATATCCGATGACGACAACGGCCGGGATCTGACCACCGCACAGTTGTGGAAGAGCCTGGATGGAGGGAGCACCTGGACTGTAGTCTTCAGCCCCCAGGATGTCTCCTCCAGCCGCTCCATAACCGAAAGCGTAACCTCGTTCTCGGCTTGGACGGTCAGCGATGCCGCCAACCCCCTGCCGGTCCAGCTGGCTTCATTCACCGGAGCATTGGATAACGGGCAAGTGGTGCTTAAATGGATTACATTCTATGAATCAGCCACCATGGGCTGGAGGATAGAGAGATCAACTCTCTCGGAAGGGCCGTATCATTTGTCTGGTGAAATCGAATCCTACGGCCAGCCTCACCACTACGTATGGGTCGACAACAGCGCAGCATCCAATAATGTTTATTATTATCGCATTGGGCAGGTTGATGTCGGGGAAAAAGTCACCTATTACGGGCCGGTGATGGTTAACAGCGGTTCGTCAGTCAAATTGTCTGCGAAACTTCTTTTCTGCGGCCCAAGCCCGTTCAGTTCCTCTGCCAGGATCAGTTACCAGGTGGGACAGAGTGC
Source organism: uncultured bacterium (assembly GCA_937863685.1). Lineage (GTDB taxonomy): Bacteria > Edwardsbacteria > AC1 > AC1 > EtOH8 > UBA2226. Next base: position 1,076,584 of record CALMGM010000005.1, read on the forward strand.
CTCCGAAGTCAGGCTGATCGTTTACAATATCGTAGGACAGGCCGTTCACGTCAGGAATCTTGGCTACAAGAGTTCAGGCACCTATGAGATATATTGGGATGGATCAGACGACCAGGGACGCAAACTGTCCACGGGGGTATATTTTGTCAACCTAAAGATCGGCCCGTCCAATTTCATGAAGAGACTGACCCTGCTCAGGTGATTTTTATTAAAACCGAAAAGGGACAGGCTTAAGCCTGTCCCTTTTCTTTTGGGTATATTAAAAATATTTTCTGTAGGAAAGATAATAGATGTCAGGATATGAGCCGAATTCCGATCCGATTTGAATTAAGCCGGTCAAAGTCTTATCAGTTCCTTTTCCCAAGCCTTTAAAAAATCCATAAGACAGATAGCTGTTCTGGGTAAGGTTGTATTCGAATTGCTGGTTTAAAACAACCGATATGTCGTCAAGGTTCACTATCGGCTGGGTGCCGGAGTTTATCAAAGGGGTCAGTTGGTAATTAAAACCGAGAGTGAGATAGTTTTGAGCCATAAGATAGACAGCTTTCTCGCTGTACGCTTGTTTTAAGTAATTCTTAGTATAGTCCGAAGCATTCAGCTCTCCGAACCCGTTGAAGTGATACTCTCCAAAGGCGTAAGTCTTGTCGCTTAACTTATAATCAGCACCAACCGATAACCTCAACGCATTTTCGGAAGTTTCTTCGAAATCGATATATCCAGCCTCCATCCACACTCCGGCGCCTCCCAGGGACCTGGAAATATCGATCCCATAGAGCCTGTTTTTTTTGAATTCCATCAGAACCAAAGCGAGATCGGTCTTCATAAGATAGAATTTAGGCCTCAGGTATAAGGTGCTGTTTTCCATGTCAAAATCTTTGCCGGCAATGAAGCCCAAACCAATCTCCGACATCTGCCCCAGAGGAATATTCACCCTTGCCGCATCGACACCGATCCGATCTTCGGTATCCAACTCCCGGAAACCATATGGGGCCACGATATCGGTGGGATTTGCAAATCGGGCACTGCCCCAGGCGATGGGCTGGCGGCCCAGGTACAGGTCGACCCAATTCGCCGATATTCTGACATAAGCCCGGTCAAGATTATGCCAAAGCGAAAGTTTTTTGGGGTCATCGCTTGCTTCCGGCCATATTCTGGCATCAAGGTCCTTGAAACGATTTTGCCCGGCAACGGATAATCCCGGTTCATCGAATAATACCGCCGGGCTGTTCCAATGAGGCGATATTACATATGTCAGGTTAAAGGACAGGTATTCGCGGGGCACATAGGATAGTTTTAAAGCCCAGGGATTGGTCAATGTCCAGCTATCACTGCTTGCAATGTTAGAGTGCTGATAATGCACAAAAGATTTGGCATATCCGCTGAATTCAAATTGCCCGGCAAAGCAGGCCGCTGGGATCAGCAAAAGCACCACTGAAAATATATATTTTGCAGCGCGGTTCATATCCATTCTTATTTGACTTGGTCGCTGTCTATCCGGCCGTCCTTGATGGTCACGATCCGCTCGGCCTTGTCCATCACCAGCTTGTCGTGGGTGGAGAAGATGAAGGTCATCCTGGTCTTGTGGTTCAGCTGGTGCATCATCTCCATCAGGGCCTCGGCGGTCTTGGAATCCAGGTTGGCGGTGGGCTCATCGGCCAGGATGATGGAAGGCCGGGCCACCATGGCCCTGGCCACCGCTACCCGCTGTTGCTGGCCGCCGGAAAGCTTGGGCGGCAGGCGGTTCTGGTAGCCCTCCAGCCCCACTTCCTTAAGGATGTCCAGCACCCTTTGATGCCGCTCCCCTTTGGGAATGCCCTGAAGCAGCATTACGTATTCGACGTTCTCCTCCACCGTAAGCACCGGGATCAGGTTATAGGCCTGAAAAATGAAGCCGATATTGTCCCGGCGGAAATCGGAAAGCTCCTTGCCGGACATCTGAGAGATGTCCCGGCCGTTGAGCCAGACCTGCCCGGAGGAGGGGTTGTCCAGCCCGGATATCAGGTTCAAAAAGGTGGTCTTGCCCGAGCCCGACGGCCCCACCAGGGCCGCGAACTCTCCGGAGTGTATCTCCAGATCTATGCCCCGCACCGCTTCCACCGGAAGCCCGTTGTCCTGATATGTTTTGACCAGTTCTTTGGCGGCCATCATGTGTTCGTTATCGTTAAAATGCTTCATTATATTTCCTTTTGATGCTGGTTTAAAAACTTTTCCGCATGGCCTTGGCCGGTTCTATGCGGGCGGCGTGGATAGCCGGATATATCCCGATGACCAAGGTAAAGATAAAGACCCAGAAGGGGTAGATGATATACTGCATCACCCGGAATTCCGGCCGGATGGACTCGTTGAAGGTCAGCCCGTAGAATTCCGCCCCGCCGTAGTTTATGCCGATGGCCGCCAGGATCAGAGTGCTGGCCAGCCCCAGCAGGGCTCCCAATACGATGCTAATGACGGCCAAAGACCCTGCCTCCAACAGTATCAGCTTGGAGATCCCGAAGGCCCTGGTGCCCAAGGCCCGCAGCACCCCGAACTCGAACATCCGTTCGAAGATGGACATGAACAAAGTATTCAGGATCACGAAGGCCACCACGCCGATCAATATCACCGCCATGATCAGGGTGCTGACCTGGGAGAGGTCTATCATGGATTTCACCTGGGGCATCAATTGCATCCAGGAGAGGACCTGGTTGCCGTGGGTGGAATACTTTTTCCAGAACGGCAGGTTCAGGTCTTCGCTGGTCTTGGGATCCTTGAATTTGATGGCTAGCTGATGGATATTGTCACCCAGCCCCAGCATTTTCTGGGCCCGGCCCAGGCGGATGAAGGCCATGCCGGAGTTCATGGTCCGGTCCTTCATGTCGTATATGCCAGAGATGCGGAACATCTCCTGGGAAAGATCGCCGCTATGGGCCTGGGAGACTGTCACCACTATGCGGTCACCCAGCTCCCCTTCCAGTATCTCGGCCAGCTTGACCCCCAGTACGATCTCCCGGTCGTCATCGCCGGAAAAATAATTACCCTGCACCACGGCCTCGTCTATCTTGGATAGATATTTTTCCCGGGATGGGTCCACCCCGATCAAACTGACCCCGCTGACGTTGGCCGGGGAGCTGATCATGGCCAGGCTCAGGACCCGGGGGGAGAATTTATCCACCAATTCCTCCTGCGCCAGGCTGTTGATCACGCCGTTTTGATCAATGATCACCTGCTGCACACCCTGGGTCCGGCGAAAATCGGCATTCTGTATCTGGGCTTCGCCCAGGAACGAGGAGGTGGCCAGCTTGACCATGACCCTGACCAGGCCGAGCATCACCCCGTCGCTGAGGATCAGGGCCGCCAGACCCAGGCCTATGGCCAAACTTGAAATCAGGGTTCTCCGCTTGTTGCGGAAGAGGTTTCTCCAGGCGAGTTTTATAAATATCATCTTAAATATCCTTTGGGATCAATGTAAACGCATGGCCCGGGCGGGCTGGATCTTCGAGGCCATCCTGGCCGGGAACAGGCTGACCAGCAAAGCGGAAAAGAACACCAGCAGGGCCGGGGTGTAAAAGCTCTGGGCGTTGATCTCGGATCTCATGGTATCCATCACGATCCCGCCCACCTCGGTGGGAGGGATGTTAAAACCGTAGATGGAAAAGATATAGTTGGTCAGAAGCCCCAGCAGGCTGCCAGCCACCAGGCTGATCGCGGTCATGGCCATCACCTCGATCACCACCATCCGGAAGATCTGCGAAGGCTGGGTGCCCAGGGCTTTGAGCACCCCGTATTCCCGGGTGCGCTCCAGCACCGCCATCAGCACCGTGTTCAGCACCCCGATGGAAACAATCAGCATGATGATGAAATGGAATACGACGTTGCCCTGCTTGTCGGCCTGCATGCTGCGGTAGAAGGTCTTGGCCACCTCCTGCCAGGGCTCCACGTCCAGGCCGCGCCCATCCAACGCCTCCCGTATCCCCTTGGTTATGGCCGGCACCTTTTTGATGTTGGAGACATTGATGCTTATCTGGTGGACCCGGCCTTCCAGCACCATCAGCTCCTGCATGTCGGTTATATGCAGATACAGAGACATCCGGTCGCTGATCTCGTCCCCGCTGTCCATGATGCCGCAAACGGTATAGATATCGTTGGCCATGGAGCCGTCGGCGGCCTGGGATACTATCACCACCTGGCTGTCGATGTCCGCCTTGAGGGTCTGGGCCAGGCCCTTTCCCATGATAGCAAAATGACCGGATTGTTCCGGAAACAATTTTCCCTGTTTGATCTTCTTGTCGAAATTGGTGGTGGCCGACTCGCGCCGGGGATCTATCCCGATCATCTGTACGGCGCTGCTTTTGTCGTTCAGCGAGGCCAAGCCGGGTGCAAATATCTGGGGGGACCACGACTCCACGCCTTTGACACTCTGGATCTTTGCTCCCACTTCCTGGTATCCGTCTATGGTCTTATAAAGCGACGGCTTGTCCAGGTAATCGCCCTGGTGGACCTGGATATGGCCGGTCTGGGTGCGAGTGAATACGTCTATCAGATGGTTGTAGGAGCCGTCGGCGATGCCGATGCTCAGCGAGGCCAGGACAAACCCGCCCACCATTGTCAGCACCGTGAAGACCGTGCGACGTTTCTGGCGGAAAATATTTCTCAGGGCTAATTTAAGTATCATAAGAGTATCTTACCGGCCTTTTTTCAGGTTGCGCAGGGAAAAAATATCCTCTTTCAGGGGAATGTCGAAATCGGTCTTCAGGTAACGGATGACCGTTTTGTTGCCCTCTTTGTTCTGGGGGATCAGTTCCATCACCGTGGGAATGGTCTTGCCGCCCATTTGCTTGATGTCCTTGAACTCCATCAGCCGCATCATCCGGCCCTTCTCGTCGTAATATTCCTCTTTGACCGGCAGGTAATCCTTCTCCCTGACGGTCAAGATGATCTTGCCCCACACCACGGCCGTATTCTCCTTGGGGGTCATCTCCAGGCTCAGCGTCCCCGGCTCCGGCTCCGCGGGAGATATCATCTTGTAGGTGTAGTCGTCCAGCATCGAGCTCTCCCGCACCAGGTCGTCGTTGTTGAAGTCCGAGCCCATCCAGGAGCCCATCATCATCGAGGGCGGCACCTTTATCACCTTGGCGGTCTGGGGCAGGTAGTTCCACATCTCGTTCTTGAGGCGCAGGGTGGCGGTGCCGCTTTCCTTCTTGGGCGAGTTGATCAGGATGAAGGTCTTGTCGGTGCCCTGGGTCCAGGCCTCCAGCGAAAGGGTCCGCTGCCAGTGAGGGGTGCTGATTTCCATTTCCATTTTGGCGTAACTGCTGGCGCTACGGTACAGCTGGTCCACTTTTTTGATTATCTCCCGGGCCTGGTCAGCCCTTAATTGTCCTGCCAATAGAATGATCGGCACTAAAATTATTCTTATAACCCTCATTTAAGTTTTCCTTTCTTGCCTCTAAGCCGGTAATTGGCATTTGTAACATGGGACCTGATGAAAGATTCCAAGAAATATTTTTTGGCTTTTTCCTCGGTTATCTTAAAGTGCCGGGCCCATTGGTCATGAAATACGATGAAAGTCATCATGGGCACAGAACCTGTAAAGAACTCATAAATCAACTCTTGGGCTCCGGCAGTGTAAAATATCCCCTTGGCCCTCATTTTAGCCATCTGGTCGCGAAACAGGGTTTCGAATAACCCGAAGATGGCGGGGTAATCCGAGGAGGTTTTGATAGATTCCATAAATATCAGCTTCAGAGCGTTGCGGTGCACCTCCAGAAAATCGATCATATTCCGGATGAACCTTTCCATATACTCCATTATGGATCCTTCCAAAGCTGCTTCGATGCCTTGGTCAGATATCTTGCGAAGTTGTTCCGGAGGGATTTCCGCTTGGAAGCGGTCCATGAAATCGATCAGGTCCTGCTGAACATGCTTATACAGCGCCTTTTTTAATCCTTCTTTGCTCTCAAAATAATAATATATCAGTGCTTTATTTACCCTTGCCTTGGCAGCGATCTGATCCATGCTGGTGGCATCGTACCCTTGCCTGGCGAACAGCGTCTCCGCGGTCGATAGTATTTTTGCCTTGGCATCGTTTGATGCAGGTCTCATAAATCTCCTGTAGTTTAACTAACCGGTTAGTTAATATAATAACAAAAATCATAAATTTTGTCAATACCCGTATTCTACATCAAATAAATATTAATTATTGACACTTTTAATGATATAATGTTATCTTTACAATAGATTAGATAATGATTTAATTAATGGAAGGCTTAGCGCAAATAAATCCTTTTGTTGTGGATCGGCGTTCCAGATATGCGGTTAGTTCTTTTACGGTTGTTTCGGAGGTCGATTTCAAAGAAAAGATGAAATCATTTTTGAAGGATAAGAAATTCCGCCAAGCCGACCATAATATAGTGGCCTATAGGGTCAAAGGAAAAGATGGCAGGATTTCAGAATATAAGAATGATGGCTATAACTCGCCTTCCAAGGAGACCGGAGCCGGAATGATGATGCTGGAGATAATGCGGAACAAGAAGGCCGAGAACTTGTGCATCGTGGTCACCCGCTGGTACGGTGGTGTACACCTGGGAGCAGACCGGTTCAAGCATGTCCGGGATGCGACAGTTGAAATATTAAAATGAGATTTGATGAACCAGCCTGATAAAATAAAAATCATCGACACCCATGCCCACCTGACCAAAAGCGATTACAAAAGCGACCGGGACCAGGTCGTCAAAAGAGCGCAGGATGCAGGCGTTGAATACATCATAAACGTCGGCTACAATCTGAAGACCAGCATCGCTTCGGTGGAGCTGGCCGAGAAGTATGATAGCTGCTATGCTGCGGTGGGTATCCATCCCCACGATGCCAAAACGCTGGATGAAAAAACATTCAAAGAGTTGGAGGCATTGGCCAAGAATCCCAAGGTTGTGGCTATCGGCGAAATGGGGCTGGATTTTCACCGAAATCTGTCCCCGAAAGAAATCCAGATAGAAGCTTTCAATAAACAACTGCTTTGGGCGGAGACCCTGAACTTGCCGGTGGTGGTGCATGATCGCGACGCCCATCAAGCGACGATGGATATCCTGAAGGAACACTCTGATCTCAAGGTTGTTCTACATTGTTTTGCCGGAGATGCCGAGATGGCTAGAGAGGCCAAGCAAAGGGGGTATCTTCTATCGATCGGAGGTCCGGTGACCTTCAAGAACTCCAAGCATCTTCCGGAGGTATTGAAGATCGTAGAACTGGAGAATCTGATGCTGGAAACCGATTGTCCCTACCTGACCCCAGAGCCTCATCGTGGTCAACGCAATGAACCGTCTTATCTGCCAATCATTGCCAGAAAGGTATCTGAACTGCTGACGCCCCTTACTTATGAAGATGTCTGCCGGGTGACAAGTCTGAATGCCAAGAAGTTCTTCAATATAGGCAGAATAGATCCAGCCAAGATCGCTTATCAAATAAGGGACTCGCTTTATCTGAATATCACCAACCGCTGCACCAATGCCTGCGTGTTCTGCATCCGACAGAAGACGGACTTCATCAAGGGGCATAACCTGCGGTTGGAGCGGGAGCCGAATTTTCAAGAAGTGATTGATGCCATCGGTGATCCGTCAAAATACAGGGAGGTGGTCTTCTGCGGCTACGGCGAGCCGATGTTACGGCTGGATCTGGTTAAACAAGTGGCCGGCTGGCTTAAAAGCAAAAATGCCCAAGTGCGGATAAACACCAACGGGCATGGCAATCTGATAGCCGGGCGTGATATTATTCCCGAATTGAAAGACTTGGTGGACGAAGTTTCCATCAGCCTCAATGCCGGGGATCAGGAGACCTACGACAGGATCTGTCCCAGCCGTTTTTCAAATAAGGCTTTTGCGGCGTTGCTGGACTTTGCCGAGGGATGCCGGTTGGCGGGAATAAAAACAACGGTGACGGTGATGGATATGCCGGGGGTGGATCTGGAATTGGCTAAACAGACAGCCAAGGACCTGAGGGTCAATATCCGCATCAGGCATTTTGATGTGGTTGGTTGAATGCTCAACACAAGGTAAAATCAAGGCGCAACAGGATCATTTCCCCTGAAAAAGCAATGAAAAATATATTTCAAATACTACTTTTTCTTTTATTATTTATTTTCGGTCTTTTCCTGATCATTCGTAGTTATCAGCACGTGATACTGATGCCCGGACTGATCGGCCTGACGCTGGTTCTGGGACTGTCATTTATGGCTGTATTCAGGGCTACGGTTATCCGTAAAATCCAAGGGCCGAAAGGCAGCGCTCTACTGGCTTTTTTCAAATTTCTATTCGGCAACATCCGGCCAATGAATCTGTGGTTTTCGCTCCCGTTTATTTTGTTCGGGCTGATCTTTTTCCTATTGTTTTATGGCCTTCAGCACGGTGCCTCTTCGGCCATGAATTTGGGTTTGTTCCTACGATACTGGTATATTAACGAATTGCTAGCCTTGCTGTTGTCGCCATTCATCATATGGAGCTTCGTGCGCGACGAATCCACCCCGGCTTGGCAGCGGGCCGTTTCGGCTCCCATCATCCTGCTTTTTTTCGGCGGCGTAGTATTTTTAGTGAAAATATTGCAATGGGCTTGGGCCTTTGTAGCTTTCAAGTGCATTCACCTTTATTTTCAGCGTCCCGACTCCAAAGAGCATCTGATCGGGTGCCTGCAGAGCGTGTTGAATATCATTATTTGGGTAGTGCTGGGCATTTTGCTGTTGAACCGCCACGATTACACCTACGGCGCGCTGGAAAACCTGCCGCTGCCGGTCCGGGCCCTCGGGGCCTCGATGCTTTTCGGATGCGTCTATTATTGTGTTTTAGGAATTTCCGAGATATTTTACCGTCCGTTATTATTCGCCATTTATTATTTTGACCCCAAGAAACAGACCATGCAAAATTAATGATCACAAAATAAACCATTATGCTCCATCCCCCTTTAAAAAAGTTCGGCCAAAATTTTCTTATTTCTCCGGCGGTAGCCAAGAAGATTGTGATTGCTGCCGAACTTAAATCGAGTGACACGGTGCTGGAGATCGGACCCGGTAAAGGCGTGCTGACAGCACTGATGGCCGACCAGTGTCACAGGGTGTGGGCGGTGGAGATAGATCCCCGGATGACAGAAACCCTGAAAACGACGTTCGGACATAACGACAAGGTGAGGATAGTCAATCAAGATATCCTGCGGTATGATTTCGATGATATCATAAAAGGATCCGGCGGGTCATTCAACGTAGTGGCTAATTTGCCTTACAACATTACCGTACCAATTCTGGAAAAACTGATAAATTGCCGCCAGCATATTGCCCGCATAATAGTGATGGTCCAGAAGGAGATGGCCGACCGCCTATCGGCCAAACCCGGCAACAAGAATTATGGATCGCTATCTATATTCGTTCAATATTATTTAACTGTTGAAAAACTGTTTCTTGTTTTGCCGGGTTCTTTTTTCCCCAAGCCCAAGGTAACATCTTCGGTGATAAAATTAATACCGCATGAAATGCCATCGGCGATATTGGAAGATGAAAGTGATTTTTTCAATTTCGTAAAATCCTGTTTTTCCCAGAGGAGAAAAATGCTACGGTCGGGGCTGAAACAGCAAAATAAATGGGGCCAGGGTGATGTTAGCCGGGTATCGACAGAATTGGATCTTACCCGGCGGGCGGAGACCCTCAATCTATATGAATTCGTTAAGCTGTATAATCTATTAAGAACGGACCAGCAATGATAAAAAATATTTTCATTTCTCTACGGCCCAGGCAATGGATAAAGAACCTGATAATATTTGCCGGGCTGATCTTTTCCCAGAATTTGGGGCATCCTCAGATGCTGATCAAGGCGGTATTGGCTTTCTTGCTATTCTGCGGAATATCCAGCACCGTATATTTATTCAACGATCTGCTGGATTGCAGATCCGATCGGATGCATCCTGTCAAGAAGCGCCGCCCTATTGCCAGCGGCGCCCTATCACAGTCAGCCGCTTTGGCAGCAGCAGTGATACTGGGCTTTGTTGGGAGCGCCCTTTCTTTCCTGATTAACCAGCAGTTCGGGATCGTGGCGCTTTCTTATCTGTTATTGATGCTGGGCTACAGCCTATGGCTAAAACGCTTAGTGATAATTGATGTATTTTTGATCGCTACCGGGTTCGTCCTGAGGGCGGTGGCCGGGGCCGAGGCCGTCAGCGTGCCTATCTCCGACTGGCTGCTGATTTGCGTGATATTATTGTCGCTTTTTCTGGCCCTGGCCAAGAGGAGGCAGGAGATGAAAACCATGGTAAATGTTGCCATCATTTCCCGTCAAGCCCTTTCCGATTATAGCGATAAACTGCTAGACCAGATGATCGCGGTGGTCACTGCTGCGGTGGTCGTCAGTTACAGTCTTTACACAATGTGGCCGGAGACGGTGGAAAAATTCGGTTCTAGTGATTTGAAATATACTATACCTGTCGTGTTGTACGGTATATTCAGATACCTTTACCTCATCTACCGGAGAGATCAGGGGGAACAGCCGGAAACGGTTCTTTTGACCGACCGCTGGTTGTTGTCCAGCTTGATGGTGTTTGTTTTGGCGGTGTGGCTGATAATCTACCAATAAAAAAGGCTCCCTGTAATTAGGGAGCCTACGATTTCAATGATGTTTTAAATTCCGATCTTGGCTTTTCTGGTTCTGGCCTTTGCCGACTTCAGTCTCTTGCGAACGCTGGGTTTCATGAAATACTCGCCTTTGCGGATATCTGCCAGTAAACCTTCTTTGATACACTTGCGCTTAAAGGTTCTTAAAGCTTTATCGAACGAATCATTGCTTTCAACGGTTACCTTCGTATTAAATCACCTCCGATTCTCAATAATGAAAGCAAGTTAGAATATAATATTTGCTTTTTAGTTAGATTTACAATATACAATATTTTAAGCGATTTGTCAAGTTTTATTTTGCATTGCTAATCCCAAGCATTGCATATATATAGAAGCAGAACATTTAAAATTATAATTGGAAAATCATCAAATCACATTATGTATATAGTTATATCTCTGATTATTATAATAGCACTATTATACGGTTTGCTTCTTGTAGGGTATTTGATCTGGCGGTCAAAGTTCGGCAAACCGGCAGATAATTATATCCCCATTCTAGCCTACCATAAAGTTGATAAAAAATTTGAGATAGGAGGGACGTGGACCACTCCGGGACAATTCCAAAAACAAATGGCCTATATCAAAGCCAAGGGTATAACTCCGGTAACGCTTTCCCGGGCGGTGGAATTGATGAAAAGCAAGGAGAGCAGAAATAAAAAATATGTCTGTATAACTTTCGATGATGCGTATGAGGGGTTGTATAATTATGCTTGGCCCGTTCTTCAAAAGTACGGCTTTCCGGCCACCATTTTTGTGGTCACCGATTATGTGGGAAAGGAGAATGACTGGGATGTCAACTGGGGGGGGCGTAAATTCAGGCATCTCGGATGGCAACAGATCATCAATATGTCGAAAGCCGGAATCGAATTCGGATCCCACACCAGATCGCATCGGGATCTTCGCCGAGGTGATGATGAAGATTTAAAATATGAACTGGCCGGATCTAGAATTATTCTAGAAGAGAGATTGGGAAAAAAAATCAAAACTCTGTCCTTCCCTTTCGGACGTTATAACCATAGGGTGATAACTGCCGCTGTCGAATTCGGCTATGAGACGGCTTGCAGCCTTTCACCACAACAGAGAAATAACCAGATAAATTTTATGGCTCTGCGCCGCAGCGGAATTTATATCACCGATAGTATGTGGGATTATCAAAATAAAATATTTCAGGAAGGAAGATGGTATTGGCTACAGGATCTGTGGTCCCGCATTGTAAATTTATGTGCCGGGGGCACAATTGTCGTGCAGAATATATTAAATACATCTCATGAAAAAAAGTGACTTTTTCAAATTGATTTTATACTAAAACCCCTAAGATACAGTATTTACAATACTTGCGAATTTTTTAATAAAGTCATAACCGCTGAACATATTGATATTAAAGGCTTTGCTGTACATCTTGAAGAAAATCTTAGAAAAATATGATTTTTCATATCCACAACACAATATATTGTGTTGTGGATATTTTTTCATCTATAGTTATCGATAAATAACCATATAGCTTGTAAAGCCTTGATTTTAAAGGCTTTTTTAAAATATTATGAGATCTTGATAAAATTTATTTAAAAGAATCTAAAAAATATAAAATATTTTTCTTGACAAAAATACAATATGTTGTATATTTATAAACAAATAACACAAGAATATTAGAAGTGGTCAAACTATTTGGGAAATCGGTAAAAATCGGTTTCTAATAAAAAGGAGGTGAAAAAAATGGCTTGTGCAAAGAAAGCTCCGGCAAAGAAAGCAGTAAAGAAGGCAGTAAAGAAGGTTGCTAAAAAGAAAAAATAACCGCAGGCTAGCATGAATGACCCAAACCAATAAACAACTATTAATGGGAGAATCAACATGCCAGTAAAGAAGAAAGCCGCCAAGAAAGTCGTCAAGAAGGCAGCCAAGAAGACCGCCAAGAAGAAAAAATAACTGATTGAGAAATCAGGTGTGCTCAAACGCCCCGGCTATGCCGGGGCGTTTTTTATCGGTTAATTATATACAGTTCCGGAGGGAGTGTTTGCTTGACTTTGTAATTTGATATAACTTATAATATGCATTCATGTTGTTTCTGATAAGATCATAATAAATGAAAGAACTGTTAAAGCTTAAAAAATACATCGGGCGCCATAAATGGAAAATGATGGCCGGGCTGCTGTCGCTGATAGCGGTGGATGTCTTTCAGCTTTTCATACCCCAGGTGCTTAAATTGACCATTGACGCCTTAGCCGGAGGTGCCGCCACGTCGGGGCTGATCCTGACTTACGGTTGGTGGATAATTATCATTGCCCTGGGTATGGGGGTGGGGCGCTTCTTTTGGCGGTTTTTCATCATCGGCTCGGCCCGCCGGATAGAACGTGAACTGCGGCAGGAATTTTTTTCACACCTGGCTTTCCTGGATTTTCCGTTCTTTGACGAACACAAGACCGGCGACCTGATGGCCCACGCCACCAACGACATCAATGCGGTGCGGATGGCCCTGGGTTTCGGCCTGGTGATACTGACTGATATCATAGTGTTGGGGGTAGCGGCACTTTATTTTATGTTTCAGATCTCCCCCCGACTGTCGTTCTATGCCTTGATCCCTCTTCCTTTCTTGAGCCTGGTGGTGGCCTTCTTCGGGCAGATGATCAGAAAACGTTTTGAGCACGTCCAGGCCTCCTTCTCGGAGCTTACCGAAAGGGTCCGGGAAAATATCTCCGGCATCCGGGTGGTAAAGTTCTTCGTGCAGGAGGAGCCGGAGAAACAGCGGTTCCAGGAATCCAGCCGGGATTATTATGCCAAGAACATGAAATTGGTAAAAATATGGGGCGCGTTCTTTCCTGTCATAATGTTCATTGCTTCGCTTTCCCAGGGAATAACATTTCTAGCCGGAGGGAAGATGGTGATATTCGGCAGTGTTTCTCTGGGCGAATTCGTAGCCTTCTCGGCCTATCTGGGAATACTTATCTGGCCGATGATCGCCATCGGCCAGGCCATCAACGTGTTCCAGCGCGGGGCGGCCTCGCAGGGTAGGCTCAACCGGATCTTTGCCACCAAGCCCGAGATTGTCAACCGGCCGGGATGTCAAAGGCTTGAAAGAATTCAGGGCCGGTTGGTATTTGAGAATGTCACATTCTTTCATAACGGCAAGTCATTGCCGGCCCTGAAGGAGATATCCCTGAAAATAGAGCCGCAACAGTTGATAGGCATCACTGGGGCCATTGGTTCGGGAAAATCCACGGTCGTTAATTTACTGCTGAGATTGTACCAGTACCAAAGCGGAAAGATAATTTTGGACGGACGGGATATCTCCGATTATTCCATTGAGTCATTGCGAGCCCAGGCGGCCTTTGTGCCACAGGACAGCTTTTTGTTCTCCGACACCGTCAGGGAGAACATTTCCTTCGGCCGTCCGGAGCTGAAAAACACCGCCGAGATCGAAAAGGCAGCTAGGATTGCGGCGGTGCACGAGGAGATACTTTCCTTTCCTCGTGGGTACGAAACAGTGGTGGGCGAAAGGGGAGTGACCCTATCCGGTGGGCAGAAACAGCGGGTGGCCTTGGCCCGGGCCCTACTGATGGACCGGCCAATACTGATCCTGGATGATGCCCTGTCGGCGGTGGATGCCGATACCGAACGAAAGATATTGACCCATCTGTCGTCTGAGTTCTCGAAACGAATGGCCATAGTAATTTCGCATCGGATCTTCGCCATTCAAGATGCCGATCTGATCATAGTGCTGGAACAGGGACAGATAGCCGAACAGGGAAAGCATCAAGCCTTGCTGGATATGAAGGGCAGATATTATGAGATGTTCAAGCTCCAGCAGTTGGAGAGGGAACTGGCAACAAAATAAATATCATAAGAAATTCATCATCTTGAAGGAGACAACCATGGCTTTTAGTTTGATCCCCAAGGAAGTAAAATTCTTCGACCTGTTCGAACAACAGACCGCCATAATCACCTCGGCCGCCGCCTGCTTCAAGGAACTGGCCATCCAGGGGAAATTCGATGACCAGGGAATAGAACGGATGAGAGTGATTGAACATCAAGGAGATGAGATCACTCATGAGATAGTGGATAAGCTCAATCGCTGTTTCATCACACCGTTCGATAGGGAGGATATTCACTGTCTAGCATTCGAACTGGATAATGTGATAGACGTTGTCTATACACTCACCAAGCGGATGCGGCTGTATAAACTTAATGTGGCCGATCCGGGCATGATAAAATTTGCCGAACTTATAGAACAGGCTGTCTATTCCTTGGCCCAAGCCATCAAGGAATTGCGGGACACCAAGAACCCCAAAAAGATACTGAAGCACTGTATCGAGATCAACCGGCTGGAGAATATGGGCGATCAGCTGCGGGACAGCGTCATCGGAAAGCTTTTCGATGATGGGGCTGATCCCATTACGGTCATCAAGTGGAAGGAGATATACGAAGGGGCCGAGACCTGCCTGGACATCTGCGAGGACATCGCCAACGTGGTGGAATCAATATTAGTGAAGCAGGGATAGGATAATGAGCAGCTACGTCATCTTTTTGATAGCCCTGGCCCTGTTCTTCGATTTCCTCAACGGCTTCCACGACTCGGCCAATTCTATAGCCACCATAGTCTCCACCAGGGTTCTGTCTCCGCGCCATGCGGTGATATGGGCTGCTTTCTTCAACTTTGTGGCCTTTCTTTTCTTCGGTCTGCATGTGGCCGGGACCATCGGCCGGGGCATAGTGGATATTTCAGTGATGGATTCTCATATCATCTTTGCCACCCTGATCGGGGCCTGCCTGTGGGACATCATCACCTGGTACTTCGGGCTGCCCACCAGCTCATCGCACGCCCTGATGGGTGGTTTGATCGGCGCCGCCCTGGTCAAAGCCGGATCGGGAGCGCTGGTGTGGTCCGGGATATTGAAAACGGTGGCTTTTATCTTCATATCCCCGCTGCTGGGATTGCTGCTGGGGCTGGTGATGGGCGTAGCGGTGCATTGGATATTCAAGAACCAGGTTCCCTCCCAGGTTGACCACCTTTTCCGCAAGGGGCAGCTGCTTTCGGCCGCGCTCTACAGCCTGGGCCACGGGGGTAACGACGCCCAGAAGACCATGGGCATCATAGCCGGCCTCCTGTTCAGCGCCGGGATGCTGGGTGATAAATTCCACATACCGCTTTGGGTGGTGCTGTCCTGCCATTCGGCCATTGCATTGGGCACCCTGTTCGGCGGGTGGCGGATAGTGAAGACCATGGGGCAGAAGGTGGCCAAGCTGCGCCCGGTGGACGGCTTCTGCGCCGAATTCGGGGCGGCCACCACCCTGTTCGTTTCCTCTTTCATGGGGGTGCCGGTAAGCACCACCCATACCATCACTGGAGCGATCATGGGGGTGGGGGCGCTAAAAAGGCTGACGGCGGTCAAGTGGGGAGTGGCCGGGCAGATCGTCTGGGCCTGGATACTCACCATCCCCTGCGCCGCCGTGATATCCGCCATAACCTATAAGCTGGTCACCTTGAAATAGATCACTACAAATTTAAGGAGATAAAAAATGCAGAAAGAAATGCCCCAGAAAGGCGACCTGATCGCCATCATAAAGACCAATCAGGGGGAGATGCATTTCCGCCTGTTCGACGGATTGATAACCGAGGGGGTCAAGAACTTCACCGAACTGGCCAGGGCAGGAAAATATAAAGATGTGCCTTTCCACCGCATCATAAAAGATTTCATGATCCAAGGCGGTGATTTTGCCAATAAGAATGGCACCGGCGGCCACTCCCATAAAGGGCCCGGCACCACCATCGGCGACCAATACCATCCCGACCTGAGCCACATCCGGGGGGCTCTGTCCTATGCCAAGACCAGCCTGCCCAACAGCATAGGCTCCCAGTTCTTCATCGTCCATCCGGCCAAGGGGGTCCCTTTTCTGGATCATCCCGCCGACGGCGGCCCGGCCGAGGGGTATACCGTTTTCGGTCAGATGTACCAGGGCTTTGAGGTGCTGGATGCCATCGCCGGAACCAAGACCAAAGCCAATGATAGTCCGATTGAGCCGATGACCATCATCGATATCGAGATAGGTAATTTCTAACCTGAAGCTGTCATTCAAAAGATCCACCAATGTCCGATCAGAATCAACATAACGAGTTTGCCGAAGAATCGGCCCTGGGGAATATCTACGACGCCAAACTGGTGAAGCGGCTGCTTTCTCTGATGCGGCCTTACTGGTGGTATATTTCCCTGGCCATCGCAGTGCTGATCCTGGTTACCTCTTTCGACCTGGTCCTGCCGTATATCACCAAGGATGCCATCGACAATTACATAAAAGTTTCGGGCAAAAAGATGGTCGCCTCTCAAGCGATACCGGGGACTTTCCCCCTGACCGGGGACACAGTTCTGGTGGATGTCGCCCGGCTGAACAAAGGACAGCAGTACCAGGCTGGCAGCTGGGAGAGGCAAGGGAAGTTCGAAAAAGCCAGTTATTACTACTTTGTGCCGGACAGCAGCGATCAGGCAAAAAAAATCATTGAGGTCATTGGCCGAAAAGAGTCCCTGTTCCAGCGGTACGGGGATCTTTATCTGATAGATTATAACGACCTGAAAAACCTCTCCCCTTCCGAGATCGCCGTTCTGCGTCAAAAGGACATCAAGGGCGTGATCGACTTCGGGATGCTGTTCCTGCTGTTACTGGCAATCAGCTTCGTGCTTAATTTCCTGCAGATCATACTGGTGCAGCTGGTGGGGCAGAGGTTCATGCACTCCCTGAGACAGAGGATATTCGCCAAACTACAGTCCATAGACATGTCATTCTTCGACCGCAATCCGGTGGGGAGGCTGGTGACCCGGGCCACCAACGATGTGGACGCCATAAACGAGGCCTTCGTCTCGGTATTCGCCCAGCTGTTCCGGGATGTTCTGCTGGTGCTGGCCCTGATGGCCATGATGCTCATGCTGGACGTCAAATTGTCGCTGGTGGCCTACCTGACGATACCATTGATCGCGGTGTGGACCATCTTCTTCAGGATCAAGGCCCGTGACATCTACCGCAAGATCCGGGTGCGGCTGGCCAGGCTCAACGCCACCCTGCAGGAGAATCTCAGCGGTATCCGGGTGATCCAGATATTCCAGAGGGAGAAGGAGAACATCCATCGCTTCGGCGAGATCAACGACGATTACCTCCGGGCCTCCCTGCAGGAGGTGCTGGTGATGTCGTTCTTCCGGCCGATGGTGGAGATAATATCGGCGGTGGGCCTGGCCCTGATAATCTATTGCGGGGGAGGCAAGGTGATGGCCAGCACCCTCTCCTTGGGGACCTTGGTGGCCTTCACCACCTACCTGCGGATGTTCTTCCGGCCCATCCAGGAGTTGACCGAAAGCTACACCGTCCTGCAGTCGGCCATGGCCTCCTCGGAGAGGGTGTTCCAGCTGCTGGACGAGCCCTCCAGGATAAAAAAGGCGGAAGAACCGGCGGATATCGGGCGGCCCAAGGGAGAGATCGAATTCAAAGATGTGGTGTTCGAATATGTTCCCGGGGAGCCGGTCCTGAGGAACGTCTCCTTCAAGGTATCGCCGGGGGAGAGGATCGCCTTCGTGGGAGCCACCGGTTCGGGCAAGACCACCATCATCAACCTGATCGCCAGGCTGTACGACATCAAAAGCGGGCAGATCCTGCTGGACGGGGTGGATATCCGGAAGCTGGACCTACGGAAATTGCGGGCATCTTTGGGGGTGGTGATGCAGGATGTGTTCCTGTTCTCCGGGGATATCAAGGGAAATATCCGTCTCAACAAACCGCTGAGCGACCAGGAGGTGGTGGATATCTCCCGGCAGGTTCATGCCGACACCTTCATCGAGCGTTTTCCCGGCCAGTACAGCGAGGAGGTCAAGGAGCGTGGGGTGACCCTTTCGGTGGGCGAACGCCAGCTGCTGTCCTTCGCTCGGGCCCTGGCCTTCGATCCCCCGGTGCTGGTGCTGGACGAGGCCACCGCCAACATAGACACCCCCACCGAAAAGTTGATCCAGGACGCCCTGGCCAAACTGATGCAGGGGCGCACCTCCCTGGTGATAGCCCATCGGCTGTCCACCATAAAGCACGTGGACCGGATATATGTGATCCACAAAGGCGAGATCCGGGAGAGCGGGAGTCATCAGGAGCTTTTGAAAAAACGCGGTTTGTACCACAGCCTTTACCAGCTCCAGCTGGGGGGCGAACCGATATAATGGGAGCATAAGAGCATGATCTATCAGAGTGCGCTGCGACAGCAAATCATAAAATGCTGTCGCCGTTTGGACCAATTGGGCTTTGTGGCGGCTACCGACGGCAATGTGTCCGTCAAACTAGACGGAAGCAGAATATTGATAACGCCGTCGATGCTGTCGAAAGGCGAGATCGAGAAATCCCAGCTTTTGATCTGCAGTCCCGACGGAAAGGTGCTGGCCGGAAAAGGGGAACCATCTTCCGAGATAAAGATGCACCTGTACGTCTACCGGATGCGGCCGGATATAAAAGCAATAGTGCATGCCCATCCGCCGGCGGCCACCGGTTTCGCCGCGGCCGGAAGAGCTTTGACCGACCCTGTTTTGCCCGAAGTGATCCTGACTGTCGGCCCGGTGCCCCTGGCAAAATACGCCACCCCCTCCACCGACGAGGTGCCGAAATCCATCGCACCATACATCAAAAAGCACAACGCCATTCTGCTGGCCAATCACGGGGTGCTGACCTTGGGAAAGGATGTTGCCGAGGCCCTGCACCGGATGGAGAGGGTGGAGCACCTGGCCAGGATAATGCTGACGGCCGGGCAATTGGGCGGGGCAAAAAAAATGAATAAAAATCAGATCAAAAAGCTTCTTGACAGCTTCAAAATAATCTGATATCTTATTTGCAGGATACAAAAGGAATAATCAACCATTATAAAGGAGAATAAATGAAAGCCCTAAAGATCTTTCTTTCCCTGTCCGCGGTGTTAATGTTGGTTATCAGTTTTGGCTGCAGCAAGAAAGAGGACCCGGTCGAACCGCCCGCTACAACCCTTACCACCACCCAGCAAACCACCTATGCCTCCTTGGCAGAGAGCAATTCCGAGATGGCTATCGGGTTTGCCAAAGGCTTCTCGGGCGGCCTGTCCGGATGGACCCCCGGCACCAGCATCCCAGGCAAGAAGGATGAAAAAGCCCCACCGCAGGATTGGTATGGACCTGTTTCCCACTCCAACCACTGGAACTCCACGGCCGCCAGTGGCTGGTATTATTACAATTACATCTATGATCTGGACAGCCTGACCAAGGATACCATGGTCTACTGGGTGAAATTCACCAATGACCTCTGGGCAGACTCCAGCGCAATTGTCACCAGGGTTGACTGGGAATTAAACCAGGCCACAGATTACACAACTACCGAATATTCGGCCTATGCCACCCAGCAACCAGGAGATTCGGTTCACAGCGGCGGGTGGTATATAGGGGTCAGTGCCTCCGGCGTGGTGGTGTCCTGGGTATTTACCTGGACCAATGTGACCGAGACCGGATGGATCGGCACTACCCGCACCTGCTCGGGCAGCTTCAGCTATACTGGGTACTTCGGACTGTCCGGCACGACAAGCTTTGCCAACGGCACCGGCACGGGCATTGCCAAGTATAACGGCGAGCAATTCGCCAAATTCACTTATAACAATGATGGAACCGGTTATTATACCTTGGTCGGTGATAATTATATCCAGCATTATACTTTCGCCTGGTAAACTATATTAATCAGAGAGGGCGCCTTGATCAAGGCGCCCTCTCTTTCATTTTTCCCTCTGCGGCCAGACCTCCTGCCCCGCTATAAAGACCTTTCTGGCCTCCACCCGGCCGGACCGGAAAATGATCCGGGATAAAACATCATCGGCGGAAGAGAATCGGGCATTATCGGCTTTTAAAACCACGAAATCGGCCTGCTTGCCTTTTACCAGATTCCCCAATTCATGTTCCAGCCCCAGTGTTTTAGCTCCGCCCAAAGTGGCCATATATAAAAGGCCGGAGAGCTTCTGGATGTTTGTGTAATATCCGTCCCGCATCACATCCAGCATGGAAAAGGAAGGTCCGGCGGCGATATCGGATCCCAGCGCCAGCTTGGGGTAATGCTTCCAGTGCTCCAGCGGGAACCTGCCGGAATGCAGGAACAGGTTGGATGACGGACAGTGGACCACCCCGCAGCCTCTTTTACTAACCAATTCCCTTTCGGCTGGCGACAAATGGATGCAGTGAGCCAACAGGGTCCTTTCTGTCAGCAGGCCGAAGCGATCGTAAACTTCGGCATAGTTTTTGATATTGGGGAAGGCTTTTTTCACAGCTGTTATCTCGGACACATTCTCCGAGAGGTGGGTCTGAATATAAAGATCATCCTCATTGGCCAGCCGTCCGATCATCCTGAGATATTTCGAAGAGCAGGCCGGGGCAAACCTGGGATTGAGGGAAAAATGCAGCCGGGCACTCCTATTCTTACTAAAAAGGGACGATAAACCCCGGCATTCTTCCATGGTCCTTGAAGGTTCCTGTTTGAGGTATCCCGGGACCGCCCGGTCCATAAGGGTATATCCGATGACGGCTCTGATGCCGGCCTTTTCCGCCTGCCGGCGAGCGGCCAGCACTCCGGTTTTGAAATTGGTGTAAAGGACCGAAAATGTTACACCATCGGTCAAAAGGGATCGGAAATATCTCTGGGAGATATTCTCGGCCCCTTTTTTATCCCGGAGACATGCCTCGGCAGGGAAGATGTGATTCTTAAGCCAGTCCAGCAAGGTATATCCGGTCTGCCCGATGGCATCGAACTGCGACAGGTGGCTGTGGCAGTCAATCAACCCGGGAATAATGATGTTTTTGCCGGTGATCGTAAGAGGCTTGTATTTCAGCCCCAGGATCTTTTTGTCCGGTCCGCAATATGTTATCATACCGGCCCGGTCATATACCAACAATCCCTCCGGTATCCAATCACAGCGGTCGGCGGACAGCGGGTTCAATATGGATCCTTTGAGGCCGATATGATCGTTCATGCTCATAAACCTTTTACCATCCTGAGGAATTCCCTTTCATCGATCAGCTTCACTCCCAGCGACTTGGCCTTGTCCAGCTTGGAACCCGGCTCGCTGCCGACCAGCACCAGCGATGTCTTCTTGGAGACGGAGGAGGTCACCTGCCCGCCCCGGCTGACGATCAGCTCGGTGACTTGCTCCCGGGTGTAGTTCTGCAAAGACCCCGTTAAGACCACAGTCATTCCGGCAAAGGTCTGCGGGGCCCCTGGCGTCTCTTCGGCTTCCATCCGGACCTTGGCCTTCTTCAATTTCTCCAGCACCGCCAGATTCTTCTTGTTGGCAAAGAAATTTTCAACGGAACTTCCCACCGCCGGCCCCAACCCGTAGATCTGGGAGATGTCTTCGCAGCCGGCATTCTGAAGTTTTTCCATGTTGCAGTATCTCTGGACCAGTAGCCTGGCCACCTGGGCGCCCACATTGGCTATACCCAAAGCCATTACCACTTTCCAGAAAGGACTGCTTTTGCTTTTTTGGATCCCCTCCAAAAGGTTCTCAGCCGACTTCATTCCCATTCGCTCCAGCTTCATAATCTGCTCACCCTGGAGGGAATAAAGGTCCCCATAATCCTTTATCAGTCCGCTGTTGACCAGTATTTCCACCATGGCCGTGCCCAGGCCGTCTATGTCCATGGCCCCGCGGGAAGCAAAGTATTCAATCCGCCCCTTTACCTGGGCCGGGCAGGAAACATTGAGACAGCGCCAGGCAGCCTCTTCCGGATTGCGGGCGAGAGGTTCGCTGCAGGACGGGCATTCTTTTGGCATCTTCACCGGTTTTGCCCTGGGCGGGCGTTTTTCCGGAACGGCCTTGATTATCTGGGGAATTATCTCTCCGGCCTTTTCCACGAAGACCGTGTCCCCGTAGTGAATGTCCTTTTTCACCAGCTCGTCCTCGTTGTGCATTGAGGCCCGGGAGACGGTTGAACCCGACAGCAGCACCGGGTCAAGGATAGCCACCGGCGTCACCACCCCGGTCCGCCCCAGGCTAAACTCCACCGTCCTCAGGACAGTGACGGCTTGGCGGGCCGGGAATTTATAGGCTATGGCCCAACGGGGACTGTGGGTGGTGGCGCCCAGCTGCCTTTGCTGGGCAAAGGAATCCACCTTGATCACCATGCCGTCTATCTCGTAATCCAGGGTATCCCGCTTCTGCTCCCATTGATTGCAGTAATCGATGACCTGCGAGATACCACGGCACAGCCCGATATTCGGATTGACCCTGAACCCCAGTCCCTTCAGGAATTCCATCGTCTGGTAGTGCTGGTCGATATTTTGGGGTGGCCGGCCGATGCCGTAAACGAAAAGGGAAAGTTTTCTTTGGGCGACGGTCCGGGGATCGAGCTGCTTCAATGATCCGGCGGCGGCATTGCGGGGATTGGCAAAAGAGGCTTGGCCCTCTTGCTGTTTGATGTCATTCAGCCGGGCAAATTCCTTTTTGGGAAGGTAGACCTCCCCCCGGACCTCCAGCTCTTGGATAGCGCCATCTCCGGAATCAAGGCTCAGGGGGATGGCTTTTATGGTCTTAAGGTTGGAGGTGATATCATCGCCTTTTGTGCCGTCGCCCCTAGTGGCCCCGTACTCCAGAAGCCCCCGGCGGTACATCAGGGAGACGGCCACCCCATCGATCTTCAGTTCCACCACATAGCGGTAACTCTGGCCGTCCAGACCTTTGCAGACCCGCTGGTCGAACTCCCGTAGATCTTTTTCGTTGTAAGTGTTGTCCAGAGACAGCATTGGGACCGGATGTCTTATCTGGGCGAAGCCCGGCAAAGGTTCCCCGGCCACCCGCTGGGTGGGGGAATCGGGAGCCACCAGGCCGGGGTGCTGTTCTTCCAACTCCAACAAACGATGCATCAGAGCGTCGTAATCGCGGTCCGATATCTCCGGCCGGGCCAACACATAATACAAGCGGTCGTGCCTGTTTATCTCCCGGCGGAGCCGGTGTATCTCTTTCTGGGCCGAGTTTCGATCCATTTTATTGACTTTTGTTAAATACATTTACCTTGACGATATTAGGATACTACATTATAATAATCCACGTCAAGCCGTATATTTTAAAAAGAAAAGCACAATGGCCAAAGCCCATATCGGAAATAATCCCGCGCCGGACAGGATGTTCGGGCAGCTAAAGGAAAGCTTTCAGCGGTATGATAAGGAACCGGCCGATTGGGCCGTGCTGGAGAGGGCCTATCAGATGGCCAGCACCGCCCATGACCGGCAATCCCGGGCCTCCGGAGAGGAGTTCATCGTGCATCCCCTGGCAGTGGCCCTGGTGCTGGCCGATATCAGGATGGACGTCTCCACCATTGCCGCGGCCATATTACACGACGTGCTGGAGGACACCGGGGTGGGTTACCGGGATATCGCCGAGGGTTTCGGAAAACCGGTGGCCGACCTGGTGGAGGGGGTGACCAAGCTGGCGGCCATCAGCCTGTCCAAGGAGAAGAGCCGGGACCTGAAACTGGATAAACAGGTGGTGGACCATCAGGCCGAGAACCTGAGGAAGATATTCCTGGCCATGGCCAAGGATATCCGAGTGATCCTGATAAAACTGGCCGACCGGCTGAACAATCTGAAAACACTGGAGTCCCTGCCCCAGGAAAAACGGGAGATGATCTCCCGGGAGACCCTGGAGATATTCGCTCCCATAGCCAGCCGGCTGGGAATGTGGGATTTCAAATGGCAGCTGGAGGATCTGGCCCTTTCCCACCTGGAGCCCGAGGAATACCGGCAGCTTTCCCGAAAGGTGACCCAGAAACGTCAGGAACGGGAGAAGCAGATAGAAGAGATGAAAGCCATCCTGAAGAACAGCCTGGCCTCGGCCGAAATGAAGGATTTCATCATCGAGGGCCGTCCCAAGCATTTCTACGGGATCTACCGCAAGATGCGGGACAAGGGCCGCAGCATCGACGACATCTACGACCTGCTGGCAATAAGAGTGATCGTGGAAAGCGTGCCGGAATGCTACCAAGTGTTGGGGATCATCCACAGCTTGTGGATGCCATTTCAGGACCGCTTTAAGGACTACATCGCCATGCCCAAATCCAACAATTACCGCTCCCTGCACACCACCATCTATGGCCCGGGCAACCAGCCGCTGGAGGTCCAGATCCGGACCCGCGAGATGCACCAGATCGACGAATACGGCATCGCCGCTCACTGGGCCTACAAGGAGAAAAAAACCGGCAGTGACATCAATCTGACAGGGGAGGTCTATCCCTGGATCAGGCGGATGCTGGACTGGAACGAGGAGTCGCGCGATGCCCGGGAATATATCGAGAACCTGAAACTGGACATTTTGCAGAAAGAAGTGTTCGTATTCACTCCCAAGGGCCAGGTGGTGGACCTGCCGGCCGGCTCCACACCATTGGATTTTGCCTACCGGATACACACCGAGGTGGGTCATCGTTTCATCGGGGCCAAGGTCAATTCCCGGATCGTACCACTGGAATTTAAGCTCAACAATGCCGACATTGTGGAGATCCTGACCTCCAAACAGAGCAGTCCATCGGCCGGCTGGCTCAAGGTGGTACGCAGCCCCCATGCCCGGAGCAAGATCCGGCAGTGGTTCAAAAAGGAGAGGCGGACAGAGTATGTGGCCCTGGGCCGGGAATCCCTGCTCATGGAACTGAGGAAGAACCGGTTGGAGATCGGGCTGGATAATTCCGAGATCATGCACACTTTGGTAGAACATTACAGATTCGCCGCCCCGGATGACCTCTTCGTGTCGCTGGGCTACGGAGAGCTGACTGCCGCGGCAGTGGTCAAGAAGATCAAGACCCTGATCAGTCCGGAACTGCCGGCTACGCCGATGATTGCCCCGCCCTCCGTTAAAAAAGCCGTCCAGCGGCCATCCGGGGTCGGCATGGCCGGGGTGGACAATGTGTCAGTGCGTTTTGCCCGCTGCTGTTCCCCGATCTTCGGGGATGAGGTGTTCGGCTATATCTCTCTGGGGAAGGGCATCTCGGTCCACCGGCGGGACTGCCCCAACTATCGCAACCTGGCCTCCAATCCGGACCGGGTGGTCAAGTTATACTGGGTGAAACAGGAGCCGGGGGCTTCCTATACCGTCATCTTGAACATCGAGGGGATGGACCGGCCCGATCTGCTGTTCGATGTTGTCAATGCCATAAATCAAGCCAAGCTGAGGATCAAGGCCACCAAATCATCCACCAGGAGCAGCCGCCACAATATCAGGCTTTCGGTGGAGATAAGCTCCCGGGAGCAGCTGGAGAACCTGATCACCGGACTGTCGCGCATAAAAGATGTCTATAATGTCTCCCGGATACGGACCAGGGAAAAATAACAAACAATCGATATCAACCATGCTCCATCAACCCCCCAAGCCGCCATACCTCTGGCCGGTGATGCTGTCCGGTATCACGGCCATATCCTTTGCCGCAGTGCTGATAAAAAGCTGTCAGGCCCCGCCTTTGGCCATTGCTTTTTACCGGCTGGGATTTGCATCGTTGCTGCTGCTGCCAGTATTCACTGCAAAAAAAGGGTTCCAACAGCTCCGATCAACCGACATCCTGTGGGCGGCATTGGCGGGCCTCTTTCTGAGCCTGCATTTTATCCTGTGGATCTATTCCCTGAGCTACACCTCGGTGGCCAGTTCGGTGGTTTTTGTCACCACCAACCCGCTGTTCGTCAGCTTGCTGGGCTGGCTGT
Organism: uncultured bacterium; assembly: GCA_937863685.1. Taxonomy (GTDB): domain Bacteria; phylum Edwardsbacteria; class AC1; order AC1; family EtOH8; genus UBA2226. Next base: position 1,102,895 of record CALMGM010000005.1, read on the forward strand.
TGTTTCGGGAGAAGCCTGGCATCAGGATCTTCCTGGCCATAATGCTGGTGCTGCTGGGAGGCGGGCTGATAGCCGGCCGGTCCAGCCTTTCGGGCACCGCCAATTTCGGAAACCTGCTGGCCCTGGGCGGGGCGGTGATGGCCTCCTGTTATCTGCTGGTCGGACGCTATCTGCGGACCAGGATGGGCATACTGCCCTATATCACCATATGCTACGGAATCACCGCTATTCTGCTGCTGACGGCCGCGCTGATTTTTAAGGTGCAGCTTTGGGGGTTCGCCGGACGGACCTGGATGTTCTTCCTGCTGCTGGCGCTGGGTCCGCAGCTGGTGGGCCACAGCGCCTTCAACTGGGGACTTAAATATTTCTCCACCCCCAAGATCGCCATGCTGATCATCACCGAACCGGTGGGCTCGGCCCTGCTGGCCTGGGCCATTTTAAGGCAGATGCCCACCGGCTTCGAGGCCGGGGGAGGCCTGCTGATACTGGCCGGGGTGTACCTGACCGTGACCGAAAAGCCGGTAAGGGCCACTCCCTTGTGAGAATACAAAAAGCGCCTTGGTATATACAGGCGCTTTTAGTTTTTCGGGTGTTCTATTCTTTTGGTCTTGCCAACAGCGAGGCCCCGATCGAACCGGCCAGTATCAGAGTGATAATGCCCAGCGACAGTCCAATGGGGATGTGAAAGACATCGGCCAAGATCATTTTGACCCCTACAAAGGCCAGGATCATCGCCACCCCATAATTGAGGAACCGGAACTTCTTGACGATATTAGCCAGCAGGAAATACAGGGCCCGCAGGCCCAGGATGGCGAAAATGTTGGAAGTGATGGCGATGAAAGGATCCCGGGTGACCCCCAGCACCGCCGGGATGGAGTCGACCGCGAAGACCAGGTCCGAAGCCTCCACCACCAGCAGGGACACGAAGAGCGAGGTGGCGCAAATTTTTCCGGCTTCCCTAATGAAGAACTTCTCGCCGTTTTCGGCGCAGCTTACCGGGAACAGTTTGCGCGACAGCCTGACCATCAGGTGTTTCTCGATCTCGATATCCTTTTCTTCATCGAAGGCCATGCGGTAGGCCGTGAACAGCAGGATGGCCCCGAAAACATAGATCACCCAGTGAAAGGCCTGCATCAATGCCACTCCGAACAGGATCAGCACCACCCGCATTATGACGGCGCCCAGGATGCCCCATTTGAGCACCAGCGGCTGGCGGTCCGGGCCCAGCTTGAAGCTGGCAAAGATCATGATGAAGACGAACAGATTGTCCACCGAGAGAGATTTCTCTATTATATAACCGGTCAGAAACTCCAGGGCCCTCAACCGACCCTGGAAATACCAGATGCCCAGACAGAAGACCAGGGCGGTGCTTATCCAGATAAGACTCCACATCAGGGCTTTTTGAGTGGACATGGAATGATGCCGGTGGCTGGTGGCGAACAGGTCGATAAACAGCATCCCGGTCACCAGCACCGAGAATACGGACCACATTAATAACTGATGCATGGATGGAATTATAACCGCTCCAATATCATTGAGTCAAGAAAAACCGGAAGAAGGTTTTAATATTTATCTTGCCAGGGGAAGCGGATAATTGTTATACTTGGCGGACCCAAGAATTAATATTATGTTTTATGCCTAGAATAATGATCATTGCCGGAGAGACCTCCGGCGACCTGCACGGTGGGATGCTGGTGAAAGAGCTGAAAAAGATCGACCCCGGCCTGGAGATCTACGGCATCGGCGGGGATAGCATGCAGGCGGCCGGAATGGAGCTTAGCTACCACATCCGGGAGTTCTCTTTCATGGGGTTCGTGGAGGTGCTGGGCCACCTGCCGTTCATCAGATCGGTCTTTAAAAAATTAGAGGAATTGCTGGTTAGCCGCAAGCCGGATCTGTTGGTGCTGATTGATTATCCCGGATTCAATCTGCGGTTTGGACGAATCGCCAAGCGGATGGGCATTGATGTCGTCTATTATATCTCCCCCCAGGTATGGGCCTGGGGCAAGCGGAGGATCGGGGTGATCAGACGTTTGGTAAAGAAGATGCTGGTGATACTGCCGTTCGAGGAAAAATTCTATCAACGCTTAAAAATTCCGGCCAGATATGTGGGAAATCCCTTAAGAGACACGGTCAAACCTTCTCTGAGAAAGGAGGAATTTTATCGGCAGCATGGATTGAATTCCAATGAAGCTTTGGTGGGAATACTGCCGGGCAGCCGCCGCCAAGAAGTGGAACGGATACTGCCCGTAATGTTGCAGGCTTGCCAGTTACTGTATAACGGAAATCAAAATATCCAATTTGCTCTGGGGGCGGCACCGCATATTAACCGTCAGTATATAAAAGAGCAATTGGATCGCTGCAGCATCAATGTGGCCTTGGTAGAAAACCAGACCTACGATCTGATGGCCCATAGCCGTCTGATAATGGTGGCATCGGGCACCGCCACTCTGGAGACCGGCCTGGCGGGGACGCCGATGATCATCGTCTACAAGACCAATCCCCTGTCGTTCATCATCGGCAAGGCTTTGGTCAAATTGCCGTTTATTGGATTGGTGAACCTAGTGGCCGGAAAGAAGGTGGTTCCGGAGTTTTTGCAATGGGAGGCCAGACCGGGCGCCATTTTTCTGATGGCCAGGATGCTGATGGACGAGGGCCCTCCGCGCCAGGCGGTGCTGGCCGAACTGGCCGGGATCCCGCAGATACTGGGAGAGCCGGGGGCGGCCCGACGGGCGGCGGTGGAGATAATGCAGGTTTTATCTGATGGATAAGCAGCCGGTCATATTGTTCATTAATTCCCATGAACCGGATTACCTTCAAGATATATGTTACAGCGGATTGGCTGAAACATTGGGGTCCGAAAGGATAATCGATCTGCCTTGGAATCCGCATTTTCACGTAAAGGCTAGATTATATCCACGCAATCTGGGGTTGTATTCCGGCAGTACAATTTCCTCGATCAAGCAAAGATTCAAAAAAAGTCAATACGATGCGGTAATAGTGGGATCGGCCAAACCGCTTTGTCTGGAAGCATATTTTAAGATAGTCAAGAAGATACCAGCCCCCATCCCGGTAATTTTTATTGATGGCGGCGACTGGCCTGAAATCGGCGGCGATCTGAAAAGACTGAAGGCTTGGGACCTATATCAGGAGGTCATCAAAACCAGGCCTTTCGACATCATTTTTAAAAGGGAATACTTGGAGACTGTGGAATATCCGGGAAATGTTTATCCCCTGCCGTTCGGTTTCAATTATCACAGGCTGCCGGTAAATATCTCGGAAGCCCCATTAAAATACCAGGTGTCATTCTGGGCTGTTGAGTCAAACCCATTACGGACAAAGGCATTAGATATCCTGCAGAATAAATTCGACTGCCGGGAGAACGGCACCGTCCGCAAACAGGTGTTCAGCAAGTACCATCGAAAGGGAAAAAAGTATCTCGAAGAGCTGGCGGCCTGTCGCATCGTGATCAATATGCCGGGGGTGGGCTGGGATACCCTGAGATACTGGGAAGTGCCGGCAGTCGGTCGTTTGTTAATAAGTCCTAGACCCAAAATTGTGATTCCCGATAACTTTATCGACCGCCAAGAGATCGTCTTTTGCCGGGATGATCTTTCGGATCTGTTGGATTTATGCAGTTATTACTTGGAACACGAATCCGAAAGAGAAATAATAGCCAAGGCCGGAGCGGTAAAAGCCAGGCTGAAGCATTCTAATATAAGCAGAGCCCGGCAAATCATTGATATTATTGGCAAAACAATAAAATAATCCATAAGCTCCAACAGGAAACATCAAATGAAAATAATAGATCTGCGTTCCGATACCGTCACCCGACCTACTCCGGCCATGATGAAAGCCATGATGGCCGCGCCTTTGGGCGATGATGTGCTGGGCGACGACCCCACCGTCATCAAGCTGCAAAACGAGACCGCCAAACTGCTGAGCAAGCCGGCCGGGCTATTCGTTCCCTCCGGTACCATGGGAAACCAATTGGCCATAATGACCCATACCAGACCGGGCGACGAGGTTATTCTGGATTACGAGTCGCATATCTTCCGCTACGAAGTGGCCGGGACGGCGGTGATGTCCGGGGTGCAGTTCAATGCCCTGACCGGTCCGGGCGGGGCATTGACCGTCGGTCAGATACAAAATGCCATAAGGCCGGAGGACATTCATCAGCCGGCCACCACCCTGGTCTGCTTAGAGAACACCCATAACCGGGCGGGCGGGACGGTCTATCCGCTGGAGGAGATCAAAAAAATATCCGCCGTTTGCCGGAAGAAGAAAATAAAAATGCATCTGGATGGAGCCCGCTTGTGGAACGCCTCGGTGGCCACCGGGATCCCGCTCAAAGAATACGCCAAGTATTTCGATTCGGTGATGGTCTGCTTCTCCAAGGGGATGGGCTGCCCGGTGGGGTCGGCGCTGGTCGGAGAAAAAAAGTTCATTGCCGTAGCGGCCCGTAACCGCAAGATGATGGGCGGAGGAATGCGCCAGTCCGGGCTGTTGGCCGGAGCCGGGCTTTATGCCCTTAAGCATAACATCAATAGAATGGCCGAAGATCACCAGCGAGCCCAGACACTGGGCCGGATGATATCTCAATTGGCAAAGATCAAAATTGATTTGACGAGCGTGCAGACCAACATTGTTATATTTGACATCAAACAGACCGGGCTGAATTCCGAACAGGCCATGGCCAGACTGGCCCAAAAGGGATTGTGGCTGGTATCTTTCGGGGCCACCAAGCTGCGGGCGGTGACCCATCTGGATGTGGATGACGGGGATATCGCCAGGGCGGGGAAGATATTAAGGAGTGTCTTCGAAAAGTAAATAAGGGTGCGCATGGCTTATATTTTCCTTGATGAGAGCGGTGATTTGGATTTTGATTTTACTAAAAGCAAGACATCAAAATACTTTATAATCACTTTTTTATTTACCAAACAAAAGGGGCCGATAGAAAAAATCGTCAAAAAACATATCAAAACCTTTCCAAGATGGATGTCAAAGGGTTTCCGGGTATATTGCATTGCAGCAAAGAAAGGCCCAGGACCAGAGAAAAGCTTTTATATTTATTGGGCGCCAAGGACGTTTCTATAATAACAATATGCCTCAACAAGAAAAAAGTATATACCCGGTTGCAGGATGAAAAACAGGTTCTCTATAATTATGTGACAAATATTTTACTTGATCGTCTATTCACTCGAAAAATGATAACCAAGGACGAACCGATACATTTGATAGCTTCTCAAAGGGAAACCAACGCCTACTTTAACGATAACTTTAAAACGTATTACAGGTGGAAATAAAAAAACCCAATCAGGAAAAGTGTCTGCAAGTGGTCGACTTTGCCTGTTGGGCCATATACCAAAAATATGAGAATGGTGATTTGAAATATTACAATATAATAAAGGACCGGATCAAGGAAGAGAACATGCTTTACCCATAAAAACGATAAAACCTTATACGCTATTTACGAGGAACCTTCCGGATAACCAATTTTTAGCAAAAAGTCAAGAAAAAATTTATTTTATTTTTACTGAACTTTGGCAAATTTACCACGCCTGCATGTTGGGAATTACTCCTTGATTTGCCATTGAAAAATCAATATATTTAGTTCAGATTCCTTTCATGAGTAAAAGGGCCGCCCTAAAAGGACGGCCCTTTTACTATGCTCCGATGTCCAAAACAACCCACAAACGCTTAAAAAACCTTGACTTTAGGGCTGTTTTAAGCTATCATAATACGCTAATTTGCAAACTAGTCTACCCATATTATACAACCAAACAGGAGGATTAAATGACCAAGAGAACCTACCAGCCAAGCCAGGTGAAGAGGGCCAGGAAGCATGGTTTTCGCAGCCGGATGGAAACGGCCGACGGCCGCAAAGTGCTGGCCCGGCGGCGGGCCAAGGGCCGCCACAAGCTGACGGTATCCGACGAAAAAGTCAGCCTAAAGCACACCTAAGAGCCGGAAGTCGGCAGTTGACGGTAATGGACCAGACATTCAAAAAGGATGAACGGCTGCGGAGATCGCAGGACATTACCGAGGTGCTGAAGACCGGCACCCGCCTGGGCCAGGATGGGATCTCCCTGATCTTCAGGGAAAGGAACGGAGCGCCCAGCACCAGGGCCGGTTTTATCGTAAGGAAAAAGCTGGGAAAGGCGGTGTCCCGAAACCTGATGAAACGCAGGATGCGCGAAGCGTATCGCAGGATCAAATGCTCGGTCAAACCGGGATGCGACCTGGTATTCTCCGCAAATCAGATAATTGAATACATCAGGGTGCGGGAGGCGATGGCCGAACTTATCAAACGGGGAAAGATCGAACCGGAGGATCAATAAAACATGCTGAGAGGATTGCTGACAGCCATATTGGTATCCCTCATCCAACTCTACCGGATGACGGTGGGCTTGCTGTTGCCAAATTCCTGCCGGTACAGCCCCTCCTGCTCGGTCTATGCCATGGGGGCCCTTAGAACCCACGGACCGTGGCACGGGCTGTGGCTGGCTGTTCGCCGGGTGCTGCGCTGCCACCCGTTCCATGCCGGCGGTTACGATCCGGTTCCCGGTTTCAAAACAAAAGAAGGGAAGAATATTCAGTAATGGATTCCAACAAGCGAACATTTATCGCGCTGATCCTGATCCTGGGGGTATTTTTGGCGTTCCAGTATTTAAGCCCCAAGGGCAAAGCCCCGGTGCAACAAAAACAGGAACAACCGGTTGTCGTCAACCCCGAGACCGAGCCAATAGCAGAGCATCGGGAAGCCTTGATACCGGCTCATCCTCAAAAAGACGCTGACCTAAAGAATACCGTCCTCCAAATACCGGTGATCCAGTCAACGCTGGAGAACGCCGATTTCCGGGCGGTGTTCAGCAATCAGGGCGCCTGCCTGGTGGAGTACGACCTCAAGGGATACAAACTTCCGGACGGCAAAGGGGTTCAGTTGATCCCGGAGAACGGCCGGGCCCTGACCATGGATCTTACTGCCAACGGCGTTCCGGTGGATCTTTCGCAGTATGTATTCATGGTGGTTGAGGAGACCGGCAAATCGGTGACCTACCAGATCAAACTGGGCAGCGGACTGATCGTTAAAAAACGCTATGCCGTACTGGACAAAGGCCCGGGCCTGGCCCTTAACATCTACCTGGAAAACCAGGCGGGCGTCGCCCTGGGCGGACGCTACCACCTTTTCTGGGATTGCGGGCTGAACTTCACCGAGAAGGACAAGAAGATAGACGAGAATGAATATGCCGCTGTTTCCATGCTGGGCAAGGAGCTGGTAAGCGACAAGGCCAAGAAACTGGCCAAGCCCGACATCGCCGAGATAGAAGGCGATATCATTTTCGGCGGGGTGCGCACCAAATATTTTTTGGCGGCCATGGTTCCGGTAAACAAGTCGGCGGCGGCGGTCAAGCAGGGGATCGATATTGACAGGATCTCCAGCCGGCTTTCACTGAAGGCCGAACCGTCCGGGTACGACAGCATTGCAGTCTATCTGGGCCCCATCCATCATCAGATGCTATCCCGGGTCCACCCCCAGCTTGATCGGGTGGCCGATACCGGATGGAAATTCCTGCAGCCGGTGTCACGCGGGATACTTTGGCTGCTGCTGTTCCTGCACAGTTTCATCCCCAATTATGGGGTGGTGATCATCCTGTTCTCCATCATCATCAAGCTGGCCTTCTTCCCGCTTTCCTACAAGGGCATGAAGTCCATGAAGCATATGCAGCAGCTTCAGCCCAAGATGAAAAAGATCCAGGAGCAATACAAGAATGATCCCGGCAAGTTGAACCAGGAGACCATGGCTCTGTACAAGAAGCACGGGGTCAACCCGCTGGGCGGCTGTCTGCCACTGCTTCTCCAGATGCCGGTGTTCTTTGCCCTGTACAGCGTGCTGGCCAACACCATCGAACTGCGTCAGGCCCCGTTCGCCTTCTGGATCAACGATCTGGCAGTCAAGGATCCCTATTATGTGCTGCCGGCCCTGATGGGGATAGCCATGTTCTTCCAGCAGAAGATGACCACGGTGGATCCCAAGCAGAAATTCATGATCTACATGATGCCGCTGTTCATGGTGTTCATCTTCAGCAGCCTGCCGGCGGGCCTCAACCTCTACTGGCTGGTATACAACATACTTTCCATCGGCGAACAGTACATCATCCATATCCGTCACAAGCCGATCGAGGACTGATCCGAGGTTCATCAAAAAGACGGGACCGACATCACTTTAAATTAAGAACCAAATCAAAAGAGAACCAAATGAGCGTATTCATAGAAAAAGAAGCCAAGACCGTTGAACAGGCCATTGACAAGGGCCTGATCCAGATGGGGATCCAGCGGGAGGACGTGGAGATCGAGATCATCAGCCTGGGCTCCGCAGGTTTTCTGGGAATCTTTGGCGGCAAACCGGCCAAGGTCCGGCTGAAAGTGCTTCCCCAGCCCAGGATTAAGCGGCTGGTGGAGGGCATCCTGGAAAGGATGGACATTCCGGGGATGATCAGCTCCTTCCACGAGGAAGGGAACATTCTGGTAGCCACCATCGATTCCTTCGAAGGGGAGAAATACCTCAAGGCCAACCAGGGAATGGCCCTCAGCGCCATGGAGTATCTGGTGAACAAGATCTACCGCGATTCGGAATACGAGGTCCGGCTGGATATCGGAGGCTTCCGGGAAAAGCAGAACGACGACCTGAAATCCCGGGCACTGCAATTGGCAGCCAAGGTCAAGGAGAGTGGCCAGGAACACAAGATGGAACCGATGCCGCCCCACCAGAGAAAGATCGTCCACAAGGCCCTGGAGAACAGCCCCGACGTAAAGACCTTCGCTGTGGGCAACGCCGACCGCCGCCGAGTGATCATCGCCCCGCGATTGCCGGGAGAAAAACCGGGCCAGCGGACGGCCCCGCCGGAGCCTCGCAATGTGGGCGGGGACCGGGGAAGACCCAGGGGTCCAAGAAAGGACAAAGGGCAGCAACCCCGGCCGACCGGCCGGGGGCAATCCCAGGAAAGGCCCGCTCCGCCAAAACCCCAGCCCGCCAGGGAGCGGCCGGCCCCCCGGCCGGCGAATGATTTCAAATCGAGGAGCAAAAGCCCCAAGGGGCCCAGACCCCAGGCGGCGGCCAAAACCGACAATGCCCTAAGAAGCACCACCGTTGCCAGCGGCATGGCCAGCCGCCCGTCGGAACCATTCGTGCCCCGCGGCAAAAAGACCAAAGGCGGAAGATAAAAAAGCAATGTCAAGGACAGCAGATAAAAAGGCCGTGGATTGACGGACTTATAAAACCTCTTCGTTATTTTAATGGAGAGGTTTTTATATAAACAACCAGCCAATCAGACATTATTCAACTTTTCAAACAATGAACAAACCTTCAGAGGTCATACTGATCCAAACCCTGGGAGTTCCCCGGGAGCTGGTGAAGAAGCGCTTTGCCGAAATACTGCCCGGACATTCCCTGGTTTGGAAGGGCTCCGAGCTGGCCGGGGGCAAGCCGCTGGCCGAGCTGGTGGGCGGCGCCAGGTATCTGATCACCGGCAGCCTGCCGATAGACGGCCAGACCATCCGCAACTGCGCGCTGTCCATGATCTCCATCTCCTTTACCGGGTACGACCATGTGGATCTGGCTGCCTGCAAGGAGAAGGGGATAGCGGTCTACAACACGCCGGGGTATTCCACCGATTCGGTGGCCGAACTGGCGCTGGGTTTGGCTTTGTCTCTCCTTCGCAGCATACCCAAGGGCGATGCCCACGCCCGCCGGACCGAGGAGAAGTTCTATGCCTTCCCCGATGGCGTCGAGCTCAATGGCAAGACGGTGGGCATAGTGGGCACCGGGGCCACCGGGCTGGCCGCGGCAAAACTGTTCGCCGCCTTCGGCTGCAAGGTGCTGGGGTATAACCGGGCCAAGAAGGAAGAGTTCGAAAAGCTGGGCGGGACCTATTGCAGTCTTGACGATCTGTTAAAAGACTCGGACATAATCTCCCTGCACCTTGCGCTCAATGCCGGGACCAAGCATATCATGAACGCGGAGCGGATCGCAAAAATGAAGCCCTCGGCTTATCTGATCAACACCGCCCGGGGCGGGCTGATCGACGAGGCGGCTTTGGCCCAGGCGCTTAACGATGGAAAACTGGCCGGCGCCGGGCTGGACGTGTTCGGCAGCGAGCCGCCCAGCCGGGACAATCCCCTGCTGTCCGCGCAGAATACTGTGCTGACGCCGCATCTGGGCTACAAGACCCACGAGGCGCTGTTGAGGAAGCTGGAAGTGACGTTCAGGAATATTGCGGATTTTGAGAAAGGGATAGAAACTAACAGGGTGGCGTAAAAGAGTATGCCCTTGTCACTGTCAATCATATTCTGGCAGTATAGCACTAAACTGCTACGAACCGACTAATTAGCCGCGAACAATATTTTATCGGGAGGTTTTAGCATGAAAAAGTTGTCAAATTTTTGGTTAGGTTTAATATTCGGTATTTGCATCGGGTTTCTATGCTGCTATAGCATTTATTACAATCGCATTGTTTCCTTTGAAAAGAAACTTTCAGCTTGGGATACCAATGGGGACAAGAAAGCCGATCAATGGAGAGAAAATAAAGGTGACAGCCTTGTTATACAAATTTCTGACAATAACTTTGACGGCAAACCGGATAGTTGGACATACTATGAAAATGAAGTAATGGTTCGATCCTCATATGATACAAATTATGATAGTTTGCCAGACACCTGGTTTTATTTTTCGAATAATCGTCTAATAGAGCATACAGAATATGATGATAACTTTAATGGTAAAGTTGACGTTTGGACCTACTATAAAAATGGTATTATAGACAGTACAGCTACAGATATTGATGAAAACGGTAAAGCCGATATTTGGTGCAAATACAATAACGGTAAAATAATTGAAGCTTATCAATCTTTCAACAATGATGCGGTTATTGATAAAAAAGATATATACAAAAATAGCCGGAAAATTGAAACATTGTTCGACCATAATAGAGATGGTACATTTGACGAAAAAGTTGTATTAGATAGATATGAGATAATAATTAAGAGGATTAAGCTTTAAAATGGGTCTCAACCTCGACAATAAAATACTTCAGTAATATATCTAACGGAACAACATGAACATTCACGAATACCAAGCCCGCCAACTTTTGCGCGACCACGGGATCCCGGTCAAGCCGGAGAGCCTTTCCTATCCGGCAACAGAAGATTCACGGGCGGCAGATAAAGCAGCAGACAATAAAGGTTCCGGCTATATATGAATTTAACCAACCTCTTCACCGTACAGATGGAGAGGTTTTTTTTCTTTACAAAACCGGACTATTTGTGTTTTAATATAATCAAATACCGAAGCCATTTAATGTGAAAGGAAATCAGGGTATGGCGGATTTCGATTTAACCCTGAACAATCTGGAAGAATTGTTTCCGGCCGGTTTCACCCAGGAACAGCTGGCCAAGGGGAAAACGGTCCTGCTTAAAGAACTGGCCTACGACCTTCATAAATATTACGGCGGCAAGATGACCACCCTGCCCAAGGCCGGACTGTACGGATTCAACTGGTTCAATATCTGGTATACCCCCGGCGTTTCCAAGATATCAACCACCATCAGAGACAACAACGATGCCTCGTTCGACCTCACCAACCGCGGCAATCTGGTGGCGGTGGTCTCAGACTCGACCAGGGTGCTGGGCGACGGGGACTGCACCCCTTCGGGCGGCCTGGGCGTGATGGAGGGGAAGGCATTTTTGATGAAATACCTGGGCGGCTGCGACGGAGTGGCCCTGTGCATTAACAGCTACAATGACAAGGGGGAGCATGATCCCCAGAAGATCATAGATTTTGTAAAAATGGCGGAGCCCAGCTTCGGGGCCATCAACCTGGAGGACATTTCACAGCCCAATTGCTATAAAGTGCTGGACACCCTCAGGGAGGAGTGCAATATCCCGGTGTGGCATGACGATGCCCAAGGAACCGGCTGCGTCACCCTGGCCGGCCTGATAAATGCTCTGAAGATCGTAGGAAAGAAGATGTCCGAGGCCAGGATCGTATTCTACGGCGCCGGAGCGTCCAACACCACCATCTTCCGTCTGATCGAGACCGACGGCGGCGATGCCAAGAACATGATCATGTTCGACACCAAGGGCGCCCTGGGCCCATTCCGAGAGGACATCAAGGCCAACAAGGCCCATTACCGTAAGTGGGAGATCTGCCAGAAGACCAATCCCAAGAACATCAAGACCATGGACGATGCCATGAAAGGGGTCGACGTGCTGATATCCCTGTCCACCCCGGGTCCCGATGTCATCAAGCCGGAATGGATCAAATCGATGGCCCCAAAATCCATCGTCTTCGCCTGTGCCAATCCGGTGCCGGAGATCTATCCCTACGCCGCCAAGGAGGCCGGGGCCTTTATCGTGGCCACCGGCCGGGGCGATTTCCCCAACCAGGTCAACAACAGCGTGGGTTTTCCCGGCATCCTGAAGGGGGCCCTGATGGTGCGGGCCAAGAAGATCACCGACAACATGGCCATAGCCGCGGCTCATTCCCTGGCCGGCACTGCCGAAAAGAAAGGGCTCAAGCCGGACTACATCATCTCCAAAATGAGCGAATGGGAATTGTTCCCGGCCGAGGCCCGCGACGTGGCCATGCAGGCCATCAAAGACGGGGTGGCCCGTGTAAAGATGACCGCCGAGGAGGCCTATGCCCTGGCCGAAAAGGATATCCGGGAGTCCCGGGAGATAACCGACAAGATGATGGCACAGGGCCTGATCAAAAAACCGCCGGTAGAAATGCTGGAAGCGGCGGTCAAGCGGGCCGTCAGCCAGATAAAATAACGGCCGGTCACGGCGGTGACGAGTCAAAGCAAAGGGTGTTCTCTATCGAAGATGAAAGCAGAGAAGATATGCGGATCATTGAATACGAAAAAATAGTGGACACGGTCAAGGAGATGTGCCTGGAAGCCAACTACGACCTGCCAGCTGATGCGGTCGACGGTTTCAAGCAAGCCAGGGACAAGGAGAGCTCGCTCCTGGGCAAGTCAATCTTGGAACAGTGCCTGAAGAATGCCCAGATCGCCCGGGATGAAAGGGTGCCCATCTGCCAGGACACGGGCCTGGCGGTATTCTTCATAAACATCGGCCAGAATGCCAGGGTCGACGGGGGATTGCTAAAGGATGCCATTGACGAAGGGGTGCGGCAGGGGTACAAGGATGGCTACCTCAGAAAATCATCACTGGACGACCCGCTGTTCTCCCGGGAAAACACCGGGGACAACACCCCGGCCATCATTCATCTGGACATAGTGGCCGGGGACAAGCTGGAGATCACCCTGGCCCCCAAGGGCGGCGGGGCCGAGAACATGAGCCGGCTGGCCATGCTGCCGCCGTCGGCCGGGGAACAGGGAGTGATCGATTTCGTGGTGGACACCATCGTCAGGGCCGGGGGAAATCCCTGCCCGCCCACGGTGGTGGGGGTGGGCATCGGCGGCACCTTTGAAAAGGTGGCCTACCTGGCCAAGAAGGCCCTGCTGTGGCCGCTGAACGCCCCCAACCAGGATGAGCGCTACCAACAGCTGGAGCAGAGGATCCTTCACCGGATCAACAATTCAGGGATCGGTCCCCAAGGTCTGGGGGGCAATGTCACCTCCTTTGCCATCCATATCGAGCATCATCCCTGCCATCTGGCTTCGCTGCCGGTGGCGGTAAATGTCAATTGTCATGCCCACCGGCATGCCCATCGCGTATTGTAAGAGAATCTTATCATGGCAGAACCCAAAAAAATAACCACCCCCCTTACCGAGGAGACCGCGCGATCGCTCAAAATGGGCGACCAGGTCCTAATCACCGGATCCATCTATACCGGAAGGGATGCCGCCCACAAGAGGCTTTGTGAGGCCCTGGAAAAGGAAGGCAAGCTGCCGGTGGATCTGAAAGGCCAGATCATTTACTATGTGGGACCGTCGCCGGCCAAGCCGGGGAAGGCCATCGGCAGCGCCGGCCCCACCACCAGCTACAGGATGGATGTCTATTCCCCGGCCATGATCCATAAGGGCGGGCTGCGGGGCATGATCGGCAAGGGCGAGCGCAGCGAAGAGGTCATCAAGGCCATGAAGGAGAAAGGAGCGGTTTATTTCGCCGCCATCGGCGGGGCCGCTGCCCTGATCTCCAAGGCCATCAAGAAATCCACCCCCATCCTTTACGAGGAGCTGGGTCCCGAGGCGGTATGTAAATACGAGGTGGAGGACTTTCCGGCCATAGTGGCCACCGATACCGAGGGGAACGACCTGTATAAGGAAGGTCCCAAGAAATTCAAAAAAATTTAAAATATATCAGCGTGGGCATATTGATGGCCATTAATGGCCTTGATTCCCATGGGCGTTCTTAACCCAGCCCTTAAGGACTGGGTTAAGAACAGAGGCTACTCCCATCTTAGGCCGTTCAGGGCCTTTGCCTCATAACAGAATATTTGCCTAGCCGGGCCAGGACCGACCCAGCCCGGCAGGGGTTTTCTCGGATCAGGTTTGGCTTTAAATGACAACAATCATCAGTATAACATTGGGAGCAGGTTAGATGAATGTCCACGAATATCAAGCCAAGGAATTGCTGAAAAGCTACGGCGTTCCGGTGGACCGGGGGTTCATGGTGCGGTCGCCCCAAGAGCTGGCCGGGGCGCTGGATCAGCTTCCGGGCCCCAGCTATGTGGTCAAGGCCCAGATCCACTCCGGGGGCCGGGGCAAGGGCGGCGGGGTCAAGCTGGCCCACGGTAAGGATGAAGCCCTGCAACAGGCCAAAAATATCCTGGGGATGAACCTGATCACCAACCAGACCGGCCCCGCAGGAAGGCTGGTCAGCCGGCTGCTGATCACCGAGGCGGTGGACATCGACCGGGAATATTATCTCAGCCTGCTGATCGACCGGGCGGTCTGCAAATACGTCTTTGTGGCCTCCACCGAGGGAGGGATGGAGATAGAGAAGGTGGCCGAGGAAAGGCCCGACAGCATCATCAAGATCCACCTTGATCCCTTCAGCGGGTTCAAGAACTTTCATGGCCTGGAGATGGCCGGAAAACTGGGGTTCACCGGGGACCTGGCCAAGCAGCTGACCGGCATCATGAGGGGATTGTACAATCTCTTTCTGGAAAAGGATGCTTCTTTGGTGGAGATCAATCCGCTGGTGAAGACCAAGGCCGGAAAGCTTCTGGCCATAGACGCCAAGGTCAATTTTGACGACAACGGCCTGGGACGACATCCGGACATCCAGGCACTGCGGGATATAGATGAGGAGGACCCCAACGAGGTCCAGGCCTCGAAATACGACCTGAGCTACATCAAGCTGGACGGCACCATCGGCTGCCTGGTCAACGGGGCCGGGCTGGCCATGGCCACCATGGACATCGTCAAATTCCACGGCGGCAGCCCGGCCAATTTCCTGGATGTGGGCGGCAGCGCCACGGCCGAAAAGGTGACCGAGGCCTTTAAGATCATTTTAAGCGACCCCAATGTAAAAGGGATCCTGGTGAATATCTTCGGCGGCATCATGAAATGCGACGTGATCGCCGAGGGGATCGTCTCGGCCTCCAGGACCCTGGGAGTGAAGGTGCCGATTGTGGCCCGGCTGGACGGCACCAATGTGGAGCAGGGAAAAAAGATACTGGCTGAATCCGGTTTGAAAATAACCCCGGCCGGCTCGTTGAACGAAGCGGCCAAAAGAATTGTTGCGGAGGCTGAAGGCTATGGCCATACTGATCGATCATAACACCCGGCTGGTCTGCCAGGGATTCACCGGGAAACACGGCACTTTTCATACCCTGAGATCGGCCGAATACGGCACCAAGGTGGTGGGCGGGGTGGTCCCCGGAAAGGGCGGGACCGTCCATGAGGGCTTCCCGGTGTTCGACACCGTGGCCCAGGCCCGGGAAAAGGGCGGGGCCAACGCTTCGATGATCTTCGTTCCGGCCAATTTCTGCAAGGAGGCCCTGATCGAGGCCATCGACGCCGAGCTGGAGCTGGTGATCTGCATCACCGAAGGGGTTCCGGTCAACGACATGATGTTCGTCAAACGTTATCTGATGGGCAAGAAGACCCGGTTGATAGGCCCGAATTGTCCCGGGGTCATCTCCCCCGGCCTGGCCAAGGCCGGGATCATGCCGGCCTCCATCCACAAGAAGGGCGGAGTGGGAGTGATCTCCCGAAGCGGCACCCTGACATATGAGGCCGTCAACCAGCTGACCCAGATGGGGATCGGTCAATCGACCTGCCTGGGGATAGGCGGCGATCCGGTGATAGGCACCACCTTCATTGATGCTTTTGAGTTGTTCAAGAATGACCGCCAGACCAAGGCGGTGCTGATGATCGGGGAGATCGGCGGCTCCATGGAGGAGGATACCGCCCGGTGGATAAAGAGGAACTTCGACAAGCCGGTGGCGGCTTTCATCGCCGGGGCCACCGCTCCCAAGGGAAAGCGGATGGGACATGCCGGGGCCATCATCTCGGGAGGCAAAGGCACCTACCAGGAGAAGGTCAAGGTCTTAAAATCCTGCGGGATAAAGGTGGCCAGGACCCCGGCCGAGATGGGCAAGACCGTGAAGCAGTTGTTCAAGAAAACGTGAGGGAACAAATCATTTTAACCGACAGGGACAGGGGATTCAGGGACCTTTTTATATCCCTGATCTGGGCATTGCTGCTGGGCGGAGTGCTGACGATACTGCTAATACCAGATACACGTGAAATTTTCGTGGCGGCCACCCTATCCCATCCTTACCTGATGGGTCTGTCCAAGTTCACCCTGCTGGGGACCATGGGCGAACTACTGAGCTGGAAGATAGTGTCCGGCAAATGGCGGCTTTCGGGGATCCGGCTATGGCAGCGCGCCCTGGTCTGGGGTGTGCTGGGCCTGATGATGACCCTGGCCTTCCCCCTTTTTTCGGCCGGAATCGAAGGGCTGCTGGCCCAAGACTATCTTCCGGGTCTGGGCGTGGCCTGGTTGACGGCATTCTGGAAATCTTTTTTCTTTCAGGCGGTGTTCGCCTTTCCCTTCATGGTTTTTCACCGGATCACCGATACCTTGATCGAAAAGAACAAATTATTTTCCCGATGGCCCCTGGTCGAAACCTACCGGAATATTGACTGGGACAATATGTTCAAAGTAGTCGGCTGGACCATCATCTGGTTCTGGCTTCCGGTTCAATCGGTCAATTTCATGCTGCCTCCGGAATACCGGGTGGTGGTGGCGGCCCTGCTGGCGGTGGTCCTGGGCTTAATTCTGGGTCTGGCCAAGAAGCTTTCGGCCAAGAATGCCGCAGGAAATATTGCTGGGGCATAAAAGCAGAGACAGTCAAACCATCACGGAAAAACAACTACAACTGCTCAAGGTGTTTTCATGAAAGACAATTATAAGCTGATAATCGGGGGCCAGGAGGTTGGATCCGCTAAAACGCAAAAGGTATTTGACAAATATACCAACCAGGAGATAGCAGAGGTATCCATTGCCGGGCAGTCCGAAACCGATCAGGCCTTGTTCTGCGCCTTCAATGCCCGAAAGATCATGGCCGATCTGCCGGCCCATCGCCGGGCGGAGATCATCAGAAAAGCGGCGGCCATCCTGGATGGGAAAAAGGAGGAGCTGGCGATCATGATCTCCCGGGAGGCCGGAAAGCCCCTGAGGTATTCACGGGCGGAGGCGGAGAGGTGCATAGAGAACGTTGAATACATATCCGAGGAGGCCAAGAGAATACACGGCGAGACCATGCCCATTGACGCCGGCCGGTCGGGAGAAGGCCGGGTGGGCTATTATGAGAAGTATCCCATCGGCGTAGTGGCGGCCATCACTCCTTTTAACTTTCCCCTGAACCTGGCGGCCCACAAGGTGGCCCCGGCCATTGCCGCAGGATGTCCGGTGATCCTTAAGCCGGCCACTGCTACCCCCTTTTCGGGGATAGAACTGGCCAAAGCCTTCATCGAAGCCGGTCTGCCCCGTGAGGCCATAAGCGTGTTGCCGGGGCCGGGAGGCCAGGTGGGCGAGATGCTGATCAAGGACCAAAGAGTGTCCAAAATCAGCTTTACCGGAAGCCGGGAGGTGGGCGAGCATATCATCAAGAACGCCGGATTGAAGAGGGTCACCCTGGAGCTGGGGTCCAACAGCGCGGTAGTGATTGATGAGGATGTCGAGGACCTGGATTACGCCGTAAAACGCTGTATCCTGGGGGCGTTTTACAATCAGGGGCAGGTCTGCATTTCTGTGCAGCGGATATATGTGCATCACCGCCGGCATCAGGAATTCCTGGAAAAATTCGCCGCCGGAACCCAAAAACTCAAGAGCGGCAATCCCCTGGACCAGGATACCGATATCGGCCCGATGATAGCATCATCGGAGGCCGACCGGGTCCAGGACTGGATAAGGGAAGCCGTTGTCCAGGGAGCCCGGATCATCTGCGGCGGAAGCAGGGAGGGAAATGTCTGTCAGCCTACCATCATCACCGATACCAAGCCGGAAATGAAAGTGGTCAAGGAGGAGATCTTCGGGCCGGTGGCGGTGGTGGAAAAGATCTCCAGCTTCGAGGAGGGTATCAGGAACTGCGACCAGAGCCAGTACGGCCTGCAGGCGGGCATATTCACCTCCAATATCAACCGGGCCTTGACGGTTGTCAGAAGGATCGATGCGGGAGGCATCATGATCAATGACTTCCCATCCTATCGGGTCGACCACATGCCCTATGGAGGCAATAAAAACAGCGGACTGGGCCGGGAGGGGGCAAAATTCGCCATCGAGGAGATGACCACCCTGCGGATGGTTATATTTAACATGAATAAATAAGAGCTGCATCTTTCTGCAACCGATATTCAGTGACAGGTCTTTTGTGGTCTATATATGGGCCTCATTTCCGATAAATCATAATATATTGTTCGAGAGGAAAAGTTGGAAAATCATTCAAAGATAATTATAATAATATTGATTCTTATATCGGCGGCCGGCTGCCGTCAAGGTGCCGAAAAAACGTACCGACGGTATGAAACAAACCAAACCCAACCGGAGCGCCCGGGGAGAACCAAACTCAGCATAGCTAAAAAAGACCTGTGGGTGGAAGTGGTCGACGATCCCCGCAGCCGGGAGCAGGGATTGATGTTCCGGAAAAGTATGCCGGAGGACGAGGGAATGCTGTTCATCTTCGAATATTCACAGATGCAGTCCTTCTGGATGAAGAACACCTTCCTGCCACTGGACATCGCCTTCATCTCCGAACAGGGGGTGATCATCAACATTCTGACCATGAAGCCCCTGGACGAGGGACCTCGTTACCGGTCGCTGGCCCCGGCCCTGTATGTGGTCGAGACCAATGCCGGCTGGTTTGGCAAGAACGGGATCAAGGCCGGGGATAAGGTGAAATTTTAAATGCTTACAACCAATCTGAGCCACAAAGAGACGTAAAATATATTTTATGGGCTCTGTTAAATATAAAAAAGGGCGGCAAGAGCCGCCCTTTTTTATATCTGATATCATTTACCTGAGGGCCTGGCCTTTTTTTCGATATATCCCTTCAGCAAACCCAGGTCATCGGGATAGATCTCCAAGAACTGCACGCCGATATTGTACTGGCCGTTCTTCAACGCTCCGCAGCGCACCACCCGTCCGATGGCCGCCAGGTCGTACTTGCTCTTGCCCCGGGTGAAGTCAAGCTTTAGTTGGAGGGTATCACCCTTGGCCATCCTGCCCGGAGAATTGAAAAGTATCCCGCCGGTGCTGAGATCCCGGGTCCTGGCCGGCTTGAGTCCGGCAGTATCTATCAGGCTGTCCAGATGCTTGAATTTCACCCTTATCTCCACCGGGAGCCGGATGAATTTTCTCCGTTCCTTAACGGCGGTCTTTTTTTTCATAAATGTATCCCTTCGGTGAGTAACAGTTTTTTCTTGACCTTTATTCCCCAGGCAAACCCGCCCAGCGAGCCGCCGGCGGCTATCACCCGGTGGCAGGGGATTATCACTGGGAGGGGATTGGCTCCCACCGCCCGACCCACCGCCCGGGCGGATTTGGGGCGGCCGATCTCCCGGGCCAACATGCCATAGGTGACCATCTGGCCGGGCAGCAATCCGGCCAGTTTCTTCCAGACGCTTCTCTGGAAGGCAGTGCCATGGCTCATATCGGCCCGGAATCTGAAGGCCACCGGCTGGCCCTTAAAATATCTGTCCAGTTGTTTTTTGATCGGGATGAAAGGCTTTTCGCTGTGCATCAGATCGTAATGCCTTATCGGCAATTTTATCAGGAAGGACATCTCGGAGCCCTTTCCCGGAGCAATGCTCAACAAACCCTTATCGGTGGCAGCCAAGTACAGCTTGCCCAGAGGTGAAAGGTACTGGGTAAAATAGATTTTGGCATACTGGTTCATTGTCAGCATCACTTTCTGTTAAGAATAGTTGATTGGGGATATTTTGTCAATAAAATTAATAAATAATTTTTGCTTTTTAAATGGGGTAGTGATATAATGAAAGTCCCTAATTCGTAACATTTAACAATCAATATATTTTTAGGTGAGACATGAAAAAAGCAGGGAAAACCCCCAAAAAGAAGATCATAAAAAAGGCTGCGCCGGCCCGTAAAAAATCCGTCCCAAAGGCCGCGGTCAAAAAAAATCTGACCGCCAAGAAGCCGGCGGCCTCGAATCAAAAGAACGATCTATTCACCACTTTAACCGAGTGGAACAATACCTGCGTCCAGCCGATGCTGGCCAAGTACCCCGAGCGCAAAAAGCAGTTCCTGTCCACCTCGGGCGACGAGGTCAAGCGGGTCTACACCCCCTGCGAGACCGAGGGCCTGGACTACCAGAAAGACCTGGGCTTCCCCGGACAGTACCCCTACACCCGGGGCGTCCAGCCCACCATGTACCGTGGTAAGTTCTGGACCATGCGCCAGTACGCCGGTTTCGGCGACGCGGCCGAATCCAACAAGCGCTACAAATACCTTTTAGCCCAGGGCCAGACCGGGCTGTCCATAGCCTTCGACCTGCCCACCCAGATCGGTTACGACTCCGACGATCCCATGTCCGCCGGGGAGGTGGGCAAGGTGGGCGTGGCCATCGACTCCCTGGCCGACATGGAGATACTGTTCGACGGCATCCCGCTGGACAAGGTCTCCACCTCCATGACCATCAACGCTCCGGCCGGAGTGCTGCTGGCCATGTATGTGGCGGTGGCCGAGAAACAGGGGGTAAAGGCCGATCAGCTGAACGGCACCATTCAGAATGACATCTTAAAAGAGTACATCGCCCGGGGCACCTACATCTTCCCGCCCACCCCCAGCATGCGGCTGATCACCAACATCTTCGAATACTGCGCCAAGCAGGTGCCCAAGTGGAACACCATCTCCATCTCCGGCTACCACATCCGGGAAGCGGGAAGTTCCGCCATCCAGGAAGTGGCCTTCACCCTGGCCGACGGCATCGCCTATGTCCAGGCGGCCATCGCCTCGGGCCTGAGCGTGGATGACTTCTCCTCCCGGCTGTCCTTCTTCTTCAACTCCCACAACGACCTTTTGGAAGAGGTGGCCAAGTTCCGGGCCGCCCGCCGGATCTGGGCCCGGATCATGAAGGAAAGATTCAAGGCCCAGAAGGCCTCGTCCCAGATGCTGCGCTTTCATACCCAGACGGCGGGATCAACTTTGACCGCCCAGCAGCCGGACAACAACATCATCCGGGTCACCATCCAGACGCTGGCGGCGGTTCTGGGCGGCACCCAGAGTCTCCATACCAACTCCCGCGACGAAGCATTAGCTTTACCGACAGAGGACTCGGTCCGCATCGCCCTTCGCACCCAGCAGATCGTGGCCCACGAGTCCGGCGCGGCCGACACCGTGGATCCCCTGGCCGGCTCCTATTACGTGGAGGCCCGGACCAGCGAGATCGAGAAGGCGGCTTTAGCCTACATCGAGAAGATAGACAAGCTGGGCGGGATGGTCAAGGCCATCGAAAAGGGCTATGTCCAGAAAGAGATCCAGGACAGCGCCTACCGCTATCAAAAGGACGTGGAGGCCCAGGAGCGGATAGTGGTCGGGGTCAACAAGTTCACGGTCAAGGAAGAGGCCCCTAAAAATCTTTTAAAGGTCTCGCAGGCAGTGCAGGACGCGCAAATGAAGCGGCTGGCCGAGATGAAGGCCAAGCGCGACAACGCCGCGGTGAAGAAGGCGCTGGGCGAGATCCACCGGGCGGCCCACGGCAGCGAGAATCTGATGCCCTTCATCGTGGACGCTGTAAGAAAGTATGCCACCCTGGGCGAGATCTGCGGGGTGCTGAGAGAAGTGTTCGGGGAATACCAGGAATCTGTGGTACTATAGACCGACCTAACCCCCGTCCCCTTCCCGATGCGGGAAGGGGCGGCCTAAGTCCCCTCTATAAGAGGGGAACAAGGGGTGTGTCCTGAACCATGAAACCATACTACCTAACCACCGGCCTGCTGTGTGTCAGCAACATCTTCATGACCTTTGCCTGGTACGGACACCTTAAGAACATGTCCGGGCGCACCTGGTTCTTTGCCGCTTTGGTCAGCTGGGGCATTGCGCTGTTCGAATACTTAGTGCAGGTGCCGGCCAACCGCATCGGCTACCAGGTGATGAACGTGGGCCAACTGAAGATCCTGCAGGAAGTGATCACCTTAAGCATTTTTGTGCCGTTCTCCATTCTGTATCTGCGTGAGAAACCCAGCCTGGATTACCTGTGGGCGGGGTTGTGCCTGCTGGGAGCGGTGTTCTTTTTATTCCGGGCGAAGCTGTTTGGGAGCTAAGTCCCCTCTCGAGAGGGGAACAAGAGCCTGTCTTGAGTATAGGGCAATTTTGTTGCTAACAAAAGGGTGCGTCTGCTGCTAAAAGCATACGGAATTACCCCATAACCGGATGTAAATGCCAAACTTGCCGGTTTGCGCGTCTCGGAAAACAAGTCCCGCATCCCGGAAAGGTGATCGTCTGTCCCGGAAAACCCACCCCGAGTGCCGGAAAACAGGTCCCGAGCGCCGGAAAACTCACCCCGAGTCTCGGAAAATGGTCCCCGAGTACCGGAAAATGCTTCCCGAGGGGCGGAAAGGTATACCTGAATGTTGAATATTGAATACTGAATACCGTAAATGGCACCCCGAGTGGCGGAAAATGCTTCCCGAGCCGCGGAAAACTGGTTGCGCGTCCCGGAAAGATGGTAATTAATGCCGAAAAGATGGCCCCGAATGCCGACGGGGTGGTCCAGAGCCCCGGAAAGGTGATCAAGCATACGCCCAAGGCGTATATATACCTGCCGATGGGCTTTGCCCTGCTGGTGGAGATGCTGCAGTTGAGGTATGAGCACAATAAGAAACGGAATATATCGTCTAATAATTAACCTGTCATATTTAACTAGAGCAGGGGTTAATAAATGTTTAACTTATTTGGACCGCCCAAAGTATCCGTAAAGGATCTTGGGAATATAAATAAAATGGTTTCGGTGGTCAATAGTTTAATAAAACATGATGAGACTATACAAAATATAATATTAAGCCCAATAGCAGAAAAATATTATCAACGTGAACTAAGACCAGTTTGTGGTGAAAAAAACAACCCCGAAGAAGTATATGGTCATATAGATAATTTTATTATGTGGGTATATTCAAAAGCAAATATAGTACATACATTATTAGGCAATGATAAGGAAAAATGGATTGGGTATTTAAATTTCTTGTCAGAAAGGGCAGATGAAGCAAGTGCATATTTAAATACTACTTGCGACGAAAAAAATACAACGCTAACAATACTTGCAGATGAGATGTTGCAACAAACAGCAGATACCTTTCATATAATGATAATTGATTATTACGGATTATTATCCGAACTAAGAATCCATTGCTATTACTATAAACAGATATTTTCCGAGTTATATAGATCCCCAAATCAATGACGTTTTATAAATAATAATAAATCGGAGCATTCACATGCCAAACAAGATCCGCATCCTCATTGCCAAGCCCGGCCTGGACGGGCACGACCGCGGCGCCAAGTACATTGCCCGGGCCCTGCGCGACGCCGGGTTCGAGGTGATCTACACCGGCCTGCGCCAGACCCCGGAGGCCATCGCCGCCGCCGCCGTCCAGGAGGACGTGCAGTGGGTGGGGCTGTCCTGCCTGTCCGGGGCCCACAATTCCCTGTTCCCCCGGGTGGTACAATTGCTCAAGGAAAAGAACGCCCCGGACATCAAGGTCTTCGGCGGCGGGGTGATCCCGGCCGACGACATCCCAGGCCTCAAGGCCGCCGGGATCAAGGAGATCTTCACTCCCGGCACCTCATCCCAGCAGGTGGTGGATTACATCAATCAGAATTGATCCTTCGGTTTGTCGGGGAACAAGCCCGTCTCAGGATGACCTGGTAAAATTGTGTCTTGGTGCCTTAGTGGTTTAAATATTGCTTCAATTTTATGAACGATCTGACCGATAAAATAATTGCCGGAGACATCCGGGCCATCGCCCGGGGCATCAGCCTGGCAGAGAGCGGACAGCCGGAGGCGGTGGAACTGCTAAAAGATCTCTATCCTCATACCGGCCGGGCCTATCTGATCGGCATCACCGGGCCTCCGGGCGGCGGCAAGTCCACCTTAGTGGACAAGCTGATCAAAATATACCGGGAACAAAAGAAGAAAGTCGGGGTACTGGCGGTGGATCCCACCAGTCCCTTCTCAGGCGGGGCCATTCTGGGCGACCGGGTGCGGATGCAGAAACATGCCACCGACGAGGGGGTCTACATCCGTTCCATGGGCAGCCGGGGGCATTTGGGCGGGCTGGCCCTGGCCACCTCCGATGCCGCCAAGATCCTGGATGCGGCCGGCTACGATATCGTGATCTTCGAGACGGTGGGCATAGGGCAGTCCGAGGTGGAGGTGGCCGGACGGGTGGACACCACCGTGCTGGTGACCGTGCCGGGCCTGGGCGACGACGTCCAGGTGCTTAAGGCAGGCACCATGGAGATAGCCGATATCTTCGCCATCAACAAGGCCGACCGTGAGGGCACAGAGCGCTGCGTGATAGAGCTGGAACAGCTGTTGTCGGTCAAGGAGATGGACGAAAATACCTTCCTGCCGCCCATAATCCAGACCATAGCCAAGGACAATCAGGGCACCGCAGAATTGACCGGGGCCATAGAAAAACACCGGGATTACCTGAATTCGGGCGGCCGGCTGGCCGAAAAAAGAAAGAAGCGCATCCAGGACGAGGTGCATACCATCATCACCAACCAGTTGGACAAGTGGGCCGCATTAAGGCTGACCCATGATATGGAAACCAGGGAGAACCTGGATGATATCTATTCAAAAAAGACCGACCCCTACACGGTGGCCGGAGATATCATAAAAGAACTGCAGATTTAAAAACGGGGTAATGATTTTGACTGAATTTTTGAACCAAACTTTTTTAAACAACCGGGTGCTGGATTACGCGGTCAGTCTGGGCGTTCTGGTAGGAGCGGCCATAATAATCAAGATAACCGACCTGATCGTTATCGCCCGGATGAAGAAGTTGGCTGAAAAGACAGCCAACCAATTTGATGACCGCCTGGTTGAAGCCATAGATAAGAAGATCGTTCCTCTGCTTTATTTGGGGGCGGTGTACCTGAGTATTCAGAATCTCAATGTCGTTCCCCTGGCGCACAAGGCCATCAACATTGCCGGAGCCATTATCCTGACATACTTGACGGCCAAGTTCATTCTGTCCCTGGCGGTTTATTCCGTTGAGTCCTACTGGAAGAAGCGGGGTGGGGCGGACTCCTCTCAGAACACGGCCTACCGGGGGATACTGACCATTCTCAAGCTGGTGGTCTGGGTCCTGGCCCTGGTAGTCCTGTTGGACAACTTCGGAGTCAAGATCTCGGCCCTGGTGGCCGGGTTGGGCATCGGCGGTCTGGCATTAGCTTTTGCCGCCCAAAAAGTGCTGGGGGACCTGTTCAGCTATTTTTCCATCTTCTTCGACCGGCCGTTCGAGATCGGGGACTTCGTGATAGTGGGAGAATTTCAAGGCACGGTGGAGCACATCGGGATCAAGAGCACCCGGATCCGCAGCTTGGGCGGAGAGCAGCTGATATTTGCCAACACCGACCTGACCAATTCCCGCCTGCGTAATTATAAGCGGATGATCAACCGCCGGGTGGTGTTCAAGATCGGGGTTACCTATGGCACTCCGGCCGCCAAAGTCAAGGAGATACCGGCCATGGTGGCTGAGATCATCAAGGGCATTTCCGGGGCCATCTTCGACCGGGCTCATTTTGCCTCCTACGGGGATTTCAGCCTTAATTTCGAGATCGTCTATTACGTGGAGGGCGGGGATTATCTTAAATACATGGACATCCAGCAGGCCATCAACCTGGCGATAAAGGAGGCCTTCGCCAAAAAGAAGATAGACTTCGCCTATCCCACCCAGACCCTGTTTGTAAATAAAAAATAAAATATTTAAAATTAAAAAAATGGAGTATCGCATGTATATCAAGGGGATCGATCATATCGGCATTGCCGTGAAAAACCTGGAAGAGGCCCAGAAACTTTACACCGAGGGTTTAGGCCTGGATCTGGAAGGGATCGAGACGGTGGAGAGTCAGAAGGTCAAAGTGGCTTTTATCCCGGTGGGCGAAAGTCGCATCGAACTTTTGGAATCAACCGCCCCGGACGGCAACATCGCCAAGTTCATCGAGGCCAAAGGCGAGGGCATTCATCACCTGGCTTTAAAAGTGGACAACCTAGAAAAGGCCCTGGAAGAACTGACAGCCAAGGGTTATCAGCTGATCGACAAGGCCCCCAGAGTGGGGGCCGGCGGCCACAAGATCGCCTTCGTCCATCCCAAATCCACCAAGGGCGTCCTGCTGGAGCTTTCCGAGAGCCATTGAAATCCAGTCAGGGCCAGTTCATGCCGGGGAGCATTACGGGAGCCATATACGGAAATCGCCAATAACGATTGGAGAATTATGGAACGGGGCATTCAGGAGGTCATTCAGGTATTCTGCTCGATCTGCTCCCGAGGAGTACTGGTCCGCAACGAATCGATGTATAAATGCAAGAAATGCGGAAGGGAGATATGCCGGGGATGCTTTGATAAAGAGCACCGATTATGCCTGGAATGCGTAAAGGAAGCCATGCCGGAAACCGGCAGTAGAATGGAAATTTTCAAAGCTGCACAACCCAGCGGTATCGATGACCCCAAGGCTAGAAGGAAACAGCATGTTTGGATGATAATTGTTGGCATAGTAATGTTCGGGGGGGTACTGCTTTTAAGTGTCATCATCTATATTCCCGGTCTGGTGGTAATGGCTGTCGCTGCTGCCGGACTATATCTGGCGGTAAGGAATATGCTGAATATGCTGAAAAATTAAAGCCAGATAACTTTTATAAAATAAATCACCTATTCGGTTATGTAATAGGCCCGTTAGGCCACCCAGACCGCATCTGCGGCCTGGGTTTTTTTTATTCTTCGTCATCCTGAGATTGGCAGCTTGCCGGGCTATCGAAGGATCCGATAGCTCTGCGTTTTGCCGGTAGATTCTTCGGTTGCAAAGTCAACAGCAAAACCCAGAATGACGGGAGCAGTGATTATTATTGGAAGGATGCCGTCATCGCGATGTTGACTCTTTATTACACTGATGAAGCAATCCAAATAAAATAGATCGCTTCGTTTGGGGTGAATCGGGAATTTCTCGCAATGACTCAGTAAAACAGAAAGGAAACCATGAATAAATATGCACTGCTGGTGATAGACTGCCAGAACTATTTTTTTGACAAATCGTCGCCAGCATATCTGCCGGGCAGTATAAAGATCATGCCGAAGATAAACAGTTTGATTAAATACGCCCGGATTAATGAATGGCCGGTCATCTATACCAGTCATAACGCACCAACAAAGCCCGGCAATCTTATGGCCGAACGTTGGGAGCATCTACCGGCGGGCTGGGAAAGCGAGCTGTATAATAAGTTGGATATCACTCCAGTCTTCTGTAGACTGAACAAGGAACATTTCTCGGCTTTTTTTAAAACTAAACTCGACACTCTGCTTAAAAAAGAGAAGATCAATCATCTGATCATTTGCGGGGCGATGACCCATCTGTGCGTGGACACCACCGTGCGACATGGTTTCATGTTTGGCTACCGGTCAACGATAATAACAGATGCCTGTTGCTCAAAGAGCAAAGAATATCACCAGGCTGCGCTTCTTGCCTTAAAACACGGCTTTTGCCAAACATGTAATTTACAGGAATTTTGCAAATCACTGAAGAAAAACGACGGTCATTCCCGAAGAATCGGAAATCCAAGGAAAACATGAAAATATACGACCTCATAATCATCGGTGCCGGGCCGGCCGGTCTGGGGGCCGGCATTCAGGCAGCCCACATGGGATTGGCCCATGCCGTCATCGAAAGGAAAGAACCGCAAAGCCGATTACTGCTGGCCCGAAAGGTGGAAAATTTTCCTCTGATAAGTGACGATGAGCGGTCAGGACCGGAACTGTGTCGTTCACTTATCGCTCAATCCCGGAAAAGCGCTGTAAATATTATCGCCGGCTCCGTTTTTCCCATTGAAAATAATAAAGGGGTATTCATTATCGTAACCGAACAAAAATCATATAAAGCCAAGGCGGTAATATTAGCCACCGGCCTTTTGCCCAAAAAACTAAGCAGAAAGGTGATTCCGAAAGGATTTGAAGGCAAAATGCTGTTTTACCGGTGGAC
Source organism: uncultured bacterium (assembly GCA_937863685.1). GTDB lineage: Bacteria > Edwardsbacteria > AC1 > AC1 > EtOH8 > UBA2226. The sequence goes on from CALMGM010000005.1 coordinate 1,131,587, forward strand.
AGACATCCCTGTGAGAAAGCGAAAAGAAAAGGTATTGGTGATTGGCGGCGGCGAGGTAGCCTTCGATCAGGCCTGCAGCCTGGCAGAAAACGGATCTGAAGTGACCATTGCCATCAGGGGTAAAAAGGACAGGGTTTATGATTCACTTCGCCGGGAAGCCAGGGCGCTGGAAATATCTATAATTTATGATACACGGATAATGAGAATTTCGGAGACAAAAGAAGGAATAAAAGCCTCGCTGAAAAATGCCGGCAGGATGGTCGAGAGGCAATATGACCACTGTCTGGCAGCCATCGGCAGTTGCAAAAGCCCCTCATTGACGATGGGCCGGAATATTTCAGGGCTTTACTTGGCCGGGGATGCAGCCCACCCAAAAATAAAGCAGGCGGCCCTCGCTTTCGGCGACGGCATCAGAAGCACAATGGAAGCATATGAATATATAAGGAATAACAGAAAATGAGGATGATCGAAAAGAACGGAAGGAAGGATCTGGCCGTCGTATATCTGGCCGAGATGAAAAACGGCCGGATGGTGGAGTTCGTGGACTCATGCGATCCGACCGTTGGCGGCAGGGATAAAAAGTGGGTGATCGTGGTCTCCAGCCAGTTCGGCTGTCCGGTTGGCTGCCTGATGTGCGATGCCGGGGGAAATTTCAAGGGCAATTTGGCAAGGACTGAAATAATAAGCCAGATACAAAAGGTATTCGAAGAAAATCCGGAAGTGGATCCTAAAAAATGCAAAAAGCTCAAAGTGCAGTTCGCCAGAATGGGCGAGCCGGCCCTCAATGATGCGGTGATTGACGTCATCCACTGGCTGGCCGACAGCTATCCCGATGCCATGCCCTGCATTGCCACAATGGCCCCGGCAGGGCGGGAGCATTGGTTCGAATCATTATTGAATGCTTCGCAGAGGTTCCCCGAAATGCAGCTGCAGTTCTCCCTGAACACCACCGATCCGGAAATGCGAGACAAACTGATACCTTTTCCCAAGATGAGCTGGCCGCAAATGGACGATTTGGGCCAAAGATTTCACCGTCCCGGCAGCCGCAAGCCGTCCCTTAATTTCGCCCTGTCCCCGGGGATCCCGGTGGAAGCAAAACGGATCGCCGGGTATTTTGACCCGGAAATATTTGCCATAAAGCTGACGCCGCTAAATCCAACGTACACGGCGGGAGAGAATTTCCTGCAATGCACAAAGGATCATGAAGAAGCCCAGCGACTGGTAACAGAAAAGGCCCAGGAGTTTTCTGTCTTGGGGTATCAGGTGATAGAATCAGTGGGGAATATGGAAGAGAATGCCATAGGCAGCAACTGCGGGCAGATGGTGAGGAAATTCAAAGCAAAAATGCCGGAATACGCGGAAGCCCTCGCTTAAGCGGGGGCTTTCTATTGCCGGGCAAATATCCACCCGAATGGTCATTTCGGCTTGAGTGCTTGTCCGCCGCAGCTTTAGCGTAGGCGAATCATTCCCGCCCCGCATCATGTGCGGGATAAACTCCGGCGGGAATCCAGGTTATTGAACTCAACCGACCTGATCGGGAATCTATGCAGAAAATGGTGGTGTTATTTATTTGGGTTTTGTGTAAAACGCATATTCCCGTTAACGGAAAGCACTAACGGACAGTGTTAGGCGAAGTTTGTCGCGATTTAATCAACCTGGACAGTTTATCGTCACTTCAAATAAGCATCTAAATTCTTTTCCAGCCGATCTTTCACCGATTGGGTATCGTCGACTGAAAATTCCTGGCCGGTGATCATTTCGAAGAGGCGGATATACCGGTGCGACAGTTCGATGACGAGCTCATCGGGTGCGGGTGGTAGAATTTTATCTTTATAAGGGTCGCAATGCTCTTTGAACCAGAGTCTCAGAAATTCTTTATCAATATTCTCCGGTTCCTTTCCCTCGGCTATCCTCGATTCGAAAGTCTCTTTTATCCAATAGCGGGAAGAATCGGGCGTATGTATCTCGTCGATGAGACGGATCTCTCCTTTGTCATCAGTGCCGAGTTCGTATTTTGTATCTACAAGGATCAATCCGTTTCTGGCCGCGATCTCCGTGCCCCTATTAAAAAGAGCAAACACGATTTTTTCCAGTCTCTCCCAGGTCTTTTTGTCGATCAGCCCTTTGTCAACAATTTTGGCGGACGAAATCGATTCGTCATGGGCTTCTGATTTCGTTGTCGGAGTCAGGATCGGCTCCTTGAATTTTTGGTTTTTCGTCATTCCATCGGGAAGGATATTACCGCAAAAGTCTCGGATGCCTTTAGTGTATTGTGTCCAAGCCGAGGTGTCGGTCGCGCCCGTAAGATAAGCCCGCATGACGAATTCGACTGGAAAAACTTTGCATTTTTTTCCTATGGTCACATTAGGGTCCGGGATTTTAATGACGTGGTTCTTTACGATATCCGCCGTATTTTCAAACCAAAAGGCGCTTACCTGGTTCAACACCTGGCCTTTAAACGGAATGCTGGCTAGAATCCTGTCAAAGGCGCTTTGACGGTCCGTGGTGATAAAGATGAGTGAATCACCCAGATCATATGTATTGCGGACCTTATCCTTCCTGAACCCGGGCAATTTCAGAAAGGTGGTATCATCGAGACAGTTCTTCAGGTTTTTTTGAATGGTTTCTTTGGATATCATAAATGGCTCCTAAATATTTATCGCGCCAGATTTTACCTAACTAGTGGGTTTGCGAGATTATTGTGCAAACCAACTCAAAGGGGAAAGATTTGCGCAACTATTGCGTACAATCAGTATATGGTTTTTCAGGTTAAATCGTCAAGCGGGCTTTTAGCCAAAAAATAAACCCGCCTGTTAGGCGGGTTTTAAAATCTTTCAGCTATAAATTTCCCTTGCGTCCACGACAACAGCAGGGGCAGTATCTCATCGCCTGACTGGCCGTCAAGGGTATACTTGGTGAGCATGGCATCAGTGATATCTATCCGGCCTTTCTTGCCGTCCGGGCTGGTCATCTCAATGAAGCCGCTCCAGCCTCCGATGGAGAACATGTCTATCAAGCTGAACACCGAGATGATGGACAGGTCGCCCTGGAAGGTCTTGGCCTTCTGAGCAAACAGCTTTTTGGCCTCCTCGGAAAGCCGCAGGCGCATATCGATGGTCTTCAAAAGGTCCTGCCGGCCGCAGGGCTTGGTTATATATTTGGTGGCGCCCAGCACGTACCCCTGAATGCGGTTCTCCAGCCCGGTCTTGGCGGTCAGGAAAATAAAGGGGATGCCCCGCAGGTTGGGGTCATTTTTGACCGCGCGGCACAGCTCATAGCCGTCCATATTTGGCATCATGATGTCCGACAATATCAGATCCGGAGGATTGTTTTTGATGATCTCCAGGGCTTCCTGTCCGTCAAAGGCGGTCGTCACCTGGTAGCCGCTCTTCTTGAGCTCAAACTCCATGATCTTTACGATATTCGGCTCGTCGTCGGCCACTAACACTTTGTAACTGCTCATAGCTAAGATAGTATAAACCAAGTAAATAGCATTGTCAAGAAATATTTAGGAGATGTTTTTTGGGATACAGGTTTCCGCACAATTAAACAGTTCACCTTAAAAAAATTACGCACCTTTCCCCCAAATAACATATCCATGCAGATCCGTGTGCCATTATCATCTCAACTTTTAGACCAAAACTCCATCCACACCTGCCGTTGGCGGGGACCATCGAATTCGCAGAAATAGATGCCCTGCCAGGTGCCCAGTTGCAGCCGGCCGCCTATAATCCTGACCGTCAGCTGGCAGCCCATCAGGCTGGATTTGATGTGGGCGGCCGAGTTGCCCTCGCCGTGCCGGTAGCCGTTTTCCCGGGGAACCATCCGGTCCAGCTGTTTTAAAATGTCCTCGACCACCGAGGGGTCGGCGTTCTCGTTGACGGTCAGCCCGGCGGTGGTATGCGGCACCCAGATGTGGCACAGTCCTTCGGTGAGCTTGATATCGGAGACCAGTTTTTGTAGCTGACCGGTGATGTCAATAAACTGGGTGTGGGCGCTGGTGGAAAGATTGATAGTGCCCATTTTTTTACTAAAATCAGTTAATTTTAAACAGAGTACCTTTACGAGGTATTCCTATTAACAGAGCAACTGGACCCAGAGCTAAAAGCCACATGGCGATGTTCAATCCAAAGTTTTGGGCGATAAATCCCAAACCCATGGGGATCAAACCGTCTATCAAGCTGGATACATTGTTTACGGTCATCACCGTGCCGCTCTGGTTGGGCATGGAAGAATACAGCTTGGCCGCCAAGATAGAAAACCAGCCGGAATTGAGCAAACCCAACAACCCCAATAATATTATTTTGATCCAAAAATCAGGAATCAACAGAAAGGCGACGAAAACTATAAAAGTGCAGGCCGAACTCAATCGTAAATATTTCAAACCGTCAACCTTTTCTAATAGAGGGATCAAGAGAGCGTCCCCCAGCAGGCCCACCCCGGACCAGACCGCTACGGCCAAAGCCGCTTTTGCCGGGGAGGCTTTGGCAACATCGACAAAATAAAGGGCGATGAAACCCAGGAAGACATCCAGCATCAGATCTGAGAACAACAGTAAGACCAACCAGCGGGTAACAGTTTTTCTTTTTAGCGCCACCCAAACGTTTAAAAACCCGTTTTTTATATGTCGGACTTCTAGTTTATTTGTTCTGCTGGGATAGGGAGCCCTCCAGGCAAAAGCTAAAACCGAAATCGTCAATATGGTAAAAACAATATACAGGCCTCGCCAGCCTACACCCAGGAAAACTGCCCCGCTTAAAACAAGCGGACCCAATACTACCCCTAATGAGCCGGCCAATGTCCATCTGGCCATATTATGCTCATGCCGTTTGGTATCCAGGTCCATCAGGGTAGCTTCAGATAATCCGACAAATGCGCCGGAAGAAGGGTAAAATAGAATAAACGAAAATAACAGCAAAGAGGCATTGTAACTTATTGCTGTCAAGAAAAGCGATATGGCAAAGAAAACACCCCCGCCCAGGATCAATACTCTTCTTTTCCAGACGTCACCCAGAATGCCAAGAAATGACTCTACTATATTGCCGATAACCATCGGCAGACCTATCAATAATCCTATCTGGGAATAATTCAAACCAAGGGACTGTTTGATCAGGGGCCAGGCTGCAGCATGGGCCCCGCAAACCAGCTCGTCCAATAATTCGATAGCTAGTATTAAAAGAACAAAAGTATTAGCCTTTTTCTTGATGGAAGATAATATTTTAACAACAGACATGATATATTTTTCGGGCTTTAATATTAGTTGTCTCTTTATCCCACTAAACGTTTGATTATTTCCACCGAATCCACCCCGGCCGCCTCGGCGTTGAAGTTGGTGATTATCCGGTGCCGCATCACCGGCAGGGCCAGCATCCGGACATCATCAACCGATGGAGCCAGCCGGCCGTCCATAATAGCCAGGGCTTTGGCGCCCAGTATCAGATACTGCGAGGCCCGGGGTCCGGCCCCCCATGAGACGTATTCTTTTACGTAATCCGGGGCCGTTTCGCTTTTGGGACGGCTTTTCTGGGCCAGGCCTACGGCGTATTCTATCACCTGGTCGGCCACCGGCACCCGCCGCACCAGTTGTTGCAGCTCGATGATCTGCTGGCCGCTCAGAACCGGCCTGATATCGGCCTGGTAGGCCGAGGTGGTGGTCTTGACGATCTCCATCTCTTCTGCAAAGGAGGGATAATCCACGAAGACGTTGAACATGAAGCGGTCCAGCTGGGCCTCCGGCAGGGGATAGGTGCCCTCCTGCTCAATGGGGTTCTGGGTGGCCAGTACGAAGAAGGGCTCATCCAGCTTATAAGTGTTGCCGCCGGCGGTCACCTTGCGCTCCTGCATGGCCTGCAGCAGGGCGGCCTGGGTCTTGGGCGGGGTGCGGTTGATCTCGTCGGCCAGCACCACGTTGGCAAAGATCGGCCCCCGGATGAATTTGAAGGATCTCTGCCGGCTGCCGGGTTCCTCCTCGATGATGTCGGTGCCGGTGATGTCCGATGGCATCAGGTCCGGCGTGAACTGCACCCGGTTGAAGCTCAGGCTCAGGCATTGGGCCAGGGTGTTTATTATCAGGGTCTTGGCCAGGCCGGGGACGCCCACCAGCAGGACATGGCCGTTGGTCAGCAGGGCGGTCAGCAGCTGGTCCAAAACTGTCTCCTGTCCGATGATCACCTTGGCCAGTTCTTTTTTCAGATCCCGCCGGGCCTGGTTCAGTTTTTCGATCGTCTGCAGGTCGTTCTTATTCTCTTTCAACGGAATGCACTCCTAAAAATCATTGGCTATTAGTCTAACAAATGGGAGCGGGATAAGTCAACGGAAATTTTGCCGGGGAGCGGGACGGGGAATAACCTTTGCAATGATATTTGTTTCTTGACATCCTTTTCCCGATATGTTAATTTTACAAATTAAGACGACCCGGTAAGATATTTCCCCATCGCGGATACATAAAACCCAAGGAGCGTGCCATGTCCCCATTAGCCGATTTTTTCCTTCTATCCAAGGACCAGATCCTGCAGAAATCCGAGAAGCTGAGGAGCGAAGGCAAGCATTCCAAGGCAGCCGAGCTGCTGGCTTCGGGCCTGAAGAACAGCGCCGAGGATTACGAGCTGCTGCTGGCTCTGGCCTCCGCCCATCTGGCTGATAAAAAGGGCCGGGATGCTGTGATGGCCCTGAAGAACGCAGTGACCCTGGTGCCCAGCCGCAGTAACGAGATAATGGAACTGGCGGAGAGGTTCTTTTTCTCCGACGGCCAGTTGCCGGAGATGGGCGATCTGGCCTTTGAGATGAATCTGGGGAAAAGAAATTTCGATGCTGCCGTCAAGCTGGTCAAGGAATTGGGCAGCCATGACGTGGACGTTATGTACGCCCGTTATAATAAGCTGAAGGAATCGCTGGACCATCACCAGGGGCCGGCCAAGCCGGCCGGGACGTTGGCCCGCGAGATGACCACCTATTACGGGGCGGCCCTGCTCACCGAGCGCCGGGGACAGATATCCCAGGCCCTGGACATTTTGGAGAACATTCTGATCCGCTCCCAGGACGAGGGGAGCAACGTATTGGCCGCCGCGGCCAAGCTGGCCGCCTACCATCCGGGGGATACCGATACCATGCTCAAGCACGGCGACATCCTGATGTCGCTGGATAAAAAGGACCGGGCCCTGGAACTATACATAGAGGCGGCCAAGAGCGGCGCCTCCGACCGGGTAGCCAACAAACTGGAGAACGTCTCCCAGGGCGATCCTGAAAATATCGAGATCCTATCCCTGCTTACCCGGCTTTACCTGCAGAAGCCGGATGCCGCCAAAGCCCTGGAGAAGACAAAAAAACTGATGGTCCTGGACAGACAGAATATTGATAATTGGATAAACATCCTGCGGGAGATCGTCAAGCTGGAGCCCGGGCTGGCCGAGGCCCATATGCTGCTGGGCGATGCTTCGCTGGATTCAGACAAACTGGACCTGGCCATGGCCGGCTATGCCAAGGTGGCCGAGCTGGAACCCCAGAGGCTGGATGAGATATTGGACCGCTACCGCAAGATAATGGATAAATCCCCGGGCAATTTCGAGGCGGCCACCAAGATCATCGACGCCTATATTTCGGCCAAGCAGACCGACCGGGCCATTGCCGCCATACACCAGATCGTCGACAAGGACATTTCGCTGGTGGACCTGGCCCTGGAGAAGCTGGATCATATCCTGAAAGCAAACCTCGACCAGCCCGATGCCCTGGATTATCTGGCGGAATGCTATCTGCTCAGGAAGGACACGGCCAAAGCCATTCCGGTCTACCGCTATCTGTCCGGTCTGGGGAAGGAACCCCAGGAAAGGGCCCTGTCGGGCCTGCAGAAGATGGTGGCCCAGGACCATTCCGAGATGCCGCCGATGATCGCCTTGCTGGATGTAATGGTAAAAGGCGGGCGTTTCAAGGAAAGCGTAATGTTCGGGACCGAACTGGCCAAGCGCCACCCGGCCAGCTGGGCCGAATATCTGCCCATCCTGGAAAGGGCTTCCTTCCAGGACGGGAAGGAGTTCAACACCTCGCTGATCGATATATGCAACCAGCTGGAAGCAGCGGGGCAGGCCCATCCGGCCATTGATTTTGTAAAGGCCTCAGCCCTGGCCGAGTCCGGGCAGTATCCGGGATCGGCCGAATTGATGTTGAGGCTGACCAGGGATCAGGGGACATCAGCCCTGGCCAGAGAATCCCTGGAGGAGGTCTCCAGGAAATATCCCCAAGCGGCCCACCTGCAGCTGGCCCTGGCCGAAAGTTACCAGGACCAGGGGAAACTGGAGGCAATGGCCTCGGCCCTGCTGGCGGCCATCAAGCACGATAAAACCATGGTGCCAAAAGTAACCGATAAACTCAATCAGTTACTGGAAAAAAGCCCGGACAACGTTGAACTGCAGATGCTGCAGCTGGAACTGCTGTTCCAGGAGAAACTGCTGGACAAATCGCTCCAAAAAGCCGAACAGATAATCAACCGGTGGCCTGACCAGAAGGGGGCCAGGGCCCATTTGAGGCTGGGCCAGATAGCCCTGGAAAGGGGCGAACTGACCAGGGCGGCCGGCAGCCTGATGAAGGCTTCCGAACTGGACAACGCCCTGTCGGCCGAGGCGGGCGAATCATTAAAACGCCTGCTGGAAATTGATGCGACCAGCCTGCCCGGGCATTACGCCCTGGCCCGGGTCCTGATGCATCAGCGGACCTTCGACCAGGCCATAGAGGAACTGATGCTGGCCGGCGAGAAGGACCCCCGCCTGGCCGAGAACATAGCCGCCGACCTGAGAAGCATCCAAAAACTGGAACCGGCCAACGCCAAGGCCCTGCTGGCCGAGGCTCAGATGGACATCATCCTGAAAAACCCCGATGCCTCCCTGGCCGCTTTAAGCCAATTGATGGATATCGCCCCGGATAATTTTGCCCGGGCCGAGGAGCTTTATCGCAAATTATTGTCGGCCAACCCCGACAACTTCCGGATCAATTTGGCCATGGCCCGGGCCTATATCATCAACGGGGACATCGACCAGGCCGGTCAGCTGATTGAATCGGCGGTAGGAGCCGATCCCAATCTTTACGAACAGGCCATCAGCCTGCTGCGCATATCGCAGGAGAAAGAACCGCAGAATCTTTCAAACCAGGTCCTGCTGGCCAGGATATACCGTTTGCGGGCCAATTACCAGCAGAGCATAGAGCTTCTCAAGGGGGTTCTGGCCGGGGACGAGAGCTTGGCGGAGGCGGTGGGCCATGAATTGCAGGCCATCATCTCGGAAAAGCCGGATCTGCTGGATGCCAGATACCTGCTGGCCGAACTTCATCGCATACACAGTCAGCCCGAGGCCGAGATCCGGGAATACCAGGCGATATACAAGGCCGATGGAAATGAGCGGGCGAAGATACTGGTCAAATTGGAGGAGATGCTGTCCCTCAACCCCGACTTGGTGCTGGCGGTCATTTTAAGCTCCCGGATCCTGGCCGAACAGGGGCGGTTCGCCGAGGCAGTGGCCGGATATATGCGGGCCTGTGAGCTGGATAATGCCTTCAGGCCCATAGCCGCAGCAGAGCTAGAGAAGATGCTGCCGGCCAGTCCCAAACTGCCGGAGATATACGAGGCCCTGGGGACCGTCTATTTCGAGCTGGGAAAATTCACCCAGGCCCGTGACATGCTGCCCCAGGCCTCCGGAATGATAACCGATCCCGAGCGAAGGATGAGGATGTTATTCTTCCTGGCCGAGACCCATCTGGCCCTGAGGGATGAGGCCAAGGCCGATGAGGCCATGGACCAGGTCCGGGGGATGATGTCCGACGCCAACGAGGTATACAACGCCCTGCGCCGTTTTGCCTCCCGCCGCCTGCAGGTGGAGATCGACAAGGCCTACCAGGCGCTACAGGAGGCGCCGGACGACCAGTTCCGCAAGCTGGACCTGGCCAACAAGCTGATAATAATCCAGAAATTCGATGCCGCCATCAACCTGCTCAATTTCAAGCCGCTGGATGAGGAGCTGGCCAACCGCCGGGTGCTGACCATGGCCAAGGCCTTCTGGGGCCGCAAGGAGGCGGTAACGGCCATGGAACTGCTGAGGCAGGTTCCACTGGAAGGGCATCCCTACGGCCGCTTCCAGATGGAGGTCTGCTATCTGCTGGGGCAGTGCTACGAATCCATCGGGAATTATTCAGGGGCGGTGGCTGCTTATCGCAACATCTACATGGACCAGACCGATTTCCGGGATGTCAAGAACCGCCTGGAATGGTGCGCCCAGGCGGCGGTAATGAAAGAGCTGGAGCACCGCGGAGCGGTGCTGGAGGCCAGCAGCTGAAAAACCAGAAAAACAAAGACCCGATGAAAAATACCCGGCCCTTATGACCGGGTGTATTTTTGCGAAAATCAAATAGATGGAGATATCAAATTGAAAACCAAAATAGGCAACCTGTTCTTCAAATGGCGCAGTTATACTCCGATCCCGTTGCTGTTGGCAACTTTGATACTGGCCAAACCGGCTTTATGGTCCATCTCCCTGGGCCTGCTGGTCGCCCTGGCCGGCGAGCTTACCAGGATCTGGGCGGTGGCCTACGCCGGGGGGGCCACCCGGACCCTGGAGCCCGGAGTGGGCAACCTGATCACCGGCGGCCCCTTCTCCTATGTGCGCAACCCGCTCTATGTGGGCAATCTACTGTTGAGCCTGGGCGTCTGCCTGGCGGCCTGGCCGTCCAAGTGGTCCCTGGTGATCTCCGATGCAGTGGCCATACCATGGCTTCTGCCCATATTCGTGACAGCCTTTGCCGTGCAATACGGGTTCATCGTGGCGGTGGAGGAGGACACCATCCGCCAGAGCCTGGGGGCAACATATGATGAATATTATAATGCAGTGCCCCGCTGGCTGCCCCGCTTGACCCCGTATCCCAATCGTTATCCGGAGAAGGGTGACCTCAAGGCTGGTTTCCGTTCCGACCGCCGCAGCATCCAGACCACCTGCCTGGTACTGCTGGTGATAATCATAATTTATATGGTCAGGCTGTTCAGATAAATGAACCACGGGCAGAAAATTTGATCTCCGGATACAGCCAGGGAAATATCCTGCGGCAGAAAAAAGGGGGCGTCGAATGACGCCCCCTTTTTTTAGCTCAGCTCAGATAGGCCTTCAGCCGGCCGCCTTCGGTGGCCAGCTTGATCTTTCTCAAAGCCCGGTCCCGCAGCTGCCGTACCCGTTCCCGGGAGATGTTCATCTTCCGCCCGATGGAATCCAGGGTCCCCTGGTCGTGTTCATCCAGACCGTAATATAGTTTTAGCACCTTGACCTCGCGCGGGGTCAGCACCGAAAAGGCGTGCTTGATGTCGCTGTCCAGGGTCTTGCTCTTCAGGGTCTCCTCCGGCGATTTGAAGCGGGGATGCTCCACGATCTCCGAAAGCCTGGTCTCGCCGTCCTCCGACAGCGGGGCATCCAGAGAGACCTGGTTGGCGCTGTATCCCAGCAGGTCCCGGATCTCCTCCACCGGGATCCGGGATCTGCTGGATATTTGCTTGACGGTGGGCGGGGCGCCGTTATATCCGGGGTCGCTTTTTATCTCCTCCACGGCCCGGTTCAGCCGGGTAAGCTTTTCGATGCGGTTCATGGGCAGCCGGATGGTCCTGGTCTGCTCGGCTACGGCCTTCAGCATTGCCTGCCTGATCCACCACACGGCATAGGTGTTGAAACGATATCCCCGGGACGAATCGAAACGCTGGACTGCCTTTATCAACCCCACATTGCCCTCGTTGATGAGGTCGGCCAGGGACAGTCCCCGGCCCTGGAATTCTTTGGCGGTGGACACCACGAAGCGCAGGTTGCTCTCGGTCAGCCGGTCGATGGCGGACTTGTTTCCCGCCTTGGCCTGCTGGGCCAGGGACAGCTCCTCATCCGGGGACAGCAGCGGCACCCGGCTGATCTCCTTGAGGTAGATGTCCAGCGACGGATCGTCATGATACGCTATTTCCCGATAGCTCATATGGATAAACTCACTTTCTGCATTCTTCCCTTTGATCACTTGCCTGGTTTTACCGCGAAGAAACGCAGCACTTCGCCGCGCTTGATATGAAACACCACCGGTCGGCTGCCCTGGCGTTTGCCCCCGCTGATCCGGTTGAAATCCCCCACGTTCTTCACTGCCTGCCCGTCGACCTTTTTGATGATGTCCCCGGCCCGCAGGCCGGCATCATCGGCCGCTGAGCCGCTTTGGATGCTTTTTATCAGGGCTCCTTCTGTGTCCTTGATGCCGGCGGCCCGGGCCTCCTGGGAGTTCACCGAAACCACCTGCTCGATCCCCAGCCAGGCCTGATCCTGCTTCTCCTGGCCGGCCTGGGCCACTTCCTCGCCGGGCATCTCGCCGATCTGGGCGGTGAGGGTCTTTTCCTTTTTATCGCGTAAGATCACCATCTTGATCTTGGCTCCCACCTTGGCATCGGCCACCACCTGGCGGAATTTGGCCACATTGGGTGTCTCCAAGCCGTCGAATCTTACGATCACATCCTGATCCTTCAGTCCGGCCCTGTCGGCCGGAGTGCCATCCTCCACCTTGGCGATCAGCACGCCTTTGGCACTTTTCAGGCCCAGTCCCTCGGCCAGGTCGGCCGTCAGCTCCTGGGGCAGCACCCCCAGATAGCCCCGCACCACCTTGCCGCTGGAGATCAGCTGGTCGGCCACATTTTTGGCCATATTGATGGGGATGGCAAAGCCGATCCCCTGTCCGGCCGGATTGATGGCGGTGTTGATGCCGATGACCCGGCCCCTGATGTCGGTCAGCGGCCCGCCGGAATTGCCGAAGTTGATGGAGGCGTCGGTCTGGATGAAATCCTGGTACAGCGGACCCCCGCCGGCGATGGGCAGCCCGTTGCGCCCCTTGAAGGAGATGATGCCCTGGGTGACGGTGCGCTCCAAGCCGAAGGGATTGCCTATGGCTATGGCGTAGTCACCCACCTCGATATCATCGGAGTTGCCCAGAACGGCCACTTCGGTGTCCGGCAGGTCGGTCTTGAGATCCTTCAGCCGGATGACCGCCACATCGGTGCGGGGGTCGGTGCCCACCACCACGGCTTGGAATTCCCGGCTGTCGGAAAGTTTCACCGTCAGCTCACCGCCGCCGGCCACCACGTGGTTGTTGGTGAGGATCAGGCCCTTTTTATCGATGATGAACCCGGAGCCCTGGCCCTCCACCTTCTGTTTCTGTGGTTCGCGCTGGGGAACCTCACCGAAGAATTCCCTGAAGAAATCCTCGAAGGGCCCCTGGAAGCTGTAGCCGGGCCGTTCGATGTATTTTTTGGACTGGATATTGACCACCGCCGGGCCGACCATTTTGGCCACGGCCACGAAGGGGCTTTTAAATTCGGCATTCACCGCAGGGTTCGGTTTCTCCGCCCGGGAACAGGCGGTCCAGTTAAGCCCGGAGGCCAGTATCAGCCCAGCCGCCAATCCGGCAAGGCCTGCCATAAAAGTCCGCGGCTCAAATATCCAGAACTTTTTCAGATTGTCCGACATTTTCCGTCTCCTCTAAATTAGCGGTTAAGATCAGTTGTCCTCTTCGGCCAGGTGCTGCTTATTCCGTAAATTCTCGATCGACTGCTGGGGATCATCAACGATCTCCAGGATAAGGCGGACACCGGCCAGATTCACCCGTTTCACCCTGACCAGGTATATTATGTACTCTATCTCCTCAATGTCCGCCTGGGAGTAGAGCCTGATACGGCCGCTGACCCGGGCCGGGGAGACCAGCCCCAGGCGTTCATACATCCTTAAGGTCTGCTGATGCAGGCCCACCAGCCGGGCGGCCACGCTGATGGAATACAGGGGGGTTTCGGGATGAAGTTCCGGCATAGGTCGTCAGCCTTATATAAAAATTACGGCATCATAAATGCCAAGATCGCTCCGGCCGATATTTTCGGCCGGAGCGGTGATCCCGCTGAGCTTTCCCGTGATCATTTGACTTCGATGGAGATCTCCTTGGGCTTGATCTCCTCGGATTTGGGCAGCTTGATGGTCAACACGCCGTTCTCATAGGAAGCCTTGGCCTTGGCCGACTGGACCTCGCTGGGCAGGGTGATCATACGCTGGAACTGGCCGTAGCTGCGCTCTATCCGATGATAGGTCTTGTCCTTGGTCTCCTCCTCCCGCTTGCGCTCGCCGGAGATGGTGATGATGTCGCCGGTGACCTGGATCTTGACGTCCTCCTTGGTCATGCCCGGGATCTCGGCCTTGACAATGATGTCGTCCTTGGTCTCCTCGATATCCATCACCGGGGCCCACAGGCTGTCGCCCACCAGGCGCCTTCCCGGGGTCCGTCCGAAAAAATCCAGGAAAAGGCGGTTCATCTCATCCTGAAGGGAGACGAGGTCGGACACCGGCTCCCATTTGGTCAGGTCATGTCTCATATCATACCTCCTTGAAAATAATATTTTGTTTCAGAAATTATTAAGCAAGGATCAAATATTGCTTGCTGATTGATATAATATAACACTTGAGTGGCTTATTGTCAAGTAGTCTGATAATAAAATATTAAGTATTTGTAACTCATTGTAGTACATAATAATAGCATTTAAAAATAACCGGATGAAAACCTGCCATTAAGACCAAGATTTGACGTTTGGAAAAAGAAGTTGGTTTAATCCGTTTAGGTTTGTATTATGGAAAAGGGATTTTTTTGGAAACCTATATATAGCTTAATGCCTCTAATAACAGTATATTAACCGAGAAAACGCAATGAAAAGGCACATTCCCACCCTAATTTTCATATCCTTGGCAATGATCGTACAATCAGGATGTGGAAGATCAAACCCGGCCTCTCCCGAGATCAGCGATGATGAAGCCATCAACCTGCTGATCTCATCCTCTAATTATGCCGATTATTCAAACTATACCGACGACGGACTGTCCGAATTTATCCCAACCTACCCAAAAAGCGACAGCTTTCCTTCCGATATTTACTTCCGCAGGCGGATCGAAACCAGAGCCCATAATATCAGCATCACCTATGATTCCAGCCGCACCTTTGCCACGGCCCGGATAACCACCGATTTCACCGGACGCCTGGTGGTAGACAACAACCAAAACGGGATATGCGACAGCATCTCCCGGCCGATCCACGATCAGGGGCTGCGTTACGTATGGTTCAAGAAGGGGAACAACCGGTGGCGGGTCTATGGTGCTTCGCCGATGGTGGTCCAGACCGCAGATCCCTCAAATACGGTTTTCATCGACAGCATCAGGGTGGAGGGCGACCTGGGACTAAGGACCGGGGTGATGTTCCGGAACCCGGAGTTCGGCCAGACCTTGGGGAGGGAGGAGCTGCCGATATTGTACCAGGGGGCGGAGGTGACCCTGACCGTCTGGACCCGCCTGGAGGACCCTTCCGATTCCTGCTGGTCATTCATGCACCGGAGGGTCTGGCTGAATGGGATGATCGACCACCTGCGCGCGCCGATGCTGAGACAGGGCACTTTTGAATTCAAATACAGCTGGAAAGTGGACACAGTCAGCGAACCGGTGGTGCGCCAGGCGGCGGCGGATGTGATGCTGGGATCGACCCTGTTCGGCGACAGCCTGGCCGGATATTCGGCCTGCATCTGGACCATACCCTATATCGTCACTGACAACGACAGCCTGCCAAAATAATAACCGGGGCCAAAGCCCCGGTCAATAATAAAGAAATAATTATGATATGAATGAGGTCATAGTGTACGAAGCAGAATGGGTCGTTGGTCCCAGCTGGATCAACCTGGAAAAGAAACTTCAGGAACTGGCCGGCCGGCATAACGTGCAGATCCAGATAACCGGAAAAGAGATGAGCCTGATGTGCCAGCGGCTGGACTACAAAATTTCAGGCCCCCGCCAAAACCTCAACTTGTTCAACAAAAAGCTGCTGGGCGAGGGCCATGTGAAATTCATCGGGGTGGGCTAAAAGATCATTTGCCGGGTTCGTTCTGGCCGGTCATCTTGGACATGCCGTCGAAGAACACGTCGTTGTCGATTATGATCCCCCGGCTTTTGATGTCGCCCATCATTACCGAGCCGCTCTGCAATTCGACCTTGCTGGCGGCTGTTATATTTCCCTCCACCTTTCCGCCAATTATGGCATCCTTGACCTTGACCTCGGCCTTCACCAGGCCGCCCTTGCCGACCACCAGGGTCCCGCCGGTCTCCAAGTGACCTTCGAATTCCCCATCGATCCGGATCCCGGATTCGGCCTTCAATGTTCCGTTCCACTTGGTATCCTTGGCCAGGGTGGTGCTGAGCGGCCCGCCGCCGATCTCTACTTTTTTATCCATATTTCTTTCCTTTTTATTGGGACACGGCAGGCCGTGTCCTTTCAGTTATTCTATCTCGGTTATGCCCACATCGTAATCCTCGCCGTTGACCCGCATCACGAAACGGCGGTGGGGATGGCCGTCGGGAGCGGGCACCCCGGCCTTCAATGATTCCTGGCGGGCCTTCTTCTTCAGGGGGTCCTGCTGGACGGCAAAATATTCCTTGGCCACCGCCGGGTACAGGGCGTAGGACAGGATATCCTCCTCCTTGTCGGAGATGCCCTTCATCTCCTGCTTGCATTTCTCCCATTCCGGGGCGATATGATCGGCCGGGCGGTCGGTGATGGGCTTTTCGTCGCCGATGGCCTTTTTCATCACGGCCGGGTCGATGGGGGCCGGGGTCTTTCCGTATAATCCCCGGCAAAGGTCCTTGACTTCCTGGATTATCATCTTGTATCTTTCCCCGCCCAGGACGTTGAAGGTGGCCTGGGTGCCTACGATCTGCGAAGTGGGGGTCACCAGCGGAACGTAGCCCAGCTCGGCCCGCACCTTGGGGATCTCCTTGAGCACCGCCTCGAACTTGTCCGAGGCATTCTGCTTTTCCAGCTGGGACACCATGTTGGTCAGCATTCCGCCCGGCACCTGGTAGACCAGGGCCCGGACATCCACCCGCTCGGCCACCGGAGTGATCAGGTGCTGGTAGGCGCTGTCCTTGATCTCCTGAAAATACTCGGCGATCTCCAGGAAATGCGATCTGTCAACCGTAAGTCCGAACCCGCTGTTGTTCAGCATCTCCACCATGGTCTCGGTGGGCGGCTGGCTGGTGCCGGAGCCGAAGGGGGATATGGCACAGTCCAGTATATCGGCGCCGGCCTGGGCGGCGGCAAAGTAGGAGGTGGGGGCCATCCCGGTGGTGCAGTGGGAGTGCAGGCATACCGGCAGTCCCACCTCGCTCTTCAGCTTGCCCACCAGCTCTTTGGCCGAGGCCGGCGAGATCAGCCCGGCCATGTCCTTGATGGTGATGATGTCGCAGCCCAGGTCCTTAAGGTCCCGGGCGAATTTCACGAAGCCGTCAATGGAATGCACCGGGCTCAGGGTATAGCTGATGGCCCCCTGGACGGTGGCCCCGGTCTTCTTGGCGGTGACGATGGCCCTTTCCATGTTGCGGATGTCGTTCAGGGCGTCGAACACCCGGAAGACATCGATCCCCAGCTCGGCGGCCTTTTTTATGAAATGTTCCAGGATATCGTCGGCGTAATGCTTGTAGCCCACCAGGTTCTGTCCCCGCAGCAGCATCTGGAGTTTGGTCTTCTTGGTGTGCTTCTTGAATATCCGGATGCGGTCCCAGGGATTCTCGTCCAGAAAGCGCAGCATGGTGTCGAAGGTGGCGCCGCCCCACATCTCGAAGGACCAGTAGCCCACCTGGTCCATCTTCTCGATCATAGGGATCATGTCCTCGGTGCGCATCCGGGTGGCGATCAGGCTTTGGTGGGCGTCCCGGAAGGCGGTCTCGGTGATATTGACGGTGTGTTTTTCCTGCCAGTCCTTTTGTATATCGGGTCTGGTTTCCGGTTTCTTGGGCATTTTAACTACCTCTTGAAAATTACGGGATTGCAGCAGATCAGGCCAGCACCACCAATACTTCCCCGGAGCTGACAGTCTGCCTTTCCGCGACCCTGATCTCCGAGACCTTGCCGGCCAGATGGGAGGATATGGCGGTCTCCATCTTCATGGCCTCCAGCTTGAGCAGCACATCGCCCTCCTTGACCTCCTGGCCCACCTGGCACATGATCTTGATGACGGTGCCGGTCATGGGGGCCTGGACCGCCTTCTGTCCGGCGGCCACCGCCGCCGGGGCGGCTTGGGCGCTGGGGGCGGGCGGCGGCGCCGCCACCACCACGGTCCGGGGAGCGGCCGGCGCCGGCAGGGCGGATCTTTTGCCGACCTCTTCGACCTCGACCTCATAAGCCTTGTTGTTGACCTTGACGATATACTTGCGAGACATAGCATCCTCTTGTTTTATTTTATAAAATTAAATTTTCTTTTTGTCATTCCCGACTTGATCGGGAATCCAGTTCATGTTATCTGGCTGTACAGGTCTTTCCATTCGGGATTATTTTCTTCGATCAGGCTGATCTTCCAGTTTCGGTTCCATTTTTTTAATTGCTTTTCTCTTTTTATGGCATATTCTACCTGGTGGTAATATTCAAAGTATACCAATAAATGAATATTATATCTTTGGGTGAAACCTTTGACCTCGCCATTTTTGTGTTCGCATATCCGTTTGATCAGGTTGTTCGTCACTCCAATGTATAACGTTCCGTTTTTTCTGCTGGCTAAGATATAAACATAATAATTCTTCATTGTAATGGTAATGGATTCCCATTTGCATGGGAATGACAATGTGGCCGCTAAGTTTTGCTGTCTATTATGGTCAGTGGATCAGGTTTATATCCTACTTTTTCCGGTAGCCGTTCATGATCTCCTGGCGGCCGGTCAGGGCCCACAGGTTGATCCGGTTCTGCCGGACCGGCTTCAGGGAAACTATGTGGTAGCCCAGTTTGTCATCCTTCAGATACTGCCCCAGGGCGGCGGCGATGGCGGTCTGGATCTCGGGGGGGATCTTTGGTTTTTTGTTTGTCATATGCTTTTTTAATATCGATGACCTGAGGTTCTGGCAAGTGTCATCCCCGGCTGGATCGGGGATCCAGGGTTAATCTCTCTTCTTTTTTGGATTCCCGCCTTCGCGGGAATGACAGGCAGAATAAAATTTACAGCGGAATGTTGCCGTGTTTCTTGGCCGGGGATTGCTCGCGCTTGGTCTTCAATATGGCCAGGGCCGAGACGATCCTTGCCCGGGTGTCCTCGGGCGGGATCACCGCGTCCACGTAGCCCCGCTTGGCGGCCTCATAGGGGTTGGAGAACATGGTCTCGTATTCCTCTATCAGTTCCTGGCGGCGCTTGTTCTTGTCCTCGGCGGCCTCGATCTGCTTGCGGAAGATGACGTTGACCGCGCCGGAGGCGCCCATCACCGCGATCTCGCTCTGGGGCCAGGCCAGCATCAGGTCCGATCCCAGGTCCTTGTTGCACATGGCGATGTGGGCCCCGCCGTAGGATTTGCGCAAAGTGACGGTGATCTTAGGCACGGTGGCCTCGGAGTAGGCGAACAGGATCTTGGCCCCGTGGCGGATGATGCCGCCGTGCTCCTGCTGTTTGCCGGGGAGGTAGCCGGGGCAGTCCACGAAGGTCACCAGCGGGATGTTGAAGGCATCGCAGAAACGGATGAAGCGGGCGGCCTTGTCGGAGGAGTTGATGTCCAGACAGCCGGCCAGCACCTGGGGCTGGTTGGCCACGATGCCCACCGTCTGACCGTTGACCCGGCCCAGGCCCACCACGATGTTCAGGGCGTACAGCTGGTGCACCTCCAGGAAATCGCCGTTGTCCACCACCCGGGCGATGATATCTTTTACATCGTAAGGCATCTTGGGGTTGACCGGGACGATGTCGCGCATCGCCAGGTCCGGCCCGGCGGGCTCATTGTCGGTCTCCACCGCCGGCGGGTCCTCTAAATTATTGGCCGGCAGAAGGGTGATCAGCTGGCGGACCCCGGCGAAGCAGTCCTCCTCCGATTGGTATATGAAGTGGCCGTTGCCGGAGACGGCGTTGTGGGCCTGGGCCCCGCCCAGCTCCTCCAGCCCCACGTCCTCGCCCATCACCGCCTTGATGACCTGGGGGCCGGTGATGTACATGTTGGAGACCTTGTCCACCATGAACACGAAATCGGTGATGGCCGGGGAGTAGACCGCACCCCCGGCGCAGGGGCCCAGTATCACCGAGATCTGGGGGATGACGCCGCTGGCCCGGGTGTTGCGGAAGAAGATCATGCCGTAGCCCCGCAGGGAGTCCACCCCCTCCTGGATGCGGGCCCCGCCGGAATCGTTGATGCCGATGACCGGCACGCCCATCTTTAATGCCATGTCCTGCATCTTGACGATCTTTAAGGCGTGGGCCTCGCCCAGGGAGCCGCCGGTGACGGTGAAATCCTGGGAGAAGACGAACACCGGGCGGCCCTCGATGGTGCCGTAGCCGGTGACCACGCCGTCGGCCGGGATCTCCACCTTGTCCATGCCGAAGTTGTCGCAGCGGTGCTTGACGAAGGCGTCGAACTCCACGAAGCTCTGGGGGTCCAGCAGCAGGTCCAGGCGCTCCCGGGCCGAGAGCTTGCCCTTGTCGTGCTGTTTGGCGGCCCGCTTGCCGTCGGCGTCGCAGATGACCGCCTTTTGGTCCTCCAGGGCCTTGATTATCTGTTCAATGGTCTTTTCAGACATTTTGATAAACCTTTTTATATTTTTAGTTTGTTGTTTCTGACCTCACCCCTGCCCACTTTCGTTTGTAGTTATAAATTGCCATACTCAGTGCAGGCTCTCTCCAAATAAATTTGGCGAGGGGTTTTAGTCTCCCCTAATAAAGGGAGGAACGGAGGGGTGTCTTGCACCTGTTGCCAGGCGGCTGACGGGGATCGCTTATGAAACAATCCCGTTGCCAATTAACATGGCAAGGCATTGCAGTTATTGGGACATAAATAAAGATTCATTATATATTAAAAGGTGGGGGATTTCAAGGAGAAAATGGCAGAGTAACTTATGATATTGTTGGTAAGTCAAAAGCACTAAAACAAGCTTTATCAATAAAACAAATAACCGCTTTCAATATTTTAAAAGCGGTTATTAAATAAGATTAGTTAGACTCAATTCGCTGCTTTATATTGCTTAGGCATTTGGTCCCATACTTTTCCATCAAGTAAACGCCCTGCTTTTTTCTTATTGAATCCACCCCATTGTTTAAAGAAAAAAGGCACCCGCGATTTAAGACATTGATCCCGAATTTCTTCAACCCATGCAGGGTCAATCGCCCTGGCCCCCGGGCCGGATTCCCCCCCGGCAATAACCCAATCTATTCCTTTGAGTTCCAGCTTGCCAAGGTTTCCCAGCAAAGGTTCACATGAAAGAAATTTCACTTTCGCTCCACAGCGTTTTAACAACTCAATACGATTTTTATAATCTCTTGTTTCCACACTAACCCCCATCCATGCATTGTCTGGCCAGTCTATTAAAGCGTCCATTTCAATAAGGCGCTCGGCCCGCTTGGTTAAAATTTGATAAGTGTGCCAAAACGCCTTATCCATAACCCCGAACACGCGAAGAATGAATTCTGACGGGACTTTGTCGT
This sequence comes from uncultured bacterium, assembly GCA_937863685.1. Classification (GTDB taxonomy): domain Bacteria; phylum Edwardsbacteria; class AC1; order AC1; family EtOH8; genus UBA2226. The sequence continues at coordinate 1,153,083 of CALMGM010000005.1, forward strand.
GAAAAAGGTCGCTCATTGAATTCACGAATATCATCTGTGGTTTTTTTAATGTCATTGGCTGCTGTAGGGAACGGCTGTGAACAGCCGTGTTGAACCCATGCTTATAATTGGGTTGCCCCATAGCCTGCAAGCGCCTGGTCATTCTTTCGGCGTAACAGTTCAGACACCCTGGGCTAATTTTGGTGCACCCGGTCACTGGGTTCCAAGTTGATTCGGTCCATTCGATTTTTGTGGCTTGTGACATTTTTTAATCAAAAATATTTGTTTGTCGGTTAACATATTTTTTTGCTTGTTTCCAAAATTTTACACCCAAAAGGCTTCTACTATAAAACGCTAAATGATATAACGGTAAGTTGTTATCATCACTTCTAATTAAAACAGTATCTTCAATTTTACAATCATGATATCGCAATTTCTTCATCTGTTTCCCAAATTTAGTTACAAGAAAATGACCGAAAGTAATTTTATTGTTTATTTCTGCCCATTCCTTCCGCCATTCATCATCACCCAAAAACTCCGCCATTATATTGCTGTCAGGTTTTATATATTGGAATAAAAATCTATTTGCATCCATCATTGAAGGAATTAACACTAGAAAGTCAACAAACCTTTCTGATAACAGTTCTAAAGTGCTAAACTTTAAATTGCTCACTGCAAAAATATCAACAACACAAAAACATAATACTTTTTTATCTTTCGAATGTAGCGGTATCTTGGTTAGACAATTATTAACTTCATAATTTGTGTCACCATTAATTATGGTAATATTATTACTACTATATTTCTCAACTCGATGAGTTAATGCCTCTGTTTTCTTTTTGTCTTTATCGCAAAAAATGTATTTGTCAAATTTAACGGGTAGTTTTAATACTCTTAACGGCAATGCATCAATAATCTTATTCGTATCTTTAATCTTAGCCTTACCAGCACCGGAGAATAAATCAACATATACGAGACATTCCCACTTATCTCTCATGCTTTTTGTGAAAAGATCAGCATAATACTCCACATGTTTGTATTTATTTTCAGCCCAGGTTCCAACTTCAGGTGTTATTAATCCATCTTCTTCTGTTTTCATAAACTATGTACCCTAAAAAGATGTGTTAAATATTATCTGTTCATTCTACAACTTAAAACCGATAAAATCAAGTTAAAAAGCCGGGCTTACGCCCGGCTTCTTTTATTGGTTATAAAATTAACACGTGGTTTGCTTCACAAGAAAAGCTTCGCAGTCTTCTCGCAATGACCACCCCAAGATACCCCTCTAAATCTCCCCTTGTTAGGGGAGACAAAAACCCCTCGCCAGATTTATCTGGAGAGGGGCAGGCCTGCCCGCCTATGTGGGCTGAACGCAAATGGCGGGGGTGAGGTCAACTTATCCCAGCGTCTCCCGTATATATGCCAGCATCAGGTCCCGGGTTGCGTTTAGGCCCTTCAAATGGGTCCGCTCCATGCCGTGGCTGGCGCTGACCCCGGGGCCTATCAGCCCCACCCGGATATCGTACCCGGCGATCAAGGCTATCGAGCCGTCCGAGCCGTAATGGGGGAACACATCCAGCTTGTGGGGTATCTTGTTCCTGGCCGCCAGCTCGGTCAGCTTGCAGCGCATGGCATAATCGTACGGCCCGGTGGAATCCTTGACGCAGATGGACACCGAGCTCTCGTCGCCCTCCACCTTTTCGCCCACCACCCCCATGTCGGCCACCAGCATCTCCACCGCGGTCTCCGGCAGGCCGGAGGCCGCCCCGTGCCCCACCTCCTCGTAATTGGAGAAGAAGAAGGCCACCGGGATGGTCTTGAGCTTCTCGGCCCCCAGGGTCAGCATGGCGTCCAGCATGGCGGCCGAGCCGGCCTTGTCGTCCAGAAAGCGCGATTTGATATAGCCGGTCTCGGTGAACTCGAACCGGGGGTCGAAGAAAATGAAATCGCCGATGGCGATGCCCAACGCTTCGGTGTCCTCCTTCTTTTTTACCTCGGCATCCAGCCGGATGTGCATGTTCTCGGCCTTGCGGACGGTCTTCTCGGCCTCGTCGTTGACATGGGCGGCCGGGTTGTTCAACAGCAGGGTGCCGCGGAACTCGCGGCTGTTGGTGGTCCGGACGGTGACATACTCGCCCTCGAACGACGGCAGGATGGGCCCGCCGATCTTGGTGAGGGACAGATGGCCGTCGGAGTTGATGCCGCTGACCATGGCACCCAGGGTGTCAACATGCCCGGCCACCACCAGGCGGGGCTGGAGATGGTTTCCGACCACCAGGCCGCCCTTGTTGGTGCGTTTGGTGCTTATCCCGGCTCCCTGGGCCAATGTCTCTATGTGTCCCATGATCTGGTTGGTGAATCCCGAGGGGGAATGGATGGCCTCCAGGTCCCTTAATATCTCGACGATGCGCTCCATGATGCTCCTTAGAATTGTTGTTTGGCAGCTGAATGTAAAATAATTATAAAGCACTTTTGGGGCATAGTCAACCAAGGGTAAAAAATAATTGACAGGGGATGGGATTTGAGATAAGCTTCTTTACGGGGTCGGCATGCGTGACCGGCTACCGGTATCTTTGATCACTGTCACCCTGAGACTGGCAGTTTGCCTGATAAGCCGAATGGGTGACAATGTCATCCACGGATTGAGAGCTGCAGGTACGGAGGGGGGTTATACGGCGGAGATCATTTTCGACGTCTGACCCCTCCCCTGCCCCTCCCCCGATGGGAGAGGGAAACACGTAGGGACATGGCGCGCCATGTCCCTACGTTATACAGGATATTTTCATGTTATGTAGGGGCGGGTTTTAAACCCGCCCCTACGGTTATGATCGTCTAATTCACCCGTTCGACTTGTCGGGTTCCGTGCCGGTCTCAGGGTGACAACATTTAAATATTATTTTATGGTTCTCCACCGTCCAGGCCAGCAGGACCATCAGGCCCACGGTCAGTATCAGCGCCGTAATGGCCTGCGGCCAGTTCAGGTTCTTCTGCAGGCCGGAGGTCAGCCGGCCGTAGACCAGGGCGATGTGCACCCAGTAGAGCATCAGTGAGTGCCGGCCCATCAGCCGCATGAAGGAGAAGCTCTCCGGTTTGAACAACAGGCACAGAAAGAAACATCCCGACAGCACCACGGCCTGCATCCCTATCCGGATAAAGGAATATTCCGGACTGTTGTAGAACAATATCCAGCCGTGGGAATGGGGGATGCTGACGGCGGCCCAGATCCCGCCCAGCATCAGCAGCATCCCGGCGGCGATCAGCCCGTAGTGCAGGAGGATCAACTTTAATTTGTCGCCTCTGAATCGCCTGGTCAGCAGGCCCGCCATGGCCCCGGCCGGGACGAAAACAAAATACGGGAAAAGGGGAAAGTACCCGAACCCGACGGACGCATTGAAGAAATTCCGGATATACCAGGGCAGTGAATTGACCAGCGGAGAGCTCCAGACCGCCGGTGATAGCAAAGCCACCAGGATGGCCGTTGCGGCCAGAGCCCAGTATCTAAGATGGTTCTTTTTTATCACTGCGAAAAGCAAACCCACCAATATCAGGGATATCCCGATATTATTGAGGATATCGAACTTCAGGAGGTCCCGCCACTTTGAGTATGGCGCCCACTGTAGGAACTCCTCCAGCCGGAACAGGTAGGCGATGCCCAGCACCTCCAGCCCCCGCCGGGTGGAGAACCACAGTCTTTTGCCGAAGGAGATGTCCATCTGGTCCATCTTGGCATAGCTCAGCCCCACCGACAGCCCGGCCAGGAACAGGAAGGCCGGGGCGGTATAGGCCCCCAGCATCTGACAGAAATGGAAGGCCTGGGACTGCCGGTAAGCCGGCGCTAGGAAAGAATCTATCACGTGGCCCCGCATCATCCACAGCACGGCCAAACCTCTGGCCCAGTCGATATGCAGCAGGCGGGGGGAGGGTTTTAGTGTCGGGGGGATCATTCTATATTTTATCCATGATATTGTTGCAGCTATAGTTGATCTGATACCAACTCATCCCCCCTGCGCCCCTTCTCTTTTAAAGAGAAGGGGTGTGGGGTTGAGTTATGATAATAATCCCGAAATTATACGATAAATCCGGAGGCCAGTCAAAGGAAATGTTGTACATAAAATTGTCTTGAACTGCGGCGGGCTATATGTTAAAATCCTTTTTCTCATATCCATCGGCCCAAAAAATCATAAGTTGAGGAATATATGAAAAAGACTCCGGGAAAGAAGGCAAATCCAGATCTGGGAAAGATCAACCGGGTCCTGGCCAAATACAAGGGCAACAAGGGGGCCTTGATCCCGGTGCTGCAGGAAGTGCAGGTGGCGCTGGGTTTCCTGTCGCAGGACAGTTTGAGGGCCATCTCCGAGGGCTTGGCGATACCGCTGAGCCAGATCTACGGGGTGGCCACTTTTTACACCCAATTCCGTCTGAAACCCATCGGCAAGCACCTGGTGCGGGTATGCCACGGAACGGCCTGCCATGTGGGCGGGGCCGAGAAGATCAGCGCGGCCATCGAGGCCGGCCTCAGCGTCAGGGACGGGGAGACCACGGCCGACGGCAAGTTCACAGTGGAATCGGTGGCCTGCCTGGGCTGCTGCAGTTTGGCCCCGGTGATGATGGTGGACAACGACACCTTCGGCCGGCTGACCCCGGAGAGCGCCATCAAGGCGGTCAAGGAATACTGACCCGGTTTTACGGGACACGGATAAACACGGTTTGTTAAAAAAACTTGTTTTTTAACCACAGAGAACACAAAGCACACAAAGGAAACATTATTGTAGGGGCGAATGGTCATTCGCCCTTGGCGGCACCGCCCGGCAATACATGTCATTCCCGCGCAGGCGGGAATCCAGTCTTTGACCCCTCTCCAACCTCTCCCCGCAACGGAGAGAGGCCCATGGTTTGTAAAATAAATATTTTATATACAAGGAGGATCCTGTCTTGAAAAAAGCGACCTCTAAAGCCAAAACCCTTCCCAAAAAGAAGGCGGTAAAAAAGCCGGCGGCGCCGGACTACCGGATAGTGGTGGGCCTGGGCAGCTGCGGCATCGCGGCCGGCGGCCACAAGGTCAAGGCGGCCCTGATGGAGAGCCTCAAAAAAGCCAAACTCAACGTCCAGGTCTCCGACACCGGCTGCGTGGGCATGTGCTACAGCGAGGTGCTGCTGGACGTCCACCACAAGAACGGCCAGGTCTACACCTACGGCAACATGACCCCGGACAGGATGGCGCGTTTCGTGGACGAGCACCTGGCCAAAGGGCAGCCGGTGGCCGACTGGCTGGTGAAGGCCAGCGACCGGGCCCTGCCGGACGACAGCTTTTATGCCAAGCAGAAGAGGATCGTGCTGCGCAACTGCGGCGACATCGATCCCGAAAAGATAGAGGATTACATGGCCCATGGCGGGTACCAGGCACTGGAGAAGGCCCTCAAGAAGATGTCTCCCGACGAGGTCATAAAAGAGGTGCTGGACTCGGGGCTGCGGGGCCGGGGCGGGGCCGGCTTCCCCACCGGGCGCAAATGGCAGTTCGCCCGGGGCTCCAGGGGCGACAAGAAATACATCGTCTGCAACGGCGACGAGGGCGATCCCGGGGCCTTCATGGACCGCTCGGTGCTGGAGGGCGACCCCCACAACGTGATGGAGGGGATGCTGATCGCCGGGTACGCCATCGGGGCCGACGAGGGCTATTTTTACGTCCGGGCCGAATATCCCCTGGCGGTGGAACGGCTGAAACTGGCCATCGAACAGGCCAAGAAGAGGGGCTTTTTGGGCAAGAACATCATGGGCACCAAGTTCTGCTTCGAGATGAAGATCAAGGAGGGGGCCGGGGCCTTCGTCTGCGGCGAGGAGACCGCCCTGATGGCCTCCATCGAGGGCCAGCGGGGGATGCCCCGCCTGAGGCCGCCCTTCCCGGCGGTGTCCGGCCTGTGGGGCAAGCCCACCAACATCAACAACGTGGAGACCTTCGCCAACGTGCCCTGGATCATCCTCAACGGCTCGGCGGCCTTCGCCTCGCTGGGCACCGAGAAGAGCAAGGGCTCGAAGGTGTTCGCCCTGGCCGGCAAGATCGCCCGGGGCGGGCTGGTGGAGGTGCCGATGGGCATCACCATCAACGAGATCATCCACGAGGTGGGGGGCGGCATCAAGGACGGCCGGGCTTTCAAGGCGGTGCAGATGGGCGGCCCGTCGGGCGGCTGCATCCCGGCGGCTTTGGGCAGCACCATCGTGGACTACGATTCGGTGGGCCAGACCGGGGCCATCATGGGCTCGGGCGGCATGGTGGTGATGGACGACACCACCTGCATGGTGGACATCGCCCGGTTCTTTTTGGATTTCACCCAGAAGGAATCCTGCGGCAAGTGCACCTTCTGCCGGGTGGGCACCAAGCGGATGCTGGAGATACTGGAACGGATCACCAAGGGCCGGGGCCAGGAGGGCGACATCGAGCTGCTGCTGGAGCTGGCCGAGAAGATAAAGATCTCGTCGCTATGCGGGCTGGGACAGACCGCGCCCAACCCGGTGCTGACCACCGTCAAATATTTCCGCCAGGAATACGAGGCCCATATCAAGGACAAGACCTGCCCGGCCCATTCCTGCAAGGAACTGCTGAAGTACGAGATCGTCCCCGAGAAATGCATCGGCTGCACCGCCTGCGCCAGGGTCTGCCCGGTGACGGCCATCTCGGGACAGGTGAAGAAACCCCACGTGATAGACCAGGAGGCCTGCATCAAGTGCGGCAACTGCGTGGCCAAATGCAAATTCGACGCCATAAAGGTGAGGTAGAAATGCAGATAAACATCACATTCAACGGCAAACAGATCGCCTGCGATTCCAATCAGACCATAGTCGACGTGGCCAAGGAGCAGGGGGCCTTTGTGCCCACCCTGTGCCACGACAGCAAGCTGGAGCCCTACGGCTCCTGCTGGGTGTGCCTGGTGGAGGTCAAGAACGCCCGGGGCTTCGTGCCGGCCTGCGCCACCAAGGTGATGGACGGGATGGTGGTGGAGACCGAGAACGACCGGGTGAAGGCCGCCCGCCAGATGGCGCTGGGACTGCTGCTGTCCAACCACTCCGGCGACTGCATCGGGCCCTGCGTGGACACCTGCCCGGCCGGCTGCGACGTCCAGGGCTACACCGCGCTGATCGCCAACGGCATGGAGGCCGAGGCCATCAAGCTGATCAAAGAGACCCTGCCGCTTCCCGCCTCGCTGGGCCGGGTCTGTCCGCATCCCTGCGAGACCGAGTGCCGCCGCAGCCTGGTGGAGGAGCCGGTGTCCATCTGCTACCTCAAGCGGCATGCGGCCGATTTCGATCTCAACTCCGGAAAACCATACATGCCGCCAATTGCTTCCGACACCGGCAAGAAGGTGGCGGTGGTGGGAGCCGGCCCGGCCGGGCTGACCGCCGCCTACTACCTGCGCCAGAAGGGCCACCAGGTCACCATCTTCGAGGCTTTGCCCAAGTCCGGCGGATGGCTGCGCTACGGCATTCCGCAGTACCGCCTGCCCAAGGAGGTGCTGGACCAGGAGGTGAAGACCGTCACCGACCTGGGCGTTGAAGTGAAGTACAATCAGAAATTGGGCCAGGACATCACCCTGGAAGGCCTGAAAGGCCAGTATGATGCGGTATTTCTGGGCATGGGGGCCCACGCCTCCTCCAGGATGGGAGTGGAGAACGAGGAGGACCGCGGAGTGGTGGCCGGAATAGATTTCTTAAAACGTTTGACCCTGGGCGAAAAGTTCAACGTGGGAAAAAAGGTGGCGGTCATCGGCGGCGGCAACACCGCCATCGATGCCGCCCGGACCTCCCTGCGGCTGGGAGCCGAGGAGGTGTTCATCGTCTACCGCCGCTCGGAAAAGGAGATGCCGGCCAATCCTTTCGAGATCGAGGAGGCCAAGCACGAGGGGGTCAAGTTCCAGTTCCTGACCGCCCCCACCCGGGTGATCGCCTGCAGCCACGACAAGAACGGGGCCATCTCCTGCCAGAAGATGGAGCTGGGCGAGCCGGACGCTTCGGGCCGCCGCCGTCCGGTGCCGGTCCAAAATTCAGATTTCCATATCGAGGCCGACCTGATCATCTCCTGCATCGGGCAGAGCCCCGACCTGTCCGGATTGGGTGAGAATCATAATCTGAAAGTGACCCGCTGGAGCACTCTGGAGACCGATCCCGAAACCGGGGCCACGGCCGATCCCAAGATATTTGCCGCCGGAGACATGGCCACCGGAGCGGCCACCGTGGTGGAGGCCATCGGCGGGGCCCGCAAGGCGGCCCAGGGGATCGATGAATTCTTAAAATACGGCAAGATCGAAAAGAAGATAAAACAATACAACATCACCAAGGGCAAGATCAACCAGGTGCCCAAGGAGCTGTTTGCCACCGAGCCCAAAGTGGCCAAGGCCAGGATGCCGATGCTGGAGCCGTCGCAGAGAAGAAATTTCGACGAGGTGGAGAAGGGCTTCTCCCGCATCACTGCCATCGAGGAGGCCAAGCGCTGCCTAGAATGCGGCTGTGCCGACATGCAGGAATGCAAGCTGCGCGACTACGCCACGGTCTACGACGTGATGGTCCAGCGCTTCATGGGCGAGGTCAAGCAGCATCCCATCGACGACAGCCATCCCTTCCTGGTGCGCGATCAAAGCAAATGCGTGATGTGCGGCCGCTGCGTCAGGATGTGCCTGGAGGTGGTGGGGGCGGCGGCTTTGGGCTTCGTTTATCGCGGGTTCAATGCCATCGTGGCCCCCACCATGGAGAAGCCCTATCCCGAGTCGCCCTGCGTATCCTGCGGGGCCTGCATCGAGACCTGCCCGGTGGGGGCATTGACCGAGCGGGTGCGGCACATCAAGCCCTCGCCCTGGAAGATGGAGAAGATCCCCTCGGTGTGCACCTTCTGCGGGGTGGGCTGCGGCCTGGACCTGAACATCATGGACAACAAGGTGGTCCGGGTCACCGGGAACGAGGACAGCCCAGTCAGCCAGGGCTCGCTGTGCTTCAAGGGCAAGTTCGGGTTCGAACTTATCCATTCACCCGAGCGTTTGACCGCACCGCTGGCCAAGGCCGGAGCCAAACACAAGGAGATCGCCTGGCCCGAGGCCATATCCAAGGTCAATTCCGAGATCGACGCCATGGTCAAAAAATACGGGCCGGATTCGGTGGCGGTGTTCGCCTCCGGCCGGACGAGCCTCGAAGAGGCCGAGGGCCTGCGTTCCTGGGCGGAGAAGAAGGGGGTCAAACAATTCGGCAGTTTTGCCGGAGGGTATGCGTCAGGCACCCTGATCGATATTCTGGGCTCCTCGGCGGGCAAAGGATATCAGTCATTGTCCGAAGCCAAAAATATCATACTTATCGGCTCTGATACATATGCCGAGCATCCGGTGTTCTCCCAGATGGTCAGAAAGGCCGTCAAGGGCGGGGCCAAGCTGTATTCCCTCCAGGAGAAGGCCACCAAGCTGGGCGAGATCGCCGCACAGGAACTGGTCATTAAAAAAGGCGGAATATCCTTTGCCATGAACGGGATTCTCAAGAACCTGCTAGCCAAGGGCCAGTCCAAATATTCCGGCTACAAAGAATTGGCCAAGAGCTTGGGCAAACTGAGCGCGGCGGCGGTGGCCACCAACAGCGGATTAAAGAAGGCCGAGATAGACGGGCTGGCCAAGCCGCTGCTGGAAGATCAGAATTGCCTGCTGGTATTCAACGCCGACGCAGTGGATGCCGAAACCATCAAGGCCCTGGCCAATATTCTCCTGCTGATGGACGTTCCGGAGAATTTCATCGCCCTGCGGGCCAAGGCCAATGCCTCGGGTGTCGAACGGTTCGTCAACGCCGATGCCTCCGGCTTATCGAAGATCAAAGCCGCGGTATTGCTCAACGAAGATCCGGCCGGCAGCCTGGAGGACGGCCCCAAGATCAAGACCGCCCTGGCCAAGCTGGAAAAGCTGATAGTCTGCGATATGTTCCTGACGGAGACCGCCAAGCTGGCCGACATTGTTTTGCCGGCAGCGGCTTGGGCCGAGAGCGACGGCAGTTTTATCAACAGCGAGGGCCGGTTGCAACATCTCAAGGCCGGCATCCAGCCTGCCTCGGGCAAGACCACCAAGCAGGTACTGATTGAACTGGGCGGCTCAGCCATGCCCAACCTGCCCAAGGAGAAATCGGGCCAAAAGCAATTCGGCGTTCCCAGTCTGAAGAAGGGCAAGGCGATCAGCGCCGGGTTCGCTTCGGACGTGATGGAGAAAAAGGCGGCCGAGCTGAAGAAGAAAGCGGGACTGGTCCGGTAATCTGAATCATGTAAAGAACAGCCCAGGCATCATGCCTGGGCTGTTTACTTGTTTGAAAATATCAATTGACATACCACGGCAAATAGATTATCCTTAAAAATAATAGGTGCTCCCTCATAATGAAGGCGAGAGAAATTTTAATTATAACAAGGAATAAAAAATGATTCAGGCAAAATCGGGCGATCTGGTGAAAGTGCATTACACGGGAACCTTTGAAGACGGAAAGGTATTCGATTCCTCCGAAGGCGGCGATCCGTTGGAGTTCATTCTGGGCTCGGGCCAGGTGATTCCGGGCTTCGATAAGGCCATCGAGGGAATGAAAGTAGACGAGAGTAAAAAAGTGACCATCCCGGCCGACCAGGCCTACGGGCCGCACCATGCCAAAATGGTGGTGGAGGTGGAGCTGGACAAGTTCGGCCCCAATGCCAAACCGGAGCTGGGCAAGCGGGTACATTTGAGCATGGAGGACGGCCAGCATGTGCCGGTGACCATCACCGCCATCAGCCAGACCCACGCCACCCTGGACGCCAACCACCCGCTGGCCGGCAAGGATCTGACCTTCGATCTTAAGCTGGTCGAGGCCGGTGAGGTGCCCGAAAGCTATCACAAGGGCTGCGGGGGCTGCGGCGGGGGACACGGCGATTGCGGGCACGACCACGAAAATGATCATGAACATGAGCATGGAAGCTGCTGCGGGGGCTGCGAGGACAAGTAACAAACCGACGGAGGTTAAGATGAAAAAGGCCGTTGTCTTTTTAGCGGGCCTGATCATAATGGCCGGGCCGCTGGCCATCGGGGCTGATGACCAGGTAAAGCTGTTTCCCGTCATGTCAGCCGGCAAGTTCGGCTATATCAACGCCCGGGGCAGGATGACCATAAAGCCGGAGTTCGACTGGGCTTTTAATTTCACCGAGGGGCTGGCCCTGGTCAACATCGGCGGCAGCAAGAACGAGATGGGCTATGTGATCGGCGGAAAATGGGGGTATATTAATCCCCAGGGTAGGATCGTCATCAATCCGCAGTTCGACGATGCCAAGGATTTTTCCCAGGGGCTGGCGTTGGTCAACATCGGGGGAAAGGTCAACGAGCTGGGGCTGTTGTCGGACGGCAAGCGGGGGTACATAGATCGCCAGGGCAAGATGGTGGTGGACCCGCAGTACGACGATGCCCGCAGTTTCTCCCAGGGATTGGCCCTGGTCCGGCTGAACGACAGGTACGGCTACATAGACCAGCAGGGCAAGGTGGTCATCGAGATAAAATACAACGATGCCCGAAATTTCTCCGAAGGGCTGGCCCCGGTCAGGGAGAACGACAAATACGGATATATAGATCAAACCGGCAAAATGATCATCGAGGCGAAATTTGTATACGCCTCCAATTTTTCCCAGAGCCGGGCGGTGGTGCGGCTGGATGACAAGATCTGGTTCATAGATAAAACCGGGAACAAGATCAGCCAATTATATTTTGAGGATGCCAACGCCTTTTCGGAAGGGCTGGCTTCGGTCAAAAGCGGCCAAAAATGGGGCTATATAGATACTTTGGGGACCCTGGCCATTGCTCCGCACTTTGACGCCGGTTCGGATTTCCACCAGGGACTGGCCGCGGTCAGGGTGGGCGGCAAGCGGGGCTACATCAACCGGACCGGCGAAGTGGTGATCGTTCCCCAATACGACGGAGCCATGGACTTCTCAGAGGGGCTGGCCCTGGTCAACAAAGGGGGAAAGATGAACGAGAACGGCATCGTGTCGGGCGGCAGGTGGGGTTTCATCGATCAGAAAGGCCGGATGGTCATAGAGAACAAATTCGATTTCGCCTGGGATTTTAAGGAGGGGTTGGCTTTGGTGAACATCGGTGGGGAGATGAACCCCAAGGGCAGCGTCACCGGAGGGGTGTGGGGGTATGTCAACAAGGTCGGGAGGTTAGTTTTTAAGGGGAAGAAATAATAGCGTTATTAGTTTAAAGTTGACAGTTTACAGTGAAATAATTAGGTCATTCTGAGTGATCTTCCTGCTCAACAAACCGAAGAATCTGAGTAAAATATTATGCTCAAAGATCTAATATTGAAGAACCGAAGCTACCGACGGTTCGATCAGAATCACAAGATCGATCTGCCTACCCTGCGGGAACTGGTGGAACTGGCCAGGCTGTCTGGCTCGGCCGGCAACCTCCAGCCTCTAAAGTATATTCTCGTTGCCGATCCCAATATCAATGAGGATATTTTCCCTTTTATGGCCTGGGCTAAATACCTGAAGGACTGGAAGGGCCCAACCCAGGGAGAACGGCCTTCGGCCTATATCGTGATGTTGTGGGACACATTCATCTGCCCCAGCAAGATGCATTACGACGCCGGGATATGCGCCCAGAGCATCCTGTTGGGAGCGGTGGAGAAAGGTTTGGGCGGGTGCATGCTGGCCTCGGTCAACAGTGAGGGATTGAGGAAAGTGCTTGAGATCGATGAGAGATACGAGATACCGCTGGTGATAGCCCTGGGCAAGCCGGCCGAAACAGTGGTGATAGATGATATCGGCCCGGACGGGAGGATCGAATACTGGCGGGACGACAAGCAGGTGCACCATGTGCCGAAAAGAAGAACAGAGGATATGATCGTCAAAGAATATTGATAAATTATTCCTAAAAGCCCCGGGGAACCGGGGCTTTTTTGTTCGCCATAAATAAGTTGTTGTAACTGTCGCGTAATAAAAAGTGGCATATGAGCCTGGATTCCTGCTTTCGCAGGAATGACAAGGTTTCTTATTATTTTTAAGTTAAATAAAATAATCGGGAATATTATTCTCCGGCGGGCGGTATATAGGGCAGTCAACTCAATAATCAACTATAAACCGGAGAGAACGAAGATGAAAAGCAGGATCTTCCCCCTGATCGCAGCCGCGTTGCTGGCCCTTATATCGGCCGGCATGATCGGCGCCGCCGGAACAGGCATCATCTCATGCAAGGTGGTCGACAGCGCCAATGGCAATCTGCTGGCCGGGGTCACATTGATAATCCCGGGCACCTCGTATGTGGCGGTCTCGGACAAGGCCGGGCACTACCAGTTCACCGGCATACCTGAGGGAACATACAAGGTTCAGGCTTCCCTGGCCGGCTATCAGACCCAGTCCCAAAAGGTCAAGGTGAAAGCCAATTCCACGGTCAAATTGGAATTCAAATTGAAAAAGCCTGGTAAAACCATTTTGCAGAATCTTGGCTTGGTCAAAGATGAGGCCAAGTTTCCGGCTTCACGTGCTTCCAAGACCGTTTGTTATGAGATGGCCCCTTCGGCCTGCGACCAGACAGGCGGTTATTATCTTCCGCCGGATTACAACACCGAGGAATATTCCCGGATCTATGAGAACCGCTTTCTGGAGGTCACCCAGAACCCGCTATCCACCTTCTCCATCGACGTGGATCCGGCCAGCTATGCCAACGTCCGCCGCTTCCTCAATTACGGGCAGATGCCGCCCAAGGATGCGGTCCGCATCGAGGAGCTGATCAATTATTTCGATTATAATTATCCCCTGCCGGATGACGGCCGGCCCTTCTCCATCATCACCAATGCCGCCCCCTGCCCCTGGAACAACGGCCACCGGCTGGTCAGGATAGGGATCAAGGGCAAGGAGATATCCCGGGAAAAGCTGCCCCCCACCAACCTGGTCTTCCTGATAGACGTCTCCGGCTCCATGCAGAGCCCGGACAAACTGCCCCTTTTAAAATCGGCCTTCAAGATGCTGGTCAACCAGCTGCGGCCCCAGGACCGCATCGCCATCGCAGTCTACGCCAGTTCCGAGGGCCTGGTACTGCCGTCCACCTCGGGCAAAGACAAGAAGGCCATTCTCGACATCCTTGACAAACTGGAGGCCGGGGGCTGCACCGCCGGGGCGGCCGGGATCCAACTGGCCTACAAGGTGGCCGGAGAGAACTTCATCAAGGGCGGCAACAACCGGGTCATTTTAGCCACCGACGGAGATTTCAACGTGGGGGTCTCATCCACCTCGGAGCTGATCAGGATGATAGAGCAGAAGCGGGAGGCCGGGATATTCCTCTCGGTGCTGGGCTTCGGCGGCGGCAACCTCAAGGACTCCCGGATGGAACAGCTGGCCGACAAGGGCAACGGCAACTACGCCTACATCGACAACATCACCGAGGCCAAAAAGGTGCTGGTCAACCAGATGGCCGGGACCTTGTTCACCATCGCCAAGGACGTCAAGATCCAGGTGGAGTTCAATCCGGCCAAGGTCAAGGCCTACAAGCTGATCGGGTACGAGAACCGGATGCTGAACAAGGAGGACTTCAACGACGACAAGAAGGACGCCGGGGAGCTGGGGGTGGGCCACACCGTCACCGCGCTCTACGAACTGGTGCCGGCCGGGTCGATGGAAAGAATTTCCAATGTCGATGATCTCAAATACCAGAAGATTGAGGCAAAACCAAGCGGCAGCTTCTCCGGAGAGCTGATGACCGTCAAGCTGCGCTACAAGGACCCCGACGGCCAGGCCAGCAAGCTGATATCCAGACCGGTTCGCGATGATAATGACGAAATGGCAAAGATGCCAGAGGACCTGCGCTTTGCCTCGGCGGTAGCCGAGTTCGGTCTATTACTTAGGGATTCGGAGCACAAGGGAAGCTCCAGCTACCGCCAGGTGCTGGAGCTGGCCAGAAATTCCAGAGGAAATGACACCGAGGGCTACCGGGCCGAGTTCATCAAGCTGGTGGAGGCCGCCAGCCAGTTGGCTGACAAGCAGGACTGATGAGATAAAAAACTCCGAGCCGTGCTTTTGGGCACGGCTTTTTTATTGGCGAAAATGTTGCTTGACTTTGATTTTGAATTCAGGTATCTTAGATAGAAAAGAGGCTGATAAAAATTGTCATCCTGAGGGAACTTCAAAACCGAACAGGTTGGAGAATGACAGGTCACCCATTCGATTTGTCAAGCATGTTTGTTTTCTCAGGGTGACAAAGTGCATTGGTTAATATTTAAGGATATTAAATTGAAGATAACCATCTGCCAACTCAATCCCACGGTCGGTGATGTCGAGGGCAATGCAAAAAAGATCACCGGCATGTTGGCCCAAACCAAAGCACAGAGACCGGATCTGATAATCTTTCCGGAACTGTTTCTCACCGGATATCCGCCCCGCGACCTGTTGGAGAAGGAGTGGTTCATACAACGCTGCAGCGCAGCCATCAGGGAACTGACCGAGGCTTCCAGGGATTATCCGGAGACCGGCATCCTCTTCGGCGCACCCACCACGACGGGAAGGGATACCGGCAAGGGGCTTTTCAATTCGGCGGTTCTCGTCCATAACGGGAAAGTCACCTGCCGTCATAAGACGCTGCTGCCCAGCTATGACGTGTTCGACGAGGCCAGATATTTCGATCCGGCAGATTCTGTGGGCTTGGTCGATTTCAAGGGCGAAAAGCTGGGCATAACCATCTGCGAGGATGCCTGGAACCATCCCGATCTGTGGCCCAAGCGCAAGCCTTACGATTACGACCCGGCGGCCGACCTGGCCAAGATGGGCGCCACTCTGCTGATAAACATCTCGGCCTCGCCTTTTGAGGCCGGCAAGGAAAGGACCAGATTCGAATTGATCGGGCGACACGCCCAAAAGCACGGATTGCCGTTCATCTATGTCAATCAGATCGGCGGCAACGACGAGCTGGTGTTCGACGGCCGGAGTTTCGGAGTGGACAAGAACGGGCAAATGGCTTGGTCTCTGCCAGCCTTCCAGGAAGATGTGGTGACCATCGACAGTTCCCTGCCCGGCAAACCGGCCGAGCCTCCGGTTCATGATGAGATAGAATCCATTTATTTGGCTCTCAGGCTGGGGGTGAGGGACTATTTCCGCAAGTGCGGTTTCAACCGGGCAGTAGTGGGACTTTCGGGGGGAATCGATTCGGCGGTGGTGGCGGCCGTAGCCGCCGAAGCCTTGGGACCGGAGAATGTGCTGGGGATCACCATGCCGTCTCCCTTCTCGTCGCAGGGAAGCGTGGACGATTCCCGCAAACTGGCTGGCAAGCTGGGCATTGAGCTCGAGGAGATATCCATCACTGAGATCTACGAGAAATACCTGGAGATACTGGAACCCCATTTCGAAGGCCGGACGCCGGACATCGCCGAGGAGAACATCCAGGCCCGGATCCGGGGGAATATACTGATGGCCTTCTCCAACAAGTTCGGGCACCTGGTGCTGACCACCGGCAATAAAAGCGAGCTGGCGGTGGGCTACTGCACGCTGTACGGCGACATGAGCGGCGGACTGGCGGTGATCTCGGACTTGCCCAAGACCACGGTCTACCGGCTGGCCGACCATATCAATCGCGAGCGGGAGGTAATCCCCCGGGTCATAATCACCAAGGCCCCGTCAGCCGAGCTGAGGACCGGCCAGAAGGACCAGGACACCCTGCCGCCTTACGACGTCTTGGACAGGATACTGGAGGGCAACTTGGAAGATGGTTTATCTATCGATCAACTAGTCGGGCAAGGGCTTGAAAGAGAGACCGTTGAATGGGTGGTAAGAACCGTCCGGCAGAACGAATACAAGCGCCGACAGGCGGCCCCGGGAATCAAAGTTACCGGCAAGGCCTTCGGCGGAGGACGCCGGATGCCGATAGCGGCCAGGTATTGAACATAATAAACAAGATTTTCGTCCGAAAATTGATCCGGATGCAGAAAATATTCAATATCCGGCAACTAAGGTATTTCGAAGCCAGAAATCAGGATATCCCTTATTGTGTCTTCATGGAAAATATTGTAGTGTAATAAACAATTAAGGACCGGCTAAATTCAGAAATAGGAGGAGAAAGCATGGCCTCTCAGGTAGCTCTTAAATTGAAGTGCCCCGCCTGCCGCAAGAGCCTGATGGACAAGGCACACAAGATCGACGACCAATCCGCCATCGATCTGAGGGTGGATGTCAAGGGGAAAAAGGGTTGGATGAGGCTCTCCCCGGTCTACGGCAGCTATAAGATTGAAAGCAAATTTCCCATCGCCAAGGATACAGTAGTAAAAATATCTTGCCCCCATTGTCAGGCTATTCTGACCGATCACACCGAATGCGATATCTGCAGGGCTCCTATGGTGCCGATGATGCTGGAGGAGGGGGGCAGGGTCTTCATCTGCTCCCGTAAAGGTTGCAAGAAACATTTCCTGGAGTTCGAGGATGTGGACAAGGCGCTGACCAAATTCTACGATACTTATGCTCTGGGCGGAGAGCGGCAGAGAGCCCTGCAAGGCATGAAAAGGCCGGCAGTCGAGGAGCCAGACGCAAAAGAGATCATGGCCAGCGGCAGTTTTCTGCAGTCCTATTGCCCGCATTGCAAACATACTTTGATAAATCACTGCTCATTGACCTTTACGGTGGTGGGCCGGGGCGGGGAAGAGGGGATGCTGCTGCTATCGCCCTATCTTAACGTATTCACCAACAGCTCGACCATCGAGATACCCCACGGGGAGGAGGTCAAGGACCTGCGGTGCCCGCATTGCGATCACTCCCTGCTGGAGAAGCTCAAGAAATGCGAGCGGTGCGGATCGCGGATAGCCAAGATCACGGTGGGAGCCATGCACAAACTTATCACCTTCTTCATCTGCCTCCGCAAGGGCTGCACCTGGCATGGCATCTCGGGTGAGGATACCAAACTGATAATGCTGGAAGACAGCCAGGAGTGGTAAGATGTATCCGATAATAGACCGCCAGGAACTGGCCAAGGGCAACATGGTGCTGATCACGGTGGAGGCCCCCCAGATCGCCCGCAAGATCAAGCCCGGGCAATTCGTGGTACTGAGGATCAACGAGACCGGCGAGCGGATCCCCCTGACCGTGGCCTACAAGGACCTGTCCCACGGCACCATCACCATCATCTTCATGGTGATCGGAAAATCCACCGCCCTGCTGGGGTCGCTCAAGGTGGGCGACGCCATCAAGGACCTGGTGGGTCCGCTGGGCGTCACCGAGGAGTTCACCAAACTGGGGACCATCGTCGGCATAGGAGGCGGCTCGGGCATTGCGGTGCTGCATCATCTGCTGCAGGGCTATGGGGCCGCCGGCAACAAGCTGGTGGGCATCATCGGCGCCCGGGAGCGGGACCTTCTGATTCTGGAGGATGAGATGAAAACCCTCTGCCAGCAGCTGATCGTCGTTACCGATGACGGCAGCTACGGGATGCACGGTCTGGTGACCGACGCCCTGAAGACCCTGGTGGAGCGGGACAATCCGGAGCCGATAGACCTGGTGATCGCGGTGGGGCCGCTGGTGATGATGCGGGCGGTGTGCCAGCAGACCAAGCTGTATAATATCAAGACCCTGGTCAGCCTGAACCCGGTGATGGTGGACGCCACCGGAATGTGCGGGGCCTGCCGGGTATCGGTGGGGGGAAAGACCCGTTTCGCCTGCGTCGAGGGGCCGCATTTCGACGGGCATCAGGTGGATTTCGACGAACTGATCCAGCGCAACAACACCTACGGCAGGGACGAGAAGACCTCGCTCCTGTTCTCCATCAGAGCCAAATGATAATGAGCCGATCATGTCCGAATTGAAGAAAGAGCAGTTCGATAAGGTCGCCCCCGGCACCGAGTTCACCATCTACTGTCCGCACTGCCACCAGGGGCTGAATCTTTACGAGCCGAAGTCCAATAAGACCTGGTTCCGCCTGAATATCATTTCCGGAGAACGGAAGGGGGAGTTGTTTTTAAGCCCCAAGGTGGATGAATTTGAGCAGCGCTCCGGCCTGGAGCTGGCCGAGGGGCAGGTGATGGAGGACATGTCCTGCCCCTTGTGCCAGGCTTCGCTGATCGAGCCCGAGGCCCACTGCGGAGAATGCGATTCTCCGGCCGCCAAGATTATGATCACGGTCCATTCCCGGCTGATACCGTTCTATATCTGCACCAAGGTCGGCTGCCACTGGCACGGGATATCCCGGGCCGACGAACTGAGGATCAAACCCAAGGTGGCCCGGCAGAGGGTGCCGGAACAGGATGCCCTCCTGAGGATCCGCAATTTCCAGGAGGTGCCCTACGGGTTCACCAGGGAAACAGCCCTGATCGAGGCCCACCGCTGCCTCAACTGCAAGGACCCCAAGTGCCGCATAGGGTGCCCGGTGGACATCGACATTCCCGGATTCATCGGGCTGATCAAGCAGGAGAAATTCGCCGAGGCCGCCCAGAAGATCAAGGAGAAGAACGCCCTGCCGGCCATCTGCGGCCGGGTCTGCCCCCAGGAGGATCAGTGCGAAAAAAACTGCATCCTGGCCCTGAAGGAGACCCCGGTGGCCGTAGGCAGCCTGGAGCGTTTCGCGGCCGATATGGAACGGGAGACCCAGTCGGTGGTGATCCCCAGAAAAGCCCCGGCCAACGGGATCAAGATCGCGGTGGTGGGTAGCGGGCCGGCCGGTCTGACCCTGGCGGCGGACATGGTGGTCAAGGGCTACAGCGTCACCCTGTATGAGGCGCTGCACAAGCCGGGGGGGGTGCTGGTCTACGGCATTCCCGAGTTCCGGCTGCCCAAGGCCATCGTTGATTCCGAGATCAACTATCTGCGCCGGATGGGGGTCAAGATCGAGGTCAATTCAC
The DNA here is from genome assembly GCA_937863685.1 of uncultured bacterium. Taxonomy (GTDB): domain Bacteria; phylum Edwardsbacteria; class AC1; order AC1; family EtOH8; genus UBA2226. The sequence continues at coordinate 1,172,889 of CALMGM010000005.1, forward strand.
TGATCGGCCGGCTGTTCGACCTTAACGACCTTTGGGAGATGGGGTACAATGCGGTATATCTGGCGGTGGGGGCCGGGCTGCCGGTGTTCATGAGCATCCCCGGGGAGAACCTGTGCAATATCTATTCGGCCAACGAGTATCTCACCCGGCTGAACCTGATGAAGGCCTACGCCTTTCCGGATTACGACACCCCGGCCCCCAAGGGCCGCCAGGTGGTGGTGGTGGGCGCCGGAAACGTGGCCATGGACTGCGCCCGGACCGCCCTGCGCATGGGCAGCCGAGAGGCCACCATCGTCTACCGTCGTTCCCGCGGCGAAATGCCGGCCCGGCTGGAGGAGATCAATCACGCCGAAGAGGAGGGCATCAAATTCCGACTGATGACCAATCCGGTGCGTTTCATCGGCGACGACCAGCGCTGGGTGCGCCAGATAGAATGCGTCCAGATGAAGCTGGGCGAGCCGGATTCCTCGGGTCGCCCCAGGCCGATACCCATCGCCGGATCGAACTTTTTGATCGACACCGACCTGGTGATCGTGGCGGTGGGCGCCGGGCCTAACCCGGTGGTCTTTTCCGGGTTTCCCGACATCGAGAGGAACAAGCCGGGATATATAAAACCGCTGACGGCCTCAGGGCGCACCAACCTGCCGGGGGTCTGGGCCGGAGGGGATATCGTCACCGGCTCGGCCACCGTCATTTCGGCCATGGGTATGGCCCGGCTGGCGGCCGACGATATGCACAGTTATCTGAACAAAAAACAGGGTTCCTGGCTCTAAAAGTGAGCCTTTAAAAACCCATATATTTGTCTTGACACTTTGAAATTAAGGATATATAATACAAAGTTTAATGGATCCCCCAAGTTGTTTTATAACCATTCCCCTTTTAACCATTAACTTTTAAGGAGATGCCAATGTCTCACATCACCGACGTGATCGCCAAGGTCAAGGCCAAGAATCCGGGAGAGCCGGAATTCCATCAAGCGGTAGAGGAGGTCATGAAGACCCTGGAACCGACCGTAGCCAAGCACCCCGAGTTCGTCAAATGGAAGATATACGAACGGATCTGCGAACCGGACCGGGTGGTCATGTTCCGGGTGCCCTGGGTGGACGACAAGGGCGAGGTCCAGGTTAACAAGGGTTTCCGGGTCCAGTTCAACAACGCCATCGGGCCCTACAAGGGCGGACTGCGCTTCCATCCTTCGGTCAACCTGGGCATCATCAAGTTTCTGGGTTTCGAGCAGATCTTTAAGAACAGCCTGACCACCCTGGCCATGGGCGGCGGCAAGGGAGGCTCGGACTTTGATCCCAAGGGCAAGAGCGACCTGGAGGTGATGAAGTTCACCCAGTCATTCATGCGCGAATTGTTCCGTCACATAGGAGCCGATGTGGACGTGCCGGCCGGGGACATCGGAGTGGGAGGCCGGGAGATCGGATTCATGTACGGATATTATAAAAAGGTCCGCAACGAGTTCACCGGCGTGCTGACCGGCCGGGCCCGGGAATACGGCGGATCGCTGATCCGGCCCGAGGCCACCGGCTACGGTTCGGTCTATTTTGGGGCCGAGATGCTGGCCACCCGCAAGAAGGACTACAAGGGTCTGCGCTGCATCGTGTCGGGCAAGGGCAACGTCACCCAGTACACCATCGAGAAGATCAACCAGTTGGGCGGCAAGGCCCTGTCCATTTCCGACTCCAGCGGCACCATCATTGACGAGGAAGGCATCAGCGCCGAGAAGCTGAAGTACGTCATGGAGCTGGCCGAGGTCAAACGCGGCCGGGCCAAGGAATACGCCGACAAGTACAAGAGCGCCAAGTATTACGAGGGCAAGAGCGTCTGGGACGTGGTCAAGGAACAGGGCATCAAGTTCGACTGCGCCTTCCCTTCCGCCACCCAGAACGAGATCAACGCCGAGCACGCCCAGGCCATGGTCAAGAACGGCTGCTTCCTGGTCTCCGAGGGCGCCAACATGCCCTCCGACCTGGCGGCCATCAAGATCTACCAGGACAACAACGTGCTGTACGGGCCGGCCAAGGCGGCCAACGCCGGCGGCGTGGCCACCTCGGGCCTGGAAATGGCCCAGCAGAGCTCCCGCTGGTACTGGAACCGCGAGGAAGTGGACCAGAAGCTGCAGAGGATCATGCAGGCCATCCACCAGCAGTGCCTGGATGCCTCCGAGACCTACGCCACCAAGGGCGACTATCTGGCCGGCGCCAACATCGCCGGGTTCGTCAAGGTGGCCAAGGCCATGGTGGCCCAGGGCGTGGTATAGACCCCTCCCTAAGTCCCTCCCCCATTGGGAGAGGGACTTGCCTAGAAAGCCCCCGCTTCCAGCGGGGGCTTTGGTTTATCTGAGGCATAGCTATTTAAGCACAAAAAATATATTGACAAAAAACAACCGGGGATATACAATTGCCTCATTAAAGGGTCAGGGCAAAAAATAATTTTAAAAGCGGAGAAAAACCATGGCTAAAGACCAGGACATTAAAAAGGACGGTAAAAAGAAAGCCGGGAAAACCCTGATGGAAAAACGTCTGGCCAAAAAGGCGAAAAAAGCCGGCAAGTAAAATCGCAGCCGGCTGGCAACGCGTCCCACTCCAAAAATCAATTAGGTCCCCGCTTGCAGCGGGGACTTTTGTTGTTGAATCGCTATATCAAGGCCATTGACTTTAGGGGTTGGGTCTTCTATAATCACATCCTTGAACATTGAAAAGAACGGGGACCATGAAGATCAAGGGCATGATAATAGCCGCCCGCAAGGAATTCGTCAACGAAAACTTCGGCCAGGGAGCCTGGGAAAAGGTGATGGAAGGACTTTCCCGGGAGGACCGGCATCTGATAGGGGAATCCATCCTTTCCAGCCAGTGGTATCCCTTCGAGATCGGCGACCACATCGACAAGGCCATCGTCAAGGTGCTGGGCAAGGGCGACAACCTGGTGTTCGAACAGCTGGGGGCCAAGTCGGCCCAGAAGAGCCTGGCCAGGGAGCACCGGACCTTCCTGTCCCCTGGCAATCCCCAGGCTTTCATGAAAAAGACCGGCTCCATCTACAAGTTCTATTATGACACCGGCTACCGGGAATACCAGGCCACCGGGCCTAATTCCGGAGTGATAACAACGCATGAAGCCAAGACCTTTTCGACACCCGACTGCCTGACGGTGGTGGGCTGGTACAAGGAGGCCCTGAAGATGTGCGGGGCCCGGGATATCAAGATCACCGAGGAGGAGTGCCGGGCCACCGGCGGCACGGTGTGCCGCTATAAAGTGGAGTGGAAGATATGATCGGCCATAATATTAAGCAAAACAAAGCCCCCGTAAAAGACGGGGGCTTTATCATTGTCGGTGTCCGCGGTAAATATTTTTCTTGACAATAACCCTTCTTTGTCCCATAATCAAAGCAAAATAACAGGAGACTGCCATGGAAGAAATCATGGCCCGGGGAGTTAACTTTCTGTATTCCCGGGAATATATCCAGAGCAAATACGGCAGGGAACTTTGGGGAAAACTGATGAACGAACTGCCGCCTATGTCGGCCAAACTGTGGTCCGGTCCCCTGCTGAGCCTCAAAGATTATCCCTTTGCCGAATTCAAGCTGATGCTCAAGGTCCTGAGCAAGGTGCTGGGGGCGGAGGAGGGACGGAACACAGCCGATCTCTACGGCTACGTTGCCGACCGCAGTCTTAATACCCTGTACAAGGTATTCTTCAAGTTTTCCCAGCCGGCCTTCGTGCTTAAAAACTATCCCAAACTTTGGGCCCGGTTCTTCACCAGCGGCGAGGTGAAGGTGCTGTCGTCCCAAAAAGGATCGGCCGAGATTTCCTTTTTACTTCCGGAGATCTTTTTGGATTGGTTGCCTTCGGCCTGTTACGGCTATTCAAAGAAGGCGGTGGAGATGTCCGGGGGATCGGACCTGGAACAGGAGGAGACCGAAAGGGTCCGGCTGCCGAATGGAGAATGGCGGATAGTATACCGGGTTAAATGGAAGGAATGATGGTTTTGATTCACAGAAGCCCCGGCCGTAGGCCGGGGCTTCTGTTTTCTCAAGACGCGTGGTCTATCTTAAGGATCATATCTTTATGGAACATGCGTGCCTTACCAATTAATCGTTCTGCAACAGATATTTTGCCGCCAGTAGCGATATATTGTTTGAGGAATGCTTTGGTTTGGATACATTGCGTATGACCGTGATGGTCAGATCATAATCGGGGAAAATCAGATCAATGGAATTCATCCCATCGCCCATCCCGGGATGATAATAGAACTTTCTGCCGTCAAAGTCGCTGATCCCCAGACCCAACCCGTAATCGGTCGATTTTCCGGAATTCAATAAAATCGGCTCCCAAATCTTCTGGTAGTTTTGGGGCAGTTTTTTGCCGGAGAGCAAGGCCATTTCCCATTTTGCCATATCCCGGGAGTTGGATATCACTCCTCCTCCGCCGATCAGATTCGAGAAGTGCATAATCCTGGCTTTCCGGAAGCCCGCCGAATCGGAAAGATATCGTTGGACTGCATTCACGGCGTCATTCCTGAAGTCACAGGCATAGGTATCCTTCATTTTCAGCGGCTGGAATATCTTTTTCTTTAGAAAGGCGGCATAATCCATTTTACTAAGCTTTTCTATCAGGGCCACAATTATGGTGTAGCCGGTGTTGCAATAGATGTATTTCTCGCCCGGCTCTCCGCGGAACTCGCCTTTGAAGGCCAGGTCAATGACCTGGTCGACGGTATGAGCCTGATCGATGCTGTTCATGAATTCATCGTTCTGGGTCAACTCGGGCAACCCGCTGGTATGGGAAAGCAGCTGTTTGACGGAAATTTTCCGGCCGGACAGGGGCAATTCCGGAAAATATTGGTTGATATCGTCGTCGAGTTTCAGTTTTCCCTCCTGGACCAGGAACAGAACCGCCATGCCGGTGAATTGTTTGGACATGGAGGCGATACCCAGGACATGGCCGGAGTTGAGCTTTTGCCCGGACTCCAGATTTGCCAGGCCATAATATTTATCGAATATTACCTTATTGTCGTGGGTGATGATAACGGACGCCCCGGGCTCGCTATCCGGAAGCATTTGCGACAGGTCCTTCTCCAGTTGCCCGAGTCTGTTTTCAAATATTTCTCTAGATTGGGCGAACACCGCGATTGACAAGGAACATAGAAGAAATATCAACGCTATTCTCTTCATGTTTCTGATTCTCCCTTGAATTATAAAGTTGGTTTGATAAAATGACAAGAGCTTATAATATATTGAATATGCTCATTTAGAGCAAACAAAACACATGATCTTGCCAACAATGTCTTTTTGATCCTTGTAATCATAAAATAAGTCGGCCTTAAACCCTGTTTCGGCAAAGAGGGCCTGGTAATCTGCCTCATGTAAAATCGGGGAAACAAAAGGACATTCCTCTAAATGTTCGATGCCTTGTGCATCAAATATTTTATAGGTGTAAAGGCCGTTCAACAGCTTTTTGTTTTCAGAAAGCTTGAACTCGACTTTTCTGGATACTTTAGTGCCGCTGACCGGATCTGCTATTGCATTTGACCAGGGTATTTCCTTTTTACAATTCACAAAACTTGAAAAGTCAAAACGCATGACGGTTAACAAAAATAATCCTTTGGGGGCCAGATGATGGTAAACGGCCTTCAAACAAGAGACTTGTGCTTCTTTGGTGCATAGCTCGCGGAATGAATTGTCGGCAATATATATCAATCCGAATTGTCGGTCAAAATCAAAATCGGTTATATCGCCATTAACCAGTGTGATTTTGTTTTTTAGTTCAGCCGGCAATTTGCCAATGTTTGTCTTGGCTATTTTCAGCATTTGGGAAGACAGATCGATGCCCGTTACGTCATATCCGAGTTCGGCCAGTATGGATAATAGTCGGCCGGTGCCGCAGGCCAATTCCAATATCGGGCCGCCGGCTTGGCGGGCGAAGTTTTTATACCAATCAAACTCATTTTCATTCAAAGGACGGAAATGGTCGTAGTCCCAGCCAAATAGCTGGTATCTTTTAAGGTCGGCGGTCAAAGTTTAGCTCCGATATTGGTGCCAGCCAATAACTATCTGGTTTGTGTGTATGATGTAAATACACCCTGCCATCGCCGTTCTATAATTTTTTTATCATTTCAATAAAACCCGACTCGAAATTAAAATGTAAATTAAAGTTTAACATCTTGACATTATTTGCATGAACCGTTGTTTTGATATAAGTTGCGCCTTTGTTCTTAGCCCAGATCTCCCCGTTTGCCTTCAATTGGCGGGCAAGACCTTGGTGCTGAAAATCATCATGGACCCATAAGGATTTGATATGTCCAAATAATTCACTGTCTGCTTTCTCTAAATCAAGCCAGTGAAAACCTATGATCTTCCCATCGGGGGTTTCGGCCAATTGAAAGAAACGGTCGACGCAGTAGTCGCGTTTTTTGATTTGTTCAATGCGTTGCCTAATTTGTTCAGGCTTTGGGCAGTATTCAGGAGTCCAATATTTAGGTGCATTTTCGTGGGTTTCGGCTATTTGGGCTACTTCGGAATCATTCAAGATATTAAGTTCACGATAGTTTATTAACGACGGCATAAAGTTTCTCCATTATATACAAATAAATATCCGTATAAATCCGTAACCATCTGTGTTATCTGTGTGCCGTGGTAACTATTTTCTTTTTATATACCCCAGCGCCTGGTCGTTGTCGCCGTCCATAATCACCGAGACTGTGGAGTCGGCCATCATCTTGGAAACATTTATCACCGTGATGACCTTTTCCATCTTCTTGAATTCCGGCAGGATCCTCTTCAGCAGGTTCGGTGCGTTCTTGAAGAACTTCTCGTTGAACACCATGCCCTTCTCATCGGGATACAGCGGCAGGTAGCGGATCCGGGCCTCCACCAGATCCTGGAAGAAATGGGTGCCGAAGGAGACCTCGGGCACATAATCCTTCTTTTTCTTGGCCACCTCGATCAGCATGGCGGTGTTGTTGATGTCCGAATATCCCACCCGCACCCCCAGCTTGATGTCGCCCCGGCTGCCCCAGCGGCCCGGCCCCATCAGGATGAACTTCTGACGCGGCAGGCGGCTGTTCAGTTCGCCGATGGTACGGCCCACCTGGATCAGGTCCTCCATGGTGGGCAGGGAATCGTACTCCGCCGGATCAACATACACCAGGTATTCGATATCCTCCACCTGGGCGGTGGTGACGAATTTATCGGCGGTAAACAGGATATCATCCTTGGGGACGTCCTGGGGCACCGGGATGTTGTGCACCCCGCCCGATTGGCTCTGAGGCCGGCACTGCAGCAGGTACAGCTTGTGGATGTCGCCGTCGCAGGCGAACTCTATGTCCACCGGCCAGCCCAGCTCCTTACTGAGGATGTCCAGTATGGCCTTGATCTGGGGGATGAAGGGGCCGTGGGTCAGCAGTTTGGAGAAGGTGACCACCGGGGTCCCCTTGTCGTAATCTATCATGGTGCCCACCGGGGTGAACATCTGGCCGTCCTGGTGGATGGAGATGATCTGGGGCAGGGCCGGATACTCCTGGCCGTACTCCTGGACCAGCTTCTCGAAATTGATGGTTTCGAAGCGGCGGGTGGTGAGGTTGATGACGTCGATGCTCTTCTGGGAATACCACAACACCTCTTCGGGGCTGGCATTCACCCTGAGGCCGGGCTGGCCGGGACAGACCAGGGCCGGATAATCGTCGCCCATCCGGTCCACCGCCCGGGTGCCCAGGCCGGCCACCAGCCGGATGATACCGTCCTCCCGCCGGATGCGGGGCGACCAGCGGAACTCGTTGGAACTGAAGGCCACCCCGGCGTAGGCCGGGAAGAAATAACGGCCCACCCGCTGCCCCACCACCTCCTGGATGACGATGGCCATCTCCTCGTTGAAGTCCAGCAGGCCCCGCTCCCGGCGGTACTCGATGGGATCCGGCCCGAAGACGCTGGCGTACACCTCCTCGATGGCGTCGATCAGGGCCTCCAGCTTCTCGCGCTTGGTACCCTGGTTGGCCACGAACAGGCTCTTGTATTTTCCGGCAAAGGAGGAGCCCAGGGTGTCCTCCAGCAGGCTGGAGGAGCGCACCACCAGCGGACGGTCTCCGAAATCGTCCAGGGCCAGGCTCAAGCCGGCGATGATCTCCGGCGACATGGAGGAGTTCTTGAAGATCTGCTCGATGTAGGGGTACTCCTGGCGGATCTCCACCGGGTCGCGGTACTTGATGGTGGGCATCTCCTCCAGGGCGTTGAAATGCAGGAAATCCAGGATGCCGTCGGAGGTGATGTACCAGGTCTTGGGGATGGTGAGGTTACGCAGGGCGATGGTGTTCTTCTTGGCGGCCAGCAGTATCTTTTCGGCCCGGAACAGGCCGGCGGCCTTGCCGCCCAGCTTGCCGTTGCCGGTGGATGGACCGATGGTGCGGGACAGCACCGGGGCGAAATCGAAAACCGTCACGAAATTCTTGGTGGTGTTGATATAATCCAGGTCCTCGCTGAAGAACCGCCGGATCAGGGCCACCCGGACCCCGATGCGCTCCTCGGGCGACAGGCTCTTCTGGGCATCGGACATCAGGCTGAAGCGGGTAACGGCCTCGGTGATGTCGGCCAGGGAAACGTCCCTCTTTTCGGCGGCCATGGCCAGAAAGCGGGCCTGTTCGTGCTTGACCCACAGGCTGATCATCCGGGCGATCTCCTCGGCGCTGACCTCCTGAGCGGCGATGGTGAACACCTCATCCATGATCTCCTGCAGCAGCACCTGGTTAAGCCGGGGCATGGGCTGGTTTTCGCTGTATTCCCAGTCGGTGGAGGTGGAGTCCAGGCGCTTCATCAGCTCCTCGATGCGGGAGATGTTGCGCTTGTAGAGATAGTTCATCATCTTGCGGCCGATCCGGTTCAGCAGCACCGGATTGGTGTCGCGCAGCAGGTCGATGATCACCTGCCATTCGGGTTTGTGTTCGGACAATGCGGTTCTCCCAATAGGGGTTAAAATTTATTTAATCGTGCAATCTCTCTCCCACACAAAGACGCTAAGACACCAAGGGTTTCAAAACATGAAGACACGATTATCAATCCAATAATATCACACCATAGCCGGTGCGGCCGTCGATCATCACCGTCAGCGGCTTGGCAAAACGCAGGTGCCGGACGTTCTCCGATTCTCCGATCACCGGGCCCTGCTCCAGCCGGGGCCAGTCGATCCTGCCGTGCTCCGGGTCCAAGGGCACGGTGAAATAGCCGATCCTTAGCGAGGTCATGTTCTGGAAGAAGTGCGAGCCCTGCGAGGGGTCCACGTTCATGTTGGGCAGGCTGACCTCGACCATGGTCTTGGCCCGGCTGATCTGGTTCCATTTGACCGGGATGCCCAGCCAGGGATCGGAGGATCCCCAGCGGCCGGGTCCGATCAGGATATAGTTGCGGTCCTCCTCCTTGAGCCGGGCGTTGAATTTCTCTATCTCGTTGGCTATCCTCTGGCTGTTGGCGGCGTTGAAGGTGTCGGGCTTGACGTAGACCAGATCGCACATCTCCTGGTTGACCCCGTTGCCCAGCACCTGATGGCTGTAGCACAGGGTCTCCCTGAAATTGTTCTCTCTGAGATCCACCTTGACCAGCTCGTCACCCACCACCAGCGGGCGCACCTGAAGAAAACCGAACTCGGCCGGCAGAACATTCCGGGGGTCCAGGTTCACTGCAAATTCCATTTCGATGGGACAGCCCATGGCCTCCCGGGAGAGCTTCAACAGCCGCTCCAGGATGCCGGCTAGGGGGAAGACATCATTTTTCAGAATGTTGGCAAAGGTGACGCTGCGGGGTCCGGGCTGGTTGATGCCGTCGTAGAACTGGTCATTCTGGGAGGAATAGGTGGAGGCCAGGTTGCCCAGGGTGCCGTCCAGTTCGGCCTGTTGCAGGTCGGCCTTCAGCAGGTACTGGTCCTCCTCGGCAAAAGCGGTGGAGGCCAGGGGACGCATATTTATGGCGTAGAATTCACGCTGGGAGTTGTTGAGCATCTCCTTGGTGGTGCCGAACTGCGGCAGAATGAGGGGATAGGCCGGTGTGAACCGTAAGGTGGCCCCGCCGTCCACCACCGTCTTGCCCAATCCCAGGGCCACATTGACCACGCCATCCTCGGGGGTGGCGCTGCCTACCGGATAGTAGTTGTAAGAGCGGGCCACCCCGGAGAAATCGGGATAAAAAATGCCGTTCCGCTTTTGGCCCACCACCTCCTGGATGACCACCGCCATCTTCTCCTCCTCCACCCGGTGGTTGGTGGATTCGATATAGGCCTTGGCCTGCTGGAAGAAAGTGGAGGCCCATACCAGTTTGATGGCGTTGGTCAGGCTCAGGAAACGGGCATCCAGGTTCGGTTCGTTGTTGGGGATCATCTTGGTGACGTAGATCCCAGCGAAGGGCTGGTAGAGGGCGTCCTCCAGCAGGCTGGAGGATCTCACCGCCAGCGGGGCCTTCAATTGCCGGATGAAATCCAGCAGGTCGCCCACGATGGTGGCCGGCAGTTCGGCATGAAGGAAGGCGTTGGCTATTCGGGCGTCAGATTTCTCCTGCAGAGCCATGCCGAAAAGGTCGTTGTGGCGGACGAACTCGTCGAACAGATCGGTGCCCAACACCAGGGTGCGGGGGATGGAGATCCTGACCTCCGGGAAATCATCGTCCTTCAGGTTGGCGGTAAGGACCTTGTCGATGAAGGCCAGGCCCCGGGCCTTGCCGCCCATGGAGCCGCCGCCCATCCGATAAAAATGCCACTGTTTTAAATTGAACTGGCGGGAATAATAATAAACGCCTCCCCGGTGCATGCCGTTATAATGCTCCAGGAAAGCTTCTTTTATGGCCCGGCGCAGCAGCAGAAGATCCTTTTGCTCGGCAACCAAGGGCTGATATATCTTTTCGGCCAGCTGGAATTCGGTGCGAACCAGCAGCCAGCGTTTCAGGTCTTCATGACGGTAATAGGTCGACAACAGGTCGGGCGGCAGGCTTTCCACCACCGATAGAAAAGCTTCGATATTGGCCACCCGGGCCACCTCGCTCCGATTTTCATCCCGGAATACCAGGTCGCCGAAATCGAAATGATCGGTCAGGATCTGGTGGAAATCGCCTATCAAAGTGGGGCTGTTCTTCAGCAGGTGGGCGGCGTTCAGCTCTTGGGCGATCTGCCGGGTGTTCTCCTCGCTGGACTGGAACATTATCGGCAGATAGGGCTGCCGGGACCTTACCATCTTGACGAAATCGATCCCGGCCCGGTCGTCAAGCTTTCCGTTGCGGGGGCAGCGGATGTCGCTGAAGATTCCCAGCATGCTGTCCTGGAACTTATGGTAGATAGCGACGGCCTGTTCGTAATTGCCGGCCAGATGGACCTGGGGCCGGCCGTTCTGCCTGAGCACCCTTTGGGTGAATGATAGATTCTCATGCAGTAAACGGCTGGTCTGGTTCCACAGCTCCTCATAAATCAAATAGATGTAAGAGGAATAGAACTGAACCGAGTCCTCCAGCACCAGCAGGTTGGGGACCCCCACCAGGCCGGTGTCGTGCTCGGAGTTCTTGACGTCCTCGATGTACTGGATGATGCCGGCCATGATCTTGCCGTCGCCCTGCCAGGCGAATATCTTGTCCACCGAGCGGCCGTCGTCGGCCTCCACTAGGCGCTGCAGCTCCGGGGTGTTGTAGGCCAGCACCACCACCGGCAGGCCGGGGTGCTTCTCCTTGACCGCCCGGCCGAAGGTGAAGGGGTCCATGTCCCCCAGCCGCTGGATGGTGACCACCAGGTCATAGGTCTCATCATCCAGCGCTTTCAGGGCGGCCTGGCCGCCGGTGGCCCGGGTGATGACCGGCACATAGCCCAGGTCGCGCTGTTTGTAGATCTGGCCCAGCAGGTCGGCCAGCCGGCCCTCTTCTTCCAAAATGAAGGAATCATAAAGGCTGGCCACCAGCAGAACCTTGCGCACCCGATAGGACATCAGCCGCTGCAATTTGGATGAATAGAAATCGTCCAGCGGCAGCAAACTGGTTTGGTTTGTTTTTTGATTGGTCGGGATCATAAATCAATCCAAAGTTAATGTATTAGTATATGCCAAGCAGTAGGATAAAATCAACGATTATTTCCTTAAACAATTAATTTTACGTGGCACTGAATTTTTAAAACACCTTGGATTCCTGCCTTCGCAGGAATGACAGAATGACATATCAATAAAAAGGCGCAGGAAAATTTCCTGCGCCTACTAACAACTAAAACCTTGCAACTAGTAACTAAATTACACCCAGCCCCTCAGCTTGCAGGCCTCGGCCACCTTCTGAATGGCGATCATGTAGGCCGCGTCGCGCATATAGACCTTCTTATCTCGGGCCAGGGCACTTACCTTCAGGAAGGCGTCGGTCATCTTGGTGTCCAGCTTGGACAGCACCTCGTCCTTGGTCCAGAAGTAGTTCATGTTGCACTGTACCTGCTCGAAATAACTGCAGGTGACCCCGCCGGCATTGGCCAGAAAGTCGGGTATCATGAAGATGCCGCGCTGCTTGATGATCTCGTCGGCCTCGGGGGTGGTTGGGCCGTTGGCGCCCTCCACTATCAGCTTGACGTTCTTGCCCATCTTGGGGGCGGTGTCCTTGGTGACCTGATTCTCCAGGGCGGCCGGCACCAGGATCTCCACGTCCTGCTCGATCCAGGCGTTGCCGTCCAGCACCTCGTAACCGGCGGCCTTGGCCTTTTCCTTGCTGATGCCCCCGAAGCGGTCGGTGATCTTCAGCAGTTCGTCGGCGTCGATGCCGGTCTTCTTGAGGAAGGTGTACGATTTCTGGTCGGCCTGGTCCCAGCAGGACACGCAGACCGGGGTTCCGCCGTATTCCTTGTACAGCTTGACGGCGTACTGGGAGACGTTGCCGAATCCCTGGAAGGCGGCCTTGGTCTTCTTGATGTCAATGCCCATCTCGCGCAGGGCCTCCCGCATCACGTAGACGCAGCCGTAGCCGGTGGCCTCGGTGCGGCCCAAACTTCCGCCCACCCCCAGCGGCTTGCCGGTGATGATGCCGGGGAACTTGCCGTTGTGGATCCTCTCGTACTCGTCCATCATCCAGATCATGTGCTGGCCGGAGGTCATCACGTCCGGGGCCGGCACGTCCTGGAAGGGCCCCACGTTATAGGCCACCTGGCGCATCCAGCCGCGGCAAATGCCCTCCTGCTCACGCTCCGAAAGGTGATGCGGGTCGCAGATGACCCCGCCCTTGCCGCCGCCCAGGGGGATATCCACCACCGAGCACTTCCAGGTCATCCAGGTGGCCAGGGCCCTGACGGTGTCGATGGTCTCCTGGGGGTGGAAGCGGATGCCGCCCTTGCAGGGGCCGCGGGCATCGTTGTGCTGGACCCGGAAGCCGCGGAATACCTTGACGGTGCCGTCATCCATGCGGACCGGGATGTTGAAGTGATACTCCCGCATGGGATTACGTAGGAGATCGCAGGTTGCCTGATCGAGGCCCAGTTTTTCGGCCACGCCGTCAAACTGTTTTTGGGCCATCTCAAAGGCATTAAAGGATTTGTCAGCCATGAGAATCAGCTCCTTTTATGAGTATTTAATATATATGAAGCCCCTGCAGAATACTCAACAGAGGCCTCTGTTATTCTAAATTCATGCGGATTATATCACAAGCGGAAATTAAAGTCAAATCCAATCGGCCGGCTATTCTATTGACAAAATCGCTCGATAATCGTATACTTCGTAACAGCTGGGGGAGCATAAGGCATAAATGCCAGGCTGAGAGGCCCGATCAAATGAAAGATAGGGCGACCCCTTAACCTGAACTGGGTAACACCAGCGGAGGGAAGCGTAAATAACCGGGGGTTATCGGCTTTTGCTCCGCAAGATCGGGCAAAGGCTTTTTTGTTCAAGGCACTTGCCAGCGAAACATGCGAAACACACGGATATTTTAACGGGTGGGTACGTTTTCTTTGCCGCGAAAAAATACAGTGAGTGCAGAGGGTTATAGGTCTTTATATTTTTTATTCCCAGGACAAATAAATACAGCAATCTGTCATTCCAGCGCAGGCTGGAATCCAGGCTTGGATGCCATTCGGAATTTATACTGCAATTGGTGCGGGAATGGGCATGATAATATCGTTATTGATCTATTCAAACACTAAAAGCAAAACTTTATACTCACTGTCATATGCAAATCATCCTGAACGGGAAAGAGCACCAACTGGCCGGTCCGGTCCCGGTCGAAGCCCTGCTGAAAGATCTGGGGCAGGATGGCGGACGATTGGTGGTGGAGCTCAATGCAACGATCATCAACCAAGAGCTTTATTCTGCCACCATGCTGAAAGAGGGCGACATCCTGGAGGTGGTCCGGCTGGTGGGCGGGGGATGATTTGATAAAAGCAAAATGAGAAGCCAGTAGACTGTAGTCGGTATGCAGTATTTAGTAATGGGGAATAAGTAATTACAAATTAAGAAAATTTCTTTGTATTCTTTGGGATTAATAAAAAATGGAAGAAAATATAAATATGCTCAAACCCTTAATGATAGCCGGGCGGCAGATCAAATCACGCCTGTTACTGGGAACCGGGAAATTCCCCAATTCACAGGTGATGGCTGATGCCCTGGAGGCCTCGGGGGCCGAGATCGTGACCGTGGCTCTGCGCCGGGTGGAGTTCGACAACCCCCAGGATGACATCATCTCCCATGTTGACCAGAAAAGATACCTGCTGCTGCCCAACACCTCCGGGGCCCGGGATGCCGGGGAGGCGGTCCGTATCGCCAGGCTGGCCCGGGCGGCCAGCGGCTGGAACTGGCTGAAGCTGGAGGTAACTCCCGAGCCAAACTTCCTGCTACCCGATCCCATCGAGACGCTGAAAGCCGCTGAGATATTGCTGAAGGACGGATTCGTGGTCCTGCCATACATCAATGCCGACCCCATTCTGGCCAAGCGCCTGCAGGAGGCGGGCTGCGCGGCGGTGATGCCGCTGGGCTCGCCCATCGGCTCGGGCCGCGGGATCAGGACCGCCGACCAGATCAGGATCATCATCCAGCAGGCCACGGCGCCGGTGGTGGTGGATGCCGGGCTGGGCCTGCCATCCCATGTCTGCCAGGCCTTCGAGCTGGGGGCCGATGCCGTGCTGGTCAACACCGCGGTGGCGGTGGCCGAAGACCCGGTGAAAATGGCCAGGGCCTTCCGCCTGGCGGTGGAGGCTTCCCTGGCCGGGATCGAGGCCGGCCCCGCCCCTGAAAGTGATGACGCCTCCGCCTCCAGCCCGTTGACCGGATTCTTGAGGTGAGTTCATTTTACGAAATAATTCCGTCCATCGATCCTGATCGGATAAAGGTGAAGCTTCGGGATGTGACCACCAAGCAGGTCAAGGCCTTGCTGGACTCCATTAACTCCGGAGGCATTCCCCAGACTGACGATATCGCGATCCTGACCTCTCCGGCCGCCGGCGAACTGCTGGAGCCGATGGCCCAACTGGCCAAGGACATCACCTTGCGCAGGTTCGGCAGGACCATCCAGATGTACGCCCCGCTGTATATATCCAACCACTGCAGCAATTCCTGCGTCTACTGCGGGTTCAATGTTCACAATAAGATCAGCCGCCGGACCTCGGGCCGGGAAGAGATATTGTCCGAAGCCCGGCTGCTGAAGAACAAGCACATCTCGCAGCTGCTGTTGGTGAGCGGAGAATGCCCGGCCGAGGTCGGCATCGATCTGCTGGAAAAAACGGCCGGGGACCTGAAAGGGCTTTTCCCTTCGCTGTCCATAGAGATATACCCGTTGGACACTCCGGAATACCGCCGGTTGTATGATGCCGGCATCGACGGGCTGGCCATCTACCAGGAAACATATGATCAAGAGATATACTCAATGGTCCATCCGGCCGGTCCCAAGCGGGATTACCAGTATCGATTAGGTGCGCCGGAAAGGGGAGCGGCCGCAGGTTTCAGACAGATCGGCATCGGTTCGTTGCTGGGGCTTAACAACTGGCGGGTGGAATCATATTATCTGATGCAACACGCCGCCTATCTGATGAAGCATCACTGGAAAAGCCAGATCTCCATATCCTTCCCCCGTCTCAGGCCGGCGGCCGGGGGATACAGCCCGGATTATCCAGTCAGCGACCGCGAACTGGTGCAGATGATCTGCGCCTTCCGGCTGTTGCTGCCCGACGCCGGACTGGTGCTGTCCACCCGTGAGCCAGCGGAACTGCGGGATCATCTTATAGGGCTGGGCATCACCAGGATGAGCGCCGGCTCCAAGACCGCTCCGGGCGGGTATCTCGACAAAACCGACAACAAACCCGACGAATACGGTCCGGCCGCCGAGGGCCAGTTCAACGTGTCTGACGACCGTCCGGTGAAGGAAGTAGCGCAGAGTATCCGGGCCAAGGGTTACGATACAGTGTGGAAGGACTGGGATAAGGGGTTCGAGGATAATCCAAAATGAAAAATGAAAAATCAAAAATCAAAAATCTACGCCTGAACGCGTTTGAAAAAATCGACCTCTATCCGGTAACCGATCAAAGCCTTTCTATGGGGCGTTCCGATCTTGAAGTATTGGACGGCCTGATCGCCGGGGGCGCCAGGATAGTCCAGCTGCGGGAAAAACATCTTTCCAAAAAAGATTTTTATCAGATGGCCCTGGCCTTCCGGGAAAAGACAACCAAGGCCGGAATGCTGCTGATCATCAACGACCACCTGGACATCGCTTTGGCCTGCGGGGCCGACGGGGTGCATCTGGGGCAGGACGACCTGCCGCTTTACGTCGCCCGGAAACTGGCACCGGAGCTGTTGATCGGAATCTCCACTCATAATCTGGATGAAGCTTTGTTAGCGCAGGAACAGGAGGCCGATTATATCAACATCGGGCCGATATTTGCCACCCGGACCAAGGAGGTATCCATGGAACCTCTGGGGCCGGGTGCCATCAAAAAAATAGCTCCGCAGATCAATATTCCTTTCACGGTAATGGGCGGCATCAATTCATCGAACATCGACCAGGTCCTGCTGGCGGGCGCCAGGAGGATAGCGGTGGTAAGCGCCGTCACCAAGGCGGAAAATATCGAACAGGCTGTCCGGGATCTGCGAAAAACCATAAATCAGACTGAATCCTTTGGTTGACTTTTGGCATCAAATAGTATAGAATGCCGAATGTCTTATTTAATGGAGAATTTATCAGATGTACAGTGAAAAGGTGATGGACCATTTCATGAATCCCCGAAATATGGGAGAGATCGAGAACCCCGACGGAGTGGGGATGGTGGGGAATCCGGTCTGCGGCGACATGATGAAGATCATGCTGAAGATAGAGAAGGACGTCATCACCGACGTAAAGTTCAAGACCTTCGGCTGCGGGGCGGCCATCGCCACTTCCAGCATGGCCACCGAACTGGTCAAGGGCAAGTCCCTGACCGAGGCCCTGGAAGTGTCCAACAAGGCGGTGGCCGAGGCCCTGGATGGCCTGCCCCCGGTGAAGATGCACTGCTCGGTGCTGGCCGAGGACGGGGTGCGGGCGGCCATCAACGACTATCTGGTAAAGAACGGTCGGCCGGGGCTGGAGCTAAAGGAAAGCGGGCACGAGCACGATCAGCATAACGAAGATCATTAAAGTCCCGGCATAAAATAAAAGCCCCCGCCAAGGGCGGGGGCTTTTCATTGTCTTTCCAGCTATTTGAGCGGAATCATCTTCCTGGTCAGGCTGGCATCGCCGGCGTTGAGGCGGTAGCCGTGCCCCCGATAGTTTGGCAGTATCATTTTCAAAGTAAAATAAATGATCATAACCCTTGACAAAGCGGGCAAAGTAATATAAATTTAACATATTCACAATAAAGGATAGACCATGAGATCAAGAACAATCATAATGGCAGTTCTGGCAATATGTTTTGCTTCGGCCGTTTCAGCCAATGCCGGACAGAGACTGAATTTCGGCACAGAAAAAAAACAGGATAAAGTTATCAAGCTGAGTACTGCCAACGATACATTCATTATGCTGGATTTTTCCGTCGCCGGGTTTGATGTCGTCGAGCACACAACCAAGGACGGAGCATACATCCTGCTATCCCTTCCTGACCAGGGATATAACACCGAGCTGGGCCATCCCAAGCTCCCGGTGGTCTCCGAATGGGTGGAGGTCCCGCAGGGGGCCAAGGTCGAGGCCTTTCTGGAGGTGGTCGCTTCGGAGGAATTTAATCTGAAGGACAAGGGTTTTGACAAAAAGATAATGCCGGTCCAACTTCCGGTGCCCAAGCTGCCCGGGGCCGAAGAAAAGGTTCCCTTCAGTATCGATCGATCAATTTACGCAACGGACAATTTTTACGGCCAGGCCAAGGTCACGCTATCCGAGCCAGTCCAGATGCGCGGGCACCGGGCGGTTTTGGTCACTTTTTGGCCGGTGGCCTACAACCCGGTCAGCGGAGACATCAAAGTGGTAACCAAGGCCCGGATAAGCCTGAAGCTTTCGGGTTCCGATATGGCTCAGACCCGGAAGATGGCAGCCAAATACCGGTCGGCGGCATACGACAGCCCGCTGTCATCGACCTTGATCAATTACGGCACATACGAATCTTCCGCCAAAGCTGTTCCAGCTATGCCCATAAACCAGCTGATAATCGTGGGTGATGGATATTATGATGCATTGGCGCCGCTGGTGGATTGGGACATCCGAAGGGGTTATCGGACATTGGTCACCAAAACCTCGGAGATACCCGGCGGGGCCGACACCACGTATATCCGCCAGTATATCAAAAGCCGGTACGACGGCGAGAACCCGCCGGACTTTGTCCTGCTGGTGGGGGATGTGGATGTGATCCCGGCATATTATACCAGCACATTGCCGGATCACCCCTATACGGACTTATATTATTCGACCATGTCTGGAACCGATTTTGTGCCTGATCTTTATGTCAGCCGGATCTCGGTGGCCGACACCACCCAGTTGCATAACTATATTGTCAAGTATCTGGGCTATCAACAAGGGGCATGGACCAGCGATCATTCCTGGATGCAGAAGGCATATTTTACTGCTTCCAATGATGGTGGATATCATGCCATAACCGAATCTACCGATAATTATTGCATGGCCTTGGCCAGGACCAATGGCATGGCCTGTGACTCACTATATTATTATTACGGTACCGGCACGCCGGTGGCGGATGCCTTCAACAACGGCCGGGCCGTCATGTCTTACACCGGCCACGGCGCCGTCACCTATTGGGACGGTCCCCGGTTTTATCAGTCTGATATTAATGCTCTGACCAATCAGGATAAGTATGCTTTTGTGACCAGCTTTGCCTGTCTGACCGGGCAGTTCACCGCCACAGAATGTTTCGGGGAAACATGGATCAGAGCAGCCGATAAGGGCGCTGTTGCCTATTGGGGTTCCTCGGTCTATTCCTATTGGGATGAGGACGATATCCTGCAACGCCGATTGTATGATGCGCTTCTTGACAGCGGCTATGCCTGGATAGGCGGGATGACCCTGAAAGCCAAACTGGACTTCGGCCGTTTCTATGGCTGGTCAAGCGCCGTCAGCGTACCCGTCAAGCAATATTTTGAACAGTACAATCTTTTAGGCAGCAGTGCCGTCGATCTTTACACCCGGCAGCCTCTGACCCTGACCGTCAGCCACCCGGCCACGGTACCGCTTGGTCCGGCCACGGTGAATATCAATGTAACGGCCGGGGCTGCGGTGCAGAACGCCCTGGTCTGCCTGACCTCCAAGGTCAGCGGAGAGATCATGGCTGCAGGCTACACCGATGCTTCGGGCGATGCTTCCCTGGACATTGTGACCACCATCGTCGACAGCATCGGGGTGGTGGCCACCGCCCATAACTGCGCGCCATATACCGGACAGATCAATGTCTCGGTGGCCGGCCCCTGCGTACTGTACTACAAGCATAGCATTAATGATCCAGCCGGCAACGGCAACGGCGATATCAACCCCGGCGAAGCGATAGCCATGCCCCTGTGGGTGAAGAATTACGGCAATACCATATCCACCGGCACGGTAAAGGGCACCTTGAGGACCACCAGCATCCAGGCGGCCATTACTGACAGCTTTTACAATTTCGGCCTGGTATACTCCGGAGATTCGACGCAATATCTTTCGGGATTCAAGTTCAGCGCCTCGCCGGCCTGCACCAACGGAACCGTCATTCCCTTCACACTGGAATGTCATGATACCGAGAACAGCTGGACATCCAAATTCTCGGTCAAGGTCTCGGCGCCAAAGCTGCTTTACAAGACCTACAGCATCATTGACCCGGCTCCGGCCAACAACAACGGCTTTGCCGAGCCAGGGGAGACCGACAGCCTGCGGATATACCTAAAAAACATCGGCCTGCTGACCGCCGGTAATGTCGCTGGTATTTTAAGCAGCAGCGATCCCTATGTGACCATTGTCGCCGACAGCGCAGGCTACGGAGACATACTGCCTGACAGCACCAGCGGATCGATCTCCAGTTATCTGCTTGCCTTCGGCATTCCGCCGCAGAATCCCTATTACGCCAAGCTGGTCCTGCAGATGAAAACCCTGGGCGGGGTAGTTGTTCAGTATGACAGTTTTATGCTGTCCATCGCCAATCCAGGGTTCTATGACGACGTGGAAGACAGCATATTGACCAACCGCTACCAGACCGGAGCTCTGTGGCATACCACCCAATTTACCTCCTACAGTCCCGCTACCTGCTGGCGTTGCGGGGTGGGGGATGACCAGAATTATCTGGATGACATGAACTCATCGCTGGTGACCCCGGAGTTCGTGGTGGGCACCCAGGCCACGGTGTCCTTCTGGCATAAATACGTCATCGAAAACACCTACGATTACGGTTTCGTGGAATTCAGCACCGACGGGGGGACAAGCTGGACCGAGCTGGCCAACTTTACCGGTACATTGAACGACTGGACCAAGCAATCATACGACATCAATGGCATTCCCGTCGGCTCCAAAGTATTGCTCAGCTTCCGGTTCGTTTCCGACTATTCTCTGAACTACAGCGGCTGGCACATAGATGAGATCTCGGTGAACACTCCCACCGGAGTGGCTGGCCGGCCAGAACAACAATTACTTCCGGGGATATTCAAGCTAAGTCGCAGTTATCCCAACCCAATGCGCCGCAGTGCCATAATATCCTATCAGGTGCCACAAAAATCCCAGGTATGCCTGTCGGTCTATAACATCCTGGGCCAGAATATCAGGACCCTGGATTCCGGGGAAAAAGACCCCGGCCTATACCAGGCGAGTTGGGACGGCAGGGATAATCAGGGCAGGAATATGGCCTCTGGCATATATTTCTACCGGTTGTCGGCCGGCCCGGTGAATCTGACCCACAAGCTCATTTTGGTAAGGTGATGCGGGCCTTTATTAATAATTTCAAAAATCATTAAAATTTTACTTGACAAAAACCACCTATCTGTGTTATGGTTCAAAGGTTATCGCTTAAATTATCAACCTAGCGATTGTTTTTGTTTTATGGGTCTTAAGGAAAAAACACAGCTTACCATTGTATTCATCCCCCATCACGGAGGCAAAACAGTCAGCCTCAGGGTGCCTCAGTGGTTCTTGGTATGCTTGGCATGCTTTGGGGGTTTTTTGTTATTGGGGTTGGGCCTGGTCACCACCGGCTATGTCAATAAATTTGTCGACATCTCCATGCTGCAGAAGCTGCAGGTGGAGAACCGCATACTGAGGACCAGACTTGATGAATTCGCGGCCAAGGCCGGCGATCTGCATAACCAGATGGCGGCTTTTGTGAACTTCGATTCCAAGGTCAGGATGATGTCCGGCCTTCAGACCATAGATCCCGATATCCGGCAGGTGGGCATCGGGGGCGGCAAGCAGACGGAACTTCCCGGAGAGATCTCGGTCAAGACCGCTTCCTCCATCAGGGAGGTGGGGGATGACCTTGACCGGCTTACCCGGGAGGCCAAGCTTCAGAACGAGAGTTTTCAGGAACTGAGCAGAACCCTTCAGCAACGCCAGGAGATGTGGGACCATATGCCTTCCATCCAGCCAACCCCCGGATGGATAATAAGCGATTTCGGTTACCGGCGTGACCCCCTGACCGGCGAGATGAGAATGCACGAGGGCATAGATATAGCAGCTCCCGGAGGGACAATCATCGTAGCTCCGGCCTCCGGGGTGGTCAAGTTCGTGGGCTCCCGCGGCAATTACGGCCTATGCCTCGAAGTGGACCATGGCTACGGCATCATGACCAGGTTCGCCCACTGCTCGCTGATCAGGGTCAGCCAGGGTGCCAGCGTGTCACGCGGCCAGGTGGTGGCTTTGGTGGGATCCACCGGAAGGACCACCGGACCCCATCTGCATTACGAAGTGATTTCCAACGACAAGGCCAACGACCCGGTCAGTTATATCCTTTCCGCCAGGATGTTCTAATGCCAATAAAATATTGAAGGCCAGGAACGATCCTGGCCTTTTTTTTGTCCCCCGGCAACCCGGGGCTACTGCCGGTAAGGGTGGCTCCCGGGAAAATCTTCCCGGGAAAGCCGTTTCATCAATTCTTCGGCTCGGCCCAGGTCGTCATACTTCGGGCCGCCGGGCCGGGCCTGAATGAATGAATGTATTTTGAATCCCAAATACCTCCCTTGCTTATCAAGCTCTGTCCATAGCAGCGGGGCATAGCCGGACTCCCGGTCCAGGTTCATGCCGCCGTAGGTACAGAAGTTCCCCAGGCTGTAGGCTATCAGGCGGTCCCGGTAGAGCTCCATGGCCCGGGGGACATGGGGGCCGTGTCCGATTATCAGGTCCGCCCCCCGATCGACGGCATCATGGGCGAATTTTACCAGGTGCCCCCGGGGTTCTTTAAGGTATATCTCCGGGGCATCATTGATATGCAGGGCGGAACGCCCCTCTTTGCCGCCGTGAACCGAGACGATAAGGATGTCGTATTTTCCAGCCAGTCTGGATATTTCCTCAAGAGCCTGGACCGGATGGATGATGGAACGCGGCGGGTCGCCGATGGCCAGGGCGATCACAGCGATCGAAGCGCCCTTTATATTGAAGGTCGCGACATGGCCCTCCTTGCCGGTAAATTGAATCCCGGCAGTTTCCAAGACCTTACGGGTGGACAAATTCCCATTGGAGCCGAAATCATTGGCATGGTTATTGGCCAGGGAGACTACGTCAAACCCGGCCCGGGCCAGATTGTCAGCGTAAGATGCCGGGGTGCGAAAGACGTAAGCCTTGCCCTTTTTTGCCGCCTTGGCCGGTTTGCCGGAATCGCACAAGGGGCCCTCCAGGTTGCCGAAGGCCAGGTCGGCACTTTTCAACAGCTCCCGGCAGTCGTCAAACAGGTATTTTCCGTTCTCCGGCGGCAGCAGCGGTGAGGGGTAGCAGCTGCCCATCATAATATCTCCCACCGCGGCAATGGTGATGGTATCCTTGCCGGTGGGATCGGTCTGGGCATAAGCCATCTGAAGCAACAGCGGAAATAACAGGGCCAGGATGACCGTTCTCAAATTCAATTTGCTCGGAAGGTTTTTCATGATGCTCATAAAGGTTGTTTTGCTAATTTTATAAAAGTTATTTCAGCCAGCCGTTTCCCCGATACCAGCGGGAGGTTTCTTCCATCCCTTTATCCAAGGCATAGCGGCAGGTGAATCCGAAATCATGTTTAGCACGTTCGGGTGAACATGTCCAGAAAGATTGGGACATCTCCCGCACCTTCTGTCGGTTAAAGATGCTCTCCTTTCGAACGGCCCAGGCTCCAGCTTCCGCCAGGACGGCCGAGAAACGTGCCAGCTCCAACGGCAAATGCAGAGCCAACGGTTTTTTGCCAAGACTGCGGGCTATAGCCGAAGATATTTCCTGCCAGGAATAATCCTCTGGGTCAGATAAAAAATAGGTCCTGCCAGCCGAAGCCTCAGACTCCGCCGCAGCGATCATCCCCTGGGTCAGGTCCTTGACGTATATAAGATGGATATATCTTTTTTTAAAGCCCGGCAGCAGGGCCAATCCCCGGTTGATCCATTTGAAATACAAATAAACATCGCTATCCCGGGGACCGTAGACGGTGGGAGGCCGGATGATGGTAAGGGGGAGCTTATCTCCCAGCTTGTTCATCTGCAGTTCGGCCTCCAGTTTGCTGCGGCCGTAATCGGAGATGGGCCGACACTGGTCAGATTCGCATTTTGGGGCCCCCATGCATTCGGCCGGCCCGGCCGCCGCTTGGCTGGAAAGAAAGACCAGCCTCTTCAGCCCCGGCGCACTCCCAATCGCCGCCCGGGCCAGGCTCTCCGTGGCGGCCACATTGTCTTGGAACAATTTCCGGCGGGAGCCGGACTTGGCGGCGGCGATGTGAAATATGCAATCGACATCCTTTACGGCGTCAGCCAGAGAGGCCTGGTCGTCGAAAGACCCATAGGCCAGATCCAGCTCCAGACCTTTCAGCCATTTTAAGTCGCTGGTGGTCCGGACCAAAGCCCTGACCCGATAGCCTTTTTCTAAAAGGTTTTCCGCCAGATGGCTGCCGATGAATCCGGTGGCCCCGGTGACCAAGGCCAATGGTTTCCCTTTCCTTTCCATCATAGCCATTAGTTTAACTCAAATCATCAAGGCTGTCAATAATCACAAACCGCCTGGGCTCAATATTAATCCTTGACATTTCCGTAAATTATGATAAATTTACAATTTGCCAAGGAGATATGAGTGAAACCGCCTCAAATAATATCCCGGAAAAGCTTTGGAGAAAGCTTCTCCTGATGAAGCGCATCTCCCAGGACCCCCGGCTGCCGAAACGGGTAAAGTTCATTCCCGGGCTGATAGCCGCTTACCTGCTATCGCCCATAGATCTGGTGCCGGATTTCATTCCGGTTTTGGGCTATCTGGATGATCTGGTGGTGGCGGGGTTCCTGCTGTGGCTGTTTTTCAGACTGGTGCCCGGAGAGCTGACTGCCCATCATCGGACCATCCTGGAGGCCGAGCCCGTAAAATCCTTCGATCTTGAGGTACTGACGGAAAATCAACCCGCTGAAAATCTTAAAACAAGTGATAGATTCACACTATGATAGCATCGACCGGCATTGACATCGCCGAAGTAAAGAGGGTGGAGGAGGCCGTGGCCCGGTGGGGGAAGAGGTTCCTGGACAAGGTCTATACCCCGTCCGAGATCGCTTTCTGCCAGAGCCGTCCCAACAAGTATCAAAGCTATGCCGCCAGGTTTGCCGCCAAGGAGGCGGTGTCCAAGTGTTTGGGGACCGGATTCCAGCGGGGGGTCTATCCCAACCTGATAGAGATCGTGGACAACGAAAAGAGCCGCCCTACGGTGAAACTTCACGGACGGGCGGCCGAGTACGGCCGGGGATATCTCATCCACCTGTCGCTGTCTCACGACCGGAGCATGGTGGTGGCGGTGGCGGTGATGGAGAAATCAGATAATGGATAACAGATTGCGGATTTAACCGGGAAATTTGCCGCGACTTCAATACAACGGAGTAACTCAATGTTCGTTGCCACACCATCCCAGATGCGGGAGATAGACGCCCGGGCCATCAGAAAATACAAAATACCGGGGAAGGCCCTGATGGAGAACGCCGGCCGGGCCCTGGCCGAACAGGCCGAGGCCATGCTGGGGGCGGGTAAGCTGGGGGGCCGGCGGCGGGTCGCCGTCATATGCGGCAAGGGGAACAACGGGGGCGATGGGTTTGTAGCCGCCAGGATACTGGCGGAAAAAGATACACAGATCACGGTTGCTTTGCTGGGCCGGATCGGCCAGATCAAAGGCGACGCCCTGAGCCGGGCCAAAAAACTGAGCCAGCGTGGTTTGAAGGTCCAGGAGATAGTTTCGGAAGCGGGGTTGGCCTCGCTGAATAAAGACCTGGCCGGTTCCCATCTGATCATAGATGCCATATTCGGTACAGGGTTCAAAGGCCCGGTAGAAAAAAACGCTGCCTCGGCCATGGATCTGATCAACGCTTCCGGATTGCCGGTGCTGTCGGCTGACATGCCATCCGGGGTGGACGGGGAGACCGGCCAGATTTCAGGCAAGGCGGTCCGGGCCGATGCCACAGTTACCATGGGATTGTTAAAAACCGGACTGCTGTTTCACCCGGGCAAAGCACTGGCCGGAAAAGTGATCGTCGCCGATATCGGTTTTCCGCTAAAGGCCATAACCGAGCAAAAGATATACGCCGGCCTGACAGAGCTGTCCCTGGCCAGGAGCTGGCTGCCAGACAGAAAGCCGGATGCCCACAAGGGCAGCTGTGGAACGGTGCTGGTGCTGGCCGGCTCGGCCGGCATGACCGGAGCGGCCCACCTGACATCATTGGCGGCCATGCGTTCCGGAGCCGGGCTGGTCTATCTGGGGATCCCCGAGAGCCTGAACGATATCCTGGAGGCCAAGCTGACCGAGGTCATCACCAAGCCCCTGCCGGAGACCAGGAACCGTACCCTGTCCCTGGCGGCGCTGGAAAGGATACTTAAGCTGACAGACAGGGCCGATGCGCTGGTCATCGGCCCCGGCTTGTCGGCCCACCCCGAGACCGCCGAGCTGGTGCAGGCGGTCATAAAGTCGGTCAGCATTCCGGCGGTGGTGGACGCCGACGGGCTCAACGCCCTGGCCGCCGGGCCGGAATTGCTGGGCTGCCCAGCCCGCCTGGTCCTGACGCCCCATTACGGCGAACTTTCCCGGCTGTTGAAGGTCGGGATACCGCAGATAAAGGCCGAGCCGCTCAAATATGCCCGGGAGGCGGCCAGGAAATTCAACCAGATGATAGTGCTGAAAGGGGCGCCCACCGTCACCGCCCTGCCGGACGGGAGGGCCTGGATCAATCCCACCGGCAACAGCGGGATGGCCACCGCCGGATCAGGGGATGTGCTGGCCGGATTGATCGGCGGACTGCTGGCCCAGGGTCTGTCCCCGGAGAGGGCGGCGGTGCTGGGGGTCTATCTTCACGGGCTGGCCGGGGACCTGGCGGCCGATGACAAGACGGAATACTGCCTGCTGGCGGGGGACATCATAGAACATCTTCCTCCGGCCTTTAAAAAAATCATGGAGGATATATAGATGATTTGGCTGGGATATGGATTACTGGGGGCCTTGGCCGGAATGATCAGCGGCCTATTTGGCATCGGCGGGGCGGTGGTGATAGTTCCGGCGCTGGTGATATTGTTCAAGTATTCCCAACACCAGGCCCAGGGGACATCCCTGGCCACCCTGCTGCTGCCCATCGGTCTGCTGGCGGCCTGGAAATACTACTCGGCCGGGCATGTCAACATCAAAGCGGCGGCCGTCATGGCGGGCTGCTTCTTCTTCGGGGGTCTGCTGGGGGCGGTGCTGGCCGAAAGGGTCTCCGGCCTGTGGCTGCAACGGGCGTTTGGCGTCTTCCTGATGGTGATAGCGGTGAAAATGATATTGGTAAAATGAAAAGACTGGACTACTGGATAATAAGCAACGCGAAGAATTTCCCGGGAAAGGCGAGCCTGGAGGACGAAATTCCGTTTGTCATCTGGCAGCGGCAGTGGGAGGTGTGCGATATCATAGGCGACCGCCAGGGATCTGAAAAGCTGGCTCAATCCATCAACCTGTTGGCGGAAAAGAATCAATCTTATGGGTCCCTAGCCAGTTACTATCTTTCGGCCCTGGCCGTATACCGGGCCAATTATAAGGAAGCCCTGAAGTTTTCCCGCAAGGGGCTGGAACAGGCCGTCGGATCGGGAGACCGGGAAGGGACGGCCCGGATGTACGGCCAGATGGGAGAGGCCAGCTATCATCTGTCGGACTATGTCGGCGCCACGGAATACCGAATGAAAGCGCTGGAGATCTTCAACGAATTGGGCCATGACATCAAGGCCGCCGATGTCAACAGCGACCTGGGTCTGACCTACTGGAGGATCGGCTCGTATGCTCAAGCGTTGGAATATTCCCGTCAGGCCCAGGAAATCTATGAAAAGGAAAATAACGTCCGCCAACTGATCGCGGTCAAGACCAATATTGCCAGCATTTATATCCGGATGGACAGGATCGATGAAGCTTTTGACCTTTATCAGCAGGTATTCGGGCTGGCCCAAACCATTGGCGATAAGCAGAAACAAAGCAGTCTGCTGAACAACATAGGCGTGATACTGCTCCGGAGAAATGAGTACCAGAATGCTCTGGCCTATCTGCAGCGAGGGGTCAGTATAGACCGGACCATTGGGAATATAACCGGAGAGGGTTCCAAGCTCAATAATATGGCGGTCCTGGAGGGGACATTGGGCAACCATGATAAAGCTCTGGGATACCTGGAAAAAGCTTTGCTGATAGACATCTCCACAGGAAATCTAAACGGCCAGGCATCAAAGCTGAATAACATGGCAGACCTTTGGGCTATGAAACAGGATTATAAGAAAGCCCTGGAGTACAGCCTGAAGACCATGGAACTAAGCCGCCAGATCAATGCCAAAGATTACTTGTGTCATTCGCTGGTGAAGAATTCCGAGTTGTGTGCCTTGCTGGGCCGCTATCCGGAAGCAATTGAATACGGCCGGGAAGGGATAACCTTGGCCCGCGAGATAGGGTCACATTCGGCCATAATTTTAGGACTGTCCTATATGGCAAATGTATATTTGAAATTGGGTGATACCAAGATAGCTTTGGAATATTCCGATGAATCTTTGGCATTGTTAAAGAAACAGAGCGTTTTTGAGGTGGCCCTGGAAAAATATTATTTTCAGCGCTATGAAATATTAAAAGCAGTTGACAGAAAAGAGCAGGCACTGGAGTGCTTAAACAGGGCATATCGGGAACTTAATAAAAAGGCAGATGAAATAAGTGACCCGGCAATGAGAGAAAAATTTTATTCAAACAACGCCGAGTATATTGTCATTTTAAACGAATGGAAGGCAATAGATAAAGGCAAACAAGAGGGTTAATGATATGCTAAAATGTTCAACAGGTGGTTGAATGCCGATCTATGAATACCTCTGCCAGGGCTGCCAAAGGAAGGTCAGCCTGCTGATCCTCAACCCGTCGACCTACGGCCGGCCCAAGTGCCCCAGTTGCGGGAGCGCTGAGCTGGAGCGGATCATGTCCCGCTTCCGGACCCTGCGGTCCGAGGAGAAGCGGATGGAAAAGCTGGCCGATCCCTCATCCTTTACCGGGCTGGATGAGAACGATCCTTCCTCGGTGGCCAAGTGGGCCAAGAAGATGGGAAAAGAACTGGGGGATGAGGCGGGCGAGGGATTCGATGAGATGGTGGACCAGACCATGGAGGAGGAGATGAATAAAAGCAATGACGGGGAGTCGCTGGAGTAGCCTGCAGAAGAGGAAAAATATTTATAAAAGGTGTGGATTCCCGATCAAGTCGGGAAAGACACGCGAATGAAAAACGTTGTGTCTTAGTGTGAGAAGGAAAATATAAGGAAGCATGAAACCAAGGATAGCCATAACCATGGGTGACCCGGCCGGGATCGGCCCGGAGGTGGCCCTGAAAGCGGCCCTGGACAAAAGGGTAGGCCGGGCCTGCCGTCCGGTGCTGGTGGGGCCGCGGGACCTGTGGGAGGAATTTGCCGGGGCCTTCAAGCTGAAGCTGGGAAATATCCTGATCCACGACATCTACTGCCCCAAGTTCAACATCGTGCCGGGCAGGGAAAGCGCCCAGACCGGGCGGATCGCCGCCGGGGCGGTGATCGCCTCCGCGGTGATGGCACTGGATAATGCCGTTGCCGGGATGGCCACCGCCCCCATCTCAAAAAAAGCCCTGCAGTTGGCCGGCTACCGGCAGACCGCCCATACCGAACTGCTGGCCGAGTTGTGCGGCTCCGGACCCTGCGCCATGATGTTCGCCGCCGGAAAACTCAAGGTAACGCTGGCCACCATCCACCAGCCGCTGGCCAAGGTTCCCGGACTTATCACCAGACAATTGATAATGGATAAATTGTCATTGACCGCCGCCGCCTTGAAAAGATTTTGGAACATAAAAAATCCCAGGATCGCGGTGCTGGGACTCAACCCCCATGCCGGGGAGCAGGGCCTGCTGGGCAGAGAGGAGATCACCATAATCTCCCCGGCCGTGACCCGGGCGGTGAATGAAGGCGTCAATGCCATCGGGCCGGTGTCGGCCGAGGCCGGCTTCAGATCGTGCCTGGAGGGAAAGACCGATGCCCTGCTGGCCATGTATCACGACCAGGGGCTGCTGCCCTTGAAGGTGCTGGGCGGGGCCACCAACATCACCCTGGGCCTGCCGTTCATCCGGACCTCGCCGGACCATGGAACGGCCATGGACATCGCCTGGAAGAACAAAGCCGACCCGGAGCCGATGGTCCAAGCGGTGCTGTTGGCGGCCGGGCTGGCGGGAAAATGAAATAATAAAATTTAGAATGAGATCATGATAGAACTGCTGCACGTCTCCAAGACCTTCCAGAACAGCTGGCAGGCGCTGACCGAGATCAATTTCTCCATCGCCAAGGGGGAGTTCGTCTTCCTGATCGGACCCTCGGGCTCCGGCAAGAGCACCATACTGCGCCTGCTGATGATGGAAGAATCCCCCGACCAGGGGGTGGTCAAGGTGGCCGGCTTCGGATCGGACTGCATCAAGCGCCGGCAGATACCCCAGCTGAGGCGGAAACTGGGGGTGATCTTCCAGGATTTCAAGCTGCTGCCGGAACGGACGGTCTACGAGAACGTGGCCTTTGCCCTGGAGGTGACCGGGGCCTCCCACGGGGCGGTCCACAAGAAATCCATGGCGGCCCTGAACCAGGTGGGGCTGTCGCACAAGCGGCACTCCCTGCCCTACCAGATGTCGGGCGGGGAACAGCAGAAGGTGGCCATCGCCCGGGCCCTGGTCAACGAGCCGTTCATCCTGCTGGCCGACGAGCCCACCGGTAACGTCGACCCCCAGGGGACCCTGGAGATAATCCAGATCCTCAAGGACATCAATGCCAAGGGAACAGCGGTGCTGATGGCCACCCACGAGCAGGAGCTGGTGAAGAAGATGCCCTACCGGGTGCTGATGCTGGACAACGGAAAGATAGAGAAGGACCTGCCGGCCAGGATCACCCAGCGGAGACGGGAAGAGTAATCTCTGTAAGTTAGACCGAGATCAAGATATATTGTATTCAGGAGACAGTATTTAATATTAACCGTCCCGCAGGCTTCCGATAAAAACAACCTCAAGCCAGGAGACGAAACAATGCGGTATCTTCTCATCGCCGCGGCAGGTATCTGTGTGATGCTTTCAGCCGCCGGCTGCGGCCCCGACCCCCGCGACCAGGAATACCTCCGCACCATGCGGCCGCTGGTGGTGCAGTATGCCGAACTGGCCAACGACTTCAACAACTACCTGCCCGGCGATTTCGACAAGTTCTCGGCCAACATCGAGGCGCTGCGCAAGCAGGCGATCCTGGTGTATCCGCCCTCTTCGAAGAAACTGAGGCAGTTCAACGCCGAGTTCATCGATCTGCTGAACAAGGCCAGGAAGGCGGGTTTTGTCTTCGGCACCGAGTTTCTGGACTGCGAGGAGCAGGCCAACGGGGCCAAAGAATACGACCGCAAGGTGGACCTGGCCGACAAGTGGCGGTGGGATGCCCGGGAGTCGTCGCAGGGGTTCGGCGAGGCCCATCAGAAGATAAAGCCTTACATGCAGAAGACCTTCGAATACCCGGTAAGCGACATCGACCTCAAGCCCGCCATCACCGCCTTCGCCAAGCAGATGGTGCAGTAGCATTACCAGGCCCTATAAGCATCACAGCTAAGTTGCGGTGACGTGGGCGCACCGAACAGAACAGGCTCCACTCGACCCACGATTCACCAAAGAAGTCTTTACCGCGATGTAAGAAAAACCAGGAACCAACCAAATAAAAGGGAAA
This sequence comes from uncultured bacterium, assembly GCA_937863685.1. Taxonomy (GTDB): domain Bacteria; phylum Edwardsbacteria; class AC1; order AC1; family EtOH8; genus UBA2226. The sequence continues at coordinate 1,204,654 of CALMGM010000005.1, forward strand.
CAAAAAGCCCCGATAGGTTATGCTATCGGGGCTTCTGCCGTGCAGCTCATTCTGAAACGGCCTCTGCCTGAAGCATGCCGATGAAGGACTCCACCAAGGCAGCATCGAACTGGCATCCCGCCGCCGCCCGGAGCCGCCGGACGGCCTCTTCATGGGAAAAGGCCCGGCGGTAGGGCCGGTCCGAGGTCATGGCCTCGTAGGCGTCGGCCACGGAAATGATCCTGGCCTCCAGGGGGATCTCCTCGCCGCTCTTCCCGTCGGGATAACCGCTGCCGTCGAAGAACTCGTGGTGGGCCAGGATGATGGGGGCGCTGGACAGCAGGCCCTCGATGCCGGAAACCATCTTGCTGCCCAGGGCCGGATGCTGCTTGACCTCCTGGTACTCATCCTCCGACAGGGATTCCGGCTTGTTGATGATATCCTCCTTGATGCCCAGCTTGCCGATGTCGTGCAGCAGGGAGCTGTAATCTATCACCCGGAGCCGGTCACCGGCCAGGCCCAGATGCCGGGCCAGGCGCAGGGCGTAAGCCTGGACATTTTCGGAATGCCCCTTGGTATATGGATCCTTGGCCTCCATGGCGGCCACGAAGGCCCGCAGGGTGTCGTAGTAGCTGGCCTCCAGGTTTTCGTAGAGCCGCAGATTTAGGATGGCGGTGGCGGCCTGGTTGGCGTAGAGCTCCAGCAGCCTGACTGTCTCCAGGGTGGGCACCTGGCCGTCGACCGGATTCAGCATCGCCAGGTACCCGATCAGCCTATCCTTGGCGGTCAGGGGTATCACCAGCCGGTCTCCGGGGTGCCAGTCTCCACCTGCGGCGGCGGGGCCGGACTGGGTCAGGCAGAGGAACTTGCAGGGCTGCCGGCCGCCGGAAGGCAGGTAATGCGAGTTGCAGATCCGCTGGGCTCCGGCCAAAAATTCCCCCAGCTTGTCGGGCGGGGCGGGCGGCATCTGGCGCAACAGGGCCAGGTCCTCGCCGCTTAAGCCGATGTGGGAGAGCCACAGGGTATCCGCCTGCGGGTTTTCGACCACCATCACCATCCGGCCGAAAAGCTTCAGATCGTCCAGGCCGTGCATGGTGCGGTCCATCATCTCCTGGACCGTGCCGGAGCGGGCCACGTTGAGGCTGATGTCGAACAGGTGCACCAACTTGTTCTTCTCGTCCCGCAATTCCAGGTCGGCCCTGGTCCTTTCGGTGATGTCCTCCACCGTGCCCTCGTAGTAGGCGACCACGCCTTTCTCGCCCCTGACTGCGTGGGCGTTCTCCTTGACCACCAGCTCTGACCCATCCAGGCGGCGCCAGATGCTGACGAAGTCTCGGACCTCTCCGTTGCGCTCGATGCGCCGTTTGAATTCGTTGCGGTCGGCGGGATTGATGTATCCCTGGCGGACTATGTCCAGCTTCTGGAGCTGCTCCAGGCTCTGGTAGCCCAGCAGCCGCACCAGGGCCGGGTTGGCCATCAGCACCCGTCCGTCAGGCGAGGAGCGGTAGATGCCCTCGGCGACGCCCTCGTAGATCTGCCGGTACTTGAGTTCGGATTCGGCCAGGCGCCGCTCGGCCCGTTTGCTCTCGGTGATGTCGTGAACTACGGTGGTGGAACTGACCAGCCGGCCCCCGGAGAAATGGTAGTTGGCCATAAAATGTCCCCAGATCAGCTTTCCATCCTTACAGCGGATCTGGTACTCCGTATTCTCGGGCAGCTTTCCCCCGGCCTGGGCCAGGGCCAGACGCTTGAGGTGCAGCTCCCGGCTGTCTTTTTCCAGCAGGTCCATAGGATTCATGGCCAGGATCTCTTCCCGGGTATAGCCGGTATATTCGCACATGACATCGTTGACGTCCGCGATCTTGCCGTTCAGGTAGTCGAACTCGAATATCCCGGCCGGGGCATGCTGCACCAGCAGGCGGTAGCGGGCCTCGCTGGCCCGCAGGGCCTCCTGGGCCGCCCGGCGCGAGGTGATGTCCCGGGCGATGCCGATCAGGTAGCGGGGCTGGCCGGTCTGGTCCCTGACCGCCGAGGTCGACAATTGCACCGGGAAGAGGCTGCCGTCATGGCGCATGTTCATCAGTTCGCCTTCCCAACCCCCGGCCAGGGTCTTCCGGCGGATCTCCTCGATCTGCCCGCCGGTCAGTCCGGGGGCGGAGACCAGGGAGATATTCCGGCCAATCAGCTCCGATTCCCGGTAGCCGTAAGTCCGGCAGAAGGCCTGATTCACGAACAGAATATTGTTGTGGAGGTCGGTAACGTCGATGCACTCCGAGGTGCCCTTGATCGCCTGGGACAGCATCAGGGCCTCATGCTCGGCCTTCATGCGGTCGGTGATGTCCTCCACCATCACCACGATCTTGTCCACCTTGCCGCGGGCATCGGGGATGGTGTAAAAATGCTGGTTGATCCACTCGGCCTGGCCCGACCGGGGCCTGGGAAAGTGTATCTCCGGAATATAGTAGGTGCCGCCCCGGCGGAAGACCCCGAGGATGCCCGGCAGATGCTGGGGCACGTAGGAATAGATAGCCTTCAGCAGGGCCGGGGTCATCTCCCGCTTCATCTCACCGATCATCTTTTCGGGCATCGACCAGATGCGCTCCCAAGCCTGGTTGTAGCTCATCAGCCGGCCCCGCCGGTCCCGGATGGCGATGCCGATGGGGGATTGGGCAATGATGGCCTGGTTGAAATCGGCGCATTCCTGCAGCTTGTCCTCGGCCGCCTTCCATTCGGTGATGTCGGTGACGGTGCCGACGTAGCCGATCAGCCGGCCGGCCGGGTCCCGTTCCGGCTGGGCCTGGCCGATCACCCAGCGAATGCCGCCGTCGGGGCGCAGGAAACGGTAGGTGGTCGACGAGGGGGCCTTGCCCTTGAGGGCCTTTCGCCAGCCGGCTTTTATGCGTTCCCGGTCATCGGGGTGAATGGCCTTCACCCAGCCCAGGCCCTGCAATTTCTCCCGGCTCCAGCCGGATATCCTGCTGTACTGGGGATTGACATAGGTAGTGTGGCCGTCGGGTGTGGTGTGGAAGATGCCGGCCGGAGCGATGTTGGCCAGGGTCTGATACTGCTGCCTGCTCTGACGCAGCTGGTCATCCGCCCTGAGGCGGTCGCTGATGTCCTTGGCGAAACCGATGATCCCGACCACCTTCCGGCCAGGGCCCCGCAGGATGGTGGTGGTCATCTCGGTCATGAAGGTCCTGCCGTCCCGGCGGACATGTCCCACTTGGCCCGACCACTTTCCCAGCTGGGCGACCTTTTGGTTGAAGGGGATGACGTCCTGCTTCATCTGCCGGGCATTGTGCCCGATCGAGATGTTCTTCCCCAGGAGTTGGGAGACCGTGTAGCCGTGCATCTTGGCCCAGGCCCGGTTGACGAAGATCAGCCTGCCCCCGGGGTCCGCCACCGCAATGCCCTCTCCGGCCTGCTCGGCGATGTGGAGCAGCCAGTCGGCCGAAAGGGGCGAGGCCTGCCGGGGAGCGGCCGCTTTAAGGGGGCCCGCTTGCCTGGCCGGTACCCGATTTTTGATTGCATTTTTCTTCGGCATCTTTTTCATATTTAAAGCCTCCGTTTTCAGGGATTTTGGGCCATTCAGACCGATCGATTGAGGATCTCTTCGGTGAAGGCACAAATCGACAACTTGAGCCAGACTTGGCGCCGCGCCCCGGGCGCTAAGACTGAAACCGCCAATGGAATCCTTTTCTAAATCGCAGAAAAAAGGAGACAGGCGGTTTCGATAGATTATGGCGCCCCGACACGCTTGGCTATCGAGGCTATTGTCAAGCTCTGGCACTTTGGGTGGGGTCCCGATACGCTTCCGCTATCGGGGCTTCTGCCAGGATCTGGATTTTGGAGTGGGGTCCCGATACGCTTGGCTACCGGGACTTCTGTCGAGCTCTGCACTTTGGTGTGGTGCCCGCCTGCGGCGGACTTCTGTCGAGCTTTACACTTTGGTGTGGTGCCCGCCTGCGGCGGACTTCTGTCGAGCCCTGGAGCAGATATGGTGGAGGCGGTGGGAATCGAACCCACGTCCGGAAAAAGAACAACCAAAGCCTCTACATGTTTAGTTCATGTTTTGTCTTTTCCTTTTAGGCCCGCATAAACACGGTCCTTAAAGGAGCAGCCCCTAAGATCTCATTCCGGATGCCGGGACATCACCCGAAACCAGCCCTTCTTTACGGTGCCGTTTGTAAGTCCGATGGGCGGAGACCTACAACGGCATAGCGGTCAAAATTAAGCCGCTAAAGCGTAATTATAGTTGCCAGTTAATGGCTTGCCAGTATTTTAACGAGCCCTCTGGCTTTCTCGACATGCCACTTTGATCCCCCTTGATCCGTCGAAACCTGTCGCCCCCCTTATTAAGTTTAAAGTTGAAAGCTGCCACCGCCACTGCGGGGTGCCGTTGCTGCGGCAAAAGTTTAAAGTACACAAGTCGGACGAGTATCCGGGATACGGTATTCAATAGATTGTGGTTCGTAACCATGATAAAGATAACCCATAAAGGGGGAAAAGTCAAGCGGACGTGCAGTATACAGTTTACAGTATGTCACACTGTGAAGGCTGGTTTGCCTGGCAGGTTGTATGTGTGAGTATTGTGGTGACAAAATATGGGATTGCTTCATCTGCACGGCAGGGTGTGTTTTCGCAATGACTGTAACGATCCAATTATCTTTGCGTCCTTTGCGTCTTGGCGGTTCAAGAACCCTGGATTCCTGTTTGCACAGGAATGACCATTCCATAGTTTAAAGAATAAAACCTCTGTGTCTTAGTGCCTCTGTGGTAAAAGCCAACCGGAAAATGAATGGTGCCCAGCTGCGTTAATCAGCTGATAATAAACCCACGTAACCTGTTAAAATATATTGACATTAAGCCGCATATAATGATATGATAAACTGTTATAAAACACGGCATTATCATCAGAGAAAAGGAACCAAAATGGACAGCAGCAGCATCAAAATCACCCTGCCGGACGGCAGCGTCAGGGAATACCCCAGGGGGGTCAGCGCCGCCGAGGTGGTAAAATCCATCGGCAGCGGCCTGGCCAAAGCTTCGCTGGCGGCCGCACTAGACGGAAAGCCGGTGGACCTGGGCACCACCATCGCCCAGGACGCCGCCTTTACCGCCCTGACCTTCGATTCGGCAGAAGGAAAAGATATATACCGCCACTCGGCCAGCCACCTGATGGCCCAGGCCGTCACCGAGCTTTACCCGGATGTCAAGGTGGCCATCGGGCCGTCCATCGAGGACGGCTTCTACTACGATTTCGACCGCAATACCGCCTTTGCCCCGGATGACCTGGAGAAGATAGAGGCCAAAATGGCCGAGATCGTAAAAAGGGATCTGCCGATCACCAGGCAGGAGCTGTCGAGGGCCGAGGCCCTGGAGTTCTTCAGGTCCAAAGATGAAAGTTATAAAGTGGAGCTGATAAACGACCTGCCGGAGGGGGAGAAGATCTCCTTATATAAACAGGGCGAGTTCGCCGACCTGTGCCGCGGGCCGCATCTGCCGTCCACCGGCCGGGTGCGATTTTACAAGCTGCTGTCGGTGGCCGGGGCCTACTGGCGGGGCGACGAGAAGCGGAAGATGCTGCAGCGGATCTACGGCACCGCCTTCGACAAGAAGGAGCAGCTGGAGGCCCACCTCCAGAAGCTGGAGGAGATCAAGAAGCGGGACCACCGCAAGCTGGGCCGGGAGATGGACCTGTTCAGTCTGCACGAGGAGGCCGGGGCCGGGCTGGTGTGCTGGCATCCCAAGGGGGCCCGGATGCGGTCCATCGTGGAGGACCACTGGCGCCAGCGGCATTTTGCCGGGGGCTACGACATCGTCTACACCCCGCACATCGGCAAGGAATGGGTATGGCAGACCTCGGGCCACCTGAAGTTCTACAAGGAGAACATGTACTCCCCGCTGGACATCGACGGCACCGACTATTACCTGAAGCCGGTCAACTGCCCGATGCAGATCCTGATCTACAAGGCCGGGCACTACTCCTACCGCGACCTGCCGCTGCGCTGGGCCGAACTGGGAACCGTCTACCGCTACGAACGAAGCGGGACCCTGACCGGGCTGTTCCGGGTGCGGGGCTTCACCCAGGACGACGCCCACATCATCTGCACCCCGGCCCAGATGGACGACGAGATATTGCGGGTGCTGGATTTCTCGCTGTCGATCATGGCCGATTTCGGATTCCACGACGTCAAGATAGAGCTGTCGGTGCGCGATCCCGGCAACCTGCAAAAATATGCCGGCTCCAACGAGATGTGGATCAAGGGCGAGGAATCGCTGGTCAAGGCCCTCAAGGCCCGCCACATCGACTACGAGAGGATGGAGGGCGAGGCGGTGTTCTACGGGCCCAAGATCGACATCAAGATCAGGGATTCTTTGGGCCGGCTGTGGCAGTGCACCACCATCCAGTTCGACTTCAACATGCCGGAGGGCTTCGACATGACCTATATCGGCGAGGACGGCAAGGAGCACCGGCCCTACATGGTGCACCGGGCCCTGCTGGGGTCATTGGAACGCTTCTTCGGGATCCTGATCGAGCACTACGCCGGGAACTTCCCGCTGTGGCTGGCGCCGGTCCAGCTGGCGGTGATGAACATCTCCCAGGGGCAGGGGGAGTATGCCAGGCGTTTAGCGGATAGCGTACAGGGGGCGGGGTTCAGGGTCAAGAAATTCCTGGGCTCGGAGAAGGTGGGGGCCAAGATCCGGGACGCCGAGATGGAGAAGATCCCCTATATGGCGGTGGTGGGAGACCGGGAAATGGAGGCCGGGACCGTCTCGCTGCGGAAGCACGGCCAGGGGGACATCGGGAAGATGAGCCTCGAGGAGCTGATGGCCAGATTGAAAGCGGAAGTGGAAGCGAAAAGCTTAAAGAATAAAGCTTAAAGCTGAAAGCCCAAAGAGAAAAGCTGAAAGAGAAAAGAACAAAGCATAAAGCTGAAAGCCCAAAGCTCAAAGCATAAAGCTGAAAGAAAGTCATGGCGAAGTATCAGCGTTTTGAGGATATCATAGCCTGGCAGAAAGCCAAGGAGCTAACGGTTAGAATTTATAAGGCCTTGGGAAACTGCCGCGACTATGGGTTCCGGGACCAGCTGCAGCGGGCGGCGGTATCGGTGATGAACAATATCGCCGAGGGATTTGAACGACAGACCGAGAAAGAGTTCAAACAGTATCTATATATCGCGAAAGGTTCCAGCGGCGAGGTCCGCTCCATGCTGATCCTCAGCCGGGAACTGGGGTATCTGGAAGAAAAGGAAGTGACGGAATTCATTGGATTGTCCGAGGAGATATCCCGGATTTTGACAGGCATAATTAAGGCCATATAGGACCAGCCTCAAGCTTTGAGCTTTCGGCTTTAATCTTCATTATCAACCATTCATATCAGCCATGAGCAAAGTACTGGTCACCGGGGGGTGCGGCTACATAGGTTCGCATGCCAACAAACTGCTGGCGGAGAGCGGCCACCATACGGTGGCGCTGGACAACCTGGTCCACGGCCACCGGGAGTTCGCCAGGTGGGGAAGATTCGTCAAGCTGGACCTGGACGACCGGGCCGGGCTGGTAAAACTGTTGGCGGCGGAAAAATTCGACGCGGTGATGCATTTTGCCGGCTACGCCTACGTGGGCGAATCGGTAAGCGACCCGGCCAAATATTACCGGAACAACCTGGCGGCCACCCTGAACCTGCTGGAGGCGTCGCAGGCGGCCGGGGTGGACAAGTTCATCTTCTCCTCCAGCTGCGCCACCTACGGCCTGCCCCAAAGCATCCCCATGGACGAAGACCACCCGCAGGACCCCATCAACCCCTACGGGCGGAGCAAGCTGATGGTGGAGCGGATCCTGGGCGATTTTTCTTCGGCCTACGGCCTGCGCTCGGTCTGCCTGCGCTACTTCAACGCGGCCGGGGCGGCGCCGGGGGCCGGGATCGGCGAATGGCACGACCCCGAGACCCACCTGATCCCGCTGGCCCTGGAGGCGGCCCTGGGAAAGATCCCAGCGGTCAAGATCTTCGGCACCGACTACGACACCCCGGACGGCACCTGCCTGCGGGACTACATCCACGTGGACGACCTGGCCGGCGCCCACCTGCTGGCCCTGGAATATCTTTTCCAGGGCGGGAGGTCCGACTGCTTCAATCTGGGCAACGGAAACGGCTTTTCGGTGAGGGAAGTGATCGCGACCGCCCGGCGGGTGTCGGGACGCGGGATCGAGACGGAGGACGCCCCCCGGCGGGAAGGCGATCCCCCGCGGCTGATCGCCTCGGCGGCCAAGGCCCAAAGGGTGCTGGGCTGGAAACCGCGGTATACCGATCTGGCGGAGATCATCCGGACGGCCTGGGAGTGGCATCAGCGATAAGTTTAAAGCTGAAAGCGGATGCCAAAGTTTACAGTTTACAGGGGACAGGGGCATTGAGCGGAAAGCGAAAAGCGGAAAGCGTAAAGAATAAAAGCCCACCAGGGTATACAGAAGGCAGGAGACAGTAGCCGGGGAAGGACCGGGAACCATGGAACACAGATTAAACGGATCTATACGGATTCACACGGATCTTTTCCGAATAACTAACAACCAATAACTATTAACTAAATTGTCTTTGTGTCTTAGTGGTTCAAAAGCCCCGGGATGACAATATAGGGGATTGCTTCATCTGCACGGCAGGAAGTGTTATCGCAATGACTGTAATGATCCAAGTATCTTTGTGAGCTTTGTGCGCTTTGTGGTGAAAGGTACCCGGGGTGACAATATAGGGGATTGCTTCATCTGCACGGCAGGAAGTGTTATCGCAATGACT
>CALMGM010000006.1 GCA_937863685.1 uncultured bacterium
CGATCGTCCCGATATTTACGTGCGGTTTGGTTCGCTCGAATTTCGCTTTGGCCATGGCGCGTCTCCTTGTAAAAGGATTTATTCTTAAGAATTCATGTTTTTAAATGGAGCCCACCACCAGAATTGAACTGGTGACCTCGTCCTTACCAAGGACGCGCTCTACCGACTGAGCTAGGTGGGCGCTGGTAATAAAAGAAAAAGAACAATAAACCCCTATCCCCCCAAGTCACCACTACTTTGGGCGGCAGAGTCTATTTTTTTACGAAGAATTGTAATTATATCAAATTTTTAGGATTTGTCAACTATATTTTTTGGCAATTGCCCAGATATTTTCCCTGCTCGGTCAGGGGTGTTCACCTGCTTAAAAACAGATGTTTTGCGAGATGTTAGCAATAAAATGGAGCGGGTGAACGGAATCGAACCGTCGTATCCTGCTTGGAAGGCAGGAGCACTAACCGTTGTGCTACACCCGCTCGTATCACTTATCCGCGGATATTTTGACCCCGCCTTGATTCCTTCCCTTGGTCAAGGGGAGGACCGGGAGGGGTCTAAAAATGGTGATGAGGGGAGGATTCTCCGCCTATGCAATTATAAAAACAATGCTATGCGGCGGATCCGCCGCCGCCCTGCTTTGAAGCCGAGCATCAGGTGGAGAACCTCTCTTTTTGGTTCTCATCCCTATAAAAGTGGTGGTGAGGGGAGGATTCGAACCTCCGAAGGCTTCGCCGACAGATTTACAGTCTGTTCCCTTTGGCCACTCGGGAACCTCACCACTTTATTACAGCATACGATAACCTTATGGAGCCACCGAAGGGACTTGAACCCCCGACCAGCGGTTTACAAAACCGCTGCTCTACCAGCTGAGCTACGGTGGCCCTTCGGGTTCCTTAAGAGATTGTAATTATAACCAAAAATATTTATTAAGTCAATATAAAATTATAGCTCGGAAATCGCATTACAAGCGCATATCTGTTTTGTCATTTCATTTATCCTCTTTTGTGAATCTCTCCAGCTCATTTTCCACTTCCTGTGCCAGCGGTTCTAGTCCCATTTTCCGGAACAGGTCCCTGGCCAGGGACAACTGGACGGTCACCTTTTGGGGCAAGCCTTTTTTTGCCAAGATATGCCCATAGGCCATTCTCATCTGGGCTGTATCGTAGTCATTCTGCATGGCCTGGTAGATATCCAGCGCCTTCAGATACTTTCCCTCGGCCTGGTCCAGCGATCCTTTTGCCGTGAAAAGCCTCCCGTAGGTTTCGTGGCATTTTGCCTCATCAGCCGCCGATTCCATTTCGACCGCCAGTGCAAATCCGGACTCCAGCAGTTCTTCAATCCCGTTGAGCTCACCCACTGCGATCTTGGCGGCAGCCAGTGAGCAAATGGTCACGCACCGGTCCAACTTATGGCCCATTTCTTCCTGTATTTTCAGGGATTCTTGGAAGATATCCAGAGAACGGCGGTGTTCCCCCAACTGGGCATGAATGCCCCCGATGACGTTAAGGCAGCCGACCTGTCCCGCCCGCTCTCCGATCTCGCGGCGTATGACCAGGGATCTTTCAGCCTGGTCCAGCGCCTTTTCCCACTCCTGGCGCAGCTGATGGATATTGCTCAGATTGAGAAGACCGGCCGCTTGGCCAGCCCGGTCGCCTATCTCCATCCGTATTTTTTGCGCCCGGGTGGTGCACTCCAGGGACTTATCTAGCTCCCCCCTGCAGTAATGGATGTTGTCAATACTGTGAAGGCTCTTCGCCTGCCCCACCTTGTCGCCGATCTCCTCCCGGATAGCCAGGGAGGCCTGATAATGCTTTAATGCGGTATCATAATCACCCTGCCCGTAGTGGATGTTGCCGAGGCTTAGGTGACAGGCCGCCTCCCCCTTTTGGCTGCCCAATCCCCGATAGGACGACATCGCCAGCTGGAAACATTCCAGGGCTTTGACGTATTCGCCGCGTCCGGCATGTATATTGCCTTGATTTAGATAGCTTTCGGCCAGACCTTGCTGGTCGCCAAGGCCTTCACGGATCAACCTGGCTTCATCGAGATGCTTGAGCGCCCTGGAATAATCGCCCAGCCGAAAATAGACATGACCGATGGTGTGCAGGCCGTATGCCTTCATTTTGGGATCATCAAGCACGCCGGATATGATCACCACTTTCCTGGCCATCTCCATTATCCGAGAATATTTGCCGGTCAGGGTGAGAACCTCAATGTAACCATGATAAACAGAGCAATAAAGCCCGACTGCATCCTGTCCGCGGGCTCGTCTGCGCCCGCCGGTGATTCGGGCAAGTGAGTTCCCTCCGTTCCTGTTTGTCTTGGCCATCGACCAGTCACTTCTCAGGTTTTCAACTGCTTCTTCTTGGCTGCCGGGAACAGGATATTATTAAGTATCAACCGATATCCTGGCGAGTTGCGGTACAGCCGCAAGTCGGTCTTGGGGTCGCCGACGAAATGCTGAAAATCTTCGGGATCGTGTCCTCCAAAATAGGCAAAGCTCCCCTTGCCGTATATCCCGTGCAGGTATTTTACCTCGTGGGTGCCGGTCACCTCGGCCAGTAGCACTATCCCCTTTTTTATCTTGTCCCGCCGAAATCCGGTATCCTGTCCCAAAAATTCGCTGACCAGCGCCACATGGTTCTGCACCAGCATGCATGATACCGGATCATACTTAGCCGAAAAATCGAACATGGTAAAATAGGTGTCCTTGCCCCTGGCCAGGGCGTCAATGCCCACATCTATATCGGAATGCTCGTAAACCAAGGGATTGGTGATGACGCTGAAGTCGGTAAAAGCCAGGGTCTGGGCAAAGTCCAGCTTGGATTGGTAGGCCGGATCGGCCGGGTCGCCGTCGAACTCCCCAGGCACAATATCGGTGCCGGAGGCAGACAGGGCGATGTCCAAGGTGGCTGGCGCCGAGCACATGGCGAACAGGAAGCCCCCGTCGAATAGGTACTGCCGTAGCTTTTGGGCCACCGCCAATTTCATCTGCGATACCTTTTTATATCCCAGTTTTCCAGCCAGCCGGGTGTTGGCCCGGACATCATTCTGGTACCAGTCGGTATTGCGGTAGCTGGAATAGAACTTGCCGTATTGCCCGGTAAAATCCTCGTGATGCAAATGCAGCCAGTCGTATTGGCTCAGCGCCCCGGACAGCACCTCCTCGTCCCACAGAGTGGTATAGGGCACCTGGGCATAGTCCAGCGCCAGGCGGACGGCATCGTCCCAGGGATCGTGGGTCAGCGGAACATAGACCGCCAGTTTTGGAGCCTTCTCCAGTTCTATCCGCTCCATGTTCTGGGATTCGATCTGGCGGTATATCTCCGAAGTCTGATTGTCGGAAATAACACTGTAGCCGACTCCGGAGATCTTGCACAGCTCGGCAATCGCCTGGTTCTCGGAAGACAGGAACGAGCCGCCCCGGTAATTGAGCAGCCACTCCACTTTGATGCCGTTCTGCAGGCTGCGAAACACCACCCCGTAGGCCCGCAGGTGGTCCGATTGGGTAAGATCCATGGGGATGAGGATGCTGGCGGCAGAAAGATTTGAAACAAAAAAGAACGTTCCCGACACAATCAATATATATTTTCTTTTCAGCATTTTTTACTTACAATCCAATATTCTTTTTATGCTCCTTATAGGAACCGGCATCGGGAAATCGATTTTTTACCAAATTCATGAATTTTTTAGAAAAACCATATTTAGTCAATTCATCAATAGACACCAATTTAACATCATGAATTGGATTTTCGTCAAATTCATTAGAAGGCAATCTTATTTTCCCGCCAATTTTCTCCAACAAGAAGGTTATATGCAGAATCGGCGGCACATTCTCCGGTTTTTCGCACAAATATAACAGTTTTACAATCTTTGTCTGCAAACCGGTTTCTTCTTCCATTTCCCTTATCAACGCGTCCCCTATCTTTTCTCCCTTTTCTACCCTTCCTCCGGGCAGTGACCACGCCCTTTCGCTGGAAACAGACTGATTCACAATCAACATCTTTTCATTTTCGATAAGAATACCGGCTACTCTGGTTTGCATTTGATATTTATTTTCCATAACGATATATGTTTGTAAATTTTAATATGGATTCCCGATTTCTCGGGAATGACAATTAATGTCCAGTGTCCAAGGGTCTTCTCCCTGCCAGATTAAGTTTAATTGCATTTACACGATTTGTCAATTGAATAATGGAACACTTTACTATTGAAATTCTATCCATTAAGTGATATCCTAGGAGGTGAAGGAGAATGCCAATAATGCGACGCTGTGAAAAATGCGGAAGGGCCCTGCCCCAGGGCAGTATCTATTACCGGCTGAACATCTCTCTGTTGCAGGGATTTGACGGTGTTATCGAGGAGGCCGACGGCACCAGCATCCAGGATTTTATCACCCGGATAAACGAACAGACCGCCGGAGTGCCGGAGTCCCTGCTGGAGGAGGAGGTACACCGCGAGTTCACCTTCATCCTTTGCAGCCGGTGCAAGGAGAAATACTGCGCCAACCCCCTGGACCTACCCCTCACCGGCAACAATATCCCTAAAAAGCTCTCCGATCTGCAGGAATGATCTTTCCCCGCCGCTTTTGGTAAGCTATGGCTCCCCATAATCCCACATTTGTAATCTAAAATCAAAATTGTCATGCCTCACTCCCGATTCACCCATCTTCATCTTCATACCGAATACAGCGTACTGGACGGGCTGATCCCCGTTAAAAAACTGGTGGAAAAGGCTGCGGAACACAAGATGACCTCCCTGGCCATCACCGACCACGGCAATATGTTCGGGGCCCTGGATTTTTACACCACCGCTCGTTCGGCCGGGATCAAACCCATCATCGGCAGCGAGATGTATGTGGCTCCGGGCAGCCGGCTGGACCGATCGGCCGACGCCGCCGGCCAGACCGCCTTTCATCTGATACTGCTGGCCCGCGACGAGACCGGCTACCGAAATCTGATGAAGCTTTCCTCGGCCGGATTCCTGGAGGGATTCTACTACAAACCGCGGATCGACAAGGAATACCTGGCCCAGCACTCCGAAGGTCTGCTGGCCCTCTCCTCCTGCGTCCAGGGCGAGATCGCCCAGGCCATCCTGAAGGGCAATCCCAAAAAGGCCCGTGAGGCCGCCTCCTTCTACCGGGAATTGTTCGGCCCCGACTTTTACCTGGAGATCCAGAACCACGGCCTGCCCGAGGAACTTCAGGTCATCCCTGAGATCGCCGCCATATCCAAGGACCTGGACATCCCGCTGGTGGCCACCAACGACGTCCACTACTTGGAGGCCGCCGATGCCAGGGCCCACGATGCCCTGCTGTGCATCCAGACCGGGCGGACCATCACCGATCCCGACCGGATGAAGTTCTCCAACGACAATTTTTACTTCAAATCCCCGGCCGAGATGGCCCGGCTGTTCGAGGAATTTCCCCGGGCCATTGATAACACCATGACGGTGGCCGAGCGCTGTAACCTGCTGCTGTCCGACCTGGGCTCCGGCAAATTGAATATTCCCTTCTATACCATTCCCAAGGAGTTTGACAGCCAGCATGCTTACCTGAGATATTTGGCCGAGACCGGCCTCAACAAAAGATATCAGCCGGTCACCGCCGGCATTCGGGAACGCCTGAATAAGGAACTGGACATCATCGACAAGATGAATTTCCCCGGCTATTTTCTGGTGGTCAAGGATTTCATCGATTTTGCCAGGGCCAACCAGGTGCCGGTGGGGCCGGGCCGGGGTTCGGCGGTGGGCAGCCTGGTGCTGTACTGCCTGGGCATCACCGACGTGGAGCCGCTCAGGTTCAACTTGCTGTTCGAGCGCTTTTTGAACCCGGAGCGGGTCAGCATGCCCGATGTCGACATCGATTTCGGCGACAGTCAGCGGGGCAAGGTGATAGAATACGTCAACCAGAAATACGGCTCGGACAGCGTGGCCCAGATCATCACCTTCGGCACCATGCAGGCCAAGGCCGCGGTGCGGGACGTGGGCCGGGTGTACGACCTGAGCTACAGCGAAGCCGACAAGATCGCCAAGCTGATCCCCTTCGGCAACACCATCGCCGAGGCCATAAAACACGTGCCCGAACTGGAGAAGCTGGTGAGGTCCGACCCCCGCTTCCAGGAGGTCATCGAGATCGCCCAGGCGGTGGAGGGCCGCATCCGCAACGTCGGCACTCACGCCGCCGGAGTGGTGATCACCCCGGGACAGCTGACAGATTACCTACCACTGTTCAAAAGCAGCAAGGGGGACGTCTCGACCCAGTACGAGATGGGCTGGCTGGAAAAGTGCGGACTGCTGAAGATGGATTTTCTGGGCCTGCGCAACCTGACGGTGATCGACGACACCGTCCGGATGCTTCGGGAGCGGGGCGTCAATCTGAACATGGACGCCCTCCCCTACACCGACGAGATGACCTTCGCCCTGCTGAAAAAGGGCAACACCACCGGCGTCTTCCAGCTGGAGTCGGCCGGAATGCGCGACCTGACGGTCAAGCTGCAGACCTCCACCATCGATGACATAATCGCGGTGATATCGCTGTACCGTCCCGGCCCCATGGACCTGATCCCCGATTTTCTGGCCCGCAAGAACGGCCAGCAGAAGATAGAATACGAGCATCCCCTGCTGGAGCCCATCTGCAAGAACACTTACGGCATCCTGATCTATCAGGAACAGGTGATGCAGGCGGTGCAGGCTTTGGCCGGATACTCTCTGGGCGCCGGCTACCTGATGCTTAAATCCATCAGCAAGAAACGGCTGGAGGATCTGGAGAAGCAACGCCCGGCTTTCATCAAGGGATGCCAGGAAGTGAACAAGATATCCAAGGAAAGAGCCGAGAAGATATTCGACCTGCTGGCCAAGTTCGCCGGATACGGCTTCAACAAATCCCATGCCGCCGGATATGCCGTGCTGGCTTATCAGACGGCCTACCTAAAGGCCCACTACCCGCTTGAGTATATGTCGGCCCTGCTGACCAGCGTCATGGGCGACACCGCCAAGACCATCTCCTTTCTGGCCAACTGCCGGGAGATGGGCATCGTTCTGCTTCCCCCGGATGTCAATGCCAGCCAGCACCATTATCAGCCGGAGGGCCAGGCCATCCGCTTCGGCCTGGGTGCGGTAAAGAACGTGGGGCGCAACACCATCGATTCCATCATCGGGTCCCGCCGGGAGCTCCAGCGTTTTGATTCCTTAAAACAGATGCTGGAGAACATCGATGCCCGGGCGGTCAACCGAAAGGTGCTGGAAAGCCTGATAAAATCCGGCTGTTTCGACACCATTCAGCCGGACCGCGAAGGACTGCTGCACGACCTGGACCTCACCATGGAATCGGCCGCCCAGGTCCGCCACGAGCGGGAGATAGGCCAGACCTCCTTCTTCGACTCCGCCGAACCGGTCTCTCAGTCGGCCCGGGGCCAGATAAAACGTGCCGCCACCCCGGTGAGCC
This sequence comes from uncultured bacterium, assembly GCA_937863685.1. GTDB lineage: Bacteria > Edwardsbacteria > AC1 > AC1 > EtOH8 > UBA2226. The sequence continues at coordinate 7,439 of CALMGM010000006.1, forward strand.
GCAAGCAGTTCCTGGCCTTCGAAAAAGAGGCCCTGGGCTTTTATCTCTCCGGCCACCCCCTGGAAAAATATACCGCCGATATCAAATGCTTTGCCACCCATAACCTGGACCAGCTGACCGGTCTGGACGATTACCAGGCGGTGATCGTGGCCGGGCTGATCTCAACGGTCAAATCCATCACCCAGAAGAACGGCAAGCCGATGGCCTTCGTCTCGCTGGAGGACCTGACCGGCTTTACCGAGGTGGTGGTTTTCTCCGACCTGTACGAGACCCGACGCAGTCTGATTAACAGCGACGGTGTGGTGCTGGTGGCCGGTACCGTATCAACCAAGGAGGATGAGGCCCCCAAGATCGTAGCCTCGGATTTTTACGCCCTGCCGGAATGCCGCAAGGGCCTGGTGGAACAACTGGAGATACATTTGGAGCAGGGAAAGATGGACGACGAGTTCACTCGGCAATTGACCGGAATCCTGCAGCGCTATCCCGGCGTCTGTTCGGTGACCTTTGTGGTCAAGAACGGCGATTCCCAGCCGGTGCGGATCCGCTCCCAGAAACTGAAAGTGATGCCGGAACAGGAGCTGCTGGCCGAGCTGAACCAGTTCCTGGGCGGTCCATTTTACCGGTTCTGCGGCAAGTGGCAGCCGGCCACTCCCCGCAAGCAGAGCAACTACCGGAAGAACGGTTCCGGAGGACGGCAGCAATAAATCTGGACCTCGCCAATATTTAATCTTTGATATTTAATATTTGATTTGCTAGTCATTATTTATCTTGCAAAACAGCCTTTAAATATATATAATTACTGAAATGCTATTTGGAGATGTTATGAGAAAGATATTTATTTTAACCTTATCCTTGGCCCTGCTGGGCGGCGCGGCCTCTGCCGTGCAGTTCGGCGAGATGGTGGATTACCCCACCGCCGGGACCCTGGCCCGGGCCACCTACTCCATCAACCTGAAGATGCAGCCGGTGGGCGGCCTGCTGTTGGGTTTCAACTTCGGGCTGTTCGACCGCCTGAACTTCGGTTTCGCTTACGGCGGAGACAACATCATAGGGTACGGCAATCCCGAGTGGAATCCCCAGCCGGGATTTATGGCCAAGTACCGGATCTTCGACGAGAGTTATTACGGGCCGGGCATCGCCCTGGGCTTCAATAATCAGGGCAACGGGCCCTATGCCAATAACAGATATCTGACCAAGTCCCCTGGCTTCTATGCCGTGGCCAGCAAGAACTACCGGTTTATGGGCACTCTGGCCTTTCACGGCGGAGCCAATTACAGCATAGAGGACCGCAACAACCCGGACAACTCCGTAAACTTCTTCGGGGGTCTGGAAAAATCGCTTAACCCGGAATTGTGGCTGGCCGCCGAGTTCGATATGGCGCTGAATGACAACTTAGAGGATCAGCAATACGGCGAGGGCTACGGCTATCTGAACCTGGGCCTGCGCTGGCTGTTCAACCAGAAACTGATGATGGAATTCGACCTGAGGAACATCCTGCGCAATGGGCCGGAGGGGCAGGAATCGGCCCGGGTGGGCCGGACGGTGAAGATCGCTTATTACGACGCGTTTTAATCTGACCTCTCCCTAACCCCACTCCGCTGCGGAGGGGGATAATAAAAAGCCCCGCATCTTGCGGGGCTTTTTATTTAGGGAATCATTTCTCCAGGGCGCTTTGCAGCAGGCGCTGTTCATATATCATATCCCTCCAACAATCCCCGTCCTTCTTGAACGGCCACCATAATATCTTCCGCTCTCTCCACCCGATATCAAAATCCATATCCAGGATATTGTGGCTCTTTTTGTTGGCCAGCATCCTGAGCAGTACCTCCACCATGCCTTGGGCATCAAGATGTCCGTAGTAGCAGAGGCTGTATTCCATGGGCCTCTTCACCTGTTCCTCGGTCAGCCTCTCATCCTGCTTCAAGCTCAACTCATAGCTCAGGTCGGCGGTGTAATTGATGAAATTGTTGACCTTAAAGGCTGCCACCAGCATCCGCCGGGGGATATCCGGGTCCTCCGGCCTGGCATCCTTCCTCCGGTACAGCACTTCGGTCCCCTCCTGCTGAAAAAGGCTCCGGGGCGGATGGGAGGATAGACGGGAGATCTTGGCATCATATGAAATCAGCCACAAAGGCAGAAGGATGTCCGGCTGAACCTCGGTCTTGATTATAGCCTGCTCCAGCTTGACGGCCGATTCCCCGGTGAACTCGGCGGCATTGCCGCAGTACTGGCAGGCCACCAGCACGGTGTTCCCGGTTATCTTAAGCTTGGCCCCGCAATGGGGGCATTTTAATGGGGTGAGTTTCATGTTTAATGAATGATGTATGAACTTATCGATTTAACCCCTTCCCTTCGGCTGGCTCAGCACAAGCCCCAGAGAAAGGAGATAAGGCCTAGACAGGTTAGACCTTCCAGATAAGCCTGACGGCCTTCTCAGCCAAACGGTCCAGTATCAGGCGGTTAAGCAGGGCCCCGCCGGCCAGGAACCCCAGCAGGAAGAAAGGCGCCACAAATGACAGCCAACCCTGCGGGATGACATTCCCGGGGGCCAATATCATACCCAGAGCCAACCCCGCCGCCATGGCAGCGACCAAGTATTTGGTGGGAGGCACTATCCGGATCCTGCTGTACTGCTTGATATAAACCTGCGTCCCATTGACACCGTCCAACAGACATTTGAACCTTCCCTTCTTGGTAAATCCCAGCACCCGCCACACCGGATAATAGATCAGCCTCCGGTTCTGCTTGAGCAGGGAGATGCGGCTGGTCAGCCCCTGGTAGTTTCCGTAGGGGTACAGCAGCTGTCCCTTGAAGGATTTCGTCGATTCGCCGATCATCTCCGGCTCGGCCACCGCGTCCGGCTCCAGCACCAGCCCCAGCTTGGACAGTTCGGCATCGTCCTCCGGAATCAGGTCCATCCGGGACGCGCCGTCACGGATATCACTGCCCCCCAGTTCATTCCATTTGATGCCCAGCATCCGGTAATCCTTTTTGACCCACAGACTCTTTTTCACCACCTCCCCGCCGATCTTCTGTTTGATCTCCTTTTCATAAACGGTGTTGCCTTCGGCGTCGGAGACGGGTATCTTCAGGACCCTCTCCACGATCGGGCGCTGACCACCGATGAAGCCGAAAGCCTCGGCCTCCACATGCCACACCGGAATGAACATCAACCGGGCGGCAATGGTCTCGAAGGAGAGCTCGGTGGCCTGGCCGGCCAGGGAAATGGCGGCATTGCGCCTGATCCCGGGCTCCACATAGTAACGATGAAAGCCCATCTGCGATCCCAGGGCCACCGAGGCCTGGCAGGAACGGCATTGGGCCAGGGGACTGCCGGATTCCGCCGCCAGGCCCGAGCCGCATACCGGACAAAGCAACGCTGTTATTTTCTCCATCCCCAGCCCTCCCACAGCAGACTTATGGCTATCTCCAATACCACGAAACTCAGGCCCAGCACTATGGTCTTGGCCATCACCGGTCTTATCAGCATGCCTTCGATCAGAAAGATAAGGCCCGCCAGGGCCAGGCTTCCCCACCGAAGGGTCATTTTGACCCTCCGGTCGGGAAGATATCCGGCCAGGCTCCCGGTGGAGGCCTCGATGGCCGCGTTCCTCCGCTCTCCCCCATAGCTGAAGCTGGCGGTGTAGAACGGAACGTATATGACGGCATCGCCCGGCTCCGCCACTTCATCCGGAACGTGGGGCAGGGCAAACCCGGCGGTATTCTCGCTGTCGAACCGGACATACTCGCCCGGAGGCAGTTTGACATCGCAAAGATAGGGCTGCTTTGGCTTTATTGCCGGCTGATAGCTGTGTCCGATAATGTCGCCGTTCTTTCTCTTTTCCCTTCTCAGCCATGGCACCCAAAGGCTTTCACCGATGCCAAGGTCCGATGCTGTTCCCTGGTAGTTCTCCCACAGCCAGGCCGACAGTATCCGGTGGCATTCGGAACGCAGCAGCACCGGACGCAGCATCCAGCGGGTCTCCATGGCCCGGGGATCCAGATGCAGCCGCGACCCGCAGAAGGGGCAGTGGCCCAGACGGCGTTTGGGCGACAAACTGATGTCGGCCCCGCATTGCGGGCACTGCACCTGGCCGTTATGTTCTTGACTTTTGTTCATGGCTCCATTATCATTGAACAATGAAAAATATTTTTCTCCCCTCCCTCAAGGGACTGCATCTCCATGAAATGAAGGATATCTTGGCGCCTCTGGGGGCCAGAGCCTTTCATGCCCGGCAGATCATGGCCTGGTTCTACCAACGGGGCGTTTCGGATTTCTCCCGGATGACCGACCTCTCCAAGGGACTGCGCACCGCTCTGGGAAAAAATTTCCGGGCCGACGAACTGCTATTGATGACCGAACGCCGGTCCCGGGACGGCAGCCGGAAGATCCTGCTGAAAACCGCCGACCGCCAGCTTATCGAAAGCGTGCTGATCCCCAGCCGGGAGCGGCTCACCGCCTGCCTCTCCACCCAGCTGGGCTGCAAACTGAACTGCGGTTTCTGCGCCACCGGAGCCATGGGTTTGGTCCGCAACCTGACCGCCGGGGAGATAGCCGACCAGTTGTTCCATCTGCAGAGCATGGCCGGATGGCAGAACCGCATCACCAACATCGTGTTCATGGGCATGGGCGAGCCGATGCTCAACTACGATGCCACGCTCTCGGCCGCCCGGCTGATAAATTCGCACCTGGGTTTCAACATCGGCGCCCGGCACATCACCATCTCCACTTCCGGAATAGTGCCCGGCATCCTGAGGCTGATGGAGGAGCCGGAGCAGTTCAAGCTGGCCATATCACTGAGCGCTACTACCGATGCCGTCCGAAACAAGATCATGCCGGTGAATAAAAAATATCCTTTGAAAGAACTGCTGACCGCCGCCAGGGAGTTCAGCAACCGGAAAGGCAAACTGGTGTTCTTTGAATATATACTGCTGGCCGGGATTAACGACGGTTTGGATGATGCCGACCGGCTGGCGAAGTTGCTGAAGAACATTCCCGGCAAAGTCAACCTGATACCCTACAACCCTGGGGAGAAGAATGGCCTTTTCAAACCTTCCCCGCCCCAGGCCCAGCATGCTTTTTTTGAAAGATTGCTCCAGCAGGGAGTGGCGGTGACCGTAAGAATGAGCAAAGGACAGGATATCAGCGCCGCCTGCGGGCAATTGAGGGCGGCGGCAATATCAAAACAAACATGAAGTGACGCTATCACATCAAAGACCCAGCCCTTACGGGCTGGGTCTTTGATATTTTATTTGTAGAACTTGGCGATGGCATCCACCACCTGGTCCTGCTGTTCCCGGGTGATCTCGGGGTATATCGGCAGGGAGAACACCTGGCTGGCGGCCTCTTCGGCCACCGGGAAGCTGCCTCTCTTGTGGCCCAAAAATTCAAAGGCCGGCTGCATATGCAGCGGTATGGGATAATGGACCGCGGTCGGCACCCCGTTCTGCCCCAGGAACTCCACCAGGGCATCCCGTTTAGCGGTCCTCAAGGTGTACTGGTGATAGATGGCCTCATTGTCTGGCCGCACCTGGGGGATATGGATGTCGCCGATCCCGGCAAACCGCTGGTTGTAATATCCGGCCTTCTCCTGCCGGGACCGGTTCCATTCTTCCAGGTGTTTCAGCTTGACCGAGAGCACCGCCGCCTGCAGGGCGTCCAGTCGGGAATTGACCCCCAGCTTGAGGTGGTGGTATTTCTTGTCCTGGCCGTGCTGGCGCAGCATCTTGACGACCTTCATCATCTCCTCGTCGTTGGTCAGCACCATGCCGCCGTCGCCGTAAGCGCCCAGGTTCTTGCTGGGAAAGAAGCTCAGACCGGCTATGTGGCCGATGCTGCCGGTCTGCTGGCCGTGGTATTTGGCTCCCAGGCTCTGGGCGCAGTCCTCGATAACCGCCAGCTTGTGCTTTTTGGCGATCTCCATGATTGCGGTCATATCGGCCGCCTGGCCGTAAAGGTGGACCGGGATGATGGCCTTGGTCCGTGGGGTAATGGCCTTTTCCAGCCGAGCGGGATCAATGTTGAGGGTGTCGGGGCAGATGTCCACGAACACCGGCTTGGCCGGGATCCAGCAGATCACCTCGGCAGTGGCGATAAAAGTGAAGGGGGTGGTGATCACCTCGTCACCCTCGCTGACCCCGGCGGCTTTCAGCGCCAAATACAGGGCGTCGGTCCCCGAATTCACCCCGATGCCGTATTTCACGCCCACGAACCCGGCCACCGATTTTTCGAACTCCTCCACGGTTTTACCCAGTATGAATCCCCCGGTGGAGACCACTCGGGAGATGGCCTCATCGACCTCCGGCTTGATGGTCTGGTACTGGGCCACCAGATCCAGCAGTTGCAGTTTTTTCTTCTCGTCCATTTTTCCTTCTGTTGTTATATTTTATGATTTAAGGTTGTCCGATCCATTGATATCATGATCTTTCCAGGCTGCAGCTCAGGGCCAGATCCGGAAAGATGTTTAGCACGAACTCCGAAAGTGCGGTTCTGGCCTCCAGCGCACTCCTGGCCTCCATGACCCTCCCAGCCACCTTCTGGCAGTCATCCAGCCTTAGTTTGAGGATCATCCGTTTGATCTCGGGAACCGAGACCGCGTTCATGCTGAACTCGTCCAGTCCCAGCCCCAGCAACAGGGGCACCGCCAGGGGATCGGCGCACATCTCCCCGCACAGGCCCACCCATATGCCTGCCCGGTGCCCGGAGTCTATCACCTGCCTGATCAGTTTCAGAACCGCCGGGTTGAAGGGGTCGTACAGTTTGGCCACTTTTTCGTTGACCCGGTCCACCGCCAGGGTGTACTGGGTAAGATCGTTGGATCCGATGCTGAAGAAGTCCACCTCTTTGGCCAGAACATCGCTGGTCAGGGCCGCCGCCGGGGTCTCGATCATCACCCCCAGCTGGCAGCCGGGGTCATAGGCAATCTTCTTGTCGTCCAGTTCCCGGCGGATGGAATCCAGTAGGGACTTGGTCTGGGTTATCTCCTCCAGACAGCAGATCATGGGAAGCATGATCTTGACCGAGCCGAAGGCCGAGGCCCTCAGGATGGCCCTCAACTGGGCCCGGAAGATCTCCGGACGGTCCAGGCAGAATCTGATGGCCCGCCACCCCAGAAAAGGGTTGGCCTCGGGAGAAAAGCCGTGGCCGTTGATCTTGTCCCCGCCCAGGTCGAAGGTGCGGATTATCACCGGATCGGGGCTCAGCTTCTCGGCCGCCTGCTTGTAGATATTGAACTGCTGCTCCTCTCCCGGCATCTGGGAAGAGGTCAGGAAAAGGAACTCTGTCCGGAAAAGTCCGATGCCCTTGGCCCCATGGGACCTCACCGAGGGGATCTCCTCCGGCAGCTCGATGTTGGCCGACAGTTCTATCTGGCGGCCGTCCAGGGTCACCGGTTTGCTCTTTCTCAGCCGCTTCAGTTCCGAGAGATGCTTCTGGTATTCCTTCAATTCGTGCTGATATGATTCCAGGGTCTGGGGAAGCGGGTCCAGAATGACCAGGCCCCTGGTGCCGTCCACAATGATCATGGCGCCGGGCCGGGGCTGCTGCAGGGCCCCCTTGATCCCGACCACCGCCGGGATCTCCAGGGAGCGGGCCACAATGGCGGTATGGGATGTCTTGCCGCCCACTTCGGTGATGAAGCCGGCGATGTTCCGGGCCGACATCAGGGCGGTATCAGCTGCCGACAGGTCGTGGGACATCACCACCGAATTCCGGGGGAGTTTTTGCAGCACCGAGGGGTCGCCGGACTGGATGTGTTTTATCACCCGCCAGGAGATGTCCCGGATGTCGGCCACCCGTTCCTTGAGGTACTGGTTGGAGGATGATTCAATGGTCTCGGCCACCTGGCCGATGGTCTCCTGGAAGGCCGAGGCGGCATCCTGTCCCTTGTCCCTGATCCTGTCGGCGGTGGCTTCGATCACCGTCTGGTCCTCCAGCATCATCAGCTGGGCGGTCCACAGTTCGGCCTCGTCCCTCCCCAGCCGCCCGGCGATCATGTCCCGCAGTTCGGCTATCTCCAGCCGGGCGTTGCTCAGGGCATTATGGAAACGGGCGATCTCCTGGTTGGTGTCGTCCACCGCCTGCCGCTTGATCACCGGCAGGTTTTTGCGGTAGACAAAGACCCGGCCGATCCCGAAACCCGGGGAGACCGGTATCCCGTATAACCTGGTCTCATTGGCCATGATCAATCCTCATAGAATTTATCGGCTACCAGTTTGGCCAGGGCCTCCAGGGCCTCCTTCTCGTCAGGCCCGTCAGCCTTGATGATCAGGCTGCTGCCGGGCTCGGCGGCCAGCATCATCACCCCCATGATGCTCTTGCCGTTGACCTCCAGATCATCCTTGCGGACCCAGATCTTGGACTGGAACTTGCTGGATGTTTTCACGAACAGGGCGGCCGGCCTGGCATGCATGCCCAGGCGGTTGACAATGGGTGCTTTTATCTCCTGCATCAAACCCCTTTATATCCTACTTCGAATTTCAGGTTGTATCCTTCCCCCGGTTCCAGTCTCAATTTGGCATGCCATAAAAAGCACGAGCATTGGTAATTCCTTTCCATTCCTGATTCCGACTGGGAGACGGTCTCCACCGGGAACCGCCACAGATCGGCCGGCCGGCTAAGACCGAATTCGACGCTCATTTTGCGGTGTTGATCATGGATCGACAGCCGGCTGACATTACCGTCGGATGCCGGCAGATCCAGCCTTTCGGTGGACAGATGGTCCGGTGATGTGCAATGTCTTCCAAACCCCGACGACAGCAGGCCAAAGTTGAACTCCACTCCCGGCCAAATATCAAGGCCCGCCTTCCCTCTGTTGGTCCACTGATAGCTGACCTGAAACGATTCGTCCGCACCAAAAGAAATGGTTTTCGATATCTGAAGGTCGCCCGATATTTTCGACAGCCCTGCTTTTATAAGCCCGCCTTCCTTGGATGTTCTGGTCTCCCACCTAGAGCCCAACATTTCATCGGCCTCCTTATGGGAGCAGGCGGCAAATCCCTCCAGGGTGGTTTCCTTATCAAGCAGATGGTCCACCAGTCCCACCCGGCGGAATTTGTCATAATGGAGAAGCTTCTCCAAACCCTCCTCCTTGACGGACAGGGACTCGTGGATGCTTTTGCCCTGGTTTTGGTCGCCGTGGCTGATGCCGGCAATCTGGCGGTGGTAGTTCTCGGGGCGGCGGGCCAGGGTGTCGAAAAGATTTATCTCCTTTTCTTTGATATCCCATTCATATATCGTTCCACCCTGCTCCGGGGAAAGGTAGAGGTTCATCTTGCCGTTGGATAAAAGTATCTCCTGGTGTCCGTCCCCGTCGAAATCGGTCACTTCAACCGTGGGATATTCCAACGAACGTTCCTCGTCCGTTAAATTCTCCGCCCTGATCAGGTGCCGGTACAGGGCTTCCCTCAAATGCGGGAGATAAAGCCCTCCGAAGATGCCGTGCCAGTAGGCACAGTTGCACTGTCCCCGGTACATCTCCCGCTTGATCTTTTCGCCGGAGCCAGCGGCCTTATCGCTGACGTAAAGCATCTTCCGGTAGATATTGTTGGATTCGGGATATTTTACCAGATAGTTGCGCCAGATCCCTCCCCGGACATAAGGACTGTAACGCTGATAACTGCCTTCGTTCTTCAGACGGCCGGCCAGTTCCTGATAAATGCCCTCGGATTCCGGCTCCAGCACCCACTCCCCCATCTCGGCGTAGGACCCGGTGGGCAGATATATCCTGCCCAGGGGGGGTACCTCTTTAATGACATCGGAGAAGGTGCTTAGTTCGATCCAGTCCAGATTCTGTGACAGCTTGTCCATAAAGCGCTTCAGCCAGCCGTTGGTGTATACGTGATCAAAAGTGCCGGGCCATATCCCGAACTTCTCGCCGTCGTCGCCCAGAATGGCCAGGGCATTGTTGTTCCGATCGTATAATTCCCGGAGATAGGCGATGACCTCGTCCACGTCATGGAACGGTATCAGGTACCGGAGTTTCTGGCTGATGGGAAAGACCGACAGCGATTGGCCCTGGTCGTCTGTCAGGTAATAACCCCCCAGGTCCTTATCCTGTTTTCCGGCGCACTTGAAGTGGTAATCGTCCAGCACGGTATATCTGATGCCGGCCCCGGCCAGGGTCGATGCCAGGCAGGGCTCCCACACCCTCTCGGCCACCCAGGCCCCAGACGGAGCCTCACCGAACCTGTCTTTCAGGTATCCGGACATCATATCCAGCTGGCCCCGGCGGTCGCCTTCCGGAATGGCCGGCAGGATGGGTTCGTAAAAGCCGCCGCCCATAAGCTCCGCCTGTCCCGATTTGACTAGGGCATTGACCTTGTCAAAATACTCCGGGCAATTGGCCTCCAGCCATTCCCACAGACAACCGCTGTTGTGCATGGTGAAGCGGAACCAGGGGTACTGCGAGACCATCTCCAGAAAAGGCAGATAGGCCTTCCGGCAGGCCTCTTCGAACACAAAATCAAAGTTGCCCACCGGCTGGTGGTTGTGAACGCCGAATATGAATTTTAATTTAGGCATGGATGATAGATCTAATGTTTTGAGCTCATCTTCTCGCCATTCTCCTGGCCTTGTACTGGGCCAGTCGTAGCAAAGAAAAGGGTTGCGGAGATGAGTTTATATATAAAACCGGATGCCGTTCACTCCAGGTCGTCCTCCACGAACCGGGCGGCCTCGAACTTCTTCTGCATGGAGTCCAGCAGTCGGCTGTTGAACTCCTCGGCGCTGTTGTATCCGCAGAGCTTCAGCAGATGGTTCATGGCCAGCACCTCGGAGATCACGCTGATATTCTTGCCCGGCACCACCGGCACGGTGATCAGCGGGATCTCCACCCCCAGGATGGTGGTGGGCTTCTCCTCCAGTCCCAGCCTTTCGTAGTCCTCGTCGTCCGACCAGCGCTTGAGCCGGACCTCCACTTCGATCCGCTTGCGCATCCTCACCGAACGGATGCCGAACAGGGTGGTCAGGTCCACGATGCCGATCCCCCGGATCTCCATATGGTGCTGCAGCATCTGGTTGCCGTAGCCCACCAGCACCCGCTCCCCGCGCTTTTTGATGGTGACCACGTCGTCGGCCACCAGCCGGTGCCCCCGCTCTATCAGGTCCAGTGCGCATTCGCTCTTACCGATGCCGGAATCGCCGGTGTACAGCAGCCCCACCCCGTAGACATCCACCAAGGTGCCGTGCATGGTGGTGGTGGGCGCCAGCATGTTGTCGATGTAGGAGGACAGCCGGTGGATGAACTCGGTGGTGTCGATATCGGTCCTCAGGACCGGAATGTTTCTGGCCCTGGCCTCGGCCAGCAGTTCGGGGTGCACCCCCAGCTTCTTGGTGACCACGATGCAGGGCAGCTCGAAGGCGGTGATCCGCTTAATGGCCTCTGTTCTTTTCTCCGGGGATAGGGCCTCCAGGTAACCGGTCTCGGTGATGCCGATTATCTGTACCCTCTCCCACAGAAAATAGCCCAGATAGCCGGTCAGTCCCAGGCCCGGCCGGTTGGTATCGGCGATGATTATCTTCCGGTCCAGGCCGATATCCCCGGTCAGGACCTCCAGATGGAAGGCCGCCTGGCGTTCAGCCAGCAGCTCCTTTACCAATACCGATTTCATGGATGCCTCCGGTTAGGTTGTTTTATAATGATTTCCTGAGGGTGGTCCTCTTGCGGTCCTTCTTCCGGTCCTTGACCTTCTTTACCTGAACCTCTATCTTCTTGATGGCCTTTTCCACCGAGGCCCACATATCCCCGGCCTCCTCCTTGGCCAGCAGCCGGATCCCTCCCGGCAGGTGGATCGAGACCTCGGCGATCTGCCGGTTCTTCTCCTCGCTTAAGGTCACCTTGGCCTCCACGATGCGATCGAAGAATTTTTCCAGCTTGGCAATTCTGGTTTCGATGTCCGATCGCAGGGGATCGGTCAGCCCTTCGAAATGCCTGGTGGTGATGTTCAGATCCATTTTGCCTTTCCTCCTTAATGATTTATCGTCTGGTATGTATGATGGGCGTGATAAGAGCTTCTTACCAGGGGCCCGGCCACCACCGCTTTGAGGCCCAGAATATCCTGGCCGTAGGCCCGGCACTCCTCGAATTCCTCCGGCTCCCAGAACCGGGCCACCTGGTGATGCAGGGCCGACGGCGCCAGGTACTGGCCGATGGTCACGATGTCGCATCCCGCTTCGGCCAGGTGGGACATGGCCGTCTTGATCTCGGCCAACGACTCTCCCAGTCCGGCCATCAGTCCGGATTTGGTTGTCCGGCCGCTTTTCTTGACCCGGCTGATCAGGGCCAGCGACCTGCGGTAATCGGCCTGGGGGCGTACCTGGGGATACAGCCGGGCGATGGTCTCCAGATTGTGGTTGAAAACATCCGGCCCGGCGGTTATCACCGCATCGATGGATTCCGGGCGGCCCATAAAATCCGGGGTCAGCACCTCTACCAGCACCGGGGGATCCAGGCGCCGGAGGTTCTCTATCACCGCCGTGAAATGGCCGGCCCCGCCGTCCTCCAGGTCGTCGCGGGTCACCGAGGTCACCACCGCATATTTCAGTTTGAGATCGGCAGCCGCCCGGGCCACCGCCCGCGGTTCGTCGGGATCCAGCATCTGCGGAGCGTTCTTGCTGACGGCGCAGAAACTGCAGGACCGGGTGCAGCTGCCTCCCATTATCAGAAAGGTGGCCGTTCCCTGCGAGTAGCAGTGGTTGCGGTTGGGACAGCGGGCCTCTTCGCAGACCGTGTGGAGACCCAGCCGGTTCAGGGTGCCGGACACTTCCTCCACCTTGGGGGATCTGACGATCCGCTGTTTGAAATGGCCGGGCAGGCGCCCCAGACTCTTTGTTTTGTTTTCCTGAAGGCTCATGTTCTGTTCCGGCGGTATTTGGCGGGAAGGATCTTCAGCTCCTCCCGGTACTTGGCCACCGTCCGCCGGGCGATGGTGATGCCCTGGCCGCCCAGCTTGTCGGCGATCTCTTGGTCGCTCAGTGGTTTTTTGGAGTTCTCCCGGCTTATCATTTCGGCGATGTTGTCCTTGATGGATTTGGCGGAATCCTCCCCGGAATCGGACTTGAGCCCCACCCCGAAGAAATATTTCACCGGCAGCATCCCGTTGGGAGTTATCGCGTATTTGTTGTGCACCGCCCGGCTGACGGTCGATTCGTGCATCTCGATGTCCTGGGCGATCAGCTTCATGGTCAGCGGCTTGATGTACCTGATGCCCTTGTCCAGAAAATCCTTCTGCCTTTCGATGATGGCCTGCATTATCCGGCCCATGGTCCGGCGGCGCTGCTCTATCATCCGGACGATGAACCGGGCCGCTTCCAGCCGCTTGATAACGTACTCACGGTCCTGGGGGCTGGACTTGCGGGATTGCGATAGTATCTGGCGGTAGCCGGTGGTCAGCCTGACCCTCGGCACCGCCTGGTCGTTGGTGATCACCACATATTCCCCGTCCCGTTTTTCTATTATCAGGTCGGGATAAACATACTGCGACTGGTCGCTGGTGAAGCTGGCCCCCGGCTTGGGAGACAGGGAAGCTATCAGCTCCCTGGCCTGCAATACCTGGGATTCCAGCACCCCCAGCGCCTTGGCGATGGCCGGATATCTCTGACGCTCCAGGTTCTCCAGATGGCCGGATACTATCCTGGCCGCCAGGCTTTCTTCCTGACCCAGAATATTCAATTGGATCAACAGGCATTCCCGCAGGTTCCGGCAGCCCACCCCCGGCGGATCCAGCTTCTGGACCTCGGCCAGGGCCCGTTCCACCTCGGCGATCTCCTGGTCCAGGGCCTGGGCCACTTCCTGCGGAGTGATGGTCAGGTATCCGTCGTCGTTGAGGTTGCCGATCAGGTATTCGCCGATGGCCGTGGCCTGGGGATCGGCCGCCGATGTCCTCAGCTGGAACAGCAGGTAATCCTGAAAGGTGTCCTTCTGGGCGATGATGGGCCCTTCGGGTTCCTCGGTGGGCTCCAGGTTCTGCAGGTAGCGGTCGTCCACCCCCTCCTGCATATAATCCCGCCAGTCGATGCGGTCCAGCTCCGGAGAAGGCTCGTTGTGATCCTCCCGTTCCTCGGTCTCCTTTTGCTGCTCGACGGAAGGCTCCTCCAGGACCTCCTCCAGCATGGGATTGATCTCCAACTCCTGGCGCACCAGTTGCTGCAGCTCCAGGGTGGGCAGCTGCAGCAGCTTTAACAGCTGCAGCATCTCCGGGGCCAGCACCTGCCTCAGTTCCTGTCGCAGTCCCATTTTAGGGGGGCTCATGGTTTCTCCAATTCGAAATAGGCACCCCTGGCGCTTTGTTTGACATTAAGCCTGTCTATCTTTCCCTGTGAAAAATAAAATTCAATCTGGTCGCCGGCCGTGATATTCCATCCCGCGATCCGGCCCTTATCCATTTGATGGTAGCGGCTCCAAGCCCTCCCGGTGGCCCGGGCCTGGGAGAGCTTTCCCTGGGAGAATTCTATCCACAGGCTGTCGCATTTGATCAGGTCGGTATCGCCCGGCTCCGCCAAAAACTGCCGCAGCACCACCGAATCACGCACCACCGAATTCTTCAGGCTGTCCCGTAAAAAGGTCATCTCTATGGTCCGGCCCGACAGGTCGGCATCGCTGCGCCACACCCGGGGCTGTTCCTCCAGGAACATCCGGCCCTCGTTCTTGAAGTAGGACATCCTCTCGGCCGAGGCCCAAACGCTGTCCTCGGAGTACCGAACGTTGCCGGTGGCGATGGCCACCTGCCCCTGCTGGTAGGCTTCCATCCGGTCGGCGGTGATGGTGCTGAGCTTGCCGGTGCCGCCGATGATGGAATACTTGGGGCTCCCGGTCAGCAGGCCGTAGCTCTCCTGGTGCCAATATTCGCCGTAGTCGCTTTGGATATTGCTCTTGCCTGACGAGTCCCGCATCTCCACCTGCCCGAAGGCGTAACTTTTAGCCTGGTCCCGGAGATGCACCAGAGAATCGGCCGTCAGGGTCCATCCGCCGTCCTTAAGGTTTGACCGGCCCTGCAGGACGCTCCGGCCGTACCGTTTAAAGTAGACCGCGCTCTGCCCGGCCAGCTCGGCCGTCCGATCGGTTATCCGGACATGGCCCCAGATCAGGGCCTGCTCCTGCAGGGTGGACACCCGGGCGCTGTCGCCCCGGATGACGGTCGGCCCGTGGATTATCTCCACGCTTCCCCGCAGCCATGTCACCTTGTCCCGGCCAATCAGCTGGGCTTTCATGAAATTGGCCGATACCATGTAAGGTTGGCTGGTGTCGGGCGTTGCTGCCGCCATCAAGGCGGCTATCAGTATTCCGGCAAGACAGCTCATCGTTCTATGTTCAGCAGGTCCTTCTGGCCTTTGACGTTCCTTTTGATCTGGATCTCCTTGAGGTCCGAGCTGGCCTCCAGCCCGTCGCCGGTCAGCCAGTCGGTGCCCTTTTCCAGGCGGATGGCCGATTCGGTGAACAACTTTTTGGTGTCATTGTTCCAGGTGAGATGATCGGTGGTCAGCACCAGACTGTCGTTGGTCACCATCCGGACGTTCTGGCTGGCCTCCATGTCGCGGGTGGCGGTGTTTACCTTGCCGAAATCGGCCGTCAGGGTGGCGTTGACCGAATCGGTGCCGGTCTTGTAGAAATCGATGTCCAGCTTTCGCAGGTCCACCTCCTGGCTTTTGTCGTAGGTGTCGGCCTGGTCGGCCTTGAGCACCCAGGAACGCCGGCCCAGGATGGTCTCGGTCAGCTTGAAGCCCTCGATGGTCTGGGATGGGATCCGCCCCGGCGCAGGCTGGATCCGCGCCGGCTGGTCCTTGGTCCCGCACCCCGCCAAGAGCAGCAGCAATAATAAAAGATATTTTGGTACGTACTTCACTGTTTTTACATTAATTATGAACATTGATTTCTAAAGTGTCATGCCAGTGAAGCTTGTCCTCGACAACGATCGGGGAACTGGCTTATTTGTCATTATAAAATGCAGTGATCTCAGGTTCACGGCTTTTCCTTCCACCTCAGGTGCATCCACACCCACTGGGTGATGTCGCGCCGGATGAACTCCTCCAGCTGCCGGGTCTGCTTCTGGACCATGGCCCGGATCCGTTCCTCCTTGGGCAGGGATTGGTCGAAGGCGATGGCCGGCTTGACCGACAGCAGGTATTTTCCGTCCGGCTGGCGGAGGATGGCCAACGGCACCACCGGCGCCCCCGTTTTGTCGGCCAGGGCGGCCGCCCCCACCGGGGTGCTGGCCTGGTGTCCGAAGAATTCCACGTCGATGCTGGCCACCCGGGTGTCCTGGTCTATCAGTATCCCCACCGCATGGCCGCTGCGCAGATCGCGCAGGGCGTCCTTGGCCCCGCTGTCCCGGTCGATGATGTTCACTCCCTGGCTGGTGCGCATCCGGGCCAGTATCCTGTCCAGCCGGGGATCGTAGACCCGCTTGCCGATGACGCTGATCTTGTAGCCGTGGCGGGAGAACCAGGCCGGAATGAACTCCCAGCAGCCTATGTGCCCGGTGACTGCCACCAGGCCCCTGCCCAGGTTGTAGGCGGCATCGAAATGCTCCAAGCCCTCGACCTCCACCAGGCCATTCAGTTGATCATCGGTTATCCTGAAAAGGGTGAAGGCATCGGCCACCGATACCGCCACATTCCGGAAGACCTCCCGTCCCACGGCCTGGTGGTCGTTGCGCTCCGGAAAGATCAGGGCCAGGTTGAAGAGGGTCTTCCTTCTTTCCTTTTTCAGGAGCCGCCAGGCCAGGCCCGAAAGCCCGGCGGCGGCGGAGACGGCCGCCCGTCTGGGAAGCATTTGGATGACAAAGAGAACTGCCCGGATCAGGATGTATTGTATATGGCGTCTTATTTTTTTTCGCACAGTTAAATTTACCACAGCCATCCGCCCTTTTCAAGCTAAAAAGCGGCCTTTTTTAATAAAAAGGCCGCTTGATAAAATCCGAATTCTTTTATAACGATTTATCTGTCAATAAATTAGAGAAGCGTGAATTGTCGTGTCAATAGCACAGCAAAATTTATACCAGAATTGTGTTTTACTGGCCTGTAATCATCTGCAAGTATTTATCTATTCTCTCTTTTGGGCTGGGCGTTTTATGCTCTATCATAGAAGTTTTTACGCCTTTGAGTGGAGAACCCACATAAAAATAAGTGTACCCCATTTGTCCTTCAGAATTTAAAAATCCTTTGATCGTTCCAGTCATGTTCCCTATGGCACCAGCTTGGACCTCCGGCCCATGCAAAGGGTAAATGTATAAATAAACGTGGTAATAATCTGCACCGGTATAATCAAAAAATGTATTGGGCAGGCTAATGGTTGTATCTGTGGCAACAGTGATTTCGTTTTCTAAATAGCCCAAATAGTTATCCAAGCTATCAAATGCGTATGCCTCATACTGAACCCAATACCAATCGGCCCTGGCTGCCTTGGCCCAGGTGCATATTACAGAGTCTATTGGCAGAATAGCCCCAAAACTTGGTGTGTATAAATATGTGCTTTCAGGTATTTGTATAGAGCCTTGGCAATTGCCAACGTCAGAAATCACCTTTAAGGTCAAGGTCGTATCTAAAAAATTATGAGTCGTGTCAAATTCAAACTCAATACCCCCTTGTATCTGCATTTTCTGGTAGGTAATAGAGTTTAGGCTGTCTCCCCAGGTAAGTGTCGTATTTGAGGTAGAAATGTCAGCGACCGGATCCGAAACCAATCTGGCGCCGCTATAAAAGAAATCAAAATATTTGACCACATAACATACAGCTATCTTAGAAGTGGTTATAGCATTTGTGCTGCTTGTCGGTGTTTCCGTCTTGCTGCAACCAAAAAGAATACCTACCATAAGCAATAAAAAAACCATTGTTTTTGCCATTTTGGTTTTATGCATTTGTTGGCTCCTTTGATTTAAGTTTGTTCTTCAGCTATTTTCTAATTCCAAATACCTGTCCTCTGTCAAAACACGCCCGCCTGCATGATATCATGCAGATGGATAATCACTATCACTTCTTCTTGCCCACCAATCAAACAACAGCCTTTTTATATTGGCTAATATCGATCACCCCGCCGTCAATGAATTCCTTATCGAAGATCAGTTCAATGACCTTTCCTGCCACAAACTCCGGCGTAGAAAGCTTCCCGTCATTTTTATAGGCAATGAATCTTTCCAACTGTTCGAAGTCTTGCTTGGAGGCTGAACGGATCTCCTTTTGCATATCAGTATCAACAATCCCCGGGGCAAAGGAGATTATTTTGACCGGGTATTCCTTGGCTTGCTGTTCCAGGCTGATACACCGCGTGAACAGATCTATTGCCGCTTTTGAGCCACAGTAAATGGACCAGCCGTAATAGGGCTTCTTGCCTGCCCCAGAAGAAATATTTATGATCCTTTTTTCGGCGTTGAGTTCTCCGGTATGTTTAATGAACAAGCTGGCCAGGATCATCGGAGCTATTGCATTAACGGCTACATTTCGTGCGATCTCGCCGCTGCTGCATTTGTCCGCCGGCTTGACAGGAGTTACTACTCCAGCATTATTGACCAGTATGATGGTACCGCCATCTTTTACCGTGATCCTGTCGAAGATACTTTGCATCAAGTCGTCCAGACCGGCGACATCCGACAGATCATATTCATAATATTCCAACGAACAGTTACCTGCCTTGGCAGCATCGATAAGCTGCTCGTTCTTTTTGCGAGATATGCAGAATATGTGATTGTCTTTCGAGATCAATCCCTTGGTAATAGAATAACCCAGTCCTTTTGATGCGCCGGTAATGATGATGTAGTTCATTTAATTCTTCACCGTGGTAGATTATTTGACATGGCTCGCCATGTCCCTACAGTAATTTATTTTCAATCAATTCCCTCTCCGCATCGGGGAGGGTAAGGGAGGGGTCAAAGCACTCCCGCCTGCATGATGTCATGCAGATGGATTATCCCCACCGGCTTCTTATCCTTGTCCACCACCAGCAGGGAGGTCACCCGGTGATCCTCCATCATCTTGGCGGCCTTCACCGCCAGGCGCTCCTGGTCCACCGTCTTGGGATTCTTGCCGATCACCTCGTCCACCTTCAGTGCGAAGATGTCGTTGGTCCTGGCCAGCAGTCTTTTGAGGTCGCCGTCGGTGATGATCCCCAACAGCCGGCCCTTCTCGTCCACCACCGAGGTCACCCCGCGCTTGGCGGTCATCTCTATCAGGGCCTCCTTCATGCCCGATCCGCTGGCGACGATGGGGACGTCCTGGCCGGTCAGCATCAGGTCGGACACCTTCAGCAGCAGCCTTTTGCCCAAGCCGCCGCCGGGATGGAAGCAGGCGAAATCCTCCGGGCTGAAATTGCGCTGGTCCAAAAGGGCCACAGCCAGGGCGTCGCCCATGGCCAGGGCGGCGGTGGTGCTGGAGGTGGGCACCAGGTCATGCGGGCAGGCCTCCTCCTTGACCGAGACGTCCAGCACCACGTCGGACAGCCCAGCCAGCGGGGAATCCAGCTTGCCCAGCAGGGCGATGATCTTGACTCCCACCCGTTTTAACACAGACAAGAGTTCGTACAGCTCGTCGGTCTCGCCGCTCTTGGAGATGATGATGGCCGCATCACCCTTGCGCACCAGCCCCAGGTCGCCATGCAGGGCGTCGGTGGGATGCAGGAAGAAGGCCGGGGTCCCGGTTGAGGTCAAAGTGGCGGCTATCTTCTGGCCGATCAGGCCGGACTTTCCCACCCCGGTGACTATCACCTTGCGCTTGACCTTAAACAGGACGTCCACCGCCTGGTCGAAATTCCCGTTGAGCCGGTCAGCCAATTCGTTCAGGGCCAAGGCCTCGGTCTTGATGACCTTCCTGCCCAGGTTTATTATGCTTTTATTGCTGTTCTTCATATTCCTACTTTCTTTATTGAACCACTAAGGCACAAAGGCACAAAGTTTATAATGCTATTCTTTTTATTCCTTGTCTGATGACAGGAACATTGAAGTTGATCAACAAACCTAAACGTTTTTTCGTCGGTTTTAAATAGGTTAATAATTGGGCTTCATAGAGTGGATGATGTTGCTCTGTGGCTTTAATCTCAACAACTACGGCATCCTCAACCATGATATCTATCCGTAAACCGGCATCAATATTCAATCCCCCGTAAATAATCGGTATATCTACTTGCTCCCAAAACTTTATGCCCCGCACCTTTAGTTCATAGATTAAGCATTTTTCATATACAGATTCTAGCAAACCAGGGCCCAACGTGGAATGTACTTTATAAGCGGCATCAATTATTGTTTTTGCCAGTTTTTCAGTTTCTTCAGGGATAGGTACTATATTACTCACATTTTGCTCTAATGTATTTTTGTAGTTACTCATAAGTAATCTGTTGTTTTGTGCCTTAGTGTCTTTGTGGTTAAACTTTCTATAGGCCCGTCACGCTGACCCCGCCGGGATACTCCAGAATATACTCCAGCTCCATCTCCTTTTTCTCCTGCGGGCCCAGCTCCATCTTCCACTCTATCAGTCCGTTGGCCTTTTCCTTGATCCCGTATTCCAGCTTCTCGTCGTCGAACTTGGGAGATACTAATTTAATCTTTATCTTGTCGTTCCGGGTGACCGGATATTGTTCGTTGACGGTCAGGATCTCCTTGGTCTTCTTCAAGTTCTTGACCGTGATCTTGTAGCCGTAGGTCCGCTTGATCCGCTTGCCGTTCTCCACCAGGTCCTTCATCTTCTGGCGGGTGATCTTGATGCCCTCATCTATGCCCAGCGAGACGTCGAATTTTTCGGACGGAATGACGGTGTTGATGGCCGAGGTGCCCACGAAATTGTTCCCGAAGAAGACGTTGATGTCCCCGGCAATGAAGGGGTACTCGGTGGAATTCTTGACCTTGCCCTGCAGATAGGCGTACTGCTTCAGGCGGGGGGCCGAGGAATATTCGAAGTCGGCCTTCAGGGTCTCGAAAGCGATGGGTATCTTGTGCGGCTCGCCGTCCGAGGGGATGTTGTTCTCTCCGGGGGTGTTGAAAACATAAGATGTTGGTAAGTTCTCAACTTCTGAAATACATGGGATGGCTTGTATTTCTCTTGATGCCAATATTAGAATACCTTCTACTTCTAACGCTGTTGGCAATAAAGTAAACTTGATGTCGGCTGTCCGCCCTTCTTTTAATGAAACACCACTAACTGTAACAGCCTCATAACCCATCATCCTTGCTTTAATTGCATAAGTACCTGCAGGAATGTTATTTATTATAAATTTACCATTAATATCTGTATTTGCCCCCAGCTCTGTGTTTAATATTCCCACAACGGCTCCGGGCAGTGGTTCGTTAGTTCCTGCATCTAGAAGCATACCTGTTACTTTATTGTTCTTACCTGAACGGGATGTATTAATCTTAACTACTGCTCTTTGCCCGTCAGAATCTCTAGTAGATTTATATCTTGGCCTAGTTTGTTTTGAATCCAAATACCAAGTTGAAAGCAGCGGCATATTACCGGAAATATCCGGACGGGCAGTAGATAAAATCATTTTTACGCCATTCCAATCCTCACCTGTTTGTTGGCGGATCATGGCATAATAGCCAACTTCTACAGATTTATCTTCGGGAGATACCCGAATATCATACTGTGGTTGCCAAGACGCTCCTTTTATAATATAACTTAACTTCAGATCCAGGTTGCCACCTTTTAACACTTGAAGGTTAACTGTTACGTTCTTTTGAATTGCATTTTCAATGCTGGATATTTTCTGAAGCCTGTTTTGCAGTGCAATAAGTTTTGTCGTTAATTGTTTTTTGTATTTTCCAATTGTCCTGACATCATTATTTATTATTTGATAGTGACTATCATAAAAAGCAAACAATCCTGTCCATTCGTTTGCAGGTTTAATTTTTGTTTTTTCATCTCCTGTCGCGCTTGTTTCAGTACTTATGTTTTTAATACAGTCAAGGTAATCCGCTTTCTTTTTAAGCAGACCATGACGATCATCATATGCTTTTATTTGCTCTTGGTATAACTCTACAGAATCATATAATATTCTGTATTTCTGATTTGTGGTATCTTGATATATTGTTTCTATTTTTATGGTTTGTATTTTTACTTCTGCAGATCCGTCGCCTGAAACCCTAACTGTGTTATCATTAATTTCTACCGGCAAGGCCAATAGCTTTATTTGATACTCACCTGGTTGGTATGTTTTTATTAATGTGTGTGTAACTTCGCATTCCTGTTCATAAATCACTACCCGGCTTATTGGTGCAATGCTTTCAATTAATTGAACTGCATAAGCATTTAAACCTATCACTAAAATTATGATTATATATATACTTTTTTTCATTTGAATAAACCAATCATAGTATATTTTAATGCTTTTCAATTGGTTATACTTATTGGTGAACATTTTATAGACCTTGAACATTAGTATCCGAAGGGTATTCTACAATGTATTCCAGCTCCATTTCCTTTTTCTCCTGCGGGCCCAGCTCCATCTTCCACTCTATCAGTCCGTTGGCCTTTTCCTTGATCCCGTATTCCAGCTTCTCGTCGTCGAACTTGGGAGATACTAATTTAATCTTTATCTTGTCGTTCCGGGTGACCGGATATTGTTCGTTGACGGTCAGGATCTCCTTGGTCTTCTTCAAGTTCTTGACCGTGATCTTGTAGCCGTAGGTCCGCTTGATCCGCTTGCCGTTCTCCACCAGGTCCTTCATCTTCTGGCGGGTGATCTTGATGCCCTCATCTATGCCCAGCGAGACGTCGAATTTTTCGGACGGAATGACGGTGTTGATGGCCGAGGTGCCCACGAAATTGTTCCCGAAGAAGACGTTGATGTCCCCGGCAATGAAGGGGTACTCGGTGGAATTCTTGACCTTGCCCTGCAGATAGGCGTACTGCTTCAGGCGGGGGGCCGAGGAATATTCGAAGTCGGCCTTCAGGGTCTCGAAAGCGATGGGTATCTTGTGCGGCTCGCCGTCCGAGGGAATGTTGTTCTCGCCCGGGGTCTGGTAGACGTAGGAGGTGCCTGTGAATTCAACACCCGAAACGTTGATAGTAGCCCCCATAGCACCTGTCAATTGATCAGTTGTGGATGACCCGTCCGTAAAATAGGCCATCTCCGCCGGAGCCGGGGCCTGCTGCTCCTTGCTATAGGCGATATTCTGCTTGGCCCTTTGCGAGGCCTGCCCTTTCTGGTAATACTGCTGATAGACGTCGACATACCAGGGCTTGAGGGCCGGCATGGAGCCGGAGATGGAAGGCTGGGCGGTGGACAGGGTAATTTTGACGTTCTTCCAGTCCTCGCCGGTGTTCTGGTAGATCACCCCGTAATAGGTGAACTCCACCTCCTTGTTCTCCGGCGACACCCGGATGTCGTATAGGGGATGCCAGGAGGCGCCCATCATCATGTAACTTAAGGCTAGGGCCAGGCTGCCCTCCTTTTTGACGGTGAAGCTGACGCTCACGTCCTTCTTGGTCAGTCTGGCTCCGGCCGATAGCTTGTGCAGACGGCTCTGCAGGGCATTCAGCCTGGCTTGCAGAGCCTTCTTGCTCTTCTCGATACTCCGTTGTTCCTTGTTCATCGCTTCAAATTTGGCATCGTAAAAATTGTACAGCCCGGTCCACTCGCTGATGGTGGTGGACCTGGGCTTGTCCGATTCCCGGCCGGAGGGCACGGCGGTGCTGGCATTCTTGATCTTCTCCAGATAATCGGACTCCTTCTGCAGCAGGCTGTAGCGGTCGTCGTATATCTTCTGCTGGTCCTTGAGCTGTTCCACCGAATCCTCCAGGGCCTTGTATTTCTGGTTGGTGGTGGTGTCCAGGTAGACCGTCTCGATCTTCACCCCGTTGATCTTGACCTCGGCCGTGCCGCTCCCGGAGGCCCGCACCGAGTTCTCGTCCAGCGAGGACGGCAGGTCGGTCATCTTGAACTGGTACTCCCCCGGCTGGTAGCCGGTCTTGTGCATCCGGGTTATCTCCACCCGGTCGTTGTAGATCACCACCTGGGAGATGGGGGTCTTCTGCTCGATGGTCTGCAGGGCAAAGGCTCCGGCGGCTATCAGCATCAGGGTTGATGCTAGGATGATCTTTTTCATCTCTTACTCCTTTGGCTTTATTTCATTCCTTTTGTCATGCCCGTGAAAACGGGCATCCAGGCCTGGATTCCCGCTGTTGCGGGAATGACACTTTAGTTCCGAGTATTTTCTTTGTGCCCTGAAAAACACTGGTAAAAATAAAATGAGTGAACCCCGAAAAAGCGGGGGTGTCTTGGTGGTTAAACGTACTTCCTGGCCACCTGGTCCAGTTCTATCAAACTCTCCAGCAACTTTTCCAGTTTCGACAGATCCAGCATGCTGGCCGCGTCGCACTTGGCCTCGCAGGGCCTGGGGTGGGTCTCGATGAAGATGGCGTCGCAGCCCGCCGCCACCCCGGCCCGGGCCAGAGGCTCAATGAACTCCGGGCTCCCCCCGGCCGGATCGCTGGACGGTTTGCCGTACTTGCGGATGGTGTGGGTGACATCGAATACCACCGGATAACCCAGCGAGCGCATGATGGGCAGGGCCTTGAAATCCACCACCAGGTTGTGGTAGCCGAAACAGCTGCCCCGCTCGGTCAGCAGGATGTTGCTGTTGCCGATCTCCTCTATCTTTTTGACGATGTGTCCCACGTCCTCCGGCGCCAGAAACTGCCCCTTTTTGATGTTGACCACCTTGCCGGTCCGGGCGACCTTCAAGGTCAGCTCGGTCTGCATGCACAGATAGGCCGGGATCTGGATGATGTCCAGCACCTGGGCGCAGGCGGCCACTTCCTCGGGATAATGGACGTCGGACAGCACCGGTACCTCGAACTGGTTCTTGACCTTTTCCAACAGTTTCAAACCGTTCTCGAGTCCCGGGCCCTGGTAGCTCTTGGCCGACGAGCGGTTGTCCTTTTTGTAGGAGGCCTTGAACACCAGGCCGATCTTCAGCTTTTCCGAGATCTTCTTTATCTCCTCGGCGGTCCTCATCACCACCGCTTCGTCCTCCAGCACGCAGGGTCCGGCTATCAGGGCCAGCGGATTCCCGTGGCCTATCTTTAGGTTTTTCAGTATTAGTTCTTTCATGATTCCCTTTTATTTTATGGATGATTTAAGTTCACTAAGCCGGTCACGGTAATCAATATTGCCCGACCTCTGCCAAAGCTCCTGGTAAAGACTCAGGGAATTTTCCCGGTATTCTGTATTACCAGTCAGTTTAAAGAGGTGGTAATTTATCTCCGCTAGGTATTTATCTGTTTGAATATCCGGCAGCAGAGTTTTCAGGCCGGCAATGGCCCCGGGCTTGTCTTCAGCTGCCAACAGAATATCCTCCAGGATCCCCGCTTTTATGAGCACCTCCCGGCAGTTGGTCTCCCGGGCCGATTCCAATGCCCGTTGATTGAACTCTCTGGCCGGCTGCTGCCGCCCCTCCTTATGATAGAAATCGGCCATAAGAAAATAATTCTGCGAAAGCTGAAAATCATTTTCAGACTTCTTGGCGCTTTCGACGCCTTTGGCAAAATATTCCTCGGCCTGGCCCTTATTCCCCAGCCTGGCCTGCAGTTTGCCGATGTTGGCCAGCAGTACGGCTATATTCTCAGCGTTGCTAATCTCGTTTGTCAGCTCCATGGCTTTATCAAATAACTGCTGACTGGCCTGGTAATTCCCCAGGAACATCTCGGTGATCGCCATGTCGTCGCAGGCCACTATCATCCCTGGTTTATCCCCCAGTTCCTGAGAGATCTCCAGATACTGCCGGAAGAAATTCTTGGCTCTCTCCAGTTCGTCCATTTCGAAATAGATAGAGCCCACATTGCCCAGGGCGTAACTGATCACCTGCTTATTGCCCTGGCTCTGGGCCATTTTCAGATAACTGGTGCAGTATTCCAAAGCCTTGGGATAATCGCCTATCTCCTGGTAGATCATCCCGATATTACCCACCGAGATGGCCTCGGTCTCCTGGTCGCCCAGCTCCCGGGAGATATCCATGGCCCGCTGATAGTACTCGATGGCCCGGTCGAAATCGCCCTTTTCGTAATAGATGATCCCTATATTTCCAATGGCCCGGCTGATACCCTGTTTGTTGCCCAGTTCCTCGGCGTACCCCAGAGCCTCTTTCAGACATTCCAACGCGCTGTCGTAATCGCCCCGGTTGTGGTGGATGCTGGCGATGTTGCACAGCACCCGGCCCTGACCCCGTTTGTCGCCGGCATCCTGGAAGATGGTCAGCGATCTGTCGAATATCCTTCCGGCCTCCGCATACAGTCCGCGGTTGACCTTGAGGCTGCCCAGCCTGCTGCAGGCCTCGGCCAGCATGGTCTTGTCCTGAAACCTGTCCAACTCTTCCAGCGAACCGACCAGCAGGGATTCCACCTGCTCCCACTCCCCGATGATCTCCAGCGTATCTATCTTGCGGTCGATCACCTCATAGGGATAATATGCGCCTGACTCAACCGATTCCAGCCAGAGCATCGGCTTTTTATACCCGGAGCTTTTTTTTAAAGTGCTTTCTGGGCCGTTGCTCATATGCTCCCGGCTTGGTGGTTTATTGTTTTGATGCCCTGTCAGGGACCAATGTCTATTTTTTCAATTTTACGAACACCCGCCCGGCATAGACCCCCAGAAAGGCCGGTATCAGAGCCAGCAGGGAGAAGAACAGATTCTGCTTGAAGGCCGGCATCCGGTCAAACATCAGCACCAGCAGCTGCAGCAGGAACGGCCCGAAGCCCAGCGCAAAAGCCAGGCTTCTGGGATGCCGGTCGAAGAAGCGGCCCAAAGCCGCCCCTGCGGCCAGCACCAGCAGGGAGGTCAACACCCAGTTGACATGCAGGAGGTCCAGCCCCCCGGCCAGCATCCCTACGGCGGTGGCCATCAGGTAGTCTTTGTTTGCCTGAAAATAATTTTTCGGCATAGCTCTCTTTTAAATTATATTGAAGTAATTTAACTTTTTAGGATTCAAAGCAGTCTATGTAATCAGTATCACCACCAACGCCAGGCTCATCACCATGAACAATATGGCGGTGGCCAGCTTCACCCCGGACACCGAAGCTTGAGCCCATCCGGCGATGGTCTTGGAGGATACTCCCCAGAAGGCGATGACGAAGGTGATGATCATCGGCACTTCGAACATCAGGTTGTACAACAGCAGGTACCCGTAGGCCTGATACCTGACCGAGGATATCTGGCTGACAAAGGCGATGGTGGGCAGATAGACCTGGCCGGTGCAGGCGAACTCCAGGACCGAGGTGATCAGCCCCACCACAAAGGCCCCGCCGATAAGCCCCCCGGCCCCCATCCGTTCGCGGATAACCTTATGGATGCGCTGTTTGGTCTTGGATGACAATTGCAGGTCCATGCCGGAGAGATCCCCCCGATGTGCTTTCAGGTAATCCCTGAAATTATATACCGCCAGAATAAGACCGGCAATGACCGCCAGCCAATACAGGATGCGGCTCAGCGCCGGCAGTGCCTTCAGGGACAGCAGGAATGACAGGCCTCCGACGCCGATCAGAAAATAGACCAGAAAATCGGCCAGGGTATAGGACAGACCCACCGCCAGGATCTCCCACCTTTTGCGGCCCACGAAGGCCAGGTAGGAGATGAAGAACACCAGCACCGCCAGAGAACAGGGATTTATCCCGTCCAGCAGGCCGGCTCCCATTACCCCCAGTACGCCGAAGGACTTGAAACGCTGGAAAATGCTCTGGCCGGCCTGGGTGATGTACCTTTTGGCCTCCTCCCAGGGGACCCGTTTGGTGCCCCTGGAATATTTGGAGACCAGGGCGGCCAGGGCGGCATCGTCTATCTGGCTGGCTGCCAGATGGTCATCGCCGATGTAGGCGCTGGGGGCTATCATCCTTTGTTCCCCGGGGACGTTGTAGAGTATCCCCAGGGCCTCTATGATCACCCGGTCGCCCTTGGCCTGCAGGTCGAATTTTCTTACTGCCAGCCGGGGATGCTGTTCCTGCAAGGCCCTCAGCATATACTCGGCCCGGCCGCATTTCTGGCAGCGCAGGTTGGTGACGAAGGCCAGGTAGATGCTGTCGGATGATGCCCCGGCCGCTAAATTATTTTCAGATGTATCTTTTGTATTCGATGTTTTGTTCTTGGTCTTTTTTATGCTATTTTGATTCAGCTGCAGGCTCAGCAGTGCCTCCAGCTCCTTTTCAATCTCCTCCACCCCGCCGAGGATCCTGTCGTTTATGACCACCGCAGGGATCTCATTGCTTTTATCGTTAAACAGCCTCTCATAATCCAGCAGTAATTTATATTCCCTTGAATCATCAACCCTGTGATATTGGAGGCGCAGTCTGCCGGAATATTTGCCAGCGACATCCCGGAAAAGCCCTTTCTCCAGCTTTTGGCAATCGGGGCAGTCCGGTGCCACAAAGATGTGGATGACCGTTTTTTCTATCGTGATGCCGCCGCCGGTGTCTGGGTTGTGGTGGGAATAGTCCGGCATCGGACCGATTATTCTGCCGACTGCCGGATCATCGGGCAGGTCGGAAGTTATTCCGTAAAGCTTCGACTCCGATAGCAGCCACTTGCCGCCCTCCCTGGCCATAGCTGTCCCGGTCAGCCGTTTTCCGCCCGAGCCCGATTCTATTATCGGCACTCCGTTGCTGTAATATGGTTTTTCCAGCTCTGTCTGGCTGTGCCCGCCGATGACCAGCGACAGCTCCGGGAATTTTCTGGCCAGCTCGGCCTCTTCCTCAAAACCCAGATGCGAGACCAGGATGAAAAGATCTACCTTGCCCTTTAAACTGTCGACCAGATTTCGGAGCACCGGTTCGGGAGGAATGATCTCTAGGCCCTCCAGCTTTTCCTTTGGGTAGTAAAGAAGGGTCTTGGGTGATATCAGCCCGATCACCGCGGCCTTTGCCGCCGGCTTGTCTAAAGAGCAGATCCGGTAAGCTTCAGCCATCGGTCTGCCATTGTAAAGCAGATTGGCGGAAACAAAGGGGATGTCAAACCGGCTTTTCAATTGCAGGAAATAATCGCCCCCTTTGGCCAGTTCCTGGTCGCCGACGGCCACCGCCTGGTACTTCATGGCCTGAAATGCCGCCAGGACCAGGGAATCCGAGGGCCGGTCGGTGTTTATCCCGAAGATGTCCCCGGACTCCAGCAGCCAGTACGGTCCGCCGCCGGCCAGCTTCTTTACCAGGGATGCCTGTTTGGCCAGGCCGCCCTTGGGCTCGCTGGGACAGCGACAGGGAAAAAGGTGTCCGTTGGCCGAGTTGGTCTGAAATATCTGTAATTCCTGGGCTGCGGCGTTGGAGGGAACGATCAGTCCGGACAAAAAGATTATCAGTATAGATATTGAAAATATTTTTTTCATGGATACAAATGCAGCGCCGCACAACACAGGGCTATGCGGCGCCTTTTAAGCCTCCGGTTACATTTTATCGGCCATCAGTTTGGCCAGCTCGGCTATCCGGTAGGAATATCCCCATTCGTTGTCGTACCAGCTGACTATCTTGAAGAACCGCTTCTCACCCTTCAGATTGTTCTGCAGGGTGGCCAGGGAATCGTAGATGGACGATCGCTTGTCGTGAATGAAATCGGTGGAGACCATTTCTTCGTCGGCGTATCCCAATATGTCCTTCAGGTAGGTCTCCGAGGCTTTTTTCAGCAGGCTGTCTATGGCCTCGATGGAGGTCTCCTTTTCGGAGCGGAAGGTCAGGTCCACCACCGAAACGTCGGCCGTCGGGACCCGGAACGACATCCCGGTCATCTTTCCCTTGACCGCCGGGATGGCCTCGCCCACCGCCTTGGCGGCCCCGGTGGAGCTGGGAATGATGTTGATGGCCGCCGCCCGGCCGCCCCGCCAGTCCTTCTTGGAGGGCCCGTCCACCGTCTTCTGGGTGGCGGTGTAGGAATGGATGGTGGTCATCAGGCCGTTCTCGATGCCGATCCCTTCCTTCATCAGCACGTGGACCACCGGAGCCAGGCAGTTGGTGGTGCAGGAGGCGTTGGAGACGATGTGGTGCTTGGCCGGATCGTACTCTTTTTCGTTGACCCCCAGTACGATGGTCTTGACCTCGCCCTTGCCCGGGGCGGTGATCAGCACCTTCTTGGCCCCGGCTGTCAAATGGCCGCTGGCCTTGTCGGAATGGGTGAACAGACCGGTGGCCTCGATCACCAGGCTTACCCCCAGGTCCTTCCAGGGCAGCTGGGCGGGATCCTTGGTGGCCATGATGCATCTGATCTTGTGGCCGTTGACGATGATGATGTCATCCTCGGCCAGCGAGGGGTCGCTCTTGGCGGTGGACACCTCCCCGGGGAACTTTCCGTGGACCGAATCGTATTTCAGCTGGTAGGCGAAATACTTGGCATCGGTGGAGACATCCACCACCGCCACCACATCCAGGGGATTGCCCAGCAGTTTCTTCTCCGACATGGCGCTGATCACCAGGCGGCCGATCCTGCCGAAACCGTTGATACCGATTTTTACACCCATAGTAAACGCTCCTGTGTTTTAAAGTTTTATATTAGTTTGATCGCTTCCTTGACGATGGCTATGATCCCCGCGCTTTTTACCCTGGCGGTGTTGATCATCAGGTGGTACAGGGCGGGATCGTTCCAGTCCCGTTGATAAAAATCCTTGACGTAGGATGAGCGGGCCTTATCCTTTTTCTGTATCAGGTCCCGGGCCTCTTTTTCGCTGACCGCTTGTTTCTCCATTACCCGTTTGATCCTGTAATCCAGAGGGGCGGTGATCCTCAGGTGCAGACAGCCCGGCTTGTCGGACAGGAATACCTGGCTGCCCCGGCCCACCAGCACCACCTTCCCCTTGCCGCAGAGATTCTCCATCAAGGTCTGGGTGAACTTGAGATATTGCTCGGCATCGAAGAAATCATATCCTGCCGGCAGCATCCCCGGCCCGGCCATCGGCAGCTCGAACCCCAGCCCGGAGTACAGGGAGGGATTGGCCAGCAGCAGGTTGTTCAGGAA
Source organism: uncultured bacterium (assembly GCA_937863685.1). Lineage (GTDB taxonomy): Bacteria > Edwardsbacteria > AC1 > AC1 > EtOH8 > UBA2226. The sequence goes on from CALMGM010000006.1 coordinate 38,338, forward strand.
CTTGCCCATGGAATCGTAGCCCTCCTGGTCGAATTTTTCCACTTTTTCGGCCGACACCTTGGCGTTCTGGGCCACCTTGACGATCATGGCCTTGTCCACCAGTTCGTAGCCCAGCGCCCGGGCGATGTCCTGGGATATCTGCTTGCCGCCGGCCCCGTGCTCTTTGGATATGGTGATCACCGGCATGATAATCTCCTTTCTGATGGATTGTCTGATGGCGTTCACTGTCCGGTATCTTTACGGAAGGGTTTCAGCCGGGCCAGGATATCTTGGTCAGGCTGCCCGCCGGCCTCCAGATACCTGTCGTAAGCGTTAACCGATTCCGGATATTTCCCGTCCAGGAAATAGACCGAGGAAAGCTGGAAATGCAGCATCTTCCCAGCCGGGTTGGCCTTTAATGCTTCCCGTAGAACATCTTCCGCCAGATCGTATCGTCCGGTTTCCGAGTATATCAGGCTCAGATTGTAACTGGCGTCAGCATTGCGGGGATCCAATTCCAGGGCTTTAAGATACTCCTGCCGGGCCTTTTCCGCCTGCTCATTTTTCAAGTAATAGCTGCCCAGATTCACCCTGGCCGGGGCCAGATCCGGATCGAGCCGGACCGCTTTCAGGAACTCCTCCCCGGCCCGGTCATTATCGCCCTGATTATAATACAGGCTGCCCAGGTTGTTGTGGGCGGAAGGCAGGTCGCTGATGGCGATGGCTTGGGAAAACTCCTGCTTCGCCCGATCAGGCGATCCCAGCTGGCAATACAGACTTCCCAGATTGTCGTGGGCCCGGGCAAAGTCTTTTTTGAATTTTATGGCCTGCCGGTACTGCGCCTCGGCCTTGGCATATTCCCCGACGGCCTGATAGACCATCCCCAGGTTGTTATGAACCCCGGCATAATCCGGTGTGTATTTTAAAGCCAAAAGATATTTTTCAGCCGCCAGGTCGTAGTTCTTCTGTTCCTGGTACATCAGCCCCTTATTATACAACACCAAGGATGATTCCGGCGAAGTTTTTTCGGCCTGGTCCCAGAAGGTCTGCCGGTCCTTGAACACCGCGCTGTAACCTATGGTTCTGTACAACATCAGGGCAATGATAAGGGTAATGACGATCGACGATCTTCTGCCCCCAAATAGATCCTGTAAGATCCTGACCTGGGTCAATGATATCAGCAGTCCCATCAGCGGAAGGTAGAACCGGTGTTCCAGGAAAAGGGTCACAAAGGAGCCCCGGACGAGATACGGCAGGGAAAAGACCGTCAGCCACAGCAATCCGAACCGAAAGACCGGCTTATTGCCGATCCCTTTATAAAAGCTAGCCGCCAAAAGGATCACCGCTGCGGCTGCGCCGATGAGTATCGCCGGAAGCTGGGGCACGGCCACCGGAGACAGTTTTATCGGCAGAAAGACCTTGCCCAGATAGCTGGACATCATGAAGATAAATTCCACCGGACTTGTGATCCGGTTCCCCTGCCATTCGGGGCTGAACCCCATGGCCCCGGCCCTCAGCCAGTACCAGGCGGCAATGACCGCCAAGGCCAGAGACAGATGGGTCCACAGTTTTTTGCTTTTCCACCCTGTTTTTGGGACCAGCAGCGCATAGCCCGCCATGGCCAGGGGAAGCATGACTGCCGATTCCTTGGCCGTCAGAGCCAGAGCAAAGAACAGCAGGCTAAAGGCCAGCCGCCCTTTTCCTCCGGCCCTTATGAAATCGATGAAACAAATGGCGCTTAGCATGATCGGCACGGCCAGCAGGGGATCGTTTCTTCCCGGGATCCAGGCCACCGCCTGGGTATTCAGGGGATGGACGGCAAAGAACAGACAACCCAGCAGGGCTCCGGGAGGCGATATCCCCAATCTTTTTAAAAATTCAAAGAACAGCAGGCAGGCCGTCAGATGCAGGATGATATTGAATATATGAAACCCCCGGGCAGCCGGTCCGCCGATCAGGTTATTGAGAATGAAAGAGGTCTGCAGCAGCGGCCGGTAGAAGGGCGTACTGCCCCGCTCCAATTCCCCGGTGAAGGCCGCGGGAATGCTTTTGATATCCTCCAGCTGGCGCCGGTTGTTGATGATCAGGGAATCGTCGTCAAAATAGACGTATCCGAAATTGACGGACCAGAGGTGGGCGGCTATCAGCAAGGCCGTTATCCAGGCGTAGGGCCGCCAGCCTTTCAGGAATATATTCTCTCTGAAATTCCCCTTATTATTGTCTGTGGTCAAATTTCACCGCAGGTATTCGATTCATCTGTTTTTCATCAGGACCCCGATCCCGCCATTGGCCTCCAGCTCCCGGGCCCCTTCCACGAATTCCACCCTGACTCCGCGCCTCAGGGCCAGGCCCACCATCTCCTCTTTCATGTCCGGGTCCTTATTGATGTTCTTGCCGCTGCAATAGATGCATTCCCTTGGTTTGCCCAGAACCCCCAGCATCAGGCAGTCGGCGCACTGCCAGCCCTGCCCGGTATATTTTTCCGAGATCACTAGGGTCTCGGCCCGGCCGTCCTGCAGGGCCGTCAGGATGGCCCTGGTTCCCAGCATGGCCCGCCCCCCCTTGCTTTTGGCCAGCACTACGGCCTCCCGGGCTATCCTCTGGGACTCCTGGTTCTCCAAATCTTTGAACAGCTTCAGCGATTCGTCCAGCACCTTTTTGTTGGGCGATTTGATGTCGAATTTGGCGGTGGTGATCACCTTGTTCTTCAGCGCGGCCGGCAGCTGCCGGTTGATCTCGGCCAAAGTTCCGTTCTCCGCGGCCACCAGCAGATGGGCGGTGTCGCCCTGGAAGAATCTCTGGGCCTCCCGGATGACGCTTTTTACGTGTTTGGCCCGGAGGTCTTTCAGATGCCGCTGGTGTTTTTCATCGGACAGGCCCAGCCGGCCCTTTCTGGTCTCGTAGCCCTTGGCCGAGATGTCATCGGCCGCGGTTACAATATCGGCCTCCTCCTCCAGGTTGCCCAGGTACATCTTCAGCATTTTGGCCTGCTTCTCGTCGCTGATGATCACGCCGTAAGGGTAGTAATTATCGGCCATCCTGGCCAGGGGATAGATGAAGGGTACCCGGGACACTATCACCCGGTTGGCCAGGGGAAGCACCGTCTGGAAGGTCTTGAATATTTTCTTGCTCTGGGAAATGAACACGGCGGCCCCCTTGCTCTCCGGCCTCAGGTCCTCCTCCAGATAACGGTTGATCTCCTTGATGTCCTTGGGAAAGCTTTCCGCTTCCGGGCTGTGCGGTTTCAAGCTCTTTTCTATTTCGCTGAATTTTTTCTTGAGAAACACATTGTAATTCCTGCGTCCTTTGCCGTCCGGGGCGGCGTTAATGTAGACGCTCAGCACATAGCCCTGGCCGGGCTGCATCCTGGTCAGTTCCCGAAGTGATTTTTTGATATCGGTGCTCATGATGTTCACGCTCCTTTTTAGTTTACTGGTTGATTCAGATAGTCTAAAAGGACGTTAATTGTCGCCCAATATCAATCCTCCTTATATGATTTTTATTTGTTAGACTAAGTTAATAGATTCCCATTGACCATTCGGACGCTTTTCATTTTAGGTTCCCTAAGGCCAGATCCAGATAGATCGATATAAAGGCCCTCTCACCGGTAAAACAAACCGCAAAGCTGGGTCCTATCCCAACGTGCCTGGACCTCAGCAATATCTGTCCCTTGGCAATGATCCCGTAATAGTCACGGTGTCTTGCGGCATAGATGAATTCGGTGTCAAACCAGTCGTCCGGGTCGTTGGAATAGGAGTCACTGATCTCATAGCTGGTTTCGTTCCTGTAGCATACCCCCAGCGAGCCCAAGGCCATTGCCATGTCCGTGGCCACACAACGTCCATAAGCCAGGCTGAATTCCTGCCGGTTGTCCTCTGGGTCGCCCCAAAAACTGTATTCTTTGGAGCTTGCGTACTGCGCCGAAAAGCAATGTTCATTGACGAATACATGGGTGCTGACATTGAATCCCGACAAGCTATCGGAACCGCCCAGGCCAAAGGATATCCACACCGGGTCTGGTCCATTCTGTTTTACCGAACCGCTGTCTGACATTTGGGCGGTTGCCGAAAAGGCATAGATAAAAATTACGGCTATAAGGCTACCACATTTTTTCATATGGTCTTTTTTGGTTGTGATGATTTTCCGGTTGCGGTCTTTCGGATTTCTAGGCCTGGCCGGCGCAGCCGAACAGCTTGACCTTGCCCTTGACCACCTGCTTGACCGCCTCCCGGGCCGGACCCAGGTATTTGCGGGGATCGAACTCCGACGGATTCTCGGCAAAGGCCTTGCGGATGGCCCCGGTCATTGCTATGCGCAGATCGGTGTCCACGTTGATCTTGCAGACCGCCATCTTGGCGGCCCGGGCCAGGAATTCTTCCGGCACCCCGCGGGTGCCCGGCAGTTTTCCGCCGTACTTGTTGCAGATCTCCACCAGCTCGGCCGGCACCGATGAGGCCCCGTGCAGGACTATGGGATACCCCGGAAGAAGGTTTTGGATCTTCTCCAGCCGCGGGAAATCAAGGGTGGCCTCGCCCTTGAATTTGTAGGCCCCGTGCGAGGTGCCTATGGAGATGGCCAGCGAATCGCAGCCGGTCTGTTTGACGAATTCCACCACTTCGTCCGGATCGGTATAGACTGCTTCCCGGGCCCCGGGCTCGTCCGAGGTCGAGGTCAGCTTGCCCAGCTCGGCCTCCACCGGCACCCCCTTGGCATGGGCGTATTCCACCACTTTTTTGGTGAGGGCCACGTTCTCCTCGAAGGGATCATGCGAGGCGTCTATCATCACCGAGGAGAAGCCGCCGTCCACGCAGGCTTTGCACAGCTCGAAGCTGTCGCCGTGGTCCAGGTGCAAAGCCACCGGAATGTCGGTGGTCTCCATGGCTGCCTTGACCAGGTGGATCAGGTATTCCTGGCGGGCATATTTGCGGGCCCCGGCCGATACCTGCAGGATCAGCGGGGAGCGCTCCTCGGTTCCGGCATCCACGATGGCCTGCAATAATTCCATGTTGTTGACATTGAAGGCCCCGACGGCATAGCCGCCGTCATAGGCCTTTTTGAACATTTCGCGGGTTCCCACTAACGGCATTATGATCTCCTCTCTGTGTTTGTTGAACAGACCGGTATTGATTATCGCATGAGCACCATTCTGCTGGTCCGGACGTCCCCTCCGCTTCTCAACCGGCAAAAATAGACGCCGGCGGGATGATTATCGGATTCGTATTTCACGACGTGGGTCCCCGGCTCCTGATGCGATTGGATGACGGTCCGGACCTTCTGCCCGGTGCTGTTGTAGATCGCCACCTCGACATCACCGGCCCGGGGAATGGTATAACTGATGACGACCTGCCGCCGGAAGGGGTTGGGTTGTATCGACAACCGCAGGCCGGGATCGTCCTTCACGGTATTTATGTCGGCCGTGATGCCTGACGGCGTCCCGTCCCAGCCCGACAGCCGCGCCAGCATCCACCACATGGCCTTGGCCAGCCGGATGGCACCCCGCTGCCCGATATGGTCCCCGTCCTCGGTGTAAGTGCCGTTGGTGTCCAGCATGTTGTCGGCGTGGATCTGGGGGAAGTCTCTGAGGGTGCCTCCGTCGTTCCAGGTGGCCACGTGCTGGGAATCGGCATTGCTCCAGCACAGGATGTCGGCATAGTCGAACAGCACCCGGGTGGTATCCTGCGCCACGTACTGCCGCATGTACTGGTGCTTGACCTCGCGCTGAAAACCGTTCTCGCTGTTGTCGTTGCCGTCCACCGGGCCGGTGGTGAAGAACACCACCGTGGGCCAGCCGTTCGTCGCACAGGAATCGGCGTAGGACTGGGTGGCTTCCAGGTAGGTGTCCATGCAGACGCTGTTCCCGGTAAGGATCGAGTCCCCGGCGTCAAGGCCCCAGCGCAGGCTGCCCTGCGGGCCGCCTTCTGACGAACCGGCCCAGCGCACCTGGTGGACGGGATCCTCTGTGCCGCCTGGCGCGTTTATCCACGTCATGTCCCAGCACCAGCCGAATCCCGTGGCGTGCAGCGGCCTCCCGTTGGTGTTGCAGTAGCGGATACCGGCCGCAGTACGGGCGACCGCGGTCTGGCTGGTATACCAGTCCTCCTCGCCGTACCCGTAGCGCCAGCCACTGGAGGAGTTCAGATCGCCCCAGGTGGCGCGACTGAAGCGCAGGGCGCCGGCCGGCAGGCTGTCGGGGGTGCCGCTCTCGAGGATGGCCACGGCGTTATTAGAGTCAATGGACTGCAGGATGGCCAGGCCTATACGGTAGCCGGACGAGTGCGATTCCCCGGGGACGGTCACCCACCAAGTCCTGACGCTGTCGATGTACTGCTGGGGGATATCGGAATAACTATCGACGACCGTATGGTCGGCAATTATCTGTTGAGCGGCGGCGTTGCCAGCCAATATCAGCAAGAAAAACGCTGAGGTTATGATCTTATTTTTCACGGGTCCCCCTTTTCGGCGGAGTTCTGGTCATCCTTTCAACTGCCACAAGCTGTCGGGCGATTTATGTTTATTGATCAAAAGTAGATGATATGAATTATAGATTATGGATTATTGATTTAAATTTTGAACTCATTCCTTCGCCCTTCTCTTCATAAGAGAAGGGGTATAGGGGTTGAGTTGGGTTTAACTAAATCATCAATTGTAAGGATTAGTTATAAATTACTTTGCGGAACGATACCCAGAAACCACACGGTAGAATATATATTTTCAACCGTTATCTTTTAAATCTGTTGCTTATTGTCTCCACAAATATCCTGTCGGCTTTTTTTGAGATCATAGAGATCGGGGAATATCCTTTTCTTTTTGCCTGATATATTGTGAATGCCATTAATGCTAGGGTAATAATGATATTTGGCCAGGCATTTAGCGCCCATTGCCCGTTAAATTCCAAGGGGGTTTGGGAAAAGGGATACAGATAATTTATTGCCCAGATGGAACCATCCGGACCGGCTGAACCCAACAAGTCGAATAGTAAGTGTAGATGAAATATAATAAACGCCCATAAGGCTGTTTTATATTTCCTTCTGGTCAGCAATAGAACTGCTGCTGATAATATTAGGGCGGCGGTAAAGTTGTGGGCCAAAACGTGATGATACTTTTGATAGACATCTATAATTGTTTGGGATCTTCCGCTAAAACCCATCAGGGTAGCCGGCAAAATATCTATGTCCGGCAAAATACCCGAGAAAGTCAATATACATCTTTCTCTATCATTTTCTGCTACGACATCGGCCAAAAGCCAAGAGACAAAAAAGTGGGTTGCTAAATGCACTAGGCTTTTACCTTATATCAACATTTTACTGCTTTGATACAAGTTTCCAACTCTAAGGGCTTTACTCTTTCTCCTTCAGCTCCTTCAGCCTCTCCGCCCCCAGTTTCTCCAGCTTGTCGCCCAGGTTGCCGAACTCGGCCAGAAAATCCTTGAAACTGTAGGAATCCAAAAACAGCACGCTGCCGTCGGTCCTGGCCACCACGTTGGCGGTCCGGGGCACGTCGGTCAGCAAGGCGATCTCCCCGAAGGGATCGCCCTTCCTGAGTGTGGCCACCGGGGTCTTATCGTCCTTGCCCATCACCTCCAGTTCGCCGTCCATCACTATGTAGAAGCACTGCCCCAGTTCTCCCCGGCGGATGACCACCTGTCCGGGCTTGATGTACAGCCGCTGGACCATGCTGAGAAGACGAATGATGGCCTCCGGGCCCAGCTCGGAAAAGACATCCGAATCCCTAAGGACATCCAGCCCGTGCAGGATGTTGAGGATATCCTCGCCCTGTTCCAGCGCCAGGGTCATGGTGGTGCGGTCGCAGATCTCGGCCGGTCCGAAATACTGGATGGGTCCGGGATAGATATACTCGTTTCCCTTGGCCCAGCCATCCCTCTGGCGCACGAATTCCTTGAACGGCCCGCCATTAAGGTTAACCAGGGCCTTCCTGATCACCGGGATGTCCCTGCCCTGGCGCCGCTCCAGATTCATCATCATGGTCAGGGGGATGCCGCCCGCCACCCAGTTGCCCGGGGGCTCGGCCAAGTTGGCCACTTGCGCCATATAGCCGCTCTGGCCGCAGGCCGCCAGGGCCGCCGCGGCATAGCCCAGACTGTAGCAGTAATCGGCGTCGAAATTGGAGGGCGCGGCGCAGCGCCCCTCATAGCCGAAGAAATGATACTGGGGGCTGAACTTGCCGGAGAATTTCCCCTCGGCCTTCGATTCACGCAACAGGTCGCCCACCATGTCGATCAGCAGTTTCTCGGTCTCGATCCGGGACACCTGGACGTTGCCGTGGGGATCGCGGTCCTCCAGCAATTGCCACTGGATCTCCTCCGGGATCGAGGCAAAGGCCTGGGCCGATTCGGCGGTCAGGTTCTTGTTGATGAACTGGTGCTTGTCCTCCGGGTTGGTCAGGCCGTTGAAATAATCCTTGTGCTCGGCCATCAGGTCGTTGAGTTCGGCTATCAGCTTTTTGATCTCGGGGATGAACTCGATCAGCCCCTCGGGGATCACCACCACCCCGTAATCCATGCCGTTCAGGGAGCGGTCCCGGACCACCCCGGCAATATATCCCACGATCTCCTTTAAGCGCTGGCCCTTGTCGGCCACTTCCTCGGAGATGACGGTGATGTTGGGATGGCACTGCAGGGCGCATTCCAGGGCAATATGCGAAGCCGAGCGGCCCATCACCCTGATGAAATGCCAGTATTTTTTGGCCGACTGGTCGTCCCGCTGAATGTTGCCTAAAAGTTCGCAGTAGACCTTGGTGGCGGTGTCGAAGCCGAAGGATATCTCGACCTGCTGGTTCTTAAGGTCGCCGTCTATGGTCTTGGGACAGCCGATCACTTTAATATCAATATCCTTTTGCAAAAAATACTCCGCCAGCATGGCGGCGTTGGTGTTGGAATCGTCTCCGCCTATCACCACAATGGCGTTTATACCCCACGATCGGCAGGTGGCAGCCGCCTTGTCGAACTGCTCCTCCTTCTCCAGCTTGGTGCGTCCCGATCCGATGATGTCGAAGCCTCCGGTGTTGCGGTACTGGTCTATGATCTCGGCGGTCAGCAATTTGCATTTGTTGTCGATCAGACCGCTGGGGCCGTCAAGAAAGCCGTAAAGCTCGCTCTTGTCGTTGAAATTCTTGAGCGCGTCAAATAGCCCGGCGATGACATTGTGCCCGCCGGGAGCCTGCCCGCCGGAAAGCACCACCCCCGCTTTGATGGCCGGAAGATCGGCCTTCTCGGTGGTCTCAAAGGTCAGCAGCGGCAGGCCGTAGGTTCGAGGAAACCTGGCATTGATGGCCTTCTGGTCGGACTGCGGTTCCGCCCGTTCCCCTTCCCGGAGATTGACCGATGTTTCTTTTTGGATGAAGACCGGAGGCAGTTTAGGCTGGTAATTTGAGCGGTGTTTCTGCAGGATGGATATTTCGTTCATTGCTGACCCCTTATTAACTGTCAATTTTAGTTTAGCACTACCTTACGGGCATGTCAATCAAAATCGGGCTCCGTTTTAATCTTTGATAAATGCGATGTCTGAATATCCGTTTACACAGGACTAATAAAGCATTCTCCGCGTCTCTGCTGTAAAAATCCATGTAAATCCGTGACCTATTACCGGCCGATCAAAGCGGGGCGGCGGCCGCGGTCAGGGCCAGAACCTCCCGGGCCCCGGCCGCTAAAAGAGATTGACCACAGGAGCCTATGGTGGCCCCGGTGGTCAATACGTCATCAACCAGAATTACGGTCTTATCTTTGATCCGGTCGGGATTTTGCACGGCAAATATTCCTTCAACGTTCCTGTGCCTTTGTTCCTTATTCATGGTGGTCTGGGATTTGGTATGCCGACACCTGGCCACCAGCCCCTTCGGAGAGGCAACGCCCAAAGCCCTTCCCAGCTGCTCGGCCAAAAGCTGGGCCTGGTTATAGCCCCGTTCCCTTTCCCTGGCGCTGTGCAGCGGAACGGCCAGCACCAGATCGGCTTTATTGTATTTTTGATCCGAGACAATGCGCTCTGCCATAATGGCTCCCAGCTTGCGGGATACGCTTATGGCATCGGAGTATTTAAGCATGTGAATTACGTCGGACAGCGGAGCCTCAAAGGGCCCGATGGTCTTGACCTCGCTGCAGCCCCAGCCTGGGATCAGGCATAATTCGCACAGCGATTTTTTACCGGCCACCTGGTTACCGCAGCGCTGGCATTGGCCGCCCTCCCACTTCTTGACCGATGACCAGCAACCGGGGCAGATCCCGCCCGTCAATCCTTCCGGAGCCCTCTGGTGACAGTGACTGCAAAAGGGAGGAAAGACGAAATCCGCCAGGCTGCCCAAAAAAGAGATCGTATGCCGGTACAGTGCGTTCATCTTGAAGAAAGACGGCCACTTCACCGCCGGAGATTTAAAAACTGAACTTGACCGCCAGCCGGGGCGAGAATTTTTCAACTGATTTGTAATAAGCAGGGATCTCATTCCCGGCATCGTCCTTGGTGGTTTTTTCGTAGGTCTTCAAGTATGTCAGGTACAGCATCACATGGGGGTACACCTGATATCCCCCCTCCACCGTCACCAGGGTGTTCTCGTTATTGGTGAACAGGTCCTTGCCGGAATTTATATGGGTCTGATCATAGGCCGCCCGGATCTCCATTTTGTTATTGGGGATCAATTTCGACAGGTCGGTCCCAAAATGCAGCATCCCGCTGTACGGCACCTTGTGAATGGCCTGGTAGCTTCCCAGGATGGTCAGTTTGCCTACCAGTGTGGCCGTCAGTTCGCCGTAGGTCCCGTTGCGGGACTCGGTCAGATAATTCAGCAGCAATACTTTCCTGGGAGGTATGGCTCCAAATTGATAGCGTTCCACTTCATAAAAACGATCAAAATACTGGGGCAGATATTCTGCGCCCAAAAATCTCTGTTCCAGTTTTGACGATAAGGTCAGGATCTCTCCGGGGAATTTAAGGTCGGCCGAGATGCCCACCACATTGCCGGAGCCATAGTTCTTGATCTTGGCAAAGTCGTAATAAAGTTGGGTGTAAAGCAGGTTGGTGTTGATTATCGGCAGGCCCAGGTCGGCCCCGAAGACCGTTACCTTATCATCGACTCCGGAATTCTGATCGGGATCCAGGTCGCTTACCACCGTTGCACCCACCTCGAAATTCTTGATGATCGGTATCTCGGTGGATTTGAGGGGCCGCACATAGGCCCGGCCGCCGTAGATCTCGGCCCGGCCGAAATTGGAGACCACCGATTCGAACCCGGCCATGCCGAAGTCCAGATCGAACTCCATGCCTATCTTGCGGTCAGCATCGTTGACCTGGTTGCCGTAGCGGTACATGATGGAACCGTGACCCAGGATAGCGGCATCCAGCGCGCCCAACCGCACGTAGACCCGGTCGTGCTTCTGCCCCCAGCGGGCATAGCGGATGATGCGCACCCAGCGGCTCTTGGGATTCCAGTCCTCCTTGCGGATGCCGTCGTTGTTGAACAGCAGGTCCACGTCCAGGCCCAGGCCGATCTTGGAGAACGAAAGCTCCGGGGCCAGCTGGACCCGGTAATACATGTCGCCGTCTATCATCACCACTCCCAGCCCGCCCATCATCTGGGCGCCGAAGGCGCTGGCATCCGCCGGCTGGGCGGCCGGTTCCTCGGTCTGGGCCAGGGCCAATGACGCCGAAATAACTGTTATAATCGCCAATAGAACCGAGATCCTTTTAGCCATTTTGTTTCTCCTTAAATTATTGCTGTTTTGTAGATTACAAAGTATCCATTGAACTATCAAAATTATACTATTATGGGCCTGCCCTGTCAATCTAAAAGGATAAAAAATAAAACAATATATCTTATAAAAATTGAATTAAAAATTTAAAGCCGCTCCTTTCAGGGCGGCTTTATCAAATATGGCTATTTTATCAAAACCATCTTTTTATGTGCACTATGTTCCCCCGCTTCCAATCGATAAAAATACACGCCAGCTGCAGCCCTCTTGCCTGTATCATCTTTTGAATCCCAATTGACACTGTAGTATCCAGGCATTTGGCTTTCATTGACCAAGCTTCTTACCTTCTGCCCCAAAGTATTGTAGATATTAAGCTTTACTTTTGCCTCTTTGGGGAGAGCATAATTTATGGTTGCATCAAAGGCCGAAGGATTGGGATAACTTTGGCCCAGCATGAACGATACTGGTAAAACAGGGCTTATCAGCCTTCCGGCAAGTTGCGGTCCGTCATTTATGCCCAAGTCGAAATACATCTTGAATCGCTGTATCCGGTCATTGTGGGTATCTATGACATACACATACTTGCCATCGGGGCTTACCGCCAAACCCTGAGGCAGTTTGAATTCCCCGGCTTCTTTCCCCTGTGTTCCGAAAGTAAGCAGCTTATTGCCCCAGGCATCCAATTGGACAACCCGGTTATTGTATACATCGGCAATATACAGGTTATTATTGTAATCGAAGCAGATATCCCAGGGCTCCCTTAAATCCAAACCAGCGCCCAAACTGTCTACCATGTTCCCCAAGGTATCAAATATCGCGATTCTATTGTTTTTAGAATCAGAGACATATATCAAACAACTTTCACCATCTTGTCGAATAGCTATTCCTGCCGGTTGTTTGAGTATTTTATCCCCAAATTGTCGTATAAAAGACCCGTTTCTATCGAAAACCTGAACCCGGTTATTCAAATGATCCGCCACATAGATATAAACGAAGTTGACGGCAATGCCCGTCGGCTGGTTGAATTCCCCTGCCTTATTGCCATGTTTACCGATGGTGCTGATATAATTCCCCTGTCCATCGTATTTTTTGATCTTGGACTGGTAGCAATCCGTCACCCAAATATTGCCCCACTCGTCCACCGCTATGCCCTTGGGATGATTAAAGCCTAGCGTATCGGTACAGGTATATTTATATCCAAAGCACAAAAGCGAATCGCCCTCCGGGGAGAACTTCCATATCTTGTCGGCCTGGGTGTCGGTGGCATATATGTTCCCTTCGCCGTCAACAGTGCCATCCACCGGAAGGCTGTTGAATAAGGCGAAATCGGCGGTGATGGCAGCAGGCGGTAAGGTAGGCACGTCAACAAAATATACATAATGAGTATCGGCTTTCACATTACCAGCTTTATCGCTAGCTGTAAGCCTCAGCAAATGCGCGCCGTAACCCAGTTGACTTGTATTCCAGGAGTATAGCAACTCAGTTGAGCTGATATCAATGTGGTTTATATCGCTTCCCGTCAAGAATTGCCACTCACTGCTTAGAAACGGCCGGTATTCCAATATCCACTGGTCAAAATGCAGGTCGGAAGCAGAGCCATAGACAGACACCGTGCCATTTATATAGCCGTTGCTGACAGGCGAACTGATATTGACAAGCGGAAGGGTCATGTCCAATATGATATCATCTGTCCAACCAGGGGTACAATCAATATTTTCACAGGAATCTTTTAACTGAAGATAAATTATTTTATTGCCGTCGCCTGAAGATAATGTAATGCCCTTATATCCACTTGTATCGACAGGGGTCCACCCATATAGATGACTGGGTTCAAATCTAATATTGTCGATCACCAAAGGATTGGGCACAGAGCTCATATTTACCTCCCCACCACCCGGTGGAAACGGAGGCACCTCGATTTCTGGTATGCGGTAAACTATTTCCAGCCTGTCCAAAATACGCATAGTATCAATACTTAATAATACTTTTGTCCATGTATTATTATTAAGACCCAAATATATATCCTTTTGCATCAGTATCGAATTGCGGGGCAATAAAGTATCACCATAAAATACTTCTACTGTTTTATAAACACCAATCGCATCATAACAACAAACGTCATCACTAAGCAAAAATTGAATACCAGCCCACCTTCTAAATTTGTCAGCCGTTATTATCTGTCTTGCCACAGAACTATCCTGCCAGGGCGCTGGGCTGTGTTTTGTTCCCAATAAATGCAAATAACCATTCTGGAAAACGGCGTTTGACAGTATCCAATCGGTTGTATCCGCGAATGTCCCATTATTGATGAAATTTACATAACCATCGGAATTATTGAACGGTTTTTCAGCATACCGCATGCTATAAAGCCCCGGAAATAAATCATTGCCAGATATTTTCACCTTAACCGCCTGCTTGTTAGTAAATTCATCACCATTATTGATAACTATCGTTCCATATCCCGGCGGCACATCGTTGAAAGTTATATCCTCTACAAATGTCTGGGTGTTTATTTTTCCATCCAGTTTATAGCGAACCTCAAATATGTTATTTTTATTGTTTTGAGACAACTCCAGATATTCGGTCAAAGAGTCGACATAAGGCAACCATCCGGTGGTTTTGGTTTCCCAATAACCTACATCATCCGTCATCATTAATGAGTCCTGATTGATGCCGCTTCTCCAATACTTTTGGGTTATCTCGATGGAATCCTTGGTCAATGGTGTGCTCACCCCAGTTTTTACCTGAACGAACCTGAAATTAGTATACTGCGCGCCATTGTTGACTTTAAGGTCTGAAGCAAATGGAATGATTTTTAAAAGTCTTCCCCCACCTGGCAAAAGCTTTACCGTGAAAGAGGTATCCACGCTTCTGGGCAGGATTTCGGTTAAGGTTTCGTTATTCAAAGCGTCTACGATGAAGTAGTTTCCGGTATAAAGTGGGGTGTAATTAATCTTGACACTCACCTCCACCGTGTCCTCCGGCTGGCAGTATCGGTTAACCAATATGAAATAATCGCTGCCTTTCAGGTCTTTAAAACCACCCACCTCAAAATAGTTGTACTGCCGGTAATTTTGATCCAAAGCATTAACGGAGTCTATATAGAAGTCCACGGGTATGCTTGGCAGGCCATAGCGGGTATTTACCCCAAAGGCATATTGCCCGGTTAGGTTAGCCAATACCGGGGCCAAAGTGTTAACAGTGGCGTTAACTTCTTTGACCCAGTCGTAGATGGGTGGGCTCTCTGGATGTAACTGGTTATATACAGAATCTCTCGGCACACGTTTCTCATCCACCAAACCCCAGTTCTTTTCACTATAATTACTTGCCGACAAATTTGGGGGGCTGGAAAAATATGGATAATATTTTATGCCCTTGGCGCCCCGCGAAAGCGCCAGCCAGGACTGAACTCTAATTTCTTCTTTGGTTGGCCACCTGGTTGAAGGCACCCATACCCACTGACCACCAATAAATTGTTGGTGATCCCATTTACCGCATTGGAAAACGCTGTGCCACTTTGTATTCCCGCTTCCCTTGGATATAGGATTCTCAAAATACTCAAAACAACTGTCGGCACTCTGGATAAATATATCCAGCGCCGTTTGAAAAGAGTCAAAGGCTACGCTGTTTAAAACATAGCACACCGGTGTATAATGCCTTAATTCATAACAATCGTTTTCAACGATGCCCAAACTAGAAAGACTGCCGGCATATTCCTTCATTGAAGTATAGCCGCCCAGGTATTTAATCGGCATGATATTGATAGTTCTATCGGCTAAATATGCCGGTAAGCCATATTGCGCTATTAAGTTCTTCCATTTTCCGGCGGCATAGTTGGTAGCCGTATAATAAGCGGTCCAATTAGAATCGACCCATTCGCTTTTAGTTTCGTGACTCAGGAACATGCTGGTCCAGCTTTGCTTTTTTGCATAAGTCTTTGCCAGAGTATCAAGGCAGGAATCAAGAATTGCCGTATAATTGGGCGGCAATGACCCATTATTGGCCCAACTACCAGGCGCATTGCCTATATAGTCAACAAAGGATTTACTCCGGCCCGGGATCATGGAGGTAGATATCTTAATCTGCCCACCGCTGGGCTCACAGACGTTTTTCAGCCATAGACTATCATGGGGCTCGGTCCAACCCTCAATGTAGGTAACGCCTAAATCCATCAGTTT
The DNA here is from genome assembly GCA_937863685.1 of uncultured bacterium. Taxonomy (GTDB): domain Bacteria; phylum Edwardsbacteria; class AC1; order AC1; family EtOH8; genus UBA2226. The sequence goes on from CALMGM010000006.1 coordinate 54,190, forward strand.
CTGCCGCTCGCCGTCCCAATCGGATTCAACCGACGGAATATCCAAAGTATAGGCAATAGCCCAAGGCCCGACAGGAAAGTAGTCAGTTTGTCCAAAACATATTCTAGCAAAACAAGTAACAACAAAAATGCCTAACAATATCTTTTTCATACCCATTTACTCCTTATTTTAAAATTGTTAGTTTTTTGCAAAATGTGTTGCCGTTCACTTTTAAAACACAAAAATATACCCCACTGGATATTTTATTATTTTGCCGGTTAAGCAAGTTTATCTGGTATGTATGCTTGCCCTGTGCCAAATAACCTTTATAAACAGCACTGACTTTTTGGCCGACGATATTATAAATAGACAAGTCAGCATGACTGTTTTGAGCAATCGTGAAATTTATTTTGGCAGAATTTACCGCCGGGTTTGGATAAACATTAAGATTAATATCTATAGATTCATATATACTAATATTAGTTCCTGAAACTCCTCCAGGCATACCACTGCTGTATATTCTTTGTACATAAATATGGTTATCACTATGAATTGGATTTCCAAACCAGGTGCAAATTGCACCACCAAGCCCATCGCTAGTTATTTGTGGATAGGTTTCATATTCCATTTGCAGTGTGCAAACTGCAACGCCGCTATCACTCCATAGAATATTTCCGTTAGTATCCACTTTTTGGACATATTGATTTGAATAAAATGGACTGTTACGCATCTCGTCCCATATAACAAACAAATTATTGAAGGTATCAGATGCGGCATCAAACTGCCCGCCTGTTGTATCACCGTGTAAAAGCACACTTGACCCCCAGTCAATATTACCTAAACTATCAACGCGTTGGGCCGCATATGAATTTGATACCCCCCCACCAAAAAGGATCGGTTTTATTACTCCATATGTACCTAGTGTATTTATTCCCGAACTAACCCAAAGTTTATTTCCGGCGCTATCCACAGACTGTGTATATGTTTTTCCATTTCCATAATCAATCCAACTTATTATTGCACCACCTTTATTATTTTTCACATTTTTGGGATATCTTTCATGTTGTGGTGTTGGTATATGTACTTCAATACCATTTACTGTCCACTTTAAATTACCCATAGCATCCACCATTTGTGCATAAATATCATAGTTTCCGCTACGGTAATCTTGCCAGGTTATTATTGCATCGCCTTTTTCATTATTTGTTATCGCTGACCAGAACTGTATGCTGTCCGCAGTGCATACCGGCACGCCGTCTATTTGCCATACC
>CALMGM010000007.1 GCA_937863685.1 uncultured bacterium
AGGAAGTGTTATCGCAATGACTGTAATGATCCAAGTATCTTTGTGAGCTTTGTGCACTTTGTGGTTAAGCCGCCCGGAAAATAATCTGCGACCATCTGCGTTAATCTGCGGATAAAAACCATCAACCAAAAAAGGAGAAAAAATGAAGAAGACCATGCTGGCAATGCTGATCCTGGCGGGCCTGAGCCTGCTGGCGGCAGCCGGACTGAAGATCGCCGGGATGACCCACGGCATCCTGGGCACGGTTCCCAGTTCCTATCTGCAGTTGACCCAGATATTCCTGCTGGCGGCCATCGCCTTCGGGATCTACCGGCACGGCTGCTGCAAAAAAGAGGATAAGTAGGACCGGACCCCACCCCGGCCCTCCCCCGAAAGGAGAGGGAGGATGATGTAGCGGCGGGTTTGTAACCCGCCCCTGCGGGTCCGATCAGGTGAAGAACAGATCCGATCAGAGGGTGAGCAGTCCCGTTCTGAGGCAGAACGGATCCGATCAGAGGGAGAAAGGGAGCTATCGGGGGGCAATAGCCAGCTATTGAGGGTAAATAGCGTACTATTGAGGGTAAATAGCCAGCTATTGAGAAGTAATAGCCAGCTATTGAAGGGCAATAGCCAGCTATCGGGGTATGAAAGCCAGCTATTGAAGGTAAATAGCCAGCTATCAGGGGGCAATAGCCAGCTATTGAAGGGTAATAGCCAGCTATTGAAGGGTGATAGGGGGCTATTGGGGATGGGATGAAATTGTAAGGTTAAAAATACCAATAGTTTAAACATTTAAAGAATTTAGCAAAAGTATGCAACGGTTTTTGCCAGAAAGCATAAAGAAATATATTAATGATAAACTACCCTATGATACGCTTAGATATAGATTTGCTAAAGGTGTTTTTTGGACAGTAGCAGGTAATATTATTGTAGCCGTATTGGCAATTGTTTTATCGATATTAATTGCAAGATTATTGGGCAGGGTTGGTTTTGGCGAACTTGCCATGATCAGAAGCACGGTGGAAATATTTGGTATATTTGCAGGTTTTGGTTTGGGGCTTACAGCAACCAAATATGTTTCCGAACATAAAATTAAAAACGTTGATAAAACGGGAAGAATTATCGGCCTTACTAATATCTTGGCAATAATTACAGGGTTGACAACCACGTTAGTTTTATTATTATTTTCAACCTATATCGCGAAAAATATTATTAACGCACCACAACTTATAAATGTATTAAAAATAAGTTGTATTTTATTACTTTTTAGCACAATTAACGGTGCACAGTACGGTGCATTAGCTGGATTTGAAGCTTTTAAAACAATGGCCCGTAATAGTACAGTTATTTCTATTGTAAGTTTTATTTTTGTATTATTAGGAACTTACCGTTTTGGTTTAAGTGGTTCTATTATAGGTTATGGTCTGACAAGTGTTTTTGGTTGTGCATTAAATTATTCATCACTTAAAAAAATACAAAAAAGTTATAACATAAAAACAAATTATAATGAATGGCGTAAAGAGATAGGCATTTTGTGGAAATTTTCTTTACCTTCGTTATTGTCCAATGTTATGACAAGTCCAATTCAATGGGTTCTTAATACAATAATGGTTCATACGCCTGGCGGATATGCAGAGCTGGGGTTGTTCAATGCGGCCAATCAGTGGCGTAATTCCTTATTAATATTCCCACGCTGGGTAGGGCAAACAGTTACGCCAATCCTTTCTGACAAATACGGGCAGGGTGATAATAAAAGCGTAAAGAGGCTGGTACTTATAAACCTTATAATAAATTTAGCGGTAGTAGCCCCTTTGGCAATAATAATTCTTTTCGGCAAAAATATAATTATGCAGAGTTACGGCAAAACATTTGTAGAGGGCAATACAAGCTTATTAATACTGGCAGTTTCAGCGATATTTTTATCTATACAAATGCCATTGGGCCATACCATAGCTGCATCAGGTAAAATGTGGATTGGATTTATTTTAAACGGGATAACGGGCTTAACCCTTATAGCGTTGTTCTTCTTTTTAAGAGGCAATGGGTCATTGGGTTTATCGTACTCATACTTAGCGGCTTATTTGCTCCATATTTTGTGGACAATATTTATGACACGAAGAACGATAAATATTAAAAAGCAGCAACACGCATGTTAAGCTTTTTTAAAAAATGCGGTTACATCACCGTTTATTCTCTAGTGCTGGTTATACCATTTCAAGGCTACCTTAAAGGAATTACGGGGTTAAGCCTTACGTTAGCGGAAGTTTTGGCCAACCTTTCAGTTTTCTTTTTTTTCCTGGCTAATATTAAACAAATAAATAATTGGCCCAAATATACACCTTTCAATATAATAATACTTCTATATCTTTTAGCAAGAGCCATAAGCTTTTTTATTACACCAGAGCCGGCTTTGACCTTGTCCGATTATCTGGTTGTAATTAGCAGCCTTATGTTTTTTTTAGCAGGTTTGTATGCTGTAGATAATTTTGATCAGGCTCTTACTCTGTTAAAAGTATTGCTGTATGTGTCTGTTATTTCTACAATGCTGGGATTGGCGCAAGTGATTATGGGGGCTGGTTGGATATCATCGCTAGTAAGCAGCAAGATCGGGGGGTTGATATACGGCGATTATGCCCAATATGCCTCCCGGATGGGCGGTTGGTATTGGCAGCCGGTGGCGGCTATGGGCTTGGCACGGGCAATAGGCCCATTCTTTTACGCCAATCCATACTGCGTATATTTGGGCGTGGTTTCGTCCTTTGCCGTTACATTGTTGTTGATAGATAAGGGAAAAAGCAAATGGCATTGGGCCATAATATTGGCATTAGCGATCATAAATATCATTCTGTCTCAATCACGTGCCGGTATTATGGCAATATCGATAATTGCAATTTACCTAGCATATGCCTTCTTTGTACGAACAAAAAAAATACAGGTTATTTTTATAACATCAGCAAGCTTACTACTAATTATTGTTGCTATATTGGTACTGCCTTACGGAACCAAAAATCATATTTTAAGATTTGTCCAAACACCAATCCAGGAATTTTCCCGTTGGAGTATTTACCAGGCTTATTTTTCCAAAATAATAGAGAACATATGGTTTGGCCAAGGTTATAATTACTCACTTTTGGTGAGAGACTATAGCCAGGGACCAACAGCGATACATGCCCACAATTTGTTTTTACAAGAGGCCTGGTCCTATGGCATCTACCCGGTATTTATACTCATCCTACTAAACGTAGTATGGATGATAGTAATGATAAAAGCATACCTGAAACAAAAGGATAAAAACAAGAGGATCATAACATTGGGTTGCGTAATTGCCTTAAGTTGGTTCATATTCCAAAGTTTTTTTGATTACACTTTCAACTACGGACAGTTAAGAGAGCTATATTGGCTCTTGATGGGGCTATCTATAAATGTCATCAAGGGTGACTAATATGATCTGGTTTATTTTTATTATAATGCTTTTTATTGGGTATATTATTATAAAGGTTTCATCAATATATCAGGTGATATCATTTTTACAGCTTATAATAATATTGTATGTTTTAATAGGTGGTTTGATCAGACATAGAAAACGATGAGAATATTAATTGTTACGGCTGATTATAAACTGGGTTTCGGTGGCATAGCAAGCTTTATACAAGGTATTGCGGAAAGCATGACTATAGCTGGTCACCAGGTGTTTGTGCTTGCGCCACGTTTACCCAATTTAAATGATGATTGTTTACCATATCGTGTAATACGGTACAAGAGATTAAGAAGATTTTCTAATCTATGGTCAAGCATAATTACATTATATTTAAACCTGGCTTTTAAATATGACATTGTGTTATATGGGCACGCATCTAGCACCTTAAGTATTGGTGGAATAATTGCTAGAAAATTTAACTTAAATCGTTTAGCAGTACTAACGCATGGGAATGATTTAGATTATACTGTGTCAAATAATATAGACAAGTATTTACTTAATAAATTAATAAGAACAACTGACCTAATATTGGCCAATAGCAGTTTTACTAAAAACAAAGTTATAAACAAATATCAAGACATAAGTAAAAAGGTAAAAATACTAAACCCCGGTGTATGGCCCAATACATTAAGCAAAATAAAAGGCAAAGCTAAGGTTGTAAAAAAAAATAGAATGACGATACTTACTGTAGGCAGACTTGTGCCCAAAAAAGGCATAGATGACCTTATAACTGCTTTTGCTACCGTCATAAAAAAACATCCAAAGATAAATTTGAAAATTATTGGTCAAGGGCCCGAGAGGGTTAAGCTTGATTTATTGGTAAAGAAACTAAATGTAAGTAATAACATTTTATTCGTTGGTGCAAAGCATAAGAATGAAATATATGATGAAATGATGCAATGTGATTTATTCATTTTGCCTTCAAAAAATGTTGATGGTGATGTTGAAACTTTCGGGATAGTGTATCTTGAGGCTGGGGCTTGTGGCAAAGCCGTTATTGGAACACGTCAAGGTGGTGTGCCAGATGCTATTGCAGAAGGCATAAGTGGTGTATTAGTTGAACCGGGCAATATAACGCAATTAACTAATGAAATGATTAAACTAATTGAAAATAAAAAAATGCGTATTAAAATGGGTATTAATGGTAAGAAACGCGTTGAGGAAGAATTTACTTGGTATAAAATTGCGAAAGTACTTGAAGATCATTTAAAATCTATAAAATGTCTGTAAATAATAAATGGACAAACAGGAATTATTTCTAAATCATTTCTTGGCAAATGACCACGCCAGGCAAGTAACAGCTACATATTATGCTGCCAAATTATTGACAGGAATTAATAATAATTACACAGTCATAGATCTGGGTTGTGGCCGTGGTGAAACGGAAGAAATGTTGAAAAATATAAACCCTGGTATAACTTGGTTTGGAATAGATGTAAAAGACTCCCCAGAGGTAAGGGAAAGATACAATAAAAGCAACCATCTTATTACCTATGACGGTATAAACATCCCAGTAAATAGCAATGCCGTTGATATTATCTATTGTAGGCAGGTGTTTGAACATGTAGAGTATCCACACGAGTTAATAAGGGAAATTATAAGAGTCCTAAAACCAGGCGGTCATATTATTGGTTCAGTCTCACAGCTTGAACCCTACCATTCATTTAGTATATTTAATTTTACTATTTACGGTGTATGCAAATTATTCAATAAAGATGGTTTGACCCTAAAAGAAATACGGCCAGGCATTGACGGTTTAACATTGATTGTTAGAAGGGGGTTTAATAGATTAAAATTGTTTGATCATTGGTTTAATAAGGAATCACCTTTGAATAAAATAATTGATACAATAAGCTATTTGCGAAAATGGAAAACAAACAAGACAAATCTAATAAAATTAATGTTTTGTGGACATGTGATATTTTGGGCAACAAAAAATAAATCTTAAATATTTATTTATTGATAAATTAATTCTGTATGAATAATATATATTTTGATCCAAAATATTATGACAGCAAATACTTTAATGCCATGGCACCTGGTAATTATTCTTATTTTTGTAAAACAAAAGGTACGGGATTATTGGATTGCAGGTTAAATGATTTAAGAAAAGTGAAGATTAGTCCTGGTATGAAAGTATTAGACATTGGTTGCGGTCGTGGTGAATTGGTTATGTATTTAGCATATAAGGGGGTAATTGCTGTTGGTTTTGATTATGCTAGTGAAGCTATAAATATTGCTAAGGAATGTTTAAGATTTTATAATAAAGACGTTATAAATAGATTTATGATAATTCAAGCCTGTGCGGAGGCAATGCCATTTAATAATGTAAAATTTGATCGAATTATGAGTTGGGCGAATGTTGAGCATTTATATCAAGATCAATGGCTTAAATGTATAAAGCATGCATATTGTATTCTTAACGATAATGGTGTAATTATTATTGGTACACATCCGAACGAATGGCTACAAAAATATGTGTATATGGCAACAAGAAATATTCGTCAAATTATACAAAGGAAAAAAATGAAAACAGTCAAAGAAAGAATTGATGATGAACGGAATGAGGGGCATGTAAATATTAAAAATCCAATTTCATTAAAAAGGGACATGTTGTCAGCAGGTTTTTATGTAAAAGTATTTGTAACAAAAACATTTGATATAAGCAACCAACCAATCATTCAAAAAATAGCATTAAGAGTGCTTGAAAATATGCCAATATTGAAATGGTTATTTAGAGATAATATTGTGGCTGTTGGTGCTAAAACACAAGAAGCCTTAAATGCATATTTAAAAATTAACAATGATAATATTATTGGATATATATAATATATGCCAGCCAACATTGTTTATTTTGCCGACCAATGGGACAATAAATGGCGCCGTCGCCAGCAGATAGCTCTACGGATTTCACGGTTGCCGGAAGTAGAGAAGTTGTTTTATGTTGAGTTGCCGTTAAGTTTAACCTCATTTACCAAATTAATATTTGGCAAGGCAGATAAAGAATCTACCCAGCGTTGGGAAAGGGTTTTTAAGAAGGGCTTTTCCTTTGATATTGGACGAATAACAATTATCACGCCCTTTTCTTTTTTGCCATTTTTTACACCCAAGGCATTAAGAAGTTTAAATGCAATACTAGTGGCTAAAAGCATAATCTCCAAACTGCCCAAAGGATTTAAACCGGATATATACTGGTCCAGTCTGCCTTTCGATGCCTTATGGCTGAAGTATTTCAACAATTATAAGCTAATATATGATTGCAGTGAACAATTCAGCGAATTCAGCAATTGGGATGATATTCGGCAAAGCATCATAGAATGGGATGAGAATCTTACCAAAGCGGCCGACCAGGTATTTGTTCAAACAGATCATCTGAGAAATATTAAAGCCCAGTTCAATAAAAATATTACAGTAATACCCAACGCTGTAGACGAAAATGTATTTTCTTTTACTGCCGGTGATGTAAGTGATACCCTGAAGGGAATACCCAGACCGATATTGGGTTATGTCGGCAGCATCAACTATCGTTTGGATGTGGATCTTATAAAAAACATCGCCACAGCAAGGCCCGATTGGAGCATTGTTCTTGTCGGAAATAACAGCTTGGATGCTCAGACAGACTGGCCCAAAAACGTATATTTTACGCCGGGTATGGCATATAAAGAAATGCCTGGTATTATAGCTTCATTTGATGTTTGTTTGTTGCCGCATTTGTCCAACAAACTTGTTGACAGCGAAAGCCCCATAAAGCTTTTCGACTATATGGCTACCGGTAAACCAATAGTAAGCCAGAGCCTGGCCGGGGTGAGGCCGTATGTGGAATATGTGTATCTGGCGGAAAACAAGGATCAGTTCATTGACGCCGTAGAAAAGGCCCTTAAAGAAGATAATGCTACTAAGATGAAAAGAAAAGAATTTGGTTTGACCCAAACCTGGGACAACCGGGTAAATCAGATCAAAGGTTATCTATGAAAAGAATAAAAGCCTACATATTCTATTTCGGCATGTACGTTATCAATCAATTAGTAAATACCTGTCCTTTCTGGATAGTACGCCGTATGGCATATATTTTTGTGTTAAGGGCAAAGTTTGGCCCCCGTTCTGTGATACAAAGATGCTGTCATTTTGATTTTAAACACCTTGGCAAGCTGGTAATGGGAAAAAATAGCGTAATTAACCATCATTGCCATTTGGACTTCAGAGCCGGGATAACATTGGGTGATAATGTTAATATATCGCCCTACGTAAAAATATTCACCTGGCAGCATATGCCGAATGATCCCCTGTTCAACACCGAAAAGAAACCGGTTGTAATAGAGGACTATGCCTGGGTTTCATCTGCGGCCATAATACTGCCCGGAGTCAAGGTCGGCAAAGGCGCGATAGTGGCAGCCGGTGCGGTGGTGACAAGTGATGTGCTGGAATACACCATCGTAGCCGGTATGCCGGCCAAGCAAATCGGTACCCGCAGCCGGGATTTAAAATATAAAATAGAATATATATTGCCATTTCAGTGATAAACAATCTGATTGTATTTCTTTCGCCCGATTGGGAAGTATCCTACCGGGCCAGCATGTTCCGGGAGTTGGCGCGTCAGCTGGTACCAAGAGGCGGTCAGATCATATGCTTCAATCGTCCGATCTTTGTTTTATCCGACCTGTTCAGCAATCCCAAAAGGTGGATGCAGATATTAGCAAATAAGCTCATAAAGCCAGCCACTAATATAACAGTATATAGGCCAATATTATTTTTACATCCATTAATTTCCAGGCGATTGCCAAAGTTCAATAATTACCAAAGGAAGTTCTACCGCAAGAAGATAGAGATTCTATTTCAAGACCATAGCCTAGAACCAAAAAATACTGCCTGGTGGGTGTCTCACCCATATCACTTTATGGAAACAGACTTACCACAGGACGGCAAAGTTGTTTATGAAAGATACGATAAATATGACCAGTCTATTGGTTTGAATGCCGATCAGGCAGGTTTGGTCGCCGGGTTGGACAGAAAACTGGCAGAAAGGGCCGACCTGATAATAACCACCTCCGTAAATTTAGCCAGGGAACTTGACGAATTCAAGGCCAAGGTGCAATACCTGCCCAATTCTGCCGATTATGAATATTTCTCGAATGTAGATACCGCAAAAGGCATAAAGGGCACACTGGCCGGTAAAATCAAAAAACCCGTCATCGGTTACCTGGGCACCATTCACGAAGGTTTGGATATATCGCTTATATCCAGGCTGGCCGAGATAAAAAAGGAATGGACCTTTATGCTGGTCGGGCCGGTGCAAAGCGAAAAAATTAAGAACGAACCGGGCTTTAAAAAAATGCAAAACCTGCCAAATGTGGTCATGACCGGCTGGCTTGATTGGGCAATGCTGCCAAGTTATCTAAAGCTGTTTGACGTGGGGATAATACCATACCGCCTGGATTGCGGGTTCAACCGGTATGTTGACCCCAATAAATTCCACGAATACATGGCCCTGGGCCTGCCGGTGGTCACCACTTCGTTGCCCGAGATGGGAAAATACAGGGAATGGGTGGAGACAGCGGACACACCGGAGGCATTTAAAACCGCCATAGAAAAGGTACTTGATCAAGACAGTGATATGTTACGGGCCGACCGGAAAAAATATGCCAGAGAAAACGGCTGGGAACAAAGGGCGGCAAAGATAATTTCCTCATTGGATAAGATCATTTAATATTATATGCGTATCTGTTTTGTCCACCAAAAGCTAATGTCCTTTGTCAAAAAGGATCTGGATATATTGGCAGGCAACCACCAGGTGGAAAATATTGAGTTAAATTTACTTTTACCAACTATTGATTTATTTAAGGCTGTTTTGCATTGCGATCTGGTGTTTTGCTGGTTTGGTAAAATGCCGGCCTTTTGGGCAGTTATATTTGCCAGGCTGTTAAATAAAAGATCAATCGTTGTCGCCGGCGGCGACGACGTGGCCAATGAACCGGCCATAAGCTACGGCCTATATACAAAATGGTGGAAAAGATGGTGCCCGGATTATGTCTTTAAGCATTGCGATCTGGTCCTATCGGTTTCGGATTTCAATCGCAGAGAAACAATAAAAAACACCGGGGCCGATGAAAACAAGGTTAAATGCCTTTATCACAGCTTTGGCCAAGAGCCTTTGCCCCAACACCCCAGAGATAATGCCGTGATAACCGTCGGCCGAATTACCAGGGAAACTGTAATTAAAAAAGGCCTTAAACTGTTTGTCCAGTCAGCCTCCTTATTACCGGATATAAAATATTATCTGGTAGGACCATGCAATGACGGTAGTATAGAAGAATTAAAAACAATAGCGCCGCCGAATGTTACATTTACCGGCGGGTTGTACGGCCCTGAACTTGAAAACCGTTATGCCAAAGCCAAGGTATACCTCCAGGCCTCCTACCATGAATCCTTCGGCTGTTCCGTGGCCGAAGCCATGCTGGGGGGCTGCATCCCGGTAGCATCCCGGCGGGCGGCCCTGTCCGAGGTGGTTGGTGATACCGGCATCTACATCGAAGAACAAACCCCGGAGGCCGTGGCCGAGGCCGTCAAAAAAGCCCTGGCCCTGCCGGATGAATACGGCCTAAAGGCCCGGCAAAGAATAATTGATGTGTTCCCCCTGGAAAAAAGGAAGGCAACATTACTTAAGGCTGTAGAAGAAGTATTGGCCGGCAAATAAATCATGTTAATCCTGTCAAAAATATAATGCATCCATTTGTTTCCATAATATTACCGGTCAGAAATGAAGAAAGATATATAGAGGGTTGTCTACGATCTATTATTGCCCAAGATTACCCGCCGGACCGGATGGAACTGTTGATAGTGGACGGCCTGTCCGACGACGATACTGTGGCGCAAATTAATAATTACAAATTAGTAATTAGTAATTTAAGTGTTCTAAGCAATCCCGACCGGACCGTGCCCCATGCCATGAACCTGGGGATAGCCAACGCCAAGGGCGATATCATTCTGCGCTTCGACGGCCACGCCATAATGGAACCCGATTACGTTTCCAATTGCGTTAAATACCTGGAACAGATCAATGCCGACAACGTAGGCGGGCCAGCAATCAATATTAGCAACGGCACAGCAATAGGCGATGCGATCTTGCTGTCGCATAACTCTGCTTTCGGCCTGGGCGGCGGTGCCTTTCGCATGGGCAATTATGATGGTTATACAGACACCGTTACATTTGGCTGTTTTCCCAAGGAGACCTTCGCCAAGCACGGCCTGTACGACACTCGGCTGACCAGGAACCAGGACATAGAACTTAATTCCAGAATAAGAAAAGGAATAACGCTAAAATCAAAAATCAAAAATCAAAAATCAAAAACCGAAGAAAATGATCTGCGGAAATCTGCGCAATCTGCGGATAGAGAAGCCCCCGGCAAGATATATCTGACACCTAAAATTAAGTCTTATTACTACTGCCGGAATACATTGTCAGGTTTATGGTCGCAGAATTTCAAAAACGGTCAGTGGGTGGTTTACACCAAGTACATTGCGCCATATGCGCTGAGCTTAAGGCATTTCATCCCCCTGCTGTTCGTCACCACTATTCTGTTCCTGATAATAGCAAGTTTAACAAGTGGAACAGGTTTCAGCGGACCGACCCCTCCCTACCCTCCCCGAAGCGGAGAGGGATTAGTCAATGGTTTTGGCCGTATTGCCCTGCTTCTATTGGTGATTGAGCTGGTTGCCTATTTCGGCGCGATGCTATTCTTTGTGGGTAAGGCAGGGTGCAGCGGACAGCGGACAGCGGACAGGGGACAGGCGGCTTTGAGCGAAAAGCGAAAAGCGGAAAGCGGAAAGGGGACGGGGGAAAGCGGACGGGCGGCTTTGAGCGAAAAGCGGAAAGCGGAAAGCGGAAAGAACGATCAGGTTAAAGCGGGGCAATCGATACACAATGGTGATACAATGGGCAAACAATTGTATGATAATAGCAACACAATCGTATCCCAATCGTCTGTCAACGGTATGTCAACCGTATCACCACCGCATGACAACATTCTGGCACCGTTGCTGTTACTTCCCATCGTCTTTATGACCCTTCATTTCTCCTACGGGCTGGGATCGCTTTGGGGGCTGGCGACGCTGCCTTACTTCAGCATAAAGTCAAAAGTTCATAAAGTATAATGTCTTTGGCGCGTCATCCTGATTAAAGTAAAACCCTTTGTGTCTTCTGTGCCTTCTGTGGTTAAACCAGTAGTAAAGTTATAAAGCCTCTGCGGTCCAATCGCCCTGGATTCCCGATCGGGTCGGGAATGACAATAGGGGATCGCTTCATCCGTCAGATAAAAATATCATCTCGCAATGACCGTTCCTTTAAAGATAAAGCCTCTGCGTCTCCGCGGTTCAAGCGTCCCGTAACCAACAACTGACAGCCAATTACTGATATCCGGCAATCAATCGATGCTAAACTATCTTATCATACTGCTCACCGCCCTGGGGGCCACCCTGATGTTCCTGCCCCTGGCCAAGATCATGGGCCGGCGGATGGGCATCTGGGACCATCCCGACGAGCTGGGGATGCACCATAATTCCACCCCCCGCAGCGGCGGCATCGCCATTGCCTTCGGGATCTGGGTGGCGCTGGAGGCCTGCTGGCTGCTGCCGGAGATGCCGATGGGGGGGCGCCAGCTGGCGGCCATGGGGATCGGCAGCCTGGGGCTGTTCGTGATCGGCCTGCTGGACGACCTGCATGAGATCAAGCCCCACATCAAGGCCCTGGGGCTGGCGGCGGCCGGCCTGGTGATAATGCTGGTCTCCCGGCATCTAAGCCTGACCGGCTACGAGCGGCTGGATTTCGTGCTGGGGATCTTCGCGCTGATAGCCGGGGCCAACGCCCTGAACTTTTTGGACGGCATGGACGGCCTGGCCTCGGGCCTGACGGTCATCACCAGCCTGGGCTTTCTGGCCCTGGGACTGCTGAACGGCGACGTGGTGCTGGCCTGCTGGGCGGCGGTGCTGGCCGGGGCGGCCCTGGGCTTCTGCACCAGCAACTGCCCGCCGGCCTCCATCTTCATGGGCGACTCCGGCAGCCTGGTGCTGGGGGGGATCTTGGGCTGGATGGCCCTGATGCTGGGCTCGCACGGCCCGGCCCAGCTGTCGTCCGCGGCCATCCTGCTGTCCTGGCTGGTCATTGACGCCGGGCTGGCCGTCATCAGGCGGGCCTTTCTGCACCGCGACATATTCACCGGCGACCGCCGGCACGTCTACGACCTGATGTACAAAAGATACCGCTCGGTCTGGAAGGTCAACGGCATCATGTGCTCCTTTCAGGCGGCCTTCGTGCTGCTGGCCCTGTCCACCCGCTGGGCTCCGCCGGCGGTGCCGATGGCCCTGGCCGCGGCGCTGTGGCTGGCCATCGCCGGCTGGATGGTGAGGCTGGGGATGTTCGCGCCCCTGGAGGCGGAAGGCAGAAGACAGCCGGCCCTGCCCGAGGTGGAGGACATGGATTTGGACAAGGGGACCAACGGATAGAGATAAGCTAAAAGTTCAAAGCTGAAAGCTGAAAGAGTAAAAGGCGCGTCATCCTGAGGGCGACGAGCGGTTTTTCTAACGAAGGATCTGCGCCGGGGATATGGGATCGCTTCATCAGTTCGGCCCGGTGCCTTTTCGCAATGACTGTAATGATTCAAGTTAAAATCTTTGTGCCCTTTGTGGTTAAACCAGTTCAAAGCTGAAAGCTGAAAGAGTAAAAGGCGCGTCATCCTGAGGGCGACGAG
>CALMGM010000008.1:0-250000 GCA_937863685.1 uncultured bacterium
TCCATCCCGAAATCGCCGATGACCCTGCGGCACGACCACAGCGTGTCCCCGGTGGCGGGATCGAACCGCACCAGATATACACTCATGGCCTGCAGACTGTCGTTGTAGTTCAACCTCGCTGTACGGTGCTGGATGATCAAGCCATCCGCACTCAATACGCAGGATGCGTTAAAGTTAAAGGCATTTAATGTCGAACTGGCCCGCGACCATAATACTGCGCCGTCAGTGGAACGGTATTTTATAACATTGAACTTTGAACCCATACTTGCCACCACATCAACGACATAAACATCACCCGCGCTGTCCACCGCACAACCGGATGTCATATCATCGGTGATTCCTCCGGCTGTCCATATTGTATCGCCGGTGTTTGCGGACATCTTGACGACAAGGGACGCTTCTTCCTGGTTGCCCCCCAAGTACAAGGTGTTGGCGGGACCAATGACACAGCAAAGCGCCCGACTGCCGTAAATATTGTGAGGCAGCCAGATAAAACGTTTTTGCCAGATCGTGTCGCCGGTGGCCGGGTCGAGCTTGGCGGCCAGCCACTCGGGATACCCGCTGCCCATTGTGTAGCCAACATAATAGAGATATCCGGCGGAATCGACCGCGCAGCCCAGCGCCTCGGCCGCCGTATCTGCCGGCGTTTCCATATGTCTCGACCACACGGTGTCCCCGGTGGCCGCATCGTATTTGATGACCAGCGGGTGGAAATGATCGTATTTGATATTGTTCAGCGTGTCCTCGGCGCAGGTGCCGACCACGTAGAGGTTGCCCTGCCGATCGGTCGCGCAGGCGCTGGCATATTCGTTGCTGCCCGGCCGGGTGTTGTACAGCCGCGTCCAAACGGTGTCCCCGGCCGCCGGATCGATCTTCATCGTCACCGCGTCAAAATCGCTCCCGTTCCGTCGGTATCCGGTGATGTAGACATTGCCCTGGCTGTCGGTGGCGCAGCCGCAGGCCGCCTCCACCGGGTCGCCCCGGCCGCGATACACCCGCGCCCACAGGCTGTCGCCGGTCGCAGCATCGGTCTTAAGAACGAACAGGCCGTTGTTGGCGTCGCCCGCGGAATAAACATGCCCGGCCCGATCGGCCGCCATGGCGTACACCGAGAAATCGTGGGAAGCCAAGCCATTGTTGTTGTACCGGGCCTGCCACAGAATGTCCGGTTGGCCTGTGCCAAGCGCCAGGGCCGGACAGAAGCACAGGACCAATAACAGCATCTTGTTCATTGTGCACATCCTTTATGTTACATGCAACCGATAGTATACGAGCTTTACGCGCCTGAGTCAAGACATCCTTACCTGCGTGCATTAATGATCACCGCCAGCTGTATATCGCGGATTCTAACAGGACATACCTCGTGCCAATGCCATAGATGGCGTATCTGGTGCAGCCTTCGTAGGTATTGTACGACCCGCACGGCGCCCAAAGTACAGTGCCCTGGCCAGAGCAACCGGGCGCGATAACTGTGAAGCACGGGGGACACGGAAGGCCATAAACAAAACTCATCCAATCAAGACAATGCCCTGTGGCCAAATAGGGATTGACAAAGGCGCCACCTCCCGGCAACAGGGCATGCTGAGAAGTTGAAACATCGGCTCCGGTGGCTGGGCACATATCCGCTATACGCGTCGAATCGGTTGTCGAGCCCATGGATTGTCCAACGACGATCTCCCGTACCTGGGTGGTCAATTCTATCGGGTATATCCCGTTGGTCCGGGTGGCGAACTGTTCGGCCGCCATCTGCAGGATGTGCATATTGGACTTGGTCTTCACCATGGCCGCCCGGTCCTTAATGGAAAAATAGGCCGGGGCGCCCACGGCCGTCAGGATGCCGATGACCAGCACGACGATCATCAGCTCGATGAAAGTGAACCCCCGGTGCTGTTTCATATCTGGCTCCTTATCTTACCAGGATGAGTTTTTGCGGCCCGGCCCGATCGCCGGACCTGACGTTTATAAAATAGACCCCGGCCGCGGCCCGCCGGTTATCCGCGGTTCTGCCGTCCCAGCGCAACAGGTGCGGACCGGCCGGTTGTTCGCCGCGCCAGAGAGTCCTGACCAGCTGTCCGGCGGCGTTGTACACCGAAACGCTGGTCATCGCCGTTACGGGCAGAGTATATCGCAGGTTGATGCCGCCGGATGCGGCCGGGTTCGGCCAGGGACGCGCGACGCCGAAGGCAACGGGCGCCGGAGGCGTTGGCAGATCGCGTCCGCCGATGCCGAGGTACTTGGTATTCAGCTTGAGAGTCACCATATCGTAGTGCCGGCCTACGCTGCTGGACCCGGTGACATAGAGATACCCGAAGGGGTCGACGGCGCAGCCCCGGGCCAGGTCGTCACCCCCGGCCGGGCCGTCGTAGACAAAACTCCACAGCGTATCGCCGTCTGTATCGCACTTTAACACCAGCATGTCGTCGCCCCCGGCCGAGCGCCGGTATCCGGCCACGTATAACGATCCGGAATCGTCCACCGCGCAGCCGAAGGCTCCCTGCTCCTCGGCCGTGGGATCGTGGTAGGTCCTGGTCCATATAGTATCGCCGCTGGCCGCATCGAACTTGGCAATAAGGACATTCGGATATCTGTTGCCGACGACAAAGACCGATCCGGAGGCACCGCAGGCACAGTCATGGACCGCACCCAAATCATAGGAAACCCGGGCATAGACCGTATCGCCCGTCACGGGTTCGCACTTCAATAATCCCGTCGGGCCGGCAACATAGACGAACCCGTTATCATCTACCATACAACAGGTGGTGTTTAAATAGAATGAGTGGGCCCAAATCGTATCGCCCGCAGTCGGGTCCCTTTTCACGAGCAATCCTATTTCTTCCCAATAACACGTGGTGGCATTCGTGTACAATGAGCCGTCAGGCCCCAATGCCAGATCCCCAGCGAAGACGGCTTCATAGAAATCTCGCTGGGCTATCCAGCCCTGCTGGCCGTCCGCGCCCCCGTAACGCGTGGTGAACATGCCCTCGTCCCAAACAGCTCCGGCGACATACACTGCGCCGTCACCGCCCCGGGCGATGCTGTATCCTTTGCACGGCTGGCCGGCTTGGTCCTGGGGATACCGCCGCGCCCATTGAATTTGTCCGGTGGCATTGTCGCAGGCCATGGTCATTGCCGTCATATTGGACGTGCCCATCAGATAAACCTGATCGCTGTCTGCCGCGCAGGCCCGGCCGAAATCGAACCCAAAATCACCGATCATCCGGCGGCGAACCCATATGGAGTCGCCGGTCGAGGGGTCCATCCGGAAGATCATCAAACCTGCGGCCGGCAAACTGTCGGTGCTCCCCCACCATGACCTGACGCTTGCATGAATGCTCAATTCTTCATTGCCAATGGCGCAGGACACACTTCCCGAATAATAACCATCAGCAAACCATGGAGCGTTAGACACCCATTCACTTGAGCCAACCATTGCATGGTATTTAACGACTTTCAGCGTTCTGTTATACATATCCATAGAGCTGCAGTAAAGATCCCCGGCCGTATCAACGGCGCATCCGATAATTCTATAATAAGAAGGCAGCGTGTCAACCGTCATCCACAGCGTATCACCGGTGTCTGTCGAAAGCTTCAGTACCGTTGATATGCTGGCTTGAACCCCGGCCACGTACAGGCTGTTCCCATTGCCCAATGCGCAGCAAGAAGCGCTGTTGTCACGAAAAAGTGATATAGGCATCCAGTCCAGCCGCTTCCTCCATATCGTACCGCCGGTGGCCGGGTCGAGCTTGGCGACCAGCCACGCGGTACCCGCAGCGGCCATTGAATAACCGACATAGTAAAGATATCCCGCCGAATCGACCGCGCAGCCCAGCGCCTCGGCTATGGTATCGTCCGCGCTCTCCAGATGCCGGACCCACACCGTATCGCCGGTGGCGGCATCGTATTTGACGACCAGGGGATGGTATCGGTTATAATGATAGCTGTTCAGGGTGTCCTCCGCGCAGGTGCCGACCAGGTAGAGGTTGCCCTGCCGGTCAGTTGCGCAGGCCGCTGCATAGACGTTGCCGCCGGGCTTGGTGCCGTAGGTCCTGGCCCACAATGCCTCGCCGCTGTTGGGATCAATCTTCATGGCCGTCGCCGCAAAGCCGTCGCCGGTCTCCTCGAACCCTACGGCATAAAGAAAACCCTGGCTGTCGGTCGCGCAACCGGTAAGCGCCGCGGCGGGATCGCCAGGGCTGTGGTATACCTTGGCCCACAGGCTGTCGCCGGTGCCGCCATCCGATTTAAGAATAAAAATACCGGGGTTGGCTTCGCCCACCGAAAATATGTTGCCGTCTTTATCAGCCGCCGCCCCGTTCACCGAGATATCGTGGGTGCCGTGGCTGTTGTTGTTGTAGCGGGCCGTCCAGACAATGTCCGGCGTTCCAGCAGCCCAGGCCGATACCCACAGGGTAAGACCTATAAAAAATATGCCGGCGTTTTCCATTATTGCATTCTCTAGCCTTTATTGATTTCATTACTTGCAATATTATCATGCATTAACAATGCCAAAAATGACCATCCCAACATGTCTTTATTTCGTAAGGAGATATGGTATTTATCTAGATATACTCTGTCTATAATTATCAGATAATAGTATTGCATAATGCAAAAAGGCGAGTATTTCACTCGCCTTTTTTCTCTTTCTTTTTCTTGCCCTCCCAGCCCCGCTCGGTGGGAAAGTAGAATTTCTTGTCCTTGATCTCGTCCGGCAGATGCTGCTGGTCCAGCTTGGCATCCGGTTCGTCGTGGGCGTAGCGGTAGCCGGCCCCGTAGCCCACCTCCTTCATCAGCTTGGTGACGGCGTTGCGGATCACCAGCGGCACCGGCAGGGAGCCGGAGCGGTCTATCTCCCGCATCACCGCGCCGTAAGCCTTGTAAACAGCGTTGCTCTTGGGAGCCAGGGCCATGTAGATCACCGCCTGGGCCAGTGCCAGCTCGCCCTCCGGGGTGCCCAGGAAATGATAGGCCTCCTTGGCCTGGTTGGCGATCAGCAGGGCGTTGGGATCGGCGTTGCCGATGTCCTCGGTGGCGAAGCGGATCATCCTCCGGGCCACGTACAGCGGGTCCTCCCCGGAGGCCAGCATCCGGGCCAGCCAGTATAACGAGCCGTCGGGATCGGAATCCCGCAGGGACTTGTGCAGGGCCGAGATCAGGTTGTAGTGCTCCTCGCCGGCCTTGTCGTACAGCAGGGATTTCCTCTGCATGGCTTCCTCGGCCTCGGCCAAAGTTATCTGCCGCTTCTCCTCACCGTCCGGCTTGACGGTGCTGACCGCCAGCTCCAGGGCGTTGAGGGCGGTACGGGCGTCGCCGTAGGAGGATTGGGCGATGAACTCCAGGGCCTTGTCATCGGCCGCCGGTTTTAACCCGGCCAGCCCCTTTTCATCGGTCAGGGCCCGCTCCAGGATGCCCTTGATGTCCTCCTCGCCCAGACCTTTTAATATCAGCACCTTGCTGCGGGAGAGCAGGGCCGAGATCACCTCGAAGGAAGGGTTCTCGGTGGTGGCTCCTATCAATACGATGGTGCCCCGCTCCACGTATGGCAGAAAGGCGTCCTGTTGGGCCTTGTTGAAACGGTGTATCTCGTCCACGAACAGGATGGTGCGCTGGCCCTGGTGGCTGCGCTTGGCTTCGGCCTGCTTGATGACCTCCTTGATCTCCTTGATGCCGGAGATCACCGCCGAGAACTCCAGAAAATTGGCCTTGACCGAATTGGCGATGATCCGGGCCAGGGTGGTCTTGCCGGAGCCCGGCGGGCCCCAGAATATCAAAGAGGGCACCTCGCCCGATTCCAGGATCTTGCGCAGCACCCGGCCCGGGCCGATAAGGTGCTCCTGCCCCACCACCTCGTCCAGGGTGCGGGGCCGCATCCGGTCGGCCAGGGGGACTGATTTGGCCTCGGCCGATCTATCGGGAAATATTTCGGTCTGGTCAGTCATGAATATTAGAAGGATTGAGTTTATCTACTATTTTAGACCACCCCTTCCCCTCCTTGATCAAGGAGGGGATCAATAAGTTAAAACTACTTGATCAGAATCATTTCGTGTTTAGTAAAAATTCTTTTATCCCCGCATATATCGCCCTGGCGATCCTCTCCTGGAAAGCCCCGTCCAATAAAAGAGCCTCCTCGCGGGGAACGATAATAAAGGCCGGCTCCACCAGGATGGATGGGAACTCGGTGGCCCGGCACAGCACCAGATTACCGTAGAACAGCCCGTGGTCGTTAAGAGGCAGGCTCTTTTGGAACTGGCGGTGGACCGCCTCGGCCAGACCCCGACTATACGGCTGGTAATAGTAGGTGGAATATCCGCTGTTAAGCAGGGGATTGGCCCCGTCCGGCGAGGCGTTGTTGTGAACGCTTACCAGCAGATCAGCCCCCCAGCCCGCCGCTTTGCCGGGCCGCTGGTATATGCCGGCCTCCTCAGACCCCTCGCGGGTGTAGAGGACAAGGGCTCCTTCCTGCTTCAGCATTCGGCCCAATCGCTGGGTAATCTGCCAGTTGATGTCCTTTTCCAGGGTCCGCAACGGCCCGACCGCGCCGTTATCCGGAGAATGCCCGGGGTCCAGGGCTATTTTCAGCCCTTTGAACTGACTCTTTTTATTGATGTCCGGCGGAGCCTTCAGAGAAATCGCCAAGGAATTGTTCTGATATGACGCGTTATAGCCCCACAATTTGTTGTTCAGAGATATTTCCAATTCCACGGTGCGGCTGTCAACCTGTCTCCAGCGGATATCGTTCACAAAACCATCGGCCGGATCGTAACGCACCCAGTCCATGTCGGCCCGGACATCGTAGAGCACAACTTTCAAACTGCGTCCATCGGCCCCGGGAAAGACCTGATAGACCGAAGGCCGGGACAGAACAATGCTCAACTGGCTGCCCCGGGCCTCTCTGGCGGTCCTGACCACCGCCAGCTTGGCGGTGCGGAATATTTTCCCCGCCGGTAAAAGCTCAACCGAGCTTTTTTTGACCCAGGCTTCTTTGGTTCCCGAAAGTTTCAGCCGGTAATATTGATCGTGGATCCCGCAAATCTGCAGGACCATTCCCAGGGGCATGAACATCTCATAGCCCAGGTCCGGGGCGGTCTTTAGCACCGCCAGTGAATCGCTTACCCGGGCAAAGACCTGGCCGGCCTCATCCCAATTGCCGACGACCGGTCCGGTCGAATCGATCACGGCGTTACCCTCCCTGTCCACCAGATAGAGATATACCCTCTGATTCTCCCATCCCTCTTCCCCGGTCAGCAGGCAGGACCCGCCGTAGAAACCGGGCACCACCGTGGTATCGGCGGCGGCGGAATCGGAAAAGGCCAGTATCTTGTCATCGGGTTCGATGGCTACGTTCTGTTCCGTCATCGGCCAGCCGCTGGCCCGCCCCACCGAAAAGCTGGCCTTGCAGCCGGGGGTCCCCTGGAACGATACGTACAGACGCTCGCCGGCCGGCAGACTCAATTTGTAATTGGGATCCAGCGAGCCGTGCAGTATGCACAGGCTGTCCGGTCTGATGGTCCTTTTGCCCAAGGCCACGCTGACCCTGCGCTCCAGGGTGGCGATGCCCGAAGCATCTATGGCCGACAGCTGAATGGTGAACTCCCCCGGATCGAACGGGATATAGGCCAGAAAGGCCCCGGTCTTGTAGACCTCCGTCTTGCGTCCGTTGACCGAAAGCTGGCTGCCGGGAGTGACCGATCCCAAAATGAACGACCAGGCGACCGGCCCGATCTCGGCCCCCTCCGGTGGATAGACCAGATCTATCTGAGGGGCCGATCGGGCCCATCCCGCAGCGATAAGCAGACTAAGGATGATACTGATTTTTCTCATTACTCTATAAATACCTTGGCTATTAATTTTAAGGCCCACTTGGCGAACTTGGCCAGAGCGAAGAACCAGTTGTTGGAGGCCCGGTTGGCGCCCAGGGAACGGATGTTTACAATGGCGTTTTCTATCTGCCGGACGCTGCAGTCTGCCTGCATGGGTCTTATGGATCCCTGCTGCGGGGACAGATCCAAATACTTGAGCAGTTTCTCCGCCGGGACCTGGTTGCGGCGGGCGATCTGTTTCAGGGTAAGCATGGTGTCGATCTCTACGGGCCGGGAGGATGTCCCCGATGCACGGGCAGCTGGCGTCCCAAGGAACATGATCAGCAGGCACAGCCCCAGCCGGACCTCTGTTGAGGTCCGTTTGAAAGATGTGGTTAAGATATTTTTTATAAGGTGTAATATATTTATACGCTCATCATTTATTGGATGGCCAAAACAGCGGGATCCCCGCCGGAGCTTATACTGTCTGTAGTGTAGTATGCGGTTGCCCCCAGTGGACTGCTTCGTCTGCATATCACAGCTGCCTCCCCGCAATGACCGCTCCTTTAAAACAAATTTCTCAGTGACCTCTGCGCCTCTGCGGTTAACGGTCCCTGCCCAATACGTATTCCGCCGCGGCCTTACCGGCCGCATAGCCAGAACTCCAGCACCACTGCAGATTGTAGCCCCCGGTGTCGCCGTCCACATCCAGCAGTTCGCCGCAGAAGAACAGGCCCGGGGCCTTTTTGGACATCAGCGTTTCCGGAAATACCTGTCGGCAGTCCACCCCGCCGGCCGTGACCTGGGCCTCTTTAAAAGGCCGCCGGCCCTTGATGTCTGTCTTCCAATTACAGAGGTTCTTCTGCAGCCTCTCCATTTGAAGATCGGATATTTCGCGGCAGGGAGAGTCAATATCCAGCCAGCTTTGGAGCACCATGGCCTGACCTAACTTCTCCGGCAGCAGTCCGGTCAAAAAATCCTTGGCCAGACGGGGACCGAGTCTTTGCCGCCTTTCTTTAAGCAATAGTTCCACTTCGATCTCGTCGATGTAAGGCAGGAAATTGATCCGGCACTCCAGATCCTTGGCAGATATCATTCGGCTGGCCTTGAGGGCCAGCGGACCGGACAGACCGTAGTGGGTGAACAACCCTTCGTCGATGATATCGAAGACAATTTTACCATCCCGGCTGATGGTCAGTCTAAGATCCATTCTTAAGCCCTGAAGTTTGTGAAACCAGTTCCCGGCCAGCATCAGCGGCACCAGGGCCGGCTCCGGGGTAACGATGGCATGGCTCTGCTTAGAGGCCAGTTCGTAGCCCTGACCGGTGGAGCCGAACTGCGGGCTGGCCGCCCCGCCGCAGGCCAGGATCACCGCTTCCGATCCATGTTTGGCCCCTCTTTGGCTGATCTCCCAGCCGTCTGGGGTCCTGGCCAGGGTCACCATCTCGGACCGCAGGCTTATCTCCACCCCCAGCCTTTTCATCTCCTGCTCCAGGCAGAACAGCACCGAGGAGGCCTCGTTGCTGCGGGGGAAATATCTTCCCCGGCTGTCGGCATAATAAGTAAGACCCAAGCCTTCGAAAAAGTCCAGGGTGCCCTTCAGCCCGAGATCACCAAGAATGTTCCCGGCCAGCTTGAGATCCCCGCCGTGGAATTTATCCAATGATATGTTCTGATTGGTGAAATTGCAGCGGCCGTTGCCGGTGGCTAAAAGTTTGCGGCCCAAGGAGCCGTTCTTCTCCCAGAGCCGCACCCGGCCGCCCTTCCCGGCGGCGATGATGGCCGCCATCATCCCGGCCGGCCCGCCGCCGATAATATCGATATGCTTGGTCAAGCTGTTATCCTGCTTCATCGCCTTTCATGCTTTCTACTTTGCCGGACAGCCATTCCAGCCATTCCCCCATTCCCTGACCGGTGGCGGCCGACAGTTCGAAGATGGGGGCCTCCCGGTTTATCCTCCGGACGTCGGCCCGGGCCTTGTCCAGGCCGAAGTTCACCGCCTTCAGCAGGTCGATCTTGGAGAATATCACCGCCCCGGCCTCGGAAAATATCAGCGGGTATTTGGCCGGCTTGTCGTCGCCCTCCGGCACCGACAGCACCACCACCTTAAAAGCCTCGCCCAGGTCGAACTCCGCCGGGCAGACCAGATTTCCCACGTTCTCCACCGCCAGGATATCCACCTTGTCCAACCGGAAGTCCTGATAAGCCCGGTGCACCATCCCGGCATCCAGATGACAGCCTCCCTCGGTATTTATCTGCACCACCGGAATGCCCAGGGCCGCCAGCCGCCGGGCATCGTAGTCGCCGGTGATATCGCCCTCGATCACGGCAAAATTCAGACGATCCTTCAGTCCGAAGATGGTCTTTTCCAGCAAGGTGGTCTTGCCGGCTCCGGGAGAGGCGATGAAATTAAGGGCCAGAATGCCGTGCTTATTGAACACTTGGCGGTTGTCATCGGCCCGGTGGCGGTTCTCGTCCAGGATATTTTTCAGTATTTTGATCTCGGTCATCGGCATTGAATTCAATTATCGATTTCCATGCTGTCTATGAACATCTCCCGTCCGTCGATGATCTGTCCGCTCAAAACACCGCATTGGGGGCAGGTCAGGTCCAGTTCTTCCGACCGGTATTCTGTCCCGCATTCCCGGCAGCGGCACCTGACTGGAACCCACTGAATGTCCAGTTCGGCCCCTTCGGCCCTGGTGCCGGGTGTCATCATCCGGAAATTCATCTCAACCGCCTCCGGCACGTACCCGGTCAGGCGGCCGATCTGGAGGTTGATCTTCTTTATTCGCAGGGCGCCGGCCTCTTCGGCCTTGGCCAGGGCGATCTTGATCAGGCTCTGGGTGATTGCCAGTTCGTGCATCAGCGCATTTTGGCCTTAAGATCGGTGAGCATCTTGGTGGCCACCGGGTCGTTGGGATTCCTCCTCAGCCAGTCCTGCAGGATGGCGGCCGCCTGGTCGTATCTCTTCTGCTCCATGTAAAGGCCGTACAGTCTGCCGTAGGGTTCGGCCATGGCGGGGTCCTGCATCAAGGTCTGCTGGTAGTAATATTCGGCTGAGTCGTACATCTTGGCCTGCTGGAAGACACCGCCGATCTGCAGCTTGGCGTAAGGATTGGCCGGGTCCTTCTCCACCAATTTGTGCAGCCACTCGGAGGCCTTGCCGTAATCTCCCAGTTCGGCATAGGCCACTCCCAGCCAGTTGTAGCTGGCCGGTTCGGTGGGCAGGATGTTGTAAGCCTGATGGAACTGTTCGATGGACTTCAGCATCCATTCACGATAGCGGTCCTCCCTTTTGGCCGCCCGTTCGGACTCGGCCTGCTTCCGCATGGCCATCCCCAGCTGCCAGTAGGCCACAGCGTAATTGCCCAGCAGACGTTGGGTGTTGTCATCCTTGAATATCCCGGGATCGGTGATGCCCCGGTAGCGGTAGACCTGGGCGATGTTCTTCTCGGTAAGCTCCAGATCGACCTGCTTGTTTGACACCCAGGGCGTCACCCGGTAGAGCAGCCCCTCGAAGGACAGATGTTTCTGCAGGCCCGCCAGATTGTCGTCGGAGACGGTGACCGCAAAGTATACCGGATATTTCTCGGTGTAACCCTTGTCGAACACCAACTTGGCAAAGCTGTCAGCCGGGGCCAGTATCTGCTGGATAGAGAGTTTTTTGCCGGCATTGGAGGCGATGATGAACCTGATGGCGATGTCGGATAATTTGAATATCTGGCGGTCCTCGGTAATATAGCCCCGGCCGGCCAGCTGGTCGATCTGGTACTCGGAGAGGTCCAGCGGGACACCGTGGCGGATGGCCTGCTTGAGATACCAGTCGGTGTTGGCCAACGACAGGTTGACTATCCGGACATCCTGCCGGATCCTGTTGGTCTCCTGCATGAACCACACCGGATAGGTGTCGTTGTCGCCGTTGGTGAACACGATCCCGCCCGGCTGGGCCGACTGCAGGATGTTGTAGCCGTAATCGTTGGGAATCCAGTTTGCCGAACGGTCCTTCTCAAAATAATAGTGCTTGATGTTGAAAAGAGCCACCAGGATGATCATGACGCCGATGCCAACGGTAATCCTTTTTGCCCATAGCTCGTTTCCCTTATGAAGCAGCTCTTTGACGTTCTTCATCAGGCGCCAGCTGCCCATGCCTACCCAGATGGCGAAGAACAGATAGGCCGGGGCGAAGATGTAATCCCGGTCCCGGGGCTGGGGATTGGCCATGTTCAGGTAGACCACCAGCCCCAGGCTGGTGATGATGAAAGCCGGCCCGATGATGGAAAAACTCTTGTCCTTCCGTTTATAAACATGGAAAAAGCCGGCCACCACCCCCAGGGCTATCAGCATGGTCGCCATCGGGCTGTCGGTGTAAAGGGCCACCAGAACGCCCGCGATCAGCAGGACTGCCGAGGTGATCCCGAATTTCTTCTCCTCCCCTTCGATCAGGTGGCAGACCGCCCCGAAGATGCCCAGCACCACCGGCAGCGAGGAGATCCACAGGGCCGCCGCACCGTGCAGGGCGGAAACGCCGGGCCTGATTATGGGCGCGAACTGCCAGCTGAAGTAGCGCAGGAACATGTGGCCGAACTGGTACATGAAATCCTCGCGCCGGGTGAAGAAATTGAAGGGCTCGTACTGCTTTCTCTGCAGCACATACATCAGCGAATCCCAGTTGCGGGGGTTGCACATATTGAGGGCCGGGTCCAGGTTGGCCCTCAGCAGCAGGTAGTAGTTGATGGTGATACCGGCAAAGACCAGGGCGGCCGCCCAGCCCAGGAACTTCCAATCCACCATGGCCCGCCAGTCGACCAGCAGGATGAACAGGAAGATCGGCCCGGCCGCCAGCAGGGTGGACATATGCCCGGCTATCCCCAGGGTGAACAGGTAGACGATCAGCAGCAGCATCTTTCGGTTGCCCACTTTCCCGATCTGGTCGCGCCACCGCAGGGCCAGCCACACCGTCAGAGACATCATGAACATGGCGATGCCGTAAACTTCGGTCTCAATGGAGTTGTCCCACCAGGTGGGACAGAAGGCCAGGAACAGGGCGGCGGAGGCGCCGGCCAGGTGGATCATCATCTCATCCAGTTTATCCTTGGGCTCGCCCTTCCATACCACGATCAGTTTGACGGTCAGCAAATATACTATGGCGATGGTCAGGGCCGAAAAGAACGGCGACAGCAGATTCACCCGGAAGGCTATCTCCTTGAAGAAAGGCAGCAGCATGATGGTCACCCGGCCCACGATGGCGTAAAGCGGATAGCCCGGCGGATGCGGGATGCCCAGTATCTGGGATACGGTGATGAACTCCCCACAGTCCCAGAAAGAGGCGGTGGGCGCCATGGTCTTCAGGTAGACTATGAAGGCGGTCAGGAATATGCCCAGCCCCACCCACAGCCTGATCTTGGTTTCCTTGATCATCTAATTCTCCTTGATATTTATGTCAGCAGGTTTATTTTCTTTCATCTCCGCGGGGCCGGACTTGGTGTGCAGGGCCCGGTTGAGTTTTTCCCTCAGCTCCTGGATATCTTTGAGCTCGATCAGCTTCCCGTAACGGGCGATGGAGATGGACTGTTTCTCCTCCGAGACCACCACCGCCACGGCGTCGGTCTCCTCGGAAAGGCCCACCGCCGCCCGGTGGCGCATCCCGTGTTCCCCGGAGAAATTGGGATCCTTGGTGATGGGCAGGGTGCAGCCGGCGGCCACCACCGTTTCCCCCCGGATGATCACCGCCCCGTCGTGCAGCGGGCCGTCGGGCACGAACAGGGATACCAGCAGCTGCTCGGTCAGACTGGCGTTGAGCTCCACCCCGGTGGCGGTGTAATTCTTAAGGCCGTCGTTCTTCTCCAGCACGATGATGGCCCCGTAGCCCCTGACCAGCAGGGCCTGGCAGACCTTGATCACTTCCTCGATGGCCCGCACTTCTCCTTTGAGAAAGATCCCCAGAAAGCGGTTCCGCCCCAGCTGGGTCATGGCGTTGCGGATCTCCGGCTGGAACAGGATCACGAAAGCCACCACCCACACCGTCTTCAGGCTGGAGATCACCCAGCCGGTGCCGGGCAGCTGGTACAGCTGGGCCACCACGGCGACGGCTATCAGCACCAGCAGGCCGAACATGATCTGGACCGCCCGGGTGCCCTTCATCAGGTGGAATATCCGGTAGATGATATAGGCCACCAGCAGGATATCCAGGATGTCCAGCGGCCGCACCGTCAAAAAAGACAGCACGCCGGGCAGGTGGAATGTGGGAAATAATTTATCCATTATCGTTTTTATCAATGGCTATGGCAATATTTAACGCCTGTTTGGTCTCGGTCACGTCGTGGCAGCGGATGATTTTGGCTCCCTTCTGCACCGCCAGCACGGCTGCCGCCAGGCTGCCCGGCAGGCGTTCTGTGGCCGGGATATCATTGTTCAATTTCCCGATGAACGATTTCCGGGAAGCACCGATGACCATGGGACAGTCCAGATCCTTGAAATAGGCCAGATTTTTTATCAGGCTCAGATTGTGCTCCACCGTCTTGCCGAAGCCGATGCCCGGGTCTATGGCGATGGCCGACCGCTCCACTCCGGCATCCAGGGCGACCTGGATCGAATCTTTCAGATAAGTCTTTATCTCGCCCAGCAGATCGCCATACTGCGGGTCCTGCTGCATATTCTCCGGCGTGCCCTTGATATGCATCAGCACCAAGCCGGCCTTGAATTTCGCCGCCACGGCAGCCATCTCCGGGTCGAACCGCAGGCCGGAAATGTCGTTGACTATTGAAGCTCCCGCTTCCAAAGATTTTTGTGCCACCTGTGATTTATAGGTATCTATCGAGATCGGAATATCTGTTTTCTTTGACAGGGCTTCGATGATCGGCACCACCCGCTTGATCTCCTCCTGTGCCGTGACCTTGGCCGCCCCCGGCCGGGTGGATTCGCCCCCGATATCGATAATGTCAGCCCCCTGCTCCACCATCTCCATGGCCCGGACCAGGGCTTGGTCTGTCGTATTGAACCTGCCGCCGTCGGAAAAGGAATCCGGGGTGACATTGAGAATGCCCATCAACAGCGGTCGAGAACTGACGTCAAATTTATATTTACCACACTGCCAGATCATTGCTTACCTTTGGGGTTATTTAACCACAAAATGCACAAAGGGCACAAAATCTCTGGATGCTGGAAGAATAAGAATGAAGCAACACTCATTTGAAATATTATTTTGTGAATTCTGTGCTTTATGCGGTTAACCAGGAGTCTTACCGCCCCTTTATCAGTGCCAGCGCTTCCAGCCGGGTGGACTCCCGCTTCATCCCGCCCCGGATGGCGGAAGTTACCACGGACGACCCCGGTTTCTTGACCCCCCGCATGGTCAGGCAAAGATGTTCGGCTTCAACTACGACCAACACTCCCAGGGGTTTCAGCTTCTTCATCAACAGATCGGCGATGTCGGCAGCCAAACGTTCCTGCAGCTGCAGCCTTTTGGCCATGGCCTCCACCACCTTCACCAGGCTGGAGAACCCGGTGATCTTGTTGTTGCGGGGAATGTAGGCGATGTGCACCTTGCCGAAGAACGGCAGCAGGTGGTGCTCGCACAGCGAATGGAAGGTGATGTCCTTGACCAGGATCATCTCGTCCTCGTTCTTGGCGGTGTATACTTTCAGCTGGTCGATGGGATCGTCAGCCATGCCGGACAGGATCTCCTGGTACATTCGGGCCACCCGGCAGGGGGTTTCTTTCAGCCCCTCGCGCCGGGGATCCTCGCCCACCGCCAGCAGCAATTGATGAACGGCCTTCTCGATGGCGGCGCCGTCGGTGCCGGCTGCCTTTTTAAGCCTGGGCCGTGGGAGTGTTGTTGTTTTTCTTTTCATCGCTATTTCCCAGTTTGGGCGGCAGCTGCTCGCCCTTGATTATCATCTCCACCTCTTCGCCGTCCAGGCATTCCCGCTCCAGCAGGGCTTGGGAGATGGCATGGAGTTTTTCTATATTTTCCTTCAGGAGAGCCTTGGCCTTCTTGTTGGCCCCTTCCACCAGCGACCTTATCTCGGAATCTATCAGCTCCGAGGTCTGCTCGGAATAATTCTTGATATGCCCGTAGTCCCGTCCCAGAAAGACCTCCTCGTCCTTCTGCCCGAAGGTCAGCGGCCCCAGCTTGTCGCTCATGCCCCATTCGCAGACCATCTTGCGGGCCAGATTTGTGGCCTTTTCCAGGTCGTTGCCCGACCCGGTGGAAAGTTCGTCGAATACCAGCTGCTCGGCCGCCCGTCCCCCCAGCATGGTGGATATCTGGTTGACGCACCAGGTGCGGGAATAGTTGTGCTTCTCGTCTATGGGCAGGGAGACGGTGACCCCCAGGGCCCGCCCCCGGGGGATGATGGTGACCTTGTGGATGGGATCGGTGCCGGGTATCAGCCGGCTGACCAGGGTATGGCCGGCCTCGTGATAGGCAGTCATCTTTTTCTCGTCCTCGGAGATCACCATGCTGCGGCGCTCGGCACCCATCAGCACCTTGTCCTTGGCCTCCTCGAAATCTATCATGAATACCTTGTCGCGGTTCCGGCGGGCGGCCAGCAGGGCGGCCTCGTTGACCATGTTGGCGATGTCGGCCCCGGAAAAGCCCGGAGTGCTGCGGGCCAGCACTTTGAGGTTGACATCCTCGGACAGCGGCTTGTTCTTGGTATGGACCTTAAGGATGCCCTCCCGGCCCACCAGGTCGGGGCGATCCACCACGATCACCCGGTCAAAACGGCCCGGCCTTAACAGGGCCGGATCCAGCACGTCGGGGCGGTTGGTGGCGGCCACGATGATCACTCCCTCGTTGCCGGCAAAACCGTCCATCTCCACCAGCAGGGCGTTCAGGGTCTGCTCCCGCTCGTCATGTCCGCCCCCGATCCCGGCCCCCCGGTGGCGGCCCACCGCGTCGATCTCATCGATGAAGATGATGCAGGGGGCGCTGCGCTTGCCCTGCTCGAACAGGTCACGCACCCGGGCGGCCCCTACCCCCACGAACATCTCCACGAAGTCAGATCCGGAGATGGAGAAGAACGGCACTCCGGCCTCGCCGGCCACTGCCTTGGCCAGCAGGGTCTTGCCGGTCCCCGGCGGACCCAGCAACAAGGCGCCCTTGGGTATCTTGCCGCCCAGCTTGGTGAATTTCTTGGGCTCCTTTAAAAACTCTATTATCTCCTTCAGGTCCTCCTTGGCCTCGTCGGCCCCGGCCACGTCGCTGAAGGTTATTTTTATGCGGTCCTCGGACAGCAGTTTGGCCTTGCTCTTGCCGAAGGAGAACACCCCTTTCTGGCCGCCCTGCATCTGGCGCATGAAGACGAACCACAGCACTCCGATGACGATCAGAAAGCCCCAGTTCATCAGGAAGGATAATATCGGGTTGGGGGCGGTGGATTCGGCCTTGATCTGGATGCCCCGGCTCTCCAGGTCGGCTATCAGTCCGGGATCCTCGATGGGCAGGTAGGTCTTGAACTTGGGGTATTCGCTACGGATGCCCCTATCCACCTTGACCTTGGTGGTCTTGAACTTGCCCTTGACCTCCCGGTCGTAGAAGGTAACCTGGGTAACATTCCCGGCGTTGATCTCCTCGCGAAACTGGGAATATATGATATCCATCTGTTTCTCTTTGCCGCCCGAGAATAGCTGGTACATGGTGATTCCCAGCATGAAGATTATAACCCAGAACAGCAGGGTGCTGGTGCCGCTCCTCCAATTGGGGGCCGGCGGCAGCTTGTTCATCCGCTTGTTCCTGTTCTGTTTGACGGGATTGGCCATCTATTCCTCCTCGACCCAGCTTACATATGGCAGGTTACGGTATTGCTGAGCATGGTCCAGACCGTAACCGATGACGAATTTATCAGGTATGGTAAAACCGACGTATTTTAAAATGCCCGGCTCCTTCTGACGCCGTTCCTTCTTGTCCAGCAGGGCGCAGATCACCAGGCTGGCGGGACCCCTGGTCTTAAGATTGTCGATCAGGTATGACAGGGTGATCCCGCTGTCCACGATGTCCTCCACCAAGATGACATCGCGGCCTTTGATGTTGGTGTTCAGGTCCTGCAGCAGGCGGACCACCCCGCTGGAGTTTTTCTGGCTGCCGTAGCTTTCCACCGAGATGAAATCCACTTCCAGGGGTATGGTGATGGCCCTTATCAGGTCGGCCAGAAAGACGAACGAGCCGCGCAGGACGCCCACCAACACCGGATTCCTGTCGCGGTAATCCTGGGAGATATCATGCCCCATCTCGGCGATCCTTTGTTGGATCTGGTCGCTGGAGATAAGGGTTTTCATCGGACCATTGAGCGTCATTTCAAAAATTCCAGTTTCAGGATGTTCTTGGTCTCCCCGGTGACCGGGGCGTGATTGGAGCGCCTCAGGCCCGCCAGCCATATTATCCGGTCCCCGCACCGGATCACCGGCCAAAGATCGCGTTTGGCCTGCGGCACCTTGGCCTCGATGAAGAACTCCTTGGTCTTCTTCTCATACGAAGAACCGAAGGGCACCATGGCATCGCCCGGCCGGCGCTTCCCGACGGTGATGTCGCAGTTTTTCAGCTTGTCCCGGTCGTAGTAGACGGTATCGGCGGTCCGGACAACGATCTTTTCCGTATGTTGGGAACTGAAAAGGCTTGACCTGATCAGATGCCCGTTGAAAGCGGTCTTCCCGGGTATGGTCATTTTTTTAGCGGCAGCTTCCCTTTTGACCGTTCTAAGGATTGCCGCCTTGAATATCTCCGCGGTCTTATATCCGGTGACGCACCACAGGCCGGGCAGTATTTCCAACCGGCTGCCCACCCGGCCGGCCATCAGATGAATGCAATTCTCGACAGCTTCAAAGCTGGGGGCAACCCCTTGCCGGGCAAGATGTAGAACCGCCAGCCTCAAAATGTTCCTTTGTAACCCTTTATTATAACTATTAAATAATGATAAGTCAATATTAATTTTAGCCTTATGGATCTTGGTCGTCTGATTGAAAGCTTGTTCAGCCAACTGCTCGATCAGGTCCAGATCGGATCCGGCGGACTCGGCCAGATGGGACAATGATTGGATTACCTGCGGGTTGTATTTTTTCAACTGCGGGATCAGGGTCAGGCGGATCCTATTCCGGGTATGATCCGGGCTTTTATTGGTGCGGTCCTCCCGCCACTCGATCTTATTCACCCGAAGATATTTCAAGATCTCCTCCCGGCCGATGCCCAGCATGGGACGGATGAATTTTCCGTTGGCCGCCGGGATACCTTTAAGCCCGGTCAGACCGGAGCCCCGGAGGATGTGCATCAAAACGGTCTCGGCCTGGTCGTTGAGGTTGTGCCCGGTGGCGATCCTTTGGCAGTCATGTTTCTCGGCAGTTTTGAGGAGAAACTCGCGCCTTAAGTCCCGGGCCGCGGTCTCGATGGAAAGCTTCTTCCGCTTGGCGTACCCGGCCACGTCGCGTTTGGCGGAGATGAGCTTGACCCCCTCCTTTTTGGCCAGGGCCTTGACGAATGCCTCGTCCCTATTGGACTCCGCACCCCTCAGGCAATGGTTTAAATGCCCGGCCAGCAAAGTGATCTTCAGTTCATCGCGCAGGGCCAGCAAGGTATACAGCAGAAAGACCGAATCCGGCCCGCCGGAAAGGGCCACCAGCACCCTGTCCCTGGGCTTTATCAGCCGGCGGGAAACGATGAACTCCCGCATTTTATTTAATATTAAATTCTTATGCATTTGTTATGAATAATAACATATAAGAGCAATTCCCGCAAGGATAAACGATAAATAAAAACAGGCGGCAATTTTGCCGCCGGGAGACTTTAATGGGACACTGATATCCTGTCTTTTGTCATTCCCGTGCAGACGGGAATCCAGCAAAACAAATAAGAAATGACAAAACTGCCGTCCCTTACAGAAAAGTTGACTTACTTGATCAACACCATCTTTTTCGTGGTGCGGTATTCGCCTGCCTCCAAACGGTAGAAATACACCCCGGCCGCCGCCTTTTTCCCCGTATCATTCTTTGAATCCCATTTGATGCTGTAATAGCCCGGCATTTGACTTTCATTAACCAAGCTTTTTACTTTTTGCCCCAAAGTATTATAAATACTGATTTTTATTTTAGTTTCCCTTGGTAAGTTATAATTGATTTTAACGAATTCTTTGGCCGGATTAGGATAAATATTGACATTAATGCTTAATGGTTTATTAATATCATTATAAATTTCTGTCACCCCGCCTGGTATTCCATTTGCATTCACTCGTTGTACGTATACATTATTAAAAACAATATGGTCCGGATCGCCAAACCAGGTACATATTGCGCCACCTAAATCATCAGTAGTGATTTTGGGATATGTTTCATCACCCATTTGTAAGGTGCAAATGGGTGTACCAGTTGCACCCCACATTAAATTGCCGTTTGTATCTACTTTTTGAATATATTGATCCGAATAATATAAATCATTGCGTAGTTCATCCCAAATAACAAATAAGTTGCCATAACTATCCGATGTTGCCCCAAATTGACCGCCCGTTGTATCACCATGAAGCAATATACCACTACCCCATCTTATATTGCCTATACTATCTATTCGCTGCGCAGCATATGAATTCGATACCCCCCCCCCAAAAAGGATCGGTTTTATTACTCCATATGTACCTAGTGTATTTATTCCCAAACTATCCCAAAGTTTATTTCCGGTACTATCAACAGATTGTACACGCGTTATATAATCCACATCATTTCCACCTCTAATTATTGCACCACCCTTATTATTTTGTGTAAGTTTTGGATATCTCTCATTTACAGTATCATTAGTAAATATTTCAACCCCATTTACTACCCACTTTAAATTACCCATAGCATCCACCATTTGTGCATAAATATTATAGTTGCCACTACAGTAGTCTTGCCAAGCTATTATTGCCCCGCCTTTTTCACCACTTGTTGTCGCTGGCCAAAACTGTATGCTGTCCGCTGTGCATACCGGCACGCCGTCTATAGACCACACCGGATCACCGGTGCTGTCTATCCGCTGGGCATAAATATTATCACTGGTTGCGGCATCCCTGCCGTCAACATAGGCAATAATAGCACCTCCATGCCCGTCACTGCATAATTCAACATACCCGCTCATCTGGTTGCATACCAACACTCCATTCTCGGGCCATACTCTGTTACCCAAACTGTCTATTCGTTGTGCAAACACCCGGGTATAACCCAAACCACCGCGGGTATCTTCCCAGGCTATTATCGCCCCGCCATAGCCATCGGCCACCATTTCTGGATAACTGGCATAACTGGTTGACAAACTACACACCGGAACTCCCTGGCTTGGCCACAAAAAATAACCGCTGCTGTCCACCCGCTGGGCGTAGATATTGTGCACGGTGTTTACCGTATCATCCGGCCAGCCGCGATAGCTTTCAGTCCAGCAGATAATGGCCCCGTATTTACCGTCCGAAACTATCCTCGGCAAGGCTGCCGCGGCGGTATCGCACACCGCTATTCCGTTGGGCTGCCAGCCCGCCTTCGCCCCCTTAGCTGCGGCGGACAGGCCTGGGGCTTTGGACCCCACCCTGTCTTCCTCTTCTAATGATTTAGGAGAGGGACGGGGTGAGGTCGATCTCACCCGGCCATCGGACACAGCACGCTGTGTCCCTACAATATTGGGCTGCAAATCGGGTTTTGGCCGGGGGTCGCCCTCGCGTTGTTCAAATTCAAACAAGCGGCGGGGCTGGGCATTGCCCGGCAACCAAAGCACAGAAAGTGTAACTGCCAGCAGAAAATATCTGTTCATATACGCACTATTTATTTTCCTATACTATAGATTAGATGAAGTATTCTTGTCAAGGTTATTTTATCCGATCGGACAATAAAAAACCCGGCCTTATCAAGCCGGGCCAAACAAAATCATTTTCTAAAACCACTTCAACAGATAGGCCATCAGTATCACCCCCAGGAGGGCGATGATGTTCAGCTTGAAGGTAAAGCCCAAAGTCAATGTCATCACCAGCAGATTGATGGTCACCGGCGGGTTTACCCCCGGCGTCACCGCCTTGATGAAAAAGTCGTGCACCACTCCGCTGGGCAGAAGATATCCCACCAGATCCCCCACCGCGCTTCCCAGCAGCGCCCCGCCCAGCAGTATCAGCAGAAAGAAACCCACCCCTCTTCTCTTAATGGCCATAATTCACCCCTCTTTTTCAAAGACCGTTGATATCGGCCTTCCTGCCGCAGTTTTGGCAGTTCTTGTTCTTTATTCCGGTTATTGACGTCCGGTATCCCCGGCGTTCTATCAGCACATTCCCGCACTGGGGACAAAGGGTATCCTCTTTTCCCGGCAGGCTGACATTTCCCAGATATACGTATTTGATATCCTGCGAGGCTCGTTGGTAAAATTTTAGCAGCGTGCTTTCCGGTGTGGGTTCTATCCTCGTCCTATACTGCGGGAAATACCGGGAAAGATGCAGCGGGATCAGCGGATCCACGCTTTTCACAAAATTCACCAGATCGTCAAAGTTCTTATCGGAATCGTTGAGCCCGGGGATCACCAGGTT
Organism: uncultured bacterium; assembly: GCA_937863685.1. Classification (GTDB taxonomy): domain Bacteria; phylum Edwardsbacteria; class AC1; order AC1; family EtOH8; genus UBA2226. Next base: position 22,319 of record CALMGM010000008.1, read on the forward strand.
GGTTATTTCCAAATGACATCTGCCGTGGGCCGTCTTTATGGTATTGAGCACGGTTTGCAGATCGCCCCGGCAGGTCTTTTTATAGAAGCCGGCATCCATCGACTTCAGGTCGATGTTCATGGCGTCTATCAGGGGCAGCAATTCCTCCAGCGGCTCCCGGTTGACCGTGCCGTTGGTCACCAGCACGTTGACCAGGCCCTTCTCGCGGGCCAACCGGCAGGCATCCAGCAGGTATTCGAACCAGATGAACGGCTCGGTGTAGGTATAGGCGATGCCCATGGAGTCAGATTTGATGGCCAGATCGACCAGCTTTTGCGGTTCGACATATTCTGTCGGCACCTCCTGCTGGGAGATCTCCCAATTCTGGCAGAACTGACAATCCAGGTTGCAGCCGTTGGGCCCGGTGGAAAGTATCTGCCGGCCGGGATGAAAATGGAACAGCGGTTTTTTCTCGATGGGATCCATGGCCAGCGACACCACTTGGCCGTAACTTAGAGCCTGCAGGATCCCGCCTGAATTTCGCCTGACCCGGCACAGCCCGGCCTTATCCGGCGCTATCCGGCACAGATGGGGGCACAACAGGCACTGGACAACATCGTCCCCGGTCTTTTTATAATACTTGGCTTCCATTTTATTCTTCGTAGCAGGAAGACCACCCCTTAATCCCCTCCTTGATCAAGGAGGGGCAGGGGGAGGTCTATTTCTTTTTCCCGGCCGGCTTTTTACCCTCCAGCTTCAGCAGGTCCTCCCAGCGGGGATCCATGGATTCCTTGCCGCATTGGCATTTCCCACCGTTGAGGTCCTTCCCGCAGGTAGGGCAGATGCCCCGGCATTCCTCCGAGCAGAGCGGCTTCATGGGCAGGGCCAGCATCATGGCCTCCCTGAGATCGGGCCACAGATCGATCTCGCTTCCTTTGTAAGCTATCACGTTCAGATCGTCGGATTTCAACTCCGCCTCTTTCCCCACCAGTGCATCCTCCAGTCTTCCGGTGCGGTAAAAAAGCTCCAACGGCTGGCTGACGGCGCATTCAAAACCGGTCAAACAGCGGGAGCACTCCTGAAAAGCGGTGAAATTCAAGACTCCCTTGATCCTCAGAGTGGTCCCGCATTTTTCGATGACCAGGTCGCCCGAAAGATCGGCGAACTCCGGAGGATCTCCGATCCGGCCCTTTCGCTCCACCCGGTAGGGATTGAGCCCCTCCCTTAATTCCTTGACCCTGATCTTCACTTTGTGTCCATTCGATCTATTACTCTTGCGATTGGTTGCCTGCATTTTATTGTGGATCACCTCCCGGGCCGGTGGAGTGCAGTATCATGGATTCCCGCCGGAAGCCTGCCCTGAGTAAGGCAAGCAAGCCCTGCTGGCTCAGGGTTTATGCTGAATGTAATGAAGTGCGGGAATGACAAGTAAGTGAAAATCTTTGCGTCTTAGTGTCTTTGTGGCAATGGAATCCTAAAGCCCTACTTCTGTTTCTTCTCCATGTCCCTCTGGTAGGCCTCGTCCCTCATGTTGTTCCGGTAGCCGGGATCCTCGAAGGAATACTTGAAATTGGTGTGAACGTCGTAGCGCCGTTCGATGATGGCCACCACATCCTCGGTGAACACCAGTTCCTCGTCGGTGGGGATCACGAACATCTTGACCTTGGAATCCTCGGACGAGATCACGAACTCATGGTTGCGGTTCTTGGCGGCCTTGTTGCGCTTCTGGTCCAGCACTATCCCCATCTCCTCCAGCCCGGAAACGGCCTGGGCTCTTAGGCGCGGACCCATCTCCCCGGCCCCGCCGGTGAAAACGATGGCATCCACGTGCCCCAGCGAGGCATAGTAGGCGCCGATGTATTTCCGCAGTTTGTAGGATTCTATCTCGAAGGCCAGCTTGGATCTCTCGTCTCCTTCGTCCATGGCCTTCTCTATGTCGCGGCGATCGATGTATTTCCCGGAGATGCCCAGCACCCCGCTCTTCTTGAGATAGATGGATTCCACCTCCCGGGTGGTCAGCTTCTCCTTGTTGCAGATGAACGGCATCAGGCCGGGATCCACGTCGCCGCAACGGGTGCCCATCACCAGGCCCTCCATGGTGGAAAGCCCCAAGCTGGTGTCGTGGGAACAGCCGTTCTTGATGGCCGTAAGGCTGACCCCGTTGCCTATATGGCAGGTGATCAGGTTGACATCAAAGGGTTTTTTCTCCAGCATCACCGCCGCCCGGCGGGCCACGTAGAGATGGGATGTGCCGTGAAACCCGTAGCGCCGGACAGCGTATTTCTCGTACCACTCGTAAGGCACCGGGTAGATGTAAGACGTCTTGGGCATGGTCTGGTGAAAAGCCGTGTCCATCACCGCCACATGGGGAATGGTAGGCATCAGCGCCTGGGCGGCCCGGATCCCCAGCACGTTGGGAGGGTTGTGCAAGGGCGCCAGAGCCGACAGATCCTCGAAGGTCTTGATGACCTCTTCGGTGATCAGCGTTGATTTTGCGAACTTCTCCCCGCCGTGCACCACCCGATGGCCCACTGCAGTGATCTCCTTTATATCGGAGATCACCGGGTGGTTCTCATGCAGCATGGTATCTAGGATCAGCTGGATGGCCACTTCGTGATTGGGGCAGGAGCGCTCCGCTTTATGGGGATCGCGATGGGGCACCTCATGGATGATGAAGGAACTTTCGGTGGAGACCCTCTCCACCAGCCCCTTGGCCATGATCCCTTTTTGGGTCCAGTTGTAAAGCTGGTATTTGACCGATGAGCTTCCGCAATTGAGCGACAGCACTATGATGTCGTTAGCCACTTATGCACCTCTTGAAATATATTTAAAGGTTTTTGTTAACAGAAAAAGACAAGGACCGCTGATAGGCTCGGCAGTCCCATCTGCCAGATAATATCATTTGCCTGTAAGATCAGATTTTATTCATGGCTGAATACGAAGCCGTTGAAATATGAAACTTTTCAACTTTTTAAACCTACTGACAGCAGCCATCCCCCTTGCCTGTTCACCTTTTGGCAAACGGCATGCTGTATATCTTTTTGATCCGGCGGCGGATCCGGACCAGGGCGCTTTCCCTGAAAAAGAAATGCACCTCGCGCTTGGCCGATTCCGGCGAATCGGAGGCATGGACGCAGTTGAACCGGGTGGCGGTGGCATAATCATGTCGGATGGTGCCGAAGGCAGCCTTATCGGGATTGGTGCTGCCCACCAGCTGGCGCAGATTGATTATGGCCTGCTCCCTTTCCAGCACGCATAGCACGCTGGGGTCCGAGGTCATGAATTTCACCAGGGCCTTGTAGAAAGTTTTTTTGCGGTGCATCCGGTAGAACCCCTTGGCCTGGGACTCGGTCATCTTGACCATCTTCATGGCTATGATCTGGAACCCGTCCAGCTCCACCCGGTGCAGTATCTCTCCGATCAGCCCCCGCTCCACCGCATCGGGCTTGATGATCATCAGGGTCCGCTCCAGCGGCCCTTTGGGATGCTGCTGCCCGGTCATTTCTTTGCTTCCTTTCCCAGACGGAAGCCTATCTCCAAAGCCATCCTGTTCTTCTCCTCGGTGCCTTTGGGGACCCGGGAAAGCAGCGATTTCTCCAGAGCCTCCTTGCTGACCACCCCGGTGATCTGGGCAATGGCGGCCAGGGCGATAACGTTGGCGATGATCTCCAGCCCCACCTCCTCGCGGGCCTTAAGGCTTAGGGGCAGGCTGATCACTCCCGGCTTGTCCAGGTCCTTGACATACCAGGAATCGACTATGGCCACGGCGTCCGGGTTAAGATCGCTGCTGTATTTTTCCCAGGCCTCCTGGGTCATGGCCAGCAGGATGTCGATGGCGGTGGCCTTGGGGTAGAATATCTCCTTGTCGGAGATTATCACCTCGGCCTTGCTGGCCCCGCCCCGGGCCTCCGGCCCGTAGCTTTGGGACTGGACCACGTTTTTGCCGTCGTAGACCCCGGCCGCCTCGGCCAGAATGATCCCGGCGGTGATCATCCCCTGGCCGCCGGAACCGGAAAGGCGTATTTCGTATCGGTTCTTCATCTATCCTATCCTCTGTATTAGATCGCGGTTGGGGCAATTCATGAATTGCCCTTACATTATTGGGGCGCTTCCCCGCGCCCTTACTATCTGATCTCTATTATCAGTTCCCTACTTGCCCTGGGCCTTTTTGATGATCCGATCGTAGATCTCGGTATAGGGCACGGTCTCAACGTCGTGGAATATCCCGGTTATGATCTTGCCGGTCACCTGATCCATGGGCAGCTTTTCGGCGGCCTTGATGTTGATGGTATTGGCTTTCTGCCACTGCAGCATCTTGACCGCGTTGCCCTCCTTGTTCAGCCGCCCATAGAGGGTGGGACAGGGGCTGATGGCCTCCACCAGTGAGAATCCCTTCTTGGTCAGGGCGGTCTCGATCAGCTTTTCCAGCTCCAGGGCGTTGTAGGCCACTCCCCGGGCAGTGAAGGCAGCGCCGGCCGCCTTGGCCAGGGCGCAGGGATCGAAATCCCTCTCGGCCGTGCCGTAGGGCGCGGTGGAGGCCCGCTTGCCGATGGGGGTGGTGGGCGAATACTGCCCGCCGGTCATCCCGTAGATGTTGTTGTTCATCAGGATCACCGTCAGGTCGGCATTGCGGCGGGCGGCATGGATGAAGTGATTGCCGCCGATGGCCAGGGCATCCCCGTCCCCGGTGATGACTATCACATGCAGCTTGGGATTATGCAGCTTGACCCCGGTGGCGAAGGCGATGGCCCGGCCGTGGGCGGTGTGCAGGCTGTTGAAATCCACATACACCGGCATCCGGGAGGAACAGCCGATGCCGGAGACCATCACCATCTCGTCGCGCGACCAGCCCAGCTTCTGGACCGCCCGGATGATGGCCCCCTGGACTATGCCGTGGCCGCAGCCCGGGCACCAGACGTGGGGGAATTTTTTTCCCGGCCGGAGCATTTCGTAGGATGGATGCATTCTCATTTCGTCACCTCCACAATGGCGTTCAGCACTTCGTTGGGGGTCAGCATCTCGCCGTCGTAGCGCTGGACCGGGATCACCTTGGTATGGGTCTGGTTCAGACGCTGGATCTCGCCCAGCAGTTGCCCCTGGCTGATCTCGGCCACGATCATGGTCTTGACCCGGCGCAGGATCTCCTCCAGCGCCTGGTCCGGGAAGGGCCAGATGGTGGTGGGCCTCACCAGCCCGGCCTTGATCCCTTTGGCCCTGGCCTCCCTGATGGCCTGCTGAGCGCTGCGGGCGGCCCCGCCGTAAGAGAATACCGCGATCTCGGCATCATCCATGAATTCCTGATCCACCTCCACCAGCTCCGGACGGTGCTTTTCTATCTTGTCCTTCAGGCGGTCCATCTTCCACTGGATCTCGTCGGACCTCCCGGTGGGAAAGCCGTGCTGGTCGTGGGTCAGGCCGGTGATGTTGAAGCGGTACCCGCTGCCCATGGAGGCATACGGTCCGCCCACGCTAGTGCCGTCCCCGTAGTGGGTATATTCCGCCGGGCTGACCGTCGGTTGGGGATGGGTGTACAATTCCAGCTCGCCCGCGGCAGGCATCTCCATCTTCTCCCGCATGTGCCCGATGAATTCGTCCAGAAGGAGGATCACCGGCATCCGGAATTTCTCGGCCAGGTTGAAGGCCTTGACCGTCAGCTTGAACGACTCCTCCACCGATGAGGGACAGAGCGCGATGGTTGGGTGGTCGCCGTGGGTGCCCCAGCGGGCCTGCATCATGTCGGCCTGGGCCCCCTTGGTAGGCAGCCCGGTAGAAGGCCCCCCCCGCTGGACGTTGACGATGACGCAGGGGATCTCGGCCATGCAGCCATATCCCAAAAGCTCCATCATCAGGGAGAAACCCGGGCCGGAGGTGGCGGTCATGGCCTTGGCCCCGGCGGCGGCGGCCCCCAGGATGGTGCCGATACCGGCGATCTCATCCTCCATCTGGATGAACTTGCCGCCTTTTTTCGGCAGCAACAGCGCCATTTCCTCGGCGATCTCGGTGGAGGGGGTTATGGGATATCCCCCGAAAAAATCGCATCCGGCATAGATGGCGCCCAAGGCGCAGGCTTCGTTGCCCTGCAATAATCTGATATCTTTGTTCATTTCTTCTTCTCCCGGGTGACAAAGATGGCCAGATCCGGACATCTTATTTCACACTGTTTGCAGAGGATACAATCCTCCGGACGGGCCACTACAGGCTTGCGGTCCTCGCCCATCTCCAATACGTTCTTGGGACAGAAAGCCACGCAGATCTCGCAGGATTTACACCAAGGCTTGTAAACATACACCGGTAGGTCATAGCCCTTTTTAAAATCCTCCTCGATGGCAAGCCTGGCCTCCATCACATCGGTATTTTTGGCCATACAGCCTCCAAATATATTTAATATTTTACTTTGTTCACTTAACGCAAAGTACCGTACCAGCTTTGCCCTTCAATGCTTCGGCCGCCTTTTCCAGAGAAGTGATAATAACTTGTCTGCCTCCGTATTCCAAAAATTGAATGGCGGCCTCGATCTTGGGGCCCATGCTGCCTGCGGCGAAATGCCCCTGGGCCAGATAATTTTTAGCTTCGGCCAGGGTGATCCTGTCCAAATCTTTTTGATCAGGCTTTTTGTAATTCAGCGATACCTTTTCCACCGAAGTCAGTATCAGGAGGGTCTCGGCCTCAATATCGCGGGCCAGAACCGCCGAGGCCCGGTCCTTGTCTATCACCGCGTCCACCCCTTCGTAGGTCCCGTCCTTTTGGGTATAGACCGGCACTCCGCCCCCACCGGCAGCTATTACGATGGTCCCGGAATGCACCAGCTCCTTGATGGCCTTGCGGTTGACGATGGAACGGGGAATGGGAGACGGTACGAAGCGACGGTAACCCCGTCCGGCGTCTTCTTTAACCACCCAGCCGCGTTTAAGTAAAGCTTCAACTTCGTCCTGCTTATAATAGGGACCTATTGGTTTGGAAGGATCCAATATCGAGGGATCATCCTTGTCCACCACCACCTGGGTGACCATGGTAACCACGTCACGGTCAATCTTCTCCCTTATCAGATTGTTCTGCAGAGACTGCTCTATCATGTAGCCCATCCCGCCCTCGGTATCGGCCACGATCACACCCAGTGGCAGGGCCGGAATACCGTCGGGAAAGGTGCGCTCCACCCTCAGCAAGGCATTGCCTACCTGGGGACCGTTGCCGTGCGAAATAGCCAGGTTATAGCCTGCTTTGACCAGCTCGGTTATAGCCTGAACAGCCTGCCTGGTATTGGCGAACTGTTGATGAATATCTTCCTTGCCGGTAGCGCCGATGGCGTTTCCACCCAGGGCTACCACCGCGGTTTTACTGTTGGGCATATATTTCTCTTTTAGTTGATATCACGGCAAAGACCCCACTCTCTGCGGCAGGGAAAAATTATCCCAAAGCGCAGAGAAATGAGGCCGTTGCAATGGTTAGGTATTTTTACTTTTTGATGATTTTTTTGATGGCCGCAGCCAGATCTGGTTTGGAGGTCTCCTTCAGGTCGTAGCCCACCCGTACCGCCGGCCTGGGAAACTTGACCAGGCGGCGCAGGTCGATGGGAGTGCCCACCACGTACATGTCGCAGGGTGTCCGGTTGATGGTGGCCTGAAGGTCGCTGATCTGCTTGGTGGAATAGCCCATGGCCGGCAGCAGCACCCCGATGCCGGGGTATTTCTTAAAGGTGTCGGCGATGGTGCCCACGGCGTAGGGACGGGGATCGATCATCTTGGCCACCCCGTGCTTTCTGGCCGCCACCACCCCGGCTCCGTACTTCATCTCGCCATGGGTCAGGGTCGGGCCGTCCTCGATCACCAGCACCCTCTTGCCTTTCAGGCTCTTGGGCTGTTCCACCGTTACCGGCGAATCGGCATCGATGACCAGGGCCCGGGGATTGGCCATTTTGATGTTGGCTTTGACGGTCTTGATGTCCTCCTTGCGGGCGCTGTCCTCCTTGTTGATGACGATGACGTCGGCCCGGCGCAGGTTGACCTCGCCCGGATAATACGACAGCTCATGACCCGGACGGTGCGGGTCCACCACCACGATCTCCAGATCGGGTTTATAGAACGAGAAGTCGTTGTTGCCGCCGTCCCAGACGATGACATCGGCCTCCTTCTCGGCCTGGCGCAAAATGGCCTCGTAGTCCACCCCGGAGTAAATGACGTTGCCGCGCACCACATGCGGTTCATACTCCTCCATCTCCTCGATGGTGCATTTGTGCTTGGCCAGGTCCTGGACCGTGGCAAAGCGCTGGACCTTCTGCTTGACCAGGTCGCCGTAGGGCATGGGATGGCGGATGGCAACCACCTTCTTGCCCATGGCCATCAGTATCTCGATCACCCGGCGGGTGGTCTGGCTCTTGCCGCTGCCGGTGCGCACCGCGCAGACGGAGATCAGGGGCTTGGTGGACTTGATCATGGTATCCTTGGGGCCCAGCATCATGAAGTCCGCCCCGGCGGCGTTGACCACGGCCGCCTTGCCCATGACGTAGGAATAGGGCACATCGGAGTATGCGAAGACCACCTGATCGACCTTAAGTTTGGTGATCAGCTTGGTGAGTTCTTTCTCGTCATAGATGGAGATGCCCTTGGGGTAAAGCTTTCCGGCCAGGGCCGCCGGATATTTGCGCCCGGCGATGTCGGGGATCTGGGTGGCGGTAAAGGCCACCACCTCGTAATCCCTGTTGCTGCGGAAATAGGTATTGAAATTATGGAAATCGCGCCCGGCGGCTCCCATGATCAGAATTCTTTTTTTGGACATCTTCGGTTCTCCTGTCTATTTAATTCATTTATTTCGGTTAAAATAATAAAGGGCAATGCCACGCAGTAAAGTAAAAATACAGCGATCGTGCAAATGCCCGAAATGTTTCTAAATTCAGTCGAAGGGGTCTTCCCTAAGCCAGTCTAATATGTAATTACGCGATAACAACATACGGAATATTTCCATTTGTGAAACTAGAATTGTATTTTAACACCAATATGGGCTTATGTCAAGGATAAAAGGGCATGCCAAATTTAACCCTTGGGAAGTCAAATAATAAGGGCCGCCTTTTAGGCGGCCCTTTTACTAATGAAAGATATTTACCTGACTATCATCAGTTTCTTGGTGGAACTGAAGGTCCCCGCCTTAAGCTGGTAGATGTACACTCCGTTCGGCAGTGTTTTGTCATTCCAGTTTATCTGGTGATACCCGGCCGGCTGGGCGCCCAGGTCGAATCTCTTGACCGCCTGGCCCACCACGTTGTAGACCGTCAGGCTGACCCTGCTCTCCTTCGGCAGCTGGTACTTGAAGGTGGTCTGCCCCCTTGATGGGTTGGGATAGGCATTTTGCAGGGCATAGATGGTCGGAAGAGATGATTCAGGTTTTCCAGCCACGCCAGACGGCCCGATGGCCTGGAAGCTGTAAGTGCCGCTTACGCTCTGGTGGTCCAGCATATCCGTGACCTTGAGATAATAGCTGACACTCAGGGTCTCATCGGTGGCCGGATTTATCTCCGGTATGCTGTCCCTTAAGCTGTCTGACGCAGAGAACATGGCCGTGCTGTCCCAGGCTCCGCCGTTGGTCTGGGTGAACATGTACGCTGTCTTGATCCCGCTCAGATCATATACCTTGCTTGTCACCTCGTACGGACCGTAGGGTGCAGATGCATCGTCCGGAAGGTTCAGGACGTATTGAATGTCCGGTGCGGTGGTGTCTATCCCGAAGGTCCAGGATGACGAATAGGTCCCAAAATTCCCGGCCAGGTCGAAGGCCATCACCCGCCAGTAGTATTGTCCTTCCGACAGATTGAACGTATCCAGCAGGATGCCCGTGGTATCTTCGATGATCGGTGTGGCAAAGATGTTGCTGGTATCCAGCTGGATGACATAAGAAACCTCCGAGGCCTTGGCCGCAGGCGATGCCTTCTTGGCTACCTCTCCCCAGGCGAAGATGATGGAAGTATCCTCCGTCCAGTAGTTATCGGCAGGCGATGACAGGGATGGAACATCCGGGTTGTGGGTGTCCATGTTAAGATACCATACATACGATACTCCCGCGTTGCCCGCCGAGTCCCGGGCCTCCACCATCCAGCAGTAGGCGGTATCCGCCAGGACCAGGGTGATGCTGGTGTCGGTCAAAGTGGTCTCGGCCAAACCCGAAGTGAAGCTCTCGTCGTAGGCATACACCAGCGCATACTCCCTAATCCCGCTGACCGCATCGGTGCTGGGATGCCAGCAGAAGGTGATGCTGTCCTGGTTGGTGGTCGAACTGTCGGCCGGGCTGATCTGGGCGATGGTCGACGGCGGGGTCTTGTCGTATCCGAAGCTGTAATAACCCGAGATCCCCGGAGGGTTGCCGGCCTCGTCATAGGCTTCCACCAGCCACCGGTAGCGGTCCTGAGATACCAATAAAGTGTCCGCTGTCAGGAATGTGGTGTCAACAGCTATCGGATTTATTGTGTCGGAAAGCAAATAGGCTTTTAAAACATAATACACCGGAGAGTCCTTGGTCTTTTTGCTGACAGCACTCCAGGTGCAGAAGGCTGTATCAGTTGCCAGCCAGGCACTATTGGCCGGGGTCAGAAGCGTTGGCACGGCTGGGCTGGTCACGTCGATCTCAAATTGCCAGACGGGCGAATATTCCCCTTGATTGCCGCAGGCGTCCACCGCCCTCACCCGCCAGAAGTTCAGGGTGTCGACCGGGGAAAAGACCAGGCTGCCAGTGGTATCGCTTATTACCGTGTCCCGTAAAATCAAACTAAACCCGCTGTCGGCGGCGCACTGGACCTGATAGCGCCCCACTCCGTAGTTGTCGGAGGCCCGGGTCCAGCCCAGGGAGACCGAGCTGTCCGCCAGCAGCAGATTGTCGGCGGGCCAGAGCAACGACACCTGGGTGGGCGGAATGCTGTCCAGGTAATAGACCGGACAGGTCAGCAGGTTCCCGGCCAGGGGCGTCCCTTGCCCCAGGTTGTTGGCGGTGGAGGCCTGCGACTCCAAGGGTACGATTTTCAGGTAGTTCTCGCCCCACAAGAGGGAATCCGTCCCCCAGTCATAGGTCCAGCCGATGGAATCGGACGAGGTGCTGTCGAAGGGGCCGGCTGCCCAGTTCCAGACGTTCTGGCCGGCCATCCAGCCGTTGATAATTCCCATCATATCGGTTCTGTTTGGCGACCAGCGATTTACTCCCCGGCCAGTCAAGACAGGTTGGGTCTGATAACTCACATTGCCCGGCAGGGAATCGACCACCGCCCTGATGCCGGAATCAATGACCGGGGCCGGGTCGATCAACGTCACGGTTGCGTTGAAAAAGCTGCCCGCGTAGGCCTTACCGGTGACCGGGTTGACGATCACGGACCCCATCATTTCATCAGCGGCCACAGTCGAGGTGTTGTTGGTGGCTCCGTCGATCACAGTGACGTTGTTGCTGCCGCTATTGGCCACATAGATCTTGTTGGTTAAAGGGTCCACCGCCACGGCCTGGGGTTGGGACCCAACCGCCACCGTGGCAGTGCTGTTATCAGTTCCGTCAATCACGGTAACGTTGTCACTCTCCCAGTTAGAAACATATATCTTGTTGGTGACCGGGTTCACCGCCACGTCCCAGGGAGCGGACCCCGTTCCTACGCCGGTGGTGCTGTCGGTGGCTCCGTCTATGATCGTCACGCCATTGCTGCCGTTCGTTGCCACATAAATCTTGTTGGTGACCGGGTTCACCGCTACAGCCATGGGGTTATATCCCGTCGGAACCGTTACGGTTCTGTTGGTGTTCCCGTTTATCACCGTTACGTCGTGGCTGATGGTATTGGCCACGTAGATCCGGTTGGTGACCGGGTTGACCGCCAGGGCCTGGGGCTCAGTTCCCGCCGCCACCGTGGTGGTGCTGTTATCGGTCCCGTCGATCACCGTCACGTCATTGCTGCCGCTGTTGGCCACGTAGATCCTGTTGGTCACCGGGTTAACGGCCACGGCCCAGGGCCCGGTTCCCGCCGGCACCAGGGCCAGGCTGTTGTCGGCCCCGTTTATCACCGTCACGTTGTCGCTGTTATGGTTGGCCACGTAGATCCGGTTGGTGACCGGGTTGAGGTCCACGCCATGGGGCTCGATCCCCGCCGTCGTCAGGTTGACGCCGGTGTTGGTGGCCCCGTCGATCACCGTCACCGTCACGGAGCTGTATCCTTTGTTGGCCACGTAGATCCGGTTGGTGACCGGGTTCGCTGCCATATCGTAGGCAATGTTCCAGGTGGCCAGGGTGACGGTGCTGTTGGTGGAGCCGTCGATCACCGTCACCTTGTTGCTGTCGCTGTTGGCTACGTAGATCTTGTTGGTAACCGGATTGACCGCCACCGCCCGGGTATCGTGCACTGCGGCCAGGGTGGTTGGGGTATTGGTGGCCCCGTCGATCACTGTTACAGTGGTGTTGCCGTTGGCCACATATATCTTGTTGGTTATCGGGTTGACCGCCACGGCGTAGGGGTAGCTGCCGGCGGCCACCGTGGTAGTGGCGCCCGACTCTCCGTCGATCACGATAACGTTGGAGGCGCTTAGGTTGGCCACGTATATCTTGTTGGTGACGGGATTGACCGCCACCTCGAAGGGATGATTCCCCACTGCTGCTGTGGCAGTGTCATTTGTGGCCCCATCGATCACGGTCACTGAGTTGCCGAGGTAGTTGACGACATAGATCTTGTTGGTGACAGGATTTACCGCCAGGGACCGAACCTCGGTTCCCACAACCACTGTGGCGGTGTCATTGGTGGCCCCGTCGATCACGGTCACCGTGCCGTCGCCGTAATTAGCCACGTAGATTTTGTTGGTGACCGGGTTTATAGCCACTGCCATGGGCTTGGCCCGGGCTCCCACCGTTGTAGTGGCGCCGGTGGCCCCGTCAATCACGGTCACGCTGCCCAGGGTGCCGTCAAACTTTCCATAGTTGGCCACATATATCTTGTTAGTGGCGGCATTCACCGCCACCGCCACCGGGGCCATCCCCGCCGTGATTCCGGCGGTGGCATTTGTAATTCCGTCGATCTCCGTCACTCCGCCCCCGCTTGCGTTGGCCACATAGATCTTGTTGGTGGCCAGGTTCACCGCTATGCCCCTGGGCTGGGTTCCCACCGGCACCGTGACGGTGGAGTTGTCAGCCCCGTCGATCACGGTCACGTCGTTGCTGTTCCGGTTGGCCACATAGATCTTGTTGGTCAGCAGGTTCACCGCCATAGCCTGGGGATAATTGCCAGCTGGCACATTAGCGGTCACCCAATCGGCCCGGGCCGGGACTGGCAGTGACATCAGCATACATAAAACAACTAGTGGGTATAGGGAACGATTCATTTTGGGTCTCCGATATTTATCATTTATCTTATCATTAAAATTTAGCCGTCCAGCAAATATTACTGAACGGCTTTCAGGCCACATTATTCAGCGCACTTACCGGGCGGGATCCCTGCCGGAGATCGTGCTATTTAGGCCACTTAAAGTTTATCACAGAAATAGAACCGGGTCAAGACCGGCTGGCAGGTTTTAAAGACCGCCGCAAAAAGACTACAAATTCTCCAGCAGTTCATCCAGGTCCCGGCAGATGAACAGCGGCATCTTTGGCAGCGACCGGATGAATACTTTGCCGTATTCGGTGGCGGTTATCCGGCTGTCGCCCACCACCACCGCCCCGAAATCGGTCCGGCTGCGGATCAGCCGGCCGAACCCTTGGCGAAACCGGATCACCGCCTCGGGCAGCAGGTACTGGTGGAAGGAGCTGCCACCGGCCTGCTCGATGGCCTGGCAGCGGGCGCTGACCAGCGGGTCGCTGGGCACCGAGAACGGCAGCCGGGCGATGATCAGCAGTTCGCAGGCCTGGCCCGGCAGATCCACCCCCTCCCAGAAACTGTTGGTGCCGAAAATGATGGTGTCCTTTTCGTTCAGCGACCGCTCCACCAGCTGGGCCGGGTTGCCGTCCAGCCACTGGGCCAGGACCTTCAGGTTGCCGTTCTCCTGCATCTGTTGATAGCTTCTCTTCAACTGATCGAAGGCAGTGAAAAGGACCAAGGTGCCTACTTTGGTTGATTCGAGCACCTCCTTGACCATGTCGTTGAAGGCCTTGTCGTAGTCCGGCAGCTTGGGCGACGGCAGGTAGGTGGGCACGAAGATGGCCGCCTGCTTGTTGAAATCAAAGGGCGAAGCCAGGGCCGAGGTGATCACCCGATCCTGGTCCACCAGCGACAGGCCGATCCGGTTCTTGAAGAAATCGAATTTGCCATCCACCGCCAGGGTGGCCGAGGTGAACACCGCCGTCTTGACCCGGGGATACATGATCTTGGCCAGTACCTGCCCCACCTCCAGCGGCCCGGCCACCAGCTTGATGCCGTAATTATTGTCGCCCGGCTCCATCCAGAAGATGTAGCCCTTGTCGTCGGCCGTGGCCAGCTTGCCCAGGGTGTTGCCGATGTTCCTGGCCTCCAGGCTCCGCCCGGATATCTCCTGACGCAGGGTATCCAGCTCGTCGGAATCGGCCGCCTCCACATCGGCCAGCCACTGGTTCAACAGGCTCAAGGAATCGGTCAGGCGATCCAAAAGCCCCATCAATTCCTGGGATTGCTCCAGCACCGATTGCTGGAAACCGTCGCCCTCAAGATAGCGCCTTTTCTCCTGCCGGCCCTTGGAGTCGCCCAGCTCCCACTTTCGTTTAAAGAACCGGTCCGTGGCCTTGCCGGACTCTAGTATCAATTGAACTAAGTCCAATGATGATTTTTCGATCGATCCGACCACGTCCTTGTTGAGGCCGGATTTTTTAAGCCAGTGGTTAAGGGTGGGCAGCAGGCCGGATTCCACCGGGCTCCGGCTGAATATCCCGCCTAGAAATCTGACCACCGTCCAGCGGTCCAGGCTGTAGCCCAGAAAGTCGGTGGCCGTCTTCTCGATGTTGTGGGCCTCGTCGATTATCACCCGCTGGTAGTCCGGCAGGACCCCGCTGGGCAATATCAGATCGGTGAATAACAAAGAGTGATTGACTATCACCAGATCGGCCTCTTCGGCCCTTTTTCTGGCCTGGGCCATGAAGCATTTCTTCACGGACTTGCAGCGGTGGTTGTGGCAAGCGGTGTGGTCGGAGCAGATCTTGCCCCACAAGCCCGGCGCCCGGCCGGGGGAGAACCCCCGGTGCTCGGCGACATCCCCGCCTACCGTGGTCCCGGCCCAGCGGCACAGGATCAGGGCCTCCTCCCTTTCGTCCGGGGTTAAAAACAGCTCGGGGTGCAGCATCACTTCCTGCCAGCGGCGCCAGCACAGGTAATTGTTACGGCCCTTGAGCACCGTGGCGTTGAAAT
This sequence comes from uncultured bacterium, assembly GCA_937863685.1. GTDB lineage: Bacteria > Edwardsbacteria > AC1 > AC1 > EtOH8 > UBA2226. The sequence goes on from CALMGM010000008.1 coordinate 37,608, forward strand.
ACCCGGCCGCCGAGCGCAGGATCGGCACGTCCTTGCCGTAAAGCTGTTCCTGGAGGGTCTTGGTGTGGGTGGATATCACCACCCTTTCGTTGTTCAGGCGGGACCAGATGGCCGCCGGGGCCAAGTAGGCCAGGCTCTTGCCGGTGCCGGTTCCGGCCTCCACGCACAGGAACTCGTCGTTGACAAAGGCCTCCATCACCGAGCGGGCCATGTCCATCTGCTCCTGGCGGGATTCATAGCCCGACCCCAGCACCCCGGCCAGCCTTTTATCCGGGCCGAAGATCTCCTCCAGGTCATCGGCCCTGGGAGCCGAAGCGCCGTCCGGAATTTTCTCCCGGTCTGTTCTTTGATCGGCCGGGATGCCGGTCTGCCTGGTCTCCGATATCGCCCGGCTCAACAGCAGGCGATGGAACGGCAGGGCCAGGTGCGACATCGCCTGAAGCATCGGCAGGTCCAGGTCCAGCAGGTGGTCATAGAGCTTGAGGAACAGCAGGGCGGTGGAATGGGCATCATCGTCGGCCCGGTGGGCCTGCCCGGGATCGATCCCGTAAGCCAAACAAAGGTTTTTGAGGCTGTGGCTTTTATTATCGGGAAGCAGGGCCCGGGCCAGGGTCAGGGTGTCCCAGCAGGGATTGGCGATCTCCATGGCGGCCTTCAGGAATCTCAGATCGAACTGGGCGTTATGGAAAATCAGCGGCAGCTCCCCCACGAACTGCTGGAGGTCGGCGGCGCAGTTCTCCAGGGACGGGGCTTCGTCTATCTCGGCCTGGGTGATGCCGGTCAAACCCTGGATGAAGGGCGGCACCTTCCGCTCGGAGTGGACCAGGGTCTGGAACCGGGCGGTGACCGCCCCGTTCTCCACTTTGACCGCGCCCAGTTCGATGATCTGGTCCCGGTCCCAATTGAGCCCGGTGGTCTCGATGTCCACCGCAACAAAGGCGAGGGGCTCTAAAACTTCCCTCGCCTGCTGGTTGTTTATTTCCTCTTTCTTTTTTCTGGGCATTATTTAAGATACCTATTCACAAATTATCAAGATATAACAAAACAAAATTGCTGGAATTTCTCTAATGAAGCATTCGTGTCTTGATGGCATAATAATCTCTGTCCATCAATATACTATTTGTTCCCTGGATTCCCGCATTCGCGAGAATGACAAAGCAGTAATAGTAGCTTCTGTGTTCTCTGCGGTTAAAACCTACCTCTTATCATCCAGCACTTCGTTCATCTTCTTCATGGCGCAGAACTCCCCGCACATGGTGCAGACCCCGGATTCCTTCCGGGGGGCCGATTCGAACACCTGCCGGGCGTAGGGCGGGTTGATGGAAAGCTCTATCTGCTTCTTCCAGTCCAGCTTCTTCCTGGCCTGGGACATGGCCCGGTCCCAGTCCGCCGCGCCGGGCGCCTTTTTGGCCAGGTCGGCGGCGTGGGCCGCTATCCGCAGGACTATCACCCCTTCCCGGACGTCCTCCAGCGTCGGCAGACGCAGATGCTCTGACGGGGTGACGTAGCACAGGAAGTCGGCTCCGAAGAAGGCCGCCCAGGCCCCTCCGATGGCCGCGGTGATATGGTCGTAGCCCGGGGCGATGTCGGTGACCAGCGGGCCCAGCACATAGAACGGCGCCCCCTTGCAGATCTCCTTTTGTATTTTGATGTTGGTCTCGATCTGGTCCATCGACACATGCCCCGGACCCTCCACCATGGCCTGGACCCCGGCCTGGCGGGCCCGGTCCACCAGCTCGCCCAGGATCAGCAACTCCTCCAATTGGGCCCGGTCGGTGGCGTCGGCCGTACAGCCGGGACGGAAACCGTCGCCCAAACTCAAGGTGACATTATATTCCTTACAGATGTCCAGCAGGCGATCGAACTGGCTGTACAGCGGATTCTCGGCCTTATTGAAATTCATCCATTCGATCATGAAGGCCCCGCCCCGGCTGACCACCCCGGCCACCCGGCCCTCTTCCTTGTAGCGGGCCACCGACTGCAGGGTGACCCCGCAGTGCACGGTGATGAAATCCACCCCGTCCCGGGCCTGCTTCTCGATGACCGCAAATATCTCGTCGGGCGTCATCTCCACCAGGGATTTCTTCTTGGCGGCGGCCTCGATGGCCGCCTGGTAGACGGGCACCGTGCCCAGGGGAACCGGGCATTGGTTGATGATCTCCCGCCGGATGGCGTCGATATCCCCGCCGGTGGACAGGTCCATGATGGCGTCAGCCCCGGCTCCGATGGCCGCCTTTAGCTTTTCCAGCTCTCCGGCCAGGTCCGACAGATCCTGCGATGTCCCAATATTGGCATTGACCTTTATCCGCATCCCGGCTCCCACCGCACAGGGTTTGAGCAGGCGGTGGTTCTTGTTCATGGGAACCACGATGATCCCTTGCTCCACGCCTTTTTTTATATGGCTAAAAGGAACCTTTTCCTCTTCGGCGATGCGCTTTAAAACCGATTCATTGACAGTTACCATGCCATTCTCCGTTTGTTTTGATCTTAAGCTTAGAATGATACGACATTGCGGTCTAAAAGTCAAGAAACACGAGGCCCGGCAATGCATCACAAAAATGCGGCGAGCCATGCCGGCTCGCCGTCAGATAAGATGATTTCTTATTTCAACAGGATGAACCGGATCGATCTTTGGATGTCCAAAGCCGTCAGCCGGCAGAAATAGACCCCGTCCGGAGCTTCCTTGCCGTTTTTGTAAATCCCATCCCAACTTATCGCATAACTCCCTGCCTGTTGCACCTCATTGACCAATGTCTTCACCATTTGCCCGGCTATGTTATATATCCTCAAGCTGACGTGTCCATTGTTGGACAACTGATACCTGATAGTGGTTTGCCTGCTGAACGGATTTGGAGCGTTTTGGTACAGCCTGAACACTGGTCTCTGTCCGCTGTCCCCTGGCCGCTCTGTGGTTACTCCAGATGGTTCTCCAAACTCAGCCATCACTTTCTGCACTGCCAGTTTTATCTGCTCCCGGTCCATGAAGTATAACGGAAATCCGAAGAAAACTGTTTTGCCTGAGTCCCTCACCGCACAGGCCCGGCCTTCAAAAATACTGCCACTGTTCTTCATATCCATTACGTATATCGTGTCTCCGGTGGATGTCGGGGATAATGCCTCGATATACCTGAAGGTCTTCCCCCAGACAGTAGACGGATACTTTAACGTATCAACACTTATATCCGGATATCCTTTTAATCCGATTGCCGTCTGGAAGGAATCCGTTGCCCCAGATAGTTCCGCATGAGAGATCTTCATGTTGTCATATAAGAAGCTGCCAGAGATAAAGTCCACCGGATAGATAGCATTATTCCTGATATCTCCTGTCGGCTTCCAGCCGGCAAACCACAACTTTCCGCCGTGTTCAAGGTAGTTTTTTAAGTCAATGATCGCACCGGATGACAGCAGAGATGTATTGTCGTCGGCAAACCAGGCAATAGTTGAATATGGGCAAAAGTTCAACATTGTTGGTTTTTGATCATCATTCCCGAATTCATACTGTATGTATTTATATCCGGCCATTATATAATTATAAAAACTGTCCTGCTGGGCATCCCTGGGAAAGCTTCCTGTGGTCCAATTGTATGTCTCGTCTATCACCAATATGCCTTGATCTAATGAAAATATTACCGGGGTCCCATAGACCTCTTCTGCCAAATAACTCATGTGGTTTAAATCAGTAGTAGCCCTGATAATAAAATATTGGATTTTATCTGGCTCCAACCCCGTAATTGTAATGCTATCCGTTAATCTTCCGGGCACGTAGAGACTGTCCGTATATAAATCACTCTGGTCTCCCCACCAGATCCAATACCCAACAACATTCAATTCCTGGTTGGCCGACCAGGTCAACAGCAAGCTGGTATCGTTGTCCGTCTGAGTAACACTGACGTCACTGACCTTTGATGGACAGAACGCCAAAATAGCGGTAGTGGCAACCGCTGTTTTGGTGATTTCCGTAAACAATTTTGGGGTTAGTTTATCCAGCAGATCTTCGGGGGAATGGTAATATGGATAGGCTCCTGTGTCGATCCATGGATTTTCTATACATCCCATAGCAGGATAACCCAGATTATAAAAAAAGACGTCATCTGAAACCCCATCCATAGATAGATATATTACCATTCCCTCCGAATACATTTGTGATGCTTGCATGAAAAGATATGTCAGCCAAGTAGTTCCGCCCGCAATGCAATCATAAACGCTGTCGTTCATATAACCGATCATATCCATGTTTATCACACTCAAAATGTCAATATTATTGCTCACTGCTTGATCTGCATAATGCAGGCTTCCCGATGGCTTTGCGGATTCTTCTCCATCCCAAGCAGCACAGACAATTCTAACAGGGCAACTTTGCTTGGAAAATATCCTCGCAACTTCTATGGTTGCAGCCGTTCCCGAAGCATTATCATCCGCACCAGGTGCGAAACTATCGGGATCCCCGTAATTGTTTTCCGAATCGAAATGCCCGGAAGCGATTATCTCTGACTGGGTAAGATATCCCGGCATATATCCGATAACGCTTCGTATATAAGCAGAATCCCCGGTTGGTTTCGGCAGGTAAATACTATCGAGTTCTGCTGTAAGTCCATACGCTTTGTATTTGTCAAATATCCATTGAGAAGCCGCATAAGAGCTATCTGTAAATATATGCCTTGTTTTAAAATCCTGCAACCGTTGTATGTACGAAGTTATCGAATCGGCATTCACCTGGTCCACCAGGCTCTGAATGAATGGATCATATGGTATGCTCTTCAACGGGATATACTTGGTGGTAACGCTCTTCCAGAAACGATCTCCAAGGGGTCTGGTGTTAAAGGGTCGGATTTGATGTTTATACTTTATATCTTTCATCGTATCTTTTGTCACAGCTCTTATTATTGCCATCTTATCAGTCTGCCAGATAGAAGTCCCCGGCAGTTCAGGGATTCTTTCAACATCAGATACAGTTACATATTTAGCCAGTTCCGGCCGCTTGTCAATGATATTGACCAGATAACCCTTATTTTCGAGCACTGATATTTGGCTTTCATCTGCCTCCGCTATGGCTGTATTGCCTATGAGCTCATAGGTCGGGATCCCCAGCTGATGCCAGGCCTTCTTGTTCTCAATGGTCGGCAGGTCAACAGATATCAACACCGGCGTGGCGGAGGCATATACAGCTGTTACCAAGACAATTATCCCAACCATTAGCTTTCGCATGATAGTCTCCTTAAGTATTTACCTTATCAAGACCATTCTGCTGGTCTTATTGGCCGTACTACTCTGCAAACAATAGAAGTATATTCCATTGGATGCCTGCCGATTGTCGCCATCTCGCCCATCCCAACTTATCGCATAACTCCCTGCCTGTTGCACCTCATTGACCAATGTCTTCACCATTTGCCCGGCTATGTTGTATACTCTCAAACTGACGTGCCCATTGTTGGACAACTGATACTTGATAGTGGTTTGTTTGCTGAACGGATTTGGAGCGTTTTGGTACAGCCTGAACACTGGTTTCTGGTTGTCGTCCCCTGTCCGCTCCGTGCTTACCCCATACGGTTCCCCGAACTCCGTCATTACCTTCTGGGCCGCCAGCTTGGCCTGTTCCTTATCCATAAAGTACAGCGGGAAGCCGAAGAACACCGTCTTGCCGGAGTCCCGCACCGCGCAGGCTCTGCCCTCAAAAGCGCTGCCATCGTTCTTCATGTCAATCACGTAGATGGTATCACTGGTTCCTGTCGGGGTCAAGGCTTCTATATAGCGAAGGGTCTTGCCCCAGATGGTGGAAGGATATTTTAAGGTATCTACATTTATATCCGGATATCCTTTTAATCCGGTTGCAGTTTTAAAGGAATCGCTGGTGCCGGAGAGCTCGGCGTGGCTTAGCAGCATATTATCATATAGAAAGCTGCCAGAGGTAAAGTCGACCGGGTAAATGATGTTATTATTTCTGATGTCGGCCACAGGCTTCCACCCGGCAAACCACAATTTGCCACCGACCTTAAGGTAAGCCTGCATATCAGTGATACAATTTGAAGCTATAAATTGACTATAATCATCCGCAAACCATACAACCGTGGAAAACGGACACAAGTCAGCCAATATCGGTTTTTGCAATGATGAAATATAATCATATGGCGTCACATCATATCCCTGCATTATGTGACTATAAAAACTATCCTGCTGTGCATCCCCCGGCCAGCTTCCGGTGGTCCAATTATAAGTCTCGTCAATCAGTAAGATGCCCTGGTCCAGAGTGATGGGGCGGGCGTATACTGAGTCGGACATTCTGCTGTAAAGACCGGCATTCGTAAAAGCACAAAAACGATAATAGTATTTGTCTTCTCCAGCCAAAGGGCTATCACTGTAGAAAGTGTCCGCAAATGAGACCTGGTTAAGGCTGTCATATGAGCCTGAGTTTACTCTACGGTATAAAAGGTATCCGTCTATTTCTATCGTATTGTTCTTAGGCCATTCAAGAGTTATGCTATTGTTCATCGGTGTTGCTTTTAACCCCGCAGCAATATAAGTATAGGCGTAGACAGAGTCCGTATAACTGCTGACATTGCCGTCATTGTCATATGAACGCAGACGATACCAATATTTGGCTTCCTTGTCAGACACGCTGTCAATATATGTTGTTGGATCAATAATAAAAGCTGAATTAAGGCTGTCCCACTCAGCGCCTTCGATCTTTCTGAACACCCGGTACCCTGCCAGATCAAGTTCATTGCTCCGCATCCAATTTAGTTTTATGCTCATTATCATGGGCGTCACTGATACTCCCGATGGCATGATTGGATTAACCCGAGGGGTTCCTTCAACTTCCCTGGCGACTACACTTATATATCCAGTCTGGGTGATAGCCCGTGCACAAAAATAATAGGTGGTATCTTCCATCAGGCCGGATATCGTGTAGCAGGTTGAATCAATCGTAACCGAATCCAAATAAATTTCGCTTTGCTTGCCCCAATATAAGCGATATTGTGTCACATACGGTTCTTTATTTTCCGCCCAGTCAACCAGTAACTGGTTCCCGTTGCCCGGATCATAAACCTCGAGGCTTTCAATCGTCGCTGCTGTCTGGCTTAAATATGCCATGGTTGCCAGGGAGGTCTGAACAAAAGCTACATACATTGCCGGAGACAAATAACGCAGAGAGTCATGTGCCGAATGAATATATGGGTTTGAATATGGGTCCGCTTCAATGGCAGTTATTGCCGGAAACCCGAGAAATTCAAAATATATCTGGTCGCAGGGAGTGCTGTTGATTAACGGGTTGTAATTTATAGCCGGGACATAGGTTTCCCCGACATCAACAAATAATTCCGCCAACCATGTACTGCAACCATAATAATGCCACACCTCGCCGTTCATAATGCTATCGTTCATGTAACCCAGCATATCCATATTTATTAATCCTATAATACTTTCACCCGAGCTATCCGCGGATATTGCATAATGATTGCTCCCCCATCCTCCAGTTTCTTCCCCTTCCCAGCCGGCAAATTTCAGGGTGGCCTCCCACGAATATTTGCTAAATATCCTGGCTATCTCCATGGCCCCAGCCACCCCGGAAGCATCATCGTCGGCGCCAGGAGAGACGGGCTCGGACGTATCCATATGTCCGCAGGTGATAATGGTCTTTGAGGCACTGCCCGGTATTTTCCCCACTGCGCTTCGCCCCCATCCATGGCCTATCGTCCCGAGGTTAATATAAACACTATCCAATTCCGCATTTAAACCCCATTCCATGAACTTGTTTGAAATCCATTCCGAGGCTGCATAACTGCTATCCGAGAACGTCATCCTTGTATAAAAATCCTGTAACCTTTGTATATATGAAGCTATCGAATCGGCATTTACCTGATCCACCAGGCTCTGGATGAACGGATCGTATGGTATACTCTTCAACGGAACATATTTGGTGGTAACGCTCTTCCAGAACCTATCTCCCAAAGGCCTGATATTCATAGCCCGTGCACTATGCGTATACTTTTTCTGCGGCATGCTATCCTTTGAGGCAGGTTTTAATATGGCTGTTTTATCTTTCTGCCAGATCGAATTTCCCTTTAGCTCCGGTCCTCTATCGGTATTCGATACTATCACGTATTTTGACATGTCCGGCTGCCGGTCAATTATGCTTATCTGATATCCTTTTTGCATCAACGAACCTATCAGGTTTTCCTCCGCTACAGCAATGGCGGTATTCCCCAAAAGTTCGTATGTCGGTATATCAAGTTGGTGCCAGGCTTTCTTGCTTTCGATGGTCGGAAGTTCCACCGATACCAAGACTGGCGAGCAGAAACCCTCGACGGTTATAATTGCCAGGGCAGATATTACTGTCATGATGTACAACTTTTTCATAGCTCTACTTTCCCAATTATTATAGTATCATCTTTTGTGTAAACTATATATCCAATATCACCGCTTGTCAACAAAATTATTGACAAAAAGGCCGCCTTCAAGGCGGCCTTTTGAATTGTAATTGGCGGGTTTACTTCAGCATTATCATTCTCCGGATTTTGGTCATTCCCCCGGCTGCCAGCCGGCAGAAATAGACCCCGGCCGGGACATTTTTCCCTGATTGGTCGCTGCCGTCCCAGGTGAAGGTCCGGACCGCTCCGGCGGGAACGGAACCCTGGGGCAAACTCTTTATCCGGCGTCCTGAGATATCGTATATTTCCAGCACCGCCGGTCCGGCGGCCGCCAATTGGTAGCGGATATGGACCTCGGAACGACCGGGATTGGGGAAAGGCTGTTCCAGCCGGGTGATGAAAACATTTACCCCCGGCTTTCCGGCCACCCCGCTGTCGGTGGACAGGCTGAAATTGATGGTGCTGTCGTTCTCGAATTTCAGACTGTCGTAAATGACGGTGGTGTATCCCGCGGCCGAAGCCTTAAGGCTGTAGTGGTCGTCCTGGTTCCAGCGCATCAGATAGACGCCCGTGCTGTCGGTGGTATCGCTTCTCAGGCCGACGATCTCCACCAGCGCCCCGGGGATGGGGATTCCGCCGGCGCTGTCACTGACAATGCCGGTGATCAGTATCGGCGCTAATTGCATGTCCAGATTAGTGACGCTGTCTATCTTCACCCGGATATCGGAAGCCCACTTCTCGTGATAGCCCACCGCCGTAAAGATCAGGTCGTACTGATCGGTCATCAGCATCCGATGGTAATCGCCGATGGTGTCGGTGTAGACCGGCTTGTCTATCCCGAAGGGGACCACCGAGGCCCAATTGATGGGCAGCCCGGTCAGAGAGTCGGTGACGATCCCCTGCAGGCCCCAGCCGGCCTGACGGATGAAATACATCAGTGAATTTCTATTATCATTCCAAAAGGTGGGCAGCTGGTTCTTGGGCGGGGTTTTGTTTACTGAGCACTCGACGGTTACGTCCAGGCCTGAAGTGGCATGATATGACCAATCCTGAAGAGAGCCGCGGACCACATACCAATCGGCCCCATCTACCACCCCGCTGTCCGCCAGCCCGTCGTTATCGTAATCATAGGTTTCGGTATACATGGGAGTATTCAACCGGGCGTACCCCAGGGAAACTTCCCTGGCCAGCAGGTCATCCGGGCATCTAACCAGGGTGTAATCCCAGGGATAGTTCGCCACCAGGGCCCCTCCATGATAATTAAGGGATAGCACCACCCGTTTGGATGACCAGTAATTAATGAAAGCCTGGGTCTCCGGCTCGATGTCGGCTACAAAACCGTTGTTCGTTCCGCCGTCGGGCACCGGGAAATCGCGGTTCAGGTCCTCGTTATGACCGTTGTAGCGGACCCCGGCCAGGTTGCCGTCGGGATTTAGTGTGGGGATGAACCATATCTCGCGGGTGTTCACAAGATCGGTGATCTCGGGAACCGAATCGTAAAAATTGGTCAGGGAGTCCATGATGCCCAACAGCATCTCAGTGCCCACCACCTCGTCGCCGTGAATATTGCCGGCCAGGCGTACCTCGGCCTTGTTGAGAATGCTGTCCGGCTGGCTGGTGATCAGAAAAGCCCACAGGTCATGCCCGTTGTATGATTTGCCATAGGATATTTTCTTGGTGATGCCGGGATGAGCGGCATGGATGCTGTCCAGCAGGACGGTGATCCAGTTATAGCCGTGGTATTCCGATATGATCTTGGGATCCGCCCGTTCCTCCTCTCGTGGCTCCACCTTCCAGCCCAAGGATGTCAGTTCATCGTATTTGACCCGGGTAATGCGGGTTTCGATGTATCCCTCCCGCAGTTCTTCGATGTTCACGCCCAAGGCATTGAATTTGTAGACATCATCATGGGAAGCAATGTATATCTTCACCGGGATCAGGTCGTTTTTTACGATCTCCTCGGCCCGAAGGCCTTGTGCGGCCGTAAAGAATAGTGCGGCTGTTATTGCCAGAAGCAGTGGTTTTTTCATTTTGTTCTTATTTCTTCTTTTAGTTTTTGCAACACCCAATCGCTTTTGACACAACCCTCCCCCTCACAAAAGATCTAAGCTGAAGCTAAATCCGTTATCTTAACAAGATCATCTTGTAGGCCCGGGAATAATCGGGCGTCGCCAAGCGATATATATATATCCCACTGGAAACCTTCCGCCCGCTTTCATCCCGCCCGTCCCAGACCGCCTGCCCGACGGCCCCGGCCGGCTGGATGCTGCTGACCAATGTTCTGACCTTCCGGCCCATGATATCATATATCGAAAGATCAACCTTTCCGGCAGCCGCTATCTGGTAATTTATATTCACCGGGGTCGAGACCGGATTTGGTTTTACAATTCCCAACTTCGTAACTTTGATATCGGGAACAGAGGGCTTGCCGGATATTCCGGTTATCACATCAACCCGGTGCGGCTGGCAGTAATCGCCCCAACCGTGCTCCTCCTGATAAGCCTTCACCAGATAATGATAATCGTTGGAGGGTTTTGACAAAGCATAGGACGTGTCCGACACCTCGCTGTCCAGCACCGTGTCGCCGGAATAAACCGCTACCGGCCCAATATCGTCGATGTAAACTCCCGGTTCGGTAACATAGCTGTCTGCCAAATATCGTACCCTGATATAAATATATTGGCCGGCATAGGCATTCAATGAATAGGCTTTTCTGACCCAGACGCTCGAAAGCCCGCTGAACTTGTCCAGCAGGGTCCAGTTCCGGTTGTCGGACGACACCTCGACCACCACTACATCATAAAGCGGCTCGGTATCATACCAGCACCAAAAGCTCAGTGAATCTCCGGTGGTTATCTTGATCGGCCTTTTGGTGGTCATGACGGATATTATGTCGTCTCCCTGCCCTGAATAGAGGCTTTTGCCACCGCTGTGGTAACGGGCGGTTGACGAGGCGAATCCGCCTTCCAGCACCCAAAGATCGCCGGCCGTTTCGAACCCGTCGGTTATGGACGAGAAACCCGACAATTCCCTAACGGCATATTTTGACGGGACAGCCCCCGATTGGGATTTGCGCCACATCAGATTGAAATCCGATCCGGATGTATAATCATCCGAAAGATTCACGGGAGGCATGGCCATCGGTTTCAGGATTGACCGGATATTCCCGGCCTGCTGGATCAGGTATTCTGCCCCGTGAAAATTCTCCCTGACCACCTGGTCCAGGGCGCCGGCGCTGGGGATGAAATCCTCGCAAGCCTCGATGGTGAAGGGCAGCAGGTTCCTGCCCCGCAGGTACATGCTGTAACCATACAGCCAATCGTCAGAATCACCGGTGGTCGGATATAAAATTGACGACTGCTGCGGGGTATATGTCCCGCCGCCGCTTTGCAGCGTGATCCTTCCGGCAATGCTATCGCCCAATGCTATCAATAGGTCGTCATACTCCGTCTTATTGGTGCCGTTATATCCCCAGGGCCACATCACCAGCTCACTGTAAGTATGCCACGAGATCGAAGCAACAAAGTCGTGGGCGTCTATCAGGGACTTGACGGCCTGAAGCTCCGGCTCGGACAGGCCATAGGGGCCGCAATACGTCTCGTACCCGTTGTCATGGGTGGCGGCATCCAGCCAGACCACCCCCCATTCGCCGTCCCGGGAATGATCCAGTGATCCAGAATAATTTCGATTAAGGTCGACCCCGTCAATGTTCTCATCGAAAGATCCGTTGCTGTCATTGTCCCTGAAATTCTTCCTCCACCAGGCGTAGCTGGCGTATGTCTGGTAGTAGTTATAATCGTAATCAAACCCGTCGGGGTTGACGCAGGGCACGATCCATATCTGGTTGTTGTCGAGATAGGAAGTGATCTCCGGGTTGATGCCATAGGTCCTGGCCAGGGTATCGGCTATGAATGAAACGATCTCCAGGGTGGGCCACTCCCGGGCATGGTGGCAGCCCATGAACAGGACCTCCGGCTCGCCGGCCTCTTCGGCATTCACGTTGTCGGATAATTTCAAAGCCAGTATCGGATTGTTCTCCCAACTGCGAATGCCGAGGGTGCATAACTTGGCGATCGTGGGATTCAATAAAGCGATATTCTCAAATTGCCCATATATTTCAGCCAATGAATGATACACCCCCTTGGCCGGTTTGATTGCCGGATCATCGCTGCTGGCTATTAATTTCACCCCAACCCGCCCTTGAACAGCCCGGTATTGGTCGTCAGATAAAACGACGTCATACGATTGATCGGTTATCCGGCCGGCAATATCGGGATTTCTGAGGCCGTAGAATTTCAATTCCGACAGGCTGGCGGCCGGGAGACGAACCAGATATCTGGTGGATTCCGCCGATAGTTTGCCTTTAAACGGAAAAAGCAGCATCAGGCAGGCAAGGCCCAAAGCTGCATTTTTCTTTATGAACATATCATTCCTTATTGTTTTTTGGCGGCCGCTTCCTTCTTGGGGGCGGTTTCCTTCTTCACGACTGCTTCTTTTTTGACCACTGTGCCTTCCTTGCGGTAACGCTTGTTGAAGCGCTCCACTCGGCCGGCGGTGTCCATCAGCTTCTGCTTGCCGGTGAAATAGGGATGGCAGTTGGAGCAGATCTCCACGTGGATGTCCTTGAGGACCGATTTGGTGTTGATCACGTTGCCGCAGGCGCAGGTGATGGTGGTGGCCTCGTACTTGGGATGGATGCCTTTTTTCATTTTGACCTCGTTGATTTATTGATTATTTTTTTATTATTCTCGGTTCCGGGATTTCTTGTCGCCGTTCTCACGGCCCTCAAAGGCGTTCATGGCCGCTATGAATTCTTTGTTGGATTTGGACCCCTTGAGCCGGGATATCAGGAATTCCATGGCCTCGATGGGATTCATGTCGCTCAGCAGCTTCCGCAGGATCCATGACCGGTTGAGGGCCTCGGGCCCCAGCAGCAGCTCCTCCTTGCGGGTGCCGGAGCGGTTGATGTCGATGGCCGGGAATATCCGGCGGTCGGCCAGCTTGCGGTCCAGCACCAGTTCCATGTTGCCGGTGCCCTTGAACTCCTCGAAGATCACCTCGTCCATCCGGCTGCCGGTCTCCACCAGGGCGGTGGCCATGATGGTCAGGCTGCCTCCCTCCTCGATGTTGCGGGCGGTGCCGAAGAATCTTTTGGGCCGCTGCAGGGCGTTGGAGTCCACCCCCCCGGACAGGGTCTTGCCGGAATGCGGTATCACGGCGTTGTTGGCCCGGGCCAGCCGGGTGATGGAATCCAGCAGGATCACCACGTCCTTCTTGCGCTCCACCAGCCGCTTGGCCCTTTCCAGCACCATGTCGGCCACCTGGACGTGCCGCTCGGGAGGCTCGTCGAAGGTGGAGCTGAAGACCTCGGCCTTGACGTGCCGCTGCATGTCGGTGACCTCCTCCGGCCGCTCGTCGATCAGCAGGATGAACAGCACGATCTCGGGATGGTTGGCGGTGATGCTGTTGGCGATATCCTGCAGCAGCACCGTCTTTCCGGCCCGGGGGGGCGAGACCAGCAGGCCCCGCTGGCCCTTGCCGATGGGCGCCAGCAGGTCCATCACCCGCATCGAGAAGTCGGAGGCCCCCCGCTCCAGCACTATCCGCTCCTGGGGATACAGCGCGGTCAGGTTGTCGAAGAATATCCGGTCCCGGGCCGTCTCGGGGTTCTCCTGGTCAATGGCCTCGACCTTTAAAAGAGCAAAGTTCTTCTCGCCCTCCTTGGGCGGCCGGATCTGTCCGGTCACCAGGTCGCCGGTGCGCAGCAGAAAACGCTTGACCTGGGTGGGTCCCACGTAGATGTCGTCCGGGCCCGGCATGTAGCTGTAATCTGGCGAGCGCAAAAAACCGAACCCGTCCGGCAGCACCTCCAACACCCCGCCGCCGAACACCAGTCCGTTGCGCACGGCCTGGGCCTGCAGGATCTTATAGATGATCTCCTGCTTCTTCAACCCGCTGGCCCCCTGGATGTCCAGCTCCTTGGCTATGCTGCACAGTTCGGAGACCGTCTTGGATTTAAGCTCGACAATATCCAAATATGGTTATCCCGTATGGTTTATTGGGAAGTGCTGTCCTGTTTGGAGGTATCGGGAGGCATGGGTTTGCGGCCGGCGGTCCCACGAATGCCGGCTACGGCGGTGGGCGTCTGGGTGGTCAGGGTCTGCTTGGTGCCCTGGATCTTCTGAATGCTTTTTATGACCTTGTTCCCCGCTTTGGCTTCCGAAACAACGGCTGTCTTTTCCAACAGATTGGTCACTTCATCCGTCTGGGGTCCGGCCAGGTTCAGCTTCCCGCCCTGGGCATCGATCAGCTGGAGCTCGGCCTTTTCGGGGATGTTCAGGCAGTCGCCCTGGTACAGGGTGTCACCGGTAGCAGCCGGTTCCCACTTACCGCTCAGCAGCTTCTGGACATCGCCCTTTATAAAGCCGATGCTGGCAACCATGGCCGGTTTTGCCGGCTCCGGCACCTCCGCCACCTTGGGCTCCTCCTTCTTCCCGCAGCCGGAGATGACCAGCACGGCCAGAAGGGACAAAATTAATTTGTACATATCACTTTCCCCCAAACACAATTTTGCCTAAGGATACTATATTTCCCGGCCGAAGTCAATAGAGATATCTATCTTACGTCCCCTGCCGCCCTTGAGCGTACCCAGCGCCCCGCGGATGGTTTCCTTGATGATTTCGGCCACAAAATCGTTCAGGGAAAGCCTTTTGCCGTCCACCTCGATGATCACCCGGCGGCTTTTCCGGCCGGGAATGATGATATCCCGCTCCAGCCATTTGGCGATCTCCGATGTTTTTGAGGGCGGAAAGTGCCGGACCTTGCTGGAGGCAGGCTTTTTTTTGCCCACAGTGGCGATGATGCCCTTAAGATCTGCATCCACCAGTTCATCCGAAAAAAGCACCTTGGGGAAATGTTCCTTCTTGTAGCCTTCGATGATCAGGAGATCCAATTCCTTGGCCAGCGCCTGGACCATGGCCTGTGGCCTGTGGCCTGTGGCCTTCTCAAACCTCACCAGCAGCTTGTCATCGCAAATGGAGGAAATAGCCGCCCCGGCCAGCCGGAACCGGTCGGTGTCGGTTCCGCGCTTATTAGCCTTGATGATGCCGTGGGTGTGCTTGAGCACCCCGACCTTGTAGCCCTTGCGGCTAAGGATGCGGACGATCTGCTCGATCAGGGTGGTCTTGCCGGAGTTGGAGTGTCCGACGAAGGAGATTATTGGATTCACAATCATTCCTATTTTTTGTTGAAATAATCGCTTATTATATTAAAATAATCTACGTCAGTAGCAACACCGTAATGATATTTCGGTTTCTGCTTCCCATCCGTCATTATTGCCCCTACTATTTGTTCTTTGTCAGTTTTAGAAAATACAGTAATCTCATCATTTTCATTTACAATTTTGTAAATTGGTTTTGAGGAAATACTGCATTTGATCCCGGTTTTATTCAAAGAATCGATAACAATATTTGTGTAATGCTGGAAATCGCTCAATACCTCATCAATCTCATTTGTTTTGCCCCCGTTTTTCACAATTGAATCATATTCAGCATTTGTTATTGAAAAGAATATAACCCTTTTGCCTTTTACATATAAGGTATCATTGACAATCCCTATCGTGTTTTGAACATTAGCTTCCTTCTTTGCACAACCGCATAATAGCGAGAACATCCAAGACAATATAAAAAGAAAGACTAATTTTTGATTAGTGCCGGAGTTGGAATGTCCAACGAAAGAGATTATTGGCTGCATGGATTCACCGGTTTATTAGTTTACAGTTTAAAGTTTCCCAGTTAAAAATCAGCGAAATCGGCTCAAATCTGCGTTCATCAGCGTTCCATTAACCGAATAGCTCGACATTCACCATATCCCCCGGTTTTACTCCCCCGCACTCCTCCGGCAGGATCATCAGCCCGTCGGCCTGGACCATGGAGGTCAGAATGCCCGAACCCTGCGGTCCGGTGAGGACTGCGTGATACGCCCCGTCAATGAACTGCACCCGGGTCCTCAAAAACTCTGTCCTGCCTGCTTGTTTCCTTATCTCCTGGTCGCTGTACGCTGTCACCTGTTCCCTGAATATATTTGTTGCCTCCTGCATCCTCAACAGCAACGGACGGACATACTGGTCGCATACCACCATCGAGGACACCGGGTTGCCCGGCAGGCCGATCACCGGCTGGCCATTGATATGCCCGAAGGCCAGCGGCTTGCCCGGTTTCTGCTTCACTTGCCAGAAATTCATCTGGCCAATAGAGGACAGGGCCTGCTTCATCAGGTCGTAATCTCCCACCGACACACCGCCGGAGGTGATGATCACATCGCATTCCTGGCCGGCCTTATTCAGGATATTTTTTATAGCCTCCAGATCGTCCGGCACGATGCCGTAATCGTTGACCACGGCCCCGGCCTCTTTCACTTGCCCGGCTACGCTGAAACGGTTGGCGTCGTAGATCTGTCCGGGTTTTAATGGCTGGCCAGGCGCGGCCACCTCGTTCCCGCTGGAGATGATCCCAATCACCGGCTGTTTGTAAACAATAACTTCCATAAGGCCCAGAGAAGCGATCAATCCCACTTCCTGCGGACGGAGCCTTGTTCCCTTGGCAATCAGCAACTGCCCGGAAGTAACGTCCTCTCCCTGCCTGCGAACGTTAGCCCCCTGCTTGACAACCTGAAGTATTTTGCATTTTTCCTTTTGCAATTTGCCTTCCGTCAGTTCCACCGGAACTACGGCATCCGCCCCCTCCGGTATCTGCGCACCGGTCATTATGCGAATGGCCTGCCCCGGTTTTAAGGATTTGGTTGCCACCTTGCCGGCCGGCACGTCCTCGATGACCTGCAGTGTCACGGGACTTTGCTCCGATGCCCCGGCCACATCGGCGGCGATGACGGCAAAGCCATCCATGGCCGAGTTGTCCCTGGGCGGGATGTCGAACGAGGCCGTGCTATCCTGAGCCAATATCCGGCCCAAAAGATTATCGAGACTGCATTTTTCGGAGGGCAGGGGTTTTATGCCCTCCAGCATTTTATTTCGCGCTTCGTGAAATGAGATCATGGTTTTATTCTTTCTGAATTTTCATCATCAACCTGCCAATTCCTGGGATTATTATATATGTATTCCCTTATCTTTTCCAATGATTTTTCGTTACGGATGACATGTTCGTAAAAACGTCCCTGCCAGATGGATTTACCATCTGTGCCATCCTGGAGATGTATATTTTTTGTTATTGTTGATTTGATTGCACCCACGATGGTTGATAATGTTCCCGATTGGGGTTTCCCAAACCGGCCGCGCCCTGTAGGGACATGGCGCGCCATGTCCCTACCATCATCACCGGTTATTAATAATATCATATGTATATGATTCGGCATAATAACGCAGGTATCTATCATCACATTCTTCCGCAATTGTGATGTCCTGTCTATTTGATCGCGGGCAATCTCCCCTATTTTGTTCAATACCATCCCGCCGTTTTTTATATTACCAAAAACACACGTTTTGCTTTTCGTGCAAATCGTCACATAATAGGCACCCACGCTGGAATAATCATATTCCGGTAAACGGGTGATCTTTCTACCATGCTTTATCATTCCCCAAATCCCCAACAATCCAAACCCTATAATCCATTACCAGATGTCTATTCCTCCCGCCACACCCTGACACTGCTGGCCTTGAACACCGCATAGACCTTGCTGCCCTTCTGCAACCCCATCTCGTCCCACGAGGCTTTGGTGATGGCCACCGCCAATGGTAATCCGACGTCAACAGTGACCTTGTACAGTCCGCCCTCGGATACCGCCTCGGTTATCATGCCCTCCATCACGTTACGGGCACTGCTCACTAATTTCTGGGCAGAGAGGATTATCTCGTTGGGATTCAAACTGGCCATCGCCGGACCGGTTATATCGGTGGCAACTTCAAAAGATACATTGCCTGCCTTGAAGGATTTTCCATTTTCCAAATCAACAATTTCCCCGGCAAACATATTATCCCGGCCCAAAAACTTTCCCCAAAAAGCCTGGTCGCCCTTATGCAGAACGTCCTGAGCCGTGCCTGAGATGGATATCACTCCGTCGTTCAAAAACCACACCCAGTCGGCGATCCGCTCCACCTGCCACAGATTATGGGTGGCCAGAACCACCTTCTTCCCCCGTCGGGCCAGCTCCAGAATGGTCTGTTCGATCAGCTTGGCGCTGATGGGATCCAGATTGGCGGTGGGCTCGTCCAGAAAGATCAGCTCCGGCTCGATCACCAGGGCCCGGGCCAGGGCCACCCGCTGGATCTCCCCTGCCGACAGGGTTTTGGCTTCACGGTTCTCGAATCCGCCCAGCGAAAGATGCTCCAAAACCCGCGAGACTTTCTTTGTCCTGGCAGTCCGGGACACACCCCTCACCCGGAGGCCGTAGCCGATGTTGTATCCCACCGAACCGGAGAACATCACCGCCGGATTGTGGATCAACGCCATCCTTCTCCTGATCCCTGAGGTGGTATTCAGGGAAGCATAGCCCTCGGTATCCCGCACCTTGTATTTAAGGGTGCCGGAACCTATCCTTTCAAGCAGGGCCAGCATCCGCATCAGGGTGGTCTTGCCGGAGCCATTGGGGCCCACCAGGGCGTAGACGCCGGGCTTCTCGATGGTCAGGGTGATGTCCTCAAGCACGGTCTTGCCGTCGAAGCTCTTGGAGATGTTCCGGGCCACTATCTTCATCGTCCGGCCCTCCCCTGCACCAGCTGGAGGATGACATTGATGCCGACGGCCACCGCCAGAAGGACGATCCCCAGGGCGATGCCCAGCTCGAAATTGCCCTTGATGGTCTCCAGTGCGATGGCGGTGGTCATCACCCGGGTCTCGCCTTTGATGTTGCCGCCCACCATCATGGTCATGCCGGTCTCGCCCAGCACCCGGGAGAACCCGGTGATGAAGGCCGCCACCAAAGCGAACCGAACCTCCCGCATGATGCCCAGCATCATATGCCGACGGCCGGCCCCCAAAGTGATCATGGTCTCCCTCACCCGGTGCCCCAAGGACTGCAGGGCCGAAATGCAAAGGCCCGTCATCAGCGGCAGGGCCAGCAGGCTCTGGGCCACTATCATGGCCCCTGGGCTGTACAGCAGATGCCAGAAGCCCAGCGGTCCGGAGCGCGATAAAAGCAGGTAGCACACCAAGCCGATCACCACCGCCGGCACCGCGATCAGGCTGTTGACCGCCCCGATGACCGCCCGCTTGCCTTTGAATTCATTCTGGGTGATGGCGAACGACAGCGGGACGGCCAGGCAGATGGCGATCAGCGAAGAAGCCAGCGAAACCCTCAGGGACAGCAGCACTATCTGCCAGATCTCAGAGTCAAATTTGGCCAACAGCCCCAGGGCCTGTTTCATGCTTTGGATCAAGTTGAACATGGTGTGATGATACCAAAATAAAATTTAAAAGACAACAACAATGATAGGAGCGCACCATACATGCGCTCCTAATTTTTTCCGGTCGGTGATCGCCTAGAATTTGACCTGCAGCTGGGCCATTAGCACATTGTTCTTCACCGGACGCAGGGCCATATCCTCCTGACGAATGGAGTAGTTCAGGGTCGCCTTGGTGTTGGGATTCAGGAAGTAATCGGCCCCCAGATCGTAGGTCATCACCCGGCTTTCTGTCTTGTCCCACCAGGCATTGGTGCCGTCGGTGATCAGGTCCCACTGATAGTTTTGACGATACATGTCGGCCCTGGCGCTTACCCTAAGTTTAGACATCGGCACGTATCCCACCGTCAGGTAGGCTCCCCGCATCAATACCCCGTCCACCACTCCCGACTGCTTGACCTTGGTGGCTCCCACCATCACCGAATCGGTGGCCAGTATCTTGTCGTCCAGGCCTATCATGTATTCGCTGCGAACATACAGCTTGTTCCAGTCCCAGCTGGCATCAAGACCGGCATGCCGGTTGTAAAGGCTCTTCCCCACCAGGTTCTGGGTGCCGTACTCGGCCGAACCGCCCACGGTCATTCCGGCCATCGGAACGTAGCAAACGCGGCTGACCACGGTCTTGGTCCAGTTGGCGTCCTTTTCGTTGTAGGGCGCGCCGTTTCCCAGCGAAAACGAGTAATTAAGGTCGTTCCAGGCGCCGAAGACCATCACTCCCTGGTCCCGGTTGCTGGAGTTGAACTTGCCCGTGATCTGGGCGATGTTGATGAAATCCAGGCCGGTGGCGGCGGTCAATTGTTCGTAGCCGAAAGGCCTCTTGTACTGCCCCACCCGGAAGGAATACAATTTTGAAGGCTTCCAGTCGATGTAGGCGTCGAACAACCAGGTGGCATAAACGGTGCTGGTGCTGACCTTGGTGGCCTTGTTGGACTGCAGGCAGATCCGGTAGGCCACGTCCTTCCAGGCATCACCGCTGATGACAAAGGCCGCATCCTTGACCTCGAAACCCGAGGGATAGGTGATGGTGGAATCCTTGTATAAGGTATCCTGATAAGCCACCTTCATCCATCCGGAGATCTTGAATTTGGGATATTCCACCTTGCTGTCCTTCACCAGTTCGAAGGCCATGGCGCTGCCGGCCACAAACATCAGGACCATTACGGCGATCAATTTCTTCATAGATAGTTCCTTAAATTTTATTGATTATTGGTTTTGGCGTTGGGCACATAAAGGGGCTCGCCGTATTTATCCACCCCGAAGGTTCGGATCATCTCCTGGGCCTCCGGCGAGGTCATGTATTCGATGAACTTTTGAGCCATGGCGCTGTTGATGAATGGATACCTGGCCGGCACCCCGGGGATCATCCGGATGAAATTCAGCATCAGCTGGTCATTCTGGCAGACTATCTTCAAATTCGGGTAATCCTTGTTGAACGACAGCCAGGTGGCCCGGTCGGCTATGGTGTAGGCCCCATCTTTATTCGATTTGGCCAGCACTTTGACCGTGCCCAGGCCGGTCTCCTGGTACCAGTCGCTGCCTTCGGGGTCGATCCCGGCCGCCCGCCACAGGGCCACTTCCTTCTGGTGGGTGCCGGACATGTCGGCCCGGGAATAGAATTTGGCCCCGTCATCACGGATCTTGGCCAAAGCCTGCCTGATGTCGGGCAGCGAGCTGTCGATCCCGGCCGGATTTTCCGGAGGCCCCACCAGCACGAAATCGTTGTACATCACGTCCCAAGCCCCGGTGCCGTAGCCGGCCTTTATCAGGGCGTCCTCGGCCTTGCGGTCGTGAACCACCGCCACATCGGCGTTGCCAGCCTGCAGCAGCTTCAAAGCCTGACCGGTGGGCTCCGAAAAAAGCGAGACCTGGCACTGGTATTTTTCCTCGAACTTCGGTATCAGCGCCTTATACAGCCCGGAATCGTAGGGGCTCATGGTGGAGGCCACCACCAGGGTCTGCCCGGCCAAAGCCCATGAAGCCAAGGTTAAAGATATCAGGATTATAAATGAAATTCTCTTCATCTATTTCTTCTCCGCCGCTGGGTAGAACAGGGGCTGGCCGTATTTATCCACGCCGTATTCGGCGATCATCTTCTGTCCCCGTTCCGAGGTCAGAAGGTCCGAAAATTTCCTGGCCAGCGAATTGTTGACGAAGGGATATTTGGCCGGAGCCACCAGCATGATGTGATAGGGATTGAACAGCTCCTGGTCGCCTTCGACCAAAATCGGCAGTTCATATTCCTTCTGGTGGGCCAGGTAGGTGCCGCGGTCGGTCAGGCTGTAGGCCCGCTTCTCGTTGGCGATGCGCAGGATGGCCTCCATCCCGGCGCCGGCTTCAAGATACCATGAACCCTTGGGTTTGAGACCGGCCGTTTCCCACAGCCGCTGTTCCTTCTTGTGCGTGCCGGATTGGTCGGCCCGCGAGACGAAGACGCCCTGGGCCGATTCGATCTTCTTCAGGGCCTCGGCCGCCGTGGACAGCCCCTTGATGCCGGCCGGATCATCGGCCGGGCCGACGATGACGAAATCGTTGTACATCAGGTATTTGCGCTCCACGAAAAATCCTTCCTTGACCACTTGTTCCTCGGCCACCGGATCGTGCACCAGCACCACGTCGGCGTTGCCGTCCTTGCCGTAGCGGATGGCCGCCCCGGTGCCCACCGAGATCACCAAGACCTTGCAGCCGTTCTCCTTCTCGAAGATGGGGACCAGAAAGTCCAGCAGCCCCGAATCCATGGTGCTGGTGGTGGTGGCCAGGACCAGCTTGGGCTTGTCCTTGGCCTGGGCCAGCGGCGCCAGCAGGGAAAGGATCAGAAGCAGTGACAGGGACAGTGTTGCGAACCTCTTCATTGTTTCTCCTAAAAGTGTTTATGATAGGTTAATAGTTTATTTTAACACTCCAACTTTTCCAGGACAGACAGGATTAACATGATTCCCTGGATTAAATCATAACTAATCCTGTAAATTCGCTGACGCTTACTTTATGGCTTCTTTAAGTGCCATAGCTACAGCGAAGGCACTCCTGTCAAAGTTACCCCGTATAATCAATTGTTTGAATGTTCCTTGAATGTTTAGATATCCGGCTTGGTTTAAATCACTTTTCCATGTAGGGGTAGGGAAAATCCGCCGGGGGCAGGTAATTTTCTTTTATGGTCCGGGGCGAGATCCAGCGCAGCAGATTATAGACCCCGCCGGCCTTGTCGTTGGTGCCGGAGGCCCGGGCGCCGCCGAACGGCTGCAGGCCCACCATGGCCCCGGAGCACTTGTCGTTGTAATAGAAGTTCCCGGCCGTATAACGCAGGGACTGGCAGGCCGTGACGATGGCCGAGCGCTCCCGGGCGAAGATGGCCCCGGTCAGGGCGTAGGGCGAGGTGCTGTCGCAGATCTTGAGGGTCTCCTCGAACTTGTCATCTTCGTAGACATAGACGGTCAACACCGGCCCGAAGATCTCCTCCTCCATGGTCAAAAAATGGGGATCTGAAGTTTCTATCACGGTGGGCTGGATAAAATATCCCTTGCTCTTGTCCCCCTCACCTCCTGCGATTATCCTGGCCTGGTCGCTGGATTTGGCCTTGGCGATGTAACTCATGATGTTATCGAACGAATATCCGTCTATCACCGCGTTGACGAAGCAGTCGAAGTCCCTGACATCGCCGGTTTTGATGCGGGAAAGCATCTCCAGCATCTTCTCCTTTACCTGAGGCCACAATGATCTTGGGATGTAACCCCGTGAACAAGCCGAACACTTCTGTCCCTGATATTCATAGGCTCCCCGAACGAAAGCCGTGGCCACCTGGGTCGGGTCGGAAGAATTGTGGACGAAGATGAAGTCCTTGCCGCCGGTCTCACCCACTAATTTGGGATATGACCTGTAGGTTCCCAGGTTATCCGAAACGCTTTTCCACAGGCTGTTAAAGGTGTTGTTGGAACCCGTGAAGTGTATCCCGGCCAGTTCCTTGGATCTCAGGGCCACTTCGCTGATCACCGCGCCAGAGCCCGGCAGGAAGTTGATCACCCCGTCGGGCAGGCCGGCCTCCTTGAAGACCTGCATCAGGTAATAATTCGAGAGTAATGAGGCGGTGGCCGGCTTCCAGATGGTGGTGTTGCCCATCAGCACCGGGGCCAGGTTGAGGTTGGAGCCGATAGCTGTGAAATTGAACGGGGTGATGGTGTAGACGAATCCCTCCAGAGGCCGGTACTCTATCCGGTTCATCTGTTCCGGGGTGGACAGCGGCTGTTCCCCGTATATCTTGGAAATGAAATAAGCATTGAACCTGATGAAATCTATGGTCTCACCCACCGAGTCTATCTCCGCCTGGAAGACGTTCTTGCCCTGTCCCAGCATAGTGGAGGCGTTGATCAGATTTCTGTATTTTTCTGATATCAGCTTGGCGGCTTTCAAGGTGATGGCGGTGCGCTCCACCCAGGACATGGTCATCCATTGTTCCTTGGCATCACAGGCGAACTTGATGGCCAGCTTTACTTCTTCCGGTCCGACTTGGTGGTACTTTGCCAGAACATGCCCGTGGTCGCAGGGCATCACCACGTTATTTGTCTTTCCGGTCCGGACCTCCTGACCGTTGATTATGGCCGGAATATCAACTATTTTTGAGGACTGCCGTTCCAGTTCTTTTTCCAGGGCGGTTCTTTCGGGCGAGCCTTTCAGGTAACCGTAGATCGGTTCATTGTTGGGAATTGAAGTATTAAATACCGCGTTGTTCATTGTTCCCCTTGCTATTGTTGTGATTTGATAATAAAAAAACCCATCCTTTAATAACTTGGAAGGATGGGCGCAAGGGAACCACAATACAGCCCGTTACAATTTACGGGGCGCTTGCATTCCTGACCACCTCTCCTTTCCAAACACGGGAGGCAAGGCCGTTTCCAGCCCCACCCTTGTCCGCCCTTTTCGGGCGGAACCGTCCCGTCATTCATGGCCTTTAAGCTTTAGAAAAACGGGATCGGAGATTCAATTTACGCTATTATAACAAAAATCAGATTCTCTGTCAAATTTTACTGTTTCCGGTTCACCATGGCCGCGGCGGCCTGGTCGGTGGCAGTGATCACCATATCCTCGATATTGACGTGGGGCGGGCGGGAGCAGGACCATACGACGGCTTCCGCAATATCCCCGGCCTGAAGCGGCCTGGTCCCCTGATACACTTTCTTGGCCTTTTCGGCATCACCCCGGAAACGCACCAGGGAGAACTCCGTCTCCGCCATGCCGGGATCGATGCTGGTGACCCGGATATCGCTGCCGAAGACATCCATCCTCATGGCCTTGTTCAGGGCCCTGACCGCATATTTGGTGGCGTTGTAGACGTTCCCTCCGGGATAGATCTCGTGCCCGGCGATGGATCCGATGTTGACGATGTGCCCGGCATTCCGCTGGATCATGCCCGGGAGCACCGCCCGGGTGACGTAAAGCAGGCCCTTGATGTTGGTATCTATCATCTCCTCCCAGTTCTGGATGATCCCTTCCTGGATCTTCTCCAGCCCTCGGGACAGACCGGCATTGTTCAGCAGGATGTCGATTTCTGCCCATTCCGCCGGCAGGCCTTCTATGGCTTTCTGGACCGCCTTCTGATCCCTGACATCCAGCGATATGGTGAGAACTTCGGACTTGTATTCCTTAGACAGTTTGGCGGACAAAACATCCAAACGTTCCTTGCGCCTGGCCGCCAGAACCAGTTTTGCCCCCAGTTTTGCGAACTCCACCGCGCTGGCCTGTCCGATACCGCTGGAAGCGCCGGTGATCAGTACGATCTTATTCTTCAAGTTTTGCATTAACCCGCCTTGATTATATTATTTCCTTTATACGTTTTACTGCTTCCGGTTTTTTCTCGGATATATTAATGCAGTTCACCAGCCGCCGGGCAGTTTCCCGCCCCTTTTGTTCATCGTTGCAGTACACTTTGACCATGGTCTCCCCGGCTTGGACCTGGTCTCCGATCCTGTGTTCGAAGATGAACCCAACAGCCGGGTCGATAATATCCTCCATCTTAAGCCGGCCGCAGCCCAAGAACACTCCAGCCAAGCCCACCTCCCGGTTGTCCATGGAAAAGATATATCCTGCTTTCTCAGCTTTGGCTTCTATGACATGCTTGGCCTGGGGCAGCACTTTCTTGTAATCATCGGCCGCCTTGACATCCCCACCGTGGGCCGCCAACATCTCTTTGAATTTCTCCAGTCCCTGGCCGGTGGAGACTATCTGCTGAAGGATCCTTTCCCCCGACTCCGTATCATTGGCCCGCTCGCCCATCACCAGCATCTCCGCTCCCAGGGCATAGGTCACTTCCATCAGGTCCTGTGGACCGTTGCCCTTAAGACACTCCACGCATTCCTCTATCTCCAGCGCATTGCCCACCGCCCGGCCCAGAGGCTGATTCATGTCGGTGATCAGGGCCTTCATCTTTTTTCCCATGCCCCGGCCGATGGCGATCATGGTCTTGGTGAGGGCCACGGCGTCCTGGTGCTTCTGCATAAAGGCCCCGCTGCCGGTCTTGACGTCCAATACCAGCCCGTCGGCCCCTTCGGCCAGCTTCTTGGACATGATGGATGCTGCGATCAGCGGGATGCAGTCCACCGTGGCAGTAACGTCGCGCAGAGCGTACAGCTTCTTGTCGGCCGGGGCCAGGTCCGGGGTCTGCCCCATCATGGCCAGCCCGATCCGGGCCAGGGTGTGCCGGAACTCGTCGTAGGAAAGATCGGTGCGGAAGCCGGGAATCGATTCCAGCTTGTCCAGCGTCCCGCCGGTGTGGCCCAGGCCCCGGCCAGAGACCATCGGCACCGGCACCCCGGCCGCCGCCACCATGGGAGCCAGAATGATGGAGACCTTGTCGCCCACCCCGCCGGTGGAGTGCTTGTCCACCTTGATGCCGGGAATATTCGACAGATCGAACACCCGGCCGGAGTTCATCATGGCCATGGCCAGTTCGGTGGTCTCGGCCGCCGTCATGCCCTTTAGGAAGATGGCCATCAACAGGGCTGAGGTCTGATAATCAGGAATGGCCCCGGAAGTATAATTGGTTATAAACCATCTTATCTCCTCCGGTGTCAGTTCCCCGCCGTTGCGCTTTTTATAGATTATTTCGTAAGGGGTCATAAACCTCCGATTCTATAATATGGAAAAGGAATATTCAGGAACTTAGAATTTTAAAATAAATGTCACCAGGAAAGGCACCAGTATTGTCAGCACCACCCCGCTGAATACCGATATGATGGCATATTCCTTCCCGGTGGATCTGGTGATGATGGGCAGGGTGGTGTCCATGGCGGTGGCCCCGCCCGAGGCGATGGGCGCCAGTTTTCCGAAATACTTCAGCAACAGCGGGGCGCCCAGCAAGGTGATGATCTCCCGGGAGATATTGGATATCAGAGCCATCACCCCCAGAGTCTGCCCGCTGATCTGCCCAATGAAGATGCTGGAAAGGCTGTAATACCCGAAACCAGCGCCAATGGCCAGCGATTCCCGCAGAGTGATGTCCTTCAGGAATAGCGATACGAAAGCCACCCCCGTCAGGGTGCCGATGATAATGGTGAGCGGGACCAGGATGATCTTCAACCTGACACTTTTCAGTATCTTCCAGGCTTTTTTATCGGTGCCGATCCCCATCCCCACCAGGAACATCAGAAAATAGAGGGCGTAGGCGCTGAGATCGTTCTTCAGCCAGGCTTCGGGAAGCAGGGAATACATTCCGGCCAGGATCCCCAGCACAAAAAAGCCTACTATGATCAGCGAATTTTTCATTTATCGGCGGCAAAGAACAACTTGTATGTCAGATACGAGAGCCCGACACTGCCGGCCACCGCGCCCGCTGCCAACAACAGGGCATTAAAACCCAATGTTCCCAGATTGTCCAGAATGATTTTATTGGCTCCCACCGATATCCCCAGCAGAAAAAGCAACAGGTATATGGCTATATTGATGGAAAGATCAATATATTTTATAAATCTGGTTTTATGACGGATCACATACCCCAGGACGACCCCGGCGGACATGATGGTTAAAACAGTGAACATCGGCTCATCTCGTAACTCTTTCAGGTGCCCTTATAATTTATCCCATCTCCAGTTAAAATACAAGTAAAAAAAAATGCTCCGGGCTATCCGGAGCTTTCTCTTTTTATTCGTGCACCGCTTTGAAGGTGCCCTGGTTCCATCCCAGCAAAGTCGTCCAGGTGTTGGCATCCTCCTGTCCATCGATGGTGCATTTCTGGATAAAGCCTTCAAAAACCTCTATTCTGCCAGCCCGGCCGTCAATTGACTTCAGATCAACAAAGCCTGACCACACTCCGATGGAGAACATATCTATCAGGCTGAAGATGGAGATGATGGACAGATCACCCTCGAATTTCTTGGCCTTCTTGGCAAACAACTTGATGGCCTCATTGGAGTATTTCAACCTGATGTTGACAGCCTTGAGCAGTTCCTCCTTGTTTACCGGCTTGGTAAGATATTTCTGGGCGCCTATTGAGTATCCATAGATCCGGTTATCATGGCCTGTCTTGGCCGTTAAAAATATGAACGGGATCGCCCGAAGGTTGGGATCTTCCTGTAAATGACGGCAAAACTCGTAGCCATCCATATTGGGCATCATTATATCCGAAACTACCAGGTCTGGTTTCTCATTTTTAGCCCTTTCCAGCCCCTCCCGGCCGTCGTTGGCAATAATGACTTCATAACCCTCTTTTTTCAATTCATAAGCCAATATTCTGGTTATATTTGGCTCATCATCCACAATCAGCAATTTATAAGCTCTCATAAAGATAAATATAATATAAAACGGTTTAAATGTCAATAATTTATATCATAAATAAGTAAATTTATGAATTTTAGACAAATTAATATAAATATGTAACATTTAAGTAGATTCATCGTATTTTTATTGAAAATCAATAAATTTATATATAAAATAAACTTTGTTAAAATAATTATTAATTATTTTAATTTAGTGCTTGACATTATTAATATTTTTTGTTATAATACCAACAATCAGACAGTAACACGATATAAAATTTTTATAATAAGGAGAACGAAAATGAACCGCATCAACGCAATCATGGTCTATACCGTGATCATACTCTGGACTGGAATTGTGCTGCTGCATGGCATTTCGGGAATCAGATTGAACGCCAGACCAAACGGGAAAGAATCTGAAAGCAGGATCGTGACAACCAAACATGTCTCCCCTGCCCCGTGGCTTGATCATCGATCCAATTCATTGACCCCGCTTTACTATTGATAAACCGACAGGAGAATTGATCATGAACAACCGAATCACTTCGGCCTTTGCGACCCTGGCCGTCTATCTCATTATTGCGTCCTTGGGTTTGGTTTGGGCCCAAAAACCTGCAATGAACTTCAAACAAGGATCAAGCGCCATGAATATCCCATTCATCCCGGCCAGCAACCTCATCTGCCTTAAGGTAAGCGTCAACGGCACCGAACCCGGTATATTCGTGCTGGACACCGGCGCCGGATATAATGTGATCGACTCGGCCTTTGCAGCTAAAATCGGCTTAGATCTTTCTCAGCGTAAAGTTTCTCCCAAAACCGGAATGGGCTTCAGCCAGCTTGCCAGCCTCACTCTTTCCCTACCCGGATTGGAGGCAAAAGACCAGTTGGCCCGGGCTATTCCGGTCGCCCAGCTGGGGGCCTTTATCGGCGTTCCCATGGCCGGCATTCTGGGGTACGATTTTTTTAAGCAGATGGTATTCCGGGTGGATTACAGCAAAGCGGTCATAAGTTTTTATGCTCCCGGGCATTTTAAATATCAAGGGAAGGGCGCCCGGGTTCCTTTTGAGATTGTTGCCCCCCAAAACTGGCCCCTGGCCACCATCCACATAACGCCGGAAAAAGGCCAGCCTTTCGATGCCAAGGTTCTTATCGACGCCGGAGCCATCGCCCCCTTCTCCCTCAACGTCCCGGGCCTGTGCAATGCCACCATACCCAACACCGTCACCATGGGCATTACCGGCGCCGGCAGCGGGGGCTGCCACGGCCGGCTCAAAGCCGTATCCTTTGGGGGCCTTACCCTGAAGGACCCGCTGGCTGTCATGCCCACCGCTGATGCCGGACAGACCTCGGACCCCATTGCCGCAATGGTCGGGCAGGTCAGCCTCGGTAACATCGGCGGCGAATTGCTGCGCCGTTTCAACGTGGTCTTCGATTATCCCAATAAGGAGATGATACTGGAGCCGGGACCAGAATTCAAAAAACCCATGGAGCACGACATGTGCGGGGTCTTCATCATAGAGAAGTTGGAGCCGGTGCGCGGCTTCTGGGTAATGGCCGTCACCCCGGGCTCTCCGGCCGAAGCCGCCGGTATCAAGCAGGGTGACCTTATCACCGGAATCGGCGGGAAAGCCCCGGACCGGATCACCCTTACCCAGGCCCGGGACCTGCTGCGCCGCCACGGCAAGAAGGTCGCCCTCTCCATCATGCGTGACGGACAGCAGATGGAAATGAATGTCAGATTAAAAAGAATGATATAACCCTCATATAAGGATATTTCAAATGATCAAACAGATACCCAACGCCTGCCCGTCCTGCGGCGGAAACCTTTACGTATCGGAATTCAAATGTCCGGACTGCGATACCGCCGTCAGGGGCGAGTTCCACCTCTCCCCCCTGGGAAACCTGAGCGAGGAACATTTTGATTTCATCCGGACCTTCGTGCTGTCGCGGGGCAACATCAAGGAGGTGGAGAGCCGGATGGGCATCTCCTACCCCACGGTCAGGAACAAGCTGGACGAAGTGATCCGGGCCCTCTCGGAACAGCAGGCCAATAAAATGACCTCCGCCGAGGTACTGGATGCGCTGGAGTCCGGGAAAATAACCGCCTCCCAGGCGGCTGAAATGCTTAAAAACAACCAACAAGGAGAATAAAATGTCACAGGAAACCGTAAAGATACTTAAGATGCTGGAGGACGGCAAGATCAGTTCCCAGGAAGCGAACTCTTTGCTTTCCGCCCTGGGCGGCAGCCGGCATCGCCATGCCTTCAAGGACCTCAACATTGACCACCGCCAGTTAAAAGAGGAAATGGATATCCTGCGCGACAACATCCACCATATCAATCCCGGCAGGATAGTGGCCGAGGCCATGGCCGGGGTCAAGGAAGGACTGCAGGGTTTAAAGGGCCTGAAAGGGTTGAAGGACATCCATATCGAAATGGATGACCTGCGCGGCTCGGAGAAGGCCGAGGAGGAAAAAGAGATCACCGTCCCGGCCCAGGGAGTCTCCATCCTTTCGGTATCCCAGCCCCGCAGCGATTTCGAGATCACCGGGACCGACGGGGACCAGATCAGCATCCGGGCCGACATCCAGGTCTGGGCCGAGGAGCAGGACGAAGCCGAAGAAAAACTGAAGTCTTTGGACATCACCACCGAGAACGATTCGGGCATCCTGCGCATAAAGGTGGACGGCCCCCCCTGGACCAAAAAACGTCGGACCAAGGTCGACTTCACCATACAGATGCCCCGTCATATCATTGCCGATATATCATCGGCCAGCGGCGAGATATCGGTCAGTAGCCTGCATAATGGGACCAAGCTCAACACCGCCTCCGGCGAAATCGAAATATCAGGCTGTCAAGGGGAGAACAACCTTTCCTCGGCCTCCGGGGATATCGCGGTTGCCGGATGCAGCCAGACAACCCTGAAGATAAACACCGCCAGTGGGGACATCGAGGTCAGCGACTGCTCGGGAGACCTGGCCTTTCAGACGGTCAGCGGTGATGCCAGCGCATCCCTGTCGGGCAATGTCCAGGGGCAGACGGTCAGCGGGGATATCGATCTAAGGACCGATGAACCCGGCACCATCAAGATCAGCAGCACCAGCGGAGACATACAATTCAGCGGCCCCGTGAATGAAGGCAATAATTCGGTCATAGCCACGGTCTCCGGCGATGTATCCGTTGCACTGGAGGACGGCTCATCGCTGATGCTTGAGGCCGGCACCGTTAGCGGCGACATAGAATGCGGCCTGGAGCTGACTGAGTCCCGTAAGAGCAGCCGCAGCCTGTCCGGCAAGCTGGGCGACGGCCAGGGCAGCTTGAAGGTAAAGACCGTCAGCGGCGACATAGAGATAAATTAACATTCACGAAAAGGATATACAAATGGAAAAGACTGCCAAACGCATTTTCTGGGGATTGTTCTGGGTGGCCGCCGGGGCCGTCATCCTCCTCTCCAACCACGGGATCATCGCCTATCGGATATCCTTTGCCAGGGACTGGCCGGTGGTATTCATATTGATCGGCCTGACAGACCTGATAGAATCGTTAACCTAAACCAATAGAAGCAAGGAGAAAATATGTTCTGTTTTTACGAAAACCGTTCCCGCAAATTATTATGGGGACTATTCTGGCTGGCACTGGGAGCCTTCCTGCTGCTCTCCAACTACGGGGTGATCGGCTACCAGTTCTCTTTCAGCCGGGATTGGCCCATACTGCTGATCGCCTGGGGCATCATGAAGATATTCGATACCCTGATCTGGCGCCGGGAGAAAAAGGACAAGATCACCGTCCTGCATGACGAAGGCGATAGCCAGTCCCGGGCCCAGATACTGAAGGCGGTCGAGGACGGCAAGATGAGCGCCGAGGAGGCCGCCCGAAGGCTCAAGAACCTGTAATCGTAAGGACACGGCATGCCGTGTCCCGACAGTATAAGGAGGAAAGAACATGTCAGAGGAAAGACTGCGGATCCTCAAGATGGTCGAGGATAAGAAGATCACCGCCGAGGAGGCGGCCAAACTGCTGTCCGCCATGGACTCCCCCGCCTCGCAGGGCAAGGCCCACTGGCTAAAGGTCCGGGTGTTCGACAAGGACTCGGACAAACCCAAGGTGCGGGTGACCGTACCGCTGAGCATATTAAAGATCGCCGGCAAGCTGGGGGGGAAATTCCAGGTGATGATGCCGGATGAGGCCAGGGCCCAAATGGAGGCCAAGGGCATTAAACTGGATGCCGAAAGCCTGGAGAACATCGAGCAGTTGTTCGACGAGCTGGCGGTCAACGGGCGGTATCAGTTGGTCAACGTGGAGGACGACGAGGACGGCCAAAGGGTCGAGGTGTACATAGACTGATCCGGGCCTGAAACTAGAAGCCCCGCCTAACGGCGGGGCTTCTTTTTATAATTTGATATCCTGAAATCCCTGACAGATATAATCTGCCTCCTGCAATTTATCGGAATTATGAGTCGTTGCCAGGGCAATACATTTCATCCCGGCCCGGTGGGCCGCTTCGATTCCTAACGGTGCATCCTCGATAACCATACAGTCCGACGGCAAAACGCCAATCCTTTGGGCTGCATAAAGAAAAATATCCGGGGCCGGCTTGCCCTTTCCCCCGACATCAGCCGCAGTAAATATCCTTTCCGGAAAATACCTGGCTAAATCCAGCTTTCTATCGACTATTTCCAAAAGTTCAGTGTCCATAGATGTGGCAACGCAAGTCAGGTACTTATCTGATATGTTTTCGAAAAATTCCCTGAATCCCGAAACAAATTCTATCTTCTGCCGGAATAATCCTTTGACCATTTCCAACCACTCCGATGCCAACTCCTCCGGCCTGCCGGAGAACCCATAAAAGCCCTGCATCTTAACGATTGCTTCCTTCATGGATGTCCCCGTTATCACGTGTTTTATCTCTTCTCTTTTGTAAAAAATGCCCCGTTTGGCTAAAAATTCCTGCTCTGAAATATCCCAGATATTTTCGCTGTCAATGATCACACCATCCAGATCAAATATGATAGCTTTGATATTATTCTGCAACATATTGAATGTTAAAAATTCATATTTAAAGCAGGTCGCTGGCCAGCTCGGCCAGGTGGCTCCGCTCCCCTTTCAGCAGGTTGACGTGGGCGAACACCTGCTGGCCCTTCATCCGGTCCACCAGAAAGGTCAGTCCGTTGGACTGGCTGTCCAGGTAGGGAGAATCGATCTGATAGATGTCCCCGGTGAAGATGATCTTGGCCCCCTCCCCCGCCCGGGTGATGATGGTCTTGACCTCCAGGGGGGTCAGGTTCTGGGCCTCGTCCACGATGAAGAAGATGTTGGACAGGCTGCGGCCCCGGATGAAGGCCAGGGCCGAGATCACCAGCTTCTCGTTCTGGATCATGTCGTTGATCTTGTTGTGCTCCTTGCTTTCCGGCGAAAAACGGTGCTTGATAACAGCCAAATTGTCCCACAGCGGCTCCATATAAGGGTCGATCTTGGATTTGATGTCCCCCGGCAGGAAGCCGATGTCCCGGTTGGCCAGGGGAACCACCGGACGGGCCAGGTATATCTGGTGGAACTGCCTCCGCTGTTCCAGGGCCGCCGCCAGGGCCAGCAGGGTCTTCCCGGTGCCGGCCTTTCCGGTGATGGCCACCAGCTGGATCTCCGGCTGCATCAGGGCGTCCAGAGTGATGGTCTGCTCGGCGTTGCGGGGCTCGATGCCGTAGGCGTGACGCTTGACCACCCGCTCCATGACATTTTTCTCGGCATTAAAGCGGCACAGCACGCTGGAGCTGTTGTTCTTGAAGACGAAATACTGGTTGGGTGACGGCGTTTCCATCTTGGGAAGATCCGATATCGCCACACAGTAAGGTTCTTCGTAGAACCTGCTGATGATCGCTTTATCCAGATCCTCAATTATCTGGGCCCCGGCATAGAGTTTGTCCACGTGCCGGATCTTCCCGGTCTCGTAATCCTCGGCCGGGATGCCCAGCGATTTGGCCTTCATCCGCAGGTTGATGTCCTTGCTGACGATGATCACCTGGCGCCCCTTGAGGGTCTTGCAGAACTGGTCGGCCAGGGCCAGTATCCGGTGGTCGGCCTTGTCGGCTGTAAAGGCGTGGTAGATCAACTCGGAATGCGGGTCCTCCACCTCCACGTACAGCCGGCCCTTGCCCTTGCCCAGCGAGACCCCCTTGGTGAACAGCTGGTCCCCGGCCAGCTTGTCCAGCTCCCGGATGAACTCCCGGGCCTCGAAGTTGATCAGGTCGCTGCCCTTCTTGAACTTGTCCAGTTCCTCCAGCACCACGATGGGGATAACGATGTCATGTTCCTCAAAATGATTGATACAGGTGTGATCGTACAGGATCACGTTGGTGTCCAGCACGAACAGCTTCTTCTTGACTGCTTTCATGATCGTCCTGTTTTGGTGTTGATAATTTTGGTTTTGAGGATCAATATAAAAGCCGAGATCTTTATGATCTCGGCTTTTTGTTTTTATCTGACCAATGCCATCCTTCTGGTTACGGTCCGGTTCGGAGCTTGCAGTTGATAGAAATACAATCCGGCCGAGACCTTGCGCCCGGCCTGGTCCCTTCCGTCCCAGGCCACACTGTAGCGGCCGGTCATCTGATGCTCGTCCAGCAGATTCCTGACCAGCTGCCCGGCTACGTTGTAGACCGATATTTTCACCCTGCCCTCGGCCGCCAGCTCGTAGCTGATGGAGGTCCGGCCGGAGAAGGGGTTGGGCAGGTTCTGGCCCAGCACGGTGGCGGTGGGCACCGAGAAGGTCTTGCCCAGCACCTGTTTGGCGTATTCACCGCTCCCGACGATGATCCGGAACTCCCTGGTCTGCTCGCCTGATTCCGGAGTGAAGTTGTATTCGTTATCTTTGGAGACATTCACCGAAACCTGTCTGGCAAGATCAGCCAAATAGCATTCCGTTCCCGCAGGGAACTCGACCGGCAGGGTTATGGCCAGTTTGGACGGACCGTTGCACTCCACTGCAAAATTCCAGACCTGGCCCTCGCCTATCTCGGGACGGACGTCGGTACAGAACTGGTCATCCGCCAGCCGGAAGTAGCCGGAGGTTCCTGTCATTCCGGAGGGCGGTTCGGGAAAGTCGTACTGGTCGCGCTGGGCAGAAGCATCGCTGCTGAGACCGAAGTAATTGTGATCCGATCCGCCCTGATTCTCCACCACCACCAAGGCCTGCCAGCCGTTGGGAGATTTCGCAACTGCGGTCTTGCCGTCCTTCTTTTTGGCCGAGGTCGGATATATCTCCAGTTTTCTGGGCGACGTATTATCATTCTTGAAACTGAAACCCTGATAACTGGCGAAGCTCATATTGGTGGTGACCTCGGTAGGCAGCACCCAGCGGCTTCCGTCATAATAATAAGGACCGGCCACCATCGACGGAATGATCACATTCATCCAGTTAATGTCAAACATGAACGGGGTACCCAGGTCGTTCCAGCCGGTATACAGGTCCAAACTGCAGGGCTTGGACTGGTTGAAATCGCCGTAACTTGAGGTGGCCCCGGGGAAGGTGAGGTTGTTGGGTCCGGTCCGGCGACGAAGCCAGTAGGCCCGGCCCAGTTCCGAGATCGAGCCGGAACTGATAGTGGATATCTCATGATAGGCGCCTCCCGCCCATTCGTACAAGCGCCATTTGGTGTTATCATAGGGACCAAGGAGATTGGAGAGTTGGCCGAATATGTTCGAACCGATGGCATAAGCCGGAATGGAGATCATCTGCCATTTGTCATAGGTGAACGGGGTGGTTGGCGCCTGGCCGTTCATGTAGACGGAATGGATGTAATAGTCGCTCGGGGCCGGGTAATAACTTACATTCCCGGCGGAATCAACAGCTTCCACTTGGTATTGCACTCCTTCAATGCCGATCTCGTAACTGTTGATGGTGGTCTGGTACTGGCCGGGGACCACCTCGGTTAATATCCTATCGAAATTGTAACCGTTGTAGCCGGCGGTACCCCAGTAAACGGTGACCGACCCCATTTTTTTATCATCGTTGGCGTAGACTGTAAAGGGTGAATAGGAAGAGTCCGCATACAGCGGGTCGGTGCTACATTTCACGGAATTGATGGAAGGCGGCGTAGAATCATTGTCCACCGTGTTAAAATTCCAGGCATAGCTGGAGACTATGTCGTTTAGGGCCAAATCCTTGGCGTTGATCACAGTTAAACTGACGTATTGTCCACTCCCAAAATCGTTATGACTCAATGTTACCGTGTCCCCAGCCGCATTCCAGTACTCGAACCAGCCCATGGGGTCAGGTGAGCAGGTGAAATTGAAATTGCCGCCGATGGAGTGGTTTATCGGTTCGGAGAAACCGATCACGATATCGCGTCCCACCGGCACCGACAGCTCTCCGTTGGTGGGCTCGGTGTATGTCACCCAGGGTGAGGTCTGGTCGATGGTGAAGGTGGGAACGCTGGAGAAACCAGACCAGTTGCCGGCCGCATCCCTGGCACGGACCCGCCAGTAATAAAGATCATCACCATAGGCCGACAGGTCTATGTTTACTCCGGTGGTTGAAATGGTGGAATCGTTGACTATCGGAGTGCTGAACGATCCGTCAATATTATCTATTTGCAGGTTATAAGCCACGGCGCTGTCGACTGCAAACCAGGAGAAATAAACGCTGGTGGTGTTCAGGACAGAAGCGTCCGCCGGAGTTGACGGTATGGGGGCATCCGGCGGGGTCTGATCCAAGATAAGCTTGCGCACCGGGGACCATTTGGAGCTGTCGGGCAACGACCAGTTGTAGGCCTTGACCCTCCAGAAATAATCGCCCATCGATCCCAGGTAGATGGCCAGGCCCACCGAATTGGTGTCGGCCGTAAGGCTGTTGGCCACGTCTATGATGGTAAAGGTCGGATCTGAAGACACCTGTATCCGGTACTGGGTCACGACAGGTAACGAGCCCCAGTAAAAATCAACCTGGGGATAGTTCAGCTGGGCATCGGGGGCCGGAAATATCAACTGCGGCGGGTTGGGGGCCAAGGGCCGGTACAGCCAGACGCTGTCGCTTTGCGCCATGATTGGATCCGAGCCGCCGAACAGGTAGATGGAGTTGCCGGCGGCGCAGGCCCCGGCCCGGAAAAGCTTGACCGGGATGGAGTCCCCCAGCATCCAGGTGTTGGTCACCGGGTTGTAGATGTCCACCCTTCTGGTGATGGTGTTGGAACCGTCCACCACCCCGCCGATCAGGTAGATCAGCCCGTTGACCACCGCTCCGGTGGCCTGCCATCGCGGTACCGGCATGCTGGTGGCCTTGGTGGTCCAGCCCGTGCCCGAATCATATTCTGCTACCGAATTAAGGATGTTCCCCAAGCTGTCCTTTCCGCCCAGGACGTAGATGTGGGATTTGGAGTCCGCCCCCAATGCGGTCACGGTCACCGCGCAAGTACGGGATTGCGGCATGGATTGGACATAGATCGGCGGACCACCCTGGGGATCGAGCCGCTCCACTGAGGCGGTGGTCTGGCCAAAATTATTGGTGCCGCCCACGGCGTACAGATACCGATTGTAAAGGTTCACCAAGCCGTGGTTTGACCGGGGGGTCAGACTGTTCATGTTGGTGCCGGCCCAGTTGTAGATCACATTGGCAAACTTGAAGGTGCTGTCTTTAACGTTAGGCGAGCTCCAGCCGCCGTGTACATACAGTGTGTCGCCGGCCCTGGCCGCTGCCGCCGCAGACACGCTATAGGGATAGCCCGTCAGCCAGCTCCAGCCATGATCGGACAGGTTGAAGAAAAAGGCCAGGTTGGTATCGCCGGCGCTGGTGGAACCACCAACCAGGGCAATGCCGTCTTTGCCGACGGAAGCATCATAATAGCGGCTGACCGCCATGTTGGAAGTGCCATAGCCGCTTGGCAGATGTCCTACCATATCCCAAACTCCAGCCAAGACCGGGGTTGCCGCGGCCATAGCGAACAATAATATTGCGAAGATATATTTTTTCATTCTCATCTCTCCTTATGGCCTGGTTGGCGGAAGTGGGATGGCGGTGTCGGTGGTGGGCGGTGGTTCGTCAGTTGTGCTGGAGCCGCCAGCCAAGGCTGCGACTGCTCCTCCGGCCGCCAGTACCCCGACCCCTCCCCAGAACCACCATTTGGCATAGATGGGTTTTTTGCCGGAACCAGAATCGGACTTAAGGGCCTGCTGGTTCACCTTTTTCTCCTGCTTTTTGGGAGCGGCATCGCTTTGCACCGAGGCCGCCAGG
Source organism: uncultured bacterium (assembly GCA_937863685.1). Taxonomy (GTDB): domain Bacteria; phylum Edwardsbacteria; class AC1; order AC1; family EtOH8; genus UBA2226. The sequence goes on from CALMGM010000008.1 coordinate 76,346, forward strand.
GTGTAGGCCACGTTCTTCATCACCGTGGTCAGCAGCTTGTCTATCTCCCCGGTGTAATCCTCGGTGACGCTGCGCTCGATCCGCCCGGTACGGACGTCTATCATCCGGATGTTGACGGTATAGGTCTTGCCCACCTTGCCCAGGCTGCCGGAGACCATCTTCTCCACCCCGATCAGCTGCCCCACCTCCATGGCGCAGGCGTCGGTGTTGCAGGCCCCGGACTGCTGGAAGCCCTGTTCTTTGAGGATATCCTGCATCTTGCCCCGCTCCATGGCATCGAACACCCCGGTGCGGAACAGTTCGGTGCGCAGGCGGTCGGACAACGCCGAGACCTCGGTCTCGGGAACCCCCTTGGGCTCCAGGTCCAAGATAGCCACCGTGGTCTTGCGGGCGGTCTGGGCCCAGCATAAATCGGCGGCTATTGGAGAGAAAAGCAGCAGCAATGCCAGCAAAGTTGACATGGTTTTCATCATAGATCCCCCATACGATTAAGGCATTAACTTGTGTATGACCAATATGATACCCGAATAGATACCGATAGTCAAGTTGAAATTTAATTAAAAAGGCCGGGCCGACCAAAGCCCGGCTCAGATCCGAATCCGATGCCCTTAATTATGGTTGGACGGATAAATATGACAACCGTTCGCCTTCATCTTTTTTATGGCCACAGAAATTTCCGTGGTCAGGGCATTCCCCTGCCCGTTCTGGCAGAAAGGACAGGCCTGATAGTCCCCGTTGGAATCGATATAGAGGTACCTGTTCCCGGCCCCGAAACAGCCCATCCTGCGCTGGTGGTATCCGGGATATGAGATGATGGGATATTCCCGGTATTTTGACTCCCGGTTCATTGCCAGATAAAAGTCATCCAGGATATCCAGTTGTTCTTTTCCCAGGCGGCTGTCCCGGCCGGCAAACTTTCCCACCCTCCTTGGCTCCAGGATCCGGATGAACCCGGCCCCCCAGTCTTTTGCCAGCTCGGCATATTTCCCCAGGTTTTCCCAAGTGGCGAATTCACTGGTGGCGCACAGGGAAAGGCTCACCACGATATCGTTTTCCCTGCAATTCAAAACGGCCTGTCTGGCCCAATGAAATGATCTTTGGTGGTTCCGGAAAACATTGTGTTCGCGTTCGTCCCAGTGGTCCAGGCTGATATTGGCCCCGGTCAACCCGGCCTCTTTCAATCTCCCGGCCATCTCGGAAGTAAGTCCGAAACCCGAGGTCAGGATCCAACTATCGATATCGGGGCCGGTTTCACGAATAATGGTCAGCAGGTCTTCGAAGCGGGCCAGGGGCTCCCCCCCGCTCAGTTGGAGGTGGCCGATACCGTTCTCTTTGAGTACCTGCAGGATCTTTATAAGATCGGTCAGTTTCAGTCTGTCTTTTTCGTCGATATTGTTCCATTCATAGCAATGGCTGCATTTCAACGGGCAACGGTTGGTTATCGCCAATATCACCGTCTGCAGGGTGCCCGGGACATCGCTCTGGCCGGTGGCTCTCCTCAGCTCGGTGGTTATGAATGAATCGAAGGCCCGGGAGGACCAGCCCGGGGAATCCACCGACCAGAAATATCTGCCCCCGGCTGCGACATATTTAACAATGCCTGGTATTCCGTGGATGCTCTTCCTCTTGTCCACCAGCTTTTTGACCGATGCCACCGCCCTGAGGGGAAATCCAAAGAATTTTAGTGACAGCCATAGGACCCTGGCCAGAATTCCCATTCTGGCCATAAGTGCCCGGCGACCGTATATGATGGGTGGCCTTTTCCCGGCAGGTCGCATTGTATTATTCACTTTCTGTTGCAGTTCAAGCAGGATGGCCCGTCGCTAGCGGGCGTCTCTTTCCAGGTAGGTCCTGATCAGTTGGTTCGAGAACTTGACAAACTGCCCTTTCTCTCGGAACGACTCCAGGTATTCCCTGTCCGGCCGGCCGGAGGGGTTTCTTAGTATCTGGTAATGCCCCTTGCTGTGCAACACAACGGTCCTGGCCCCGGATGATCCGCGGGGAGCGGTAAAGGCAAGGATCGCCTGGTTGCCGATCTCGGGCTGAATGTAATACCGGCCGTCATCAGACGATAGAAGATCTTTGACATCCTCCCCTTTTTCGTTGACGGCTGTTTTCAGGGGAACAACCGTCCGTTGTATCGGAAGATCCCGGGAAAAATCCATCCCTACGTAATCGAACTCCCAGAACAGCGATCCGGCCTCCAGCTTGACATATATCGGACCCTCCCCCAGCCCTTCAAGGTCCAGGCAGAGCACGTCATCACGGTAGGCCATGGGCCCGGTCAGGTTATAATGATCCCGCATCTCCCATTGGCCGTTCCTTTGCACCGAGACTATCAGCGGGATCTTCTGCTCCAGCATCCAGCGGCGCAGGCCGTCGGCCGAGGCCTGCTTTTGTTTCTCCTGCCATCGGCCGTAGGCTATGCCGAACAGGTCGTGGAATCTGCCGAATATGTAATCCAGCCAGAAGGTGTTCTTGGCCCGGATCACCAGCTTGGCGGAAGCGGCGCCCTCGGGGCGGTCGAATCTCAATATCAGCCCGTCTTCCTGGGCCTGGTCCTTGCCCAATCCGTCCCCCAGGTAGCTCAGGGTGTCCCTGGCGCTTATCCGGCCTCTGACATCCCTCCCCAGCAGATTGCTGGCGCTGGCCGGGGCTTGGGCGTCGGCTATCGTCTGGGGCTTCCCGTATTTATCGACCAAGACCACCACCCCCTGCGGATGGTCGTAAACCTCCAGCTCGGCCAGGTTGGTGTTCTGGATCTCATGGATCTCGTTGCTGATCTTGAGACGATACTCGCCCTGGACCGGTTTTATTCCCGGCAGGGCCAGGTAGTCGTGCCTCTCCAGCGGAGGATGGGTCGAGCCGCTGTATATCTCCCCGAAGAAACGGTATTTCTCGCCGTCATAGGCATAAATGAATGGGCAGGATTCCTTGGTGGCCAGAACAATTATCATAAAGGTGACGAAGGCCAGGGCCGCCACCCCCAGGCCGGTCAGTACATAGGAAGCGGTCGTGGCCTCGACCGCCGGATCATAAAGTTCGATACGGGTGATATCGCCCATGTCTACATAGACGCTGTCCTTGGCTCCGGTGGTGAATTTAGTGGCATAGATGTGTATCTCGTCCAGAACCTCCTTGTTTTTATAGCGGTTGATCCCGTCGGGGTCAGTGGTCAAATAATACTTGTGGCCGTAATTACGGGCCAACACCCCGCCCAGCCGGTTGTTATCGGCCGATATGCCCGTAAGCTGCCACGCCTGTTGCTCGTGATGCAATATGATATATTTGTTGTTCTTTTGGAAATCGATCACCTGTTCGGCGGTGGCCCCTTGGCGGGTGTTGACCTTGTAGTAGCTGCAGCCTATGGACAGATTCAAAAAGGCCGCCAGGGTAAAAACCAAAACGACCTTTTTGATGATCATCGGGTCAAATATGCGCTTCCAGGACCCGGCATTGAAATCAAATCCCTGACCGGAGGGTGAAAGGTTGATCATACATCTCCTGTAATAGTGTTCGGTATATATGATACTTCAAAATAACATGATGAATCAAGATGATTTTCATTGTTTTTAGGCTGGGAGACAAAAAGGACAGGATAGTCAGCGGTAACTATCCTGTCCCTGTAAGACATGGCTCCAGCGGTAGGGCTCGAACCTACAACAACCCGGTTAACAGCCGGGAGCTCTACCATTGAGCTACGCTGGAACATCTTTAAGAGGCTTAATTATATTTGATTTTCAACCTTATGTCAAGATTTTTATACCCGTGAAAGCTACCTTAAAACCATTATTTTTTTGGAGGACTGGTTCCAGCCGGTGGTCATCAGGGCGATGTACAGGCCGCCGGCTACCGGCTGTCCCCGGTCATCCTTCAGGTCCCAAAAAGCCGGCTGCTGTGACCCGATGCGATCCTTGATGAGGTTTATCTGGCTGGGATATGACCCGGCCAGCTTCTCTCCCAGGTCCAGCTGGCGGACCATCCGTCCGTCCAGGGTGTACAGCCTTATGATGACACTGTATGAATCGCGGATGAGAAAGAACGGAAGATAAACCCCTGCGTCATTACCTTTCGCCGGATTGGGATAGGGGTCCAGCAGGCGGTCCTCGTCCGGCGGCACATTCTCCGGGGCGGTATATTCAAGGGCTTTGATCCCGTCCGGAACGCCCCACCCGATGCGGTAGACGTTGTACAGATCGTAAGCAACCCCGCCGCTGGTGTAATATTTATGCTCGGTGGCGATGCCGGCAAAGCCCGGATTGTAATTGGGATAGCTTCCCAGAGTGATGTCCAGAGATTCGGGAATGCCAAAAAACGCCTCCACGGTGCTGCGATTGCTTCCGCTGTAACGCAAGGCCCTTATCACGTCGTCCGGCCCCCAGGTGGGATGGGCCTCCAGCAGCAGGGCGCACAGTCCGGCGGTCAGGGCGGTGGCGCCCGAGGTGCCCACCGAACTGGCATAGCGGTTGAAGCTGCCGTCTCCGTCCGGCTCGTTGTAGGCGTAATAATTCTGCCAGGATGAAGCGATATCCGGCTTTATGCGCCGGATCCAGGCCGAATCGGTCCGGCCGGCCGGCAGCATCTTGATGCTGTCGGCCGCGGGGCCGGAGGCGGCCCCGGTGACCAGTTCCCCGCTGGTTCCCACCGGATCGGCCCAGGCCATGGTGCCGGACCACACCCCCCCCACGCTCAAGATGTGCCCGGCATCCGCCGGGGTGGCCAGGCAGGTGTCGGGGCGGTTGGTAAGCTTGGTCAGGTCCATGGTGTTGTTGACGTTTCCCAGGGAGTTCAGGGCCAGGACCCCCCGGGAATAGGCGCTGTCCAGAACCACGGCGCAGAGCGAGGTCCTTCCGTCCATCTGGCTGTAGGAATAAGAAACGGTATCGGACCAATAGCGGTACCCCAGCGAACTGGAGATGATGTCGGTCCCCACGCTGTCGGCCGCCCACTGGACCGCCGCCACGAACCAGTCCTCCTCCTGCCGGAAGTCGTCGCCGGCAAATTGCTCGGTCTTGGCCAGGATGAAATCGGCATTGTAAGCGCTGCCGATCAGGCTGCCCGGTTTGTATCCCCCGGCGATGGAGAGCATCCCGGTGCCGTGCCAGGTCTGGCTATAGGTCAGATCCTGGTCAATTTCAAAAGAAGTAACCGTATCTGGTTCCCCTCCGGGCAGAATCCTTTGGAAATCGCGTTCGGCGATCACCCTGACCCTCAGCAGCGATTCGTGCCAGCGGTCGAACCCGGTGTCGATGATGGTCAACCTGACCCCGCTGCCGGAATAGCCTTTCTGGTGGAGCTGGTCGACCTTCATCAGTTTGATCTGGTCCAGTGATGAGCCGTAATCCAGAGAAGGAGCTTCCTTGCTGGGCCGTACCGGAAGTTCCCCGGTTCTTCCCGGCCGCCGGTACACCGCGACCTCCCTCACCGATCTGACTTCGTTGAGGCCGGCCAGGCGCGCTATCTGCGCAGACGTGGCTTTGACGCTGACCGCATTCAGCCAGGGGCTGATCACCCTGATCTCCGCCCCGGTCCGCCGCACCTTTTCGACATGGGCGGCATTGACCGGCAGGTCTCCGTAGGAAAGCTTTCGGCCGATCTTGGCCCGCCGATCAAGGGCATGGCCATTGAGCGCCGGGAAACTTTTCGGCTGGCCCTTGTTCCCGAAGAACACCCAGCACAGGTGGACATCCGACGCCTGGCCTCCGGTGATTTTCCTATCCAAGGATGGCGCCAATTTGTTCTGCAAAGCGCCGGCAAATGCCGCCGTCAACGCTGTCAGAAGGGTACCCAGAACAATTATCTTCTTCATGATCATTTGATGAAATTATTGCAAAACACCGAAGATAATATCTTCGGTGCTATTTTTTCTTCCCGAAAAGGCCTCCCAGCATGCCTTTTTTCTCGGGCTCCGGAGGTTTGGGCGGTTCCGGTTTGGGCTGAGGCTTGGTGGCTACCGGCTGGGCCGGTTTGGGCGGCGGGGGCGGCTCCACCGGCTTGGGTTTGGCCACCTGCTTCAGCAGGCCGGAGGAAACCAGGCCGTAGAGCACCTTGCAGGTCTCAAAATCGCCCATATGGCTTTCCTTGACCACTTGGCTGATGCTTCGCATCCCGTCCACCAGCGCCAGCACCCGCCACTCGGCCGGTTCCAGCTTGATGTCCTCGGTGCCGGCCGCCGGGTTTTCTTCGATGGCCAGGACCAATTCCAGGTTGGGAAGCAGTTTCTGGATATCCTGCCATTCGTCGATCTGCCGGGCTGCCTCCAGCACCAGATGCTGCAGCGGGGCCTGAATGCTGTGCTGGTCGGTGATCACATCGGGCTTGAAGGCGAAAGAACCCTGCCGCCAGCGCAGGATGCGGTTGACCGCCTCATCGCCTCTGATGTCCGTCGCTGCGGCATGGATCGCAGCCCCCTCGTTGAAGAAGATGCTGCCGGCATCCTTCCCCGACTCGACCTCCAGGGCCCCGGTCTTTTTGCCCATCTGGATCAGTTGCAGAATATCGGACAGATCAAAATCCTGTAGATTGCCTTCCAAACCCATTGTCTAAACCTGCTGCTATGCGTTAATTCATTTGATGGTAAACAAAATCGCCCCGGTGACGGCGCCTAGGACATCGGCGGCAATATCCTTGAAACTGAACCTGTTCCCCGGTTGGGTCACATCATGAATCTCCTTGCCCAGGCCCAGGGAAAGGGAGAATCCCATCGCCAGGTTCCTGGCCCGGACCGGCAGTTCTTCATTTTCGGCTTCCAGCCAGTGGTTGGCGAAACCCACCGCCGCCAGGCTGACGGTGAAATGGGCCAGCTTGTCCCTACCCAGCCAGCTGTCGGAAGACCCGGCACTTTCAATCGCCTGGCCGTTCGTAATGATGACGGAACTTAAAAGCAAAAGGGCTGCCGGCAAAAACGATTTTATCTTCAGGCTCAAAATCCTAGGCCCAGTGAAAACCTGTGGGAGATGCCCAGGTCATAACGGCTGGGAACAAAGGCATAATCAAAGTTATAACTGCGCCAGCGGTAACCCGTCCCCAGACTGAAGGTCTCGGTGTCGTGTCCGGTCTTATAGCCGGCCCGCAGGGCCAGCTGTTCCCTCCAGAAGAATTCGCCGCCCCACCGGGTTTGCCACCCTCCGTCGGTGGGTTTGACAATGTCGGCAGCCGCAATGAAGCGGCCGTTATAAAACTGCCGGGGCAATCTATAGGCTGTTCCCAGTTTGAAAGTGGTCGGCTGTTTGAACAGGTTCACTCCCATCTGCATCCTGGGCCCGACGTTATCAACCGTCCCGGCCAGCGATAGATCGCCTTTCAGGAGATTGAAATTAAGACCGGCCTGAAGACTGTGCCCGTAAGCCGAGTACAGATATATCTTTTCGTACAGCCTCCGGTAGGACACACCCAAGGATAACAACGATGAGGGGACAAAGGCGTACGACAGGCTGCCGAAGAAATCATAGGCCTGGTAGTAATCTATGGGATCCAGACTGGGGATGTCATCCCTCATCGGTATATCGCCGGTCGACAGGAGACGCCCGCCCAGGCCCAGACGGTGTTTGCCGAACCCGGTGGCATAATATGCCTCGTCCACCGAGGTCTGGGCTATCCAGGCATTATGCTGGAAGTGGAACGAATTCTTCCGGGACAGCTGGGCCAGGCGGGCCGGGTTCCAGTAACAGGCCGTGGCGTCGTCCACCATGGCGATCCCGGCCTCGGCCATGGCGGCCCCCCTGGCCCCGGCGCCGATCTTGAGGAATGACATGGCGGTGGTCCCCGCCAGAGGATGCACTTCCGCCGCAGCATCATTGACGGCCCAAAAAGCAAACAGAACAAGGAACGAGCGGATCGAATATCGTATCATGACGGCCTCGAAAAACTTTCAGGTTGAATGATGATTGCCGACTTTAAATATACCTTTACAAAGCTCCTTTATGATAAGGCCTGCAAGCTTGTTGTTTAAAACCGCCGGTTCCAGGGATAGGCATTGTACGAATAGGGATCAACCTGATTATACTGGAACTCTATCAGGAAGCTTTTGCTGGGCTGATATTTCAGGCCGAACGACGGCAGGAACATTCCCTGATTGCTGGCAGCGCCAGGTAAAGCGTTCAGACTGTTGAACTGATTAGGGGTAAAACGGTAAGCCAGGTTCAGGTTCAGCTCCAGTCTGTCGGTCAGTCTATAACTCATCGAATTGCGGTAGAGGTTGCTTACCAGGCTGCCGTGGCCGGTGCTTATAAAATTCATGGAAAAACTCTGCTGAACGGAAAGCCGGCTCATGTCCATAAAATTACTATTGAACAAGCTGTTATATGACGGATTTGCGATCCCCTCGTAGGGCTGGGCGGAGACCATGTTTACGGCCAGGCAAACAAACAGGATGCTGAAAATTGATCTTTTCATTTTTCCCCTCCATCGCTGGTGTTGTTTTTGTTCTCAGCCTTTGGCACAGTGCCGCCAGTTTCCGCTTTGACCTTCTGTCGGTATTCGCGGCTGCGGTTGTCAGTGATATAAAATCCCGATCCCTTGAACAGCAGCCCCGCCCCGGTGCCCAGCAGGCGTTCCAGTTTCCCGCCGCATTTGGGGCATTTCTTCAATGGTTCATCCTTAATGGACTGGAACTGGTCGAAACGATGGCCGCATATATTGCACTCATATTCGTAGGTAGGCATAATTCTCCCGATATTATCTTATAAGTATACTAACTAAAAAGCCTTGTGTCAATACTAAACCGTCATTTGATCATCACCATCCGGCGGATCATCGATTTTCCGGGGATCGAAAGGCGTGCAAAATAAATACCCCCAGAGAGGACCTTGCCATTGGCATCCCTGCCATCCCAGGTTTTGTTATATCCGCCCGGTTGAAGGGTGCCGGAGATCAGGGTGTTTACTTTCTGGCCCAGGATATTGTAGATCGAAAGAGCAACGGGGGATATTTGCGCCAGTTGAAATGATATTACGGTGGATCCGGCAAACGGGTTGGGCCTGTTCTGCAGCAACCGGTCGGCAGAAAGAAATTCCGAAGGAACCCCGGTCGCTCCGGTGGAAACCGGACCCACCAGGACGTCGTCGATGAACCAGCCCTGTGATCTGATGCCCGGCCCGGCGCTGTCCACATAGGCGATGAACCTCAGCTGCAGGGCCTGACCCGGGGCGTACCGGGAAAGATCATAGGCTTTCTTTTCCCATTGCCCGGATGATCCGGCCAAGACCTCCAGCAGCCGGGTGCCGAATGAGCCTGATAATTCGATGAATCCGTAGTCCCACTCATGAATGAAATCGTACCATTGCCAGAAGCTCAGCTGATGGTCCTCCCCCACCAGGAACGGCCGGCTGAGCAGGGTGTCCACCGCCCGGTAAGGAGCCAGTCCCTCCGGCTCGACCCCAAAATACCAACTGTTGGACGGAGAGTGGGCGCGATAGGAACTTATATGCCAATAGCTGGAGTCCGACACAACCCAGTTGCTCCCTCCCGATTCCGTTTGGTCATCCAGGCCTGCCGTTCCCACCGTCAAGGTCAATGAATCGGAAAAACAGCCCCCGACAAAGGATCCCTGGATCAGAATCTTTGGGAAATAGTTGCTGTCCGGGGCCAGGGAATCCGCCCTGAGCGTGAACCGGGCCGAGGCTGTTGAGTCCGGATTCAGCATAAACAGACTGTCGGAATCCTGCAGCACCGTGATCAACGGCTCGGCGGTACTTAGGGTGATCATCCCCTGAGACAGGACGGCATGTCCGGTGTTTTTCAAAGTCACCGACAGAGAGAAGGTCTCGCCCGGCTCGATCATCCCGTTGCCGTTGCCCAACAGGCTATCGTCGGTCAGATGGCGCAGGTATATCAAGGACGGGGCCGCCATCGCCTGTCCGATCGAGTAATGCCAGTTATTTCCCGCCGAATCCGTGAGTTCTGCGTCGAACCGGGCTATATCCCCGTCGCAACATAACGAGTCCATGACGATCACCGGACTGCCTGCCGTCCAGAGGCTGTCCCCCGGCAGCAACCCGGAGATATCGGCCAGACTGTCGGCCACCGCCGAGTTGCCGTCGGATGAACGCAGGATGACCCTGGCATTTTGTCCGGAGGGCAAAGTCCCGTTATTTCTGATCAATAGTTCGATGGCCCCGGATTCGCCCGGACCGGCCAATCCGTCGGAATTACCAGCGATCTCGATCCATCTTTGCCCGGCATACGATAAACTGGGACCCGGAGTGACTATCTTTATGTTCTTTTGCGCCGGAATGCAGTTTGCTTCCCAGACGGAGAGCACCGCATTCTGCGGCAGGGCAGTAAAGCCGGACAGCATTGCCTGTCCGGCCTGGTCGGTGACCGATCGGATGTATGTCGAATCTACATACAGGGTAAGGGCCGCTCCCCCAGCCGGCTGAAGGTTCCTCAGCACGCTCACCGCCAGACCGAAGGTCCCGGCATTTATGCTGTCGGAACAGGATATCTGCAAGCTCTCCGGCTCCGAGGCCCATACCGCCAGGGTGGGATCTCCCAACAGATTCAAGTCATAATTGACCCAGCGGAAATAGCCGTCGACCTGCGATAAGGGGATCAGGTCGGCCTTGGAAAAACCCAGGGCCTGTCCCAGGCTGGCCGCCCGCTGGACCAGCAGCTGGTCGAAGAAAGTATTGTCGTAGATGTCCGACGGGCTGTAGCCCGGAAAACCCGGGAAATACCAGCCGTAGCGTGAATTGCCGATGAATGCCAGCCCTCCCCCTTGGGGATTGTTCACGAAATGCTCGGCGATGCAGTTGGAATCAAAGCCGGCCGCCTGGCACCCCAACGAATACATGATGCCCCATCGGCCGGGATTGTTGAGGGTGTCCATCAGCGTGGTATCCAGCCAGCCGTCCCCTCCCTGCATTTTGAAGAACCCGGAGTGGCCGTTGTGGTTTATAAGATGGAGGCCGTTGTTGAGCGACTGGATTATGGTAGCCGGATTCTCGTTGCCGGCGGATTGGTACAGCTTCTCCACCGGCCGGAAATAATCGGTCATATAGTCCCTGTCAACCATGTCCTTGCCCTGAGCGGCATCGGTGCTGGCATCCATATAGGACGCCCAGAAAGACGCTTTGGACAGATATCCGGCTGGGGGATTTTTTTCGTAGGTCAGTACTTTGTCTACAAAGGTCACGGCCTGTTCGATACTGCCGGCAGCGGCCCGGCCCACCGAGATCTCGGGATACATGTCCACAGTATCGGAAGGCTCTCCGAAAATGCCGTTGCCGTTCAGGTCCCAGGTCCCGTCCAGATCACCGTAATACAGGTCGCAGATCAGGCTGTCGATGCCGACATGGGAACCGTCCTCGTAGCCGCTATGCATGGCAAAAGCGGTGCGGGCCGGAACTATGCCATAATCTCCTCCCAGCAGCAGATGGCTGATCCCGTAATTTGTATATTGCTCGATGATGAAATTGCGAAGCTTCTCCTGCTGGTCCCGCCCGGGGTATTTGGGATAGATGGTGTCGGCTACGGCCACTTTTGTCCGGATGCCCTTTTGCTCCTTCCATCGGGCCAGCCGCTGGAAGACGGTATCGTACTGGGCCGCCGTTATCACCAGCAGATCGTATCCGGTCCCTTTGGCATTTCCGTCTGAAGGATAATATGCTGGCAGGGCGCTGGAATTGGCGGCATTCTTTAAGACCCATTGACCGGCCTGGGCCGTCCTCCTCGGTGCAGGATAAGGGCCGGGATCATATTCCAGGACAATATCCAGACGCTCCAGCATCTTCAGGTTTCCGCTCAGCGGCCGGAAACTGAAAGGACAGACCACCAGGCTCAAAATACTATATCCTCCGAAATTCCCCTGATGACGGCTGATCACCGGCCCGGCGGGATAATCGCTGTCGGAATTGTAGATCAGAAGGTCCTTGGTCAACCCCGGCGGGGCATCCTCGGAGATCGGCTGGCATCTCTGGGCCGGAACGATGTTGAAGTTGCCGGGAAGTTCCCGGTAGGCAACTCTGGTTTTTAATGACCGGACAACGGCCTGCGGCGGCAGCAGAAGGGTGATCGTTTTGACCGGCAGCCAGGGGACGCCGGGCCGGCCGTAATTGGGCAGGCCGGGGCACTCTATGCTTTGGTACTCCCCGGTTTTTTGGAGAACCGGACTCAAATTGTCGAACGATATTCCTTCGGTCAGGATCTCTCCCCGGGAAAATGAAGCCGTGCCGATAATGGCTGCAATAGCCAGAAATAATCTCTTCATAACGTTTAGAATATAGCATTAAAAACAGCTGGGGTCAATACCCCCGGGATGTCTGGAGGAAATGAAAAAGGCCGGGCGTTTTGCCCAGCCTTCGAATTTACATGGCCTGCTTGCGGGACAGGCTGACCTTGCCCGTCTCGGGATCCACCTTGATCAGTTTGACCACTATCTGCTGGCCCTCCTTGACCACGTCCTCCACCTTCTCCACCCGCTTCTTGTCCAGTTCGGAGATATGGACCAGCCCCTCCTGGCCGGGCATGTATTCCACGAAGGCCCCGAAATTCATGATCTTGACCACCTTGGCCTGGTAGATCTTCCCGATCTCGGGTTCGGCGGTCATCATCTTGATCTTCTCGTAGCAGGCCTCGGCCCCCGCAACCCCGGCCAGCCCTATCGAGGCGATGGCCACCCGCCCGGAATTGTCGTCGTCGATGTCGATCTTGACCCCGAATTCCTCCTGCAGGGCCCGGATGCTCTTGCCGCCGGGGCCGATGACCATGCCGATCTTGTCCGGCGGGATCATCAGGCTCAGGATGCGCGGCGCATAGGCCGACAACTCGGTCCGCGGCTGATCCAGGGTCTGGACCATTATGTCCAGGATGTGTATCCTACCCTGATGGGCCTGGGCCAAAGCTTTCTGCAGGATCTCCTTGGTAAGCCCCTGGACCTTGATGTCCAGCTGCAGGGCGGTGATGCCCTCCCGGGTGCCGGCCACCTTGAAGTCCATGTCGCCCAGATGGTCCTCCAGGCCCATGATGTCGGACAGGATGGCCACCTGGTCGCCCTCCATCACCAGGCCCATGGCGATGCCGGCCACCGGCGATTTGATGGGCACTCCGGCGTCCATCAGCGAAAGCGAGGCGCCGCATACCGAGGCCATGGATGACGAGCCGTTGGATTCCAGGATATCGGACACCACCCGGACGGTGTAGGGGAAGCGGTCCTCGGCCGGGATCATGGGCGCCACTGCCCGCTCGGCCAGCGCACCGTGGCCTATCTCCCGGCGGCCCGGGCCGCGGATGGGCTTGACCTCGCCCACCGAGAACGGCGGGAAATTGTAGTGCAGCATGTAGCTCTTGGAGTATTCCCCCTCCAGGTCCTCGATCAGCTGTTCGTCCTTGCCGGTGCCCAGGGTGGTCACCGCCAGGCTCTGGGTCTCGCCCCGGGTGAACAGGGCCGAGCCGTGGGTCCGGGGCAGCACCCCCACCTCGCAGGTGATGGGACGGATGTCGGTCAGCCCCCGTCCGTCGGCCCGCTTGCCTTCCTTGATGATCCTCTCCCTCAGGTCCTCGCTCTGGATCTCCTCGATCAGGGCCTTGACCGCCTTGTCCGATTCGGGATAGGTCTCCTTGACGGCCTCGATGGCCTCGGCGGTCAGGCTCTTGATGGCATCCTGCCGGACCTCTTTCTGCGGCAGGACATTGGCCGCCCTGATCTTGTTCAGGGTCAGCTCCCGGACCTTCCCCCTCAAGGCCTCGTTCTTCTCGGCTGCGGGAACGTCCCGCTTGGCCCGGCCGCTCTTCTTGACCAGTTCCTCCTGCATCTCCACGATCTGCTTGATGTACTGGTGCCCGAACTCGATGGCGGCCACGATCTCGTCCTCCGAGACCTCGCGGGCCCCGGCCTCCACCATGGTGATGGAGTCGCGGCTGCCGGCGATGACAATGTCCAGCCGGCTCTCCTCCAGCTGCTGGAAGGTGGGGTTGATCACATACTGGCCGTTTATCATTCCCACCCTGACCGCCCCGATGGGGCCGTGAAAGGGAACGTCGGAAAGACTGAGGGCGGCCGAGGCCCCGATCATGCCCAATATGTCTGAATCGTTCTCCTGGTCGGCCGAAAGTATCAGCGCCACCACTTGAACTTCGTTCCTGAAATCCTGCGGGAACAGCGGGCGGATCGGCCGGTCGATCAGCCGGGCGGAAAGGATCTCCTTGTCCCGGGGCCGGCCTTCGCGCTTGAAGAAACCGCCCGGGATCCTGCCGGCGGCATAGGCCTGCTCCCGGTATTCAACGGTCAGAGGGAAGAAGTCTATCCCCTCCCGGGGCTGGTCGGCCCCCACTGCCGTCACCAGCACCACGGTGTCGCCGTAGCGCACCGTCACCGAGCCGTCGGCCTGTTTGGCCATCCGGCCGGTCTCGATTACCAGTTTGCGCCCCCCCAGTTCCAGTTCCTGTACTTGTACCATTTTTTCCTTCCTGCCCCGCACCTCTGCGGAGCCTTCCCCGCTTTCCGGGGGAATTGTTTTGCTTGCCGTCCGGTTACGCCAAGCAGGGGCGATTTTTTCCTGATCGCCCCTGTCGGTCATCATGCCCGGACAATTACTTTCTTAGTTCCAGCTTGTCCACTATGGCCCGGTAACGGTCCATATGGCGCTTGGAGAGGTAGTTCAGCAGACGGCGCCGCTGGCCCACCATCTTTAAAAGCCCCCGCCGGCAGGCGTGGTCTTTTTTGTGGATCTTGAGGTGTTCGGTCAGATCGTTGATCCGCTCGGTAAGCAAGGCTACCTGCACCTCGGGGCTGCCGGTATCCCCTTCATGTTTCTGATGTTTGCCGATCAGTTCCTGCTTCTTTTCAATGGTCAATGGCATGGTGTGATTTCCTCCTGATTTTTCTGATGCCTTCTCCCGCGAAGCGGTGCAGGAGAGGTCGTTAATAATATACAATTATAATCTATAACAGCCTTAAAAGTCAATATGATAAGCCGGCTTCAAAATATCTTTCTATCTTTTTCTTGTCCTTCTCAATGGCCCTTATCAGTCCCTCAACGGTGTCATATTTCTTTCCCGGCCTGATGTATTTATGAAAAAATATCTCGGCCTTTCCCCCGAAAAAGTCGTATTTACCCCCAAAGGCGTTGAATTCGATGGTCCGGGTGCTCCGTCCCACGGTAAGGCGGCTGCCGATATACAGCATTCCCTGATATTCCCTGCGCCCGATCCTGGCCCCGGCGGCATAGACCCCGTCCCGCGGCAGAAGCTTCTGGGGATCGGACAATCTGATGTTGGCGGTGGGAAATCCCAGTTTGCGGCCCAGCCCCATTCCCTTTACCACCGTGCCGTGGATAGAATATACCCGGCCCAGCATTTTGTTGGCCTTATCCACCTTGCCGGATGATATCAGGCTCCGGACCTTAGAACTGCTGATCTTGCTTCCGCTGGCCTTCAGCGAGGAAAGTACCAGGACCTTGAAGCCCATCTTAGCGCCCAGCTCCCGCAGGGTATTGATGTTGCCTTTTCTCCCGGCTCCAAAACCGCAGTCATACCCGCAGATGACCTCAGATACCGCCAGTTTTTTTACCATCACAGAGCGGATGAATTCCTCCGGTGACAGCGCCGCCACCCGGGGCGAAAATTTTATGACCGCCATCACGCCAACGCTCAGCGTTTCCAGGATCTCCTGTTTCTCGGGCAGGGTGGTCAAAAGGCAGGGCGTTGTATCTTTTGATAATATCTGCCGGGGATGGGGGTCGAAAGTGATCACCGCGCTGTCATGCCCGATCTTCTTTGCCCGGGCCACCAGCTTTTTGATGATGGCCTGGTGTCCCAGGTGCAGGCCGTCGAAGGAACCCAGGGCGGCCACGGCCCCGGGATGTTTGACGCCGAAATTATTAAGCCGTTTGGTCACCAGCATATTTCTTTACATCACGATCTCGGGGTGCAATTGATGGTCGTCTTTGAATTGCCCCAGCGCCACCAATTGTCCCTCATATTTGATCCGGTAATAGATGTCTCTTTCTCCTTTTTCATTGACCGTGATATTATTGCCGTGTTTGGCTCTTTGATAGCCGTTGGAATCTATGATAACCTCGGGCATGAAGGCCAGGGCCCGGTCCATGCTTACCCCGTCCTGCTCCGTGATGCCCTCCAGCTCCCGGGCCTGCTCCCAGCGGAATTCGCCCACCGCGGTGCGGGTCAGGACGGCCAGGGTCCCGCAGCTCCCCAGGCGTTGGCCGATATCTCTGGCCAGCGAGCGGATATAGGTGCCCTTGGAACAGCGGACCCTTATGGTGATCTCGTCGGCAGTAAAGCCGATAAGGTCGATCGCATCCACCCTCACCTCCCGCTCGGGAATTTCCACCGCCATTCCCTGCCGGGCCTTTTTGTAGGCCGGCTGGCCGTCGATCTTGATGGCCGAAAAGCTGGGCGGGATCTGCCTGATGTCCCCGGTAAATTCGCTTAGTGTCGAGAGAAGCTGCGGCCGGGCGATCTCCGGAACATCGCACTGCCTTATCACCTGCCCTTCCAGGTCGCAGGTATCGGTCTCGATCCCCAGTTTGATGGTGGCCAGATATTCCTTAGGCCGACCCATCAGGAACTGCGAGAGCCGGGTGGCCCGGCCGGTAAGCACCAGCAGCACCCCGGTGGCCATGGGGTCCAGGGTCCCGGCGTGTCCGGCCTTCTTGATGTTCAAAAGCCGCCGAACCCTTGATACTGCGGCAAAAGAGGTCATGCCCGGCGGTTTGTTTATATTGAGGATGGCATCCATATATCGGAGGTCAGCGGGCAAAGAATTCGCGGGCGGCCTTGACCACTCCGTCCCGGTCCAGCCGGTGTATCTCCAGAAGCTTGTTCCTGGGCCCGGCCTCGATGAATTCATCGGGCAGGCTCAGGATCTTTATCTGACAGGACCGGCCCCCGGCCTCGGCCAGTTCCATGACCGCCGAGCCGAAACCGCCGTCCCGCACGTTCTCCTCCAGGGTAATGATCTTTTTATGGCGTTTCAGGAGTCCGGTTATCGTTTCCTCGTCCAGCGGTTTCACGAATCTGGCGTTGACCACCTCCAGTTCCAGCCCCTCCTTGGCCAGCTCCTCGGCCGCCTGCCGGGCCACGGTGGACATGATCCCGATCCCCAGCAGGGCCCCGTCCCTGCCCGGACGGATGATCTCGGCCTTGCCCAAAGCGATCGATTCGGGGTTTTTAAAGCTTACCCCGAAGCCGGGCCCCCTGGGATAGCGTATGGCCGCCGGGCCTTTTATCTGCAGGGCGGTCCTCAGCATGGAGGCCAGCTCCCGTTCGTCCTTGGGGGCCATCACCGTCAGGTTGGGAATGCAGCGCAGGAAGGACAGATCGAACGGCCCGTGGTGAGTGGGGCCGTCCTCGCCCACCAGGCCGGCCCGGTCTATGGCAATGATCACCGGAAGCTTCTGCAGGGCTATGTCGTGGATGATCTGGTCGTACCCTCTTTGCAAAAAAGTGGAATAGATGGCCACCACCGGCCTGAGGCCCTGGGACGCCAGCCCGGCCCCGAAGGTCAGGGCATGCTGCTCGGCGATGCCGACGTCGAAGAAGCGCTCGGGAAATACGTTCCGAAAATGATCCAGCCCGGTTCCCTCCGGCATGGCCGCGGTGACGGCCACGATCCGGGGATCGGTCTTGGCCAGCTCCACCAGCGTTTTCCCGAACACTTCGGTGTAGGAGCAGATATTCTTGCAGGACAGCGGGTCGCCGGTCTCGGGATCGAAGGCCCCCACCCCGTGGAATTTCTCGGCATCCTCCTCGGCCGGCTCGTAGCCCTTGCCCTTGACGGTCAGCACATGCAGGAAGGTAGGACCCGGCTGATCCTTGATCCTTTGCAGGATATCAACCAAAGCCGCTATATCGTGCCCGTCGATCGGGCCCTCGTAATGGTAGCCCAGCTCCTCGAAGGTCAGCCCCGGCACGATCAGGTTCTTGAATCCCTGGCGTAGGCGCCGGAAGGCCACCCTCAGAGGGCCCCCGATATTGGGGGGCAGCCGCCCCAAGAGATCCCATAAATTCTTCTCGAAACTGGTGTAGGCCGGGGCGGTGGTGATCCTGGTCAGATACTGTCCCAGGGCTCCCACCCGCTTGGAGATGGCCATCCGGTTGTCGTTGAGGATGACCAGCATGTTCTTTTTGAGCTGCCCGGCATGGTTCAGGCCCTCGAAGGCCAGCCCTCCGGTCAGCGAGCCGTCCCCGATGACGGCCACCGTCCGGAAGTTCTCCCCGGCCAGGACCCTGGCGCAGGCCATTCCCAGGGCCGCGGAGATGGAGGTCGAGGCGTGGCCGGTGTCGAAATTATCGTAGGGGCTCTCGGCTCTTTTGGGAAAACCGCTCAGGCCTTTATGGGTTCTGACGGTATCGAATTGTTCCCTGCGCCCGGTCAGTATCTTGTGGGCGTAAGCCTGGTGGCCCACGTCCCACACCAACTTATCCTTGGGAGTATCCAGCACGTAATGCAAAGCGATGGTCAGCTCCACCGTGCCCAGGCTGGGAGCCAGATGTCCCCCGTTGCGGGATACCACCGTGATGATCCTCTCCCTCACCTCACGGGCCAGGGTGTCCAGCTGGTCCAGTCCCAGCTTTTTAAGATCGGCCGGAGAATCTATTTTTTCTAGGTACATACTGCCCAATTAAAATACATAATGAAACAACAAGCCCCAGAAGAGGCCCAGAAAACCGCCGGCGATCACCTCCACCGGGGTGTGGCCCAGCAGCTCCCGGAGCTTCTCTCCCCCGGCCCTTTTCTTAAGGGTCCGGCTCTCCAGCAGGCGGTTGAGCAGGATGGCCTGCTTCCCCACCGCCCGGCGGACCCCGGCGGCATCGTACATCACCACAAAGCTGATGTAGGCGGTCAGGGCGAACAGCAGGCTGTCGAATCCGACCGACAGGCCGATCATGGTGGCCAGGGTCACAGAGGATGATGCATGGGAACTGGGCATCCCCCCGGGTTCCAGGGTCCGCCGCCAGTTGATATGCCCCTCCCAGATGACGGAGGCAAAGGCCTTGAGCACCTGGGTGGACAGGCCGCTGATTACGGCCGCCCACAATATCTTGTTTTTGAAAACCTCGGTAAATAACATGGCCTTACAGATTGCCTAAAACTCCCGGTTGATCATGTAATCGGCCCACAACATAAGCAGTTTCTTGTTTTCGCTTTCGGGCAGGGCCTCCAGGGCGGCCACCGCCCGGCGGACGTATTTTTGGGCCATCTCGGCGGTGTAGGCGATGCTGCCCAGCTCCTGGAACAGCCTGGTCACCTGCTTGACCTGGGCGGCGCTGGCCTGGGGATTGTTGAGGACCTTAAGGATCAGGCTCCTCTCGCTGCGGTTGGCCTCGGCCAGGGCGTGGTGGACGATCACCGTTCGCTTGCCCTCCCGGATGTCCGAGCCCACCGGCTTGCCTAGCTTCTTCTCGTCGGCCAGGATGCCCAGGATGTCGTCCTGCAGCTGGAAGGCGATCCCGCAGTTGGATGTGAACAGCGACAGGGCCTCCACATAGGGGTGGCGGCTGTTGGGCTGGTCGATCCCGATCATGGCCCCGGCCTTGCCGGCGAACTGGTAGAGGGCCCCGGTCTTCTTCCACAGCATGGCCAGGATCTTCTCCTCGCTCAGGGCCTCGATCGGCATCTTGGAATACTGCAGGTCCAGGGCCTCGCCCTCGATCAGGTTGCACTGGACGTCCACCTCCAGGTCCAGGATCAGCTGCAGCACCAGAATGGGGCTGATGCCCTTCTCCCGTACCAGTTCGGTCAGCAGGGAGATGGTCCAGCCCTGCTGCAGGTCGCCGGCCAGGATGGCTATGGCCTGGCCGTAGTGCGCCGCCTCCTCGCCCTTGAGGCCCAGCCTTTTGATGGCCCGGTTCTTCAGTTCCTCGTGGACCGTGGCCACCCCGCGCCGGGTGCCGTCGCGGTCGATTATGTCGTCATGCACCAGGGTCCAGGTATGGTAGACCTCCACCGCCGCCGCCGCCGGGATGGCCTTGTCCTCGTCCCCGCCCACCGCCCCGCAGGCCAGCAGCAGCACCGCCGGCCGGAGCGACTTGCCCCCGGCCTTGAGGTATTTGTGCACCCCGCAGTAGATATCTTCGGGCTGGAACTTTTCCGGACGGTCCTTTAACTGCAGGTACTGGTAGACCTTTTCCTTGCGGCACCTGACCTCCTCCATCAGCCGGGCCAGGCCGCTTAAGGGTTTGCTCTTGGCCGGCATTTCTTTTTTGACTGCGGCCGCCTTCCTGGCCGGGACGGATTTCTTGACAGGCTTCTTTTTTACAGCATCGGCTCTCTTGGCAGGTTTCTTCTTGACGGCGGCTGTTTTCTTGACGGGTTTTTTCTGGGCCATTTAATTCTCCTCTAAATCGTGCTCTTCAACCTTCAGCCTGCCCTGGATGTCCCTGGTTATTTTTTTTATTTTATTCTGGGTTTCTTCCAATGTGGCCTGGCACCGGGCCATCAGTTCCATCCCTTCCTGGTAGAGCGCCAGGGCCTTATCCAGCTCGATCTCACCGGACTCCATCTGATCCACTATCTGCTCGATGCGGGCCAGGGCCTTTTCGAATTTGAAGTCGGCTTCCATCTTTGCTTTTTTCATGGTATGGTTTCCTCGACTGTCATTTGAGCTTTGCCGGTATGGAACTCGGCAGTTATCAATTTGCCCTTGTCCAGCGCTTTTGAAGATACGATGACACGCCCATCCGGACTGCGGCAGATGCTGTATCCCCTCCTGAGGGTATTTTGGGGGTCCAGCGCTTTTAAAGCTATGGCCTGCCCCTGTAGCCTATTGGCATATGATCTTATCCGGTCGTTGATCTTATTATTCAAAGATGTCCCCGCCCAGTCCAACTGCTGCGATTTCTGTGATAACATGTCCTGCAGACGGTTCAGGCCGTAACTGCGCTGGATCGACTTCAGCCGGGCCCCGGCCTCATCCAGCATATCATTTATTGAAGAGACTATCCTTTGGGCCAAGTCGGACAGGGTTGATTTTGTCTCTCTGATATCGGGCACCGCCAGCTCGGCCGCCGCCGACGGGGTGGGCGCCCTGAGGTCGGCCACCAGGTCGGAGATGGTGAAGTCCACCTCGTGGCCCACCGCCGAGATCACCGGTATTTCTGAACGGAAAATGGCCCGGACCAGAATTTCCTCGTTGAAGGCCCACAGGTCCTCGGCCGAACCGCCGCCCCGGCCCACGATGATAAGGTCCACTTTTTTATATTCGTTGAGATCGTCCACCGCCCGGGCGATCTTTTCGGCCGCGCCTATTCCCTGCACCGGCACCGGGCAGAGGATCAGCTCTATTCCCGGCCACCTGCGGCGGGCCACCTTGACCATGTCCCGGATGGCCGCCCCGGTGGGCGAGGTGACTATCCCGATGGTTTTGGGATAGGCCGGCAGTTCTTTTTTGAATTCCTGGTCGAACAGCCCCTCGTCGGCCAGCTTTTTTTTAAGCCGCTCGAAGGCCTGGGCCAGCTCACCGTATCCCGCCACTTGTAATTGCATGACGCTTAGCTGATACTGCCCGGCCCGGTCGAAAACGGTAACATCCCCCTGGACCACCACCTGCATGCCGTCCTGGGGCATCAGCATCATATTTTTAGCATAGCTGCGGAACATCACGCAACGCACCTGGCTGCCGGCGTCCTTCAGCGAGAAGTACAGGTGCCCGGAGGAATGGACCGTCAGGTTGGAGACCTCGCCCTGCACCCACAGCCGGGGGAAGCTGTTCTCCAGTACCCGCTTGATCTCTCCGGTCAGCTGGCTGACCGACAGGATCGTTCTTTTATCTTCGGACATTATTTTTTCAGCACACGGGTTGAACGGATTTATACGGATTCACACGGATCATTTCTTACATAAAGCATACCCTGAACTGAGACGAAGAGACATCAAGATATTCATTATCACTTAAATTGCAAAACAGTGCTATTGTCATTCCTGCAAAAGCAGGAATCCAGAGTGATTTTAAAACAACACTATTCCCTCGCATGTCATCCTGAGTAAACTTCGAAGCATCACAGGTTGTAGGATGACAGAGTCGCCCGTTCGGCTTGCAAAGAATGCAGATTTCTCAGGGTGACAGTTATTCGTCATTCTGAGTTCCGCTGTTATTTCTTCTTGCGAAGAATCTATCTAAATATTTCAGGCTACCAGATCCTTCGAGAGTAGGATAAACCGTTGCTCTCAGGATGACGAAAGCAAAATTGTTGATACTACCTGATGACCTTTATTTTGGGCGCTATCTTCCCGATCTTCTTGTTCTTCTGCAGCCACCTGATGGCAGCCTGTACCACGCTCTCCCCGCTGTCGTCAGCCTTGACCTCTTGGCCCAGGATATTTTTGGCCTCCCGGATCAGGTAGTTTGAGGCCGACACAGTATAAACCTTTTCCGGGTCAAGCCAGAATTCGGTGATGGTGTTTTTTTGGGGATCTTTGTCGGCAGTATAGCCGAAAACCATGCCGGACACCTGGACCTTGTCGCCCTTGCCCGGCTGCTTGATGTTGTGTTCCAGCATCCGCCTGATGTCGGAGCCCTTGGCCTTGAAGGTGCCGACGGTGTTCCGGTAATTCATTTGATAGACATCGCCGACCGTTATGTCGCCTTTTTTGATATCGCGCCGGGCCGATCCCCTGGTGGTGAAGCCGATATCGGCGCCGGCGGCCCAGCGGCAGACCTCGGCCAGCCAGTTCCCGGCCGCCGGGTCGTCGCCCTTGCGGGTCAGGTCCGCCGAGGCCTGGCCCACGACGATATCTTTGGCCCTGAACTTTTCCGGCGTGTCCTTGCCCTTATTGACAATCCATTTCCCCTTTTGATATGAGCATGCCAGGCTGGAATATCCCTTGACGGCTCCTTTGAAAACTTCCTGACCGTCCATCATCAGGGTTAAGATTTTTGCCGCCTCGACCAAGCCTTCGGGAATGAACACCGTCAGGCCCGAAACGTTCTCGGTCTTGATCTCAATGATGTTCCCCGGTTTTGCCTCGCAGGAATACTTGGCGGTCCGGCCCAAAGTTATCCACCCGGTCACCGCCGCCCAGTATCGCAAGGCCTCATCGGCGGTCTCGGCGGCCCCGTAGAATTTCCCTGGGAACCGGCTGCCGTATGATGTGCTCTTGTCCTGGACTATTGACTGAGCCTTGAATATATTGCCGTCCCAGGTGCCGATATAGAAGGTTTGTCCGTCGGTCTCGATGGACAGCGGCCTTTTGACCGCCTCCGGCAGCCGGTAATATTTCCAGGACTTCAGATCGGCGGTCTCGGCGATCAGGTTCTGCCCCCGGTTGTAATACAGGATATACAGTTTGTCCTGTTTGGATATGAGGTCCCTGATAAGTTCGTACTCGAAATCCAGCTTTTCGGTCCTCTGCCCGTCGAAGGCATACAGCGCCGTCCGGGCGTTGCCCGGAAGTTTGCCGTTCTTGGAGATATATTCCGATACGGAACATATGTATTTTCCGGCTAAAGCTGACAAAACCAGTTTATCATTGAAAACCACCGGCCGGGTGCGGTAGATCAGCGAATCCGGCACCAGATCGGCCGACCGCCACATCTTTCCGTCATAGCAGATGGCATCGGTATTGCCGAAAGCGTTATCCACCGAGACCAGATAATAATCCTTGCCGTCCTCACGATACGGTCCTACCATATACGGCCGGTACTCGGCCGGGATCTCCTCCAAAGTGAATCCCGCATAGGCGTAAGGGAAGGCATACAGTTTATCTTTGAAAGATATCAATGCGCTGATGCGATAGACCGAGTTTTTGTCGGAAGCCGTGATGTATTCGTAGGTCCAATTTTTGCAGGTGTCGGACGAACCGAGGATGGCCCCAAAGCCGAAGCTTTCGTCCTTGGTCAACTCGCAATAATTTCCCGTGCCCACATACCATTTGCCCTGGTAGGCAACGGCATCGAACACATGAACGCCGCGGGTTATGGAGCGGTGCTTGACCCAGCCGGATTTTTCCAGCAGGTAGATGTTCCCGAGATCCCATTCCTCGGTGGCGTCCACCCCGGGGATGACCAATTTGCCGTCTATCACCTGATACTGGTAGATGCCCTCGTCGTCCACCGAGAATTCCTTGACGAATTTATTCGAATCCAGATCGTAATAGATGACATCGGTGGGGCCGGTGTTGACCGTGGCGTCGCCGTAGCCCAGGTAAAGCCGGTTATTGAAAAATTTAAGAACATTGATGTTCCAGGCCGCCGGCTGGTATTCCTGGGCCGGGAAACCTATGGAATACAGCTCCAGCGTTTGCGGAGCCTGGTCAGCCTGGGCTAAACAAGTTGCAGCAAGCAATATGCTCAGCGATAGAACTAAGGCGGTTTTCTTCATATATTCCATCCCCTGTTTATTATTAAGCAACATCGTTTTCATCATACAGGTCGAATCTCTCACAAAGGCAGTAAGACACCAAGGCATTCATTATCACTTAAATTGCAAAACAGTGCTATTGTCATTCCTGCGAAAGCAGGAATCCAGAAAGATTTTAAAGGAACACATTGCCTCGTCATTCTGAGTTCTGCCATCAATTTACTCTTACGAAGAATCTATCTAAATAGTCCAGGCTACCAGATCCTTCGATAGTCAGGCAGACCGCTGTTCTCAGGATGACGGAAGTGACAATAAAAGTTTGCCTCCCTCGCCTGATTTATCAGGAGAGGGTCGGGGTGAGGTCAGCTCTGCAGTTTGGCCGCCATCAGG
This sequence comes from uncultured bacterium, assembly GCA_937863685.1. Taxonomy (GTDB): domain Bacteria; phylum Edwardsbacteria; class AC1; order AC1; family EtOH8; genus UBA2226. The sequence continues at coordinate 100,994 of CALMGM010000008.1, forward strand.
CAGTTCTTCAACAGCATGGCGATGGTCATCGGACCCACCCCGCCGGGAACCGGGGAAATATAAGCCGCCACCTTGGAGGCCGATTCGAAGTCCACGTCGCCCACCAGGCTGTAGCCCGATCTTTTGGAGGTGTCCGGGATGCGATTGGTGCCCACGTCTATCACTGTGCAGTTATTATTGAGCATCTCGCCGGTGATCAGGCCCGGCCTGCCGGCCGCGGCGATGACGATATCGGCCTGTTTGGTGTAATAGGCCAAACCCTTGGTTCCGGTATGGCAGACGGTGACCGTGGCGTTGCCGCGCTCCGACTTTTGGGCCAGCATGTTGGCCAGCGGCTTGCCCACGATGTTGGAGCGGCCCACTATCACCACGTACTGGCCGGATATTTTGATGTTATATCGCACCAGCAGTTCTATCACCCCGGCCGGGGTGGCCGGCAAAAAGCGCGGACGTCCCAGCATCAGCAATCCGACGTTCTCCGGGTGGAAGCAGTCCACGTCCTTCAACGGGTGGATGGATTCGAAGGCCTTCTCCTCGGACAGCCCCTTGGGCACCGGGGATTGCACCAGTATGCCGTGCACCGTTGGATCGTTGTTAAGTTTCTCCACCTGGGCCAGCAGTTTCTCCTGAGTGGTGTCCTCCGGCATTTCGATGACGGTGGATCTGATGCCGGCCTCTTCGCAGGCCTTGTGCTTGTTGCGGACATACACCTGCGACCCGGGGTCGGATCCGACGATGATCACCGCCAAATGCGGCACTATCCCCTGTCCCTTGAGGACTGCGACCTCGTCGGCCACTTCCTGCTTTATTTCGGCCGATATTTTTTTACCGTCTATGATTTGGGCCATATCGGTTATATTTTCTGATTGATCGTGTTTATTGATTTTGCCCTGGCCACCTTTTCAACCACCTCCACCACCACCCCGTTGAACCTCACATCCCCCTCGGCCACCTCAAACTTGGTGGGCAGCTGGGTTAAATTATCTGTTTTGTATTTCTGTAATACCCCAATTCATAACCCGCCATAGCTTTCTTTTCTTGGTTAACGGAAATTGCTTATCAATAATCATTTCTTTTGATGAAACACGATAAACAACGGTCTCCCCTAAATCTTGATGGACAAAATAATCATATCCTTCCTTTGTCCCCGTGTAATACCAAATACTAACTTTTGGCTCTTTCCACTTAGAAACCGCCAAGTTCAATTCGCTTTTTGTCACAGTTTGTACACTCTGACAACCAACAAAGGCAAACAAACCAATAAAGACAATAAAAAGAAATGCTTTATTATTCATTTCAATACCGCTATGTATTAATTATTATTCTTTTTATGGCTTTCGCCTTCCCTCTCTGCTCATCCACTTCCACCACCACACCGTTGAACCTCACATCCCCCTCGGCCACCTCGAACTTGGTGGGCAGTTGGGTCAAAAACTTCTCGATGATCGGCTCCTTCTCCATGCCGATCACGCTGTCGAACCCGCCGGTCATCCCGGCGTCGGTGATATAGGCCGTGCCCTTGGGCAGCACCCGCTGGTCGGCGGTCATCACGTGGGTGTGGGTACCTATCACCGCGCTGACCCGGCCATCCAAATACCAGCCCAAGGCGATCTTCTCGGAAGTGGCCTCGGCGTGCATGTCCACGATGATGATGTCGGTCTCTTTTTTCAGCTCGGCTATCACCTGGTCGGCAATTCTGAATGGGCAATCCACCGCCGGCATGAACACCCGGCCCAGCAGGTTGAACACCCCCACCTTGCGGCCTTTTTTGTCTTCATAGACCCCGAAGCTGGTGCCCGGCACATCAGGTGGATAATTGGCCGGACGCAGCAGGCGCGGCTCTTTTTTCAGCCGGGGCAGAATGTCCTTCTTGTCCCACAGATGGTTGCCGGAAGTCACAACATTGATGCCCAGCGCAAAAAGATTGTCCAGCACCGCCGGGGTCAGGCCGAAACCGGCCGCGGCATTCTCCCCGTTGGCTATCACGAAGTCTACCCGATGCTCCTCGACCAGCCCGGGCAGAAGCTTCTCCACCGCCTGGCGTCCCGGCCGCCCGATGATATCCCCGATAAAAAGAATTTTCATTTTCCCACTAAATACACGAAAGACCACTAAAATAAACTATTTTCGTGAATTTTAGTGTGTTTCGTGGGTTGGTTATTTTGCGTAGCCGATGCCCCGCGTTTCGCGGATGACCGTCACCTTGATCTGCCCGGGATACTGCAGCGAGGACTCCACTTTGTGGGCGATCTCGTTGGCCATCTCGGTGGTCCGGCTGTCGCTGACATCCTCCGGGGTGACGATGATCCGGACCTCGCGTCCGGCCTGGATGGCGTAGGCCTTGCTGACCCCGCTGAACGAATAGGCCACCTCCTCCAGTTTCTCCAGCCGCTTGACGTAGGCCTCCAGCGACTCCCTTCTGGCGCCCGGACGGGCCCCGGAGATGGCGTCGGCCGCCGCGATCAGCACCGAGATGGGAGAGATGAACTCAATGTCCTCGTGGTGAGCCCCGATGGCGTTGAGCACGATGGGCTGTTCGCCGTAGCGCTTGGCGATGTCCATGCCGATCTGGCTGTGGGTGCCCTCGATGTTGTGGTCCACCGCCTTGCCGATGTCATGCAGCAGCCCGGCCCGCTTGGCCAGGGCCGAATCCAGCTCCAACTCCCCGGCCATCATGCTGGCCAGAAAGGCCACTTCCTTGGAGTGCTGCAAGACGTTCTGCCCGTAGCTGGTGCGGAATTTCAGCCTTCCTAAAAGAAGCAGCAGTTCGGGATGCAGTCCGGGCACCCCCACCTCCAGGGCCAGCGACTCACCGGCCTCCTTGATGCTGCGGTCCACCTCCTTCTGGGCCTTTTCGATGACCTCCTCGATGCGGGCCGGCTGGATCCGCCCGTCGGACACCAGCTTCTCCATGGCCATCCTGGCCACCTCCCGGCGCACCGGGTCGAAGGCGGAGATGACGATGGCTTCCGGCGTATCATCTATCAGGACCTCCACCCCGGTGGCGGCCTCGAAGGCCCGGATATTGCGGCCTTCCCGGCCGATGATCCGGCCCTTCATCTCGTCGCTGGCCAGCGGCACCACCGAAACGGTGGTCTCGGCGGTATGCTCCCCGGCGTAGCGCTGGACCGCCATGGAGATGATCTGGCGGGCCTCCTTCTCGGCGTTCTCCTTGGCCTCGTCCCGGATGACCTTCATCATCTGGGCGGCCTCGTGGCGCACCTGGGTCTCCAGGTTCTGCATCAGTATCTTCTTGGCCTCCTCCTGGGTCAGGCCGGCTATCTGCTCCAGCTTCTTGTTCTGCTCGTCGATCAGGGTGGTCAGGCGCTCGTCCTTGGCCCTCACTACCCGCTCCTTGGCCACCAGCTCCCGCTCCCGGACCTCGACATCCTTCTCCTTGCGGTTGATGATGTCCACCTTGTGGTCGATCTGCTTTTCCTTCTCGGTTATCCGATGCTCGTAGTCCTTGAGCTCCTGGCGCTTGCTCTGGGTCTCCTTCTCGAAAGTGGTCTTCAGCCGGTACGATTCCTCCTTGGCCTGCACCGCGGCCGCCTTCTTGTAGGTGGCGGCCTCCCGCTGGGCCTCGGCGATGACCTTCTCGGCCAGTTTTTCGGCCCCGGCCAGTTTGGCCTCGGAGATCTTCCGGTGTATCAAATATCCCAAAAAGGATCCCACTCCCGTGCCGATCACGACTATAATTATCCAGATCACTGTCGCCATTTGTCTTTTCCTTCCTGTTTATATGTAAAAAGTGTCGCGTTAAAATGTTTTTCGTTAACCGTACCTGTCACACAGAGAAATTTCCCCGCCCGGCAGGTTGAAGTGCGACAGATATAATAGCCATCCTTCAACCCGGATCGCCTCGAAGTGCCCTCAGGATGACGTCCTTGGCTACCAATAAAAATTCCCCGCCTGTGTCGGGCAAACGGCATCTTTGAACCCATTCAAAAGGTGGTACCGCCTCGGCCGTTTCAGGCTTCCCCTTGCGGGGCATGCACACCGCGACTGAAGGTTAGGTCCATTAAGAATAGGCGTTGGCTCAAAAAATATCCGCTGGCTTCGAGCACTGCAGGGAAAATGAATGAACTTTTCTAGACCAAATATACTACCGTTGAGCCGGATTTGCAAGCCCTTTTTGAAAATTATTTTCCGGCCCCCGGGCCGCTACTCGCCGATCTCTTCCAGCCTGTGGCTGAGCTTCTCCACCGCTTTCTCGCGTTCCTGTCTTTCCCGGAACAGCTCGTCGGCGATGTTGATGGCGGTCAGGATGGCGATCTTGGAAACAGCGCCGGTCACCGACATCTGGGATATCTGGCGCATCTTCTCGTCCACGTAGGCGGCCACCCGCTTTACGTATTCGGCGTCAGCCTGTCCCTTGATGCGATACTCGTTCCCGAAGATCTCAACTTTTATTCCCGGTTTGGATTCGGCCATAGTTCTCTATGATTATGGTTAAAATTTCCCCGCAGTTCAATGTTCTACTGCTGGAGCTTCTCCAGCTTTCCTATTATGCCTTCCAGCTTCCCCTTAAGCTCTTCCTGCGATCCCTTAAGCTGCCGGTTCTCGTCCTGCAGGGACGCCAGGTCCCCGCCCTTCTCCTCCATAGACTTGATCTTTTTATTCAGGTTCTCCACCTGTCCTTTAAGCTGGGTGTTCTCGCCCTCCAGCTGCTCCTTGGCCTTCTTCAGCTGGGCGATGGTCCCGACCGCCTTGTCGATCCTTTCCTCCAGTGCATTCAGTGCGTCTAAGCTCATAGATGATCCTCCGAGTTTATATATAAAAAATGGCAGGGTCAATATCAGTTATTTATCTTATATTGGCCTGCAGTTTCCCCTTCAATCCCTCCAGCACCTTCTGATGGATGCCGGAGACCTCGGCGTCGGTCAGGGTCCGGTCGGACGCCCGGTAGACCAGCGCAAAAGCCATGCTCTTGCGGCCCTGTTCTATCTGTTTCCCCTGGTACAGGTCGAACAGTGACACCGATTCCAGTTCGCCGCCGGCCAGCTGCCCGATCAGTTCGGTCACCTGCCGGCATTCCGTCCGGGCCGGAAGATCCAGGGCCAGGTCCCGCCTGATGGCAGGATATTTCGGCAGTTCCCGGTAAATCTTCTGCCTCTGCCAGCTTATATCCATCAGGATTTCAAGGTCCATTTCCAGATAATATATCCGATCATTAACCCCCATCTTGGCCGATACCGAATGGTTCAGCTCGCCGCAGCAGCCCAGTATCTTATTACCGTTCCTGACCAGGGCCGAACGGCCGGGATGCAAAGCTGCGATCCGTTCCGTGCTGAATGCGGGTGTATCTACGCCCAGGGAATCCAGCAGGAACTGCAGGGTTCCCTTGATGTCGAAGAAATCAACCGCCCGGGATTTGGCATCCCATGACGGCTCCGCCGCTGAACCGCACAACAGGACTCCCAGATGAAGACTTTCGCCCGGTGTTTTTTGCTGTGGTTTGAACACTTTGCCCATCTCGAACAGTCTGACGTTGGGGATGCCGTTGTTCAAATTCTTCCCGGCGGCATCCAAAAGCCCCGGCAGCAGCAATGTCCGCAGCACCGCCAGGTCCGAGGAGATCGGGTTGACCAGTTCCACCGCCGGACGGGACTGGAAGACCGGGGATAGGTCCATCATCTCGAGATTGCCCGGATCTATCAGGGTCAGCCCGTAATGTTCGGAGAAGCCCTGGCCGATCATTGCTTTTGAGACTTTGGCCAGAAAGATATCCTTGGGGCGCTTGAGGGCCGGGACCGACCAGGGCTCTATCCGGTCCCCGGGCAGGTTGTCATAGCCGAAGATCCGTCCCACCTCCTCTATCAGGTCCACCTCGCGCTCGATGTCGCCGCGGAAACTGGGCACTTGCACTTCTATTATCTGGCCGGATATCTCGGCCTTAAGCTCCAGAGCATTGAGGATCTCAACCATCCGCCGGGCGGGAATTTCCACTCCCAGCAGGCTGCTGGCCTTTTCCGGACGCAAGGTCAGTTGGCGGTATTCGGGGAATTCGGTCCTGGTCACATCCAGCACCCCCGCCGCCACCTGGCCTCCGGCCAGTTCAGCTATCAGTTTGGCGGCCCTATCGGCCGCTTTCTTCAAAATTAACGGATCGGTCCCCCGCTCGAAGCGGTATGAAGCGTCGGTCTTGAGGCCCAAAGCCCGGCTGCCCTGACGTATCAGGTTGGGTTCAAAATAGGCGCTTTCCAAAAGAACGTTCTTGGTGCTGCCGGATATCTCCGACTCCAGCCCTCCCATGATACCGGCCAGGGCCACCGGCCGCTTGGCATCGGCGATCACCAGATTTTCGGCCGTAAGTTTACGCGCCACCCCGTCCAGGGTGGTGAAATTTTCGCCCGGTTTGGCCCGCCTGACTATGATGGTGTGGTCGGACAACCGGTCGTAATCAAACGCATGCAGCGGATGTCCCAATTCGTACATCACCAGATTGGTAACATCCGCCACGTTATTGATAGGACGCAGTCCTATCTTCTCGATCTTCGCTTTAAGCCAGCCGGGGGATTCGGCTACTCTGACCCCGGTGATCACCCGGGCCAGATACCGGGGACAGCCCGCTCCGTCTTCGATGGAAAGTTTGGCCAGCTTTTCTATGGCTGGGCCGGTTTCTTTGATGCCACAGTCCGGCGGGATGATCTTCCCCCCGGCCAAAGCCCGAATGTCCCGGGCGATGCCCAGCAATGACAGGCAATCCGGCCGGTTGGGTGTCACCTCCAATTCCAAAAGGTGATCGCCGTCCGGCAATGGCTCGACCGCCTCCACCTCTATGCCGGAGAAGGTCAGCTTGTCGGACAGTTCTTTGACCGTCCAGTCGAAATCTATGAACTCTTTAAGCCAGTTGTAGGTTATCTTCATTATTAGAACGCTGATTAACGCAGATTTTCCTGATCATTAAAATTACATACCTATCCGTCTTGATCCGTGTGAATCCGTATCCTCTTTTAGTCTGACGCTGTATTAAAATTGCTTCAAAAACCTCATGTCCCCCTGGTAGAACAGCCGGATATCGTTGATGCCGTATCTGAGCATGGCCACCCGCTCCAGCCCCAACCCCCAGGCGAACCCCTGACAGGTCTCGGGATCGTATCCCACGTTCTTGAAGACGTTGGGGTCCACCATCCCGGCCCCGGAGATCTCCAGCCACCCCGACTGCTTGCAGACCCGGCAGCCCTGGCCGCCGCAGAAAAGGCAGGAGAAATCGTACTCCACACTGGGTTCGGTAAAGGGGAAGAAATGGGGGCGGAACCTTATCTTGATCTTCTCCCCCAGCAGCTGGTGGGCGAAATAATTCAGGATGCCCTTCAGGTCGGCTAGGCTGGCCTTTTTGTCCACGTACAGCCCCTCGCACTGCTGAAACACCGGCATATGCGAGGCGTCGATGGCGTCGCGCCGGTAGCAGCGGCCCGGGGCGATGATCCGCACCGGAGGCTTCTGAGACAGCATGGTCCTGATCTGCACCGGCGAGGTATGGGTCCTTAGCAGCAGGCTTTGGTCATTGTTGAGGTAGAAGGTATCCTGCATATCCCGCGAAGGATGATTCTGCGGGGTGTTCAGGGCATCAAAGTTGTTCCAGGATGTCTCCACGTCCGGGCCCTCGGCCACCGAGAAGCCCATCCCGTGAAAGATGTCCGAGATCTCCTCCAGCAGCTGGGACAATGGGTGCCGGTGCCCGGCAAAAGACTGCCGCCCCGGCAGGGTGAAGTCCAGCGCTTCCTGGCTGTGACGGGACTCAAGTTCGACCGCCGACAGGGCAGACTTCCTGGCATCCAGCAATTCGCCGATCCGGGCCTTAAGCCGGTTGGTGGCGGCCCCAAAGGACGGTCTCTCTTCGGAAGGCAGGGATGATACCGACTTCAAAAGCTCGGTAAGCTCTCCCTTGCGCCCCAGATACAGGACCCTTAAGGCCTCCAGCTCGGCCAGGGACCGGCAGCCGGAGATCTTCTCTTCGGCTTCGGTTCCTATTATTGCCAGTTTATCATTCATCGGATAAAATGGTTCGGCTCGTTAACTTGTTCAGCCTTAGGCAGGGCCGGTCTCCGGCTTCCCTTTCGGGGATGAACCGGGCTTACCGGCGGATTCCTTCTGGGCGGCTTCCACGATCCTGGTAAAGGCCAATGGATCGTGCACTGCCAGCTCGGCCAGCATCTTGCGGTCGATGGCAATGTTGTTCTTCTTGAGCCCGTTGATGAAGGCATTGTAGGAAATGCCGTTTAGCCGGCAGGCGGCGTTCACCCGGACGATCCACAGGCTGCGGAATTCGCGCTTCTTGTTGTGGCGGTCGCGGTAGGCGAACTGCCCGGCCCGCATCACCGCTTCCTTGGCGATGCGGTACAGATTTTTCCTGCCACCCCAAAAGCCTTTGGCTTTCTTGAAGATCTTTTTCTTTCTCTGCCTGGTGGCGACTGCGGTAGTAACTCTGGACATACTGCCTAAATATCCTTTCTATAAGATCCGGTCGTCAGACCGTGATGGGTTTACAGGTTTGGTAAAAGTCTTTTGATGCGTTTAAGATTGGCCGAGTCCACCAGGGTCTCCTGGCGCAGCAGCCGTTTTCTCTTGCGGCTCTTGACGGTCAGCTTGTGGCTCTTGCAGGCCCGGTAGCGCTTGATCTTGCCGGTGCCGGTGCCTTTCAGGCGCTTGGCGGCCGCCTTGTTGGTCTTGACTTTGGGCATAACACCTCCTGAGGTTTTTATGATGTTTGTTTTTATTGTTATATCAAATGCAATCGCGCCGGGACATGACCTGCCCCCCCGGCGGCATCCGTCGTTGAACAAGATACTCCCGTGATGCTTCGGCGATACCTTTAAGCTTGCTTGGGCGATACCACCAGATTGATGGTCCGGCCCTCCATTTTGGGGGCATGTTCCACATTGGCCAGCGGGGCGATGTCCTCTATGAAGCGGTCAATCAACTTCTGGCCCAGGTCCACGTGGGCCATCTCCCGCCCCCGGAAGCGCATGGATATTTTCACCTTGTCGCGCTTGGCCAGGAACTCCTTGGCCTGGTTGAGCTTCACCTGGTAGTCATGCAGGCCCATCTGGGGTCCCAGACGGATCTCCTTGACCTTGGTCTGATGTTGTTTCTTGCGCGATTCCTTAAGTTTTTTCTCCTCGGCGTAGATGAATTTTCCGTAGTCCATTATCTTGCACACCGGGGGCTTGGCCTCGGGAGCGATCTCCACCAGGTCCAGTCCCTGATCCTCGGCCATCCTTAAGGCTTCGCGGGATTCCATTATCCCCAGTTGGCTGCCCTCCGCTCCGATCACCCTGATCTCGGGGACTCTGATCCTTTCGTTGATTCGGTGTTCTTTCAGAATAAGGTTACCCTCCAAAGTGTTTAGGTTGCTGATATTACTCTCACAAAGATGCTGAGACTCAAAGTATAACTATGACGGTTTCAAATCTTAGTGACTTGGTGGATTAGTGTGGGGCAAAGATGACTAACGGCAACAAAAAAGGCCGGCGGCAAATAAAGCTTGCCACCCGCCATAACAGTCAGAGAATCCGACTGGTTAACCTCGGCTGGCCGCAACTGATCTTGGCCGCCGGGTGAGAAGCTACTGCCGGAGACCGGCGCGGATGGCTTCTGCTTTTCATCAATGATTTTGGTGTTGAAAAATATGGTATTTTTACAACTGGAGTATTATAACAAAAAATGCCTTGAAATGCAAGAGGTTAAATAACTGTTATCTTGGCCCCTATTTTGTCGTTTTAAAGTCCAATTGACACACAAATAAAAAGCTGTTATACTTACCGATTGCACCTCCCTAAAAACACTAAATTCTAATCCATGATTTCTAAACAATTTCAAATTTTGAAATTCAAATATTAGAATTTGTTTAGGATTTAGATATTTGATATTATAAATTATATAAGCTTATGCGCGACAAACTGATAATAAAAGGCGCCCGGGAGCACAACCTAAAGGACATCAGCCTGGAGATCCCCCGGGACAAGCTGGTGGTGATCACCGGCCTGTCCGGATCCGGCAAATCCTCCCTGGCCTTCGACACCATCTACGCCGAGGGCCAGCGCCGCTATGTGGAATCCCTCTCGGCCTACGCCCGCCAGTTTTTGGGCCTGATGGAGAAGCCAGACGTGGATTTCATTGACGGCCTCTCCCCGGCCATAGCCATCGAGCAGCGCTCGGCCAGCAAGAATCCCCGATCCACCGTAGGCACGGTCACCGAGATCCACGATTATCTGCGATTGCTGTTCGCCCGGATCGGCAAGCCCCATTGCCCCCACTGCGGACGTCCGATAACTTCGCAGACCGTCCAGCAAATCACCGACGACCTAATGATCAGACCCGAGGGCACCAAGATCCAATTGCTGGCTCCGCTGATACGGGGGCGCAAGGGCGAGTACAAGGAAATTTTTGACAAGATGCGCCGGGAGGGTTTTGTCCGGGTGCGGGTGGACGGCAAACTGCATGAGATCGAGGCGGTCCCGTCATTGGATAAGAACAAGAAGCACAACATCGAAGCGGTGGTAGACCGGTTGACCCTGGGGGCCAAATCGCAGAAGCGGCTGGCCGATTCCCTGGAGATAGCCCTCAAGCTGGGCGAAGGCCTGGTCACCGTGATCTTCGACGATAAAGAGGAGCAGATCTACAGCGAAAAACTATCCTGCCCCGACTGCAAGTTCTCCTTCGCCGAGATGACCCCCCGGATGTTCTCCTTTAACAGCCCCTTCGGAGCCTGCCCGGCTTGCTCCGGACTGGGCACCAAGATGGAAATTGACCCCGAGGCCCTGGTGCCCAATCCCGACCTGACCATAAACGAGGGTGCGGTGATGGCCTGGGGCGACCCCATGGGGCATTGGATAGGCACCCAGTTGGAGGCCCTTTCCAAGACCTATAATTTCTCCCTGGACGTTCCGTGGAAAGAACTGACGCAAAAAAACCGTCAAACAGTGCTGTACGGTACCGACAAGGAAATCAAGGTGCGCTACGAATCGGAGAACAACCAGAACATCTACCAGTTCTCCAAAAGATTCGAAGGAGCCATCCCCAACCTTATGCGCCGCTACAAGGAGACCGAATCCGACTATATCCGCTACGAGATAGAGAAATACATGTCCATCCTGCCCTGCCCTGCCTGCAACGGCGCCCGGCTGAAGCCGGAGACCCTGGCGGTGAAGGTGCTGGAGATGAACATCAACGATATCTCCCGGATGTCGGTCAAGCAGGCCAAAAAATTCTTCGGCAACGGGCTAAATCTTTCCGAAAAGGATAAGACCATCAGCCGGCAGATTTTAAAGGAGCTTACCGCCCGGCTGGGCTTTCTGGTCGACGTGGGCCTGGATTACCTGACCCTGGACCGCTCCTCGGAGTCGCTGGCCGGCGGCGAGGCCCAGCGGATACACCTGGCCACCCAGATCGGGGCCTCGCTGACCGGGGTGCTCTATGTGTTGGACGAGCCCTCAATCGGGCTGCACCAGCGGGACAACATCCGCCTATTGAACACCCTGACCAAACTGCGTGATCTGGGAAACACCGTCCTGGTGGTGGAGCACGACAAGGAGACCATGCTGGCGGCCGATCATATCGTGGACCTGGGGCCGGGCGCCGGGGCCGCCGGCGGTGAGATCGTGGCCCAGGGCACCCCGGCCAGGATCATGCAGACCAAGACCTCCCTGACCGGGCAGTACCTGGCCGGAAAGCGGCATATCCCCACCCCGGCCAGACGCCGCAAGGGGAACGGTTTGAGCCTGACCGTGCGCCAGGCCTCCGAGAATAATCTGAAGGATATCGATGTGGAATTCCCCCTGGCCCGGCTGATTTGTGTCACCGGGGTCTCCGGTTCCGGCAAGAGCACTTTGGTCAATGATATCCTCTACCGGGCCCTGGCCCAGAAGTTCACCCGTTCCCGCACCCAGCCGGGAAAACACCGCAAGATCGAGGGCCTGCACAATCTGGACAAGGTCATCAACATCGACCAGTCGCCCATCGGCCGCACCCCCCGCTCCAACCCGGCCACCTACACCGGGCTTTTCACCTACCTGCGGGAGCTGTTCGCCCTGACCCAGGAATCCAAACTGCGGGGCTACAAGGTGGGCCGCTTCTCATTCAACGTCAAGGGCGGACGCTGCGAAGCCTGCGAGGGTGACGGGATCGTCAAGATCGAGATGCATTTCCTGCCGGACGTCTACGTGCCCTGCGAGGTCTGCAAGGGCAAGCGCTACAACCGGGAGACCCTGGAGGTCACTTATAAAGGAAAGAGCATTTCCGAAGTTCTGGAGATGACGGTGGACCAGGCCATGGAGTTCTTCGAAGCCATACCCAAGATCCACCGCAAGCTGAATACCCTGGCCGACGTGGGGCTGGGCTACATCCACCTGGGCCAGTCGGCCACCACCCTGTCGGGCGGCGAGGCCCAGCGGGTCAAGCTGGCCGGCGAGCTTTCCAAGATAGCCACCGGCAAGACCCTGTACATACTGGACGAGCCGACTACGGGATTGCATTTCGAAGACGTCAAGATGCTGCTGACCGTGCTGCAGAGGCTGGTGGACAAGGGCAACACCGTCATCGTCATCGAGCACAACCTGGACGTCATCAAATCGGCCGACTGGATCGTCGACCTGGGCCCGGAAGGCGGCGACCAGGGCGGAACTATCGTGGTTCAGGGGACACCGGAGAAGGTGGCCGCCCATGCCAGGTCCTACACCGGGCAGTATCTGAATAAAGAAATGTAACTATTGCTTCAAATGATCCGTGCCAGTAAAATATTCAAATATCGGCATCTACTGCCGACATTTGTTTTTGCCTTTCTGACCGTCCCTTCCCCCTGCCGGGCTCAGGATACTATAAATTATTTCTACCAAGCCCTGCCCTACGGCAGCCAGGCCAACTACGGTCCGCTGAACGTCATTATCAACGGCGGATACGGCGTCCTGCAGATACCCAACTACACCGACCGCCAGATATTCCAATATCCCTACCGCCGATGGTGGGACGGCCTCTGGGATTACATCGGCCAGCCCCTGAATACCATCGACCGGTTCGGCTGGAAGCGGTTTTTATCCACCGAGATTTTCCCCACCAGCCTGAACATCGAAAAACAGCAGTTCTTTCCCAATTATTTTTTGCATGCCCTGGGAGCCGGCATGCATTACCGGGCAACCATGGAGTGGTACCGGCATTACCGCTTTACGCATCCGGCGATACATTCGGCCTTGACCATGACCGCTTATCATCTGTTGTCCGAGATGGTGGAGAACCGCGGCAATAGAAAGACCAGCGTAGATGCCATCGCCGATCTGTATGTTTTCGATCCCCTGGGCATAGCACTCTTTTCCAATGGGAATATTTGCCGTTTCTTCTCCCAAAAGCTGGAACTGGCCGAATGGTCCAACCAACCAGCCTATAATTTCAACAGCCGCAACCTGGAAAATATGGGGCAGTTCTATGTGATGAAATACCCTTTGACCGGTGACAAACGCTGGAAGGCCTTTTCCCATTTTGGTCTGAATGCAGTGGCCGGGCTTTCGCGGAAAATTGATAGCGAACGATCGGTCTCCCTCGGTCTGGGGTTCACGGTCAAGGAACTGACCCCGGCCCAGGAAGACCAAGTGGGCCGGGCCCTGACCGCCAGACTGGCCCTGAGGGCCGGGGCTTTTTATGACCTCAACAATTCCTTGATGTGCTCGGTGATATTTACCGGGATCCCGGAAAGCCGCTTCCGAATGAACATCTATCCCGGACTGTTGAAATATAAGGGGATCACTCCGGGGTTGTTCTTTTCACAGGAAGCCAGCCGGGGCTGGGTGGCCGGGATCAAATTGCAGTATCTGCCGCTGGGCGCCGCGTTCTGATATATTTGGCAAAACAATAAAAGCCCTGTCCGACGACAGGGCTTTTATTGTTTACACTCCCCTTCCTTATCTGAGAATAATCATTTTCTTGGTGGCGGCAAAATTGCCGGATTTCAATTTATAGAAATACACGCCGTTGGCCACTGGAAGCCCCTTGTTGTCCCGGCCATTCCAAGCAACCGAGTAATAATTGGCATCCTGTTTGCCGTCCACTAAAACCTTCACCTCTTCCCCCAGCAGGTTGTAGATCTTCAGGCTGGTCCGCCCCGGATTTCTTAAGGCGTATTTTATGGTGGTGGCGTCCCTGACAACCGGATTGGGATAATTTTGGGAAAGCGCATAGGTCCTCGGGGCAGGCGAAGGAAGATTCTCCGATTCCACATAGGTCAGCGGGGCAAAGGCCGAAGCTCCCCATCCGCCATAGCCGTAATAATTGACCGACAAAGCTGTGTATTTATATTCCTCGGTGGCATTATTGTCAATAAAGCTGTCAACTACTCCCGACCCGAACTGGCGCACAACATAACCTACCGAATCGGCCGAGGTCGGCGGCTCCGTGGCCGCTGAAGGCTGGCGATAGATTATGTATTTATTTATCTTTTGCTGATCCGCGTTGGTTTTGTAGAACCTTACCAGATTGTTGTTCGGACCGGTCTGGGTCACCGTCACGCTTTCCGGGGGGCTGGGAATGCAAATATCCGTCATGTCCACCTTATATATCTTGCCTTCATCCATGCTAGCGCAATAGAGATAGTGGCGGGTGCCCTTGTCGCCAGGCTTGTATACCGCAGCACCGGTGGGTGAATAGGCCACCCCCAGCGAATCGGTAGCCTCGTGGGCCAGCCCATAGGTCCCGTAGGCCCCGCCGCTCGACGGACACGGCATTATCTGCATTATCGAGGCATCGGCCGGATTGCGCCGGATTATTAGATTCAGGTCTATGGCTGTTGTCCAGAAGCTGGAACCGTCATGCTCGATTGCCCGGCCATTCCAGGCATTGTATCCCCACCCATAATTGAAACAACCCCAGGCCGAATCATAGAAAGCCCACTTGGAGGTGACCTGAGCCGTGGAATTGTTCACCTGGCTCAAACACCAGATGGAGTCGGTGCTGAATTCATTGCTGTTCTGGTTCAACTGCTGCCAGTAAACCAATAATGAATCTCCCGATATCGGATCGGGCCCTACGGTGTCCAGCACCGTTGGGCCAAAACCTAAACCTCTGATCCTCTTCATGTAGGGGTTGCCGCCCCAGTCACAGTTGGGAGCCTCCAATTTCGACAACAAGGTGGTTCCCCTATTGGTATGGTATACCGAATCCTGGATGGTATACCACAAATTACCGGAATTATCTATGTCTATCCCGCAAATGTACATGTCGGGGTTGTTGGTAGTCACCTTGTTGTTTAGTGAACCGAAAGTATCGGCGGCCTGCAGGGGGTTGTTTCCGGTATTCTTGTCCACTTTATATATCATAGTTTGCCAGGTGTTATTATCCAGATTGGCGTTGGCAATTATCAAGGTGTCCCGGTAAATGGCCAGATCGGATGGCTGGATCCGGTAGCTGAAAGTGGAACCACCCACCAAGAGATTCTGAAAATCGTACACTTTGACAACATTCAGCGGACTGATCCGCAGAACAAAATAGCTGGTACTGCTGCAGGCCGGTGTGCTGCTTTGGAATTTTACGGCAAAAGTAACATCGGTAAAACGCGGTGCATCGCTGCTGACGGCCACCAGGAACGGCCTGCTGGAGGCCTGGCTGCTGCCGGCAAAGGAGCCATCGCCCACGGTCTTCCAGGCCGGCACAATGGAAACATATTCGCTGTTGTTGACCGCATAAAGCGAGCATTGGGCCCCGGCAGTGATGCCCGCCCCATTATTGCTGAAGACCACCGATATGGAGTCGGTTTCCCAGGGATCCAACAGACTGTTGTTGTTATTGGCTGTGCCGGTCACCGGGGGATCGTTCACCACCGACGAAATGTATCCCACCAGCGGCTGGGCCGCAGCCATGCCGGTGCGGGCCACGCTGAAGGACATATAAGGACCCTCTTTGGAGACGTCGTATATCCAGGGGCCGGTGATGGCCGCCGCACTTTGGGAAAGAGTATTGATCCATGAAGTGGGAACGGTGCTCGAATCCAGGGCGGTTTCGTTGTAACCTGCCGAATTATAATCATCCGCCGAATAGGCGGCATTGCCTTCAGCCCGGTTATAATTTATATCCCCCGCCGCATAGGCCGGATTGGGATCGTAACCCGGGTTCTCCACCCAGCTATAAAAGGCATCTACCACCGGCGGTCCGTCGTTGAAGGTCACACTACCGCCGGACATCCTGGTATCTATATGGGTGATGATTATACCGCTTTCCGGAAGACCGCTTTCGTAAGGATAATGCCTTTGACGGTTCTCAACCAAAAAGATCTGCGAGGAATCGTTGAAGGCATCGTTGCAGATCCGCCACAGTCTTATGCCGGTGGTGATATCGCCTCCGCGGGCCGCTCCGGCCGAATCCAGCACGGCCACCGTATAGCGCCCATCGCCGTTATGTGCACTGGAAATGGAATCGGTAACTGACGCCTCAACCCAGCCGTCTATGCCGTTGGTCAGCTCGCCGTCTATATCATAGGTCAAATGCCCTCCCACGAAAGTGGGCTGATCACCGCCCAACGGCCCGCCCCAGCTGCCGTTATCCATCAAGCTCCACATTCCCCAGGGGACGGAGGTATATCCGTAATCGTAAAGGTCCGGCCCGCCCAGCTGATGGAACATCTCATGGCAGAAAACCCCCAATTGTCCGTTTTGGGGAACGTACACCACCAGGGATATCAAGCCATTCACCCCATCGGCTTTGATATTGAGCCCCCAGGCGGACATCGACCAGATATCTCCCGGCCTGCCCGATTCGTCTTCGCCCGGTCCGGGGTGCACTATGATCAGGGCATCCTGTGTCCCATCGTCATCGGAATCAAAATCGACATAGGGATCGGCCGCCGCCACGCAAGCCTTGGCATAATTTTTTGGAACGCCATCCATCTGGTTGGCGGAGGACCAATCCATGCCCGAGCTTCGGATTGTGTCCACTCCGGTGATCTCGGCTCCGTTGTTTTGGGCCCAGTATACCTTCTGATAGGTCATATCCCAGAAAAAATTGGACATCGATCCCACTGTACCGGAATCGGGGATCACCGGATTGGCCGAATCACGATCGCCCATCACCAGCCAGGTCATATGCCGGTAGGTTTCCTGGGGGAAAGGGTTCCAGGGGTTGAAATTGGGAGCCATCGGATCATCCTTCTGCTTGGATGAAAACATGGCAAAGGTGCTGTCGGTAAAATCACCCAGCAAAATATTCACGAAATGTTTGCCGGTTGGGGCCTTTGTCGGGCTCAGTTTTGTACCGCCCTTGCCGTAAAGGAATTCGATGGCTAGCTTATGACTGGCATCGGCAGTCCGGTTGATGAGCTTGCCGGAATTCCGGACCAGTTGCGCCACCGTAGCGGCATCGGGCCTAAGCCGTCGCGGGAACGGGCAATCGTTTTTTCCCACTATGTATTCGCTGGGCGCTAAAAGACCGTTTGCTTTTTTTGCATAGCACCAATACCCTGTCTCCTTGTCAACAATAACGGCGTACCCCTCAGGGGTCTCGGCAAAGGCGAAATGCTCATCCCCCTTCAGCGTAGCTATAAAGGCATGACCATCCGGCTGGGTCAAAATCGTCGGCCTTGGCCTGGCGGGATTGGCAAAAGCATTGAGGGCCGTAATTGACAAAATCAGCAGGCCCCATAGCGTATTTTTGTTCAAATTAAACATATCTCCCCTCCATTTCATTAATATTTTAAACGATATATCATTTAAAAATAAATGTCAAGAAAAAAAATAGACTATAATGGCCAGCTCTGCAAATAGACCAATCACATAAAATAACCCCCCGGCATTTCTGTCGGGGGGTTGGTTTGATATCCTATCATTTTTTATTTATCGCTGCCTTGGGCTGCTTCCAGAAATCCTGATCGTCTAACCACCAGATCTTAAGGGCTGTATAGTCCAAACAGGTCCAACGGGCGGCGGGCGCCATCTCTTTGAGACAGGCCACCCAGTCATTCCAACTGTCCTTCTGCATGCCCTCCATAGCCTGGTCCTGCATCTGCTGGGCCTGCTCGCCGGCCCCGGTCTGGGCGGCCTCCTCCTGCATCTCCTGGGCCAGGGCCATCATGGCGGCCATATCGCCGGTTTTCTTCAATTCCTTCATTTTTTTCTTCTTGGCCTCCAGGTCCGCCTTCCGGGCGGCGTCACCGGCCTTCTCATTGGGAGGGGCAGTAGGGCCTGCGCCGAACACCTTATCATGGTATTTTTTGATGATCAACGACCCATCGGTTCCCGGAGCCCAAAATTGGATGAAACGCAGCCACTGATATTGGGTGAAAAGCTGGTCATAGTCGGCCTGGGTATGGCCGTACCGCCCGATCAGACCTTTCAACTGGGCCAAGGGTTGGGGTATCATGTATTCATAACCCATGGTTCTTTTTTTAAATCCGATGGAATCGGTCATGATCACCATCAAACGGGTCAGTTCAGTAAATTCGTTCTTCGGCTTGGTCTTATAATGGGCCCGGTAGATCACCGAATACCCCTTCCTGAAATTCGGCTCATCGGTAAAAGGTTCGATGACATCGTAGGGTCCCAGGGTCTTCTTATAGAAGGCCATTATTTTTTCAGGACTTTCGTTGGTCACCCTGTTCAAAGGATTATCGGATAGTACCTCGCTATTGGGATAGATCAGAGAACTTATGGTGGACTTGTCATCGGGGGTATCCACCTCCCCACCGTCGGCCAGGCAGAGATTTCGGCCGGACAGTAGCATAATGGCAATGAAAACAAAAGCTTGGAATCGGTTATTTGAGTTCATACCTCTCCTTGCGTTGAAAATTACATTTGCTGACATGAATATTAGCATTCAAATTCACAGAAGTCAATAAGAAACCCCGGCTTTCGCCGGGGTTGTAAATAAAACATTAAAATCTAAAAATAAACCTTCTTGCTACTTTTCATCAAGACTTCCAGGTCGTATAATCAATGGTAAGATCAAAGGCGGGATATGCATTTTGGAAGTAATATCATTTACATATTCCCTAAAAAAAGGCCATATGGTAGTCTGCAAGCCTGTCTTTTTAAATATCTCAAAGAAATTATTAGCAAGAATATTTTTTGACTTATAACTTAACTCATATAGACATTTAATATATATATATACTTCTTTACCTTTAGAAGCCTTTAATGAAAAGGCTTGGGTTATTGTATATAACTCCCCATTGACTTTACTAATATTAGGCCGGGAATCTATACTAACCACCAGTGATGGTTCAGGGTATTTAAATATTTTAGCTTCACAAGCAGAAAGCCTAATATTTAATATTTCCAAACCACTCAATAAATGATTATATTCTTTTGGTAAAATCTTTGTCATTTTAACTGGCTAATGCATATTGATATAAACCATAATCCGTATGGGTTACGATATCACTTGAATAAATATAGTCATCCATACATTCATCAATAACTAGCGTATCTGTTGGAACTGGTATTTCAATATCACTTTCAATATAGTTTCTAAACATTTCTTCTTTTATTTCATTTAACGACCTTAAAGCATTTTCGGTTGTATCACCGTATCCACAAAAAGCATCTCCACCTAATTGTGGTATTCTTGCTTCAAACCCACCCCCTTCTTCTTTTGCAATAGGGCGGATTTCAATTTTATAACCCAAACCCATATAATGTTTAAGCTCTCTTTTCATGATCAATTTTCCTCCATTCTTCAATTATCTCAATAGCTTTGCATATCCTTTTCAGATATACACCTTTGACTATTCTTCCTTTAACCGTACATACTGTAAATTCGCCCAAGGAATTAACACCTATTGAGATCCTTCCATGTAATTTTTGCAGTATCTCGTCTTGAACGACTATATGTGACCCTGTTTTTACGTGCCTCCATTTTTGCGGAAAATATAAGTCCAATACAACAGAAACATCGCTAATATTTGCTTCTGCTGGCGTGTTTTCATTCCATTTATCAATTATTTTTTTTGCTTTGGACATTATTATATTATATCATTTCTCTTCCAAAGTCAATATATTTTATTCCTTGCTTCCCGCAGCTTCCTTGATCAGGTTGGAGGCTATCACCCCCCGCTGGATCTGGTTGGTGCCCTCGTAGATCTGGGTGATCTTGGCGTCGCGCATCATCTTCTCCACCGGGTATTCCTTCATGTAGCCGTATCCCCCTAGCACCTGGACCGCATTGGTGGTCACCTCCATGGCCACGTCGGAGGCGAAGCACTTGCACATGGCGCTTTCCTTGGCAAACTTCTTCTCCCCGGAATCAATGGTCCGGGCGGTGGCGTAGACCAATGCCCGGGCGGCCTCCAGCTTCATGGCCATGTCGGCCAGCATGAACTGCACCCCCTGGAAGGCCGAGATCGGCTTGCCGAACTGCACCCTTTCCCGGGAATACTTCACCGCCTCGTCCAGTGCTCCCTGGGCTATCCCCAGCGCTTGGGCGGCCACCCCGGGCCGGGTCCGGTCCAAGGTCCCCATGGCCACCAGAAAGCCCATGCCCTCCTTGCCCAGGATCTGATCCTTGTGCACCCGGCAGTTGTCGAACACCAGCTCGCTGGTGATCGAGGCCCGGATGCCCATCTTATTCTCCTTCTTGCCGAAAGAGAAGCCGGGAGTGCCCTTCTCCACGATGAAGGCGGTTGCCCCGCGGCTGCCCTTGGTGCGGTCGGTCATGGCCACCACCGAATAGATCTCGGCTTCGCCGCCGTTGGTGATCCACTGCTTGGTGCCGTTCAGCACAAAGTGGTCGCCGTCCTTGGTTGCGGTGGTCTGGATGCCCCCGGCGTCCGATCCGGCGTTGGCCTCGGTCAGCCCGAAGGCCGCCAGTTTCTTGCCCTGGGCGATGTCCGGCAGGTATTTCTTCTTCTGTTCCTCGCTGCCGAACAGGATGATGGGAAAAGTGCCCAGTCCGGTGGCTGCAAAAGCCAGGGAGATGCCGCCGCAGAAACGCGACAGTTCCTCGGTGGCAATGACCATCTCCATGACCCCGCCTCCTAATCCACCGTAGGCCTCGGGAATATAGACCCCGCAGATATCGGCGTCAGCCAGCACTTTTACGATATCCCGGGGAAACTCACCGCTGACGTCGTAGTGCTCCCGCACCGGCTTGATCTTCTCCACCCCGATCTTGTGGCAGAGGTCTTTTATCATCTGTTGTTCATCAGTGAAGAAATAATTCATGGCAACTCCTAATATTTTGTCTTTATTTACTGATCTGGTTACACCATCGTAACGGTCAGGCTGATCATCAACCCCCGTTCTCGGCTTTAAGTTTCTCGATGGCCTGCTGGGATGCCGACTGCTCGGCTTCCTTTTTGCTTGCTCCCCAGGCGATCCCGAAGCGCTTGCGCCCGATCTTCAATTCCACCTCGAACATCCGGTTATGCTTGGGTCCGGATTCGGATTTTAGGTTATAGCGGACCGGCTGGACGATATTGTGCGACTGCAGGTATTCCTGAAGCAGGCCCTTATAATTGCGGTAGGTATCGCTGGAAATCAGGTGCTCTATCCGCCAAAAATAACCCTTCTCCAAAAATTTCCGCACCGCTCCCAGGCCGGAGTCCAGATAATAGGCGGCGATCAGCGATTCGAAAGCGTCGCATAAGATGGAATCCTTGGCCCGCCCCCCCGAGGCCAGCTCATCGCGGGAAAGTTCCAGCATCTCGCCCACCCCCAGTTCCCGGGCCACCTGGGAAAGGATCCTCTTGCTGACCACCAGTGATTTTATCTCCGTGAGTTTTCCCTCATCGTCCCGGGGCCGGGTATTGTAGAGGTATTCGCAGACCAGCAGGCCCAGCACCGCATCGCCCAGCAATTCCAGCCGTTCATTGGATTCCAGATGGGTGGATGATGCCGAACGGTGCCTCAGCGACTGGAGGAAGATCTCCTGATCCCGGATCTTCCAGCCCAGCCGGGCCTCTATCCTTTTAAGCGCTTCCTTGCGGTGCCCGGGAAGCAGCCTTCTCTTGAGATGGGGGAATATTCTTTTAAACAAATCTTACTGCTCGTATTTCCTAACCGCCAAGCATACATTATGCCCGCCGAAGCCGAAGGAGTTGGACAGGGCCGCCCTGATCTCGGCTGGGCGGGATTTGTTGGGCACGTAATCCAGGTCGCACTCCGGGTCCGGGGTGGTGTAATTGATGGTGGGATGAACGGTTTTATTCTTGATGCATAGGGTGGTGGCAATTATTTCTACGCCTCCGGCCGCCCCCAGCAAATGCCCGGTCATGGATTTGGTGGAGGAAACGGCCAGTTTTTTGGCGTGTTCCCCGAACACTGTCTTGATGGCGGCCGTCTCGTACTTGTCATTCATATCGGTGGAGGTGCCGTGGGCATTGATATAATCCACATCCTCCGGTTTGAGGTCGGCTGTCTTCAGGGCCATTTTCATGGCTCTGACTGCGCCTTCGCCGCCCGGAGCCGGGGCGGTGATATGGTGGGCGTCGCCGGTGGCGCCGTAGCCGCAAAGCTCGGCGTAGATCTTGGCGCCGCGGGATTTGGCATGTTCCAGTTCTTCCAGAATGATTATGCCGGCGCCCTCGCCCATTACAAAGCCGTCGCGGTCCTTGTCGAACGGGCGGGAGGCCTGTTCCGGAGCGTCATTGCGGGTGGAGAGCGCCCGCAGTGAGCAGAACCCGGCCAGGGCCAGCGGGGTTATCGGGGCCTCGGCCCCTCCGCAGATCATGGCGTCGCTGTCGCCGGTCTGAATGCTCTTCAGCGCTTCGCCGATGGCATGGCCGCCCGAGGCGCAGGCCGATACTGTGGCAAAATTGGGCCCCTTGGCTCCATAGGCGATGGACACGTACCCGGCCGCGATATCGGAGATCATCATCGGCACGAAGAACGGGGAGACCTTGTCCGGCCCGGATTCCAGCAGTTTTTGGTGCTGGGCCTCCCAGGTCTCGGTGCCGCCGATGCCGGAGGCGATGATAACCCCCACCCGCTCGGCGAACTCGCCCTCGATCTTCAGACCGGAGTCCTCCACCGCCATCTTGGCGGCCGCCATGGCATAATGGGTGTAGCGGTCCATCCGGCGCAGCTCTTTCCGGTCTATGAAAACCGCCGGGTCGAAATTCTTGACCTCTCCGGCTATATGGGCATTGTGCTTGGAGGTATCAAACCTGGTGATGGTTTCGATCCCGTTCTTGCCGTCCCTGAGACCGGCCCAGAATTCCTCTACATTGTTTCCGATGGGGGACACCACCCCCATCCCGGTTATTACTACCCTTCTTTTCATATACTTTAAATCTTTCTTCAAGATGATTGTTTCTTCGGAACGGAGGCGCCGGTGTCCGCCGGTCACCCCCGTTTTTATTCTGTATGACGGCTTTGCTCTATTTTTCGGCCATCTTCTTTTCGATATACTCGACCGCGCCGCCTACTGTGGTCAGCTTCTCGGCCTCGTCATCCGGGATCTCCATCCCGAACTTCTCTTCCAGGGCCATCACCAGTTCCACGGTGTCCAGTGAATCGGCTCCCAGATCCTCGATGAAAGAAGCTTCCATGGTCACCTGCGAAGCGTCAACTCCCAGACGATCGATAACGATCTTTTTGACATCATCGATTACTGCCATTTTGTTTCACCTCCTTTTGATAGTTAATGTAGTGATTGGTTATATTGGGTTTTATTGATTTCCTATCCTGCTGTCATACTGAGAAAAGCATCCCGCCAGAAAGGTTGAAGTATGGCAGCATATCGCCACCCTACCGCCAGTCACGTTCGAAAGTATACTCAGGGTGACAGACGATATTGGGTTTCACATCACCAGGCCGCCATCAACATGCAAGACCTGGCCGGTGATATAAGCCGCCTGCTCGGAGACCAGGAACAGCACCGCATTGGCCACGTCGTCCACGCTGCCCATCCGGCCCAGCGGGATGCCCTTCTTGTAGTTCTCCTTGACCTCGTCGGTCAGCTTGGCGGTCATGGCGGTCTCGATGAAGCCCGGAGCGATGGCGTTGCAGGTGATGTTGCGCGAGGCAAACTCCTTGGCGGTGGACTTGGTGAAGGCGATCAGGCCGCCCTTGGAAGCGGCATAATTGGACTGCCCGGCATTGCCCATCACGCCGATGACCGAGGACATGTTGACTATCCGGCCAGAGCGTTGTTTCATCATGATCCGGGAGACGGCCTTGGTCAGCAGGAAGGCGCCTTTGAGGTTGATGTCCAGCACCAGGTCCCAGTCCTTTTCCTCCATCCGCATCATCAGGTTGTCCCTGGTAACACCAGCATTATTGACCAAAATGTCAATAGTGTCAAATGTCTCTTGCGTCTTTTTCACCAGTTCCGCGACCTCATTGGCATCGGCCACGTTGCATTTTACTGCTATGGCCTTTACGCCCAGGGCCTCGATCTCTTTGGCGGTCTTCTCGGCCTCTTCGATGTTGACGTCGCTGACCACGATGTTGGCCCCGGCCTTGGCCAGCGCCAGGGCGATGGATTTCCCTATTCCCTGGGCCGAGCCGGTTACGATGGCGTTTTTATCTTTTAACTGCATCTCTACCTGCTTACTTTAATACAAATTTGATTGTTGACGTTGTGTTCCTTCCCAGTGTCAGCGTCGTCGATCTTTCCGGGCAACCGCTCTTTATGGCATAAACCGTCACGCTGTCACAGACCTTGTATGTGCCCAAGGCACTGCCGGTATCGTCCTTGCCGGCAAAGGTCGAATCGATCGGAATGTCGGCTATTGTAAAAGCTCCTTGCGCGCTGGTATAGGCATTGACCCGTATGGAGGAAATGTCCTCGATATTTATGAATAACGGCTCGGCAAATTTGATAGTGGAATCATTCCGGGAAATGACACATTCCGAAATGTAATATCCCGCCGCCATCGGAATATTCCCTGAATCATATCCGTTCCACATCAAAGAATGTAAACCGGCCTGCATTATCTGATCCACAAGCGTTTTGACGGCCAGGTCCTTTTGTTTTATGGTCACCTTAACTTGACTGCTGCAGGCCAGAGAGAAACCGAATTGGGTATTGATACTGAACGGGCAGGGATAGGCGGAAGTAAAACTGTCATGATATGTCGGCACCGGCCCTAAACCGACCGGGCCGTAATAATAACGAGATCCGATTATATCTATCAAGCAAAGCCGGTAAAAATCAGCCTGTGCTGCACCTGCTGTAGTATCATTATATGAATAATCAACCGGGTTATTTGTAGTTAAGTTCCCTTGCACTGTAGCTATCTTTTGATAACTTGAATCGCCAATAACAGATCTCTCAACATCCCATCGTTCTGCATCAGTTTCCCAAACAGTGCGCCAATCCAACCTGACAGCATCTGTGACCCTTACGGCAGTAAAATAAATCAAACTACAGGGCTCGCTTTTATTGCCCTTTGACGTGACTGGCGCGAAATAATATTTGATCTTGATGGCAACGCTCTCTATCGGAGCCCCGGAAGAATCGACCACCGTGCCGGTGATCATCGTAGCTTGAGCCGGCAGGACTGGCGGCGCCACCGGATCGCCCTTTTTCCCGCAGCCGACAATAAGCAGTATCCACAGGGCGCCAAATATGTAAAAGGATCTATTCACAATATCATTTAACCATCTTAAACTTTCTTTAATCCTTCCAGCGTCTCCGCCAGGGTCTTGGAATCCTCGACATTCAGCACGTTGACCTCGGGGGCGATCCGCTTGATCAAACCCTTCAGCACCCGGCCGGGGCCGCATTCAATCATGGTTGTCACGCCCAGCTCGGCCATCTTTTTTACGGACTCCTCCCAGCGCACCGGCTTCTTCACCTGCTCGATCAAAAGTTCTTTGATGGTGGCCGGGCTCTGTACCGGCTCGGCCGAAACGTTGGCGATCACCGGGCAGGCCGGCTCTTTTATCGTAATTTGATTGAGAGCCCGTCTCATCCCGTATTGGGCGATGTCCATCAACTCCGAATGGAAGGCCCCGGAAACCTCAAGCTGGACTGCCCTCTTGGCGCCCTTGGCCTTGGCCAGTTCCATGGCTTTTTCGACGGCCTTAACCTCCCCGGATATCACCGTCTGCTCGGCCGAGTTGAAGTTGGCCGCTTCGACGATGCCGGCCTCGCGGGCCTGATGGCAGATGTGTTCCACATCTTTGGGCTCCAGGCCCAGTATGGCCGCCATGGTGCCGGGCTGGATATCGCCGGAGATAGCCATCAGCGAGCCGCGGATGCGTACCAAACGCACGGCATCTTCGAAGGCGATGGCCCCGCCCGCCACCAGTGCGGAATACTCGCCCAGGCTATGCCCGGCTGTATAATCGAACTTGATGCCCTCCTTTTCCATCAGCCGAAAGGCGGCTATGGAATGGATCAGGATGGCCGGCTGGGCGTTGTGGGTCATCCGCAGTTCGGACGGGGTGCTCTCGAAGCAGATCTTGGTGATGTCGAATTTTAAAGCCTCGTTGGCCTTCTCGTAGGTCTCCTTGGCCATGGGATGGCTGTCGTACAGGTCCTTGCCCATGCCCACATACTGGGCACCCTGCCCGGGGAATATAAAAGCTAATTTTGACATATTCACCTTTTGATTATTTTATTTGGACGCAGATTGACGCTGATTTTCACAGATTATTCTTAAGGATAACGCACCGGGACCATTACCCACACTTCAACCGGCCTTTTATCAACAGCTATAGCCGGTGTAAACAGATAGTCATAAAAACAATTCAATGCAGCACTATCCAAGCTGATAGAACCTGATGATTTTGCAATTACCACATCATCAACCAAACCATTAAAAGTAACTTTACCTTGTAAATATACACGGCCTGTGTCTGGTCCATAATAATCCAGTGGCGCTGTTCGAATAAGTTCCGGAATTATCTCGATTGCTCTAAATGTATCCGTTGTGCCTATAGCTAAACTGCAGGACATAAAAGTGTTCATAAGTTTTGCAGCAGTATCAAGAGAGGCTATAAAATTGCCGTTTGCGACAGGAATTGCTGCACAATACTTATCTTTCCAATCAAAACCAGTTCTTTCTCTTAACCAAAAAACCAGGGTCGACGTATCAGATATCACATAGGTCGTCAAAACAGCTACATAATCAACTTTATGATTTATTGACCATTCTAAGAATTGTTTATTTGTTGTACATGGTATATCATCAATTTTATTTACTATACAAGGCAATAAAAGATTCCGGAAATTATAAAATATCTCATCATTTTCCATGCTGTCTTTTGCCGCAACGTATACGCCTACTTTATATAAATTTGTACTACCATAAATTACGGGATTATCCTTGCTGCAACCGATTATTGAAATCAACACAAGAGCAAGAAGAAGACACCTCTTAATAAATTTGCGCATCGTTCATCTCCAAAATCAGCACATTTGGATCGCTTCATCTGCCCTGCGTAGATGTCCTCTCGCAATGACCGGCCTTCTTTGTCCCAAACTCACTCATTCAACTTGTCGAACAGGCCGGTCTTCTCAGAGTGACACTTGACTGTCTACCGGATACCGGATACTGTCTACTGTATACCCTATTTAGTCCCCATGCCTATATTTACCAACGAATCAGCACCGCCCCCCAGGTGAAGCCGGCCCCGAAGGCCACCAGCATCACCAGATCGCCCTTCTTGATCCGGCCCTCCCGCACCGCCTCGTCCAAAGCGATGGGGATTGAGGCCGCCGAGGTATTGCCGTATTTCTGGATATTGATGTAGATCTTATCATTCCCGGCCCCCAGCCGCTCGGCGATGGCCTCGATGATACGGATGTTGGCTTGGTGCGGGATCAACAGATTTAACTGATCCTTGGTGATCCCGGCGCTCTCCATGGCCTTCAGCGACGCATCCAGCATGTTGCGGACGGCGTGGGGGAACACCTTGTTGCCGGCCATCTTGACATAATGCATCTTTTCGTCCACCGTCTTGTGGCTGGCCGGATTGAGCGATCCTCCTCCGGGCATGTACAGCAGGTCCCCCAGGTTGCCGTCGGCCCCCAGGTAAGTGCCCAGGATCCCCCGGTCATCGTCCACCGCCCCCAGTACCGCCGCCCCGGCCCCGTCGCCGAACAGCACGCAGGTGCCCCGGTCGGTCCAGTCGGTGATCTTGGTCAGCTCCTCGGCCCCGATCACCAGCACTTTTCTCTTGGGATCGGCCGTTATCAGGGAGCGGGCCAGCTCCAATCCGTAAATGAAACCGGTGCATCCGGCCGCCAGATCGAAAGCCGCGGCGTTTTTGGCTCCCAGGGCCGCCTGGACTATGCAGGCGGTGGAGGGAAACATCATGTCGGGGGTGATGGTTCCAATTATGATGAAATCCAATTCCTCGGGCTTTATTTTGGCTGCTTCCAGCGCCTGGCGGCCCGCCTCGATGCATAGCTTTGAAGTGGGTGTTTTCTCATCGGCCACATGCCGCTCCTTGATCCCGCTGCGCTGGGTTATCCACTCATCGGTGGTTTCGACGATCTTCTCCAGATCGGCGTTGGTCATTATCTTCTCGGGGACGCAATGTCCGGTCCCCAGGATGGCCGCATGTTTCATTTCTTGATTTCCTTCGCATTGTTGAACAACTGTTCCTTGATATGATCGTTCACCCGGTGAGAGACGCAGCGATGGGCCACCAGAACGGCGTTCCTGATGGCCTTGGCGGTGGAACGGCCATGGCAGATGATGCACACCCCGTTGACCCCCAGCAGCGGGGCTCCTCCGTATTCCTCGTAATCCAGGTCCTTGGCGAATTTCTTCAGGGCGGGCCTCAGCAGCAGGGCGCCCAGCTTGGCAAAGATGCTGGTATATACATAACGCTTGATGGAACCGTAGAACATCCGGACCACGCTCTCGGCGAATTTAAGGATGACGTTGCCCACGAACCCGTCGCACACCACCACGTCGGCGGTGCCCTTGAGGATGTCATTGCCCTCGATATTGCCGATGAAGTTCAAACCGCTCTCCGACAGCAGCAGGTGGGATTTTTGGGTAAGCTCATCGCCTTTGGTGGATTCCTCCCCCACCGAAAGCAGACCCACTTTGGGGTTGGGCTTCTCGAAGACATAATGGGCGAACGACGCCCCCATCATGCCGAACTGCAGCAGGTAGTGGGGCTTGCAGTCGGGGTTGGCCCCGGCATCCACCACGATGCAACCGCCCAGCTCGGTGGGCATGAAGGTGGCTATGGCCGGGCGGGACACGCCTTCTATCCGCCCCAGTTCGAAAAGGGAGACCGCCATTACCGCTCCGGTGTTCCCGGCCGAGATGAAGCCCTCGGCCTCCCCCCGCTTCAGCA
Source organism: uncultured bacterium (assembly GCA_937863685.1). Lineage (GTDB taxonomy): Bacteria > Edwardsbacteria > AC1 > AC1 > EtOH8 > UBA2226. Next base: position 130,174 of record CALMGM010000008.1, read on the forward strand.
GGCGCAGGCCGACCGAGATGGAGGAATCGCGCTTGCTGCGGAGGGCCTCGGTGGGAGTTTCGTGCATCCCTATGCTTTGAGAGGCATGCACCAGTTTCACCCCGTATTTTTCCAGGGCCTCCTCTTCGTATTCCTTTTCCCCGACCCCCGCCGCCAGTTCGGTCTTGATGGCCACCGTATCGCCCACCAGGATCACCTGGAACTTTCCTTTACTGATTCTGGCAGCCTCGATGGCCCCCAGGATATTGGGCACCACCCCGTTGTCGCCGCCCATGGCGTCCACCACTATCCTGATCGGGCCGCTATGGCCTCCCTCCGACAGGTTCTCCAACCCCAGCTTTCCGCCGGTGGTTATCTCCTTGGCCTTTTTGCCGCGATTCCGCTTATCGGGGGAATGTCTGGCATCCCCTGGTTGGGCTGCGGGATTCTTTGCCTTGGGTACCATTTTATTTTAATAAAAATTAAACTTCTTTGATGCTGACGATCTCCCTGCCTCCGTAATATCCGCAGTAGGGACAGGCCCGGTGCGGCATGCGGGACTGGTGGCAGTGGGAGCACTTCACCAGGTTGGGGGCGGTCAGCTTCCAGTTGGCCCGGCGCTTGGCGGTACGTGAATTTGAATGTTTCCTCTTGGGAACTGGCATGTGGGTTTCCTCCTAATGTCTTTATGTGATGGTTGTTTATTTCCGGATCTATTAATTCGTTTGGGCGCTGTCCAATATCGTCAGCACCACCTCATCGTAGCTCATCCCAGCCACTTTGGCCTCGGCCGGCAGGTCGGAAAGATCAGTCATTCCCGGCAGGGTGTTGACCTCCAGGATGTACGGAGTGCCGGCCCGATCCACGATGGCATCCACCCGCGACCAGCCATGGCAGCCCAGGGCATGGTGGGCGGCCAGGGCCGTCTCCTGGGCCCGGCGATACAGACTGCCGGGCAGACGGGCCGGTATTATGAACTCGGTCATTCCCTTGGTGTATTTGGCCTGGAAATCGTAAAATTCATTTTTGGGCACCAGCTCCAGGATCGGCAGGGCTTTGGCCTTTGGGCCGTTGCCCAGAATGCCGGTGGTGATGTTCATGCCGGATATGAACCGCTCGGCGATCAGCCCGCCGTACTTGCGGTGCAGCTTCCTGAAATTTGACACGGCATCCTTGTGATTCTTGATGATGGAAACTCCGATGGAGGAGCCCTCCTCCAGTGGTTTGATGATCAGCGGCAGGTCCAGTTCATCCTGGGCCTGCTGGGCGGCCCGGGCCGGGTCGTCGCCCCGGTCGATCCATAAAAAGTCCGGGGTGGGGATCCCTTGCTCCTTGAATATCTTCTTGCTGTATCCCTTGTGCATGGCCAGGGCCGAAGCCAGCACCCCCGATCCGGTGTATGGTATGTCCATCATCTCCAAAAGCCCCTGGATGGTGCCGTCCTCGCCGTACCGTCCATGCAGGATGATGAAGGCCACCCCTATCTGCAGGATCGTCAGCTTTTTGGCCACATCGGTCCCCACATCGATGCCGACGGCCTTTAATCCCTGCCTTCTCAGGGCGGCCAGGACGTTCTTCCCGGAACGCAGGGATATCTCCCGCTCCCCGGAGCGCCCGCCCATCAGTACCCCGATCTTCCTATCGGCAAATCTCTTCTTGATGCTGCCGGCAGACATATCTACCTTTCTAAAAGGGCTTTCATATCCCGGACCGCCTTCTCCAGGCCCGCCATCACCGCCCGGGCGATGATGGCATGTCCGATGTTCAGTTCGGTTATCTCGGGAATGGCAACAATGGGGAACAGGTTGAAATAATCAAGTCCGTGCCCGGCATGAACTCCCAAGCCCAGCTTTTGGGCATTTTTGGCCGCCCGGGCCACCCGGTCGGCCTCCTTTATTATCTGTCCCCCCCGGGCCAGGGAAAAAGCGTTGGTGTTGATCTCTATCGAATCGGCCCCCAGCTTTCGGGCCAGCTTGACCTGTTTGTCATCCGGTTCGATGAAGCAGGTCACCGATATCCCGGCCGCTTTAAGCTGCTTGGCGGCCCGGGCCACCCGGACCCCGGCCTTTTGCAGGTCCAACCCGCCCTCGGTGGTTATCTCAGCAGGATTCTCCGGTACCAGGCACACCGCATCGGGTTTGATATTGACCATCAAGGCAACCATTTCGTCTTCGGCCGCCAATTCCACGTTGAGATGGGTGCTTACTGTCTGGCGAAGCAGATGAACGTCCCGGTCCTGAATATGGCGGCGGTCGGAGCGCAGATGCACCGTGATGCCGTCGGCCCCGGCCAGGGTGGCGGCGGCGGCGGCCCACAACGGATCCGGCTGGATGGCTTGGCGGGCCTGCCTCAAGGTGGCCACATGGTCTATATTGACGCCCAGTCTGATTCTATCCATACCAATAATAAACCACGGTAGGAGCCTTTGCAGATTTTTACTGCATCCGCTAGACCGTGGTCCTAAATTTTTGTTATATGATTATTTCTTTATGATCGCAATCGGGATCACCACGCAGTATCCCAGAACCAGCAGCACCGGGGCAGCGTTCATGGTCAGCCATCCGTTGACCCCTCCCTTGAAGGGATGGATGAAGGGGAACCCTCCACCGAATACGGGGCTGGAAAGGAAGAGGAAGCCCAGCAGAATCAGTCCGGCCCCGGCGGCGAACAGGACATAGTTTATCCTGGCAAACCCGATGGGGGTCTCCTGGGCGGTTTCTTTCCTGGTCCCCTCATGTCTGGCGGCTGTTTTTTTATCGGTTCTCTTTGCCATAATTCCCTTAAATTAGATTGTTAAGTATACAAATTTTAAGGACTTTTGTCAAGAGATAAGCACATCGAATGAATCCATCAAAGCATAATCCGATAAAGCAGTCAGCTTCACAAGGTTATCCATAGACAGGGATAATCTAACTTTATGAAACCTTATGCCGGGCCGATCCGTAATTCTATCTGAAACACTCAAGAAGGAGACGATCATGAAAAACCTGCTGTCCGGCCTTAAAAACGTCCTGGGAGTGGCCCTGAGGCCAGGCTCCTATCTCAATATCCTGTATCTGTTGCTGGCCTTTCCCCTGGGGATTTTCTATTTTGTCTATTTGATCACCGGATTCTCGATCGGACTGAGCCTGCTCTATTTTTTCATCGGCCTGCCCTTTCTGCTGCTGACCATGTTCTCCTGGAGGATATTTGCCAGATTTGAGGGGCTTCAAGCAAAATGGCTGTTGAAAGAAACTATCCAGCCCGACCAGCCGATCCGGTGGAATGAAGCTAACGGCTTCTGGAATTGGATCACATCCCGGCTGTCCAGCAAATACACCTGGAAGGGACTGGTTTATCTATTATTGAAGGCACCGTTAGGCGTTGTCTCATTTATCGTTACCGTCATGCTGGCTAGCGTCTCCGGAGTTTTGATAATCGCCCCGTTCATCTATAAATTCGTGGATTATGAACTGCCATGGGGAGCCATCAGCACCTTGCCCCAGGCCCTCAGTTTGACAGCCATCGGCCTGATATTGGGGTTATTTTCACTTCATATATTCAACGGCCTGGCCGCCGTATTCAGATGGCTTTCCCGAATCCTGCTCAACACCGGTCCTAAACTGGCGGCAGTGGAGTAACGGTCTTATCATCAAAGCCCCCTGAGGTTCATCAGGGGGCTTTTTTTATTGCCTTACAGCGGCTTCACCGGGATGCAGATGTCGCACTCCCAACTGCCGTCAGGAAAGCACTGGTGTTCTCCGGTATACAGTTCGAAGCATGGTCGGTCATCGCATTGATAGCCGCTCTCCGGCAGCCATTCTGCATAGATATCCTGCCATGCCTTTCCTATCACCTTGTCGGTACCCTTGAAACGATAGACCGCATACTTGCCGCCCGAAATATCGGTGATATTGAAGCCCGGTCCCGGTTTGAAATCTTCCGGCACAACTGCGCAGGAATCGTAGCGGCATTTCGCCGGCGGGGTAATGCTGGGATCGTCATGGCTGATTCCCAAAGCAATCGGATTTACGGCTGTGTCACCCAGAACATCGTGAGCCTTGGCCCATTTACGGAATCCTTCCCAGTGTCTTGAAACCCCCGTCCCGTAGGGACCGATATATCTCATATAGGCCACATGATAGGACGGCAATTTTTTGATCTCTACTTTCATGGCTTTTCTCCTTTTTGTTGTTGTTTGCCCGATGATGCCATTATAGTCAAAAGGAGAACTGGCGACTTTCCGTTCCTTGCTTCTATATTGACCATGATTGCCGGAGGTTTTACTTATCTTGCCTTTGTTTTTGCGGACGATTCCTCTCCAATCGCTGGCGCTCATCCCAAAATGGCCTTTGAATGCCCTGGCAAAGGCCGAAGGGGATGAGAACCCGCAGCGCATGGCTGTTTCGGTGATGGTCAGATCGGAGCCGCCGGACAGATACCCTGCCGCCCGTTCCAGCCTAACCCTGCGGATATAGTCGCCCAGGGTTTCACCAACCATGGCGGCAAACAGGCGGTGGAAATGAAAAGGAGAGAAACAGGCTACCGATGACAGCATCTCCAGGTCCAGTTCCTGGTCCAGATTCCTATTGATGAAATCCATCACCCGGTTGATACGGGAAATATATTCCGTGCGGAGAAGGGATTTATTCAATTAACAGACCTATAGTGATATTCTAAAAGTGAACAGTTAGGCCCCAGCCGAACATGAAAGGCGAAGCAGACAGCTTCGTGTCCCCCGCCACCCAGGGGAAAGCTGTATTCACCGGAAGAGAAAAGTCATTGAAACTATCCCTGCTATACATCCAATAAACCCTCAATGCCTCGCGGTCAGGGCGCAGCCAGAATAATAATCCAAAACCGACCTGTAGGGTTTTATAACCCATTTCTTTGTCCGTTTGGGTGGTAACGCTCGTATCGGTAGTCCAATCTTCGGTAGAAGTGTTGGTCCTTGACAAAATATCGCGCTTATACTGTATTTCGGATTTAGCCGAAATGCCGCCATACCTGATTTCGCCGTAAGGTTCCAGTCGGCCATCATCCAGCGAAACGGACAATGACAGGACCGGCGAATGGGAAAGAACATTAATATGCAGTTGCTCATATATCTGGGTAGTATCTCCCGACACAGCTGTATTTTTTTCTTTTTCAATTGCCCCCGGATAGACCCGGAACTGGTACAGCAGACCCAGGCTTATGTACCGGTTAATGGCATAGCCCAACCCAGCCGTTCCCCCAAACCCACTGCCAACAAAATCATCATTGGTAATTGGAGTGGAAGCGATTGATCCATATACATCCATTGTGGGGGTTTCCTCGTTGCTTGAAGACAGGTCTTTTATAAAATCCATTGAAACAGGGATAAGCTTCCAGCGCCGAAGCGGCATTCTGGCATCTATCTTAGTCTCCCGGCCGGGCGTGGGAATCAATTTTGTATTGAAGGTTCTATATCCCCACTTGGTTGTCTTTATCTGATACAGGGAGTCCGTCAGGTCCTCGATGGTTATTCCCTGTTCCGTAACGACACCCTGATATTTCTTGTTCAGGTACAGCTTGGCCCCGGCCGGATCGGTCTTTATCTTCAATTTACCGGCCAGGCTCATCAGCGGGGCATTGATGGTATCCACTTTCCCGATGCTGACCAGCCGGCTGGTGGAGAACAGGCTGTAGCCCTCCTTCACCAGCGAAACCTGGTGCAGCCCCTCGGGCAGGGGGTATATCAGGTTCGGGGTCAGGCCCGTTTGTGCCTGGCCGTCAACCATTATCTTGGCCCCATCGGGCTCGGTGATCACAAAAATCCCACCCGGTTTGGCGGACTGTCCGGCCCCCGGCTTCCAGGAGGAGAATATCTCGGCCGCCTCCTTCATGGCGGTCAGCAGGTCGGAGATCTTTCCGTAATTGCGGGAAAAGGACAGGTCTATGCCCCCGGTCTGGATGTCTATCATTCGCAATTCGACCACATAGATGGCGCCCAATTTTCCGATGGTGCCGCCGATCATCTTCTGGGCACCCAGCAATTGTCCGACCTCCACCAGGCAGGAGGCCTCGTTGCAGGCCCCGGTCATCTGGAAACCCTGCTCTTTGAGTATCTCGTCTCTTTTTGATCTTTCCACCACATCGTAAACCCGGTATTCCACCAGGCTGTTCAGCAGCTTGTCGGTCAGCAGGGACAGTTCCTTCTGCGAAAGTCCCGAAGAGGTATTGAGGTCCATCACCGAGATGGTGGTTTTTTGCGTTCCACCCATGGCTAAGCCGGTCACTATAAGGCATAGACCAACAACCAGCAATGCCTTTTTCATTTTACTCCTTTATAGTTAGAGTTCCGCTTTGGTCTCGAACCTGCTGGCTGCAGGCTTGGCAACGGAGGTTTCGGCATCCCGGGCCCCCGCCGTCTGTAGCAGATCGTTCCAGATCATTTTTATGACCTTAATATCATCATCGCTGCCGGCTATGGACAGGCTCTTCAGGGGCGTCTTGACGCTGACCTTGGCCTCGCTCTTGGTCTTCCTAACCATGGCCAGGACCTCCATGGCTGCCCCGAAGGCATCGTTTACTCCTGGCTTTGTTATACCGGAGAATTCCTTCTCCTCGGGCCAGGCCGACGTGTGTATCGACCGGTCCCGGCCTTCTTCCGAGGCGAATATCCAGCCCCAAGCCTCCTCGGTGAAAAAGGGAATGAACGGGGCAAACAGCCGCAGCAGCACCGACAGGGTGAATTTCAGGGTAGCCAGGGCCGAGGCCTTCCCCGGGGTCATCTCCTCCTGATAGGCCCGGACCTTTACCAGCTCCAGATAATTATCGCAGAATTTCTCCCAGAAGAACGATTCGGTATACTGCAAAGCATCGGCATATTCGAAATTATCAAAGTGCTTGCCGGCTTTGGCGACAATCTGCAGCAAGTGATCTATAAAACTGCGGTCCAGCTCATCGGTGATCTTATCCGGTGTAAGTGATGGCATATCCTGGTTCAGCAGATGCCCGGATACGAATTTGGAAGCATTATATAATTTTGTGACCAACCGCTTACCGTTGGCAAATAGGGCCTCGTCGTAGGCGGTATCCACACCCAAGCGGGCTTTAGCCGCCCAGTAGCGGACGCCGTCCGAGGAATATTGTTGAAGCAGATGCTCCGGTGTGATCACGTTACCTACGCTTTTGGACATTTTTTTGCGGTCAGGGTCAAGGATCCAACCATTGACCAGCACGTTATGCCAGGGGATCTGATTCTCATGGAGATAGGCTTTGACGATGGTGTAGAAGGCCCAGGTGCGGATGATCTCCGGCCCTTGCGGCCGGATGTCCATGGGAAACACCTTGCCGTGGCGTCCGTCATCCAGCGCCCAGTGGCTGGCGATCTGCGGGGTCATGGAGCTGGTGGCCCAGGTGTCCATCACATCGGGGTCGCCGGTGAAGCCGTTGGGCTTGTCCCTTTGGCTTTCATCAAATCCCGGAGCGGGATGCGACTGGGGATCGGTGGGCAGCATTTTTTCATCAGCCAGAATGGGATTCTCGTAATCGGGATTGCCTTCCGGATCCAGCTTGTACCAGACCGGGAACGGCACCCCGAAATACCTCTGGCGGCTGACGCACCAATCCTGGTTCAATCCCTGCACCCAGTTCTCATAGCGGACCTTCATGAAATCGGGATGCCACTTGATCTTGTTGCCCTGCTCTATCAGGGCCTCCTTCTTGTCCATTATCCGGATATACCACTGGCGGGTGGGAATTATCTCCAGAGGGCGTTCACCCCTTTCGTATATCTTTACCGGATGATCAATGGGCTTAGGTTCACCCTCAAGCGGAACTCCCAGCCCCGGCAGGGCCTCAGCCTCTGAGGTTCTCAATATCTGAACCACAGCCGCCTGTGCTTGCTTGACCGTCTTGCCGGAGACTTGTCCGTAGAATTCATTAGCCTGGTCGGCATTCAGGCTTTCCCAACCCTCTATGCCGAACTGGACCGGCATCATCCGGCCGTTGCGGCCTATGGCCTGTCGGAGTGGAAGTTTGTACTGTCGCCACCATTCGACATCCATGACATCCCCGAAGGTGCAGACCATCAGTATGCCGGTGCCCTTCTCGGGGTCGGCCTTCTCGTTGGCGATGATCGGCACCGGTACCCGGAACAGCGGGGTGACCGCTTTTTTGCCGAACAGAGCCTTGTATCTTTCATCATCGGGATGGGCGATCACCGCCACGCAGGAGGCCAGCAATTCCGGCCTGGTGGTAGCTATGACAAAAGAGCCGCCGCCCTCTACTCCAAATCTAATGTTATGGAAGAATCCCGGTAAATTTTTATCCTCCACTTCGGCCTGTGATACCGCAGTCTGAAAATCAACATCCCACAAATGCGGAGCGAACATGGAGTAGACATGACCACCCCGGCAAAGTTTAACGAACGACATCTGTGAGGTTTTACGGCAGAGATCGTCGATGGTGGCATATTCCAGCCGCCAGTCGATGGACAGGCCCAGGTGCTGCCACAGAGCCTTGAAGACCTTTTCGTCCTCCCCGGTAACATTATGGCACAGTTCGATGAAATTGTCCCGGTTGATCTCCTCGGGCCGGGATTTTTTATCGTTCTTGGGTTTGAAACCGGGTTGATATGGCAGATGGGTGTTGCAACGGACATTGTAGAAATTCTGCACCCGCCGCTCGGTGGGCAGCCCGTTGTCGTCCCAGCCCATGGGATAGAATATATTAAAGCCCTTCATCCGCCGCTGACGAACGATCACATCCTGCTGTATATATCCGAAAGCGGAGCCTACATGCAATGAACCGCTTACAGTGGGCGGCGGAGTGTCTACCACGAAGGTCTCATCCCTTCCCCGTGTTTCATCCCACAGATATATTTTTTCAGCCAGCCAGCGATTCAAAAGTTTTTTTTCTATTTCGGCAAATTCGTATTTTTCAGGTATCTTTTCCATATGGCCCAATCTTTTGTTCAAAAATGGATAATTCATAGCAATGACATGATTTTCGGGTCGGAATCATCACGATCGATCAATAGCAATGTTTATTTTACCTTAAATAAAATCTTCAAGTCAAGTTAAAAAGGGCCGCACCCGGCCACAGCTCTGCAATATCTGCTTGATATTATTTTAGGATTATGATACCCTTTGGAAAACGCAGGGGATTGAAAGGCCATGAGAAAAGCGATTTTGGGATTGGACCTGGGCGGAACCAACATCAAATCCGTCCTGTTCGATCCGGCAATCAACAAGATCATCACCCAAGGCCAGAAACCGACCCAGGCCGGATTCGGCATTTCCCGGGTGGTTGACAATATCGTATCTTTGATCAAAGACAATCTGGATGCCGCAAAAATATCCAGGCATAAAATAACAGCCCTAGGCATCGGCTCGGCCGGGTTGGTGGAAAAAGGTATGGTACGTAATTCCCCCAATCTTCCCGGCTGGCAGGGATCGGTTCCCCTGCTGAAATTGATCAGAAACAAAATGCCCGGAGTAGATCTGCCAATCCTGATAGAGAATGACGTCAACTGCCTGGTGGCCGCGGAATACGCCATAGGGGCGGCCAAAGGTTATTCTGAGGTGGTGGGGCTGGCCATCGGCACCGGAGTGGGCGGGGGGATAATTGTCGGCGGCAAACTGGTGACCGGAGCCCATGGCGGGGCGGGGGAATTGGGCCATATGACGGTCAAGATGGATGGCCCTTTATGCAAGTGCGGCAATCATGGTTGTCTGGAAGCAATGATAGGAACCGATGCCATCATCCAAAGGTTTCGCCAACACTCTCATAGCGATGCGACAGTTACCGTAGCCCAGATATCGAAGCTGGCAAAAAGCAAAGATCCCGCTGCGATAAAAACACTCTCCGAAACCGGGAAGTTGCTGGGAGTGGCCCTGGCCAGTATTGCCAACATCTTCAATCCCCAGGTGATCGTGCTAGGCGGCGGAGTGATCCAGGCCGGAAGGCTTCTGATCGACCCGGCCAAGCAGGAGATGCTTAAAAGGGTGATGCCCTATAATGCCAAGGGCTTGAAAATAAGAACCGCCCGACTCGGTCCAGTGGCCGGGGCTGTCGGGGCGGCGATCTTAACCTATAGCTATTCTGCTAAATGAACTTTAAATCACATCTCCCCGGCTCTTTTGACGGCCTTTCTGCCGTATCTCTCCCTTATTTCATCCACTGCTTTGTCCAGCTTCTCCCTCTTGATCTTGTTTTTGGGATCATCGAACAAGCCTAGTTGATCCTCTCCCTGATTCAGATTGGAGGCCGATACGCCTATCAGCCGTATCTTGCGGAAGGTCTGCCAGTTCTTGTCGAAAAGCGATTTGGCTATGGTATTGATCTCGACGGCATTGTCAACTGCGGTTTCTAGAGTCCGTCCGTAGGTGTGGGTCTCGAAATCCTGGTACCTCAGTTTGAGGGTGATGGTCCGCCCTTTTACCCCTTCGGCTCTCAGGGAAGCGGCCACCTTTTCTGACAGCATCAAAAGCGTCCGGTGGATGTCTTCTTTGCTGTCGGTATCCTGGTCATAAGTGTGCTCCCGCCCCATGGATTTGGATTGGTCTCTCTGGCTGACCGGATCGCCGTCAATGCCGTTGGCCCGCTCATGAAGGTATGCCCCCATTTTACCGAAAATAGTTTCCAGCCTTTTAGGATCATATTCGGCCAGCTGTCCTATGGTTTCGACCCCCATCTGTTTTAACCTATCCACCGTCTTTGGCCCAACACCCCATAGTTTTCCCGCTGGCATCGGGGCCAAAAATTCTTTTTCTCCTCCATCTGGCACTATCACTAAACCGTCCGGCTTCTGCAGATCGGAGGCCACTTTGGCCACTAGCTTATTGGACCCCAGACCGACCGAAGCAGTAAGAGACGATCGAGACTTTACGGCAGTTTTTATTTTTCTGGCGATCTCCAGGGGTTCCCCGAAAAGCCTCTGGCAGCCGCTTAGATCCAAAAAGGCTTCATCCACCGAGATCTGTTCGATCTGCGGGGTGAAACCTTTAAGTATTTCCATGATTTTATCGGATATTTCGGAATACCGCCGCATCCGTCCCGGCAGGAATATCCCTTGGGGACACAGAGCAAAAGCCTGGGATACCGGCATGGCCGAATGCACCCCGAATCTCCTGGCCTCATATGAAGCCGCCGACACCACGCCCCGGCCCTTGCCTCCCTTGGGATCGGCCCCCACGATCACCGGTCTACCTTTCAAAGCCGGGTCATCCAGCACTTCGACCGCCGCGAAGAAGCAGTCCATATCCACATGGGCGATCAGTCTGGCCATTGACATTTTCCTCGCTTAGTTTGCCACCGCTGCGCTGTCAAGCTTTTGGGGTTCCAGTTCGCTGTCGTCCTTGCCGTCTCCGTTGACATCCCATGATATCACAAAATCGTCCATCAAGGCCGATACTGCCAGTTGGCCGCTTCGGCCGATGCCCTGGGGGACATCATAGGCGACGTTTTTCATCGATCTGTCGTTCCATATTTTCAGGGTGATTTTGATAGGGCCGTCATCGCCGGGCCTTATGCGCAAAGTGATCTCGCCGGCCCCTTTGAATTCCGCCGTCAGGATACCATCGCTGTTCTTCTGATAATAAAGATTCGGAATCTTCCGGGTGGTGGCAAACTCGGCGGCGCTTCCAGTGCGGGTTATCTTGGCTTTGATGTTCTCCAGGCCCGCCCGCTCCTGTTCGTGCAGGGTGGGCTGCTTCAGAAGAGCCTCCACGATGGGCAGGTATTCCTCGGGAGTGGCCGGTCCGGTATGGCGGTCATCCTCGTCATAGAAATGGAACTCGCCCTGGCCCGAAAATTGGATTTGGAAGCCGTATTTAAGCGAATCGGGTTTTTCTGCCGGTTTGACGCTGTCCCTGGTCGCTGTAGATTTGGTACTGTCCGCAAGGATGTTTATCACCACCGGTTTCTGGGCCTGAAAATCAGCCCTCTTGGGCTGGGCATTGCATCCCAGGATCAAGCCTGCGATCAGTAAGGCCATCACATCGATTTTAATGTACCGCTTCATGGGTTTTCTCCTTCCAGTTACATGCCTTGATCAAACAGCACCCGGAACATTCCGGTCTTCGGGGATGGCAGATACTTCTGCCATGCTCGATCAAATTGAGATGCAGGGGATAGACCATCTTGCCCGGGACCAGCTTGCGGAATCGCTCTTGGAAACTTTCCCGGTCCTCTTTCCTTTTCACCCAGCCCAGCCGGCAGGAGATCCGGTAGATATGAGTATCCACCGGATAGACCGGGATCCCGGCCCCGAAAAGCAGGGTGCAGGCGGCGGTCTTGGGACCCACCCCCTTGATCGCCAGCAGGTACTGATAGGCTTCTTCCTGCGGTAGTTTTTTTAGGAACTCCAGCCCGGCTCTCCCCTGCTTCCGGTTGACGGCAGATATCAGATCTTTTATCCTCCGCGATTTGATATTCGCCAGCCCTCCGGACCTGATGGTCCGGGCGATACTTCCGATATCTGCGCCGGCCAAGGCCTCCCAGTTTAGATACTTTTTCTTCAAGGCCAGAAATGCCCGGTGGCTGTTGCTGTCGCTGGTGTTTTGGGATAATATGGTCTCCACTAAAACATCCATCAATGGACGGGAAGCGTTCCAGCGGGGCTGACCGTAACGCCGCTTGAGCATTCCCTCGATTTTGCCGATGGGCGGCCTAAGTTTTACCGGCATGCCCCAATAATCTTTCCGCCTCTTTGACCACCGTGCCGGGAGGGATCCCCTCCATGCACCTGGGATCCGGGCAATCCATCCGGTTGCAACCCAGGCAGCCCATCCGCTGGTCCTGAAGCACCACGTGCCCCTGCCCCCATGGGCCCTGGCTCCTGGGAACGGTCGGGCCGTAGAAGGAGATCACCGGGACCTTGAAGGCGGTGGCTATATGCAACGGGCCGGAGTCGTTGCCAATTATCAGATCACAGCCCGAAAGCAACGCCGCCATCTGCCGCAGGCTGGTTGTAGGGGCCAGCCTGGATGTCGGACATGCCGTGAAGATGGCCTTGGCATCGACCTCTTCCGTGGGGCTTCCCCAGAATACCAGTATATTGTTTTTGGGATCGGACGACAGAGTTTTGGCCACAGCTATATAATTATCATTCGGCCAGCGCTTGCAGGCCCAGCCCCCGGTGGGTATCAATCCGATAACCCGGCCTCCGTCTAAAGCCAAGGACCTGTAAATATCCTGCCGATAATTCTCCTCCTCCTCCGTCAAGTTGAAAACCAGGTCTTTCCGGGATATCGGTATCCCCAGATATTCCAGCACCGAAAGATTGAATTCCACTTCGTGGCCGTAGTTGGCGGCCCTGGCATTAAGCAGATGATTATAAAAGTGCCTGCGATACCCGAAATCGAACCCGATCCTGTCCGCTGCTCCCGAAACCACTGATTGGATGGCGGTCCGGGGCGTCCCCACCAGGTCTATGGCCAGGTCGTATCCGGCGTTCCTCAATCTTTTCAAGAAAGATATCTGGTTAGACAGGCTGCCCTTTTTGAATACCACCAGCTGGTCGATATCAGGATTGTTGGAAAGTACCGGGGCGCAAAAATCCCTGACAACATATGAAATACGGGCTGAGGGATATCCAATTCTCAGGTTGGCCAGAAAAGGAGTGGTCCACAACACATCCCCCACTCCGCTCATCCTGAGCACCAGTATGTTTTCGGCTTTAAGCTTCATCAATTGCCCAATACCATTTGATAGGTTCTCTCAAAGCCCTGCAGCATCTGCGAGTCGGAAAACCTGTCAATCACTTTCTTCCGGCCAGCCCTACCCAGCCCGATTCTCATAATTTGGTCGTCAAGCAGAATGCTTGTCTGATTTATCAGGTCCTTGACATTCCTCACTTCGGCTAACAATCCTTCCTCCCTGTGGTCTATGATATCCAGCACTCCGTCCTTTCCGTAAGCCACACAGGGCAGTCCGCAGGCCATGGCCTCGGTCAGCGCCAAGCCGAATGATTCGGCGTAGGAGGGGAATATGAATATATCCAGGGCCTGCAGATATCTTTCCCGGTCATCTTTGAAACCCGTCAGATGGGCCCGGTTGCCCAGTTTTTCCCTGATCCGCTTTTCTATATTGTTTCCGTATCGATCCTCGTTCCGGCTGTGCCCGCCGATAAGCAGGAATTCAACATTTCTTCCGGACAGGGCCTGGGCCATTTGGATGAAATCTTCATATCCCTTGCCATAGGATATCCGGCCCATCATGCCGATCAGGATCGAGACATCCGATATCCCCATTTCCTTTCGAACGTAGTCCCTTTGGGTGGAGTCGGGCTTGAACCGCTCCGTATCCGTTCCCAGATAAACAATGTCTATTTTATTTTTGGCCAAAGGGGTCGTCTCTGCCAGATTATTTTTTATGAGACGGGAGATCGCCGTAGCCCGGTCCACCCCCCGGTAGATATATCGATGCCAGGGATCCTTTTTGTTGATATAAGATCCCAGATGCTTGGTAAAAACCACCTTTCCTCCGGCCAACTGCTTGACCGGCACCGTCAAGTTGAGGTCCCTGGAAAAGTGGACATGGATCACATCCGGAGGGCTTCTCTTGAGATGTCTCATAAGTTGGGAAATCGCCCTTAGATTGAAATGCCGTCGGGCATCAATCGTCTGAGTTTCGATCCCCTGTTCCTGGCATTTTACGGCCAGGGGAGTATCCTTCCCCGGAATGACCTTTACCTCGTAACCGCGGATTTTCTGCAGACAGGCCAGGCGGGCCACTATCATTTCCATGCCGCCCCAAGAGGCCGAACTGCAGACATGCACCACCTTAATTTTCACTGGCGGTTCCTTTAAGGTTCAATTCCCATAGCTTGAGGTACTTGATCAGTACATAAAAGGACGAAAGTACGCACAGAATGAATCCTTCCCAACCGTCCAAGAAACCGGCCTTGATTACATACATTTTGAAAAAGGTGGCCGGGGGAGACAGTATTATATACCTTAACCGGAACCTTTTATTGCGGTTTTTCATTTCTTTGGCGGCAATGGTGGTGTAGCTATTTAGTCTGGAGAGATACACATCCAGTGAAGGATAGGTATAATGCAGCATCGGTTGTTTGAAATATGCCTTCGGCCCGTTCAACAGGACAATGTCATGAGGATTCATTCCGCCAAACCGTCCCCGGCTTTTCAGGAATAACCGCAGATGGTAATCGGGGGACCATCCGCAGTGCTCGATCCATTTTCCGATGAAATTGGATCTGCGGGATATATAATATCCTTCGATGGTTTCGTTCTGCTTCTGCCTTAAGGCAATGATCTCCTGTTTCAGCTCCGGGGTTATCACCTCGTCAGCATCCACCGACAAAATCCATTCGCTCTGAGCCAGTTCTATGGCATGATTCTTTTGCTGGATATGGCCCGGCCAGGGGTTGATATAGACCCGCTGGGTGAACCTCTTGGCCAGCTCTACCGTGCGGTCCGAGCTTTCGGCATCAACCACCACTATCTCGTCAGCAAAGTCCAGCGCTGAAAGGCACCGCTCGATGTTGCGCTCCTCGTTTTTCGTTATCACCGTCGCCGATATCCTCATGATTCCTGCCCCCGGCCAGTATTGGCCTTCCGTTGATAAGCTTCCCAGGTATCGGGCTGATTCCGCTCCAGCCAACGATACTGCCAGGCTTTTGAAAGCCGAAAAAACCAATAAACCATCATTGAGGTGGCATTCATATATCCGTGGGCTCCATCCCGGTAACCTTTGTGAACTATGAAACATTTCCACCACATGCCAAATGGGGAAAAGATCACCCGGGCCAGGCTGGGATCGTACCCTTTGGGCAGGCGTTCTTCCACATCCAGCTCGGAATAACGGTTTATCTTATTGAAGTAATCGTAGGGGGTGTTATAGGAATCATGCCATAAAGGCTCTTTGATCCTTAAAATCTTGCTCTCCCCGCCCTCCACCTCCATCCAGGTGTGGGCAAATCCGGCCCAACGGCATTTCCCACGGCGGGCCAGCCGGGGCTGGTAGCTGGGATTGTAGTTGCCGTGATCGATCTGACTACCCCAAAAATGCTCCACCCTTCTTATCCAACCGGCGTTATATTCAAGATAGTCTTGGGATTTACGGCAGATGTCCGTTAATTTGTTCCTCAGCTGGGCAGTGATATACTCGTCCTGATCCAGGATCAATATCCATTCCCCGGTGCATCGCTTCATCCCAAACTCCCGCTGGGCCAGATAGCCGGGCCACTGGTTGTGGAAATATTTATCGGTATACTTCTTTATCAGTTCGACCGAGCCGTCGCTGCTGCCGGAATCTATCACCACTATCTCGTCGGCCCATTTGGCCGATTCCAGACAATTGGCCAGCTTCTGTCCGCCGTTGAAAGTGTTGAGCATTATTGAAAGTTTATCCATTGGGAATTACCATACAAATATTTTAAAGCAACTAATAGTGCTAATTATTTAATATCCACCGGGCGGCACCCAGTAGGTCCTCCGCCACGAAATCGATCCTATATTTTTTCAGCCAAGGCTCGTTTCCTTTGGATTTGCCCGTAAGTACCAGTATGGTCTTGGCCCCGATATTGTTCCCGAACCCGACATCGGCTTGGCTGTCCCCTATCATATACGATCTTTTAAAATCGATGTCGAGGTCCTTCTTGGCCCGAAGGGCCAGCCCAATATCCGGTTTTCTGCACGAAGACTTATCGTTTGGATGATAAGGGCAATAATAGACCGCATCCAGCAAGGCTTTATCCTTTTTAAGCAGGAACCGGAGTTTTCGGTGGATGGCCCCCAAAGTTACCAAGGTCAGGTAGCCCCGGGCCACTCCGGATTGATTGCTCACCACTACTATTTTGAATTCATTTTTATTCAACAGTTTTATGGCTTTGCCGGAATTGGGAAGCAGAACCAACTGCCCGGGTGAATTGACGTAATTGGTATCAACATTAATGGTCCCGTCCCGGTCCATGAATACTGCTTTTACTGACATGGTCTCCCATTGTGATCACATTTGTTAGAATGATACATTATATTTTGTTATCAGGCAAGGAATATTTTAAGATGTAAGCGAGACGAGGAAAGTCCCCGTCTCGCTTATATCTGTGATCGCCAGCTTTGAACAGATCACATTATCTTATAGCTTCCGGCCACCCGATGAATGCTGCCCAGATCATGGCTATTATAGGCATAATCCATGGTGAAACGCCACACAGACAAACCGGCGCCGAAAACAAGTTTATCCTGGTCCTGCCCGGCCCTAAAAGCCAATAAATTACGGTATTTGTACTCGGCGCCAAGCCTTCCCTTTTGCATGGTCTCGGTCGAACCCTCCCAAGCAAAGGTCATTGTACTTCTTAATATGCTTATCGGCTGATGGTAGGCCAGGCCAATTTTATAAACCGCGGGGCGAATGTCACTGTGCTTCCTGATCGTATTCCAGGCTATGCTGGTACCGCCTATGTCCTGTATCACAAAGCTCAGGGAGAGGGTTCCCAGGTTTGAGTTTTCTATCGCCACCGGAAGGATGCCCATCAAAGGCCGGGATTCAGCCCTGCGCGCGAACCAGTCAGCCAGATTGATGTCAATAATAGATCCGGCATCCACCCCCAGGCCGGTTGCCTGCCTGTCATCCATTTTATCATATATCAATTTGATGCTGCCGCCGGAGTAGAGCTTCCAAGGCTTTCCCAAGGTGATTTTTTCAAAAGATGTTCCGGCGGATCCAAAAAAGGCGTTTTCGTTGTTGCCGAAAGTCCCTATAGGAGGGGTCCCTATGGTATATGAAAATCTGGGGATGTCCTCTACCCCCAGCCGGATCCAGGCGGCACCCAGGGACAGTTTCTTGCCAATGGGCAATACTAAAGCTAAATAATCATGGCTGGCCATATTGGCGAATAGAGCGGTGTGAACCAGCATTATCTCCGGTACCCGGAGTTTGCCCAGGCCGGCCGGATTCCAGTAAATGGCACTGGCATCATCGGCCACCGGGCCGAAGGCCCCACCAATGCCCAAGGCTTTTGCGCCGACCGGAAGGTTGAGGAATTCCCCCCCGTAGCTTTCCGCCCGGGTTTCTATACTGCTGACAAGACATATAAACAGGGCGGTTAAAACGATCCTTTTCATTATTACATCCCTAAATATTTATTCTCTTGATCCTTTATCGGAGGATACCCATCTTGCCGGTCTTTTCAAGCGCCTTACTACCCTGATAAACAACGGCTTTATAGAAGTACACTCCGTTGGCCACACCATTTCCATTTTCATCACACAGGTCCCATTCAAAAGTGTGCACTCCGGTGGCTATCCCCCCCCTGAATGTTTTTACCAGCCTTCCGGCAACAGTGTATATTTTAAGTTCATATCTGTCGGCAACATCACCTACGTAGAAATAAAATGTTGTGATATCCCCGTCAACCGGGTTGGGATAGTTCGCGATTTCTTTTAACGCAAATTCAACTTTTACATTATTGAATATTTTTATTAAAGACTTATTCCCCAAATTGTCGGAAGCGCCAACCTCCAAACTATGAGTACCATTGGTCAATATTGGTGCATAAACAAAAGAAACGCTGAAGGCATTGTCTGGTTTTAAAGGAAGACTGTACTTGGATTTGTCTACAAATTGATTGTTCAGCTTGACCCAGATCGAATCTAAATTTATACCGTCCCGGTCCTCTAGTAAAATCGAATACTGCGGGTTGGGGATCATTATAACTTGCCCCCAGCCTATGGCCTGTTGGTCAATCTTGGCGGTTATTTTCGGGCCGGTGGTATCCCTGGCAAACATTGCGGCAAATGTTCCGGGCTTTGAAGAAAACCCGGAGATGTAATCATTGTCGGTCTGCGAGGGGATCAACTGCCACATTCCGGTAATATCCTCATATCTGAAGATTTTAAGATTGTTCAAATCTGTAGTACTGTCAATATTCTCCAACTTCAGCGATATCCATAACTCCCGGTTATTATCAAATCCCCTGGTGGAATCGGTCAATCCGACAAAATAGGCCTGCCCCAAGCTGTCAAGGGGAACCAAGCCTGACTGGGTTATGCTGTTAATATCATACAGCTTCCTGCCGATGATGGCTACCGCGCTGTCATCAAGGCATGAATCCGGGAAAACGGCCCTGATTTTTGAGTAATAATCAAGAGTATCCTGATTGGTGCCCTTCATATCTAATTGATAATAATAGAAGTCTTGGGAAGGCACCCAATATACCACCGAATTGTCGTTGGTGGTATCCTCTTGGGGATACGGCGAGACAACCGACCGGAGGGGATCTATCCGGTAATACAACTGGGTGAATTCTCCTTCAATCGACCACGGCAGGCTTAACTTCTTTTCCTTGCCGGCGAAAACGGTGTCCATTGTGCCGGAGCCCAGTATGGCATCATCGCTTGAACGGTAGAACCATACCGGGACCGAATGGGCATCGCAATCTCCCAAGTTCTTAATTGAGGCGCTTATGTCCAGAACCCTTTTGCCGCCAAGTGAGACAGCGCCCTGGGCGCTGCTGGCCGGGGCCAGGTCCGGTCTTCTTGGTATTTTTATCCGTTGCCAGAGGCTGGACGTTAAACTATCATTGATATAGATCTTAAATATCAGATAATAGTCATCCTCGGGATGATAATTCCCTGCCAAACCGTTTAAGTATACCTTATCGCTCAGAATGAAGGTATCTCCCGAGGCATTCATCAGGGAATGATTGAATGCTCCGGCGGTATCATAATAACCGCCGCCCCATTTCCATCGGCACCACACCGAATCAATGCCCGAAAGGCTCTGAACGATTCCGGTGATTTGTATGCTGTCGATATCGGTGGGGGCGGAAGGAATTACCTTGATCCCCGATACGGCCGGCCGGTTTATGCCCAAATACTCCACTGCCACCCAATCGGAGTTATCGTCTTTCAAATATATTTTCAAGTAAGCCAGCCCGGAAAGGGCCGAATCGGGAATGGTAATATAAGTTTGGGCCTGCCCCGCCGAGGTGGAGAAGGCATTCTGTGAAACAATTCTCCGCCCCGAGTCATATAACGAAATCACCGCCAGGCCGGCACCAAAAAGTCCGGTTATTTTTATCTGGGTGGAATCGCCTGGCAAAACCGCCGTCGGGGATATTTCAACCTTCAAGCCGGTATCCGGAAGTGCCAGTCGGACCGCCGGATCGCCCAGCAGATTATAGCTTACCAGCATATCCAGAGTCAGCCCGGATGGCGGCAATCCTCCAGCCAGGTCGTATTTGGAAGACAGGGCTATGTCGCCTAAATTTCGGAATCCTTTCTTATCAAAAGCATCTATAAAAGTATTCTCCATGACACAACCGACAATGCTGTCCCCGTAGGATGCTCCGCTGCTGGCGTAAAGCCCTATGGCCCCTCCTGGATTAAAAATGAAAGATTCGCTGAGAGAGACATATAACGGGCTCTCGAAAGCGCCCGAATTACAGGTAAAAGACCCTATCAGGGGCCATCTCCCCCAGTTATTCAGCCGGGCAACATCGTAATACCAGAAAAAACTGCCGTGAGACCATAATTGCGCTCCGCCGTGTCCGTAAAACACCGCTACGGCCGCCCCCTGATTAAGGCGGTTTATCAAGTCCTCTTTGTTCTGGTAGGTAGCACCGTGATACACCTTGGCTATATCGTATAAAGGGGAGACCGCCGCCGCCAGGCTATCGCTTGGTCTGTAAAAATTATCCCACGGCTCCAGCGGCCAGCCGGCAATAAACAGTATATCCTTGTGCCACCTGTCCAGGAACAGCCTCTGTTCATATACCTGTCTTTTGTTGTCCCAAATGCTAAATTCTTCATTGGAGTTTACTGGCAGCCTTCCCACGGATATGTCGGGCAGAAAATCGTCGCCATTGACCCTCACATAATAGTCATCATCAGCTACCCCGCCGTACCAATCCGTCCTGGTGAGGTGGACCGGGATCTGGTCTTTCTTGCTGTTCCCTATGACATTCCGGGGATCGTAACTGCCATCACCCATCAATAAGACATATTCCGGCTGAATTGTCCAATTATCAAAAGCGTACTTAAGATAATCCCTAATTGCCTTGTCCGAGGTTATTCCATAATCAAACTCATCGAAGATATCCGATGTTAAGGAGACAATCGCAGTGGGGTATTTTGTCCGCCTGGCCTGGACCATCTTCTCTGCCGATTCTATCAATTCATCCGATGCAATAATTATATAATTTGTGCCGTTAAAACCCGGATCACGCAGATTGGATGTTCTATTGGGCACTATATCACCCGGAGAAAGTCTCTTTTTATCATCGCGTCCAATAACCACATATTTTTCATCGCCGTATATCCTGTCCTGAAAGGACAGATTGTAATCCAAACCGCTGGTCCCGGGGGATATTGCCGAACCGACGATCTTGCTTTTGCCCAATTTATATACCTCGGCCGTGTAAGCCGGCAGTCCGGTTATTGTGTACTGCACCAGGGAGTCGTTGATTTTGGCATCGGAGATGAAGGCCAGGTTACCGGAAGGGACATTGAAACCCCTTTTATAGTCAATTTCAAACCAGTTGATCAGGATTTTGTTGCTGGTGTTGGAAGTGGTGTCATGTTTGACCGTCAAACTATTGACGCCGTTGATGACCGCTGTCGCCGGAATTTTGATGTTGATTTTATTTTCGGTTTGATCGAACCATTTAAGATCGGCTATCGATTGCCCGTTCAATAGCAGGCGAACATGGTGCCAGTCGTCTTCCGTGACCCCGTGAAGGCTGCCTTTTATGACAAAACTGTCTCCCGAAGCAATGAACGGGGAGGGGATTTCGATGGCAAGGGTCACGCTTCCCGGATAATCCACTCTTTTCCAGAACCAGCGGTCGTTTTGGTCGCTGTTCCAGGCATCCAGACGAGGGAACAGACTGTCTTTTTCAAAATGAATGGTTTCCGAAAAATAACTCACCGGAGTTATCCCCGATAAAACCGGAGTACCGTCCTCTTCAGCCATCCGGGCGCCGGGGGAGCCGGTCAATGACATGTAATAGACGTTTTTTTTGGAGAACTGATGATAATAAGTTGAATCTCCAATGTTTGCCTGGCCATAAAATTCAAAATTATCGTCGGGATCGAATACCCCGTCTGCTTGGCCTTTAAAATACAGCGCAATTTCCCGGCCTTTATTTATTATTTTCAATGCCTTGGGATCAATCAGATCGGGATTTATTCCAGCGGCAAGGAGATCGTTATATCCTATTTTATAGATCCCGTCGTTTTTTATAAATATCTTGTACGGCAGGGTATCACAAGATATTTGCCCGGCCTTTGACAAAGTGCGATGATTCCATTTTTCAGCTTGCTTGGGATTTGCCACGGTTTTAAGCAAGACTTCATCCAGATGGCTTTTGGCCGGTGGGATCCCCTGGACATAGGTCCCGGTTGCTTTATATTCTATGGTGATCCTCATCCTCCGGCTGACGATCACTCGGGCATTGGCGGGATCAAAAATAACCGGGAATAAAGTCAAGGTCGATATTTTGGTGTTTCTGGCCCAGCCGGATCTGCTTAAAACAGCCGCCCGATCTGGATACTGAGCACTTCCGAAATATATCGTATTATCAATTATAAAGTCGTTCCCTGTTTCGGCTGGAGCCGGGCTGGGAAGGGGGACAATGGCAATATATTCCTTCTCCTTCAGTTCTATCTGGGTGATAACAGCCTGAGATTGGTAGGGGACAGCGAACATTATGCTGCGCTGTGGCAAAGAAGGTTTCCCGCAGTCAATGGTATTGGCGCAGCCATCTATCGCTATCTGGTGATAAGTTTTATTTCCATAGATATTCGGGGCGTATCTTACATTTCCGGCCCTGAATTCAATGATCATGCCATACTCATCGGATTTTATTATATCAACATTGGCCACGGCTGCGGCTGCAAAAGAAATGATGACGATTATGCTCGCTATATACTTTTTCATTCCTTTACCTCACTACCATTATTTTTGCCATCGAAGTGACCGTCCCGGTGGTCACTTTAGCAAAATAAATACCGCTGGCCACTTTCCGCCCCGTTCCATCCCTGCCATTCCACTCCGAGTAGTGTTCTCCAATGGATAGATTGCCGGCAAACAGCCGGGTTACAAGCTGGCCGGCGACATTGAAAATGTCCAACCTCCCGCTATAAGATATCAGGGATTGACGCGTCAGGGTGTTGACTGAGGGTGTTATCGAATACTTTAAAATAGAATGCCCCAAAGTCGGGTTGGGATATGTTGTGATGCTGCACAGGGGTTTGATATCGATATCTGTAATATTTTCCTTTTTCGGGGGCCAGGGATCGACAAGCAGGCTTTTTATAAATATATCCGGATTATTATTGGTTATCGGTTGATCTCCGGACCAGACTAGATGCATATTTCCCCGGGAATCAGCAGCCACCGAAGGCAGTGCCGCCGATGCCCTTTGATCGGTCACCTGTTCCTCCTGTCCCCAACTTCCGTTGACGGATTGCCGCCGGTAAATCTCATAGCATCCGCTGCGGTCGTCCGACCAGAATACGTCCACCAAACTGTCCCGGCAGATTATGATCGGACTCTCTGCCCGGAAACCAGTAGAGCTAAGGATCATTTCCTGATCCCAATTACGCGACAGAGCGGAATATTTCCGATAATAAATCTTTGAGCTGTTAAGCGACCAGTCTTGCCAGACCACATGGATATTGCCAGAATTATCGGCGGCTATGGCCGGACTGAAGGCCCCAAGGGGACTGTGGCTTATAAGGCTGTCGTTTTCCCAGCCACCAGCGGACATTTTTCGGAACCGCACCTGAAATGTCCCGGAACTGAAATCCTCCCACACAACAGCCGGCAGTCCCTGACAGATGCCAACCCCGGGCATCCCGCAATAATCTGCATTCTCCCCCAGGATGCCCTCTGGGCCCCAGTCAGCAGAGCCAGCATATGTTTTATAGTAGATCCGATAAAGGCCCCCTCTCTTATCCTGCCAGAAGACGAACAGGCGGCCGTCCCCGGCAACGGCAATCGTGGGATTTGATGATGGGCCGGAGCTCTTGGTAAGTCTGGTGGTCCCCGTCCAGTAATTGTTGTTATATTTGCGGTAGGCGATCTCGAAATTCTCAATATCGGTGGTAAACTCGTTGGTTTCCCATACCAAATGGAAATTTCCTGCAGCATCCGTGACACAGCAAGGATACCAGTTATTTAGCCTGGTATTGCCGATCAAACCGACCGTTGTGTCGCTGGACCAGGTGCTTCCGTCGTATCTTTTGAACCGGATCTGGCAGCCCATGTTCGGGCCTATATAAAAATCGTACCAGGTCAGATATATCCTGTTTTGGGAAACAGCCAGGCTGTGACTGTTGTTGGTTGTGGTGTAGGACCCGCCGATGGAATTGGTCAGATTGCTGTCGGCTGTCCAGCTCTGGGCATTTATGCTCATAGGCCAAAAAGCGATGGCTGTTGCAGCCATGAAAAATAGTCTCAGGTTATTCATAAAAATATCCCGCCCCAAACTAATGATTTATAAATTGGTAAAGCCGGTATCGTTAGGATACCGGCTTTACCCTCATCGGATCTGACCCCAATAGCCAGTATCAGTAAAATCATGGTTTCATTCATTGGTAAAGATGATTTTCGATACTGACAATGTAATTTCGATATATAACCCCTCAATTTCGTTCAATATTATATCAAAATACCGGGTTTGTCAAGGGGAAAAGCGCCGCATAAAATTTATGCGGCGCTGTGGGGCTTTATTTCAATAAAACCAGTTTCCTGGTGGCGGTTTTGTTTTCCGTTCCGGAGTTCATCTGCAACCTGTAAATATAAATGCCGTTCGCTACCTTCTGTCCCCGGCTATCGTCGCCTGCCCATTTCATAGTATAGTTCCCGGCCTTTGAATTTCCCGAAACCAGGGTTTTTACTTTTTGACCCAGAACATTGTATACCGTAAGCTCAACTCTTGAATCGGCAGGTATTTGATAAGAAATATTACAGAACCCTTTGGCTGGATTGGGATAGGCCGGATGCAATGCAAAAGAGGAGACGAGGACACCCGGTTTGCCGCCAGCCACCCCGGTAACGGTACCTATGTCTGTAGTCCTGCCCCAGCGCACCACCACTTGGGATATGACGGTATCCATCACTCCGGCCTTGTAGATGTGGACGTTGTATGCGCCCGGTTCCAACCCGACCAAAGTATAGTAACCGTTATTATCGGTAGCTTCGGTGTTTTTTATCTTTGACCCGTAAATGGCGCTGACCAAGGCGCCCACCACCGGACCATTGGTGGTTGTATTGCAAAGACCGGTTATGCCTCCTGGCTTGAAGCCCATATAAATATCGTCAGAGATATAGGTGTCATCGGTCTTGCCCCCCAGCACCCAGATCCCGACCGAGTCCAGGGAAGCTGAGGAATGGAAAGCCACTGCCAGCGGGAGATCAGCCAAACTGGTCCAGTTGTTGGCAAAGGTATTATAGACACCCACCTTTCTCAAATAGCCGTCCGTGAGATTCTTTCCGCCGGTAAAATACAAAGAATCATTGATCGAAACAGCCGCACTGAAGGCGGATAACCAGAGAAGCGATGTCCGAGATGTCCAAGAATTGGCTATGGGATTATATTTGACATTGTTCTGCAGAATGGAACCATCAACCCTTTGTCCCCCGATGGCGTAAACACGTTTGACCCCCATACTGTCAAGAGAAGCAAAACCCATTCCGGCCCGGCCGAATGAAGGTCCGCCCAGCAGGGCTTTTTTGGTGACCCAGCTGTTAGAACCCGGCAGGTACAGTTCTACTGTATCCAGCCCCGGGAAGACGCTATTGAATCCCCCAACCGCATAAACAGTATCGGCAATGCTGGCCACACCCAAAAACGCCCGGGGGGTCGGCATGCCGGCCAGCCCGGTAATCCAGGAATCAGTGATGGGAACATAAGCTTCTAGTACCGATAGCGCAGTGCTGTCAGCATCATAGCCTCCAACCACATATATGATGCTGTCGCCGACTGACGTCGCCCCCAGACCGTACCTGGCGGTCGGCATCGGGGCCTTTACCGTCCAGGGCTCCCCGCCCAGCGTATCGGCCGAAGGATCATAGCAATAGACCGCGGTGGTGGCACCCAGATAATCGCGCCCCCCCAACACATAGACCTTGCCCTGTACCTGGCAGGTTCCGGCTCCGTATCTCCAGCCTGGCATTGCCGACTTCTTCTTCCATATCAGGTCTGTGAAGTTGTTCTCCTGTTTGAGGGTCTGATTAATGATGGTGGTAGAATCGGTCATTACTGCAATCCCCATCCCCGAATCGCTGGCATACCATTGGGCAGAATACTTTACTATGTATGTATCGGCCAATAATCCACTGATACTGTAACTGCCGTCGGCTTGGGAAATCGCCGCCGCTGTATCGATCCCGCTGACAGCTGTGACGTTAGCATTGGATATCGGTGTGATCCCGTCAACCTTGGTCACTTTCCCGTCTATCCAGCCGTAGATCGAGTGCAGGGTATGATCCATTACCACCGATGAATCCTGCAGCAGGTTCGGGCTGGGCACGGTGTCGATCAGACAGTCCTGGGCTCTGAATATCAGGCTGTCGCCGGATGCCGTTTTCACAAAGGCAAAATGATAGAAACCAGAAGCATCCGAACTGGTGGAATCGTTGTTGGTCCCCATGATTATGATCTTCGCATTGGATACCGGAGTGGTGCCGTCAGTCCTGGTTATGGTTCCGGAGAGCTCAGCTTTTTCGGAGGCCAGCGCTATATCCATGCCGGCTATATTCTGGGTGGCCAGTATCGGAGTGCTTATATCAATTTTGCCCGGCAGGTAGTTAGACGAGGTTGCCACCAGTGAATCATAGCTCCCGGAAAGTATATTGCCCATATAATAGCGTCCGGTGGCATCGCTATAGGCGGAATCTATCGCCGTTCCCAAAGAGCCGAACAGTACCACCTTGGCAGCGGGGACCGGCCCCCGGCCTCCCGTCTTCTCCACCATCCCGGAGATCGATCCGGAGTTTGCGGTAACTATCGCTGCCGGATTGTCCCAGATGTACTGGGCCGAATCGGAAGCCGTTTGCAGTTCGGCCAGCGTGTTGCCGGCCACTACGGCAAAAGCCGCCTGCCCCGAATCTCCCGGGACCATGGTCCAGGGGCCAACGCTGGCCAGCATATTCTGGGTGGCTATGTCGGGAGCAAAGTTCTTGACCCATACGTTGGGAACGGCTATATAACGGTATGTAACCCAAACGTTGTGGTAATCGGCAATAGAAAAGGGAATGCCCAGGGTAATGGTCCCGGTAACCGGATCGTAACTTCCGCCGGGGTAACGATCCATGTTGGTGTCGTCATATACTGCCAAGATCTCTGCCACTTTGGTCGGATCCATCCAGTTAACCAGAAGGGTATCATCTTGGGGTCCCCAGAATTCGTCATACATCTGGGTGGGATACTTCTCAGTAAGCAGTGTGTCCTCGTCTATCGGCGCCGGCAGGGTGATCATTCCGCTGGACCGGTCAAAGGAGCCACCAATGAAATAATTGGTGCCTAAGCAACTGCTGTCCTTGGCCCAGTATACACCTTCCACTTCCTGGACCCGTGTAGGATCGATCTGCAAGGTATAAGCATCCCAGGGAGTGGTCAGGATTTTGTTGTTGTAATAGTTGTAGGTGACGACCACATTGTTTGTCTTGTAATTATAATCGACATACAACTGAGCTCCACCAAAATAGGGAATGCCCAGGGTGATGGTCCCGTTGGAAGCAACGAAACTGCCTCCGCTGTAATAGTTGGTCCCGGTATCAAGAGGATTGTCATAGATCCCCAGCACCTGGGCCACCGGTGTAATGGCCACCATCAAGGTCATGCTGTCCGAGGGCCAGCACTCTTCGCTGTTCACGGATGCAGTCTTATCTTGCTTGGGGGTGCCCAGAGTGATCAATCCCATTTCCGGATTGTATGAGCCGCCGACGTAGTAATTGGTGCCCAGATGGTTGGTATCGTTGACCTCCCATACCCCTTCGACGTCAGTCAGCACCTGGCCGAACAGGTTGATGTGCAGGCTGTCATCGGTGATCTTCTGGATGTGGACCTTCCTGATCTCCCCGGCGTCGAGCTTGCCCCGGGAAAGATAATAATACTTGTTATAGGGGTTAAGCCTGTTGGCATCGCTGACCGGTTCCATGTTTATCCCCGACCAGCTGCTCACTCCGCTTAAAGGAGATGGGCTACCGTCTGGGGCTGTCGCTTGCAGCAACCTCACTCCCAGATATTGGGGAATCACCCCGAAACCGGCGTCGCATTGCCCGGAATCCGCCGTGACCCAGAGAAGCCCCCTATTCCCACCGTTGACCGGATCAGCCGAGTTGTCAAAACCGCAGAAATCAAGGTTGGCCGAGTTGTTAACCGCATCCCGAAAGACATTGGGCAGGTGGTACAGCCCGGCATAACAGCTGTCCACCGTCTGGATGCCGGAATTCCTGATCTTGTAATTTATAATATAGAACTTATCTATCGGAGCATATCCCCATTGGTAGGCTGTCAGTTTGGTTTCTATTCCCAAAGGAGTTCCCTGATTTAAAATACTGTCGGTATCGGTAAACCCCGCCTGCAGTTCCAGCGGGGAGATCGCTCCGGGAATGGTGACCGACACCTGCCCGGCATCGCCGCACCATTCGTTGGCTATTGTTCCGAAATAGGATACATATCCGGCGCTAACATCAAAATGTTTCTTGTTGTCGACCGATCCCCCTACCCACAGGCTGGCTACCTTCAAAAGCGATTTATAATCGTGGTATGGGAAAAAGCCTGCGGCATAATTAAAACCAGCCGTGGTGTCTCCTATAAATCCATTAGAAAGAAGCTCGCTTTTCAAAGCCCCGGCGTTGATGGTAGCCCTATCGCTGCTGGCCGAGCATATCCCGGCGGCCAGGGACAAGATCATTAAACCAAACCAGATTTTTTTCATTTCTCCTCCAAATTTACATTGCCCAAGATAAAGATATACCTTTTAGTATATTGATTTTTTGGTGTTTTGTCAACAGTAAAGTATCCCTTTCCATTGTAAAACATATCATTTTACCCCCCAACTTTGGCCGTTATTCACAGAAAGCAATGAGGGGTCCGGCATAAACAAATTGACGTCCCTGGCCCCAGGGACGTCAATTTGAAGACATTTTGGTTTATTTGATCAAAGTGATCTTCTTGGTGGCCTTTAACCCTCCAGCCTCCAGGTTATAGAAATAGATTCCATTGGAAAGGGTCTGGCCCCTGTCATTTTTGCCGTTCCATTTGGCCGTATAGAAACCAGCGGGCATGACCTCGTTTACCAACGTCCGTACCAGTTGTCCGGTGATGTTGTAGATCTTCAGGCTTACCTGGGACCTGGACGGTATCTGGAAATTTATCTCGGCATGGCGGGTAAGTGGATTAAATGGGTTGGGCCTGGCGGCCGATAATCCAAAAATTAAGGCTTGGACCAGGGATCTGACCTCGATCGGCCCGTAGACCACCTGATTCCCGTCGCCGGAGACTTCGATCAGCTGGTAGAAGTATAGTTGGCTGGGATCCACCGAGGCGTCCAGGTAGCTGTACTCCTTGGGTTCATTGCTGTTTCCGTCAGAAACGATTATTTTGTTTATTTCAGCAAACGGACCCACCACCGAATTCCCCCTTTTGATTATCCATTCCCTGCAATCTATCTCGGACTCGGTCCTCCACTTGAGGTTGATGCCCTGGGCCGAAGCCAGGCAGTTGAAGTAGGACAGGGTGACCGCTTTGACTGTGCTTATGCCGTTTATCACGTTCAGGGTGGCGGTGGACAGCGGTCCCCAGTTGGCCGGGGTTTTGGAGGGCGAAGCGTCCTGGGCCCTCAGATAGATGGTGTAGGCGCCGACCGGCCAGCCATCGGTGGACAAATCACCATTAACACTCTCGATCAATTGGTTGAAGCTCCCGTCGGTGGCAGACAGCATGGCCACCCGGGCTGATCCGCTGACATAGGCCGAGCATTTGACCGCAGCAATATTGGACAGTCCGGTGCTGGAATCGGAGGCGATCGCCTGAACTTGCAAAACGTTGTTTGTTTGATTGCCCACCGGGCTCCGGGCGAACTTGATGCTGCCGGGAAGAACCACCGGACCAAAATTATCACCGCCCACCCGGTTGATGGCAAAGGTGCCCACCGTGTCAGATCCGGACATCACCGGGTAGACCCCCTTGTCTTTGACCCTGACCCTCACCTGGTATTTGTCCCCGTTGGTAGAAGCCACATTCCAGGCATAGGGAGAAGCAATGGCGGTTCCCTTGGTTATCAGATTCCAGCTGGTGCCGGCATTGTCAGAATACTCGATGAAGGTGGTGTCTATGGTAGCTCCGCCCCAGGCCGCCGAGGTCCAGGCGATGGAGATCGGGCTGGTGTTATAGGTGTTCCCGGCCACCGGAGTGCTGATCAATACATCGGGATGGTCGTGGCCGATCAGCCAGATGAACATCTTGTTCAACACGTCGATCCGGGAAGCGCTGGTTTTATTGGTCGTATCAAACTGGGTGATCTCAAAGGCGTTATAAACGACCTTGGTCTTCTGCCCGCCCCAGACCCCGTTGCCCGGCGTTCCCAAGGCGCTGTTGGAAATCCATTTGTTGCCGCAGGTATCCATGGCATTGGGACCGTCCCATACCGGGGTTACCACTCCTGATCCGGCTACGCCCCATATACTGTCGCCGCAGGCTCCGTTGCGGAAAGGCTGGTATGCCAAGCCGGAGGTATATCCGCCGGAGATGGAATCGTTGGTTATTCCATACAACGGACTGAAGTCCAGTTCGTTGGTAACGTCGCCTTTATAGGTAAAATGCAGGTAGTTGCGGCAGAACAGGGTGTCGGCAGCTCTGGTTGCCGCCGGCCTTCCGTCAAGGTTTGCCCAGGAATCCCAGCCGATATCGTGGCCGGTCACGGAAAATCTTGCCCCAAGGTTGTGGTAAGCCGCAATGGTATCACGATACCAGGATTCCAAAGCAGGATAATTCTCCTGGCCGTTTTGGAAATAAACAGCTTTATAGTCTTTGAGCTTGGCGGTGGAGAAGGCCCCCTGCTCCGTTGTCAACCAATCGTAGCTCCAGCCGCCGGCATTTAAGGCGCTGGTCAGAAAATCGGGATGGGCGAACTCGAAAGCGTCTCCGCTGGAAAGGTTGGTGTTGAATACCACCACCAGAACATCCGATCCGCTGGCCGATCCGGTGCTGAACGTGTAATGACGGCCGGCATTGTCATCCCGGACCGTGTTCCCCCGGTAATCCTTGCTTTCGATGTCAAAGTAATAGAGCGTGCTGCCTGTCAAGCTGGTCAACTTGACGTTATGATCGAAGACATACGGGGTATCCAGCGTCAAAGTGCTGCCCAGTGCGGTGGTCGTGCCGTAATATATTTTGCTGTTGGCGTTCTCGCTGGTGGTCCAGTGAATATACTTGGCCGAGGCATTGGGCGGGGTCGGATCGTAGGCATAAACATTGGAGATAGTAAAGGTGTTGCCGTCGACTACGGCATAGGTGGAATCGCTGCCGGCCGGGTTGGTGTCGTCGTACCGGACCCAGATAGTGTCCCTGGCATCCACCGACAGCCGGCCGTCCCCGTGGACCGGGTTGCCGTTTAAAAGGGCTAGGCTTCCCCGGAACAGTCCGTCGCCCACCTTGGTGCAGGCAAGGGTCTCCGGCTGGGTTTCCACCAATTTGGCCCGGATAACTACGTTATTGGATGCTAAGATATTATTGGGATCGATTATTTCAACTTTCAGGGTATCGTTGGAGCCGGTTATTACCGGAATGGCGTACACTGGTTTGTTCAAAAACACCTTGCCCATAGCCGGGTATGTGGCGACAGCGGTCTTATAGGTTATCACCAGGGCAAAGGGCTGCGGCCCCACCGCCACGTTACGGCCGGTGACGGTTATCCTCCAAGTGCCGGCGGCCGGGGCCGTCACTCTGATGCCTTCCAGCACGTCTATGGAGTCGTTATCGGTGGCCGCAGTGTTGGTCTGCCTTGGCACCGCGGCATTAAAGCGGTTTCCTCGGTAGCGGACCGCCGAGGGATTATAGGCATCCAGGTCCAGGTCGTTGACTAGGGTCCTGGCGGCAGCAGGGTTCCCGGGATAATCGGTCCAGTTTACCCCGATCTTCAACCCGGTGGCCCCGGCTGGAACGGTCAATAAATATTCATAGACTTCTCCGGTCAAAACACCGGTCCGGTTGTCGTTGACGATCAGCTTGACCCCGTTCCCGGAAAGGTAGAGGGCGGTGTCCAGATTGACCCTCCCCCAGCCGTACATGGAATCCGGATAAAAAGAAGCGCAATAGCTGGTGGTGCTGTCGCCGCTGATGGCCAGCATGGCTTTCATCAAAGCGCCGGACGGTGTAAATCCGTTGGCGGCAATCTTGGTGCCGGTGGGATACCAGCCCTCGGTGAAATACTGGCGGATAAGGGCCGTGGCTCCGGCGGTGATTGGGCAGGCCATCGATGTCCCCTGCATGCTTAAAGTTCCGACATCAACTCCCCCGTTGGCCGAAAGAATGGCCGTCCCGGGAGCCGTTACCGTCGGATTCAGACGCCCGTCGGCGTGCCTTCCCCAGCTGGAGAAGGTGGCCCTGGTGCTGGCCCCGCCGGGATTGGTGCCGGCCGAAAGTGCGCCCACCGCAATACCGTTCTTGTTGACGGCCGGGGACCCGGCCTTGGAGCCCGGCTGGGTCTTGGTGCCGTCGTTGTCATCGGAGAACAGGAATAAAAAGTCCTTGTGGCTCCACATGAACTGGTCGGTCTCCATGCCGCTGAGATCGTAGACCCCGTTGGCCGATGAGTCCCCCCAGGAGTTGGATGATATGTACGCCCGCTGTCCGCCCAGGTACTTGGCGGCGCTGTCCCAGCCCCAGGATCCCACCCGGTTGATATCCCAGGTGCCGTAGACCGAGCCGGAGTCGC
This sequence comes from uncultured bacterium, assembly GCA_937863685.1. Classification (GTDB taxonomy): domain Bacteria; phylum Edwardsbacteria; class AC1; order AC1; family EtOH8; genus UBA2226. Next base: position 163,017 of record CALMGM010000008.1, read on the forward strand.
CTCCGCCGTCCACAAAAATAAGCTTTGCATTCTTGGCCATGCCGTCCATGGCGTAGGTGCCCAGGGCGTCATCATTGCCCACAATGCTGCCGGAGGTATGGGTGCCATGATAGGAATTGGCCGATTCGTCTCCGTAGCGGGACATGGTCCCGGGATTCCATCCCAGATCGATCTCGTCTTCTCTTCCGCCCGGCTGCTGGCCTACAACTTTGGAGTGGTTGACATCCCAGTACCATTCGCTGATGCCGTCCACATAGGCGTGGCGGTGGGCATTATCCCTGAAGAAATACTGCGATTCGCGGCAGCCGGTGTCCAGGTCCAGCACGATCTGGCCTTCGCCCATGATCCCGGCGGCCCATATCGGCCGGTAATTGGCAACTGTGCCGTAGGCCTGGACCACCACCTGGCTGTTGGCGTTCTGGATACGGAATACCGGCATTGGTTCTATCCAGAAAACACCCTTGATATTTGCCAGGGTATTCAATTTGTCCTCGCTGATGTCCACGAATATCTTTTTGTTGAACTTGCCGGGTTCCCATTCAAAAACAGATTTATGAAATATCTTATGTCCTACCACCGATTCGATGTCTTTTATCGAGGCAGTGACGTCCTCGGGGCTGAAAATATTGATGGTCGCCCTGATCTTGCCGCCCTTGGCCTGGGCAGAGATCCGGGGGGAGACCTTATAGGCCGGCTGGAACAGCCCGGTCCATTTGACCTCGCTTTTGGTGGCGGTGATGTTGTTTCTGATGATCTCGTTCATCCGGACCACAAAGGCATAGTTGGGCAGGTAGAACATCACCTCGGCCCCGGCCTTTTCCAAACCCTTGCGCCAGCTGTCCTGCACCGGGCCGTTGAACTGGACGATGTAATAGGTCAACTCGTCGCCTTTGGGAGCGCTATATTTCAAATCGGAAGGCAGGGTGGGCTCGCCGGCATCAGTATTGATCTTATAGCCATTGGAAAATTCAATTATATTGGCGTTGGCATATGGCGCCGGGTTTACCGCCCTTTTGTTCTGGCCGATGAATTTGGGGATATCGGAAATAACCGATTGGTCGTTGCTGACCGCTTTGGCTGCCGGAACGGCAGCGGTGGATGTCTTGGTCACCTGCGGAACACTTTGGTTGGCATCCAGTTTATACGCCGAAACTTCGTTGAGACCGGCTAAGGATAACGCCACCATAGTTACCGCTAGAACCAATCCGGTTAACCATACTCCGGTTTTCCTAGCCATGTTTTTTCTCCTTTTTTATTGATTATTTTGATTTTTCACAATTATCAAATATAATATATGCAATTTACATGCCGTTAGAATATTTTTCTTTATTCTAACAATTTACCATCCAATATGTTAAAAAACATTTTTATTCGTCAGACAACATTTTTTCTTGATCATATACATAATTAACGCAAATATTACATCAATATTATATTAATCTTATAATGTATTGAATGTTAACATATTATGTTGATGCATTAATTGCTGTTGATTTTTTGATATTTAAAAATGGCAGGGTATTAATCCCTGCCATTTTGTTTGGATATTGGATAATTGTGTTATCTTACCTTTACCATTTTCTTGGTCAGGTTTTGGTCGCCGGTGGTCAGGCGGTAGAGGTAAACTCCGTTGGACACTTTCTTTCCGCTGTGGTCCAGACCGTTCCAGGAAACCTCATGCATACCGGCAGGCTGATTCCCGTCGCACAGGGTGGCGACCTCCTGCCCCACTATGTTGTATACCTTCAAAGCCACCTGGGAAGCATTGGGGAGAACATAAGAGATGGAAGTGCTGCTGGTGAACGGGTTGGGTCTGGCCTGGTTTAATATGGCGGTTTTACCGTATACCAGCGCCTCCGGCTCGCCTTCCACCTTATAAAAGGCCGGGATCCCGAACCACCTGAGCACCCTGGCGATGAACTCGGTACGAGTCAGTTTGCCTGGAGTATTGGAGCCCACCGCCTCCAGGGGAGTTGAGGAAAATACGGTTTTATAAACGGCAGTGGAACATCTGATAACGCTGGAACCGCCTATGGTCTTGAACTGAAATACCGATTCAGCGCCGGGTAGCGGGAACATCCGGTCTATGGATTTGTAGTTCCCGGCCGTTCCGGCGGTCATGATAGCCAGGGTGTCCGGTGTGCCATGGCTTATCGGCAGAGCCACCAGGCCGATAGAGTTGATGTTGGCGGTGGCTACATTAGAGACGTCAAAATCGGCCTTAAGATAGCTATTATAGAAAACTGCCGTATCGGTCACATTCTGCCCCAGATTCTTGGAGGACAGTAACAGGTTGCCTCCCCGGTCCAGAAATGCCGACAGGCTGTCCCGTTCGATCTGGGTCAGGGTGGTTAGGCTGTCATCACCGGTGAACCAAACCAGCACATCGAATTGGCTGAGCGTTGTCAGAACACTGGCCTTGCTGTTGTCCCAGTAGCCGTAGAGCACCCCGGTGGTGTCCATGCAGCTGGTATAATAGTCCCCATAGTTATTGGTTGGCAGGGCATCGTTGACCAGAAGTATTTTATACTTGTGATCGCCCACAAAAAACTGCCAGGGGGTCAGCGAGCCTCCGGCCGGAAAATATCCGGCGTTCCAGATGGGCAGGCCGGCCTGGTCCAGCGCCCCGTCACGGCCGCTGACATAATACTGGACCATGGTGCCTGGATATTGGGGAGGGATGGAAGCCCTGTATTCATCGGGATTGCCGGTGGGCGACATGGGAATATAGTTCCAACTGGTATCGCTGGAAGCGAACGGCTTCACCCGGTAATAAAGCCGGACCTGGGATATGCCGGAGGTATCTGTCACCAGAGTGTAGACCTGGAACGGGCCGGTGAAAGAAGTGTCCTTCCAGGTGGTGGTATTGGACAATTGGGGCGGGGTCCAGTCGAAAATCCTGAAGTTGTTGTTGACCCCCGGCGCAGTGTACGGTTGATAGGAATAATTCCCGGTGGTGCCGTCGGTGGCCTTGATATGCCAGATCACCGTGACCGGATCGATGACCGGAAGGTTCTGGGCCGGTATGGTGTAATAATAGGTATCGCCGGCCACGCTGTCCCGGGGGAAAGGCACCCAAGCGGTGGCGTCAATATCGAATACCCACAGGGAGTCGTTGGCAATGGGTCCTTCGCTCTTGAAACTGGTCCACACCGGGTACGGCCCCAGTTGGTCGGTATTGGCGATCAGCTGAGTGTTGTATGACCAGGGATCGATGATCCGGAAATGGTTCATGGTGTCGCGCTTGACAGGATATTGTCCCCAGTTCCCCATCTCATCGTAAGCCACCATGAACCAGTTGACATTGACGGGCGTCAGCGAACCGCCCCCATGCCGGGGGATGCTGTAATAATAATAACCGTCTGCCCCGATGCTGTCCCGGGGATAATTGGCGCCGCCGGCGATATCGCTGTAGAGCTCGTCGCTGTTGACCACATTGCCGTAAGCGGTGGTCAGGTTCGTCTTCACCCACAGTGGCCCGGTAAAAAAGGTATCCTTAAGGGCGCTGACGTTGGTGTATTCGGGCGAGTATACGGTATTGATGAAGCTGTAGTAAGCATTGTTCCCCGGATCTTCGGTGGTGCCAGTATAAGAAGCGTTATCGGCCCAAACCGAATAGGCTACCTCTACCGGGGTCTCCAGTCCTACCGGAACGGATGGGATGTCAAAATAAAAAGTGTCCCCCACCTGGGTATATTCCTCGATCCAGTTGTCGTTGGGGTCAAGCCAGCCGGTATACGGCCAAAACCAAGCACCGTTCGGTGGGTTGAAGTTGAAACCCAGCGCAACATAGCCAATGCCTTCGTCGCATTTTATCACCGTCCTAACGGTGTAGGGTCCGGCATAGCTGGTGTCCGGCCAGAGGGTGGTCAGAGTGATGGTCGGAGCGGCTGCGTTGGCAGAAACAACAGCCAAAGCCAGAATGGCAGTTAATAATATTAATTTACGCATCTATTGCCTCTCCTTATTTAACCAGGTTTAATCGTTTGGTCTGGGAAAATTTCTGGCCGTTTCTGCCGGCGGCTTCCATCCGATAAAAGTAGATGCCATTGGCCACCGCCCGACCGTTCTGGTCCGAGCCGTTCCAGGTGATGCTGTGGTAGCCGGGATTCAGATCTTCGTCGGCCAGGGTCCTCACCTGTTGCCCGGTAATGTTATAAACGACCAGCCTGACCCGGCTCTGGGCCGGCAGGGCAAACCGGATATTGGTGGACTGGTTGAAGGGGTTGGGGTCATTCTGCCCCAGGCTGAAATATTTGGGAGCGGCGGTAATGGGATCTCCCTCCACTCCGGTCTTCCATGAAGTCACCTGCAGGTAGAACCAGCTGGACAATGCGCTCTCATTGGCCGGGATCTTATCGTCAAAGGCCGTGACCGCGTAATGATAGATATCGCCGGAAGCAATGGCCTTGTCCACAAAGGTGGTCTCCGGTGCGGCGACTGTCCCGATCTTGACCCAGGACGGAAGCCCGGTCTGCAGGGCTCGATAGACGTTGTACCCGACCAGGTCGGATTCGCTGTTGGCCCGCCAGGTGCAGACCACGCTGTCGTAATCCTGGACCGCTGCCAGCCCGACGGGAACCGCCGGGGGCATATATTCCGGAGTCCCCGGCAGCAGCCACTGGATGATCCGGGAGGCCAGGGTGTCGCGCTTTTGCTGCAACGAGACGGCCTCGAACGGGAAGGAAGTGTAGACCACTTGATAGCTTCCCGAAACGCCATCCCAATATCTCATGGCGATACAGCTTCCGTCATCGGCGGTCATAAAGCCGACCGCGTTGCTGTTCGCTGGATCCGGCGTCAGGCTGTAGGAATTGGCCGGCGAAGTCCAGAAATATCCTCCTCCGTTGAGGGGCTCGTAAAGCAAACTGTCCGAAAGACCGTCGCTGATGGGGTCGCTGCCGACGCCAAAGCCTTGGTATGTGGGAGAGTTGAACCATCCGCTGTCCGGCGCGATATGAAGATAATCGGACCAGATGTTGGGATGAACTGTGGTGTCGGGATTGCCTGATCCCATAAATGTCTGCCCGCTCATCCACATCTTGCCGCCGTTATCAAGGTATGATCTGATATTGATCTCGTCAAGAATTGTCAGTGCTTTATAGGCGGCGCCGAGCCGGCCATCATAGTTGGAACCGAAATTCCAGACGACCAGCGGGAACTGCTCCAGATAGCCGGGAGGCATGACTTTGTTGGAGCCGATAGTAGTCAGGCTGTAGCGATATCCCAGGTTTGCCAGCGATGCTTCCATGTATTTGGTCCAGGAGTCGTTCTTTAGATCCACCGCATTGCCGTCGTTATCCACCAGCAGAACGGTGTTGACCCCGGGCAATGGTTCGCGGGTCTTGCCGGTGATAATGAAATCATCGACGTACAGGCCCTCGCCGTACAGGGTGTCTCCGTCAGAGCTGAAGCCGATCCTGACCTTGATGACCTTTCCGATGTAATTGTACAGGTCCAAGACCCCGTTGGTGGCGGAATGGGTGGTCCAGTCCTTGGTGGCATCCAAATAAACATAATCGGTGATGCCCGTCCAGGATTTCCCGCTGTCCACAGACACATCGACCACCCAGTCATCCAAAACCGACTCCGGCGGGTTGGTCCCGTCATCGGTAACATCAGCCCAGATGGCAAAATCCAAAAGACAGGGCTGGGTATTCTGGACCGGCCCCAGGTCTATAAAGGGAGAAACTATGGCATCCGAGTGCCCCCAGGAGTATTTTTTGGTTATTTCGTCCCCGCAATACCAGGAACGAGAGGGACTCTTGGCCCGGTAGGTGGTCTGGTGCCAGTAATATACCGGGGTTTTCGATCCGGTGGTCCATCCGATATTGCCCAGCTCCGCATCGTCAAGGAAGATGTTCCCCTTCGTTCCGCCAGCGCTCATGGTATCGATGGTGATATTATCCATATACCAGGCGCCGTGGTATGGCCCGCCATCCTGGTCGGACGTCAACGGGTCGCTGGCCACTGAGAATCGTAATTTTAAAACATTGCCCTTATATGGGGAAAGATCGAAAGCGACCTGCTGCCATGTATCGTTGGTGCCGCCCCATCCGGGGATCTTTATGGAATCAGGGTACATCCCTGTATATTTCCAGGCATAGGAATCTATCAGGTTATATGCGGCCAATGCGCCGCCTTCGGAAAAAGCCGTATCGGGATACAATATAAACCAGCTGCTTCCGCCGTCTATGGATCCCCAAAGGTTTACGCAATCCCAGTCTCCGCCTGCCGGGGGCTCAACGTTATAATAATGGTAGAATTTCAATTGGACCGAATCGGATGCGATCGAAGTCAGATCGAAATCGGGAGAGAATAGCATTTGCACCCAACCGGTGCCGTAGCCCGGTGAGGTCTTCCATGTTCCGGCAAATTCATCGGTGCCGCACCACCAGTGATGTCCGGAATATGCACCAATGGGGGAATATGTATCTATATGCCAGTAAGGTTTCTGCACTGCCATATCCATACTATCCCACTTTAAGGTATCACTCTCAAAGTTGTCAAAGAAAACCGTATCCACCGTCGCTTTGGTGGACAAATATTCAGGTTTTGGCAACACCTTCGGTTTGGGCCTTGGTTTGGCAAAAAGATTCGCCGAAACGCCCAACAAAAGCATCAAGCCGATTGCTAACCATAATTTTTGCTTCATTTTCAAGATCTCCCTAATTAATTGATACTTTAATATTTTATTTTAGAATATTTTGCTCTAAATGTCAAGGATTTAATTGTTATTTTTATCATTGCGACCGGGATTCCCCGCTATAGGGCGTACATTCAAGGGCCCGTTGATATTCAGCCCGGGACTGTGATAGCCTCCCCTGCATTTTATACAATACTGCCAGGTTGTAATGTGCCTGGGCCATCCTGGGATTTATGTTCAAAGCTTTCAGGTATTCCCCTTCTGCCAGTGCTGCATTTCCCTGCCTTTGATAGATCACGCCCAAATTGGTATGTATGTCGGCATTATCGGGCCGCAGCTTCAAGGCCCTATCATACTCGGCCATCGCCTTCCGGAAATCCCCTCGTTCCTGATATAAAGCCCCCAGGCTGACATAGGACTTTATGCTGCGCGGATCAAGCGAAATCTCCTTCCTGTAATACCCCTCTGCCTCGGCAGACTTGCCTTGCCTTTCACAGACCTGGCCGAGGTTATAATTGGCAGACGGGAAATCGGCACATAAGCTCACAGTATTCTTCAGCATGGCTTCAGCTTTGTCCAATGGTCCTTTCAGCATATAAAGCGAGCCCAGATTGAACATGGCCCTATAAAAGTTCGGGGAAAGGATCAAGGCCTGCAAATACTGCTGCTCGGCCTTAGCCCACTCATCTCTTTTAGAATAGGATACTCCCAAGGAGTTATGGGCCATAGCAGAATTTGGCGATAATATGACCGCCTGTTGCCAGCAGGCCAGGTCATCCCGGAAAACACGGCCGTACGACATGGTGCCCAAAGCAAATACGATCAGCAAAATGATCAGGACAGCACTACCGATGATTTTGCTCCGCCCGATACTATCCCACAGCTTCAGTTCCGTGAGCATCAGCCCGAATCCTATCAGCGGCAGATATAGCCGGTGGTCCATAAAGGCATTCATCTCCGAATTGTAAACGACCGTGGGTATTATGAATAAAATAAACCAAATCCCCCCAAAAACAAAACGCTTCCGATTCTTTATGCCCGTTATAGACATAATCATGAACGCCAAAACGGCCGCTATTCCATAGGCCGGTTTTATATCCCTGATATCCGGGGCTATCGTAAGATTGATCGGGAAGACGATCTTGCCAAAATACGAGATAAAGCCCTTAAAGATGACTCCCGGGTGATTGAATGCCAGGTCCTTAAAGGATGAACCCCCGATCCCCGATTGCCTGACAATATACCATAAGGTCAAAATCCCTATCCAACCGGCAGCTAATGATAAGATTCGGCGGCTCAGCAATTTCTCAGAGGTGTATAATAGAAAATACGATGCACAAACCAGCGGCAGAACGATAGCTGTTTCCTTGGCAAACAAGGCCCCCGCCATCATGAGTAAATGCAGCAGGGCCCAAAACCATCGCCGATCACGGAAGTATAGCACCAAGCTGCCCAAAGAACCGACCGTGAACAAGGCCAGCAGTGAATCGTTTCTGCCGGGGATCCACGCCACCGCCTGGGTCAGTACCGGATGAACCGCAAACAGAGCGGTAAAAAAGAACGCCCGGGCGGGCCCTTGCCCCAATAACGTCAGCATCCATAACAACAAAAAGCAAGCCGCCAAATGTATCAGGATATTGCTCAAATGATAAGATGCCAGGATTTCCCCGCCCCATTGGGCGTCCATCATAAAAGACACGGTCAACAGCGGCCGGTAATACTGCATTCCCCCTTTCGGCTGATGGAATACGTCTCGCTGAAACGCTTGTCCGATATTGCTTATATCGCGATTGAACTGGTACCCTTTGACCACCAGGGCCGAATCGTCAAGATTTGTCAAACCAAAGGAAAGGGTTTGGGCATACACTATTGCCACCAGTAAAGCGATCCAGGCATAAGGCCTCCAAGAACCAAGCAGCCGTGGAGTCCCACCCGGCGGTACGCTAAAATGACCGTCAGCCGTTGTCTTGATTTTTTTTCTTTTTTTATTTGTCATGCGGCATCATCTGTAAACCATTGGATCTTTTGATTTACTTGTAAAAACCGTGATCGCGATCATCTCTTACCGGAACTTAAACTTTGGATCACTTCTTTTAGCCAGCTATATCCATATTGTTCATTATACCATAAATGACTTTTAAAAAGACAATCCGATTTAAAAACCGGACTGCCTCCTGCAAGCTGAACCTTACCTGATGATGGTCACCTTCTGGGTGGCCGAATAATCCCCGGCGGTCATCTTGTACAGGTATACCCCGTTGGCTGCGTTCCGCCCGCGAGCATCCTTGCCGTCCCACGGGATGCTGTAATATCCCGCCGGCTGGATCCCGTCCACCAGCGTCCGCACCTCCTGTCCCAGAACATTGTATATCTTGATCGAGGTCCGCCCGCTATTCCTCAAGGCGTACCTGATGGTGACATCAGACGCCGCCGGATTGGGATAGGCCTTCCCAAGCTGGCAGTTCAGCGGCAGGTCCTTCCCCCCGAACTCCACCAGCATCGGCCCGTAATAGGTCCTGATTTCGTTGACATCCACCTCGGCCAGACGGTAGTAATATATCCCCGTCTCCAGGTTGGATATATCGCTGTAACTATACTGATGCGGCTCGTTGGTCGTCAGGTGCCCCTCCACCGTACCGATCAGCTTAAAATCGCCCTCCTCGCTGATGGACCGCTCTATCTCCCAGCGGGAGCAGTCCTTCTCGCTCTCGGTCCGCCAGCGGACCTCAACTGTGTTGTTCGTAAAAAGAGCCGTTAATGAGCTTAACTCGACAGCAGAAGGATAGACCAAAACCTTTCTCAGTTGACTCCAGTCCCCCCAGCTTCTTTTACTGTTATATCCGCGCACCCGGTAATAATAGGTTTCGCCCACCGTCCTTTGACCGACATCGTAACTGGTGACAGGGATGGAATTCGACAGGGAGGCAGCCGTTGAGTAGGACGCCACCGGCTTGATATCGTCAATGTAGATTCCGTCGGTGGCGGTCAGACCGTCCCCTACCAGGCGTATCCTGAAAAATACCGATTTATTGAAATACTTCGCCGAATCGATGGCAAAAGCCCTTTTGGTCCAGCTGAGAACGTTGCCGTATAATTTGCCCAGCAGGTCCCACTGCCGGCCGTCGGGAGAGATCTCCACCCAGATCCGGTCGAAAGCGGTCATGGCCTGGTAGCTGTAAAAACTGAAGGAATCGCTGGCCGAGCTGACCGGATAGGGATTGGTGGTGGTGACGCTGGCAATGTTGTACTGGTTGCTGACCGCGCTGTAGTAGCTTCGGCTGCCGGAATACATCCTGACCGTCGAGGGAGAAAAACCGTTCAGGGCTATATTGGGATTGGCCGCTGGTCCCACTGTATCGGTGGAGGCGTTAAGACCGATCAGTTCCTGAACTTCGTAGGCGGTGGGACTGGAGGCCGGGTTTAACAGATTCCAGGTAATCCATACATCATTGGTGGCCTTGCCCTTCAGGGGGAAATAGACCGGATTGATGGCCGGTGGCAGCACCGGCGGCGGCGAGGTGGTGCTGACCAGGCTGTCAGTGCGCAGAGCCAGGTACATGAATCCTTTGAGGGTCTGGGGACAGACCGAATCTATATGGCTGGGCGGGATGTAGAAAGCGGTGTCCGCCTCCACGCAGTAAGGAAAGATCACCCGGCCCAGCTGGGTCAGGCCGTAGCCGTACATCCAGCCGTCGGAATCCCCGGTGGTCTCGTACAGGGCCGAGCCCTGCTGGGGCGTGTAGCCCAGGGGGCTGCGGTATCTTTTGATGCGGGAGGCCATCTGCCGCCCGAAGTACTGCAACTGGGTACTGTCCGGCGCTCGTTTGATCAGGGAATCAACATAGCCCAGGGGCCAAAGTACCAGTTCGCCGTATGTGTGATAGGAGATCGACAGCACGATGTTATGATCTTTGACCAGCTTCATCATGGCCTGCTGCTCCGGCTCTCCGCTGGGCGCCACGCCGTAGAATACATCGTTGGACGAATCCGGGCTGGTATAGCTGTTGATCGTGCTGCCCCAGGCCCCCAGGATATCCCCATCCATGGAGCCGTCGTAACCCCGGTTGAGGTCGGAACCGAAAACGGTGGGGCTGTTCACCCGACGGTTCTTACGCCACATCAGGCCTGCCCCGTAGGTGCCCCCGTTGTCATAAACAAACCCGTCGGGGTTGACCAGCGGCGCGATGTATATCTCCCGAGTTTTTATGAGATTGGACAGCGAATCGGTCCCGGCGGGGTTGTAGTTATCGGTCAGATAATTGGCGATATAAAGGCAGATCTCCGGGGTCATCCACTCGCGGGCGTGATGGTCCCCCATTATCAGAATGCCGTGGCGCGAATTATCGTCGACCGTGGGATTGTCCGAGATCTTCAGGCACCAGACCTTGCCCCCTTGGGCCGCCACCGCCAAGGTATCCAGTTTGATTATTGACGGATGGTCGACGGCTATCTGCTTGAGTTCGGTCCGGATCCCGTCATATGTATGGTAGGCCGCCTTGCCGCTGTAGGAAGCGACATCCCGGGGGGAGGTCATCAGCACCTTGTAGGCCAGCCCTGCCCCGGAAATCCGCGATAGCTGGTCGGGATCGATCACTATATCAGCGTATTCCCCGGGCCGGTAGGAGGCCACGTCTAGGCCGTAGCCGATATGGGCCAGCCGTTCGGCGTTCTCCCTGACGGAAATATCAACCCGGATAAGCATCTTGTTGGCACTCTCCTGGCAAAGTATAACTGAAGATGATACTACCAAAGAAGCCAGAAGGAAAAACAGAACTGCCGTGATTTTATGCTTATGCATATATCCCTTTAGAATATGTTTGGCTGGATTATAGCATATATCAGCATAGAACAACAGCCCGATTTTTAAAATCGGGCTGTTGTTCACAAATTATTTTACTTGATGATGGTCACCTTCTGGGTGGCCGAATAATCCCCGGCGGTCATCTTGTACAGGTATACCCCGTTGGCTGCGTTCCGCCCGCGAGCATCCTTGCCGTCCCACGGGATGCTGTAATATCCCGCCGGCTGGATCCCGTCCACCAGCGTCCGCACCTCCTGTCCCAGAACATTGTATATCTTGATCGAGGTCCGCCCGCTATTCCTCAAGGCGTACCTGATGGTGACATCAGACGCCGCCGGATTGGGATAGGCCTTCCCAAGCTGGCAGTTCAGCGGCAGGTCCTTCCCCCCGAACTCCACCAGCATCGGCCCGTAATAGGTCCTGATTTCGTTGACATCCACCTCGGCCAGACGGTAGTAATATATCCCCGTCTCCAGGTTGGATATATCGCTGTAACTATACTGATGCGGCTCGTTGGTCGTCAGGTGCCCCTCCACCGTACCGATCAGCTTAAAATCTCCCTCCTCGCTGATGGACCGTTCTATCTCCCAGCGGGAACAGTCCTTCTCGCTCTCGGTCCGCCAGCGGACCTCAACTGTGTTGTTGGCCGCCGTTGCGCTGAAGGAGGTCATCTCCACCGCCTGGGGAGGAATGGCAAAGCCGGAGGAATTGGCGATGTCGCCGCTGACGGTCAGCACGTAGGGCTGCGGCCCGTTGTTGATGGCCCGGGCAGTGACAGTGACGGTATAGGTCACGCTGGCCTTGGTGGCCGAGGCCGGCAGCCAGACCACCTCCTCGCAGTTCACCGAATCGGGGCTGCCGCCGGTTATGGAAAAGCCGTTGCTGGCCGGCTGGCCGAAAACATTGCCCAGATAGGTATTGCCGCCTCCGGTGACGGTCAGATCAAGGTCGTTGACGGTGATATCTGAGGCTCCCGGCGTTCCGGGATAATCGACATAGACCAAGACGAACTTGAGAGGCTGACTTCCCGAGGTCCCGGTGGTGACGGTGAAGGTCTTGCTCTGTCCGGAGGAAGAAAAGCCTGCCTTGGCATCCTCCAGGGCGGTCCGCTTGGCGTCGCCGGGAAAATACAGGGCGTCGTCCAGCACCACCCCGCCCCAGCCCTGGCCCTGCGAGGGAACATTCTGGGTCCCGGTCTGTCCTATGGCGTCGATGCTATAGGCCCCGTTGAAGTTCCTGGTGGCCAGCATCATCAGTGATTTAATCAAAGCCCCGGATGGATTGGCAATGGCGTTGCCCGCCACCTTGGTGCCGGTGGGATACCACCCCTCGGTGAGGTACTGCCGGACCAGAGCCCCCATTCCGGCCATGGTGGGCGTGGCCATCGAGGTTCCGCCCATGGTTATGATGCCGGAATTATTGGTGGTCAGGCTGCCGTCGGAATCCACCGACCAGATGTACCATCCGCCGCATCCCAGCAGGGTGGGACGCATCAGCCCCTCGTCGGTCGGCCCGTGGGAGGAGAATTCGGCCACGTCCAACAGTTCGTTGCGGGTATTGGTGCCGTTTACCTGCCAGGTGGTGACGGCCGAGCCGAATCCCGATTCGCTGGCCCCTACGCAGACGATGTTCTTGCCGGTGGCCGGGCTGTTCACCCGGTCATTGGAGGTGTTATCGTTGCCGGCCGAGCGGAACATAAGTAGATCCTTATGGTTCCAGGCCGCCTGATCTATCTGCTGGGCGTTGATTGTATAGGCGGAAGATCCCCCGGCGCTCTGCCCCCAGGAAGAAGAGGTGATCCTGGCACCGGCATTGTACTCCCATATGTATATATGGCTGTAATCAGCCGGAAGTTTTAAGGCATCGCTGGCCGCTCCGATATCAGTGAATGCTATCCGGCACTTGGGAGCCATGCCCATGGCCGGGGGAAGGGAACTCTGGGTGGTCAGCCAGCCCAAGCTGTCGGCGCCGATGGACCCGCTGGTATGGCTGCCATGACCGCTTGAGGTCAGATCAAAAGAATCAGCAATGATATTATAGGCCACAATTTTCCGATGAGCGTTGGTTCCGAAGACCAAGGTATCGCGCCCGGTGGCTGAAACCGTGTCCTTGTCGTAGACGGGCTTCAAGCCTGCTCCATCCCGGAAATAAATGTTATCCCAATCCATGCCGGTATCATCATCGCCCACTATCATGTTCTGGCCGTATAATCCTTTTTTATAGATGGGCATGACAGCCGAGTCGCTGGCGGTGGAGATGGTCAGGGCCGATTTCCATGAATCGGCAGCATAGACCATTTTCAGGGTATCCAGGCTCTGGTTGATCCAGCGGCTCCAGGCATTGTGTAGCACCGGCTGGTAATAACGTTCCACCCAGAACACCTCGGGATAGTTGGCGATCTCCTTGGCGATCTCTATTGACTGATCCGATGGTATGGAGATGCGGATATAATTTTCACCATGCCGGTCATAACCAATGTCTTTTTTTGACAGCAACTTCTCCAAAACGGCTTTAGCATCAGATTCTTCAAAGGTTGCTATCTGAAGCATTATCTTTCCCGGTTCGTCAGGGGCATAAAACCCCGGAGCATTCAACAGATCCGGGTTTATCCGGAAAGCCGGCTGGTAATATCCTACGAATTGGACAAACGGCAGTTTCTCGATTTTTCCCTTAACATCGCCGTTCATTTTTACCACCTGTCCGTAATTAGGTATGTAATCGTTGTGTATCTTTCCCCCGGCCCTTCTGACCTCGCTTCTCCAGGCATCATTCACCGGCCCAATGAACTGAACGATATACCAGTCGGCCTCGGTGGATTTTGGGGCTCTCTCCAGGCCCAATTTGGCATAGGAGGGCATGCCATTGGCGGTTGAAAAATGCCCGATCTTGAATTTCAGAACCGTCGGATCGGAAGCAGTAGCCCATGAAGTCAGCAACAACAGCGTTATTAAAACAAGAAAAAACTTTTTATGCATTTATAACCCCTTAGTTTATTTTGGTTTTGGTATATTTTTCTTTTGTTTATAAATAATGCAATTGCTATGCCACGATTAGGCATCTCTAAATTGTTGAATTGCAAAATATTAAAACCATTACTAGATTATATAATGATATTTGTTGATGCATTTATTACATAAACGGCAATTATTGCGGTATGTTTATAATTTAATATAATTTTTATTGCTTGCTCAATTAAGTTATTTTCTTAAATTATCGCTAAATACATATCATCAATGGGGATCATAAACGTTATATCGCATTGCTCCCTGCTGAATAACATATCAACAGCAGGAAGGATAGAGATAAACATTAAAGGCGCTCCAACGGAGCGCCTTTAATAAATACCCAAGATGCTTTTACTTCAGCAGCATCAATTTTTTGGTGGCGCTGAACTCGCCGGATACCAGTTTGTAAAAATACACCCCCTTGGCCGCTGCCCGGCCGCTGTTGTCCCGGCCGTCCCAGGGAACGGAAAAACTGCCGGCATTCTTTCTGTCATTGACCAGGGCTTTGACCTCGGCCCCCATGATATTGTATATCTTCAGGCTGGTCTGTCCCGGCTCTTTCAGTGAATACCTGATGATCACCCCTCCGGTGGTGGGATTGGGGAAACTCTGCTCCAGCTTGTAATCGTAAGAAGCTAACGGGCCCGAGTAGTTTACATTGATCGGACCGAAAACGGTTTCCTTTCCGGAAATATCGACCTCGATCAGTTTGTAATAATACACGCCTTCCGACGGGATATTTGCATCGGTATACTGATAGTTGCTGACTTCGTAGACGGTACCGTTGCCCTCGACCGTACCGATCTCGGCAAACGATCCGTCGGGCTGCGTTGAGCGCTCTATCCTCCAAGATTGGCAGTTGACCTCGCTGGCCGTCTGCCAGGCCAATATGATCCCCCCGGCCGATGGGGCACAGGTAAAACTGGCCATACTGACCGCTCCGGGTAGACTAACGGTGGAGCTGAAATTGCCCCGGACGAAATTGGACTTGGTGGCCGTTACCGTTAACTGGCCGGCATTGGCGGGGTTGATGGTAAAAGAAACATTTCCGCTGGCATCCGTCAGCTTGGAGGTGCAGATATCGGTGGCCTTGGTCGAGCCATCCTTGGCCGCCACGTACATATACAGTCCCACCAAGGCGCCCTGGACGTTGGTGGAAGTGTTCTTTTTCTTGACGTTGACGTTGAAGGTTTGAGACCCGGTATTTATGTTGGCATTATAGGTCAGGGCAAAGGTGTCCGGGATCTGGGAACAGAAGGTCATAAAGGGATCGCCGAATACGTGGAAAAGGTGGCAGGTGAATTCTTGGTAATCGATAGGCAGACCAACAGCAATTGTATAGGTCTGGGTCATCAGGTGCCATTTGCCGGAGACCATGGCGAAGGCCGGACGTAGATCCTCTGTATAGCGGTCGTAGGTCTGGCCGGAGCCGGCGTTGGGCACGTCCCAGTTGTTGCTAGTATTGAAAGTGGGCCACATTCCGTCCATGATGCCCATTATCAGGGCGTCGTTGACGAAGGAGTACGAGACCTCGGTGGCGCACATCACCCCCAGGGCCCCGTAACGGCTGCGGTGGAACTGCTCGGAAAAGACCCCATTGGTGGTGGTGGCGTTCTGGAAAGCCCCGGTCTGGCAGTTCATGGAAAAGACGAACGGATAAAGGTTATTGGTCAGGCTGGGCATGTTGGTGTTGGTAAAGGCCGGCTCGCCCCAACCGGTATACGCCCCATGATCGCGGTGCATTATCATGAAGGTGCCGTTGTTGACGGCGGTAACCACCCCGGCCGCGGTGCCGGTGTTCCAGACCATGCCGGAGGGAACTGTGGCCGCTATATAATTCTCGCCGGCCGGGCCGTAGGCCGCCACCAGGGCGCTGGGATCGGTGGTGGACCAGGGATCGCCTCCGGCCGGGCCGCTGGCATCAACCAACGCATACTGCTGCTGGGTGGTCTTGCCTAATTTATTTTTCAAGAAGCCCCGGACGATCTCGGAACACATCCCGAACCAGCGTTCATCCTGCCAGCCGGCCGCCGAAAGCGGCAGGTTGTAAAAGGTGGCGCTGGATGGCGGCGAGGTCTCGTAGTTGATGATCTTCTTGACCATGGTGGAACAGTGGGCCGCGGTCTGGGCCGGCATCCGGGCGAACACTAATTCCGGGGCCCCGCCGTTGCTCCAGGTGGAGGCGGCGTTGGTGATATTTATATCGGCAAAGACGTTGTCCGAGACATACTGGGGGAAACTCCCGTCCGGATGGAGCATGTATTTGGACGAGGTTACCCCGTAGGCCTTGGTGGAAGTGGCCAGGTCGGACATCATCAGCACCGCCAGCGGTTTGGTGGTCCAGGTGTTGTAGGCATTGTCGATGAACATTTCCACTGAATCCGGATTATTGGTCGTCTCCAGCGTGGTGAAGATGCCGGTCTTGATTCCCTGTTTCTTGCGGAAAGTTTTAAGGGTCTCGGCCCAAGCTATAAAGGCGGCGTCATTGGGGACGATGATGATGTATTCAAACTGCCCGGCCTCCTTGGAAGGATCGGCCAAGGCCATCTGTTCGTGGATCTCGGAATACTTGGTGGGCTGCATGGAACTGTAGTTGATGATGTTCTGCTGGAGGATCCGCTCGAACATCGGGTGACGGTACAGGTCGTCGCCAAACTCGCCCTTGCCGCCCTCAAATGTCACCTCGACCTCCATGTCCCTTCTGACAATAAGCTCTTTGGTGACCGGATTATATCTGAAAGGAGCCAGCGACAGGATGAACACATCCACCCCCCTCATCTTCTGGACCGGGGACTTCATCACGAAATTGCTGGGGAAAAATTCGTTCCTGGAATAGACCTCGGAATTTTTAGTCAGGGGCTTGAACACCTTGTCCTGCTCGGTGGGAATCTCCATGCCCGGAGCGATGTCAATGTTCTGGAATCTTTCCTCGCGGTAGGACAGTATCTTCACCCGGGGAACGGCCCCGTTGGGAACGGCCACATAATTGCTGATAACCGGCAGATCGGGATACCCGGCGCCGATGGGCAGGATCGATCCTTCGGTGACCACCGCCTTGGCCTTGGTTCCTTCAACATCCTTCTCCTCAAAATTGAAGTTGTTGACGGAGTATACCAGGTTCAGGCTTCCCTTGGTTTGATTTTTAACAGTGATCCCCCGCTTGGACCAGGAATCCTTATAGGTGATGGTCTGGGTATTGGCAGCCCATGAAATCCCGCAAATAGAAACCAACAAACCAGTTATCAATAACTTATATTTTCCCATCGTCCCTCTCCTTAAAATTTTGATATTTATTATAATATTATGCAATTATTATACCATATTTTGGTCATTTCTTTATATTATAACACGTTGGATACAAATGTGATAGAAATATATAAATCAGACCCGGACCCTGGCACTCCTATAACATGCAATAATACTTAACTAATATACTTATTTACAATAAGTTAAGTATAATGCAATAATTGCTTTTTTGTCATTTAAGGTTTCTTTTGATATTCAATTCCAAATTTTTATCTGTAAAATAACCTAATCTTTGAGCCTTTTTTAAATATTTATCGGCTTTTTTATAATCATGCTGAATATAATTAAGTAGGGCCAGATTATTATATGTTTCAGCATATAAGGAATCTTTATTCAAAGCCTGGTTGAAGGCAGAAAACGCCCGGGAATTCTCTCCCTTTGTTCCATAGGCCAATCCTAAAATATTATATGCCCCGGGTGAGCCGGGATCCAAAAATATTGCTTTCCTGGCATCGTTCATCGCACCGGCGACCTGTCCCAAATCCAGGTAAAGCCTGGCTCTTTTCAGATAGGCCTTGGCATAATAGGGATCCAGAATAATGACCTGATTGAGATCGTTGAGGCTCTGGTTGAGATTATTCAGAACATAATATAACAAGCTCCGGTTGTAATAGGCGTCGCTGTATTGGGGGTTTATTGCTATTGCCGTATTGAAAAAAGATAAAGCCTTTGGGAAATCACCCTGCTTGATGTACAATGCCCCGCGGTTGTTGATATTTCTGGTATCCATCGGATTTAGATCTATGGCCCGGTCCAGATCGGAAATGGCCTGATCATGCTCTCCGGCCTGGATGAAAAACAGTGCCCGGTTTCCCAGAGCGGTAACATAGCCGGGCTGCAGGTCCAGGGCTTGGTTGTAATCGGCCAGCGCCCGGGATGGCGCACCATGGTCGAAAAAATACTTCCCCCGGTTATTGTAGGCCACCGCCGCCTGCGGATATTTGTCTATCACATCGTCCCATAGGGTCAGGCTGTTCTCCCAGACCTGGCACCGCCTCCAGGACAGGCCTGCAAAAACAGTGAGCGGCATCAGGATGAAAATTACCATGGCCAGCCGCCAAACACGCTTTCGCCCGGAAATATACTTGCCGGCTTTGCCCAGAGCCAGGGCCAGCATGAACGACAGGCCGATCGCCGGCAGGTAAGTATAGCGGTCGGCCGTCATGGCCGGCCCTAATAGTCTGACCAGCTGCAATACCGGGGCAACGGCTATCAAAAAGAATCCGACTCCCCAGCCGACCGCCCGGTAACTGCGGGTCAAACGCACCGTGAAATATAACATCACAGCCAAGACCGCCGGAGCCGCCCAAAAGCTCCATGGCAATGAGCCATCCCCGTTATTGGGATAGGGATATAAGGCCGAAAGCTTGACCGGCCACAAAATCTTACCCAGGTAAAAAACAAGGTTATGCCCGGCGATCAGAACCCTTTGCCCCAGATGATAACTGTCATATTCTGGATTGAATCCCCCCGGACTTTGGGCCCAAAAAGCGGCGGCAATCATGAAGGCGGCCGCCGCAAAAAAGGGGATCTGCTCCAGCCATACCCGCCTGACCGGGCGGGAGGCAAAAATAAAGTCGGTCAACAACAGGATCGGCGGCAGCACCATGGCCATCCCCTTGGACAGGCCCGAGGCCGCAAATAACAAAAAAGACAGCAGGTAATAGATCCACCGCTCCTTTTTTAAGTATAACAGGTGGCAGATCATCGACCATAAAAAGAAAAAAACAAAAAGCACGTCCTTGCGCTCGGTGACCCAGGCCACCGATTCCACCCTTAAAGGATGAACGGCCCAGAGCAAGGCCGCCATTAAAGCCGGCCACCAGCCGGCTCCCAGAAGATAGAACAATGTCAGGACCAGACAGGCATTCAAAGCGTGCAATATCAGGTTGGTGGCGTGATATACCCTGGGATCAAGGCCCCACCGGCGATATTCCAGGCTGTAGCTGAGGATGGTGAACGGGATATAGGTGCCCGCCCGGGAGGAGCCGAATATCCTCCGGGCATTGCCCCAGGAAAGGTCCCGGACCTGAATGTTTTCAGTCAGCAGTTCCTCGTCATCCCAGTTGGTGAATCCGTTATTCAGCGCCGGAGAAAACACCAGGACGACAACGGCCGTCAGGACCGCCAGTGAAACTGTTTTTATCGGGGTGGATTCCATCACTGTTCGCAGAGGGTTAAATATGCAGTGTGCGGGTCAGTTATTTTGATATAAGGCCCTTAGTTTTCTCAAATTCCAGGCAGCCTCCGAGTTCGGATCTATGGCGGCCCCTTTCGTCAGATACTTGACTGCCTCCCGGGGGTTTCCCCGATTTATCAGCATCATGCCCATCCGGTTATAGACCCAGACGTTAAGCGGATCGATGGATTTCAAAACTTTCAGGTAATATTTTTCTGCCCCCTGATAGTTGCCGTCCATCTCGTAAATATAGCCGATATTACAATAAGCCTCGGTGATATTTTTATCCAGCGCGACGGCTTTTGAATATTCCTCCACCGCCTCATTCTTTTGGCCCTTGGTCAGATAGACATTTCCCAGGTTGTTGTGCAGGCTGGCATCGTTGCCGTCAAGGGCCAACCCCTGCCGGACGTAATTTTCCGCCAGAGCCAGGTCCCTCTGGTAATAGTAATTGAAGGCCGCCAGATAGGGGGTCACCAGCCGGGGATCTTGTTCTATGGCCCGCAAAAGTTCCGGGTGGAATTTATCCGGCGGAACTGATAAATTGGTAAAGACCGGGTTGATGTATTTATATTCAAATTCCGCTATCGGGCCTTTGTACCTTTCCGTCCTTCTGGCGAACACCAGGCAGATGTCGTCCCAATACACCAGAGCCCACTGGCTGCTGCCGGAAAGATACTGATGCAGTCTGCCGCTCAGGGATTTTCCGCTGCGGGGATAGCGCAGCAGCGCCAGGTCCACTTGATATTTATTCAGCAGGACCGTGTCCCCCTTGATGATGGCGACATAATCCTGCAGAATGTACCTGAAGGGAGCCATCCGGCCGTCTATAAAGACCGGGACATGGTTCCAGGCCAGATAGCCGCCGTCCATAAAATCGTTGAGAATTTTCGGGTCCGGGAAATTGGATTTTATGAATCTCACTCCTTCGGCCGGGAAGGCTCTGCGGTCCAAATCCAAAGCATCCCCCCCCCCTTTCCCCCCCGAGATACCGGTAACGGCCAGCAGGCCGATCAGGGCGGCGCCCAGACAGACCGTCCAGAATAACGGCTGGGATAATTTTTTGGCGTATTTCCCTAATAAACCGCTTCGGGATCCGGAGAGGAACTCGCTCCAGTTTGCCGTTGTGAACCCCAGGGTGGCAAAGACAAAAAAAGGCACGAATCGGACGGCATAAAAGGCCAGATAGAAGAATGCCAGCCACAGCAGCAGGCTGGATAATCGGAAATTGCGCCAATTCATAATGATACCCAGGGCGGAGAAGGCCATCCAGCCCAGGCCCCACCTTACCGCGGCATCGCCCATGATCGAGGGAGAGAAAATTGAAGTGTATTCATGGATGGTGCCGTAGATCATCCGGTCAAACTCGATAAGCTGGGGGTCAAAATAGAATTTAAAAAATGGTTTGACCAGGGATATCCCGTAGGGGTTGATCAGCACCGCCAGGCAGGCGGCAAAAAAACCCAGGGACAGGACCCGGAAAGCGGACCACTGGCCCTTGCGGAGACCGGTGACAGCCGATCCTATGGCGTAGATAAAAAGAACCGCCAGTCCGGACATCAGGCCCAGATGGGAATTTGCCCACAGCACAAACCCGGCGGCGGTCGCAATCAGGAAGACCTTGGCAGAGACACTGCCCCTCTCCAGCAGGTCCAGCAGGGATATCTCCGCCGTCAGGGCCAAAAAGGAGACGATCTGTATCCTCTCGCTGAAGCCTATCTGGCTGGCCATTGCCGCCAGGGCCGTGACCGGCAAAACTATCAGTGGATTCAATCCCCTTGCCCGGGCCGCCATAATGCCGATAAAGAAGATCAGGTTCAGCAATATGATCTTCAGGATCACGATCCCCGGGAAACCGGCCATCTTATACCAGCCATACAGGACCGCCGATGGCAGCCATTCGTGCATCACCCAGGGTTGCCCGTAAGCGGTATGGCTCCAGGGATCAGCCGCCGGAATATGCCCGTTCTCGGCAAGGTACCGGCCGGTGGACAGCATGATCCACAGATCGGGATCCGAGACCGGGGATAACGAGAGCCCGGTGATCAGCACCAGCAGAGAACAGCCGGCCAACAGCCATTTCCAGTTCCTTTTCATCAAAACCTCAGATAGTACGGTTTGCAGCTAAATAAAAAGGCTTTCTCCATTACGGAGAATGCCTTAATCCAGATAGCGCTATTACCTCTGCCATCAATCGAGGCCTTGAACAGTCAACGCCCTCTTTACTTCCTCTTCCTGAATATATCCCAATTCCACCAGGCACTCTCCGATCCGTTTCCCGGCGCCCTGCATCTGGTGCCGGCGGGCTTCGTTGATGTGTTCTATGGAAACATACCCCAGGGAGACCATGATCTCCCCTATCATTTTTCGCGATCCCATCATTAGAAAATTCCAGTTTGCTGTTATGACTTGATTTGACCGATTTAAAGAAGGGCGGCGTCCATGTCGGAACGCCGCCCTGGGGAAAACTGGTTTATCTCAAAACCATCATCTTCTTGGTGGCATTGAATTCGCCGGAGTTAAGCTTGTAGAAGTACACTCCATTGGCGACCGTCTGGCCGTGGTTGTCCCTGCCATCCCATTGAACCGTGTAGAAGTTGGCGTCCTGTTTGCCGTTCACCAAGGTCTTGACCTCTTCGCCCAGCAGGTTGTAGATCTTCAGGCTGGTGTTGTTCGGGTTCTTGAGGGCATACTTGATGGTGGTTGCGGTGTTGCCGACCGGGTTGGGATAGTTTTGAGCCAAAGCATAGATGGTGGGCCTGCCGACCAGGACCGAGATCGGTCCGTGGTAGGTCTTGGCGCCGCTGAGAGAAACATCGGCGATCCGGTAGTAATAAAGACCGGAGTGCGGCGTGATGTCGGTATACGAGTACTTGGCGCCGTACTGGTTCGGTCCGTCCACCGCAATTTCGCCCACTTTGCTGAAGGTCTCGTTGTCGGTCGAACGCTCGATCTCCCAGGCCACGTTGTCCAGTTCGGAAGCGGTCATCCAGTTAAGCCTGACGGCATTCTCGGAGCCCACGGTGAACGTGAATGAGGTCAGCTCGACGGCTCCCGGAGGAGGCGGAAGAAGCGTGGCGCTCACCGAAGCTCCCCAATCGCCGTAGCCGTAGTAGTTGACCGAGCGAATGGTGTAGATATGGGAGGCCTTGGCGCTGTTGTCGAACATGCTGTCCACGGTATTGCCGAATTTCGAGACCACCGTGCCGATGGAATCGGCCGAGGAGACCGGCAGGCTGTCATTGCGGCGGTAAATGACATACTTGTAAACCTTCTGCTGCGGGGCGTTGGCCTTGAACCACTTGACCTTGTTCTGGCTGGCGGTTATGACCGTCGCCACCACGCTGTCCGGGGGGGTGGGCCGCACGAAGCC
Organism: uncultured bacterium; assembly: GCA_937863685.1. Classification (GTDB taxonomy): domain Bacteria; phylum Edwardsbacteria; class AC1; order AC1; family EtOH8; genus UBA2226. The sequence goes on from CALMGM010000008.1 coordinate 186,327, forward strand.
GGAGATGTTGATCTTGTATATCTTGCCTTCGTCCATGGCCACGGCATACAGGTAATGCACCGAGCCGTTGGCGTACGGTTTGTAGGCCACGGTGCCCACCGGGGCATAGGGCACTCCGGCGGCGTCGGTGGCTTCGACCGCCAGTCCGTAGATGGCAATGCCGCCGCCGTTGGAGGGGTTGGGCATTATCTCGATGATCTTGCCGTCAACGGCATCGCGCCGGATGATCAGGTTCATGTCGGTAGCGGTGGTCCAGAAGTTGGAGCCGTCATGCTCCAGAGCGCGGCCGTTCCAGGCATTGTAGCCGAACCCGTGGTCGTAGGCCCCCCAGGAGGAATCGTAGAAGGCATACCGCTTGGCAATGGTGGATGTGCCGCTGGCCACTTTGCGCAGGTTGAATATGGAGTCGGTGCCGCCGTCGTTGGAGGCCATGCCCAGTTGCTGCCAGTAAAGCAACAGGGAGTCGCCGGGTATGACATCCGGTCCGACGGTATCGGTCACCGCGGGGCCTAAGCCCAGACCGCGGATACGGCGGTAGTAGGTGCCGTCGCCGCCCCAGATAACATTGGGGGCGGTAAACTTGACCGGGGCGCTGTTGGTGCGGTTGGTATTCAGCACCGAATCGGCGATGGACCACCACAGGCGGCCGCTGTTGTCGATGTCCATGCCGCAGATATAGCCGCCGCCGTTGACGGAGCCCAGGTTATTCAGCGAGCTTAAGGTATCGCCGCCGACCCCGCCCACCAGCGGGTTGTTGGTGGTGTTCTTCTTCACCCGGTAGATGCGGTTATAGGGCGTACTAAAGTTAAGGTTGGCGTTGGCCAGGAAAATGGTGTCGGCCAGAATGGCGATATCGGACGGCTGGATCTTGTACATATAGGTGGTCCCGCCCACCCGGATATCCTGGAAGTCGTAAACCTGGACCACATTAAGGGCGCTGACCCTTAAACTGAAATAGCTGGTGCTGGTATAGGCCGGCGTGGTGCCCTTGATCTTGACGCCGAAAACTATATCGGTGAACCTGGGGACATCCTTGGCGATGCTCACCATAAAGGGGGCGCTCAGGGCCTCGGCGTTGGTGGCCAGGGCCCCGGAGCCGACGGTTTTCCAGGCCGGGGTGACCGAAGCCAACAGCGGGTCGGAGACCACATACAGCGAGCATTGAGCCCCGGCAGTGATGGCGGCGCCGGTATTGCGCAGGTTGACCTTGACCGAATCTATTTCCCAGGGATCCAGCAGGCTGTTATTGTTGTTGGCGGTTCCGGTGGTGACCGGGTCTTTGACCACGGCCGAAACATAACCCACTACGGGAACGGCGGCAGCCAAACCGGTCCTGGCCACGCTGAAGGTCATGGTGGGGCCTTCGCGGGAGATATCGTATATCCAGGGGCCGTTGCCGTTGCCGTTGCCGATACCCTTGTTGGTCTTGCAATTGGGTATGGTCAGGGAATCTATGGCATTCTCGACATATCCGCCGGGGCTGAAATCGTCGGCCGAATAGGCCGAATTAGCAATATACCAGTTACGGGCTATGGCGGTGTCGCCGGAGGCGTAGAGCAGGTTGGGATCGAACCCCGGCTGTTCCACAAACGAATAATAATATGCGGTCTGGGGAGGGCCGTCATTGAGACTTGACCCGCCGCCCATCCGGGTGTCGATGTGGGTTATGATCAAGCCGCTTTCGCCCAAGGCATACTCGTAGGGCGTGGTGGTGGTCCGCAATTCCACAAAATAGGCCTGCCCGGAATCCCGGAAAGCGTTGTTCCGGATGCGCCACAGGCGGATGCCGCTGGTGATGTTCCCCCGGCGGGCCTCTCCGGCCGAATCCAGAGATGCTATGGTATACTTGCCGTCACCGCGATACAGCGAGGATATCGAATCGGTGTAAGCCACGTTATTAAGCCAGCCGTCGATGCCGTTGGTAAGGTTCCCGTCAATGTCATATTGCAGATGTCCGCCCGGGAAGCAGGGGGCATCGCCGCCGTATTTTATTCCGTTCCAGGAGCCGTTGTCCATCAAACTCCACTGGCCCCAGGGGGTCCCGGAATAGCCGTAATCGTACAAATCCGGAGCGCCCAGCTGGTGGAACATTTCGTGCGAGAAAACCCCCAGCTGGCCGTTCTGTGCCAGGAACACGCACTTGGTCAGAGAAACGCCGTCCCTGGTGCCAAACGATGTGGTTACCGACATCGACCAGATATCCTTGGTGTCGCCGGATTCGTCCTGTCCCGGCCCGGGGTGAACGATCATCAGGCCGTCGGCCACGCCGTTAGCATCACTATCATAATTAACCACGGGATCGGCATTGGTAAGCACGGCATTGTAATAGGTCGAGGACGGAGACCCGCCGCTGGCAACGGCGCTACCGCGGGCCACCGTGGTGGCTATGGGGCCGGCCACCGTTCCAAACCACCAGGCTTTTTTATAGGTGAAATCGTAGTAAAAGTTGGTCAGCGAACCCACACAGGAAGAGTCCGGATTGTAGGGGGAGATGGAATCGCCCAGGACCAAAAAGTTGAACCAGTTGGCATTGGCCGCGGCATGGTTGCTGGCAACATGGTCGTAAGGAAACGGGGTATAGGGGTTGTTTCCGGCCTTTTGGGTTCCGGAATACCAGGCAAAGGTGCTGTCGGAGAAGTCGCCCAGGATGACATTTATGTACTGCCGGGCAGCGGGAGCCTTGGTGGGATTGTCCGCCGTGCCGCCCACCCCGTAAAGCGCATCGGTTGACCATTTGTGCCTGGTCTCGACCGGGATGTTGATCATCTTGTTGGCATTCTCGGGCAAAGCAGCAATGGCACTGGCGCTGGGACGCAAATGAGCCTTAAAGGGACATTCGCTCTTCCCGACCTTGTAGCCGGTAGGCACCAACAGGCCGCTCTCCTGAGTGGCGTAGGTCCACCAGCCATCCTTGTCCGGGATAATGGAAAACCCCTCGGTGGTCTCGGCAAAATGAAAATGCTCATCGCCCTTTAAGGTGCCCATAAATGAGCTGCCGTCAGGCTGATTCAGCTTTACCGGCCTGGTTCTGGCAGGGACCGCAAAGCTGGAGCCGGCCAAAGCTACGATCATAATGACCGCTAAAGCTAAAACCGGGAGTCTGAACCTTGATTGCATCGTTTGCTCCTTTTAAATGTTTGATGTTTATTAAATTTCAATATTATTGATATGTATAATATGCAAATTATATGCCATCAACAGATAACGACCAAACATCAAGTTAAAACATTGCCAATTATTGATTTACGTATCTAATTGCATTTATGGTTATATCAGTATTTTAAATATGCTTGTGCAGAATTTTCATATTTCAGGCAATCAAGTAATAACTAATTTACTTTGCAATAAGTTATAATATAAGCATAATTTGCGTTAAGATCAATTTATTTATTGAAAACAGCCTTGAGGTTTTTGGCCGCTTCGGAATTAGGATCAATTTTTGCTCCTTTTTGCCAATATCTTATCGCCTTCTCCCTGTTGCCGGATTTCATCTCCATGATTCCCAGCCGGTTATACGGCCAGGCATCACCAGGCGTAACTTTGGTGGCGATGGCATATAATCTGATAGCCTCCTTGGTCTCTCCCCTGGCCTCCATCAGGTAACCCCAGTTGGAATAAGCCAATCCCAGATTGACGTCTATCCTGACCGCTTTTTTATACCAACTTATGGCTTCATCCACTCGGCCCTGCCGCAGGCAGGCGTTGCCAAGGTTATTATAGATGGTGGCATTATACGGGTCTTTGGACAGCACAATTTTGAATTCTTTTTCGGCTGAAGTCGGATCATTGTGATAGAAAAAATAATTGCCGGCCAGGGTGTGCGGCAACAGCAATGCCGGATCATCCTCAAGCTGGCGGCTTAATTCTCCCAGGAACAGCTTTGGCTCCAGGCTGAAATCCGGGATCGCCGGGTTGACATTCCGGTAGCCGTATCGGTCGATGACGGCCTTATACTTTTCGGTCCCGCGGACATATATCAGGCAGGCGTCATCCCAAAACACCAGATGCCACATACCGCTGGAGGCGATGGTCTGGTTCAGCCGGTTAAATATTTCCGTTTGGTTTGTTATTGCATAAGGCAGGATGATCCAGTCCACGTGATACTTATCAAGCAGGCGGAGGTTGCCATAAAAGATTTTATAATAATCGCCGAACACATCTGTTCCCAGATACGGCCCGACCCTCCCGTCGATAAAGACAGGGATCCCCTTCCAAAGCAAGTATCCGCCGATGTCAAAATCGTTGAACAATTTACCATCGCCCATGTTCTGTTTAAGGAACCCAGGGCCTTTGTCGCTGCTCATCCTGGGCTTCCACCCCAGTGCCACCCTCTGCCACAAATGTTTCCCGGTCCGCTGGTATAAGCCTGCCCCGGCTAACACCAGCAAAATCAACCCGAAAAAGATTATATTCCCAAGACTTTTGATTTTTAATTTTTCATTTTTAATTTTAAATTTATCTATTGAGGTCTCTATCGCCCCCTGCCAGAGAAAGCCAACTCCGCCCATGGTGATGAAGACCTGCAGCCATAAAAAGCGAACATAGCCGACCGCCCAGTAGGTGAAAAGCGCCCAAAGGACCAGGGACGAGAATTTCAGACGCCGCCAGCCCAGCAATATTCCGATCAGCGAAAAAGCTATCCATATCAGTCCGTATATCACCAAAGGTTCGCGGGAAAAGCCCGGGGATAACAAAGGCTGATACTCCAGGATGCCGGTGTAGATCTGGGCGTCAGTTTTCTGCAGTTCAGGCCTGAAATAATATGACAGGGTTATCCAAACATTGTAAAACCCGTAAGGGTTCAGCCCGGTAGCGGCAAAAGCCGCCGCAAAGGAGATCGCCGGCTTCTGGAGCATGGACCAGGTTTTCTTTCGGAAAGCAGCGATGATATCATCAAAGAGATACAGCCCGATGATGAATATCCCAAAGACATGGGTCATGTGGACATTGGCCCACAGGATCATCAGCGTGATCAGGCCCGACAGGAACAGCGGATATTTTATCCTGCCGGACCGGTTGATCTCCAGCCAGAAGATGAGCAGCACCAGGAAAAAGAACGAAAATATCTGGATCCGTTCACCAAAACCATAACTGGATGACAACAGAGCCAGGATTGCCGTAATAAAAGCAATCTGGGGAGAGACCCCCTTCAGCTTCATGGTATACAATGCCAGACCAAAGGCCAGGGCCAGCAAGGCCGCCTTGAAAAGTATTATGCCGTTGATCCCCCACAGCGAGAACAGACCGTAGAATATCAGGCTGGAGAACCATTCGTGCATCTGCCAGGGCTGGCCGTAGGCGGTGTGGCTCCACAGGTCAACGGTGGGCGCCTGGCCGGTCTGGACCACATACCGCCCGGTGGCCAGCATGATGTACAGGTCGGGGTCAGAGGCCGGGTAGATGGCGGCCGCCAATACCAGCACAGTTACCAAAAGCAGATATATTGTCCATTGTGTGTTTTTACTCATCAGGCAATAATCTCTTTAACATTCAAGATAAATTCTTCCCGCCATAGGCATTGTTAAACCTTGATTTTATAAATGCCTTGAGAATGGCCGGGATCCTTAACAGCGGGTACCTGATCAACGCCCTGATCCGATTAAAAAGAGGGATGCCCCAAAGGATCTCACGGTAGTACCGGTAAAATTCCTCCTCCGGCAGTCTGGTCTTGATCACCGCATGAGCTCCGTCAAACAGGTCCCAATTACTGACCAGTATCTTGTCTTTATATTCAGCATAAAGGGGAGACCCGGGGAAGGGGGTCAGTATGCTATACCCCGGCCAGAAAAATCTTTGTTTTTTTACATAAGCCTTCAGGGTATTAAAATCCTTCCCGTCAAAATCCGGATCAATTATGAACAGCGGTTCAAAATCAATCTTCAGCTCATCAAGATATTTTGTCGCCTGGATCTGGGTTTCAACAGCAATATTCTTATTATATTTTTCAAGGAGGCCGGCAGAAGGAGATTCATACCCCAGCATCAGCGTATCCAGCCCGGTTTTCTTCCATCGTTCAAAAAGATCACGGTGTTTTGCCACCGTATCGACCCTGGCCCACATCAAATACTTTTTCTTCATGCCTTCCTTTTGGATCATATCAGCTAATATCATCATCCGATTGTAATCGACCATGCTCTCATCATCGGTAAAATAAACAATCTGAGAGGATATCGTTTTCAGCTCAGAAATAACATTTTCAACCGATCGTTTTAAATATTTCCCTGCTGTCAGAGAATCAACCGAACAAAAACTGCATTTGAAAGGGCAGCCTACCGCAGTCCGAATTGAGGAAACATCGAAATGCCACCCATATCTGTAATTCCGTGAATATCTTTTCACCAATTCCCTTCTGGGAAACGGCTGGTTGTCGAAATTATCATAGCCCCTCACGACGGTGTGGTTGAAAACCCCGTCTTCGTTTTTACTTAAGCCTGCTGTTTCATGGTCAAATTTCACCGGGGACAACAGATCTTTCATCACAGAATAACCGTCCCCTCTCACGATGAAATCCACTTGGGGGATCTCCAGTTCCGCAGGGCTTAATGTGGCATGCTGGCCTCCCACGATGATTTTTATATGCGGCCAGCGGATTTTGATTTTAACTGCCAAATCCTTGACGGTGTTTACATGGCAGGTCAGGGCAGTAAACGCAATCATATCGGGCCTGAAGGACTGGATGGTCCGGTAGATGTCCGGTTCTAGTCTCATATCCTGTATTATCACCGGGATCCCTTGACAGGCCGCGGCCACATATTCCAGCCCCAAAGGTTCAAGCATCCACAAGGAATCGCTGATCCCGTTAATGCCCCTGGTCGGAGGATATATCAATAGAATCCTGTCAAGTGGCATATTTAGACCGACGGCCGTCAACTCTTTTAAACACATTCGGCATGGGATAATGCTTTCGATATTCGAATATATCGGTTTTTCGCAGGATCTGATTTGTCAGAACATTGGTGTGTCTGACCAGAAGATATCTTTCGCAGGGATAGCCCCCGATCCTCATTTTGCTTAGCTCTGCGGTCTGCCCCAAATTCACCTTTTCAAATTTATTTTCGATTGAAAATCGTACTATTGCCAGCAGCAGGTTGTTGTACAGATTATATGCGTCGTTTAATTTATCATTGAATCCTCCGAAAAGAAAATATAGATATCGTCCGGCAGGGACTAAAAAAGCCCAAGCTAAAGTGGCATCCTTTAGCTTCAGACCCAATATGTAACTTTCGGTCGGAAATTCCGTGAAAAAATTTCGCGGCAACACCAAAGAACGGTATCGCCGGGCAACGCCGACATATAAGGCATATGTTTTTTCATCAAATTGTTCAGCCGAAATAAGGGAAACCTTCAATTTATGCCCTTTCTCCAACGAACTTGTTATCCTGGATTTATAATCTGAACGGAAACTGTCATGGTATTCGTCAAAAGAATCCCAACGGACGTCAAAATTAACCGTAGGCAGGTGCCTCCGCCAAGACCAGCCTTCAATTTCTGCACCTTTCCGGGGTAGACCGTAGATTATTTGGAAACCTCCCCAAAAGCCGTCAAATGCAGCAGCCATACCTTCTAATTTATCGGCATCGGAAAAACCAGGGGTGGTACTGAATGGCATTGGCAATGAACAAACCGTCGCCGGACGATAAATGGTGATCGGCCCTAAAGCAAAATAAACACAGGCGCGCCACACCAGTCCAGCCAGAATCTTTTCATCCGATTTCTCCGCCCAGATATAATTTTGCTTTGCTGGATTGTGCAGAAACAGATGCCGGAGTATGATCCTTTTGTTAAAAATATCATGCTCCGGATAGATCTCATCCCATTCGCTTGGCAGATCATCCGGAGAACTGAATACTTTTATTTTATATCCGGTTTTATTTTTTATAGGCTTTGACATATATCATGATAGAATTGTAATCGATATGGGGGAGCAACGCGCCCGGATTGTCATAACTAAAATGTATTTTATGGAACCCGCATTTATTAAGCCATCTTTTCAGCTGGTTCTTTTTATATCTTTTTAATATCTGGCTTTTCTCGTCCTGCCCCATAGGGAATAAAATTTCTCTGGATCTGATAAGTTCGGACCCTCCGCTTTTAACGTCTGGATAATAGCCATGGGCTAATAGCATATACAACGGCCAAAACGGCAATTCCCAGATGCTATGCTGGCGTAATGTCGTCATCAAAAACATTCCTCCAGGTTTCATCGCCTTCGAGACGTTCAGCAGGTATTCGCAAGGATTATCCGCTGTTTGCAGGACCCCAAATAACAAGGCCACATCCAATGTGTTTTGTTTCAAAGGCAAGTTCGATATCTCCCCGCCTATCAGCCCTAAAATACGCCGATCCCCAGAATAATGATTTCTCTTTAGGGTCTCAAGGGAAAAGTCAAGACCCAGGGCAAGGCCGCCCTTTTCCAGGATCAAGTCCATGTATAAGCCCGGCCCGCACCCCAGATCGGCAACAACCGTTTTATCAAGATCACCCGAGTGGTGTCGGTTTAGATTATACTCCAAATATTTTCGCTGGTCGTTAACGAAACGAATATGCCTCCAGCTGGAGCGTTGCCATTCCGGGATATCCAACAAAGCGAGTTCGTCGAACTTACGATGCCAGTATCTTTCTAACTCCTTCAAATATCTCTCCATAAGCTTAAAAGCCCGGCAAGCAACAGCACGGAAGTTCTAAGTATCCTTTTGAATTTATAAGCCAATAAATTTTTGATATGGTGCAACTCCGGCCGGCAATCCCCGATATCGAATATTTTTGCAGTATTGCTGCTGTTCCTTAATTGCCGCAGATACATATTTCTCCAGGGCCAGGCTTTTTCCTTGGCCCATTCATCGAAATAAACCCAGAAGAAACCTGGCCGGGCTATGACCTGGCTGTCGGGGACTTGGCCCATCGCCAATTTGACAGCCATATCTGCCAATCCCGCACCAGCCATTTGTGAGACTCTTTGCCCTAAACCGTAACGGGGATTGAATTCTATAAAATCGAATTCTCCGGTGTCCCAGTTCCACATGAATTCGATATCACATATTCCCGAATAATTTGACTCCTTTAACAAACGGCATCCCGCTTTAAAAAGATCATCATGCCTTATAGTGCGTATGATAACTCCACTGCCGAACGGCCACGGGTCGGCTTTGATTTTTTGAGCCAGGCAGACAGCATAAGGCTTTCCGCCCTTAACCGTGGCCCCAAACAGGAATTGATTATAATCCACTCCGGGGACTATCTCTTGAATTAATGGCTGGAAACCCCATTGCGTGACCTTCGCAATTGCTGTTTTCAACTCGATTCTGTTTTTTGCCACTATGACTTTAGATCCCATCATACTGCGAAACTTTATGGTCTTGTGGCTGAAACGAGGTTTAACAACCAATGGATAATTCAATTTCCGGGAAAGTTCTAAATCATCACATACGATGGCTGTTTTAGGGGCATCCAGGCCAGCACAACTGGCCATCTGCGCCTGGTTCCATTTATCAAGAAGCGCGTCGATTTCTTCGACAGGACAAGTAAGCATTTTGAACCGTTTGGAAAGCTCATCCCTGTATCGCGATATCCATTTTCGATACCACTCGCCAGCCCCTATTATCACCTTTTCCCCGGGAATGTCGCCTGCCGCTTTAAACAGACCGGCCATCAAGGCATCCGAGTCATCCTGTGGCAGGGGCAGGACAATCCCCCTTACATCCTTGGCGTATATGGCAATATCCTGTTTTGAGTGTCCCACAACCACCACGCGATACCCAGTTTGGCACAGCTCTCTTGCCATTTCCAATCCCAGGAAACCGCCATCCAAAACGAATATCGTCGGTTTCATTGATTTTCAGCTCAGTTGATAATATTTGTTCTATATGCCGTTATGCCAAACAAATCCTCATCGTTGTCCGGCAAAATATACATCGGTCCTTACGATTACGGATACAGGATCCATCCCGCCGGAGATCTACTTCAAGGCTTTTTTATCTTTGCCAAACATGTCAAAAATCAGTCTTACCCCGGCAATTATTCGCTGCAATATCACCTTCAATGAGCTCTGCCGTAAGATAGCTACCCTTTCCCATAATGGAATAAAAGTCAAACCGAGCCAGGCATACTGCAAATAAAACATACCTTCGGGCAAAAATGGCTTAAAGACCGCATGGATCCCATCCCAGTAATCCCAATTCTTTGTAATCAATTGATCCTTTTTATCCTCCCATATCTTGGATCCAGGCAAAGGGGTCAATACCGAAAAAGTTGAGTCCCACAACCTGTATTTCCTTACGTATTCCCGCAGGGATTTAAAATCTCCCCGGCGATATTCCGGAGCTACTATGAACAACGCCTCAATAGAAATTCCCAATTCTCTCAATATCTCTATGGCCTTCCCCTGGACATCTATGTTCGTTTTCTTTCCCAGCATTCTCAAGCCTTCGTCACTGAATGACTCCAGCCCGATGCATATCCTATCCAGGCCCACCTTTTGCCATTGCTCAAACAGCTCCGGGGTATGCACTATGGTATCGGCCCTGGCATACAGGCAAAACTTTTTTTTAAGCGATGCCCGTTCTATCAGATTTGCCAGTTCAGTCATTCTTTTATAATCTATCATACTTTCGTCATCGGCAAAAAAGACAAACTCCGTTTTTATGGTCTTCAACTCCTCCAATACCTTTTCCGGAGTGCGGGTTAGATATTTGCCTTGATATATGCCCCATAGTGAACAAAAGCTGCACCGGAAAGGGCAACCGACCGTGGTGCGGATCATTGAACACCGCATATAATCATAACAATAACTGGCGCCATAATCGGCTATCAATTCGCGCTTAGGGAAGGGCAGATCATCTAAATTGAAAGCCCCATCAGGAGGGTTATAAACCCTTTCTCCGCCACGGAAATACGCCAACCCGGGAATTTCGGCCACTACCTTGGAAGGATCGATCATATCGCTGATGACGCGGCAGCCCTCGCCCATAACAATGTAATCCACTTCCGGGATGTCGAAATCTGCCGGCCTAACCGTTGCATGATGCCCCCCTACTATGATTTTTATGTCGGGTAAGGCTATCTTGGCCTTCCGGGCCATTTTTAATATTTGATTAACGTGAATTGTGTACCCTGTGAAGCCAATGGTATCGGGTTGAAAATCCAGCAGCTCCTTTTCAAATCCCCGATCTATTCTCATATCCAATATTTTCACTTCCCGCCCGGGCAATGCAGCAGCTATGTATTCCAAGGCTAAAGGTTCCAGAAGCCAACGTTCATTATGAACTATGCTATTGTCCCCTGCAGGAGGATAGATCAATAATACCTTTTTTATTTCCGCTGACATTAATGCTCGTTTATCCAACCATTGTTGATTTCGGTTTATCGAACGAGAATTCCGTTTCCATTGGGACAAAATAAGCGCCAGCTCCTTCGATACACATTATATCATCGATCTCCAGTTCGGGCAAGCAAATCCCTGCCACCAAACGATCCCAGGGCATGCAGGTGGGCCCCATGATATCGTATACTTTCTTTTTACACCCTTCTTTGTTCCCCAAGACGGACAATTTTCTTGTCTCTCCCACCAGCGGCCCGGCCGCTCCCACCCGTCCGCCGTCTACAATGGCGTAATTCTTTCTTCCCGACCTGCGCAGGCCCACTACCTTGACCGCCAGTACCTGGGCATTGCCGGTGATCAGCCGCCCCGGTTCGACCCACATCGTCAGATCGTTCAGGCCGTGCTCGGTTTTGGCCCGCTGGAAATACCGGGCTGTTCCGGCCAGGATTTCAAAGCCGTTGTTAGATGATTCCGCCATGAACGGCCAGGGGCGGTCAAAAATCCTGAGCCAGCCCTGTTCCCAAAGCGTCAGCAGGCGCATGTCCTGCCCCGGAAAGCCACCGCCGATGTCCAGCGTCCTGATATCCGCTCCTAGCCTCCGGTTTACGTTTCTGATGAAATCCAAGGATTCATCTATTGCCCGGCAATATATCGCTAAATTGCTGCTGCCCAGATGAAAATGGATAGTTTTAAGATCAAGTTTTTTGTTGGCAATTATCCTCTGAGCCATAGCGTAGGCCGAGCCGTCTTTGATGATATGTCCGAACTGGCCCTGCCAGCCCACTGACGGCCTGACCCTCAGGCCCACCCCTATCTTGCCTGAATATGTTTCTGTCAGGGCGTTGATAATATCCAGTTCCTGCGGAAAATCGATATTTATGCATTTGATCTTTTTCTCAACCGCAGTCCGCAAGGCCAATGGGGATTTATAAATACCGTTGAATACTATCCTGTCTGGAGGCACCCCCAGGCCGATGGCCATATTCAATTCGCGCTCCGAGATAACCTCGGCCCCGGCCCCGTTCTGGTGCAGTATCCTCAGAGCATCGGGCACCGGGTTGGTCTTGTAAGAATAGAATATATTATCCTGCCAGCCGCAGAAAGACAGAGCCCGACGGGCCCTGTCCATATTGCCGGAAAGCATCCCGGAGGAGGCGATCTCCAGCGGGGTGCCGTGTTCTTGAACGGCTTTGATTATTATTTTATTTTCAAAACCCGGGATTTCCATCAATGACTCCTGATGATCATTTGATATTTTTGTATGCCGGATCGATCTGGGCGGCGAACACGAACTCCCTTTGGGCCTCGGGCAACCGATTCCCCGCTCTATAGACATAACCTAGGTTCAAGTGCCCCTCGGCCCTCTCCGGGGAAGCTTGGACCGCTCGTTCCAGCCAGGACTGGGCTTCCGAAATATTTTTGGCCCGAAATTCGATCACCCCCAGGTTAAGTAAAGCCTCAAAATTATTTCGATCTGTTTGCAAGACCGACAGGAATGATTCCTTGGCTTCCCCGTACCGGCCGATCTCGGCCAGCGAAGCTCCCAGCGCGACCCTGGCATCGACATTGGCTGGGTTGATCCCCACTTCCCGGCGATAGCATTCGGCGGCCCGAACGTATTCCTTCAGTTGAGCCATGGCCAACCCCAGATTGTAATTGGCCCCAGGATAATCAGGATGGGCGGCCAACAATCCGGAAAAGATATCACAGGCCTGTATCGGTCTTCGGTTGTTCAAGTAAAGCAAACCCAGATCGAAGCGTGGTTTGGGGTTCCCCGGATTGATCTGCAGGGCCTTCAAATAGTACTTCTCGGCCAAGGCCGGATCGCCGCGCCGGGATGATATTAGGCCCATAGACATATTGGCCAACCATGAGTTGGGAGAGGTCTTGGCTGCCCTGGTCCAGGCTGTTTCCCGGTTTTTAAAGCTGGCCGTATGCCCGATGTTGATGAATATTAGGGAAGCAACCAGCACCGCCGCCGTCAATGCCAGTTTTCTATCGCTCAACCGGAATCCGGCCAGGGGTTTGATCGATCCCAAAGCAAACAGCAGTCCCATCATGGGCACATAGAGGCGGTGCTCCAGAAAGGTTTCATTGGGCAGAGCCGGAAGCAGAAACAGGATATACCACAGCAATCCCAGAAATAGTCCCTGGAGAACGGCCGGCCTCCAGTTCCAGAATACAAATGCCAAAAGAGCGATGGCGATCAATCCGGGGTAAATGTTTACATCCTGAAAGGCCGGAACGATGGATAGTTTGATCGGGTAGATTAATTTCCCGAAATACGACAGACATCCCTTCCCGGCGTAAGCCAGCCCCTCCTTTACCGGAATATCGTTTCCGGGCCTTCCTGCTGATGACAGATGCCTGACTACAAACCAAAAAGCCGTCACTGTCGCCAATATCACCCCGGATAGATAAGCTTTTTTAGGATTTGACCTGACTTCGTTTGTTGCTAAAAGGAGCGGCAGAATCAGCAGGAATATTACCGCGGTCTCCTTGGAGAAAATTGCCAGCAGATAAGAAAGCGACGATGTCAGCAACCAGCACCAAGAACCGCCCCTAAAGTATCGGAGAAGCCCGATAGCGGAAAACAGTAGGAATATGGCCAGCAGGATATCGTTACGTCCGGGGATCCAGGCTACGGCCTGGACCAGAACCGGGTGGATCCCAATAATGAGAGCTGCCAGCAAAGACCCCTCCGTTTGGAGGCCCATCTGTAGCAGCAGCCACAGGAATAGGCAGCAGGCTAGTATATGAAGCAGAATATTGGACAGATGGTAAGACCACGGGGCGCCGCTCCCGATAACAGTGTCGGCCAACAGAGACAGCGAAAGTACCGGTCGGTAATAGAAGATCCCGGTTTTATCGCCGAACACATCCCCGGTCAATATCCGGGAAAGCGTAACGTACCCCTGAATTTGCTGGCGGCTGAGGGCCACCAATTTGGTATCATCAAAATCAATGAAATCAAACCCGATCGCTTGGGAATATACCAGAAACACCAGCAGCCCCAGCAGCAAGTAAGGCCCTGACTTTGAGAGCCAACTGGGGGCTGTCCCCGTTCCGACGGCCTGTTCTATTTTTTTGTCGGACTTTCTAATACGTTTTGGAGACATCTATCTTTTGATCCCCTCTAACACAATCCACCAACCGGTGAACAATTTCATCTTACCGCCCAGCCGGCCCCATTGGCGACAGGCGCTGATCATCATTCCATTGATCCGTCCGGTAACCGGGTTGTTGCATCTATCAAAATTCTCGATCAGGGTGGTAAGCCCTATGGGAATATGCATGATGGCGGTCGATCGCCCAACGGCAAACCCGGCCTGTTTCAGCAGGGTTGTTGCCCGCCTGACGGAATAGAAATAATCGGTCTGGTATTCGTGTTTTTTAAATCTCTCCGCCAGCCTGACCCCCAGCTTGAACAAAGGATTGTCGGCGGAATTGAGAGCCAGCACCAATCTCCCGTCCGGCTTTAGGATTCGATAGCATTCGGATAGGGCCTGGCCTATTTCCGGAAAGTGATCGAAAGTGGACGGAGAGATTATCAGGTCTGCGCTTCGGTCGGCCAAAGGTATTTGCCGGACATCGGCAGAAATGACATCGGTCTTTATATTAAGGGGTTTCAGGTTTTCTTTGGCATTAAGACACAACTTGGGGGATATATCAATGACCGTGAGTCGTTGCGAGACATTGTCCAGATGACTATATATGCCAACGTTGCCGTTGGCGGCTTCGTAGAGATCGGTCACCAGTACGCTTTTCCGGTTGATCAGTCCCCATCTTTCGATAAGACTGATATACTCACGGCTCTTATAATCCGCCAACTTTGGGATCAGATAATACCCGGAGATGTTGTCGGCCACCTTGTCCCAATAGTCTTTGCCAGAAATATTTTCCGGGTCGGGCCTCACCGCAGCTGCCCCCACTTTTCGCTTTTGGCCAGGTAGCGCAGGATGGGTATCATCATGAACCCCTCGTACATGATCCTGAAATTGAAACTGGAATTCCCCCGCTGGCGGTCGATGAACACTATCGGCACCTCTTTGACCCGGAATCCTGACAGGATGCTGCTGTACAGTATCTCCTGCACGATGGCCGGGCCGCGGGAGATCAAACTGTCCACGTCAATGGCTTCCAGCACCTCCCGCTTGAAGACCCGGTAGCCCGAAGTGCAGTCGCGAATCTTGAGGCCCAGTATCATCCGGATGTACCAGTTGGCAAAAACGGTGATGGCATGGCGCAGCCATCCCCGGCCCACATCGGCTCCGCCCCTGACAAACCTGGAACCCAGCACCACATCGGCCTCTTCCAATCCTTTGAGCAGGTCCGGAAGGTGTTTGGGATGGTGGGAAAAATCGGCATCCATCTCCACAATGGCTTCGGCCCCCCAATTCAGGGCGTAGCGCAGCCCGGCTATACCGGCCAGCCCCCGGCCCCGCAATTTTTTACGATGCAGGATATGAACCCTGGGATCCTGGGCGGATACACTATCAATGATCTGCCCGGTGCCGTCCGGGGAATTATCATCCACCACCAGGATATCCACCCCGGGAGCATAGCCGAATATCTCCGTCACCAGCTTTTCGATATTTTCCGCTTCGTTGTAGGTGGGGATCATTATCATGGTCTTCATGTCACCGGCCCCCTAAAAATATTACGACCGCTTCCCGAAGGTTTATGCCCAGCTCGGTCAAAGACCTGATCGATAATAATCTTTTGACCAGATACCGAGGCCTAAGGTAGAATTTACGCAGGGCCTGCTGCTGCCACCGCTTCAGCATGGCAACAGTCAGCCCGCCGGAAACGATGCCGGCCTCGGTGGACTGATCCCCCCGGCCGGAAATCGTCCATCCCTCATCTTCGGCCCGGGATTTGAGCGGGGTGAGAGGTTTTGCCACCGGCAGGTTGAAGGAGGCGAAGTGCGGATCGATCTCCAGGGCCAGGGCCAGGGTCTGCCGGAAGGTCTGCCTGGTCTCCCCGGGCAGGCCGATAATGAAGGTGGCCAGGGTCCGGATGCCCTCCCTGCGGCAATCGCCGAACGCCCTCCTTACGGTTTCAAGCTTTACTCCCTTATGGTGACGGTCCAGGATCTCCTGGCTGCCGGACTCCACTCCGATCATGATCAGATCGCAGCCGGACGCTTTCATGGACCCCAGGGTTTCCGGAGTCAGCAGGTCGGCCCGGGAAAAACAACCCCAGGGAAGGCCTATTCCCCTGGCAGCCATCCCGGTCATCAACTCGGCCGTCCTTTGACGATCCACCCCGAAGGTCTGGTCGCCGAAGGAAAAATATTTAATCCCCAGTTGCTTGAGATATTCCAGTTCATCCAACACTTCCCCCACCGGCCTGAGCTTGTAAGGCAGCTGGCCGATCAGACAGAAATCACAATTGAAGGGGCAGCCAAAATCGGTGACCACTCCGGCGTAGGGCAGGCTGCGGGCGAACGGCATCCGGTATTTTTTAAAGGGAAACAACTCGTGCCGGGGAAGCCCGATAGAGTATTGGCGGGCCGGGATGCTGCGCTGGCTGTGATACTCCCCGGCCGTTAAAAAGGCGGCATCCCTGACATTCTCCCAGTCCCCCTCCAGGCAGGGCAACCAGCCATCCGAAGCATAATCCATCAGGACCGCGTCAATGGATGGATTCTCCCGCAGGACTTTTTCGGTTTCGTCAAACCCGGCATCGCCGCTGACGATGAGCTTGACCGATGGCAGGGCCGCTTTGACCTGCCTGAAAAAGGCCAGGTCGTTGGACAGGGAGACCAACCCAAACAGGGAGACTATAAAGTCCGGATGGATTTCCTTTAACCTGTCCAGCACCGTTCTGTCAGCCAGCCTGTCTGCCATGGCATCCAGCACTAATACCTGATGCCTGGGATGGAGATACCCGCTGATCACCAGCAGGTCCATGGGCGGGGTCAGGTAGGCCGCCTTGGAGACCTTGCTGCAATAGCTGTCCCGCAGGTAAATCCGATCGCCTGGAGGATTCAATAACAATACTTTGGCCATGGGACCATCATCGTTTATATAATTGGGCAAAGGCCTCAACCAGCATCTCCGGCGAGGGGGGACAGCCCTCCACCCAGATCACGCCGGGATCATCCTTTAGATGCCGGGTGCAGTTGCCGACCGCTATCACCTTTTTACTTGCTTGGGGAATTGATGCTTCTTCCCCATAAACAAAATTTATCCGTCCAAAAACCATCTGCCATAACACCGGCAGAAGATTCCTGGCCCATTTGCCGGGATTTTTCACCGCTGATACCAGTCCTTCACGAGCCGCCCCCCCGCACATGCTGCAGGCCAGCGGGGTTCGCTGGTTATGCAGGCCCAGGATCTTCAGCATTTCCATTTCGGGCCGTTTGAATTTCCTGGTGCATTCATCCAGTCGGTCCCCGATGACTTCCGGTTCGAGGCTGCCCAGCCCCATGCTGGCGGCCAGCTTCAGGTGCTCGACCTCAAGCGGGGTCATCCCCATCAACCGGCAGCCGATACTGTCCACCGCCACCGGGTCGGTCCCGACCACGATGGTTCCCAGTCTCACTTTTTTACCGCCGGCCAAAGGGCCATCGCCTTCAAGGGCCAGGAACCCGTCAAGTATGGTCAGGTCGGGCCTGATGACGGACAGCAGTTCGGCCACCGGTCGGTGCAGGCCATTCCGGTGAAACCTCTTCTTGTCGGCATGGGCCAATAATCCCTTCTGATTCTTCAGCCCCAGGGTCACCAGGGTGTTCAAATGGGTCTTGAGCTTGGGAAGATTGATATAATAGGCATCCCGAAATATCTCCGGAAGCTGCAGTTCCCCGTCGTACCATTTGGCCGAATAGCGCCGGGCCTGGTTCAGGTCAATCAGGGGCACACCCATCTCCCGGCCCAGGGCGGCGAAGCCGCTCTGGGCAAAGGCCTCGGCGGGATCCACCCCTAATCCGGGGCCTTCGGCCATGGTGATCGACCTGACCCCCAGCTCCTTCAGATATACTATCAGCATCCTGACCAGTCGGACATCGCTGACCACCCCGCTGTTCCAGCCGATGGGATAGACCAGATTGGGCTTGAGCACCACCGGACGGTCCCGGGGAATTCCCAACGGAAGCTCCCTAAGCCAGCCGGCGAACTGATTTATAAATTTTATTTTTCTTAAATACACCTCAGACATGGCTGGGTCACTTATCATTTTGGATGGGTCGGCCCAATATATACAGGTGATGGGCATTTTGGATCTTGAACCATAGGGGCAGATTGTCCTCCATCCACTCGAACAAAGACAGCAAAAATCCTTTCTGCGGGTTGTCCGAGGCCGATTTCCATTCCCATTTTTTCCCGAACAGGATAGTGATTTTTGATATCTCTCCGCCCAGCGGCATATCCCAGGTGTCCCAGGTCGGTGGAACATCGACCGCTCCGGTCGATATGACATCGATCCCTGATTTTTCAAAGGCTTCCCTGATTCCGGATAATGTCATCATCCCGAAATTGCCGTGATCCCATCCTATGCCCTTGATCTGATGATATATCCTGTGCAGCCAGGTTCCATGATTGCCGGAATTTAATGTCACCATCAGAACCAATCGACCGGAGACCCTGGCGGTCTCCTTTAGATATGCGATGGGATCGTCAAACCGCTCCAGCATGCAAAAGCTCCACACCAGGTCGTATGATCCGGACTTAAACGGGAGGTTGGATACCGGCGCCGGGATGGTTTGAACATTGTTGGTCAATCCCCTTTTGGCCCAAGTATCACCGGCAACTATTAAAAGCCTTTCGGATGGATTGGTCAAAACAACCGGTTTGTATACAACAGCGGCCAAAGGAAGGGAGTTCGCCCCGGGAATCCCGGTGACCCCGTCGGCCGGAGATTCAAGCACGCTATGCAGGTCAAATCTGCCGGCCAAGCCCAGCAACAGTTTGGCCATCATGTGCCTCTCGAATCTGGTCCCAAATCCCTCGTCATCGGGGATCCCGGATTTCTCATTCAAGTGACTGTCGGCCCATGCTTTTATTTTATCGCTGTCGTTCATTTGCAGCGGGCTTTGGTCCGGCTGTTTTTTACCGGCCCCAATGATGTGTTTCGAGAAGATTAAAAATATTAAGCCGTTGAGCGGTAGATAGCACAACCACCATAATATAACAGCTCCGGTTTGCCTGATAAATTTCAGCATAAAAGATATTTCGGATAAGTTAGAATATCAGATCCCACAGGACCCCAAGTGAGGCCCGGAGATCGAATATCATATTGGTGTATGAAGCATTGGCCAAGGGGCAGGAGCACTTTCTGGATTTGATCCGCCGCCTGGCCTGGCGGGCCGTGGCCGAATGCCAAAGCTTTTTGAAGTCGCAGCCGTGATCGGACAGCCGGCCCATCTCATCGCCCCTGATGCAGCAGCCCCAGACCGCCCCGTCCGGCATTATCTGGACCGAGGCAAACCCGGCAAAGCAGGGCAGGCCGTCCTGGCCCTTGAGCACCTGATAGGCATATTGGTAATACTGCCGCCGGAATGACTGGGCAATGCCGGCCCAGCCCCGCTTCCTGTCTGAATCGATCTCTCCGACGAGGAGGCCGGCTATTTCCCGATAATCCTCCGGGGAGGGGGTGATGTCCAGATCGGAGTTCAGAAGCTCGGCCCTTTTTTCAGCCACCTCGGCCACCATGGAAACGGCCCCCAGCTTTGCCAGAACAGAACGCCGTTCTGCAAAATCAGCCAGGTTATTTTTCGAAATGACCGTACCGATGCCTATCAGCAGGTTGGCCGGCTGGTTATATTTGAGGGCTTCGATGGTCGAGACTGCATTATTCCAGGCCCCCTTGCTGCCCCGCAGAAAATCCTGTTCCTCCCCGGTGGAATCCAGCGAGACGTTGACGATAAAATCCACCTTGGGATTCCGGCCGGCCAGTTCCCTGGCCATCCCGGCCGTCTTCTGGGGCAGGCTTCCATTGGTCGGGATATTTATCAGCCGGGGGCGGCAGATCCTGCAGCACAGGTCGACGATATCCTCCAGATCGTCCCTTAAAAAAGGCTCTCCCCCCGAGAAGGTGACCCAGTAAGGCGACCGACCCAGTGATGTGAAAAGCTTCTGGTAGTCTTCAAGCGCCATCTCCGGAAGGTTTGATTTATAGATCCGGCAGGTGACGCAGCGGTAATTGCAGCGGGTGGTCAGGCTGATGGTGTAATTGAGCGGCAGGATCTCCGGCCGGCCCCAGGCCCGGAACATCCGGTAAGGGATCTGCCCGGCTATGGGGTTCATTTATTGCCCTCCGGATCCTTGGTGGAGGCGGCCGTTTCCCACACAAAGGGATTTTTCCTGGCCAGGTAAAAATCATACCGGGCCATCACCCTGGCCCAGAATTCCAATAACATTGAGCCCAGGAGATAGGCCGTTTCTTTGGGGCTTAACGGCATTTCACTCATCACAAGTTTAAAGACCTTGAGATTGTTCATGGTGTCGGGAAGCTTCCAGTCGGGCCGCAATTTCAGCAGGTGATAGTAGCCTATCAGATGCCGGCGGCGGACTTTGAGGAAATCCCTGATGTTTTCCGGTCCCCTGTTCCGGAAAACAGCCTGGGGGACGTATTGCGAAAGATACCCTTTTTCCAGCACCTGCTGGACTATCCAGGTCTCGTCGGTAGCGGTATCGGGCGGAATCCCGCCAAACACCTTGCGGAAGGCCACCGCCTCTCCGGCTTTGAAGCTTTGCAACCCGATCCTGTGATGCAGGGACCAGAAAAGATTAACGTAATATCCCAAAAAACTGGACCGGTCGTTGCCCGGGATTATCCGGCCGGCCGTAACCCCGATCTTTTTATCGGAGAACGGCTGGATCAGCCGGGGCAGAGCCCCCTGATCCGGCAGTATGTCGGCGCTCATCAGCACCAGCAGATCGCAGGCTGAATTCCCGATGAACAGATTGACCGCCGAGGCCTTTCCCTCCCGCCGGGGCTGGCTGATCAGCCGGATCCTTCGGTCCCGGGCGGCGTATGCCCTGGCAATGTCCTCGGTGCCGTCGGTGCAGCCGGAGGCCACCACCAGTATCTCGGCCAGTCCTGTATCGTCATGCCGATATATCAAGAGGCGGTCCAGTAATCTGCCGATATTGGCCGCCTCGTTATATGCCGCAATGCCTATGCTGAATTCCATGTTCACAGATTTCTCTTCACCGCAGCCAGCACCGCCTCCGGCGAGATGCCGTCCATGCATTTGAGGCTCGAACAGGACTGGCGGTAACAGGGCGAGCACTCTGCTCCGGCCGATAGCTTTTCCCCCCTGCCATACAATTCAATCTCCTGCTGGCAGGTGGGGCCGAACAGGGCGATCACCTTTTTATCCAGGGCGATCCCCAGATGCATGGCCAGGCTGTCGGCGCTGACGATGATGTCCAGCCTGGAGATCAGGGCCGCAAACCGCCGGATATCAAGATCGCAGGCGGCGGCCGCGGTCCCGGGGGCCAGCCGGGAGATATTTTTAACCAACGGCAGTTCGTCCGGCCCGCCCAGCAGCACCGGCAGGCCGATCCCCGCCTTTTTGACGGCCTTTGCCAGCCAAGCATAATTCAGGGCGGCCCAGGACTTGGTGGGGAAAGCCCTTCCCACCCCGGTATTCAGGCCGATCAAAGGAATCCGGCTCTGGTTCCTGATCAGTTTTCCCAGGTATTCGGTTGCCCAACCTATCTCCTCTTCGCTCGGGATATACTGGTACTTTTGACTGACATATTCCAGTCCGGCCATTTCGATGATCAACTGCTGGTAGCTTTTCCGGTTGGTCCGGAATTTGAGCTGGTCGGATAATCCCAGTTCATAGAGATACCGGGACCTTTTATCCAGCGGCACCAGGTATCCTTTGGCATGCCACCCGAACCCGGCCTTTTGGTCCGCCTCCAGGATGGTGGCCAGTGCGGCAGCCCTGGGTTCTTTATCCAGGCAGATAATCCTGGTAAAGCTCTGGGCCGACAGTTGGGTAAGCGAGGCGGCATCAAAACAGAGCAGATTGTCTATCGAGGGATTGTGGTCGAGCAGCGGGGCGGCATCATGGTCGGTCAGCCAGGTCACTTTAAGGTTCGGGTCGTCCCGCTTCAGGGCCGCGGCCAGAGGGGTGGTCCTCAGCACATCCCCCTTGGCAGCCAGTTTTATGATCAGGCAGCTTCTTTTCCAGGGTTGATGGTTTGTGCAGCCAGTGCATTCCTCTTGAAAGGCGCAGGGCCGGTCTCCCGCAAAATGGCGGCAGTCACTTCTCCAGCGCATGGCCCTCCTGCTTGAGCTCTTTCAGTTTGTACTGCAGGGTCCTCAGGCTTATTCCCAGCTGGCTGGCGGTCCTCTTGCGGTCTCCCTGGCAGGCCTTGAGGGTCGACAATATGTAGTCCAGCTCCATCTGGTGCATGGATTTCCCGGGGATCAGCGGAGGGGCTTCCGTTTTATGGGACAGCACCGGCCCCGGCAGGTCGTCAATCCCGATGATGTTTCCCTTGGCCATCACGATGGCGTAGGAAATCACGTTCTCCAGCTCCCGGATGTTGCCCGGCCAGTGGTAGGCGGACATGGCCTCCTGGGCCTCCCTGGTCAGCTCCCTTATCTTTTTGGCCGCGGCCTGGGGAGAGTGGTCCAGGAAATGGCGCACCAGCAGGGGAATGTCATCCCGCCGGTCTCTTAAGGGGGGCAGGTCTATGGTGACAACATTCAGCCGGTAATACAGATCCTCCCGGAACCGGCCCTCGGCCACCTCCTGCTTGAGATTCTTGTTGGTGGCCGATATGATCCGGATGTCCACTTTGATGCTCTTGTTCTCCCCGATCCTCCGCATCTCGCCGTCCTGCAGAACCCGCAGCAGTTTGGCCTGAATGGTGGGGGAGATGTCCCCGATCTCGTCCAGGAAGAAAGTGCCCTTGTCGGCCTCCTCGAAAAGCCCGATCTTGTTGGCGGTGGCCCCGGTGAAGGAGCCTTTCTTGTAGCCGAACAACTCCGATTCCAGAAGGGTCTCCGGCAGGGCCCCGCAGTACTGGGCCAGAAACATGGCCTCCCGGCGCGGCCCGTTGTAATGGATGGCCCGGGCGATCAATTCCTTGCCGGTCCCGGATTCCCCCTGGATCAGCACCGGCACCGAGCTGTCCAGCACCCTTTCCACCAGGGAAAGGGCCGCCATGAACTTGGCCGACCGGCCGATGATGTTGTCAAACTGGTACTGGTGCCGTATCTCCTTTTTGAGGATCAGGTTCTCCTGCTGCAGCCGGGCCTGCAGTCTGGCGTTCTCTATGGATATGGCCGCCATGTTGGCAAAGGCCGCCAGGAAGGCCCGGTCGTCCTCGGTAAAGACATTGGAGGTGGTCAGGCAGTCGATGTAGATCAGCCCGATTATCTGGTTCTGCTTCTTGAGCGGGGTACACAGCACCGAGCGGATATTGTACAGCATCACGCTCTCGGACCCGGTAAAACGGGGATCGGTCTTGGCGTCGGAGGTCAGCAGGGGCTCCCCGGTCTCCATCACCTGGTTGAGGGTGGTCTGGGATATCTCTCCGGAATTGTCGATATCCTGCTGTTCCAGGTTCCTGGCCACCTTGACGGACATTTCCTCCTGGGGGAAGTCCCGCAGCATCAGAAATCCCCGTTCGGCCCGGGTGGTGGATATCACCAGGTCCATCACCTTGCTCAGCAGCTCCTCGAAATCCGGAATGGAGTTGATGATCTGGCTGATATCGTAGAGGGCCAGGATCTCTTTTCTATCGGCGTTTTTGGTTTCTGGATCGGTCATGGTCGGTTTAATATTATTTATGGATTGTGGAATATCGCCTCAGCAACGGCCCGGTTGCCGTATTGATCGGTATTGATGATCTTCCAGACATAATCACGCCCTCCCTCCAGGGCCGTATCGCAATAAACCTTTTCCACATTGGACAGGTCCCGTTGCCAGACGACCGTAATGTCCCTCCAGATCTCCACCCGGGCGGTCACGAACAAAGAAACATTATCCCACATAAAAGTGTCCGGCAGTCCGAAATTAGCATTGTTGGACGGCTGCAGAATGGAAGGCCACCCGAGGACCTGGGGAACCAAGATTTGGCTTGCCGGTTGGATAACGGTGCCGGCGCTGTCGATGGCAAATGTCATAGTGTCGCCTGTATGAATCGACGTATCGAAGATGCTCCAGAAATATCTGCGCGATATCAGGTCCAGTCCCAGGGAGCTGTCCGGGAAATACTTTTGGCCCTTGATGCTGCAGTTCAGATTGTAGTATCTTTCAAGAAGGCCCTCTCCGTCAGGATGGCGAACGATGCACTGGGGCATGGTATATACCGGAAGCTGGCCATCCCACAGGGTGTGAACCGACCATCTCAACACCTTGGCATCGTCGATCCGCGGGATGCTATTGAGCACAAAATTATGCTTCAGGCGGCCATCGGAGGGAACAACGATGGTGTCCGTGCGGGAATGATAATAAGCATGTTCCGCGGTAAGAAGATATGTCCTCCCGCCTTCCAATTCGATATTGTACTGGCCGCTGCTGTTGGTGCGGACCGAAAGATTGGCCGGTACGGCGGTGACCACCGCATTGCTTATGACATTGCCTCCCCAGCCCGATACCGTACCGCTGACACCGCTTCCGTTCACCGGATCCAGCGGGTTATCGCGCTTGGCATCCGGCCCGCAGCTCAGCGACAAAACCGCCAAGAGACAAAACGCTATGATAAATCTGCCGTGCATCTTCAATTTGAGACTATCAGGTCCAAAATATTATAGGCCCAAAATGACACCGCTAAATTGACGGTGAAATTCCGGGTCCGGTACCAGCTGTTATATGTTTTATACTTGGCCTCGATGTCCCCGGGATCGGTGGCATCCAGGTACCGCTGGTGGCTGACGTAGGTCCCCAGCACTGCCAGTCCGACACCGGCGGCGACCCCGGCCGCCCCCCATTTGAGGATCCGGCCCTTCCTGGTTTCCCCCCGCGCCGACTGCCCCCAGCCCGGCCAGAGGGATGACCGCCAAATACCCTGGAACTTGCCGGGCCGCCCCTTTTCGAACAACAGGGTTGGCCTTTGATCACCGTTGGATGCGGCCCGAAAGAACTCTGCCTGGGCCCTTTTGAACACCTCAATGATCTTGGGAGAGACGAACTCCGGATTGAGCTCCAGCTTTGGTTTTACGGTCAGGATCTGCTTGAACCTTTCAATGGCGCCATCCTCCTGCCCCATGGCCACCAGTGAGAAAGCCAGGTAGGTCCGGAAGTAGATGATCTCATCCTGGGCAAACCCCGCCGTGTCCCCCAGGGCTTTTTCGGCGATCCCGATCACCTCCTGGAAATAACCCTGCTCGTAGGATCTGATGACAGTGTTCATCGGGGTCTCCTGCTGGCCCAGGGCGGCAACGGAAGCCAGCCAGATCAAAACCCCGGCAAATAATATATGTTTGTTCATCATTGCAAAACGATCTGTCTTTCGGTGACAATATCCTCGGCGATCCGGATGGTCTCCTTCCATTCCTTGCCCTCCGGCCCCACCAGTTTAAGTTCATGCTCCCCGATGGATATCTTTATCGGCTGTCCCAGGGGGGTGGTGCCGTGCTCGATGCCGTCGATATAGACCCTGGCCCAGGGCAGCACGCTTAATTTAAGCAGGCCGAAGGCCTCGGGCAGGGTCAGGGCAATGACCGTGGTGTCGCCGGGTTTGATGCTTACCTCCCGCCGGTACTCCTTGCGGTTGGGGTGGCGCAGGAGCAGGGAATGGGCTCCGGCGGCCAGCTTGACGGGGGATCTTATCGGGGTGCGATCGATATAGCTCCCATCGACGTATACCTCCGCCCAGGGGCTGATGGAAAATTTGAGATAACCCGGGGGCAGCACCATCGGCAACAGGTCCAAGGTCAGCGAAAGCTCCTGACCCTGCTTGAGCACGAAATCCGACTGGTGGTCCTGATACCCCTCCAGCCGGGCCGCCAGGCGATGCTTGCCGGTTGCCAGGGTGTTGACGGCCACCGGCACCTTGCCCTGATAGACATCATCCACGTATACCCTGGCCCCGGTGGTCCCGGAAACATTAAGCACCTGGGGATTTTGGGGCGCCGGGACCGGCAATCCGGGCAGGGTATCGGCCGGGGCCACCGCCGCCGGCAGATTCCTTTTGAAATAACGGCCCAGGTATTTGACCCCGTAGAACGCCGCACTCAGGGCTACCGCCGTTCCCACAAAATATATTATCAGCCGTTTCAGGAACAGGTCCCACCGCTCCTGCCTGACCAGCTTCACGATCAGCTCCTGGTCGTCCTGCCGGGGCAGGTATTTATCGGGGGCCGCCAGGTAGCGGGACAAGGCCTCGTTGCTTATAAGATAATAAGGCTCCAGGTCCGAGGACACCTGGGAGGCCCGGGAATAGCGGCGGTGCTTGTCCTTCTCCAGCAGCCTGAAGACCAGGTGGTCGATGCCGATCGGAATTTCGCCGTTAAGTTTTGATAGCCTGCGGGGCGACAGCCTCAAGGTCCGGTCGATGCTCTCGGAATGGGTCTCCCCGGCAAAAGGATTGCCGCCGGTCAGCATCTGGTACAGGATCACGCCGGCCGCGTAGAGGTCCGAAGACTCATCGCCCTTCTGCCCCTTGATCTGCTCCGGGGCCAGGTAGGCCAAAGTCCCCACGAAAGTGCCGGGATCGGTGATGGTCAGGGATTCCTTGGCATAGGCCAGCCCGAAATCGGTTATCTTGACTATCCCCGACCTGGTGATCATGATGTTGGCCGGCTTGATGTCCCGGTGGACGATGCCTTTGTCGTGGGCATATCCCAGCCCGCCGATCACCTGGCGGATTATAAAGACCGCCACGGTCAGGGGGATGGTGTTCACCCGGTCCAGCAGCTGTTTCAGGGAACAACCGTCGATATATTCCAGGACTATGTAGTACGAGCCGTCAAATACGAAATAATCGATTATGTCCACTATATTCTGGTGGTGCAGGCCCCCCAGGATGTTGGCCTCCCGCTCAAAGCGCTTGACGAATTCGGAATCGCGGGACAGGTGGGGGTGCAGCTGCTTGATCACCACCTGGCGTCCCATCTCCCGGTGGGTACCCAAGTAGATGGTGGCCATGCCTCCGGTTGAGAGCAGTTCGACCGCCTGATATTTCCCGATGGTCTTGTTCACTCCCGGCCCTTCAGCCTGCTCACTTTCGCCAGATCCAGCAGCAGATACATCACTGTATCGGTGGTCCCCACCCCGCAGAACAAGGGGATCCGGTCCAGTATCGCCGGCCAGCCGACCAGGGCCTCCTCCTTCAGGTCCACCAGCCCGATGATCTTTTCCACCAGCAGGTTCATCTCCCGGCCATCCAGATTGCAGCTGATGACCCGGTCGCAGGAGCCCACGGCCACGCTCATGGCCTGGCCCAGGTTATACTCCAGGACGCGGCCGGACCTTTTCTTTTTGTCCTGCGACAGGTCGCGCCTACCCACCGATCCGACCTGATCGGCCGGCAGGCCCAGGTAATGCTGTCCTATGGTGAATGCCAAGATCCTCATTTTACGATTCGAACTCCGAGACCAGCATGTTCAGTTTGTCGGCTGACTGTGACAGGGTCTGGGCCACTGCCGTGAGCTCCTCCATCGAAGCCGTCAGCTCCTGCACTGCCGCCGCCACCTCCTGGGTCGAAGCGGCGGTGTCGATGGCCACGTTGGAAACATCCGAGGCCAGCTTGACCACCTCGGTGGCGCTTTTGCTTTGGTTGCGGGTGGCCTCGGCTATCTGCTTGACCATGGTCCCGGCCACCGCCACCGTGCTGTTGATCACCTTGAGCGACTGCTCGGTCTGGTCCACCGTTATCTTGCTGGCGTCAATGGTGCTCCGGCTGGAGTCGATGACCTCCACGGTCCTGGCTATCTCCTTCTCCACCTCGCCGATCAGGGTGGCCACTTTCAGGGCCGAGTTGCCGGCCTCCACCGCCAGTACCCGGATCTCGTCGGCCACCACCGAGAATCCCTTGCCGGCCTCGCCGGCCCGGGCCGCTTCGATGGCGGCATTGAGGGCCAGAAAATCGGTCTGCTGGGAAAGATTGGAGATCAGGCTGACCACCACCCCGATCTCGGCCGATTTCTTCTGCAGGTCCTGGACCTTCTGATTGGTAAGGGCCGCTGACTGGTATATCTCGGCCATCTTGGACACCGCCTCGAAGGTCTTGGCGGCCCCGGATTGCGAGGCATCGATGGCCTTCTGGGAGGAGACCATGGTCATCCGGCCCTGGGATTCTATCAACTTGATGGAATTGGAGAGTTTCTCCACTTCCTTGGCCATCTGGGTCAGCCTCTCCGACTGAACGGTGGTGCCCCGGGATATCTGCTGGACGGTGGAGGATATCTCCTGGCTGGAGGCGCTCATCTCCTGGGAGGAGGCCGCCAATTGCTGGGAGCTGGCCGCCAGGTTGGAGGCCACATTGGTTATCTCCCTGACCATCTGGCGGATCTGCCCCACAAAGCGGTTGTAGGCCTGGCAGAGGTCCCCCAGTTCGTTGTTGCCCAGCACCGGAAGCTTCCGGGACAGGCCGCCCTTGCCCTCGGAAATATTCTGCAGGATGGAGGTCAGCATGGTCACGGTGCGGTTTATGCCTTTGGCTGTAAGATAGGCTATGATCAGGGTGGCCACGATCCCCAGGATGGACACATACCAGATGCCGGGATATTTGGCGATGATCACCCCGAAAGCAAAAGCCAGGATCATTATCACGGTGAACAAAATTATCAGTCTCCACCGGATGCTCAGGCGGTAGGAATTCCGGTATATTTTCTCGGTATCGACTGAGCCGGCCGCCAGCTTGGTGATATAGGGGGAAAGCAGGGTCTCCTCCAGAAGGAATATCAACGAGCCGGCCACAATGCCGGTCAAAAATCCCGGCAGGATTATCTGCAGGGTGTGGGCCAGGGTGACCCCGGTGCCCATGAACATCATCAGCAGGGCGCAGGCGGGAACCCCGACGGTAAAATGCCCCAGCATGTGCAGCGAGGTGACCAGCGGAAAATTAAGAGCACAGTTGAAAGCCTGGTCGCTCCCGGTATTATCGCCTTCCTCCCGGCTGAAATAGGCCATGATCGGCTTCAGCCTTCGGCGGTTTATCGCCTGCAGTTCGGCGGCCAGGACCAGGGCCCAGGCCGGGCCGAAAAAGAAAAGGAATTTCAGGGCCGCCGGGGGAAGGTTCACCGAATGACCCACGAAAATTATTACCAGGGGGACCCCCAGGAAGACCGCGATCACATCCGGGATCGCCAGGATCAGATGGAACTTGTTATTTTTCATTTTCCGCCCCCTTTATCTGGAAGCTGTCCACCTGCCGTTTGAGCTCCTCCGCCAGATGGGCCAGCTCCTGGGCCGAGGCCGTCATCTCCTGCATGGAGGCCATCTGTTCCTGCTGAGCGGCGGCGGTCTGCTCCATGCCCGAGGCCGCCTCCTCGGCCACCACCGCCACCTGTTCGATGGCCTTGGCGATCTTCTTGACCCCCTCCACCTGGCTGCCGGTGGCCAGGGATATCTGGGAGGCCCGGTCGGCCGAGAGTTTCACCGCCTGGATGATCTGGGAGAAGGCCTGGTTGCCTTTGGCCGCAAAGTCCTTGCCCTCGGCCACCTGGTCATCGACCTTTTTCATGGCCAGCACCGTCTGCTCGGTCTCGGCCTGTATTTCTTTGATGAGGTCCTCGATCTCCCTGGTGGCACCGGCGGTGCGCTCGGCCAGCTTCTTGACCTCCCCGGCCACCACCGCAAAGCCCTTGCCGGCGTCGCCGGCCCGGGCGGCCTCGATGGCCGCGTTGAGCGCCAGCAGGTTGGTGCGCCGGGCCACCGAGGAGATCAGTTCGGTGATCCGGCCGATCTCGCTGGTGCGCTTCTCCAGATCGCCCACCACGTTGGTCAGGTGGGACATGGTCTCGTCTATTTTGCCCATTTGGTGGACGATGCTCATCATGGTGGCCCCGCCCTGCGAGGCCACCTCCACCGCCTGGTTGGCCGATTGGGCCGAATCCCCGGCGTTGCTGCTGACCTGCTCCACCGATGAGGAGATGTCGTCGATGGCCTCCTTGGTCACCCGGACCGACGTCACCTGGGTGCCGATGCCCTGGGAGATCCTCTGGACGGTGGCCGAGATCTCCTGCTGTGAGGCGTTCATCTCCTGGGTGGAGGCCGCCAGCTCCTCGGAGGTGGTGGCCACCCCGTTGGCCGTGTTGATGATGGTCTTGACCAGGTTCTCCAGCTTGTCGGTGAAGGTGTTGAAATGCCTGGTCAGTATTCCGATATCGTCGTTGGACTGCTGCTGGATCTTGGTGGTCAGATCGGCCGAACCGGTGGCCATGTCGCCGATCATCCGGCTGATCACGTTGACCGGCTTGACCACCATCCGCCGGATGATATACCGCACCAGCAGCAGCACCACCACGAAGGTCACCAGCAGGACCAACACCACGTTGCTCAGCAGTCTCTGGAACAGCTGGGTTATTATCATGCCGTCCAGGTTGAGCTGGGCCGCCAGTTTGGTCATCAGTTGCAGGATGGTCACCAGGATCATCCCCATGGACAGGGTCAGGGCCGAGAACAGGATTATCACGAATCCGCTGGTGATCTTGGATTCCAGACTCACCTCCCGGCCCTTCTCCATGGCCTTGAACAGGGTGACCAGGGCCCAGCCGATGATGCCGGCCGGCACCAGCATGGTCAGCAGGCCGGTGATCCCCAGCTTGGAGAACAGGTAGACCCCGATTATGGAGATGGGGGCCAGGACCAGGTTCAGCTTCAGGTCCGACCAGGTCAGGCCCAAAACATCCCGGACGGTGAAGGTGCCTTCGATAAGGTGATAGGCGCTGACCAAAAGATCGTTCACCAGGACATAGATCAACAGGGCGGCCAGCAATTTAGGCAGGTTGCCCCAGCTTAAAATATCGGTGCCGCTCTGTCCTCCCACGGCGGAAAATACCCAGGCCATGGCCAGGACCGCGAATACGAACTGACCCGGGATGAAGAAAACCCTGGGCCATGGTTTCTTCCTTTTGATCTGGTGAAAGATGGAGGGCAGATATATGGCCAGGATCGCCGGGACCGGGCCGAATACCAGAAAGGTAAAGTAGACCACCACCAGGTCCAGGGAGACGAACACCCCGCCTGGCAGGGCCACGGTGAACCACTGGCAGATGGTCACGGTCAGCATCAACAGCAGCGCTGCCCACCATTGGATGTTCAGTTCGCCCAGCCGGAATCCCAGGACCAGAATGACCGCACCGGCCGCCGCCACCGTCCAGGCAAACAGATTGCGCAAATTTATTCTGCTCAGCACTTTTTTATCTCCATAATGTGATTTCCTGTGTCGATTGGACCGCCCCGCCATCCTCAGACAATGGACAGGTATAATTGCCTGGGATTTATGGCAAAGATTATTTGGTTGTTATATTCAAAAGCATCATCCACCGATCCCAGGCTGGCTGTCAGTAACGGGTCGATCTCGATGGTGCTGCCCAGCCCTTTGGGAATGATATCCCCCACCTCGTCGGTCAGCAGCCCGATGGCCGTCTCCCCGGCCTGCAGAACGATCACCTGTCTCCGTTCCGCCCCGGGTTGACCGTCCCCGGATATCTCCGAAAGATCCACCACCGATATCTCCCGGCCCAGCCATTCCATGATCCCGGCCACCGACCGGCCCAGGGCCGGCAGGCTGATCAGGGACGGTTCGAAAACTATCTCCTGCACCTGGGCCAGATCCAGGCCGAACCAGACGCTGCCCAGCCGGCATAACAGCCATTTGCCGTCCCGGCTCATCTATACCTCATCGTTCCTCAGGAGCTCCATCTGCTCGGCGGCCTTCTTGGCCCACCAATTGTGGGGCGACAGCTTGAGGCATTTCTCCCATTCCTTAAGGGCCGCACCGTACATCTTCTTCATATGGTATACCTGGCCCAGGTGATAATAGGCCTCGATCAGGTTGGGCCCCAGCACCGTGGACTTGGAGAAGAAGAACATGGCGTCGTCCAGCATCTGCCGCTCCAGATAGACCAGTCCCAGATAATAATGGGCGTACAGCACCGCGGTGCGGTCCTTGCCGGACTTGATCACCCGGCTCAGGTGTTCGATGGCCTCGCCGAAGATCCCCTTTTTGAAGGAGATGAAGCCCAGGTTGTTCCGCACCGCGTCATTGTTGGGCTCCAGCTGCAGCACCTTCAGGCAGACCGACAGCCCCTCGTCGTACATCCCCTGGTAGCTGTAGGCCCAGCCCAGCAGGCCCAGGGCCTTGGTATCGTTGGGATTGAGTTTGACGGCGCTGGACAGCGAACCGATGGCCTGCTCGAACTGGCCGGAGCATATCTGGTTCCAGCCCTCGGCCACATAGGTGGAGCTGCCCAGCGAATCGGTGCGCATGGTCTCCACAAAGGACTTGATCATCACCCGGGACTCGTCCTCGCTGACAGTGGCCGACTTGTACTGGTCGATCAGCGATTTCACCGAATCGTGCAGAACGCCAAGATGCTTGATGGCCACTGCGATCTCCTTGTACAGCGACCGGATCTCCTGTTCCAGCCTGGCCGACTGGGTCTTGGCATCCGGGCTTTTAAGGGACTGCTGGATGGAGGCTATCTTGTCCTGGAAGCCATTGACCAGTTCCGACAATGCGGCCATAGTGCACCACCTCGTTATTGATTGCTGACAGTTTTATTTACAGGATATCACCGGCAGGACCTGACGATGGCCCCGGGGATCTGCTCCAGAGGCAGCACCTCGTCCACCGCTCCGGTCTCCACCGCCGCCTTGGGCATGCCGTATACCACGCAGGTGGAGCGGTCCTCGGCGATGATGTGTCCGCCTTTCTTCTTGAGGCTGGCCACCCCGTTGGCCCCGTCGTGCCCCATCCCGGTCAGTATCACCCCCACCGTCTCGGCCGGGGAGTAAAGAGCCACCGACTCCATCATCACATCCACCGAGGGCCGGACCCCGAACTTGGGGGGATTCTGATTCAGCTTGATCCGGTCCCCGGAGGGGGACAGCTCCATATGGTATCCGGCCGGGGCCAGCAGGGCCAGCCCCCTTTCCAGCATATCGCCCTCCTGGGCCTCCTTGATCCTGATCTTGCTGCGGTTGTCCAGCCGTTCGGCCAGGGATTTGGTGAAGCCCACCGGCATGTGCTGGACCAGCAGCAGGGCGGCGTTTATCTCCCGGGGCAGCTTGGGCAGGATCTCGGACAGGGCCCGGGTCCCGCCGGTGGACGAGCCGATGGCCAGGGTCTTCATGACCCCGGACGGGGCCCTGCCCTCGGGCATGGCCGGGGCCGGGTGATGCCCGGTGCCGGGTTTCATCTTGGCCAGATCCACCTCGGCGGCGATCCTGATCTTCTCCACCAGCTCCACCCGGACCTTGTCTATGTCCAGGGAGATCGAGCCCGAGGGTTTGGTCACAAAATCCACCGCCCCCAGTTCCAGGGCCAGCAGGGTGGACTCGGCCCCCTCCTTGGCGTGGGCCGACAGCATCACCGTGGCCACCGGCGATTCGGTCATCAGCCGGGCCAGGGCCTGCAGGCCGTCCATCTTGGGCATCTCGATGTCCATGGTGACCACGTCGGGCGACAGCTGGCGGACCTGTTCGATGGCCTCCAGGCCGTTCTTGGCCGAGCCCACCAGCTTGAAGCCCGGGGTGGCCTTGATGATATCGCCCACCATGTTGCGCATCAGGGTGGAGTCGTCCACCACCAGGACCTTTATGGTGCGGAGGTCAGTCATAATTTTGTCGGATGTTGAATATGTATGTTTGTTACAGCTCCTTCAGCCCGGCCCGGAAGGAATGGACGATCACCGTGCCCGAAGATATCAAAAATTCCACCGACCGGCCGTAGTCGGCCCCGGTGTCCTCGGCCACGACGGGGATCCCGTAATTGTTCAGCTCCTGCTTGGCCTGCAGGGTGTTCCTCTGCCCGATGTTGCTGTAGCTGGTCTTGCCCGAATTGAGCAGCTTGGAGAACATGTTGGCCCCGCCCACCAGCTTGCTGACCATCCGGATCCGGGAGCAGCCCATCCCCTCCAGCGTCGTGATCAGCTCCTTGATGGCGGTGGTGGCGAATTTGGCCGGGTTGCTCTGGTTGCGCACCAGGTCGGGCTCGGGAAGCATCACATGGGCCAGCCCGCCGATCTTCAGCTGGGGATCGTAGATGACGATGGCCAGGCAGGAACCCAGCCCGTGGGTGGTTATGATGGCGGGGCTCTTGGCTATTTTATAGTCCGCTATTTTCACGATCAGCTCGTTGGACAAGCTTTATTCCTTTTCGTCAAATAAGGTGATTATTTTACGGTCCGGTATATTCTTTCCTTGATGTCGAAGGAGACGAAGGTGTCCTTCATCTGCCCGAACATGTTCTCCACCTTGCCCAGCACCAGAAATCCGTTGGCCCGAAGTGCTTCGGCGAACTTATAGAAGATGTCCTCCTGGGTCTGCCGGGAGAAGTAGATCAGCACGTTGCGGCAGAAGATCAGGTCCACTTCGCGGTAGGGATACCGGGAGAACAGGTCCAGCTTCTCGAACTGCACCATGTCCTTGATCTGCTGGGACAGGTGATATTTGTCGCCGCGGTTCTCAAAGTATTTCCCGATCAGTTTCTGGGGGATCTCATCCATGCTGGACCGGGGATAGATCCCGGCCCTGGCCTTCTCCAGTATCTGGGCGTCTATGTCGGTGGCGTAGATGCTGCATTCCTTGGACAGGCCCCGGGCCTGGGAGAATTCGCGCCACATGATGGCCAGCGAATAGGGCTCCTCGCCCGAGGAACATCCCGCGCTCCATATCTGGACCGGGCGGTTCTGGCTTTCCTCCAGGATTATCGGCAGAACCTTGCCAAAGACCGCCAGATAGGTCTCGGCATTGCGGTAGAATTTTGTGACGTTGATGGTCAGGGTATCTAGCAGCTTGGCGTACTCCCCGGGGTCGTCCTTGAGCTTCCGGCTGTATTCCTCATAACTGCTCACCTGGCAGGAACGCATCCTTACCGCCAGCCTTCTCTTGAGGGGGCGCTCCTTGTACTGTCTTATGTCGAAACCGCTGTCGGCCAGTATCTTGTTGGCCAGGGCCAGCAGTTCCGGGTCGCCGAGGTTACTTGGCGAAAGCATTCTTGTCCATCAGTGAAAGGTTTCTTTTGACCATCTGGTTCTCCGGGTCGGCCTCCAGGGTCTTCCTCCACCACTGGACGGCCAGTTCCTTCTGGCCCTGCTTGAGATAGAGGTTCCCCAGCCGGGACATGTCCTGGGGCTCCAGCAGTTCCAGCTCGGCCATCCGGTTGAGTGTCTCCACCGACTGTGAGGCCATGCCGTTCTGGTAATACAGCTCCAGCAGGTTGCGCAGCACTGTCCGGTCGTTGGGCCTGGCCTTGAGGGCCGCGCTGTAATACCTTTCCGCCTCCTCGTCCTGGCCCTTGGCCTGCATCATGGCCCCGATATTGTTCTGCACCGCATGGTTGCTTTTGCTGCTGTTCTCGATGGAAACCCACAGTTTCAGGGCCTGTTCGGGATCATTATCCTTGAGGGCGATCAGCCCGGACAGGAAGGTCACCAGATCCGGCCGGGGGGCCGCCGGGTCCAGCCGGTTAAGCTGTTCCCGGGCCGATTCTATCTCGCCGTCGGCGCACAGCAGCAGGGCCAGATTGGCCCGGGGCAGAGCATATTCCGGGGCCAGCTCGGTGGCCCGGCGGTACTGGCGGGCGGCATCATCCCTCTCGCCCATCATCTCCAGGCTAAGGCCCAGGTTGTTGTAGGCCACAGCCCTCTTTGGCTCCACCGCAATGGCCTCCAGGAACTCGGTGGCCGATTCGGCGTATTCCCCTTTGCGGAAATGGATCAGGCCCAGATAGAAGCGGGCCTCATAATGGTCCGGCCTGATCTCGATGATCCGGCGGTACTCCCGCAGGGCCTCGTCGAACATCTGGGTGCGGTAGAAGGCCATCCCCAGGTTGCGGTGATCCTCGATGATGTTCAGGTTCCAGGAGGCGGCCTGCTTGCTTTTCTCGCTTCCCCGCTTGACCAGCCCGGCCAGCAGCAGCCCGTAGATTATCTTGGAGGTCGAGAACTCGCCCAGGGCCGACGTTTCCATGATCTCGGCCAGCGAGCGGTATCCGTCGACCAGCGACAGCACCTGCTTCTCCTCGCCGTTGAGATTCAACTCATCCTGCTTCTGCACCTCCATCATCACCCTCTCCAAGACGGTCTGGGGGGTGGGAAGCTTCTTCTCCAGGGTCCGCCATTCGTCCACCCGGCGGGCCTCCTCCAACAGCAGGTTCATGGCGTCCAGGGACACCAGGATGGTCTCGCCCTCCGGCAGGGAATCCGGCTCGAAGAAGAATTCTCCGTCGGGCCAGCGCAGCAGATAGAAGATGGTGTCCTCGATCTGGCCGGAGACATCGCTTTCGATGTCCGGCTGCCGGATCAGCCCCATCTCCAGCAGGATCCCTCCCAGCCGGCGGGTCCCGCCCTCCTGCTGCTGCAGGGCCAGTGCATCCTGCAGGTTCTGGGAGGTGATCAGGCCCCGGGAGAACAGCCTGTCCCCCAGTCGGTCCGGCCGGTTGAGCAGATTGGCGAAACAGATCTTGCCTTCGGCAAAATAAATGCTGCCGAAATTGCTGCCGTCGGTGACCTTCAGGCAGCCGGTCTTCCGCCCCACCGCTAGAAGCTGCAGGACGTCCGGCAGGCTTACCTCTTTGAATGATCCCTTTATCGCCATATATGCCGTTGTTGGTTGAAAGATTGGCTGTTGATCATCATATATCCTCGGCCAGCCTGTCCTCCAGGGACGGCCAGTTCTCCACTATGATCCCCAGGTGGGCCGGGGCCGCTTCGGGCTTGGCTCCTTCAGCCTCCTGGCTGAGTGAGGCGATCTTGGCCAGCACCGGCGCCTCCCCGGTCGGCAGATCGGGCTGGGGCGGCGGGGCAGGAGGCTGGGGCCGGCTGGGGGCCGGGGCCGCCGCCGGGGGTGCCGTCCGGGACAGCGACCTGACCGCCATCTCCAGATCGTCGGCCTTGTCGGGGTCGAACATCAGGCTTTCGATCTTCCCTATCTGCTCCGGTGAGGCCTTGGTTGACAGCGGTCCGAACTCCTGCTGCAGGGCTATCAGTTTTTCGATGTTGCGGGTGTACTCCTGGTAGGCCTCGGTGACGATGGAGATGTCCTGTTCCAGGATCTTCTCTATATTGGCGGTGTTGAAGCCCTTCATCTTCCAGATGAACAGCCTCTCCTTGTATTCCTGGCGCAGCTGGTCGGCGTTCTGCTGCTCGTCGATCAGGGCGGTGACCTTGTGGTCCAGGCCGGAGATGAAATCGCCGAACTCGCCCGTCTGGATGTCGCCGGGGGAAGTCTCCGGCGGGAGCGGGATATCCGGCTCCGCCTGGACGGCGGGGGATTGCACCGGTGGCAGGGCTTCGTCTATCACCTCCCGGGTCAGCGGCCCATCGGAGAGCGAGGCATACAGCAGCACCTTGTTGAGGGCCCCTTCCAGCTCCCTGATATTGGTGGGGACCCGGGAGGCTATCAGCAAGGCGATGTCATCGGGCAGTTCGGCGCCCCGGTCCCGGCTCTTGCGGGAGATGATCAGGCTCTTCTCCCTGATGTCCAGTTCCTTGAGTCCGATGATCAGGCCGCCCAGCAGCCGGGAGAGCAGCTTCTGGTCGATGCTCTCGATCTTCTGGGGGGTGATGTCGGTGGTGGCTATTATCTGGCGGCCGGAGCCCACCATCCGGTCGAACAGGGGGAGCAGGCGGATCTGGATCTTCTTGTCTTGCAGGCCCAGATGCAGGTCGTCAAAAAGCAGCAGATCCGACTTCTCGGCGGCGATCAGGTCCTCCAGCGACATCTGGCTGCCGTTCAAAAAGACCAGGTTCCAGGCGGGATGGATCAGGGACACCGCGTTGCCGATGGCCTGCATCAGGTGGGTCTTGCCCAGGCCCACCCCGCCGTGGATCAGCAGGGGATTATAGATGTTGCCGGGATTCTCGGACACCTTGCGGGCGGCGGCAAAGGCCAGCCGGTTGCTGGGCCCGGTGACGAAATTATCGAACTGATAAACGCTCTTTAATATGTCGGGCATCCCTTCGGTCATTGATATTCCTCTTCCTATCTCCGGTATTTGGCGCTGAGCGACTGCAGGACCAGGGCGGAGATGGCCTTGAGGGTGTCGAACACCCCGGCCCCGGTGGTGGCCACCGCCTCGTAATGGGGGACCTTCCTGAAATTGAGGGCATGGTCCAGCTCGGCCACCGAGACGATGTTGGGCATGTCCCTTTTATTGTACT
Organism: uncultured bacterium; assembly: GCA_937863685.1. Lineage (GTDB taxonomy): Bacteria > Edwardsbacteria > AC1 > AC1 > EtOH8 > UBA2226. The sequence goes on from CALMGM010000008.1 coordinate 224,890, forward strand.
GCATCACCAGGGGCACCTTGCTGATGTCCATGCCCAGGATGCCCAGATTGTCGCGCAGGTTGGCCAAGCTCTCGGTGTTCTCCTGCCACAGGTCCACCTGGGAATCGGCCACGAACACGATACCGTCGGCCCCCTGCAGCACCAGCTTGCGGGTGGAGTTGTAGAACACCTGCCCCGGAACGGTGTACAGCTGGACCCTGGTCTTGTACCCGGCAATGTCCCCCAGCTCCAGAGGCAGAAAATCGAAGAACAGGGTCCGGTCCTTCTCGGTGGCCAGGCTGACCATGGAGCTGCGCTTGGCGTCGGGGATCTTGCCGTAGATGTACTGCAGGTTGGTGGTCTTGCCGCAGCGCCCCGGGCCGTAATAGACGATCTTGCAGGTGATCTCTTTTGATGAATAGTTGATTAGCGACATTTGGGATGAATGATATTTCTGATTTATATTCTCCGCGTCTCCGCGGTTGATGATCCCGGATCAGGAGAACAGCTTGGACAGGGCGTCCTCCACCGCCTGGTTGAAATCGGGCAGGGCCTCTTCCTGAGGCGCCGGGACCCCGGCGGCGGGGGCCGGAGCCTGGTCCATCTCCTGGGAAAGGTCACGGGCCGCCTGGTCGGTATCGGCCACAATGGCCCGGGCCAGCACCGGGGACATCTCCCGCTCGGCCTCGCCGGCGGCGTGGCGGATCATTCCCACCACGGTGGACTTGTCGAACACCGTGGCCAGGATGAACTGGTCGGAGATCAGGCAGAAGTACACGTTCCAGTTCTTCCCCTCCTGGAACATCACCTTGAACTTCTCCTCATCCACAATTTTGGCCAGGGCCTGGGTGGAGGTGAATATCCCTCCGATCAGGGCGGCGATGGATTGGACGTTGAAGTTGGAGGTGAAGCCGGCCTGGCTGATCAAATGGCCGCTCTTGGACAGCAGCAGGACGCAGCTGGCCCGGCTGTCCTTGAGGTAGCGGCCCATGGAGGCCTCCACCGCCCGGTTGATATCATCCGACAGGACGAACTGAATGTTGGTCATAGCATATCCATCAAGTGTTCCAGGCTGGCCTTCATCTTTATGGACACCAGGCCGATATTGGCCCCGGTCTCGGTGATCACGATCAGGATGCAGTGCTGGGCGCACAGGAAGATGATGTTGCCCTCGCTGGCCAGCAGCTGCACCCCGTAGATCTGCTCTTCCTGGCCCCGGGCCAGCGATTTGACCACCTGGTTGAAGATGGAGGCCACCATGGCGCTGATGGTCCGCTCCTCCAGGCCGGACATCAGGTTGGAGGCGATCACCAGGCCCTCCTTGTCGATCACCACGCTGCCCTTGACCCCGGGGATGTCGTTTATCTGGTTGAGTATGTTCTTCATTTTATGTCAAAGCCCTGTTCAAGTTTTTTATGAGGACAGGTTCTTGATCCGGTCGATGGCCCGTTTGACGTTGACCGCCACCAGACCGGTCTTGGCCGAGCTCTCGGCGGTCACCATCAGCACCTGGCTGCCCACCCGGCTGAGGAAGATCTTTTCGTTCCTGGTATCTATCACCACCCTCTCCAGCTCGCCCAGCTTCACCTTCTGCATGGCCTCCGAAGCCGAGGTGAACACCAGGGACGACAGGGCCCCCGATGACTCTTCATCCAGCCCGGCGCTCTGGGGGGCCGTGGCGCTGGCCACCGGATAGCCGGACTCATCAACCAGCAGGCTGGCCCGGACCTGCGGGGTCTGGATTATCTCATTGAGGATCCGACCGTAGGAACTCATGGTCTTGGGATCGGCCTCGGTCGGCGGTTTGGGCGGAATGGCGGTCTTCTCCGGAGCCGGCTCGGCGGGGACCTCCATCGGGCCGGCCTGGCTTGCCGGTTCCGGCGGCACGAATTCGATCTTGGGTTTTTCAGCCGATTCGGCGGCCAAAGCCATCATGGCCTGTGCCCCTTTGTGAAAATCGGAGGGGTCGGCCATCGCCGGTCCCGCCGGGACGGCTGTCGGGGTCGGGATGGCTTCCTCGGCCAAGGGGGTCTCTTCCGCCTTCTCGGGGTGGATCGGCGATTCTTCGGCAGGCGATATCGCGATCTCCTGGAGTTCCGATCCGCCTGGTTTGTCCAACTCAGCCAGGACCTTCTTGGCCAGGGAATTCTGGGGCTGGACCGAAAGGATCTTGGTCAGCTCGGCCCGGGCCCGTTCCGTATGGCCGGTCCCCTTGTAGCACTGGGCCAGCACCAGCCGGGCCTCGATGTTGTTGGGATGGCTCTCCAATCCGGTCAGGCAGATATTGATGGCCTCCTGATACAGCCCGTTCTCGCGGTAGAAGTCGGCCAGGGAACCGAACAGCAGCGACGACGGATCGTCGACCACCTGATCGGAAAAATCCTTGACGCTGTCCGAAGGGATATCCGATAACATATCAGGTCCTAATTTTATTGTTTTTGAAGGCTTGCGTTATTCCTTATTACAGAGCGCTGCCGGAGAGTATTTGGTGCCGATCATTCCCCGGCTATCGGCAGCCGGCGTTCCTTGATCTTCTTCATCTTCTCCAGCCAGGCCTTGACCTCGGGACTCAGCTCCGGGGCCGGCGCCTCCGGCTTCTCGAAGCCGGCCATGGTCTGCTTCCCGTCGGCGATATCGGCCTTGTCCTCCAGTCCCTCGGCCCACCTCACCGCCAGGTCCACCAACTCCCTGATCTTCCCGCCCCTCTTGTCCTGGTGCGAAAAGGACAAAAACCTCTCCCACCTTTCCACCGCCAGTTCCAGTCGTCCGATCTTGGCGTAGGCAAAACCCAGGCAGTAGTTGATCTCCGGATTGTCGTCCCGTCCCTGGCTGGCCAGCTTGTATTCCATGATGGCCTCGTCGAAGGACTCGGTCTTGTAATAGGCTTCGGCCAGATAGAGGTGGGCCAGCGGGGAATCCGGGTCCTTCTGCAGGATGTCGGAAAAGGCCTCGATGGCTTTTTCCAGCTGGTCCTTTTTGATCAGCTCCAGGCCGGCCTTGACGGGATCCTTCACCGGCTCCTGGACATCCAGCGACAAAGGGCCTTTCAGGGCGGTGGCCTTCACCAGGCCGGTGGCGCACAGACCGTAGATGACCTTGGCGGTCTCGAACTCGCGGCCCCCCACCGAGGCTATCACCTGGCGGGCGGTCTTCTGGCCGTCGATGTTGGCCAGGATCAGCCACTCCTCGGGCTTCAGGTCCAGCCGGGCCGAGGTCAGGTCGCTGCCCGGGGCCAGGGTCAGCACCATATTCAGGTCGGGCAGCTTGGACTGGATCTTGGACCATTCGTCCAGCCGGCGGGAGACCTCCATGATCACGTTCTCGGTGATCTGCACGAAGGCCAGATTGGGATCCGAGACCAGCTCCATGTCCTCGAACCGGAAATAGCCCTCCTGCCAGCCCATGATGGTGGATACCGTCTCCTCCACCTGGGTCTTCAGCATGCCCAGGACCGTGTTCTTGGTGGCGAAACCGCGCTCCACCGACAAAGCGCCGATCTTCTTTTTCTGTTTGGTGCTGGCCTGCTCCTTGAGCAGGATGTCCAGCTGATCCTTGCTGAGCTTGCCGGATGACAGCATCATCTGGCCCAGCTTCTCCTGGCCCTGCTGCAGGGTGCTGCGGATGATGTTGCCGGAGACGAAGAACACCTGGCCCACGTTGCGGGTGCAGTCCAGGGTCAGCACGCCGGATTTGCGGGACATGGCCAGCAGCTGGAACAGGTCCATCAGGCTGAGTTCTTTTATGGGGCCTTCGATCGCCATCTTTTAAAACAAAAATTTAAAATATTAAAAATAAAATACTTATTGTCGTACACGGCTATGTTTACTGATTTTAGTTTTTACAATGAGAACCTCATCTTTGTAATTAACCAAAGGTTCATGGGCAGCAGGTAATTTATCCAGCCAAGTTAAATTTTTGCCTATTACTAATTCTTCCATTGTAGCATGGTGAGTGTTGGTCATTGGTATCAGTCGCATTTGAAAACCGTGTTTACGCGCCAAAGCTTTAACTTCTTCAGCATTATCATAGGTCATCAAAAAATCGCCTTTTAAAGTCTCACAAACTTTAAACAATTCTTCATGATCCAATTCGCAATGCCTATATAATCTATTCCCAGCTTTTTTCCCGCCGGCAGTATACGGCGGGTCAATAAAATACCGTACGTTATTGTGGCTTGCGTATTCTTTCATCACTTTTATTCCATCTTCACACCGGAAATCAATTTTATTCGCCAAATGACTTATGTCGTCAAGCCTGCGGGCCAGCGTTTCAGGATACCAACGGGATTTTATTCCCTTTCCGTTTTCACCATGCTTTAAGAAACCTGATCCGTTAGCTAGTATGCCACCGTGAAAAGTACGGTTTTTTAAAATCGTCTGGAAAGCCTTTTCTTTTACTGATGAAGTCTTGTTTGATATTTCTTCAATCACATTTTCACGTGTCAAATCAAAAGAAAGAATCCTTTTTGCCAGCCAATTAGCATTGCCGCTAATAATAGCTTGCCATACTGCCGCAATCTCTTCATCTAATTCAACCATTACTACCTTAGAAACAAGCTTATCAAAGAGGGCCGTCAGGCTTATGATGCCACCACCGGCAAAAGGCTCGACTAAAATGGCTGGTCGGGCATTAACACTGTCAAACCATTTTCTGAAAGTCGGTACAAACCACGTCTTGCCGCCGGGATAACGGAAAATACTCCTCTGCGGCACAGATGAAACATTAACAGGCTTAATTATCTCTTTCTCAACGCTGAACCCGGGTATCGGGAGTGTACCCCTTAATGCTGTCATATTAAAATGGTTTTTCTATGGTTTTGTTTACTGGAGGTGTTTCCATTTGTTCGTCTAATTTATCTTGCAATAATTTCATGAAGTCATCAATTTTACCGGGTATTGGCTTTGTGATTGAAAGCAGCGATGATTCAAACTCAGTATAGATTTCGTCAACCTTTTGCAACTTATAAACGCCGGTCCCTTTCTGCAAAATCAAATCGTAAATGAACCAGGCGATATCGGCATTTTCTTTTTTAACTTTTTTAATTTGAGGCAATGTTTCAAAGAAACCCTTGCTTAAGGCAACTACGGTTTTCTTTTTCCAATTATTGAGTATGCCCCCTTTAAAAAGAAGTTGCGGTGCAAGCCGTTTTCTTGAGGATGACAGATAATCCGGCCTTGGATAATTAGGACGGGTTGACCAGTCAAACCCTGCCCTCTTTTTAGGGCCCTCCATGTAATACTCAAATGGGTCTCTTACGTTGCCGGAGATATACACTGCCTGCACTTCCAAAGCACCAAAATCATATACTTTCCCCTTTTTATCATAAGCGACTAACACAACATCAATGTTGCCCGCTGCCTTACCATTAGCATCGCTAAGCCGTACTTCTGTCAAAGAACTCCATTTTGCATCTTCTTTGAAGAAAAATGATGCGGCATCATCAGTAATGATCCAATCTTCCCTAAAACGTATCGGGCAGGTAATGACCGGGTGCTGTTCGTAAAATATACTGCATACACCAAGTGGATTTTCTGCTTTATCTTTAGTGCAATTAGGTACTTTATTGTTGAAGGGACAGAGACGGCGTTTCCGATATCTAATTGCTTCATCTGATTTGTCGGATATTAAATGGCCGAATACTTCTGCCAGTGGCTGAGAAGGTGCTTTTATAGGCATAATAACCAATATCTTGATAATAAAGTTTTAGTTAATTATTTTTTCTTTGCCAACAATGCTATTAAGACTATCAATGCGGCCCCCCCAAGCAACCAAGCCGCAGAAGCATTGTTAGATTCCCTGCCTTGAATTTGATTAATGTGTTGTTTAACAAAACTTATAGCAGTTTCAGGACTACGTTTATTAAACCGAACGATATTGCTATTATGTGTTTTTTCTAATATTTCATCATTTAATATAATATTATCTTCAATAAGTAATAGAGAAGGTGTGCTCTTGGACAAAGCATATTTCCACTCACCTAATACTTTATTGGTATTAATACTTTCACTTGTAATTAGTCCAATAAAAATATGTGTTTTTTCAATTAATGCTAATGTATTCCCATCAATTGTATTTTGATAACTAGTAACAATAGTATGCCCTTCTTGTTTAATTTTCTCGGCAAGCAGGATCAAAACATATTGTTCGTTATCGTTTAACGAATATGATAAAAATATTTTCATTTTTGTGACTCCAGCAAACGCTTAGCTTCAATTGATTTTCTTTGCATTCCCTCGTAATATGTTGGAAAATATTGCTGAATAATTGTCGGGTGTATTAATAACCTTTCAGTAAAATCATACCCATTCCATACTTTATATTTATATTTAAAAATGCACTGCTCTTCCAATTTTTCAAACATCTGGGTAACTGGACTAGAACAAACAATTTTACAAATTAATAAATATCCACTAGCTCCGTATTGATGAATTAGCGTTGGTATATTGATATCAGATAAGTGTGATTTATTAACAGCACCATTATGAAATTTACATTGGATTACCCATTTTCTATCAAATGTGCCAAACCCATCCCCTAATTGTAGCTTTACAAAGATATCCCTCCCACCATCACTACCTCTACCAGTTGGTAAAACTTCGACATCCGAAATATTATTATCTTCTTCTTTCAACTTTCTAAAATAGGAGACAGCTAAATTTTCAAACTCCTCCCAATTTTTAATTTCATCAAAACTTAACTTATCCATATATTCTTAGGCAATTATATTATACGCCAAACTGCCGTGGTGGTTGGCCTGCCATTGTCATCAAAGTCAGGTTTATTATCTTCTACTAACTCAATGCCAAGTTCTTCTTGATGCAATGATAGGTATCTACCAAAAGCAGCGTTGGCTGATTCATTAACAGATACATCTATATCTGCAATGTATCTGCCACCATATGCCCTGATTATTTCAATGGTCGTAAAACAAGCTACCATCTGTATTGCAGTATGTAATCTTTGTGTATCCATAACCTTTTTCTATATTCCAAATTCATAATTCTAAATTCTGAATTCTCGGCTCACCTTCCCCCCGCCACCTGCTCCCATTGCATGGCAGCTTCGATGGCCTTCCCGGCCAGGGATTTTAAGACCTCGTCGCTGGTGAAGGAGATGGCCTTCTGCCAGGCCTCCACCGCGTCCCGGGTCTTGCCCCGCTGGGCCAGCAGCCGGCCCCACAGCAGGTACAACTCGGGCTGGTCGCCGTGGGTCTGCATCAGCTCCTGGCATAACTGGTAGGCCTTGTCTGGATTGCCGGCCTTGACCGCCAGCTGGGCCAGCCCCAGTTTGGCGGCAAACGAATCGGGAGATATCTTGGCCGACAGGGCATATTCCACCGCGGCCTTGTCCAGCTGGCCCAGCTTGGCGTAGGACTCGCCCAGGGCCAGGTGCGATTCCAGATGGGCCGGGCTGTTGGTCACCGCCTTTTTCAGTTCCTCCACCGCCGGCTCCAGCTTGTCCTGCGAGATGTACAGTTGGGCCAGCTTGAAATAACCCTGGGGCATTTTGGGATTGAGTTTTATCACCTGGCGGTAGGCCATGACGGCCTCCTCGGGCTCGTTCTGCACCGCAAAGATCTGCCCCAGCCCCAGGAAAAGCGAGATATCGGAGGGATTTATCTTCAAAGCATTTTCGTAACAGGCTCTGGCCTCCTGATAGTCGCAGCGCTCCAGGTATATCCGGCCCAGCTCGGACAACAGTTCCACGTCCTCCGGCCGGGCACCTATCTCCTCCCGCAGGATGGCAATGGCGTTGTCGCCGTCGCCCTGCATCAGGTGAGCCCTGGCCAGCCCGATCTTGAATTCCTTGCGCTCCGGGCTCAGCTTGGCCAGCACCCCGTACCTGACTATGGCCTCGGGCCCCTGCTTCTCGTCCATCGCCAGCTGGGCCAGGGTCTCCAGGGCCAGCAGGTTCTGGGGCTGCTGCTCCAGGATGGCCTTGGCCTTCTTCTTCATCTCATCGCCTTTGCCCTCGGTGCGGAGCTTTTTCAGGCTTTCGATGTCGGACTCCAGGGCCGCTTCGTCCCATTTGCCGGCCTTGGCCCGGATGGAGGCCTCCTCCAGCACCCCGCCGAAGATGTCCTGGGCCACGGTGGTGCCCTGCTCCTGGCCGGACCCCTGCCAGCCGTCCAGGATCAGCAACTCCGGATCGTCCACGTAAAAGTCGATGCCCAGTTTGAACGAGCCGCCGGTGTAGTAGGACTTGAGCTCCATGGCCCGCTTGGTGGCGGCCAGCGATTCCTGGTACTTCTCCTGAGCCGCCAGGGCGAAGCCCAGGTTGTAATAGGCTTCGGCGAAGTCGGAATCCAGCTTGATGCAGTGCTCGAATTGGGCCAGGGCCTCGGTATAGGATTTCTGCTTAAGGAAGAGCAGGCCGATGTTGTTGTGGGCCAGGGCCGAATCCTGGTTCAGCTTCAGTACCTCCTGATATTCGGACATGGCCAGATCGTTCTTGTCCTGCTTGTAGTACAGCAGTCCCAGGTTGAAATGGGCATCGCCGTACTGCGGCATTTGAGCGACGGCCTTTCGGAAGGTCTCCTCGGCCAGGCCCTGCTGTTCCTGATAGACATAGGCGATCCCCAGATTGTTGAAGCTGACCACGTACCCGGGGTCGGAATCGATGGCCCGCTGGTACCATTTGATCGCCTCGGCCGAGGTCCCCATCCGATGATAGGCCAGGCCGATGTCGTTGTAAAGTTTGGCGTTGTCGGGGTCGAACTCCAGGGCTTTCTTGTAGGCCTCTATGGCCTTCTGGTTCTGCCCCATGAACAGGTAGATCTCGCCCACCTCCTTGTGAACGATCCGGTTCTCCCCTTCCAGGGAAAGGGCCTGTTCGAACTCCTTGAGGGCCTGCTTGAAAAGCCCCTTGCGCCGGAAGCCCACTCCCAGGTTGTAATGGGTCATGAATCCGTCCGGGGCCACCTGCACCTGGTTCTCCGAATGGCGTTTGATCTCGGTCAGCAGGTCCTGGCTGTAATAATCGATGCCCAGGTTGGCCTGGGCCTTGGAGTAATTGGGATTGAGGGCGATGGCCTGGCGGGATTCCTCGATGGCTTTTTCCAGCAGCCCTTTTTCGCCGTAGGTGAAGCCCAGCAGGAAATGGGCCTCCGAGCCGCCGGGATTCAGTTTGATGGCTGTCTCCAGCTGGTTGATGGACTGGTCCAGCAGCCCCAGGTTGTAGTAGATCTCCCCCAGCGCGGTATGGATGACGTAGGAATCGGCGTCCAGCTTCAGGGCCTGCTGGTAGATCTCCACCGCTTCGTTGAACTGTCCCTGTTGTTTCAGGGTCAACCCCAGATAGAGGTAAGCCAGCATGTCGCCGGGCCTGAGTTCCACCGCCTTCTGGTAGTTGGCAATGGCCGACTTGTACTGACCGGTGTTGCGCAGCGCCTCGGCCAGCCGGAAATAGGCGTTGGCATCGGGATTCTTCTTCAAGGCATCCTCGGCCTGCTGGATCTCGTTGTGGTAGTAGCCGCTCTTTCGGTAGACCACCTCCAGGTTGTTCCTGGCCAGAACATTCTGGGGATCTATCTCCAGGGCCATCTGCAGGACCTCGATGGCTTCGGCATACATGCCCTTGTTGAAATAGACCACCCCCAGATTGTTGTGGGCCGAGGCATCCTTGGCGTCGATCCGGCTCCTGAAGCCCCGCAGTATCTTCTGCTCCTCGGGGCTGACCGGGGAGATGTTTTTTTCTTCAGCGTGTTCCATTTTTAAAAATCAGGGTTCACAAGAGAATTTTTATTTATCCCAGATGGATGGCTTTCAGTATCACTCCCAGCGAGTCGGAGTCCGGCAGCAGCAGGAAATAACCATGCAGGATCGCATTCTTCTCCACGAAGCGGAATTCGGTCTCGATGCACACCACCAGGTCCTTGTCGTTGCCGAAATCCAGCGACACCGCGTCCAGCACCGCCGAGGCCATGTCCACCGTCATGCTGGGCACCGAGGGCACCACCACCAGGCCCAAAAGATCTCCCAAGGCGTTCATGTAGGCGCAGGTCAGGACGTTGGAAACCTCCTTGAGGGCCGACTCCTCCAGCTCCCCGATCCCGGTGGTGGTCCCCACCGGGCGGCGCAGCAGGCAGTCGGTCAGGTGCCAGGCCGCCTCCTGGGGGAACATCAGCAGGGTCCGGCCGGTCATGTCGCCCAGGAAATATATCAGCACCCCGGCCACCACCTCGCTGGGCTTGGCGGCCATGTTGAATATCTCCTCGATGGGGTTGATCCTGATCACCGGAACGTTGACCAGCACCTTCTCGTTGGTCAGCTCCGACAGGGCGGTGGCAGCATGGCAGGCCCCGATGTTGGCCACCTCCTTCAGGGCATCCAGTTGTATCGCTCCAAGTTCGTTGAGTTCCATCTTTCTACCTCTCTATATCGCCTGGTGTATTTATTTTATCAAATCCTCAAGCCGCGATGTTGTTGAGATCCAGGATCAGCATGGGCCGGCCCTCCCGGCTGATGGTGGCCCCGCTGAATACCTTGATCTGTTTGACAAAGCGGGATAGCGGCTTGACCACTATCTCCTGTTGGCCGATCATGGTGTCGAACAGCAGGGCCAGCTCAGAGCCCTGCCGTTCCACTATCAGGGCCGGCCCGTCGCAGATGTCGTTCTCCCGGGAAAGCCCTATGGCATTGGACAGCCGCACCACCGGGATAACCCGGTTGCGGAACTGCAGCAGTCTTTTGCCGTGAAGTGTCTTCAGGGATTTCTGTTTGACATTGGTGGTCTCCTTGACCTGGGTGATGGGGACCGCATAGGTCTGGTCGTCGGCCGAGATCAGCAGTGTCCGGATGATGGCCAGGCTCAAGGGGACCGTGATGATGAAGACCGAACCTTTGCCGGTCTGGCTCTCCATGGTGAAGTTCCCGCCCATCTCCTCGATCCGGCGCTTGACCACGTCCAGCCCCACCCCCCGCCCCGACAGTTCGCTGATCTTGTCGGCGGTGGAGAATCCCGGCAGCAGCAGGTATTCGTAAAGCTGCTTCTCGGTCAGTTCGGCGGCCTTGTCGGCGGTCAGGTATCCGTTGTCTATCACTTTGCGGCGGATCCGGTCCAGGTCGAAGCCCTTCCCGTCATCCGTCACCTTTATCAGGACCTGGTCCTTCTGTTTCTGGGCGGCCAGGGTGACGGACCCCACCTGGGACTTGCCGGCCTGCTTGCGCTGGTGCGGCAGCTCGATGCCGTGGTCCACCGCGTTCCTCAGCAGGTGGATCACCGGCTCGGACAGCATCTGCAGGATGGAACGATCCATCTCCAGCTCCCGGCCCTCCACCGCGAAATCTATCTCCTTGCCCAGCCCCTTGGCGGCGTCGCGCACCACCCGGGGGAAGCGGTCCAGCACCTCGGCCATCGGCACCAGCCGGGCGGTCAGCACCTCCTGCTGGAGGTCGGAGGCGATCTGGGCGATCTTGTCCACCCCGTCCTGGATGGCCGGGTCCCCGTTCTGGACGGCCAGCTGCTTGAGCCTCTCCCGCCACACCACCAGCTCGCCCACCAGATTCATCAGGCTGTCCAGGCGGGCCACGCTGACCTTGACGTCCTTGGCCTTCTCCTGGGCCAGCTGCACGAAGGCTCCTATGGTCTTCCTCTCCAGGGCCTCCTCGGCGCTTTCCTCCCGCACCTCCTCTATCTGGATGTCCTCGACATCGGCGCAGGTGATGCCGTTCCTGATCTCCTCCTGGTCGCTCTGGTCGGTGACCAGGAATATGGAAAAGCCCCGGTCGAATTTCTCGGCTTCCAGGTCGTGCCTCTCCGGGACGGTGTAGGCCAGCCGGCCCATCCTCTCCAGGGTGTGCAGGATCAAAAAGGCCCGGGCCGATTTCAGTGACACATCCTGCTCCAGCAGTATCCGGATCTTGAAGACGTGTGAGTTCTCTGTCTTGAGGGGGTTTATCCGCTTGAAATCGCTGCCCCCGTTGGAGGCCACCTTGGACGGGGCCGCCTCCTGGGCCTCGGCGGTCAGTCCGCCTATCCGGTCCACCAGTTCCCGGCACCTCTGGGTAAGGTTCTCGCCCGGCTGCTTTCCGGCCGCCACCAGGCCCACCGCCTCCTCCAGAAAATCCAGCACCGCAAATATCAGGTCGATCTCCCCGGGAGCGGCCGCCGTCTGCCGGCGCCGCATCCGGTCCAGCAGGTCCTCGCCCTTGTGTGTCAGGTCGGCGATGAAATCTAGGCCGATGGAGGCCGCCATGCCCTTGATGGTGTGCATGGACCGGAATATCTCATCCAGCCGGGAGCTCTCGTCGGGCTTCTTCTCCAGCGCCAGCAGTGCCTGGTTCAGGCTGACCAGGTGTTCCCTGGTCTCCGCCACGAACAGGTTTATGTATTTTGCGGTATCCATGGAATGCCTATATCCCAAGGCCTCCGCCGATGGCGGAAGCTGCAGGATATCAGGTTATCCTGATGCTCCGGCGGCTATTTAAGCGCCCGCTGGGCCGCTTCCAGCACCCGCGAAGGCTGGAATGGCTTGACCACAAAGTCCCTGGCCCCGGCCTGGATGGCCTCCACCACCAGGGCCTGCTGGCCCATGGCGCTGCACATCAGGATCCGGGCATTGGGATCGATCTGCATGATGGCCTTGACCGCTTCGATGCCGCCCATGTCGGGCATGATGATGTCCATGATCACCAGGTCCGGCTTCAGCTTCTTGTACTGCTCCACTGCCTCGGCGCCGGTGGCTCCCTCGCCGCAGACCTCGAACTCGCCCTTTTTCAGGATGTCCGAGATCATGGTCCTCATGAAGATGGCATCGTCCACCACTAAAACCCTGCGACTCATTTACCCTCCTCCAAAGATAATATTTTATCCAAGTTTAGTATTATTATTTTCTCCCGGTTGATCTCTATCACCGTTTCGTAGAACCGCCCGTTGGCGGACTTCCGAATGCTGTCGGGAACATTCTTGGGCTCGGCCTTGAGGGTCTCCACGCTGTCCACCCGGTCTACCACCAGTCCGGCGGTCTCCTGATGGTGATCCACGATGATGATCACCACATCCAGGCCGATCAAAGCATCTTCCAGGTGCAGCCTCCTCCGCAGGTCGATGACGGTGGTTATCTCGCCCCTCAGGTTGATAAGGCCGGAGAGGTAGTCCGGGGCCATGGGCACCGGAACGATATCCTGCATCTCTTCGATGCTTCTCACCTGATCGGTGAAAAGTGCAAACTTTTCTTTACCCAGGTTGAATATCACGATTTCCCGGGATGCAATTTTTTCCGTCATAGAACGGTTATCCTATTAAATATATAATACTTAACAGTTTATAACTTTTTTTAGAAGAAGTCAATAAAAAAATGCCGAGAAATTTCAATGCCAGGCATCCTTCAATTCCAAAATTAAAATTAACCATTATTTCCTGAACCAATGTCGCGGAAAAAGAAAAAACTCCAGCAAAAGCCGCCATTTCGCAATAATAAAAAATCCCCTCCTTAAACAAGGAGGGGACAAAGGGGTGGTCAGATTCTTCGATTTGCCGAGCAAAGATGTAAAATTCAGGATGACGGGGTCTTATTTATGATTAAAATTTCTCTGCGTTCTTTGTGCACTTTATGGTTCAGAACTCTTCTTTTTATAAACTTGTTATCACACGCAGAAGGCCTCATCACTCGTATCTCAGCGCCTCTATCGGGTCCAGGTCCGCCGCCTTCCGGGCGGGATACCACCCGAAGAATATCCCCACCGCGGCCGAGAAGCCGAAGCCCAGCAGCACCGACCACCAGGTGACGGTGGACGGCAGCTTGATGGCAAATGATATCGCCGCCGCCAGAATGAAGCCCAGTATCATACCGCACACACCCCCGACGGAGGACACCGCCACCGCCTCCACCAGGAACTGCCGCATGATGTCCCCCTTGCGGGCCCCGATGGCCTTGCGGATCCCGATCTCCCGGGTGCGCTCGGACACCGAGACCATCATGATGTTCATGATGCCGATGCCGCCCACCAACAGCGACAGGAAGGTCACCCCTATCATCAGCCCGAAGATCCCGGCGGTGATGCTGCGGTATACCGCCATCAGCTGATCGGCGGAATTTATGCTGAAATCATCCGGCTGGGAGGGCGGAACCCGGCGCCTGCGGCGCAGCAGCTCGGTGATCTCGTCCCGGGCCGATGCGACATGTCCAATATCTATCGGCTGGACCACCACCTGAACTGAAGTACCGAACCCGCCGTGTTCCCGGACCTGGCCGGAGATGCATTTCATGTAGGCGGTGATGGGAACGACCACATAGCTGTCCTTGTCGTTGCCCAGGAATACACCCTGCTTCTCCAGCAGCGCGATCACCTCGAACCTCTTGCCCTCGATGATGATCTCTTTGCCCACCGGGTCCTGGCCCAGGGCCAGCTTCTCGGCTATGGTGGGACCGATCAGGCAGACCTGTCTTTTGTGATCCACGTCGAAATAGCTCATGGGGCGGCCCAGGGCGATCTCGTAATCGCCGATATACTGATCGTCGGGCGTGGTGCCGTTGACATGGATGCCGATGGCTTCTTCGCTGCGATATCTTACTGTGGTCATCATGTGCAGATTGGGGGCCACCCGGCGCACCGAGGGGCAGTTGTCGCGGATGGCGTAGGCATCGGTCAAGGTGAGGTTTTTCCGCTTTTGGATCTTCAGTTGTTCGGCTACATCCTGGGGGCCCCAGGAGCTTTTTTGGACGTAAAGGGTGGTGCTGCCGATGGAATCCAGTTCCCTGGTGACCATCCGGTTCAATCCATCTATCATGGACATCATCACGATCACCGCCAGCACCCCTATCAGTATACCCAGGGTGGTCAAACCTGACCTCAGCTTGTGGGACCTGATGGCTTCAAACGCCAGCTTGATCGATTCCCAGTACCGCACAGCGTTCTCCCAAAGATGAAGGATGCCCTGAAGGGCATCCTTCATCGTCTTTATGAAATATTATTCGTACCTCAGGGCCTCTATCGGGTCCAGCTCGGCGGCCCGCTGGGCCGGGTACCATCCGAAGAAGATACCCACCGCAGCCGAGAAACCGAATCCCAGCAGCACCGACCACCAGCTGACCGAGGCCGGCAGCTTGATGACCAGCGACACCAGCCCGGCCAGGATGAATCCCAGCACCATCCCGGTGATGCCCCCCACCAGGGATAGGGTCACCGCCTCGATGATGAACTGCTGCAGGATGTCCTTCTTGCGGGCCCCGATGGCCTTGCGGATGCCGATCTCCTTGATCCGCTCGTTGACCGACACCAGCATGATGTTCATGATGCCGATGCCGCCCACCAGCAGGGACAGCAGGGTAACGCCTATCATCAGGCCGAACACCCCGGCGGTGATCTTCTTGAAGATGCCCATTATCTGATCGGCGGTGACGATGCCGAAATCGTCCGGTTTGGAGGGCGGCACCTTGCGCCGGCGCCGCAGCAGCTCGGTGACCTCGTCCTTGGCCTGTTCCACGTGGGCCATGTCCAGCGGCTGGACGGCGATGGTCACCGAACCGCCCCTCCCCCGGTTGCGGATCTGTCCGGAAAAGATCTTCTGATAGGTGGAAATGGGGATGATCAGCATGTTGTCCTGATCGTTTCCCAAAAATGATCCCTTTTTGCCCAACAGGGCTATCACCTCGAATCTATTGCCGCTGATGGTTATTTCTTTTCCCAGAGGATCCTGTTGTCCGAACAATTTTTCAACCACAGTTGAACCCAGCATGGCCACCTGCCGGCTGTGGGTCATATCGACATTGGACATGGCCCGTCCGTCTATGATCTCGTAGTCGGCGATGAACTGGAATTCCGGGGTGGTTCCATTGACTTCGGTTCCCAGCACCTCCTGCTTGCCATATTTGACGTTGGCCATAATGTCCAGCATCGGGGCCACCCGCAGCACCGATGGGCAGTTGTCCCGCACCGCGTAGGCATCTTCAATGGTCAGGTTCTTGCGGCCCCTGGTATTCAACCAGTCGTCATGGCTCATAACCAGGCCCTGTTTTTGGACATAGAGCGTGGTGGTGCCCAGGGACGACAGCTGCTTGGCTATCATCTTGTTGAATCCGTCTATCAGTGCCAGCATCCCGATCACCGTCAGTACCCCGATCAGTATCCCCAGGGTGGTCAGCCCGGAGCGGAGTTTGTGAGCCCAGATGGCGTCAAAGGCCAGCCGGACCGATTCCCAAATATTCATGGCCTTATCCTTTCCTAACCATTTGATCGGAGACGATCTCTCCGTCCAGTATCCGGACCGCCCGGCGGGCATGCTCCCCCACCTTCTGGTCGTGGGTCACCAGGATCACCGTCTTGCCCTCCTGGTGCAGCCGGTCGAACAAGGCCATGATCTCGACCCCGGTCTTGCTGTCCAGATTCCCGGTGGGCTCGTCTGCCAGCAATATCGAAGGATTGTTGACCAGGGCCCGGGCGATGGAGACCCGCTGCCGCTCGCCGCCCGACATTTCGGTGGGCTTGTGGTGTATGCGGTGGGCCAGGCCCACCGACTCCAGCGAGGCTATGGCCTTGTCCCGCCTGATCCCGGAATCGACCCCGGCGTACTGCATGGGCAATTCCACGTTATGCAGGGCCGAGGAACGGGGCAGCAGGTTGAAGGTCTGGAAAACGAATCCTATCTTCTTGTTGCGCACCGCAGCCAGCTGATCATCGTCCATTTCGGAGACCAGCAGGCCGTCCAGATGGTAATTGCCGGTGGTGGGGGTATCCAGGCAGCCCACTAAGTTCATCAGAGTGGACTTGCCGGAGCCCGATGGTCCCATGATGGATACATACTCCCCGGCCTCAATGTTGAGCGACACCCCCTTCAGGGCATCCACTGTTACGCCGTCCATTTTATAGGTTTTGGACAGGTTCACCATTTTAATCATAATGACCTACTTTCCCCGATTGCCCTGTTTGCCGGCAGCCTGATCTTTGGTCACTTTCACCTTGTCGTTGTGCTTTAAATTTCTCAGCACGCTGAACGGCCCCTTGATCACTTCCTGGCCGTCCGAAAGCCCGGAAAGCACTTCGATGTTATCCTGATCGGAGACCCCGGTCTCTACCGGCATGATCACTGCCTTGCCCTTCTCCACGATATAGACCACCTCCTGCTCTTTCTCCTTGACCTTTTTGCCGTCAGTGGGATTTTCTCCGGCCAGGGCCCCGCCTTTGTCCTTGCCTTTCTTGCGCTCGGCAGCCTTGCGTTCGGAGTCGACCTTGCGCATCACCACCGACTGGATGGGGATCAGCAGGATGTCCTTCTTGTTGGAGGTGGTGATATCCACATTGGCCGACATCCCGGACTTCAGGTCCTCCGATTTGTCGATGAATCTTACCTTCACCGTATAGTTGACTGAAGCATTGCTGGAACTTGAAGTGGTCGAAGAAATGGCGGCGTTCCCCACTTCGGAGACCTCTCCCTTGAACGTTTTGCCTATGATTGCGTCCACCTCGATCTCGGCCGGCTGTCCTACCTTAATATCTTTGACATCGCTTTCATCCACCTGGGATTCCACCTCCATCTGCGACATGTCGGCCACGGTCATGATCACCGAACCGGCATTGTTCATGGTTCCGGTGACCACCACCTCGCCCACCTCCACGTTAAGCTGAACCACCGTGCCGTTGATCGGCGAAGTAATGGTGGTCTTGGCATATGTATCCTGGGCCTGCTCCAGCGAGGCCTCGGCCTGAGTCAAACGAGCCCGGTCCAGGTTGTATTGTGTAGTAGTGGCCTCATGTTCCTCCTGGGATATCAGCCCGGCGGCAAACAACTCCTGCTTCCGTTTGTAGATCAGCTCAGTCTGGGCCAGGTTGGCCTGGGCCAGTTCCAGGCTGGCGCGTGCCTGCTTGACCTGAGCGGCGTAGTTGGTGGGATCTATCTGCACCAGAATCTGGCCTTTTTTAACCAGATCCCCCTCCTTCACCGGAAGCCGGCTGACCTTGCCCATCACATAGGCGGATATCTGGACCTCGGTCTCGGCCTTGACGTTACCGGGGGCCGAGACGATGGACACTATCTCGCCTTTTTTCACCTTGGCGGATTGAATGGCCAGTTTCTTGGTGCCCTTTACGATATTGGAAACCACCAGGATTATCACCAACAGCAACGCCGCGGTTATTATCCATAATTTTTTGCTTTTAAAGTTTATCATCGGGCTTTCTCCATTCTCGTGTTCTAATTTTCGATTATCGATTCCCAATTTTTGATCGTAAAATAAATCACCACTTACCCAAGGCTTTGGCTGTTCTGGCATCCGCCAGGTAATATTCGCATAGCGCACTGGTGGCCTGCTGTTGGGCTTGATTATAGGTAAGCTGGCTGGTCAACAGATCCAGTACCGAGGCCGAACCCAATTTATATTTTTCGTTGGTCAAACGGTAATCCTCCCCGGCCTGCTGCAGCAGATCCCCCACCAATGCTACAGCCTCCCTGGCGGTCTTAAGGCCGATCTGTGCCTGTTTAAGTTCGGAATAGACCGATTGCCGGGCTGATATCATGTCGGCCTCGGCCGCTCTGGCCTGAGCCCTGGCCTGCCTGATCCTGGCCATCGATGCCGTGCCGTCAAAAATATTCCAGTTAAGAGCTAGGCTGGCATTCCAGGAATCATGGGCGTTCCAGCTGTCGTTGTTGGTAAATTGCATACTGTCGGAATATCCATAGCTATAGGAAAAAGACAGATAGGGAAACTTGCTTAAGTATGCTGACCAGGCGGATGATTTCTTGGCCTGGTAGTTTTTTTGGGCCGACAGATAGCCGGGATTGCTTTCGATGGTCTTGTCATCCAGCGATTCTATGGTGTATGTCTGCTTGGTAGTGTCCGGAAAGGCCAGGTCAGAACCTACTTTCACCTCTCCGGCCAGACCCAGGATATTGGCCAGGGTCTGTCGTCCGGTCAACTGGGCGCTCTGGGCGTTCAGCAGGTCTATTTTGCTCTGCATCAGGCGCACCTGTATCTTCAACATATCAGCCTGGCTGATGGAGCCCAGCTGGTACATCAGTTTGGCCTGCTTGGACTGTTCCTCGCTTTGTTTGACCGAAGCCTCGGCCACTTCCATGGCCTTCTGGAGTTTTACCAGGCTATAGTATGCCGTTTTGACATTGTAAACCAGCGAAGCCACCGATTGCAGGTAGCCCGATTTGGCCGCCTGCCGCGATTTGTATGATCCCAAAATGTCCGCCCACTGGGAAAGATTAACCACGCTCTGGCTGGCGGACAATGATGTCCGGTAGCTTTCGTTTTTTCCGCCCTCGATGGCATTGTAATATGCATCATAAGTTGTCGCCGGACCGCTTTGCCCGTAGCTGGATGAAGCGCTGATGTGCGGCAGGATGCCCGATACTGACGTCTGGAGACCGGCGCCGGCAATGGTCAGATTGCTTTGGGCCCGCACCAGGTCCGGGCTCTGTTTAAGGGCCATTCCCACGCATTGTTCGACGGTCAATAGCTGGTCGGCCGGTTGGGCGTTTGTAATAGATGCCGGCAACCAGAAAAGAATAAATAAGAGGAACAGGTTTTTCATAAATCTGCCTTTGATCTGTTTTGGTTTGATTATTGCTGAAAACTACGTTCTTAAGGGAAATAAAGTTTCTTAACTTTTGGCTATGCCGTAAAAGAAAAGGTCGGTTATGTTCTTGATGTTCTTCCCCTTGGAAATAGTCGTCTGCGAGTGGAAAGCTCCCCGGCTAGCCATGGCCATCATTCCGGCCCACAGTTTATAGTCACCACGCTTGAATTTGCCCTCCCGGGCGCCATTTTTAAGCTCATCGGCCAGCACCTGTATAACCTTTTGATTATGAGCCTTTACCTTTTTAACTCTTTTCATTATCTCTTTGCTCTCGATCTCGTGCACCAAATTCATCAAAGTTCTGTTTTCTATCACGAAGTCCGCCAGGGCCTCGATCATCTTCTCCACTTTGTTTTCCGGAGGATCCTGTTTTTTCCGTACTGCCATTAGCCGGGAGTATAACTCATCCATGGCGTTTTCCAGAATGCTGAAGAACAGGTCCTCTTTATGGGAAAAATAACGATAGATGGTCCCCTTGCCGATCTTTGCCTCCCGGGCGACATCGTCCATCAAGGTCTTATGAAAGCCTTTTTTGGGAAACACTTTCCCGGCGGCCTTCAGGATAGATACCTTTTTCTTGTCGTTGCGGGTTCTCATTGTCACTCCAATTTATAATAGAACTGACTGGTCAGTTCTATTATAAACAACAAACCTTATTTTGTCAAGAGGCCGTACATTTATTTTCCGGAGCCGGCCAATGTTTAGAACGGCCTTTCGCCGTAGGCCTGTTCTGGAGGAAACAAGCTGCTCGGCTAGGGCCGTTCTGTGAGTTATGAACACTCTCTTCAATATTAGACTAAATATGTTAAGAAAGGTTTAATTTCCCAAATTATATTCCCTTATTATTTCCGCTATCCTTGCCAGGTTCATCACATCTTCTTTATTATATGCCAGCAAAGTACTTAGCGAGGCTTGATCGCCACAATCAACATAATTTTGCCATAGATATAAGGCATCGCGGCCGTCCATATCCGGCAGGTCCCTCCTGATCCCCAGCATTTTTTCGATAGCTTTCTGCCCGCCGGTCAGGCCGTGTTTTTTGCAAAGATATCGCAGGTCGATGGAAGCGTACTTTTCCCTCAGATCCAGCCCCAGCCTTTTCTTTATGACCGGAAGATCGAAACAATGCCCATTGAAAGTGACCAATTCCCTCATTCCCCGTTCATCCCGAATGTTCGGCTTGGGCAGCTTTCTGGAGAGTCTGTGCCTGGTTATATCGCCGCCCACCAACTGCTGAAACCCTGTTTCTTCGGAAAAGAGACCTATCACAGTGATATTTCCGAAAAAGTCGGTTTCGATATCTAAAAATATAGACATGCTCTTATGGCGATATCGGTTTTATTGAAATATTTGATTTGTTCCCAGACGATGAACGAGAGTTTTTACACTCCCGTCTAAAATTTAAGATCAATGGCCTCCGAATAAATTCTTAAGCTTGTCGCCGGCTTTCTTCTTGAGTTCATCGGCTTCCTTCTTGGCCTTCTCTTCGGCGGCTTTCTTGGCTTTGTCTGCTTCGGCCTTGGCTTTAGCTTCGGCCTCGGTCTTGGCCTTGTCGATTTCCTCCTGGGCCTTACCCTTTAACCTGGCCTGGGCCATCTGGGTGTCCCAGCTGATGGAGGGTTTTTGGGCCGGGCCCTTCACCAAAAGATCCAGCACCATCCGGCCGTCCTTGTCGGAGAACAAATTGACAGCAGATGACGATGACTTGGCCCGCAGCTTGTCGGATTCGTCCTTGGTCAGCTTGATGGATACGCGGTAATCCAGGGTCCCATCGAATCCGGAGCTGCCGGTGAGATTGACGTCGCCGAAGCGGCTGTCCATCTTCAGGTCATCCAGATACAATCTTTCATTTAATATCCGGAATCCCATGGACAGGCTTTTGAAGGTCAGGTCCCGGTCGTTGGTCAGCTTGGTGTATTCAAACACCTTGCCCAAAAGATCCCAGTTGACGATCTTGCCATCGCCGGTCTTGGCTTTGCCCGAGCCTTTTAAGGATTTTTTGATCAGGACGGTATCCGGAGCCAGTCCCGAGAATTCGCCATCCAGGTCCAGCTTGGTGAACATCCGGTCCTTGAACGGGGTCAGGGCGCTTAAGAAATCGTTGGCCTCCAGCTGGCTGGCCTGGGTTTTCAGCTTGTATTCGATCTTGGTAAGGTCATTCAGATCCGACCACAGACTGCCCAGCACTTTGCCGCTGTATACGCCCACTTGGCCGTCCAGGTTGAGCTTTCGATTGTCCATGGTCAGATTCCCGGTCAGGTTGTCATAATCTATCTTGAGAAATTTGATCTTGGCGATCCGGACCTTGCCGTCCATCAAAAAGTTCGGCAGGGGCGGCAGCACCGGCATCGGAGCCGCTGGGGTCTGTCCCTTGGCATCCGCTGCCTCGCCGGGCTTGGGAAGCGGCGGCAGCATCTCGTCCAGATCAAGCAAAGGAGAGTTGAGGGCGAAGGTGATGACCGCCTTCCCCTGCTTGGGCAGGGCGATGGCCGGCTGGCCGGGCTGGACCGGAATTTCCGGGGCCAAGCTGAGGAAATTTTTGACCTGGGCGGTTAAGGACATTGAACTGCGGCCGATCCTGCAGGAGATGTCCGGAACGTTGATAAGATTCTTGGTCAGCTGGATTGTGCCGCTTAAATCGGTCACCGGCTTCATCAGGGCCTTGGTGGCCAAAGCGATCTTTTCAATGTCCACCCGGCCGTCCATGTTGAAAGTATTGATATTATTGACTTTCCCGTCCACCTTGAAATCGGCCTTGATCTTCCCGGCCAAAGTCATGCCCTCCTCCAACGGCACGTATTCCTTGACCTCGCCCAGGTCGAAATTGCCCTTGAAAGCCGCTTTGATGTAAGGATCCTCGAAATTTTTCACTAAGCAGGACATCTCAAAACCGGCGGTGCCCAGTTTGGCCGCAATCTTCTTGATATCCAGGTCTTTCTCGGAGAAAAAGATGTCGCCGTTGACGTCGGAGATGGACTTGGGCAGCATGGCGTATTTCACCCCGATGTTCCGCAGACCCACCATCCCGTCCACCTTGGGCATGGACTTGGGATCCTTGGGGTCAATCTGTCCGGTGATCTTCAATCCCAGCTCGATCTTGCCGGTGGCTTGGACATCCTTGGCCTGGGCCTTGAACTCCGGCGGAATGGCGGCGAATATCTGCTTCATGTCGATGGCGGTGGTCTTAAGGGCCAGATCCAGCACCGGCAGGCTGTCGAAGTCGGATACAGTTCCGGCCAGGGTCAGGGCGATGCCCTGGGGCGCCACGGTCAGGTGATTGATGGTGACCACCGCGGCTGGCAGGTTGATGCTGATATCGTGATCGACGTTAACGTAGATGCCGCTAAGATTGACGCCCGGGATGGAGGTCCTGATCTCCTTGACCTTGATCCAGCCTGTGGTGCGGATGTTCTCCAGCTTGGCGTCGGCGTCCAGTTTGAGCTGTTCATTGATGCCCAGAACCTCAGCCCGCATATTGAGCTGTCTGTCCTCGAATACAAAACTGCCGTCGTTGATCCTGAAGGATTGCACGGCTATGGACACCGGACTGGAGCCCGGAGGTGGCTGTTTCTTGGCCGAATCGGCCGGCAAAACCTTGATCAGATCGTCAAAATTGAAGGCGCCCTTGACACTCTTCTGGATGAGGATGGATGGCTTATCTATGCTAAGGCTGGTGACCGCCAGCTGCCGTTTAAGCAGGGCCAGAAGATTGACCTTCAGGGTCACGGCCTCTATGGTGGCCATGGGTTGGGAATCGAAATTCTTGGCGTTGGCCAGCTCTATGCCCTTAAGCTGGACGCCCAGCCCGGTCCATACTTTTAAAGAGAAGCTTTCCACCTTGACCGGCCGGCCCACCGCCTCTTCTATCTTGGGCATCAAAAGGGCCCGCAGTTTGGCCGGGGGGAACATCAACTTTAGGGTGATCCCCGCAGCGACGAAGATGAAGACGACAACCGCCAGGATTATCAGCGGGATTTTCAAATACTTCGGCATTTTTCTATCCTTCATATGATTGATTGTGCGTTGAGTAAAAAAGATATCATAACCGGGATGAAAAAACAAGCGGAAAGTAAAACAGCCCCATATTAAGGAGGCTGTCAAAACATCTTATTTTTTCTTCTTGGGTTTCTTCTTGCGGAAATCCAGGGACATGCCCATATAGCTGGCCTTGGCGGTTATGGCGGCCGGAGTGCGGTCCATCTTGTCGGCTATCTCCCGGGCCGAAAGTTTTTGCTGGGCATATTTCTTGAAAAGCGCCAGCTGCTCTTCGGTCCATAGTTTGTTTACCGGTCTTCCCATTGATTTGCTCCTAAGGTAGATTTGCAATTTAAAATTTATTTGATTTTGATCACTTTCCCTATAGTTCATGATAACCCATAAAAAGCCCAATGTCAATATCAAGCAGTAGATCGCTGTATCTGCCTTGAAATATAAAATTCAGGGACTCGCCCGGGACAGGTGGACCGACAACCCCGGGGCTAAGATTCAATTCATCTCAATAATTCCTGCCGATAACTGGGTATATTGGTATATCTTGCACCAAAGGCATCTTCCGCGCATATTTTTTTCTTTTTCCGCTACCAGACTATAGCCCGCCTTCTCCAGCACTCTGCAGGACCCGGGATTCTCGCCGGCCGCTATCCCCAAGATTTCCGAAAGCTCCAATTCCCTGACCGCCCAGCGGCTCATGGCACGAACCGCTTCCGTGGCATAGCCTTTGCCCTGGTGATTTTCCTCTATGGCATACCCTATCTCCACGCTGTTCTCTGCCGGGCTTAATCCGACATGGCCGATCAGCTCCCCGGTTTGTTTCAACTCGACTCCCAGCACGAATGGTCTTCTTTGTGGTGCCGGTTCGCCCGGGTATTGCCCGATCAGAAATTTGAGCACCCCGGTCGATTCCCTTTCATCCTTGTATGCCTGGTCCGGAATCCATATACACATTCCTTCCTCCTGGCTCATTTGCAGCACTTTGCCCGCGTCATCCAAGGAAAATTGACGCAATAATAGATTGTCTGTTTCGATCAATATGGTTTTCCCCATTTTGGCATACCTTCCCAATTTTTCCCGGGATAACACAGTGAAATGGTATAAAACAGCTAAAAAAATACAGGTCTTTCACACTGAGAAAACATGCTTGCCTTGCAGGTTGAATGTGCGAATCTGGAAAATTATCACCCGTTCAGGCTGTCGGGGGTCACTATTTCTCAGAGTGGCAATTGCCTTAGAATAAATACCTTCGTGGCTCAGCGATACTGTGGCTAAAAGCCCTGGATTCGGTTTTATATTGTACTTCTGCGGCCATATAAATGGAAAACCCCCGCTATAAAACGGGGGTTCCAAATTTAATCCGGCGGCGACCTACTCTCCCACAACGTTGCCTAAGCAGTACCATCGGCCCTGAGAGGCTTAACTTCCGTGTTCGGAATGGGAACGGGTGTGACCCTCTCGGCATAACCGCCGAAAATCTTTATTCGATAACCGAATAGGGATCTTAAATTGTTTTGAATAACACTCCAAGCATTTAGCCGCCGATCGTAGAACAACGGCTATTAACTTTATAAATTATGGTCAAGCCTCACGGCCGATTTAGTACCACTTGGCTGAAATCC
>CALMGM010000009.1 GCA_937863685.1 uncultured bacterium
CCGCTCCGGTCACAAACAATACTCCGCCGAACCCTTGGAGAAGGGTTTTGACCGCACACCAAGACGAGATAGTCATCTCTGCCGCTCCGGTCACAAACAATACTCCGCCGAACCCTTGGAGAAGGGTTTTGACCGCTTAGGTATTAATCAAAACAGCAATAAAAAAAGCCGCAGTTTAACTGCGGCTTTTTTGTCATTGTTATCTTAAAATCAGAAGGGCTCTCCCCAGGCAACCACCCATCTCCAATACTTTATCTGATCCATAAGTGTTCCGGGAGCGGCAAAATCGATCCGACCGATGCCAAAAGGCAGGGTATATCTTATTCCCAGGCCGGGGCTGGAGACCATATCGCTGACAGACTGTTCTTTAAAGCTTTTATTGCTCAGCATGCCTCCATCCAGGAATACCGCCAGACCCCAGTTCCTGTCCAGGTTGACCACCGACTGAATATTGATCAGGGCCATGATCCTGCCTCCGGTCACCCGGCCATTTATGTCCACTGGCCCGATGGAATTCGGGGCATATCCCCTTACCGTGGACGGTCCGCCCAGAAAGAACATTTCATAGTTGGGGATGGTCGACCTTTGCGACCAATCGCCGATGATCCCGTATCGCAGGCGGCCGGCAAAAGACAATCTGTGCGACGGGATCCTGAAATAGCATGCCCAGTTGTTGATCACTCTCTGGTAGGTCTCTGCCCCTCCCATGATGCCTCCGGTGTATTCCAGCTCCAGGTCGCTGCTCAATCCTCTTTGGGGTTTGATCGGATCATCCAGGCTCTCGTAACTGGGAGTGACCGCCAATGACCTCCGGCCCTTGTAGTTAAATGTGTCGGATGAATACTTG
The DNA here is from genome assembly GCA_937863685.1 of uncultured bacterium. GTDB lineage: Bacteria > Edwardsbacteria > AC1 > AC1 > EtOH8 > UBA2226. The sequence goes on from CALMGM010000009.1 coordinate 848, forward strand.
GCAAGCTGCCAGTTGGGTGAAAGCTTCAGCCATTCTTGTTTCCATCGATAATTAATATTGAAAGCTTTCGATATCGGCGTGGTCAGGGTGAAATTAAAGCCTACCGTCTCCAGACGATAGTCAGTGTAACTAGGCCGGAAATCGTCGTAATAGATTTCTCCCCGGGCCGGATTTCGGATCAAATATAATGACGGTTCGTCGTAACTGACCTGGGAGCGGCCCCGGGTCATCTTGAGGGGAAGTCTGGTCTGAAAGGAAACCAGGCCGTTGTACTCCAGCCGGCGGCCCATGCCGAAAAGATTGCGGTTTGCCCATTTGGCCATCAGCCTGACGGCATCACCGCTGCCGTATCCCAAGCTGGTCTCGAACAACCGCCGGGGCTTTTCTTCCAGGTCGATATCGACCGCGATGCTGTTGGACAGGGAATCGATCTCCCCCGGGGAAACATCGACCTCCCGGAACAGGTCGGTGGCTAGCAGCAGATACCGGCTCTTTATCAGTTGGCTCCGGCTGAACACATCGCCCGGGGACATCCGGATGGTGTTCAGTATATATTTATCCTTTGCCCGAACATTGCCGCTCAGCCCGATACGTGAAATACTGACCCTGGGACCTTCGGTGATCTGGTAGGTGATGATCGCTTGGTGTCCGTTCCGATATTCCACCTGATGGTCGGCTTCGGCGTAGATGAACCCGAAGTCGGCATACAGCAGCATCAGATTGAAATCATCCTGCCCCAGGTCTTCGGAATTCAGCGGTTTTCGGGGTTCGTTAGCCACCGCCCGGCCCAGCAATTCGGGGGAAAGTTCCCGGCTGCCCCGAAAAATCACCCGGTCCACATAATACTTATCGCCCTCGGTGATCACCAGCCTAAGCGCGGTGCTCCCGTCAACCCTGTTGCTGTCCACCAGATACTCCACCAGGTTGTTGGCAAAGCCGTTGCGGCGGTAAAAGGACCTCAATCGATACAGGCCCTGCTCCAGGCTGTCGATTTCCATCCTCCCGTCGGACAGGCTCAGCTGGAGGATTTTTTTTAGCCGCCGGTCGGAGAAATTATTATTGCCCTCGATCGTCAGTTTAAATTCCCCGGCGGCCGCCAGCGAAGCAATCAGCAACAACAGAACGGCTGTTACCGGAAGTCTATCGGTTCTTTTTATCACCATACCAGATCCGAGCCGATCTTTATTGTCGCCTGGGTGCGGTTCTCATCAAGATCGCGATAAAGACCGAGATTGACGCTGAACGGATAGGCATAGGAGAACAGCCATTGGGACTTCAATTCGGCCCCCAGGCATTTGCGTGAAGCATCATATTTGAATTGCCGGTGATTGTCGGATGCCATGCCGGCATCCATCAGCAAGACCCCGCTGATATTTTTGAGATATAACGGCCAGGTGGAATGGCCCCGCTCCACATAGGCGATGGGAAAACGGTATTCTGCTGTCAACAGGGCCCTGTACCGGTAGTCGGGCCATAGGTAGGTAAAGCCCCTGGGATCCATGTCCGGAATGTCCTCGTCCACGTAGCCGCCCTTGCCCCAGGCCCCGGCCCTAAAACCGGCCATTAAAACCTGATGCCGAAACGGCAGGGGCAGGTATTCCCGCCACCAGGCCGAGTTCCAGGTTTGATCCAGTTCGCCGCCCAGTTCTTTTCGGTACAGCCGCGATTCCAACGATATCCCCCGGCCTTGCTCCGGACTGATGGAAAAACCGAAATTATGGGCATTGGCAAAATCCAGATTCAGCTGGAGCCGGGACAGGTGGCCGTTCCAGTAGGGATCCCAAAGGAAGATGTCTCCGTTGAGAGAAGTGTAACAGTTGTGGCAAAACGACAGCCCGGCCGAAAATATTTTTCCGGTGCGGGTCACCGGCAGGGACAAAGTTATCCCCTGGCTCTGCTTTCTCCGGTAATAGGTGGTATCCTTCCCGTTTGATTCCACCGCCTCGGTGATGACCCGGTCCGACAGGCTCAGGCCTAATTTGACGGTGCGGCTGTTGTCGAAATAATCCAGCTGGTAATAAAAGCGATGCGAAGTAAAATCGGGCACTATCATGGCTGTGTAGCTCTTGAACATCAGGTCGTCGCTGCCCGCCAGCATCACCCCCAGGGCCCCGCCCTGCTCGTCAACCATCCCGGCCGGAAACCAGAAGAACGGCAGCATGGTCCTGGCCGGGCAGTAATCCTGTAAAGAGTATGTCAAGGCGCTGTCCGGCTCGATCGGGACAAACGAAGCCGTGTCGCAATATTCCGGCGTTTGGTACTTCAGCGAATCGAATATGGCGGGTTGAACCAGGTCGAACCCGGCCGAGCCCAGGTCAAAATAGTACAGCCGACCGTCAAAGGAGACCGGATCGAAGGCCCCGCCGATGACATTGGTGATTCGGCTGAACGATCCACTGCCCGGGAAATATTCATAAACATTCCAGACGCCGCTGCGGTCCGAGGCAAAAATAATCTTTTGCCCGTCATCGGACCAGGACGGTGAAATATCCTGGGCCCGGTCGGTCATCAGCGGCCGCCACTCGCCCCTTTCGATGTGGTACAGCCAGATATCATGATATCCCCCGGGCTGCCACGCCGTCAGGACCATCTTCTTTCCGTCGGGCGAAACAGCCGGATGGCTGAAAAGCTGCTCCCGGTCAAAATCCGTTATAACCTGAATATTTTTGGACTGCAAATCCACCACCGCCAGGGCGTTCTGGTCCATCCGGCTTTGTACAAAATATATCCTTTGCCCGTCTCCGGAAAAGGCCGGGTCCCTGGCCCTGGCCCCTTTGGTGATACGCCTTGTTTTTTTGGAGTTCAACTCGCAGAGATAAAGATCGCCGTAAAGTTTTTCCCCGAGGCCGGCATATTCCATCTTGCCGTAGGCCAAAAATCTTCCGTCCCGGCTGAAATCCATCGAGCCGATGAAATTGCCTTGGTCGATAACCTCGCGCCGTCCCGAGGCCGGCTCGAACAATATCAGCGACGGCCAACCATGGCTGTTCCATTCGATATAGGCCAAAAACTTTCCATCATGAGAGCCGGCCAGGCCGGTCTTGTCGAACCCGTCGTTGGTCAGCCGTCGGAATTGGGTCAATCCTTGGGTCTTGATTGATTCCACCTGGACCAAGTATCTTTTGAAGGCGTACCTCTTCCACTGGATCCACAGATCGGGAAAGCTTTTGCCGAAGACGCTTTTGGCCGGCACATTCTGCATAAAAGGGATCACCAGGTTGCTGTGCTTCCGCTGGTAGAGGGCCAGTTTTTTTTCTCCGTATTTCTCCGCCAGGTATTCGTAGAACTTCCCGCCGTAGATATAGGATGCATCGCGGGGCCAGCAGGGCGAGGCCACTCCGGCCCGGTCCAGCGCTATCCATTTACCGTCATTGACCGCCGCCCTTAGTATGCCATCGCTTAGGGCCGAATTGTTGCGCCCGAAAGCGGAATTTTTGCTTTCCGAATAAACCGCCAGCCCTTCGATCTGGTTTAAAGGCTGTAATATATTGGGCAGGTAGACGCGGCCGAAAAGAGAGTTGAAGCCGGAGGGGAATCCGCTCTGCATGTCCATCTGGAGGATATGGGTATACTCGTGGACCAGAATCTCGTACAGCCAGTCGTCAAAATTATTGCGGCCGCCGATATCCTGGGCGGGATAGATGATTATGGTCCTTTTAGGCAACGGCGTAGCGTAATCATTGACAATATCGGTATGATCGGCGATGATGATGTTGGTGTGACCGTAAGGCAGCCATTTGAGAAATTTGACCAGTTCCAGGTGCACGGCTTCGGCCTTGTAAGCCGCGCGCCCGGCAAAGGATTCCTGACCCGGCTGAAAATATAGCTTGAAATGGGATGTCTGTATATACCGCCAATCTCCGTTAAGGGGCAGCAGTTCCACCGCCCCGGAAAGGCCGGCGCTAAAAAGAATGACGAGGGCCAGCATGGCGGGCCTGAAAATTCTCAAAACCATCCTTTCGATCTATCAAATCGTTCCAGCAATGCTTCCGATGTTTCTCCCTCTCGGATGTCGAACCATTCCGCCTGGGGCATGCCGCGGAACCAGGTCATCTGCCGCTTGGCATACCGCCGGGTATTCTGCTTGATCAGGTTGACCGCAGTGCTTCGGTCCAATTTTCCGTTGATAAAAGCCATGGCTTCCTTATATCCCACGGTGTTAAGCGAGTTGCTGCCAGATGAATAGCCCATCTTAAGTACTTTGGCTGTTTCTTCAAACAATCCCTGTGCAACCATCTGATCCACTCTGATCTCTACCAGGCGGTATAGCGAATCGCGCTCCCGGTTGAGCACCACCAGCCGGTATCGGCGCATATCTTTGACCCGTTCCGTCTTTTGCCACTGCGACATTTTTATGCCGGAGAGCTTGAATACCTCGATGGCCCTGATCGTTCTAACGGTATCGTTGGGTTTTAATCTTTGGGCGGATTCGGGGTCGAGTTCTTGAAGCATTTCATATAATACTTCCTTGCCTTTGGCCGCCAGGAGCGAATCCAATTCCCTCCGAATATTGGCGTCGGCCCCGGGGATCTGCGACAGGCCCTCGATCAGCGCCTTCAGGTAAAGTCCCGAGCCTCCGGCAATGATATATCTTTTGCCCTGCTCATCCAGCCGGTCCATTACGGCCCGGGCATCGGCCGCAAAGCGGGCGGCGCTGTAGGCAGCATCCGGCTCCAGAAAATCTATCAGATGATGCTTGACCTTCTTCCTTTCGGTTTTCGAGGGTTTGGCGGTGCCGATGTCCAGATATTTGTACACTTGACGGGAATCGGCCGAGATGATCTCGGCCCCCGTCATTCCGGCCAGCACCAGCGCCAGAGAAGTCTTTCCCACAGCGGTCGGCCCGGCGATTACCAAGACCGGTCTCATATCCGACCGAATCTCCGCTCCAGATCGTCCAGGGTCAGTCTGATCACCGCCGGGCGGCCGTGAGGATCGAGGTATGGCGAACTGGTGGCGAACAGCCGGTCTATCAGTCTGTTCATTTCCTCCTGGGAAAGCGGCTGGCCGGCCTTGACGGCCGCATGGCAGGCGAAGGACATGGCCAGTTTCTCGGCCGGCTCCAGAGAGGCGGCCGGATTCTGGCAGAGGTCGGCCAGAATGTTCCTGATCAGCTCTCCGCCCTCCACCCGGTCGCCGGCCGCGGCCGGCAGGCCCTCGATGACGACGGTATTCCCGCTGAACTGTTTGATGTCAAAACCGAAAGAAGCAAAGATGTCCTGAAATTGCTCAAAAGCTATTTTCTGCGAGGGATTCAATTCCATCGAAACCGGGAAAAGCAGCTGTTGGGAAAGCCTTTTCTCCCGGGATTTCAAAAGTTCCTCAAAAAGAACCCTCTCATGGGCAGCATGCTGGTCCACCATTATGATGCCGTTCTTGATCCCGGCAAAGATATACCGGTTATGGGCCTGCCAGTAGCTGACCAGAGAAACATTTTCGGAACGAGGCTCGGCGACGCCGAATAATTCCCCGACAGCCTTCTGATCCTCCGAGCCGTACAATTGGTATACGGCTTTTTTATCCTCCAAAGTCAGTTCCTCTTTCTCGGGATACTGCCGGTCACTTGTTCCAAAGAAACCGCCCAAGCTGCCTGACGACAAATTATCCGGCGCGCCCTGCTCCTGGAACATCGCCCGATGGATGGCGGAACGAACAGTGTTGAACACCAGTCCGTCGTCCCGAAACCGCACTTCGCGCTTGGCCGGATGGACATTGATATCCACCTGCCGGGGCGAGATCTCAAGAAAGATCACATAGGCCGGATGCCTGCCCAGCAGACTGGTGCCGTAGCCCCGGTAGATGGCTGATCCCGCCAATCGATCGGACACCCTCCGACCGTTTACAAATAAATACTGATCTCTGCGCCGGGACATCAACTTATCGGTGTTCAAGGAGTATCCCTTGACTGACAAGGGCTTTTGCCCGAAATCAACCGGCAGCATGCTTCGGAAAACCTCGGTTGTCAAAATATCCTCCAGCCGCTGCTCCAAATTTCCCGCAGGATAATCGAAGCTCTCTTTCCCGTCCATCACCAGCCGGAATGAGACTTTCGGGTTGGCCATTGCCTGGCTGACCACTTCCTCGGCCACCTTGCGGGCTTCGGTCATCTCGGCTTTGAGGAATTTTCTCCGGGCAGGGACGTTGGCAAACAACTCCTCGACCGTAACCGTGGTGCCCTGGTTTCCGGCGCTCTCCTTTTGAGACACCATCCGCCCGTTATCGCATTCTATCAGACAGGCAGAGAATGCTCCGTCGGGCCGGGAAAGCATCGACAGACGGGAAACCGAGGCTATGCTTGGCAGCGCCTCCCCTCGAAACCCATAGCTGCCAATGGTCAACAAGTCATCGTATTGTGATATCTTGCTGGTGGCATGGCGCTCCAGGCTGAGGCGCATGTCGTCAGGTGACATGCCGCTGCCGTCATCAGACACCCGTATAAGCTGCAGGCCCCCGTGACTGATCTCCACTTCGACGGTCGAGGCTCCGGCATCCAGGCTGTTCTCCACCAGCTCCTTGACCACCGATGCCGGGCGCTCCACCACCTCCCCGGCGGCTATCTTGTTGACTATGTCTGCCGGCAGTACTTTTATGGGCATGATATCTTCTGCATCCAGGTGATTATCATTGCTCCCCCTGGGAAAGTGAGTCGATGGTTTCGGCCCGCTCAACGGTTTTTTTCTGGACCTCCCGGGCTCGTTCTATTCCCTTGCGGTAGGGGTCCTGCGGAATGACCTCACGTGTTTTATTCTCGGTCTTCCGGGAACAGCCTGCCAGCAACAGAACCAGGGAGATGGCACATATCAGACGCTTCATGACAGAGTTCCCTTCTTTAATTGGGTTTTCCACCTGCGGTGTACCCAGTACCAGTGGTCGGGATGTTTTCTGACATACTTTTCCATGGCCTGGGTGACGAATGCGGTCAGCCTCAGCGTCTCCTTTTCCTTGTCGCCGGACGGGTCGGCATATACCGGCGGTTCGATATATCCCACATGTTTACTTTCATCCTGCCGTACTATCACACCGGTCAACAGCGGGGCCCCGGTCCGGATGGCGAACACCGCCGGGCCCTTGGCGGTGGAGGCCGGGCGCCCCATGAAATCCACGAATACCCCGTCCTGTCCGGCGTCCTGGTCGATCAACATGGCCACAAAACGGTTACCGGCCAGGGCTTTCAGTATGGCCCGGGGGGCGTCCGGCTTGAAGATGACATCGATGCCCCGGAAGCGACGGATGCGATTCATCATCCGGTCGGTCAGGGGATTGTGCTGTTCGTAGACCACCACCGAGATGGGATATCCGTAGGCCGCGATGGAGGCGGCGTAAAGTTCCCAGTTGCCGAAATGACTGCTGATAAGCAAAGCGCCCTTGCCCCCTTCGATCGCCCGATCGAAATGCTCCCGCCCGATGAAAGTCACCTTATTCTTGATATCCTCGCCTGACAAATTGGGAAATCGCAAAAACTCCAACAGATTTTTTCCCAGATTTCGATACAGGTTTCGGGCAATATCTTCGATCTCAACCGGCGGTCGTTCGGGAAAGGCCTTGGACAAATTACCCAGCGCCACCTTGCGGCGGAACTTAAAAATATCAAAGGCCGTATCGCCCAGCCGGGCTCCGGCCCACGCGGCAGCCTTGTCGGATATCGCACGGGCCATCAGTCCCAATGATGCCAGCAAAGCATATTCCAGCCGGTGTTTTATTGCTCTGCCTTTCATCGGACCAGCTTCGCTATGGGGCTGCGTTTTTGGTAGACCGCATGCTGGGGGCAGACCTCGCTGCAGCAAAGACAGTTTATGCAGATTTTGTAATTGAACTCGGGCACGTCTCCGGCCGCGGCCAAAGCGCTGACCGGACAGCTTTCCACGCAGTAGCCGCAGTTTATGCACTTAGCCGGGTCGATGGCCGGCCGCACCCAGAATAACCTGGCTGCATGCCTGGCCAGAAAACCGGGGATGAAAGAATAGAACCAATTGGAGGGCCAGGCAAAATCCTTCAGCGGTTCAAAACCGTCCCCCAAGGCTTCGATCCGGCCCAGAACGGCCTCTCCCAGATTTTGGCGGTAGGCTATTTTGGTGGTGGGGATATCCAGCGGCTTCCTGCCTAAAAGGTGCGCCGCCCAGGCATCCACCGCCACCCCGTCCGATCCGGCCAGGATCAGGCCCAATTGGCGGGGCTTGCCGGCCGAAGGCCCGAAACCCTCCATCCCGGTCACGGCGTCGACGATGTTCAAATGCGGCCTGGCCAGGGCATAGACATCAATCAAAAGCTTGGAAAATTCCCAGGGCTTGGGGGCTTGCTTGTGGTACATGGATTTCTTCAGCCCGGGTATGACACCGTAGATATTCTTCACCGCTCCGGTCATCACCGTCAGGCTGTGGGTTTTTAATTTTGGCAGATTGATGATGACGTCGGCATCCAGCACCGGCTTGGCGATATGGTATCTTCTGCCGTCAAGTTCCCTTTGATAGACCCCGGAGCTTTCAAAGCTCACCAATTCTACCTGATGCCGGCGGCAGACCTCCAGCATCCCGGTAGTGCGCCAGAACTCCTCCAGGCTTTTAACGGCCCCGGCCGGGCTGTCGCCCAGCATCGGCATTCCCCCGGCCTCCTTAACCAGTTCGATGACCGCCTCCACCACCGCCGGGTGGGTGGTGATGGCCTGCTCCGGGGTCTGGGCCGAGAGCAGATTCGGCTTCAGCAGAACCTTGTTCCCGGGCTGAACGAAATGGGAAATGCCGCCCAAAAGATCCAGCGACCGCCTTACGGCGGCCCGGATCTCTTCCGTTTGGTAGGAACTGCATTTTATAACCGAGATATTGGTCATATCTTATCCAATTTAGTGATCATCCCGAGACCACCCGGTTCCGGCCCAGGTCCTTGGCGATATACAAAGCGGCATCGGCCTTGCTGACCATTTCGTCCACTGACTGTCCGTCCTCCGGGAACACTGCCACTCCGATGCTGATAGTGATCTTTCCGTCCGGCTGGCTCTCCCTCATTAAAAAGGGATGCTTTTCTATGACCGACCTCAATTTCTCCGCCAGCTGCAATACTTTCTCCCGGTCGGTCTCCGGCGCCACCACCACGAATTCCTCCCCGCCGTAACGGGCGATGAAATCCGGCTGGCGGATGGAAATGTTCAGCAGCTGGGCCAGCTTCTTAAGCAGAGAATCCCCCATCTGGTGGCCGTGGATGTCGTTGTAGTGTTTGAAATAATCTATGTCCAGCATCAGCAGTGCCGTCCGCCGGCCGTACCGGGTGGACCGTTCCAGCTCCTCTTTGAACCTCTGGAAGAAATACCGCCGGTTGTAAATTCCGGTCAGGTCGTCGGTGATGGACAGGCGCCTGATCCGGGCCAGCAGAATTGATATGCGATAGGGATAGATCCCGAACAATATGCCTGCCAGCAGGCCGATCAAGGTGTAATACATGGCCATGACGAAATGGGCGCCTGAAAACGACATCGGCAGGAAACCCCATCCCAGCATATGGTCGTGGTAATACTGGTGAATGAACATAGAAGCCGGATGCAGCAAAAAATATCCGGCCAATGCCCCGGCCGTACCGTAGATTACAGGTAATTTTATTAAATTGACCTTCATTATCAATAATTTGAAAATTATATCATATCCTGACGAACATCTTCCCCGGCATCTGCCTTATCAAACCCTTCATCTCCAGTGAAAAAAGTATCCTCAGGGTTTCCGCCGAGCTTTTTTTAAGCGTTTCGGCGATTGAATCAATATGGAGAGGATCGCCGGTCAAGCTTTCGTACACCGGGCTCTCGTCGCCATCCAGTTCTATTTTAGGCTTACCGGCCTTTTGTCTGGCCGGGCCAAAGAGCTTCAACTCATCCAGGATGTCCATCACGTTCATGACCACTTTGGCCCCCTGCTTTATCAGCTGGTTCGGCCCGGTGCTGGTGGCGGAGGTGATGGGACCGGGAACGGCAAAAACCTCCCTTCCTTGTTCGGCCGCCCACCGGACGGTGGAGAACACACCGCTGTCCTCCCGGGCCTCCACCGCCAGCACCCCCAGCGAGAGTCCGGTAATGATCCGGTTGCGGTTGGGGAAATGGGCCTGCAGCGGTTTTTCGCCGATGGGATACTCCGAGATCACCGCCCCGTTCTCCATGATGGAATCCCGGAGTTTTCTGTTCTCGGCCGGGTAGACGATATCCACCCCGCAGCCCAGCACGGCGATGGTCCGGCCTCCGGCCTCCAGCGCTCCCTGATGGGCGGCGGAATCAATGCCACGGGCCATCCCGCTGACCACCGTGATGCCGGCCACCGTCAGCTCCCGGGCCATTTTGGTCGAGGTGTTTTTGCCATAGGTAGTGGCATTGCGCGAGCCGACGATGGCCACCGCCCGCCGGTCCGAACCTTTCAGGGAGCCGCGGACGAACAGGATGGGTGGAGCATCGCTGAAGTTTCTAAGATTCTCCGGATATTCCGGATCATCCAGGGTCACGATGCCGGCCTGCAGCTTGGCGGCCTTCTCCATCTGCTCCTCGGCATAGCCCGGAACCGGACGAAAATTTCGTATCACGCCGATTGTTCTGGCGTCGATCCCGGGAATGTCTGCCAGTTCGTCCTCGCCGCAATCGAATACCTTGCGGGGGTGCCCCAAAACCCCGATCAGCTGGTTGAACCTGATCGGGCCGATCCCCCTAACCGACTGCAGCCGCAGCCACCACAACAGTTCGTCAGGGCTCTTCATTTTCTTCACGGTCTCCCTGCCTCAGTATTGCCTTTATCTCCCGTCTCAAGCCCTGCAAGATCTCGGCCGCCCCGGGCTCGTCAGACGAGGAGGTTGCGACAGATGCCGCATCGGACGGGAGGCCGGCCATATGGGCCTTGAGGCTTTCCGCCAGCCCGACGTTGGTTTCTGATACCAGGCCAATCAAAATACCGCGCCGTTCGGAGCTCATCTTTTCCGCCTGGTCCAGCAGGGCACCCATCTCCGCCCTCCCGGCCAGGGCGCTGACCGCCTTACGGGCCGCCTCTGACACGCTATGGTTGGGATCTTTTATCAGCATTATGATGGCATTCAGGGCGCCGATCTCGCCGATCAGTTCCAAAGCCTGAACGGCGGCGGCCCGGGTGTACCAGACACCGTCCTTCAGCAGCCTGACCAGCGGCCCGACAGCCTGGTGCCCGGCCCGGACAGTTCGCTTTATGGCATGCTCCCTCAGACTCCAGCTCTGGTCCTGAATGGCCTTGATAAGGACGGCCACCGAACCTGCGGTGTCAAGCTCGGCCGCAATATCCACTGCCGCCATTCTCTTTTTGAGGTCCCGCGACTTCAGCAGTTCCACCGCCTCGGTCAGCCGGTGGTCAGTCATCTTTTACCTTGCTCAATGCTTTAGTGATGGCTTTTTTCAGTTCGGGGATGCCTTCCGCCTTGAGGGCCGAAATATAAAGAGCCTTTAGCCCCTTGGGCGCGGATGGTTTCTTCCCGACCAGATCCATCTTGTTAAGAACCATCAGGGACGGCCTTTTGGCGATAGCCGGGTTGAACTCGATCAGTTCATCCTTCAGCACCCGGTATTCCTTCCAGGGATCGGCCACCGAGGCGTCGATCACATACACCAACAGTTTGGTCCGCTCCACATGCCTCAGGAACCTGGTGCCCAGTCCTTTGCCCTGGTGGGCTCCTTCGATCAGTCCCGGCATATCGGCCACCGTACAGGTCTTGAATCCCTCCAGCTCCATCACCCCCAGATTGGGGGAAAGGGTGGTGAATGGATAGTTGGCCACCTTGGGCCTGGCCTCCGACAGGCGGGATAGCAGGGTCGATTTTCCGGCGTTTGGGAAGCCAAGCAAGCCCACGTCCGCCAGCAACTTAAGATCCATTATCAATGTCTTGCTTTCACCCAATTGGCCCTTTTCGGCCACCCTGGGGGTCTGGTTGGTGGAGGTGGCGAATTTGGCATTGCCCCTTCCTCCTATCCCGCCCTTGGCCACCACCACCCGGCTGTCCGGGATTACCAGATCAGCCAGCAGCTGGCCGGTTTCCTTGTCGTATACCAAGGTGCCGGGCGGCACCTGGATGATGCAGTCCGGTCCGTTGGCCCCGTACATTTTTTTGTAGGATCCGTTCTGCCCCGGGCCGGCCTTGAACCGGTGCTGGTATCTGAAATCACGGAGGGTAACCAGATTGGCGTTGACCTCCAGGATCACCGAGCCGCCTTTGCCGCCGTCACCGCCGTCCGGACCGCCCTTGGGAACGAACTTCTCGCGCCGGAAGCTGATGGCCCCCTTGCCCCCGTTGCCGGCGGCGATCTCTATCTCTGCCTTGTCTACTAAACTCATTTGTTGTACTTCGCCTTTAATTTATTCAGCACTTCGTCCGGCACCAAAGACGAGATGTCCCCGCCCAGGCGGGAGACCTCCTTGACCAGGCCGGAGTTTAAATATACATATCTCTCGGATGGCATCACAAAGAATGTATCCATATCGGGATTCAGCTTGCGATTCATCAGGGCCAGCTGGAACTCGTATTCGAAATCGGATACCGCCCTCAGGCCCCGGATGATGACCCTGGCCCCCTTGGCCCGGGCATAGTCCACCAGCAGTCCGTCAAAGGATTCCACCGACACCCCCTGACGGGCGGTGGTCTTCTGCAGCATCTCCACCCGCTCCTCCAGGGAGAACAGGGGGTTCTTGTTCCGGCTGGAAGCCACCGCCACGATTATCCGGTCAAAAATCTCTGCGCCCCTCTGGATGATATCCAGGTGGCCGTTGGTCACCGGATCGAAAGTACCAGGATATATTGCCAGGTCTCCCATTTTCATTCCTCCGTATTATAACGATAAAAACTCACCTGGGTCCGGCCGTAGGCCTTGGTCTTCCATCTTTTCAGCAGCCCGAATATCTCCGGGGAGTTCTCCTTGATGGAATGCTGGATGACCAGCGTGCCGGGCTTCTCAAGCGTTTGGCCATGTTCCACAGCCTGCAGGATATCCGGCAGGCAACGGTCGGGGTATGGCGGGTCGGCCAGGATCAGATGGAAGCGCTCCCCGCAATTTTTCAAATATTCCAGTGCGTCGACGGCATAAAGCTTCGCCCGGTCCGTTACCTGGAGCGAGACCAGGTTTGCTTTTATCACCCCGGCCGGGTCCGCCCCCCTCTCCACCAGGACAATGGATTCCGCCCCGCGGGACAGTGCCTCCAGTCCCAGGGCCCCCGATCCGGCATACAGGTCCAGCACCCGGCGCCAGGGCCCCAGCTGCTGCAGGACATTGAAGATGGCCGCCCGGGCCATGCTGGAGGTGGGCCGGACCGCGGTCCCTTCGGAACAGTTTATGTTCCTGCCCCGGAACTCCCCGGCGATGATCCTCACCGGCATCAGAATTCGCTGCCCAACACAAAGGATATCCTGGGTTTGTCGGAGATGGATGACAGGTCGGTCTTCCAGGAAAAATCCAGCTTCATCAGGAAGGGCGATAATATCATCCTGATCCCGGTACCCAGCCCCCCTTTGAGGTCCTTCATCTTCAGCAGGGCATAAGCATCGTTCTGGAAGGCCTGAAAGTCCCGGTTGTCCGACCAGGCGGCCCCGGCATCGAAGAATATCGCCCCCCGCAGACCGTAGAAGGAGATGGGCGGAATGGCCATCTGGATCCGGTCCACAAAAGGCACCCGCAGCTCCAGGTTCATCAGGGCCATCCGGGTTCCGTCCAATTCGTTGTAATCGTAGGCCCTTATGGTGTAGGGCCCGCCCAGTTCAAAGTATTGGGCGTCGGATCCGGCCGATAATCCTCCCATCAGCCTCATCGCGAATTCCGATCTTTTGGTAAGCGGCCAGTACTGCCGGATATCGGTGAAATAGTTGGTGAAATTAAGATCGCTGCCCAGGGTCCGGCTGCTGGCCTCCACCGCGGCAATGGCCCGCCGGCCTTCCCGGGGTCCGTAATAGGACCACTGGATGTTGTCATGCACCAGAGCCACCCCTGGCATCAGAACGTTCAGGCTGGCGTCGGGGGCGGAATAATAGTAATACTCCTCCTTGTAGTGGCTCCAGCTGCCCATGAAATCGATCCGCTGATAACGATTGAAGGGGTATGAGACTATCCCCTGGGTCCCGTTGATCTTTTCGATGATGATGTCACCGTTGGAGGCCAGGTAGTAGTTGTGATACTGGTAATAGCTGACCCCGTAATCCCATCGTCGGGGACGGTAGAAATAGGTCAACTGGTAATCCGAGTTCTGCAGATTGATGACCATGTCCGACAGCCAGTAGAACTGATGGTTGCCCATCACGTCGCTGACCACGATCTCGGCCTGGCCGCCTAGCCCGCTCAGGGTGTTGTAGCTGAAAGCCCCCTGGGCCCAGTCCACCGAGAACTTGGTTCCGGCCTTGCCGGGTTGGTATCGGTTGGTGTCGGAGATAGGCTGTTCGAATTTCTTGGGTTGGTACCAGCTGGTATCGGCCTCTGTCCAGAAGCAGACCTTCTGGCTGTCGATATCCGGAAGCTTGTCCAAGGGATTCTTGATGGTGAATATATTCCAGCCGGTCTTGTGGTATCCGATGAAGACCAGTTTGTTGCCGTCCCTGGACCACTTGGACTGCAGGCAGCCGGTCATGGCATCGGTGAGCTGCAAGGTGCTGTCCCCGGAGATCATATAAATATTGCTGATCCCCCGGCGGATGGCAGTATAGGCGATCCCCTTGGGGGACCAGCTGGGCCGGGACACCATCTCCTCCTCCGGGGTCAGGCAACTGGCCGCTCCGGAGACCGGGTCCATGGAGAAAAGGCGGTACCGTCCGAAATGCATGGTATCGCCAATGGCTTGAATCCCCGCAACCGGGCGGTCGGATACGAAAACCAGCTCCCGGCCGTCAGGTGACCACTCCGGCTCCCGGTCGTCGTACAGGTCATCGGTCAGCCGCTCCAGGCTGTAAGCCACGTTGTGGCTGTCGGCAATGTCCGCTATATACAGGTCGGAACGGCCGTTCTTAAGGCCGCAGAAAGCGATCTTATCCGAGGCCGGCGACCAGCTGGGATAATAGATCCCATCCATCAGAAAATCCAGCTTTTTAAGCACCCTGCCGTTGCTCACGCTTACTACATATAATTTGTCGCCGGTGGTGGACTTGGCGGCAAAGGCCAGCTTCTTGCCGTCCGGGGACCAGGTCAGCCCCCCCCGGAACCAGGCCAGGTGCATGGCCTCGAACAAAGCGTTCTGCTCGCCCTTGACCAGATGCTTGATGCGGTGGCCGTCGATGCTGGAGATGATGTATATCCCGGCCCGGCCGTCCTGGTCGGAGATGTAGGCGATCTTATCTCCCTGGGGAGAGAAACAGGGAGCCAGATTGAAATACGAACCTGTCTTGAAGACATCGTGCTCGGTCAACTGCTTGGCAACATCCGGCACCTCCTTCTTGGTGGCCAGGTAGGGCCAGTAGTTCTTGTGCATCTCCTTGAGCCACAGCTCCGACAGCTTTTCAACGTCGCTGCCCAAAAGCGCCTTGCAGGTCTTGTCCATGCTGCGGCTGGATTTGAGCATGTGAAACATCTCGTTTACCTTCTGCCGGCCGTAGCGCTCCACTATGAACTTGATGATGGCCTGGCCCTCTTTGTAGACGAAATAACTGCCGCCGTACCCATCCAGTTCCTGGATGGGTATCAGCCGCTGGTTGACCGCCAGGTCTTTGATGATCATTTCGGTCTCGGGATCCCAGCCCCGCGATTCGTATTCGGCCATCCCTTCCACAAACCACAGCGGAAGCTGCATCAGGCTCTGCTGGGAAAAAATGGATTCCATGGATTTGCCGAAGAACAGGTCGAACATGAAAGCGTGGACCAGCTCGTGGGTGATCACATGGTCCAGATCGGCATAAGAGCCGGTATAGGGCACCACCACCCGATTCTTGAGCAGGGTGGTGAAACCTCCCACTCCTTCGTCTATTATGTCCTGGGCTATGTTGGTCTGGGCGAAATCATTGTGTGAGATGTACAACACAACGGGGATCTTGTTGTAAAGGGTGTGCCCCATATCCTGTGATATCCTGCGTCCGGCATCCTCGGCCATCTTGGCCGCCACCTGAGCCAGCTCACGCCCGCCCTGGTAGAAATAGATCTCGAAATGCTCGGTGGTGATCTTCTCCCAGTTGAAATTTTTGTATTTCACCTTGTTCTTTCCGAAATAGCTGTCCTGGGCTGAAACCGGAATGAACAGCAGAAGCAGAAGCAATGCCGTGATTATTCGTTTCATGATGACACCTAAAATGAATTTGAGTGACAGTTCATAGATATATTAGACCCCGTCAGCCGTGCCGTAGTTTAACTGTTCAATATTCGGTCCGGAAAATAAGATCTAGCCAGGCGTTGTCGCTGATGGAATGGCGATTGAGCTCTCCTCTGACCAGAAAATGTTTTTTTAACTGGTATTCCAGGATAAGGCTCTGCCCCCGGTTGCTGCGGGGCAGCCACATCACCATGTTCAGGCGCTCCTCCCAGAAACTGCGATTCATCTTGATGCCCCTGGTGCCCATTGCGGTAACGCCCCACTGTTTGGCCATCTCCTGGATCTGGTTCAGGCGCCACTCCTCCATCAGCCGGGAGAAGTACTCCTGGAAATACCCGGAGGCGGAATCGGCCGTCGAGGCCTGCTGGGCCCGGGCCGGGCCGGCGCCGATCAGCAGCAAAAGGGCCGCCAGTAGGAAAATATATGTGATCCGGTTCTTCAATTACTCGCTTTGATAATGAACCAGGGAAATGACATTGTATCCCTTGAGCTTCTCCCGCCCTTTGAGGAAATCCAGCTCCACCACGAAAGCAATGGCGGCCACCTTGCCCTCCAGGTGTTCCACCAATTGTGCCACGGCCATGGCCGTTCCGCCGGTAGCTAAAAGATCGTCCACGATCAGGACATTCTGTCCCGGCTGGATGGCGTCCTGGTGGATCTCCAGGGCGTCGGTGCCGTATTCCAGGGAGTATTCCTGGCGGATGGTCGGGGCCGGCAGTTTGCCGGGCTTGCGGACCAGCAGCAGGCCGGTGCCCAGCTTGTAGGCCAAAGCCGAGCCGAAGGGAAAGCCCCGGGACTCTATGACCGCGATGGCGTCTATCTTGACATTCTTCAATTGCTCCGACAATTGTTCCACCGCCAGCTTGAAGCCCTCGGCGTCCTTTAGCAGTGTGGTGATGTCCTTGAAGCCGATGCCCTGCTTGGGAAAGTCCGGCACTTCCCTGATGAATTTTTCCAGATTGACTGCCATGTTCCGCTCCTGATGAGTTTTTATATATTTTCTTTATTTGTCATTGCGAAAAGACCAACGTGCTATCGTCATTCTGAGCCCGGCACCCTGCCCGGCAAGCCGAAGAATCTATACCCGAAACAGCGCAGATCCTTCAATAGCAAGAACGGATGCCGTATTCAGGATGACGCGCTCCTTACGTCATTGCGAAGAGGCTTCGTTGCTTTTCTAATGAAGCAATCCACAAAAGGTCGTCTGTCATTCCCGAGTAATCGGGAATCCAGGCACTTTAACCACAAAGGGCACAAAAGACACAAAGGTTTAAACTTTCTTCAGCCCAGCGGTATTGTCATTGCGAAAAGACTTCATTGCTTTTCTAATGAAGCAATCCACAAAATGCCTTTTGTCATTCCCGAGTAATCGGGAATCCAGGCTTTCCCTGTCCGGCCCGCATCTCCCCCATCAAGGGTAGAGTAATAGGGGTGCCTTGATTCTGAACTCATCCCTCCCCTTCTCTTGCCAAGAGAAGGGAATTAAAGGGTTGAGTTGTTTTTTTGACCTCCCATCTTTCCCCTCCTTGATCAAGGAGGGGATGCCTTTTTGTCATTCCCGCGAAAGCGGGAATCCAGGGTTTGACCTCACCCCTACCCCTCTCCAAATAAATTTAGAGAGGGATTTCAGTGCGTTATATTAAACTCCCGGTATTTCCCGCTGGGCTCTTTCCACTCAACCTTGACATCCTCCACCACCGCGCCGGAGGGGCCGGCCCGGAGGGCCTCAATAAACTGGTTTAATTTATCCTCCTCGCCTTCGGCCTCGGCCTCCACCGAGCCGTCCGGCAGGTTGCGAACATACCCGCTTAGCCCCAAATGCCTGGCCTGATGCCACACATAATACCTGAACCCCACGCCCTGAACCATGCCAGAGATACGGGCTTTAATCATTTTATCCTTTACAATTTCCAATGTACTATTAAATTCATCGGAAAGTATTGCTGTTCTGCGTCAAAAGTAATTGAATAACCACTCTCGATCTTAAGCTTAATACGTGGACTGACTGAAAAATTAAATCCTAGCCCCAATGCCCCAAAAGGCTTTATTTCGTTTATACCGGTATTTTCATATATACCTATGATCTCATTTGTTGTTTCATCTATCATTATTTTTTCACCAATATACAAATACGAAACACCTATCTTTGTATGAAAATACAAACCGAATTGCTCCTCATTCCCATGCAAGCGTAATAAAATCGAATTGTCTATTGAATATGAATTTTCACCTTCTACTCTACAATTCACTAAAAATGGGTGATTATCTGACCCGACATATTGATAATTGTTGTACTTTGCATCCCACCCGATCTTAAGCCCCGGTTTCAATTGATATATAATACCTGTGCCCATTGTCATCCCGCTTCCCCAACTGCTGAAATGGGTATTATCAAGCATTGCGTTATATCCGCCTTTTATTTCTATTCCCCATTTGCTTTGGGCATTGACATGTGCGCTAATAAGAACACCGATAACTACCAAGATGATTTTTATTTTCATTTCTCAATCTCCATAAATCAGCGTTTATCTGCGTCCCATTTTCTCAATCACTTTCCCACCAGCTTCAACGCCATATTTACCGCCTCCTCCGGGGTCTTCACGTGCTTGATCGGCGCCCGGATCTTCCAGGTGGAAAGCCCCACCACCGGTATCCCGAACCCGGCGGCGTAGGCCAGCTCCGAAAGCGTCCCGTATTTGCCGCCAATGGCGATCAGCACCTGGGCGGACTGGACAACGATCGAATTTCGGGCGTAGCCCAGTCCGGTCACCACCGGAACTGTCAAGTATTCATTGCCCTCTTTGGCCGAGGAACCGGGCAGTATGCCCACCGTCATCCCGCCGGCCTCAAATGCCCCGCGGCAGGCGGCCTCCATCACCCCGCCCATCCCGCCGCATATCAGGATGGCGCCGCTCTCGGCGATCAACTTTCCCACGGTGTAGGCCGTCTGGGCCAGCTTGGCCGAGCAGGACGAGGCTCCGATCACCCCTATCCGTATCTTACTGTCCATTGGTCTGCCACCCGTATTTGCCTATCAGCGGCACGAACACGCAGCCGCAGACCTCGCTCTTCACCTGCTTGCCCTCAATCTTGTCCACCAGCACCAGCGACTGCACATGAACGTCGCCCACCGGAATGGCTATCCGCCCGCCCTCGGCCAGCTGGTCCCAGTAGGCCTTGGGAACCTCCGGGGCCCCGGCGGTGACGATGATCCGGTCGTAGGGGGCATGCTCGGCCCAGCCGATGGTGCCGTCGCCGTATTTCACCGCGATGTCATGGTATTTGAGGTCGTCCAGCAGTCTCTTGGCGCTGCGGGCCAGCTTCTCCACCCGTTCGATGGTGAAGACCTTGGCCCCCATCTCGGCCAGCACCGCCGCCTGATAGCCGGAGCCGGTGCCTATCTCCAGCACCTTCTCCCCGCCCTTGAGGTTCAGGTTCTGGCTCATCAGGGCCACGATGTACGGCTGGGAGATGGTCTGAGCCTCCCCGATGGGAAGCGGGTTGTCGTCATATGCCCGGTCCTGCAGGGCCGCCTGGACGAACAGGTGCCGGGGAACCTTCTGCATGGCAGACAGCACCTTGGGATCGTTCACCCCCCGGCGGATGATCTGCTGGTCCACCATCTGTTTCCGGGAAAGCTCGTAATTCATATTCTCTTCGCCGAATAAAATTCCAAGTTCAGCTTCTTTGAACGATCCTGTTCCAATCCTTGAGCAGTTTTAGCGCCCGGTGATTGGTCCAATCCAGATGGAACGGGGTGATGGATACGTAATTCTGCTCGATGGCCTCGAAATCGGTCTTGGGCTGGCGCTCCCAGTCGGGATCGGCCCCGTCGATCATGAAGTACTGCCGTCCGTCGGGGTGCTTTTGCTCCACTATCACGTCGCGGTAGATCCTCTTCCCCAGCTTGGTGATCTTGACCCCCTTGATCTTGGCGATCGGCAGGCTGGGCACATTGATGTTGAGCAGGGTGTTTTTAGGCAGGCCCTTTTTAAGGGCGGTGGTTGCCACCAAGCGGGCGTAGTGGGCGGCCGCCTTGAAATTACAGCCGTTCCAGGAGGTGCAGGACACGGCGATGGACGGGATGCCCAGCAGGGTGCCCTCGGTGGCCCCGGCCACCGTTCCGGAGTAGGTGACGTCGTCGCCCAGGTTGGGCCCGTGGTTGATGCCGGACACCACCAGGTCGGGCTTCTCCTTCAACAGCCCGCGGATGGCCAGCATCACGCAGTCGGTGGGGGTGCCGTCCACCGCCACGGTGGTCTTATTGCGCCACACCACCTCCAGCGGCTTGCGCAGGGAGAAGGAATGGCTGGCCCCGCTCTTTTCGGACATGGGGGCGAACACCACGGTCCGGGCGATCTGGTTCAAGCTGGACCGCAGGGCCTTGATACCCAGGGCGTCGATGCCGTCATCATTGGTAATGAGTATTAAAGGTTTTTTCTTCATCAGGGTGAATTTATTTATTTTCATTGATAGTTTTATTACATTATCATTAATCGTCATTCCTGCGAAAGCAGGAATCCAGTCTTTTCATGGATTCCCGCCTGCGCGGGAATGACAGAGCACTTATTCATCTATTTAAAATCAAGTTCAAAGTAACTTTATTGCCATGACCATAAATTTCCAGGTATCAATCAAATGCCTGATATGGCTGGTTCCTGAAGCTTTAACATCGATGGGAACGTGTCCGATACGAAATCCCCTCCGCCCGGCCTTGATCAGCAGTTCGGACTCCATCTGATAACCGTCCGCCTCCAGAACGATTGATTCCAGCACCTCCCGCCGGATCAGCCGGTAGCCGCACTGGCTGTCCTCTATCTTCCTGCCGGACAATAAAGACACCACCACGGTGGTGATGTTGTTGCTTAAGTAACGGGCAAAAGACATTCTTCTGAAATCATTTCTCCGCGACCCAACAATAATGTCCCAATGTCCAGTATCCATAATATCAACCATTGACGGAATATACCCGGGATCATGCTGGCCGTCGGCATCCAGGGTTATCACCGCATCGTAGCCCAACGACAGTGCATGAGTAAAACCTGTCCTCAGGGCCCGGCCTTTCCCGCAGTTGGCGATATGGGCCAGGCTCCGGACCTGGAATTTCCCTATAACAGCAGAAGTAGCATCTTCAGAACCATCGTTGACCACTGTGATATCTCTTATATTCACGTATCCGGCGGCCTCGGCCAACAGATTTCCCAGGCTGCCTCCTGCGTTGTAAGCCGGTATTATTACAGCTACTTTCATAACATTTTATTATAACTTATTCCTGTCGATTTGTCTATTGTATTTCAAAGAAAAAAGCACATCAAAATGATGTGCTTTTGGTAAAAACGGCAGTTTGTCAGATGGTGAATTTTCCGTCCTGGTAGATGGCCTGCCCGTCGGCCAGTATCTTTCCGCCCTGCTTCATGTCGCATAGCATGTCCCAGTGTATGGCAGACTGGTTCACCCCCAGCGATTCCGGGATGGAACGTCCAATGGCCAGGTGGACCGTGCCGCCGATCTTCTCATCGAACAGCATGTTTCTGGTGAATTTGGTGATGTTGTAGTTGGTTCCCACTGCGATCTCGCCGACGAAGCGGGCGCCGGCATCGGTTTCCAGCAGTTTGTTCAGCAATTCCTCCCCTTTGTCGGCCGTGGCCTTGACCACCTTGCCGTTTTGGAAGGACAATTGAATGTTCTCCACCTCCCGGCCGGAATAGATGCCCGGAAAGCTGAACCGGATATGGCCGTTGACCGAATCTTCCACCGGTCCGGTGAACACCTCGCCGTCCGGGAAATTGGCCTGTCCGCAGCAATTGACCCACTTGCGCCCGGCGACGGACATCTTCAGGTCGGTATCCTTTGAAATTATCTGCAGTTCTTTTTTGGAATCAAGCAGATCGCAGATCTTCTTTTGTTCCCGTTCTATCTCCCGCCACTTGCCCACCGGGTCATCCAGGTTCAGATTACAGGAATTGTAGACAAAATCCTCATATTCGGACAAGGACATGCTGGCCTCCTGGGCATTGGACTGCCCCGGGAACATGGTCCCGCACCAGCGCAGCTCGTTCTTGGCCATCCGATCGAAGAATATCTTGAATATTTCGGCGTTGCCCCGATTGGCGACCTTGAGCCGTTCGGGATCCACGTTGCTCAGCATCCTGGTGTTGACGCTGCCCATCAGGGTCAGCAGAGCGTCGGCGGTTTTAATGGCCACCCTGTCGCTTTCATGGATGAACGTCAGTTGCTGGTCGCTGCCCTGTTTCATCATGATCTCCGACAATTCGGAATTTAATATCTTCACCTGGGGATGGGCCCCCAGTTCCAATGCCAGACGAAAGCATTCCTTTATCAGCGGCATGGCAAAATGCTCGCCCTGGATCATCAGTTTGTCGCCTTTCTTCAGGTCCAGCGAATATTTCATCAGCACCTCGGCGTGCTTGGTTGTTCTGGGATCCATAGATATCTCCTTTATTGCGATGTGGTATCCTGAATACTGATATTGTTTTCAGGGAAACAAATCAAAGCGAGGTCCTGATGGGCAGCACCACGGTGGTGATCCCCTCCCATTGCAGCCGGCGCTGTATGGCATAGGCCGTCTCGTTGTGCAGCAGCCGCTGGAACAGGCTCTCCTTCTGGAAGATCAGCTTCCCGGTAAACACAGTGGTCCGGTAGTATTCCTTGGCCAGCTGCTGGCAGAGCAGGCTGGCCGTTTCCACGGCTTCGGTGCCCACCTCCATCCGATAATCGGAGGTCAGGCCGAACCGGCGGGCCAGGTCGACATATTTCCTCAAAGAATCCTCGGTGGATTCCCTGAGGGCATCGATCTCCTCGGCCCCTTTGAAGGAACCGGTATCGACTATCGCCGCCGAAGCAAAAATGTAATTATGATAGAACCGGGGGAAATTTCTGATGGTATTCAAAAGAACGTGAACTCCATAACCGTTGTAACCGTCAACCAGAATGACAGCGGTGGTTTTTTTCTTATCCGGCGGATCCATATTGGGTGTGCCTTCGGTGGGTATCTCCAGCAGCATCTCGTCCAGCTTGCGCACCCCCCGGCGGACGGTATTGTAATGGTTCCTTATTCGATAACAGATAACGATAAGCAAAAAAGTGATCACCAGGGTCAGCCACCCGCCGAACATGAATTTTTCGTAGATGGCTATCAGAAGAATGGTCAGGCAAAGCACCAGCCCGATTATGTGTACCGGCAGATGTTTTTTCCAGTCGGCGATCCGGTTTCGGCTCTTTACAAAATACCTGATCATGCCGGTCTGTGACATGGAGAAAGTCAGAAATACGTTAATGGAATACATTATCACCAGGATCGAGATCGATCCGTTGGTGTACAACAGTATTGCCAAGGCAGCCAGGCCCATAAGAAGGACACCGTTGCGCATGGTCAAACGCTCGGACAAGGCGGCAAAACGGTGGGGAAACCAGAAATCGATGGCCATATTGGCCATCACCCGCGGGCCATCTATAAATCCGGTCTGGGCGGCCACGAACAGCAGTGCGCCTTCGGAAAGTATGGTCACCAGCGCCAGAACGTTTCCCAGCGGCCAATGCCCGAACAAAGCATCGGCCAAAACAGCATTGAGGGTCCGGCCCTGCACCGGCTCCACCCTAAGCAGCATATAACACAAAAACAACCCGCCGGCTGTAAAGGCCAGCGATCCGGCCATCAGGGCCATGGTCCGCTTGCCGGTCTGGACCCTTGGCTCGCGCATAACCTGCAGACCGTTGGATACTGCCTCGATCCCGGTATAGGTCCCGGCGCCCAGGGAATAGGCCCGGATAAAAATCGCCAAAACACCCATCAAGCCTATGGTCTTAAGGTCGGCCTGAAACCCGTAATGGATATTCTGGATCACCGGAGCCACTTCAAAAGTATGACTGAAAATTCCGTAACCTATCAGCAGGAGGTGAGTGACGAAAAAAGTCACGAAAATGGGGGTCAGGGCCGTCACCGACTCTTTGACGCCCCGCAGATTGAGCACCACCAGCACTAATATCAGGAGGGCCGAAAAGGCTATCTTGTAAGGGTGCAAAGAGACCGGCATAAAACTGAACAGAGCATCGCCGCAGGCGGCCACCGATACGGTGATGGTCAGAACATAATCCACCAACAGCGCCGAACCGGAAATCACACCGGCCTTCTCTCCCAGGGTATGGCTGGCCACCAGATAGCCTCCGCCGCCGTGGGGGAAATGTTCAATGATGCGGGAATAGGAATAGGAGATTATGAAAACGGTCAGGGCCGTGGCCAGGGCCAGGAATACCGCCAGATAGGTATGGCTGCCCAGGGCTCGGAAGGCTTCCTCCGGTCCATAGGCTGACGAGGACAGCCCATCCGCCCCCAGCCCGATCCAGGCCAGCAAGGCCACCAGGGATATCTTGTGGAAGATACGGGGATCCTCAACGTTCTTGGGCCCGCCGATCAGCACCTTCCTGAGCCTGGTCCACAGATTGGAGAGGAATTCCGACTCGGTAAAAGCCATGCTTCTCCTGTCATTAAGAGTGCTGGTAAAAAATGGCAAAAGCCTTAGTTACCTAAGATTTTTGCCATCATTGCAATTTTCGCCCTGATCCATCGAATAAATGGTCGGGGTGAGTGGATTCGAACCACCGGCCCCTTGACCCCCAGTCAAGTGCGCTAACCGGACTGCGCTACACCCCGACAAACAGCAATTATACGGGAAAAACGTCCCTAAAGCAAGCGGAAAATGATCCGGTTAGAGTAATTTTATCAGCCCTTTCAATTCGTCTATTATCAGCCCCAGCTGGGACCTCTCCCGAAACTGGTTGAACGGGATTTCCATCTGGTCGGGATCCTGCTCCCGGATCTCGGCCAGCCGGCCCCTAGCCCCGGCGATGGTAAAGCCGTCCTCGTAAAGCAGTTTCTTGATCATCAGCGCCATTTTGATGTCGTCCAGCTGGTATTGGCGACGTCCTCCCCGGCTTAAGCGGGGCCGGAGCTGGGGGAATTCGGTCTCCCAAAACCTCAGGACGTAAGGCTTCAGGGATGTCATTTCACCCACTTCCCGGATGTTGTAGTAAACCTTGGTGCCCGGCAGACGCCCTGACGGTTTTGGCCTGGAGGAAATTTTATTTTCGGCGTGATCAATCATCCGGAACCTCCATAAAGGCTATCATCTTACCTTTGAGCTTTCCCTCGCGGCGATAGGAATGAAACATCTCGGAATGGCACCTGGTGCACAGGTCGCTGACATAGATGTTGCAGGGTTTCATCCCGGCGGCCAGCAGCTGGTCGCGGTTGGCGTTTCGCAGGTCCAGCAGCCATCTGCCGGAAGCATCGGGCCGGACATACTCTGCCGGGAACTGCTCTGCCACTTCGGGACCCACCTGGTAGCATCCGGTCTCTATACCAGGACCGATGGCGGCCACCAGCTCCCGGGGATTGACGCCATACTCGCCGCAGAATGCCTCTACCGCCCGGGCGGCGAACTTTTCGGCCGTGCCTTTCCATCCGGCGTGCACCAGGGCCACGCAGCTCCGATCCGAAGATGCCAGGAACAGCGGCAGACAATCTGCAGTGTGAATGGTCAGCATCACATCGTTGCGGTCGGTCATCAGCCCGTCGGCCTCCACCCGGTCCGGATAAAATTTGTCGAACATCGAATCCACCCGGCAGATCCCGCAGCCGTGGACCTGGGTCGGCAGCACTATCCGGCGCCTACGGGACATGACCCGGTAAGCCTGGTCCTCGGCTATGTCCTGCCCGCCCTTCTTTATCACCAATCCGTGGCTGAGGCCGAACTCATTCAAGAAATTCAATTCCAGCACATCGCAGCCGTACTTTTCTGCCAGCTGCCAGTATTTCACCATTGCTCCGCCTTGGCATCCCGCCCCATCAGGTCCTTAAGTGCCTCGGCCGGATCTTTGTCCTGGAACAGCACCAGGTACATCTGCTGGGTGATGGGCATCTCGATGTTATGCTTTTGGGCCAGCAGGCGGGCGGCCTTGGTGGTCTCCACCCCCTCGGCTACCATTGACATCCGGCCCAGAATGTCGGCCAGTTTACGGCCCTGGCCGATCTGCTGTCCCACCGAGCGGTTACGGCTCTGCTGGCTGAAGCAGGTGGTTATAAGATCGCCCATTCCCGACAGCCCGGCAAAAGTGTCCGTTCTGGCTCCCATGGCCGCCCCCAGCCGGGTGATCTCAGCCAAACCTCGGGTCAGCAATGCCCCCTTGGTGTTGGCCCCCAGACCCAGCCCGTCTATTATCCCGCCGGCGATGGCAATGATGTTTTTAAGCGAGCCGCCCAGTTCCAGCCCGATGATATCGTCCCCGGTATACACCCGGAAATATAGTGAACGCAGCATCTCCTGCACTTCCTTGGCATCCTCCGGAAAATTGGCGGCCACCACCGTGGTGCTGGGAATGTGCCTGGCAATCTCGGGTGCGATATTGGGTCCCGAGAGTACCGCCAGCCGGGATGCTTTTTCGCCCAGTTCCTGCCCCAATACCTGCGAACAACGCATCAGGCTGGATACTTCTATCCCCTTGATGGCGCTGACTAGCAAAAGATCCTTCTTGAGAAAAGTCCGCACATTCCGGCAGACCGACCGCAGCACCTTGGACGGCAGCGCCCAGAACACGGCTTGACTGCCTGACAGGCATTTCCCCGCATCCCAGTCGACCGTTATGCCATCCGGCAGCTTGATGCCCGGCAGGAATTCCCGATTCTCCCTCTCCCGCTGGATCTTATTGGCTGCATCGGCCCGGAACTCCCAGAGGCTGACCGAAAAACCTTTCTCGGCCAACATCACCGCCAGGGTGCTGCCCCAGTTGCCGGCCCCCAGAACGGTCACTTTATTCTTAACCTGTGCTGTCATTTGGCATCCGGTGTAACTTTATCTTTCCGGAAACTGAATTTGTTCTCCGTTCCGTTCAGCAGCCGGACGATGTTCTTTTTATGGGTCAGCATGATCAATATCGTGATCAACCAGCCCAGAGCCACGATGGGAACCAGGGGATCCTGGTTCTGAACTATACGGACCACCGCGGCCGATATGGGAAATGCCAGTGAAGCGATTATGGATCCCAAAGAAACGTAACCGAAGGTTACCAGGACCACGGCGAAGACCGCCAAAGCAATCATGGTTGCTGCCGGCTCCAGAGCCAGAAGCACTCCGGAGGCGGTGGCCACCCCCTTGCCGCCCTTGAACCTGAGATAGGGCGTGAATACATGCCCCAAGATGGCTGCCAGTCCCGCTCCGATGAAAAACCACTGGTCGGGAACATTGGGACTGGGCCAGGCCGCCTTGGCTATCAGTACCGGCAGAAAGCCCTTGAGGGCGTCCAGCAGATATACCGCCAGGCCGGGGCCCCTGCCCACCACCCGGAACACGTTGGTAGCGCCTACATTCCGGCTGCCGTGCTCCCGAATGTCGAGTCCTTTGCAGGCCTTTCCCGCCAGATAACCGAAGGGGATGCCGCCGGCCAGGTAGACCGCTGCAAGATAGATGAGTTTTATTAGCATATGATTTTCATCTGGTTTTCTTTGTTCAGATACTGCATATCAATCCTCCCCCTTGGAGGAATGGTACCTGGGCCGGCCTCCGTACTCCACGTAGCTTTGCTCCTTCCAGTCGGCCGGCGGCTTGGAACGCTTGAACATCAGCCTGATGGGCGTTCCTTTGAGACCCAGCCCCTCGTGCAGCTGCTTGTGAAGGTACCGCTGGTAATGCGGCGCTATCAGCTCCGGCTCGGAGGCCTTGATAAGAAAACGGGGAGGGGCAGTGTCGGTCTGGGTTATTGAGTACAGGTCTATCCGCTTGCCCTTGACGCTGGGCGGACGGTACTTCTCCACCGCCAGGTCGAAAGCCCGGGCCAGGGCCTCCGGTTCAACATTCTTGCGCCACAAGTAGAAGGCCGAGATCACGGTCTGCAGCAACTGGGGCATCCCCTGTTCATCCTTGGCCGAGGTAAACACGAACTCAGCAAAATTCAAGAATGGCATCTGCTCCTTCAGCCAGCCCAGATAATTGGCCTTGTTGGGATCCTTCTGGAGGTCCCATTTGTTTATCACCACCATCACCGCCTTGTTGGAGTGCTCCAGCATCGAGGCCAGGGTCAGGTCCAGATGGGACAGCCCCTCGGAACTGTCCAGCACCAGCACCCCAACGTCGGCCCGCTCCAGGCTTTTCTCGGTCCGGAGGGTGGTGTAGAATTCCAGAGAATCCTTGACCCGGCTCTTCCGGCGCAGCCCGGCGGTGTCGATAAGCATGTACTTCTGGTTGCGCCATTCGAAAGTGGTGTCCACCGAGTCCCGGGTGGTGCCGGGCACCGAATCCACTATCACCCTCTCCTCCCCGGTGATGGCGTTGATCAGGGACGATTTACCCACATTGGGTTTGCCCAGCACCGCCACCTTGATGGTGGATGGATCCACCGGCTCTATTTTGTCCCGGGGCAGCAGCTCCACCACCTTGTCCAGCATGTCGCCCACGGCCCGGCCCGGCCCGGCCGCGATCAGCAGCGGCTCGCCCAGGCCCAGTTTCATGAATTCGTAGGAATCGGCCTCGTGTTTCTGGTCGTCCACCTTGTTGACCAGCAGCAGGTACGGCTTGCTGAACCTGCGGATCAGCTTGGCCACATGCTGGTCGATGTCGGTGATCCCCGATTGCCGGTCCACCAGCATCAGCAGCAGGTCGGCCTCCTCGATGGCTATCTCCACCTGGCGTTTTATGGATTTCTCCATCCGGTCGCTGGTGTTGGGCACCAGGCCGCCGGTGTCGATCAGGTAGAACTCCCGTCCGTTCCAGTCGGCCAGGGCGTAGTTGCGGTCCCGGGTGACCCCGGGCTGGTCGTCAACTATGGCCAGCTTGCGCTTGAGGATACGGTTGAACAGGGTTGATTTGCCGACATTGGGGCGCCCGATGATGGCCACGGTTGGGTTAGACATGTATCCTCTTTCTCAAAGATCCCCAGGCGGCCGAAACGGCCAAGGCCGAGAGGACCGTGCCGGCAATGATTGCGCCCCAGATGCCCAGCAGCACCAGGGCAGTTACAATGGCTGCAGCTATCAGTACCCCCAGGCTTATGAAGAGCAGCGATGGCCAGAATTTTATTCCAAACAGAAAAGCCATAATGGCCCCGGTCCAGGCCCCGGTCATCGGAAGGGGGATCGCCACAAAAAGCATCAGCCCTACCATTTCGTATTTCTTGACCAGATCGCTCCGGCTCCTGGTGCGGGAAAACAGCCATTCAAAAAACCTGTCGAACAGGGGAACTTTTCTCAGCCAGTTGGATACCGGACCCAGGAAAAGCAGTATCGGGACCACCGGGATCAGATTGCCGACCACCGACAAAACCACCGCCGGAGCGATCGGGATGTCCAGTAGCTGATAGGCCACCGGAATGGCCCCTCTCAGTTCAAAGATCGGCAGCATGGCGATGATAATGGTCACCAGCCAGCCCGGCAGCCCCCAGGAACTGATCTGCTGGATCAAGGCCTCTTTGCCGGCCCAGCAGACAGAACAGCCGGATACAATAATCGAGGTGGTAATTAAAAAAAGCCTGAATAGTTTGTTTTGCGCCATCAGAAATCAGATCCTTCCCTTGATCCGGCTGTAGAGCAAGCCCAGATATTCATGCCACCCGGCCTCGGCCATGCGAAAGCCGATGTAGTTGGGAAACAATTTGCTGGGATTGAACTGCAGTTCTTTTTTATTGATGAAGTCGGTTGGGGCGGCAATTGATGAAATCTCAGCTTTTCTGAACAGTGCCATGGCTCGCGGCATATGGACCGCCGAAGTGACCAGGAAAACGCTGTCGGACGCCACTAACGGTTTTATCAACCTAGCCTGCTCCTCGGTGTCGCGGGATAATATCTCGGCCATCAGGTCCTGCCGGGGCACGCCAAGGTCCAGGGCCAGCTGGGCCATGCCCTGACCCTCCGGTACCGGGTTGAAGACCGGTCCTCCGGAGAACAACAGCCTGGCACCCTTCAGAAGACGGTAGATCCTGATGCCCTCCACCGTCCTGACCGCCGAACCGTTGCTCAGTTGCGAGGTGATCGGCAGCCGGGGATCGCTGTTCATCCCGCCGCCCAGCACCACCACCCATTTGACGGAGACATGGCTCCCGATATCGGCCGGTGCAGGATATTGATTCTCCAGTCCTTTCAGCATCAGGTCTCCCGCCGCGCCATAGCCCAGCAGCAACAGGCCCAGGAAGGATATGGCCGACATCACCCAGCCAGCCCGTCTTTTTTTGAGAGGCCAGATCAGGATCAGGCCTGCAGCCAGAAGTGCCGTCACCAGCGGAAGCGGCATGAGGAAACCGCTTAATATTTTTTTTATTATGAACATCCGGTATTATCTGATGTTTTGGTAAGGCTTCTCCGCCAGTGCCGGTTCCAGAGTATCGCCAGGATACAGGAGATCCCACCGTAGAAGAATCCCGCCAGCAGATCGGTCACATAATGGTATCCGCCGTAAACGGTGGAAAGCAGCAACAAAAAGGTCACGGCAATGAACAGCGGGGTCCAGCGCCGGGCATAACGCCACACGAAAACGCAGATCGCCACCGAGGCCGCGGCATGGCCCGAGGGGAAGGCCCCCCCCATATGCGCCGCCTTACCTATAAATCCCCTGACAGTGTCGGCGATCCACCCCCCGTTCAGCGGAAGGTCCTGATAATAGATGAAACGGGGACTGTGAGCCGGCAGCAGGATGAACAGGATATAAGTGCCGTACAGGGCGGTGATGATGATCATCTGCAGATTCTCGAACCGCCATCTTTCCTTTTTCAGATAAAGGATCAGACAGCTGAAGAAGATCAGGCCGAAGAACAGGCAGTAGGAGGCCTGCATCAGGTCGGTGAACCAGGGATTTCCCAGGCCTCTGAGGAACAACGTCGGGTCGCCCCCCAACAGTGCCAGGTCGGCCCGGTGCAACAGGCCGTCGATGGTCCAGGGGAACAGCGCGTGGACGAAATACTTGGTCCCGCTGTAGACCCAGGGCAATGACAGTATGGGATACCATTGAGATACGAAATCCAGCCAGGTTCTATCAACCCGGCTGTTGATCACCCGCAGCAATATTATGGCTGAAGTGGAAAACAGATACTTGAGGAAAGCGGTCTCCCAATCGGGGATGTTCGCCCTGAACAACAGTGTCAACAGGGTCATCAGCACATGGAAAGCCACTATCAGCCAATCCACCGGCCGAAATACCTTGTATCCCAACTTAATCATAAATTAAGTTAAGTTTTTAATAAGCCCCTCTAAACCTACGACGACCTTGGCCGGCCTGAGATTTCTTTTGAATTCCCCCAGGCTCAGGTCGTCGATGAATTTATTCTCACGGTTAAGCAGGTTCTCGGGCAGCACCATCAGGTCGTAATCCGAATCCCTGTCCGTAAGCGACGAAAGGATATCATTCCCTGACAGCAGCCCGCTGACAGTCACCGTATCGCCGAACAGGCTGTTTCTGACAGGCCAGATCTCGCATCTCAGGCCCTTGACCATGTTCAGCCTGTCAACTACCGGTCTTAACACTCTCAACCCCGAAACCCCGGTTATCAAAAGAGCCTTTTTTCTTCGGACCAGCTTATCGGGAAGGGTGTCTGCCAATTCGGCAAACCTGTTCCAAAATTCCCGGACCATCCCCACTCCGTTATCCAGTTGAGGGTAATCATCATACCACACAGAACTCGGAAAGTCAAGTCCCCCATTAAGATAGAACTCGTCAGCAAAGTAAAGGATCGTTTTTTTAAACCTTTGCCTTAACTGCCTTTGCAACATCGTGTATTCCCCAATGAGTTGCCGGGAATATTCTTTATTTATGGCTTTGAGCGGATAGAGTTTCTGGCGATGCTTGGTCAGTCCCACCGGTACCACAGCAATGCTTTTTACGCCGGGATATAACTTTAGCAGGCAGGCTAGGCTTTTTTTCAAATGCCGGCCATCGTTGATCCCCGGGCACAGCACGATCTGGGTGTGAAGCTCTATTCCTGCGACCGTCAGGTCTCTGAGGTCCTTGATAATATTACCTTCCCTGCGGCTTCCCAGCATCCTCTTCCTCAGTCCGGGTTCGGTGGCATGAACCGATATATACAGGGGGCTCAAATGCTGCTGTAGTATCCGGTCAAAGCCGGATTGGCCGATATTGCTCAGGGTGATGTAATTACCGTGAAGAAATGACAGCCGGTAATCCTCGTCCTTGAAATACAGGGCTTTTCTCAGACCCTGCGGCATCTGATCCACAAAGCAAAAGACGCATTTATTGCCGCAGGAATGATACTTCGGCTCATCCAGGGCCACACCCAGCGAACGGTCGTAGTCCTTTTCGATGATGGAGCGGTGCATCCTGCCCGCCCGGTCCTTATAATGAAGATCCAGCCGCTCGTCGCTCTCGTGGAACCGCAGGTCGATGTTATCGCTGATCCTCCGGCCGTTTATGGAAAGCAGATCGAACCCCGGCCGAAGACCGGCTCGGTGGCCCAGTCCTTTATTTCGTACCGCTGTTATTTTCATAAAACATAATAATGGGGAGACTTTCATCTCCCCATAAGATAAATTATAGATTAAAGTTTTGGTTTATTTTTCGGCCTTTACGATCCTGACTTTATCTTTCAGCGCTAATTTGTTGCCGGACAGCTGCTTGGAGATTTTGCACGTGGATGTATTAAGCATTACCTTGATTACTGCGATTTCGGCCTTATCCACCTGTTCTACATCCAGTATCTCTCCGGTATCAAGATTGCGGATCTCCTTTTCGCCGAAAGCCAGCAATTTATCACCGACCTTTATGCCCGATTTTGAGCCGATGTCCACGTATATCTCTCCAGTATTCTCCAGGCGAATGACCATGCCGTCCCCTTTGGCTACGGCCGCTTTAAAATTATTCCCGGAATTGACCGCCACCTGCTGATTCTCGGACGGCAAGGCGCCCCGGAAGGCATTCCGCAATTGGGCCACATCCTCGATATAAAGCCGGTTGCCGGGTTCCAGAACCTGGGCCTTATTGTATGTCAGTTCGGCCTTCTCCACGTCGCCCATGGCCTCATAGGCCACCCCCAGGTTGTGCCACAGGCCCGGGTCCTTCTGGTTGACCGCCGACAGCCGTTCCCAGATCTCGGCCGCCCGCCTCCATTCGCCCTGCTTGGCGTAGGCCGACCCCATCTCCTTTGGGTCGGACTTGGATTTTACCAGCCTTTTGGCCACCAGAATGTAATGGGGCGAAATATCCTTGACAAAGGATTCGGTGACCGTGTTCAACAGCCCGCTCAATATCTGTTCGTCCCCCGGAATGTTGTCCTTGTAGCTGCGCTGGGAACTGGAGCTCTGGGTCTTGCTGACCGCCACCTTGCCGGAGGCGATGTCCACCATCCGGTAGTTGATGGAGACCGTTCCGCTCTTGCTGGTGCGCTCCTCCGGCACCAGCACGGTCTTCATGATCTCCTCCTTGACCTTGTATTTCTCTTTAGAGAAGGGTTTCGTCTTCTCCACTATTTCGTAGCGTCCGGTGCCGGTCTTCTTCTCCACCATCTCGGTGCGGCGGTTGGTCTCCACGTTGTACGATAGGATCTCGCCGGTGATGATGGCGTCCACCCCCAGGATGGCGCCCAGCTCCTTGATGGTGCCGGGGTCTACCGCGCCGGTCATGTTGAAGGCATGCTCCTTCATCACCGACTGGATCTTGCCACGCTCCATGATCTGGTAGAATCCCTGGGTGTTGAGCTGGGACACCAGCACATTGCCTACTGCCGGGCCCAGGTTGCGATTGGTGGGGTCGTCGAAATCCACCACCGCCAGCCGGGTGACCGGGGGTATCTGCAGATTGGCCCTCTCCAAGCGCTTGAACCTGACCATGGAAGGCCCGCAGGAGACCAGGATCAATGCCGCAATGATTGCCGGCAGGACTAATTTCAGCCTGTTCATCATAAGATCCCCAAAGAGTTCATAAGTATTAATCCCGGTTTATCCCCAGCTTCTTATCCCGCTCCTGGTTCCACCTGACCCAGTCGTCCTGACTGTCCATGATGGGGTTGAAGTTGACAATATCGTAGGTCCCGTCGGGATGGATGGTGATCTCCATCTGGGCCTTTACGATCTGCACCCATTGCTCCATGGTGACCTCGGTCGGTCCGGAGATCTCGTTTGGCCCTTCTATCTCGCCCTGCTTCCCGCCGGCCTTGGCCTTCTTTTGCTCCATGAACTTTACGATGGGCTTGTTGTCCACCGCCACCTCGCCGCTGTAAACCGCTATCTTGGTGGTCTTATCGTCTGATACCGCCATGCGGTAGACGGTGCCCCGCACCGCCGCCACCGCGGTGGGCGATTCCAGCTGGAACTTGGTCTTCTTGCTCATCTTGTTGACATTGGCCCATACCTTGCCGCTCCACACCTTGGCGGTGGCCGTCTGGGCTCCGTTCTTTTCCTTTTTGGCGTCAACGATGTCCAGCTTGGAGTTGGAGTCGATCCGGATGATGCTGCCGTCGGCAAAGCCGATCTCGGCCCGGGATTCCTCCTGGGTCTTGACCTTCTGGCCGGAGAGCAGGGTCTGGTTGAAGATGGCCTTGCCCCAGTCGTTCTTCATGGCCTTCTGGACCTGGACCTCGCCGGTATAGAAGGTGATCTTGGCGATGGACGGGGTTTTGGCGACCAGCTGGCCGGACACCAGGCCCAGTGCTACCAAAGCGGCGATCAAAAAAAGCCAGATAACACTGCTGGAAATGTTTTTGATGTGTTTCATTATATCCTCCTAAATAGAACCTTAATAAATCGGGGAAATCTATTTCTCCCTGATCGAATCCCCCACCTTAAGACCGGATCCGGTGACCACCTTGGCCTTGGCCATGGGATCCTTGACATCTATCACTTCAATGGTCCCGACCTTGCTCTCCTCGGAACCCAGGGACAGGCCGGTATCGGGATCGATGATCTCCTCGCCCTGCGAAAAGACGTCGAACACGTCGCCCATCTTCACTCCTCCGGCCCCGCCCGGTTTGATATAGACCGTCTTGTCGGCATTCACTTTGATTATCTTTCCGCTCCAGGGCAGCTTGTCCATGGCTCCGATGATCATCTCCACCACTTTGTTGACCGCCTTGCGGGTGGCCTTGCCGGACAGGGTCTCATCGAAGCGGGAATCGTTGGAGAAAGCGAAATCATCGGTGCCCACATCCAGGCCTTTCTTGCTCTCCTCCTCGGCAATGCCGTCGGCCGCCACGATCTCGCCGGTGGTGGTGTTGACCAGCCGGATATCCAGCCCCACCCGGGCAGTCTTGGTATCCACCCCCACCTTGTTGAGGCCGAACATGCCCTTGGATAACTTGCTTCCCACCGATCCGCCCACCGAGGATTGTTTTTCGCCGAACTCGTTGACGCTGCCCAGCACTATCAGTTCCACGCCCAGCAATTTCCCTATCTGGGCCGCGCTCTGGGGGGTTACCGCGCCGGTCAGCCCCAGGGACTGTTCCTTCATCACCTGCTCCAGCTGCTGGCGCTCGATGACCATGAACTTGCCTGATTTCACCAGGGCGGTGGTCAGCATATCGGCCATCCCGGAGCCGATATGCCAGGCCCCGTGTCCGGTCTTATCCTCGAAGTCCACCACCGCCAGTCTTTTTTTCAGGCCGCCGGATTTCTCGGCCCGGGCGATGCCGGAAGTAAGCGCACAGACCATGGCAACAAAAACGAGGATCGCTGTGATTCTTTTCATGTATAATTCTCCTTTATTATTTTCTGGGCACCAGTTTCAGGTTGATCTTGTTGGCGGTGCGGCTGATGATCCTGACCCTGAAATTTGGAAAGGTCTTGTAAAGCAGTTCCGATGTCAGCTGGCCGCTGTTGAACTTGGTGTCCACCTCTATCAATCCGGTGCTTCCGGCCACCTCCCGCTCCGACACTCCCTTGATGCCGCGGATCTCGTACTTCAGGATATTGACCAGGTCGGTGTACATCTGGTAATCGGTGATCCCGGTGACGTTGAGGGTGACGGTGTTAGAGCCCCGGGTGAACTTCTTGACGATCTCGTCGGCCAGGTAATCGGCCACCTTGTTGGAGGCCATTTCGATGGCCTTGGTGCCGCCGGCCACCTCGTCGATATGGACGGTCTTGTCGCTCTGGCTTTTGGAGACCAGCACCCGGCCGTCGTCGGTGTTGATGGCCTTGACCGAGATGGTGGCCTGCATGGATTTCATGCCTCCCAGCATGTCGCTGACCCCGGAGGCCTCCTTGGCGAAGGATTTGCCGGTGATGATCACCTCGGCCCCGGCCCGGTCGCCGATGAAGGCCGCCGCCTGATCGTCCCCCTGCATGGCCGCCAGGGCCTTGTCCTTGCGCATGTTGCGCTCTATGGTCTCCTGGTCCACGAACTCGAAACCCTTGTTGCGCATGCTCTCCATGATGGCGTTCTCGGCCACGTTGAGGTTGACGTCCAGCCCGCTGTATTGGGTCTGACCGATGTTCTGTTCGGTGATCAGAACCATCAGCCGGGGATTGCCGGCCCCCCTCAGGATGTCGCCGATGTCCTCCTTGATGGCCCCGGCCCTGACCTGGGCCTTGATCTTGACATTATAGGTCATCCCGTTGTCGGCCTCGCCCTCGCTGAGCACCGAGTAGGCCTTGACGTAGCCCTTGGCCTTGGCGTAGATGTTGTCCTCCACCGTCATGGCGTTCTCCACCACGGTGCTGGAGCTGACCACCGCACCGGTCACCTGCTCCACGGCGTTGCGCAGGGCGTCCTGAATGGCCACGTCGCGGGCCATGGCCTTGTCGTTATTCAATACCGATGCCGTGCCGTCGGTGGTGATCTCCCTCAGTTCGTCCTGGGCATATGACAGGGAGAAGGCCATGGCAACAGCAACGATGGTCAATAATAGCTTCCTCATGCAGTGAACCTCCCAATGGATTAAACAGTGTCATAAATTACGGGGAGAAGCAGGTTTGGTCCCCTTTTGCCTTCTCCCCATAATGATTTGGTTATCCGGAATTTATTTGACGACGATGATCACCTTGCAGTTGTCATAGATGTCGGTGTTGTCGGCGATCAGGGCCACCTTTTCGATGTCGCCGTCGGAGATGACCAGGTCGGCTTTGTTGAGGCCAGAGGAGCGGACGGCCATGATGATCAGCGGATTGGTGCCCACCTTCTCAACATTGCGGCGGGCTTCCTCCACACTCTTGGCATAGATGGCCACCCCGTTCTTGACGGCCGCTTCGCGGGGTACGAAATCCTGGCCGTAGACGCCCTCGCCGGTCTCGTCCAGCACGTTGGGGATCATGGCCGGAACGGCATCGGTTCCGGTGGCATCGATGATCAGGCCGGTGTACTTTTCCGGCTCCTGGGAGTTGAAATCGGACGGCAGGCTGGCGTAGGTGGGGGTCTTGCCGCCCATGGTCTCGGGGAACAGGGCGTCGCCCACCTTCTGGTTAAGCAGCATCTCCATGTCGATCTCCACCGAACCGTCGGACATGTAGCGGGGCTTGGAGGTGAAACGGAAGTTCCGGACGATGCCCTCCACCCTGGTCTTGATGATGTCCGAGCTCATCATGGCGTTCTCCACCGTGGTCTCGGAGGTCAGCAGCACGCCGTTCAATGTCTCGATCATGTTGCGCATGGCGTCCAGCTGGGCGGCCCGCAGGGCGTTCTTGCGCTGGGCCGAGGGCGGCAGTTTGGGGTTGATGGCCCCGATGCCGGTGGATTTGACGGCCTGGGTGGTCCAGTCCACCATTCCGGCGCCCTGCACCTGCTGTTCCACCTGGGCCAGGGCCAGCCCGGCCATGGCTATTAGAGCTACTGCGATTATGATTACCTTCTTGAACATTTCGGTCTCCTTTTATAAAATTCTTAAGCAGTCGTGTAGAAAATCTTAGAAATGAATGATGGCCGAGGCCATGATATTGTGAGTTTGCTCATCAGCTTTCCCGGTAAACTGGCCGATGTATGGATCGGCAATATCCACATCGGCATGATTGGCCATGGTGAATTCATAAGCCAGATCCAGCATTAGTTTGCCCATCACCAGGCCGAAACCGCCGGTGAAAACCTTGCCCACCACCTGGCTGGTGTCTGTCCCGTCCCCATACCAACCGGTATAAACTCTTGGATCGGTTCTAAAGCCCAACCGGATTGGGAAGACGGCGGTGGTGCCGGACATAATGTATTCCATACCCACCCGGAACTGGTTGCAATCCTTGAAACCGGCATCCTCAGTATATCCCTCAGAAGAATACTCAACACTTGAGTAAGGACGACGTTCAAAATCGGCGGCTATTGTAAACTTGTCGGTAGGTTTGAGAGCCACGCCAAAACCAAACATAAGCGGCATAGTTGTTTCGACCTCGGAGTAGGTTTCGCTATAGCTGCCGGTTGTAGTGTCCCAGTTGGTCCAACCGCTGCCGGTTAAATCCCATTCTTCGCTCTCAGAAGGTTCTTCTGTTAAGGTAAACGGTAATCTGAACATGGCACCGACATTAATTTTATTGAAAGTGCCCAAAAAACCGAAGTTCATATTAAACCCGGACAGATCCGATTCCATGGTGTAATTACGATAATCGGCAGTATAATCGGGATATGTCTCATTGGTTTCGGTTTTATATCCGTTGATCAGAATATTGCCGGCGGCGCCCACCATGATCTGAGGAGTGAGTTGAATGGCCACTGCCGGGGAAATGGCATCCAATCCACCGGTGGCCGTTGTCTTATAGCTGTAACGAAGCGTGTCCGTAAGACCATAATATTCGCCCTCATCTTTTCTTACATAGCCCATATCTATCATTCTCTGATAGGCCACAGCAAAGACCAGGTTTTTATCGGCCATCTTGGTAGGCATAATAAAGCTGGCGAAGGCCGGGGCGATATGGCTGGACGATTCGTCCCAACTGTCGTTATATTCTGGATAATCGGCATAGGTCATATCTACGGTGACTTTCTGCATATTGAACAGGCCCACCACCGATGCTTCCATCTTGTCCAATTGGGCGATGCCGGCCGGATTCCAGCCCACTGCGGTGGCGTCATCGGCCACGCCGATAAAAGCTCCGCCCATGCCGCGGGCCCGGGCGCCGGTGCCCATGATGTTGAAGTCAACGCCGAACAGATCCGGCTGGGCATACGACAGTGAGCAGGCAGCCGTAAGTATTAGCATACTGATGATTGTCTTTTTGAACATCTATCAATCTCCTTTTATTATGTTCTGAGTATCACTAAAAAATGTTAGAAATGGAATATGCAGGAAGCGAGCATGTTATGTGAAACGACCTTGTTTTCAATGGCACCAACCGTTCCATCGTAATAAAGGCCTTCGTCTTTGGCATTGGTAACGCCCATTTCATAGGCCAGATCAAACCAAAGTTTGCCCATCTTCATACCAAAGCCGCCGGTGAATGCAACCCCGGAAACCTGGGTAGTATCGGAAGTCCAATTGTAATCTGAACCCTCGGTCCAGGTTTGCTGGAAATCAGTGGATGGATTGGTTTTAAAGCCCAGTCTGACCGGAAAAACTGCATTGGGGCCTACAAACAGATACTCCAAACCTACTCTGAACTGATTAATGCTCATCCATTCGGCATCCATTGTCGTATCATGGACCGCTCCGCTCACGTCCTCCCAATAAAAAGTATATTCTGTGTTATCGTATCCTCGGTGCTCAAAATCAAAAGCCAAAGTAAGGTTTTCGGTTGGTCTTAAAGCAACACCGGTTCCAATCATTAGAGGCATAGTCCATTCTCTCTGGGGATCCGGCAGAGTCTCCTTGTAAGTGCCAGAGCCCGAAACATATGACCAACTCTCCTCCCATTTACCTGTCCGGGACATGGTAAATGGAAAACGGAACGAAGCGCCGATGCTTAAATATTTGTTCAATGAAGCCAAAGCCCCGGCATTTAAATTGAAACCGGAAAAATCCATGGATTCTTCATAATTATAATAATAAGCGCTGTTGTCATAGACGCGGTCCTGGGTCAGGGTGGCACCGTTTACCAGTATATTCGCCGCCAAACCTACAGAAAACTGGGGCACAATCTGAACGGCGATGGCCGGGGTTATGGCGTCAATACCGCCGGTGAACTTGTTCTCCTGCTCCCAATGGCCCGAAGCGCTGGTGCCGGTATCGCTGGTCACCTCGCCGAAATCGATCATACGCTGATAGGCCACCGCAAAAGTCAAATTTCTCTCAGCCATCTTAACGGGCAGCACCAGGCTGAAAAAGTTGAGCGCAATATGATTCGCAGAGAATTCGTGCTCTGCATTTTGTCCGATAAAATCCCAGTTTGTTGAATCTAGTGTGCCCTTGGTAACATTAAACAGACCCACCGCTGATGCTTCGGGCCTGTCCAACTGGGCCAAACCGGCCGGGTTCCAGGAAACGGCAGTGGCGTCATCGGCCACGCCGATAAAAGCCCCGCCCATGCCCTTGGCCCGGGCGCCCGCTCCGGATATGTTAAGATCCAAGGCAAAGCCGTTGGCAGAAACAACAATAGCAACTGCCAAAATCAAACCTAATTTGCGCATTGATAGTTCCTCCGTTTTATTATTAAAATTTGAATATTACCGATTTTGAGATAACTATTGACATGTTAAATGGAATGCTCCACCCCCCTTCGTGTACAAATTACAAACAGAGAATTATTATCTTTATAGAAAAACCTCCCCATGTCCCCTCCTTGATCAAGGAGGGGATTTAAGGGGTGGTCTATTTCGCCACCACCTTATTGCCCACTGTAAAGGTCTGGCCCTGTTCCTTCTCCACCACCTGGGCCTCGGACATCTTGGCCTGGACCTCGGTCAGCAGCAATTCGCCAAGCTTGGTGACCTGTTTGCCCAGGATCTCCCCGGTCACCGGGTGGGTGATGGCCTCGCCCTCTTTGTAAACCACCATCTTCATGCCCTTGCGCATGCCCTTGGCCGAGCCCACGTCCAGCACGATGGTCGGCACGTCGGCCTTGATGACGTAGCCCTCCACCAGCGGCACGTCGTTGTATACCTGAATGGAGATGTCGGTGGCCATGTTCTTGACGTCCTGTAAGGAGTTCTTGGGGCTGTATGCGTCCTTGGCGGTGATGATCACCCCGGATTCGGTGTCGATCAGCCGGGCATCCATGCCCACCCCGGTCGGGGTGGATGATATGGAGCCGATCAGGATGGCGTCCACCCCGATCATCTTGCCCACCTTGACCGCCCGGTCGGGGTCTATGGCCCCGGTCATTCCCAGCTTCTGCTCGTTCATCACCTTGTCGATCTGGGACCGTTCTATTATCTTGAACCTTTTCAGACTATACAGGGAGGTTATCATCTTGTCCTGGACGGTGCTGGAGATGGTGGCATCGCCGCCCTTGTTCTCGAACGGCAGCACGGCTATGGAAAGCCGGGAGCCTACCTGGGTAACTCTGGTAGGATCATAGGTCAGGGCCCCCACCGGCAGAGTGCCGACGTCGCTGGACTTGCTGGTGGTCTTCTCGGCCTCCAGCCGGGCCAGACGCTCCCTTTCCGCGGCGATCCGCTTTTCTTCCATCGCCACCTTCTTGGAAGTGGCCTCATCGGTCTCCTTCTTCTGCCGTTCCAGGGCGGCGGATTGTTCCGCCAGACGTTTCTTTTCCCTCTCTATCTGCTCCCTCTCCATAGCCAGGCGTTTCTCCTCATCCCGGTCAACGTAAGAAGTGACGGTGGAGGCCGACGGAGCATCACCCCGCGACAGCTTGTCCAGATATTCCCGGGCCCTTTTGGAGGGGGCAAATGCCATGGAAAGTTCCAGGGATTTCTTGGCATTGGCCGCATCACCCAGGTTGAAATAGCAGATGCCCATCTCCCGGTGCGGGAAATAGTCCATGAAATGCATCCCGTACATCCGAAACTGGGGTTTATCCTTGAATTCCAAAGATGCGGCGCTGCGGAACTCGTCAATGGCACGGTCCCAGCTGCCCATCTTCATGTACTTCTGGCCTTCCTCGTAGTAGTTATACCACTTGCCGCCGGCATATATTGTAGCTGGCAGGATCAGGGCCACAATCAATGACAAAACAAGCTTCCTGAAATTGAGCATTCTTTTACTCCTTCTTTTCGAAAATGTTCTCATAATTGGGGGGCAAAGTCAAGATTTTTTTAAAATAAATTTATTTTTTAACCCTTTGATCTGGCATGGAATATAAAAAAACTATTTACTGGCCGGAGGCTCGATGGGATAATGCCCGTCCAGGCAGGCATAGCAGTAGTTCTCCGGCTCCTTAAGGCATGATTTCAGTCCCTCCAGGGACAGGTAACTGAGGGTATCCGCCCCCACGAAATCTTTTATCTCCTCCACCGACTGGGACGAGGCTATCAACTCGTGTCTCCTGGGTGTATCCACACCGTAGAAACAGGGGTGCTTTATGGGCGGAGAGGCTATCCGAAAGTGTATCTCTTCCGCCCCGGCCTCCCGAATGAACCCCATCAGCTTCTTAGAGGTGGTGCCCCGGACGATGGAGTCGTCCACCACCCCCACCTTCTTCCCCTGGATCAGACTCTTGACCGGGTTGAACTTGAGCTTGACGGCGAAATCCCTGATGGCCTGGGAGGAGCCGATGAAGGTCCGCCCGATGTAATGGCTCCGGATCAGGGCCAGCTTGAACGGTATCCCGGCCCGGTCGGCATAGCCCAGGGCCGCATTGTTGGACGAGTCGGGCACCGGCATAACGAATTCCGACAGCACCCTGCTTTCCTCGGCCAGTTTCTGTCCGAACATGAACCGTTTCTGGGCCACGCTCTCGCCATAGACCACGCTGTCCGGACGGGAGAAATATATATGCTCGAATACGCAGTGCCTGTAGTTGGGCATTTTTTTAAGCCGCCGGCTCCCGGTGCCGCCTGCTTTGACCGTAAGAAGTTCGCCCGGCTCGATATCCCTCTGATAGCTGCCGCCCATGGTCTCAATGGCGCAGCTCTCCGAGGCGAAGACCAATCCATCGCCCGAAACGCCCATGGAAAGCGGCCGGATGCCCAGGGGGTCCCGGAAAACGTACATGTCGCCCCTGAACAGCAGGATCGCCGAGTAGCTGCCTTTGACGTTATCCATCATCATCTCTATGGCCCGGGCGACATCCCCGGTCTGTTCGTAATAACAGGCTATCGAGGCCACTATCACCTCGGCATCGTTGGAACCGTAGGGGGTGAAGCCCTGGGATTTAAGGTAGCGGGTCTGTTCCAGCATATTGGTGACGTCTCCGTTGGAGACGATCACCATACGGCCGTCCTTGGTATCGGCGTAGTGGGGCTGGGCGTTTACCAGGGAGCTGTCCCCGGCGGTGGGATAGCGGGTATGCCCGATGGCCACCCGGCCCGGCAGGGAAGCCAGCACCTCGGGCTTGAAGATGTCGAACACCAGCCCCTTGTCCTTGTGGATCCTGACCTCCCGACCGTCCCAGACCGCCATCCCGGCGTTGTCCTGCCCCCGGTGCTGCAGGGCGAATATCCCCAGATACAGCATCTCGGAGGCCTTGTCAAAATTATAGACCCCGCAAACTCCGCACATGTGATCAAAATCCTTTTAATATATCTATGTCGATGTTTTAATATTTCACACAAAGGGGAACAGTCATCCTGAGAAAACATCACTGTCAAACAAGCCGAAGGATCCCTCGACTTGTATTTTTTCGATGTGCATTATGCATAAAACCCAAAGAACTTGTCATCGCGAGAAAACCAACTTGCCTTTTGTCATTGCGAGCGTGGCTTCTTGTTTGTCTAACGAAGCAACCTAAATTCTTATCATAGATTGCTTCATATGCCCAGCAAGGAAGGAGTCATCGCAATGACCGCTACCAATGATAAAAAACCGCCCTTAGTTTTTTTATCAAAATTCATTATACCATAAACCGGCATATATTTTAAGATAAAATAACAAAGTTCCGAATTTTATATCGGAACTTTATAGTTGATCGGCAAAGGTCAATCGTACTGATGCACAAACAACCCGCTTCTCAGCTTCGGCTCGAACCAG
This sequence comes from uncultured bacterium, assembly GCA_937863685.1. Lineage (GTDB taxonomy): Bacteria > Edwardsbacteria > AC1 > AC1 > EtOH8 > UBA2226. The sequence continues at coordinate 45,043 of CALMGM010000009.1, forward strand.
GTGCTCTTGGGCGGCATCACCTGCCCGGAATCGGCCACCGAGATCAGCTGTTTGATGTTGACCGGGTGCAGGGAAAAGGCCACGGCATACTTGCCGGAATCCACCAGCTTGACCAGTTCCTTGGTGCCCCGGATCCCGCCCACGAAGTTGATCCGTTGGTCGGTGCGGGGATTGTCTATGCCCAGGACAGGATGAAGCAAATTATCCTGAAGGATCGAAGCGTCCAGGCGTTTTACCGGGTCTTTTTGATCATAGCTGCCGTCCTTGGCGGCCAAAAGATACCACTTCCCGTCCAGATACATGGAGAATTTCAGGTTGCCGCCGGGTGCGTCCGGTGCGTTCTCGGTCACGGTGAACTTTTCGGCGATCTTCTTCAGGTACTCTTCCTGGGAATTGCCGTTCAGGTCCTTGACCACCCGGTTATAGGCCATGATGTTCATCTGGTTGTCGGGGAAGATCACGGTCAAAAAGAAATTATATTCCTCGTCGCCCTTGTGGGCAGGATTCTTGGCCTTGCGCTCCTTCCATATCCGCCAGGCGGCGGCGCTGCGGTGGTGGCCGTCGGCCACGTACATGTATTTCAGCTTGGAGAACTCTGTCTTCAAAGCTTCGATGACCTGGTCGTCATCGCAGACCCACAGGGTATGCTTGACCCCATCGTCCGAGGTGAAATCGTATTCCGGAACTTTCTTGATCCACTCGCTGATCATTGAATCTATGGCCGGGGCCGCCGGATAGGTGAAGAACACCGGCTCGGTGTTGGCGTTGATGGTGCCGATGTGCCGGGTGCGGTCATCCTCCTTGTCCGGCCGGGTGTGCTCGTGCTTCTTGATGATGTCCTGGTCATAGTCCTCGGCCGAGGCCGAGGACACCAGGCCGATCTGCTGGTGGTTTCCCATGATCTGCTTATAGATGTAATAGCAGGGCTTTTGCTCCTGGAACAGCCAGCCGTTGGTTTTGAATTTCTCAAAATTAATCTTCCCCTGGTCGTAGACCTGGTCGGCGTGCTCGTCGGTCTTGGGATCCAGGTCGATCTCCGGGCGGCTGATGTGCAGATAGCTTTTGTCGTTGCCCCGGGCCAGCTCCCGGGCCTCCTCGCTGTTGACCACGTCGTAGGGCGGGGCGGCGATATCCTTGGCGAATTCTTTTTTGGGGCGGACTGCCTTGAATGGTAAAACGATTGCCATGTGTGCTCCTGATGTTTATATATTAAACTATTGTTTGAACAACCGAACACTAATTTTATTACATTTCCGCCCAAATTTCAACCAAATAAAAAGCCCGGGAACGGACCTAACCCCTCCCCCTTCCCCATGGGGGAAGGGATTAAAAAACCCCCCTCCTTGCGGGAGGGGGATAAAGGGGGCGGTCAATGCTATTTGTTCACCTGGAAGGCCCTGTCGCCCTTCTCCAAAAACCTGACTATCTGGTTGGCGGCCGCCAGCCCGGCGTTGATGTTGGCCTCGGAGGTCTCGGCCCCCATCTTCTTCTTGGTGGCATGGTAGCGGTTGCCAAAGCTTTCGACGATCTCGGCGTGGCAGTCGGGAGCGATATCGGTGGCGTATTTCAGGTCCTCCCGCTCGGCCATGGCCTTCTTCAGGCCTTCCTCGTCTATCACTTCCTTGCGGGCGGTGTTGATCAGGGCCGCGCCCTTCTTCATCTTGGATAAAAGATCGTAATTGATCGATTTTTTGGTCTGGTCGTTGGCCGGGATGTGCAGGGAGACGTAGTCACACTGGGAATACAGTTCCTCCATCTTGTCGAACACCTTGATCCCCTCGGCCTCCATCTTGGATTTTTCGACGAAGGGATCAAAGGCATACACCGTCATTCCGAAGCCTTTGGCGATGCCGGCCACCAGCCTGCCCACGTTGCCGTAGGCGTGGATGCCCAGCTTCTTACCTTTCAGCTCCGAGCCGTTGCCCTCGGTGAACTTGTTGCGGGCCAGGAAGACCATCATCCCCATGGCCAGCTCGGCCACCGCGTTGGAGTTCTGCCCCGGGGTGTTCATGGCGCAGATGTTTTTGGCGGTGGCGGAGGCCAGGTCGATGTTGTCGTAGCCCGCCCCGGCCCGGACGATCACTTTTAGATTCTTGCCGGCCTCTATCACGGCGGCGTCGGCCTTGTCGGAGCGGATGATCATGGCGTCAGCGTCGGCCACCGCCTTCAGCAGGTCGGCCTTGTCGGTGTATTTTTCCAGCTTGACCAGCTCATAGCCGGCCTCGGCGAAGATCTTGGATATCCCTTCCACCGCCACCTTGGCGAATGGTTTCTCTGTGGCCAATAGGACTTTTTTAGGCATGGTTGTCTCCCTTTTTATGATAATTCTTTTATGATGTGCTTAGCTAAATGCTCGTCGATCTCGGTATGTCTTGGAATCGGCTGTTGTTTGCCGGTGGCCGGGTTCTTGAACAGATCGTGCCGTCCGCCCCGGCGAATCAGTATGCACCCCAGTTTGGACAAGGCTTTGAGAAGTTCCTTACGTTTCATACCGAAAGGGCCAGTTCCTTGATCTTATGCTGGGCAGGCACCTCATCCATCATCATCAATTGGTAGGCGTCCCTCATATTCTCTTCAAGTTCCTTAAGGGTTTCGCCCTGGCTCATGATCTCCGGATGTTCCAGAAGCTTGCCCACCCAGTATTTCTTGCCCTTCCAATAGATCATGTTTAATTTTGTTTTCATATAACCTCCGAAGGTATTACACTTATAATCATTTTCTGACTGTCCGACCAAAATGGTATCAAAACATGCTCTAAAAGTCAACATACAACCCCTCTCTTGATATAACAGGAGAGGGGTTGTATTTAGGTCCTTATGAATTTGCCTTTTCGAACTTCTTGATGAACTCCACCAGCTTCTGCACCCCCTCCAGCGGCATGGCGTTGTAGATGCTGGCCCGCATCCCGCCGGTCTTGCGGTGTCCGCTTAAGGTGGTCAGGCCCTCTTCCGCCGCCTCTTTCAGGAACTTCTTGTCCAGGTCCTCGGAGGAGGTCCGGAACGGAATGTTCATCAGGGAGCGGTCCTCTTTCTTCTGGACATGGCACTTGAACAGCTTGGAATTGTCTAACACCTCATACAGCAGGGCCGCCTTCTTCTCGTTGATCTTCTGCATGGCAGGCACGCCGCCCAGGGACAGCACATGCTCGCAGACCAGCTTGACCATGTAGACCGCAAAGCAGGGCGGGGTGTTGTACATCGAGGCGCCGTCCACGTGGGTCTTATATTTCAGCATGGTGGGGGTCTCGGGCTTGGAGAAGTCTATCATGTCGTCCCGGATGATGACCACGGTGACGCCGGCCGGGCCCATGTTCTTCTGGGCCCCGGCGTAGACCAGGGCGAATTGGTTGATGTCCACCACTTTCGACAGGATGTCCGAGGACATGTCCACCACCAGCGGAACGCCCTTGGTGTCGGGGTATTTCTTCCAGGAGGTGCCGAAGATGGTGTTGTTGGTGGTCATGTGGAAATAGTCGGCGTCGGGGCGGAATTCCTTGGGATCAAGGGCCGGCAGGTGGTTGAAGACCTCCGGCTCGGAGCTGGCCACCACCTTGATGTCGCCGTAGCGCTTGGCTTCGGCGATGGCCTTGCTGGCCCATTCCCCGGTGTTGACATAGTCGGCCTTGTTGGATTTCTTCAGCAGGTTCAGCGGGATCATGGCGAACTGGGTGGAGGCCCCGCCCTGCAGGAACAGCACCTTGTAGTTGGCCGGTATGTTCATCAGGTCGCGGATGGCCTTCTCTGCCCCGTCTATGATCGACTGGTAGACCTTGGAACGGTGGCTCATTTCCATGACCGACATTCCCGAACCCTGGTAGTCCAGCATCTCGTCCGCCGCCTTTTTCAGGACAGCCTCGGGCAGCATTCCCGGCCCGGCTGAAAAATTGTAGACCCGCTTTGCCATTTTTTCTCCTTAATCTTTATAAATTTCCGATCCCTCACAGGCATAATATAAAGGCCCGTTTCGGATCCATTATTATAGTTCACCAAAACTGGTGCCCGCCTGCGGCGGACTACTGTCCGGCAAGATGTAATAATGGTGGAGCTGAAGGGATTCGAACCCTCTACCTACGCGATGCGAACGCGCCGCTCTACCAAACTGAGCTACAGCCCCACGACAAGGAATCCTAATACTTGACAACTAAAATCTAACAACTAAACTTAATGATATCAAACTTACGGCCAATTATCAATATATTTTATATGCTTCGAATATTCTCCTATTGCCAGGTGATGACCCACCGCCAGTCCGCAGGATTGGATTCATCAAGCTCCACCCTGGTGTTCCGGGCCTTTACCAGCTCAGACAGCCCCAGAATGTATCCTCGCAAAACCTGCCTCATCTCCCTGGGCAGTTCGGGGAATTCGGACACCTTAAAGATGATCCGGTTCTCGCCCGGAGCCTCCTCCACCGAGGTCTTCCCGGTGTCATGATAGGTCTTCCACAGCCGGGAGGCCTGCTTGAGCATGAAGGGAATGGTGACGAATTTCAGGAAAATGCTGTAGATCCCGGTCATGTTGTTCTTGGCCATCCCCCGGCCCACCTCCTCCATCACGTTGGGGCTGCCGGCAAAAAGAATGCTGCCCGCCGCCCGGTAGATGTTGGTGGCCGATTCCTCGGAGATCCAGTTGATGGGCATGGCGATCCGGTAGTTTTTGTAATCCTCCGGCGAAAGGGCTTTGGCCAACTGCTGTTCGGCCTCCGCCCCCTGGTACTCGATCAGCTCGCGCAGCCAGACGATCCCGGTTCCCTTGGTCTTGGGCATGGCTCACCTCATTTCAGTGATTCATATTCCAATCGCAAAGCGTCGGTGAATTTTTTCAGGCTCCGGGAGACCAAGGCGGCCTGACCCCCGAAGCCGATCCTGATCCTGCCGGCGTCCCCGAAGAATTTTCCCGGCACCACGTAAACCTTGTATCTCTTGGCCAGCAGGTCCGACAGTTTGCCGGTGTTCCTGAAACCGGCCACCTTGGGGAACCAGATGCAGCCTTGTTCCGGGATGTCCCCCGAGATCAGTCCTTCTTTTATCAGCGGCTCAACCGCCTTGACCAGCTCCTTTCGGTTGCTGGCCACTATCTCCATTGAACGGGACAGATAAGTGTCGAGATGTTCAAACACCACCGCCGACATGGCCTCCAGATATCGCGAACCGTTGCCGTCGGACAGAACGAAATACGGAGAGATACGATCAATGGTTTTTTTATCGGCCAGGATCCAGCCGCATTCCAGGTGGCTCAGGCCATAGACCTTGGAGAGACTCCCGGTGGAGATGTATACCGGGTCCACCGTGCAGGCCGGCCTGTCCGGCACGAAGTCGCGGAAGACCTCGTCCATTAGGATCCGAGTCTTCTTGTTCCTCCGGCGCACCGCCCTGGCGATATCCGTCAATTGAATTTTATTGAGATGCGCCCCGCTGGGATTGTGCAGGTTGGTCAAAACCACCAGGCTGGTCCTCCGGTCGACCAGGGCGGCCAGCTCCTCGGGATCTATCGTAAAGGTCGGCGGCCTCCGTTTCAGCCATTTGACCTTTGCACCCGACAGCCTTGCGGTCTGCCACATCGGCTGGTAGGCCGGGGTCTCGCAGATCACGGTGTCTCCCGGCCTGACCTGGGAGACGATGGACAGATAGGTGGCGTTGGTGCAGCCGTTGGTCAGCAGTATCTCCGAAGGCTTTACGCCGTACCGTTTGGCAATAAGTTCTTTGAGCACCGGGTGCCCCCAGTCGTTGTTGTATGACTGCAGACGCCGCAGTTCATCCCAGTTCTGCTTGAGGTGTTTCTCCAGCATATCCAGGGGCTCGTAGACGTTGCTGGACATCAGCAGGTGGCAGTCCCTGCGGTTCTGCAGGGCAATGTCCAGGGCCTTGAACCAGGCCAGATAATTGGTGGTCATGTTGGTTAATTATTTTTTAAAACACTCTGCGCTCTTCGCGTCTTAGCGGTAAATATTACTTGGTCAAAGCCTTCTCGATCCTATCGGCCGCCTCGGACAGGTTCTCGATGGTGTTGGCGTAGCTGAAGCGGACATAGCCCTCGCCCTCGGCCCCGAAGTTGGCCCCGGCCAGGGCGCAGATCCCGCAGTCGTTCAGCAGGAAGTCGGTGAACTTGCGGGAATCCATCCCGGTCTGCTTGACGTTGACGAAGATGTAGAAGGCCCCGGCCGGCTTGCGGCAGGACAGTTTGGGTATCTTGTTGATGCGGTCGACAATGAAGTCCCGGCGCTTCTTGAACTCGGTCATCATGGCGGTGACCTCGTCCTGCGGGCCTTTGAGGGCCTCGATGCAGGCGATCTGGCTGAAGGTGGCGGTGCAGGAATTGATGTTGGTCATCAGCTGGGCCATGTGCCCCACTAATTCCGTGGGCATCAGGCCGTAGCCCACCCGCCAGCCGGTCATGGCGTAGGTCTTGGAGTAGCCGTTGAGGATGATGGTTCGCTCCTTCATGCCCGGAAACTGGGCGATGCTCTCGAACTTGCCCTCGTAGATCATCCGGTCGTAGATCTCGTCGGACAGCACCGGGATGTCGTGGTTGACCGCGATGTCGGCCACCGCCTTCAGGTCGTCCCTGGTCAGGATCCCTCCGGTGGGGTTGTGGGGCGAGTTGATGATGATCAGTTTGGTCTTCTTGCTGATCTTGGATTTAAGCTCATTGACGTCCAGCCGGAAATCGTTGGCTTCCCGCAGGGGCAGCGGCACCGGCACCCCGCCGTTGAACTTGACCATGGACTGGTAGATGGGAAAGCCGGGATCCGGTACCAGACACTCGTCTCCCTCCTCCAAAAGAGCGGTGATGGCAAAGGACATGATGGGCTTGGCGCCCGGGGTCACCACCACGTTCTCCGGCCCGTACTGCACGCCTATCTCCTTGGAGTAATATTCGGCGATGGCCTTGCGGTGCTCGGGCAGCCCGGCCGAGGGCCCGTAGTGGGTCTGGCCGGCGTCCAGCGCCTTTTTGGCGGCCTCCTTGATGTTCTTGGGGGTGTCGAAATCCGGCTCGCCGATCTCCAGGTGGATGATCTTCTTGCCCTCGGCTTCCAATTTTTTGGCCTTGGCCATCATCTCGAAGGCTGTCTCGACCTTCAGTTTCTCCATCTTGGCTGCAAATTTCATCCTCTATCCTTTCAAAATAGTAAATGACTGTCATACCCCGGACTTGTTGTCATTCCAGCGAAGGCTGGAATCCAGAAAAACACCGACGATGATCCATGGATGCCTGCTTTCGCAGGCATGACACCGGGTTTAAAGTTTTCCCATTATGGCCAGGATGCCCATCACGATGAACAGCCCCCCGGCGATGTAATGCAGAATGTTCTGCGGGATCACCTTGATGATGGCCTGCCCGAACAGCGCCCCGATCAGGGTCACGCATATCAGGGCCAGACTGCCGCCCAGAAACACCGACAGCCAGCTCTTGGACTCGGCGCTCATGGTGATCACCGCCAGCTGGGTCTTGTCGCCCAGCTCGGCCAGGAACAGGGTCAGGAAGGCCGCCCCAAAGATCTTCCAATTCATATTTTTCCTTTATCCACAGATTTACACAGATTGCCGCAGATTCACTAACTTAAGATCAAACGTTTATAGTCTAAACTCGGCTTGCCAAAATTAAGCAATAAAGCTTTCTTAAGTCCGGTAGCTTTTAAATAATTTATTACCTGAGCTTCCTCGGTGCCGCTCATAGTTGACAATGCCTTCAACTCAGTTATAACTGATTCAAAACAAATGAAATCAGCACGATAGACTGCATCCATTTTCTGGCCTTTGTAAAATATCGGGATGCTGCATTCACGTTGGAAAGGGATATTAAGCCTTTTCATTTCCATCGCTAAAGCTTCCTGATAAACCGGTTCTAAAAATCCATGCCCCAACTCTTTGTGAACATTCATTGCGGCACCAATTATTGCATAGGTCTCTAAATCCCTTTTATTAGCACCCGTGATTTTAACTTTATCTGCGTTCATCTGCGTAATCTGCGGATAATTCCCGTTCAGTTAAAACGAGACATAATAATATAACATTGGCAGGTTTAAGTCAATCGAAGTTTCAACAAAAAAGGGGCTGCTGCTGCCCCTGATAAAAACCGGTTCAGTTGGTCTATTTGCCGGTAATTTTTATAATTCTGTCATGAATGGTATTGTGTACCTGTTTATCCTTCGGGCTCCAGTAATACCGCCCGCCCAGGGGGTCGGGAGATATCGGGCCGATGTACCCGGCGGCGGTCAGGTCCTCCAGGCTTTGGGGCCAGTTCTGATATTGCCGCAGGTACCTGACCGCCAGTTCCTGCAGGATCTCCAACTGTTCCTCTATGTCTATTTTCTTCAGATTGAACAACGCCACCTCCCGCTCCTGCCTGCTGGAACTGTGGTCGTAAATGTCCCGCCACATCATCCGGGAGGTCTCGCGCCGGCCCTGTTTTTTTGTGATGAAGGCGGCAAACCGCAGGGCCCCGTCCCAGACCCCGGGCAGTTTTGAGGCCTGGACGAACTCCTCCACCGCCTCATCCGGCCTATTCAGGAAGATATACAGGATAAAGCCCTTCATATAGGGAAATTCCCAGCGGGAGGGATTTTTCTCCTTGGCCTTGTCCAGAAGCCTGAGCGAATTGACGCTGTCCCTGGCATCGTGGGCCAGCAGCAGCGCCCCGAAGGTATAGGGGTAAATGAACCGCGGGTCCAGGTCGGTCAGGTTGTTTATTATGGGATAGAGATATTCGTAATTCCTGTCGGACTGCATATGGTAAGCGTAATACTGGATCATCCTCAGCCACAGGTAATCGGCCACCATCAGCTCGTTGCCGGCGGAAACCAGCTTTACCGCGCGGGGTGAGGGAAAATACAGCAGCTCCCGGACCGATCTTTCGCTGCTGAGGTACCGTTGGTCAAAACGAACCTGCAGCGCAATGAAGCCCGCCATCATTGCCGCCAGGCACAACAGTGAAACGGCGATATTCCTGATCCGGCGTCTCATTTGAGGTCTTTGCGCTCCAGTATGATGGAAGCCACGGTCAGGGCAAAAGTTATGTACAACGCCGCATAGGCCAGCATCAGCCATATTTTGGACTGATCGACCGGCAGATTGTATATGGATTCCGCCCGGAAATTAAAGTTCTGCAGGTTGGGAATGACGTAGGAGACCGCTTGGGCGGCGGTTTTGAGCAGGTCCCCGGGCATGCGGTCGGCAAACAGCCTCAGCTGGTCGGCCGCCGTCCCGGCGATATAAACGCAGAAGGTGAATACCGCGCTCAGGGCCGGAGCGGCCAGGGTGGAGAAAAGCATGGCCACCGCCGTGATCACCGCCAGCTGTCCGAACAGGCCGGCTATGGTCAAAAAGAACAGCCCGTCCGGCTTCCCGCCCATCAGCAGCAGGGTCAGTATAAGGGTGATGCCCATTATCAGGAAGGCCAGCAGCAGCGTGGCCAGCAACCCGAAATATTTGCCCACCAGCAGTTCCCACCTTTTAACCGGCTTGGCCACCAGCACGTAGATGGTCCGTTTGTCCAGCTCCTTGAACAACAGGGCCGTTCCGCTGACCACGGCGATCAGCAGGCCGAACAGGGCGATGGCCCCGAAGCCGAAGTCCTTCAGGATCCTGACCTCCTGGCCCACCGACAGGGTGATCACCAGCCGGGAGCCGGGCAATATTACCAGGGCAAACGCCACCAGCCCGTACAGCACCCGGTCCCGGACCGTTTCCCTGAAGGTATTGGCGGCGATGGTAAATATCCTTCTCATTGACCGGCCTCCTTTGCGGTGCGCACCTGCCGGGCGAAATAATTCTCCAGATTCTCCCGCTGGGGCACAACCGATATTACGGATCCGCCGGCCTGCATGATCTTCTTCAGTGCCGGGTCCAGACTCTCCGGCCCCTCCAGCCGGATCAGCAGCTGGCCGGCCACTTTCTGTGTCCCGGCGCCGTCCAGGGCAAACCCCTCCGGCAGGTGCTGGGCCACCACCTCTATCCAGCTGACCGAGTCCTTCAGCAGTTCGGGCAGGGTGCCCACCCGGTGCATCCGCCCGCCCACGATGATCCCCACCCGGTCGCACAGGGCCTCGGCGTCCGGCAGGATGTGCGAGCTGAAGAAGATGGTCTTGCCCCGTTTTTTCAGCTCCAGCATCAGGTCCTTGACCTCCTTGCGCCCGATGGGGTCCAGTCCGGACACCGGCTCGTCCCACACCAAAAACTCCGGGTCGTTGACCAGCGACTGGGCGATGCCGGTCCTCTGCAGCATGCCCTTGGAGCATTTGCGCAGCGGCAGGCCGGCCGCCGGGGACATGCCCACCAGTTCCAGCAGTTCGGCCGTCCTCTGCCTGGCCTGGCGGCCGGTGATGCCGAACAGCGCGGCGCAGAACCGGAGGAACTCCCCCACCGTCAGGTAATCGTAAAAATACGGGTTCTCCGGCAGGAAGCCGGTCCGCTTTTTCACCTCCTGAGACCTCTCCAGGATGTCGTGGCCCATTATCCGGGCGGTGCCGGAGCTGGGCCGGATGATGCCCATCAGGGCCTTGATGGTGGTGGTCTTGCCGGCCCCGTTGGGGCCCAAAAAACCGAAGATCTCGCCGGGCTTCACCTCCAGGGATATCTGGTCCAAAATGGTCCTGGATTTGAGAGAGAAATGCTCCCAGTCGGTAAAGCGCTTGGTAAGGCGGTCAATTTCCAGAATGTTTTCCATAGCTATGCCATGTCCAGTATTAATGATGGTATAAGGGACGGACCGCGTCCGGCATTAAAAAAGGGCAGGTGCAATGAACACCTGCCCTTGGGCTGGAATCGGATCAGCTGCCGGAACGCAGGGTGCTCTCAAGCAATACCTGTTTCTTGCCGGTGCCGTAAATGGCATAGGATGAACACTCGCCGTTGGCGCCCAGCACGCCGCAAGGGGCCCAATAGGTGGTTCCCTGGCCGCTGACATTGGCAGCGACAACAACAAAACCAGGGGCAACCGGCGGTTCCGCAAATGCCATGGCATCGATGGAATTGCCGGTGCGGAGGAAGGGGTTGGCATAGGTGTTGTTCTTGGGCAGCATGGCATTGACGCCGGTGGAGACGTTGGCCGCAACGCCGGGGCAGTTGTCGGCCACATAGGACGGATTGGTGGAGGAATTAATCGCTATACCATTGAGGATGGACATGACAGTGGTCAACGCGTTCGGAACAGCCGGGTACATCCCCTGGCACTGGGTGGCAAAATCCTCGCAGGTCAGCTGCAGGGTGTGCATGTTGGACTTGACGGCCGCTTCCTTGGCCCGGTCCTGCATGGACATGAAGTTGGGGATGGCGATGGCGGCCAGGATGCCGATGATGACCACCACGATCATCAGCTCGATCAGGGTAAAGCCTTTGTTGTTCATTGGGTCGCTCCTATTAAAGTTAATGGGTTGATTGTTTTATAGCTCTGACAGTTAAATAAGCAATATGCATGCCAACGATATTTAAATGAATTTAGACGACAAACTTCATATAGTTAACGATTTATGGCAGCACTCAGACACACGATCCTCGAACAAGACTGTAGCAATTTTATAGATGCTTGCAATATGCAAGGGCCATTTGCACTATTGCCCATGGTTTTTTAATGCGTCACCCCTCCGGCCATTATTTGTTCTATCTTGTTGCTTTTGCCAAACCCGCAGATGGAATAGCCGTAAGCATCGGGCGTTGCCCCCCCGTTCAAGACCCCGGCGTTGTTATAGCTGGTGTAATAGACCACCCCGCTGGGAGCCATAGCCGGAGGGCCGGCCGGCAGGTCGAACAGGGCAACGGCCTGCCGGTCAAAGGGGTTGGCATAGCCGATATGCGGGCTTATCAAGGCATTGGCCGGAAAGGGCGGCACCCTGACCCCTTCGGCGATGGAGCTTAAAAGATTATCCCCGGTTATGGTGGAGATCCGGGTGTCCAGGTTATCCGGGTACCTGCCGCCGGTCTGGGCGGCAAAATCCTCCACCACCATCTGCAGGGTGTGCATGTTGGACTTGGTGGAGGCCTCCAGGGCCCTATAGCGCATGTTCATGTAATTGGGCACCGCGATGGCCGCCAGAATGCCGATTATCACCACCACCACCATCAGTTCTATCAGGGTAAAGCCCTTCTGGGACAGCTTCTTTATTTTTTCCTGCATCTGATTTAATTTTTCAATTATCTCCCGGTCCGCCTTCTGCTCCTCTTTGAGCTTTTGGGAATACGCCTCCATCTCGGACACCACCATTTTAACCGTCTCCCGCTCGTTTGCCACCATGTCCTTGACACTCCGGGCCATCAGATTGAACTGCTCGGCCAGATGGTGGCTCTCGTCGTTCTTGCGGAATTTCATGGGGCGCTCCGGCCACCTGCCGTTCTCCAGCGATTTCATGCCGTTATTCAGGCTGACCAAGGGCCCGGCAATGCGGTGGGAGATTATTATGGAAATCCAGCCCATGAACAAAACAATGACCGGGATCACGATAAAGAGCGTTTTATGCACCTGGTCGAAGATGCCGATTATGGCTATCTGTCCGGAGGCGAATTCCGGGCTGGTAATGCCATGCCAGATAATGAGATATATTGCCCCGCCGGTCAGCAGCATCCCCCCGACCACCATTATCAGTATCTGGGCGACCACCCTAAGCTGCATATCCTTATGAGCCAGCAAGTTGCGTCTTCGATTCTGGGCCATATTATCATCCTTAAATAATTGTTATGTCCATAATACATGCAGTTATCGTGCCCGGGATCGATTCAGTCAACTTTAATGTTATAACTTTTGAGTTTCCGGTATAAAGTGGCGTAATGAATGCCCAGCTTTTTTGCCGTCAGGGATTTGTTGTTACGGCATTCCGCCAGGACCCGGAGGATGATCTGCTTTTCCTTGTCCTTCAGATTGCCGCCGGTGACGGCCTCCGGCAGGTACGCCGTGATATCTTCGGCTTCCGGCCTCAACAGCTCATCCGGCAGGCTTTCCTTTTCTATCACCGGGCCGGTCTCCAGGATGATGGCCCGCTCCAGGACGTTCTCCAGCTCCCTGACGTTGCCCGGCCAGTTGTACTGCGTCAAAAGGTCCCGGACGGCGGCGGACAGCGGTTTGGCCGCAATGTTCTGCTTCCGGCAGTACTGGCCGACGATCTCTTCGGCCAGTAGCAGCACGTCGTCCTTGCGGTCCCTCAGCGGGGGAATGGTTATCTGGATGACGTTGAGGCGGTAGAACAGGTCGGTCCGGAACCGGCCCTTCTCCACCGCCTTGGACAGGTCGCTGTTGGTGGCCGAGATCACCCTGACGTCCACCTTGATGGGGCGGGTGCCGCCCACCGGCACGATCTCCCGCTCCTGCAGCACCCGCAGCAGCTTCACCTGGATGGCCGGGGAGGTCTCCGAGACCTCGTCCAGAAAAAAGGTCCCCCCGCTGGCCACCCGGAACAGCCCGTCCTTGTCCCTCATGGCCCCGGTGAAGGAACCCTTGACGTGCCCGAACAGCTCCGATTCCAGCAGGGTCTCCGGCAGGGCGGCGCAGTTGATGCTGACGAACGGCCCCTGGCCCCGGCCGCTCAGGCGATGCAATTCCCGGGCCAGCAGTTCCTTGCCGGTGCCGGATTCGCCGTAGATCAGCACCGTGCTGTCGGTGGGCGCCACCTGCTGGACCATGTTCATGACCTCGATGAAGCCGGGCGACCGCCCGATGATCCGGCTGTCGTATTCCCGGCCGGCCGGCTCGGCCTTATCGGCCACCGGGATCTCGATATGGGCGAAGCGGATGAAATCGTCGATGGTCTTGCGGATGTACTCGGTCTTCTCCTTTATCTGGGAGATCTTGGCGGCGATCCCCGGGCCGGCCTGGTTCTCCCTCATCAGCCCGGTGATGGCGGCATTTATCTCGGAAAGGTAGGGATGAAGCAGCTTCAGCAGCGACTTGGTAAGCTCCTTGGTGGTCTCCAGCTGTTCCATCTCGATCACCCGGTTCTCCAGGGATTTGGCCGCACTCAGGTCCTGGAAGATGGCAATGACGCCCTCCAGGGCGCCCTGGGCGTTGTATATGGCGGTGGTGCTGACCCCCACCGGGATGCCGTCCTCCCGGCCCCGCGAGATCTTTATCTCCAGTCTTTGGGAGCGCCCCTCCCTGAGGATATTGTCCGGATCGAGCACGGCCCCCAGCGTTTCCAGGCCCTCCACGGCTATCTGGGAAACATGGCGGCCCGCGATCTCGCTCTCCCCCAGCCCCAGGATCTGCCGGCCGGCCAAGTTGCAGTAAACCACCTGCCCCTTTTCGTTGATGGTCAGCAGGCCGCTGCCCATCTTCTCCAGAATGTCGCCGGTGGATAATTTGAACTCCTCCAGGGCCCGGGTGGTATCCTCCAGCTGGCGGCCCTTGAGCCGCAGCCTCTCCGACAGGTAGCCGGAAAAGGCGGCCACCAGATAGAAGCAGATGGCGTACAGGTATCCCCGGAAGACGAACTCGGTGTTGAAGGCGGTGACGAAGTCCTGGTCGCGGGTGGTGAGCAGTCCGGTCTTCAGGCCGCGGTAATCAAGATAGATCAAAAAACCCAGGGTCAGGCTGGAGAGGGTGGCGGTGAAGATGGCTCCCCGGGCGAAACGGACGTTGGCGGCGGCAATGATGGCCAAAAAGAACAGCAGGGTGAAGGGGTTCTCCGCCCCGCCGGTCCGCTGGATGAACACCGAGATCCAGCCGACATCCAGCAGCATCTGCCCGTAGTCCCACCACCAGCCGGCTTTCTTGCGGTTAAGATACTTGGCCAGGATGGTGAACAGCAGATAGACCGCCGACAGCAGGATGATGGCCGGAAAATAAAAGGAAAGCGCCCCCAGTGCCTTAAGCACCAGAGCGCTTCCCGTCATCAAGACCACGATGATTATCCGGCCCCACAACATGATCGGATTGTCCTTCAGGAAGATTGAACCCATTATACCGGGGATCAGGATTATTTACCGCCCATGATAGCCGAGGTCATGCTGAAGATCGGCAGGTACATGGCGATCACCATGCCTCCGATGCCCAGGCCCAGCACCACCATGATCAACGGTTCCATGGCCGCGGTCAGTCCCTCCACCGCGCCGTCCACCTCCTCGTCGTAGAAGTCGGCGATCTTGTTGAGCATCTCGTCCAGGCCGCCGGTGGCCTCGCCCACCGCGATCATCTGCACCACCATGGGCGGGAATATCTTCATGGTCTTTAAAGGGGCCGAGATGGTCTCGCCGCCGCCGATGGATTTGCGGGCCTGCATGATGGCGTCCTGGACCACCCGGTTGCCGGCGGTCTTGGCGGTGATCTCCAGGGCGTCCAAAATGGCCACGCCGCTGGCCAGCAGGGTGCCCAGGGTGCGGGCGAAACGGGCGATGGCCGATTTCTGCTGGAGGTTCCCCAGGATCGGTATCTTCAGCAGTATCTGGTCGATCATCAACTGGCCTTTGTCCGTCTTATAGTACCGTTGGATGGCGATGGTTATGGCCACCCCCGCTATGATGATGGGCACTATCCACTTCTGCAGAAACTTTGACAGGGCGACCACGAAAAGGGTCGGAGCGGGCAGCTTGGCCCCCATCTCGCCGAACATCTTTTCGAAGATGGGGATCACGAAGATCAGCAGGACGGCCGCGGCGCCCACCGCCACCGAGGTCAGGATCACCGGCATGATCATGGCCCGTTTGACCTTGGCCACCAGGGCCTCGGCCTTTTCCAGATAGGTGGCCAGCCGCATCAGGATGTTGTCCAGGATACCTCCGGCCTCGCCGGCCGCCGCCATGTTGATATACAGCTCGCTGAACACATGCTTCTGCCGCTTGAGGGCCTCGGCCAGGGTGGAGCCGCCCTCCACGTCGGCCTTGATGGTCTCCAGCACCTTCTTGAAGGTGGGATTCTCCTGCTGCTGGGCCTGGATCTCCAGGCAGGACACCAGCGGCAGGCCGGCGTTGATCATGGTGGCGAACTGCCGGGTGAAGATCGACAGGTCCTTGTTGCTCACCTTGGGCTGGGTGAAGCTGAGCTTGATCTCCTTGGGCTTGATACGCACCGAGGAAACGATTATATTTTTGCGGCGCAGAGCCTCGATGACCGCGGTCTCGCTTTCGGCCGTCAGCTCTCCGGAGACCAAACCGGCTTTGGAATCACGCCCTTTCCAGAGATATAGTGGCATCGCAGTTACTCCTTGTAAAATTATATTCTTCCCGGGGGAAGCCGTTTATCGGCTGGGATCAGACCACCGTCTGACGCTTTTTGATCATCTGGTCCAGTTCCTCCAAGTTGGAGGAGTAGTCAAAGGCGGTGTCCAGGGAGATCTTCTTCTCGAAGAACAGATTGGCCAGGGACTGGTTCATGGTCTGCATGCCGTATTTCTGCCCGGCCTGCATGGAGGAATATATCTGGTGCACCTTGTCGTCCCGGATCAGGGCCTTGATGGCCGGGGTGCAGACCATGATCTCCAGGCACAGGGCCCGGCCGCCCCGGGTCATGGGGACCAGCTGCTGGGTCATCACCCCCTCCAGCACGAAGGCCAGCTGGGCCCGCACCTGGGGCTGCTGATATGGCGGAAAGACGTCGATGATGCGGTGGACGGATTCGGCCGCCGAATTGGTATGCAGGGTGGCCAGGGTCAGATGGCCGGTCTCGGAGATGTGCAGGGCCGATTCGACGGTCTCCAGGTCCCTCATCTCGCCTACCAGAACCACGTCCGGGTCCTGCCGCAGGGCATATTTGAGGGCGTTCTTGAAGCTCTTGGTGTCCGATTCCAGCTCCCGCTGGTTGATGATGCATTTCTTGTGATGGTGGATGTACTCGATGGGGTCCTCCACCGTGATGATATGGCTGCGCCGCTCGCTGTTGATCTTGTCGATCATGGTGGCCAGGGTGGTGGATTTGCCGGAGCCGGTGGGTCCGGTGACCAGCACCAGGCCCTTGGGCTTGTCGGCCAGGGCGGCCGCCACCGGGGGAAGCCCCAGCGCCTGGAAGGAGCGGATCTCCCAGGGGATCACCCGCATGGCCATGGCCACACAGCCCCTCTGCAAAAAGATGTTGCCCCGGAAGCGGGACAGCCCCTGAATGCCGATGGAGAGGTCCAGTTCCCGTTCGGTCTCGAAGCGCTTCTTCTGGCTGTCCTTGAGGATGCTGTAGGCCAGGGTCTCGGTTATCTGGGGAGTGAGGATCTCGTGGGAGGTTATCGTCAGCTCGCCGTCCACCCTGATCACCGGGGGCACCCCCACCGTCAGGTGCAGGTCGGTCCCCTTCTTCTGGATCATCTCCTCCAACAATTGAGTGAGGGTCAACATCTTTATCCGTCCTTATTTTATATTCGTTTTACAGCCAGGATAGAGGAATATTTAGGATTAACCTTGTTAGGTTTTTGTGTTTTTATATTTGAGCTATCCCTCGGCGGTCTCGCGGAACATCTCCTCCACCGTGGTCATGCCCTGCTTGACCTTGCCCCAGGCGTCCATCCGCAGGGTCAGCATCCCCTGCTCCACCGCTTTGGCCCGGATGGAGGTGACCGCCTCCCGGTTGAGTATCAGGTCGCGGATCTCGGGGGTGATGGGCATCACCTCGTAAAGACCCACCCGGCCCTTGTAGCCGGTGTTGTTGCAGATGGGGCAGCCCTTGCCTTTGTAATAGGTGACCCCGGCCACCTCCTCGGCCTTGAAGCCCATATCGATCAATGACTGGGAATTTACCTGAAACGGCTCTTTGCAGGCCTTGCATATCCGGCGGACCAAACGCTGGGCCTGGATCAGCACGGTGGACGAGGCCACCAGGAACGGCTCGATGCCCATGTCTATCAGACGGCTGACCGAGGACGGGGCGTCGTTGGTATGCAGGGTGGACAGCACCAGGTGTCCGGTCAGAGCGGCCTTGACCGCGATGGCGGCGGTGGGGCCGTCCCTGATCTCGCCCAGCATGATGATGTTGGGGGCCTGCCGCAGCATGGCCCGGAGGGCCACGTCGAAGGTGAACCCTATTCCCATCTCGGCCTGGATCTGATTGACCCCTTTCAGGTTGTACTCGATGGGGTCCTCCACCGTCAGGATGTGCTTGTCCGGGGTGTTCATCTGGGACAGGGCCGAATACAGGGTGGTGGTCTTGCCCGATCCGGTGGGGCCGGTGATCAGCACGATGCCGTAGGGGGCGTGAATGGCCTTTATAAAATTCTTCAGGGCCAGTTCGGTGAAACCGAAGTTGGCCAGATCCAGGGTCAGGGATCCGGCGTCCAGGATACGCATCACCACCTTCTCCCCGAACAGCACCGGCAGGGTGGAGACCCGCAGGTCGATCTTCTTGTTAAGCACTTTGATGGCGATGCGGCCGTCCTGGGGCTTGCGGCGCTCGGTGACGTCCAGCTTGGACATGATCTTGATGCGGGAGACCAGCGGGGCCTTCATCCGCATGGGCGGCTCCATCAGGGTCTGCAGAACGCCGTCCTGCCTTAACCTGATCCGGAAGATCTTCTCGTAGGGCTCCACATGGATATCCGAGGCCCCGCGGCGGACCGCCTCGGTCATGATGTAGTTCACCATCTTGACCACCGGGGTGGAGGAGCCGGCCTGCTGGACGTCGGCCAGGTCCTCATCCTGCGCCTCCTCATCCACCATCTCCATCTCGATATCGCCCTCCAGCCCCTCCAGGGCGGCATCCTCGTCCTCCGGCAGGCTTTCGATGGCCTCGTCCTTGACCTGGCTCAGCTGGCCGCCGGAGGCGATCACCTGGATGTCCTTGCCCAGCGGATAATGCTGTTCCAGCAGTTTCTTGACGGCCGAATAGCCGGCCACCACCGGCTTGACGTCCAGGCCGGTGAGGAATTTGATGTCCTCCAGGGCGAAGATATCGGAGGGGTCTATCATGGCCAGGGTCAGGGCCCGGCCCAGGCGCTTTATCGGGATCACCATGAACTTGTTGGCGATGTCCGGCCTGATCAGCTTTATCACCGCCGGCTCCACCTGGAAATTGCTGAGGTCCATGGCCGGGACATTGAACTGCCGGGACATGAACTGCATGGCCACGTTCTCGGTGACCATCCCCATCCGGACCATGGTGGCAGCCAGCGGCTCGTTGTTGTTCTTCTGCTCCAGGGCGGCCTGGTCGTACTGGGCCTTGGTCAGAAGGCCCATCTTTAAAAGCATGTCGGCTATGTTCTGCGGCATATATCGGAAATCAATCTTTGATGTGTTTGATTATCATTTAATCGGCGGCGGCCACCGTCTCCTTGATCACCTCGTCGATGCTGGTCACCCCGCTGACGATCTTTCGGATGCCGTCCATCCGCAGGGTGGCCATCCCCTCCTCCACCGCCTTGGCCTCTATCTTGAAGGTGGGGGCCCGTTCCAGGATCAGGTCCCTGATGGCCGGGCTGATGGGCAGCACCTCGGCCAGGCCGATCCGGCCCTTGTATCCGGTATTGCGGCATTCCGAACAGCCGCGCCCCCGGAAGGCGGTGAACCCGGTGATGTCGGCCTTGCTGCCCAGGAACTCCCGGAGCATCTTTTCCTCCGGCTTGTACTGTTCCTTGCAGTAGGAGCATATCTTGCGGACCAGCCTCTGGGATTCCACCAGCAGCAGCGAGGAAGCTATCATGAACGGCTCCACCCCCATGTCCACCAGACGGGTGATGGTCAGCGAAGCGCTGTTGGTGTGGACGGTGGACAGCACCAGATGGCCGGTCAGGGACGACCGGATGGCGATCTCGGCGGTCTGCCGGTCGCGGATCTCCCCCACCATGATGATGTTGGGATCCTGCCGCAAAAAGGCCTTGAGGGCGGCGGCGAAGGTGGTCCCTCCGTCCTCGTGCACCGCCACCTGGTTGACGCCCATCAGACTGTACTCCACCGGCTCCTCGGCGGTCATGATATTGGTGTCGGGGTGATTGATGGCCTCCAGGCAGGCATACATGGTGGTGGTCTTGCCGGAACCGGTGGGCCCGGTGACCAGCACTATCCCGAAGGGGGTCTGCACCGCCTTCATCAGGTGCTTCAGCGGCTCCGGCTCGAACCCCAGGGTGGGCAGGTCGAAGGACACCGCGCTGCGGTCCAGGATACGCATGGCCACCTTCTCCCCGAAGGCGGTGGGAATGATGGACACCCGGATGTCGATGGGCTTGCCCTGGATGTTCATCCGCAGGCGGCCGTCCTGGGGCAGGCGCTTTTCCTCGATCTTAAGCTTGGCGATGATCTTGACCCGGGCCACGATGGAGCTCTTCATCCGCAGGGGCGGGGACATCACTTCGTGCAGCACGCCGTAGACCGACATCCTGACCCGGATGTCCTTCTCGTAAGGCTCGATGTGGATGTCGGTGGCGCTGCGTTTGACCGCCTCGGCGATCAGTCCGTTGATCAGTTTGGCCGCCGGGCTGTTCTCGATGGCCGCGGCCATCTCCGAGGCGGCATCGCCTCCCTCGTCCTTCTGATCCTCCAGGATCTCCAGCGAGCCTGCATCCTCATCGCTATCGGACTGGTCCATGGCCTTCATCACATCTTCCAGCATCCCGGCCGACCCGTATTGCTTGTCGATGGCCGACCAGATGGCGGCCTCGGAGGCTATCACCGGGCGGACCTCGAAGCCGGTGGAGAATTTGATGTCCTCCATGGCCAGCACATCGTTGGGGTTGACCATGGCCACGGTCACCGACCGGCCCAGCCGGGACAGGGGGATCAGCCCGTATTTCTGGGCGATGTGGGGCGGTATCAGTTTGAGTATCGGCTCGTCGATCTTGTAATCGTTCAGGTTGATCGAGGGCACATTGAACTGCTTGCTTAAAAAGGCCACCACCTCGTCCTCGGTGACAAAGCCCATCTTGACCAGCAGGGATCCCAGCCTCTGGCCGGAGGTCTGCTGCTCCTTGAGCGCCTTGTCCAGCTGCTCCTGGCTGATCATGCCGGCCTTGAGGAGCATATCGCCTACTTTTAACGCCATGTATTTTTTACCCTAAGATTATTTTATTACCTGAAGCACGGAATAATATCCATTAAATCTATTTTTATGTGATTAGTTGTTTATTTTAAAATTACTAATTTTTTGGTGTTCACGTACTCCCCGGCTTGTATCCGGTAGATATAAATACCCGATGCCGCCTTTGCGCCCTTTTCATCCTTTCCGTCCCAATTGGCAGAGTAATGGCCTGAAGTATGATTACCATTGGCCAATGTTTTGACTAACTGTCCGGCGATGTTATAAACCTTAAGGCTGACATCCCCCGATTTTGCAATTTGGTATTTGATATTTGTCATTTGGCCAAAGGGGTTGGGCGCATTCTGGTAAACAGCCGTGGTAAGAGGCAGGCCAATCGGCGTAGAAAGAGCTAATTGTGAAGTTTTAACATCGTTGCAGTCTTCGCAATCCTTGTCAAATTCATAGAGGAATATCTCTGCACAAACGGCATAATCGCCCGACACCTTGTCAATGTATACCAAAACCTCGCCGTCCTTATTGTATGCTGCAGGTGGTATGGGTTTTTTAACAACAATTCTCTGGCCGGATATAAGCTTGGTCATTTCTTTGCAGGCGCCGTCAATATTCAATTTCTGCATCCAGTATTTACGGTTGCCGCCTTTGGCGTCCTTTTCGGCTGCTTCGTTTTGATCTTGATAATAATACACCATCTCAATGCTGTATTTCTTGTTCTTATTGAAGCCACCAAATTTGTAAATTAGCCGCTGCGGATGATAATCCACGGTTTTATACGGCTCGGTACCAAAGATTTTGTAACCAGCTCTTTGGATGCAATAGGGCGATAAATCTACACCACCTACATCCGCATAAATCTTGGCCACCGCAGGCACGGCTATTTTGGCGAATTTTATCTGGTAAGGCGCAGCATCGCCTTCGGTCCATGCCACAAAAAGGTTTGACCCGCCCACAGTCTGGCTGAAGCAAGCCTGGGGATAATTCGATGACGACGCCGTATTAGAGATGTTCTTTTCGGTTGAATCCGGCCACAGGTTGCCCACTTTGCGCTTGACGTATATTTCGTTGTTTTTTGAATATGCCGCATATCCACCGGCGACAACCACCGGCTGAACAGCAGATGAGTCAACACAACTGATCAAGCCCCAGTTTTGGGCGGTGTCTAATATTGAACGGGTAGAAACCAACGGACTGAATGGTCCCACCCAAATGCCGTCTATGCTGTTCTGCCAGCGGCTGAAGTTGAGGCAGGGCGACTCGTTCTCCCCGCCCTCGCTAATATTTTCTGCCGGGGTAATCGTGCCGGAGACATCTCTTTTTCTATAGCCGATGGCATAATATGAAGCCGGTTTTGCATCCCATGCAAAATGAGCCGCGCCAATATTATCAACCGCCACTGTCGGACACTTATAAGCAAGAATATTAACGCTGTCCAATGCGGTGTAATTCAAATAAGGTACAGCATCGTTGGTGGAAAACCAACCGCCGTAGGTAATGTCAAATAACGGAATATTCACAACATCCGGCGAAGCCAGCCAGGTAATAAAGCCGGTATCCGCTTTGCCGATAGCAAATCCCGGAACAACCTGGGGCACCAAATCCGTAACCTGCGGCATATGGAAAGTGCCCAGAATATAAGGGTTTAACCAGCCGGTCGTGCTGTTGTATTTACTGAAATATATATTACAGTCTTTTATATTTACTTTTTTCGACCATACCACATTGGGCATTTCGTTCTTGTCCAAGGCAATGGCCGGATATTGACCCACGCCAATGGCCGTATCCGCCGACCATGTATTTCCACTATCGGTGGAATGTGTATACCAGATTTTGTCGTTTGATTGGTAGACCAGATGCAGGTTGACACCGGTGGTATCGCAGACTAATTTAGAGGCGTTGTTGTAGGCAGTGGCAAGGGGAGAATTTGAATGTTGCAGAGGATTGATATAGATAGAGGCAACATTGGAGGGAATGCTTTCATAGCCGAAGCTGTCAGTGGTTACAACATAATAATTATAAAATCCCTCCATTGCCACAGTATAGTCCGGGTAAAAAGTATCAGTTATAGCCTCTGTGTTTACTAATGTATATATCGTATCGGTTGAAGATTTGCGATAAATATTATAACCGACATAAGATTTGCTTGTTTTAGAAACAGGCGGCTGCCAGCCAAGTTGCGCATACAATGTGCCTGTTGGCTGCGTTGCATTAAGGCTGGTTGGTGGCAAATAATCCAAAACACCGTGATGCGCATAAATGCTGGTAACTTCGCTTTCATCACCGTAGTTGTACTGTGTCCAACCGGTACGAAAATGCCTGATGCTCCAAATATGATTTGGTGGACCATATGGATCATAATTATCCATCAAATTCCAAATTTCATCATTGCCCCTACTAATAATATCCCTTCTGGTCGGGTCTGCCGGATAAGGGTTCTCATTGTATTGGTCATAAATATCCCACAAAATGCCAGCCACCGAGCCTTCGCAGAATTCACTGGCATCAAAAGAACTGCCCAAATTACTTGAAAAATCCCAAGGATTTTCAAGATTATAATAGTAAGCAAAGGTAACAATAGGCAAAGAGCCAATTACCCCGCTATTATTTACATACAAGCTATCCATCCCAGAACCAACCCTTGCTCTACCCGAAAAATAATTTGCCCACCCTTCAACCCATGCGGTTGTTGGCTTTGCTGAATTGGCAATATTCCATTGATGTAAAGAATCATAATTACTAGAGTTTAATTGCACTAAATCAACACCATAACAATCCATCAAAAAATGGCCGTATTCATGGTATATATGATCATCATCCCAATCGTCAGTATCAATAGTATCACCCCGTACATGCATCGTGTCAGAACCGAACTTATACCCTGTAGAGTTTGTGTAATTTGGTTCCCAAATAACCCTCAACTTTTTTGCTGGCGGCGCAGAGAATGAACTGGCATGCAATAAAGTTTCATAAATATTTACGACACCGCTTTGCGGCTGTTTATAAACAGGGAATGTGTCAGCCCAAACCTTGCCAAAATTTATATTAGTATCACTCGGTAAAAAACTATGAGGAATGGGTAGGCCATTTTCTTGCATGGGATATAATGTAGAATCCGAGTCTGCATATCCCTTATCTTTCCAATAAGTGGGTATGGTGATATTAGGGTCACTTATAGATATAGCTGGCGTCGAAGGATTAGGACCGCTGGGGTATATTACAGGATACGCTTTACAACTAGTGGCACTGCTTGGAACAGTAAATAAAGATATCGTAAAGTTTCCAGCATCATCGGTGGTTGAATACGGAGCTAAATATCTGTATAATGTAGATTCATAGATATAGGTTATTAAAAGCTTTGCTTTAGCGGTTCCAATGTACTTTTCATCATAATCTGCCAATAGGCCTTGATCTTTGCTGTATTTATGGTCTTTGTAAACCCACTGCCCGGTAAAAGTAACAACCCCCTTACTATCGGTTTCAGATTTGCTTTTTCCCTCCCAGCTTTTCTGAACCTTGCTTTTATATTCTTTTATCCATTTCTCCCGGCCACCCGAACGAAATGCTTTCAGCCAACCGTTATCAAGATAATATTTGAACTGCTTGCTTTCGTCCCATTTATTTTCTTTTGCAATCCACACCGACTCGTAGCCGTATGGTATGCCAATTTTAAACCTGTCGGAATGCAGATTTAACGCTTCCGAATCGGTTATCGAAGGCTCTATTTTCCTGAGCATACTTATTATTCGTTTATTTTCGCCGGCATACTCGGATAACGATTCTTTGGTAAAAGAGCCGTCAATATAATCGTAATGGCATATGATGCTGTTTTTATCAACCCATATGTTCTTCGATTTTTCCCAATCATCACGATCACCTAATAAGCCAGTAACTGGATCAACGTAAACATAACTAACACCCCATCCGCCGGCACCCCAGCCGTTTTTGTTATCAGAAGATTGAATGCTGAAACTAACACCTATTGCTTTATATATTGTCGGGACCTTTACAAATTTTATTGTAGCGGTAAATTCCCTGGTCTCTCCTTTACTAATTTTATAAATTAACACCCGATTTGTTCTATGGTCAGAATACTGTTTAGTGTATATTTCCTCAGTTTGAAAACCAACTGGTTGAATATCGGTAATAACCTCAACGCCCCAAAGAGAACGAAAACGCACACCAACTTTTTCTATATCTTTGTCAGAAGTTATTTTCCAAGTAATCGTTATAGGCTCATTTAACTTTGGCTTATCAGTAGAAACGTTTGCTTCTACTTTATAATGAAATGACGGTTTCATTTTGGAACCTTCGGCACCAGTGCCTATTAAAACAACAGACACTGCCACTATGGCTGCGAATATTATTTTTATTCGGTTCATTTTAGTTCAACTTTTTTATGTTTCTTTATGCTGAATTTCAGCATTGCTAAGAAAGCCAATAAAATTAGACTTACGGGTATGGCCATACCCTTAAGCGCGAAAAAATATTTCTTTCTCCTTTCCTTTTGCCCAGCTTATTAAAGTTTTACTGTTATGTTTATCAATCCGCCGCGGTCTCCACAATGGCCGCCTCCAGCGTGGTCAGCCCCCGTCTGGCCTTATCCAGCGCATCCTCGCGCAAAGATTTCATTCCCAGCTTGATGGCCATCTCCCTGATCTCGTCGGTGGAGGCCCGGGATACTATCAGCCGCCTGATCTCCGGCCCCACCGTCATTATTTCGAACACGCCCACCCGGCCCTTGTATCCGGTGTTGTTGCACTCCAGGCAACCCTTGCCCTTGAACAGTTCCACTCCCTGGAAGCTGGCGGGATCGACCCCCATCTTGAGCAACTCCTCGGAAGATACTTTATCCGGCTCCTTGCATTTGGGACATATCCGCCTGACCAGGCGCTGGGCCTCGATCAGGTTCACCGTGGCGGCTATCAGGAAGGGCGGGATCTCCATGTCCAGAAGTCGGTTCAGGGAGCTGGGAGCGTCGTTGGTATGCAGGGTGGACAGCACCAGGTGGCCGGTCATGGCCGCGGTCATGCCGATCTCGCCGGTCTCCCGGTCCCGGATCTCCCCCACCAGCACGATGTTGGGGTCCTGCCGCAAAAAGGCCTTGAGGGCCTTGGCGAAGGTATATCCGATCTCCGGCCAGACGTTGACCTGGTTGATCCCCATGATATCGTATTCCACCGGATCCTCGGCGGTGACGATGTTGACGCCGGGTTTGTTCAGCCGGGAGATGCCGGAATAGAGGGTCCGGGTCTTTCCCGAACCGGTGGGGCCGGTGACCAGTATCATCCCGGTGGGCCGGGCCAGGGCTTTGAGAAAATCGTCCAGGGCCTTGCCCTCGATGCCCAGCTGGGTCAGGTCGCCGCCCAGGCTGCTCTGCTCCAGCACCCGGATGACGATCTTCTCCCCGTACTTGATGGGCATGGTGGAGACCCGCAGGTCCACCGTCCGGTCGATGAGTTTGATGGAAAATCTTCCGTCCTGCGGCAGGCGCCGCTCGGTAAGGTTGAGCTTGGAGAGCACTTTGATGCGCGAGGCCAGGGCCGCCGCTATCCGGCGGGGCGGAGACATGGTCTCCTGCAGCACCCCGTCGATGCGGTAGCGCACCCGCAGCACTTTTTCGTAGGGTTCGATGTGGATGTCGGAGGCCCCGCGTTTGATGGCGTCGATGACGATGCTGTTGACCAGCTTCACCACCGGGGTGGATTCGATCTCGGCCTGGCTGGCCACCTCCTCCACGTCCTTGTCCACCAGCTCCATGTCCTCGGCGGCGATCTCCTGCTCCACCGATTTCAGGGCCTCGGCCCGGGTGGTGCTGCCGTAATACTTGTCCAGGGCCTTCTCCAGCGAGGTCTCGGCGCACACCACCGGCTTGACCTCCATCCCGGTAAGAAAGGCGATGTTCTCCATGGTGAAGACATCGGCGGCGTTGGACATGGCCAAAAACAGGATCCGGCCGGTCCGCTTGATCGGCATCACCTGGAATTTCTGGGCTATCTCCGGGGGGATCAGTTTCAAGACCTGGGGATCCAGTTCGGCGGTGGAAAGATTCACCGTGGGAAGGTTGAGCTGCTTGCCCAAAAATTGGGTGATGGAATCCTCGGTCATAAAACCGAGTTTTATCAGGCTGGAGCCCAGCTTGGCCCCGGAGCTCTTCTGCTCGGCCAGGGCCTTGTCCAGCTGATCTTTGGTTATCAGCCCGGACTGCACCAGCATGTCGCCTAATTTCAAACCCATAGCATCTCCCTCAATTTGAAATACTATAGCATATGCAAGTTGCAAATGTCAAGCAATTTGTCTTTTAACATGATGTCCCTTAATGGTCTACAAATACATGCTCCCGGAGGCGGTTGAATTTTTTATGACCGATGCCCTTGACCTTCATCAGGTCCTCAACCTGGCGGAATCCCCCGGAATTCTGCCGGTAGTCTATTATCCTTTTGGCCATGGCCGGCCCGATGCTGGGAAGCCTCTCCAGGTCCCGGCTCCCGGCCTGATTGATGTCGATCCTGCCGGCCAGGATCTTCTTGGCCGGATAACGACCGCTGTCCCGGACCTCTGCCTGATCCGGAACGGCCGGGACCCCGGCAGCCTGCGGCTCCGGAAGCCGGAGCCCGCCGTATTTGAGCTCCGGGGCAAAGGTCGGATGACTCTTCTTGTAGAGCAGCACCGCATTGCCCAGAGCCAGGGCCGCTATGAAGAATATTATGACCTTTTTTTCGTCGGGGGTCAGACCAAACATTTTCCGTTCCCCCAGGGTTTAAAATTTTATCTCCACCGCCGCGTTGAAGGCGGTCCGGGTGCGGTTGTTGCTCTTGGCAAGCTTGTCATCGGTGAAGCTGTAGTCCAGGGTGGCCGACCCGGTTATGCTCCTGGTGAAATTGTATCTGGCGCTGGGAGAGATGGAGAACTCGTGCACCAGTGAGGTGTAGCCCAGGTCCGTAATCTTGTCATAGGCGGTCTCGGTGATCAACTGCCGGAGGGCGGCCAGCTCGCCGTCCGGGATGGCGTTCCGGTTGCCGATGATGGAATAGCCGAGCTGAGACTGCAGGCTGAGCTCGCTGTTGAATTTTATCCGCTTCTTGCCCAGCTTCCACAGATTGAGCTTGAACCCCTTGGGGGCGCTGAAGGAGTAGGACAGCGAGCTGCTGGCCTTGAAGCTCTGGGTGTAGGTATCCCGGCCCTGGCCGGCCACGTCGTCGTTCTTCTGGCTGCTGTAATCGAAGCCCAGGCTGGTGGCGACATTTTTCTTCCAGCGGTTGGACAGCGACAACAGGGGGCTGAAATTGTTCTTGGTGGAGATCCGGACCAGGGCCTTTTGATTCTCCCAGGTCTTGTCGATGGTCCGGCTGTAGGAGGATGTCAAATTGGCGCTGCTCACGGCCTTTTTCCACAGCGACCATCTCTCCAGCCCGGCCAGGGTGGCACTCAGCTGGGGCCAGGTGACGCTGCGGCTGGAGTTCATGGCATCACCCACTATGGTGGTGTCGTCGCTGCGGCGGAACGACAGGTTCAGCGACAGCTTCATCAGGTCCAGGCTGGTGCTCAGGGAATAGGAGTTGCGGATGGTGCTTCGGTCCTGGTTGGCCTGGAAATACCGGGGGATATCGGGGACCTCTTGCTTCAGCCCCAGCTGGTAGAGCAGGCCGGGACGCCTCATCAGCAGATTCGAGGCCTGGCTGGAAAGGTCCCGGCTGTATGAGGCCTGTATACCGCCCAGCCGGTTGAAGAGATAATCCAGCTTGGCCACCAGCCAGCGGGGGCTGCCCGTTTCGGCTGAATCATCCTTGGCCTTGTTGCGCAGGCCGGTGACCCTGGCCATCCATTTGCCGACATCCAGATTGCCGTTAAGGGAAAGGGCGTTGGAATTGCTGACATTCAGCAGGTGGAAGGTGTCCACCAGGTTGGGTTTGGCCGCCAGGCTGTGCCCTTCGCCGTACTGGGTGGAAAAGGCCAGGCTGGGCTTGACCACCTTAAGCCAGTTGATAGTGGTGCTGTAGTTGATCCTCTGGGAGCGCGAGACCTCGGAGCCCAGATCCAGCCTCCTGGCCCATTCCCCCTGGAAGAACCGGTCCCTGAGGTTGCGCCTGGTATCGATAGAATAGCTCAGGGAATTCATCAGCTGCCAGGAGAGCTGCCCCTGGCCGATCCGGGTGTCGCCGCTGCCGGTGTTGTTCTCCACCCCGGTCAGCTTGTCCCAATACCAGTGCCGCGTCTGACTGCGGGACCAGCCCAGGCCAAAAGAGCTGGGCAGATAATAGAACTCCAGGCCGGGCCAGGTTTTTAAGGTCCTTTTCCCGGCGGAGACCCAGCTATAGCCCAGGCTCAAATTGGTGGTGGTGGTGCTGTCCGAAGAGGTCCGGCTGTCGGATATTCTTCTGTTCCAGCTGGCCTGGGGCGACAGCCGGTCGATGGTCAGGTTGGTCAGCCACCACTGGGAGATCTTTTTGCTCAGGGAGGCATTCAGCCCCAAGTTCTGGCTGGATGACATCTGGGCCCGGCTCTCCTCCTCGGAAAGCCTGATATCGTCGCCGCCGTACTCATTGTACTGCTGGGCTTCGCCGTATTGAAATCCGACGGGCAGGGCCAGCCCCAGCCGCTCCAGATAGAGTTTGTGGGTGTTGAATGTGCCGTTCAGGCTGTAGCTGATGTCCTTAACCCCGGAGCCGGTGCCGCTGGAGTTTATCCCGTACCAGTGGCTCCCGGTCTTGTTATAGGCCGCATTGAGAGAGAGCAGATCGGCAAAATTCACCGCCATGCTGGTGGCTATGGCGGTGCCCCGGTCCCGGCGGACGTCGTCCAGCCGCAGTTCGTCGAACCACACCTCGTCGCTGAGGACCCTGGCGGTGTCGTCGTTGAAGACGCACAGGGCGATCCGGGTCAGGTTCAGCAGGCTGGGGTTGCCTTTTAACGCGTAGCCGCCGCTGGTCCTGATCTTGTCGGTGGTGTCGGCCGGAAAAGGCAGTTTCTTCAGGTCGCTGAACTTCTGGATATCCAGGGAGAGCTCCTGCCATCCGGAAGACAGGGACTGCCGGAATTGATAATAGCTGTTGGTGTCGTTGCCGATCAGCCGCAGGGCGACCGATTTTTTAACAAAATCGGCGGGATTGCCGTGGACCCATATCTTAAGGGTTTTGTACCCGGCGTAGTTGTTCTCCCCCCCCCGCAGGATCTTCCTGGCGCTGACATAATGCCCGGAGCGCAGGCTGTCGATGTTGAAAACCAGGCTCTGCTCGAACTCCACCCGTCCCTGGTCGTCCTTCTGCTCGGTATTGGGGGGGATGATGTAATCGGGGTCATCCCGGTTATTTTTCACCTCGATGTTGAATTTTTCCGTGGTGTCGACGCTGTTCAAAGTATCGGACGTGAACACTCCCTGTTCCTGCCAGCGGTTGCCGCTGACCTCGATCATGGCTATCTGAAAAGAGGCGATGGCCGGACAGCTGTCCACCCAGATCCGGGCATACTGAATGGAGGTCCAGCCCAGCGGCGGGCCCACCGGCTTGGCCGAGTCCAGCAGGGCCGACAACTGATACCAGCCGTAAATATTGGAATCGCATTCAGAGAGATCGAACCGGAAGGTGTAATAATTATTGCCCATCTGGGGGGCCGCGCTGCTGTCCAGGCCGTTCATCTTCAGGTCCTCGGTATCGTAATAGCCGTTGCCCTCGGTCCCGTTTATTTTCCGGTAATTCGGTGTGCTGATATCGACATAATAATCGTCGTTGCCGTCGTCCCCCGCCTTGTTCAGGCTGTCAACGCCGGCCGTCCCGTCCAGACCGATGTCGGTGGCATCGGCATAGACCGGTTCCCGGTTCAGGTTCAGCGGCTCGCAATCTATCTTATAGTTCCTGGGATGGAAACCGCTTTTTGTCCACCATACCTGGTCCTCGTCGATGTTCCGGCCGATGTCGATATGGACTATGCCCTTCCCGTTTTTCCCCTTTATCCACAGGTTCAGCAGTTTGCTCTGGCTGAGGTCCAGACCGGTCTTGCTCACCAGCTGGGTGATGCCGGCCCATGAATTCATGGTGTCCTGGTGCCCGGCCTCATATTTTAAAAGCAATGTATTGATGGTCTCGTTCTGCTGGGTCTCGTCGGTGATGGCCGGGTTGATCTCCTTCATGAGGACCTGCTTGGTCGGGTTGTACCAGTAAAATGTCTTGGCCAGCAAGGTATCGGCCCTGATCAGCGAGGTGTCGGCAAGTTTGGCCGGCGGCACGCTGGAGCGCACCCAGGCCGAACGGCTCAGGTTGAGTTCGTCGGACATCTTGCTGCCGTCCATATCGTCGATGTACACCTGCCCCTTGGTGTTGGGGTTGGGGAAATTCCCGGCGATCTCCCCGGCCAGCTTGAAATTTGACGGGGCCTCGGTCTCCACCAGCGGGATGGCGTTGGTCCAGTTGGTCAGGAAATCGGGTGCGGCCTGGTAGCTTCCGTCCAGTCCGGCCACGATGATCCGGCGGGGCTCCTCGCCCAGCCGGGGTTTCTCGTCCGGGGTCTGCTCGCTGCGGTACAGCCAGGTGCCTCCCAGCTGGGCGTTCTCCCCGAACTTATAGATGCCCCTCATCCCCACCAGGGTCTTGGAACCCAGGGCGAAGGACGGCAGATACTGGTAATCTATATTGAGGGCGGCATTGCTGTTCTGCAGTTCGTTCTTGATCCGTTCGTTGAAGGTGACGGTCCCCATCTCGTAATCCACCGAATATTCGCTGCTGGAGACCGGAGCCCCGTTCAGGGTGACGCTGACCGAGCCCTCCAGCAGGCGGCCGGGGGCATTGAGGGAATACACCGCCACGGTGGATTTGTAGGTGACGATGAAGCGGTATTTCGGGATATAACTGTCCAGATTCTTGACCTGGTAGATCTCCGGGCAGATTGCCGGCAGACTATCGTATAGAAATGGCTGTCCATTCTCCTTAAGAAAGAAAAAATATCCCTCCTCCTGGTTGATGTAATTGTCATAGAGTACCCCGTTGTTCTCCAGGCCCAGGATCTCCAGGAATTTCTTCTGGCTGGCCGAATCGTAATCGACATATTCGCTGTTCTTATAATACTGCAGCTTGATGGCCAGGGTGGAGAAATCAATTCCCCTCCCTTGCAGGGAATAATAATTCCTCCTTTCATAATTCCAGCAATAACCGTTAATGGTATCGGCCGGCTGGCAATTGGGAGGCTTGACCAGCATCAGGGTGCGGGAACTGTCAAAATCCGTTTTGCTGGGATAATAGACCCCGTTCTTGGTGAGATATGTCACTCCCAACTCCGATTGATCATAAAGACCGTTGGTCAGTATGATCCGGCCGGTGGAAGCGTCGTCCAGGATGAAATCGGTGATCTCGGTCTTGATATCCATCATCACCGGGCCATACATGGTGTCCCGGGCGAAGCCCCTGAAATCCCTCCAGCTCCGGTCGATCAGATAATGGCTGGTGGCGTTGGTGCTGGTGAAATCGTTCCTGACAAAGACCTTGATGGCCGCAATGGCATCGCCCTCGGGCAATCCGCCGGGGATGATCTCGAAAACCGTGTGCAGCAGGTAGTCTTTTTCGGAAAAAGCGACTGAATCCTTCCGGTTGGAACCGGAGAAGGTGCTGGTCTGGCTCTGACCCTCGTCCTTGCTGGCGATGGCCGTCAGCTCGAAGCCCCCCAGCCGGGCCACCCCCTTCAGCCCGAACAGCCCCTTATGGACGGTGGTCAGGCCCCCGGCCAAAGAGGAACCGTTCAGGGAAAATTCGGTGTCCCCGGCCTCCAGGCTCTGCAGGATCTCGTCCTCCTTGCCTTCGTACCGCAAACGCACCTTGCTGCGCTTGTCCAGCTCGGCCTCGCTGTCGTAATCGATCAGCACATGCACCCGGTCCCCGATCACCCCCTCCAGATTTATCCTCTGCTCCTGTTTGATGTTGATCTTGTTGTCGTCGGCGGTGCTGCCGGCATCCAGATCCCGGCCGATCTGGCTATAGGAGGTGCGGTCGAAACCGGCGGTTATCTTCTGGTTGCCGTTGACCTTGATCTGGGCTCCCGAGCCCAGGACCTTGCCCAGCCCCGGAATGGGTATCTGGATGTCCGGGATCAGCCCCTCACCGGTCCTCTCCTGGGCCGGCTTGGACAGAAAATCATAATTGTTCCTGGTCCAGACGCTGTCGGTTCCCTTAAGACGGAGTTTTTCCAGATAGGAGCTCAGGCTGTAATAACTGGTGCTGGACAACTGCTGCTGCACCGACTGCTGTTCGATCATCAATCCCAGACGGTAATCTATGCTGTAGCTGTTGCCCTGGATATTTTTCCGGAAGTTTTGGGCATTGTACTGGGCCGCCATTTCCTCCAACGGCCCGAACTCCTGGGCCCGGGCCTCCCCGGCTATTGCCAGGACCAGCACCGCCAGGACGGCGGCCAGATACAGCGGATATATTTTGGGTTCTCTGCCAAGCATATCGTTAGTTTATCACAGCTTATATTTCAACTTCAATAAAAATTCTTGCATTTTATGCAAATACGGTATAACATTACATGCTATGAAGATAATCGACCGGCATCTGATCAGGGGATTGGCCCTGCCTTTCGTCCTGTCGCTCAGCGTCCTGACCTTCGTTCTGCTGATGGACCGGCTGTTCGAGCTGATCAATATGATCATCCAGAAGAAGGTGCCGGTGCTGACGGTCAGCAAGGTCTTTTTCCTGAGCCTGCCATACATGCTGACCATGACCATCCCCATGGCGGTGCTGGTGGCGGTGATCATGAATTACGGACGGCTGTCCCAGGACAACGAACTGACGGCCCTCAAGTCCAGCGGGGTCCCCTTCATCCGGCTGCTGGCGGCCCCCCTGCTGGCCGGGATCATCCTGACCGTCGGGCTGTTCTTTTTCAACGACCGCCTGATGCCCGAAACCAACCACCGGGTGAAGAACCTGCTGATGGACATCTCCGAGACCAAGCCCACCCTCCAGCTCAAGGAGAACATCTTTATCACCGATTTCACCGGCTACAACATCCTTATCCGGCGGATCGATCCCAAGACCTCGGAACTGGGCAACGTCACCATCTATGAACAAAAGGACAACTCCCAGCCCCGGACCATCCTGGCCTCCAAGGGCCATCTGCTGGTCTCCCCCCAGGCCGCCTCGCTCAAACTGGAGCTGAGCGACGGAGAGATACACCAGATGGACCCCGAGGACAAGACCCGTTACCACCGCATGAGCTTTAAAAAACACATCATCTACCTGCCGATGGATCCCCAGATCCAGCATCAGGTGCGGACCTACCGCAGCGACCGGGAGATGTCTTCGGGCATGATGCGACAGGCCATCGCCGCTATCCGGAACGAGCTGCGTCCTCTGCAGGCCCAGCTGGCCGACAGTTCCCGCCTCCCGCCTCCCCGTTTTAGCCAGCTGTCATCGGAGGTCCATAATCGGATATCTGAGATCCGTCGTTACCAGGTGGAGATCCAAAAGAAAATGGCCATTCCGGCGGCCTGCCTGGTGTTCATCCTGATCGGGGCCCCTCTGGGGGTCATCACCCGCAAAGGCAACCTGGGGGTCAGCTTCGGGCTGTCGCTGGGATTTTTCATCCTATATTATGTGGCCCTGATCGGCGGCGAGGAATTGGCCGACCGGCAGATCCTCTCCCCGGTGCTGGCCATGTGGGCCGCCAACATTGTGCTGGGGGGTTGCGGCCTGGTCCTGTTGTTCTGGAAGAATTATGAATTAAGTTTTAAAAAGAACCGCTATGCCGATAAAAATATTGGATAAATATCTTTCCCGGGAGTTTCTGAAGTCGCTGATCTTTTCGCAGGCCGCCTTTGTGCTGATCTTCGTACTGGTGGATATCTTCGAAAAACTGGATATGTTCATTGACAACCGGGCGCCCTATCTTCTGGTATCCCTCTTTTATATCTATCAGATACCGTATATAATGATACTGACCCTGCCGGTGGCCATGCTGCTGGCCAGTATGGCCACCATCAGCCAGATGGCCCGCCACCACGAGATTGTGGCCATGAAAGCCGCCGGACTGAGCCTCTACCGGATATTCGCCCCCCTGTTCCTGCTGGGCCTGATGATAAGCCTGGGGGTGATGGTGGTAGGCGAGACCATCGTGCCGTTCACCAACCAGAAAAAGGGGAATCTGGAGAGGATCCAAATAAAGAAGCAGCTATCCCAGGAGCCCCAGATCAGATTCAACCTTTTATATGATGGCAGCGACGGCCGCCAGTTCTTCATCAAAAGATACAACGTGGCCGGCGCAGTGATGGATTCGGTGTCCATATTCCAGGTCGACCAGCAGAACCGGATATTACAGAGAGTGGACGCGGCCCGGGGTACCTGGACCGGAGACGCTTGGTTGCTGGAGAAGGTCATAACCCGCAAATTCAATAAAGACGGGACCGAAATATCCGACAGCCTGTCCCGAATGAAGCTGGCCGGCTACCAGGAGACCCCGGCATCGTTCTCCAAGCGCGAACTGTTGCCCGATGAGATGAGTTTCTTTGAACTGCGCCAGTTCATCGACCGGTTGAAAAGGTCCGGCAATCAGGTGCAGCAGTCGGTGGTGGACCTGTACCTCAAGCTGTCTTTTCCCTTCGCCAATTTCATCATCCTGCTGTTCGGCCTTCCGCTGTTGTCCAACTCCCGCAAAGGCAGCGCCGCCTCGGGCTTCGCCATTTCATTGTTGATATGTTTCGTTTTCTGGGGACTGTTGCAGACCGGGCGTGCCCTGGGACACAACGCCTCGCTTTCTCCCATACTGGCGGCCTGGCTGCCCAATATCATTTTCGGGGCCATCGGTGCCTTCCTGCTCTACCGGGCTCCCAAATAAAAAGACCGATCGCTTTCCAGCAATAACCACCGCCCCCAGACAATCAATTGTCATGGGGTCCAGATTAAAAAAGTTTCCTGGTGGTTACTGCTGACGTTGATCGGTCGTTAAATTTTCTCCGTTTGTTTGGATGCCTGGCAGGCCGAGGCCCGCCAGGCATTTTTATTTATTCAGGCACGGGGAGGGAATTATGTCCCCATCTCCCATGAGGCCAAGTATTTCTTTTGCTCGGCGGTCAGGGCATCCAGCTTGGTGCCCATGGCTTGCAGTTTGATCTGGGCGATCTTATTGTCCAGCTCCACCGGCAGTGCATAGACCTTTTTCTCCATGCCCTTGCCCTTTTTGACCAGCATCTCGGCCGCTAAAGACTGATTGGCAAAACTCATATCCATCACGCTGGCCGGATGTCCCTCGGCCGCAGCCAGATTTATCAGCCGGCCCTCACCCAGAATGATGACCCTCCGGCCGTTCTTGAGGGTGTATTCCTCCACGAATTCCCGGGTGGTCCTGATCGATCTGGAGATCTTCTTGAGGCCGTCGATATCCAGCTCGACGTTGAAGTGGCCGGAATTACAGACGATGGCCCCGTCCTTCATGGCGGCAAAATGCTCCGGCCGGACCACATTGATGTTCCCGGTCACCGTGACGAACACGTCACCGATCCTGGCGGCCTGGGCCATGGGCATCACCCGGAACCCGTCCATCATCGCCTCCAGGCCCTTGACCGAATCGATCTCTGTCACGATCACATTGGCTCCCATGCCCCTGGCCCTCATGGCCAGCCCCCGGCCGCACCAGCCATAGCCGGCCACCACCACCACGGATCCGGCCAGCAGGATGTTGGTGGCCCGGATGATGCCGTCCAAAGTGCTCTGCCCGGTGCCGTAACGGTTATCGAACATGTATTTGGTCTGGGAGTCGTTCACCGCGATCACCGGGAAGGACAGGGTGCCAGCTTTCTGCATGCTGCGCAGGCGGATGACGCCGGTGGTGGTCTCCTCGGTGCTGCCGATGATGTTCTTGATCAGGTCCTGGCGGGTGGTGTGCAGGGTGGAGACCAGGTCGGCCCCGTCGTCCATGGTGATATGCGGCCTCTGGTCCAGGGCCTGATTGATGTGCTTGTAATAGACCTTGTTGTCCTCGCCCTTCACCGAGAAGGTCTGGATTCCGTAATCCTTGACCAGCGAGGCGGCCACGTCGTCCTGGGTGGACAGCGGGTTGGAGGCGCACAGCCGCAGCTCGGCCCCGCCGGCCTTTAGGGTGCGCATCAGATTGGCGGTCTCGGCGGTGACATGCAGGCAGGCCGAGATCTTGTACCCTTTGAGCGGCTTGTCCTTTTCGAACCTGGTGCGGATGGTCTGCAGCACCGGCATGTATTTGTCGGCCCACTCTATCCGGTTCCTGCCCTTGGCGGCCAGCTTGATGTCCTTGATATCGTAATTCATTTGATCCTCCTAATTATTTCTTGGCTGCAGATTTCAGTTTGTCGGCTACGTCGGTCTTCTCCCAGGGGAAGCCTTCCTCCTCCCGGCCGAAGTGGCCGTAAGCGGCGGTCTTGCGGTATATGGGCTGGCGCAGCTTGAGCATGTTGATGATCCCGTGGGGGGTCAGGTCGAAGTACTGCCGGATCAGCTTGGTCAGTTTGGCGTCCTCCACCTTGCCGGTGCCGTAGGTCTCCACCATGATGGAGACCGGCTCGGCCACCCCGATGGCATAGGCCAGCTGGATCTCGCAGCGGTCGGCCAGACCGGCGGCCACGATGTTCTTGGCGATGTACCTGGCGGCATAGGCCGCGCTGCGGTCCACCTTGGTGGGATCCTTGCCCGAGAAGCAGCCGCCGCCATGCCGCCCGATGCCGCCGTAGGTGTCGACGATGATCTTCCGTCCGGTCAGGCCGGTGTCGCCCTGGGGTCCGCCGATCACGAACCGGCCGGTGGGATTGACCAGCACCTTGGTGCGGTCGTCCATCATCTTGCCGTCAACCACCCGGTTGATGACATGCTTGACGATATCCCGCTTGACCTTGTCCTCGGAGACATCGGCATTGTGCTGGGTGGAGACCACTATGGTGTCCACCCTCTTGGGCACGCCGTTGACGTATTCAATGGTCACCTGGGATTTGCCGTCGGGGCGCAAATAATCCATGGTGCCTTTTTTGCGGACCTCGGACAGCCTCTGACAGAGCTTGTGGGCCAGGCTGATGGGCATCGGCATCAGCTCCGGGGTCTCGTTGCAGGCGTAGCCGAACATCATCCCCTGGTCGCCGGCCCCGCCGGTATCCACCCCCATGGCGATGTCGCAGGACTGCTCCTGGATGGAGGTCACCACCGCGCAGGTCTCGTAATCAAACCCGCTCTTGGCGTCGGTGTAACCGATATCCTTGATGGTCTCCCTGACCAGCCGCGGAATGTCGATGTAGCAGTTGGTCGAGATCTCTCCGGCCACTAAAACCATCCCGGTGGTCACCAGGGTCTCGCAGGCCACCCGGCCGTTCACGTCTTGATCCAGAATGGCATCCAGTATCGCATCCGATACCTGGTCGCACATCTTGTCGGGATGTCCTTCGGTCACCGACTCGGAAGTCAGAAGGTGTCTCTCCGCCATTTCATCTCTCCTTGAATTATTGGGTTTATATTTGTTTATGAAAGATCCACTTCGGAGCCGTCCCCCACGTTCAGCTTCCGCTGTTTGCCCCGGACCACGGCATTGTCCCCCACGATGGATTTCTGGAGCATGATCGATTCCAGACATACATTCTTGCCAATGATGGTGTCGCTGATCACGGCGTTCTTTATATGGCTCCCGGCAGCCACCGAGACATAGGGCCCGATCACCGATTTCTCGATCCGGGCGGAGGGATCGATGGACACCGGGCTGTTGATCACCACCCCTTTTATCTTGCTGGATTTCTGGGGATACAGGTCCAGCAGCTGCCGGTTGGTATCCAGCAGGGTCTCCGGTTTGCCGCAATCGTACCAACCTTCGACGGGGAAGGTCTCCATGGTCTGGCCGCGGTCTATCAGCAGCTGCAGGGCGTCGGTCAGCTGATATTCACCCTTGGTCCTGATGTTTTTATCGATCAGAGTGCCGATGGCGCTATACAGTTTCGGCATGTCCCTGATCAGGTAAATGCCGACTATGGCCAGATTGCTCTGGGGATGTTCCGGTTTCTCCACCAGTCTGGTAATCTTCCCGTGGAGGTGCTCCACCACCCCGAAACGCCGGGGATCGCTGACCTCCTTGACCCCGAGCTGGCTGGTTTTCTTGGACAGCAATTTTTTAAAATCGGTGCTGAAGATGGTGTCACCCAATATTATCAGGGCGTCGTCCTTTTGCACCGCATCCCTGGTGAGATAGACGGCATCGGCCAGGCCTTTGGTCTCCTGTTGGACAATATACCGGACCTTGAACTTATAGTTACGGTCCACGTACTCTTTTATCTTATCGCCCATCAGCCCCACCACCATCACGATCTGGTCTATCGGCAGGCCGACCAACTGGTCCAGGATATGGCCGATCATCGGCTTTCCCGCCACCGATATCAGGACCTTGGGTGTGGTATGGGTGTGGGGCCGCAAGCGGGTGCCGGCCCCGGCCACCGGGATTATTACTTTCATCTTCTTTCCTTGAGAACCGTTTTCAGCCGATCGATCCGCTTGACCGGCATGGGATCCGCCTGGTTGAGCAGCGCCAGATAATAGCTGACGAAATCCGCCAGGTACAGCAGGGAGAACATCCGGGCCAGGGCCGATCTGCCCCGGCTTTGGATATTGATGATCCCGGCAGTTTCTCCCTTAATTATATCCTGAAGCACTTCAAAACGCAAGCTGTTCCGGGGATGGTCTCCGTGGTCTCTCAGCATCAGGATCTTGGTCCGGGACCTTATCTCCGGCAGTTTTTCCCAGCCCACGATCTCGTTGTGGCATAACTCAGGCATGGCCGCCCAGTAGGAAAGAATTTTGGAATTCTCATTCAGCTGGTTGGCCCACCGCCTGGCTACCGGGGCCAGAAGGTCGGTAGAGCCATAGACCACCGGCAGGTAATTGTAAATTTCCGATGCGATTTGCTTGGCCTCATTAACCGTTCCGGCTTTATCAGCAGCACAATCGTCGGACAATTTTTCTAAAGTGTCCAGCGTCTCTCCCAGTGCTTCATCCTGATTGGATATCAGGCCGCTTGATACGAACAATCCCAATAAAGTGAAAAATGAAAATCCCAATGCACCCCTGGGAGGCAGTCCCCCCGGTATGGTTGTGAAAGGCAGGCCCAAGGCCAGACAGCGATCCTTCAATATCCCGCCCGAGGTTATGGCCGCCACGGTCGATTTCCTCTTTAGGGCCTCCTCGAAATCCGACAGGGTCTCCTCGGTCTGGCCGGAGTAGCTGCTGGCGATCACCAGATCGTCCCGCCCCACCCAGCCCGGCAGTCCGTAGTTCCGCTGTACGAAAACGGCCGACGGGATCAGATCCGCCAGATAAGAGGCCATGATATCCCCGGCTATGGCCGAACCGCCCATCCCGCAGATCACGATATTCCGGAAAGAGGTCCCTGGCAGTTTGATATCGGTCTTCCTGGCTATTTCAACGGCTTGGCGGCATTGCTCCGGAAAATCCGCTATTATCTTGCCCATGCCTGAGGGATCCAGCTTGGCCAGCAGCTGAGGATCGATATTGTCCAGATCGGTCATTGTATTTTTTCCACCAATTTTTCGTTCTTCTTCCGGTAGTTTCGCTGACAGGACCCGCAGGTGCATTCGGCCGCTTTACCGAAATCCAGCCGCCCCCCGCATTCGCACATCCAGCCGATTATTTTGGCCGGCACCCCGGCCACTATGGCATGATCGGGGACATCGAAGCGGACCACCGAGCCGGCCGCCACAAAGGCATGTTTCCCTACGGTGTAGCCGCAGACTATGGTGCAGTTGGCGCCCAGGCTGGCCCCGGTTTTGACCAGGGTGGGGATCCACTTCCCCCCCTTGGGAAAGGCCGCCCGGGGGTTCATATCGTTGGTGAAGACCATGGAAGGCCCGCAGAACACATCATCCTCCAGGGTGACCAGGTCGTAGACCGAGACATTGTTCTGGATCTTGCAATTGCTGCCGATCTCCACCCGGCTCCCAATGTAGACGTTCTGGCCCAAGGAGCAATTCTTCCCGATTTTGGCCCCTTTTGACACATGGCAGAAATGCCAGATCTTGGTCCCGCTGCCGATCTCGGCCGGCTGGTCGACGTAAGCGCTCTCATGCGCAAAATAGTCGCTCATATAAGCCCCTCTTATTTTAAATTATCGAAAATGATTCTTCTTACCGCGGCAATGACATCATCCACATCATCCGGCAAAAGCCGGGTATACAGCGGCAGGGTGATCTCTCTGTCCGAGAGATCTTCGGCTATGGGAAAATCTCCCGGCTTGTACCCCAGATGCTGCCGGTAGTAGGAGAACAGGTGCACCGGAAGGTAATGGACATTGGTGCTGATGTTCTCTTGCAGCAGCAGTTCGATGAACCGGTCCCTGTCGATCTTCAATTTGGCGAAATCTATCAGCACCGGGAATAGATGCCAGCAGTGGCGGCCGTCTTCGGGATCCCGGGGCAGGGTGATCTGGGGGATACCAGACAGCCCTTTGTGATATCGATCCGCGATGTTCCTCCGTTTGACCAGATTGGCTTCCAGCCGGCGCAGCTGGTGTATGCCCAGAGCCGCCTGGATATCCATCATGTTGGATTTGTACCCGGGGGTGACGATGTCGTACTGCCATCTGCCTCCGGGGGAGAATCTTTTCCAGGCATCCTTGTCCATCCCGTGAAGGGCCATGGCCCGAAGCCGGTCGGCCGTTTCCCCGTCATTGGTGGTTATGGCTCCCCCTTCAGCGGTGGTGACATTTTTAACGGCATGAAAACTGAAAACGGTGAAACGGCTGATACCGCCTATCCTTCTGCCCTTGTATTCGGTGCCGATGGCATGGGCGGCGTCCTCGATGACCGCCAGATCATGCTTTTTTGCGATGGCTCCTATGGCATCCATGTCGCAGCTTCGGCCGGCGAAATGCACCGGGATCACCGCTTTGGTCCTTTCGGTCACCGCCTGATCTATCCTGACCGGATCGATGTTGAAATCCTCCCGGCGGACATCCGCCAGCACCGGAGTGGCGCCGGCATGCAGGATGACATTGACAGTGGCGGCAAATGTGTAGGGGGTGGTGATCACTTCATCCCCCGGGCCGATTCCCGATGCCTTGAGGCACAGGAACAGCCCGGCGGTGGCTGAATTCAAAGCCAGGGCCTGTTCGCTCCCGGCATATTCCGCCAGCGCCCGTTCAAACCGGGCGGTCTTGGGTCCGGTGGTTATCCAGCCGGAACGCAGGGAATCCACCACCTCGTCAATCTCCTCCTGTCCTATATCGGGCGGAGAGAAGGCCAGCAGATTTTCCCGCCGGGGCCGGTTGGAATATCTGTCATCCGG
The DNA here is from genome assembly GCA_937863685.1 of uncultured bacterium. Lineage (GTDB taxonomy): Bacteria > Edwardsbacteria > AC1 > AC1 > EtOH8 > UBA2226. The sequence goes on from CALMGM010000009.1 coordinate 87,173, forward strand.
CATTTTCACCATCCCTGAAGCTGGGTACGATCTTTCTGATGGACCTCACCACCGCATCCGGCTCGCCCGATATCGCGGCCCTCTGCAGGGACGGCAATAGCCGGGGAAGTTCCTTCAGCCTGACGTGTTTCCCCTTGACCATGAATATCTGGGCATGCCTGGTGGCGCCCACCCCTTCTTCGGCGGTCAGCAGCTCCTCGTAAAGCTTCTCTCCCGGCCGCAGCCCGGTGAATTCTATCTTGATCTCCGCATCGGGCTCGAAACCCGAGAGTTTGATCATGTCCCGGGCCAGGTCGACTATCTTTACCGGCTTGCCCATATCCAGCACGAACACCTCTCCGCCCTTCCCCATGGCCCCGGCCTGGATAACCAGCTGGACGGCCTCGGGGATGGTCATGAAATACCTCTCCATGTCCGGGTGGGTGACCGTGACCGGCCCCCCGGCGGCGATCTGTTTCTTGAACAGCGGGACCACGCTGCCGCGGCTCCCCAGGACATTGCCGAAACGCACCGCCATGAACTTGGTCCGGCTCCGGCCCACCAGGGCCATTACCACCTTTTCCGAGATGCGCTTGGTGGCGCCCATCACGCTGCTGGGATTGACCGCCTTGTCGGTGGAGATCAGGACGAATCTTTCGGCCCGGTATTTCAGGGCCGCTTCGGCCACCGACTTGGTGCCGAAGATGTTGTTCTTGACCGCCTCGCCGGGGTTATGTTCCATCATGGGGACGTGCTTGTGGGCCGCGGCATGAAACACCACCTGCGGCTTGTATTTGGAGAACACCCGATCCACCCGTCTGATGTCGGCCACATCGCAGATCAGGGTCTCGGTCCTCTGTCCCGGGTGGCTGCGGGAAAGTTCGGCGGCTATCTCGTAAAGACTGTTCTCGCCCTTGCCCAGCAGGATCAGCAGTTTGGGCTTGAGGGAAACGATCTGCCGGCACAGCTCAGAACCGATGGAGCCGCCGGCCCCGGTGACCGCTACTGTTCTGTCGGTCAGATAGCCGGCGATCTCGTCCAGCGCGATATTGACCGGCGGCCGCCTTAAAAGGTCATCCAGCTCTATATCCCGGATCTGGTTGATGCTGACCCCGCCTTCGATGATCTCCTTTATACCCGGGACGATCTTGAACTTCAGCCTGGCCGAGTGGCACTGCTCTACTAACTCCCGGATCACCCAACCCGGAGCCGAGGGGATGGCAATTATTATCTCCTCGACCCGTCTCTCCTCTGCCAGGCGGTCGATGTCCGCCCGCCTGCCCAGGATCGGTAACCGATGGATCTCCCGGCCTTTTTTCTTGGGGTCATCGTCGATGAAACCAATCGGAAGATATCCGTATTCCGGATGGGCCATCATCTGGCGAGCCACCATCTCCCCGGCGTCGCCGGCCCCAACTATCAGGATTCTCTTTTGTTCAGACGTACTTGTTTTTGCGTTCTTATAATGCAGATAATAGCTTCGCAGCGCAAATCTCAGACCACCTATCAAGATGATGTCGCCCAGCCATTCTATAATAATAACACTGCGAGGGTAGCTTAAATCCCTGGCAATGAACATAGAGGTGGCCGTGACCACCAAGGAGCCAAGACTTACGGATTTAAGAATAGCCGTCAGGTCGTTTATCCCTATGTACCGCCAGACCCCCCGATAAGCTCCGAAAATGGTCAGCAGTAACAGTCGTATTACAGTAATATATAGAGCAATGGTCCAGTAGTTGCTTTTATAAGGGATGGCGAAATCAAACCGCAGGGCCAGAGCGCCCCATAATGCAACATTGACAAGCATCGCGTCAAGCAGGACCATCCACCAGCGGTTTCTACCCACCAAAATCATTAAAAAGCCCCTTTCCCAGTTAAGACAATGACCCCAGTTTTCCAGATTATCCACATATCAAAGCAGAAACGCTGATGCCGGATATAATAGATGTCCAGCCTTAGCTTGGTTTCCATCGACAGATCATCACGTCCCATCACCTGGGATATACCGGTCAAACCCGGTTTCACTTGCAGCGCTTTTCGCTGCCATCGGGAATAGCCTTTTACGATCGGAATAATCTCGGGGCGGGGGCCAACTAGGCTCATCTCTCCCCTTAAAATATTGAACAGTTGCGGCAGTTCATCCAAACTCCAGCGCCTTAATAATCTGCCCAATCTGGTAACCCGGGGATCCCCCCTGACCGCCAACAGCGGTCCCTTATCCTCGGCATCGGGAATCATGGTCCTGAATTTGAATATCTTAAAGACCTTGCCGTTGATGCCGGCCCGGTCCTGCAAGAAAAACACGCCGCCCTGTGACTCGAAAGCAATTGCAGCCGCAATCAATAAAGCTAATGGCATCAACAGGATAACCGCTAGCAAACATGTTATTATATCAAATAACCTTTTCATTGTCTACTTATTATTGACTGCTCCAAACGAATGTTTTTAACCAACCACTGCTCTATTGCCTGTTTCCCATCTCCAGCCCGCCAAAGCCAATCCCAAAACGAACCACAATATTGTCACCACCTCCGAATCACCGAAATTCCATTCGGCCAGGCCGTTGACCAAAAAACCAACCATCACCGCCAGATAACTCAAATTTTGCAATTTTATCATACCGGTGCTTTTTTTTATCCGTTCTAGTATAAATGAAATTATCACCACCCAAAGAAAAATGAAAGCGGTCAAGCCGGCAAACCCGGTGATGGCGGTGACATGGATGAAGTTATTATGCAGATGTCCAAAACGCCGGTTATTACCGTGCAGCTGGATGTCCTCCACTTTACGTTCTTTCTGATAAAGCTCCCCCAGGTCTATCAGCCCGGTCCCCAATATCGGCCGTTGCTTTATCAGTTTCCAGCCGATATCCCACATGGCAACCCTGGCTTGCCAGGAATCCATTTTAGAATAATTAAAAAAACCTCTGGAGGGACGGAGCAGTGCAACCGATAAAAAAACGGCCGCAAAAACCAAAAGAAACACAACGCCCCTCAGCAACTTTTGCCGGAAGATATAGAGCATCATCCCGGCCAGCAGGCCAGCCCAGGCGCTAAGCGTTTTATTGAGAACGATGCTGAGTGCCAAGACCGTTGCCAGCAGACCAAACATAAAGCCGTTCAATTTGTTGCTGGGACGCGATAAAAGGCTGGGCATCATAAGAAATGCCGCCATGATGAAAATGCCACCCGAGGTCATAGCCATGGTCTGGGCCCCTAAAAGCCTGGCCTGATGCCCGAAGACGCTGGCCAGAATGCCGTAACATCCTGTCGCTGCGACCATGACGATAAATAAACTCACCAACTCATCACGTCTTTCCCGATTCGGAATATTGAAACCCACAAAGTAAACGGCAAGCACCAGATAAAATTTCTTCAGACCCACCAGGCTCTCCAAAGGCTTCAAAGAGAATATCGTAGCCAGAATACAGACGGAGAAAAATATTATAAAACCTTTTTCCAACGGGCTGCTCGGCCATGTGAATTTTCGTTCCATTGCCGCCTTGAACAGCCAGCTTGCCAGCCCAAGCCCCAAGGATATCTGACAAAAAGCAATGGATACCGGCAACGAACCGACAAAGCCAACCAGACAGGCCTGGATGACAGCATTTAAGATCCTTATAGACAACTGGTTTTCAGCCATTACTCTCCACTTGGCAAACGTACTGGCACATGCGGCGGCCTTCAGCGGTGACAAATTCCTTGTCGATCCTGAACCCCCATTTACGATAGAACAGGTGAACCCTTTCGTTGTTATCACCGTCGGTGGTCAATGTCACACTGCTGCAGTTTCTGATGGCCGCTTCCTTTAAAAAAGCCCCGACCAATTCCCCGCCTATTCCGCCGCCTTGAGCAGACGGAGAGACTGCAATGGAGAACAGCCCAACAGAATCCCCTCCCGATCCATTCCCGGCAGCTTTCAGGGCGGTTCGTATCAGTCTGGATAGAATGACCGGCCTGGCAAGCAGGGCTTTTAACGTTCCTAGGGCGAAGGTTGCAAAATCCCTTCTGAAGATTTTTTTATAGAATTGCCCGGGATCTACGGCTCCCACCACAAATCCATTAATGACCTGGTCATTGTCCACCGATACAAAACAAATGCTCTGTTGATCACGGCACACCGCTCTGTAATAGACCTTCAGGAATCCCGGCCCCAGGAAACTCAGGAAAAACCCGGGGAAGCCCTGCAGATGTATCTCCACCATCCGAGCTATGTCCCCAGGTGTCGTTTTACGGATCATTTTCGATTCAATTTCCGTTGTGTTCTTTTTCGATAATCTCGCTTATCATCCGGTTATAAATCGCATCAACCCTGAAATGCCGGTCAAATAGTTCCGCCGAGGTCCTGCCCTTAAGGATAACCTCATCGAGCTGGCATGAAAACCCGGCCAAAAGCTTTGCCAGGCCTTCGGCATCGCCCGATTGATATGACAGGCCGGTTCCGGTTGTTTCAAGAAGCTCCGCCGTTTCTCCCTCGAGAGAATTCACCACCAAAAGCCCCATGGAAAGGTAATCGAACAGCTTAGTGGGGACCGATTGAGTGGCATCTCCGATGTAGCAGTTCAGGCCAACGTGGCAATCTATCGACAATTTCATCAATTCATCGTATTCCAGCCACCCCGTAAAGCGGACGCTCGGCAAACCCTCTGCCTCCTTCACCAGTGAAGATCTTTTATAACCATCGCCTGCAATTACAATTTCAACATCTATATTTCTTTCCCGCAAGATCCGGGAAGCCCGGATCACGGTCGCAACATCATAGTTGAACCCCAGCTGCCCGGCAAATAGGCAAGTCAGTCTTTCCCTGCTCTTCGCAAGATTGTATTGGCGCCCGGCGCTCATCCCCCCCAGATAATAGAAGGAGGAATTCTCATCATCATTTCTCCCTCCCCTTCGCATGGCCCATTTGGTATAGCTCTGAGAAACCGAAGTAATGTGATCGGCATAACGAAAAGCTCTTTGCGACATCCAAAAATAAGGCCCAAACAGTATTCTTCCCAGCCATTTCGTCAAATAGGGGAAAGGTTTGATGAAAAGGTCCGGCCACAGATCAAGCACATCCAGCACTATTCTAACGGATCTTTTCCGGGCATAACTGGTGAATAAGTACATGGCCTCCACTGGGGCTACACAGATGATCAAATCCGGTTTAAATCCAATTTCCTTCAACTTGCCTATCGCCCGTAAACTGAACATCAAATGACTCAATAACCTGGTAATTCCTATGTTTCTTTTATATTTGATGACCGGTATCAGGATTAGATTGGGCTTGTCATTATAGGGAATATTTTCCGTTTTTCTTACAGTATGCGTCCAGTGATGGTAATCGGAGCTTATCCATAGCACCTGGTGATTTACCCTCAGCTTATTATATAGGACAGTATACCGTTGATCCCTGAATTGCTCGCCAGGTATCTTATCAAAAGGGTTTACCAAAAGTATCTTCATATAAGCGGGGGTTGATTATTCATTTTATTGACCATCCATTTTCCGATAAAAGGATATCAGCTTGGCCTCCTCAATTCCCCAATGATACTTTTCCTGTATGGCTTTTTGTCCGGCTTTGCCCATGGCCAAAGATTCCCGGGGGTGGCATATAAACCAGGTAATACCTTCGGCGATTTTTTGAGGATCGGTTGGATCCACCAGTCTGCCGCATCCGCAGCCGATTACGATCCGACGCCACAGCGGGAAATCAGAAGCCAGCACCGGCAGACCGCAGGACATATATTCGAAAAGCTTATTAGGATATGCATTATAATGGTTGGGGGCCGGATGCAACAGGATCAATCCCAAGCGGCAGCGGTACATCAGGCGACTTAATTTTTTCCGCTCCTGCCAGGTGTGATACTCGACCCGCCCCCACCCGGGCATGGCTTTCAGCTTTCTTTCGAATATCGTGTCGGAAAATCTGCCAACCAACACCAGCTTGGTGTGACACCCGTGCGGCAACAATTCCAAAGCTTCAATCAGTTCCACAATGCCCCGGATATCCGACAGGCTCCCCATGTAGATGATCCTATCCTCTCCGGGATAATCGAACCGTTCTATAGTATCTGTCAATTCTCCGATTATGGGAAAATTTTGGACTATCTCGGTTTTTGATTTTGGAAAAGGTTCTGCAATGAAAGGAGTGGCGGCTATAATACCGTCGAAGACATATCCCCCGATCCGTTCAAACAGCCAGACCAGCAAGGCAGCCGGCCTTCGGATTAAAAAAGGTAAATAGCTTTTACTGGATATATCCGCCGCCGAAGACTCATGGACATCGTAGATCACTGGTTTGCTCAACATCTTCAAGAAAAGCCCTACCGGGATCAGTTCCGGGTCATGGAAATGGTAGACGTCGGCTTTTTGGATAACAGCCAGGCCCCAAACTTTCCAAGGATGTACCAGCATCCTTAAAAAACGATTGGCCACAGGAGAAAACCCAATCACATGAATATCATCAACAACCGTATCCCCAATTTGCGGTGCCACCAAGGTAACATGGTGGCCGTTTTTCTGCAGACTGCGGCACTCCTTGAGGAATATCCTGGTATCTGAAGGCGAATGGACCGATGTCAGGTGACAGATGTTCATGGGCGGCTTAGATAATTTTCATAGATCGATAAAAAAGTTTCGCGGGACCTATCCCGGTCTGCCATCTTTTTCAGCAGAGTCCTGTTGTATCTCAGAATTTCCACTGGATCAAGGCCAGCCGCTTGATATAGCGATCCCTCATCGTTATCGGAGCAGAGAATACCGTTAATCCGGTTTTGCACCCATTCCCGGTTCGCTGGAATATCGGACACCACGGGAATGCAATCGCAGGCCATCGCCTCCAAAAGACTGACCGAAGTGGCGTCTACTTGGGGGATTGAAATATAGATTCGTGCCCGGTTGTAATGAATAATATTTTCATCGGGAGACAGCCATCCGACGAATTCTGTTTTCCCGGCAAGCCCCAAGCGTGCTGATTCCAATTTTAAGCTTTCGGTAAGCGATCCCTGTCCCGCAATAATCAATTTCCACTGAGGGTCCAGGGCCGTGAATTCGGCAAACATTTCCAGTACTTTGTCTATCCGGTACAGTTTTTCGTGAAGCCGGTTCGAATAGACAATTTTCTCCTTTTTGATGTCCGGGTCGTGCAAGGGCCCAACCCCGAAATTAACCACAGTAACTGGCCTTTCCCTGGTCAACAGGGCCGAAACCGCCCTGGCCGATACTTGAGCGTCGCAGGTTATGTGATCAGAAGAATTCAGCACATGCTCAACCATTTTTCTCTGAAGCCATCCCTGGCGGGGAACCAACAGGACATCGCTCCCCAATGCTGTGATGATAATGGGGGCTTTGTGCGCCCGATTGGATAGACAAGCAGCCAGAGCCATAGTGCCTGCTTGCTGAATGTGGATGATATCGGGGGTGAATCTCCTAATTGTTGATGAAATCGTTTCAACTGCACCCAGAAAAGAGCCGGGGGATTTTACCGAAGGATTTATAGCTTCATGATCAATGACTTCGGTCGGATATTTCCCCATCTCCCGTGAAGTACTTATTACTGCAATCTGTTCAAAATATCCGGCGATCAGATCAAGATAACTGTCCAGATGGCGGGAAGCTGGTCCGATCATCAGCAGCTTTTTCATGATGCCGTTGTACCTTTCGCCATTTGGAAAAAAAACAATCCGCAAAGCATGGCAAAAACAGCCATTATCCTCGGTTCGGAAAGCGGGTTGTTGGTAATGGCCGAAACCGCCAGTATCACAGAAAATATGAACAATAGTTTGACAAAGCCACCCTGTCGAACAAGCAGGGACATCATAGCCGGCAAGAACAACCAGAGGGAATATAAAAACAATCCGATATAGCCGTAGCGCCAGGTCATCAGCACATATTCACTCTCAGAATAAAGGCTGTTGGCGTAGAAATAATCTTTGTTGGGGCCATGACCCCAAAGCGGCGATCTGGTTATCATTTCACCCAAACGATCCCATACTTCAAGCCGGGCCACCCAGGAGGGGTTTTCCCTGATATCCAATTGCCAAAGGATCGATATGTATTTCAAATCAAGTAAATATACCAAAAAGATCACCGCGATTACCGAAGCGGCAAACAACAACCCTTTCTTTAGCGAAAATTTCTCCATCAACCCATATAAGGCAAAGGAAACAAAAACGCCTATCAGCACGGTGCGGGAGCCTGTTAATAATATCAACATCACCGAAATAGCCAGCAAACCCAGAGACAGCCAGCGTTTTATCCTGATACTGACCAAGAAATAGGAGGCGAATAAAGAAAATAAAATAGCATTGTCATTGGGATTCCCCATTGTGCCGAGCATGCGTTTCACGGAAGGATTGCCCAAACTGTCCAGCCCAAATCCGGAGATCCTTTCCCCACTGGCATAAAAAGGCATCAAACGATAATTGAAATTGAATAGATTGAAATATCCAAACAGGTTGAAAATCAATAGGCCCAGGAAGATGGCCGTCAGAATCAGCCACATACTGGTTGGATCAATCGTTTGATACCGGGCATAAATGTATACTGACCAGAAAAATATTAAAAATTTTATGCTTTTATAAATCTCAAAATAATCACCGATCAAAAGATAACGGCCATTGGCCATGATGGTGGCCAGGATCCAAAGGACGAATATCAATACAACCCCCGAATAACAGGCCAGGGGACGGGATATTATTAGATCTCCGCTTCGGCCGGATAATAGGGTCACCAATAATAAAAAGGCCAATAGGTCATCAACCCTAAGTTGCGGCCACCCGGAATGCAACGCGAATCCGGGCAGAAACCCCACGCTGAATAACAGCGTTAATATCAGACATGCCAATGGGTTGATGTTTTTTATTGATAATGTCCGGTTCATTATTCGTACATGATCTCCCTGATCTTTTCCCGCTTTTGTCGAAGATATTCCACCGGCAGGTGCAGTGATACCGGAAAGTTCAAGATGGTCCGGCTTATGCCCTCCCCGACCGGGCACTGGCCATCACTATAACAATATCGGCAGCTGCCCCGGGGATGAACGACGTCGTTGAACCACTCCCCCACATCTATTCCGGTTTCTTTTACCATCCGGGCGATCAAATAATTCCGGTCTTTACCGCCTTTATATACCACCGGATATCTGACATAGACGGTCTCAGCCCCATAGAATTGGCGGATGTTGGGTAATCCGGCAAATATTTCTCTGTAGGCTTCGGCCAACATTCTTTTGTGTTTGGTGATCTCATGAATACTACGCATCTGACAATATCCGATATAGCCTAAAAGAGGATCTAGTCTGGAGGGGTAATTTGGGGGGAATGACCCCGTCAATTCGTGGGACGATGTCATAACTAAAAGCCCGGATCTTCTGGCCACCCCAGTCAAAATTCTTTTAGCCAGGGAGGCAATCCTCCCTCCATTGATAGAATAGATAAGCAATCCAATGATTATCCGTATCTTTTGGCTATTCCCCGGATAAATCAGTGAGTTGAAATATTCAATGAAACCGGGGGTCATATACCTGGGATTATTTATCAGCAGTGCTCCCCCCATTCCTGTGGTAATCGGTTTTGAGTACTCAAAACTAAAAAAGGCTGCATCCCCCAGAGTCCCTACGGAGCGGCCTTTAAAATTGCTCCCCATCACATGAGCAGCATCTTCTATTATCACAATGTCCGGGTACTTGGTTTTTATTTCATCGATATGTTTAAAGGGGATGCCAAAATTATGGGATATTACGATTGCTTTGGTTTTAGGGCTAACCGCTTTTAATATTTTATCCAGATTGATATTGAGGTCGCCTTCATCAATATCGGCATAAACGGCAGTAGCCTCTAAGTACTTAATCGCATTGGTGACCACCACACAAGTATAGCCCGGCACTATAATCTCATCCCCGGCCTTCAGGCCAAGAGACTTTAAGAAACTATATAACGCCATCCTCCCCGAATTAAAAAGAAATACCCGGGTTGATTCGACAGACAAAAAACGGGACAATGAATTGGATAAAAGGCGGTCTCCCATGGACGACGCGCGAGGATAGTGTAGCAGCGCCTGGATAACGGTTTTGGCCTTAAGGCTATTTGATAAAAATGATACCTTCAGCATCAAAATTGTTCCAGAACTTTAATTTTTTTAACCGGGCTGCCCCCATAAAGACAGCCAGCATCCAGCCGGCCACCAATCACCGAATTGGCTGCGATTACTGTATTGTCGCCGATTTCCGTGCCCGGCAACAGGACACAATGTGCCCCGATGAATACATTGTCACCGATTACGATATCCCCGGATGAATAACTTTTCCGGAAAAGACCGCCTGCGGAAGGCAGGCTGTTTGTCAGACAGAAGAACGAACAGAACGGTCCTATCGCCACATCGCTGCCGATCATCAAACGCTGTTCTCCAACCAAATAATAACCGTAGGGAGCTGAATGTGAATTGCTCCCCATCTTGAACATTCCGGAAAGGCCGATAGATACGGTAACATTTTTATACAAAGCACAGTGGGCTCCCATTATCAATCCCCGGGGTCTATTGATATCGACCCCTGGAGCCAGAAGGCAGCTTTCACCTATCAAGCTTCCCCTGGCCCGTAGCCAAGCGATGTTGACCTTATTGGATATCTTATTAAATAGATTCATTCCCCGCTCCCACGTTTATCGGTAATCCCTTCTGGTGCCAGCTACTCGGTAAATCCAATTTATCAGGAATAGCAAATAGACAGACTCGGTCAGAGAAAGAACGATGAAGCCGCTTTTAATATCCTTGGCCACCAGGCCTCCATAGATGATCGATAATACTATCAGCAGATTTCCCAGCACCCCGAGATAAAACATCTCCTTTTGTCTGTTGACAATTATGGCTATTTGGGCCAGTGGGGAAACAATAAAATTAAAATAAAGCCAGGGAGATAAGATCCGGGCATAAATTCCGGCCTCCCTCCACTGAACACCGAAAATAGCAACAAAGATATCAGGAGAATATAAATACAGCAGAATAAATATTGGTAGAGCCACAGCGCTTAATACCAGCACCATCCTCCTGACGAGAGGGGCAATTGGCTGCTGGTTATTGTATGCTTCGGAAGCCCGCTGGAAAAATACCTGGGATAGAGATGACCCGATTATGCCCAAAGGAGCCCGAAGTATCCTGAAAGTAAATGCGTAGAATCCCAGCAGTTGGCTGCCGAAATAAAAAGCTATCAAAAAATTCACTGCGCTGGCCTGAAGAGTGTCGGAAAAGGCATGCAGGGTATTTACCACCGGGAAACTTTGATATCGGCGGGCATTGAAGGCCATTCGTTCCTTGGTTATCGATCTCAAATATCCCTTAATATCGCCCAGCAGATTTTTCCCCAGATAACAAGCGGCGATGATCAGGCCGGATGCATTGCCTCCGATCAGCCCCCCCACTCCCCAGCCGCCCAAACCCATAGCGACATTCACTGCAGACGAAGAGGAAAATTGAACAACCTTGGAGACGGATATGCGCCGATAGTCCTTTGCCCGGTTTGTCCAATAATTAAAGGATTGGTAAAGTCCGCTAAAAAATATTGAAATTGGGATAAAATACAGCCAACCGGAAATCCCCGGGGCACCTAGTAAGGTGGCGATTTGCTTGTTAAAAAGAAAGACCACGCCCAATGAAGCCAGGCTAAGTATAAACGAAATACTCACCGCCAATGCCAGGATGTTGACGGCATCATCCTGAGAGGAGGGAAGCATAATAGCCATCTCATAGCGAGCCGTTGCAATTATGGACAGCAATGATGTCACCGAAAGATACAGTGCAAAAACCCCGAAGTCAGAAGGGCTGTAGAGCCTGGATAAAATAGGAGCGGCTGCCAGTTGAATAGCTTGGGCAATGATGGTGCCCGTCATAAGCTTCACAACATTGCTAACAAAAGACCGATTGCTCAAAATCAACTTCATTCAATCAAGCCGCCAAAGTTAATTAATCCTCCGGATGAATGCCCGGACAAAGACCGTTAATATTCCCAGCATCAACCCCAATACAGCGCCCAGCGAAAGAACTGGAATGAGCTTCGGACTGACAGGGGATGGCAGAGCCACTGGTTCGTTAACGATTTCATAATTCTTGGTTGACTTAAGATTGACCAAAATATTGTTGGATTTTATTTTAAGCTCATTTGAGTTCACCTCCAACTCGGCAGGGTTAAATGGCGGATATCGGTTGGATTTCAAAAGAGCTGCAATTTGTTTGGAAAGAGAATCGGTCCTTTGAATACTTGCCTCTGTTTCCTTCAAACTTTTATTCAGACCTTCAAGTTCATTATTCAATTTGCTCTTGATATGGTCATTCTCCCGAAGAAGCATTATAAAGCCCAATAGGGCTTCCCTGGCAATTTCAGCCGAGCCCTTGGTCTGGATCGTCAGTCGGAAATAGTTATCCGAGCCCTTGATCTCCTCCAGCCATATACTCTTCATATTTTCCCTGGATTTTTGGCTAAACTGCCCGATATTCTCCCCCTTTTTTAAGGACAATTGCAGGGAATTCAAAAGAGCCTTGGTTTCGGAGACATTGATCAGGGAGATTGCGGTCGGCTTGGACTTACCCCCCACATTGACCATGACAAAAGTAGCCCCATTGGTTTCAGAGGATACGGCCAGGAGGCGGTTGCTTTCCGGCACGCAGACCAGGCCCTGAGCCTGGAACACCCGGGGGGCAGTAATGAAATAGGCCAATGATAAGATGACTGATGTTAAGGCAATAGCTCCCGCAATATACTTCCCTCTGTTCAGAATGGCAAACTGTTGTTTCAAAGAGATCTCCGGTGAATCGTTCATGGCATCCTCGCTTATGTTAATAGGCATTACTGGGGAAAATAACCTGCAACACCGTTCTTATTAATATTTTGATGTCCAGGAACAGCGACCAGTTCTCGATATAATATATATCGCATTTGGTTCGTTCCACAATGGAAGTATCCCCCCTCCAGCCGTTGACCTGGGCCCAGCCGGTAACTCCGGATTTCATCTTGTGCCGGGAGGCATAGCGCGGGATCTGATCCTTGAATTTCTCCACAAAAAATGGCCGTTCCGGCCTGGGTCCCACCAGGCTCATATCCCCCTTGATCACATTGAAAAGCTGGGGCAGCTCGTCCAAACTGTATTTGCGCAGGAACGTACCCAACGGAGTCCGGCGGTTGTCATTCTGTTTGGCCCATACCGGGCCGGTCTTTTCCTCGGCCCCCACCCGCATTGAACGGAACTTTAGCATCTGGAACGGTTCCCCGTCATATCCCACTCTCTCCTGGGCATAGAATGCCGGGCCCGGGGAAGTGAGTTTTATTAGAGCAGTCAACAGCAGCAGCAGGGGCGAAAGGACCATGACCCCCAGGGTGGCGGCCGTCAGATCGAAGATCCTTTTGATGATCAGGTCCCATTCGGTCAGGGGGAGCTCCCGCAGCCCGATGACCGGGATATTGCCCAGCTGGGAGATGCTGGTATCACGGCCGATTATGTCCATCAGGTCGGGAACGAATTTCACCTCTACCGGACGGTGTTCCGTGGAATTGACTATCTCGATCACGGCTGACTGCATGTCGTGCGGCAGGACGATGAACAGAGCATCCAGGCCGTATTCATCGATCAGCCGGGAGATCTCACTGTACTTTTTGACGGTCATTTTTTTCACCGGGGTCTCGCCAAAAGCCGATCCCTCGATACCGTTGACCGAGATCAGGCACTCTATCCCGTAGCCATATTCGGGGTTGAATTTCAGCTGTTCGATGATCTTCAGGGCGATATCCCCGCTGCCGATAATGGCGGTCCTTTTAAGTCCGACACCATGTTTGGCCACTATCCGCTTAAAAAGGTTCACCGCCACGATCCTCTGGATCGAAAGCAGAAAGAATGATATCAGCGTGGCCAAGGCCAGCACCAGCCGGGACCATACCACTTCGCGGTAAAAGAAGGAAAAGGCCATGATGGCCACTATCCCCACAAAGGTGCCTTTGGCCACTCGATAGATCTCTTCGTCGGGGGCAAACCGGCTGCGGTTTTCATACAGACCCAGCAGCCAAAAAACGCTGACCCATAAGAAAGCCACCACCAGCGAACCTATCAGATAAGGCCGGAAAGGCGGGCGCCCCAGGGGGATGGGAAGCAGATGGGAGTTAAAACGCACCCAGAAAGAGAGGATGAACGACAAAGCGATCACCACAATATCGGCCGCCATGATTATCCCGGAATATGTCAATTGCCATCTGCGGTTCATTTTATAATCTTATACTCCATACGATTACTCCCGAAACAATTATGAATGACCATCATCTGTTGATTTACAATTTTGCATAACATACTGGCGGACTTTCTCGGTAAAAACATTCCTGGAAAACCGCCGGCTATTTTCAATTATTGCATCACTATCGTATCTAGTTACCTCGTGGGTTTCCAAGGCTTTGATCAGGCTGGCTACAGTCTGTTCGGGAAACAAAATACCGGTGTTGCCGTGAACGACCGTATCCAGTGCCCCTCCTTGCCCGAAGGCAACTACCGGACGGCCACAGGCCTGCGCCTCCACCGGCACAATACCGAAATCCTCCTCCCCCGGAAAGATCAGTGCCTCACAATGACTATACCATTTCCGCAGATCCTCGTTGCTGGCCCAACCCAAAAATGAAATATTGCGTTTAGCTGCTTTCATCAATCGGGCTTTTTCAGGCCCCTCCCCTATTACAATCAGTTTTTTCCCAGTCTGATTAAAAGCCTCGATGGCCAGATCGATTCTTTTATACGGCACCAAACCGGAAACCACCAAATAATATCGTTCGGCCAAAGGTTTATCGGAAACAGGCAGGTAAAAATCGTTATCTACCGGAGGATAGATAATGGCTGAAGTTCTATTATAATATCTCTTGATCCGCCGGGAGACATGGTTGCTGATGGCAATAAATTCATCTACCCGACTATTGGTAGTGACATCCCACATGCGCAGGTAATGGGCAACTGATCTGTATATGAAACTGGTCAGTCGGTTCCGGGTTTTCCCAAAATACTGAAAGTACATATCCCATATATAACGCATCGGAGTATAACAATAGCAGATATGCCGCGCTCCCGGCGGGGGGATGATCCCTTTTGCCACGCAATGGCTGGAAGAAACGATAAGATCGTATCCCCTAAGGTCAAAACCTTCGATTGCCAATGGGAATAAGGGCAGATAGTGGCGGTAGTTTTTTTTAATAAAAGGAGCCTTTTGTAAAAATGATGTCGTTATCCTTTGTTTTTCTATCTTGCTGGAAACACTTCCCGGTACCCATAACAAAGTGAAAATATCTGCATCGGGATAAATATCCAATAATGACTCCAACACTGTCTCCCCGCCCCTCATCCCGGTCAACCAGTCGTGAATAATAGCGGTTTTATACCCTTTTATTCCCATAACATGCATTCCTGTTTCCAAGTATTTTAGATATCAGAAAATTAATTAGATCAATGAGTCATATAAGGCTAAGCACTCCCGGGCGGTATTCTCCCAGCGATATCCTTTTGCGACTATTTTCCCCTTTGGGGCAGCATCCTTACGCCAGAGGTCATCTCTGATAGATCTTTCCAAGCAGGCTGTCATATCTTTTATATCATAGGGATCAAAATACATAGGAGCGTCCTTGAGCACCTCGGGCAGACAGGTGGCATTGCTGGATATCGCCGGAACGCCATATGACATGGCCTCCAGCGGCGGCAAGCCGAATCCTTCGGCTATCGAGGGAAAAGCGAACAGCGCCGCCTGGCCATACAAAGCCGGAAGATCGGCTCCGGGGACGAACCCTATCAAACGGATCAGATGTTTGGCGGAACAGCCATCAACATACTGCTTCAATCCCGCATCATCACTTTTGGCATCGCCGGCAATAACCAGCAGGCATTCCCCTTTTAGCGTTCTTTGGGCAGCTTCAAATGCTTTCACCAAACGGATCAAATTCTTATGACGTTTCAACAATCCCAAGTAAAGGATATATGGTTTATTGATGCCGTGCCTGTCCAGCACTACTTGGGGATTGGGATAATCTCTTGCTACGGGCACACCGCAGTAGACAGTTTTTATCTTGTGCTTCATCTGGGGCCATCTCTGTAAAATATCGTACCTGGTCCAGTCTGAATCGGTCATAATAGCATCGGCCCTGTTTATCACCAATCCCATCATGGATTTAGCGTACAACTTGTGAAACAAAGACGGCAGTTGATCGTAAAAGTTAAGGTGAATCAGGTCGTGAATGGTGACCACCAGTTTACCGGGAAACAACACCGGGGCGTTGTAATGCGGAGCATGGAACAGCTTGGTGGTTCTTACGGAATATGGCAGAAAGGTCTGCTCGTTCAAGCCGTAGATCTTGCAGTGGCAATGCATGATCTTCAAGCCGTGACTGGGAAAATCCCTGTCGCTCAGGAGAAGCATGTCCCGACCGATGGCTTGTTGGGTGAACTGTCTTATCAAATTGCGGATATAAGAGCCGATCCCGGAATGTTGATACATCCGGGCATCGAAAGCAATATCATAAAAAGCCGTTTGCAACATTCCAGGATATATTACGTTTGTTAATAATCTCAAAGTATCATTTCATTAGCAACATTCTTCTGTGCTGACTTTTACCGTCGTATTCAAGTCGGTAGAATATTATATTATTTGCCACTTTCTTCCCGTTATTATCCGTTCCATCCCAGCTAACGGTATATACACCTGCATTTTCATAGCCGTTACACAATTCCCTCACCTCCTGGCCCAGCAGATTATATATTTTCAGCCGGACCTGGCCTCCCACCGGTATTTGGTATTTTATTCTAGTAACATCCTTGAAGGGATTTGGGGTGTTTTGATATAAAGTAAAGCCTTTCAGATGTAGCTGGGGATGCTCACAGAAAACACCACTTGGATATATCTCTATTGGATCCTGCGGTGTCAAATCCTGGCCTGCCAGCCCAGGGTAATCCGGAGCATACCGATAAACACGGAATACCATGTTTTGTTTCCCGTCTAAAAAGCCAATCCCCAGGATGGTATCTCCCTGGGTCATTGGACCAGAAGCTATAACGGGATTAATATATTTCCAAACAGTTTCTCCGGCTGGAGTCACTTCAAAAAATGTGCCATTCCAGCCGCTGCAGATCAAAGTGTTGCCATTGGGCTGACGGGTGGCGCCGGAGATATACGGGCTAAAAAAACTGTCGACAGGTACGCTGGTATATGTCCATGTCAGAAATGAAGGTTTGTATGTGGAGTCTCCATGAAGTTGATAGACTCCGCTGATCGTGTCAAATTCCGGAGTTATCTGATCGATAGAAGAGTAATCACCCTCATTTCTGCCTAAACCGTTATTAAAGACCATAATGTCTGCTGAACCTGACAAACTATCTGAAATCCAGTTTACATTGTGCTGGCCGAAATAAACATGATTATCTTCTGTTCCCCGGTTATAAGCGTAGGGATTCCCCCAGCGGAATAAGAGGTCGCCACCCCTGCCCCGCAGGCCTCCGGTGTGTCCAGCCGCTTCAGAGATGGTTGTGTTGTGATCGATTATCCATATTTCATCAAACTCGCGTGAACTTATTACTATTTGATCCAATTTCTGGTTGTAATCAATTGAATTCAAATGTATCCAGTCGGCTGCAGTAGTTGATTCCAGTCCGATAAAATTTATATTGATCAGTTCGGGGTGATCCGCAACGATCCCGTAATTGGGTTTAGTGGAATCAATATCCTGGATTAAATGGTCCCAAACATGCCACTCCCAGACAATAATCCCGCTATCTGCGCCAGAAGGTTGCACTTCAATTATATGGTCGGGCCAAAGTTCATTGGAAGAAAACAATGTTGAACCCCTTCCCGCGGCAATTGCCTCAGCACGGGTCTTAAGTTCCCAGGCGATCATAAGAACATTCCCGTTAGGAAGCATCCGTATATCATGATGTGACTGGTGAATGGGGCTAGCATATTTATATTCCCAGTTTATAGTTCCGTCCCAATCAAATATTTGAACTATTCCCCCAGCCCCTCCAGTGTTAGAAAAATGGTTCCCAACTATCTTTCCCGCTCTTAGCATTTTCCCGTTTTCCAACAAGTAAGTGGAAAGCCCCGGCAGATAACTACTAGCCCAACTGTTGATAAGGTTTCCATTATTATCGATAAGATAACTGTTATTGTTAAAATTAGGGGCAAACAATGTGTAACCGTTGAAAGAGTTTGTGGTGTCGTTGATAATAAGACCAACGGTGATATCTTCGGCTTCTGCTTTTAAACACATCATTGCCATAATAGCAAAACCCCAAGTTAAAATGTTAGTTTTATTTTTAATAACTACTCCCTCATATTATATCAATAATTTTACAATTTTAATAAATCACCAACATAAAACCGAAACTGTACGTTTTCCACGAATTTTCATTCATACAATTGCTAGATTTGTAGGGTCAATAATTGATTTAAATACCAACACTGCAAATTTGAGCGCTCTTTTGATTTGCCCCCGTTTAATCCGTAAAATGACAGAAGCCAAAAGACCGGCATATAAACCAAACATGGATTTTGCATATTTGCGGCCAAATATAATTCTACTTCTGAAGGAAAGTAAATCGGCAGACTCGCTCCGGTTACGATAGTCACTACTTCCACCGGTTGTGGATCCTTCTTTATGAAAAACAATGGAATCTAATGCTACTTTTATTTTAAATCCGTATTTTATCGCCTTTATACAGTAGTCAGATTCCTCCAAGAACAAAAAATATTCTTCTGGCAACATTCCAACAGTTGAAATACATTTATTAGTTATAAAAAAGGAAGCCCCCATAACAGAATCAATTGTCTCAATTTTTGTCTGGTCTGTAATATTACTCACATAGCCAAAAGTATAGTTAACTTTGGAGCCAATTGATTGGATGATATCCCTTTTGTCATAGTAAAGTATCTTGGAACCACATATTCCAATTTGATTATCTTGATCAACCATCATAATTATATTATTCAAAGACATGCTGTCAACGACAGTATCGTTATTCAAAATCCAAATATGCCCATACTTGTTTTCCTTCAACGCATATTTAATCCCCACATTATTGCCGCCGGCATAACCTACATTCATATTATTTTCGATTAAGACAATTTCGTTCAAAATTCTATTACTTTCCTTACTTTTCGCAATCCATTTTTTTATTTTGTAAATCGATTCATTTGTCGATGCATTATCAACCACAATGGTGCAATAATTTGTGTATTTTAATTGGTTTATACTTTCCAGACACTCAATCGTATCCTTCCAATTGTTGTAATTCAATACAATTATATATATGGCATATTTCATATCTCAATTCCTATTTGCCTTGCCAGTTTCATTTCAAGTCGGTCTGTTGCTTTTTCAAGCGACCAATTTTCTTCAACAAAGTTCCGCCCGTTTTCACCCAGTACAGCAGCCTTTTCTGGATAATGTAATAATGAATTTATCGCGTCGGCCATGGATTGAGGGTCGTGATCAATCAGCAGTCCATTCAGCTCATTCACAACAGTTTCTCTGACCCCACCCTCTGCAACTGCAACTACAGGAGTCGAGCATGCATTTGCTTCAAGGGGGACATACCCAAAAGGCTCGAGACGTGGGGCATATGCAACCAATAGCGCTCCGGAATATAATCTTATTAGATGATCGTCTGGAATATTATAGTATACTTCGATTGGGACTTTACTGTTCTTTGCCAATTCACGCACATAATCCTCATATTCAGGGTTACCTGCATTTGATACAATGATCAATTTAGGTTTATTTTTCTTTATGAGGCTTATGGCTTGAATTAAAAAGGAATAATTTTTTTCGCGAACCATTGCACCGACGGCCAATATATATCTGCCCTTGGGTTGAATTTTGTTTTTCTTAAACAATTCCGTATCAACACCTAAATAGCATACTTGGGAATTTATATCATAGGCACGCAGCACACTCTCTCTGTTAAAATATGAATTGACCAAGATAGTATCAAAAGACGACGCATTACTAGCTTCTTCTCTTGCTTTCAAACGGTAAAAGGAATGCTTAAACTTGTCTTCGAATTTAGCAACATAATATTTTACGGGGAAAAAAGAATTGTTTGGGCGACTCGGTAGCGCCATTGGATGTCTGTCTTTTGCCTCGTATAATATCCTATTTGGTTCATGTAAATATAAAGTGGATGGAATTTTGATATATCGGCCTATAAAAGGTGACCCCATGAAATGGCAGGAATGCGACAACAACACATCAAATTTCCTTTCATTGATTTCAGAGGCACATAATTTTGCATTTTTATTAAGTTCATATAGGTTAAGATATTGTCCAATAAGGCGCTTGAATTTACCAAACAAATTATTCTGGGAGGGATTATAGTATCGGCAGGGATTTATATGCTCGTTTACATAACTCGACAGATCAAAAGGGCCATGGTCTGCGCATAAAGGGCGCCATATTTCTACGTGATGGCCTCGTTTCATTAGCATAGAAACTTGATCGCGCAATGCTCGCTTGCCCCCGCCGCTGGGTAGATTATGCCATACTGCGATTCTCATTGATCAGATAATACTTTCCTTTACCAGATATACGTTATTCTTATTAACATAACTGATCATCATTACTAATATAATCAGCTCCGATACGACGAATATTACAGAGGACGCATACTGTTTCCACACCGGCACTAGAAGAAAAGATAAGGCTACCGATAACATTCCGGGATAAAGCACAGCCTTCATAAATTGACTACTGCGATTAATATTGATAAGCACTTGTGTGCCGTATAAATTATCGACGAATACCGTCAAGGGCACAATAGACATTATTCTGATCAATAAACCGATTGATTTAACATTCTCCCCGGTGATAAGCATAACCAGAACGTCAGCTGTAAAATATAGCAGGACACACATAGCCGCGAAAAAGATGCTTCCATATAACAATATCTTCTTTATAAATTTTACAGCTTTTACCTTCGATTCTTCAAATAGACTGCTGACCCTTGGGAATATTGCATTGCTGACAGGAACGCACAAATTGATAAATACTCTTACTATTTTATCTGCAATCGCAAATATTCCAACTATTTTGTTATCAGCATATATTCCCAAAATGAAGATATTTGAATTATTGACTAGTGTTGATGACATAATAGTAGCAAAAATCGGCCAGCCCTGTTTTACTTCAGTTTTTATCTCGTCGTAATTTGGGAGAACAAACTTGATCGGGTATTTCAATAATGCATAGACAAATGCCGCTATGCCGGCAAAAAGCACCCCACTGGATTGCAGGAAAACCGCCAGAGTATAGTCGTTTTGGTCTTTTATAAACATGAATATTGCAGCCGTAAAAAACAGTTTTGATATTAAATTAAAAAAAGCTATTATCTTGATATCCTCTATCCCTTGGAAAAACCATATCGGGAAAAATAGGTTTCCTAGTACAGCTATAAAAGCCATCAGATACAGGAAAGCATTGATTTTAAATTTTTCGATAGATATAATCATTATAGATAATATTATTGCGCTAATAATAAGCAACGCACTCTTGATTATAAATATGTTCCAAAATTTGCGAGAAATAAGATTGAAATCATTTCTAACAATAGATATCCCTCTCGTAGCCGAGAGATTAAAGCCGTAATCAACAAATACGACAAAATATTGCACGAAAGAGAACGCAAAAGCAATAAGTCCAAATTTACCCAGGCCTAAGACACGAACCAAATATGGAAAAGTAACTAACGGCAAAATATAATTAGCCCCTTGAACAATAAAAAGAGCCGCCATGTTTTCCATCAAAATCTTACGTTCTTTCATGCAAACACCTTCGCCGTACCTATCAAATAAACTATACAATAATCTGATATTGTTACAAGAGCAACATTATATCCCCTGCGGCAAAATAAAATGCCATAGAGATAAACAATATTTGTACTAGACAACTGATTACACATTAGGAACTTCCCATAGTCTCAAGTGTTTTGACTTTTAAACTGCTAACCTCCTCGATATGCCTATACATCAAAGCATAAATAATCCAAAACAGCATTCCATATTGATATCTTGTTATGGCTGCTTCTACTTGGCTGTTGATGACTGCAACCAAATAGGGTAAAAAAAACAAGGTATATATATAATTTGCCCCCGTCACGTTTTTGTAACACAAAACAATTAAACGATATAGCGGGTAAAAAATAATAAATGCAATCAAAAAGGCTGAAATGGTTCCAAAATCCACGCCAAAACGAAGAAATATATTATGCGGATCCTCCAAGTAACGGTAGAATTCGGAATACCTATACTGGTTTGGTCCCGCTCCAATTATCAAATTATCTTTCATAGTAATAATACAATCTCTTATCATATACAAACGAGAAAAAGAAGATGCATCAACTTTGACATTTTTAATTCGTTCCATCAATGCATATAAATATTTATAGGCAAATATATTAATTACCAGGATAGCGCCTAAAAGAATCCCAAATGATTTTTTAACATTATAATCTTTAGCAGCAACACCTTTAAAAATATAAAAAAACATTCCAGCTATCAAAAAAGATAAAATAGCCCCACGGGATAAGATAATCACAACGAGAACTAATGCCAGTATAATCATAATTATCTTTAATGTCCTTGTTAAAAAAACATCTTTAAGCACCATCAGTTGGCTTATTAATATTGTACCGAATAGCACCATAATGGCAGCCAAAGTGTTTGCAACACCCCATGAAAGGCCAAAACCGCTACTATGGAAAGTATTTATGTTTATGGCCGATACATTTGCCTGGAAAATCAAAAAAAACAATACTTGTATCAATGAATATCCAATAACAAAAGGGACATAGACCTTATGTAGACGTTCTACCCCTGCGTCGCTGATAATTTTTTTTACGATACTAATATAGATAATCACTGGCATTGCTATGAAATGCAGCATACCAAGACCAGCCCTACCCCAGGCACTCCATCTATAAATCGTCAATAGTGATAGAATTGTTATAATGCTCCAAAGCACCAAAATTAAATCAAATTTTATATGTCTTTGCTTCGCAAAGATAATGGAACAGAGGGTTGTTATGCAATATACTGCAAAAACAATATTTGCCAGCTTATGCCCCAAATGTGTAAAAAACAAAATAAGACATAAAAATAAAATAACCTCCGGTCTTTTGACGCTATAATAAATATTGACCGGCAAACCAATCATTGCAATCAGAATAGCCATAAGTATAAATTGTTTCAGTGCAAATAAACTGATGACCAAAACGCCAAAAAGTATTGCAGTGAAAAGAACAACTGTTTTGTATGATGGTCTTTTATTTTTCACGACAATTTCTAAAATTAAAATATATTTCTAATATTCATTACCTTAACTTTATTATCCGGATCAGTAACATACCAATTCCACCACTCAATAATGATTATACTAATGATACTTATAATAAAGCCGATGAACAGCCCGACACATGTAATTAAAATCCTCTTCGGCCAGCTCTTCTTCCATGGAGGACTGGCCCTCTCCAGGAACTGGATCTTGGGGGTATCCTTGGCTTCCAGAATCTTGGCATGCTCCAGCTGTTCCACCAGCAGGGCATAAACCTCCTGATGAATCCTCACATCCCGCATCCGGCGGGTCAGCTCGGTACCAATATCCGGCGCCTTGGCAAAGGGTATGAACAGAGTTTTGTCATTGCCCCCTACCATCAGGTTGTTCAACTGCTGTTCAGCCTTGTCTATCTCGGTGGTTAATATTTTTATCTGGGAATTATCTTTGGTATTGTAGGATTTAAGGGCCTCCAGCTCTATTCTTTTGGTCATGATGTCCGCCTCTATTTTGGCCGACATCTCTATCAGGGCCTTCATCTCCTCGGTGATGGAAACTGTTCGGAAGCGTTTTTGGAACACCCGCAGTGAATCCTCCATCTCCCTTAACAAGATCTCCTCCTGGGCCACCCGGTTCTCGATGAACTCCCGGGCCCTCTGACCCTGCGACATATTGAGCCCGCTGTAGATATTGTTCAGCACGTCACCATAGCAATTGGCTATCTCGGCGGCTTTGTCCGGGTTTTTGTCCTCAACCGTGACCGTTATAAAACGTTCATCCGTCACTTTTATGGCGGTGGCCTTGTCCAGTTTCTTGTTTACGTTATACAGGGCTTTCCCGGGGTCCTTGGCCAGCTGCTTGTTCTTCTTGTAATGCATCACCAGGCCGCACTGGTCTATCACCCGACCGGTGACGGCCCCGTTCTTAAGCATAAAGGCAAAAACATCGGACGGTGTCACCATGCCCGGCATGAATCCCACCCCGCCAACCTCTGGATCCGATGGCATTCCGGCCTTGAACGCCAGGCTCATCAAGCTCATGCTCTGGCTGGCCGGGGGCATCAAGGTGGCGGTGGCCTTGTATTTCTTGGGGATCACCAGGCTTAAGGCCATGGCGAATACGGTGAATCCGGCCGTGATCCAGATGATGGTCCGGCGATTCTTGACCAGAATAAAAAGCAGATCATAAAAGCTGTTGATCATTATTCAACTCCAGATCGGTTCAGGTTTGTATTTGTGCAACGCAAACATTAATCACTTCCAATTTTAAACATTATCTGATCGTTTGATCACTTTTACTGCTACGAACTCAATGTTCGTAGCGAAGTATCTCAATGGAGTGTATTCTGTAAAAAAAAGATCCATACGTTCAAATAGCTTGTACTTCGGATACCTTATGGTGTTCTTCGGAAATAGTTGCCTGTGCCAAATATCAATTAAATCAAATCCAGCAACCCGGAGCATTTTATCCACTGTTTTTTTATCATATAGGCGATCATGGTAATGATCGCCCCGCAAACGGCATAAAAACTGGGTCCAGGAAAAGATATACGGCAGATTGAAACAGAAGAATAGGCCCCTGTCACGCAGTACTCGGTGAATTTCCTTCAGCGACATTTTATCACTGGCCACATGTTCCAGGACCCCGAAACTAAGGACGATGTCCATCGACGCATCTCCGTAGGGGAGCAGGTATTC
Organism: uncultured bacterium; assembly: GCA_937863685.1. Lineage (GTDB taxonomy): Bacteria > Edwardsbacteria > AC1 > AC1 > EtOH8 > UBA2226. The sequence continues at coordinate 112,153 of CALMGM010000009.1, forward strand.
GTGCTCGATGGGTTCTACCCGTATCCCCTGCTTCCGGATTATCGGCACTGCTTGCCCGAAACTGGAATCATCCTTGTCGCATTTCAGGTCACAGCTTATTGGTTTAGCCCCCAGCTTTCGCAGCAGGTATGTGACATGCCCTTTGCCGCAACCCCAGTCAAGGATATAAATTTGGCTGATATCCCGGGAAAAGTGATTTTCGGCAAAATCCTTTACATATTTTGTCAGATACAAGAAAACGTTCTGGCCGGCAGGATTCTGAAGAAACATATGGGTATTGTGGTCTTTGATTATGCTGATCAGATCCTGATCCAGCGATATTGACTCGCTGAAAGTACTTCGCCTCAATGCCGTATAAGGATTTTGCACAATATTCCTTAATTGTATTCCGGGAACCTGAATACTGATGGATTTATTGGTTTTGGTTTGGATATAATGCACGTCATTGCAGACATTTATCCCCAAGACGACCATATTTGAATCTATTACTTTGACACCGTCCAAACGATATAGAACATGGTGATCAGCTGGCCGGTGACGGAGATGTAATCCCGCCAGCCCTTGATCTGCATCTCCCCCACGATAACCACATCGCCGGCCTCGATGGGGGTATCCTCCCTGGCCTTCAGTGTTTTTCCTCCCCACCGGTTGATCTTAATGTTATTGGTGCTGGCCCGTTCCCCATACCCCCCGGCCATCCCCAGATAATAGCTTAAGACCGTGCCCGGCTCAAAGACGAAGGTCCCTCCCTTCTGGACCTGCCCGACCACCGTCACTGAGGTGGGAGCGGAGGGCACGGTCACGATATCTCCCTCCTTTAATGGAATGTTCAATGACTGGTCACCGTCGATGAAAAGTCCTCGGTAACTGATGCTTTGCACCACGTCCGGCATGGCCACGTTCTCAATCTTGATATCCTCCTTGGTGGCCACCGGGGTGATGCCCCCGGCCATTTCGATGATATCCATCAATCTTTCGCCCGGTTTGACCTCATAGATCCCGGGACGGTACACCTGCCCCACCACCTTGATGTTGTTATTGTTCACCGGAATGAAAATAATATCCCCGTCATCCAAGATCGGATTTTCAGACTGCTGGTTCATATACAGGTAATGATACATGTCCAGGGTATCCATTACCTTCCCTCCGCGGATAAGTTGGATGCTGCGGAGCGAGCCCTGTTCGCTGTTGCCACCGGCGGCGGCCAGGGCTACTGAGGCCCGTTCCATCACCGGTAGGGAGTAAACCCCAGGATTGCGAACCTGGCCCAGCACCTGGACCTTCATCATCGGCTGGCTTCGCATCTGGTAAGGATCCCGACCGTCAGATCGCTGCTGGGCATAGGACCAGCCAACCAAGACGACCAGAAGGACCGCCGAAATAAGATTACTCTTTATTGACATGCTGCCTCCGATTATATTTTGGGCATAATAAAATGGCCGGAACGCTTCAATCGGCGCCCGGCCAAATTATATTATTAATTTGGGAACAATTTATGGGCGCCATATTAAACTTTGCGGCAAAACGCAATCAAATAAAGCATTGGCAAATCATTAGGATTATTGATTGACCGAGCCACAAACTTTAATACAGCAACTTGTTTCCCCTCATAATGTTAAACTTTAGAAAATTGTATCCTAAAATCTATCTTTTGTCAAGCAAATTATTAAATAAAAAAGACACCCCGAATATCCAGGATGTCTTCGTGCAGGGCAATTATTTGCGGCCGATCTTGACCACCTTACTGCTTTTTATCTTCTTGGTGGCATTCCGGGTATCAACCACCAGTTTGGAATTCCTGACTATCATATTATAATCGTAACTTGTATGATCAGTGGTGATCAGAACGCAATCAACCGTTTTGAGGAGATGCTGCGTCAGTTTAGTTGATCTCATTTTTTTCCATCCCGTCTCAAGCTCCGGCACAAAGGGGTCGTTATAGATCAGAGACTTGACCTTGGGGGCCAGCAGTTCGATCACCTTGATGGCCGGGGAACTGCGAACATCGTCAATATCCCGCTTGAAGGCCACCCCCAGCACCAGCACCTTGGACCGAGAGGCAGCCATCCCTTTGTCGCTCAGGGAGGCAATCACCTTGTTGACCACATGATACGGCATATTCTCGTTGGTCTCGGCCGCCAGCTCGATGAAATCGGTGTGAAAATCGTACTCCTTGGCCTTCCAGGCCAGATAGTAGGGATCGATAGGGATGCAGTGGCCCCCCAACCCCGGACCAGGATAGAACGGCATGAAGCCGTAGGGCTTGGTGGCGGCGGCCTCCACCACCTCCCACATGTCCACCCGGTCCATCCTTTCGCACAGGCAGGCCAGCTCATTGACCAGGGCGATATTGACACTGCGGAAGATGTTCTCCAGCAGCTTGGTCATCTCGGCGGTGGACGGCGAGGAGACCATTACGATCTTCTCAATGATCTGGCAGTACATCAGCTTGGCCAGCTGACCGCAAGCCGGGGTATAGCCCCCCACCACGGTGGGAGTGGTGGCGGTGGTGAATTTCTGGTTGCCGGGATCGATCCGCTCCGGGGAGAAGGCCAGGTAAAAATCCTTGCCGGCCGCCAGGCCGGTCTTCTCCAGGATGGGCTTGACCACCTTGGTGGTGGTCTCTGGGTAGGTGGTGCTTTTCAGAATCACCAGCATCCCTTTGTGAAGATATTTGGCAATCCCCTCGGCCGAACTGATTATGTAACTGATGTCGGGATCCTTGGTGGCGGTAAAAGGCGTGGGGACGCAGATGTGGACGGCATCGCAATTTTTCAGCGCCCGGTAATCGGTGGTGGCCTTTAATTTACCCCGGAAGACAACCTCCTTCAGGTGCCGGTCATCGACATCGATAATGTAATTCTTTCCCTTGTTGATGTTCGAGACCTTTTTGGGGTCCAGATCTATGCCCACCACTTCAAAACCGACCCGGGCAAACTCCACGGCCAGGGGCAACCCCACATACCCCAGGCCTATCACTGCTATCCTGGCTCGGCGGGTGGTTATTTTCTGTTTGAGATCCATGTGAAAATACCTTAAAGATATATTAATTTGATTGTTATCTTTCCTTGTACCAGCGGTCCTTGAAATCCCGGAACTCCCTCTTGCCCTCTCTGATGCTGCGCCACCATGGTTCATTGTCGATATACCACTTGATGGTCTCTCTGATGGCTGAATTGAAAGTATGTCGCGGTTTCCAACCCAGTTTCTTTATCTTGGAGATGTTAAGCGAATAGCGTCTATCGTGTCCTGGCCGGTCCTTGACGTATTTTTTAAGGCTCTCCGGCTTGTTCAACTCCTTCAGGATGATATCGGTGATCTGAATGTTCTCCATCTCCTGCCCGCCCCCGATATTGTAAATGTCCCCGGCCCGGCCGTGGTGCATGATGAAATCTATGGCGTCGCAGTGGTCCTCCACATACAGCCAGTCCCGGATGTTCCGGCCGTCGCCGTATATGGGAAGCTCCTTGTTCTCCAAAGCATTGGTGACGAAGAACGGTATCAGCTTTTCCGGGAATTGAAAGGGCCCGTAATTGTTGGTACAACGGGTTACCCGGACATCCATCCCGAAGGTGGTGTGATACGACAGGGCCAGCAGATCTCCGGCCGCCTTGGAAGATGAATAGGGACTGCGGGGATCGAGGATGTCCGTTTCCACCGAAGACCCCGTCTCAACGCTGCCATAAACCTCGTCGGTCCCGATTTGGATGAACATCTTGACCTGATGACGGCGGGCGTATTCCAGCAGAGTATGGGTGCCGATGACGTTGGTTTGGGTGAAAACGAAAGGATCATCCACCGAACGATCCACATGGGTCTCGGCGGCAAAATTGACCACCCAGTCCACACCCGGCAATAATCTGTTAATCAAGGAGCCATCGCAGATATCACCGTGAACGAATCGATGGTTACGGTGATTTTTGATGTCCCTAAGGTTCTCCAGGTTCCCGGCGTAGGTCAGCTTATCCAGGTTGATTATATGGCACTCAGGATATTTATTGAGCATAAGGTGGACAAAATTGCTGCCTATAAATCCTGCCCCGCCGGTGATTAAGACACTATGTATCATATCAATATTTTATTTTGTATTTATTGGATTTTCGCGCCTAATCATTTAGTTTATTTCAAAGACCATTTTCGTTACGTCAGTATAATCAAACATGCTGCTGGCATTTTTTATGTAGTATATTTTATCATCCAATAAGCTATAATTAGTTTTAAAGTATTCATTGATAATTACCCTGAATGTATTTACCGGGGTCATACTTGAGTATAAATATATATTTTTAACTCCAGGTAGATAATAAGCATTCAATATCCCGGTTCTCTTCTCTATAACACTATTACTCAACGGCTCTTTATCCTCTATCATGTCGAGGTAAGGTCCTTCATCACTTTGTATTATAATGACAGGAGGATATTGGGATTTTGACAACAGTACTTCTGTAAGGGTTTCGATTTTTTTTGTAGTGAAAATGAGTTGGTTGAGGTATTTTTCTTTTTCGCTTGTATTCAGTTTTTCATATGAAGATAATAGCATCCCATCTCGATCGAATATAAATGGTTCATGCGGAAGCAGTATATGAGCAAAGACAAATTTTGGAGATCCTTCGTCAGGCAGCAATGATATTTTATCGAATGCCGACAATATCCCGGAGTCTAACTTATAAAATAATCTAAATATTGGATAGAGCAGGCTTTGCTCGAACATTATAAGCGCAAACCCCCGAAATGGTAAATAACTATAATTTATATTAACATCGGCATTGGGATTGTAGCCAGTCGGCCAAAACCAACTTCCAAAATGAACAGTTGAATATCCCTGAGATTTCAAAAATCGCAAAACCTTGTTATCTGTAATACGCTGAGAATACCTTGTTTGATCGTTATTTCTGTTTTTTTTACTGCTTAGTGGTAAAACCAGATAATTCATATTCAGAGATGAAGCCAGCGATAAAACTGTTGTTGAGTAATTGGCATGACTCTGTTCAGCAACATAAAAACCTTTGGCCTTCAGGAAGTTAATGAACTCGATGTTGTCATAACCGTATGATTCCTTAAGTGTGGTTGAAGATGCATACCTGTCAAATATCAAATAATAAATATCAGGAAGTTTCCCCATGATCCTAGGTTGCCCCTCGGGAATATACATCTCACTAACAATACTATCCTGATATTTATCTCGGTTTTTACACTCATATATAACGATATTGAAAACAGAGAATAAAACCAAAACGATTGACACTATATTCACCATTCGGGTTAAATTGGCAAAATTCCGTTGGCTTTTAATGATAAAATATCCAGATATCAATAAAATAACCGCCCAAAATGACACAAGAATCCGGTTACTGCCCAGAACAAATCCCAAAACTTTCAATCCTTGCAACGGTCCGAATATTTGATTATAGGAAAGCACAGTCGTCCAAGATAGCGCAACCAAAAGGGCTGATTTATGGCTACTTTTCAGAATCAAATATGTTAATATCCAAGTCAAGGATATTGCGCCAACTACAATAATTAAAGAAACCCAGAGATCATTAAGGGGAAATAACGCTACATTAGTTGAAAAGAGAAACAGTATCGGATAAATTCCTAAAAGTAGTGGATATATTATTATTGTTTTTTTCAAATTGTATTCCCCTTACTCTTCATTAAATAAATAATTCTGTCAGAATCGGTAACCTTACATGATTTGATGATCCCGAAATAACGGACGAATTCTTTTTCGAATGCTTCCTGGCAATAATCGGGGAAAACATCTTCCCGGGTAGCCAAAAGTTTGGCCACTTGTGAATCGTTTTTAGGAACGAATTCGATGATAAGATATTTGCCGATGGTGCTAAAATATTTAGATATCTTCTCAAAAGGCAGGTTGTTGGAGATGGCCAAATGATGAACCAGAGCCAGGGCCATTACCATATCAACCGGCCCCCTTTCGAAAAGATCCATTCTTTCCTTGTTCGCCCATCCGATCCCGGGACTTGGATTGGTCAGGTCATAAATTAACGGCAGGAAACTGTTTTCTTTGTAATGCAACATATACTGATAACTTCTTTCCACCGCTACAGGATCTATATCGAAAGAAACCGTGGATATTCCTTTGGAATTGGCAATCCTACTGAAAATGCCGTCATTCGCACCCATATCCCAAAGTGATGCCGGGTGAACATGTTCTATTAATTCGTCAACCAATCTCTTTTTAGCATCAAAAGCTTCTGATGAATAGTTGGTTTTATCATAATAATTTCCCCATTCGCTTTTGTATCCGTGCCAGGCCATCTTCTCCACTGTTGCAATCAGATTGTCAATCAAAGCCATGAAACTGTATCGGCTCAACCGATGATTGCTTTTGACGTTAACCGTTTTATCAGCGTATATCCCCTGGCTTTTGGCATGAAGATGAATGTGGCTAAGCAAGGAAAATTTAAACCACGTGGCGGTCGGTAATATTTTGCTTGCCATATCAAGAGGTATCCCGTCAATAAATATCCTCATAAGCTTTCCCAGACGGATATCACAGTAAGACATAAGAGCCAATGGAGCAATAAAATGCTGGCAAAACTGTCCGTATGCCACCCAGGGCTGGCCCTCTCGGTACCTTTCAAACGACAGGGTGTCTATCAGCACCGGTTTCCCATCGCTAAATTGAATATTATAAGCGCTGCCATCCTTCAAAGACATGCCGTACTCCATAGCCAACGCCTGAATTTTCAGTGTCGCCAACGCAGCATCTTTAAATTGGGAAAAACACCATTCGTAAGGATATGAGATAAAAGGGATGACCTCTGGTCTGATGACTTTATATGCCTTTTGCGGGTTATGGATTGTAACTTCTTGTTCCTGATGATGCACTAAAAGTTTGGCATTAACCAGTCTTTCATAAAGCCCGGAACGCATCAGGTGGTCATAATTTTCTCGATAAATATTATTGATCTGCCGAAATAAAATTCCATCTTTTACGAAAACGAAACCACTGTGATCCCTGAATGACGCATTATTTTTTTGAAGAATTTTCATTGTCTTTAAAATTCTTAAAGAATATATTTTTGATGTAAGTTGTGGCTTTCTTTCCGTAGATTTTAATCGTAAAAAAGGCCCCGATAAAAGTCGCAATAAGTATCTGGAACAAATAGCTCCCCGTACCAGGATCAATGTAGGCATGCGCGTTTTGGAATGCCAGAGCTATAATAAGGACAGTCATTCCGATGACGTGGAATTTATTTTTAAACGGTCTCACTATGATGACTCCTTGAAAAGTTATAAATTAAAGTAAAATTTTGGGCATTAGTTATCTACCAGTCTATAACATGATTATTTACCCGTCTCTGCGCTCCCACTTGTAGGGGATATCGTTATTATGGGGATCGACCCGGTATTCGTCGGGCTGGGAATAATTATAGGCTTCGGAGGGGCAGTTTATAACCATGGCCTCCTCGCCTGAGATACATTTCCAGCCGTGATAGACGCCCCGGGGGACCTGCACTAGCATGGGATTATGCTCCCCGATGAAGAACTCATTAACTTCGCCGCTGGAGGCGGAGCCATCACGGTTGTCAAACAGCACCAGCTTCAGCATCCCTTTTACGCAGGCGATGTTGTCGGTCTGGACCTTGTGGAAATGCCATCCCTTGACCACTCCGGGATAGGTGGTGCTCAGGTAAACCTGGCCGAACTTTTCGAAGATCTCCTCGTCGCAGCGCAGAATCTCCATCAGACGGCCGCGTTCATCGGGAATGACCTTCAGTTTTTTGACCTTGACGCCTTCTATCATATCAATGCTCCACAAAAATGACAGTTATCGGTTATACCCGGTCCAGCCAGTACCGGTAGAGATCTTCCATGGTTTGGCGTAGCTTATATCCGGGCTGCCAGCCGGTCTGTTGTCTGATCTTGCCGTTGTCGCCCCGTAATATCGGGATGTCCAGCGGGCGGAATCTTCCAGGATCGGTCCGGATCTCTATCTTCCTGCCCGATATCTCTATCAACATTTCCAGGGCCTGCTGGATGGTAAGGCATCCGCCGGAGCAGACATTGTAGACCTGGCCGGATTTACCCGATCGGGCCAGCAGATCGTAGGCTTTTACCACATCCCGGACATCGGAGATGTCGCGCTGGGCACTCAAATTTCCCACCAGGACCACCGGTTCGCCGCCGTGTTTTGCAATGCCGGCGATCTGTCTGGCAAAACTGGGAAGGGCGAAGATATCCGGCTGTCCCGGCCCGGTATGCGGGAAGGGCCTGGCTACCACTGTATCCATACGGTAGGTGTGAAAATACTGGATGGCCAGCTGTTCCTGGGATATCTTGCTGACGGCATAGGGGCTGGCGGCGTTGTAAGGGTGGTCCTCCTTGACCGGATCGGAGGTATCGGTCAGGCCGTAGACCTCGCAGGAGCTGACCATAACCAGCCTGCATTCAGGAACGTTGTTTCGCAACTCCTCCAGCAGATTGACCAAGCCGATAACATTTATCTCAAAGGTGTCCACCGGCCTCTTAAATGACAGGGCCGGGGAGCTCTGGGCCGCCAGGTGATAGATACACTCAGGTTTGGCCCCGGCCAGAGCCTGGTGGAGACCGGTTCCCCGGCGCAGGTCGATCCTGAACAGGGAGCAGTTTTTTTTCAGATCGGCTGCGGACGGTTCATCAAAATAACTGCCGGAGACCTGGTGCCCGGCGGCCAGTAGGTGCCCGGCCAGATGATGACCGACAAAACCCTCTATGCCGGTGATGAAGACCCTCACTTCATCAGGCTCTTATAATATTTCAGGTCGGCATCGACCATCATCCTCACCAGGTCCTCAAAGGACACCTTGATCTCCCATTTGAGGACCTTCTGGGCCTTGGTGGAATCGCCCAGCAACAGGTCCACCTCGGCCGGACGGACGAATTTGGGATCCACTTTCACGAAATCCTTGTAGTCCAGGCCGGCATGCTCAAAGGCAATCTTGCAGAAATCCCGCACCGAATGGGTCCGCCCTGTGGCAATCACATAATCATCGGGGGTCTCCTGCTGCAGCATCAGCCACATGGCCCGGACATAATCCCCGGCAAATCCCCAGTCCCTCTTGGCATCCAGGTTTCCCAATCGGAGTTCCTTCTCCAGGCCCAGCTTGATCCGAGCCACATGATCGGTGATCTTTTTGGTGACAAACTCCTTGCCCCGGCGGGGGGATTCATGGTTGAACAGAATGCCGGAACAGGCAAAGATATCATAGGACTCGCGGTAGTTGATGGTGATCCAATGGCCGTAGATCTTGGCCACCCCGTAGGGACTGCGAGGGTAGAACGGGGTTGATTCGGTCTGGGGAGTCTCATGAACCTTGCCGAACATCTCGGAGCTGGAAGCCTGATAGAACTTTATTTTGGGATCGACCAGCCGGATGGCCTCCAGCATCCTGGTCACCCCCAGCGCGGTGAACTCCCCGGTCAGCACCGGCTGATCCCAAGAGGTGGGAACGAACGACTGGGCGGCCAGGTTATAGACCTCGTCGGGAGCCGCCTCCTTGATCACGTTGATGATGGAAAGCTGGTCCAGCAGATCGGCCTGCACCAAATGGACCCGGTCCTTGATATGCTCGATCCTTTCAAAGTTTTCGGTGGAGGCCCGGCGCACCATGCCATAAACCTGGTAGCCCTTCTCTAAAAGAAAATCGGCCAGGTACGATCCGTCCTGCCCGGTGATACCGGTAATCAAAGCTTTCATAAATTACCTGCGTTTTATATTTTTTATTATTATTGACCAGCCTAAGCGAACCGCATTCTTAATGCATAATTCTGACCCGCCAGATTGAAATGATGTTGCCGACGATCGTTCGGAAATAACTGGCGGAGAGACTGGGATTTGAACCCAGGATACCTTGCGGTATACACGCTTTCCAGACGTGCTCCTTCGGCCACTCGGACATCTCTCCGTTAATTTCCTATTATATTATTCTACCAAGGCCCTGCGGGACGGCCACCAAGACATCTCTCCGTTTTATATTATCGGGTGTGGATATTAGGCTTTCCGGAGCCCCTCTGCTTTGCCGGGTTATCTTTAAGATCAGAATTCTGTGGCCCCGCTGAAATTGAAACTTTCCAGCTTCAGGGCCGGGACCAGGATCCCGTTGGCAAAACGGCTGCCATAAGCATTGTCCTCGGTGACCAGGGTGGTCTTTCTGGAGACAGCGGACACTTTAGACAGGGTTTTCAGCACACTCTCGGTGAAGCGAAGGTTCTTGACCGGCTTGGTTATCCGGCCATCCTCTATCAGAAAGGTCCCGTCTCGGGTCATCCCGGTCAGTGAGACCTGCATGGGGTCGATCAAATTGCAGTAATGGAATCTGGTCACATAGATGCCGCGTTCGGTGGTCTTGATCATCTCCTCCAGGGATGACTGGCCGCCTTTCATCTCCAGGTTCATGGCCATCGGGAAATAGGCCGGGGCCGGCAGGGCATGTCCGGTGGATTTTTTATTCTCCATGTATGCGGTGTACGAGTCGTAGACCACCCCCCTGGCAACGCCCTGGTCTATCAGGGTCACCTTCTGCTTGGGCACCCCTTCAAAATCGAAGGGAAAAGCAAATCCCTTTTTGTTGTATGGATCGTCTACAATGGTGATCTTGGGGTCTACCACCGGTTTCCCCATGTTCAGCCCGATGAAGCTGCGTCCCTCCTGCACCGCCATGGCCGAGAATCCGGTGTAGTTCATGAACTCCACCAGGGTGTACACCGCCATGTCCTCCAGGATCACCGGATAGCGCCCGGGTTTGATGTCGACCGGGTTCCGGCTGTCCACCGCTTTTTTGACCGCGCTGGCGGCGATGTCGTTGATGTTTATCTTTCCCGCATCGCGGGAGGCCCCCTGGCCGTAGCCCGAGCCGGTATCGCTCATCACCACAGTGTTGAGGTTGGCGTCGCTGGAAAGATTGTACTGCATGACGCCCAGCGAATTGGCGATGCCGATCTCCACCGCCCCGGTGCTGAACGCCCCGTAGGCCCGGCACTTGAATTTTTCCGCCCGGCGGCATATCTTCCCCACCGCTTCGGCTCTTTGGGCCGGAGAGATCCTGGCGGTCTCCTCGATAAAAAGCCCTGTTGTTTCGTGGCCGGACTTCTCCGGGCCGGGCAAAGAGACGAAATCGGGGTTATCGTGCTGCAGCCGGGCGGTGCGGCAGGCCTGCGACACCGTATCCCTGATGCTCTGCTCCGTAAATATGTTGCTGGAGGCCATCCCTATCTTCTTGCCGAATACCGCCCGCACCGAGATGGTGCCGTTTCGTTGGGCCACATTCTGGTGGATATAGGAATTGGCAAACCGGGTCAGGGCCGAATCCTCGGCGGTTATGAAGACCTCGGTCTGGTCGGCCCGGGAAGCGGACAGCGCCAGTTGGAGCATCTTTTTTATTTTCGACTGACCGTACATAGAATGACATCGATCGATTGGATTAAAGAAATGTAATTATATCAATAATTGAATTTAAGGTCAAGCAGAATAAACGCTTCGCCGGGAGCTTCCGTTCCTATCATGATAAAAACCCTTACCATTTGCTGCGATAGGTATAGCTGAGCACTGTTTCCCCGTCCTTGTCCACCGGTATCGCAAATTCCACGGTGGCGGCGTCATTCTTGTTGTATTTATGGGAATTCTGGGTGATCTTCCAGTCTCCGTAGAGATGCTCCACCACGGTTATCTCAACCGGCTGGTCCTTGTGGTTGCGCAATTTGATCTCGATGGTCTGCTCCTGGGTGCGGTCGTTTATCCGCTTATAATCTTTCTGGCTCCTCTCGCCCACCAGATCGAAGGCATTGCCCAGAAAGATCCGCAGCTTTTCGTCCTTGGGGGTGTGACCGATCAGGTCCTCGCCGATGAACTGCTGGGTCCCGTCACTGTCCCGCTTGTAGTTGCGCACCTTTCCGGCCGGCAGGGCCAGCCCCAGGCCCGAGGCCTTGTCATTGCGGAACTCCAGATTGACCCTGACCTCCTTGGCGTTGTAAGCCCCGTCGTAGACATAGACCTTTTTGACCTTGACATCGGTGTTGGGGAACAGAGAAAGCTGCTTGATCTCGTTGTCGGCCACCGTGGCCCGCCGCTGTAAAGTATACAGATGGTACTCGAAGAAGGCCTTCTCCTCGAACTGCGGGGCGGCTTCGGCCAGTGAACTCTTGGCCATGCGGTCGTAACTCCGCTGGGGCCTGGAGTCCACCCGGTTGACATCCCCGGCTATCAGCTTAAGTTTGGCGTTTTCGAAAGAGGCCCCGGAGCGGTTGTCCAGCGACACCCAAGCTCCCAGGTTGAGGTTCTTCTCGTCCTGGTCCAGCACCGCCACATACTCGGCATGCCATTTGATCCCGCCGGTCATGTAGGATATCTGGCATTCCTGGTCCTTCGGCCCCCGGTTGTCGGCCAACCACACCAGGGTGGGCCTGGTTATCAGTCCCTGGGGCAGGCTGGGGAATTCGATGTTCTGCATATTGTCGGTCATCCGCAGGGTGACTATGTTTCCTCCGGTGTTCAGCACGATGCCTGAGCCGTCGAAGGACATCAGGGTCCCCTCGTAGGCCTTGCCCGATGAAGAGACCACCTTGATCATCTGGTCGATGTACCGCTCCATAAGTTTGGCCGGGCTGACCAGGTCGAACTTGTAATTCTGTTCCAGGATAGTAACCTTGTCCGGCGAGGTCAGGGAGTTGAAGTGCACCGAGGTGGGATCTATCTGCGACGGAACGTCCCTGAGCCGGACCTCCGATTTCCCGCTGCTGATCCTCAGGTCCCTGACCTCGGTGACCAGTCCCAGGTCGCTGTTGTACACCGTCAGGCTGATGTCCTTTTTCTGCTGCCCGGCTGCCGACAGACCGAGCAGAAGCATCAGACCGGCGGTCAACATCTTGTTCATATCATCCTCCCTAATAATTGCACTTTGGGTTCTAAGTATAGGGTATATGATTCGATTAGTCAAGAAGTAACACGAGACTTCCGTTTTGCCTTGACTTTAAAATATAAAAGCCATATACTTAAATGTAAATTTGTATTTGATAATACTTTCCGGATGGACCATGCGCCTACCATCAGAGTCCAAACAACAGCTTTTTATCAAGAACCTGTTCTCCGAGAACGGACTGCTGTTCTCGGGCACCGGCATTTTCCTGGCGGTGGCCGGGACCCGTACCACCGAGCAGGCTTTTTTCCTGGGCAGCATCTGCCTGGCCCTGATACTTGTTAACAGCATTGCCGCCTCGGTAGCCGGCGATATTTTCCGGTACCGGATACCCTTGTGGGTCATGGCCCTGATCTCGGCCCTGATGCTGGCGGCGGTCAATGCCGCTTTCTCCGTCAGGTTGTCGCACCTTCCCGAGCACACCCGGATCATCATGTACCTTCTGGCCGCCGGCCCGGTGGCGTTCTCCCGGGCCCGGGCCTTCTCCCACACCACCTCCCTGGGCCGGGCGGTGTTCGATGCCGCAGGTCAGGGCGCCGGGATACTTCTGGTGATGCTGGCCGTGGCCTTGGTGCGGGAGTTTTTTGGAAAAGGCTTCCTGGCCGGCGGCCAGCTTTTCAGCCGGCCGCCCTGGCCGGTGCTGGGCACGGCCCTGGGGGGTATGCTGTTGACCGCCCTGGCCATGGTCATCTACCGGACTGCAGCCTGGAGGGGCCGCAAATGACCGCCGCTATCGCCATTGCCTTCCTGTCCGGCTTCTTCATATACCAGCCGCTGGTGAATTTCGGGATCGTTCCCTCCTCGGCCGAAGGCATGTCCCGCCAGCCCTACCAGGCCTTGGGGCACAGCCTGGCCGGCGGGATTTTGATCGCTGTCTTCGGTTTCTCCTCCTGGGTCATGCATTACCTGGTGCTGGGCCCGTTGAATGCCCTGTCCCTGGAATTGCCTTTGCTGCTTTTGCTGATGTGGGGCTGGCATTATTTGATGAAGCGCCTTTTCGGCAACCGGCCGTTGATCGGCAGCCATCTGCCGTTCTATTTTTTGAACATTGCCGTGCTGGGATCCGGTCTGCTGCTGATATATTATACTCCTGATGGGATTCTGACCGCTTTAAGCCGCAGCATCGGCATCTCCCTGGGCTTCATTATTTCAAATCTGCTGATATCATTTTTTCGGGAAAAGGCCGAGCGGGGTTCTTTCAGTCCGATCCTTAGGGGATGGCCGGCCTACCTGATAGTCTGTTCAGTATTCTGGCTTTCCTATCACGGAATATCTCTTTTATTTTAAGGGACTTGATCCTGCATGCCTACAAAATTCACCGATAGATTCATGGAGCTCCTGCCCGGACTGGATTGCGGGCTCTGCCGATTCGAGGATGGCTGCCTGGGATATGCCCAAAGGCTGGCCCAGGGCGAGCCTAACATCAGCCTGTGTCTGCCCGGCGGAGAGAATCTCAAGGCCAAGCTGGCCGAACTGCAGGCCGAGACGGTACTGCCGCGGTCCAGTGTGGCCTCGTTCGTGGATTGCCAGGGTTCGGCCGACAATGCCAGAAACCGATTCAATTATTTCGGAGTGGAAAGCTGTCGGGGGGCCATGCTGCTGTATGGCGGTAACCGGGATTGCCTTTACGGCTGCCTGAGGATGGGCGACTGCATCAAGGCCTGTCCCTACGGAGCCGTCAGTCTGACCCCCCAGGGCCTGCCCAAGATCGATTACACTAAATGCACCGGCTGCGGGCGCTGCACCAACGCCTGTCCCAAGGGGATCCTGAAGCTGGCCCCCAAGACCCAGCAGATCTACCTGGCCTGCATCTGCCAGGCCAAATCGGAAGGGCTGCCCGGGCAGTGCCAGCAGGGCTGCACCACCTGCGGAACCTGTTTAAAGGAGTGCCCCTATGGGGCCATTATCTGGGACGGCTCCCTGCCCAAGTTAGATTATGAAAAGTGCCGGTCCTGCTCCATCTGCGTCTATAAATGCCCCCAGAAGTCCTACCTGGACCGCATTCCCATCCGGCCCACCGCCTTCATCGGCCTGCAGTGCAACGGCTGCCAGCAGTGCAAATCTGTCTGTCCCACCGACTGCATCATAGGCAAAAAGGGCGAACACCACAAGGTAATGCGCGGCCAGTGCCTCGGCTGCGGTCTGTGCTTCGAGGTCTGTCCCACCAAGGCGGTCACCATGCTGGGAGCTTTGGGACATGTGGATCTGAGCGGGTTTTAAAATACAAAAAATGAAAAATAGAATATTAAAAACATACCTGATCCTGTTTTTCATTGTCTCTGCCGCAGTTTGTTCAGATCACTGTCAGGCCGAGAGTCTGGACCAGCGATTGTTTGACCAGATACATATCCGCTGGCAGCGGGACTGGCTGGACGGGCCCATGCAGTTCTGCACTGATGCCGGCGAGACCGAGATGGGCATTGCCATCTGCGCCGGAGTGGGATTGTTCGGAAGCGAGAAGGCCCGTCAGAGCGCCAAGCTGGCGCTTACCGCCGACGGCGCTTCGGCCGTGATAACCTACGGGCTGAAGAACCTGGTCAATCGGGACCGGCCGGAGGGCCCCACCGAGCGTTCCAACTCGTCCTTCCCCTCCGGGCATGCCACCGGCGCCTTTGCCCTGGCCACGGTCTTCTCCCATCACTACCCGAAGCTTTCCATACCATTATATACGGCAGCCGCCGGGGTCGCAGTATCGCGGATTTACCTGGGCCGGCATTATCCGTCGGATGTGCTGGCAGGGGCAATCGTTGGCTTTGGCACCGCCAAGCTGACCCTTCATTATAAGGAAAAGATACTGGGATTCGAGTTCGATACTTTTTTGCACGACCTGTTCTGCAAGGAAGAAAATCCGGACATAACTGACAACTAAAACGATTTATGATATTTCCTGGATTCCTGTTTACACGGGAATGACAAATGGCAAGTAATAAGAAAAAGGAATCAAATGCCCAAAAGACGCAATGAGACCATCGTGGGCGTGGTGGTGCTTTCGGCCATCGCCCTTTTGATAATCGGACTCCTGTGGTTCAACCGGGTGGATATCGGGCGCAAGAGCTATCTGGTGAGCGTGGCCTTCGAGGACGCCGGCGGACTGCGGGGCGGCGACCCGGTGACGGTGTCCGGCTTCGACAAGGGCAAGGTGAAGTCCATCTCCTTGAACCCCGCCAAGCCGGGCGTGATCGCGGTGCTGATGGTGGACCACGACGTGGCCCTAAAAAAGGACGCCCAGTTCTGGCTGTCGGACGCCAGTCTGATGGGCGACAAGCGGATCGCGGTGTATCCTGGCAGCTCCAGCCAGCCCTTCGATCCCTCGCAGACCGTTGACGGAAACCGCTCGCCGGGGCTGATGGAGACCATGGTCAAGATGGGCTATCTGGCCAACGAGGCCGCCCAATTGATCGGCAAGATGAAGAACGACCTGGCCACCCCGGAGAACATCAAGAACATCTCCTCCGCCCTGAAGAACCTTGACCAGGCCTCACAGCAGTTGAGCCTGATGGCCTCCCAGAACCGGGCCGCCATCACCGAGACGGTGAAGGACATGAATAAGCTGATCTCCCCCAACAGGGAGAAGCTGGACAGCACCATCCAGCACCTGGCCCGGGCCAGCGCTAAGATGGACTCCATTGCCGATAAGATAAACTCCGGCCAGGGAACCGCCGGGCAGTTGGTGAATAATAAGGAACTGTACGAGCAGTTGAACAAGACCAACAAGGACCTGCAGGCGCTGATAGCGGACATCAAGGCCAATCCTAAGAAATATCTGACGGTGGAGATATTTTGACCCCAACCTCGTACTACTCACGGCATTAGAAGATAGTAATAAAGTGTAAGGACACGGCATGCCGTGTCCCAACAGTTATAGCGGGCCTCAGATCCGCCCAATAAACCGAAACAGTAAATGAAAAACAAACTCATCCCCAAAACCAATTTCGTCTGCCAGTCCTGCGGCTTCGAAAACTCCAAGTGGCTGGGCAAATGCCCGTCCTGCGGGGGCTGGAACACCTTTGTGGAGGAGATCAAACGGGCCGACCTTCGGCCGGGCAAGAACAAGGCCTCCCGTCAGTCCGCCCCCACCCTGCCCCAGACCCTGAAGGAGATCGAGATCCGGGACGATCAGCGTTTGATGTCCGGCATCTCCGAATTCGACCGGGTCACCGGCGGCGGCCTGGTATCGGGATCATTGACCTTGATCGGGGGCGATCCCGGCATCGGCAAGTCCACCCTCACCCTTCAGCTGGTGGACCGGCTGGCCGCCTCCGGCCAAAAGGTCCTTTACGTTTCCGGCGAGGAATCCCCGGCCCAGATAAAACTACGGGCTCAGCGTTTAAAGGTCGACTCGGATAATTTATTATTGCTTTCCGATACCATACTGGAGAGCGTTCTGGAGACTGTCCACAAATTAAAGCCCGATATCCTGGTGATGGATTCCATCCAGACCATCTATCGGGCGGATCTGGAATCCGCCCCCGGCTCGGTGGGCCAGGTACGGGAATGCGGAGCCGAACTGATGCGTCTGGCCAAGACTGACAACCTGGCCACCATATTGATAGGCCATGTCACCAAAGAGGGCGTCATCGCCGGGCCCCGGACCCTGGAACACATGGTGGATACGGTGCTTTATCTGGAGGGCGAACGGCATCACGCCTATAGGATATTAAGATCTGTCAAAAACCGCTTCGGCTCCACCAATGAGATCGGCGTCTTTGAGATGCAGGAGGCCGGCATGGTCGAGGTGGCCAATCCCTCGCAGGTGTTTCTTTCGGAACGCACTCGTGAAATACCTGGATCAACCGTCGTCTGCTCGCTGGAAGGCACCCGTCCCCTGCTGGTGGAGATCCAAGCCTTGGTGGCTCCAGCCTCTTACGGCAATCCCCAGCGAGTGCCCACCGGGTTCAACCACCGCCGTCTTGCGATGCTGCTGGCGGTGCTGGAGCGCCGGGCCGGATTGAATTTGGGAATGCACGACGTTTTCGTCAATATCGCCGGAGGCCTCAAACTGGATGAGCCGGCCATAGACCTGGCCATCGCCGCGGCGGTGGCTTCAGCCTTCAAGAACAAGAACGCCGACCCGGACACCGCAGTGGTGGGCGAGATCGGCCTGGGCGGGGAGATCCGCAGCGTGGGACAATTGGATAAAAGGATAAACGAAGCCCAGAAACTGGGCTTTAAAAGGATGATCATCCCGGCCCATAATAACAAGGAGAAATATTCGGACAAGATCAAGCTGGTGGAGGTCCGCTATCTGTCCGATGCCCTTCAGGCTTTGATAGTATAAGCAACAAATCTTTTTTACCGCTAAGGCGCGAAGCACGCAAAGTATTTATTTTAATATTCCTCGGTATCCTCTGCGTCTCCGCGGTTCAAGGAAGGAACTTATATGAAGATCCGAAAGCTTACAATAAAAGATTATCCCGAGCTGATGAAGCTTTGGACCAGGGCCAAACTGCCGGCCAAGCCCAAAGGACGCGACAGCCGGGGCCATATCGCCAAGGAGATGAAACAGAATCCGGATTTCTTCATTGGGGCCTTTGACCAGGACCTTATGATCGGAGCCGTCATCGCCTCGCACGACGGGCGCAAGGGCTGGCTCAACCGCATAGCGGTGGGCCCGGACTACCGGGGCAAAGGCGTGGCCCAGGCCCTGACAGTGGCCGGAGAAAAGGCCTTAAGAAAGCATGGCATAAAAATATTCGGGCTTTTGATACATGAATACAACCGGGCCTCTCTCAATCTCGCCAAGAAGATGGGCTATCTGGTGCATACTGACATACTTTATCTGACCAAGCGCGACGGGGATCATATCTAAATGCCTTATGTTTCCGTTATTATAGTTGCCGCCGGCAGCGGCCTCCGGCTGGGGGCCAAGATCCCCAAAGCTTTCGTCAAGATCAATGGGAAAGCGATGCTGGAATATTCACTTGAAGCTTACCAGAATTGCAAGCATATAAATGAAATAATTCTGGTCAAGCCTCCCTCATATCAGTTCAACGGGCTGAAGTATTTCGACCATTTCTCCAAGCTGGCCGCCATCGTCTCCGGAGGCAAGGAAAGATTGGATTCGGTCAGGGCCGGGATCAATTCCCTCTCTCCCAAAACCGATATGGTGTTGATCCACGATGCCGCCCGCCCTCTGATCAAGCCGGATCAGATCGAAGCGGTCATTTCCGCTGCCAGGAAGCACGACGCGGCCATACTGGCCACGCCGGTCACCGATACCATTAAAAAGGCCGGCAAAGGATGGATCAAAGGGACAGTTGACCGTTCCGACCTGTGGAAGGCCCAGACCCCGCAGGGATTCAGAAAAGAGATCCTGGAAAGGTCGCATTTTAATCAGAGGACAAGATCCGTTACCGATGACAGCCAATTGGTAGAGATGATAAAAGGAAAAGTATTCATCGTCCCCGGCGACGACGGCAATATAAAAATAACCACCCCATTTGATCTGGAGATCGCAGCATGCCTGTTAAAAAAGAAAAGATCCGCATAGGCTTCGGCTACGACATCCACCGCCTGGCCAAGGACCGCCGCCTGATCCTGGGCGGGGTACATGTCCCCTTCAAGCTGGGCCTGCTGGGCCATTCCGACGCCGACGTGCTATGCCACGCCATTGCCGACAGCCTTCTGGGGGCGGTGTCCGTCGGGGATATAGGGAAACATTTCCCCAACACCGATCCCAAATTCAAAAACATCTCCAGCCTGCTGCTGCTGAAGAAAACGGCGGCGGTGATCAAAAAAGCCGGCTACCGGGTGGCCAATATCGACGGCATGTTAATCGCCGAAGCCCCCAAGCTGGCCCCTTATATCGAAGAAATGCAAATGAACATTGCCCGGACTCTCGGCATCAAGAAGAGCCAGGTGTCGGTCAAGGCCACCACCAATGAGGGACTGGGTGAAATCGGAAAAGGAAAGGGCATCTGCGCTTTTGCCAATGCGCTGGTGGAGAGGATTAAATGAATCTGGACCTGGAGGGAATCACCAAGTCTTTCGCCGCCCAGGGCGGGTTGTGGGCCTACCTTACTGTTTTCATCACCACTTTCGTAGAGGGCGTTTTCCCTCCCATTCCCAGCGACGTGGTGGTGCTGTTTTGCGCTCTGCTGGTGGCTAAAGGCACATTGCATTGGATACCGCTGTTCCTCTCGGCTTTTATCGGAGGAACGCTGGGGGCGTTGCTGGTCTATTGGATAGGTTACAGCAAGGGGCGCGATTTCTTTCTTTCCAAGCCCCGGCCCTTCCTTTCGCCCAAAAGGCTTTTGGAGATGGAATCGCATTTCGGACGCTACGGCAATATCATTCTGGCATTGAACCGGGCGGTGATCGGCGGAAGGTCCTTTGGATTTCTGATAGCCGGGCTGACCGATTATAAATTCAGGAAGGTGATGCTGTACGGAACGCCGGGCATAGTGATCTGGTACATTGCGGTGATCGCCTTGGGGGTATACTTCGGAGAACGGGCCAAGCAGATGGTCAACGGGATCATCACGGTAGTGATGATCATAATGGCGCTGTCTGTGCTCTCCCTGATAATCACCAAGAAGCTTTTTAAGTAGTTTGATATTTTGCCGGCAAATAAAAAGGGTCTTGTATCATGTGATACAAGACCCTAACTTTTCCAACGGTAATTACCTTACGGTCTCCTTGAGCTCCTTGCCCGGCTTGAAGGCGGGAACCTTCTTGGCGGCAATCTTGATCTCCTTGCCAGTCTGGGGGTTCCTTCCGATTCTGGCTTTTCTCTTCTTGACGCTGAAGGTACCGAAACCCACTAAGGTAACGGAGTCGCCCTTCTTCAACGCCTTGGCAATGTTGTCAAACACGGCGTTAACCGCGTTGCCAGCCTCTGCCTTGGTGCAGGTGATTTTGGCCACTGCTTCGATCAATTCGGCTTTGTTCACTACTTTATCCCTCCTTTCGTTTAATGAAATATAATACGGTTATTTCAAATTCACTGATAGTATAGCATTTGCAGGCATTAGCGTCAAGTGTTTTTTTAAAATATTTTAATCACAGCATGTTCACCGGATCCATGTCAATCGATAGTTTTATTTTTTCATTCCGGCCCGGAGCGATCCCCTCCAAAGCCTTTCTGATCTCCGGCGGAGAATCGGCCTTCAACATTATCTGCCAGCGGAACCGTCCTTTGATCTTGGCCAGCGGGGCCGGGGCCGGTCCCAGGACCTCGGCCCGGCTGCCGCCGGACCTTATCTTATCGGCCAGGCTGCCGGAGAAGTTCTCCAGATCGGACTGGCTGCTGCCGATTAAGGTCAGCAGGGCTAAGTGGCAGTGTGGAGGATAGCCGCATTCCCGGCGGGCGGCCAATTCGTGCTCGGCAAAGGAATAATAATCATTGTCCCGGCACCATTTGATCACCGGATCGTCCGGCAGCCTGGTCTGGATGACCACCTTGCCCGGGTGGCTTCCCCGGCCTGCCCGGCCCGACATCTGGACCATCAGCTGGAAGGCCCGCTCGGCCGCCCGGAAATCCGGCAGGCCCAGGATATCATCCAGGTTGATTATGCCCACCAGGGAAACATTGGGGAAATGGTGTCCCTTGGATATCATCTGGGTGCCCAGCAGGATCTGCGATCCGCCGGAGAAGAAATCCTGCAGTATCCGGTGGTGCTCTCCCTTGCGCCCGGTGGTGTCGGCGTCCATCCGGCTGATCCTTCCCTCAGGGAAGATGCCCCTCAGCTCCGTCTCCAGCTGCTGGATGGCATAACCCCGGTGCTGCAGCATCAGGCTGCCGCAGGCCGGACAGGTTTCGGGCAACCCGGCCCGGTATCCGCAGTAATGGCACAGGACCGCTTCCCCGCTGCGGTGATAGGTCAGGCTGACGCTGCAGTTGGGACAGGTTATCAGATTCCCGCATTTGCCGCACTGGAGGTACGGAGCGAATCCCCGGCGGTTCAAAAGGATCATCGCCTGGCGCCCCTCCTGCAGGCATTTTGCTATCTCCCGGCCCAGCAACGGCGAGATCAGGCGGTCCTCCCGGGGAAGTTTTTTAAGGTCCACCACCTCCACCTCCGGCAGCCCGGCTGATCCTACCCGCTGCTCCAGGCGGAACAATTTGAATTTTCCTGCCTGAGCCTTAAAATAACTTTCCACCGAAGGAGTGGCCGAGCCCATCAGCACCACCGACTTGTTGTTCCGGGCCCTGATAATGGCCAGGTCCCGGGCATGATACAGTGGGGCGGTATCGGACTGCTTGTATGAGGCATCGTGCTCCTCGTCGATCACCACCAGCCCCAGCTTATCAAACGGGGCGAACACCGCCGATCTGGTACCCACTACCACCCTAAAATCACCCCGTTTCACTGCCCTCCAGGTATCGTATCGCTCACCGTTCCCCATCTCGCTGTGCCAGACAGCCACCCGGCCCAGCCGGGACCTTACCCGGTGAAGCATCTGTGAGGTCATCCCGATCTCAGGCACCAGTATCAGCACCTGACGACCGCCGGCCAGGACCTGTTCCGCGGCCTTCAGGTAGATCTCGGTCTTGCCGCTGGAGGTGACCCCGGATATCAAATTCACCGAGAATATCCCGGAGCCGATATCGGCCGATAATGAATCCAGCACCTGCTGCTGCCCGGCATTCAAAGTTACCTCGGCCGCCTCCTCAGGCCAGCCAGCGTCCTCAGCCGCACGGAATTTTTCCCGCCACTCCCAGGCAGCCAGGCCAAGCGCCACCAGTTTGAGGGACGCAGGCCTTTTCCTGGCCAGCAAGGATGGCGGTATCGCCCCCTCCCGCCGGACCAGGTCCAGCAGTCCCAACTGCCCCGGGGAAAGCCTGAACCCGCCTTTCTCCGGCTGACGGCGGAACGCCAGCCATCGTTCCTTCCTGACAGATATCCTGGCCTTCTGCCATACCGGCTCGGAGATCAGCAGCCCCCGGCGGCAGTGTCCCTCTATCTCCGGGCCGGCTTCCGGGCCGAACCTCTTCAGAAGGTAGCGGTGCGACACCGAGCCCTTACCCATTATGTAATCCAGCAGCGGGCTGGCCGGGATCTCCCCGGAATAATTGTCGTTGGACCAGACCATCGTCAGTTGTTTGGCATCCATGCCCGGCGGCAGCGCCGCCCGGATGGCCTCGCCCCAGCCGCAACGGTAATAATCGGAGGCCCAGCCGGTCAGCTCCAGCAGTTCCCGGCTGACCACCGGTTTGCTGTCCACCACCTCCAGGATGGGCTTGACCGGGAATTCACAATCAGCCTTGAGCTGCACCACATAACCGATGGCCTCCCTCCTCCCCAGTGGGACACGCACCCTGGCCCCCGCGGCCACCGGCGGCAGATTGTCGGGGATCTGGTAGGTAAAGCAGCGGCTGTGTGGTATGGGCAGGGCCACATCGGCGTATTTCAAACTTTTGCTTGACAAATCAGTTGTTTTAATTTAACCTTATGCCTTGAACAAAGGATATCTATTTATAAAATGAATGTGAGATATTTCATATTGGCAGCCGTAGCCATGATACTGGCCGGCAGCGCGGCCCGGGCCGACTTCGGCGACGGACCCGGGGAGTTCATCTTTCCCAGCGGCATAGCCTTGGACCGGGACGGTAACATCTATATCAGCGAAATCGGCAACGACCGCATCCAAAAACTGGACGCCGACCAGCAGTGGATGAACAGCTGGGGCCGTTTCGGCCGCGACAGCACCGGTTTTGATGACCCCACCTCGCTGGCTTTGGGCCCCGACGGCAATCTGTACATCGTGGACAGCGGGAACAGACGGGTGGTGGTCTGCGACACCGCAGGGAAAGTGCTGCTGTACGTTCCCCTGCCGGATTCTTCGAAACCCTGGGGCATAGTCTTCGCTGATGACTATTTTTATGTTTCGGACCGCCGGAACAACCAGATATACCTTTTCAACCAGAACCGGAACCTGATATCAACCCTGGGCCAGACCGGATCAATGGAAGGACAGTTCCTGCAGCCCAGGGGCCTGGCGGTGGACGCCGCCAAGCGCCTTTATGTGGTGGACGCCGGGAACAACCGGATCCAGGTGTTTACGCCGGAGGGTGTTTTCATCCGCAGCTGGGGCAGTTACGGCGAGGGGGACGGGGAATTTGACAACCCCAGCGGTATCTTCATCGGGCCGTCCGGCCAATTGATGATCACCGACTCCGGCAACGACCGTTTTCAGGAATTCACCTCCGAAGGCCTGTTTGCCAGTTACGGCGGCGGGCCGGGCACCGAACCAGGCCAGTTCCTGAACCCAGGCGGCATCGCCGTGGACGGGAAAGGGAACCTCTATATCGTTGACACCGACAACCACCGGGTCCAGGTTTTCAGCGCCCAGTGATACCAACCCGTCTACCAGGTTTCAAAGGATTGTCTTATGATCTCGGCCGCCAGATTCTCGGCGGCCTTTTTCATTCCAGATTCCTCATCGGACCCGTTGATCTGATAGGTGCTCCAACCGGAAAGGCCGGCCGACTCCCACAGGACCTTCCCGGCGGCCGACCTCAGCTTGGCCTTGGCGTTGATGGTGACCTTGTACTGGTTGACCTGCTCCTGGCTGGTGTACTCAAAAGGAGCCCGGCTGTAGCCGGTCACCGCTACCTCCAGCACGGCCTCGGCCTTATCCGGATCGCTGACCTTGACCCGGCCGTCGTTGTTCACCGCGTTTATCATGGTGGTGGTCATGATGTCCGACAGGCGGTATTCGGCAGTACTGTTCTCGGCCACCGGGATCCCCACCGTTGTGAAATCCAGCCGTCCTCCGCTGAAGGAGTAACAGCCGCAAACCAGCCACACCAGCAGGCCGGCCGTAAACAATGTTTTGATTTTATTTATCATGTCCTTACCTGGTTAGAATTGCCAGATTCTCTATGTGGTAGGTCTGGGGAAACATATCCGCCAGGAAAAATTTCTGCAGCGAAAATCCGCCGTCGGCCAGCAGGGCTGCATCCCTGGCCAGGGTCGAAGGGTTGCATGAAAGATAGGCGATCCGGGAGGGATTCAGCTTTATGATGGCGGCAATGACCCCGGGTGCGGCGCCCTGCCGCGGAGGGTCCAGCACCACCGCATCGGCCGATTTGACTTTGATCAACTGATCCTCCACCCGGCCGCAAAGGTTTTCACAATTGGCGATTCCGTTAAGCGCAGCGTTGGCCTTGGCATCATCCGCCGCCGGGGCAAACTCCTCGATGGCCACCACCCTTTTGGCCCGCCCCGCCAGCTGCAGGGCGATGGAGCCCATCCCGGAATACAGGTCGGCCACCTCATCGCCGGGAGACAGCGACAGGCATTCCTCAATTTTTTGATAGGCTGCCCCGGTGGTCTCAAGGTTCGACTGCAGAAAAGACCCGGGCGACAGCCGGTAATTCAGGCCTCCGATCCGTTCCGTCAGATACTCCGACCCGCCCAGATGGTTCCATTTTTTTCCCAGGATGACGTTGCCCCGGGCGGGATTCACATTCTGCCAGATGGATTTTATTTTGGGGACCTCCGCCAGGATCCTTTGGGCGATTTTATTGAGGTCCGGTTCATATCTGGTGACCAGAACCAGGGACAGCGCATCTTCGGACCTGCTGTGGCGCAGTATCAGATGGCGCAGATTTCCGCTGTGACCGCCAGGGATGCTCCCTTTGAGCCCGCTTTTATTGATGATCTCCTTGACCCTGGCGTAAGACGCATTTATCACCTGCTCCAGCAGCGGACATTCCCCGATGTCGACTATGTCATGGCTTTTCAGACGGTAATATCCCATCCGGTTGCCATCCTTTGAGGCCTGTACGGGATACTGCGCCTTGTTGCGGTAATGCCAGCCGTCGGCAGGGGAAAGCACAGTGATCTGGCCGATGTCGATCTTGCCCAGCCGCTTGAAGATCTCCCGGGTGATGCTCAGCTTCTGCTCCAACTGGTATTGATAATCCATCATCTGCCACTGGCAGCTGCCGCAGACGCCGAAATATCCACAGAGCGGTTTTGTCCGGTGGGACGACGGTTTGACGATCTCATGGATCTGTCCCCGGCAGTAGGTCTTGTGAGGCTCGGTTATTTTGACCATGAGCTCGTCTCCCGGAACGCCGTAGGGCACAAAGACCGCCTGTCCCTGATGCCGCCCCACCGCGTCGCCGCCGTAAGCCAGGTTCTCCGGGATGATACTTATGACCTGCCCGGCCCTCAACATGATTTTATTGGAACAATATCCGACATCATCACCAGTGCATCCTCATTTTGATAGTATTTTTTCCGGATGGCGATCGGCCGGAAGCCGAAAGCTTTGTATAATTCGATGGCCGGTTCATTGGAGGCCCGGACCTCCAGGCTGGCCATCCGGCAGCCCTGCCGATAGGCCTGATCCAGTATCTCCTGCAGCAGTAGCCGGCCCCGGCCTCCCCGCCGTTTCTGGTTCATTATCGCGATATTCCCCAGATGGAACTCGTCCAGCACCACCCAGCCAATGGCATAGCCGGCAACCCTGCCTTCGTCCTCCAACACCAGAAATATCCGGCGGCCGTCTTCTTTCATCTCTGCACGGAACATATTCTCCGACCAAGGATCAGGAAAGGAGCTGTTTTCGATGCCCAAAATTTCCGGAAGAAGTTCCGGCCGCATTTTAACGATAGCGGGTTCCACTGCCGTCATTTCTTGACCACGGCATCGGCCGGACGCACATAGAAGGCATCCAGCTGGTGATTATCGCCCGCCCGGCCCGCCTGATACAGCCGGTATGCCAATCCCGCCATGCCGGAAAGTATCCTGCCCGACGGAAGAAACTCCTCGTCCTGCCGGAACTTCTTGGCAGACGATCTGAACAGATACCGGTAGCTTAGCTCACCGCTGCCGAACAGCATAGCATCCTCCGGCAGCATCGCCGACCATTTGTCCGGCGCGATGGACAGATACCCGCTTTCTCTTTCGGGCTGGCCGTCCTTCATTTTATATAAAGCGGTATAGATCTCTTTTTTCTTGGCATCGATCATGGGCGACAGATATCCCTGGCCTGTTCCCTGGGAATGGGCCATCACATCCAGAGTGTTCAGGGAAAGGGTCGGCAGTTCAATTCCAGCGGCCAGGCCTTTTATAAAAGCGATGCCCACCCGCAATCCGGTAAAAGATCCCGGCCCGGTGGCAACGGCCAGCAGTCCGATATCCGATAACTTTATATCCTGGCGCTTCAGCAGTGTTCGCAATTCATTCGTTAATATTTCGGAATGTCCTGAGCCGGCCTCCTTGGAAATGCCCGCCAGCACCTCGCCCCCGCGGCAGACGGCGATATTGAGATAGATCCCGCTGGTATCCAGGCACAAATATATCATAAAATATCCCAATCCATCGGGAATCCGCCAACTGGGATCATTTTGAATTCCCTTTCCTCCGGTGATCTGATGGTGATAAAAATATCCAATCTGTCTTGGGGAAGCTGGCTCCCGGCATTCTCCGGCCATTCTATCAGCACCAGACCCTCGCCGTAAAGATATTCCTCAAAGCCGATATTTAAAAGCTCAGAGGGCGATTTCAATCGGTACAGATCGAAATGATAGACCGGATGCCTGGCGGTGTATTCGTTGAGCAGGGTGAAGCTGGGGCTGACCACCGGCTCCTGCACCCCCCAGCCCCGGCAGATGCCCTGGGCCAGGCAGGTCTTGCCCGAGCCCAGGTTGCCGAAAAGGCAGACGACATCACCCGGCTGGAGATGGGCCGAAAGCTTTTGGCCAAAGTTTTTGGTTTCCTCTGCAGAATAAGTAATTAGTTTATTGGTCATTATTATTGCCTGCTATATTATAACCAACACCCATACTAATATAAGGTTCTTTATTATTGTAATAACCTTTATTCCAGGGAATACATATATATGAAGAAGAAACTGCCATTTCTGTAATCGGTTCAGAAAACGCGTAATTTAATGGCAACAACAAGACAATGCAAATAAACATATGTTTATTTATAAACATTTTATAAATCCTCATTTCGGTTTCATCACCGCTACCGGCAGGATCATCTCCTCCATGGAGATCCCGCCGTGCTGGAAGGTGCCTTCGTAGCGCTTGCGGTATTCCTCATACTTGGTGGGGTACACCAGGTAGAAATCCTCCTTGGCGATCAGGTACTGCATCCCCTTGTATTCCTCCGGCAGGAGATAATCCGCCGGGTTCTTTATCCACAGCACCTGGCGGGAATCGCCGGATACATTGCTGCCCGACTTGTAGCGCAGGTTGGCGGTGGTGTTCTGCCCGGCCTTGATCTCCGAGCCCCGCCGCCCCTGAATGGATCCGTGATCGGTGGTGATGATCACCTCCCGTTTCTGGTGGGCGGCCATCTGCAGGATGTGAAAGATGTCGGAATTGGCAAACCAGGTCAGGGTCAGCGAGCGGAAAGCCTTCTCATCCGGGGTTATCTCCTGCAGCACCTGGGAATCGGCCCGGGAATGCACCAGGATGTCCATGAAGTTGACCACCAGGCTTATCAGCGGCACGTTCTGGTAGGAGCCGAAATTCTTGCGCACCTCCCGGCTTTCGTCGATGTTGAATATCTTTATATACCGGGGGTCGGGTGAGGTCTTGCACCTCAGCCGGGCCAGGTTCAGGTCCAGCAGCTGGTGCTCGTAACGGTTGCGGCTGGCCTCGTTCACCGCATCGCTTTTTTCCCAATACTGGGGATAGCTTTTGGCGATCTGGGACGGGAAAAACCCGCTGAATATGGCGTTGCGGGAATATGGGGTGGCGGTGGGCAGTATGGAGTAATAATAATCGGTATGGATGTCGAAATAATTCTTGATCACCGGCTCGATGGTCATCCACTGGTCCAGCCGCATGCAGTCCAGGATGATGAACAGGCATTTTTTGCCGGATCTGGCCGGAGGGACCACATAGCGCTCCACGATGTCGGTGGATAAGAGTGGTCGCGACTGCCCGTGAAGCCAGCCCGGGTAATTCTCCTCCACAAAACGGGCGAACTCCAGGTTGGCCTCCCTCAGGGTGCCCTCGTGGCTGGCATGGAGACCGTCATCCCGTAGCTGGGAGAGCCGCATGTCCCATTCTATCAGGTTGCGGTAATGGCGGCACCATTCCTGCCAGTCCAGGGTGCGGTAATCGAAGGAACGCAGATCCTGGGAGGCCTGAACATATTCCCGGAGGGTCTGCTCCTCCACCAGTTTGCGGCCGTCCAGCACCCGGCGACAGGAAGCCAGCACCTGGGCCGGATTGAGTGGTTTCAGCAGGAAGTCGTCTATCCTTTGCCCCAGGGCCTGCTCCACCAGCTCCTCCCGCTCGCTTTTGGTGGCCATGATCACCGGCAGGTCGGGGTCTATCTGCTTGAGCCGCGAAAGGGTCTCCAGTCCATCCATGCCCGGCATCATCTCATCCAGCAGCACCAGGTCGAAAGCGGAGCCGGCGATCTTTTTTACCGCCTCCTCCCCGGAGGAGACCGGGGTCACTGTGTAATTTTTGCCCTCCAAAAAAATGATCTGCGATTTAAGCAGATCTATCTCGTCATCGACCCACAGGATCCTGTAGCCTTCATCCATAAAAATACCTCATGATTCAGGTTTCCCCAAAAATGTTCACGGGCCGTGTTTTTTTAGGGGCAGGGTTATCAGAAAAGTCGAGCCCTGTCCCGGCCGGCTGCCAGCCAGTTTTATCCTTCCCTGATGGTAATCCTCTATGATCCGCCGGACCAGCGACAGCCCCAGCCCCCAGCCCAGGGTCTTGGTGGTGAATCCGGGCGAAAATATCTTCTTCTGATGCCCCGGCTGTATCCCCCGGCCGTTGTCGCTGACGGTGATCTCTATCTTTTTGGCGGAAACAGTAGTACTTATCGATATCACACCGTCGGGATCGTCGATGGCATCGATGGCGTTCTTGATCAGGTTCTCCACCGCCCAGGTGAACAGGTCCTGGTTCAGCAGGACCGCGGGATCGTGGTCGTAGTTTTCCTCAAAACGGATGTTCTTGCCCATGTTGGCCACCCGGTGGGTGAAATACCCCACCGCCTGATGAAGCAGCCGGTTGATGTCGGCCTCGGCCAGCTTGGGGATGGAACCCACCTGATTGAATCGGTTGAGCACCTTCTCCAGATGTGCCAGGTCGTTCTCCATCTCGGGAACTATCTCCGGGGCGGTCTTGGTGCCGTCCTTGAGCAGTGTCAGCCAGCCGATCAGGGAGGAGATGGGAGTCCCCAGCTGGTGGGCCGCCTCCCGGGCCAGCCCCACCCAAACCGCCCTCTCCTCTCCGGCCTTGATGGCCCGAAACCCAATGAATCCTATCCAGACGAACAGGGCGATCATGCCGATCTGTATGAACGGTATATAGCCCAGCTCCTTCAATATCTGGGGATCCCCGTAATGCACGTAGCCCACCACGGTGGAGTCCGCATTGACCATCATGGGAATAGGCTGGTTCTCGCCGTCCAGTCTCAGGATGGCGGTCTTGACCCCCGTCAGCGGGTCGCCGGGCGGCAGCGAATCCCACTGTTTCATCTGTTCGGTGGTCATGGGGTAAGGCTCGATGCCG
The DNA here is from genome assembly GCA_937863685.1 of uncultured bacterium. Taxonomy (GTDB): domain Bacteria; phylum Edwardsbacteria; class AC1; order AC1; family EtOH8; genus UBA2226. The sequence goes on from CALMGM010000009.1 coordinate 142,528, forward strand.
ATGTTCTTCCAGGCCAGAGGGACGCCTTTCCGGTCGGTGACCACCACCGGGAAGTTTATCTTCTGGATGATCTCCTCGAAGATGATGCCGGTCTCCGGCACGTCCCCCACCACTTCCGGCACCGCCGCCGTCATGCAGAAGCGGGCGAATACCCGGGACATGATCCGGGGCTCCTCCTCCAGCTTGCGGATCAGCAGGGTGGTATAGATCAGGGAGACCAGCACCAGGCTGGCGGCGCCCACGAACAGGTAGGAGCGCCAGATCCCGGTCCATCTGGAATGAGGTTTTACGAAAGAGACCATAGATGATTGCTCATAAATGAATTTTTTGTAACACTACCAGCCGAATTTAATCCTATTAAAGGGATGGGTCCCCCAAGAGCTTCCCCACCTTGTCTGCCCAGAAATCCAATCCCATCTCTCCAAACAGCGCCGTTGCCTTCTCCAGCTGGGGACACGCTTTTTTGTGAGCTCCCGATGCCCTCAGCATTCTGCCATAATCAAGCAATATGTGCGCCAAATCGTCTTTCTGGTTGAGTTCTTCATAAAGGCTGATTGCTTTTTCGTAATGCTCCCCGGCCTTGCCGAATTCACGGCTCTCACAGTACAGAAGCCCGTATGCTGCACGGCATCTTGCCTCATCAGAAATAGATTTCAATTCTTTTGAGACGACCACCCCCCGGGCAATGTCCTCTCTTGCTTCGCTGAGTTGTCCGAAATGAATCTTATTTTTGGCGATTTCACATATTGTCTCGCAAATCAACGTCTTAAACCCCATATTCTTTTGGATATCAAAAGATCTTGTCAAATGCTCCAATGACAGGGCATGATCCCCGCGCTCAGCGAGGATTCCGCCTATGTTGTTCAGGCTGAATGCCTGGCCCCGCCGGTCGCCCATCTCCTCGCGGATCCTTAGCGATTTCTCATAATGCTCCAGTGCCAGGGCATAATCACCGCAGGCCCGGTGGATACTGCCGATGTTGTTCAGGCTGGCTGCCTGGCCTGAACGATCGCCTATCTCCCCAAATACCTTCAGCGATTTTTTAAGATGCTTAAGCGCCTGGGCATGATCCCCGCGATAATATTCGATATTGCCGATGTTGTTCAGGATAGCTGCCTGGCCCGGCCAGTCGCCGATCTCCTCACGGATCCTCAGCGATTTTTCATAATGCTCCAGCGCCAGGCTATGGTTCTCGCATGCATAATGGATAACGCCTATGTTGCTCAGGCTGAGCGCCTGGCCTGAACGGTCACCCAGTTCCTTAAATATCATCAACGATTTTTCAAGATGCTTCAACGCTAAAACATAATCCCCGTGGGCATGATAAACATTGCCGATGTTGTTCAGGCTGGTTGCCTGGCCTGAACGATCGCCGATCTCCTCACGGATCCTCAGCGATTTTTCATAATGCTCCAGCGCCAGGGCATAGTCCCCGCGTGCTCTATATATAAGACCGATGTTGTTCAGGCTGGTTGCCTTTTTCTCCACATTATTCAGGGCCTCGGCCAGCTCCTGGCACTTTTCGGCCATTTCCATAGCCTGGTCCCATTTGCCAATTAACTGTAAAACATCTCGCTTGGCATTCAACACCCTCTCTATGGTCTGTCCCGCCCTGCGTTGGAGCTCGGCCTTTCTCTCCTTCAGCTGACCGCTATGGGTCGCCCCCGAACAATTCATATCAAGCCGCCCCTAATAATTCCTGTTTTTTTACGCACCTCCACCACCTCGGGCACCGCCGCGGTCATGCAGGAGCCGGCGAACATCGGGTCATTCTCCGGAGCCCTCCTCCAGCTTGCGGATCAGCAGAATGGTGTATATCATCTATACCAGCACCAGGCTGGCGGCGCCCACGAAAGGGCAGGAACGTTAGATGCCGTCCATTTGGAATGCGGTTTTACGAAAGAGACCATAGCTAAATATTATTAATAAAGCTAAAGATCAATACTAAAATCCAAACCCTAAACAAATTCCGTTTTTAAAGATCGTATCATACCCTGACCTGGTTCCGCCCCCCGGCCTTGGCCCGGTACAGGGCCTTGTCCACCTTGTCTATTATCTCGTTCTTCTCCGATCCGTCCTCCGGGAAACCGGACACCCCCAGGCTGATGGTCACCTTGCCTACTCCTTTCGTGATCTCATCGCCGAATTTGTTCTTCTCAACCGCCAGCCGGATCCGCTCGGCCAGCAGCTGGGCCTCGGACTTCTTGGTCTCGGGCAGCACCAGCATGAACTCTTCGCCTCCGTAGCGGGCCACCAGGTCCACGTCGCGGGCCTGCTCCCGCAGCAGCCGGGACACCTCCAGCAGCACCTTGTCGCCCACCGGATGCCCCAGGGTGTCGTTGACCTTTTTGAAATGGTCGATGTCCACCATTATCAGGGACAGGGGATGGTTGTAACGCCGGGCCCGGTTGAGCTCCCGCTCGAAGAACGACTGGAAGAATCGGTGGTTGTTCAGGCCGGTCAGGCCGTCGGTTACCGCCAGCTGTTCGGTCTCCTCATAGAGCCGGGCGTTCTCCAGGGCCACCGCCACCTGGCTGGCCAGGGTGGTCAGCAGACGCTGATCCACCTGGTCGAAGGCGTTGACGTTGTCGCTCTCCACGTTGAGCACCCCCACCACCTGCTGTTTGATCTTCAGCGGCACCGCCAGCTCGGAGCGGGTCTTGCCGTCGATGCTTATATAATGCTGGTTCTGGGTGACATCCTTGACCATGATAGGCTCGCCGGTGGCCGCCACCATCCCGGTAATGCCCTCCCTGCCGATCTTCAGCCGTCGTCCCATTTCGGTCAAAATGTTCTGATAACCCAAACTGGCCTTGAATACCAGTTCGTTGGTGCTGAGGTCCACGATCATTATGGCGATCTTGTTGTAATGGAAGGTGTCGCTCAGGATGCGGCACACCTGGTCCAGCAGGGCGTCCAGCCGCAAAGTGGAGCTGACGGTGGTCCCCACGTTATGCAGGGCCGACAGCTCGTTGATCCGGCGTTTGGCCTCCTCGTACAGCCGGGCGTTGTCCAGGGCAATGGCCACCTGGCTGGCCAGGGTGGTTAGCAGACGCAGGTCGGACTCGGTAAAAGTGTCGGTCTTGTCGTCCTCGATGTTCAGCACCCCGATGGTCTTTCCCTCGCGCTTGATGGGCACCGCGATCTCCGACAGCACCCGGGGATCGATGGCGCTGTACCGATCATCGCTGCGGACATCATTCACTATCTGGGGCTCGCCGTGTTCGGCCACCCAGCCCACCACGCTGTTGCCGCCCACCGTGAAGTACAGCATGTTCAGCTCCTCGCCGTAGCCGCACTGGGCGCCGATGAAGATGCTCTTGCTCTGCGGCTCGACGGTGAAGATGGCCACCTTCAGGTAGTGCAGGGTATCCCGTATGACCGCCACCACTTTCTCCAGCAGTTTTTCCCGCTCGATGGCCGAGGATATCACTATGCCGATGTTGTACAGGGTGGACAGCTCGGTGATCCTGGCCTGGGCCTCGTTGTACAGGGTGGCGTTGGCAATGGCCAGGGCCGCGGTGTTGGCAAAGGCCTCCAGCGAACGGACCTTTCGCTTGTCGGGGATCCTGCCGTCGGCCGGCTTGTCTATCTGGATGATGGCCAGCAGCTTTTTCTCCTTGGAGTATAGCGGAACTATCATCAGGTTCCCCGGCTGCCAGTCCTGGCTCCTACCGTCCTCCCCGGAATGCGGCCCCTGGCCGTTGGACTCATCCTTGCCGAAGGGCAGAAAATATGAATTGCCCACCCGGTATTCCGGCTTCATCAGCTTGAGATATTGTTCCAGGCTGGGATGCACCTGGCGGATGCTTTCGAATTCGTCGGGACTGAAGCCGGAGGCCGCCTTGTGGGTCAGGACCTGGGCCCCCATATCCACCAGGCTGATCAGCACCGCTTCGAAGCCCAGGCTGCTGCGGATGCCCTCCACGATTACCGACAGGATCTCCTCCAGCTTGAGAGATGAAAGGATGGTGCTGGACAGGTACTGCAGGGTGGACAGCTCGGTGTTGACCTCTATCTGTCTTTTCAGGGCCAGGTTCAGCCGGGAGTTGGTGTCGGCCAGCTTGGTCTCGCTGGTCTTGATCTCGGAGAACAGGGCGGCATTCTTCCAGGCCACCGCCGCCTGGTTGGTGAAGAGCGATGCCAGTTCGAACTCCCGGGCGCTGAAACCCTGTGACACCCGGCGCCCGATTACCAGAACGGCCTCGGCCCGGTCCTGGACCATCAGCGGCAGGACCAGCAGGGCCTCGGCTTCGGCCGTGGTCCCCGGGACCACGGTGGTCCTCTGGTCCTGGTCGGTATCGCTGATCCTCTCGGCCTTCCCGCTCCGGGCGATGGACCCGGTCAGGCCGGTATCCATCGAGAACGGCAGGTCGGCCATGATCTCCGCGCTGTTGGGACCCCGGGCCAGGATGGGATAGAGCTGTCTCTTTTCCCAATCGGCCTGGTAGATGGCCAGCCGCTCGAAGGGTATCAGCTGCTCTATCTCCCGGGCGATCTGTTCCAGGACCTGGCTGACCTCCAGGGTCCCCAGCAGCAGGGAACTGGTATCCAGCAGTGCTTTCTGGGCCGAGACCCTGCCGTCCAGGGCAGCCACCAGTTCGGCCCGCTCCATGGCCATGGCGATGGAGTTCCCCAGGGTCAGGGCCAGTTCCATATCCTTGCGAACGAAACGGCGATGGTTGCCGGAATAGTTGTTGATGTTCAGCACACCGATCACCTGGTTCTTGGCCATCAGGGGAACTGAGATCGATGAGGCCAGTTTTTCCTCCTGCCCGGTCAGTTTGAAACGCTTATCCCGGCCCAGATCGTCGGTCAGCACCGGCTGTTTTTTCTCGGCCACCCAGCCTGCCAGCCCCTGCCCCACCGGGAAGGCGGCCCGGTCGATGGTGGCCCGGGACAATCCATTGGAGGCTTTTATCTTCAGCAGCCCGTCCTGCTGGTCAAGCAGCATTATCGAAACGGTGTCGGCTGCTATCACCTGAGTGACGGTATCCAGCCCCACCTTCAGGATCTCGTTGTAGTCGGTGAAAGAGGTTATGGCCTGGCTGAACTGGTACAGGATCGACAGCTGTTTCAGACCTTCGACCATGTCGTTATATAGCCCGGCATTGTCCAGCACCAGGGCCGCCTGAAAGGCCAGGGCCTCGGCGGACAGCACATCCTGCTCGGAAAAATCCCCGCCATCCTGCTTGTCGGCCGCATAGATAAGCCCGATGATCCGGTTCCTGGTGGACAGCGGGATGACCAGGACCTTGGATATCTCGAACAGCCTGACAAAATCCTTCAGGATATACGGGTCGCCGGCCACATCGTTGCTGTAATAAGAACGCCCCTTATCGAAGACCGTTGCGGCGATGCCCCCCTGTTCCAGCCGGAAACGGAAATGGCCGGACATGGTCTCGACATCCCCGTATTTTTCCTTCTGGACCTTGGACAGCGGCGGGGAATAATAGACCGGCTGTTGGACCTTGATCTCATCGGTCTCCGGATTGTATAGGCTTATCAGGCACTTCTTCACCGTCAGCGAGGAAGCGATCTTCTCGACGATCTTTCCGGTGACCGTCCCCAGATCGCTGCTGACCGACAGGCTCTGTGAAATGCCGTTGATGTCGGACAGCTCTCTGATCCTTCGCTCCGCCAGCTCTTCCAGCCTGATCTTATTGATGGTCAGGGCGGCCTGTCCGGCGAAGTTATCCAGCAGCCGGAGGTCCTTTTCGGAAAAGGCTCCGACCTGCGGACTTTCGATATCCAGCACCCCGATCACCTGGTCCTTGTACCACAGGGGCATGGCCACCTCGGAGCGACAGCTGGGAACTCCCTCCAGGTATCTCCTGTCATTCCGGACGTCGGGCACATACAGGGTCTTCCCCTGGGCAGCCACCCAGCCGCAGATCCCCTGCTGGCCTATCTTTAGCTTCATCCCCATCTGGTTCTGGGGGTATCCCACCGCCGCCTTGATGTAAAGGTTCTGACCGCTGTCGTCCGTAAGCAGGATGGAACAGTTAGGATATCCCAGGGAATGGCTGATGATCCCCAGGATGGCATTCAGCACCTGCTCCAGGTTCTGCTGGCTCACCGCGGCCTGGGTCACTTGGTACAGAGTGGAGAGCTCCTTGATGCTCTGCTGGGAGGCTTCATGGATCCGGGCGTTGTAAATGGCGCCGGCCGCCTGGTTGGCCAGAACCTCGGCCAGCCTCAGGGTGTCGGGGGTCATACTGTCACTGTGTTGGTCGTCCCAGATCATCAGGATCCCCAGGCAGGTGTTGCCGGTCAGCAGGGGCACCCCCAGCCAGGCCTTGGTGGGCGGGGCGGTGGACTTCAGCTTTCGCTTCCGGCACTCCTCCTGGTAATCGCCGGTGAGGATGGGCTCCCTTTTCTCCCAGATATAGGTGGCCAGTCCCTGCCCCAGGGGGAAACTCTCCGGCCGGACCTTGCTGCCGTTGCGGTATTCGAAGATCACGTTGAAAATCTTCTTCTCCGGCTCGGCCAGGGCCAGCAGCATGTTCCTGGGCCTGATGATGCCTATTATCCGGCGGTAGATCTCCTCGAAGACGCTCTGGGAATCCGAATGGTGGATGGCGGCGGCCCGGCTGACCTGGGCGATGGTATCCAGCAAGGAGCCGGCCGATGGAGATGCTGTGGACCGCTTCCTGGGCGGGAGGGCATTCTTTTTAAGTTTTGCCATGTCAGTCGCCCCCCTGGATCCCGGATTCCCGGGGGAACAGCTCGGCGAAGGCGGTTACTATCTGGTCATCGAACTGGGTGCCGGCGCCGTCCTGCAGCCTCTGCAACGCCACCTGGAAGCTGAAAGCCTTGCGGTAAGGCCGATCAGAGGTCATGGCCTCGAAGGCATCGGCCACGGCAATGATCCGGGCCTCCAGGGGAATGTCATCACCTTTTATTCCCCGGGGATAGCCCGACCCGTCGTAGTACTCATGGTGACAGTAGATGATGTCACCGGTCCGGCTCAGGGCGTCTATCTCCAGCACCAGCCGACTGCCTATGACCGGGTGAAGTTTCACTTCTTGGAATTCGGTGGCCGACAGCACGTCCGGCTTGGCCAGGATATCCTCCCGGATCCCCAGCTTGCCGATGTCGTGAAGCAGCGAGCTGTAATCGATAAGCTTAAGGCGGTCCTCCGCCAGCCCGATATGCTTGGCTATCTTCAGGGCATAATGCCGGACATTCTCGGAATGCCCTTTGGTGTAGGGATCCTTGGCGTCCATGGCCGCCACGAAAGCCTTCAGGGTGTCGTAATAGCTGCGCTCCAGGTCGTTATACAGCCGGATGTTCTCGACGGCGATGGCCGCCTGGTTGGCGAACAGCTCCAGCAGGTGCACCGTCTCGATCCCGGGGATATCGCCGTCGTACGGTTCATCCACTGACAGGTACCCCACCTTGAGTCCCTTGATGGACAGCGGGATTATCAGGGCATCCTCCCGGTGCCAGGTCCCGGTTGATTTGTAGTTCTGGCTCACGAACCGGGCGGCAAAATATTTGTGGACCTCGGTCTCGCCGTGGGGAATGAAATAGGAATTGCTTATCCGGTACTTGTCCAGGAATATCCGGGATTTGCGCCTGTCGTCGGTGACGGGCGACTTTTCGATGTTCTCTACCACCTCGGAAGAAAGGCCGTATTGGGCGATATGGCTGCGGTATCCGTTGCTGTCCTCCAGCACGATCACCGCTTTGCGGAACAAGCGGCATTCGGCAATGCCCTTGATGGTCAGGTCCAGTTTCTCCTGCAGGTCCTGGGCCCGGGCCACCGACAGGCCGACCTTGAACAAGTGTTCCAGCTTTCCCTTTTCATCCTTCAATGCCTGTTCGGCCTTTTTGCGGACGGTGACATCCTCAAGGGTCCCTTCGTAATACAGGGGTCGGCCGCCTTCGTCCCTGATCAGCCGGGCGTTCTCACTCACCGTCAGGACCGAGCCGTCCCGGCTCATCATCTGGGCCTCGAATCCCTGCACCTCCCCGTCCCGTTCGATCTGTTTGATGAACCTCTCCCGGGTACTCCCGTCCAGATAGACCCGGTTGTTGAGATCCAATCCCTGGATCTGTTCCGGGCTGTCGTATCCCAACATCCGGACCAGCGATGGATTGGCGAACAGCAGCTTGCCATCAGGGGTGCTGCGGTAGATACCCTCCGAGATGCCTTCGAATATCTGACGGTATTTGTTTTCCGACTCCTTGAGTGCATTCTCCATGTTGATCCGCTCGGTAAGGTCGCGGCAAACACCCATCACTTCATGGACCTCTCCGCTCTCGTCGCTTAGCGGCACCAGCCAGGTCTCCAGCCACATCACCCGGTCCCCCACCGGAGTGGGCAGTTCGTAATGAGCCGCCCGGCCTTTTTCGAAGACCTCCACCAGCTGCTCCTGCTGGACCTGATTGATGTGCCGGGGGAAGAATTCGGTGATGCTGCGGCCGATGGCCTGCTCTCCGGCCAGCCCTACCACCGACGCCGCCCGGTTATTGGCGTACTTTATTCTGGCCTGGCGGTCTATCACGAACACCAGGTCCGGCGAGGAATCGGCCAGGGTCTTGTACCTTTGCTCGTTCTGTTTCCCGGCAGATTCGGCCTTTTTCTGTTCGGTGATGTCCCGGATCAAGGTGATCACCCGGATCACCCGGTCATCCTCTATCACCGGCACCTTTCTGGTCTCGGTGACAATGTATCTTCCGGCCACTTCATTGGATTCCTGGGACACGAATACCTTTTGGGTGCGGAAAACCGTTTCATATTCCTCCCTGACCTGCTGGGTCAAGAAGGGACACACCTCAAAGATGTCCTTGTTTATGACCTCCGGAGTAAGCTTAAAGTCCTGGCACCACTGCATGAACAACCGGTTGGCTAAAATGACCCTCAGGTCGCGGTCCACCACATGGATGGCATCCCCCAGGGAATCGATGGTGGTGCGGTACTGGTATTCGCTGGTCCTCAGGGCATCCTCGATCTTGTTCTTCTCGGTGATATCTTCCACCGTGCCTTCGTAATACAGGGTGTTGCCGGAGGGGTCCCTTACGACATGAGCGTTTTCGTTGGAGATCATGACGCTGCCGTCTTTGCGGCGCCATTCGCTTATCAAATTGCTTACCGATCCGTCCTTTTCTATCTGATCCAGGAACCGCTGACGTATCTTTATATCGGCATAACCCTCGCGTGCTATGTCGCGTTGCATCAGTTCCTCTGCCGAAGAGTAGCCCAGCATCCGGGCCAGGGCCGGATTGACCAGCAATACCTTCCCCTCCGGGGTGCTGCGGTATATCCCCTCGGCCACCCCGTCGAAGATCTGGCGGTAATTGGCCTCCGAGTCCTTCAATTTCTCCTGGGCCAGCTTGCGTTCACTAATATCCTGGTGGAAGCCCAGAAAGTATGCTTGCTCGCCGACCCGGATGACACTGCATGACACCTGTAAAAAGAAGGGGTGGCCGTCCCGGTGGAAATGCTCCACTTCGAAGCGCAATGTCTCGCCGGCTATCATTCTCCGCAATCGCTCCGGAGCCAGCTTTGCCGTATCTGGAGTGTCCAGATCCTCCAGACGGATGTGCTCCATCTCCGCCCGGCTGCCGTACCCGTGCATTCGGGCGAATGAATCGTTGACTATAAGTTTGGAACCATCAAGCGACATAAACATGATACCGTCCGAGGCCTGGTCAAAAAGGGCCCGGTAATTGGCCTCCGAGTCCTTCAATTTCTCTTGGGCCAGCTTGTTCTCGGTGATATCGATCTCCAGCCCATCCCAGACCAGATGGTTATTGGACAGCCGGCGGGGAGAGGAAATGAAAAGAGACCATCTTATGGCTCCGGACGGCAGTCGCAAGCGCACTTCGGCGTTGAAGGAGGACATCTGGGCCAGTGCGGAAGCTTCGCGCTCGGCCAGCGACTTGCGGTCTTCCTCGATCACCTGGCCATAAATGGCCCGGGCATCTTTAAGTACTTCCGAAACCGTTACCCCGTGCAATTGTTCAACACCGGCGCTGATGTAGGAGAAACTTCGCTGCCGGCCGTCCTCCCCCGAATCAATTTGATAGACCAGTCCATGGGGGATATTGTCGCTAAGCGTAACCAGTCTGGTCTCCGTCTCCCGCAGCCTCTCCTCGGCCAGCTTGTTCTCGGTGATGTCCCGGACCACAGTGATCGCCCGGACCACCTTGTCATTCTCGAAGATGGGGATCTTTCTGGTTTCGGTCACCACTCGTTTGTGGTTGACGCTGTTCTCTTCTATGGTGACCAGCATTTTGCCGTTTTGAAATACATCCCGGTATTCCTTGACCACTTTATCCTTCGGCAGGTATGGATAGATATCAAAGATGTTCCGGCCCACCGCTTCGCTGTTCAGTCCCATCTTTTTGTTCCATTCCTTGAACACCCGGTTGGTTATCATGATCGACAATTTGGCATCCACCACATGGATGCTGTCCGCCAAGGAGTCTATGGTGGACCGGTACTGGTACTCCGAAGTATGCAGGGCATCTTCGGCCCTCTTGCGCTCGCTGATATCGGTGATGAACCCCTCCAGGGCCTGAAGGGCTCCTTTTTCATCATAGACCCCCTGTCCCTGCTCCCAGACCCATTTTTCCGTGCCGTCCCGGGCGATGATCCGGTAGATGAGCTGGTAAGATTTCCTCTTCTGCACGGCGCTCTGGATATCTTCCCATACCATCTCCCGGTCCTGGGGATGTGTTATCTGGGAAAAAGATATGGTCTTATTGGCGATGATATCGTCCGGGTGGTAGCCGGTCAGCTCCAGACATCCGTTGTTGGTTATCTCCAGGGACCAGTCCTTGTCGTTCCGGCAGCGATAGACCATCCCCGGCAGGTTCCCCATAAGGGTCTCCAGTTTGCGCCGGCTTTCCTCAAGCATCTGATGGGCCAGGTGGCTTTCGGTGGCATCGTCAGCCACCGCCAGCAGACCCCATTGGGTGGGATATACCGTTATCTTCAGATATCGGTTGTTGAATTTTCCCTCCACCTGTTGGAGCTGTCCGGTCTCCAGGCATTTCAGGTATGCCAGGTAAGACTTGGTGGCCTTGAAGCTGGGGAACACTTCCAGAAGCTTCTGGCCCACCAGTTCCCGGGTCCGCTGGCCGATGATATCAAAATACCCTTTGTTGCAGTAAAGCACTTTCAGTTCTCGGTCCAGGGCCAGGATGGGGGAATGGATGCTGTCCAGCAGCACCCGGTGCTTCTCCTCGCTGTCCTTGAGGGCTGTCTCCATCCGTTTCCGCTCCCCCACGTCCCTGATGGTGCTGACGAAGAAGGCCGAATCGCTGCCGGCCTCCCGCATCAGGCTGATGGTGGCTTCGGTCAGGGTCCTGCCACCCTTTTCCCCGACCAGGATGAAGGAGAGATCCCGGAAGGAGCCGTTCTTCAGGATGTGCTTTTTGATCTCCGAGAATCTTTCCCGGCTGATGTTCTCCACCATGGAGATGATGTTTATCTTGCCCGGCTCCAATGGGCCGGCTATCCCCAGCATCTTCAGGGCGGCCTGGTTGCAGTCCCGGATGTTGCCGTCCAGGTCGGATACGATCAAGGCGTCGGGAGAGGAATCGAAGATGCTTTTCACCAGGTCCCGCTCGTTCACCAGGCTCTCCTCGACCTGTTTTAGATCGGTGATGTCCACCAGGTACCCGATGCCCTCGGAGGGCTGGCCCTTGTTCCCGTAGACGATCCTCATGCCGTCCCGGATCCACCGATAGCTGCCGTTCTTGTGGCGCAGCCGGTATTCGAATATATGATGTCCCTGGCGCAGCAGGATCCTCTCGTCGGACTTGAATCTTTTGATGTCCTCGGGATGGATCCGCTCGGTCCAGAAGTGATCCTCCTTCAGGAATTCTTCGGCCCCGTAACCCAGCACACTGCTGACATTCTCGCTGACATAGGTCACCTGGAAATCCTTCTCGGGGATCACGCTGTATATCACCGCCGGGCTGGCCGTCAGAAGATGCTTAAGCCGGAGCTGGGTCTTTTGCAGTTCGTCGCTGTATTTCTTGCTTTCGGTGATGTCGACCACCACCCCCCGGAATCCGTCGAACTTCCCGTTCTTTATTATCGGGGTGGTATAGATGCTGACGGAGAAAACCCTGCCATCCTTGGCTAAAGCAGTATATTCCAGGTTTTCAGCCGAGCCTCCCTGGGCCCGCCGATTGAAGTTCTCCCGGGCCTTTTTCCGGTCCTCGGGAATGACCATTTGATATATATTCAGTCCCCGGTCAAGATCGGAAAGGGTGTAGGCAAATTTTTCCAAAGCCACCAGATTGCCATAGGTCAGATTCCCGGACCGGTCGGTCTCAAAGACCGCCTGGGGCAGTGCATCGGCCAATTCCCGGTATTTCAGCTCGCTCTCTTTTAGGGTGGCCTGGGATAGCTTAAGCGCCTGCTCGTTATTCTTCTTTGCGGTGACATTGCGGGAGCTTACCACCACCCCCTTCACAGCCGGGTTTCCCAGCAGGTTTATGCAGGTAGCGTCCAGCTCCTGCCAGGAGCCGTCCCGGTGCCGGAACCGAAATTCCAGTTTGACAATGACCCCGGGATTATGTATCTCGCGGTTTAATTTTGCTATCAATCCCGGGGCGTCTTCCGGATGGATGTAATCGAACACGTTCCGCCCCGCCAATTCCTCGGGCTGGTAGCCCAGCTCGCGGGAGGCCGAAAGGCTCTTGAACTTGATGACCCCGTCGGCATCGAGAATGGTTATGATCTCGGAGGTGTTGTCGATGATCGCTTTGAAATAATCCTGGCTGTATTTGATGTCCTCCTCGGTCCTGACCCGGCCCAGAGCCATGGCCGCCTGGTTGACAAAATTCTCTATCAGGTCCTGGCTCAAGCCTTCATCCCCACCCAGCTGGCAGATGGTTATGGCCCCCAGGATATTCTGCCCGCAGTAAATTCCCATCCCGTGGACCTGGGTGATCCCCAGACCCGAGACCAGGGACTTTAACAGGCTCGCCGGGAAATCGCCAAATGAGGCCTCGGCCAGCCCGCCCTTGAGGGTCTGGATCCGGCCCAACCGGAAATTCTTGATGATCCTGGGCGGGATATCCCGGAATTTCAGCAGACCGGCCTTTTTCCCCAACAGCTCATTGATCTTTTTCAGGATGGCCGATGAGCCCGCTATCTCCCTGACGGTCAGGCTGGAATCCATGCTGTCGAACGAGCTTACCACGGTGACGGCATTCCCGGCCAGTTTGCTGATACCCTGGCTTATCAGTTTGAAAATCTGCCCCTCGTCCGAGGTCTTGGCCAGCTGCATGGCGATCTCCGATATGGCACTCCTATCCCGCAGTCTCCGGGTCTCCTGCTCCAGGGCCATTTTGCTCTGGGTTATCTCACGGCTGACCTCCACCACCGAGACCACCCTGCCCTTTTCATCTTTGATGGGATGGCTGGTCACCTGCCAGATCCGGCCGTCATTGGAGGTCATCTCCTTTGACTGGACCTGTCCGGTCTTCCTGGCCAGCACTGTGGGGCAATCCCGGCAGTCGGAGGAGGTTCTTCCCCAGAGTTTATAACATTGTTTGCCTATGATATCCTTCGGGTCCCTGGCCAGCATGACAGACGCTGCCTTGTTCGTCCAGAGAATCCTGTTCTCCAGGTCAAGCTGTACGATGCTGTCGGAGATATTGTTCAGGACCACATCGGAGCAGGGGATTAAGGCGACAGCCGCTTTTATTTTCGGCTTGCCCTTGGAAGAGCGGACCGGTTTGGGTCTTTTCCCCTTGGGGTCTTTTTTGATCATGGCAGGCCCTTTCGACCGATATCCTTGCGGAAATGCATATCGTTGAAATGTATTTTCGACAATGCGCTGTATCCTTTGTCCAGAGATTCTTTAAGGGTTTTGGCGGCAGCGGTCAGGCCCAGCACCCGTCCGCCGGAGGTCACGATCTTGCCGTTCTCCCTTTTGGTCCCGGCTTGAAATACGATAACCTCGGGATCATCCTGTGCCTCATCGATACCGCTCACTGTAAACCCTTTTTGATAGCTGCCGGGGTATCCTCCCGAGGCGGCCACGATGCAGCAGGCGGAATCGCTGCTCCAGTTGATATCCAATTCGGGCAGTCGTCCGTCAATACAGGCCTCGATTATCTCCAGCAGGTCCGTCTTCAGCAACCGCATATAGCTCTGGGTCTCGGGATCTCCGAACCGGGCGTTGAACTCCAGGACCTTGAAACCCTCTTGGGTATATATCAGTCCCGGATACAGACAGCCGGTGAAAGGGTTGCCGTCATCAGCCAGGGCTTTGATGATGGGATCGACGATGCTGGTTTGAATATTGCCGATCATCTCTGCGCTGACCCACGGCACCGGAGCATAGGTCCCCATCCCGCCGGTGTTCGGCCCCTGGTCGCCGTCATAAGCCGCCTTGTGGTCCTGGGCGGAGGGAAACAGCCTGGCGGTATGACCGTCGCAGAAGGCATGGATGGATACCTCCGGTCCCTGCAAAAATTCCTCGATGATCACTTTTCTGCCGGCCTGGCCGAAGCTGGCATCGACCATCATGGATCGCAGAGCCTGAACGGCCTGTTCTGGCGAATGACAGATCACCACCCCCTTGCCCAGCGCCAGACCATCGGCCTTTATCACCAATGGAAATTTTTGGGTATCGAGATATTCGACGGCTCTTTGGTGATCTTCGAATTCGGCATACTGTGCGGTGGGAATGCCGGCCCCAGCCATCAGTCGTTTGGCATAGCTTTTGGATGATTCTATCCTGGCAGCCTTTTGGGTTGGTCCAAAGACCTTTAGCCCGGCCTGTTGGAAAACATCCACTATGCCTGCGGCCAGGCAATCGTCCGGGCCGATCACGGTGATATCCAACTGCTGTTTTAAGGCAAAATCCCGTAACAATTCCAGCTTGTCGGCGGGTATGTCCACGCATTCGGCTATTTCAGCCATGCCGGGGTTGCCCGGCGCGCAGTATATTTTTTTTATTTTGGGGCTTTGCGCCAGCTTCCAGGTTAAAGCATGCTCCCGGCCTCCGGATCCTATGACAAAAATTTTCATAACATTTTATGATATCATGAATTAAATGACAATGTCAAATAAAAAAGTCATCAAAAAGACGATGGGAACGGCGCACGCTTCCAAACTGTTATGTCTTATCGTTAAATAACGTTTTTTGTTGACTCATTAAAATAATTGACAACCTCAACCCCAAATATTTCAATTGAGTTTCCCTGGCTTGTTATGCTACAATCAGAACTATGAGAAAACTGAAATTAAAAGCCTACGCCAAACTTAACCTGACCCTGAAGATCCTGGGCCAACGCCCCGACGGATATCATAATATCGAGTCGGTCTTCCACTGCATATCACTTCACGATGAGTTGATTTTGTCCCCTCGCCGGGATGGCAGGATAGTTCTCAAGTGTAGCGATCCAGAACTGCCGACGGACAGTTCCAACCTGGCCTACAAAGCAGCCGTGACACTTAAAGCACTGGCGCTAAAAAAATACCTTGGGGAAAAGACATTCGGCGCGACGATCTCCCTGAAGAAGAATATTCCTATCGGGGCGGGCCTGGGCGGCGGGTCGTCGGATGCCGCCGCGGTACTGCTGGGCCTCAAGAAACTCTGGGGACTGGACTGGCTAACCCCGGTCGATTTGAAGAAAACGTCCGAATCTTTGGGATCGGACGTCCCTTTCTTTTTAAAGGGAGGCACTGCCCACGTCACCGGAAGGGGCGAAAAGGTCAGGGCCCGGAAATGCCCGGGGAAATACCATTTCATTTTAGTATATCCGGGGTTTCCGGTATCCACCGCCTGGGCTTACAAAAATCATAAAAAAATAAAAAAGAAGTTGACAAAAGGGCTTAAATTTAGTAAAATGCTTTTGAAATCTTGTGGACCGGACCGGAGCGCTGTTGATATATCTAGGCATTTCATCAACGACCTGGAACCGGCGGTCGCTTCCCGTTATCCGCAGATTTCCAGAATAAAAGCCGATCTGCTGAAGGCCGGAGCTTTGGGCAGCATGATGTCTGGCAGCGGCTCTTCTGTTTTCGGCCTGTTTGCCGACGCGGGCTCGGCTCAAAAGGCCTGGAGCAAGACCTCTAAAACCTGGCCCGCCACTTTCCTGGTACATAGCGTATCCTCGGGAAAATAATTCGATAGATTTATACCGAACCAATCCAAACAACACAACTACTAACACCGGCTACGGAAGGTAAACATCTATGCAGATCACCGAGATCAGGGTATCGCTGCGCCAGGGCGGCAACGACAAGCTGTTGGCTTTTGCCAACGTGACTTTCGATAACGCTTTTGCAGTAAGGGGCATCAAGATCATCCAGGGGAACAATGGGCCATTCATCGCCATGCCCAGCCGCAAGATGGCCGACGGGACCTACAAAGATGTGGCCCACCCCATCAACGCCGAGACCCGGCAGATGCTGGAAAAGGCCATACTGGACGAATATCACAAGACCCTCAAGGAAGGCGGGGCCCCGGTTGCCCCCAGGGAGGATGCCCCGGTAGACTAAATCCGCTGATCTTTGGACCAAAATAATATTTCCGGACCGGAAACCGACGGTTGACAGTAGGTCGTCGCGTTCCTTGCTTTTCTGCAGGGAACATCTCCATGCGGCTTACTTATAGCTTGACAATTACAAGCAGCCTGTTGTCAACTTTTTTATTGCCCCTGAAGACACCGGGATGTTTATTTTACAGCTTCACGGTTTTCAAATATTCTATTTCAAGCAGTCACATCGCCCTTGGTCACAATATTCGGGGGTCGTCCAATTGGTAGGACACCAGCCTTTGGAGCTGAGAACCGGGGTTCGAGTCCCTGCCCCCGAGCCATAATAATGATATATTTGCGAGGATCCAACAGTGAACGGTGAATTGAAGGTATTCTCCGGAACCGCCAATCCCGAGCTGTCGATAGATATCGGCCGGGAGCTGGGCCAGGCCCTGGGCGAGTGCACCATCGGCAGGTTCTCCGACGGGGAGATCCGGGTCCAGATCAACGAGAACGTCAGGGGCACCGATGTGTTCATCATTCAGCCCACTTTCATGCCCTCCGACAACCTGATGGAGCTGCTGATCATGATGGATGCCGCCCGCCGGGCCTCGGCCAAAAGGATCACCGCTGTCATCCCCTATTTCGGCTATGCCCGCCAGGAGCGCAAAGACATGCCCCGGGTGCCCATCTCGGCCAAACTGGTGGCCAACCTGATAACCGTGGCCGGCGCCCACCGGATCCTTACCATGGACATGCACACCGAAGCCATCCAGGGGTTCTTCGATATTCCGGTGGACCACCTCTACGCCTCGCCGGTGCTGATCAAATACTTCCAGCAGCTGGGGGTCCAGGATTTCGTGGTGGTGTCCCCCGATACCGGCGGCGTCAACCGGGCCAGGGCCTTTGCCAAGCGGCTGGGCGACCTCCCGCTGGCCTTCATCGACAAACGGCGGCCCGGCCCCAACAAGATAGAGGTGCTGAATATAATCGGAGAGGTGGCCGACAAAAACTGCCTGATAGTCGATGATGTTATGGACACCGCCCGCACCATCTGCGAAGTGGCCGGAATTCTGAAGAAGAACGGCGCCCGATCCATATATGCCTGCGCCACCCACGGGGTGTTGTCCGGCACTGCCATAGCTTCGATCGTCGAATCGCCCCTCACCGAGGTGGTGCTTACCAATACCATCCCGCTGCCGCCGGAGAAACAGATAACCCAGATCAAAGTGCTGCCCATATCCAAGCTTCTGGCCGATGCCATCAAACGGATCCACAGTGAAGAGTCCGTCAGCAGCCTTTTCACCTGAGATTTAACAAACTGCCAAACCATTAATATAAGAAAGAAAAACCAACCATGCATGAAGTCACTTTAATCGCCCACCGCCGGGAGGAGCAGGGGAAACAGAAGGCCAAAGCCCTGAGAAAGGCCGGCAAGATCCCGGCCGTGGTCTATGGCCACGGGAAGCCCGCTATTCCCCTGATGTTCGACGCCAAGGACCTGCTGCCGGTTTTCAAGCACGGCTCCAGCGAGAACGTCATCATCACCCTCAAGATGGCCGACGGAAAGCAGGAGCTCAAGGCCATCATCAAGGAGGCCCAGACCGAGCCCATTCACAACATGCTTCTGCATCTGGACCTTCAGGAGATCCAGCTCAAGGAGAAGATCAAGGTCAAGATTCCGGTGGCCCTGACCGGCACCCCCGACGGGGTCAAGAACGGCGGGGGTATATTGGAACATATCCTGGACCAGGTGGAGATCTCCTGTCTCCCCACCGAGATCCCCGACCAGATCATTCTCGACATCCAGCACCTCAAGGTGGGGCAATCACTTCATATCAGCGACATCAAGCTGGCCAGCGGAGAGATGATCTCCGATCCCACCAAGGTCATCGCCACGATCCTGGCCCCGATAGTGGAGGCCGCCGCTGCCGAGACCCCGGTGGCCGAAGCGGTCAAGGAGCCTGAGGTGATCGTCAAAGGCAAGAAGGAAGCCGAGGAATCGGCCGAATAGCCTTGCAGACCGTTTAAATGCCGAACAGATATCCCGACAGTAGCACTTGGTGTATCGTAGGACTGGGAAACCCGGGACGGGAGTACAGCAATACCCGACACAACCTGGGATTCTCGGTGCTTAATCGTCTGGCCAGCCAGAACGGCATCTCCTGGCGGTACAAGAGTAAATTCAGCTATGGCATAGGCCGGAACCACCCGTTCTTTTTGGTGCGCCCCCTGACCTACATGAACCTGAGCGGCCAGGCGGTCAAACAGGTCATGCAGGAACGCCATTTCGGGACCGACCGGCTGCTGGTGGTATGCGACGACATCAACCTGCCGCTGGGCCGGCTGCGCCTGAGAACAGCGGGATCGCACGGCGGACAGAAAGGCCTAAAATCAATCATCGACACCATCAAGACCGAAAATTTCACCAGGCTCCGGCTGGGAATAGGTCCCCTGCCCCCTTCATCCGATGCCAGCGAATTCGTATTGGGCAGATTCACCGCGCTGGAATATCAGGAAGCCCAAGAGATGGCCGCCCGGGCGGCCGACTCGGTGATAAAAATAATAACCCACGGCCTGGAAACGGCCATGAATTCCATCAATCAGAAAACCACATAGGGAGTTAACACCTTGAACGCATACGAAACAGTGATCATCCTGGACCCGGCCACCGACGATGCCGGGCTGGAGACCGAAATTCAAAAGGTTTCCGATCTCATTAAGGAACATGGCGGGCAGACCGTCAACGTGGAGCGCTGGGGCCGGCGGAAACTGGCTTACCCCCTCAACAAGCGCCACGACGGCAACTATCTGTGCGTGCAGTTCAACGCCCCCTCCGCAGCGCCGAAGGCCATGGACCGCATCTTCCGGCTTAACGAGAAAGTGATGCGGCATTTGATAATCAAAGGGCACATTGCCACCACCACTCCGCCCCCGGTCGAAACAGCCGCTGCAGAAACCACCACCCCGCCCTCTGCCAAAGAAAGCGAATAATTAGGAGTATAAAATGCCTGATCTCAAACTGGCCGAATTGAACCGGGTTTTTCTTATCGGCAGGCTCACCAAGGACCCGGAGGTGCGCCAGACCTCCAACGGGACCCCGGTCACCAATTTCACCATCGCCATAAACCGTAAATACAAGAGCGTCTCCGGAGAGCTTAAGGAGGACACCACCTTCGTGGGCATAGTGGCCTGGCAGAAGCTGGCCGAGCTCTGCAAACAGTTTTTGGCCAAGGGCCGGGCGGTGCTGGTGGAGGGAAAGATGCAGAACCGCTCCTGGGAGACCGAAGACGGGCAAAAGCGTAGCACCCTGGAGATCAGGGCCGACCGCATCGAGTTCCTGGACAGGGAGCCCCGTCCCGCCGCCCCGGCCGGCCCTCCCCCGGCCGGCGACAGTCCCGATGGACAGTCTGGTGGCTTTGAGGCCGCGCCGGACAAGAGCGACGACGATCTGCCTTTTTAACCTTATAAGGGTGCAACAATGAGCGAAATACGTGTTCCCGGCCTGAACCGGGTCCTGCTGGCCGGGCGGCTGACCAGGGACCCCGAGTTGAGATACACCCCCAACGGCAGTGCGGTATGCAATTTTTCCCTGGCGGTCAACCGCCGGCACAAGGACCAGTCGGGCCGCTGGCAGGATGACACCACTTTCATCAATGTGGTGGCCTGGCAGGCTATCGCCGAAAATGTCAACAAGTTCCTGCACAAGGGCAGCCCGGTGCTGGTGGAGGGCCGACTGGAAAGCCGCTCCTGGGAGACCGAAACCGGCCAGAAAAGAAGCGTCATCGAGATCCGGGCCGATAGCGTCCGTTTCCTGGAAAAGGGAGAAACCGGCCCGGAACAGGCTCCGGAGAGCGATTAGGACCTCGGGAGCTTATCAGTAAAAACTCAATCTAACATATATTTAAGGAAGACATTCAAACCATGTTGAAAAGAGAGAACAGAGACAACCCCCGCAATCCCAAAGAACGCAGGGTATTCCACCGCAAGGACTGCAAGTTCTGTTTGGAGAAGGTCGCCCAGATCAACTACAAGGACGACAAAAAGCTCCGTCATTTCATGACCGAGCGCGGCAAGATAGTCCCCCGCCGGGTCTCCGGAAGCTGTGCCAAGCACCAGCGGATGCTGACCACGGCCATCAAAAGGGCCCGCCACCTGGCGCTGCTCCCGTTCATTTCAGAACACCGTTAATCTAGCATTTTAGGAGTGATAATATGAAGGTCATACTGACCCAGGACATCCCCTCCCTGGGCAAAAAAACCGAGGCGGTGGAGGTCAAACCCGGCTACGCCAGGAATTACCTGATACCCCAGGGCTTGGCCCTGCCGGCCACCGAAAGCAGTCTGAAACAGCTGCAGATCAAGATCAAGAAAGACGAGCTTCGCATCAGCAAGAAGAAGCAGGAGGCCGAGGAGCTGGGCAAGAAACTCAACGAGGTTTCCTGCACCGCCACCGTCCAGGCCGGCGAGGACGACAAGCTGTACGGTTCGGTAAGCATCCCCGATATCGTCAAACTGCTGGACGAGCAGGGAGTAAACATAGATAAAAACAAAATAATACTGGATGAGCCTATCAAGGCCCTGGGGGTTTACAACATCCCGATCAGGCTTCATCCCGAAGTGGAGGCCACCATAAAGTTATGGGTAGTACGACAGTAAAGATATCCGCCCTGCTCAAGGCGGACCGGGTTCATCTGAACCTGAAGGCCACCGGCCGGGATTCGGTGCTCAAGGAACTGGTGGGCAAGACCGGGCTGGAGGAAAAAGAGCAGAAAATACTGCTGGTCAACCTCAAACAGCGGGAGGAGCTGGGCTCTACCGGGATCGGGAAATCCGTGGCCATCCCCCACTGCCGCTCCCTGCTGCTTAATACCCTGACCCTGATCGTGGGACGGTCCAAGGCCGGAGTGGATTTCGATTCCATCGATAAAAAGCCGGCCAGGATATTCTTTCTGATCATAGCTCCGCCCCACGACCCCCAGAACCAATACCTGATCACCCTGGGTCGGATCGCCCAGCTGGCCAAGGAACTATCCCCCGGCGACGCCCTGTTCACGGCGGACCAGCCGGCGGAGTTCATAGCCCGGATAACCGAATTAGAAAAGAATATTTAATTTAGAGGTCACCATGCATCCCCAAATGGAACTGTTGGTTACCCTGCACGACCTGGAACTGATGATCAAGGAATCAACCGAGGGTGCGGCCAAAGAAAAGGCCATGGGCTTCAAGATAGACAGCCTGGAACATCTGACCAAGGCCCAGGGCGACGTGGCCAAACAGGTGGACAAGGACATCCTCTCACGGTATCAAAAGCTCAAGGTCCGATACGGCCGCCCGGTGGTCCCGGTGATCAACGGGGTCTGCTGCGGCTGCTACATCCGAATGCCGACCGCCCAGGCCACCAAGGTGGGGAAGAACCAGTCGCTGACCACCTGCGGCAATTGCGGCCGCTTTCTTTACTGGCTATCCGAATAAAATAATCACGAAAGGAGCATAAATTGTCTCTCATCTGCAATATCTGCGGCAAGGGCGTGGATTTTGGCCATTCCATCAGCCACGCCCATAACGTGGGCCCCCGCCGCTGGACCCCCAATCTTCAAAAGGTCCGGGTCCTTTCCGACGGTAAGGTCAAACGCATCTCCGTCTGCACCCGTTGTCTGCGTTCCGGCAAGGTACAGAAGGCCAAATAAAATCAACCGACCGGGGCTGCAGGCTGTGCCCTGCAGCCCTTTCACTTCCCTAGGAACGGTATGCCAAGCTATGAAATATAAATTCTGCCCCCTCTGCAAATCCACCCTCAAACATAAAAAGATCGACTCCCATAAGCGGCAGGTCTGTCTGGACTGCGGCTTCATCTACTACCAGAATCCCACCCCGGCGGTGGCGGTGATCATCATGATCGGCGGCAAGCTGGTGATGGTCAAGCGCAAATACGAGCCTTTCGCCGGGCTGTGGACCCTGCCGGCCGGTTTCATGGAGTACGGGGAGAGCGCCCAGGAATGCGCCACCCGTGAGGCCAAGGAGGAGACCAACCTCAGGATCAAGACCGGGGACCTGGTGGGGGTCTACAACGGATTGGACGATCCCCGCTCCCATGTCATCCTGGTGGTCTACCAGGCCCAGGCCCTCTCCAGCAATCTGCTGGCCGGCGATGACGCCAGCCAGATCGAGCTTTTCAGCCCCAGAAACCTGCCCCGGGACATCGCATTCAAGGCACACCGCAGCGCCATCCGCGACTTCCTGGCCCGGCAGAGATGAGCGGCCGGATACTGGGGCTGGACCTGGGCCGGCGGCGGGTGGGGGTGGCCCTCACCGACGAGCTGTTGATCAGCGCCCAGCCCCTCCCTCCCCTGGAGATCCGGGGCCTGGCCGATCTGCTGGACCAGCTGGCCCCCCTGATCGCCGGGAACAACGTGGCCGAGGTGGTGCTGGGCCGGCCGACCAAATTGGACGGCACCGACACCGACGCCACCGGCCTGGCCGACCGGGCCCGGGATAAAATAGCGGAGCGCTTCGGACTGCCGGTCCATCTGTATGACGAACGTTTCACCAGCAAGATAGCCCAGCAAGCCATATTTCAGTCCGGGCTTAAGCTGAAGAACAAGAAGAAGGCCCTGGACAGCATCTCCGCTTCCCTTATATTAAGCGATTTTTTAAAGCTTCATGTTAAAAAAGATAGCCATTAAAATATTCCTGGCGGCCTTGACCGGCCTTTTTATTTATCTGCTGGTCGTCATCTTCGGCACCCGGTCCATCGACCGGGAATGGCAGCCCAGGATCATCACCGTCAGGCGCGGTTTCTCGGCCGGACAGATCAGCAGTATTCTGCATAAGGAAGGCGTCATCGAGCATCCGGCCATGTTCAAATATCTGGCATTGGCCGGAGGCCTGAACCGTAAATTGAAGGCCGGACGCTATCGTTTCGACTATCCCCTTTCGGTCTGGGAGGCCCTGGACAAGATCCACAGCGGGGCCGTGGTCTACCACCAGGTCACCATTCCCGAGGGCCTGACCATGGCCCGGATCGCCGGCATCCTGGCCGGCGACGCCGGAGCCGACAGCCTGGAGCTGATGGACGCCTTCAGGGATACGGCCCTGATGAATATCTACGGTATAAGGGCCGCTTCGCTGGAGGGCTACCTTTTCCCTGAGACCTATGATTTCGAGTGGGGATCTTCCGCCGGTATGATAACAAATAGGCTGGTGGAAAGCTTCTTTGCCAACATCCAGCCGGAATGGATGGATGAGATCAAGAAGCAGAAGATGGACCTGCGCCAGGTGGTGATCATGGCCTCGCTGGTGGAGCGCGAGGCCCAGGTGGATGCGGAGCGGCCGGTGGTGGCCTCGGTCTTTTATAACCGCCTTAAACTTAGGCGCCCCCTGGAATCCTGCGCCTCCATCGAATACGCTTTGCCCCGGCACAAGAACCGCCGGCTGACCTACGACGATCTGGAGATCGACTCCCCCTACAACACCTACCGCCGCCAGGGCCTGCCGCCCGGACCCATCTGCAATCCGGGACGCAAATCACTGGAGGCCGCCATTTTCCCGGCCCGGGCCAATTATCTTTATTTCGTCTCCAAGGGCGACGGCAGCCATATCTTCAGCCGGACCCTGGAGGAGCATAACCGGGCCAAACGCCTGGTCCAGGAACTGAAAGACCGCCGCTGAATCAGCGGCGGTCTTTTTCTTATCCCAGCCCCAGGTCCCTCAGGTCGCTCTCCCGCGAGCGCCACTTCTCCTTGACCTTGACGAACAATTCCAGAAACACCGGCCGGTCCAGAAACTTCTCGATGTCCCACCGGGCGGACGAGCCGATGGCCTTCATCTTGTGGCCGCCCCGGCCGATCAGAATGGGCTTCTGGGATTCCTTCTCCACCCAGATGGTGGCCGAGATCACATCCTTGCGGCCGGGCTGCTCCCTGAACTGGTCGATGATCACCGCCGTGGCATAGGGCACCTCGGCGCCGCACAGCTCGAATATCTTCTCCCGGATGATCTCCGATACAAAGAATTTCTCCGGCTGATCGGTCAGGGTATCCTGGTCGTAGAAGGCCGGGCCCTCCGGCAGTTTATCCAGAATGCCCCGGCGCAGTTCATCAATGCCGAATCCTTTCAGGGCAGCTATGGGATATATTTCTTCAATCGCTGTCAGGCGGTGGAACTGCTCTATGGCTTTCAGCACCCCCTCCTTTTCCAGCAGGTCGATCTTGTTAAGGACCCCGATCACCTGGCCCTTCTTGTTCTTTCCCAGGAAGGCCGCATCCTCAAGGGAGATCCCGGCCTTGGCATCGGTCATGAACAACAGCAGATCAGCCTCTTCGATGGAGCGGTGGGCGATCCTCAGCATTTTCTCCTGCAGGGCGTAAGTGGGATCCAGCAGACCAGGAGTGTCCAGGAATATTATCTGGTGCCCTTCACCGTTGTCTATCCCCAGCACCCGCTGCCGGGTGGTCTGGGGCCGGCGGCTGACCGCCGAGAGCTTGACCCCCAGAAATTTGTTCAGCAGGGTGGATTTGCCCACGTTGGGCCGGCCGGCGATGGCCACATAGCCTGTCTTCATCGGCCGCTCCGGTGGCAGCGACGGGATTGTTGCTTTGACAGAATGATCTCCGGTGCAGATGTATCCAAGTTATCTTCGTTCATTTTTTGTTCGGCAGGAACAGTTCCATGATCTTCTCCCCGCTCTCGGTGTCGGTGCCGTACAGTTTTATGGAATCGGGTTTGGAATCGCCCTTGGCAAAGATGAACATCCTTTCGAAATAGGCCGGCCGGGAATTGATGGTCATCTCGGCCCTGGCCGTCCCGTCTTTCAGATAGACCTTTATCAGCCGTTCCTTGAACGGTTTCAGGGTCATCTTGTATATCTTCCCGGTGCTGTCGGGGTTGATGTTATATCCGTAGACCTTGGCCCGCTCGATGAAATTCATGCCCTCGGTGGTCTTCCCGGTGGAGTCCTTGGCCCACATGATCCAGTAAACCTTGATGGGATCTTCGGCGTCTATCTTTCCGTCGGCGCCGATCCGGGCCTCGTAATACAGCTTGTTGGCATTCTTGGTCCGCTCGATATGGAACAACGGCTGGGTACTTTGGGCCAATGCCAAGTCACCCAGGACGAACAACGCCAGGACTGTGAGCATCAAATTTCTCATATAGATCTCCTTCTATTGTTTTTTCTTTGATCGGTCCCACTTTATTACCTTGGCCGGACAATTGCTTAGGCACTTGCCGCAGGCAAAACAGTCGGCATGAAGCTTATGTTGGTGGTAGATCCCCTCCATGGCCCGGGTGGGGCATACCCTGATGCAAGTCAGGCATTTGACGCATTCCTGGCGGCTTATCCGGGGGGACAACAGGCTGAGCTGTTCCACCGCCCAGCCCGCCAGTCCGAAGGGACAGAACAGCTGGCACCAAGGCCGGTAGAAAACAAGGCTCAGGAGCAGCATCAACGATATAAATATCATGCCCAAAAATCCGATATCCCCTGGTTTCAGGTTGAATGCTTTGAACGGATCTATTGCGCCGATCCAGTCCAGGCCCCGGGCAAAGGCCCCCAGAATAATGCCTGACAAAATTATTGTCCGGATGCCGTTGGTCAGCCAGAAAGGCAGTTTGAACTTCCTGACCGGGCTGAAATTGACTGCATCCTGCAAGGCACCGAAATGACATCCCCAACCGCAGATGGATTTGTTGGAAACGAATACTAACAGCAGGAATACCGCCAAGGCCGCCATCCGGGGAGGAAAGAGGACCCCTTCTCTCCCGTACAGCACTATGGCATCCTTGACCGTGCCCATGGGATTGGGATCGCTGCCGAACATGAATCCGAATAATACTGCCGTACCGATCATCCATATCAGGCGGGTCCGGCCGGTGATCTTGTTTTTCATCAGCAGGACCGTAGCAGCCGTTAAGCTGATGATCCATAGGGCAAACTTTGACAGTATCAGCCGCCAATCCTTGGCTTTCTCGGTGGCCTGCAGGACCTTGATCTTGCGGATCACCGAGGATGCCTGCCCGATGCTGCGGCCGGTCTCCGGCAGTTTAAGGGAAGCCTCGGCCGTCTCCAGTTTCAGCCCCTTGAGCAATTTTGCCTCAGGGATTCCGTTGGCTTGGGCTATTCCCGATATTGTCATTGTGCTGTCAACCAGTATATCGCCGATCCCGGTCTCCTCGGCATAAACGGCAGTCCAGTATACGGCTACTGTAAAAAATACAAATAGGAACAGTTTTCTCTTCATATATTTAATTCTGTCATTCGGCGAAGGCCTTGGCGGCGGCGCTCAGACTGTCCAGCAGTTTCTGGTAGGCGGCCAGGTCGGTCAGGACTTTTTTCTCTTTATAGGTGATCCCCTGGTCGTCGATCCGTATGCCGGGATATTTGTTGTACAGGGACAGCAACGCCTGCTGGAACTCAGAACGCTTTACCAGATACTTGATCTTCATCTCATCCTGCCCGGAGATATAGACCTTGTTGTCAAGATCGGGGTTGCCAGTGCTGATGGATTGCTTGCCGAAAATATTTTTTCCCACCTTGGAGAGAAAATTGCCCACCACGATGTTCAATCCCATTCCCAGTGGTTGATTGAACAACAATTGCACTATCGTAAAGCTCTTCTTGTCCTTCTTCTCGGTCCGGATGATGACCTGATAGCCGTGATATTTCCCGGATACCCGCCAGGGGGAGAACCCCGTCGCCACCTTTTTGATCAGGCCCTGGAGGTCGAACCCGGCATCGCTGGGACGATGGTAGGCTGGACGAGGCCGTTTATCCTGGGACAAAAACGAAAAGGGATCTGTTTCGCTGAACTCCAGCCCCAATTTCAGGGCCACATCCCTCATCAACTTTTTCTGTTTCTTTAGGCTGAAGTAGCTGGCGATCAGGGCCGCCGCAAATATAACGGTGAACACCCCCAACGGGAAAAGGTCCTGTATCAATCTGGCGTCGAATTTCATGATCTACTCCGTACTCTCTCTGTTTGATTCCAAATGTTTTCCCTCCACGCTCTCCAGACGTTCCTCGAAACGGACCAGCCTCTTCTCGGCCTCCTCGTATTTTTTCCAGGCGTTTCCGATATGGGTTCCCACCACGTCGAACTCCCCCCGGAATTTGCTGAGATCCCCGGCCAAACGGGACAATGATTCGATTATCTCCTGGGCCCTCTCCTCCACTTTCATGCCCCTCAGGCCCAGGATGATGGCCTGCAGGTAGGCATAGAGCGAGTTGGGCGAGACCGGGATCACCTTTTGCTCTATGGCGTAGGTGGAGATGGATTTTTCCTCGCCGAAGTTCTCGTCCTTGATGATGGTCTCGTAATAGACATTCTCGGCCGGGATGTACATCAGGGCGAAGTCGAAGGTCCCCTCGTCCGGCAGGATGTATTTGGAGGCTATGGCATCGGCGTGTTTCTTGACGTCGGAGACGAATTTCCGGCGCCAGGTCTTGCGGTCATCGTCGCTTTGGGCCGTCAGCATCTTCTGAAAATTCTCCAGCGGGAACTTGGCGTCCACCGGCACCAGCTTGTCGGACAGCTTGACCACGGCATCCACCTTCTCGCCGGAGCGGAAGGGGTACTGCAGTTCGAAATGGTGCGGCGGCAGGATCTGGGCCAGCAGATCGCCCAGAAAATATTCCCCCATCCCGCCCCGCAGCTTGGGTGACCGGAGGATATCCTGCAGCGAGGAGATGTCCTTTCCCATCTCCTGCATGGCATCGGTGGCTTTGGAGAGTACCCCCAGCTGTTTCTGGACCTCGCCGATCACCCGGGCGGCGCTGTCCAACCGGTCTCCCACCGTTTTGGTATTGCCCTCCAGCCGCTGGCTGACCGATTCCATGGAGTTGCCTATCTTGCGGTCCACTTCGGCCAGCCGTGAATCCAGGGTCTGCCTGGTCTCCTGCAGGCGGCCGTCCAGGGATGATTTGGTGTCCTGCAGCCACTGGCTCATCAGGTTGAGGGACTGGTCGTTCTTGGTGGAATCTTTTAGCTCCCGCAGGGCCCGGTCGGTCCTTTGCTGCATCCACACCAGGACCGCGCCCAGCAGCAATACGGCGGCAGTTATCAGGATATAGATCAATGTCATCTTCGGTCCTATACCACGGTTATTTTCTTGTTGTGGCAGCAGTTCTTAAGTTTGTCGACATTGGCCCTGGTTGCCTCGTAGCCCACGTCTATCAGCTGTACTGCCGTTTTCAGGTCCCAGCTGGAGATCTCCCCGGTCTGGCATTTTATCAGCACGTCCATCTCCCTTTCGTAGATCTCCAGGATCTTGTCGTTGGCCAGCATCATGGAACGGATCCCGATCTCGAAAAGGTTGGTGGGCTCGTACTTGCCGGTGGCGAAGGCCACGCCAATCATCAGTTCCGGGTTGTATTTTTTCAGCGGTTTGATGGGCAGGGGGTCCTTGATCCCGCCGTCCGACAGCAGCCACTGGCCTATCTTGACCGGGGCGAACACCACCGGCACCGAGCAGGAGGCCCGCACCACCGGGGCGATAAGATCGCCAGGATCGTTGGGAAATATCACCTCATCCCCCGATATCAGGTCCACGGTGGCCACCGAAAAGGGGAGCTTGAGCTCGCTGAAGCGGCGGTCCTTGCCGATCAGCTCCTCCACCAGCTTCTCGATAGGTTCGGACGACACCAGCCCCTTGTTGCGGAATATCATGGTGGGGCTCATCAGCTGGCTCCAGGAGATGGTTTTGGCGATATCCTCCAGCCGGCCGGCGCCTATCCCCGAGGCATACAGGGCACCTATCAGGGCGCCGCCCGAGGTCCCGGCCAGCACGTCGACCTTGACGTTTTCCTCCTCCAGGGCCTTTAACACTCCGATGTGAGCCAGGCAGTATCCCACCCCTCCGGCCAAAGCCAGACCTATCTTGGGTCTTGTGTTCATTTATCCGCCAAGTTGAATTTATATTGTCGCTGATTGGGTTTGTTTTTTGATATCTATCATGACGTCCTCGGCCGCCAGCCGGCCCACTTTGATCAGGTCCAGCGCCGCCTGCAGATCCCAGCGGCTGGTCTGGCCCACGTGGCATTCTATCAGGACATCGGCGGCCTTCCGGGCCGTCTCCCGCCTTTCGTTGTTGGCCACGCTCATGGTCCGCAGGGCCACCTCGAACAGGTTTTTGGGGGCGGAACGCGATGGTTTGAAGCTTACGGCGATCACTTTATCCATGCCCCTGTCTTTTAATTCTTGAACTGGTATCGGCACCATCATCCCGCCGTCCACCAACAGCCGATCTCCTGATTTAACCGGGGCGAACACCAAAGGCAGACTGCAGGAGGCCCGCACCGGAAGGGCGATGGTCTGGTCCTGGTGTTCGGGATAGATCACCTTTTCTTCTTTGACCAGGTCCACCGCCGTCACCAGCAGGGGGATGCTGAGATCGGCAAAACGCCGGTCCCTGCCCAGCAATTCGGTTATCATTTTTTCGATCGGCTCGGAGGACAGCATTCCTTTTAAGAGCAGGTGGAATCCCATCAGCTTGCGCCAGCTGATCTCCTTGGCTATCTGCTCGATGCGGTCGGTCTTGATGCCCGAAGCATACAGCGCTCCGATCAGGGCCCCGCCCGAGGTCCCGGCGATCATATCCGGTTTTATGCCGGCCTCCTCCAGCACCCGCAAAACGCCGATATGGGCCATGCAGTAGCCCACTCCGCCCGACAGGGCCAGGCCGATCTTTGATGCCATTTTAATTTCTCCTGATTTTTATTTCACATCAATAAGCTTTGGCAAACAATACCCGTTCCTTGGAAGGTTTCCCCGAATAAATGCAGAGGCCCGGCGTGGCCTCTCCGTCAAAGGGTATACACCTGATGGTGGCCTTGGTTTCCTCTTTGATCTTCTGCTCTGTTTCGGCCGTCCCGTCCCAATGAGCCGAGACGAATCCGGCTTTCCCATCTATAATTTTCCTGAACTCATCATAGCTGTCCACCTGATGGGTATTCTCCTGCCGGAATTTCAAAGCTCGGTCGTACAGGTTCTGCTGGATCTCGTCTAGCAGGGACGCCACCGTTTCGGCGGCCTGTCCAGCGGGATATAATTTCTTCTCCAAGGTATCTCGCCGGGCGATCTCCACCGTGCCGTTGGCCACGTCGTTGGGGCCGATGGCTATCCGCACCGGGACTCCCTTCAACTCATACTCGGCGAATTTCCAGCCCGGCTTGTGGGTCTCCCGGTCGTCAAACTTTACACTGATGCCTTTGGCTTCCAGGGCGCTTTTAACCGACCGCGCCGCATCGCCCACCTTTTTATATTCCTCGTCAGTCTTGTAGATGGGAACGATCACCGCCTGCAGCGGAGCCAGTTTGGGCGGCAGCACCAGCCCGTTATCGTCGGAGTGGGCCATGATCAAAGCCCCCACCAGCCGGGTAGAGACGCCCCAGGATGTCGCCCAGACGTGCTCCAGATTGCCGTCCTTGCTGGTGAATTTGACATCGAAGGCCTTGGCGAAGTTCTGCCCCAGAAAATGCGAGGTCCCGCACTGCAGGGCTTTGCCATCCTGCATCAGCGCCTCGATGCATAAAGTGTCGACCGCCCCAGCGAAACGTTCGTTTTCGGTTTTACGCCCTTTTATTACCGGCAGAGCCATGAAGTTTTCGGCAAATTCGGCGTAAACATCCAGCATGGTGTTGGTCTCGTCGATGGCTTCCTGGGCGGTGGCGTGGGCGGTGTGGCCCTCCTGCCACAGGAATTCCGCCGTCCGCAGGAATAATCTGGTGCGCATCTCCCAGCGGACCACGTTGGCCCACTGGTTGACCAGGATCGGCAGATCGCGATAGGACTGGATCCAGCCCTTGTAGGTGTTCCAGATTATGGTCTCCGAGGTGGGCCGAACTATCAGCTCCTCTTCCAGCTTGGCGGTCTCGTCTACAATGATGCCCTTGCCGTTGGGATCGTTCTTCAGCCGGTAATGGGTGACCACCGCGCACTCCTTGGCGAAGCCCTCGACATGAGAGGCCTCTTTGGTGAAGAATGATTTGGGAATGAACAGCGGGAAATAGGCGTTGGAGTGCCCGGTCCGCTTGAACATGGCGTCCAGCGCCGCCTGCATCTTCTCCCAGATGGAATATCCGTAGGGTTTGATGACCATGCAGCCGCGCACCGCCGAGTTTTCGGCCAGGTCAGCCTTGATGACCAATTCGTTATACCATTGCGAATAATCGGTTGCCCTGCTGGTAAGTCCTTTTGCCATTTTTGATCTTTCGTTTTTTTATTGCTATTGCTGTTTACGATATTCTCATCTGACCGTCTTTAGTATAAGATAACCCCAAATGCTTGTATGCTCTCTCGGTGGCTTCCCGTCCCCGCGGGGTCCGCATCAAAAAGCCCTCCTGGATCAGGTATGGCTCGTAGACCTCCTCCACCGTATCGGACTCCTCGCCCACCGCCACCGCCAGCGTGTTCAGACCCACCGGCCCGCCGTTGAATTTCTTGATGATGGCCTCCAGGATCCTTTTGTCCATGTCGTCCAGACCCACTTCATCCACTTCCAAACGCAGTAATGACCGTTGGGCTATGGCCGCGGTGATGTTGCCGTCGCCCTCCACCTGGGCGAAATCGCGCACCCGGCGCAGCAGACGGTTGGCCACCCGGGGCGTTCCCCGGGAGCGTTGGGCTATCTCCCGGGCCCCGCCGGGATCGATGCTGACGCCCAGGATCTTGGCCGAACGGAGTATTATCTGCTCCAGATCGTCATGGGTGTAATAATCCAGCCGGTTGATCATGCCGAAGCGGGCCCGCATGGGCGCGGTCAGCAGACCGGCCCGGGTGGTGGCCCCGATCAGGGTGAATTTGGGCAGGTTCAGCCGCACCGAGCGGGCGCTGGGGCCCTTGTCTATCATGATGTCTATGCAGTAATCCTCCATGGCCGGATAGATATATTCCTCCACCATCCGGTTGATGCGGTGGATCTCGTCGATGAACAGCACGTCGTGCTCGCCCAGATTGGTCAGTATCCCGGCCAGGTCGGCCGGGCGCTCCAGCACCGGCCCGGTGGTGGCCTTGATCTGTACCCCCATCTCCCTGGCGATGATATGGGCCAGAGTGGTCTTGCCCAGCCCCGGAGGGCCGCAGAACAGCATGTGGTCTATGGCCTCGCCCCGGCCCTGGGCGGCCTGGATGAATATCTTGAGATTGTCCTTGATCTTGTTCTGGCCGACGAACTCGTCGAAGCTTACCGGCCGGACCGAGGAATCGAACTCAAGATCGCCCTCCAGCACATCGGGTATGGTTATTTTATCTGTCATGTTTGTATTTTTTAATTTTATACTTTATTCTTTTTGTAATCTGTCATTCCCGTGAAAACGGGAATCCACAAAGAACTGGATTCCTGCCTCCGCAGGAATGACTCTATAACTTCATTGACAAGGCACAGATACAATTCACAATTAACTAATAACAATTAACCACATTGCTTACCTGATCATTGCCCCAATCTTTCCAGCAACACCTTGGCCTCATCGCTGCCCAGCTGGGCCGCCTTCTGGGCGTCGGCCAAAGCCGACTCCATATCCCCCCTGACGGCGTACAATCCCGCCCGGTTCAGGTAGGCGTCGCCGAAGGCGGGATCGATCTTGATGGCCTGGCTGAAATCCGCTGCGGCCTTGGCATAAAGCTTTTTCTGCAGGTAGAGCGCCCCGCGGTTGTTTAGCGCCTGGACATCCCTGGGATCCAGTTTAATGACTTGATTGTAATCCAGCAGGCTCTTGTCGATATTGCCCAGGGCATCATAGACCAGCGCCCGGTTGAAAAGGGCCTTGCTGTTGCCGGGCTTCAGCAGCAGCGAATGATTGAAATCATTCAGGGCCTTGGCATATTCCCCGGAATGATAATAGGCGATGCCGCGGTTATAGTATATCCTGTGGTCTTTGGGGGATGATTTGAGCGCCCGGCTGTAGTCCGCCGCCGCCTTCTTATGATCGTTCAGGCGGGCATAGGCGATGCCGCGGTTGATCAGTGAGATGACATCGTTCGAATCCACCTCCAGCGCCCGGGTAAAGGCGGTCAGGGCGGTGGTGGCATCGCCCGATTCCAGGGCCGCCAACCCCTGCTGGGCCGACTGGGCGGCCGACAGCTTCTGGGCGTTCTGCAGATATTTTATCTGGTCGGCAAATTTGGAATTATCCGAGCTGGCCCTTGCCAAAGACTTGTTGAGCTTGGCTATCTCGGCCAATGCCCTTTCGGACGATGCTTTCAGGGATTCCAATTCCCGGGTCTTGGCCTTGTCCTCCCTCAGCCGGGCGACCGCAGTTGATACGCTGTCGGGATCGGCCTGTATCTGCGCTTTCAGCCAGTAGGTCTTGCCATCCCATTTCTGGTCAATGACCTTGGTCTGCACCGCCCCGGCGGTGTAAACGGAGATGTCGTCCGAAACCACCATGCCGTTCTGGACCGTGGTCCCGCTGACCAAATAGGTGCCGATCTCCTCCAGCAGAAGGCGCTTGACCTCGGTCAGGGCGATGGCCTGGCAGGTCAGCCGGCTGTCGTAGTCGCTGGCCTGGTAGGTATGCTCGCGGATGAAGGTTTTAGTTGCAGCCTGGCAAAGATTGGCAAATAAAAGAATTGTTATAAATATTATTTTGAATTTCATTTGACGGTCAATTTACTTTTATTAATTTGATATTTGAGTTTCTACTGCCGTCAGATAGCCGGCAGAAATAAACCCCGGCCGCAGCCTTTTTCCCGGCAGCATCACAGCCGTTCCATTGTAGCTTATAATTGCCGGGAACCGTTCTATCGTTGTACAACACTTTCACCAATTGTCCCAGCGAATTATATATTGACAGATCTGCATTGCAGGGTTTGTCAACGGCAAAGGCGATATCGATATTTTGCCTGAATGGATTGGGGCCATGTAAGTTTAATGCAAATTTAAAATTGGTAGAAGTGTCAGACGGTTTCCCGGCTAGGCCTTGCGGAGATACCAAAAACCATCCGGTGCTGTCAACGGCTTCATTCCAGCCCGAGTCTATCGCTTCGGCCCTGAATCTATAATTTGCCGAATCATCGGGCACCGTCCAATTAACCAGGGAATCCTTTGATATCATGTCAAAAATATTTTGCCATTCACTCTGCCCTTCCTTTTGGCAGTATACATTAAGAAAAGCTACATCATTTGAATGGCTGAACTGCACTTGAACAGTTTGACCTTTATAATATGTCGAATCGGCAACAGGTGAAGTTATCTGCACCCAGGGTGCTATGGTATCGCGGCAGTAAATGGCAGAATATATCTTTTTATCATGATACCATGCCAAACATGGATTGCCCATTTGATCAAGTGATATATTCTTAACAGTACCGATCGTTATTGAATCCCAATTATTCCAACCCGACTGGGCGAAGTAATTCAAATAAATGATACTGTCTCTCTGGCAAACTAACCATACATATCCTTTTTTATCAACAACCGAAAGCAAGGACCCACCAACTCCTAAAGAAACAGAGGTACGCCATGCCCCGCTGTCGTTAACCATGTGTCTTATGCTGTCTGTCGTATAAAAAGCCCAAACTTTATTTAAACTGTCGGTTACAAGTTGAAGATTACTAAAAAACAAATTTTCAGTGAAATCTATAATTTGATTATTGACATTTAACTTATGATGGTATGTTGTCCCTAATTGCTGATATGTACACCATCCTTTCCAAACTGAATCATTTTTATCTATTGTTATAGATGGACGATAATGGTTTATTTCAGTTGCATCATCATAACTGGCTTCAACGACTTGCGTCCAATTTGTATCATAACAAGTGCTATATATTCCAGATCCTTGCCCGGTCGAAATATGCATATGTTGCTCACTTATAATATAAACCCGATCATTCTTTGATATTGCTAAATCCATATTTAAAGCGCCTGACCAGGAATAACACAATGATAAATCACTCCAATTGGTTTCAACTTCATTGCAGAAGGACTTATAAACCCCGTATTCATTTAATTTATTAGTATTATATTTTGGCAAGATTGTACCGTAATAAAAATATAAATAAGCCCTACCGAAGTTATCTTTGCCTGCCTTAATAAGGTCTGCATCATTATACCAACAGGCATCATCAATTTTAACTATTTCCCAATTATGGCCGTCGTATTTACTGGATATAAGCATCTCTACAGTATCGCTATATACGTGTCCCTCTAGCCAAAAGGACCACAGTTGATTATTAGTGCTAATAATTTCAATTGAAGTTGCTTGTATCGTATCCGGATTTATTTGGGCAAAATGCCGCCACTGTCCTTCCTGGCCCAATGCCACAATAGACATAATGACAAGCAACAGAGAAACCAAACCTGTTTTTTTAAACATGGGTTCCCCTTTTAAAAGAAATTCTCATTTCCCCTTCAGCGCTTCCCGTATCAACTGCTCCACCGGAGCCTTATCTCCCAATTTGCCCTTGGCCTTTTCCACCGCACTTTTAGCCTCGGCATAATTCAGCCCTAGCGACATCAAAGCCTCTATGGCCGGGTCGCTGATCCCTGTCCCCTGCCCTTTGAGGGTCGGCAGGCCCTCCACCACCGCCTCGGCTATCTTGCCCTTCAATTCCACCAGCAACCGCTCGGCGGTCTTCTTGCCCACTCCGGATATGGCTGTCAGCATGGTCATGTTCTGGTTGGCCACCGCCTGCTCCAAATCCTCCGGAGCCATGTGCGACAGCACCGTCAGCGCCAGCTTGGGCCCGATGCCGGAGACACCTATCAGGATCTTGAAAACCTTCCGCTCCTTATCCGAGGCGAAGCCGAACAGCTGCAGGATGTCCTCCTTGACATGCAGATAGGTGAGCAGCTTGGCCTGGTTGCCGGCCTCCGGCAGTTTCTCGAAGGTGTTCAGCGAAATGCTTATCTGATACCCCACCCCCCCGGCCTCGATCACCGCCTCGGCCGGATTTTTATGGATCAACGTTCCCTTGATGTGATGATACATATATTTTAAAAATTATTTTCTCATTTTCCCTCTCCAAATTTATTTGGAGAGGGTAGGGTTAGGTCAAACCTTTTTAACCATTTGCGCCAATTGCCTTCTCTGCAGGTGGCATATCGCCACCGCCAAAGCGTCGGCCGCGTCCTCCGGCGGGCTGGCCCGCAGGCCCAGCATGGCCCGGATCATGAAGCCCACCTGTCCCTTGCCGGCCCGTCCCTGGCCCACCACCGACTTCTTCACCTCCAGCGGAGAATATTCGAACAGCTTGCACCCGGCCTGTTGAACCGCCAACAGACAAACCCCCCGGGCGTGTCCCATCACCAGTGCGCTGTGGACGTTCTTGCCGTAGAAAGTGGCCTCCACCGCCACTTCATCGGGCTGATACTGTTCCAGTATCCCCTGCAATCCGGAATAGATCACCCCCAGCCGGACGGAAAGAGAAACCCCCGGCCGTGCCTTTAGGCATCCGAGGGCTACCACTTTGCGATTTCGGCCGTCGCTTTCCAATACTCCATATCCGGTGGTCTGGCTTCCGGGATCTATTCCTAATATTATCATCTTTTTACCACCAAGACACCAAGGCACCAACATCATTAACTATTAACGAATAACCATTAACAATTAACTGCATGTTGCCTTTGTGGTTCGGTTATTTATCAAGTTTGGCCAGGATCTCGGGAGAGATGTCGAAGTTGGCGTAGGCCTTCTGGGTGTCGTCGAAATCCTCCACCATGTCCATCAGCTTCAACATACTCTCGGCGGTCCTTTCGTCCAGTTGGACGGTGTTCTGGGGCAGCTTGTTCATCTCGGCCGAGCTCACTGGGATCCCCTTGGCCTCGATGGCCGCTTTCACCGTTTCCATGCTGGCCGGCGCGGTGTACACCTCAAAGACGCCCTCCTCGGCCTTGACGTCGTCGGCCCCGGCCTCCAAGGCCACGTCCATCAAAGTATCCTCGTCGGTCTTGGATGAATCTATGGTGATGACCCCCTTGGCCTCGAACATCCAGGCCACGCAGCCCTGGGCCCCCAGGTTCCCGCCGTATTTGGAGAACAGGTGCC
The DNA here is from genome assembly GCA_937863685.1 of uncultured bacterium. Taxonomy (GTDB): domain Bacteria; phylum Edwardsbacteria; class AC1; order AC1; family EtOH8; genus UBA2226. The sequence continues at coordinate 179,977 of CALMGM010000009.1, forward strand.
GCAATTCGGAGGCGGTGCGGTTCTTGTTGTCCGTCACGCAGTCCACCATCAAGGCAACCCCGCCCGGGCCGTAGCCTTCGTAGGTGATCTCCTCGTAGGTCACGCCCTCCAGCTCACCGGTGCCCTTTTTGATGGCCCGCTCGATGTTGTCGGCTGGCATGTTGCTAGCCTTGGCGGTGGCGATGGCTGTTCGCAGACGCGGATTGCCGGTGGGGTCGCCTCCGCCCTGTCTGGCGGCGATGGAGATCTCCTTTATCACCCGGGTAAAGACGCGGCCCCTGGCGGCATCGATCCCGGCCTTTTTCCTTTTAATGGTAGCCCATTTTGAATGACCTGACATGCAAAACCTCCTTGGCAAACGGACATGTTTTATTGAAACATGACGTATATTTGGGTTAATAGATTATCAGTTAAAACCTTAATATATATGATTTTACCGTAAAAGGCCCGGACTTGTCAAGGAATAAGAAAGTCAGGCCGGGGCCAAATGGTCTGCCGCCAGCCGGGATATCGGTTCCTTTAAAATATCGGCGGTGATTATAGGCAGAAAAGCCCCGCCCTCGACGAACTTGGCCGACAGCAAGCCGAAGGTGATCTTTTCGATCCCGGCCGCCTTCAGCCCCGCCCGGTAGATCTGATAGGTCCGCTGAAAGGTCCCGTAATCCCGGGGGCCGGATTTCTGATAGGCCTCCTGCAGGGCATATTCCGCCGCTTCCTTCTCATCACTATGTCGGATGATGAGATTCCGGAATTCTTTTTCCGTCAGATATTTATCCAGCCACAATGTGATGTCCTTGTCCTCGTTGTAGCCCAGGTGCAAGGTGGTCTGGCAGATTCCGCCGTATTCCAAGTGGTTTCGGACTCCTGACAGGATCTCCTCCACCAGCTCCCGCCCGCTGATGCCTCCCTCCCGATTCCAGGCTTTTACCAAGCCCGGCGCCGAGGGCGGATTGGAGACGATTTTATCGAATTTTTGGCCGTTGACCGGTTGGTAAAGATCGCCGCAGATGAACTCCATGTTCCCGATCCCGTTAAGCAGGGCATTGAACTTCGCCAGGTTTATCGCCCGGGGATTTATATCCACCCCTGTAACCTTTGCGGAATGGCGGGACATTATCAGTGACTGCAATCCCGAGCCGCAGCCCAGATCCAATGCAGTCTTGCATTTTTCCCTGACAAGCCCACGGGCCATAATGTACGAGGTCTTGTCCAGCCGCCAGACCAGATTGTCGGACGATAGATATTGATCCCTGCCATATTCATCGACGTTCAGAAAGACCTTGTCGGTGGCTATCAGCAGATCCTCGAACGGCAGCAAGGTAAAGTTGGCGTGGACATCGCTCTGATCCATTGTACAGATCCCGATACTGCCTAGCAATTCCAGATCAGCGGTTCCCAAGGCTTGTTCGATAATATCCTTTTTGCCCGGCAGGCCTAAAACCAAAAAGCTTATGATATGACTTAAGGGAGTTGGATTATCCGCCAGCCTTTCGACAAACAACGGGAGATATTTGTATTCCAGCGGATAAAGGTCGAAAATATTATCCAGGCCCAAAGCTTCTTTGACCTCCCCCACAGTCAACCCCAGACCTTTTAATTTAATCCCCAGTTGTTCAATCCGACCATGGGTGATATTTTCATAGGATAACGGTTTTTCAAGGCTCATAGCCATATCCTCTGATTTGCAAGACCTTTTGTCCTGGTTTCTTGAATTAACTTCAAATCCCAAACCTTTCTTTGAGCATTTCATAGCCCTGTTTGAAAGTGCAGGGCAGGCCGTCCAGGGAATCCAGCATCATGTACAGCGAGATTCTTTTATAATATAATTCGGCCCGGTGAAGCAGTCCCTCATCCTTCCGGCACATATACAGATCATAGACCCTTTTAACAAAATCTCTCCCGTACTCCATGATGCCGGCGAAGTCCGCCGCTGGGTCGCTCCAGCAACGGTCGCTGAAATCTATTACGCCCATCCGTTTATTTTGACCGTCCCACAATATATGCTCGCCAGTCAGATCGTTATGCGCTAAAACCCGGCATCGTACCTTTTTTATCGAATCGTCCAGATCTTTCAAATATTCGTTGATGATTTCGATATGCCGGACGTTTAATTTTGGATAAATCTTTTTACGAACGCTTCGAATCAGGCTGGCATTGAGCTTTACTTCATCTTCCAAACGGACATGGAATCGCATGGCATTCCGCCTGGGCACAGAATGCAGTGAAGTGATGAACCCGGCAATTTGCTCGGCCGCTGCTTTCTTATCGGCAGGCTTAAGGCGCTTGAATAGCTTTCTATCCAATTCCTTCCCGGGCAGCATCTCATAACCGGCCAGGGTTTTATCCCGGGAGACATACCTATAGCCGGGAATTTTGATCTTCACTTTGCCCTTCAAATACTTTAAAAGTCGGATCTCATCATGAAACTCTCTGGGCACACCCCTGTCAAACCTTTTGGGCGTTCTGAAGACCAGCTTCTCGTCCAGGACTGCCACATGGTGGTCCCACCCATGATCAATAAAGCGATGGCTTTCCCAGGTAATGTCCGGGAACTCGCTTTTTATCCGACGGAGGATCGTTTTTTTATCCATCGTGATCCCGGCGTTTCAATGTCTTAAAAGAAAGCATATGCCAGGTCACGCCGGCCGCGATCAGGAATAAAACAACTCTGACCATAAGAAGCTTAATGACACACAAGGCCGCAAAGGTTATGGTGATCCACAAAACCGAGATCGACAGTATCTTTAATTTTAGCGGAATACCGCGGCGTTCCCGGTAATTCCTTATATAATTACCAATCCACCGATTATTTAAAAGCCAGCCATAGAACCTCTGCGAGCTTCTGGCATAAAGGAATGCCGCCAACAGCAGGAACGGCGTGGTGGGCAGCAGCGGCAGGAATATGCCCAAGATGCCCAGCCCGACAGAGACGGTGCCTGCAATCACCAAGATTATTCTCAAAATTTTGCTATCGGTTTTTTGTTTCATTACGGTGCTTTTTGAACCATATTTTTCGATTTCACTCATCATTTTTTGGGCGATTTCTGCCGGCGAGTCCGCAGAGAATATCTTTATGTCGCCCAGTTCTTTGTATTTAGGATACCTACGATTGAATTTATTTATTTCCGTTTCCTCCGTATATCCCAGCCCTCGTTCAAGCTGACGTTTAACGACGATATCGGCGCTTTTCTCCAATGATTCCGAAGGAAGCAGTAAAATTGACACCCCCTGCTCTCTCACAGTTTTAATATGTTCTCCCGCCAAGCCTTCTCCGCTATCGTATGCAAAAAATCCCGAAGACAATACGAATACGCAATCCGGGTGGATCTTTTCTAAAATTTCATAAAATAACCGGGAATTATCCAGGCAATATCTTTCATAGCCCTGTTCATTTATGTAATCATCGATATTGCCGAGTTTATTGATGAATTCCTCATCCAGATCAATGGACTCGCATCCCAGCTTATTAGCCAATAGCCTGCCGCAGGTTGTTTTACCCACACCGCCAGGGCCAATGATAAATATTTTCATTTTACCTGATGTGCCCCTTGGCTATCGTATCCTCAATCAGCCCTTTGGCATAATCCCACAGCGCTTTTGAACCGTTGCCGATCCGGCTGTTCAATGCCAGAACTCTATCCGCCGAGACTTTGTTTTCCCGCCAAGCCTGTCCCTGATTGTTGTGATTTTGCATCACCGGACCCAAGCGATCCAACGCCATCGCGAACTTCGCTTCCGATGTATCCTGCATTTCGTATTCTTCCCATAAAGAGATCATTTCATCCCGTTGCCCGGACGGCAGCAGGCCGAATATCCTTTCGGCGGCCGCTTTTTCGTTTTTACATTTGGCTTCCTTCAAACTGTCATCATATATAAAAGTATCCCCGGCGTCTATCTCCACAATATCGTGTATCAAACCGATTTTCATGACCTTGAGTATATCAATATCCGGGTCATCGGCATGTTCCTTTAGGATCAAGGCCATCATGGCAAAGTGCCAGGAATGCTCGGCATCGTTTTCGTAGCGGGAATTGTCCAGTATTTTTGTGCGGCGAAAGATGGATTTGAGCTTGTCGATCTCTATTATGAATTCTATCTGCTGTTGTAATTTATTGTCTGCCATTTTTCTCCTATAAAATTTAACAAACGACCCAGGCTTTCGCCTGGGTCATTAAAATTATTCCCCGAATTTTTTAGGCCTCACTGTCTGTCCCTTTGGTCCATCCTCCACCATAAAGCTCAGTTTTGCTATCTCGTCCCTCAGCCGGTCGGATTCGGCCCAGTTCTTGGCCGTCCGGGCCTCCTGGCGCTTCTGTATCATATCCGCAATCTCTTTGGGAATGGCAGATTCACCGGCGGATTCGGTCAGTTTCAGCCCCAGAACCCGGTCGAAATCTTTTATCAGGCCCAGTTTCTGGGCTGCATCCAGGCTGTTATCTTTCAACAGATCCCAGACAATGGCCAGCACCTGCGGCATGTTCAGATCATCATTGATGGCTGCCAAAAATTTCTTTTTATATCCATCCTCCCCTTTCCCATCGGGGGAGGGATCCAGGGTGGGGTCCAGTTTCTTTACTTCCGCTCGCAGATTCTCCAGCGCCCGCTGGGCCGCGGTCAAAGATTCGTAGGTAAAACTTAATTGCGACCGATAGTGTCCGGTAAAGCAGAAATAGCGGTAGGCCAGCGGATCATATCCCTTGTCCATCAGGGTCTGCAGGATCAGGAACTCACCGGATGATTTGGCCATCTTCTCCTGCCCCAATTGCAGAAAATATCCGTGCAGCCAGTAATTGGCCAGATTGGTGCCATGGCAGGCCTGGGTCTGGGCTATCTCATTTGTGTGATGCACCGCAATGGCATCCTCCCCGCCGCAGTGGATGTCGAACAGCGGGCCCAGGTATTTGGCGGCCATGGCCGAGCACTCTATATGCCAGCCGGGAAAACCCTTGCCCCAGGGGCTTTCCCACTCCATCTGGCGCTGGGTCCCTTCGGGACTGAACTTCCACAGGGCGAAGTCGGTGGGATGCTTCTTCTCGCCCATCTCTATCCGGACTCCGGCCATCAGATCCTGCACTACGATCTTGGTGAGCACCCCGTATTTTTTCAGCTTGGCGGTATCGAAGTAGATACCGTCCGAGGTCCGGTAGGTGTAGCCCTTCTCCTCTATGCACCGGATGGTCTCGACCTGCTCCTTTATGTGATCGGTGGCCTTGCACCAGATGTGCGGCTCCTGGATGTTCAGGTCCCGCAGGTCCTTCTTGAAGGCCTGGGTGTACTCCTCGGCGATCTCCCATGCGGTCTTGCCGGTGCGGCGGGAGCCCTTCTCCATCTTGTCCTCGCCGGAATCGGCGTCGGATTCCAGATGCCCCACGTCGGTGATATTCATCACCTGGTTGACCTGCAGGCCGTTGTATTCCAGGGCCCGGCGCAGAACGTCTTCGAAAATGTAGGTCCGCAGGTTGCCGATATGGGCGTAGTCGTAGACCGTCGGACCGCAGGTGTACATGCCCACCTGTCCGGTCTTTAAGGGTACGAACTCCTCCTTGGTGCGGCTCAATGTATTGTAAAGTTTGATAGCCATCAATTCCTCCTTGATTGGGATAATTATAGTTTCAAATCTTGCTCTTTGTCAACCATAAAGATTGGGAACATTTCACACAGATCACACAGATTAGTGCAGATTTTCTCGGATTTAATTATATGTTTTTGGTTAACCAGTAAAGTCAGTGTGAATCCGGCCCACTCCATGTTCAATCGTGTGCCATCCCCTGCTATCTAATTTTCAAACCCCATCCGTTTGAATCCGTAAAGATCCGCTCAATTCGTGTTCCATTCCCCTTGTCCGATTTTTTCCGATTTTGGTTGACTTGCCCTATTAAATATGATAATTTTTATAGATGTTATTAAACCCCTTCACCATTAGGGAAGGGGTGGGGATTAGGCCAGAATTCTAGATAAGGAGGCTTGCCATGCCGGATGCCAGCGACAAAGTAAGAAATTTCATGGAAAAGCTGTTCCGGATAGTTCCGGGATACGGCGGCTATGCCGAGAAGGAGTCACGCCGCAACACCGATAAGATCCTGCGTCTGCACCTGGCCGGACAACTGGACGAGGCCAAGTCGGCCTTCGACCGTTTCATGTCCGATATGACCAAGCAAAAAGGCCACCTCGAGCTGATGACCGATGCCTCCTCGATCACCAAACTGCTGGAGAAGGTCATTGACCGGCTTAAATACGCCGAATACGGCTACTCCGGGTTCTTCGACAGCCCCAAGGTGCAGGAGCCGGAACTGCTGGCCCTATATGAGTTCGACACCAGCCTGGCGCAGAATATCATGGACCTGAAGAGCAAAATCTCGGTGATCAAGCCGGATGCCTCGATCTTGAAAGCGTTGCTGGAGGACTTGCGGAGATTCGACGACAGGTTGAATGCCCGGCACGAAGCGATAACTAAGCCTGTTTAAGCGGTTTAAACGTTTAAACAGTTTGAACTTGTTAAACCTTTTAAACTTTAGGAGCAAATATGGCCAAGATAATGGAAGTCATAGAATATTTTGACAATACCGGCAATCAGCTGGTGCACCGGGTTCCCGAGGACGGCTCGGGCGAGACCAAGATCGGCTCCCAGCTGGTGGTCCGGGAAAGCCAGCAGGCAGTGTTCTTCCGGGACGGCAAGGCCATGGACGTCTTCGGGGCCGGCCGCCATACACTGACCACCATGAACCTGCCGATCCTGACCGGAATGCTGAAAGGGGTCTTCGATGGCAAGAGCCCCTTTAGGGTGGAGGTCTATTTCGTCAATTCCAAGGTCTTCACCGACATGAAATGGGGCACATCGGAGCCCATCCCCTTCCGCGACAGCGAACTGCAGATGATCCGCCTGCGCTCCTTCGGCATCTACTCCACCAGGGTCAAGGATCCCCAGCTATTCGTCAACAAGATGGTGGGCACCCAGGGATTATACACCACCGAGCAGATCGACGGCTTTTTGAAGAACGTCATCGTGTCCCGGCTGGCCGATTATTTGGGCGAGAACTACAAGACCATCCTGGACGTGGCCCAGCACTACGATGAGCTGGGGACCGGTCTGAAAGCCAGACTGCAGGAGGATTTCGGCAAGTACGGACTGGAGATGGTGGACCTGTATATCAGCGCCATCACCCCCCCGCCCGAGGTTCAGGCCCGGATGGACGAGCGGGCCGGGATGGCCGCGGTGGGGGACCTTAACCAGTACATGAAGTTCAAGGCGGCCAATGCCATGGGCGATGCCGCCAAACAGGAGGGCGGAGCGGCCGGAGCCGGGGTGGGCATGGGCGCCGGGATAGGCATGGGCATGATGATGCCCGGCATGCTGCAGCAGGCCATGGCCAGCGGACCGATGGCCGCCTGCCCCAAGTGCGGCACCCAGAACCAGACCACCGCCAAGTTCTGCTCCAACTGCGGCGGACCGATGGCGGTGGCCCCGGCCACCACCCCCTGCCCCAAGTGCGGCAAACCGGTGGCGACGGGCAGCAAGTTCTGCAATGACTGCGGGGCGAAACTGGGGTAATGCCTTGCCCACGAAACACACGAAAAGACACTAATGTTATTGCCCCGTGTCATTCCTGCGAAGGCAGGAATCCAGGTGCTATTGAGCCACAAAGACACAAAGACTTTTTCGTCATTGCGAGAAGGGCATCAAAGATTGACAAGAGCCTGCACTGAGCCCAACACCTTGAATGGTTATCGAAGTGAAGCAATCCAAGCTTGTCATTCCTGCACTTAATTGCATTCAGCATAAATTCCAACAGGAATCCAGGATTTACCAATTCATTCCTGCTCTTTTCTCTTTGAAAGGGACAGAATCCATGGGCAAAAATATGGCCCTATCCACTCTGTTGTTGATTATATCTGTAGCAGTCAACTCAAGTTCCGCACCGCTGCAAAGCACCAGTGGGATCCCCGGGAATGCGTTGACCGCTGGGCATAGCGCAAAGTCCATCATATTCCTTAACGAAGGTTTTGAGTATTGGCCTCCCGAGGGGTGGACGATCAATCCCCCGTCGGGATATTTGGCTTGGGCCCAGGGAAAGCTTGATTGCAGCACCTATGGCCCCTGGGTTTCCGAGCCGGACAGCGGGGCAGAACATACCATCTCTTTTGCAGCTTATTCCATGTTATATCCCGGTAGTTGCGGGGACCTGGAAACTCCTGCCATCACCCTGCCCAACCCGGCCTCTTCCTGCAGTCTGGGGTTTTATGTCTATAACCGGCCCGATACCTCGCATGGCAATAACGACAGCCTGATCGTATCCGTTACTTCCGACAGCGGGATGAGCTGGAGCAAACTTGGCGAGGCCAGGGGAGATATAAACGACTGGACGTATTATGCCTTCTCGCTGTCAGCCTATGCCGGGCAGACCATCCGGATCCAGTTCAGCGGCTACAGCGACATCAATGGATCGGACATTTGCCTTGACGAGGTATGGTTCGGACAAAGACCCGCCAACGATGCCGCCATTACGGCCCTTTATGCCCCGGCCAGACAGCAATTGTCCCCCATCCCGCCGTCGGTGGCCGTCAAGAATTACGGCACAGATACCGTTGACTCTTTGACCGTCACCTGCCGGATAGATTCGGCCGATGTCCCGATATATCAAAACCACAGCGACGTCACGGCCCTGGGCCCGGGAGAGACCCGAAAGGTGGAATTGCCCCTGTGGACCCCGGCCGCGGCAAACGGATATTCTGCTGCCTTATATCTTTCCTGTTTGGCCGATGCCAATCCGGCCAACGATACGGTGATCGTGCCGACCAATGCTTATATCGCGCCGCGCACCGTCCTGGCCATGGATTTTACCGCCACCTGGTGCTTTGACTGCCCTTATATGCAAAACGCCCTGCACCAGCTAAAACAGGAAGCAAGCGATTCCTTGTGCGTCATGGGGATCCATATTTGGGGCGGGGCGGATATTTTTTGCAACCAGCATTCTACCGATATCTTGAATTATTATAACAACGTGGACTGGATTCCAACTGTGATCTGGGATGGCGGAGACAAACAGGTCGGCGGGTTCGCGGGTGATTATGACGACTGCCGGAGAGAGTTCAACAAAAGGAAGGGTTTCAACGCCCCGTTCACGATGGACCTTGCCGGTACGGTCTCCGGGGATACGGTCAGGGTAGATGCTTCCATGAATTATCTGGGAGGTGCGCCGCTGCCGGCGTTTGCCAAGCTGGCGGCTGTCGAGGATAGGGCTTACGTCTGGCCCAGCCTGTCGGCTCCGGTTCACTGCGACAGCCTTCTTTACATACTGCGCGATGTGGTCCCCACCTCGGCCGGCGATTCGCTGATGATCTCCCAGGGGGTAACGGAAATATCATTCGATCTGCCCCTCGATCCAACCTGGGCGCCTGCCAAAATGAATTTTATCGTTTATGCGGAGAACCGGACAACAAAGGAGGTCTGCCAGGCCGGCCAGATATCATATGCCGAACTGTCGGGCGTTGCGGGGGATCCCGGCCGGAAAAGCATGGATGACCGGCCGGTTCTCCAGCAGACCTGGCCAAACCCCGCCCACAGCAATGTTAAGATCTCATATGACCTGAATATAGGCCGGCACGTAGTCCTGGCCATATTCGATATCACCGGGAGAAAAGTTTGCGACCTGGTTTCGGGGGACAAACCCGCGGGGCGGCACGAAACAACCTGGAACGGCTGTAATAATTCCGGCCATAAAGCGGCCTGCGGCATATACTTTTCCATCCTGAAGACGACATCCGGTTCAACGGTCAGGAAAATTACCCTGATCAAATGACCGGGGCTAAGCTGGGGTAGGGCACCAAACCACAGAGACCCTGGGACACAGAAATAATATATAACCCCGTGTCATTCCTGCGAAGGCAGGAATCCATGTGCTTTTGAACCACAAAGACACCAAGGCACAAAACTTTTTTCGGCTTTCTATTCTTGTCTGGCCCACATCTCCCCTAAAAAGGGGAGAAACAGTGGGGTGCCCCCGGGATAAAAAACCGCCAAGTCGCTAAGAACGCAAAGACTTTTCTTCTTTCGTCTTTGAACCTTCCACTTTAAACTGTCACAGTCATTGCGAAAAAGTCAGCATATAAGGCATTCGAAGCAATCCACTAATACTTGTATGTTATGAAAAGGAACCCCACCGAAAAGGATTTTCTGGCCCTGATCGGCCCCAAAGCCGAGTTGTGGACTGAAATACGTACCTATCTTGCCTCGCATTATGACCATAAGCCGGAACTGAGCGTTGGCAAAAATGAATACGATTGGACCATCCGTTACCGCGAATCCGGCAAAACCCTGGTAACGCTGATGCCCGAACAGGGCGGATTCTGCGTTCTGGTTGTCTTGGGCAAGGAGGAAATTGAAAAGGTTGGCCATGCCAAGCTCAATGCTTACGTACAAGGCATTTTTGAAAACGCCAAGCAATACCACGACGGCCGCTGGCTGTGGATAAGGCCGAGGCACAAAGGAGATCTGAATTCGATCATTGCTTTACTTTCTGTAAAAAAGATGCCAGCACTGATGAAATAAAAACGAAACTCGCTTTAATTATAGATAGGAGGATCAGCCATGTTTTTCATATTCACACTGATAATCGCCGCCGTAGCCGGATACATGTGGTTCTCGGCCGGCAAAAAGACCCAGCAGTTCAACGAGGCCTTTGCCAAGAACAAGGCCATCTCCGGCATCGTAGCCGTATTCTTCCTGGTGATCGCGGTATTCCAGATGCTGACCGTCATCCCGGCCGGGCACGTAGGCGTGGTGGATTTCTTCGGACACGTGTCGCCGGGGACCCTCAAGGCCGGCATCAACCTGCGCAACCCGCTGGCCCGGATCGTAAAAATGTCCATCAAGACCCAGGAGCTCACCGAGGACATGCCGGTGCCGTCCAAAGAGGGCTTGACCGTCCAGCTGGACGTCACCACCCTGTTCCACCTGGATCCGGAGAAGGCCGCCGAGATATACAAGACTGTGGGGGCCGATTACGCCAATATCATCCTGGTCCCCCAGTTCCGTTCGGTCTGCCGGGGGGTCACCGCCAATTATGAGGCCAAGGCCCTCTACACCGCCCAGCGGGAACTGCTGGCCAAGGCCATTCAGCAGGAGTTGAACGGCCTGATCAACGCCCGGGGCATCATCATCGAAAGCGTTCCCCTTCGCCGGGTGGGCCTGCCCAAAAAGGTGACCGACGCCATCGAGGACAAGCTCAAGGCCGAACAGGAAAGCCAGCGGATGGAATGGGTGCTGACCAAGGAAAAACAGGAGGCCGAAAGGAAACGCATCGAGGCCAAGGGCATCTCCGACTTTCAGAACATCGTGGCCCAGGGCATCAGCCAGCCGTTGCTGAGGTGGAAAGGCATCGAGGCCACCGAGAAGCTGGCCAGCTCGCCCAACGCCAAGGTCATAGTCATCGGCGCCGGCAAAGACGGCCTGCCGATAATCCTGGACACCCAGTAGGCTGGCTCATCCTGTCGCACTTAAAAGACCATACGCCACAGTGTCATGCCTGTGAAGAAAGGCATCCAGCCGTGGATTCCATCTTTCGATGGAATGACATTTCGAGCATTAACATCAACCGGAGAACATCGTGATCAAAATTCTTGGGCTGCTGGCCGGCTTCCTGACCACCCTCAGCTTTCTGCCTCAGGTGATAAAAAGCCTGAAGACCAAGCACATGGATGATTTCAACATCTGGTTTTTGATATTGATGATAGTCGGCCTTTCCCTGTGGACCGTCTACGGGTTCATGATAAAACAGCTGCCCATCATCATCGCCAACCTGGCGACCATATCGCTGAACCTGATACTGCTGGGGCTCAAGATCAAATATCAAAAACAAAAATAAGGACTGCAAGCCGAACAACATGCACAAGATCACCCTTTTCTCCTGCCTGGCCGCCATCACCATACTGACCGCCGGCCTCGATAATGCCGGACCTAAAACGTCTTATCTTAAGACCGGCCAAGGCGAATATTTCCGCTACCAGATCGTCGACCTTAGCCTGAAACCGGATTCCCTGCTTAAGATCAACCCCGACTCCGCCTCTTTGCAGGTGACATTCCGCCACGGGGACAGCCTGATAGCCGGGGTCGGCAGTTGTGCCTCTATAAGCCTAAAATATGACAAGACCGACAGCACTTGGCGCGGGACCTGGGCCATGCCCTGGAACCCGCCGCTGGGCGTTTACCTGGCCGTTCTGGATGCTTATTCCGGCAACAACCTTAAGGACTCTGCAACTCTACTTCTTTCCGATTCCGTTACTTTCATTGTCAGATCCCGCACTCCTCAGGCGATCCCCGACGGTTTCTGCGCCATGACCATCGAGAGCGCCGGGAACCTGCTCAACGCCAAACTTCCTTCTCCGGTTAAGAACCAGAAACATTGGACCAATTTTACCGATTGGGCCAAATACCTGGGGGCCGATGCCGTCTGGTACTCGGTGGGCTGGACCATTGAGGGATATCCCGGGACCAACGACAAGAACCCCTGGGTGAAAGAGAATTTCAAGGTGTTTCCCAAACTGGCCGAAGAGTGCCATAAACAGGGACTCAAATTCGGCGGGTACGTGGGCAGCTATCTTTTATGGGGCCCCACCCTGCGGAAACTGAAATATGACTATTCGCTGGAGGCCAAGAACGGCCGGGTGTTCCCCAACCACCATGTCAGCCTGGACGATCCCAAGCGCCGGGCCGATATCGTAACGATACTGAAACTGCTGCAGGAAGACCCCAATGTGGACTTCATCGGGCTGGATTACATCCGGCCGGGCGCCGGCGGATACGAAACGGCGGACGAATTCGTGGAGCAGATGAACATCGAGCGACCGTCCGGATGGGGCAAATGGAGCAAAAAGGACCGGATGCTGTGGGTATCCCGGCAGGTAAAACCGATGTCAGACAAGCCCATCCGGGCCCGCTGGCAGTGGTGGCAGGCCCACCGCTCGGCCACCGCGGTGGAAAGGCTGTTAGCCGAGGCTGGCGTAAGCAAACCGGTGTGGGGATTCACCCTGGGCTGGGACAAGGGCCACGAGCACGGCCAGGACCCGCCGATGATGAACGATGCCGGACTGGACCTGGATGCCATGATGATCTACGAATCCAACGCCCAGCAGTGTTTCGAGATGACCAATGCCTGGTCCAAATATCTCAAAGGCAACGAGGCTCAGATGATGGCCGGCCAGCAGATAGACTGGGTATTACTGCAGAAAAGCACCGTTCCTCCTGCCCCCGAAGAATTTTACTGGCGTCTGACCGACGCTATCAAGGGGACCTCCGACGGCGGGCGGGTAAAAGGTCTGTTCTGGCACGACATGTTCCGCGGCATCAAGGGACGCAAGGGTCCGCACACCAGCCAGGAATGGCTGATCGCGGGAGCCGCGGCCTTCTCCAAGCTCAGGCAGGAGCTGGGCACCCTGCCAATGGACACCAGGATGATCTCCCAGGGTGATAAAACCGCCCTGGCTATAAAATTCCACCGGCCATTGGAAAAGATCCGCATAGAGCCGCTGACCGCCGCCACTCCCGGCAGGATCAGGGACATTCAGATCCCTGCCGGCACCACCGATACCATCATCACTTTGGGGAGATTCCCGGTCAACGGGCTGGCGGCCTGCCGCCTCACCTGGGGCAGCACTGATCACCGGGACCAGCTGGTGGTCTTCAGCTATTACCCCCGCCCCTACTCCGATAATCCCTTCCGCCCCCTCCAATCCTTCCGGGCCGGCGGCGATCTTTTGATCGCCGTTCAACCGGGGAGAAATAATCTGGCAAAAGCAATATACGCCGGAAGGATAGCCCGAAAGAGCGGTTTGGTGGTCAACAAAACAGCTTTGGACAGTCTTTATCCTTCCCTGGGACATAAATACTCCAAATTATTGATAATCGCCGGAGACAGCATGTCCGCCTCCGAAAGAACGGCTTTGAAAAATTTTCTCCTGGCATTCCCCGATTTCCCCACAGCCCTGTCTGTCAACCGGGATAGTCTGGCCAGCTTTACAGCCATAAAAACCGTATTGTTGAAGGGCGATCTGACCGAAGATCCGGAGCTGCTTAGGTTTATCATGGGCATAGCTTATGCCCCTAAAAAGAACGGAGCGGCTGGGACAAAGCTGTCGTTATGTCTTGACAAATAGGCTTTTATGAATTATCATTAAATGTTAAAACTTGTTAAACTTTTATAAGATATCCATTGTCTAAAGTCATGATACGGAAAATGATAAAATTCATAGTTATTTGCTTCTTATCCCTGCCCTTCCCGGCGATTGCCTCAAAATATGCCGGTGAATTTCTGAATGTCGGCCTGGGATCGGCCGCCATGGGCATGGGCGGAGCTTATGTATCTATCGCCAGTGATGCCTTTGCCGGTTACTGGAACCCGGCCGGGACCTTTTCGGCCGGCCATCAGATAATCTTTGCCCATTCCAGTAATTTCGGTTCGCTGGTGGCCCATGATGCCCTGGGATATACTCGCCCGATGGGAACCTATGCCCTGGGGCTGATTTACCTGCGCCTGGCGGTAAAGGACATCCCCTACACCAACGATGCCCTGATAGACCTGAATAACAACGGGATCATGGATGCCGGGGAAAGGCTGGATGAATCCAGGATCGTCTACAACGACGATGTGGAATCGGCATTGCTGCTGAATTACAGCCGCAAATACGGCCGGAATACCCGTTGGGGGCTGAACCTGAAAATGGTCAATAAATCAGTAGGGCCCAGCTCGGCCTGGGGACTGGGGTTGGATGCCGGATGGATGACCAATTGGCAGGAAAATGTCAGATTCGGCATAAACCTGCAGGATATGACAACCACCTATCTGGCCTGGGACAACGGCACCAAGGAAATGATCTCTCCCACTATCAGGATTGGAACATCCTACCACCCCTCCATAGCCGGAGAAAGGCCGCTGGCTCTGGCCATGGGCGGGGACTTTAGATTTGAAGGCCGGCAGTCGGCTTCCAATTATCATCTAGGGAGCACCAGTTTAGACCTTCATTTTGGGCTGGAATATTTGCTGAAGAAACGGATCGCTCTGAGACTGGGCGGCGATCAGGGCCGGTTCACCGCCGGGGTCGGCCTGAAAATAGGGCGCTTCAATTTCGATTACGCTTATTTGGCACATAAATATCTGGAAAGTTCCACCCGTCTCTCCGGCTCCTTCACATTTTGACAATTTTTTAATCTATAACCGCCTGATGATAATTCAACGCGAAATACGACGGAAGGCATTCCACATACTGGCTGGCCTATCGCTTCCGGCGCTTTATTATGTATTCATGCTGTTCCACCAGACCACCCTGGCCAAATGGATAATCTTTGCCGCCACCGCGGCCATTCTGGTGATAGATATCATCCGCCTTAAGCACCTGTTCATTAAAATCATTTTCCTGGATATCTTCGGCCCCCTTTTGCGGAAACATGAGATCTCGGCCCTCACCGGCGCCACCTATCTGATGATCGCTTCCCTGGCATGTTTTGCGCTTTTCAGGGACTCCATCGCAATATTGGCCATCTCCTACCTGATAGTCGGGGATTCCCTGGCGGCCCTGGTGGGCCGAAGCGTCGGCCGGACCAAATTCTTCGAAAAATCGTTCGAAGGCGCCGGGGCCGGCCTGGCTGGATGCCTGGCCGTCGGGCTGATAATAATGCACCTGCCCGGGACCGACCTTGCTTTCTGGGAAATGGCCGCCGGAGCGGCCACCGCGGCGATCGTAGAGATCATGCCCATACCGCTGGATGACAACATCAGGATACCATTGGCCTCGGGAGCGGTGATGCACCTGTTCTTCCATTGATCATTTAACAAATCAATATTAACTAAATCAAATTTAAACCTAACGAAGGAGCAGACTATGGTCTTTAAGAAAATCTTTGCGCTTATCTTGGTCCTGGCCTTAACCGCGGCAGTTTCCCTTGCCGCCAAGGATAAAGCTGCCAAAGAAGACCCCGAGATGCTGTTATCACAGATGGCCCAGCTGAGCCTGAAGTATCAGGATTACCCCCAGGCCATATCCACATATCAAAAACTGCTGGAGAACTACCCCAAGGCTAAACTGGCCAAGGATTATACCTACTACCTGGCCCTGGCCCTCGAACGTTCCAATAATTTCCAGACTGCCGCCGAGAACTACCAGAGAGTGGTCACCGACTATAAGAATGCTAAATCCGATATCCCCGGCATAGACAGCCTTTCTCTGGACGGGGTCGGCCGCTGCTTCAACAAGAACTTCAAGGAATATGCCGCCGTCATCAACGGACAGCCCATGACCAAGCTGGAGCTGGATGCCGAACTGGAGAAGGTCCCCTCCTATTACCGGCCCCAATTTGAGGGCGACGCCGGGCGGAAGAAATTTCTGGACCAGATCATCGAACGCAAACTGCTGTATGCCGAGGCCCAAAAACAGGGTATGATGAACAACCCCGAGACCTACCAGCGCATCCAGGACACCGAGCAGAACCTGCTCATCAGGGGGCTTTATGACCAGGAGGTGGTCAAAAAGTCCCAGCCCTCGGAAAAAGAGATCAAGGATTATTACAAAAAGAACATCAAGGAATACCAGACCCCGGAGCAGGTCAGGGCCAGCCAGATCGTGGTTGACAATTACGCCCGGGCCCAGATGATAGCCAAGGAATTGAGTTCCAAAAAAGGCCTGCCCTTTGATACGCTGGTAGCCAAGTATTCCACGGCCCCCAATGCCCGGAGCGGCGGCAGCCTGGGGTTGATCAACAAGGATCAAAAACCGGAACCGGAAGCGGTTCTGTTCAAGATCGCCAAAGGCAAATATTCTAAGGTGATTCCGACCGAGGCCCGCTTTGCGGTGGTCAAGCTGAACAAAAAGGAAGGCAAGAAACTGCACCTAAGCTGGATCGTTGCCGGGACCGAGGATGAGGCCAAAAAGATAATTGCCGAGATCAAGGCTTCCCCCGATTCATTCGGGGCCATAGCCGGCAAAAGATCCCTGGATGCCAGCAAGGACCAGGGAGGTGATCTGGGACTGGTGGCCAAGGATGAAGTAGCGCCGGAGATTTTCAAGGCTGCCACCGGACTGAAAGCCGGAAAATTCACTGCCAAGCCGGTCAAGTACTATGCCAAATATACCATTTACCGGATTGACGACAAGATCAAGGCCGGGGTCAAGGATTTTGCCCAGGTCCAAGTCCAGATAACCGGACAACTCCAGAAGGATCGCCAGCAGGCACTTTATGACGGTCTTTTAAAGCGGCTGAAGGACGAGGCCAAAATAGAATACTTCCTCGACGCCCCGGAAGCTGATAAAACGGAAGGCAAGCCCGTTGAGAATCCGGAGCCCGCAACCAAGCAAAAAAAGAAAGCTAAACCCAGAAAGTAACATTATTTCCCGGTGATATCGATAAGAGGCTGGATATTTCCAGCCTCTTATTTATTGACTTTGGCAAAAGGATTAAGCTATAATAACCATAAGACTTTCAGCAATAAATATATAATTATGCCTGAATTAAGAAAAGACCCCATCATCGGCCGCTGGGTAATCATCTCCACCGAAAGGGGCAAACGCCCGGTGGATTATGAAGTGATACCGGAGCCTACCCGGAAAGGCGGCTGCCCCTTCTGCTACGGAAATGAAGCGCTTACCCCTCCGGAGATCCTGGCCATCCGTCCGCCGGACTCCCCGCCCAACGGCCCTGGCTGGCAGCTACGGGTGGTGCCCAACAAGTTCCCGGCCCTCCGGGTCGAAGGGGATCTGGACAAATCCGGAGAAGGACTTTACGATAAAATGACCGGGATCGGGGCCCATGAGGTCTTCATCGAAAGCCCGGTTCACGATCTTCACTTGGCCGACATGGATGCGGCCCATATTACCGAATTGCTGCAGGCCTTTGCCTCACGGATGCAGGACCTGAAACGTGATATCCGGCTGAAGTACCTGATGGTATTCAAGAATCAGGGCTTCCGGGCCGGGGCCACCATGGAACACAGCCATTCCCAGCTTATAGCCACCCCCATCGTACCCAAGACCATCAAGGAGGAGTTGGAGGGCTCCCTGGAATATTACAGATACAAAGAACGCTGCGTTTTTTGCGACATCATCAAGCAGGAGATCGAGGATACCCGACGGCTGGTTATCGAAAACCAGCGGTTCATCAGCATAGTCCCCTATGCCGCCCGGTTCCCTTTCGAGACCTGGATATTGCCCAGGGATCACATGTCAAGTTTTGAGGACAGCACGGCTCCGGATCTGAGAGTGCTGGCCGAGACCCTCAAGGGAACTTTGCTGCGTATGAACCGCTCGGTCAACCGCCCCCCCTATAACCTGGTTCTTCACACTGCCCCTTGCGACCGTCCCAGGATCGAGCATTACCACTGGCACATGGAGATCATGCCCCGCTTGACCAGGGTGGCCGGATTTGAAAGGGGCACCGGGTTTTATATAAATCCCACTCCGCCTGAGGAGGCGGCAGCTTTCTTGCGGGAGGTTGATCTAAGTTGACCGGCAGGCCGTTGAACATCATAACCATCGCTTCCGAGATGGTGCCTTTTGCCAAAACCGGGGGACTGGCTGACGTGGCCGGTTCCCTGGCCAAGCTGTACCATCAGGCGGGACACCGTTCTGTTGCCATCATACCGGCTTACCAGGCCATAGATAGAAATTTGATGCAGCTGGAGCCTGCCGGAATGGAGTTTGATGTTGCTTTGGGCCAGGGCGCCGAAAGATTGATGATATTCGTCTCCCGGGCTGTCCCCGGGATCACAACCTATCTCATAGACCATCCCTACTTCAACAGCCGGCCCGGGCTGTACGGCACGAACCAGGGCGATTACGGGGATAATGCCCAGAGGTTCATACTGTTTGCCCGGGCCTCGCTGGAGCTGCTAATCCGGCTGGGACTCAAATCGGATGTCATTCACTGTCACGACTGGCAGACCGGCCTGGTCCCGGTATATCTCAAGAACATTTATGCCGGGGATCCCGCTTTTCAATCTGCCCGGACGGTATTCACCATTCACAATCTGGCCTTTCAGGGATTGTTCCCGCCCGAGACCATGCTGGCCGCCAGGCTGCCCTGGGCCCTCTTTCATATTGACGGTCTTGAGTTCTACGGCAAAATGAATTTTTTGAAAGGCGGCTTATCATTCGCCGATCACATCACCACCGTCAGCCCCACCTATGCCCGGGAGATCCTGACGCCGGAATTCGGCTGCGGCCTGCACGGCCTGCTGGCTGTCAGACAACACCAGCTTACCGGGATCATCAACGGCATAGACTATTCCGAATGGGACCCGGCAACCGACAGGTCCCTGCCGGCCAGGTACGATGTATCGAATTTTGACAATAAACAGATCGCCAAAAGGCTTTTATGTAAAAGGGTTGGACTGGAATACGATCCGGGGAAGCCCCTGCTGGGAATGGTCTCCCGGCTGGCCGCCCAGAAAGGCCTGGATATTATTGTTGAAAGCCTGCCCCGAGTTTTCGAGCGCCAAACGAACCTGGTCGTTCTGGGCACCGGCGATATAGGCTATCACGAGCTTCTCCGCAGCAGCCAGCAGCAATATCCCGGACATTTCGGACTAGAACTGGCCTTTGACAACGAACTGGCCCACCTGATATACGCCGGTTCGGATATGTTCCTGATGCCCTCCCGGTATGAGCCCTGCGGGCTGGGACAGTTGATCGCCCTCAGATACGGAGCCATTCCCATAGTCCGAAACACCGGAGGCCTGGCCGATACCATAGTAGATTACCACCGGGATCCCCGTAACGCCAATGGGTTCGCTTTCAATGAATATTCCCCGGCGGCCTTTTCCGGGGCCATTGACCGGGCCATAGGCCTGTATGAAGATAAGCCTTCCTGGCAACGGCTGACCGCCAGGGCCATGTCCTGCGATTATTCGTGGGAAGCTTCGGCCCGAAAATATCTAGAGCTTTTTTACAAATTATAATTGATATAAAATTATGGCTCTCATTAACCGAGCTTTGCATGAAATAAGCTGCAAAATCGTCTATTACGGTCCCGGATTGGGGGGTAAAACCACCAATTTACGGCAGATCTACCAAAAGGTCGATCCCCAGGCCAAAAGCCAGCTGATCTCTTTGGCCACCGAACTGGATCGCACCCTCTTCTTCGATTTCATGCCGCTGGACCTGGGGACCATTCAGGGCTACAAGACCAAGTTTCATCTTTACACCGTACCCGGCCAGGTGTTCTACAATGCCAGCCGCAAGCTGGTCCTAAGGGGGGTGGACGGGATCGTTTTCGTGGCCGATTCCCAGCGGGAGCGGTTTCAGGACACCCTGGCCAGTTTTGCCAATTTAAAAGAGAACCTGGCCGAGATGTCCCTTTCCATAGACACATTGCCGCTGGTGATCCAGTACAATAAACGGGACCTGCCCAGCATCGTATCCCTGGACGAATTGAAATCCCAGCTGAACGCTAGTAATTTACCCGATTTCGAGGCGGTGGCCAGTCAGGGCATCGGGGTCTTCGAGACCCTGAAGGAGATCGCCCGCCAGGTGTTGGGCAATGTGGGAAGAAGGTCCCTGTAGAAATCAATATTAACCGCCTGGGCCAATCGAATCACCTTCGATTGGTCTTGTTTGTAAGAGGATGCTGGAAACAAATATTCAATATTTAAAAGGAGTGGGACCCAAGCGGGCCCTGCTTTTCAACAAGCTGGGCATAGCATCGGTAAGGGACCTGCTGTACTATCCTCCCCGGAGATATCTGGACCGCAGTCTGATAAAAAATATCCGAGATATCAGGACCGGCGATAATGTGACCTTGTTCGGACAGGTGGCCGACAAAGGATTGGTCCGCACCAGGCGTAATTTCACCATTCTCAATCTGCTGGTCAGCGACGACACCGGCTATCTGCTGTGCAAATGGTTCAATCAACCCTACCTGAAGGACCGCTTTCAACCCGGAGACCGTTTGGTGGTTTCCGGGCAGGTCCTTTCGGACCACGGCCTGTCCATGTCCAATCCGGAATACGAATTGCTGGATAACGAGGAGGCCGAGCTGATCCATACAGGAAGGATCGTCCCCTTTCACCCCGCCACCGCAGGGCTTTCAGCCAAGCAGATTCGGCAGGTGATGAAATCCGCCCTGGAAGGATATCTCCACATGATCGAAGAGCCCCTTCCTCCGGAGCTTATCGACTCAAAAGACCTGATGGATATACGACAGTCACTGGCCCAGCTGCATTTCCCGGATACAATGGAGTCCTTGTCCCAAGCCCGGCGCCGGCTGGCCTTTGAAGAATTGCTCTACCTGGAACTGATCCTTTTCCTTCAGAAGAACTCCCTGCAGAGACGCGAAGTGAGCACCATTATCAAAGCATCGGATTGGAGGAATGATCTCTCCTCAATTCTCCCTTTTGCGCTCACCGGCGCCCAGCAAAGGGTGATCGGGGAGATATCAAATGACATCGGTCGGGCCAGGCCGATGCACCGCCTGCTTCAGGGCGATGTCGGCTCCGGGAAGACCATTGTGGCTTTGGCCGCCATAATACAGGCGGTAAAGGGCGGGACCCAGGCCAGTTTGATGGCCCCCACCGAACTTCTGGCCGAACAACATTACAATTCCCTGCGACCTTGGCTGAGCGGGTTGAACATTACCTCCGCCCTTCTGACCAGCAAGACCAAAAATAAGCACCGATCTGAAATCTATCAGGGGCTAAGCGACGGCGGAGTGAGTGTCTGCATGGGCACCCAAGCATTGATCCAGGAATCCGTTGAATTTGCCAACCTGGGCCTGGCCATAATCGATGAACAGCACCGCTTCGGAGTAAAACAACGGGCGGCTTTTCGCTTCAAGGGCAGATATCCCCACACCCTGGTCATGACCGCCACACCCATACCCAGAACCCTGGCCATGACGGTATACGGGGATCTTGACGTCTCCACCATCGATCAGATGCCCCAAGGGAGGCAGAGCATAACCACCAAGTGGACCGCCGAGGCCAACCGTTCCAAAGTATATGATTTCATCGAACAGCAGATGGAGCAGGGAAGGCAAGCTTACGTGGTCTACCCGGTCATCGAGGAGTCAGATAAAACTGAGCTTAAGGCCGCCATCAAGATGCACCGGGCCTTGGCCCAGGATGTTTTCAAGGACCGCCGGGTGGGCTTGATGCATGGGCAGCTGCCGGCCGAGGAACGCCAGTCGGTGATGGAGGATTTCAGGAACCACCAGATCGATATCCTGGTATCCACCACTGTCATTGAGGTGGGCATAGACGTGCCCAACGCCAACATCATGTTCATCGAACATGCCGAAAGATTCGGCCTGTCGCAGCTACACCAATTAAGGGGCAGGGTTGGGAGAGGCAGCCATAAATCATATTGCATTTTGATGGCCGGACCAAAACTGACGCCCGAGGCCAGGCAAAGGCTGGACACCATGCAAAGCATGAGTGACGGCTTTAAAATCGCCGAAAAGGATCTGGAACTGCGGGGCCCGGGTGAGTTTTGGAGCACCAGACAGCATGGTCTACCTCAGCTAAAGATTGCCGATCTGACCAGGGATGCCGGGTTGATAGGCCCGGCCAGGGAGGAAGCCAAACGCATCCTGGCTGGCGATCTCGACCTGTCCCAAAAAAAGCACTTGGGAATCAAAACCGGGCTTCACGCTTTTCACCCCGAGGCGGACAAGTTCACCTCAACCGGATAAAGAAAAGCCCCCGCCACCTGCGGGGGCTTTCAATTCAAATATGGGAATATGGCTTTATAATCCCTTCAATTCTATGGCCGCGCCAATGCTAATTTGGTGACTCTGGCCAAACAGATGGCCATGGAAACGATGCAGAAGCTCTTGACTACAGAGAAACAGGCCTTTCTGGATAATAATCTATAATTTCACTTTCGGATGCCCGGGAGTTGATCCAAAACGTATAAAAAAGCCACCAGACAAATAGCAGGGTGGCTTTTTTTGCGCATTATTTTAGCTTGACGATCTTCCTGGTCTCATCCCCGTCCCTGCTTGATAATCTTACGAAATATATTCCGGCAGATACGGCCTGGCCCTTACTACTTTTCCCGTCCCAATTCAAGGTGTATGTCCCAGGATCCAGGACTCCACTTTGTTCTATGCTGACCAGTCTGCCCAGAATGTCATATATCCGGAGTTCTGTTAAACCGCGGGATGCCACGTTATATCTTATGGTTGTTTTTTCCCTAAGGGGATTGGGCCAGACATCTAATCTTAAAGAAAGATTTTTAGGGTCTTCCCCTGCATTCTTGTCCTCCACTCCCAAGGCCGGGTTGGTCAGAAAACCCCTGATCAGCGAATCGCACTGAGGGCTGATCCCGGCGCCTCCGGTGTAATAAAGACAATATCCGGAACCGCTGCCGCAATATACCCCAGCCAGGATTGTATTCACTGCCCCCAACCTAGCAACCCGCACCCCATTGGCCCCCAGCCCTGACAACCTCCCAAAGCCCGAAACCGCCGTTCCAATCGTATCATTCGTCTGGATGCCGCTAACTCCAAACGGTTGATCGTACGTCGCAACGATAGCTATGCCAGCGCCAGTATAACTACTATAACCAGTGGCCCCTACCCAGCCGCTGATGGGTGTGATATTAGTGGTCCCGCAAAGTTCATACGGTGTCTGGCGGGTCAGCAATACCCGCCCCCCGGCCTCAATATACTGACGAATCGATGCCGTATCTTCGGGGGTTGCCCCATGTTCTATAACCATTGTCTGGTAGGTTGTCCCGTTGATCGGGGGAACGCTCCACAAGCTGTCCACCGATTCCCAGACGCCTTTCACCAACTCCATCATAGAATGGTCGCCGCCAACCACTGCCGCCTGCCCCGAACCCAGGACCCATAATGTAACGGTGGAGTCGGCATTCAAGGTATCCACCGAATCTGCAGCTGTAACAGTAATAGCAAACTGCCCGGGGGCCATATCAATTGAAGCTACAACCTGTAGCGAACAAGAACCACTGGGATTGATATAGGGGGGATTGAAAATAAAACTGACCTGTCCTGCTTCCGGTTCAGGATTGACAGCCGCGCTGAGTTTTACCGTGCCGTGATAGTCATTATGTGAATCGATTGAAACCAAAATATTTTCGGTTCCGCCAGGGACAAGGGAGATGGCAATGGGCGTCATGCGTGGCCTGAAGTCGGGCATATTCTCCCACAGGAAAAGATCCCCCAGATCCTCAGACCCGGAAACAATATCGAGATCCCCATCCAGGTCAATATCATCTGCCTCCAGCGCCCAGCCGCGTCCGAAATCGCTTCGAAGCACCATCGGGGTCCAGCTAAAACTGTCGTTCCGGAATACGGACAATTCTCCCGGGATCATCCCCACTGCCGCAATGTCCAGATCGCCGTCGCCGTCAAGATCGCCGCCCCGGACATTCACCGCCCCGCCCAGCTGGTCCGTGACGGTATGTTTTATCCATTGGTTCGCTGCCAGGTCCTGACAAAGCCAGTATGCTACCTCCTGACATTCGGCACCGGCGGCAATTATATCGAAGAGGCTGTCTCCGTCCATGAGCACCGGCATGGCTATCTGGGCCCCAGCGAAATCAGAGTTTATTACATGTTCCTCCCAATTTACCGGATCCCCGCCCAGGTTATTCCACCAACAGATCGTATTGGCAGTCTCGGCCGCCCCGATAACATCTAGATCTCCGTCCCGGTCAATATCGTGAATTGTCACTGTTTTGGCTCCGGCCAAGCTGTCGCATAATGAATACTCCGTCCAGCCCGGGGTCTCAGCACCGTCGTTATAGAATACCGAAATAGCACCGGGATATGAACTGACCCCTACTACGTCTGTGTGCCCGTCGGCGTTGATGTCAGCGCACATAGCATCGTGCGCGCCGTAGGGATATCCTATCACCCGTTTGGTCCAGCCTTCAGTTGGGTCGCCGCTGTTCTGCCACCACTCGATCTTGCCCTTATACAATTCCGTGGCGACGATATCGGGAAAGGTATCATTGTTGATATATGCGATTTCGACCGACATAGCATCATTTATTGCAACATCCACCGTAAACCGCGTCCATTTTATGGGATGTCCGCCATCGTTTTTCCACCAGTAAATGCCTGTGCCCGGTATCTCAGTGCCGCCAATGATATCTTTGTCGCCGTCACGGTCAAGGTCAAAGATTTTTATGCATGAGATACCCGGGACGTCAAGATCGATGGGCTGCTCAACCAAAGATATGGTTTGGGCCCCGGCAAAATGAAATGATAAAGCCAGGTAAAGCCAGCCCATTACTATGCTGGTTATGATTCTTTTCATGATTCTCCTCTCTTTTAAATTTATTTTATTATAACAATGAAAAGGACAAACGTTTGTTTGTATTTTTATCTTAAAAATATGCCGTTTTATCGGCTTGATCAAGGATTTTATTAATGCACGGATACGCTCCCTATCCTCTACTTCCTGACTGCATTTTATCCCTGCTCAAAGTATCCTGTTTTACTTTCTTTAGCAAAGATCCGCCTTTTTGTATCGCCGATTTATCAATTGCCGGCGACATGCCCTGTATCAGAATGTCAACGAAAGTGAAGTATAGTTCCTCCCGTTTGGCCGCAGATAAACCATTTTTCATCATGATCTCATTTAAGTTAGCACGCAATGAAAGATAAATGTATGAAAGTGTCCACCATAGATCCAGGCCGCCACGCACCGTTCCCTCTTGCTGAGCCTGTTTTAGGACCGCTTGCATATATTTTTCGGTGCGGTCATAATACTCTTTATGTTCGGCATAAAGCTTTTTATAGATATCCGCAAAATACAATCCCCGGAAGTCTATATAGATCAGCAAATGGAGATCGGTGGGGTGGCCCGCAAAATAGCTATAGTAGGAACGGGAGAACGCCCAGAGCTTGTCGATTCCGGTGGGCATGGCATCCATTTGTCCCTGATGGCTGCCCCAACGTTCCTGAAAACGCTCCAGGTAGATGGCCACCAGTAATTCATCCTTGCTCGAAAAGTATGAATAAACTGTCTGTTTGGTATATTCGGACTTACGGGCGATCTCATCCATGGTCACGTTCAGAACGCCCTTGGACTCCATCAATTCCCACGCTGCTTTCATGATGTCACGCCGCCGGATGCCAGCAATATCCTGCCGTCTTTGCTTTACTCCCATATTCATACCCTCAGTATTATTATTTAGACTTATAGTATGATATTTTTATTATTTTGTCAAGTGTTTTTTAATTATTTTTTTCTATCGCACTATAAATAAAAAAAGCCCCTCGCTGTCGAGAGGCTTTCGGGTCATTAAGATGTAATCTTTAAAAACCTTTTAATTCTATGGCTGCACCAAGGCCGATGCCAGACATATCGAGTTCCCGCTCCCAGCCGCCGTCCTCTTCGCGGGCAACAGTGGTGCCATTATAAGAGGCCTCCAACAGCAATGCGCTGCGCAGCCCCAGCCCGATCCTGGCTCCTCCCCTGACCCGCCAGCCGAAGCCGGTGTAAAGGCCGTCATCCGGGCCCTGGGTGATCTTATCAACGGCGATGGTGGTATCCTTGTAATCATAGGACACTTTGGCTAATCCCCACCCCAGGTCGCCCCCCAGATAGGGTTTTATCGCACCGCCGGCGGGGATGGTAATATTCAGACTAGCCCACAAGGGCAGATAAGTGACCTTATGTTCGTAAAGCACCTTGACCATAGTCGTAGTGGTTATCCCGGTGGTGCTGGAGGTGTCAGCTTCTTGCTTCTCCTCGAAGCTTTTGCCGAAGTATTCCAGCCCCAATGATAGGTTGACCATATCGTCCACCGCATTTCCGACCCCCAGGCCCAGCAGAAGCCCGCCGTTGCCCTTCACCCCGGAGGGGTTATAATATCCACCCTTCAGCATTAGAACGCTGTTGGCAAAAGGCAGCATCCCGGCCGAAGCGGTTGCCGCCATAGAGATAACCACCAGTAGAATTATCGCGATTTTTTTCATAATATTCCCATCTGATCTTTTTTGATTAAATATTCTGTTCGGCAAGTGCTAGGCAGGATACCGGGCAGGCATCTACGCAGGCCCCACATTCGGTACAGGCCGCGGCCTTGACCACTACCGCCTTGTCCGACGGCATCTCCAGCACGCTGGTGGGACAGGCCGAAACGCAGGCCCCGCAGCCGATGCAGGCCTCAATATCAATCTTGGGATATGTTTTCTTGGGCATCTTTAACTCCTTGTAGTTTATTTCTTCTTTTCCAATTTGGTGATATCCTTGAGCACCAGATTCTTCTTTTGGGACAGTATCCTCTCATGTTTAAGTTCCTCGGAAACCAGCTGTTTGAATAGGCTCTTCACGTCGTATTCGTAAGAGTAGGTGGCTTCCCGGGCATATCTCTCCTGGGCCTGCCTTTCATACTTGATGGCCATGTCCAGGGCCTTGACCAGTTTTTTTGCCAGTTTGAGGTCTTCCATCGGTTCTCCTTAATCGTTTATTGCTATTATGCTCTTTAACTGCAGTAAATATTATCATAAGAAGCACATTTTGGCAAGGGGCATTTAAAAAAGTTGAAGCTTGTCCGGGCCTCCTTCCTCCCGGGCCAGATAGATAAAACGATCTATCAGATTGACGTACTCGCTCCAGCGCCTATTGTCGCCCCCCTCCTTTCGGATGATCCTCTCGTAGGCAGCGGCATGGGCGTCCATGAGATCACAGTGATGCACCACCAGTGCCTCCAGGGTGGCCGGAACCACCGGAGAACCCTTCTCCTTCTCCCCGTGGTGGGAAAGTATGATATGTCGTAGGCGTTTGATTGTCTCCTGGGGAAAATCCTTGATTTTTATTATCCTCTCCAACAGCATCTGATCGCCCAGCACCAAATGTCCCATTAACCGTCCATCATCGGAATAATCCACAAAGGTGGTGACGGAAAATTCCCTGATCTTGCCTATATCATGCAGCAGACAACCGGTTATCAGGATGTCGGGATCAAGCAGCTGGTAATTTTTCAGGGCGGCTCTGGCCAATCGGCAGACCGAGGTTGTATGTTCGGCTAAGCCGCCGATCCAACCGTGATGCCATAGTTTGGCCGCCGGAGCCTCCAAAAATTCCCGCATGAAATCCGGATCGTCGAAGAACAGTTTCAGCAGTTTTCCCAAATGAGGATTTTTGACCCCTGCCATCTCGGTCCTGATGGATGCCTCCAATTCCTTGTGTGAGAAGGCCGACGTCGCTAAAAAATCGGATAGATCATACTCGTTCCTTTCGCATTTACGGATATTATCTATCCTGAGCTGGACATTGTCCTTATACTTACCCACCACAGCCTTGATCTGAACCACATCTCCCGGGGATATCTGCTTATATGCCGCATCGGCCTCATTCCACATTATGGCGTCGATCCTGCCGGTGGCATCGCCCACCTCTAAGGAAAGAAACGATTTTCCGTCGGACTCCTTGGTCTTGATCTCCACCTTTCGCAGAGCATAATTTTCTACCAGATCCTGGCCCTGCATCTCTACATTTTTAAGCTGGTTTATGCTTATTCGACTCATACTAACCTCCATACATTTGACATATTTTATCCGCAAAATCAAATATTGTCAATAACATAAATAGCCCGTTCTATATGAACGGGCTATTTATAATCTGCGAAACTATTATTTCCTCAGTCTTTCCTCAAATATAACATACAAAGTCGGCACGAAGATCAGTGTCAGCACCATGGATACCGCCAGCCCGCCGATCACTGAAGTGGCCATTGGCGCCATCATCTCCCCGCTCTCGCCCATTCCCAAGGCCATTGGAATCATTGCCAAGATGGTGACAACCGAGGTCATCAGGATCGGACGGAACCGGGTGCGACCGGCCGTGACCACGGCCTGGTGCAGTTCCATCCCGCCCTGCCGGAGCTGGTTGGTGCAGTCCACCAGCAGGATGGCGTTGGAGACCACGATGCCGATCATCATGATTATGCCGAGAAAGGCCGTGACGCTGAGGTTCATGCCAGCCAGAAACAGGGCCCAGATGACGCCCATGATGCCCAGGGGTACCGAAAACATTACTATGAATGGATCCAGCAGTGATTCGAATTGGGCCGCCAGAATCATGTACACCAGAAGCAAGGCCAGCAAAGCGGCAAAAAGCAGGCTGGTGAAGGATTCCTTCATGTCTTTGGCGGATCCTCCGATGGTAAGGGTGAAACCAGCGGGAACCGTCAAGCCCTTTATTTTTGCAGTGAGATCGTTCGTCACTGCATTGAGCGGACGTCCCGCTACGTAGCACGACACCGTGACGATCCGGTTCTGGTTTTTCCGGATGATGTCAATGGGACCGAAGGCCTTCTGAACCCTGGCCACGTTGGACAATGCCACATTCTGGCCCATCGGCGAGGCCATGGTGAGTCCATCTAAAGAGGCTTTATCCTGGCGGTCCTGCTTGGCCAGGCGGACCACCACGTTATACTCCTTGCCCCGCACGGCATCGCGGAACCGGGTGGCGGTCTTGCCCTTAAAGGCTGCCTCCACCGTGCTGGCAATTTGATAAACCGAGAATCCCAGGGAGCCGGCCTTTTCACGGTCCACCATCACCTGCAGTTCAGGGTATCCCGCCTGCAGACTGACGTTCACGTTCTTCGTGCCGGGGGTGGCCGCCATCAGTTCGCTGACCTGTTTGGCCAACCGCTCGGCGGTAACGAAATCGTAACCGGCAATTTCAACTTGCAGATCTCCGGTGCTTCCGGTAAAACGACCTGCGATCGAGCCGCCGCCCATGGCGGACATATCGCCGCCGGAAAAGACCAACTCTGCGTCCGGAATTTCCTTCAGTTTGGACCGCAGGTCGTCGCTGATCCTCGCGTCGCTACGATTGCGCTGGCTCCGGGAAGCAAGGCGGATGCGCACGTTCCCCTTGTGCGGCCCGGTGCCCCTGATTGCCGCCAGGCCCTCCTGATCCCCGTAATAAGCATAAACCGAGAGGGCTTCGGGCACGTCACTATGGATCAGTGAATCAATGTAGTTCATCACCTGGCCGGTCTTCTGGAAGCTCGTTCCCACCGGCATTTTCACTGCTATCTGAATCTCCCCGCTGTCGCTATTGGGAATGAATTCAGATCCGATGAATTTAAAAGGCCACAACAAGCTTAAGCTTACCAACCCGAACGCAAGGATGGCGATCACCACTTTCTTCTTGTGATGGATTGCCCATTGCACGATCATTTGATAACGATCGGTAATGCCGCGGATCAGGCGGTCGAACCACGCCAGACTGCGATGAAACCAGTCACGGCGTTTCAGGCGATCGTGTTCTACCTTCATGAACTTGGTGGTCAACAGCGGTACCAACATCATGGAAATGAAATAGGACGCTACCAGGGCGAACCCCACGGTCAGTGCCATCGGCTTGAACATTATCCCGGCCATGCCTTGGACGAACCCGATCGGCAGGAACACCACAATGGTGGTGATGGTGGTCGCCAAAACAGCCATAGCCACTTCGTTGCTGCCGGTGAGGGCGGCCTGGTTGGCCTCCATCCCGTCTTCGCGGTGCCGGAAGATGTTCTCTAGAACGACGATCGAATCATCCACCAGCCTTCCGATGCCCAGCGATAGTCCACCCAGCGTGATGATGTTAAGGGTCATGTTGTTGAAATACATCAGGATGAAGGTGGCGACCAGGGAGAACGGTATGGCCAAACCTATGATCATGGTGCTACTGAAGGAGTACAGAAAAAAGATGATCACGATCACCGCCAACAAGGCGCCCACCACCGCCTCCTGAACGACGTTGCTGATAGATTTCCGGATGGTGTCCGCGGTATCCATAGAGATCACCAATTTTACATCCGCCGGCATGTTTTTCTGTAGCTCGGCGACCTTTTTGAGCACTCGGTTGCTCACCTGGACAGTATTGGCCGATGATTGTTTTTGTATCTGGAGGACCACCGACGGGCGGCCGTTCATTTTGACCTCGCTGTCCAAGTCGGAATAGCTATCCGACACATTTGCGACGTCCCGGAGGAAGACCTGCACTCCTCCTTTGTTGCCGACTACGGTCTGGCCTATCTCCCCAACGGTCTTGAACTCGCCGGGAGTCCGGATTAGGAAATCCAACACACCGGTCTTAAGATGGCCGCCGGGCATGTTCATGTTCGCCAGTCGCAGCGCCATCATTACCTGGTCCAGCGACAGCCCTACGCCTTCCAGCCGGCTGCGATTCACCTCTACGTGGATCTCCCTCTCCCGGCCGCCGGTTACCGTGACCATGGCCACGCCCTCGACCTGGGATAACTGGTCCTTGATTTTATCCTCGGCGAACTCCCGCAGTTCCCGCAGTTCCCTCTGCTCGCTGGTGACGCCCATGATTATCACCGGCATCATTGACGGGTCGAACTTGAACACCATCGGTGACGTTACGTCGTCAGGAAGGTATCTCTTGACCATGTCCAGCTTCTCCCTGGTATCGATGGCCCGCGCGTCCACGTCCGTGCCCCAGTTAAACTCACCGAGGACCAGGGACATACCTTCGCGCGATATGGAGAACACGTTCTTGATATCCTGAACCTGGGAAACCGCGCCCTCAAGTGTTCGGCTGACCGTACCCTCGACCTCGGTCGGGCCGGCCCCAGAATACTCCGACATCACAGCCACGATCGGAATGTCGAAATTGGGCAACAAGTCCAATTTTAAGTTCATCAGGGCAATGATGCCCAATACCGTCACCGCGACGAAGATCATGATCATGGTGACGGGGCGTTTTAATGAGAATTCCGATAATATCATTCTACTTTCCCCCGATCACTTTCACGACGGAACCGTTGGACAAGGAATGATGGCCGGCCACGATCAACTGCTCGCCGAGGGCCAGTCCCGACTTGATGGAACTGGTTTCACCCAAGTCGATATCTACTGTTACCGCACGCGCCACGGCGTTACCACCCTCCACCACGAATATTTGTGTTGCACCCTCACGCTGAAGTATGGCTGTGGTGGGAATTACGATCCCCTTGAGATGGCGTTTGATATTGACGGTAGCCCGGGCATACATCCCGGGACGGATCTTAAGTCCGGGATTTCTGATAGCGATCTCGGCTTTGGCGGTCCGGCTTAGGTTGTCCACCGTGGGCGAGAGTTTTGATACCCAGCCGGTGAATTGCTGGTCCGGCCAGGCATCTATGGAAACCTTGGCCACCGCCCCCTTCTTTACTCTGGAGATTTCGACCTCGGGAACCTGCACCATCAATTTGACTTGGTGGTAGTCGGCGATCTGGAACAGAGGCTGGCCCGGGTTCACATGGGTGCCAGTGTCGAAGTACTTCTTGGTCATCCAGCCGGCAATTGGGGCGTCCAGGACGGCTTCTTTGAATTCCACCCCTATCTCGTCCCGGTCTATGGTGACCACATTTTGCCCTTTATTTACCCAGTCGCCTTCTTCAAACAAGTATTTAATGATCTTGCCTGGGACCTTGGCCGGAACCTCGGTCTGGTTCTCAGCCAGTATAGTGCCGGTGAGGTTCAGCGTCTCGTCATAGTCAGTGGGGGTAATTATCACTACCTCTACCGGTAATATAGCGACCTCGCCCTTGGTATTTTTCTTATTAAGTGTCACCTTTGTAATGCGATACCCGACCAGTATCACGAAAAGCGATAAAATTATAATTAAAAGTTTCTTGCCCTTCATGGCGTAATCTCTGCTCCTTAATTTATTATATATTGTTTTGTTTTCCGGATCTGATTGATGATTATTTAAGCGTGATTCCCGCTGCTTTTTCCAGCTTGGCCAGTGATACTAAATAATCGTGCACCGCCTGTATTCGGTTGGTCTGGGCCTGGGTCAGGGCCAGCTGGGCGTCCAGCACGTCCAGGTTGGTAGCCTGTCCGCTCTCGTAACGGGCCTGAGCTATCTTAAGGGCCTCCTGGGCCTGCTCCACCGATCTCTGTTGGGAGAATATTGTCTTTTCGCTGGCCTTCATGGTAAGGTATCCAGCCGTGACCTCCAGTTCTATCCAATCTTCCACCTGTTCCCTGGCCAAACGGATCTGATTCTGGTTGGCACGGGCCTCTCTTATCTTCCCTATGGAAGCACCACCATCAAACAGACTCCAGCTGGCGGCAATCCCCACATCCCATGTCTTCTGCCATTTGTCAATATCCGTATAGCCCTGGCCCTTGTAGTAGGTATAATCTGCCAACAGACTTATGGCAGGTTGATAGCCAGCAAAGGAGGTAAGCTTGGCTTTATCGACTATCTTTTGACGGAGTATGATCGATTTATATTCGGGCCTTGTTTCCAGTGCGGCTTTTTTCAAAGCGGCACTGTCCACTTCCACTGGCAGGTATTGCATGGAATCGGTGGGGATGATATCGCCGTTAAGATCCCGGTTCAAGTTCATGTTCAAGGCCTGCTTGGCCAAAGCCACCGCATTTTGAGTCTGGATCAGCCGGGGCTGCAGGTTTGATAGCTGTACTTCAGCCCGGAGCAGGTCATATTTAGAGACTATGCCGTTCTGGTAAAGGGCTTTGACACGGTCCACGTGCTTTTGGATTGAGGTCACAGCCTCTTGAGTGACCTGGTTGAAACTTTGAGCCAGCAACAGGTCGTAATAGGCCTGCTTGACATCAAACACCACCTTGGCCTGGCAACTGTCGTAGGACTGTAGTGAGATGTCCCTGCTCAATTTGGTGATCTGATATCCCTGCCAGACCCTGCCTCCAGTATAAATCGGCCAGATGGCCGAAAGCTTTCCGGCATAGGCATTGCCCACCCTGTCAGCGCTGACGGACCCGGAAGGAACCACATCGCCGGTGGGGGCAAAGGTGGTTCCATCCAACACCGGCAGAAAGGAGACGCTGGTGTTATATAGGTTGCTCATACGCATGGCGCTGCCGGAAACGGAAAGCCCTGGCACCAAGCTCCCCCGGACCGTCGTCACTTGGGCCTGTGAGGCGGCTACCCTGTATTTTACACCCTGCAGTCCGGCATTCTGCTTCAGGGCCAAATTTACTGCCTGCTGCAGCGAATATTCCTCGGCCATCAAACCGGCTGAACCAGCAAGGACAACCAAACAAATTGATAAAATTCTTTTCATTTATATTCCCTTATTTGTTAATTTCTAGTTTTAATACCGTCTAGTAACAGATTAGTTATTAATGTAATGTTGTCTGTGTTGTAGATTTTTTTCCTGTTCATGAATGAGTTGATCGCAACGCCATGACAAAGGCTGAAAATTGCTATGGCTACCTGATTTGGATTCAACGCATGGAATTGGTTCAATTCAATCCCATGGGCAATATGCTCTGATACCATATTTACCATCTTCTGATAATGTCGGCGGAACCGAGATTTAACAATACCATCAGCGCACGTGGTTACCGCCAATTGCTCCCGATTCATCAACCGAAGTAAATCAATGTTCTGGTCGAATATCTGTAGCATGGTCACCACCAGAAGGGCGATTGTCTGGTCGGGCGTTATATCTTGAATCAGCACGTCCTTTATCTTCTCTCTGAAATTGATCATTTCCTCCTCCACCACCGAGATGAACAAATTCTCCTTGCTCGAAAAATAACCGTAAAGCGTTCCCTTGGCAAACTCGGCCTTCTCGGCTATCTCGTCCAGGGTGGCTGCATGTAGACCTTTTTGGGCAAACACTTCCCGGGCAGCCTTAAGTATATCCTTTTTTTTAACTTGCCGTTCCCGTTCTTTACGGGATGCCACACCTGTTGTGTTTTTCACATTTGTCATACTTTTATCCTTGATGATTTTCATGTGTCTCTCTACCTTTCATCATTTCCAAACCTATTTACATATTGTTTTTAGATTTAAACATTCTACCGCATTCTGTTTTTTTGCATCCCACGTTCTATTCCACCAGACTGCCAAAAGAATTGCAAACCCACCATGTATGAAACCAGCCAATATGTCAACCAAATAATGATATGCTCCAAAAAGAGTTGACAATAAAAGCAAGACCGTAGTTATAATGAACGGAAGCGACCACCATTTGATGTACCGCACCATGAATATACAAATGACCAGGGAACCTGCAGCATGACCGGAGGGGAAAGCACCTCCGCAATATGCCGTGCCAGATATGAAAGCGCTTATTTGATGTGTCACCCATCCACCGTTAAGTTTTAAATACCGCCACACCTCAAAACGCGGACTATGAGCAGGCAACAACATAAACCACAAATATGTGCCATACAAAGCCGCTATTATCCCCAAGCGCAGGTTGGCAAATGCCCTAAGAAGTTTCTTAAGATATAAAATAAGGCTGCTGCTGAAAATCATTACAAAAAATGAGCAGTAGGAAAGCTGCATAAGATCGGTAAACCT
Organism: uncultured bacterium; assembly: GCA_937863685.1. GTDB lineage: Bacteria > Edwardsbacteria > AC1 > AC1 > EtOH8 > UBA2226. Next base: position 215,241 of record CALMGM010000009.1, read on the forward strand.
GACGGAGGCCCCTCTTTGCAGTATCCTTACCGGGTCGTCACCGATCAGCCAGACATCGAATTGGTTGAGTAATCCGTCCAGATTCCAGGCAAAAATAGCATGAATGAAATCGCCTGCCCAGTGATAGGTGACTGGCAAAGTGGCAATGGGGTACCAGTCGGAAGCTATGGCAAGGATCCTGCCGGGAAACCTTACGGTCAAATATCTTAAAATGATTATCGCTGCCAGCGCCGCAGTATGCCGCAACGCCACCACTTGGTAAGCGGAAATATTATGATGAAAGACCAGCGCCGAAAGGACCATCAGGAATTCGTAACCGGCGATAAACCAATCTACCGGCCTGAATATTTTTATGAATTTCCCTGATATTCCCGGAAAACATTTACCACTCGTCGTTAATCTCCTATTTGAAGCAAATCTGAATGGCATGCAGCCCATTAACTTTCATTAAATAAAGAGTTGTTTAGAACACGCTGACGTTTAGATATTTTTTGGGGTTCTGCCTTAGGTCCTTGATAAGCTGATTCAACTCATCGGACGATTCCTTCAGTTTTTTATACATCTCTTCGTCCTTGGACAGTTTGCCCAATGTTCCCTCGCCTTTCTCCATGCGGGATAGAATGACGTCCAGCCGTTTTGAAGTTGAATCCAGCGTGTTATAAACATCAGGTTCACGTAATAACTTGCCCAAAGTCCCCTGGCCCCGCTTGAGGCTGTCGGAGATGGTGTTGATGCTGGACATGGTCTGATTAAGATTATTATACAGTGAGGGATCGTTCATCAGCTTGCCGATGGTTCCCTTATTACCCTTGATCAGCAATATCAGATGGTTCATGCTGACCATGACCGAATCGAGGTTGGTATACAGTCGGGGATCGTCGATCATTTTGCCCAGCGTGCCGGTGCCCTTTTCGATCTTCTTCATTACCGCGTTAAGCGACAGGGTGGTGGACCTTAGGGTGTCCGATATCTCGGCCACAACGGCCAGAATCTCCTCGGGAGGCATCACTTCCTTGGTCGTCAGTTGATCGCCGTTGTTCAGCAGGGGGTTGTTCTGGTCGGCCGGTGCTATCTCGATGAGCTTGTCGCCCAGCAGTCCCAGGCTGCTGACCCTGGCCACCGAGCCCTTTCTGATCTTGGCCTGCCAGCTTTTTTCTATCCGCAGGGTCACCTCCACCCTGGGCTTTCCGGCCGCTTCCACCAGATCGATGCTATTGACCACGCCCACCTGAAAGCCGGACACCCTTACCGGTGCGCCCTTCTGCAGACCGCCGGCATCGTCGAACTGGGCTTTCAGATAGTATCTTTGCTTGAGCAAACCCTGGCGTTCCCCCACCGAGAATATGGTTATCAAAGCAATGATCAGCCCGGCCGTGATCAGAGCCCCCACCTTGAGCTCATGGGATATTCTACTGCCTGCCATCGCTTATTACCCCTCCTTTTATAAAATCCTGGACAAATTTCAACTGAGAACCTTTGATCTCCGATGCGCTCCCGGTCAACAGGATCTCCCCGTCCTTGATGACCACGAACCGGTCGGCCACCTGAAAGGCATTGGCGATCTCATGGGTGACCACGATCGAGGAGACCTTTCGTTCCGTTTGAAGTTTGCGGATCAGCTGGTTAATCTTCCTTGAGGTCAGCGGGTCCAGTCCGGTGGTGGGCTCATCGTAAAACATATAGACCGGATCCAGGGCCATGGCCCTGGCCAGAGCCACCCTTTTCTTCATCCCCCCGGAAAGTTCCGAAGGCATCAGCTGCTCGGTACCGGACAGCTCCACGAACTCCAGACACTCGGCCACTTTGCTCCTGATCCGGTCTTCGGAGAAACTGGTATGCTCCCTTAGAGCATAGGCCACATTCTCCCCGACATTGAAGGAATCGAACAGGGCCGCTCCCTGGAACAGCATCCCCATCCGTTTGCGGACAGGCATCATCTGTTCCTCGCGGTAATTGGTGGTGTCCTGGCTGTCGATGAGGATGGTGCCCTGATCCTGCTTCAGCAGGCGCAGAATGATCTTGAGCATCACGCTCTTGCCGCATCCCGAACGTCCCAGTATCACTATGGTCTCCCCGTCGTGAAGCGCCAGGCTGACGCCCTTAAGCACCTGTTTCCCTTCGAAAGATTTATGGATATCAATTAATTCTATCATAAGCTCCGATTAATATCATATTCCCAGCAGGAACAACAGCTTGGTGATAACCGCATCCAGCAGGAAAATCAGTACCGATGATACCACCACCGTCCTGGTCACAGCCTCCCCCACTCCCTTGGTCCCGCCCTTGGTGTTGAGCCCGTAATAGCAGGCCACCCCGGAGATCATGGCCCCGAACACCAGCGGTTTTATCAGGCCGCTGAACAAGTCGTTGAATACCAGGGAGTTTATCACCGAGCTTTTGTAGAACGAGGCCGTCAACCCCAGATTCATCACCCCCACCAGCATCCCCCCCAGGATCCCGATCAGGTCCCCGATCACCACCAGCACCGGCAGCATCAGGGTGGAGGCCACGATCCGGGTAAGCACCAGCTTTCGCAGGGGATCGGTGGCCAGGGCCCTCATGGCGTCTATCTGCTCCGAAACCTGCATGGCGCCAAGCTCGGCGGTGATCCCGGCCCCCACCCGCCCGGCAAATACCATGGATATCAGCACCGGCCCCAGTTCGCGCACCAGAGAGACCGCCACGATGCCCCCCACGTATATCTTGGCGCCAAACCGCATCATGGCATAGCCTATCTGGAAAGCCAGCACAAATCCGGTGAAAAAGGCCACCAAAATGACAATGGACAGTGAATCCACCCCGATCCGGTCCATCTGCTCCCAGATGGTCTTGCCGTAATAAGGCGGACGGAACAGGCGCCTCAGCACTTCCCAGTGAAAGGCAAAAAAACGGTAGGTCTCCGAAAGAGCCCCGCTGATCTTGTTGTTGATGTACTTATTCATTAAACTTGCCGTTCAATTTATGACTGACCAGTCAGTCAATTATATCAATAGACCAGGGTTTTGTCAAGAGGCCCATAAAAAAACGCCCGGACGATGCGGGCGCTTGGGCAATACTTGTCTATTCCAGGAAAAGACTCAAAGAAGCCGTATAGGTCTTCTGGCGCGCTCCTTCGGCCGATCCCTTCTGGTCCAGGCTGGCAACATCTACCAGGATGCTTTTATAGATGTATCCCAGTCCCATAGACCAGTCGTATTCATTGTCCGGGGCCTTACGATACTGGCTGGCCCCGGCCCGGAACATCACGGCACCGTATCCCGGTATGGCGTATTTATACTCCCCGCCCAGCATATATTTCAGCTCCGGAACGCCCTTTCCCCAGAATTTCTCGGCCCCGGCGGTGATTCTGGGCAGCCGGCCGTTGTACCAGGAGATCCCGCCGGAGATCTTGGGTTTAAGCTTGTCGTCGCTGAAATCCTTCCAGTAGACCTTGCCCACCAAGTTCTGGACATTTATGCCTATCATCAACGGATCGCTGCCGCCATGGAACCCCAGGTCCAGGCCGTAACCGATCCCGTTCTCATCGATGATATCGGCCGGGTCCCAAAGGGTATCGACCTTGATCTGTTTGACTTCGGTCATTCTGGCGGTGATCAGTTTGGCCGACAATCCCAGAGACATTGACGGGTGCAATTCGTCCTTCTTGGCAAAAGCAAAGGCGAACTCGTCCACCCCGTATTTCAGGTAGGTGTTCACCGAATCGGCCCCCTGTGCTTCAAACCGGGACTCCGCATGGCGGGCTAGGGAGCGCCAGGACAGACCGACGCCCTTCCCGGCCAATACCAGATAGCTGAGACGTTTGGGACCGGAGAAGACCGGATCGAACAGCAGCCCCATGGAATGAAGGTAGCTGCAGGAGGCCATTGACCATTTGATGTTCGCCAGCCCGGCCGGGTTCCAAAAGGCCAGGTTGGGATCATTGTCATCGGCCACGATGCTGCCGGAGAGAGCCGCCGCCCTAGCCCCCACTGCCGGGCCCTGATAGGTCATCCAATCTATGGGAGAAGCTAGCAGCACTGACGAAACAGCCAGTGCCAGGCAAGATAAAATCATTTTCTTCGTCATAGACCTCTATCAATATTTGAATTTCATTCTGATGCCCAGGTTTATCTTCTGCTCCTTGTTGGCCTCGTCCTTGGATCTCTGGACGAACAAAGCGCTCCTTTTCCCGAACAGGTATTCGGCCCGGAACTCGTCGCTCAGGTCGGCGGCAAACCCCCGGGTATAGCTGACAAAAACATTCCTGGTGACGTACTTGCCCAGCGTCACCTGGGCCCCCTTTTCCTGGCCGGTATAGGTCTTCATTTTAACCACATCCACCAGCCCGGTCTTTTTCTGGATCAGCCCCCCCAGCATATTGCTCAGATAATCAGCCCCCCGGTTTATGACCTGTTCCGTCAGGTCGCCGTTGCTTTCTCCCTCTAGCTTCATGCCCGCCGAAAGCATGGTCAGGATGTCCTGTTCGGGCATATAGGGCTCGGAGCTGAAGGACAGCTTGGGCTGCAGAGCCGAGCCCCCCACCTTCAGAAAGACCTTGGTCCGTGCTTCATCGCTCAGATCGGTCTGGGCCGACAGGTTCAACTCAGGATTGATGACCGCCGCATTGGTGAAGATCAGCTGGCCTTCGGTGATGTCGAATCTCCGGTCCAGAAAGCGGTACTCCCCCCGGATGGTCTCCAGCCGGCCCGAAAGGAAAAGTACGTTCTGCTGCATCCGGACGTTGAGGTTCTCTATCTTCAGCTCGATGTCGGCATCGGCGTTCCTGAGCCAGATCCCCTGGGAGCCGGTGATCGACAGGTCCAGGTCCATCGGCTTGGCCCCGCCCTCCGGCGGCGGGGGCTCCTCGGCCGGAGCGAAGGGCAGGGTGATCAGGGCCGAGTTGGCATAGACCTCCCCCTTGATCCTGGGGTAATTCACCGTCCCGCCGATCTCGATCCTGGCGTTGACATTTCCTTCGATGAAGGGGATGTTCCTGACCGGGGCCTTATCCACGACAATCAGGAAGTACATGGTGCTGGGGATGAATTTATTCAGGATGATCTCGCCGCGTTTTATCTCCACCTTGCCCTGGTTCTCGGTGCTGGCAGTGATGTTGTCTATCACCAGGCTGTCGGCATTGAAATGGGCGAAGGCCTGAACCTTATGGAGATACATGCCGAAGGGACGAAGCACCATCTTGGCGTTGGCAATGGTCATCTCGCCGTTCAACAGCGGCTTGAAAGGCGTGCCGGACAGCTTGACGCTCAGGTCCACCTTACCCTCGTAAACGCTCAAAAGTTCGGCCATCGGAAAAAAAGCCCAGGTCCCTATATCTCTTAGGATTATCTCTCCGGACATCGGCTGGTCCAGCAGCTTGCCCGCCCCGGGACCCATCCCCAGATCGATGGGAACGCTGAGGGCGATCTCCGACAACTGGCCATAGCGGGTGATAGCCAGCTTTTCCAGCACCACCGCCCGGTTGGTATAATTGCAATCGATTGCCACCCGATCCGCCGTGAACTGCTCAAACCTGACGTTGTTCAGGGCCAGGCTGGCCGCCATCTCCGGGAAATTAAGGCTGCCGGATATTTTTATGTCAAAATCCAGCTGGCCGTGCACCGTTTTCTTGAGATTGAGCAGCTCCACTATCTTGCGGCTGTCGATGGCATCTCCGTTAAGCTTGAGATAGATGCTTTTATCGCTGTGGTAGAAGCCTTCCAGGGTTACTGCGCCCCGCCCAGCTATTAACTTGGTGGGCTCCAGATTGATATTGGATCCTTCTATCGAAAGTCTTATCGGCTGGCTGTTCACCACCGTTTGATCCCCGAAATTATAGAACAGCTTGCTGATGGCTAAATTTATCTGTTTTCCTTTCAATTCGACCATCCCGGTGGCCAGGGCCTCGGTAATGGAATCCTTGACCACGTGCACCGAAAGCCCTCCCCAATCCAGGCCCCGCAGCTCGGTCAGCAGCTCCACCCGGTCAATGTTCTGACTGCCGATGGACAGCCCGGTGGCAATGAATTTGCCATCGCCCTGGGGTTTTGATACCACCTGTTTCAGGGACATGCTTCCGTCAAAGTAAAGACAGGCTAGGTTGGAGATCACCGCCTCCTTCAAACGGAAGGTGCCTATCACATCAGGATCCTTGGTCAGGCCGGAGATCAGGCCGGTAAAACGCAGTTTGCCCTGAAGATTATTCAATCCCAGCAATGCTCCGAACTGGGCCAGTTCTATTTCGTCGGTCTCCACATCCACGCTGAGAGCTTCCTTGAAGATGTCCCCTTTGACCTTCATTTTGGCCTGCCCGCTGGTGAGATCGAATTTCTCGATCGATACCGACTGATCGGCATACAGCAGGTTGCAGAGCAGCAGGTCCACCGGAACGGCATTTATCAGGCTTTCATTCAGGGACAGATCGACCGAAGCCCGGGCCTTTTTGGGGTCGAACCCCTCTCCCTTTATCCGCAGGGAGCCATTGATCTCCGTTCTGAGCGGCGTGTCTCCCTTGGCCAAAGCGGCTCCGAAATCAGATCGGTTGAAGGACAGGTTCAATTCATATTGTTTGTTTTTAAGGTCCGCTCCCCCCCGTCCCTCTATATTTCCCTCCCCGGCGTTCAAAAATATCCTCTTCAGATCGATCCGGTCGCCCCCCATTCCCACTTTGATATCGAGGCCGGACAGCTGAAGGCCGTTTAGGTCCAGGTCGCGGGAAGTGACCGACACTTCACCCTGCGGCGAGGTTGCTTTGCCCTTGAGGTTGGCTGAAACGGCAACATGTCCCGACCAGTCCTGCCCCTCCAACTTCATGATCCGGGGGATTTCAGCCATCCCGATACTGATGTCCAGCTTGGTCAGATCGATCTCCTGGGTTTTCGAATTGAAATTAGCCGATACATTTACCCGGCTGCTTTCGGTGTTCAGCTCAATATTCTTCAGTTTGATGGTATCGCCGGATAATGCAAAATTTCCCGACCCTTTTGTCAAATATATATTCCGGCCCTTATCCTGGGCCTTTATTTTTTTGAGGGTGGCCGACAGCTTATCCCCGCCCATTTTCAGACCCACTTGAATATCGATGTCTTGGACCTGTTGCTTGTTTCCCGGGGCCTCGATGGAGACCGACAGATTCTTGAAAGAAACATCCTCCACCGACAGCGGGGGCAGGTTCATTTTGCCCTTGGGTTTGGTGGTGTCGGGTTTGAACAGGCCGTCAAAGTTCCAGACCCCGCTGCTGTCCTGGACCAGGCAGACTGCGGCATCGGTCAGCTCCACCTTTCCGATGACCAACCGCCTCCTGGTGGCGGTGTACCAGGGATGGGCCTGGAGTTTTATGCCGGAGACATAAAAAAGCCGGCCCCGGGAAAGGGAATCGCGGGAGGCAATGGCCACATCCCTGATCACGATAGTAAAGGGGAAATGAAACTCGACCGCTCCCACGGAAAATTCCCGGCCCAGCACCCGGGACAGAGTGTTGTTGGCCTCCTGTTTGACCTCGGCGTTGAACCTAGAGCTGGGCAGGCCGATCGCTAAGACCAGGATGCCCAGTAAGGCGATACCGCCTGAGACGGCAATGAATATGTTGTTGTATCTGGTTTTCATCAGAACGCATGGCCCAGGTTGATATAAAAAAGACCTTCCTTGAAATCCACTGTCTCATCCGTTTTGACTGCATAGTCGACCCTGATGGGGCCCACCGGAGTGATGAACCTCAGACCCAAGCCGGTCCCTCCTTGGTATTGGCTCCACTTCACGTCCCCAAAACCGGACCAGACATTCCCGGCATCGACGAAGACAGCCGCCCCGAACATCCAGTAAATGGGGATCCTGATCTCAAAATTACCGTTGACCAGCATATTGATGCTGCTGGAGCTGTCGGTGGTGATCTCATCGGTCTTGTAGCCCCTCAGATTCATGCCCCCGCCCAGTTTCAGCCGCTCCTGGATGGGCACCGGTCCGTTGCGGTCGTAAGTGTATATGCCGGCAGCCCGGACCCGCCAGGCCATCACCACGCCCCGGCCGATGCCTTGGAACATGGAGAAGTCCCCGGAGCTCTTGCGGTAGTCATTGGAGCCGCCCAGCACCGAGCCGGCGTTATCCACCCGGAAAGAGGAACTCACCCCGTTTTGGGGATTGAACATATCATCCCGGCTGTCGAAGCTGGCGGTCAGGAAGACGTCGCTGGTGGTGTTCTGGGTCTCCTCCAGGAACTCGTACTTGTAGCCGATGTAGGCCTGAAGGAATTTTACAAGGTTTTTACCGACCTTGGTCTCGCCTCCGATACGGCTGAGTTGCTGCCAGAAGGAACTTTCCTGCCGCTCCCGTTTGTAGTATACCGAACCGCTGGCCTTGTAAGAGGTGCTTAAAAAGTAAGGCTCCAGGTAATCCAGGTAATAGTTATTGGTGTAGGCATGCATTCCGCTCTGGTCATTCTTCTGCAGGCCATACGATGCTTCGCTCTTTAAGGTCAACTTCTGCAAGTTCCCGAAGATGTTGTCGCTGCCCCACTCCAGACCGCCCTGGACCCGGTCGGGGGTCTCAAAACCGAAATTGAACCCCACCCAGTTGGTCCTGTCCTCCTTCACCACCATCCGCAGATCCACCGTATCGCGTTTTTCCACCATCCCGTCCATTTCGAACTTGGCCTCGGTGAAGAGCCCCAGGGCGTAGACCCGCTGCTGGTTGTAATAGACCTTGGAGGGCATGAATATCTCGCCCGGCTTAAGGGTCAATTCCCTTTCGATCACCCTGTCCCGGACCTTCTTGTTGCCCTCTATCCTGATCTGCCCCAGTCTGACCAGCGGCCCCTCGGTGATGTTGAACAGAATGTCAGAGGTATAGGGATCTTCGGTCTCCAGCACCGTATCCTTGACCGTGGTATAGATATGGCCCCGCTCGGCGTACAGCGCCACTATGCCCGTAGAGGTCTGGTTTATGGCCGGCAGATTCAGCGGGTCTCCGGTCTTGACCTTCAGCAGTGATATCAGCAGGGAATCGGACAGCACCTGGTTGCCGCTGAACCGGAGCTGCCCGATCTTCCTGATATTGCCCTCCTCTATGGTCAGCTGATAATCAATCTCCTGCTTCTCTGTATTGACCTGGCTATTCTTGCTCAGGAACTTCGCGTCCAAATAACCCTTCTTGCGGTACAGAAAGATGATCTTGCGCATGTCCTGCTGGAAGGTATAATCGTCAAACCTCTTGCCTGATTCGCTGGTCATTTTGGACCGCAGTTCCTTCTCGGAAAAGGCGGAGTTACCGATGAAAGTGACAACACCCAGCTTATACCGGGGACCGCCCTCATCGACCGGCTCAGCTATCTCATCGCCCGCCTTCTTTCCGCAGGCCCCGGTCAGCAACGCCAGGGACAGCAGCAATATATGGAATAGATTTCTTTTCACAAAAATTATATCTTCAATTTGCCTTTATTCATCAATTGTTTCCCGTCCACCCAGACGCTGGGATCACGAATAATGCCGTCCTGGTGGCTGGGCACACTTATCCTGCCTCCGAATCCGCTGTTGTCGCCGAAGGCTATGTGGATGGTGGTCAGGGCCTTTTCGTCCTCCAGGATATTCCCGGTGATTTCGGCCCGGGGGTTTATCCCGATGCCAAATTCGGCCACATTGAAAGCTAATTTCCCGTGGACGGAAAGTATATTCCACAGGTTTCTGGCTTCCCTTCCGCCCCTCATGCCCTCTGCAAAGCCATCAGAGATAGCTATCTCTATCGGCTTTTTTAATAGGCCGGTATCGCCGATGGAGCCGTCCACCACCAGACGGCCCCGGGCTGTGCCCTCCACCGGGGCCAGGTAGACCTCGCCGGCCGGCAGGTTGGTGAATCCCCCGGGATAGGGGATGATGCCGGTATCGGGTTCCGCCCGGCGCCCCCTGATGGAGAATGTCAGGTCGGTACCCAAAAATGTTTTTATACTGATTTCCGAAGCCCCGTTCAATATCTTGCAAAGCCGGCGCCCATCCGATTCCATCCTCCCGTAATCGACATCCAGCGTCCTGGACATCATGTCCAAAGTTATCCCCGGCATGCTGGCGATCCTGGCCCCGGACTTTGAAGCATTTTTCCGGGCCCGGGTATGGGACAGCGACTTGGTGGTGGCCAGAAAGACGGCGTCGCTTTTCAGCATGGCCGCCGCCACTTCATCCGGGGGCTCCTGTCCGTTGTTCTCCCTTTCCGGCATGGTCATCAGCACCGCATCGTGACACAGCGGCCTGGCGGCACAGTATAAGACCCGGCCGGCTTCCAAATTGGCATCATCGGTGACCACCAACACATTTTCGTTTCTTTTGACCGCCAGGCATTTTTCAAAGGCGACCTTGACCGCCCGATCTATTTTTTTCATATTATTCCCGAAAATATATTGCAAATAATTCTTTAGACCGCCATTTTCTCGTGCACCCGGCGGATCTTGGCCCCCAGCTTCTTCAGCTTCCGCTCCCATCTCTCGTAACCCCTGTCCAGGTGATAGATGCGATTGACCTCGGTCCTTCCCTCGGCCTTGAGACCGGCAATGACCAGGGCCGCCGAAGCCCTGAGGTCGGAGCCCATCACCGGGGCCCCGGTCAGCTTTGGCACCCCCTTGATCACGGCGCTCTTGCCTTCTATCTTGATCTCGGCCCCCAATCGTTGCAGCTCCGAAACGTGCATGAAACGGTTCTCGAAAATGGTCTCGGTTATCACCGAGATGCCCGAGGCCGCGACCATCAGGGTCATCATCTGGGGCTGCATATCGGTGGGGAACCCGGGATAGGGGGCGATGGTCAGCTCGGTCGGTTTCACCCGCCGGCGGGCCTCCACCGTTATCATCTCGTCACCGGCCGCCACTTTGGCCCCCATGGCCCTCAGCGCTTCGATGACCGCAGACAGATGGTCCGGCCGGCAGTCCTCGATGGTCACGCAGCCCCCGCTGATGGCGGCAGCTATCATCAACGAACCGGTCTCGATGCGGTCCGGGATCATCCTGGTCTCAACCGGCCTTAAGCTATCCACCCCGCTGATGGTCATTACCGGGGTGCCGGCGCCTTTGATATCGGCTCCCATCGATGCCAGCATCTCGGCGGTGGACACCACCTCGGGCTCCAAGGCAGCCGATTCGATGACCGTGACCCCCTTGGCCAGCGAGGCCGCCATCATCACATTGATGGTGGCCCCCACCGACACACCGTGGGAACCGGCCAACAGGATCCTGGCCCCTTTAAGCTGTCTGCCGTGAGCCTCGACATAGCCGTGCAGTATCTGAATTTTGGCCCCCAGGGACTCCATGCCTTTCAGATGCAGGTCAATGGGCCGGGCCCCTATGGAACATCCCCCGGGCAGGGATACCTTGGCCCTCCCGAACCTGGCCAGCAGAGGTCCCAGCACATAATAGGAGGCCCGCATCTGCTTGACGATCTCGTATTCGGCCTCGCACTTGAGTTTCTCGGGAACATCGACGGCCATCCGGTTGTCCTCGAAGTCCACCTTGGCCCCCAGCCGGACAAGCAGGCGCCTCATGGTGCGCACGTCCATCACGTTGGGAACGTTGGTCAGGACCGATCTTCCCGGGGCCAGCAGGCAGGCCGCCATGGCCGGCAGAACGGCATTCTTGGCGCCGGAGGCCCGGACCATCCCGGACAGCGGCCGCCCTCCTTCGATGACGAATTTATCCACTTCGCTCCTAGCAATCTAGTTTAACAGATCTAGGCCCCCTGCCGGGCATTTCAAACATTGTCAGACAGCATAGTCCGACATCTCAAACCATGGTCAGTCCTATTTTTTGCTGCCGCTGATCGGTTCGGCCTCATCGATCAGCATCACCGGAATATCGTCCTTGATGTTATAGCCCAGCTTGCAGGACCAGCACAGCAATTTCTGTTCTTTGGGCCGGTATTCCAGCTCTCCCTTGCATTTGGGGCAGGCCAGGATATCCAGTAATTTTTGATCCAGCATGATCGATACCTCTTTTTATATTTTAAAATATATTAATTTATTATACCCTTATTTATTTGGCAAGTCAATTACTATGACCGGTTTGGGGGCCGGACCGGACCTTGTCCAAAATAGCCCGGTGCAGGAACCGGGAGATGGTTTTGACGCTCTCCGCCACCGGACGGCTCATGGGCACCTCCAGCTGGATCTGGCCGGCCTGGATTCCCAGGGCGATGATCCTGGCCCCGGTTATCTTCTCCAGGTAATTTCCCAGAAAGGACAACGGCATGGTGTGGGTGGAGTGCATCATGGAGTGCATGTTCTTATGGTCCAGAAAGGCCGTCTCCCCCACCGGCCGGCCCATGTCGGCGGCGTCGATAAACAGCACCAGGTCGGGCTTTTTATTCCGGACCAGGCCGGAGAAATTCTCGGGATTGGTGCCGGCCACCAGCACTTCGACGAACCAGCCGTGATCGCAGCCCTGCAGCAGCATCCTCAGCTCCCGGGCGACCAGGGAGCCCGCCGCATCGTCTCCCATCATCTCGTTTCCGATGCCGAAGATCATCATTTTGTCCGCCGCCTCGATGGCCGAAGCCACCGGGTCGCTCCATTCCATATATCCCCCTTTGATCATGCATAAAATGGTCGGACACATAATGCCCGACCATCATTGAACCGCCGCCGGAATTATTTATAGACTATCTTCAGCGCTCCGCGGTCGAAGGCGGCATCCTCGAACTCGGAATTCATATGAATAGCCTTCTTGGGGCATATTTCGGCGCACTGGGCGCAGTGCGAACAGCGGTCCAGATAGAAGGTCATGGAGAATTTCTTGGAGACCTTGCCGGCCTCGTCGGTGGCCTCGGATTCCTTGTGGATCTCCAGGGCCTCGGACGGGCAGTCCTTGACGCACATCTGGCAGCCGATGCACAAATTGGGATCCATCACCGGGCGGCCACGGAATCCCTTGGGAACGCCTATCTTTTCGAATGGATATTGGACGGTGGCCGGCTTTTTGAACAGGTGCTTTAGCACCTCGGGCAGCATCGCTCCTAATCTTAAACTCATTGCAGATACCCCTTCAAGAATATTACGATTACCAGCTGCAGCAGGGCCAGCGGGGCCAGCCATTTCCAGCTGAAGGAAACCATCTGGTCTATCCTGAGACGGGCGGTCACCGAACGCATGGCGGCCAGGATGAACACCACTATCAGGGTCTTGACGACGAACCAGATGAACCCGGGGATCAGCCCGCCCGGAAATCCGCCCAGGAACAAAGCAGCGATCATTCCGGCGCCCACCACCATCTGAATGTCGGCCAGCAGGCGGAACATGGCCAGCTTGCGGCCGGAATATTCGGTGAAGGCTCCGCCCACCACTTCGGTCTCGGCGTGGGGGATATCGAACGGCACCCTCTCCAGCTTGGCCTGCAGGGCCACCACCGCCACTGCGAAGGCAAAGACGTTGATCAGCAGGTACCAGGGATTGGCCTGGTAGTACGCGGCGATCTCGGCCATTCTCCAGCTGCCGGCCATCACCGCCGGGGACAGGATGGCCAGGAACATCGGGACCTCGTAGGCGAACAGCAGGGTCAGCACCCGGACCCCGCCGATGGCGGAATACATGCTGGCCGAGGCCCAGCCGGCCAGGAAATAGGCGAAACTGGGAAGCGCCAGCAGGTAGGCGATGACGATAAGGTCCCCCTGGAATGAGGTGGCCGATTGAAAGGCGTCGCTGAAGTGCCATACCGGCAGCAGCAGACCGGCGGTCAGCACCGAGGTCAGGGCCAGGATGGGAACGGCATTGAACAGCTTTTTATCGGCCTTGTCCGGAACGATATCCTCCTTGGCCATCAATTTGACGAAATCGGCGATGGGCTGCAGGATGCCGTGACTGCCGGTGTACATGGGGCCCATCCGGTTCTGGAATTTGGCATACAGCTTCCGATCGATCCATTCCACGAAAGTGGAGTAGACGAACAGGAACAGCAGGCCCGGATAGACCAGCAGATAGAGAAAAATTTTCAATATATCCATCTTTACCTCTTATATTATAGCTTGATTCCGCGTTTGCGATAGAAATCGATCCCGTACTGGCGCAGGGTCTCCCAGTTCCAGACCTTCTCGTTGCCCTTGGGATCGGTGATGATGGCCATCCGGTCGGTGCATGACAGGCAGGGATCGATAGCCGCCATCACGATGGGAATATCCGCCACATATCCGCCCCGGAGCATGTACAAAGTGGCCGGCCAATTGGCCAAAGTAGGGGCCCTGACCTTCACCCGATCCGGTTTGTCGGTGCCGTTAGAGCGGATGTAGTGAATACACTCGCCCCGCTGGGCCTCGGCCCGGCTGACCACCTCGCCCTCGGGAACCTTGCGGGGAGCCTTGACCCGGATATCGCCCGCCGGCAGATTTTTGAGGATATATTCGCAGATATTATACGATTCCATCAGTTCCTTGGCCCGAACCACCACCCTGGCCAGAACATCTCCACCCTCGTCGGTGACTATGTTGAACGGTATATGCTCGCCGAAGCCGGCGTAGGGATCGTCCTTGCGAACGTCGAAATCAACCCCGGAAGCCCTGGTGGTTGGGCCGGCGGCGTTAAGTTCCAATGCCTTGGCCTTGGGCAATACGCCGACTCCGGCGATCCTGGCCACTAATGTCGGCTCGGAGGCTCCGATGTTCAGGTAATACGGAGTCCGGGCCTTGAGGGCGGCGATGCCGTCCAGGGCTTTTTTGATCTGCATCTCGTCCAGATCGCGCCGCACCCCGCCGAAGGTCTGCATGCCGTAATTGACCCGGTTGCCGGAGATCATCTCCAGAATATCCTCGACGATTTCGCGGTCCCGCCAGGTGTACATGAAGAAAGTATCGAAGCCGACCTCGTGCCCGGCCACCCCCAGCCATAGAAGGTGGGAATGAACCCGTTCCAACTCGCCCATCAAACAGCGGATGAACAGGCCCCGCTTGGGAGGCTCGATGCCCATCAATTTTTCTACCCCTTGAGCGAAAACGGTCATATGAACGTTGGAGCAGATGCCGCAGACCCTTTCCAGCAAATAAAGGTCCTGTATATAGGTCCGTTCCTCACAGCCCTTCTCTATTCCCCGGTGATTATAGCCTAACCGAAGATCGGCATCCACCACCGTTTCGCCGTCCACCATGAAGCGGAAAGAAGTGGGCTCTTTTAAAGCCGGATGCTGCGGGCCTACCGGTAATATGAACGTGCTCATTCTATGGCTCCTTTCTCCCGGTTATAATGCCAGTCCTTGCGCAAGGGGTACACGCCCTGGGGCCAGTCCTCGGGCAGTACCAGCGGACGCATATCGGGATGGCCCTCAAAGTTGATGCCCACCAGATCATGGACCTCCCTCTCGTAGAATATCGCTCCGGGATAGACCGCGATGGTGGTGGAAAGCGTCGGGTTGCTCTTGTCGGTCTGGAGGCGCAGGGTCAGAGACATGCCGTTTTGGGCAAAATGATACAGCGCCTCCAGCTTGTCCCCGGTGTCGCGCCCGGTAATGGTGGAAAGGTGATAGAAGCCGGCTTTCTCCTTGAGAACCTTGCAGGTCTCCAGGGCATCGGCCTTATCCACCCACAAGGTCATCCGGCGAGGAAAGGGATTGATCAACTCCTTGATCTTGCCCTTTAGATTATCCTCCAGGATCTTTTTTATTTCCTCAAAGGTCATTTTGATCTCCTGTATTCTTTATTCTGTATTCTATATTCGCCTGATCGTTATCCGTTTTTCAAAGCGCCCAGCAGTTTAGCCACTCCGTCGATGATGGCATCCGGTTTGGCCGCGCATCCGGGAATATAGGCATTGACCGGGATCACCTGATCGACCCCCTCCAGCACGCTGTAGCAGCCCCGGAAGACGTTTCCGGAGCAGGCGCAGGCTCCCACCGCCACCACGAACTTGGGCTCGGCCATCTGCTCGTAGATCCTCTTCAAGCGCGCAGCCTGCTGGCGGGTCACCGCTCCGGTGCACACCAGCACGTCGGCATGGCGGGGGGTTGATTTTAGCAGCACCCCGAAGCGCTCCAGGTCGAACCGGGGCATCAGGGCGGCCAGGGTTTCGATGTCGCATCCGTTGCAGGCTCCGCTGTTGAAATGGAGCAACCACGGCGAGGACACTCGGGACCATTTGACGAGTTTTTCTAAAGCCATAATTGTATCCTTAATTATTATATACTCTGGGGTCATTCCCGCAAAAGCGGGAATCCAGTTCTTTTATCTGGATACCTGCCTTCGCAGGTATGACATATTAATACAATTTATTTCAGGATCAACGCGATGATGGAGAACCAGATCATCAGCAGGTAGAAGATCCCCAGGATGGCAAAGGCCAGTGAACCGCCGGGTATGGTGGCGATCACCAGGGCCGCCACGTGCATCATGGTGAAGAACAGGGCAGCATAAAAGAACTGGCGGTAGCCCACCTGGATCTTGCGGGCGGGAAAGTCCTCGCCGCAGGCGTACTGGGCCAGCTTGGCGCCGTCAGCCTTGAGCTTGGGGGCCATCACATCGCCCATCTTATAGATAAGATAGGAGATCAGGGCGAAGAGGCCGAACCCGATGAACGGGGTGATCAGTATATTCCACTGGCTGAAAATTGACATGTTGATATCCTCGTTTATTTTTTGCTTTTTATTTTGGTGCCTTTCCCGCGGAGAACATGAAATTACATTTTTAGTTCATTTCGCGGATTTCCCGCCATTATCAGGATAGCCCATATAGGCGGGCAGGAGCGGGTAAGTTCCTATCCCTTCAGCTTGGTCAGGCTGCGGACGTCCAGACTGCCGGTGTTGCGGTAGGCGTTGATCACCAAGGCCAGGGCCACCGCCACGATGGAGACCTCGATCACGATGAAGGTGATCACCAGGCTCTGCGAGAAGAAGGTCTCCCCCCGGGCGTATCCGGCGGTAATGAATGATAGTACCGCCGATTTGGCCATGATCTCCAGGCCTATCAGCAGCTTGATCATGTTACGGCTGGTCAGCAGGCAGTACAGCCCGATGAAGAACAGCAGACCGACGAATATCAGATTGGTCACTACCATAGCTTGTGCCCTCCATCCTTGGCTTTTTCAGCGTCTATCTTATCCTGGGCGGTGAGCGGCTTCTCCCGGAACAGGGCCAGCACCCCGAACACGCCTCCAAAGATCACCGCTATCTGGCCGATCAGATCCATGGAGCGGATGCCCCACAGGGTGGCCCCGAAGCTGGAGGTGGCATTGCCGTATCCGGCCGGGGTGTTGGAGAACAATCCCTTCATCACCAGCAGGTCGATGATCCCGAACAACACCAGGAACAGCGGAAACAGGTACAGCGGCCAGCGGGATTCCTTGACCGGCTCCTCGTCCTTGGTCAGGGCGATGGTGGAAACGAACAGCACCGTGATCAGCCCGGCCACCACCGACAGTTCGAACACCGCGGCATAGGGCGAATCCATCCGGTACAGCACCACCGCCAGCACGGCGCTCATGAAGGCCAGGCTCAGGGCCGCCCGCAGCAGGTCCTTGAAGAACACCGCCATGCAGGCGAAACCGGCCAGCATCAATAGCAGTATAAGGTTTATTATGTCCATTTTGACTCCAGTATGTATATTTGAAGTTTACGATGTTATGAAGTTGTGAGGTTCAGATTATTAAAAGCAGAACTTATCAGCCTTAAAATCCATAGCGTTCAACATGCCGATAATATTTTCGTATTCACGGTCAAGTTTATTAAAAAAGTCCTCAGAAATATAGTTGCACGACAAACAAAACTCAAGCCAAGTCTGGGTTTCAGCAGCTTCCTGCATGCTGTCTGACAATTTGTTGATAAATACTTTCTTGTATTTTCTTTTACGCCAAGCTTCAGATAGATTGGAGCATACCGAACGGGAAGACCTTCTGATTTGATCCGTCAACTAATATTTTTCGTCTGAGGGAAAAGTCTTACTTATCTCAAATATCTCCATGGCACAGCAAAATGCCGCTTTGTAAACCTTTCAGTCTCTTACCGTACGTATCCTATCGCTCATCGCTACTCTCGATCCGATCGTCTTATCTTCTCAACATCAGATCTTCAATCAGCCAACATCATTGTCCGAACATTGAAAAACCGTTGGCTCCGATGGCATTGCTCAGAGCGGTCATCCCCGGCTGGATCAGCTTGGCAGTCACCCAGGGATAGAACAGGCCCACCAGCAGGCACAGGGTCGCCAGACAGAAAGTGGCCAGGGCCATGTAGAACGGCACTTCCTTGACCTTCTCTAAGCCCACCGCCAGTTTACCGAAGAAGGCCTTCCTCTGCATCAGCAGGAAGTACCACAGGGTCAGGATGCTGGTGCCGATGGCGATGGCCGCCACTCCGACATGATTGGCCTCCACCAGGGCAACGATGATCAGCAGTTTGCTCCAGAACCCGTTGAAGGGCGGTATCCCGGCGATGGAGAAGGTGCCGATGGTGGTGGTCAGGCTGGTGATGGGCAGCTTGTGGCCCACCCCGCCGAGTTTGGAAAGGTCCCTGGTGCCGGTGGCATACTCGGTGGCCCCGGCGTCAAGGAACAGCAGGCTCTTGAAGGTGGCGTGGTTGAACAGGTGGAACAGGGCTCCCATGATCCCCAGCGGTGTTCCCAGGCCCAGGCCCACCACTATATACCCGATCTGGCTGATGGATGAGTAGGCCAGCATTCGTTTGAAATCGTTCTGCCCCAGGGCGATCACCGCGCCGATGACCATCGAGGCCACCCCCAGCCAGATCATGGCCTGGGAGACCGAGGCCGGCAGGCCGAAGATGTCGTAGACCACCCGGGTCAGGGCGTAGATGCCGGAGACCTTGATCAGCACTCCGGACAGCATGGCCGAAATGGGAGCCGGGGCCGAGGGATGGGCGTCCGGCAGCCAGGCATGGAACGGCACCATGGCCGCCTTCAGTCCGAAGCCCATCAGGAACAGGGCCAGGCACAGGCCGATCAGCTTGACATTCATGCCGGTTCCCACCATCGAAGCCAGCTCCTTGAAGTTCATGGTGCCGGTCATCAGATAGATGAATGACATGGCCAGCAGGATGCCGGTAGTGGCGACCACCGACAGCATCAGGTACTTGAAGGCCGCCTCCACCTCATCGTGCTTCTGGCCGAAGGCCACCAAAGCGTACGAGGCCACCGCCGCCACTTCCAGGAAGACGTACATGTTGAACAGGTCGACGGTCAGCACCAGCCCGTTCATCCCGGCCACCATCAGCAGGAACAGGGCGTAGTAAGATCCCTTGGCCCCGTAATGTTCCATGTAGTTGATGGAATAGATGCAGGCAAACAGCGAGATCAGGCTGATGGTGATCAGCAGCAACAGCGAGAAGCCGTCCAGCATCAGTCCGGCCTTGAGGGGCAGACCGATGGCCGCGGCATCCCACAGGATGCGGTGCCCGGCCGATATCAGGCGGATCTGGGACAGGCTCAAGGCCAGCATGGCCGCCATGGTGGCCACCCCCAGGATATCGGGCAGTCCTTTCCACAGCCTGGAGACCAGCGGCATCAGGGCTGCCATGGCCAGGGGTATGACTATGAATAAAAGCAACATGTTTATGCTCCGTTATATTTCGAAAATATGAATTACTTTACCAGGACCGCCAGGTAGATAACCAGCAGGGCGAATCCCCCCACCACCCAGGCCAGATAATTGGCGTAAAGCCCGTTGTGGTATTCCTTGAGCACCCCGGTGGCCACCCCGCCGACGAAGACGATCAGCCTTTCGTAGACGGCGTCTATCCCCCGGTCCACCACCTTGAACACCGTCCAGGCGGCGCCCTTCAGCAGGCCGTTTACGAACCACTCGTAGATGTCGAAGGCCCGGGCCTCGGCCCAGTCATACAGGGTATGCATCACCGGCAGGTTATGGATGGGCTCGGAGGCCAGGTAGGCCTGGCCCTGGCCCTTCTTGACGCCGTACTGGTGGATCAGCCAGGCGATCACCAGGCAGGCCATGGAGACCCAGACTATCCAATTGAGATGGAATACCCAGAACTCCATATGCCCGGCGTGGCCCTCCAGGATGGCCCTTCCCTCCAGCACCGGCTGGATCAGGTATTTTAAGGGCAGTTTGCTGTAGACCCCGAACAGGATGCAGCCCAGGGCGATCACCAGCATGGGGATGGTCATGGCCAGGCCGGGATCCTTGGGAGCCTTGTTGGGCATCTCGGAACTCTGCTGTCCGAAGTAGGTGGCGTGGCCCAGCTTTAAAAACGAGGCGAAGGTGAAGATGGCGCCGATCCAGGCGGCTATGGGGAATATCATTTTGCCGGTCTCCACCGCCCCGTGGAACACCAGCTCCTTGGAGAAGAAGCCGTTGAAGGGCGGCACCCCGGAGATGGCGAAGGCCGCCACCCAGAAGGCCACCCCGGTGATGGGCATCAGCTTGAACAGCCCGCCCAGTTTTTTAAGCTCGGTGGTGCCGGCCTGCTTCTCCACCGCCCCGCCGGTCAGGAACAGGGTGCACTTGTACATGGCGTGGTTGAGCATGTGGAACAGGCCGCCCACGATCCCGGCCGGTACCCCGGTGCCGATGCCTAGGATCATGTAGCCCACCTGGCTGATGGCGTGGAACGACAGTAATTTTTTGTAATCCTTCTGGACCAGGGCCATCATCACCGCCAGAACTATGGTGATGGCGCCGATGGCCATCAAAAAGATGGACATGGAGCTGTTCATGTGGATGGTGAACATTTCAAGGGAGATCCGGCCCAGCATGTAGATGCCCAGCAGTTTCTCCAGGGCCGCCGGCAGGTAGGCCATGAACGGCAGCGGCGCGTCGATGGCGGCGTCCGGGATCCAGGTGTGGAAAGGCATGGCGCCGGCCTTGGCCATGGCCCCCAGGCCCATCAGCACGAAGGCGGCCGCCCCCAGACCCATCGGCTCCAGGTGGATCTCGGACATGGTCAGGGTGCCGGACAGATGCCAGGCGAAGATGATGCCCAGTATCATGGCGAAATCGGCGATGCCGGAGATCACCAAAGCCTTGGTGGCGGTCTTGAAGGCCTCCTTGTTGCCTATTGAGATCATGCCGTAGAGGGTCGCTAATAGCGACTCCCAGAAGAACAGCATTAATACGAAATTATTTGAAAGGATGGCTCCGTTGGCCAGCCCGGCGGTCAGCAGGAAGTAGGCAAAATATTCCTTGGAGCGTTCCTTGCCGTCCATGAAGGAGGCGGTGTAGAGGGCCAAGAGGATCTCGAAACCGGCCGCCGCCAGCAGGATGAACTTGGGAAAGTGGTAGGCCCATAGGTCAAAGTTTATCCCGAAGCTGGTCCAGGGCACGAATAATCTTAAACCCTCGCCCCCGGCCTTGAAGATGACCGCCGCATAGTACATGGTGATGGCGGTGGCGATCAGGGCCAGGATCTCCTTGCCCCATTTGACGGATTTGGGCAGGATGAAGGTCAGCACCCCGGCGATGATGGGGACCAGGATCGGTATCAGCAGAATGTTCGGATTCATCTCAATACCCCCAATATATCATGAATGGCAGGATTTCCCAGAACGTCGCGGACGGCGATATTGGCCAGGTCCATGGGGTATTTCACCAGGATCCCGGCGGCCAGCGAAAGGACGGCCAGCGAGGCCACCACCCACACCATGGTCGGGGTGCCCTCCTTGTGGGCATGAATGCTGGTATCGCGGGCTTCGCCCAGAAAGACCAGGGTGAACAGCCGCATTAAATAGACCAAGGTCAGCAGGGCGGTGAAGATGGCCAGGGCGCCGATGGCGATGTGGTTGGACTTGATGATGCCCTGGATGACCATGAACTTGGAGAAGAAGCCTCCGAAGGGCGGCACGCCCACGATGGAGAAGACGCACATGATGAAGGCCACCGCGGTGACGGGCATGGCCTTGATCAGCCCGCCCATCTTGGTGATGTCCTTGGTGCCGGTGCCGTGCTCGATGACCCCGGCGGCCAAAAAGAGTCCGCCCTTGGCCAGTCCGTGCATCAGGATGAAAAGCAGGGCTCCGGCCACCCCGATGGTGTTGAAGGCCGCCAGGCCCATGAAGATGTAGCCGATTTGGCTGACGGTGGACAGGGCCAAAATTCTCTTTATATTCGTTTCGATCAGGGCCGCGCTGGCCGAGACCATGGCCGAGATCAGGCCCAGTATCATCAGGTAGGTCTGCCAGTCGCCGGGGATGACGAAGGTGTAGTTGAATATCCGGGCGAAGGCGTAGACCCCGATCTTGACCAGCACCGCGGCGTGCAGCAGGGCGGTCACCGGGGTGGGCGCCACGCCGGCGTCAGGCAGCCAGGTGTGGAACGGCAAAGTGGCGCTCTTGGCGAAGATGCCCATGGTGATCAGGGCCACCGCCAGTCCGCCGATGGGGAAGCCGCGCATGTCCAGCATGTTGAAGGTGCCGGTCTTGGCATAGACCAGGGCGAAGCCCAGCAGCATGAACACCGCTCCCCCGGCCGTCACCAAAAAGGCCTTGTCGGCCTTGATCACCACTTCCTTGTCGCGGAAGAAGCCGATCAAACGCCAGGAACAGATGCCGGTGATCTCCCAGAAGACGTACATCAGGATCAGGTTGGCCGAGAATACCAGCCCCATCATGGCTCCCAAAAACAAAACCACCATCAGAAAGTATTCCTGCTGATAGTGGTAATCCTTGATATAACCCAGGGAGTAGATGATGATCAGGGTGCTGATCAGGGCCGAGGCGATGGCCATGAAGACCGACAGCCCGTCCACCACGAAGGTGGCATCCACCCCCAGCCCGATGGCCCTCTGGAAGACGTGGGTCTCCCCCGAGAAGGCCGCCGGCAGAAGCGTGACGGCAAAAAAAGTAGTGGCCAGCCCCAGAATCACCGCCCAGGCGTTACGCCCTGGCTTGGAGGCCAGCCCTATCAAAGGCAAGGTAAAGGCCCCGATGATGGGGACCAGTATCGTTGCCAGCAAAGAGAATTCCCACCCCATAAAAACTCCTAATGCTGATGTATTAAATTAAATGGAAACAAGATATTTTACAATAAATGGCCCGGCATGTCAAGGGTAAATTATCCGGCGCATTTTAGGGGTGGGCAACAATTAGTGGTATTAAAGAGTGCTTAATGGCACTATCTGTAGTGGCAAACTTGCTTAATTACAGTTGTACCTGCATTAACCCAGGCCTTAAGGCCTGGGTTATAAAACAGACGAAACCTAGCCTTTCGGCTAACTCACCCCGGTCATTCCCCTTCGCCTTAATATATAGCCATGACCTTCCCCTCTCTTTTAAAGAGAGGGGAATAAAAGGGGTGAGTTAAATATAAAACCCCGCCTTTCGGCGGGGTTACTGCGGAAGAATGCACTATTTATCCCGTGTTTTGTAAAATTGTTCGAACATCTTTTTTGCGGTTTTCGATTTTACAAGAGGCACCTCTGTGACTAATGGTTTGATGGCTGAAAAAAATGTAACGAGACGATAGCCTATAAGTGGGGAATCGGTGCCTTCTGTCCGCTTATACTTACCATTGTAATAAATGTCTAGTGAGTATTTCGGTCCGGTTGAATCGTAAGTATCTTTTTTAAAGCGCATCCTATCAAGAGAACTGGTTTTTAACAGGTCTATAAAACGCCTATACAGTGAATCGCTCAAACAACCCTGATAATATCCCTGTTTCAATGCGTTTTTGTTGCCATACTTATAAAGGCCCCATAATTGCATTGCGAATTTATTTCCATATAAATACATGGTTTTAGTGCTGTCAATTATTATCCTTAGGTCCCTTTCTATGAGCTTGCCTTGGGGTAAATATATCCCCCCTGTGTTGCCGCTTCCTATCGTCCCACCAGTGCCCTGTAGCCTGTTATGTTCGCAAAATAATAATCGGTCGAAAGAAAATAATGTATCTTTTAAAATAGAGTATAGGGTTATCGTACGAGTACTATCAAATAAGTACCCGTCCTCAACAGCATGTCTATATTGCTTCCACTTGCTGTTGCGATAGGGACGGAGAACAAGCGAATCTGGATTCTGGTGTTCGATGATAAAGCAAACACCTATAGTATCAGCCGGTTGAAGATTATCTTCCGACATCGTGTCTGACAGGGATTGTGCCAGGCTACCCCCTCGTATCAAACGGGGCGTGAATAATTCCAGGCTATCCTCCCTCAAGGTATAATTAAACACATTCCAGTCGGTGCTGAAATCAAAAAATGCTACCGTATCAACAATGCGAAGGCTTTCAGAACTATTGCCCACCCAAAACCCTAAAATCGTATTTGCGTCCCTGGCGCCTGTCGCAATAGAAGTCAGCGAGACGCATAACGCAATAGTAAGAAATATTTTCATAAGGCCCCCTTGTGATCTAAATCATGCCGAATGGCATTGCTTAATTAGCATACCAAAACCAACTTCCGTCTGTCAACCAGAAACCCCGCCTTACGGCGGGGTTTTGTTGCTTATATTTAACTATCATTTCATTTACTACAATATAAATAATATAACAAAAACATTTGGAATAAACCCAATAAAATCAAAATAACTCCACCTATTTTTTTAGATTTAAAATTACTGGCTTGCGCTTTCATGTGATTTTTCTCATACATATCAAACCACCACTTAGGAGTCCTGTTTTTTAATAATTTCCGTTGTCCCTCAAAATAACTATTAGGTATGAACATAAAGCCAATACCCAAAACTATCATTATGATTGAATATATGAATAGCTTAATATTTACAGACATATTTAAAACACCTAAATAAGTTTATGGAGTGTCCACTGTCGTTACATATAACACGTTTCCAAGCGCAATAATTTTGATAGTTAAACATTTTGAATCATACCAAAACAATCCTCTACCTGTCAACAAGAAACCCCGCCTTTCGGCGGGGTTTCTTCTGAATTCAATATTCTAAATTCGGTATTCCCGGATATTAGTACATATCCCCGTATCCGCCGCCGCCCTGGGGCATCGGCATTGGTTTCTCCTCCTTGGGCTTGTCGGCGATAACGCACTCGGTGGTCAGCAGCAGGCCGGCGATCGAGGCCGCGTTCTGCAAAGCGATCCGGGCCACCTTGGTGGGATCGATCACTCCGGCCTCCACCAGGTCCTCCACCTTGTCCTTGTCGGCGTTGTAGCCCACGGTGGGGGTGGCGTTCTTCTTGATCTCGTCCACTATCACGGCGCCTTCCACTCCGGCGTTGTTGGCGATCTGCCTCATGGGCTCCTCCAATGACCGGCGGATGATGTCCACCCCGATCTTGACGTCGCCCTTGGCCTTGATGCCGTCCAGGGCCGGTATGGCGCGAATGAAGGCCACTCCGCCGCCGGGGATGATCCCCTCCTCGACCGCGGCTCTGGTGGCATGCAGGGCATCCTCCACCCGGGCCTTCTTTTCCTTCATGGCGGTCTCGGTGGGCGCGCCCACGTTGATCACCGCCACGCCGCCGGCCAGCTTGGCCAGGCGTTCCTGCAGTTTCTCCTTGTCGTAGTCGCTCTTGGTCTCGTCTATCTGGGCCCTTATCTGGCTGATGCGGGACTGGATGTCCTTGGTCTTGCCGGCGCCTTCCACGATGGTGGTGTTGTCCTTGTCGACGGTGATGCGCTTGGCCCGGCCCAGGTCGCCGATGACGGTGTTCTCCAGCTTGAAGCCCAGCTCCTCGGAGATCACCTTGCCGCCGGTCAGGATCTCGATGTCCTTGAGCATCTCCTTGCGCCTATCGCCGAATCCCGGGGCCTTGACGGCGCAGACCTGCAGGGTGCCCCGCAGTTTGTTGACCACCAGGGTGGCCATGGCCTCGCCCTCCAGGTCCTCGGCGATGATCATCATCGGCTTGCCTACCTGGGCCACCTTCTCCAGGATGGGCAGCAGCTCCTTCATGGCGGAGATCTTCTTGTCGTAGATCAGGATGTAGGCGTCCTCCAGGACGGCTTCCATGCGGTCGGCATTGGTCACGAAATAGGGGGAGATGTATCCCCGGTCGAACTGCATCCCCTCCACGGTCTCCAGGGTGGTCTCCATGCCCTTGGCCTCTTCCACCGTGATGACCCCGTCCTTGCCCACCTTCTCCATGGCGTCGGCGATCAGGTCGCCGATGGTGCGGTCGTTGTTGGCGGAGATGGTGGCCACGTTGGAGATCTCGGCCTTTCCCTTGGTGGGCTTGGAGATCTTCTTGATCTCGGCGATCACGGTCTCCACCGCCAGGTCGATGCCCCGCTTGAGGTCCATTGGATTGGCCCCGGCGGTGACGTTCTTAATGCCCTCGCGGCAGATGGCCTGGGCCAGCACGGTGGCGGTGGTGGTGCCGTCGCCGGCGATGTCGGAGGTCTTGGAGGCCACCTCCTTGACCATCTGGGCGCCCATGTTCTCAAAGGGGTCCTCCAGCTCGATCTCCTTGGCCACGGTCACGCCGTCCTTGGTCACCAGCGGCGAGCCGAATTTCTTATCCAGGACCACGTTGCGGCCCTTGGGTCCCAGGGTCACCTTGACGGCGTTTGCCAGCTTGTCCACGCCCTTTTTCAAGGCTTCCCGGGCCTTGACATCGTATTCTATCATCTTGCCGTTTGCCATATGCTTTTCTCCTTATTCCTCTATATGATTTTTATTTTTTGGCTTTAAATTGCTCTGTCATTCCCGTGAAAACGGGAATCCAGACTGGATACCCGCCTGCGCGGGTATGACGAAAAGCGTTCTATTTACTTTTCGTGGATGACGGCCATGACGTCGTCGGACGACATGATCAGGTATTCCACGTCGTCGATCTTGACCTCGGTGCCGGAGTATTTGCCGTAAAGGACCTTGTCGCCCTTCTTGATGTCCATCTCCATCCTGGTCCCGGAATCGGAGATCTTGCCCGGGCCCACCGCCACCACCTCGCCCTCCATGGGCTTTTCCTTGGCGGTGTCGGGAATGATGATCCCGCCTTTTTTGGTTTCCTTGGCCTCTGCCGGCTTAACCAATACCCTGTCGCCTAATGGCTTGATTTTGGTGACCGTTGACATACCGTTCCTCCTGAATAATTATGGTTTTATTGATATTTTTTAATATTTGAACAGCTTTTAATTATAATCAAATTTTGACTAAATTTCAAGCCCTTTATCCATAAAACAACCATCTTCTTGCTAATATTTGCCGATTTTCTTTGGTGACAAGATGGGTCTCAAACATCAGTAATCGATCTAGTCTTTTGATTTGCAATGGAATACAGATCAATGCGTTCGATATTGGCCTGTCCTTTTTCAATATCCTGACCGATGAGGACGTTTACGATCTGCCCGATTTTGGCCCCGCTGACATTCATTTTTAGCCGGATGATAAATCCGTCTTCGGACGGGATGATGTCCATGACCTGTTTTTTGATATCCGTTTCGATCAGCAGGCTTTTTTTCATTATCCTGACCGGCCATGAGAGCTGTTCATCGAACTTGGCTTTTATGGCCTCAGCGCCCCCCTGCCAGCTGACAAGATATTCGGCCGCTTCGGCCAATTCCGATATTGACCGGGCATTGCTCATGATGGGCTTGACCGCTAGAATGGCCATTCCTCTTGGCAGATGCGCCTGCAGTGAGCTGATGGCCTCGGAGGCTGACGGGCGGTCCAACTGGACGTCCATATACTCCCCCCGGCTGGTGACGCCCAGCGGCAGCGGGGGCCCGAAGGAAACCTTGGGATGGGGCGAAAAACCCTGGGAATAGGCTATGGGCAATCCGGCCCGGCTGATGGCCCTCAGCCAGACCCGGGTCAGGTCCAGATGCGAGATGAATTTTATCTCCGGCCCCTTGGTATATTTCAACCGGAAGCGGGTCTTGGCCAGAGAAGCTGCCTGGGGCAGCATCTTTCGCGCCCGCCCGAAGCCGTCATCCCCTGTATTCTTTTCAACTTTTTGAACCTTTTCAACCTCTTGAACCATTACACCCCTGCTCTGCCCATCATCCCGGCACCCCATCCCGCATCCGGTGCATTCGCCTGTCCGGCAGTCAGGCGTGACTGAACTTTGATAGGCCCTTTCCCTTTCGGCCAGCAGGAATTTTTGGCTGACCCCGTAATCGATATGACCCCAGGCCGGCGGCTGGCCGGGATCCCTGGCCCCGGTATAGGCTGAGATATCGGCGCCGGAATCGGCCAGGGCCTCCTGCCACTTGGTCCAGGAGAAATGCTCGCTCCACTGGTCGAACTTGCAGCCCTTACGCCAGGCTGTTTCTATGGCCTGGGACAATTTCCGGTCACCCCGCGACAGTATCCCCTCCAGGGCCGATGATTCTGGATCGTGCCACTTGAATTGCACCCGGGCGCTTTTGAGTCCTTTGTTCAGATGGCCTATCTTGTCTTTGATGGTCTGCAGATCGTCCTGGGCCTCCCACTGGAACGGGGTCTGCGGCTTGGGCACGAACGGCGAGACCGCCACCTTGATGCTGATACCCAACCCGGCCGCCTTCCGGCACAGGTCGATCATGGCGTCAAGGTCCTCCTGGGTCTCGGTGGGCAGGCCGATCATGAAATACAGCTTGACCAGTTTCCAACCGTTTTCTCTGGCCAGCTTGATGACATTCAAGAGATCATCGTCCGACAGCCCCTTGTTGATGACATCCCGCAGACGCTGGCTGCCGGCCTCCGGGGCAAAGGTCAGCCCGGATTTTTTGATCTTCTTCAGGGCCAAGGCCACCTCCCGGCTGAAGGAATCCAGCCGCAAGGAGGGCACGGAAATGGAGACCCGCCGGCTGGCAAAACAGCTGTTGAGCTTGTTGAGCAGTCCCAGGAAATCGGGGTAATCGTTGGTGGACAGCGACAGCAGTGAGACGTCGTCCCAGCCGCTGGCGGCGATGCCCTCCTTGGCCAGCTTGACAATGTCCTCCTGGGAGCGGTAACGCACCGGGCGGTAGATCATCCCGGCCTGGCAGAACCGGCATCCCCTGGTGCAGCCCCGGGTGATCTCCACCGTCAGGCGGTCATGGGTCACCTCCACCAGCGGGACTATGGGGGGATGCGGGGCATCTTCCATTTTCAGACTTGGGATGGTGCGTTTTTTTATCGTGTCATTGGACGAATGAATGGCCGGAACATAGACGCCGGATATTTTGGCCAGCCTTTCTATCTTCTGTCTTCTGTCTTCTTTATTCTGTTTGGCCGCCCTCATAGCTTGGCAGATCTCAACTATGGCCTCCTCCCCGTCGCCGATGACCAGACAGTCGAAGAACGGGGCCATGGGCTCGGGGTTGGCGCAGCAGGAGCCGCCGCCGATGACGATGGGATGGCCCTCCTGCCGGTCGGCCGCCCTGATGGGGATCTGGGCCAGGTCGAGCATATTGAGGACATTGGTATAGCCCAGCTCGGTCTGCAGGGTGATGCCCAAAATGTCGAAATCCTTTAACGGACGCTGGCTCTCCCAGGCCCACAGGGGAATGTTCTGCTCCCGGATCTTGGCCTCCAGGTCGATATCGGCCGAATAGGAGCGTTCGGCCAGGGCATAGGGCAGTTTATTGACGATGGTGTAGAGAATGGCCAACCCCAGCCCCGACATGCCGATCTCGTACAGGTCCGGGAAGGCCAGGGCCAGGCGCACCTCGGCCTGGTCCCAGTCCTGGTGAACGGCGTTGAGCTCATTGTCGGTATACCGCCCCGGCTTGTTTATCTGGGGCAGGATGCCCTCTATGTGGCTTGAATTGCGCATAACAAGGGCGTTATTGTAGCATATATATGATGATTATGCAAATGTATCAAAAAAAGCCCGGGCATTACTGCCCGGTGTTTACCTGTCCTTTGTCATTCCCGTGCAGACGGGAATCCAGCAAAATAATCAAGAACGGTAAAACTGTCGTCCCCTACAGAAAAGACTGGCTTACTTGATCAACACAACCTTTTTCGTGGTGCAGTATTCGTCTGCCTCCAAGCGGTAGAAATATACCCCGGCCGCCGCCTTCCTGCCTGCATCATCCCGTGCATCCCATTTGATGCTGTTATACCCCGGCAGTTGGTTTTCATTGACCAAGGTTCTTACGCACTGTCCAAGGGTATTATAAATATTTAGCTTTACTTTAGCTTGCACTGGCAAGGAATAATTTATATTAACAAAACATTTGGCCGGGTTTGGGTAAACATTAAGATTAATATCTATAGGTTCATATATACTAATATTAGTTCCTGAAACCCCGCCAGACGTACCATCGGCTGTCACTCTTTGGGCGTAAATATGGTTATCTCCATTTATGGGGCTGCCATACCAAGTGGCGATAACCCCGCCAATCCCATCGCCGATCACTTCTTGATAATTATTGGTATTCATGGTTGTGCATACCGGCACGCCAGTAGTTTCCCATAAAACGGCACCACTTGAGTCTACCCGTTGGGCATACAGATGGGTACTATGTGCCCAGATAGTTACTACCCCCCCACAGAAATCCTCTGTAGCATCATAACCACCACTCAAAGAAACAGTATCATGCACGGAAACACCTGCTCCCCAATAAAAATTGCCTAAAGAATCAATTCTATTTACTGAATCGCTACAAACAATACATCCGCCCCTATTATCTTCAATAATTTTATATCCGTAATCTTCTACAATACCTGTATCACTCCATTGTTTTGAACCTATTGAATCTAAATATTGTAAATAAAATTTTGCAGGAAAAACATTAAAATCTCCCCATCCAATAATGCCACCCATTTTGTAATTCGCTATTGGTGAAAGAGCATTTGTAATTCTCTGTGTTCCTGCTTTTATGCAAATATTTTCTCCATCCAATGTCCATTTTGAGTTTCCAAACGAATCAAGCATTTGCACATATACATCTCTACCAGTCGTCCCATTATTCCTATAATCATCCTCCCAGGTTATTACTGCACCCCCATTATTATTAGAACACATATGCGGCCAGAACTGTATGCTGTCCGCAGTGCATACCGGCACGCCGTCTATTTGCCATACC
>CALMGM010000010.1 GCA_937863685.1 uncultured bacterium
CAATGACTGTAATGATTCAAGTTAAAATCTTTGTGCCCTTTGTGGTTAAACCAGTAATAAAGTAATAAAGATTTCGTGTAATTTAGTGTATTTAGTGGGAAAGGGTTCAGCGCCCTTGGCGTCTTTGCGGTGTAATAACAAGCTCACATCATTTTAAGGAAACAACATGATCAAGCTGGCTCATCCCGACATCACATCAAAAGAGATCAACGCCGTGGTCAAGGTCCTCAAGTCCGGCACCCTGAGCCTGGGTCCTGAGCTGGCGGCCTTCGAGGCCGATTTCGCCCGCTACGTGGGCCGCAAACACGCCCTGGCGGTGTCCTCGGGCACGGCCGGGCTGCACCTGGCGGCCATGGCCCTGGGCCTGAAGCCCGGACACCAGGTGATCACCTCGCCCTATTCCTTCATCGCTTCGGCCAACTGCATCCTGTACCAGGGGGCCGCCCCGGTGCTGGCCGACATCGATCCCGTCACCCTGAACCTTGACCCGGGGCAGGCGGCCCAAAAGATCACCCGCAGGACCAGGGCCCTGCTGGCGGTGGACGTTTTCGGGCTGCCGGCCGATTATAAAAGGCTGGAGGCCTTGTGCCGCAAGCACGGCCTGGACCTGATAGAGGATTCCTGCGAGGCCTTGGGGGCCAGGCATCACGGCCGGATGGCCGGCTCCTTCGGCAAGATCGCGGCCTTCGGGTTCTACCCCAACAAGCAGATCACCACCGGCGAGGGGGGGATGGTGCTGTGCGACGACCGGAGACTGCATCAAAAAATGACGGCCCTGCGCAACCAGGGGCGCAGCTCCATGGGCGGCTGGCTGGCCCATCATATTTTGGGCTACAATTACCGGATGTCGGACGTCAGCGCTGCTTTGGGGAGGGCCCAGCTGGCCCGCCTGCCGGCCATGCTGGAGCGGAGAAGAATGGTGGCCCAAAGCTATAAAGAACTGTTCGCCCGGCGCCTGCCGGAGTTCACTCTGCTGCAGGACGTCCCGGGCCTCAAGCGCAGCTGGTTCGTGTTCGCGGTGCTGGTCCCGGGACCGATGAAGGGCAAAAAGCGCGACCGGCTGATCAAGGAGCTGCAGAAGAGCGGCATCCAGTGCGCCCATTATTTCCCGGCCCTGCACCTCCAGCCGGCATTGAGGTCGCTGGGATACCAAAGGGGAGACTTTCCGGTGACCGAGGATGCGGCCGACCGCAGCCTGGCCCTGCCGTTCCATCACAAACTCTCCCTGCGGGACCAGGAGAAGGTGGTGGAGACCATCGGGCGGATCGTCTAGCCGGTTCATGAAGTTTAAAGCTAAAAGCTGAAAGCCGGCGTACAGATTACAGTGGACAGGCGACAATACCCAGTTTAAAGTTGAAAGAAAAAAGCGCGTCATCCTGAAACGGTCATTAAGTCTGACGAATGAAGGATCTGCGCCGATAGACCAGAGATTCTTCGATTTGACGTGCAGGGGTGCCGGGCTCAGAATGACGATATATCAGTTTAAAGTTCGTAAAGTGAAAAGTCTTTGTGCACTTGGTGTGAGAAAACCCTGGATTCCCGCCTGCGCGGGAATGACAAAAGGAATAAAGTCCTTTGTGTCTCTTTGTGTGCTTTGTGGTGAAACAGTAGTAAAGTAATAAAGAAGTTAAGATTTCGTGAAATTTCGTGTATTGTGTGGCAAAAGGTCTCTGTGCCCCCTTCGGCTGGGCTCAGGGCATGCTTTGTGATAAAATTGATTGCTTCGTCAGTGTGAAGTTAAAGTCTTCTCGCAATGACATTCCCTTTAAAAAGCAACCCACTGTGTGCTTGAGAACCACTGTTAAAAATAAGATACGTGAACCCCGAAAAAACGGGGGTATCTTTGTGGCTAGGGTCCCCAAATAACATCAATCATCAACCAACAACGGCAGTCAATGAAACGCATACTGATCATCTCGGCCTCGGCCGGCTCCGGCCACACCACCGCCGCCCGGGCCATCGAACTGTGGATGGAGAAGGTCCAGCGCTATCCCGGCGAGTTCCAGGTGACCCATATCGACATCCTGCAGTTCTCCACCATGCTCTACAAGAAGGTCTACCGGGACGTCTACCTGTACCTGGCCAGCAAGCAGCCCCTGCTGTACGGCTACATCTTCTCCACCTCGGACCGCCTGAAGCGGGAGAACAAGCCGGACTTTCTGCGCCGCTTCATGGACAACATCAACGCCCTGAAGTTCACCGAATTCATCAAGGACACCCCTTGGGACGTGATCGTCACCACCCACTTTTTGTCCTCCCAGCTGCTGGCCGGACTGAAGGTTAAGAAGAAGATATTCTGCCCCCTGGTGACGGTGGTCACCGATTACGGCCTGCATTCCTACTGGATCAACCCGGCGTGCGATTACTACATCGTGGCCGATTCGGCCAGCCAGCACCACCTGGCGGCCATGGGCATCCCGCCGGAGCGGGTCCATAATTTCGGGATCCCGGTGCTGCCGGCCTTCTCCCAGAAAAAGAACCGCCAGGAATTGAAAAAGGAGCTGGGCCTGGTGCCGGCCCTGCCCGCCGTCCTGCTGCTGTCCGGCGGGTTCGGGGTCAGACCCATCGAGCATATCGTGGCCGACCTGGCGCGGGTCAAGAGCAAATTCCAGCTGGTGGCGGTGGCCGGACACAACCGCAAGATGCTGCAGAAGCTCCAGGCGCTGTCTCTGCCGTTCCATCTTCTGCCGGTGGGCTACACCGACCGCATGGACCAGTACATGGCGGCCTGCGACCTGGTGATCAGCAAGCCCGGCGGGCTGACCACCGCCGAGGCCATGTCTATGGGGCTGCCGATGATCGTGATCAACCCCATACCGGGACAGGAGGACATGAACAGCGACATGCTGCTGGAGGGCGGGGCGGGGGTCAAGGCCAGGCACCCGGTGGAGGTCAGCTACAAACTGGAGATGGTGCTGGGCACCCCGGGGCGCCTGCAGCAGATGAAGAAAGCGGCCCAAAAGCTGGCCAAGCCCAAGGCCGGATATATGGCGGCGGATTTCATCGCCCGGCTGGCCCGGGAGCAGAATTTTTAGGGGCGGGCATAAAGGTCGGGCATAAGTTCAAAGCTTAAAGTCTAAAGTTGAAAGCAGGTTTCGGGTTTACAGTTTACAGGGGACAGTATTCAGTATAAAGTATCAAGTTTATAAAGAACCCCCCTTTGTGTCTTAGTGTCTTTGTGGTAAAAAGGCCTGGATTCCCAACCCCACCCTCACTCCCTCCCCGCAGCGGAGAGAGCCTGCACTGAGCAAGGCATTTATTATTGCCAACCGAAGTGGAAGCCAGCAGGCAGGGAGAGGTCGGGAATGACAGGATGGGGTCGCTTCATTCGTCCGGCGGGGGTGCCTTTTCGCAATGACTGTTCCCCATAAAGTAAAACCATTTGTGCCTTGGTGTCCCGGTGGTTAACTATCAATCAACTGATCGGAAAAATATCATGAACAAGATCAAGCGCATCGGTCTGCTGACCGCCGGGGGCGACTGTCCCGGGCTTAACGCGGTGATAAGGGCGGTCACCAAGGCCGCGGTCAACGACCACGGCATGGAGGTGATCGGCATCGAGGACGGCTATGCCGGGCTGATCGAGGGCCGGTTCCACCAGCTTAAATGGAACGATGTCTCCGGCATCCTGCACACCGGCGGCACCATCCTGGGCACCTCCAACCGGGACAATCCCTTCAAATATCCGGTGCACAAGCCCAACGGCGACCTGGAGTTCATAGAGGTCTTCGACCGGGTGGCCGCAAATATCAAAAAGCTCCACATAGAGGCCATCATCGCGGTGGGCGGGGACGGCACCATGGCCATCACCTCCCAGATGATGGAGCGGGGCGTCAAGGTGGTGGGGGTGCCCAAGACCATCGACAACGATCTGGCCGCCACCGACGTCACCTTCGGCTTCGACACCGCGCTGGTCACCGCCACCGAGGCCCTGGACAAGCTGCACACCACCGCCATGTCCCACCACCGGGTGATGATCATGGAGACCATGGGGCGCTACGCCGGGTGGATCGCCCTGTACTCCGGGGTGGCCGGCGGCGGCGACATCATCCTGATCCCGGAGATACCGTTCAAGCTGGACAGCATCTGCCGCACCGTGCTGGAGCGGGGCAGCAAGGGCAAGAGATTCTCCATCATCGTGGCGGCCGAGGGGGCCAAGCCGGAGGGCGGCCAGATGGTGGTCCAGAAGATCATCAAGGAATCCACCGACCAGCTGAGGCTGGGCGGCATCGGGCAGCAGCTGGCCGGCCAGATAGAGGACCGGACCGGAATCGAATGCCGGGTGACGGTGCTGGGGCATCTGCAGCGGGGCGGCAGCCCCTCGGCCTTCGACCGGATACTGGGCACCCGTTTCGGGGTCAAGGCGGTGGAACTGGCGGCCTCGGGGCAGTTCGGCCGGATGGTGGCCCTCAAGGGGCTCAATGTGGAATCGGTCCCATTGCAGGAGGCGGTGGGAGCCTTAAGGCTGGTCAGCCCGGACTCCGAGGTGATCAAGGCCGCCCGCTCGGTGGGGGTCAGCTTCGGGGATTGAACTTTTTCCCCGCAGAGGCGCGGAAAACGCAAAGGCAAACCCCAAAACATAAAACTCAATAAATTGCATTCAGCGCCCGGGATGTTGCGCTCAGCGGCGGCCATTGCAATGGCGGCTGGAGGCCGTCAAACATTATGAATTTTAAAAAGGAATGATCCAACATGCACCGATCGGTAAAAATCGCACTGATCATCGCCGCCGTCCTGCCCGGTCCGGCCCTGGCCGCCGACAGCGGGGAATCATACGACTATCTGCTGGTCCTGCCCTTTCAGCATAATTACTACCAGCCGATAGACGCCGGGGTCCTGGGACAGGGCAACGGACTGGATTTTGCGCAGGGGGCGGCGGCCCTGTTCGGCAACCCGGCCGGGATCGCCGGCCGGGGCAGATATCAGCTGGCAATGTCGGCCTCCAATCTCTCCGCCGGGCGCAGTTCATTGTCGGTATCCACCGGCGGCTCCCCGGCCCTGCCCTCGACCGCCGCCGGCCGGTTCCAGTGGGGAGCCCACAATTTCGCCCTGGGCTGGCGGAGGGCCATGAAGACCGACCTCAGCTTTCCCGACGTGCTGGATCCGGATGCGGTGGACCAGGCCCAATTGTCGCTGGAACAATATTCCGCCGGCTGGTCGCTGTCGGCCATAAAGAATTTCAGCCTGGGCCTGTCGGTCAGCCTGACCAGGTTCGCTTTGGTATGGGACGGCCCGGACGGCAGGCTGGCCGAGGGCCGGGGAACGGCCCCGGGCTTTTCGGCCGGCATTTCGTCCGATCTGGGGCAGGATTTCTTTTTCTCGGCCGGATTGAAGAGCAAGACCGAAATGTCATGCTATACCGCTTTTGCCGGGGATACGGCCAGCAACCGGTTGAAGCTGTCCGGCGCCGTCCCCCAGACAGGCTGGCTGTCGATCGCCTATACCCCGGAGCCGGGCTTCGAAGCTCATGGAGGGCTGGAACTGACCGGCTGGCACCTGGTGTCATCGGGGTATCTGGAGCAGATGGACTACCACCTGGGCTGCCGGATCGAACTGATCGAAGGCCGGCTGGATGCCATGGCCGGAAGCTACAGCCTGCGGCATCCGCTGGATCCTTACCTGCGGCGGTACGATCCCTACCTGCAGGACATGTATTTCTTAAGCGGGGGCCTGGCCTGCCGCCTGGGCCCGCTGAAGCTGGTCTGTTCGGGGGCCACCAGCCGGCCGCTTTCCGGGAAGGGAATGAACCAGAATGTCATATCGGCCGGCATAGAATATCAGGCGCAGCCTTAATAAAAAATATCGGGAGGATTGCCATGAACAGCCGGATAAGACTGGATTATAACAACCTGATGACCGACAGGCTGGGGGCTTACGGCATCAGCCAGGCCGGACTGGAGGCGGCCGGGAAAGCGGCGGTCCAGGCCAGCCAGTGGTTCCATGCCAGAAGGGCGGCCGGGAAGATGGATTTCTTCGATCTGCCGGATACCCCGGAACATTTGAACTCCTGCCTGAAGCTGGCGGCGAAATACAAAGGAAAATTCGACGACCTGGTGGTGCTGGGAATAGGAGGCTCGGCCCTGGGCACCACCGCCATCCATTCGGCCCTCAATCCATCCACCTACAACCTGCAGGACAAAAAGGCCCGCCGGGGACGGCCCCGGCTGTGGGTGCTGGACAATGTGGACCCGGAGAAACTGAAGGCGGTGCTGGCCCTGCTCAAGGCCAAAAGGACCCTGGTCAATCTGATCAGCAAATCCGGCGCCACCGCCGAGACCAGCGCCCAGTTCCTGTGGATCAGACAGTGGCTGATGAAGGACGCGGGCAAGAACTGGTCAAAGAATATGGTGGTCACCACCGATCCGGCCGGAGGGATCCTGCGGCAGATAGTGGACCGGGAGAAGCTGTCCAGCCTGGATGTGCCCTCGGGGGTGGGCGGGCGGTTCTCGGTGCTGACCCCGGTGGGGCTGTTCCCCCTGGCCATGGCCGGGGTGGACATCAAGTCTCTGCTGGAGGGCGCCAATCAGATGCGGAAGATGACCCTGAATGAGAACCCCTGGAAAAATCCGGCCCGGCTGTATGCCCTGACCCAGTTTTTGCTTTACCAGAAAGGGTGCCGGATCAACGTGATGATGTCCTATTCCGACAGTCTGTATCCGATGACCGACTGGTTCCGGCAGTTGTGGGCCGAGAGCCTGGGCAAGAGGGTCAACAACCAGAATCAGACGGTGGAGACCGGGCCCACCCCCGTCAAGGCCCTGGGGGCCACCGACCAGCACTCCCAGCTGCAGCTGTATATCGAAGGCCCCCGGGACAAGGCGATCACCTTTTTGATGGTTGAGAAATTCCGCAGCGATATCACCATCCCCCGGGCCTATCCCAAGATCGCCGACATCTCCTACCTGGGCGGCAAGAGCTTCGGGCAGCTGCTCAACTCGGAGGCCCGGGCCACCGCCCTGGCCCTGTCCAAGAACGGCCGGCCCAACTGCAGTTTCCTGATCCCGGAGATAAGCCCCCGGACCGTGGGCCAGCTGGTATTCCTGCTGGAGACCGCCACCGCCTACGCCGGCGGCCTGTTCGGGATCAATCCCATGGACCAGCCGGGGGTGGAGGAGGGCAAGCGCTACACCTACGGGCTGATGGGCCGGGCGGGGTTCGAGAACCGCAAGGCCGAGGCGGAGAAATTCGAGGCGGGGAATTCCAGCCGGTATGTTGTCTGACAAAATTCAGGAGAAAGGGAATAGCGTCAGCAGTACATGGAAAAGCATTTAAAAATCCAGCAGCCAATACCAGACAGGAAAGGCAACGATGCCGGTGAATAAAAAAAATATCATCAGATTGGCTGGTGCCACGATTCTGGGGGTGGCGCTGTCGGCCGGATGCGCCCACCGGGGCCGGCCGGAAGCTTCGATCCCAGCCATCCCGGCTGTTGCTCCCGACAGCTTTCAGCTGAAGCGGGAGGTCCTGCGGCAGGCCATAGATTCCGTCCTGTCCGACACCCTGCTGTACCAGGCCAACCGGGCGGTGTACATCATCTCCCTGGACCCGGAGCGGGAGATCTATTCCCTGAACCAGTCCAGCCTGATGATGCCGGCCTCGGTCAACAAGCTGTTCGTCAGCGCCGCGGCCTTCCGCCTGCTGGGCGTCAATTTCCGCTTCCGCACCGCGGTCCATGGCGACAGCATCGACGGACTGGGAAGGATAAATGGGGACCTGTACCTGAAGGGCTTCGGCGACCCGGAGCTGAAGACCGCCGACCTGGAGGCCCTGGCCTATCGGTTGAGGGCCATGG
Organism: uncultured bacterium; assembly: GCA_937863685.1. GTDB lineage: Bacteria > Edwardsbacteria > AC1 > AC1 > EtOH8 > UBA2226. The sequence continues at coordinate 7,793 of CALMGM010000010.1, forward strand.
GGCTGAAACAGGTGAACGGAGATCTTATTGCCGATGCCGGGTATTTCGACACCACCAGCTTCGGCTACGGATGGATGTGGGACGAGGGGCCTTACGCCTACAATGCCCCGGTGTCGGCCCTGTCCCTGAACCGCAACACTTTTGAGATAGGCCTGCGTCCGGGGACCAGGCCGGGCCGGAGGCCGCGGGCCGAACTCAATCCCCGCACCGCCTACTTGACCTTGGACAACAATGCGGTTACAATCAAGGCCGGGAACAAAGCCAGGATCAAGGCTGACCGTTCTTTCGGCGGCAGGGGCGATGCGGTCAGCCTTAGCGGGACCATGGCGGCCGATGAGGGCACCAGCTACCTGGTCCGGACGGTCACCAATCCCGCCCTGTACTGCGGCACCGTCTTCAGGGAGGCGCTGGCCGCCAACGGCATCAAGATATCCGGAGAGGTCAGGACCGGCGCCACGCCGCCGGAAAAGCCGGAATTGACCTGGCATGCCTCGCCGCCCCTGTACCAGATCATCCGGGGAATGAACAAGGACAGCGACAACTTCACCGCCGAGATGCTGTTCCGCCAGCTGGGCACCAGGCAGGATCCCCTCGCCCCCGACTCGGCCAGGAACAACCGGCTGGCCCAAATGCTCAAGAACATGGGCTTCGGGGAGGAAAGCTTCCGGATAGCCGACGGCTCGGGGCTGTCGCGCTACAACCTGTGCACTGCGGAGCAGCTGGTCAAAGTGCTGACCGATAGCTACCGCGATCCGGCCCTCCGTCCGGAGCTGCTGACCTCGCTGCCCATCGCCGGCACCGACGGCACCCTGGCCCGGCGGCTGATGGAGGACGAGTTCAGGGGGATCATCAGGGCCAAGACCGGGACCCTGACCGGGGTCTCATCGCTGGCCGGCTTCGTGTCCGGCCCCGGCAGTAAAACCTACTGCTTTGCCTTCATGTTCAATAATTACACCTCCAAGGCCAACTCCGTCCGGGCTCTGCAGGACTCCATCGTGGCCCGGCTGATAAGGGCCGCGCCCTGAATTGAAGATTCATCAAGCAACCGAAAGGTGATGGTAGAATGAACTGCGAAAAATCATACCGGTCCGGCAACATGATCCTGATCGGCCTGATCGGGACCGTGGTATTCTGGATCATGGACACGTTCATCGACACCTTCCTGTTTAAGGAGGGCGGCCTGATCCAGCAGATACTGCACCCCGAGCCGATGGAGATATATTTCCGGGGAGCCATCGGGGCGCTGTTCGTCATATTCGGGATACTGGGCCAGCGGCTTTTAAACCAGCGGAAAAGGGCCGAATGCCTGCTGGAGCGGACCAACCGGGAACTGGAGGAGAAAATATCGCAAAGGACCATCTTGCTGGAGGAGGCCAATAAAAAACTCAAGGACGAGCTGGCGGACCGCCGCCGGAACGACGAGAGGATCAACTATCTGAGCTTTCACGACAAGCTGACCGGGCTGTACAACCGGGCCTACTTCGAGGAGGAGCTGAGCCGGCTGGACAACGAAAGGTTTTTGCCCATCAGCCTGATAGTCGGGGACGTCAACGGCCTGAAGCTGATCAACGACGCCTTCGGGCACCACCAGGGCGACAAATTCCTGGTCCGGACCGCCGAGATCATCAAGAAACAGTGCCGCAGAAGCGACGTGGTGGCCCGCTGGGGGGGCGACGAGTTCGCGGTGCTGCTGCCCAAGACCGGGGTCGAGACCGCCATCCGGATCTGCGAAAAGATAAGGCAGTCCTGCAGCCGGAGCCCCAAAAAACCCATCCAGCTGAGCGTGGCTCTGGGCACCGCCACCAAGCAGGACAAGAACCAGGACATCAGCCGGGTGCTCAAAAAGGCCGAGGACTGGATGTACCAGTACAAGATGATGGAGGGGAAGACCGTTCGCAGCCGGATACTGAGTTCTTTAGAGAAAACATTGTGGGAGTCGGCTTACGAGACCGAGGAACACACCAAACATCTGCAGAAATATCTGCTGAAGATGGCCCTGGAGCTGAAACTGCAGGATTCCGAGATAGACGATCTGATGCTGCTGGCCTCGTTTCATGATGTGGGAAAGATCGCCATATCCAACGCCATCCTTTCCAAGCCCGGCCAGCTGAACCCCAAGGAGTGGGAGGCGGTCAAGAAGCATTCCGATATCGGCTACCGGATCGCCCTGGCCACCCCGGAGATATCGGCCGTGGCCGACCAGATCCTGCATCATCACGAATGGTGGGACGGCACCGGATATCCCCGGGGGCTCAAGGGCGAGAAGATCCCGCTGGCCTCGCGGCTGCTGAGCATCGCCGACGCCTACGATGTCAAGCGGAACATCCGCCCCTATAAAACGGCCAAGACCAGGCCCCAGGCCCTCAGGGAGATCAGGGAGGGAGCCGGCAAACAGTTCGATCCCCGGCTGATAAAATTATTCCTCAAACTGGAATCGGCCGAAAAGGGAAAGAGCTGAAGCTGGTCCCGGCCAAAAGCCCGAGTTTAAAAGGCGGTCCGAGATGTTCCGGGTAAATCTTCTAAGATGGTGGAGCGCGTTATGGAAAGATTAAAAGACAAGATCAGATCGGCCTGGCAGCCGCTGCTGATATTCTTTCTGCTTTCGATCAGCATCATAGCGGCTGGCTGGCTGTATTCTTTCTATCATCTCCGGGACCATAGGCAGGAGATCTCCCGGGACCTGGAATCGGTGGCCAGCCTTAAGGAGAACCAGATCGACAGCTGGCTGTCAGAAAGAATGTCCGACGCCCAGAATATTGTGGACAATCCGTATATCGGCGAACGGGTCAGCCATCTGTTCAAGGAAACTTACTCCGAAAATATGGAACTGGACCGGCTTAAATGGATGCGGTCCCTGCAAAATCTTAAACAGTACCAGAACGTACTGTTGCTGGATATAAAAGGCCGGATCAGGATGCAGACCGGGAAAACGGTGCATAAGATAGGTCCGGAAACCAGCACCCTGGCCAGGAAAGTGGCGGCCACCGGGCGGACCAGCTTCAGCGATTTCTATTACTGCACCGAATGCCGGACGGTGCACCTGGACGTTTTGGCCCCGGTGGTCCAGTACAACCGCCAAAGGGACTCGGTGGTGGGGGTGATCATCCTGCGGATCGAGCCCGAGCAATTGCTTTATCCCCTCATCCAGCAATGGCCGGTGCCCAGCAAAAGCGCCGAGACCTACCTGGTCAAACGGGAAGGACAGGAAGTGTTCTACCTGACAGAACTGAGGTTCCAGAAGGGCTCGGCGGCCAAATTAAGATACCCCCTAAGCCGGAGCGAACTGCCCGAGGTGATGGCCATCAACGGCAGCACCGGCAATGTTACGGCGGTGGATTACCGGGGCAAAAAAGTGTACGCCTATCTGCATAACATACCAGGCAACCCCTGGTATATGATCGCCAAGACCGATCGGCGGGAGGCGGAGGCCATCGCCTATACCCATGTCTGGTTCATCGGGCTGATCGTGATAGCAATGATCTTCGCGGCCGGGGGGATAATCGGATCTCTGTGGAACCGCCAGCAAAAGAGCTACTTTCAAAACCTATTGGAACAGGAGAGGGAGAGGCAGGCCCTGTCCAAGCACTACGAATATCTTACCAAGTATGCCAACGACATCATCCTGCTGTTGGACGAGGACCTGAACATCCGGGAGGCCAATGACAAGGCGGTATCCGTCTACGGTTATCCCCGGGAGAAGATGCTGACCCTGGATATCCACCGCCTGAGAAAATCGGACTCCCGGCCCTCGGTGGACGACCAGTACCGCAAGGTGGTGGACGAGAACGGCCTGCTGTTCGAGACCGTTCACAAGCGCAGCGACGGCTCCACTTTCCCGGTGGAGGTCAGCGCCCGGAGGATGGAGGTGGAAAGAAAGAAATATTTCCAGACCATCATCCGGGACATCACCGAGAGGAAACGCGACCAGGAGGTACTGCAGTCACAAAAGGAGGAGTTGGAGGCGGCCAATGAGGAACTGGTGATGGCCAATCAAAAACTGCTGTCCTCCGAGCAGGAGCTCAGGCTGGCTGACGAGGAATTAAGGAACCAGCTGGCGGCGGTACAGGAGAGCCGGGATGCCCTGGAGAGGAGCCAGGCCTCCCTGAAGCAGATGGAGGAGATGTTCGACCAGTTCCTCAAGTACAGCCCGGTCTACGTGTTCTTCAAGGACGAGAATATCAAGTCCTTAAAGCTGAGCAGGAACTACGAGCGGATGCTGGGCCGGCCGTTGGAGGAACTGCTGGGCAGGAACATGGACGAACTGTTCCCCTCGGACCTGGCCAAGGGCATGGTGGAGGACGACAAGCGGATCCTGCGGGAGGGCAAGGTGGTCGAGGTGGAGGAGGAATTCGGCGGCCGGCATTACCGGACCATCAAATTCCCCATCCTGCAGGAGGGCCGGCCCAGAATGCTGGCCGGATTCACCCTGGATGTCACCGAGCGTCGCAAGGCGGAGCAGAACCTGCAGGAGTTGAACCAACGCTTTGAGTACGTGCTGGGCGCCACCAAGACCGGCTTCGATATCATCGATTCGGATTACAACGTGATCTATATCGATCCCTACTGGCAGAAGTCGTACGGAGAGGCGGCCGGAAAGAAATGTTACCGCTATTTCATGAACCAGGACTCGGTCTGTCCCAGCTGCGGGATCAAAACCGCCCTGGAAATGAAACAGGTGGTGGTGACCCAGGAGTTCCTGAAGCGGGAGAACCGATGGGTGGAGGTCCACACCATCCCCTTCCAGGATGCTTCGGGGGCCTGGATGGCGGCCGAATTCAACATCGACATCACCGAACATAAAAAATCCCAGGAAAACATAACCGCGGCGCTCAAGGAAAAGGAGGTGCTGCTGCGGGAGGTGCATCACCGGGTGAAGAACAACCTGCAGGTGATATCCAGCCTGCTCAACCTGCAGTCCGGATATATAACCGACCAGCGGTCGCTGGAGCTTTTCAAGGAGTGCCAGACCCGGGTGCGTTCCATGTCCCTGATCCATGAAAGACTTTATCAGTCGGAGTCTCTCTCCCGCCTGAGCTTCTCCGGCTACGCCCGGGCCCTGGTGGAGGACCTTTTCCACAGCTATGGCATCGACCGGGAGCTGGTATCCTATTCCATGGATATCATCGATCAGCCGATGAAGATAGATACCGCCATTCCCTGCGGGCTGATCGTCAACGAGCTGGTATCCAACAGCCTGAAGTACGCCTTCCCCAGTTATCACCAGATAGGCAGAAAGGGGGACATCAGTATCATCATGACCCGGGAGGATGAAGGCCGTCTGGTCCTGAGCGTAAGCGATAATGGGATCGGCCTGCCGGAAGGCTTCGACATTGAAAAGGTGGGGTCGCTGGGCCTGCAACTGGTGACCACCCTGGTCCAACAGCTGGATGGCCGGCTGGAGATAAATAACGACCACGGGGCTTGCTTCAGGGTGGTTTTTAAGGCCGAATGACCCGATCTTCGGAGAGGATCAGCCGGGATAAAAAATGCTTAACATTCGGCCGGAAATCGGTTATAATTGTACAGTTTTATACAAGGAAACAATAGCATGGAAAACCGGACCGATAAGGCCAAAAGGATCCTGGTGGCAGACGATGACGGCAATATGCTGTTCATGGTCTCCGAGATACTGGCCCGACAGGGTTACGAGGTCTTTCAGGCCATAAACGGAGACCAGGCGCTTAAGGACGCCAGATCCTTTCATCCAGACCTGATGGTGCTGGATATTATGATGCCGGTGATAGATGGGATCGAGGTCTGCCGCAGGGTGAAGGCCGCCCCCGAAACCAGCGATATCAAAGTGATAATGCTTACCGCCAAGACCAGCGGCAGGGACCTGGAGGCCGGCCTGGCTGCCGGGGCCGACCATTACATGACCAAGCCCTTCAAGATAGCTGAACTCTCGGGAAAGATAAAAGAGTTGATAGGATAACAGTTTTATTTAGTTCATTAAAATCCGCAATATATTTTCTTAACAGGAGAAAAATGGAAAAGAAAACGCCCTTCTACGATCAACATGTTGCCGCTGGCGGGAAAATGGTCCCCTTTGCCGGTTTTTTAATGCCGGTGCAGTATGTCGGGATAATAGAGGAACACCGTCATGTCCGGTCCAAGGTCGGTTTATTTGATGTCTCCCACATGGGCGAGATCGAAGTATGGGGGCCGGAGGCCCTGAAATTCGTCTCCTATGTGACGGTCAACGACCCGGCCGCCCTGGAGGTTGACCAGGTGCAGTACTCGGCCATGTGCTATCCGGACGGCGGCATTGTGGACGACCTGCTGGTCTACCGCTTTCCCGACCATTATTTTCTGGTGGTCAATGCCTCCAATCTGGACAAGGATTTTGCCTGGCTCCAGGAACAGGCCAAGAAATTCAACGTTACGTTGAAGAACACCAGCGATGACGTGGCCCAGCTGGCCCTGCAGGGCCCCCAGGCCGAGCCCCTGCTTGCCAAGATCTGCGATCTCAAACTGTCGGATATGAAATTCTACTGGTTCAAGATCGGCAAAGTTGACGGGGTGGAGATGATCGTCTCCCGCACCGGCTACACCGGCGAGGACGGCTTCGAGCTGTATTTCGACAAAAAGTACGCCGGGCAGATATGGGAGGCTTTATTCAAAGCCGGTCAGGAATTCGACCTCAAGCCCAGCGGCCTGGGCGCCAGGGATTCTCTCCGATTGGAAATGAAATACTGCCTTTACGGCAACGACATCGATAAGACGACCTCTCCGCTGGAGGCCGGGCTGGGCTGGATCACCAAGCTCAAAAAGGAAGGCGATTTTATTGCCAAAGATGTTCTGTTAAAACAGAAGGCCGAGGGCGTCAAGCGAAAATTGGTGGGTTTCGAGGTGGAGGGAAACGCCTTTCCCCGCCAGCATTACAAGGTTTTCAAGGATGGTTCTCAAGTGGGCGAGGTGGTCAGCGGGGTGTTCTCCCCGTCGGTGGCTAAGGGCATCGGCACCGCCTATGTCCAGAGCGAATTCGCCAAGACCGGCACCGATATTCAGGTGGAGATCCGGGGCAAGATGGTTCCGGCCAAGGTGGCCGAGACCCCGTTCTGGAAGCACAGTTCCATAAAAAAATGAATAACTAAAAATTAAAAATATACAATATTTGGAGAAACAAAATGAACTTTCCCAAGGACCTCAAATATTCCGCCACCCACGAGTGGGCCCGGATCGAAGGCGGCATCGCCACCATCGGCATCACCGATTTCGCCCAGGGCGAACTGGGCGACATAGTCTTCGTGGAGATGCCGGCCATCGGCTCCAAGGTGGAGATGGCCAAGCCCTTCGGGACCGTCGAGGCCGTCAAGGCGGTGTCCGACCTGAACGCCCCGCTGTCCGGCGAGGTGGCTGAGATAAACGGAGAACTGGAAGGCACCCCCGACCTGGTCAACAAAGATGCCTACGGCAAAGGATGGATGGTCAAGGTCAAGCTCTCGAATCCCGGCGAATCCGCCAAGCTTATGGATGCCGAGGCCTATGAAAAGATGGAAAAACACGGACATTAATGATGAGCAAGGGGCCCGGTAGGGTTCAAGAGGTTAAAGAAGTTCAAAATGTTTGAAAGTGAGTTATGCCATATATTGCTAATACCCCGGAAAACATTCAGGATATGCTGGCCCGGATAGGGGTCAAGGATTTCAATGAATTGATAGCGGACATTCCGCGGGACATTCTTTTAAAATCCAAACTGGACCTGCCGGCTCCGCTATCCGAGATGGAAGCGGCCAAAGAGATCTCAGGGATCTCCAAAACCAATAGGCCGGCCGGGGAGATGATATCCTTCCTGGGCGGGGGGGCTTACGATCATTATATCCCGGCGGCGGTGGACCATATCCTGTCCCGCCCCGAGTTCTATACCGCTTACACCCCTTACCAGGCAGAGGTCAGCCAGGGCACCCTGCAGGTGATCTGGGAATTCCAGAGCCTGATAGCGGCCCTGACCGGGATGGATGTGGCCAATGCCTCAATGTACGACGGAGCCACCGCCCTGACCGAGGCCGGGCTGATGGCCTGCAGCCACACCAAGCGTAAAAAACTGATCATATCCAGCACCGTCCATCCGGATTACCGTGAAGTGCTAAAAACCTACTGCCGGGGGCTGAACATAGAGATAATTGAGATTCCCTGGAAAGACGGGGCCACCAGCCTGGAGGAACTGGAAAAAACCATCGACGATAAAACCGCGGCCGTCCTGATCCAGCAGCCCAATTTCCTGGGCGCGCTGGAACCGGTTGAAGAAATATCGGACATCGCCCATAATAAAGGCGCGCTGCTGTTGGTCTCGGCCGATCCGATCTCACTGGGCCTTTTAAAGACACCCGGCAGCTACGGCGCCGATATTGTCACCGGCGAGGGGCAGCCGTTGGGAATTCCCATGGGGCTGGGCGGACCGTATCTGGGATTGCTGGCCGCCAAGAATAATCTGCTACGCCTGATGCCCGGCAGGATAGTCGGCCTGACCACCGATCAACAGGGCCGCGAAGGCCTGGTGCTGACCATGCAGGCCAGGGAGCAGCATATCCGCCGGGAAAAAGCTTCCTCCAATATTTGCTCCAACCAGGCGTTGTGCGCTCTGGCCGCCACAGTCTACCTGTCCCTGATGGGTCGCGACGGCATCAAACAGGTGGCCGAGCTCTGCCTGCAGAAAAGCCATTACCTGGCGGAGCAGCTGGGGCCGGCTTTTAAGGCGCCGTTCTTCAAAGAATTCGTATACAAGACCAAAAGGCCGGCTTCTCAGGTTCTGGCAGAACTTAAGCAGAAAGGTATCCTGGCCGGGCTGGACTTGGGCCGGTTCTATAAACAATTGGAAGGGCATCTGCTGATCTCGGTCACCGAGAAGAGGACCCGGCAGGAACTGGACCTGCTGATCCAGGCCCTTTTAAAGTAACCTAACTTTCGCCGTTCTTTTAAAAGGAGAACGGCTTCTAAATCCAAGGAAACAATATTGCATTACCTGACAGCATTTTTCGTGTCCGCGGTGCTGGGCCTGCTGCTTACTCCGCTGGCGCTGTACGTTTCCATCAAGGGCAAGGCATTCGACCGGCCCGGCCTGAGAAAGATTCACCAGAAGGCTACTCCCTGCCTGGGAGGAGCGGCAGTGGCCGTGGCGGTGCTGATAACCATCTGGCTGACAGGTTCATTATGGCCCGATATATTCAACGGACTGACCGGGAAATTCACGGCCATAACTTTCGGGGGTCTGCTGATCCTGGGGGTGGGCTTATACGACGACCTGAAGAACGCCTCGGTGGCCCTGCGGCTGGTCTTTCAATTCGCCGCCGCCGGCATCCTGATCGCCGGGGGATTTTGCGTGACCATTCTGCCCAGCCCGCTGGGCGGTGTCTTTCAATTGGGCATCTTCAGCATACCGTTCTCGGCCCTGTGGATAGTGTTCATGATCAACGCCATCAATTTCATCGACGGATTGGACGGACTGGCGGCCGGGATAGCCATAATCGTGGCCGTCACCATATTCGTCTCGGCCGAGGCCTCAGGGGAGGGGCTGATCGGACTGCTGGCGATCGTCACCGTCGGCGCGTTGCTGGGTTTCCTGCCGTTCAATTTCCACCCGGCCCGTATCTTTCTGGGGGATTCGGGGGCCACTTTCGTCGGATTCATCCTGGCGGCCATGACCACTCTGGGAACCATGAAAAGCATCGCCACAGTGGCCATGCTGATACCAATAGCCGCCCTGGGGGTGCCTATTGTGGACACCTTCAGCGCCGTCCTGCGCCGGACCTGGCGGGGCCAGATGTTCTACCAGGCCGACAAAGAGCACGTGCACCATACTCTGCTGACCATAGGGTTCAGCCACCAGGGAGCGGTGATGTTCCTTTACGGGATCACGGTATTCCTGGCGATCCTGGCCATGCTGTTGTCGCTGGCCGACCGCCGGCTGATATCGATACTGGTTGGCCTGTTTTTGATTCTGGTATGGATATTCTTCAAAAAATGGCAAAAGGACCGGGATTAAATTTTAGCGGAAAATGTAATTGACCAAAACATTCGATCCAACTTTTTTGAAGGGCCGGGCGGTGCTGGCCCCCATGGCGGGGATCACCGATTCGGCCTTTCGCCTTATCTGCCGCCGCTTCGGCGCGGCCCTGGTCTATTCCGAGATGATCTCGGCCGAAGCATTGTCCCGCAGGCATTCCAAGACCATCAAGATGACATCATTCCGGGAGGCGGAGCGGCCCATCGCCGTTCAGCTGTTCGGGACCCGGCCGGCGGCCTTTGCCGAGTCGGTGGAAAGGCTGGAGAATGAAATCCGGCCGGATTATTATGACCTTAATTTCGGCTGCCCCGCCCCGAAGATCGTGAAAAACGGCGGCGGATCGGCCTTGCTAAAATTTCCGGAAAGGATCGCCGAGATAGCCCGGACGGTAGTGAAGGCTTCCGGCCGGCCGGTGCTGGCCAAGATCCGCAGCGGCTGGGAAGTGGGATCGGAGAACGCTTTGGAGGTGGCCAAACTTCTGGAAGAGTGCGGCATATCTGCCATCGCAATCCACGGCCGGACCAGAAGCCAGATGTTCTCGGGGAAGGCCGACTGGGAGGTCATCGCAAAAATAAAACAGCAGCTTAAGATACCGGTGATCGGCAACGGCGACGTGGCTTCGGGTTTGGATGCCAGGAGGATGATCGGACAGACCGGATGCGATCTGGTGATGGTGGGCCGGGCGGCCCTGGGAAATCCCTTTTTGTTTTCCGAAATAAACGCTACGCTGAATTCGGAGTTAAGAATTCAGAATTCTGAGGCGCCGGCGGTAAGCTGGCTGGAACGGATGGAGGTCATCAAAGAACACATGGCAATGTCGGTGGCCGACAAAGGGGAGGCCCGGGGGATCCGGGAGATGCGCAAACATCTGAGCTGGTATATAAAGGGGATCCCCGGGGCGGCGGCATTGCGCCAGGAATTGATGCATGCCGAGACCGAGGAGGGGACGTTAAAACTATTGGAAAAAATAGATCCGGAAAAGGGAAATGATGAATAAGGCTCTTTTGGTAAAAAACAAAAGGGACCTATCTTTTTTGCTGGCGGCCCTCACCCTGACACCGGCTTTGGTGAACTGGCTGGCCCTGTGGATGCTGAACGACGCCTGGCTGGCCATCATTCTTTCCTCGGTGGTTTTTTACGGCGGGGCCTTTTGGCAGATAAGAGCCTACGGCCTGGAGGATAGAGTGAAACTTTCGGCCGCCGGAATTATCAAAAGCCTGGGCTTGGGTCTGCTCTCGGCAGGGACGGTGGCAGCGCTCAGCATATATGTGGGGAACTTCTATTTTGGGAAAGCCGTTCCGGAAAACATGCTGAGAGTTTGCTCCCAGAAACTGTATCACAGCAATGCCTTTCCCGCCGGTCTGTTGCAGTTCTTTTTGTTCGTGGCGGTGATCCTTCCGCTGGGCGAGGAACTGTATTGGCGGGCCGGGCTTCAGGGATTGCTGGCCCGGCGGGCGGGTTTCAAGAGGCACATCCTGGTCTCGGCAATGCTGTTCACCGTCTATCACCTGATTACCATCAGTTTCCTGATGTCGGGCTGGGCCGGGATGCCATTGATGGCAATCGTCTTTGCCGGCGGCCTGATGCTGGCCTGGCTGACCGAGTATACCGGGAATATTTGGGCGGCGGTACTATGCCACGGGCCTGGGGCTTGGGGGGCCACCATATACCTGATCTGGAAATTCCTGAAGTGAAAAATAGTTGACTTGTCTGTAATGTATAAAATAGGATAGCTGTATATGGATAAATTAAAACGTATTTCTTTTTTATTCGGTTCCGGTATATCGATCCCGCTGGGTTTGCCGAATGTTAACGAAATAACAGAAAAGATTTTAGCCGATAAGAATCTTACCCCAAATTATGTTATAAGAAATCTTGAGGGAAATTACACTTTTGCTCGGATCGATGATTGGAAAAGAGACGAAGATACTAATATTTATGTAAAGAACATTCTTTGTTTAATAAGAACAGTAAAAGATTACTTGGAAATAAACAGCGGGTTAAATCCAAATTATGAAGATATATTCTATATTTTATCCCAAATAAAAGGTCATTTAAACGATAACAATAACCCTGCCATGATACCTTTTATAAAGGAAATAAGCGATAAATATTGCCTTGGTTCAGAAAATATATTTGATTTTAAAAAGATAGTAATAGAGGCATATTATTATATTCATGATCTCACGGAAGAAATGTTAAGGGTTCCGGGAAAACCGGATGAAACAAATAAATTAAGACTAATAAAGGAAATAATAGATAAAGCGCAAGATAGACATATTGACATCTTTACTTTAAATCACGATCTTGTTTTGGAGGAGTATCTAAAACAATCTAAAATACAGTTTATTGACGGGTTTCACAAAGATAATAATAAAACATATGACTCTAACCTACTATATGAGGAGGAGACGCCAAGGCAAGTGCGGCTGGTGAAATTACATGGTTCGGTTGATTGGTATAGAATGATGTCGCTAAAAATAGAGTATCCACTTTTTGAATATAACAAATGGGACAGGATAGGAGAACCCTGTCGTTATAATCAATCGACTAAAATAACAATTAGGCCTTTATTTTTAGTCGGGGCTGGTAATAAGTTGGCAGATTATACATTGGATATATTTTTAGAGCTATACCGTTACTTTAAAACGTCATTGAAATATACCTACCGGATGGTTGTTTCGGGATACGGTTTTCGGGATACAGGCATAAATGATAAAATATATGATTGGCTTTTAGAATCAAAAGAACGTAAGTTGATTATAATTGATCCGAGCCCGGAAAAAATATATCGTAATGCACCACAAAACATGATAGATTTATACAATTTTATTAAACAGGAAAAGAAAGGAAGGGTTAAAATTATAAAAAAGGGGTTTGAGGAAACTGATTATAGTGACGTAAAAATGTATTTATCGTAAGCAATCAAATCGTTTAATAAAAAAAGGGAGAGCCTCGGCTCTCCCTTTTCTGTTTTGCTGGATGATCCTACCTGATGACCATCATTCTTTTGGTTGCCTTGAATGCTCCGGCGTCAATCTGATAAAAATAGATGCCGTTGGGCAAAGCAGCGGTGTTGTATCTTATGGAATATGCCCCGGCCGATTGGTGTCCCTGGTCAAAACACTTCACCAGTTGCCCGGCAATATTATAGATATTCAGCCTGACATTGGCCGGGCCGGAAAGTTGGTAGCTCAGGCTGACCTGTTTGCCGGCCGGATTGGGGTAGGCATTGGCCAGGGAGAAAGACCTTATCTTTGGCTGCTCATCCGGCCGTCCGGCCACCCCGGCCCACCCGGCGCTGGAGGTCAGTATACCCCAGGTGACTGTCCCGACCGAGTCGGAGGAGGCCGGCCAGCGGCCGTAAATCCCTCCATCGCCATCGGCCAAAATAGCGAACCCGATAGTGTCGGCATTTCCTACCGAGAGGCCGAGCCGGTCGAAGGGAACGGCATAGAAGGTTATAAAATGATCCTTGACCGAAAAATTATAACTCCATCCGGAGGGCGTCACTTTATCCCACTGATCCATGAGGCCGGTGAATTCCACCTGCTCCCCTTCGAAAGTGACCAGGAACCGGAAGTCGTCATCCTGTACTGCCGGGGTGCGGTCGAATTTTGTATCGAACATCAGGGAATGGCTGGTTATTTTGTAATCAGCATAATTAGGAGTTATCAATGCCAGATAAAGGGTATCGGCATTATACTTGACCCAGAAGGTATCCACATTGTGGTATTTTTTGGCCTTGTCCCCCAATTCAAAGCTGTCGCGATAGGCATCGGCCCATTCTGCCGGCTCGATGTTTCCTTCAAAGTTAGGCACCGTGCCCCAGGGTACATCTATGATATATGCCCCGTTTCCGGCTAGGGATATTCTGTCCGGATTGTTGAGCGGGTCATTGGAGTAAATGCGCAGAGTGTCCAGATACTCCCCGGAGGAATTCGGTTTGAACCAAACGGCGACCGCAACGCTGTCGCCGGGGGCCAGTAATGAATCTGTCAAGGGATCGATCCTAAAATAACCGGAACCGAAACGCAGGCTGTCTAGATCAAGGTCCAGGCTGCCGGTATTTTTTATATAAAGAGACGTCCAGGAAAGCGAGTCATCCGGCTTGATATAACCGAAATCGTGCTGGTTCTCATTTGCCGCAATGGCGGCCACGCCCCATTTTTGGCTGGATTTCATCATTCCCCAGGTGCTGGGATTCTCCCAATTGAAGGCGGAGGGCCAATAATTGCCGCCGGCTCCGGGGGCGAATGAATAGACAACGGCAGACATTCCGACGCTGTCCGTCGTGCCAGGTACAATATCCAGCTTGGACAGGGCTATCTTCCATTCGGAGCACCACATTCCGGGCGAAGCCCCGTCAATGGCATTCCAGCCTGATATCGAGGCTGTCACCCACCCAAACCCCGCCCCGATTCCTTCGGCTTGGTATCCGTCTATTTGAATGCGCAGCCTGTGATCGTCTTCTATTGGAAGAGTGGCCCGGTCATAATCGTTGTCGAAATACAATTGCTGCTGATTGCCGGCGAAACTGTCGGCTCCCTTGAACCCGGCGTAAAGGGTATCCCTATTGTATTTGAACCAGACGGTATCATTTAGAGTGGTAGTGTGCGGGGTGATGAAGGCGGCGTCCGTCCACTCTCCGGCCGACAGGACACCGTCAAAGGCCGGCTTGCTGCCGTAGGGAACGTCAACCACGGCGGCCGGCTCGACTCCGGTTCCGGACAAAATACATTGCCTGACGGAATTTACCGGATCATTGGTGGTCACGGTAAGGGTATCGGTATAAGATACGAACTGGTCGGGCTTGAATTTTATATTCACCACCTGGCTGTCGTTGGGATCCACATTGAAAGGCACCGAAGTCAGCAGGGTGAAGGGTTCGGATGAAACAGCCAGACCACTGACGGTGAGGGTATAGCTACCGGTATTTTTCAGATAGATAGAGTTGCTAACGGCAGAATCCCCGGTATACACCGGCCCGAAATCAAAGACAGTATCATTTATCGAAGCAGCGGGCATTCCCCACTTTGTAATAGAAGTGACCGCTTCCCAGCTTGAGGGTATGTTATAATTAACGCTGGCTGGCCACCAATATCCGGTGCCATCGACGTAGTTCGAAACGGCGAAGCCGAAGGTATCGGCTGTTCCCGGCGTCAACCCCAGTTTGGAATAGAATATTTTCCATTCCGCTGTCCAATATCCCGTCCCGGTGCTGACCGAATCCACCCATCCGATGGGCTGGATCGGTACCGATTCCCAGGCCGTGCCGTTTCCGACCTTCTCATATCTTCCGCCGTCAATGAAACAAGATAATATATGGTCGTCGGTCTGGGGGGCGGTCAGGCGATCGTAATTGATGTCCAAAAGGATCCAGTTCAGACTGGTGGCGACGGTATTGGGATTCTTTATCGCCATGAATATAGTGTCCTGGAAATATTTCAGCCATACCGAATCGGTCCCCCCGGAAGTAGTGAAGGTCTTGAGCGTGGCATCCTGCCATTCTCCCGGAGAGACCACTCCGTCAAAGACCGGCTTGCTGCCAAAACTTATGCTGGTTGCCGCCTGGGCCGGGTATTCGGCGAACAACAGGACAGCCAGGGTGATTAACAAATTAAGTCTCATGAGGGTAACCTCCTTGAATCAGTTTATTAATATTTTGTGAACAGCCTTGAAAATATTCCGCGACACCTTGCACTGCCAAAGGCCGCTTTCACCGATGCGTCCGGGTCTTATGATGTTCAGTATGGTATTTTGGTGGTCAAGCAAATAGGCTTTAATGGGCATTTCTGAAACGGAATTGATCAGAAAGCCGTCCGGCTCCAATATCACGTTCCGGACGAAAGGCGGAATGTAAGCCAGGATCACCTCCGATCCTTGACCATCCACCACAAGCGGCTTGCCGTTGTTTTTTCCGAAATCAACATCCAGACACCCGCCCCAGACCCCATGGATGGTCAATTTATTGGGATCGCCATTTTTAAATGCGTTGATCCTTATTATTTTTATGCTTTTCATGCTGATAGTAAAATAAAAACGGCTGTTTGTTAAACTTATTTTAACAAAAGTCGCTTACAAATGGCTTACAAGATATCCGATTCCCTTAACTGGAACACTCCTTGTATAAGGCAATGGTCTCGGGACTGACATCCAATCCCAGATCCCTGCGCAAGGAGGTCCGGCAGTTTTGAAACTGTTTGGCTATAAGCTCCTTTCTGCCCAAGCGATGAAAGGCTGCCATCAATATACGGTGGGCTTCTTCCAGGCAGCGTTCCCGGGAAACGGCCAGCGATGCGTATTTTACGGCATCATCCAGGCTGTTTTGTTTCAGAGACAACCCGGCCAGTGAGAGTAAAGCCTGAAAATACAGCTGCCGGAGCTGCTCCCGCGGACCTTCCATCTCCACCGATCTGATATCCGGCAGGAAATCTCCCCGGTATATTTCCGTCGCTCGGCGGTAAAACTCTATGGCAGCATTCTGCTGACCGGTGATTTCGGCCTGTTTGCCCTTTCGCACATGCGTGCTCAGGTCGAGGAAGTCGATGGCAATGTCCTTTATATCCAAACGGTAGCAGCCACCCCTGAACTCCACGTATCTTGAATATTTCCCGTCCTTGATCCCCGGTTCAAAGACCCTGCGCAGCTCGGCCACCGCCACCTGAAGATTCAGCGCTGCCGCACTCAGACCTTTCTGGGGCCACAGCATCAGGCTGATGACCTCGGCCGGGATGAACTGTTCGGAATCGTTCTGTGGGTTTTCTGATGCGGAAATATGACGCGATAACAGAATACCCAATACCTGCCGGGAGGCGGTCCTCTTCCAGCGCTCAACCGTCCGTCCATTTATCGAGATACCCAAAGATCCCAGGGTGGTGATCTCCAGTCTGGTGCTGCCAATTGACCCGCCTGAATCAGCCGTGTCATCGCTAAATTTTTGACCCAGCTTGCTCAAGTACTTCGAGGAGCTTCTCGCTTTCTGATACCCTGCCAGTAGGTGCCTGAAATTATCGGGATGCTGCCCGTCGAAAAGGAAATCATAACCGTGTTTCTGGCAGAGCCTCAGGGTTTTAGAGAATGTCCGGCAGAACGAGGACTGTCTTTTTTGAGCCAGATATATCTCCGCCAGATTCAACAGAGCCAGTGCCTGCTTATACGACATGCCGTTCTTGGCGTAGACCTTAAGTAATTTCGAAGCGCAATGCAGGGCCCCAGGCAGGTCCCTTCTGGCAAGGTGCACCCGGGAAAGAGTATATTCCGCTTGGGCGGCATCCAGCGGCCGCTCTGAAGATATCTTCTCCTCGGCCTGCCGGGCATATTTCAGGGAGAGGGAGAGGCTGCCCTGCAGCCGGTGGAGAGTGCTCAGGGCCGTAAGGCAGGAGAAATAATATGAGGTTTCATCTGAACTGTCGGCATTCTCCAAAGCGAATTTAAGGGTCTTTTCCGCTTCCGGGAACCGTCTTTGGTACATCTGGCATTCGCCTAGGTATATCCTGGCAGGTCCCAGAGCCATCCCCAGGCCGATCTTCTCGATCTCGGGTATGACCGAGGTCAATAAAAGCTCGGCTTTCTCCAGTTCGAACATCTCCAGATAAAGCGATGAAAGGTTCACCGCCGCCAGGCAGTAACTGCGCCGATTGTCGGAATCACGGTAAAAACGAAGGACCTCCTCTTTTTCCTTCCGGGCTTTCTCCAGCTCACCCAGCGTTTTGGTGATGGCCGAGGCATTGGCCAGGGTGCGGATCTGCCCTTCCTTCTCCCCGGCCCGGATATAGATATTCATCACCCGGGCGTAGATCTGCGATGCTTTCTTATGATCCAGCAGCCTCCAGTAGCTCCCGGCCATGGCGGCCAGAAGTCCGGCCCGGCCCCGGTAATCATTTTTGTCCAGGTATTTCAGGCCCTGCTGGCAGTCAGATATGGCTTTTTGGTTCTGCCCCATGTCCTGATGGATGTAAGAAAGGTAACGGTAGGCGGCGGAAAGGGATGATTGGTCCCGGGCTTTTTTTAAAACGGGTATGGCTGTGGTAAGATAGCGCAGGGCTGATTTGAGTTCTCCACTCTGGTAATCGGCATTGGCCGTGATAAGGATAAGCTTGGGATGGCTGAAAAAATACTCTTTGGGGATCTGTGCCAAAAGCTTCTTAAGCTCCGCAAGCCTCCCCGGCTGAAGCAGGTCCCGGCTGTGTTCCATGAGCAATTTTACGGCTGGGTCAAACTGCTTTTGGCAAAGGTTTTCGTCGATCTGACAAAAGATATCAATTTTGCTTTTCAACATAGCTTAATAGTAACTATTATTGCACCGGGATGTCAAGAAAATTGTTGCTAAACATAAAATGACAGGAAATAGATGTCGCATTGCTTCAATATCTATTGACAATAAGACCCAATGATAGTATACTGTAAGTATATAATATAATACAAAGAGTATATATGAGCAAACAGTCACGAAAAGATCAAACAAGGGTTCTCCGCCAAAGCGAAATCATTGAGGTTGCAACACGGTTGTTTGAGACCAGAGGCATTGAGAATACAACAATGGACGATATCGCACGTGAAGCCGAATATACAAAATGCACCTTGTATGCCTATTTTGCCAGCAAAGAGGACCTGTGCATTGCCGTATTCCTTGAAAGCATCCACAAACGCTGGCAACTACAGCAGGCAACAATGGACGCATGCTCCACCGGCCTGGCCAAGCTGCGTGCCTTTGGCCAGACCTATTACACGTTCTTCAGAAATCATGGGATGTATCTGCGACTTATGTTCTATCTGGATTATCTGGGAATAGATATCAAAAATACGGACCAGGCCATCTTTGCCAGATACCGAGCTCGTAATAACGAGATGGTCAATTATCTCAGAGATGTCTTTCGTCAAGCTATGGTCGAGGGTTCTGTGCGCAAAGATATTGATGTGGATCTGACAATAAGCCAATGGGTATATTCACTTAGAGCCATATTGCACCGGGCCACTCAAAATTCTTATACTTTTGCCAAGTTCAAACCCGAAAAATATTATTACAGTTTTTTCGACGTACTGATAAATTCAGTAGCAATCGATAAAGCCAAAAGCCTGAAAAGATAAAAACCCCTTCGGTCCGGTCCTTTTAGCTGTCGAAACTGTGAGAAATGGAAGTAAAACGAAAGGATTTCATCATGACAAGGATTTTATGGGTATTCATGTTGTGCGGCTCGATCGTAGATCTGACCGTATTGCCCGCTGCCGGGCAAACGACTTGGGCAATGATTTATGGTGGCTCATATGATGACGTGTGCTATTCCGCCCGGCAAATTTCTGAAGGAGGGTTCGTAGGTACAGGGGTGACCTATTCTTATGGCAATCAGGGTCAGGTATATCTGTTCCGAACCGATTCACTGGGAAACCAGCTATGGGCGCGGGCGTTAGGAGGAGGCAGTGATGATGCTGGGCAATCAGTGCTGCAGACGAATGACGGAGGATTCCTGGTTGCCGGATGGACCAAATCATACGGACCAGGAACGCCGACCTATGCTAATATTTATCTGATTAAGACGAATATTTCCGGCGATACTCTTTGGACAAAACGTTACGGTGGCGCGGAGGAAGACTGCGGTTACTCCTTGCAAACGACTACAGACGGTGGTTTCATCATTGCTGGCAGCACAAAATCGACCGGTGCCGGGGAGGAAGATATGTACTGCATCAAGACGGATTCCGCAGGTGATACGGCCTGGACCGGGGCATACGGCGGTGCGGCAACGGACAAGGCTCAAGCGATTGCTGGCGCTACAACCGGCGGATACCTGCTGGCGGGCAATACCTTCTCCTTCGGGCCGGGAACTTCCGACAGCTCCAATGGATATCTTGTTCGAATTGATGATAATGGGGATACCCTGTGGACCCGGTTCTTTGGCGGAATCGGCAATGACGGTTTCCACGGGGTCTGTGCTGTGCCGGGCGGAGGCTTCGTCGCAGTTGGCTGGTCTTCGGGCAGCGGGGTTTCGGTGGATATGTTCCTCGTTCGAGTCAACGATAACGGCGACTCTCTGTGGACGAAACTTATCGGCGGAGCAGGGCATGATGACGGTTTCGGCGTCGAACCGACCTCTGACGGCGGGTTTGTTATTGGAGGTTTTACCGATTCATATGGCGCAGGCGGGGCCGATATTTATCTTGTTAAAATCGATTCGACAGGAGAGGTTCAGTGGACCAAGACCTTTGGCGGAGAAGAGTGGGATTTGGGACAATCAATCGAAACTACTGCAGATGGCAGGTTCATAATCGGGGGATTCACCTACTCCTTCGGGACAGGAACGCCAACCCATTGCAATGCATATTTGATAAAAACCGACGGGGATGGAAACGTTGGCGTATCAGACCAGCCGCCCACAGCCGGAACCAGTGGCAGCAAAGACCAAATAAAGATACAGACACGGCCAAATCCCTTTAAGCAAAACACAGAGATACAGTATCATCTACTCAACCGGGGAAATGTGACGTTAACTGTCTATAATATTTGCGGGCATTTGGTGAAAAGGCTGGTCAATCAGTTCCAGGAAGCAGGTGTCCATACGAGTAAATGGGACGGGAAGGATCAATACAATCGTTCGGTTGCTTCCGGCGTGTATCATATCCGATTGCAGGCCGGAAGGAGGTATGTGGCCAAGAAGGTGATTGTGGCACGATAATCAATTATATAACAGGGAAAGAGGAGGCACAAGGATATAACCGTGGGCCTCCGTTGTCTGTCATTACAGATGTAAAAAAAGGCCATAAAAAAGAAGCCATTTTAGTGAATGGCTTCTTTTTTGGTGGGCGGTACAAGATTCGAACTTGTGACCTCTGGTATGTGAGACCAGCGCTCTAACCAGCTGAGCTAACCGCCCGACTTATGTTGTAACCTCGTCATCCTGAGACCAGCTTCTTGCATTGCTTTCGAAGGACGCCCGAATATTTAGATTAATAATTAATCAACAAACAAGTAAGTATATCAGTAATACGATTATTTTTCAAGGTAATTTTAGTTGGATCATTTCAAGTTTTCAAAAATCAGGCAAAATTATAATAGACATGATTGTTGTTGCATATAACATATTATAATGCAAGGCCTTATATGCTAAAAAATGAATAAAAAACCTTTGCATTTTATCTATATGTTGTGGTATAATTAATCAATAAACACATCACTTTGGGTATTAGAAAACAGGAAAGTAAAATGTTCATTAGAACGGTAAAAGGAAGTAATTTTAGGAATCTATCTACTTTTGATCTGGAGTTTGATCCGGGAAAGAATCTTTTATTGGGTATCAATGGATCGGGCAAGACCAACCTATTGGAGGCCGTCCATTATCTGTGCATCGGGCGGTCCATGAGGGGCGTGGCCGAGGATGAACAACTGATAGGGTTTACCCGGGAATGGTTCCGGCTGGAGGGCATCGCCCAAACCTCCGAAGGCGAGATCAATGTTGAGGCTGCCTATAATAAAGAAGAGAAGCGGCTGAAGATCAATGGCGAACTGCAGCAGAAGCTATCGGAGCTGATCGGCCGGATGCCGGTGGTCAGCCTGTCGCCGGAGGACGACGACCTCTGCAAGTCCGGCCCCGGGGTGCGGCGCCGTTTCATGGATCTGGCCATCTCCCAGTTCTCTAAAACCTATCTGGCCGATCTGCAGGATTACACCCGGATACTTAAGCAGCGAAACCATCTGTTGTTTGCCATCAAGGAGGGGCGCAGCAATGCCGCCTCGTTGGAGGTGTGGAACCAGCAATTGGTGGAATGCGGGATGAAGCTGGTCCGAAAGCGGATGGAGGTCATCGACGATCTGAAGGAAATGGCGGGCAGCAGGTATGTGGGTATCTCCGGCGGACGGGAGCGGCTGGGGCTGCGGTATCACCTGTCCTACAAATACGAACCGGGCCAGCCGATAGAGGAGGCCTTCGCCAAGGCCTTGACCACCGGTTTCGAGTTCGAGCGAAGGCGGGGGATAACCATGTTCGGTCCGCACCGCGACGATCTGGAGATATCGCTGGCCGGGATGCGCATCCGCCAGTTCGGCTCGCAGGGCCAGCAGCGGACGGCGGCCATTGCCTTAAAACTGGCAGTGGCCGAGATCATGGCCTTTCAATTGAAGGAAAAGCCGGTGATCCTGCTGGATGAGATCTTCGCCGAGCTGGACAGCGGCCGGTCGGGTCTGTTGATTCAGCAGCTGGACCCGGAGTGCCAGGTGTTCATTGCTTCGGCCCACGAGAACGACGTCACCCGCCAGGACGGCTTTAAAAAATTTCGGCTGGAAGAGGGCAGGATAGAAGTAATTTGATCTGCCACAAAGAGGGGTTGCATCTTTCCAGCCCATTCGTTCGCAAGGCACGATGCTCCTGCTCGGGGCAGGTCATCTTGAACTTTTAAACAAATTTATCATCAGATTGATAGGCTTTTATGAAATTAGCCACACTGTGTTATATCCGGAAGGACGGGCGGACCCTGATGATGCACCGCATCAAACGCAAAGACGACCTGCACTACGGCAAATGGAATGGTCTGGGCGGCAAGATGCAGCCGGGAGAAACCCCCGAGGAATGCGTCATCCGGGAGGTGAAGGAGGAAAGCGGCCTGCTGGCAAAAGATCCCCATCTGAACGGGTTTCTCACTTTTCCTTCTTTTGACGAATGGGACGACTGGTATGTGTTCGTCTTCACCGTGGAGAGGTTCCGGGGTAAATTGCTGGATTCGTCCGAGGGTTATTTGAAATGGGTCGAGAACAGGGATCTGTTAAAGCTGGACCTGTGGGAGGGCGACCATATCTTTTTGCCCTGGCTGGATGATAAAAAATTCTTCTCGGCCAAGTTCAACTACCAGAGCGGCCAGCTGAAGGACCATTCGGTCAATTTCTACTGATCGACATGCAACTCTCCATTACATCGGCCAGGGCCTTTATAGAGGAAAGCATCTCCAAGGACGGATTGACAATCGAAGATGTCATGTTGGAATACCCGGCGGTGCTGTCATTTCGATATCTGTGGCATCAGGTCAAGGACCAGACGGGCCTTCAGGAGTTCGGCCACCAGGTGCTGAAGGGTGCTTATATCCACCATGACAGCCTTTTCGTCGAGAGCCGGATATCGTCGCCGGCCATGGCCATACAGGTGGAAACCCTGCTGGCCTTGGGGGTGAAAAAGATAGTCTACATAGGCATCGCCGGCTCCATATCCCCGGAGCTGAGCATCGGAGATGTGGTGGTCTCGACCGGGGCCATCAACGAGACCGGCACCGGAATTTGCTACGGATACGACCTGAAGACGGTGATCCCGCCCGACCAGGATTTTACCCGTTACATCCACGGCCGTTTGAAGAGCCGGGGACTGGAGCCTCGCCTGGCGGTCCACTGGGCCACCGATGCTCCCTATCAGGAGACCAGGGACAAGGTCAATGAATACCGCAAAATGGGAGCGGCCTGCGTGGAGATGGAGGGGGCCGGTCTTTTTGCCGTGGCCCGCCGATATGTCATTCCGGCGGCGGCAGTATTCGTGATCTCCGACGAGCTTAAAGAGACCGGCTGGATCCAGGGCTGGGGGGACCCGAATTTCAAAGATGCCATGTCAAACCTGACCGGGGCCATGATCCATCTGTCCCGCGATCTGTGAGGCAAGAATGAAAAAACCGGAAGCGGTGGGGGATATCTTAAGCCGGGTCCTGAAATCACTGGAGATAGACCAGAAGATGGACGAAGCCAGGGCCCTGGCGGCCTGGCCGGAGGCGGCCGGCCCCAAGATCGCAGCCAACACCCGGGCGGTCTCGGTGATCCGGGGCAGGCTGCTGGTAGAGGCCAAAAGCCCGTCCTGGGTGCAGGAATGCACCCTGTTGCGGGTCAGACTCAGGGAAAAGATCAATGAACTGACAGGGTCCCGGGCCGTCAAGGACATCACCTTCAAGGCCGGGCCTTTCTAACAGAACGAAAATAATATAATTTGGATATCATAAGGAGAACTATGACAGCCAGGGAAAGCTATTCCAGCGAAAAGATCACTGTCCTGAAAGGCCTGGAGGCGGTGCGTCGCAGGCCGGCCATGTATATCGGCGATACCGGCAGCAGGGGGCTTCACCATCTGGTCTTCGAAGTGGTGGACAATTCGGTGGACGAGGCCCTGGCCGGATTCTGCACCCATATCCAGGTCTTCATCCGCAAGGACAGCTCCATAACCGTGATAGACGATGGGCGGGGATTCCCGGTGGACATTCATCCCACCGAGAAAAAACCCGGTGTCGAAGTGGCCCTGACAGTGCTTCATGCCGGCGGCAAGTTCGACAACAAATCATATACTATCTCCGGCGGCTTGCATGGGGTGGGAGTATCGGTGGTCAACGCCCTGTCGGAATGGCTCGAGGTGGAGGTGCAGCGCGACGGCAAGGTGCACCTCCAGAGGTACGAACGGGGGATCACCAAGACCGAGCTCAAAGTGACGGGAAAAACCTCCAAGACCGGATCGACCGTGAGTTTTCTGCCGGACAAGGAAATATTCAAGGCTACCGCCTTCGTCTTTGACACCCTGGCCGGACGGCTGAGGGAGCTGGCCTTCCTCAACCGCGGACTCTCGATAGATCTCACAGATGAAAGAAGCGGCAAATCCCACAATTTCAAATACGACGGGGGGATCGTTTCCTTCGTCAAATTTTTGGACGAGAACAAGACGCCGCTGCACAAGCCCATCTATGTGGCCAAGGAGGGCGACGGGGTGCAGGTGGAGGTGGCCCTGCAGTACAACGATTCCTATGACGACAACATCTTCTCCTTCTGCAACAATATCAACACCATCGAGGGCGGAACCCACCTGATAGGTTTCAAGTCGGCCCTGACCAGGATCATCAACGACTACATCAAGAAGAACAACCTGCTCAAAAAAGAGGATTTTACCCTGTCCGGGGACGATGTCCGCGAGGGACTGACGGCGGTGGTCTCGGTGAAGGTCAAGCAGCCGCAGTTCGAAGGCCAGACCAAGACCAAGTTGGGAAATTCCGAGGTCAAGGGGATAGTGGAATCACTGGTGGGGGCCGAACTGGCCACCTTCTTCGAGGAGAATTCCCCCATTGCCAACAAGATCTGCGAGAAAGGCATCCTGTCGGCCCGCTCCCGGGCGGCAGCCCGCAAGGCCCGCGACCTGGTACGGCGCAAGAACGCTTTGGAATCCTCCGGCCTGCCGGGAAAGCTGGCGGACTGTTCGCTGAATGACCCCAAGCTGTGCGAGATATACCTGGTGGAGGGCGACTCGGCCGGCGGCTCGGCCAAGCAGGGACGGGACAGGCGCTTTCAGGCCATCCTTCCGTTAAGAGGCAAGATCCTCAACGTAGAGAAGACCCGGCTGGACAAGATGCTGGCCAACGAGGAGATCCGCACTATCATCACCGCCATGGGCACCGGTATCGGGCAGGACGATTTTGATGTAGAGCGGTCGCGCTATCACAAGCTGATCATCATGACCGACGCCGACGTGGACGGGGCCCATATCCGCACCCTGCTGATGACCTTCTTCTTCCGCTACATGCGCCCCCTGATCGAAAAGGGCTATGTCTACATCGCCCAGCCGCCGCTGTACCGGGTGGGTAAGGCCAAGGAGGAGCATTACGTCTACAACGAGGAGGAGCTGGAAAAGATCGTCACCCGGCTGGGCAAGGACAGCGTCAATGTCCAGCGTTACAAAGGCCTGGGCGAGATGAATCCGGAGCAGCTGTGGAAGACCACCATGGACCCCGAACGGCGGACCCTGCTGCAGGTGAACATCGACGATGCGGTGGAGGCCGACCATACCTTCACCATGCTGATGGGCGATGCGGTGGAGCCCCGAAGGCAGTTCATCGAACAGAACGCCAAGTATGTCAAGAATTTGGATATTTGATTTACCGCTGAGATACAGGGGCTCAAATAATTTTCCGGATTCCTGTCATTGGAAAGATAAATAAATCGTATTTGGAGGCGCCATGGCCGCCAGATATTACGCGGTTAAAAAGGTTTTGGAGCAGGCCGAAAGGATCGGCCCGGCCACCGAGAAGATGTTCTATGTGATGAACGACGAGGTGCTGATCGGGGTGGTCCGGGGAAGCAAATACGCCATTGCTGCCGATCTGACCGACAAAAAGGAATACCTGGCCTTTTACCAGGCCTGCCAGAAGGGACATTGGGTGGATATCGAACTGTACCGGATGTCCCGGGAACAGGCCGAGAGTTGCCCGGACCAGGGACGAGTGACCATCGCGGACCTGAAGGCCCTCGATAAAAAAACCCGGACCAAGAAAAATAATATAAAGGATATATAGATGGCACTTGAAAGAGAGAGAATAATCGGCTGCGAGATCGAGGAGGAGATGAAAACCTCCTTCCTGAACTATTCCATGTCGGTGATAGTGGCCAGGGCCCTGCCGGACGTCAGGGACGGCCTGAAGCCGGTGCATCGCCGGATACTGTATGCCATGAGCGAACTGGGCATGGCCCACAACAAGCCCTTCAAGAAGAGCGCCCGCATCGTGGGTGAGGTGATGGGTAAATATCATCCCCACGGCGACCAGGCCATCTACGACTCCATGGTGCGGATGGCCCAGGATTTCTCGCTGCGCTACATGCTGGTGGACGGCCAGGGCAACTTCGGTTCGGTGGACGGCGATCCGCCGGCCGCCCAGCGCTACACCGAGGCCAGGCTGTCCCGCATATCGGCCGAAGTCTTAAAGGACATCGACAAGGAGACCGTCAAGTTCGTGGACAATTACGACGGTTCGCTGCAGGAGCCTTCGGTGCTGCCATCGTTGCTGCCCGGGCTGCTGGTCAACGGCTCCTCCGGCATCGCGGTGGGGATGGCCACCAATATTCCGCCGCACAATCTGGGCGAGGTCTGCGATGCCATCACCGCCATGATAGACGAACCGGAACTGAAGCCGGAGAAACTGCTGAAGATAGTCAAGGGGCCGGATTTCCCCACTGGTGGCATGATCATGGGAGTCTCTGGGATCCGGGACGCCTACCAGACCGGCCGGGGCAAGGTGGTCATCAGGGGCAAGGTGAACGTTGAGACCGCCAAGAGCGGCAAGGAGGCCATCATCATCTCCGAGCTGCCCTACGAGGTCAACAAGGCCAGTTTGATTGAGAAGGTGGCCGAGCTGGTGCGGGACAAAAAGCTGGACGGGATCGCCGACATCAATGACGAGTCCGACCGGGACGGTATGCGGGTGGTGATCACCATGAAGCGGGACAGCGATCCCCGGGTGACCATCAACCAGCTGTACCAGCACACCCAGCTGCAGAACAGCTTCGGGGTGATCATGCTGGCCCTGGTGGACGGGGTCCCCAGGGTGCTGAACCTGCACCAGGTGCTGAACCATTTCATCGATTTCCGGGTGGATGTGGTCACCCGGCGCACCCGGTACGAACTGGCCCAGGCCGAGAAACGGGCCCATATCCTGGAGGGCCTGAAGATAGCTATCGAGAACATCGACGAGGTGGTCAGGATCATCAAAAAATCGGCCAATGCCGAGGCGGCCAAGGAATCATTGAAGAAGAAATTCAAGCTCTCCGAAGAACAGGCCCAGGCCATATTGGACATGACCCTCAAGCGGCTGACCAGCCTGGAGACCAAGAAGATAGAGGAGGAATACGAGGAACTGATCAAATTGATATCCAAACTGAAAGGGATACTGGAAAGCAAGCGCCGGCTGATGGCGGTGATCCGGGAGGAGATCGCCGAGCTCAAGAAAAAGTACGGTGATGAGCGGCGCACCGAGATCCATGCCGCCGCCGAGGAGAAGTTCTCCATCGAGGACCTGATAGCCGAAGAGGAGATGGTGATCACCATCAGCCACGCCGGGTACATCAAGCGCCTTTCTGTGACGGCCTACAAGCGGCAGGGCCGGGGCGGCAAGGGGGTGACCGGCATGAAGACCAAGGACGAGGATTTCGTGGAGGGGATGTTCATCGCCTCCACCCACCACTACATCCTGTTCTTCACTGACAAGGGCCGCTGCTACTGGCTGAAGGTCTACGAGGTCCCGGAAGGAGGCCGGGCCACCAAGGGCCGGCAGATCAGCAATATCCTGGAACTGAAGGCCGACGAGAAGATCGCCGCCTATATAGCGGTCAAGGAATTCGACGACCAGCATTTCGTGGTGATGGCCACCAGCAGCGGTGTGATCAAGAAGACAGCCCTGTCAGTGTTCTCCAATCCCCGCAAGGCTGGCATCATCGCCGCCTCGGTGGATGACAAGGATCATCTGATAGAGGCCAAGCTGACCGACGGGACCGAGGATATAATCCTGGTCACCCGCCAGGGGCAGGCCTGCCGCTTCCACGAGTCGGACGTCCGCTCCATGGGCCGGACCGCCGGCGGGGTGCGGGGCATCACCCTGGAGAAGAAGGACTTTGTGATCGGGATGGTGGTGGTCAAGCGGGAGGGCAGCCTGCTTACCATCTGCGACCGGGGCTACGGCAAACGGAGCGACATCGCCGATTACCGGGTGACCCGGCGGGGCGGCAAGGGGGTCATCAGCATGAAGCTTACCGACAAGACCGGGGAACTGGTGGCGGTCAAGGAGGTGGTGGACAGCGACGAGCTGATGATCATCTCGACCGAGGGCCAGGTGATCAGGCTGACCCTGAAGAACGTCAGGGTGATGGGCCGGGCCACCCAGGGGGTGCGTCTGATAAACCTGGACGGCAAGGACAAGGTGGTGGACGTGGCCCGTCTGGCGGCCAAGGAGGACGAGGAGAACGGCAACGGGGAGGCCGAAACCCAGGAATAAGAAACAGGGCCGCTCCTTCACGGGAGCGGCCCGCAAATTTTTATCCGGCGGATTATGAAGGATATTTTCAAGCATCTGGAGGAAAAACTGGAGCTGCTGAGGCACCAGGACCGGGGGTCGATAGACCGGCTGGACCTGATCGATGAGCTGGCCCAAGCCTACCAGGAGCTGCAACACCTGAACCGCTCGCTGGCCGAGGCCAACCAGCAGAAGACAATACTGCTGGAGGAGCTGAAGATCAAGACCGCCGCCTTGGAACAGCAGACCAAGGAGGACGTCCTGACCGGCCTCTACAACCGCCGTTATCTGGACCTCCGGCTGGAGAACGAGTTCGCCCGGGCCAAAAGGTACCGCCGCAATCTGACGGTGATAATGGCCGACATCGATCATTTTAAAAGGATCAACGATTCCTTCTCCCATCAGACGGGGGACCAGGTTCTGAAGAAAGTGGCCGGGATATTCGTCGAAAACTGCCGGGGGGTGGATATCATCGCCCGCTACGGCGGGGAGGAGTTCGTGCTGGTGCTGCCGGAGACCCCCTCCAGCGGCGGGATCCTGGTCTGCGAGAGGATCAGAAGGACCATAGAGGAATACCGGTGGTCGGAGATCGGAGAGGGCCTTAAGGTTACCGTGAGCTTCGGGCTGTGTTATGATGCCAGCCTTTCCAGCCACCGGGAGATGCTGGCCAGCGCCGACGCCAAGATGTACCAGGCCAAGAACGACGGCCGCAACCAGGTGAAATTTTGAACACAAGGGATCGGATATAAAGATGGCCGGGGAATGGTTGGAAAATTTCTGCGGGGCGGTGACGGTCTGCGACAAGGAGGGGATCATCCTTTACATGAACGATAAGGCCGTTGTCACCTTTGCCAAGTACGGCGGACGGGAGCTGATCGGCCGGAATCTTTTCGACTGCCATCCGGAACCGGCCCGGTCAAAACTCAAGGCCATGATGGATGAGCAGCGGGCCAATACCTACACCATCGAGAAGAACGGGATCAAAAAGCTGATCCACCAGAGCCCCTGGTTCAGTGACGGGGAATATCGGGGATTTGTGGAATTATCCCTGGAGATCCCCTTTGACCTGCCGCATCATGTAAGAGAATGATTTTTCCGCTTGCTTTTTAGATGTCATCGTAGTATAGTTCTGATATAAGTAACCCCCAAAACATAACTGGAGGTATGATGATGGAAGATCAAATCGGCACCGGTTTGCTGGCTGCGATGGGCGTGGTCTGGATGTTTGTGGGCCTGGCGGCCTACCTGTTCTCGGCCTTTGCTTTGATGGCCCTGGCCAAGAAGACCAACACCCCCAACGGGTGGCTGGGCTTCATTCCCATTGGCAACGTCTATCTGATGACCCAGATCGCCAAGCTGCCTTGGTGGTGGACCTTATCGATACTGCTGGCCGTCATTCCCGTTCTGGGAGCAATTGTGATGATGGGGGCCATGATCTACATCTGGTGGAAAATAGCCGAGAACATCGGCAAGCCCGGCTGGTGGAGCCTGCTGCTGCTGATACCTATCGTCAATATAGTGATAATCGCCATCATGGCCTGGGGCAAGGATACACCGGCCCCGGCCCAGGTTTAAATCATTTCCCGTCAGCTAGCTTGATCTCAAGCCGCCCCGTCAATAAGACAGGGTGGCTTTTTTCTTTCCGGGAGCTTTCTTTTATTGACATTATCGGCGCATAAAAAGTATAATCCATTCATGAAATTGATCCTGATAATCATCATAGCGTCCCTGTCCTTTTGGTCGCTGGTAAGCGAAAAGGAAAGGATCGAACGCAAGCTGTGGCTGGGCTTTGCCGGAATACGGCTTTTGGTCATCATCTTGTTCACCTTGGTCCTATGGGGAAACCCCCGCGGCCTTAATATTTTTGCCAGGCAGGAGAACAGCATAGCCCTGGTGGTGGATGCCAGCAGAAGCATGGTCCAGCGTGATGGGGCGCCGGAAAGCCGTTTTCAACGGGCCATGGAACTGATCGACATGATCCCGACCGGCTCCGGCATAAAAAAATATCTACACGACAGCAACGGCCTGCGGGAGATCTTGCCTGGTCTGCCGGTTGAGCATTCCGACAATACCGATTTGATAAAGATGATCAAAGCGGCGGTCTCATCAAAGCAGAGAGCGGTAGTGCTCTTTTCGGACGGCAATCATAATGCGGCGGGAAATCCAACGTCCGAGATCGCCGGCGGGGATGTCCCGATATACACCGTCGGCATCGGCCCGGAGGCGGATAATCAATATCCCTCGATATCACGGATAAATTCACCCGAAGATGTATCACCGGGGCAGAAGGCTTCAATAGAACTGCAGTTGGACAATGTCAAGGATAGGGGCAGGCTGGTCTTGAGCGATAACCGGGAAAGAACCCTGCAACAGAAGGAATACTCCTCCGATAAAAAAATAATCGACCTGGAGGCGAGTCCCTCTGCATTGGGGCTCAACCGCTATACGGTCAGCATGTTATCCGGGGGGGATACCATCGACCGGAAAAATGTGGCGATAAACGTCAAGAAAGACCGGATCAATGTTCTCTGCCTGTCGGGCGATCCGGGGTGGGATCTGCGGTTCATGCAGCAGACGGCGGCCGGTGCCAAAAATATCGAAATGGATCCGTATATTTGGAAAAACAATAAATGGGAAAGCATCGGCGGTAAGGAGAAAAACCAGCAGGATCTGACAGATAAAATTAAAACCGCCGACGTGATCATTCTGCAGGATATCAAGGAAAGCATGCTGGACAGGGAATTGGAGGGCGATATCGCCGCCCGGGCGCAGAACGGAGGGTGCGGGCTTTTAATAATGGGATTGGATTGGCTCTGGGCATTCCGCAGCCGCCAGCTGTTTGCCATTGCACCCATAATGCCTTCGTCTAATGGCGGAACCACCGAGGGAAGTGTTTTGCTGTCCAAATATTTTCCGGCCTCCGGCCTGTTCGATCGGCCCCTGGCCGAACAGATCGCTAAACGGATCGTAAAATATCCTCCATTGAGCATAAAGGGGAAATTCAAACAATTGACCGCCGATGCGGTGTTATTGGGAAGTATTGAAAACAAAAAAGAGAACATTCCTTTTTGGAGCCGTCGCTATTTTGGCCGGGGACGGGTGATGCAGATAACGGCATCAGCACTGTGGCCATGGGAAATGACCGCCCAGGGGATGCTGGGAGACAGCCTGGTATATTCCGCATTGATCACCGGGAGCTTTGGCTGGCTGGCCGGCATGGAGGACCAGAACATAACCCTGTCCACCGACCGCAGTTTTTATTATCCCGACGAAAAGATAATTTTCCAGGGGACCCTGCCGGAGGAAAACGGCCGGGCCCAGGGCCTGTACTGGTCGGTTGAGATCAAAGGGAAAAAGGGCGTCCGGCAAAAACGGAGAATGTCCCAATGGGGACCGGGGAGTTATATATGCGACGTCGGGGCCCTGCCGCCGGACGAGTATAGCTATGGATCTACTCTTTTTTCAGATGGCAAGAAAATGACGGATCTTTCCGGTCGATTCTGGGTGGAGCCCTTCCCTTATCAGGAAAGGGAACGCTTCCAGAACCGGGAGTTGTTAAGGGAGATATCCCGGGTCACCCGGGGAAGATACTGGGATATCGATTCCTTGGCCGGCAATAATGATTGGCTGGATCAAATCAAGCCGCAGCCGGCGGCCAAGGGAAAAACTCCGGCCCCCTGGCTGCCCCTGCTGCTGATGGCCCTTCTGCTGGCCGGGGAATGGTACTGGCGGCGGCGCTCCGGCCTGAGCTGAACATGAAAGGCAAACCATGATACCCCTCAAGGACGACATACCCTCTTCCAGCTTTCCGGCGGTCAACACCCTGCTGATCGCCCTCAACGGGCTGGTCTTTCTCTATGAGGTCGGCTTGGGTCAAGATGTTTCGCAATTTATCCAACACTTCGGTTTGGTTCCCGCCAGCGCTCTGAGTCTGGGAATTGCAGGATGGGGAAATATCTTTTCCTCAATGTTCATCCACGGCGGGTGGGAACACATCATCGGCAACATGCTGTATCTTTTCATCTTCGGAGACAACGTGGAGGATGCCTTGGGGCATGTCAAATACCTGTTCTTTTACCTGTTGTGCGGCCTGGCCGCCGCCTGGGGGCATATATTGTTCAATCCTCATTCGGCCATCCCCACGGTGGGGGCCTCCGGAGCCGTGGCCGGAGTGCTGGGGGCCTATCTGCTGCTGTATCCCCGGGCCGGAGTGCTGACGGTGATCCCCATCGGAATATTCATCCGGATAATAAAGGTCCCGGCGGTGCTGGTGCTGGGGTTCTGGATAGTGCTGCAGCTGCTGTTCGGGCTG
Organism: uncultured bacterium; assembly: GCA_937863685.1. Classification (GTDB taxonomy): domain Bacteria; phylum Edwardsbacteria; class AC1; order AC1; family EtOH8; genus UBA2226. Next base: position 40,885 of record CALMGM010000010.1, read on the forward strand.
ATCAGCCTGCCATTGCCGGGCGAGCAGTCCGGAGGGATCGCCTGGTTCGCCCATATCGGTGGCTTCTTTGCCGGGATGCTGCTGGCCGGCCCGTTTGTCCGCCGGAGAAATAAAGGGTCTTTTATTTAAAAAAATGTTGCAAAAGTGCCCGGTTTCTGACATAATTAAAATTCAGACCTGCGGTCAACCCCTATCTTACATCATATCAAGGAACTAGCGATGGAATACCGATTGGAAAGATTGAACTGGAAGCAGTTCAAAAAGACGGTCCCCGGCAAGACCGACATCGTCCTGCTGCCGGTGGGGACCATCGAGGCTCACGGGCCGGGGGCCCTGGGCACCGATGCCATAATACCCACTTATCTGGCAGAACGGCTTTCAATAAAGTTAAACGCCCTGGTGGCCCCGTCCATCAACTACGGCGTCACCAATTCCCTGATCGGCTTTCCGGGGTCGCTGACCGTCAGCCCCCAGACACTCAGGGCCTATGTCCGGGAGGCGGCCTTCAGCCTGGCCGACGCCGGCTTCAGAAAGATCATCGTGCTCAACGGCCACGGCGGAAACATCGACAGCCTGGAGGATCTGGGGGCCGGGCTGTGGAGGGAGAAGAAGGCCGGCTGCCTGGTGATCAATTGGTGGATGGCGACCGAAGAAGTAACCGCCAAATATTTCGACGGCTCGGGCCATGCCGGGGCCGACGAGCTGGCGGCCCTGATGGCCGTCGACCCGACCCTGGTCTCCAGGGCCGACTACCGCCGGGAGGAGGTCGGGCACCGTTTTGAGGGCATCAGCATGCATCCCTTCTACCGGAGCATGATATTGAACCAGCCGGGCAAGGGCTATCCGGTGTTCAATCCCGGCCGGGCCAGGAAATACATGGAGGCGGTGGTGGCGAAACTAACCTCGGACATCAAGCAGATACTGGCCGGCTGGGAGAAGATCATCTGATGGATAACGGAAATTTCAAGATATCGGAATTTGAGAAGATCATCAGGACCAGCAGCCGCTATATCTCCCGGACCGATGAAACGCTGGGGCAGCCGGAACAGGCCCGGGAGAAGATAACCCTGGTGTCCCGGTTCCTCAAGGAGCGAAGGCTGAGCGGCGAGATCCTGTCGGTGTTCGGGGAGGTCAAGAGCCCCGGGATGGTCTATGTGGAACTTCCCCAGGGCACCAGGGAATTCCACGGGCAGGCGGCCCAGATGCTGCTGGAGTGCTGCATTTACGATGCCGAGGGGCAGCCCAACGAAAGAGCTTGGGACCGGTGGCGGGATTTCGGGAGGAACATCTATTACGGCACGGTGGAGGAGATATACCTCAATTTCACTTCGGCCCGGCCGGAGCTGGCCCTGATCTTTGAGCTGGCCTACCGCCAGCTGATGTCCGATGCTTCGATATCGTGGTGGGAACAACAGCCGGAGGCGGTCAGGGGCAAGGAACCCCAGGTGATGCGGAGATTCAATCTGGAGCTTACCGCCCTGCTCCGCCCCATCAGGGACAAGGCGCTGCAGAAGCATTCCGTCGACACTGAACTGTTCGAAAAACTGCTGGACCACGGATGGAACGTGAATTTCGAACTGGAGAATCCCCAGGCCGGGAATTTTGCCCCGCTGCTCAGAGAGCTGAGCCTATCCCCCTGGATGATCTCGGAGATATTCCATCTGCTGTACACCGAACAGTTGAAGGCCAATGAAGAGGCCCTTTGGGAGAAACTGAGCAGCAGCAGCTTTGCCAAACCCGAGGAGATAACCAGCCTGGCTTCCGGCAGCCTGGCCCAGGTCACCGAACTGGCCGCCCGTGAGATCCAGAAGGTCCTGATCAAGAGGGCCTCCGAACTGGAGTTAAAGCTGAACCAGGAACTGGTAGATCTTCAGAAATATACCAGCCGGGTCAAAAAGCAGACCCAGGAAATGGTGATGCTTAACAACAGCGACATGTCCAAGGTGGTGGATGCCAAACTCTATTCGGAGAACCTGCTGAACCTTTCGGCCAAGGTGACCGATTCGCTGATGCAGTTCCAAAGAAATCTCACCGGACAGCTGTGGTATCTGCAGGATCTGGAACGCAAGGAAAGGATCCTCCAAACATCCATCGAAAGGTGCCAATCGCTGCAGAGGATGCCGCTGAAGGACCTGATGTCGACGCTCACCTCACAGTCCGGCGAGATCAGCACCGATATTCTGAAGCATCTGGAGTTCTTTCACAATCTGGACCAGTCGATAAAACACGACTGGGAAGGTCTCACCAAGAATCTGGCCAAAACCCTGGTGGAATTGATCCGCCAGGGCCTGGAGCAATCCAACAACAAGGTCAAGGCCCTGGACCGGGAAGCCGCCAGGCGCAATCCCAACGATTCCCATGCCGCCGCCATCCTGCTGGAGATGGAGCAGGCTCAGGCTGACGGCCGGGCCGTAGCCGGGCTGATAGAGGAGCAGGGGGGCAACCGGGCCTACCATGTGGAGCTGCTGATAGAGAACTACCGGAAGTTCCTCAAGGAGGTGGCCGAGCCCATACTCAATTTTCGCAGGCTGTCCTCGCTGGTAAGGCTGTGGCCGCCTCTGATGGTAAAAGAACCGCCGGTCCTGAGGCAGCAGGAATTATGCGACGAGGTCTTTTATCTTTCGGAAAGACTCAAAAGATATAACCGCTGCTATTCCTTTGTGGCACAGGGATCGGTGATGCCCCAGGCGGCGGGGACCATGAAAAATGACACCGAGATCCGGGAGCGGGTATATCAGCATTTCTCCCGGACAGTCACCGTGATGGTCTACGATATCCGGGGTTCCAGCTTTATGAGCTCCAAGCTTTTGAACGCCGACAAGGAAAGGGAGATCAAGAACAAGCTGGGCTACATGATCGCCCAGACCATACGACAGCACGGCGGATTCATCATCAAGGACACCGGAGACGGCGGGTTGGCTTGGTTCGGTGACAACGCCCACGAAACCTATGAAAAATGCTACAAGGAGGTCTTCACCGGCAAGGGCCTAAAACTGAGGCATTCCATCAGCTCGGGAACCGAGCTGAACATCCTACCGGCCACCGAATCCACCAAACAGGCGGTGGACTGCGCCAACGAGATGCTGAAGGTGGCCGAGAAATTCATTCAGGATAATTTCAGCAATTACCGCGATTGGTTCCGCGACGCCAAGGAACGGGAGATATTATACGAGGGAATAAACTACGCGGTGCTCCCCCCGGCCTTCAAATCCCTGTTTCGGATCGGAGTGGGCATCGCCTCAGGTTCCTCCGGCAAGGAGGTCAACCTGTCTCTCAATTCATTCGGCGACACCGATCTGTGCGGGGCGGCAGTGAACAATGCCAGCCTGTACGCCACCGGCAAGGATCCCACCCGTTCGGTGATACTGCTGGACCATGCCTCTTTTGCCAATATGATGCTGAACACCGAACGATTCACTTCGCTGCATCAAGAACAATTATGGAATACCAAGGCCAGCGGGCTGGACGGTTGGGAAGGCAAGCTCCGGGAAAGCCTCAAGCTTTGTGACCATGCTGCCGATGACGGCAGTTATTTCATCCCGGGAAGGAACTATTCGGTCAAAAGGACCGGCTACCAGCTGGTCGGATTGTCCAATGCATCCAAGGAGGCCATTCTTAGGATGGAGGCCGGAGACAAGGAGGTTGCCATACAGGAGGACGGCAGGTTCATCGATCCCCAAACCAGGACCGAGATAAAATTCATATATGAAATTCAGCCCCAGGAGAAGGGGGGAAAATAACCATGGCGCAGATACTGATCATCGACCAGGACCGGCTTTTTGCCCTGACCCTGGTCCATGTCCTGAGCGGCCACAATCACCAGACGGTTCTGGCCTCCGATGAAAAAGAGGTGGCCGGCATCATAGAAGAGCGGGATATAGAACTGATCCTGGTGGATGCCGAGCTGGCCAGCCGGAAGGACCTCCGCTTGCTGAAACGCTTGAGGCAAGCCAATCCCGATATTCCGGTGGTGCTTTCGGTATCAAAGAAAGTGGATAAGGACGCCAGGGAACAGCTGCGGCGGGGGCTTTACGACTATATCAATAAACCGTTCGGGCATGAGGAGCTGCTGATGGCGGTGGAGCGCGGATTGGAGAGGCGGCGCCTGCAGAACGAGAATCGCCAGCTGCTGGGGGACCTGAAGCAGCGGATCCGGGAGCTGTCCACCTTCAATACCATAGCCCAAACACTCAACTCCTCCCTCAACCTCAAGGAGGTGCTGGATATCGTGATGGGCAAGATCAAGGAGCTGGTCAAAGCCGAGGCCTGGTCCATACTGATGCTGGATGAGAAGACCAGCGAGCTGGTCTTCGAGGTGGCCACCGGAGAAAAGGGCCAGCAGGTGAAGGAGATGAGACTGGGCATGGGACAGGGGGTGGCCGGCTGGGTGGCCCAGAACCAGCGTCCGGTGATAGTGCCGGATACCTCAAAGGACCAGCGGTTCTTCAGGGGGCTGGACCAGAAGACCGGATTCCGGACCAAATCCATCATCGCTACGCCCCTGGTATCGCGGGGCCGTTTGATCGGCGTGGTGGAGATAATAAACAAACTGGGGGAGGCTCCCTTTGACCAGAGGGACTTGGACCTGCTGCAGACCCTTACCGATCATGCCGCCATCGCCATAGAGAATGCCAGACTGTACGAGAAGGCCCGGCGGCTGGCGATAACCGATGATTTGACCGGCCTGTTCAACTCCCGGCATTGTGACATGTTCCTGAAGAAGGCCCTGGACGAAGCGGTCAAAAAGGCAAGGCCATTGTCCTTGGTATTCCTCGATCTGGACCACATGAAGGAAGTGGATGATACATACGGCCATCTGATGGGCGGGCACGCCCTGAAAGAGGTGGCCGACAGGATCGCCCGGGAGGTTTCTCCGCCGGATATGGCCTCGCGCTATGGCGGGGATGAATATGTGATCGTCCTTCCCCGCAAGAACTCCCAGCAGGCCATGGAGCTGGCCGAGACCATCAGGAAAAAGATCGAGGCCGAACCTTTCCTGACAGACCATAAACTGTCCTGCCGGATCACGGCCAGCATCGGCATTGCCAATTATCCGGAACACGCCCAAAGCGTAGACCAGTTGTTCGCCAAGGCCGACCAGGCAATGTACCAGGTCAAGGAATCGGGAAAGAACCGGGTCAAATCAGCCGATAAATAACCGCTAAACGGATAACGCCATGGCGCCTTTTTGCCTACAATGCCGCACCGAATACCGGGAGGGGTTCCGAAGATGTTCCGATTGCGGATCAGAACTGGTGGATTCCCTGCCGCCGGAAGCGGACAACCGGGAGGAGATCGATTCTGACATGCTGCCGGTGTATGATGCCCCGGACCAGATGTCGGCCCTGGTTCTGTCGACATTTTTGAATGATAGCGGGATCCGGGCAGTGATAAAGTCGGAACAGATTCCCATGTATGATGGGGTGGCCATGATGCTGTTTCCCCGGTGGGGCCAGGTGATGGTTCTGGAAGACCAGTATGAAAAAGCCAAGATTCTGATAGATGAATATATGGCCGGAGAATCGCTGGAAGAAGAGGAACCGCAGCAAGAATAGAAAAAGCCGCAAACATCAGTTTGCGGCTTAAAAATACCGATAATATGGTGCCGAGGGGGGGAGTCGAACCCCCATGTCCTTGCGAACACTAAGTCCTGAGCCTAGCGCGTCTGCCAATTCCGCCACCTCGGCATGGTCACAAAAGATAATTATAATATAAAATACATACAACTGTCAAGAACATAGATGATAGAAAGCATTCTAAATAAAAAAGCCCGTTATGACTACGAAATACTTGATCGTTTGGAGACCGGGATCGTCCTCCGGGGCACGGAGGTCAAATCCATCCGCCAGGGGCAGGCCAATCTGAGGGACAGCTTTGCCTTGCTGAAGGGGCGTGAACTTTTCATCTATAACATGCATATCTCCCCCTATGACCACGGGAACCGCTACAACCTGGAGGCCACCCGGCCCCGCAAGCTATTGCTTCACCGGGAACAGATCAGAAAATTGACCGCCCAGCAACAGGAGAAGCGCCTGGCACTTATACCACTGTCTTTATATTTTAAAAAAGGGAAGGTCAAGATCGAACTGGCCCTGGCCAAAGGCAAGAAACAGTATGATCGGAGGGATGATATAAAGAAACGCGACGTGGACCGGGAGATGAGGGGCGCCAACAAGGGGAGATTCAAGGGATAGCATCACCACCAGACAGAAAAATAACGGCATTGCCGGCAGAGGGAGAGCTGATCCCTTTGGCCGGCATTATGTTTTTGCCGCAGATCCTTTAAAACCGGTCCCTGCCATATATCAACCAGGGCCTGGCCGGCGGCATTTCCCAGCGGCTGCCGGGCCTCGTAATCCAGGCAGCAGGACGGCACAGTCCCGTCCCAATAGATGTTCATCTGGTCCCAGAGATATAGGCAGGGAGGCCAAAGTTTCCGCGCCATCAGGTGCGGACTGTCCTGCCGATCCGGAAGAGGCACCTGCCCGGCCCAATCTTGGGCCTGTCTGAATATCAGGCGATCGGCTTTGGGCCCCCAGATTTTTTGCAGGGTTGTTGTTTCCTCGGCGTTGGCATCAAGGGTGACCACCTGGATAAAAATCCTGGGCCTGGGTGATAACGACAAGATATGGTCGATATTTTGGATAACGGTACGATGATCCAATCCCGGCCGCAGTTTGTGGAAGGTTTCCGGCGTGGCTCCGTCCAGGCTGATATGCATCAGATCCAGCCCGGCCGAGATCAGCTTTGCGGCCTTTTCCGGGTAAAGCAAAGAGGCATTGCTGACCAGGCCGATGTTTCCGAATCCCCTGGCCTTCGCCAGCGCGATGCGTTCCTCCAGGCGGGGGTCCAGCAGGGGCTCCCCGAACCCTGACAGCAGAAGGCTTTCCAGGCGCCAATCTTTCAACTGTTCCAAAATCCGGGCATACAACTCCATCGGCATCACTCCCTGTGCCCGAGTCATGCCCTTATGCCCGCACATGATGCAGGCCGAATTGCAGGCATTGGTGCCTTCGATGGCCACCGTCTTGGGATAGGCCAGTCTTCTTTCCTGCATTCCTTTTATCCGCCGGGAATAGATATGCCGGTACAACGGATTGCGGCTGAGCCTGTCCGCGGAAAGCATACGGTATGCCAGAGGCCTTAAGAAAGGAGAGTCTGACAAAAAGTGAAGGTATTTAAAACTTCCCGTCATTCAATATCCGCGATAATTCTTCTTGTGAACGGAGCCAAAGAAAATACTTTGATGTAATAATTCCCTGGGCGGAAATATGCCTTCGGATCTTCTTGTCATTCACCAGGCGCATGATATGCTTGGCCAGTGATCTGCTGTCCCCGGGCCGATAGGTCAGGCAGTTATGTCCCGGGCGGGCATATTCTGAACATCCGCCATTCTCGCTTAGGATAACGGCACAACCGCAGGCCATGGCTTCCAGGGCTGGCAAACCGAAGCCTTCGCTTAAACTGGTGGATACAAATAAATCGCTACAGTTAAGTATTCCAGCCAGGGCGGTGTCATTTGGAGGGCTTTCCAAATGCCATTCCCGGGGGATATCATAATCATCAAGATTATCCGGGGTTACTAATGTGACAGATATCTGGCGTCTTATATTTTCCGGCAGAAGATCAAAGGCCGTTATCATGGTTTGAAGTCCTTTTACGGGATGAAACCTGGCCAGATAAGCCAAATGGACCTTATTCTTACGTGTCTTGTTTTGGCCCGGAGGATGATTGAAAACTCCGGGGTTTACGCCGGGGCGGACCAGCGCCGGAGGTATGCAATCCCTTTTGGAATTGAACAGAAACCGGCGATAGGTGTGACGGGAATTGAAGATATAGCGGACGTTTGGATATCTATAGCTTAAAAAGGTCAGGATTTTATAAAGGCCATAGAAAAAGTTATTTCGCAACAGCGCCAGATCGCTGAATATTTGAAAGTCATCCGCCTGAATAAAGTTGTAAATAGGCTCCCTGCGAATGAAAAGTAAAAGAGGACCGAACATCTGTCCGGTGGAAATTATATGCTTGAATCTGTTGGCAGACAGGTTGATTAATAAAAACAGCAGTATTACATTTACAGCACGAATGATAAGACCACCACCGGAAAGGCCAATGGCCCGGACCTGCAGCCCGGAGGCAGTTTTATAATAGCATTCACCGGACCCCCGGGGGTACCATATTTCTACAGGATATTTTTCAATCAAGCCATTGGCCAATTCAAAGACAACCCTATTGCCTCCGCCGATCTTGACGGATGGCAATAAAAAGAGGATCGAATTTTGTGGATATCGTTTCATGATAAACAAAATCAAATGACCGGGGCATCATCTTCGGCTGTCAGTCTATCAAGATGGGCAGCCAGCCGGCTGGTGATCAGTCGGCGATCATATTTCTGCAGAGCTTTTGCATCGGGACGAAAGACTGTCCGATTTGCCTGCCACTGATGGAAAAACCGCTCGATCAAATCTGCCAGCCCCAGATAATCATCGGGGTCCACTACCGTTCCGGTGCTTGTTTCACGGATCAATTGGGCGGCCGGACTGAAACCCGGAACCGATGCCAGGATCGGTTTTCTGGCTCCCAAATATTCGTAGACTTTGCTGGTGGAGACGGTCGGGCCCTCTTCCCGTCCTATTGTAAACCATAGGATCGTAGCTTCTTCCAGTATTTCGATCGTTCGGTCATGAGCCAGATGCCCCTTGAATTCAAAATAATCAGAAACCCCCAAATGCCTGGCAATCGCCAAATCTTCCGATTTATACACTCCGGCCACAATTATTTTGATTTTTTGGGTCAGCTGCTGTTTTCTTTGGAGCAATTCACGAAGGGCTTGGGCCAAAACATCTATCCGACGGTATTTGGTCAAAGAACCGGTGTAGGCTATGGTGAACTTGTCCGATCTTGGCCGGGTATTGTTCAATGGAAAATCCAGGGGATCAAACCCCTGGGGCAGGATGACTTTAGCCGCGCTTTTTTTAAGGCCGATATTTTTCAGGCCCTCAAGGATGGGAGCATTGATGGCCGTTATCATATCGGCCTGCCTGACGACCGACCCCTCGATGCTACGGTTAAGATGCAACCGGAAAGAAGAATACCCCCGGTTAAGGGTGTTGGGCTGGGACCAGGCATCCCGAAAGTCGCAGATCAGAGGCCGGGAGACCAGTCGTTTGATATACAGACCGGCCAGGTGCGAGGAAAAAGGCGGGGCGGACGAGAAGATGGCGTCGAAGGGATTTTGCCGGAAGATTTTCAGAGCGGCCTGAACGGCGAATGGGACCCAGCCGATCTTATTGTCGGGGATAAAGAAGTTGTTGATCAGACCGATGAAGCCGCGATGGCGGCTGACCGTTTGAGGATCGATCCTGGAAAAAGAAAGATGCATGGGGTCCAATGAAGGGGTGCGGAATACCTGAGATTGCTGCAGATCTTTAGAAAGGGAATCATCATAGCGGTATATGCCCCGGGGATAGGGGGCTATCACAATGGGCTGCCAGTTGTTGTCGGGCAGATATTTTATGAATTTTACTATCCTATGAACGCCGCCCTGGGGTGGGTGATAGTAATTGAGTATCAGCAGGCGTTTCATCTGCCCAGGTGCCTTTCCAGATGTCCCACTATCAGCCGGGCGGCCTGACCCTGGCCGTAAAGATTTGGATGGGCGGACGGCAGCTTCAATTTGGCCAGGGTTTTTAAGAGGCGTTTTTTATCCGGTCCCACCAGATGATTCCATCCGGTTTTGACCGTCTCCACCCATTCGGTCTCGTGGCGCACGGTCAAACAGGGGGTTTTCAGCAGGTAGGCTTCCTTCTGAATGCCGCCGGAATCGGTGATCACCGCATAGGCGTCTGACTGCAGGGCCAGTGACTCCCGGTATCCCTGGGGCGGGATCAAGAGAATGTTCTCCGATCGTTTCAATTCATTCCAAAGCGATACTTCCTTCAACTTCTTCTCGGTGCGGGGATGGACCGGGAAGACCACCTTTTTGTCGGATGAGATCAGGGCCTCCATTATAGACGATAGATTATCCGGGTTGTCGGTATTCTCCGCCCGGTGAATGGTCACAAATAAGTATTGCTTTGCCACTAGATCCATCTTTTTGATCATCTTTGCCGTCTGATCTTTGCTAGGGAGAATATCCTTCATGGCATCGTACATGATGTCGCCCACCAGGTAGAGACCACTGGTTATCCCCTCTTTCTTCAGATTCTTCACCGCAGTGTCAGTTGGGCAGAAATGTATATTCGACAGGTGGTCGGCCACCACCCGGTTGACCTCCTCCGGCATCATCCTGTTGAAGCTGCGCATGCCGGCCTCGATATGGGCCAGCGGGATGTGCAGCTTGGCGGCTATCAGCGCCCCGGCCAGGGTGGAGTTGGTGTCACCAAAGATTATGACGGCATCGGGCTTTTGCTTGAGGACCACCGGCTCCAGTTTGGCCAGCATGGCAGCGGTCTGGGCCCCGTGCAGGCCTGAGCCGACCTCCAGGTTAAAATCGGGCCGGGGAATGTGCAGTTCATTAAAAAACTGCCGGGACATGCCATAATCATAATGCTGACCGGTATGGACCAATATCTCCCTATGCCTCTTCCGGATCTCTTTGGAAAGCGGGGCGGCCTTGATGAATTGAGGGCGGGCGCCGATGACGGTCAGAAATTTCATCTTACTATCACCAATTTGCAGATATAAGATTTTTGTCCGGACGACTGGATGCGGCAGAGGTAGATACCGGAGACCGGCCGCCGGGAAAATTCACTATCCGGACGGATGCTTAGGGTGTGGGCCGGGGCTGGCGGTCCGTAAAAAGTGCCGCAGGACCGTCCGTCCAGGGTATAGATGTCAATCCGGGCCTCGGTCGGCAGGTTGCTGAAATATATATAACTGTCTTTTGCCAAATTGAACGGATTGGGGGCGATATAAGATTGCTCAGGATTTACTTGGGTAACATCCATATGGCAGAAGAGGCTTAAGCCTTTGGCCGTGGCAATGTAAATATCATCGCCGGATCGATCGTGAGGACAGGCGACAATTTGCTGGATATCATTGCTGATCAAAAAACTGTAATGTTGGTCGTAATTCGACCACTTCCCATCCCAGGTCAGCAAGGACAGTCCGTTCTCGGTCCCGATCCATTTATTGTCAGAGCGGTCTATGACTATCGATCGAATATCATTTCCCAGTATCGGGGAATTATTTGTTTGGAACACATCTGACCTGAGAATGCCGGCAACCGGGTCATACTCGGATCGGCAAAGGCCGTTCCCAGTTGCCAGCCAGACAATATTGCTGTTGTCAACCGCGATCTGGCGGATATTGATGTCCGGGATGCCGGACTCGACACCAAAATGCTCCCAGGTATTGCTTTGTGGCCTAAAGTATGTGAGGTCGTTGTAATACGACCCCAGCCACAGCCCGCCGGACAGCTCCTTGGCGATGGAGATGATCCACATGGCATTAATATAGGCCCCGCGGGGCGAGGGGTCGACGTAGGTGGTCCATACGGAATCGTTCGGGGAGACGGAAAATATGGCAAAATTATAGGCCGTGAAATATTTGGTGTTGTCCTTGTCAACCATGCCGGTCCAGACGCCGCAGCCGTAAGGCACCTGAGGCGTGGAGAAAATATTGGTAAGGCTGTCCTCGCTGTATTTCAGGACGTAAGAATTATTAAATCCGTCCCACCAGCCCAGGCCGATCCAGGCATTATTATTCTGATCCACCGTTATGGAGGTCAACGGGATCCCCGATATGGGGTTTGTAAAAGTACGCCAGGTATTGTTTTTATAATTGCAGGCCAGCCGATTGCCGTCGATGGCCCAAAAGGCGCCGGTTTTTGAAACTGATATCTGTTTCACATAATTGCTGGCAATGCCGGGAAAGGTGTAATTATTCCAGCTTCCGCCGGCATAACGGCAGAGACCGCCGGCACTGCCGGCCCATAACCTTCGATCTCCATCAATCATCAATGAAAATACATTGTAGTTCAACAGCCCGGGGCTGATGTCGCTCAGGACATTCTGATGCCAGAGTTTTACTCCGTTATTGGTGGCAAAGAACAGCGAGTCTCCGACCTGGGCAATAGCTCTTACCTGATTGCTTAATCCCGGGATCCTCTGCCAAGCCCCGCCCACCAGTCTGGCCGCACCGTTGGCGGTGCCTATAATTGACAATGTATCTGTCAGCAGGATGCATCTGATATCCGATGACAAGCCATCATAGTAACTGAAAGTGAACCAGTTACTGATATTGCCGATCGAGCTCAAAGAAGGTATTTTTACAATGCTTAAACCCTGGTCGGTCGCGATCCAAAGCGAATCGTTTCTTGTTCCCAGCGCCTGAGTGCTGTTGCCCAACGGCCAACCCTGCTGGGTCATCAAGGAAAACCAAGAGGATTGATTGCCGTAGGAAATAGAACCGTTTCCCCCGGCGTAAATGTTCTGCCCGTTGGCGGCCACGCACAAGGCGGTATCCGAGGCCAGGCCGTCATTTGATGTGAAAACAGAAAAATTCGTGCCGGCCGAATCCAGTCTGGCCAGCCCTCCGCCCAGGGTGCCGATCCACTTATTGTGACGGGAATCCAATATCACCGAGGAGGCCTCAATATACGGCAGGCCGTCCACATTGGTATAGTGCTTGATCAAAACAGTATCAGTTGATGAAAAGGAGAATATCCCGCCGGGCGTGGCTCCCCAGATGATATTGCCTCCCGGCTGGAAAGCCATCTGGGAAACATTATTGAAATTGGTATAACTTATCCACTGCTGGGCCTGGGATGCCAGGCAGATGATAAGCAGGTATGATATTGAAAGGAAAATCTTTTTCATGACTGAATATTACCTTAAGTGGGCCTTTAAAGTCAATGGTTTTGGAGCAGTTTAACTGAAGCAACCATTTTTATCAATGCGACTTTATATTCTCTATTGAAATACTAAAGCCACCTGTGATAACATAGCAATACTATGTTCAAATCAGATTCTTACGACGTTATAGTGGTGGGGGGCGGGCCGGCCGGGTCCATGGCCGCCAAAGAGATAGCCCAAGCCGGGCATTCCGTCCTGATGGTGGAAAAGCACCGGGAGATCGGCATCCCCCTGTGCTGCGCCGAGGCCACCAGCCTGCGGAGCCTGGGGCTGTTCATGAAGCCCGATCCCAAATGGGTGGCGGCACCCATCAACGGGGCCGTCCTCTATTCCCCGGACGGGACCGAGGTGGCGGTTCCCTGGGCCGGGGTGGGGGTGGTGCTGGAGCGCAAGATCTTCGACCGCCACCTGGCCGGGCTGGCCGGAGCCGCCGGGGCAGAGGTGATGGTCAACACCGAGGCGGCATCGGTCAAAATGAACGGCGAATCTGCAGAATCGGTAACATTAATATCCGGCAATGAAACCAAACAGATAAAATGCCGGGTGGTTATAGGCGCCGACGGGGTGGAATCCCTGATCGGGGCCTGGGCCGGGATGGATACCCGGCTGGAGCCTGGGCAATTTCACAGCTGCGCCCAATACCTGATGTCCAATGTGGGCGGTTCCCAGGACATGGTCCGCTTCTGGGTGGGCCGGGATATTGCGCCGGGAGGCTATCTGTGGATATTTCCCAAGGGTGGCGGACTGGCCAACGTGGGGCTGGGTATCGTAGCATCGCTGGCCGGACAGAAAAAGCCTGTTCAGTATCTTGATGAATTCATCGCCAAAAATCTGCCCGGGGCCAAAGTGATCGAAACCATGGTGGGAGGCACGCCGGCCCTGGGATCCGATCACCCGATGGTCAGGGGCAATGTCCTGCTGGCCGGTGATGCCGCCCGGCTGACAGATCCTCTTTCTGGCGCCGGCATCGCCATCGCCATGGCTTCGGGGACTCTGGCCGGAAGGCTGACCGTCGAATATCTTGAGACCAACGACATTTCACAACTTAAGAGATACCCCAAGGAATGGTGGTCCGGCCCCTGGAAGGACCTTAAATTTCACCACCTGGTGCGGGAGGTGTTTTTAAAACTGTCCGACCAGGAGATGGACCGGATCGCCAGACTGCTGGTCAATATCCTGGTGGGAAAGGACCCGGCCCAGATAAATCCCATCGACGTGGCCAAGACGGTCATCAAATCCGATCCGGGAATTTTATTATTGGGAAGGCACCTGTTGTGAGCAAAATAAAAATCATTTTCATTGCATTTCTGACATATCTGTTGTTGATGGCGGCTGACCTGAGGGCCGGCATCTCCCAGAATTTCGACGGACGGATAGACCAGGGCCTGGAGGTCCTCTATCAGGGCGATTACGACAGCGCTTTGGTGATATTCGATTCCTTCATCCGGGACAACCCCAAGAACCCGGCCGGATATTTCTTCAAGGCCGGGCTTTACCAGACCAGGATGTCGGCCTATGAGAGCGATTTCTGGCACAAGTATTACAAAAATTCCGTGGACAGCGCCATAATGCTCTGCGACCTGGCCCTGACCGGTGATCCCGGGGACGCGTGGGCATATTTCATAAAGGGTGGAAGCTTTTCCTATATTGCGGCCTGGGATGCCAGGCAGGGAAAATACCTGGCGGCCTTCAGAAACGGACTGAAGGCGGTTTCCGATTTCAAAAAAGCCAAGGAGATTGATCCCTCCCTGTATGATGCCTACATCGGGATAGGATCATATCATTATTTCCGGACCAAAGCCACCAGCTTTTTGAAATGGCTGCCTTTTATCGGAGATGGCCGGGATCAGGGGATCTCCGAGATAATAACCGCCATTGAGAAGGGCCGCTATTCCCGGGTGATGGGGCAGAACGCCCTGCTGTGGATCTACACCGATTACGGCCGGGATAAAAAAGCCCTGGAGCTGGGCGGACTGCTGGAGAAGCAGTATCCCAACAACCCCTTTTTCCACTGGGCGGTGCCGGAAGTATTGTGGAGACAGAAACGATGGAAGGAAGCCGAGAAGGCATATAGCAAACTGTTGGGTCTGCTGGAACAGCAGAATCCGCTGAACAATTACAACAAGGTGGTGGTCTCTTATAAACTGGCCAAATGTTTTTTGGAGAACCAGAAATACCAGGACGCTTTTCGCACCGCCCAGCAGGCCATCAACTATCCGCTGGACAAGGAGACTGCCGTCCGCCTGGTGAACGAGCGACGCCGGGCCCAGGAGGTGATGAACCAGGCCGAAAAGAAAATTAATGATAATCAGTGAGTTGCAGGAGCGCGCTTTAACATATCTCCTGATATATTTGTGCAGTATTGCTTTTTTGAGCTGCGCTCCGGTCTATTTCAGCCACAAGCCGCCGCCGGGCGAGGTGCTGATAAGGATCGCCCTGCAGAGACGCCAGCCGAAAGTGGTGGTCTATGGGTCATATAATATTTCGATTTCGGACAGGGGTCATAACGGCAATATTCCTCCGGGTGAAAGCTGGAACATCCTGCCGGCGGGCTCCGGATTGACGGCCGAAACAAACAGGGGCACTGTCATAGAAAACATTGAAGGGCGGATCCGGCTGTGGTCGGCCGATGAATATTTTATCAACCAAAAACGGGTGAAGGGCGCGATTGAGATCCGCCGGGAAATTGACCAAGGGTTGCTGATCATTGCCGAGATGCCGCTGGAGGAATATCTGCCGGGGGTATTAGCCGGTGAGATCGGCGGTTTGGCCGACAAAACGCCGGAGGCGGCCATGGCCCAGGCCATAATATCCCGCAGTTATGCCTTCGCCAGGATCGGCTCCAGCCCGCAAAGTTATTACGATATAGAAGCCGGGACCGCGCACCAATGTTTTGATCTGGACAATATGGCTTCGCCCACCATCAAACGGGCGGTAATGGACACCAAAGGAAAGGTACTGGCCTTTCAAGGCAAAGTTATATCACCCAACTTTCACTCCACCTGCGGGGGAAGGACCGTCCGGCCTTCCGAGGTCTGGAACGCCAGAGACGAGGATTTTCCCTATCTGGAATCGGTGGAGGATAAATGGTGCAGCAACTCACCGAAATATTCCTGGAGCGATACCATCATGGCAGAGGAGCTGGCAGCCAAGTTATTTCCAGGGAGGCGGGAGGTTGTAAAAGAAGTAAAGGTTCTAAAGGTTGGAAAGGGTCTAAAGGCAGGACTGCCAGGCAGGGTGGTCTCTTTGATGGTCTCCACCGGCGCCGGGGATACCGTGCTGACCAAATCAGCGGTGCGCAACGGGCTGAGGGACAAGCCCCTGCTCAGCGCCTGGTTCGAGATGGAGAACCGGAGGAATGCCCAGGGGTATATCGAAAAGATCATCTTGACCGGCCGGGGTTTCGGCCATGGAGTGGGGCTGTGCCAGTGGGGGGCCATCGGAATGGCCCGGGCCGGCAAAAGCTATAAAAGAATTTTAAAACATTATTACAAAGGGGTGGAGATAGAGAGGGTATATTGATCTTGCCGCGATGTGAAAATAATCCTTGACAAGTGTTAATTCCGTGCTATACTAACCAAGTAAATAGAACAAGGGGTCATTTCAAATGGCAGTTATTATGGATGTCATTTATGGAGTGACGGAAAAAGTAAAAAGCCAAGCCCAACCGTAAATAAATTGCGGGCGCCGGGCTTTTTATTTTAGGAGGCGGTATGAGAATTGTTTTATTGTCGGTTTTAGTCGTAGTGACCGCAAATGCTGTTTTTGCCGATAGCTGGACAACGCCGGGGGAATTGCCGACACTGGATGATCATAACTGGGAGTGGTCTATGCCATCCATCTCGGGGAACGGCAATCGCCTTTATTTTGCATCGGATAGCGATGGAATAGCAGATGGGCCTAAGCAATTATATTATGTTGAATGGCTCGACACTATGTGGTCAAATAAGATATGGTTGAGCGATAATATAAATACGCCGGAAAGATATACCTTTTCACCCTGCATAGGCTATGATGATACAACTTTATATTTTACGCGGGATTATCATGACACCATCTATATTTCATATTTTACAGCCGGTATATGGCAGATACCTGTCCCTTTGGATAGTGCAATAAATAAATATGGCGCAGGGGGGCCGGCAATTTCCAAAGATGGCAAGAAATTATATTTTTCTTCCGACCGACCCGGCGGATATGGCGGTCTAGATATTTGGTGTTCTTTCAATAATGTCGGCGTTTGGGAAGAACCGGAAAATCTTGGACCTGGCGTGAATACTTCGTTTAATGAGAACTCCCCCAGCATATCCGGAAATGATTCGGATTTTGTATTTTATCGCAATTCAGGTGCCATTGAAGATACAATGAACATATGGTTCATAAAGCTTGGGGCAATTGATAGTGCAATATGTCTGTTTTGTGGCCATTCCGGACCGTACCCTTATTTTGATTCATACTGGTACGGGGATCCATGCATAAGTTGGGATGGGCAGAGAATCTACCTGACCTATGCCCCATTCAATACCGAGCCGGCTAATTATATCTATGTCTCCAGCCGTGTGACGGGCGTTACGGGAAGGCCGGAGAACAGCAGTTCCAAAACAACCTTGAGTCTATTCCCGAATTTCCCTAATCCGTTCAATCAGTTTACGAGCATCAGTTATCAGTTGCCGGTATCGGGGCATGTCAATCTATCCGTATACAACATAGCCGGGCAATTAGTAAGAACCCTGGCAAATGAGGAAAAGACTACCGGAAAATACCAGGCGACATGGAATGGCCAAGATAATAACAATCGAAAGGCAGCCCAAGGGGTCTATTTCTGTAAATTGGAATCAGGTAATGGCCAGTTAATACAAAAAATAGTGCTGATAAAATAGAGGTGGTAAAATGAAAATAAGAATAATTTTAATTACATTGTCATTGTCATTGCTTTTCTGTGGCAGGGCTTTTGCTGTTGGCAGCTGGACGGCGCAGGACAGCACAACCAAAAGATCGCTGTTTTCGATCTTTTTCCATGATGAACAGCACGGTTGGGCCTTGTCGATGGATACGTTGCTAAGGACTACAAATGGCGGACAAAATTGGACGGCCTCCCCAACCGTA
The DNA here is from genome assembly GCA_937863685.1 of uncultured bacterium. GTDB lineage: Bacteria > Edwardsbacteria > AC1 > AC1 > EtOH8 > UBA2226. Next base: position 58,848 of record CALMGM010000010.1, read on the forward strand.
TTTTCATCGGATATACCGCACTCTATGGATATTTGGTTCACTGGCACCGATACCGGATACATGATAAAAAATAATAAAATCTACTACACTATAAACAGTGGTTTGAATTGGAGCATACAAGACACCGGTTACAAGTATTCTGCTTTAAGAAAGGTCTTTTTTATCAACCATCAAAAAGGCTGGGCCGTGGGGGGGACACATATATACACAATACCTATTTACCCTGGCGATACCAGCTTTATGACACGACAAATTATGAAAACCGTTGATGGTATTAATTGGACAACAGTTCTTTTTAATTCTTCAAACAATCCGAACATGTCCCCATTAAATAGCATAGCTTTTATGGATTCAAACAACGGAGTGGCGGTGGGAGATTACGGCAATGTAATTGTAACTACGGACGGGGGGAGCAGTTGGAAGGACGGCAATGGTGGAACTACTCAAGGTTTATACAAGGTTGCAGTGGTTGGTCCCGGGAAATATTATGCCGTAGGTTATAACGGAACGATTATAAGCTCAGTGGATTCTGGCAAAACCTGGATACAATATCCAAGCGGCACTGGTGCTTGGCTTAATGACGTTAAATTTGTTGATTCCTTAAACGGTTGGATTGTCGGTGATAGCGGTAAAATATTCTACACTTCCGATGGGGGGAACAATTGGCTACCGCAAAGTGCCGGAACAAATGCAGATATTAATTCTATAGCAGCTCTTGCATTAGATAAAGCTTGGGCGGTTGCCGGGAACTGGCCGGGCAGCCATGTTGATAACGGGAAAATATATTATTATTCTGAATCCGTAGGCGTTTCAATAAATAACCCGGTTATAACCGAACCAAGCAATTTTAGTGTTTCAAACTTTCCCAATCCATTTATTAATAAAACAGTTATTTCATATTCCTTGCCATGTAAAGGTAAAACCTCTTTAATAATATACAACATTGCCGGGCAATTGGTAAGAACCCTGGTAAATGAGGAAAAGATGACCGGAAAATACCATACGGTCTGGAATGGCCAAGATAATAACAATCGAAAGGCAGCCCAAGGGGTCTATTTCTGTAAACTGGAATCGGGCAATGTCAAAATCGTTAACAAAATGATACTGGCAAAATAGACTTATTTCAGTCAAATATCACAATTACAAGGGCGGTGTTTAACCGCCCTTTTTTCTTTAAAAATGCTTAATTTTAAGCTTGCAAATATCTGTTATTTCAGTTAATATTATAGTCTAATTGGATTATTTTTCAAGGAGTTAATATAATGGACTATCTGAAGTTCTACGGCCTGACCGATCAGCCGTTCTCCAACGCGCCGGACAACCGATTCTACTACGACAGCCCCCAGCATTCCAAGGCCATCCTCAAGCTGTCGCATGCTGCCGAGATGATGAAGGGCCTGGCGGTGGTTTTGGGAGATATCGGCACCGGAAAGACCACCATCTCCCGGCGGATGCTGGAGATCCTGCCGGACGACCAGTTTGAGACCGGTCTGCTGGTGATCGTTCATTCCGAGGTGACCCCGGGCTGGCTGATCTCCAAGATCGCCCTGCAGATGGGCGTGGAGAAACCGGCCGATACCAAGGCCGGAATGGTGGGCCAGTTGTACGAGCAGTTGATGAAGATCTACAACGAGGGCCGCAGAGCGGTGATCATCATCGACGAGGCCAACATGCTCAAGAGCAAGGAGATCATGGAGGAGATGCGGGGGCTGCTGAACATGGAGATCTCCGGCAGCATGCTGATAACCTTCCTGCTGTTCGGACTGCCGGACCTGGAGCAGTGCCTGGCCATGGACCCGCCCTTGAGGGAGCGGATAGCGGTCAAGCACAAGCTGGAGCCGCTGACCTCGGAGTCCACCCGGGGCTACATCCAATACCGCCTGGCGGTGGTGGGCTGCCAGCGTGAGCTGTTCACCGATTCGGCTTATGAGTTCATCCATTTCTATTCCGACGGGAAGCCCCGCCTGATAAACACCATCTGCGACAACGCCCTGCTGGAAGGCTCCATGAGCGGCATTCAGCAGATAGACGAATCTCTGATCGAGACGGTGGTGAGCGACCTGGGGCTGAAGAGCGAGGCCGATGAATCGGGCGGCAAGAACAAGCAGCCGGTGTTTTGATCCATGACCAGCAATCAATATTTTGTAGACCTGCATATTCACACCGCCGCCTCGGACGGGATATTCACCCCTGAGGAGCTGGTAAAACAGGCGTCCTTGAAAGGCCTCAAGGCCATCGCCATCACCGACCACGATGCCTGGGACGCCATCGAACCGATCTCCAATCTGGCCTTTAAAGTGGGTATCGAGGTCATCCCCGGGATAGAGTTGTCCACCACCATCGAGGGGGCCGAGATCCACATACTGGGATATTTCATCGATTACACCCAGAGCCAATTTCAGGAAAGAGTGCTGCATTTCAAGAATGCCCGGATCGAACGGGCCCACCGGATGGTGGAGAAACTGGCCGAGCTGGGGGTGCGGATAGAGATCACCCGCGTTTTGGGGATAGCCGGTTCGGGCTCGGTGGGTCGTCCCCATGTGGCCCGGGCCCTGGCCGAGGAGGGTTACGTGGGCGGCACCGACGAGGCCTTCACCAGATATTTGGGCAACGGCTGTCCGGCCTACGTCCCCAAGAATTTTCTGACCCCCCGGGAGTCCTTCGACCTGGTCCATTCGGTGGGCGGGCTGGCCTTCTTTGCCCACCCCGGGATCGAGAACCGGGACGAGATGATTGACCAGTTCGCCTCCCAGGGCCTGGACGGGCTGGAGGTCTGGCACTCCAAGCACTCCAACAGCCAGGTCAAGAACTACCTGGAGATGGCCCGGCAGAAGAACCTTCTGGTGTGCGGCGGTTCCGACTGCCACAGCGACAACCTGATGAACAACGGCGGAGGCTCGGTCAAGGTGCCATATAGCGTGGTGGAAGAAATGAAGCAATATCTGGCGAACAAAAAAGCCAGGCAAGTTTAGCCGAGGAAACGATATATGCTGGACGACTCATTATTGCAGGAACTGCTGGTCAGCAACGACCGAAAGATCGTTCTGATCGTGGCCGACGGCTTGGGCGGTCTCCCCCGGGAGAGGGACGGGCAGACCGAACTGGAGGCGGCCGCCAAACCACACATAGATGCCTTGACCATAAAATCGGTCTGCGGGCTGACGACCCCGATATCTTACGGCATCACTCCGGGCAGCGGGCCGGCCCATCTGGCGCTGTTCGGATACGACCCCATAAAATACCAGATAGGCCGGGGGGTGCTGGAGGCCCTGGGCATCGGCCTGGAAATGACCCCCCGGGACGTGGCGGCCCGGGCCAACTTTGCCACCATGGACCAGACCGGGCTGATTACCGACCGGCGGGCCGGACGGATCCCCACCGAGAAGAACATGGAGCTGTGCGCCAAGCTGCAGTCGGCCATCCCGGCCATCGACGGGGTGGAGGTGATGATCCGGCACGGCAAGGAACACCGCTTTGTGGTGCTGTTCCGGGGAGACGGGCTCTCCGGCAACCTGCATGACACCGATCCCCAACGGGAAGGTCTGGCGGCCATAGAGCCCAAGGCCTTCTTTGAGGAGGATATCAAATTGGCCGAGGTGACAAAAAAGTTCATCGCCCAGGCCAACCAGGTGCTGAAGAACCAGCACCCGGCCAACAGTATTTTGATGCGCGGCTTTGCCAAGCATCCCGACATTCCCCCCATGAGCAAGAGGTTCGGCCTGAAGGCGGCAGCCATCGCCGCCTATCCCATGTACAAGGGGCTGGCCAAGCTGGTGGGGATGACCGAGCTGGACACCGGCCAGACCATCGAGGACGAGTTCGAGACCTTAAGGCTCTATTACAACGATTTCGATTTCTTTTACATTCACGTCAAGAAGACCGATTCCTACGGCGAGGACGGCAATTTCAACGCCAAGGTCCAGGTGATCACCGAACTGGACGACGCCATGCCGATGGTCAGCAAGCTGAATCCCGATGTGCTGGTGATAACCGGAGATCATTCCACCCCGGCCAAGCTTAAGGGCCACAGCTGGCATCCCAACCCCTTCATGCTGTATTCGCTGTATGTCCGGCCGGACGGCCTGGACAGCTTCAACGAGCGGAACTGCGCCTACGGCAGCCTGGGCTGCTTCCCGGCGGTGGAGGCCATGCCCCTGATGCTGGCCAACGCCCTGAAGCTGGGCAAATTCGGGGCATAGAATATCAAAGCAATGATTCAAAAAACGACCCTGATAGTTTTGGTCATCATAACCATAACGCTGGCATTTACGCCCTATTCCGGATCGGCCCAAACTTTGTCCTTCGGCCTGTGGGGCAATCTGAACGGGGCCAAGTTCGTATGGAACGAGAACACCAACGCCTCGATCAATGAAAAGGTCGGGCTGGGAGGCGGCGGATATATAAATTACCGGATCAACCGGCTGGTCTCCTTCCGGTCCGGGATTCTGCTCAACCAGAAGGGGGCCGAGGTGGTGCAGATCCTCCGGCAGACCGATCCGGCCACCGGCATCACCTACGATCATTACAACACCTCGGACACCAGACTGAACTATGCCGAAGTCCCGATTGCGATGTGCTTCAGCCTGCCGAGGTCTTACCATCCCTTGCTTAATTTATATTTCGGGTTTTACGGAGCCATGCTTACCTCCGGCCGGCAGGTCACTATCAACAGCGCTTCAGCCGGGATCATCCGGATGGACAGCGTTTACGTGACCCCGGAATCTGCCTTCAGGAAGGATGATTACGGACTGATGCTGGGCGGAAACATCCCCATGGGCCGGATCGAGCTGGGCGGCAGCTACAGCCTGGGATTTCCCAAGATCTTAAGATCGGACATCGCCGATATCAACCGGTATGTGGATCACCGCAACCGAGTGCTGTCTTTCACCGTGGGCTACCGGATAAGATAAATCAAGCGAAAATAAATATAAAGGAACCTGATCATGGCCAAGAACATCATCATCAACGCCGAGACCCTGTTCGACGGGAAGAAAAAACTGAACAACGTCTCAGTAGTCATTGAGAACGATAAAATAGTGGAGATCGGCAAGAAGAAACAGAAGGCCGATTTCACCGGGGTGGTCACCCCGGCCTTCATCGACGCCCACTCCCACATCGGGATGGCCCGCTTCGGCGAGCCGGGGGCCGAGGACGAGGCCAACGATATCACCGACCAATTTTTGCCCATCAACGACCCCCTGAACAGCGTCTATTTCGACGACCTGGCCTTTAGGGAGGCGGTGGACTTCGGGGTGCTGTACAGCTGCATCGTTCCCGGCAGCGGCAACCTGCTGGGGGGCCGGGCCATGATCATCAAGAATTATGCCCGACACCGCCAGGAGGCACTGCTTAAGGACTACGGCTACAAGATGGCTTTGGGCTACAATCCCCGCTCCACTCACGATTGGAAGGGATCCCGGCCCAACACCCGGATGGGCATCTACGGGATGCTGGAGAAGAAGTTCGATACGGTGCTGCTGAAGAAGCAGAAGACCGAGCTGGCCCGGGAGAAGAAGCTGAAAGAGCTGGATATCAAACTGCGGAGCGGCGAGAAGAAGATGAACCGGGAGGATGTGGAGTTCGAGAAGCGGACCATCGAAAAGGAATACCTGCTGGACTTCGATTGCGAGGAGAAAGCCCTGCTGGAACTGCTGGAGGGCCGGAAGACCGCCAAGGTCCACGTCCACAAGGAGGACGACGTGCTGTACCTGATCGAGCTGGTGAAAAAATACAAGATCAGGGTCACCGCCGACCATCTGGGCGACGTCCATCACAAGGAGATCTTCGACCAGCTGGCCAATAACGACATACCGGTGGTCTACGGGCCGCTGGGGTCCCTGCCCTACAAGGTGGAGCTGAAGAACGAGAGCTACAAGAACACCGAACTGCTGATGAAGTCCAAAGTCCATTACGGACTGATGACCGACCATCCGGTGATCATGGCCCCGGCCCTGCGGGACAGCCTGAAGTTCTTCCTTATCTATGGGATGAAGGAGGAGGAGGCCATATCGCTGATCACCTACAAAAATGCCGGGATCCTGGGGATAGACGATGTCCTGGGCAGCGTGGAGCCGGGCAAGCTGGCCAGCCTGACGGTGTGGAACAGGAATCCCCTGCAGATGGCGGCCTATCCCAACTGCGTGATGGCCGAGGGCAAGGTGATCCGGAAGGGGATGTAAATAATCTTTTGATAAACGACAAATGGTCTGCAACTATTTAAGAAAGATTGAAAATATGAATTTTAAAAGCACGTTTCTACTATTAGGGACCCTAATATTTTTATCGGTATTTTCAACGATCGCAATTGGTCAGGATGCAACCCCAAAACCCATGGACCCGGGCTGGTTCATGGAAGATAATGCCAAAACGGTTGAATCATTCTGGGAAAAAGCCGATGATGACTATCATGCCGGCAAGTATGAAGAAGCGATCGTATGTTGGTTGGAGGTTCTTCGCCGTGATGGGAAGGATTTTAACGCAGCCATTGCCATTGCTTCTTGTTATGGATTGATCGGCAAAGACAGCTTATCCGCGCTCTTTATGACCAGGGCCTGGGACCTTGGCTACAATTCCGTCTCCTTGATAGATAACGACCATGATTTCGATAAAGTGCGGCAATGCCCGGTTTTCAAGAATACCCTTGATAGCCTGGGGAAGTCGTTATCCGCATTGGATTCCCTGGAGGGCGCGCGGGTCTATATCCAGGCGCCGGCGATCAGCTATTACCGGGTGAGATTGCCGAAGGGGTACAACGGCAAGAAACGGTATCCGCTGTTGGTGACCCTCCATGGATATTCCGGCAATCTTGACCGCCATTTTGCCGGGGTCATCAAGAAGATGCCTGAACCGGATTTTATCGTTGCTTCATTGCAGGCTCCGCACACGATCCGCAATGCCCCCGAATCGTTCCGCTGGAGGATCCCGGAGCACGGACCGGAGCAGATGGAACAATCGAGCAAAATGTCGGAGGAGTACGTGGCCAATGTGATCCAGACGCTCAAGGCCAAATATAACCCTTCAAAAATATATCTGATGGGCCATTCCCAGGGCGGGTGGATGGCATATAACACAGGGCTTCGTTACCCGAAATTGTTCGACGGCCTGATCGCTTTCGGCGGATGGGTGGATACAATTCGGATCGACGCCAAGCAGATAAAAAATGCGAAAAAGCTGAAAGTGCTGATCGTGCATGGCCGCAATGACAAATCGGTTCCTTTCTCCTGGGCGGAAAAATCGCGGGACCGCTTGCGTGCCGGGGGCATGGATGTGACATTTTTTGACTTCGACGGCGGGCATGAGATGCCGGAGGCCGGGGTGAAAAAGGTTTTCGAGTGGATCGAGAGGTAATTAGATGAAATTAATCAAACGTGCCTTAATCAGCGTCTACGACAAGACCGGGTTGGAAAAATTCGCCCGGGAGCTGGCCGCGTTAGGCTACGAGATAGTCTCCAGCGGCGGGACCGCCGGGCATCTCCGGGAGAAGGGCATCAATGTGATAGACGTCTCGGACGTCACCGGATTCCCGGAGATGCTGGACGGCCGGGTCAAGACTCTGCACCCCCGCATTCATGCCGGCATCCTGGCCTGCCGCCATATTCCGGCCCACATGGAGAAGCTGAAGCAGAACGACATCGCGCCCATCGACCTGGTGGCGGTCAACCTCTATCCCTTCGAACAGACGGTGGCCAGGCCCGACGCCACCGAGGAGCAGGCCATCGAGAACATCGACATCGGCGGGCCCTCGCTGATCCGGGCGGCGGCCAAGAACTACCAGGCGGTGGCGGTGCTGACCTCGCCGGAGCAGTACCAGCCGGTGCTGGACGAGATCCGGCAATACAAAGAAGTTTCGCTGGAGACCAAGAAGCGGCTGGCCGTTTCGGCCTTCGGACTGACCGGCCGGTACGACGTGGCCATAAACAATTATTTCTCCGGGATTCAAGCGGATAAAAAGACCGTGCCCAGCAGCATCACCCTTTCGCTGGATAAATCCATCGATCTGCGCTATGGCGAGAACCCCCACCAGAACGCCGGGTTCTATATTCCCTCCGGAGCTAAAATTCCTTTCGAACAGATACACGGCAAAGAGATCTCCTACAACAATATCCTGGACCTGTCGGCGGCCTGGGCGCTGATCCAGGAATTCAAAAAACCGTCCTGCGCCATCATCAAGCACACCAACCCCTGCGGTTGCGCCACCGCCGGGACACTGGTCAAGGCCTATGTGCTGGCCAGCCAGGGCGAGCTGCCGCCCGAGCCCATCTCGCGGTTCGGCGGGATCATCAGCTTTAACCGGCCGCTGGACCAGGAGACCGCCCTGCAGATAGTGGCCCCGGGCAGTTTTTACGAGGTGATTGCCGCCCCGGACTTCGATCCCGGGGTCAAGGATATCTTCGCCGGACGCAAGGGATGGGGGCAGAACGTTCGTTTGGTAAAGGTCGACAAGGATGCGGTCCAGCCGGAATGGATGCTGCGGTCGGCGGCCGGCGGCTTTCTTGTCCAGCGGCCCGACGAGATGGTGCTGGACGAGAAGATACTGCAGCATGTCTCCGGCCCGGCCCCCGCCGAAGATCTGATGTCGGACCTGATGTTCGCCTACCGGGTGGTCAAGCATCTTAAATCCAATGCCATTGCCATAGCCAAAGACCAGCAGCTGATAGGGGCCGGGGCCGGGCAGATGAACCGGCTGGCCTCGGTCCGGCTGGCCCTGAGGCAGGCCGGGGACCGGGCCATAGGGGCGGTGCTGGCCTCCGACGGCTTCTTTCCATTCCACGACAACATCGAGGAGGCGGCGGCCGGAGGGATCTCAGCCATAATCCAGCCGGGCGGTTCGGTCAAGGACGCCGAGGTCATCCAGAAGGCCAAGGAACTGGACCTGACCATGCTGCTCACCGGCCACCGGCATTTCAGGCACTGATCAAATCATTTTCGGAGAAAGATAATGGCCAACATCTCTCCCATGCTGATGACCCGGCTGGTGGGCCAGCTGACGGGATCTCTGCGCAATCTGAAGATGTACCCGGCCAGCCATCCCACCTCCCAAAAGCTTTTTGAAGCCAGCCTCCTGCTTATCAAGGAAGCGATGGGAGATGAAAGCCATTTGAGCTTTAGCCTGGCCGGCAATATCCTGTTAATGAACGACAAGCCGGTACCCGACTCCCGAAAAGAGGTGTTCGCCAATTTCATTTCCGAGCTGGGAAAGCGCAGCGTGGGCCAGCTGACCTTTAAACAGGGCCTGGACCGCGACCAGCTGCAGGGATTCTTTGAAACTATGACCATGGATGCTGAGCAGCTAAAGGCCAAGGGCGGGCTGGCGGCGGCCCTGGCCCTGCGGGGCATCTCCAACATAGTCGCTTCCGGGATCTCCTACGGGGGCAGTTCGGGGACCGGCGGCAGCCCGGGAGGCGGGGCCGCCCTGGAAAGCATGCTGCCGGAACAGGTGATAGCCATGCTTAAAAGCGATCCCTCCATGGTGACCGAGATGCTCTTGAAGGGCGCCCTGGCCATGGCCGACACCCCGGAGGGCCAGGAGAAACTGGTGAGCGACCTGGACCGGCTGGCCCTGATGGCCAAGACCCAGGGCGGCGGGGAATATGCCTCGATGATGGCCAATGTCATAGGCGGCCTGGATCAGCGCAGCAGCCAGATGGTGGCCCAGGTAAAACTGGACAACCCGGAATGGTCCGATGTGGTGCGGGAACTTTTGACCAGGTATTCCGACCAGGACCTGGCCAAGCTGATCGTCGATAAGGCCGAGGTTCTGGCCCTGGAGACCAAGAACGATCCGGTGGTGCTGGCCGAAAAACTGCGGGGGATGGTGGCTTCCATCCCGGCCGACAATTCCCGCAAGCAGACCTTGTATCCGCTGGTCCAGCCCAAACTGCAATATTACGGACTCAGCGCCGAGGATTGCGCCTTTGTTTTCGGACAGATATCATCCACCCAGCCGGTGCTGGAAAAATATCTGGCTGACCTGGCTTCCCGGCCGCCGGCGGAGATGGTCTCGGAGGCCGAGGTGAAAACCCTGCGCTGGATAATAAGGCGCGATGAGAACTGCAAGCCGGCCCTGGAGGGGTTTTTGAAATTGCTGGCCGACGCCGATCCCGGCGTCAGGGAAAGCATCCTGGCAAATATCATGATACTGGAGGGAGATCTGCTGGCTATCGAACGCTTCGACCTGGCCGAGCTGTTGATAGACAGCATAACCCTAAGGCTGCGCCAGGAGAGCGAGGTCCGGATATACCAGCAGGCCATCGAGGTGATACAGCTGATCGCCGACCAGCTCAAGAGCACGCAACACCGGGCCCTGGTGTCCCGTATCAGCAAGGACATCTCCGACATCATGCTGCTGATGGCCGATAAGCCGGTGGCCAAGGACATGATAAAGATCCTGACGCTGATCGGCGATGAGGCGGCCATCCGTTCCCTGATACTGGGCCTTTTGAAAGACCCGATCCTGGAGAACGCCGCCAGCGCCCTGGCCGGCATCAAGGAGAAGACCCTGCCCTATCTATTGGATACGGTCAAGGAGAGCGAGGACAGCAACATGCGTTTCAAGTGCATGTACGTGCTCAACAAAATAGGGGCCGGTGTCGAAGAGATGGCCGTCAAGGCCTTGACAGACGACCGCTGGTTCGTGCGCCGCAACATGTCGGTGCTGTTGGCCCTGATGGGCACCGAGGCCTCCATTTCCCATCTGGGCGAGGCCCTGAACGACAAGGATGCCCGAGTGCGGACCGAGGTGCTTAAGGCCATCTATAAGATCAGCGGAAAGAATTCGGAGCCCTGGCTGATCCGGGCCCTGGCCGACAAGGAGCCCGAGGTCAAAAAGCTGGCCATCGAACACCTGGCCAAGGTGGGCGACGAGGCCTCGGTGGATGCCCTGACCGAGCTTTACGCCAGGCGGGACATGCTGGGCCGGGGGGAGATGCCGGAGGTCAAAAAGCAGATCCTGGCCTCTCTGGGCCAGATAGAACTGAAGAGCTCGGCCAATTTCCTGATGAAAGTGGCCAAGGACCGGGACCCGGAACTGGCCCAGGCCGCCCAAACCGGCCTGGCTGCCCTGTTAAAGAAAATGAAACCGCAGACCTGAAACACCGGAGGGATTTTTGGAAAGAATTAACATCATAGATTTCGGATCGCAGTATACCCAGCTGATCGCCCGCAAGGTGCGGGAACAGAAGGTCTATTGCCAGATAATTTCCTGCCATGCCGGGACCGAAAAGATACTGGAGGGCGATCCCCGCGGGCTGATCCTGTCCGGCGGCCCCTCCAGCGTGTTCGATAAGAACGCCCCAGTCATCGACGCCGGGATATTCTCCGCCGGGGTCCCCATCCTGGGCATCTGCTACGGCATGCAGCTGACCGCGCTGCTGCTGGGGGGGAAGGTTCAAAGAAGCCGGGAGCAGGAATACGGCCATGCGGTTCTCAAGCTGGAACGCAGCGATCCGGCCGGAGCCCTGTTCTCCGGTCTGCCCGAGGCCACCCAGGTATGGATGAGCCACGGCGACAGCGTGCTCAAGGCCCCGCCGGGCTTCGAGCCCATCGCTTCCACCGACAGCTGCCGGATAGCGGCCATGGCCGATAAAAAGCGGAAGATATACGGGCTTCAGTTCCATCCCGAGGTGGCCCACACCCTGAACGGACACAAGATGCTATCAGGCTTTCTGTTCAAGATCTGCGGATGCCGGGGGGACTGGACCATGGACTCCGTCATCGAACAGTCGGTCAAGACCATCAAGGAGCGGGCCGGAAAATCGAAAGTGGTGCTGGGCCTCTCCGGGGGGGTGGACTCCTCGGTGGCGGCGGTGCTGATCTCCCGGGCCCTGGGAAAGCAGCTGCACTGCATCTTCGTGGATAACGGTTTGCTGAGGATGAACGAACGGCAGGAGGTGGAGAAGGTCTTCAAGAAGCAGTTCCGGATCCCGCTGATGACGGTGGACGCCTCCCAAAGGTTCTACTCCAAGCTGAAGGGGGTGCAGGATCCCGAAAAAAAGCGCAAGATCATCGGCAAGGAATTCATAGAGATATTCGCCGGAGCGGCCAAGAGGATCGGCAAGGTGGGATTCCTGGCCCAGGGCACCATCTATCCCGACGTGATAGAATCGGTCTCCTTCAAGGGACCGTCGGCCACCATCAAGAGCCACCACAACGTGGGGGGGCTTCCCAAGGACATGCGCAGCCTTAAGCTGATCGAGCCCCTGCGCGAGCTGTTCAAGGACGAGGTCCGGCAGCTGGGGCTGTCCCTGGGCCTGCCCCGGGAGATGGTGATGCGCCATCCCTTCCCCGGTCCGGGGCTGGCGGTGCGGGTGCTGGGGGCGGTGAGCCGGGAGCGCTGCGACATTTTGCGGGCGGCCGACCGCATCTTCATCGAGGAGATCCGGAATGCCGGGTGGTACGACCGTATCTCCCAGGCCCTGGCGGTGCTGCTGCCGGTCCGGGCGGTGGGGGTGATGGGCGACGAGCGGACTTACCAGAACGTACTGGCCCTGCGGGCGGTCAACACCACCGATTTCATGACCGCCGAGTGGACCCGGCTGCCGGACGACCTTCTGGCCCGGGTCTCCAGCCGGATCGTCAACGAGGTCAAGGGCATCAACCGGGTGGTGTACGATATCTCCACCAAGCCGCCGGCCACCATCGAATGGGAATGAGATCCAATATTTCAGAAAGCTGATTTTCAGATTGCTGAAAAGAAAGTCTATAATGCAAACGAAAAACGGAATCGGATATGCCAGAAGATTATATCGATCTTGGTAACAAGCTGGAAAAGCACGGCCACCTGGACCAGGCCCTGAACGCCTTCGAGAATGCCCTGCAGGCCGAGCCCGGCAATGCCGACGCCTGGTTCAGCAAGGCCCGCATCCTCAGCCGGATGGAGAGTTTCGACGAGGCCATCAAGTCCTACGACCAGGCCATCGCCCTGAGGCCCGATTTTGCCAAGGCCTGGTGCAACAAGGGCATCGTGCTAGGGGTGCTGGACAGCGACCAGGAGGCGGTGGCGGCCCTGGACAAGGCCATCGGCCTGGACCCCAAGATGATCGAGGCCTGGTACAACAAGGGGCTGGCCCTGCGCGACCTGGAGCGCTACGACGAGGCCATCAAAATGTTCGACCAGGCCATCAAGCTGGACGCCGAGTTCAACGACGCCTGGTACAGCAAGGGGGTCACCCTGCGCCATATGCAGAAGCACGACGAGGCAATAGCCGCCCTGAACAAGTCGCTGGAGATCTATTCCGACGACGGGGACGCCTGGTACGAGCTGGCCCGGGTCCAGCTGTTCAAGGGCGATGTCGGCGGATCGTTGCAAAGCCTGGCCAAGGCCATAGAGAACGACGAGGACTACAAGGAGAACGTGACCCAGGACGAGGATTTCCAGTCGCTGTGGGAGAATCCCGATCTCAAGAAACTTTTAGTTTAGATTGCCAGGACTGGATCCCCGACCTCTCCCTGCCTATCGGCTTCCACTTCGGTTGGCAATAATAAATGCCTTGCTCAGTGCAGGCTCTCCCCGTTGCGGGGAGGGAGTGTGGGTGGGGTAGGAATGACAAAGCGCGCAATTTAAAACATAAAATACTCGGTCATTGTTAAGGAGAAGATCTATGGCCAAGAAAAAGCCGGTAAGGAAAAAACCGATCAAAAAGACCATGGTCAAAAAGAAAAAGGCCCCGGCCAAAAAATCCCCCGCTAAAAAGAAGGCCGTCAGGAAACCGCCTAAAGCCAAGGCGGCTCCCCGGAAAAAAATAATAAAAAAGACCACCCCTGTTAAAAGAACCGCCAAAAGAGCTCCGGCGGCCAAAAAGATCGCAAAATCAAACATGGCCGCAAAAGATTTTCTGATACTGGTGCTCAATCCGGGCTCCACCTCCACCAAGGTGGCGGTCTACCGGGGTTCGAAGCAAATGGTGGCCGAATCCATCGGGCATGATAAGGCCCAGATCGAAAAATTCGCCCGGATAGTCGACCAGTATCCCATGCGCAAGGCGGTGGTGCTGGATTTTCTGCTACGCAACAATATCGATATAAAAAAGATCTCCGCGGTGGTGGACCGGGGCGGACTTTTAAAGCCCATCTCATCGGGCACCTACCTGGTCAACCAGGCCATGCTGGACGACCTCCAGGAGGCCAGGCGGGGCGAGCACATCTCCAACGTGGGAGCCTTTATCGCCAAGGAGATCGCCCAGCAAGCCGGCTGTCCGGCCTTCATAGTCGACGCCGTGTCGGTGGACGAATTCTCCCCGCTGGCCCGGATCTCCGGCCTGGCCGAGATCGAGCGCAAGTCGTTATTGCACGCCCTTAACATGAGGATGGCTGCCCTGCAGGCCTGCCAGGAACTGAAGAAGAACCTGAAAGACGTCAATCTGATCGTGGCCCATCTGGGCGGCGGCATCTCCATCTCGCCGGTGGATCACGGCAAATTCGTGGACGTCAACAATGCCAACGAGGGCGGTCCCTTCTCCCCGGAGAGGGCCGGCGGAGTGCCCACCGGGGCCCTGGTCAAGATGTGTTTCTCCGGCAAATATACCGTTGACGAGATCAAGAAGAAACTGACCCGCAGCGGCGGGCTGTCGGCCTACCTGGGGACCAACATGGCCAACCAGGTCAAGGACCGGGTGCTGGCCGGCGACAAGCAGGCCGAGGAGGTCTTTAGGGCCATGGCCTACCAGGTGGCCAAGGAGATCGGGGCCTGCGCCACGGTCCTGAAGGGGCAGGTTGACGCCATCGTGGTCACCGGCGGGGTGGCTTTCAATAAGATCTTCACCGACTGGATCAAGGAACGGGTGTCGTTCGTCAGCCCCAAATTCCTGGTCTTTCCCGGCGAGGACGAGATGCCGGCCCTGGCATCCGGGGCTTTAAGGGTTTTAAAGGGAGAGGAAAAGGCCAGGGAATATTAGACTTCCCCTTGTTCCCCTCCTTGATCAAGGAGGGGATGACAGGGTGGTCTAAAACATGGTTCATAATGGCAACAGTAGGCTTAAACGATCAACTCAAAAAGGGGATCTTCAGCATGGCTCACGATGTAAAGCAGGACCTGGAAAAAAACCTGGTGGTGATCAAACATTCCGATCATGTGGACAAGGATGACCTGTGGAACGCCCGGCTGGCCGCCCTGAAAATAATACAGGATAACGAATCGCCCAGGATACTGGTGGACATGAGGGACATAAACCTGACCACCACCACCATGGAGCGGTTCGAATTCGCCCAGTCGCACAACAAGTATTTCACCAGCCGCACCAAGATAGCCACCCTGATAACCAAGGACGATCCCAAAAAGGAGGACCACCAGTTCGTGGAGACGGTAAGCCTGAATAGGGGGTTCCTGCTGAGGGTGTTCGAGGATCAGGTAGAGGCGGAGCAGTGGCTGCTGGGATAGTTGCCAAAAATCAAAATAAAATATAAAAAATATTCGGGAGGAATCGTCATTGTCTTTCAAAGTCCTGGCCATCAATCCCGGCTCGACCTCGACCAAGATAGCGGTCTTTGAGGACGATAAGCCGACATTCAAGCAGACCTTGAGCCACTCCGCCGAGGAGCTGGCTCCCTTCAGGCGCATCACCGACCAGTACGATTTCCGCAAGAAGGCCATCGAGGAGGTGCTGAACCAGGCCGGCATCAATGTCAAGGACCTCAATGCCATCATCGGGCGGGGGGGCTTGTTCAAGCCGATCCCCTCGGGCACCTATGCCGTCAGTCAGGCCATGAAGGATTACGTCATGGCCGGCACCGGCGGGGATCATGCCTCCAACCTGGGCTGCCTGATAGCCGACGACATCGCCCGCGACGCCGGGGTCAAGGCCTACATAGTAGACCCGGTGGTGGTGGATGAGATGAATCCCCTGGCCCGTTATTCCGGCCTGCCGGAGCTGCCCCGGGTAAGCATCTTCCATGCCCTCAACCAAAAGGCAGTGGCCCGCCGGGCGGCACGGGAGATGGGGAAAAAATATGAGGATCTGAACCTGATCATGGTGCACCTGGGCGGGGGCATCTCGGTGGGCATCCACCAGAAGGGCCGGGTGGTGGACGTCAACAACGCCCTGACCGGCGACGGACCGTTCGCCCCGGAGCGCTCCGGAGGTTTGCCCACCGGCGACCTGGTGAAGATGTGCTTCTCCGGCAAATACACCCAGGCCGAGATGATGAAAAAGCTGGCCGGACAGGGCGGCTGCGTCAGTCATCTGGGGACCAACGACGGGAGACAAATGGAGGGAAAACTTAAGGCCGGGGATCCCAAGACCGCTTTGATCATCCAAGCCATGGCCTACCAAGTATCCAAGTGCATCGGCGAGATGGCCACGGTGGTGAACGGGAAAGTGGATGCCATCGTGCTGACCGGCAGTTTTGCCTATTTCCCGGAATTCATCGACTGGATCAAGGAACGGGTTTCTTGGATCGCGAAGGTCCTGGTCTACCCCGGCGAGGACGAGATGACGGCCCTGGCCGAGGCCGGGATGAGGATATTGAAAGGCGAGGAGCAGGCCCGGGAATACGCCTGACATTTTGAATGTCATTCCTGTGAAGGCAGGAATCCATGAAGAGAATTAGACACTAGGCCATGTGTAAATGATAAAAAACAAACTTGTCATTCCTGCCCCACATCAAGTGCGGGATAAACCCTGAGCCAGCAGGGCTTGCTTGCCTTACTCAGGGCAGGCTTCCGGCAGGAATCCATAAAACGCGACATTAAACCATCAAGAGACAAGAAATACCCATCGTGTCATTCCTGCGCAGGCAGGAATCCATAAAAAATGAAGCAAAGTTATGTTTATATCATTGCCAGCAAGAAAAACGGCACGCTGTATATCGGCGTAACCAGTGACCTGAAACGCCGAATATATGAACACAAAAACAAACAGGTGGAAGGATTTTCAAAAAGGTACGATATCAGCCTTTTAGTGTATTTCGAAATATACGATGATATTCGCCTGGCTATATTGCGGGAAAAGAGGCTGAAAGCCTGGAAGCGGGACTGGAAGATAAAGCTGATTGAAGAGCGAAATCCTGAATGGAATGACTTATATAACGAGTTACGGTAAGCATTGGATTCCTGCCTTCGCTGGAATGACAAAAGCAAAAAATGAGGAGCATTAAGATACATGATCAAATCCTTTTCCGATCTGATGAAACAGGCCAAAGCCAGCGGACCCAAGAAGGTGGCCGTGGCGGTGGCCCAGGACGAGGTGGTGCTGGAGGCCTTGAGCGAGGCGGCCGCCGAGAAGATAGCCACCCCGGTGCTGTTCGGCGATAAGAAGGCCATCGAAGAGACGGCCCAGAAGGCCAAGGTGGACATCAAAGGCTGGTCGATAACAGACATCAAGGACATGGCCGAGGCCAGCCGGGCGGCGGTCAAGGCGGTCTCTTCCGGCCAGGCCGATTTTTTGATGAAGGGCCTGGTGGCCACCTCCACCTTCCTGAAGGCGGTGCTGGACAAGGAGGTCGGCCTGCGCACCGGGCGGCTGCTGTCGCACGTGGCGGTGATGGAATCGCCCTCCTACCCCAAGCTGATCCTGGTCAGCGACGGCGGGATGAACGTCAAGCCGGACCTGATGGCCAAGGTGGACATCATCAACAACGCGGTGGAGATCTCCCAGAAGCTGGGAGTGGAAAACCCCAAGGTGGCCGTGCTGGCCGCCGTGGAAGTGCTCAACCCCGAGATGCAGGACACCATAGACGCCACCCACCTTTCCAAGATGGCCGACCGGGGGCAGATCAAGGGCTGCCTGGTGGACGGTCCATTGGCCCTGGATCTGGCGGTCTCGGCCGAGGCCGTGGCCCACAAAAAGATCAAGAGCCCGGTGGCCGGGGAGGCCGATATCTTCCTGACCCCCGAGATCGCCTCGGGCAACATGCTGGTCAAAGGCCTGATATACCTGGGCGGGGCCCAGGCTGCCGGGATCATCGCCGGGGCCGGTAGGCCGGTGGTGATGCTGTCGCGGGCCGATTCCAAGCAGCAGAAGCTGAATTCCATCGCTTTGGGAGTGATCAGCTGCTGATGGCCGGCCAAGCCGAAAATAACTTCCAGGGGCTGCCCTGCGATACCTACAAGGCCATACTGGACCAGACCTATGACGGGGTCTATTTCGTGGACAACGACCGTCGGATCACCTATTGGAACAAAGGGGCCCAGAACATCTCCGGCTACCAGCCCGGGGAGGTGATCAGTTTTCGCTGCTCCGACGACCTACTGTGCCATATCGACACCGAGGGCCGGGAGATGTGCGGCCCGCTGTGCCCCTTGAGCCGGGCGGTCAGCAACGGGCAAGCTACCGGCCAGACCAGGGTCTATCTGAAGCACAAGGACGGTCGGCGGGTGCCGGTGGACGTGGTTTCCTCGCCGGTCAACGACCCCGCCGGGCGGCGCCTGGGGGCGGTGCAGATATTCCGGGATGCCAGCATCTACGAGGAGGAGGCCAAGACCTCGGAACTGCTGTCCCGGCTGGCCGCCCTGGATCCGCTGACCGAGCTGCTGAACCGCCGCAAGATAGAGATGGAGCTGGACCTGGAGATAAAAAAATCCCGGCGCCTGGGTCTGCCGCTGTCGCTGGTGTTCTGCGACCTGGATTATTTCAAGAACATCAATGACAGATACGGCCACCCGGTGGGAGATGAGGTCCTAAAAGGTGTCTCCAGGCATCTGCAGGCCGGGATCCGGGAGTACGATCGGGCGGGCCGTTATGGTGGCGAGGAGTTCCTGATCATGCTACCCCAGACCAAGGCCGAGATTGCGGTGGAGATAGCCGAGAGGCTCAGGGTATCCATCGAAAGATGGAGGCTGATCCACCAGGAGAAGCTGTGGCCCTTCAAGGTCACCATCAGCCTGGGGGTGGCCGAGCTTAACCGGGACGAATCGATGGAATCCCTGATAGACCGGGCCGACAAGGCCCTGTACCGGGCCAAGCAGGGCGGCCGCAACGCCGTTTTCTTAAGTTAAAATAACCAAAAATATAAAACCACAAATCGGGAGAATCTTAAGTGACACAAGTGACATCATTGAAGCAGATGGCGGAACTGGTGAAAGGCGGCCCCTTGAAGAAAGTGGCGGTGGCCTGCGGACAGGATCCGGACATCATCGGGGCCCTGGCCCGGGCAGTCAAAGAAAAAATGGCCCAGGCCATCATGATCGGCGACCGAAAAAAGACCGAGGACTTGGCCCGGGAACACAAGATAGACCCCAAGATATTCACCCTGATCGACGAGACCGACCCCAAAAAAGCGGCAGCCCGGGCGGTGGAGATGGTCAAGAAGGGCGAGGCCGACGTGCTGATGAAAGGGCTGATCGACACCGCAGTCTACGCCCGGGCCTACCTGAACAAGGAGAGCGGACTGCTCAACAGCGCCACCGTCTCCCACGTGGCGGTGTTCGAGGTGCCCGGTTATCCCCGCCTGCTGATAGTCACCGATGCCGCCCAGATCCCCTATCCCGATTTCGGCCAAAAGGTGGACATGATCAATCATGCGGTGGCGGTGGCCAAAAAACTGGGCATCGAGACCCCCAAGGTGGCGGTGCTGGCGGCGGTGGAAAAGGTCAACTCCAAGATGCCCTGCACCCTGGAGGCCGCCCAGCTGGCCAAGATGGCCGACCGCGGCCAGATCAAAGGATGCATAGTGGACGGCCCGCTGTCAATGGATGCGGCGGTCAGCCCGGAATGCGCCGCCGGCAAGGGCATCAAATCACCGGTGGCCGGGCTGGCCGACATTCTGGTCTGCCCGGACATCCACGCCGCCAATATCCTTTACAAGACCCTGGCCCAGCTGGCCAAGGCCGAACTGGCGGCCATGGTGATCGGCACCAGCGCCCCGGTGGTGTTGACATCCCGGACCGACTCCGACGACACCAAGTTCATGTCGATAGCGCTTTCGGCCCTGATGGCCAAATAATTTACGAAAGCAGATAAATACATTGGCGGTTAATACAGTCCCAGTATCATTCCGGCTTGACCGGGAATTCGGGTCTTATTGTCCGTTTCCCTGTTCTGCTTATCAAACATACCCTTGACTTTATTTTTATAATAATTTATTCTTAACCAGCAGAGGCTTTATCATGAAAGTTGCCATAGGGTCGGACCATCGGGGCTACTTTTTGAAGGAGCAGATCAAAAGCACCTTCTCGCCCGACAACATAGAGTTCAGCGACATGGGCACCAAAAGCCGGGATTCCTGCGATTTCCCCGACCACGCCTTCCCGGTGGCCCGGGCGGTGGCCAATGGCGAGGCCGACAAGGGCATTCTGATATGCAGCACCGGCAACGGCATGGCCATGGCGGCCAACAAGGTCAAAGGGATCAGGGCGGCGCTGGTATTTAGCCCTGATATGGCCCGCCTGTCGCGCCAGCACAACAACGCCAACATTCTGGTGCTGCCGGCCGATTTCGTGGATCTCCAGATAGCCCCCAAGATAGTCAAGGTGTGGCTGGAGACAGAGTTCGAAGGGGGCCGCCATCAGAAGCGTCTGGACAAGATCGCGAAATACGAGGAGGATAATTGCAGATGATGCGCCTGACAGCCTGCTGTCTTATTTTAACGGGTATCCTGACAACGGCCCTGCCGGCCGAGACGACCAATCCCGGCCTGTGCGGCAAGCCGGCGCCGATCGTGGTCCTGAAGACCCTGGACGGAAAGGATTTTTATCTGCGGGACTATTGCGGACAGGCCAGAGGTCCCCGCCAAAGGCAGGAACGCAATATAATGATCCTCAGTTTTTTTACCTCCTGGTGCAAGAACTGCAAGAACGAGATCCCGGTGCTCCAGCGGTTGTCCTCGGAATTCTCGTCCCTGGGCGTCAAGTTCTACCTGATCAACGTCGGGCAATCCCGGGACACCGTGGAAAATTACGTGTTTCAGAACGTGACCACCCTACCGGTGCTGATGGACCAGTACGAAGTGGCTTCCAGGAAATACCAGGTAAAAGAGCTGCCCACCCTGGTGATGATAGACCAGGACGGCATTTTAAGGGAATATCACACCGGGTTCATCCCGGCCTTCGGTGACAGCATCAGGATCAAGATCCAGTCGATGCTGGGAATGGAACAGGTGGCGGTCCGGCCGGACACCATCGTGGCTGATACCGCCCAGGCGGCAGCCAAGCCGGTCATTAAAAAAAAGAAAACCAAGAAGTAAATATTTTAAGGAAACAACCATGAGCGACCTTAAGAACAGGGACCCCGAGATATTTCAATCCATCAGCGACGAGACCCGGCGCCAGGAATACGGCCTGGAACTGATAGCCTCCGAGAATTTCGTCTCCGAGGAGGTGCTGGAAGCCCAGGGTTCGGTGATGACCAACAAGTATGCCGAGGGATATCCCGGCAAGCGCTATTACGGCGGCTGTGAGTTCGTGGATGTGGCCGAGAACATAGCGCGGGAAAGGGCCAAAAAACTTTTCAACTGCGAATACGCCAATGTCCAGCCGCATTCCGGCTCCACCGCCAACCAGGCGGTCTACTTCACCTATTGCCAGCCGGGCGACACGGTGCTGGGCATGGATCTGGCCCACGGCGGTCACCTGACCCACGGTTCGCCGGTATCCTTCTCGGGAAAGATGTACAAGATATTCTCCTACGGTGTCAAAAAAGAGACCGGATACATCGACATGGATGACGCGGCCAAAAAGGCCCGGGAGCACAAGCCCAAGATGATCATTGTGGGGGCCTCGGCCTACAGCCGGCACTACGATTTCGCCAAGTTCCGGGAGATCGCCGACGAGGTGGGGGCCTATCTGTTCGCCGACGTGGCCCATCCGGCCGGACTGATAGCCGCCGGGTTGCACCCCTCGCCCATTCCCCATTGTCATGTGGTCACCACCACTACCCACAAGACCCTGCGCGGACCGCGGGGCGGGATGGTGCTGATCGGCAAGGACAGCGAGAATCCTTTCGGGATCAAGATCAAGATCAAGGCCGGGGAGCGGCTCAAGATGATGTCCGAGGTGATGGACAGCACCGTGATGCCGGGCATTCAGGGCGGCCCGCTGATGCACGTGATCGCCGCCAAGGCGGTGGCCTTCAAGGAGGCGCTGGAGCCAGCATTCAAAACTTACGCCCAGCAGGTGATAGACAACGCCAAGGCATTGGCTCAAAGCATGACGGAACGGGGCTACCAGATCGTCTCCGGCGGCACTGACAATCATTTAATGCTGATCGACCTGACCAACAAGAACATAACCGGCAAGGAAGCCGAGAATGCCCTGCATGAGGCCGGGGTGACCGTCAACAAGAACATGGTACCGTTTGACACCCGCAGCCCGTTCGTGACCTCCGGATTCCGGATGGGCACGGCCGCCCTGACCACCCGGGGCATGAAACAGGGTGAGATGAAGACCGTGGCCGGGATGATAGACAAGGTTCTGCTGAATATCGGAAACGAAAGCAAGATCAAAGAAGTATCCGGTGAGATCAAGGAGCTGTGCCGGCAATTCCCCCTGTATCCCAACCGATTGAAAGGATAAAATATGGGAGAGATCAAGAACCTGGGCAAGGTCCAGTTCGGAGATGTGGTGGCCACCGCCATCAAGGAGCACTGGTCCGGCGTGCTGACCATCGACAATCCCGACTACACCGAGTATGTCGAATTCAAGGGAGGGTCCATCGGCGGCTTTTCCTCGGCCGAGCGCAAGAAGCTGATTGGCGAGATCCTAACGGCCGGAGGCCATTTGAGCGAGGAGGAGATTAAGAGGGCGGTCGATCACCAGAAGAAGAACGGCGGACGGCTGGGAGACATTTTGGTGGAGCTGGAGATGATCACCCGGCAGCGGCTGGAGGAGGCCATGGCCCTCCATCAGATGAGCGTTCTGGCCCAGTGCCTTTCGGCCAAGGACAGCGAGCTGACCTTCGAGCCGGACGTCACCTTGGAAAGCAAGAAATAGATAATGGCACATAAAAAGAAGGCCTCCGTGCGGACAAAATCAGGCAGCGATAATAAACTGTCCCGGAAGAAAACCAGACCCAGCTGGGAAAAGTTTTTCCTGGACCTGGCTCAGATGGTCTCCACCCGGTCCACCTGCCTGCGGCGCCAGGTGGGGGCGGTGGTGGTGCGCGACAAGCGGATCCTGGCCACCGGCTACAATGGGGCCCCTTCGGGTATGCAGCATTGCGACCAGGTGGGCTGCATGCGGGAACAGCTTAAAGTGCCGTCAGGGGAGAGGCACGAGATCTGCCGGGCAATCCATGCCGAGCAGAATGCCATCATCCAGGCGGCCACCTTCGGCGTGTCGCTGGCCGGAGGCACCATCTATGTAACCCATCATCCCTGCGTACTGTGCTCCAAGATGATAATCAACGCCGGGATCAAGAAAGTGGTATACCAGCATGGGTATCCCGATGATCTCTCTCAACAGATGCTCAAGGAATCGAAAATGAAGGTAGTGAAATGTCAGCCCTGAAAACACCCGTGGAGAAAACCTTTCGGGCTTACATCGGACTGGGCTCCAACCTGGGCAAGCGTCTGGGGAACATTCGGAGCGCCATCGCTGCGCTGGAGCAGGTTCCGGGCATCGCTATCATTAAGGTCTCGTCGATCTACGAGACCGAGCCGGTGGGCGTGCCGAACCAGCAGAAGTTCCTGAACTCGGTGGCCGAGATCGAGACCAGGCTATCGCCGGCCGAACTGCTGACCACCCTGCAGAGGATAGAAAAACACATGGGCCGGCAGCGCCAGCAGAAAGGGGAGCCCCGCATCATAGATCTGGACATACTGTATTACGGCCAGCTGGTTATCAGCACCGAGGAATTGTCCATACCCCATGCCGAGGCGGTCAAAAGGGCTTTTGTGATGATCCCCCTGCTGGAGATCTCTCCGAATCACATCGATCCGTCGAGCCGAAAAAAAATAAAGGAGATCCTGTCCAGGCTGGACATCAGCAACCAGGCCGTGAGAAAATTAGATAAGAGCAGATATTAAAAGATGGCACAGATACCCAACTACATAGCGGTCGAGGGAGTGATCGGGGTGGGCAAGACCTCTTTAAGCCGGATGCTGGCCGAGCGCTTCAAATCCAAATTGATCCAGGAGGAGGTGGAGGAGAATCCCTTTTTGTCCAAGTTCTACTCCGACCGCCGGGCCTTCGCCTTCCAGACCCAGATATTCTTCCTGCTGTCGCGCTTCAAGCAGCAGCAGAACCTTTTCCAGCAGGAACTTTTCAGCCAGGGCATAGTATCAGACTATCTGTTCGCCAAGGACAAGATATTCGCCTATCTGAACCTGGACCAGAATGAGATCTCGCTCTACGAGCACCTGCTGCCGCTGCTGGAAAGGAACATCAACCAGCCCGATCTGGTTATCTACCTGCAGGCCGAGGTGGACGTGCTGCTCAAGCGTATCAAGCACCGGGGGAGGCCCTTCGAGCACGGCATGCAGCGGGAATATCTGGCCGAACTCTCGGAGGCCTACAACCATTTTTTCTTTCATTATTCCGAGACCCCGCTGCTGGTGGTCAACGTCAACGATATCGATTTTGTGAACAATGAGGATGATTTCAACGACCTGGTGGAAAAGATCTGCCAGCCGCACCCCGGGACCAGGTATTACGTGCCCATCGGCAGCAAAGGGAAAAAATAAAATCCTTAGAAATTTATAAAGGACCTGAAAATGATATTAATCTTACCAATCAACAAAATAAAGGAGCGGGATTAAAATGATAGATTGGAAAGGCTCTTTCGTGGCAATCGTAACGCCGTTCAGAAACGGTACCCTCGATGTACCGGCCCTGGAACGGCTTTTAGATTTTCATGCGGCCAACGGGACCGCCGGGGTGGTATTTGCCGCCACCACCGGGGAGGGGCCGACGGTCCTGCCGGACGAATACAAAAAGATCGTCGAAATAACGTTGAAGAAGGCCAAAGGCAAGATGAAGATCCTGGCCTATACCGGGACCAACGACACACTAAAGAGCATCACTCGGACCCAGGAGATGGAAAAAATGGGGGTGGACGGGGCGCTGGTGGTCACCCCCTACTACAACAAACCCAGCCAGGAAGGGCTTTACCAGCACTTCAAGGCGGTGGCCAGGGCCACCAAGCTGCCCATCATGCTGTATAATGTTCCCAGCCGGACGGGCGTCTCCATAGATCCGGCCACAATCTGCCGCCTGTCCGAAATCGATAACATTGTAGCCGTCAAGGAAGCTTCGGGAGATCTGGACAATGTCAGCCAGATAATCTCGCTGTGCGGAGAAAAGATGACAGTATTCTCCGGGGACGATTCCCTGACCCTGCCGATGCTGGCCATCGGGGCCCAAGGGGTGGTATCGGTGGTGGCCAATATCGCCCCCAAGGATACGGCCAAAATGGTGGACAAGTTCTTAAAAGGCAAGGTTGACGAGGCCCAGAAGATACACCTTAAACAATTCTCCCTTATCAAGGCCCTGTTTGTGGAGACCAGCCCGGGGCCGGTCAAAGCCGCTCTAAATCTGATGGGTCTGTGTCACGCTGAAATGCGTATGCCGCTGGTGGAGGTATCGGACACCACCAGGAAACTGCTTAAGGCCGAGATGAAAAAATATGGATTGATAATCTGACCGATGTCCCGGCTGTTGTTGCATATCTGCTGTGCGCCCTGCCTCTGTTATCCGCATCAGGTGCTGTCGGATGAAAAGGCGGATATCGCAGGCTTCTGGTTCAACCCCAATATCCATCCTTACCGGGAATACCAGGCGCGACTGGGATCGGTCAGGGATTTTGCCCAAAATCACGGGCTGGAAATGATATATGACGATTCCTACCCGTTGGAGGAAAATATTTCCCTGTTGCTGAAGGAGCGCTGCCGGGCTTGTTATTCCACCCGGCTGGAGATCACCGCACGGGAAGCCGTCCGCCGGGGATATGATGGATATTCCACCACCCTGCTGTACAGCATCTATCAGAAACACGACCTGATCAGAGATCTGGGGACGGCCATCGGCAAAAGAAACGGGGTGGAGTTCATCTACCGGGATTTCAGAAAAGGCTGGGAGGAGGGCCGGGCCAAGGCCAAAGAACTTGACCTATATCGCCAAAAATATTGCGGTTGTGTCTTCAGCGAAAGGGACAGATACCTGAAGAATAAAAACCAAATATAAAATATCAAAAATAAAGCGATGAGCCGTAATAAAGAAAAAGTGCTGCGTTTTGGAGTTTCGGTGGAAGAGGGTTTGATCGAAAAGTTCGAAAAACTCATCCGGCGCAAAGGATACACCAACCGCTCCGAGGCCATCCGGGACATGATCCGAAGCCTGCTGGCGGCCGAGGCGGCAGACAAGGGCCAGGAGATGGTGGGGGCCATTCTGATAATCTATGACCACCACCGTCCTCGCCTGGTGGAGAAACTGCTGGCCCTGCAGCACGATGCCGACGCCGAGATCATCGCTTCCCAGCATGTTCACCTGGACCATCAGCACTGCATGGAGACCATTATCGTCAGGGGACCGGTGGAAAAACTGGAGGCCCTGCAGGGAAAGATCGGCGCCTTAAAAGGAGTGGGGCAGTGCCTGCTTTCCAAGGCCAGCTGTCAAGTGCTGCATTGAGGAAAGAATAATATTTCTTGACAGGATTTGTCAACCGTGCTACAATTATAATAATCGTAGCACGATTTTATTTTATCGGAGCCCACTGTCCTATAATTGATAAAGGATAAACCCGTGAAAAAAATGTTCCTTCCCCTGCCCATTATTATAAATATAACTGTTGCCGCAACGCTCTGGGCGGCCCGTCCTTTGTCCACGGACGATGCCGGCACGGTGGAGAAGGAGAAATTTGAAACCGAGATATCCTTCGATCATTGCCAATCCCGCCCGGAAGGCACTTGCCAGTCACCGGCTTTTTTCATCAAACACGGCCTGACCGACCGTTTGGACTTCGGGCTGGGTTTTTCTCACAGCACCGACAAGGATGCCGACGGAAACACGGTGGGTTGGGGGATGTCTCCTTTGGAGATCGGCTTTAAAATGGCACTGCTGAAAGAAAATCAGACGATGCCGGATATTTCCCTCAGCGCCGGATATGAGACCGGCGGAACGGAGTACGGCCTGAATATGATATTTAGCCGGGGGTATGGCAATCTTGGGCTGCACGTTAATTTGGGCTATGATTCCCCGGGTGAAGCCATGGCCAAAGGCAGCGTTGGTTCGGCGCTGGCAGCGGAATATACTTTAGCTGGAAAATACCGGCTGTGCGCCGAGTTTAATGCTGAAGCGCTGGACGACGGGTCTGAAGTGGTCGGGAATAGCGGGTTGGTGGGCGGCTCGCTGGATTTTGGTCTTCTGATCTGGGATGCCGGCCTTCGGTTGCACGATCACCACGGCCCCAAGGCCACCATTACTTCTGGCATCACCGCTGGATTTTAAATAACGGGGAGATCATATGAGAATCTGGGTTATATCGCTGCTGTCGGCGGGAATTATTCTGACAGGCTGTTCAAAAAATGAAGAGCAGGCCCGGCTGACCGTGGTTACTTCCTTCTATCCCATGTACATCATGACCGCCAATCTCGCAAAGGATGTTCCCGGTGTTAAATTGGTCAATATGGCCCCGCCGTTCTCGGGTTGCCTGCATGACTATCAGATGACTCCCCAGGACATGAAGACCCTGAGCCGGGCGGATATTCTGGTGATCAACGGAGCCGGGATGGAATCATTCCTGGACAATGCTATCCGGCAAAATACAAAGGTGTCGGTGATAGATGCCAGCAAGAATATTGAATTGATCGAAGAAAACGGCAATGCCAATCCCCATATATTTGCCAGCATTTCCGGGGCCATCCAACAGGTGCGGAATATCGAAGCCGGGCTGGAAAAGGCTGATCCTGAACATGTCAAATTATATCGCCGCAATGCAGAGTCATATTTATCCAAGCTGGAAGTACTGAAAAACAAAATGCATCTGGCTCTCAAAAACGTTAAAAACAGAAATATCATCACCTTCCACGAAGCCTTTCCCTATTTTGCCCGGGAGTTCGATCTGAACATTCTGGCGGTGATAGAAAGGGAGCCAGGCTCCGAGCCCAGCGCCGGGGAGCTGGCCAGGACCATCGAGTTGGTAAGGAAAAACAAGATCAAAGCCCTTTTCGCCGAACCCCAGTATCCGGTTAAATCGGCTGAGACCATAGCCCAGGAGACGGGGGCCAAGGTGTATAGCTTGGATCCCGGCGTCACCGGCTCCATGGAGCCGGATGCTTATATTAAGGCCATGGGGAAAAATCTGGAAGCGCTGAAGGAGGCCTTAAAGTAGCCTTCATTGAAATATCTAAGGAGTCATGAACTATGCATATGGCAGATGCCCTGATCTCGCCGGCGGTGGGCGCAACAATGTGGGCCGCTACCGCCGGAGCGGCCGCCTATTCCATCAAAAAGGTCCAAAGCAAGCTGGATGATAAAAAGATCCCCTTAATGGGAGTGATGGGGGCTTTTATATTTGCCGCCCAGATGATCAATTTTTCCATCCCAGGGACCGGCTCCAGC
Organism: uncultured bacterium; assembly: GCA_937863685.1. Classification (GTDB taxonomy): domain Bacteria; phylum Edwardsbacteria; class AC1; order AC1; family EtOH8; genus UBA2226. The sequence goes on from CALMGM010000010.1 coordinate 87,271, forward strand.
GGCCATCTGGGAGGAGGCCTTATTTTAGCCATTTTGCTTGGGCCGTATGCCGGGTTTTTGGCCATGGCTTCCATCCTCATCATCCAGGCGTTATTCTTTGCCGATGGCGGTCTGCTGGCTCTGGGTTGCAACATCTTCAACCTGGGTTTCTTCACCTGCTTCGTGGCCTATCCTTTGGTTTATAAAAATATGATCGGGAAGGAGTTTTTCGCAAAACGGATTATAATTGCATCAATGGTTACCGCCATAATAGGACTTCAGCTGGGGGCTTTCGGAGTGGTCCTGGAAACGCTGTTCTCCGGGAAAACAGAATTGCCTTTCAGCAGCTTCGTCCTCTTGATGCAGCCCATTCACCTGGCTATCGGGATCGTCGAAGGACTGGTGACGGCGGCCGCAGTATCCTTTGTATGGAAGGCCCGACCGGAGATAATGGAGAAGGCCGCTTTGAATCAGGCGTTAGGTGCATTGCCCATAAAAAAGGTTATGATAGGACTGGCCGCCATTGCGGTTTTCACCGGCGCGGTGCTGTCCTGGTTTGCCTCGTCCCACCCGGACGGGCTGGAGTGGTCAATGTTCAAGACCTCGGGAAAAGAGGAATTGGAAGCTTCAGGCAACATCCACCAAAAGCTGGCAGCGATTCAGGGGGAAACGGCCTTTTTGCCGGATTACGGATTCAAGGCAGCCGGTAAAATAGAGCCAACAGAAGAGCAAACAGAAAAATGGCCGGCGGTCAACGGCGGCACCAGCCTATCCGGACTGGTGGGCGGAATGATGACCCTGCTGTTGGCGGCTTTTATGGGCTTTATAATCAACGTGAAAAACAAAGTCAAAAAAAGATCTGAATAGAATCCTGATGCAGGGATAAAATCAGGCATAAATAAAGATGAAAAACCTGTAGCCTTGGTGTCACTGCGGCTTTGTTCAGCAACTGCTTTATGGTAAAAGTTTAAGGAAGCATATGTCCAATATCGTGAATGCCATGTATAACATCCGGCAGTTCGATGAACTGGCCCGCCGGGATTCGCTCATCCATCGGATGCACCCCCTGGCGAAACTGTTGGCCACCCTGGTTTACACTGTGCTGCTGGTCTCCTACGATAAGTATGCCACCATTGCCCTGCTGCCATTTGTATTCTTTCCGGTATACGTTGCCGCCGCGGCCAAAATTCCCTTAGAACCTCTGCTGAAGCGTCTTTTGTATATCGAACCGATGATAGTGGGCATCGGCCTTTTGAATCCGTTGTTCGACCACGGCACCGTTGTCGTTTTGGGATATGCCATATCTTCGGGCTGGCTGATCTTCTTATCCATATTTTTGAAAGGAACTTTGGCCGTGACCTCGGCGCTGCTGTTGATAGCCACCACCGGGATGGACGGGGTGGCGCTTTCCTTAAGAAAACTGATGGTTCCCAAGATATTCGTCCTGCAGATGATGTTGACCTACCGTTATATTTCCGTTCTGCTGGAGGAGGCCGCCCGAACCGTCCAGGCCTATGACTTGCGGGCGTTCAGTTCCCAGAGGCTTAAAAGGGAAGTGTGGGGTCCGCTGCTGGGGCAGATCCTTATAAGAACCATGGACCGGGCCCAGAGGATCTATGATGCCATGTGCCTGCGGGGTTTTTCCGGCGAATACTGCATTGGGAAAGCGGCCCGTCCTGGCTGGAAAGATATTATTTATGTCATGACCTGGGGAGTATTATCGGCCGCGTTCCGGGGGATAAACCTTCCCCTATGGTTGGGCAACTTGCTTACAGGAGCCGGTAAATGAGCCACCATATAACCGAAGGCAAAGACCTTTTTTATGCTTATCCCGACGGTCACCAGGCTGTCAATGGCATATCCTTTCGCATCCACCACGGGGAATCGGTGGGCATCATCGGCGCCAACGGAGCTGGAAAATCCACCCTGCTGATGCTTTTGACTGGCATTCTGATGCCGGCAAACGGCGAAGTGATCATCGGCGAGGTCAGACTCAATAAAGATAATATGGCCATGATAAGACAAAGGCTGGGGATGGTGTTCCAGAATCCCGATGACCAGCTTTTCATGACCACGGTCCATGATGACGTGGCCTTTGGCCCGCGCAACCTCAAGATCGACGAGCCCCAGGTAGAGCAGAGGGTGGTCTCGGCCCTGGAGCAGGTCGGCATATTGCACCTTAAGGATCGGGCTCCGTTCCATCTTTCGGCCGGGGAAAAACGGGCAGCGGCCATCGCCTCAGTGCTGTCCCTGATGCCGGATATTCTGATACTGGACGAGCCGACCTCATCGCTGGACCCCAAGTCCCGCCGGCGGCTGATGAAAATCCTGGGCGGATTTGAGCATACCAAGATAATCACCTCGCACGATCTGGATATGGTGTTGGATATCTGTCAGCGGGTTATTGTCATGAAAGACGGACAGGCCATAGCCGACGGCCCGGCCAAAGGTGTTCTGACGAACAAGGTACTGATGGAGGAGGCCGGGCTGGAGATGCCGTTAAGCCTGCAAGGGTGCCCGGTGTGCGGCGGGGAAAAAACATAGGACACGGATAAACACGGATTTTTGTTAAGTATTGATTTTGACGCAGACGCCCTTTTGGGGCGTCTTTTTTATAAATTGAACAAACCATTATCCTATGCTATAATAAATAAAATAAGAAATCAAACCCCGTCACTCTTTTATTCCTAAGGGAGGGGAGAAAGGGGATGAGTTTGTATGTTTTCCGCGGCCTGGATTCCCTTATTCAAGGGAATGACAATAAGACCTTTTGCGTTCTCCGCGGCTCTGCGGTAAAATTAATAGTGTGATAAATTATGAAACTTTCCGATCTCGACTATAAACTACCCGAAGAATTGATAGCCAAGCAACCCGTTGAGAAAAGGGATGCCTCACGGCTGATGGTGCTTCATCGCGGTGACGGCCTGATAGAACACCGTCGTTTCAGCGACATTGCTGAATATCTTAACCCCTCCGATATCCTGGTGGTAAACAATACCAAGGTGATCCCCGCCCGGCTGATCGGGCATAAAAAAGGGACCGGCGGGGAAGTGGAGATTCTTTTATTAAGGCCTGAATCGGATAATCTATGGAACTGCCTGGTTCGTCCGGGCCGCCGCCTGATGCCGGGGGCACAGGTCGAGTTCAAGGATGGAATGATGGATGCCGAGATCGTCGAACACCGCCCAGGCGGACAGCGGCTGGTCAGATTCACTCAGCAGGACGACTTTTATCAAGCCCTGGAAAAGGTGGGACAAGTGCCACTACCGCCATATATCGACCGGGATCCTCATGAGGCGGACAAGACCCGCTATCAGACCGTTTATGCCAAGGAAAAAGGTGCCGTGGCCGCCCCCACTGCCGGATTGCATTTTACTCCGGAGCTTTTGGCTTCCGTAAAAAACAAAGGAGTTGAAGTCCTGGAAATTCTTTTACATGTCGGATGGGGAACGTTCAAAGGGGTGGAGGCCGAGGATATTCGGGAGCACAAGATGGATGCCGAGTACTACAGCATAAGTCAACCAATAGGCAAAAAATTAGAAAAAGCGAAAACAGAAAATCGGAGAATAATCGCTGTGGGGACCACCACCAGCCGGGCTTTGGAGAGCTACGGGCAGAGCGGCAAATTATCGGATTGGACCGAGATATTCATCTATCCGCCCTATGAGTTCAAGATCGTCGATGCTTTGATCACCAACTTCCACCTGCCGAAGTCCACTTTGATCATGCTGGTATCGGCCCTGGCCGGGCGGTCGAAGGTGATGGAGGCCTACCAAGAGGCGATCAAGGAGAGATACCGGTTCTACAGCTACGGCGACGCCATGCTGATAGTCTGAACCACCCCCAACCCCCTCCTTGATCAAGGAGGGGATGAAGGGGATGTCTATTCATAAAAACTATAACCCATGAAGTCCAGCGTGAAAAGATGCAATTCAAATTAGAACATACTTCCGGCAAAGCCAGGCAGGGGGCGATCACTACCGCCCATGGGGATATCCCGACGCCCATCTTCATGCCGGTGGGCACCCAGGGCACGGTCAAGGCCATGACCCCGCAGGATCTTGAAAACGTCGGCGCCCGGATCATTCTGGGCAATGCCTACCATCTATACTTAAGGCCCGGACAGGAGATGGTCAAAAAGGCCGGGGGGCTCCATCAGTTCATGGGTTGGGACCGGCCGATCCTCACCGATTCCGGGGGGTTCCAGGTCTTCAGCCTGGCCGACCTCAGGAAGATCAAAGAAGAAGGGGTGGAGTTTCAGTCGCACCTGGACGGCTCCCATCATAAATTCACCCCCGAGAATGTGATGCAACTGGAAGTGAACCTGGGGGCCGATATCATAATGAATTTCGACGAGTGCATTCCCTATCCCTCCAGCTATGAATATACCGAGGATTCCACCGCCCGGACCACCCGCTGGGCCAAAAGATGCCGCCAAAAATTCCTGGAGATGAAAGACGGCGATATCGACAGCCAGGCGCTTTTTGGGATCGTCCAGGGCGGGACCTATCCGGAACTTCGCCAGCGCAGCGCCCGGGAAATGGTGGAGATCGGCTTCGAGGGCTACGCCATCGGCGGGCTGGCCATCGGGGAGCCCAAGGAGGCCACCTGGGAGGCCATCGAAGCCGCCAACCAGATCCTTCCCGCCGACAAACCAAGATACATGATGGGAGTGGGCTTCCCCGAGGACATCATCAAAGGCGTCTCCCTGGGGGTGGACATGTTCGACTGCGTGATCCCCACCAGGAATGCCCGCAACGGCAGCCTGTTCACCTCCAATGGCAAACTGGCCATGAAGAACGCAGTACATCAGGATGACCTGGGTCCGGTGGACGAAAGTTGCGACTGCTACCTGTGCCGCAACTTCAGCCGGGCCTATTTAAGGCACCTGTTCATGTCCGGGGAGATCCTGGCCGCCCACTTGGCCACGGTGCACAACCTACGGTTCTATCTGGCGATGATGGAAAATATAAGGCAAGCCATATCAGACAATAAGTTTGATGAATGGAGCCAGGAATTTCTTGGCAGATATCAAAGCCAGCAATGAACCTGCTGGCTTTTAAAACATCCCATTATAAGTATTGCTTTTATGGATATAATCCGTATAATGGATGGTACATCATATTTCAAAGGAGATATAGGTGGAACTGATATTGGTCAGGCACGGCCAGACCCAATGGAACCGGGAACAGATATTCCGGGGGGCAAAGGACATCGAGCTGGACAAAACAGGGCGCAAGCAGGCCGAGGCCCTGGGGGCCAGGCTCAAATCCCGCAAGATAGAAGCCATCTACTCCAGCTCGCTCAAGCGGGCCATGTCCACCGCCGAGGCCATTGCCCGCCTGCAGGGCCTGCCGGTGATGGTGGGTCCCGGTCTGGTGGATATGTGTTTCGGGGATTGGGAGGGAATGTCTCATCAGGAAGTGAGGCAAAAGTATCCCAAACAATACAAAATTTGGCGGGAGAATCCCTGGAAGGCAAAGATACCAGGGGCCAGCAAGATCAAGGATATTCAGGCCCAGTCATTCAAGGCAGTGATGGGCTTGGTGTCCGACAATCCACTGGAATCCACCGTGGTGGTGGTCACCCACCGGGTGATCCTCAAGCTGATCCTGATGAAGATGCTGAATATGGAGCCGGAGGGTTTCTGGAGTATCAAGCTTTCGTCCTGCGGACTGACCACCGTGGAATGGGACGGTAAAAGGTTCGTGCTGACCTGCCTGAATGACACCGGACACCTGGAAGACCGGAATATAACACAGATAGATTTTTGATCAAAGGGAGCATCTTTCTTTTGATGAGCAAGCAATTTTATAATATAAATCAATACTGGATATCGTCCGCCGATAGTAGCAAAGACTGCTATCCCAGCAGTATTGTCCTGAGGAAAGCCGAGGTCCTGGTGACGACTGGAATGTGGGACAAGGCGACCAATATGTATCAGCAAGTCCTGGCTGCCGGAGAACGCTTGGGGGCAGATCCAGAAAGGGCCGAGAGCCTTTACCGGCTGGGCGAGGTGTTTAGGCTGAAGAGCGAATATCCGGAGGCATTGGAGCATTTGTCAAAAGCGATGCATTTATATCAGGAACTAAGGGACGGCGGGGGAACAGCCAAAACCGTAGGCGCCATGGGCGGAGTTTACGGTGAGCAGGGAGATTATCAGAAGGCCATAGAATGTTTTAGCGAACGGAAAAACTGGGCGGAAAAAACCGGGGATAAGATGGAGCTGGGTATAGCCTGGGGAAACCTGGGGGTGATCTATGCCGAGCAGAAGATGCTGGACCAGGCCCTGGAGTGCTATCAAAAACAAAAAGCTCTGGCTGAGTATATAGGCGATTTGGTGGGGTTATCATTTGCCTATGGGAATTCGGGCAATATATATATCCATAAAAGCCAATATGAGACGGCTATTGACTGTTTTCAAAAGCAGATGGATCTGTCAAAAAGGATCGGTGATAAAAGGGCATTATGTGCTGTTTCCTGTAATCTGGGACTGCTTTTTAAGAAGCAAGCGAAAATGGAACAATCACTGGAATATTTTAACCAAGCCATCAGATCCGCTTCCGAAATAGGCTATTCCCGGGTGGTGTCTCAGGCTTATGGAAACATCGCCACAGTATATCAAAATCTTGGGGATTTGGAACAAACCGAAAAATGCCTGAATGAATATCTAAAACTAAATCGAGAAGTGAATGATAAGCCCGGGGTTGTCATTGCTCTGGGGAAAATGAGTAAACTGAAAGAAAGATTGGGAGATATTGAAAAAGCAAAAGCGCTTTTGTCCGAATCATTGGATATTTCCAGGGATAATAAGTTTGAAGGACTTTTGCCAATTTTGCTTATTATGATGGGGGAATTGCTGTTGGAGCAAAACGCTTATTCCGATGTCGCAAAGATAGCCGGCGAGGCATATCAAGTAGCCCAGAAGCAAAATAACCAGGAACAATTAGAGACAGTCCGGATATTGCAATTGCTGTCGGAAATCGGTCAAGGCAATATTTCAGCTGTTGCCGGACTTATTGAAATTGCCAAGGAGAGCATTTATGATGAGGTCCGGCTGGGGGCCTGCATGGGTCTGTATAAACATACCGGTGAAAATATTTATTTGAAAGCAGCCGGGGAGCTTTCGGATAAGTTATATGCCGAGACCAGGGAAGTAGAATACAAGATCAGGATGGACCAGCTGCGAGCCACGCAGCCGAAAGAAATGGATACAACCATATGAAGAAAATCGAGATCCCCGTCAGCGGGATGCACTGCGCCTCCTGTGTCAATAACGTCGAGCAGTACCTGAAAAAGCTGGGAGGGATAGTTTCTGCCAGCGTAAATCTGGCCGCCGAGAAGGCCTTCATCGAATACGATGAAAGCCGGATCGATATCGCCGGGATAGTCACAGCCATCAACGATTCGGGTTATCAGGTTCCGGTCCAGAAGCTCTCCCTGCCGGTGGGCGGGATGCACTGCGCCTCCTGCGTGCTTAACGTGGAGAGGGCCTTGACGAAAAGTCCGGGCGTGATCTCGGCCAGCGTCAACCTGGCCACCGAGAGGGCCGATGTCGCCTATCTTCCGGATGCGACGGATAGGGAGCAGATAAAAACCACCATCACCGATGCCGGATACCAGGTGCCGGAAGGATCCGCTCAAACCGGAAATATATCGGTTGCTCCGGCGGTCTCATTGGATGCCCGGCGGGAGGAATATTACCTGTCGCTCAAGCGAAGGTTCTGGTTTGCCCTGATATTCGCCGTTCCGGTCTTTTTGGGCGGGATGCATATGTTCCTTTCCTTCATCCCCCGCTGGTTTTATGATCCTTATGTGATGCTGGCCCTGGCGGCCCCGGTCCAAATATTCTCCGGCTGGCCGTTCTACCAGGGCTTGTGGGCCTCCATAAAACGGCGCAATGCCGATATGAACACTTTGGTGGCGGTGGGAACCACCGCCGCCTTCGGCTACAGCCTGGCGGCCACCTTCTTTCCGGAGTTCTTCGCCGGTGCGGGACGGGAACCGGCCTACTACTACGATTCGGCGGCGGTGATCATCACCTTGATCCTGCTGGGTCGGATGCTGGAAGCCAACGCCCGGGGACGGACCTCGGAGGCCATCAAGCGGCTGATCGGTCTGCAGGCCCGGACCGCCCGGATATTCAAAGACGGCGGCGAGTTAGAGGTGCCGATGGAACAACTGGCAATTGGGGATATCATTATCGTCCGGCCGGGCGAAAAGATAGCCACCGACGGCGTCATCACCGAGGGATATTCCTCCATCGACGAATCGATGATCACCGGGGAGAGCATTCCGGCCGACAAAAACATCGGCGATAAAGTGGTCGGCGGCACCATCAACAGGACAGGGGCTTTTCGCTTCAGGGCTTCCAAGGTCGGGCGGGACACCGTGCTGGCCCAGATCATCAGAATGGTGGAGGAGGCCCAGGGCAGCAAGGCGCCCATCCAGCGGCTGGCCGACCGGATCGCCTCGGTGTTCGTGCCGATAGTGATGGCGGCCGCCGGCCTCACCTTCACGGTCTGGCTGATCTGGGGGCCCTCCTTCAACCTGGCCCTGATCAACGCGGTGGCGGTGCTGGTGATCGCCTGCCCCTGCGCCCTGGGGCTGGCCACCCCCACCGCCATCATGGCCGGCACCGGACGGGGGGCCGAGCTGGGGATACTGATCCGGCGGGGCGAGGTGCTGGAACAAACGGGCAGCATCACCAGCATCCTGTTCGACAAGACCGGAACGCTTACCTCCGGAAAGATCGCCGTAACCAATGTAGCGGTGATGCCGGAGTTCGCCGAGGACGATCTATTGTCCTTGGCTGCCTCGGCCGAGATTTCCTCCGAACATCCCATAGGCCGGGCCATAGTGGATTACGCCAAGTTGAAAAAAATATCATTGGTGGACGTATCGGATTTCAAGGCCCTGCCCGGCTCCGGCCTCAGCTGCCGGGCGGGCGGCCGATTGGTGGAGATCGGCAACCGGCAGATGATGGAGCAGAAGGAGTATACCAAACTGGAGAAGCTGTCCGGCCGCCTGCAGCAGGAGGGCAAGACCGTGATCTATGCGGCCATAGATTCCAAGCCGGCCGGGATCATTGCGGTGGCCGACACCCTGCGGGATAATGCCGTTCGGGTCATTGCCGACCTTAAGGGTCTGGGACTGAAGACCGCCATGATCACCGGGGATCACCAGGAAGCGGCCATGAATATTGCCGGACAGCTGGGGATAGACCAAGTGATGGCTCAGGTGTTGCCGGGCGACAAAGCGGAGCAGGTAAAAAAAGCCCAGACCGGCAACATCAAAGTGGCCATGGTGGGCGACGGCATCAACGATGCTCCGGCCTTGGCTCAGGCCGATATCGGCATAGCCATGGGGCGGGGCACCGATGTGGCCATCGAATCAGCCGATATCATACTGATGGGGGACAACCTGGAGCTGATAGCCAAGTCGCTGAAGCTCTCCCGGGCCACCCTGAGGATAATCAAGCAGAATCTTTTCTGGGCCTTCTTCTACAATATCATCGGGATCCCGGTGGCCGCCGGGGTGCTGTATCCATTTTTTGGGATACTGCTGAACCCCATGTTCGCGGCGCTGGCCATGGCCTTCTCGTCGGTCAGCGTGGTGAGCAACAGCCTTAGGCTTAGAAAATGGAGAGGATAAATTCTTGACCTCACCCCTGCCCCTCTCCAAATAAATTTGGCGAGGGTTTTACCACAAAGGCGCAAAGAGATATCTATAAATTAAAAGCACAAAGGAAAGAAGATGAGGGGAGTAATTATTTCAATAGTGGCTTTGATGGCATTTGTCTCCCTGGCCACGGCCCAGACCGATTCGGGAGCCGTCTACATCCAGATGGCCAACACCAGTTACGGGCAGAAACTCTACCGGCAGTCCATAGAAGAGTACCAAGCGGCGTTAAGATTCCGGCCCGGGCACACCACGGTGATCTACAACATCGCCTGCAATTACAGCCTGCTGGGCAACGAAAAGCAGGCGCTGGTCTGGCTGAACAAGGCTATCGACGCCGGGATGTACAGCTTTGACCGGGATTCGGATTTCGATAATATCCGAAAATCCAAGGGCTATAAAAAGGCCCTGGCCCGGTCTTCAAAATTACTGAAAGAGATAGAAGGCCGCAGCAACCAGCCGGTGGTGCTGCTGCCGGAGGGGTTCGATCCCCAGAAAAAATATCCCCTGCTGATAGCCATGCACGGCTACGGCGGCGAGCCGGTGAACTTCTCCAAGGCCTTCAGGGCGGCCGGCAGCAAGAAGGGCTATATCGTCTGCTGTCCCTACGCCCCGGAGGTGATGGGCAAGAACAGCTTCAACTGGGGGGAGTGGGAGCCGGCGGACAAAAGGATCATGGAGTCCATCGCCTTCCTGAAGGCCAAATATCAGATAGACGAAAAGCGGATGATCATCGCCGGCTTCTCCCAGGGGGGATATTACAGCTATTATATGGGGCTGAAGCATCCTGATTTATTCATCGGGGCCATTCCCATCGGTCCGGGATACGATTCCGACCTGGAACCGATGTTGGCAGGAGCCGCCGCAGCCAAAATGAAATTCTACGTGCTGATGGGCGAGCTGGAGCCGGAGGAACGGATCGACGATAATATCAGGGCCATCAAGCAATTCACCAGGGCCGGGATCACCGCCAGTTTCAATTTCTTCTCCGGGGTGGGGCATGCCTTACCGGGCGATTCCGATTTCGAGTTGCAAAGGGCCATAGAGTGGATAGAGAAGTATTGACCTCACCCCTGCCCCTCTCCAAATGAATTTGGAGAGGGGGCACAACATAGATACAAAGGACTTTTTAGTCACAAAATGCACAAAGACACAAAGTGACTTGTGGTTCTAGTCATTGCGAGAAGACATCTGTGCCTGACGGATGAGGCAATCCAGGTTTTTCCCGGATCGCTTCGTTTGTGTGATACCGGGCCCTACTCGCGATGACGAGAACGCCCGGTCATTGCGATCATTCTGCAGTGTCAGGCGAATGAAGCAATCCACCGGGTTTCCTGGATCGCTTCGTTCGTGCAATATTAAGGTCATGCTCGCGATGACGAGAACGCCCGGTCATTGCGAGTTGACATCATTGCCGAACAGATGAAGCAATCCAACTCATCCCCCCGCCCCCTTCTCTTGGCAAGAGAAGGGGAGAAAGGGGTTGAGTCAGTCTAAGCCCGAATGGGAAACGTTCGGGCTAATATTTTAGTAAAATATGCTTGATTTTACATGGTATTGAGGTGTATAGTTGGTACTGTAAACACTAAATATATCGGTGATAAAATGAATCTGAAATATTTTGCCTTATTCATTTTGCTTGTCGCCCATGCCGCCCTGGCCGGACCCAGGCCCACCGTGGCCATAATGGACCTGCAATGCCAGGGTCTTTCTGCTGCCGATGCTGTCATAGTAACCGACCGCCTCCTTTCGGAGCTGGGCAAGGCCGGGACTTACGACATTGTGGAGCGCACCAGGCGCGATGAGATACTAAAGGAACAGGGCTTTACCATGACCGGGGCCTGCGACCAGACCAGCTGTCTGATCGAGGCCGGCAAGATGCTTTCGGCCTCCAAAATGGTGGGCGGTAGCATTGGCAAGTTTGGACAGGCCTGGGTGGTGAATTTACGGCTGGTGGACGTTACCACCGGAAAGATAGACAAGACGGTGGATCGGGATTTCACCGGCCCGCAGGAGAGCCTGCTGCTTTTAATGCGGGAGGCGGCCGGGGAACTGGTGGACAAGGATATTTTATTGCCCGAAGAAAAGGCCCTGCTGGAAACGGGGCGCAAGGATATTGAAAAGATAGAAACGGAATATGCCCAGTCTCAGCAACAAACCAAACTTTTGAACAGGAAAAGATCTCCGAGGCCGAGGCCAGACGATTGCAAGAAGAGTCATACAAGGCCAAACTCTACGCCCAAAAGCAGGAGGAGGAACGCAGGATCAGGCTGAAAGCTTTGGAAAAAGAGAATGAACAGCAGAAGAAGGAATATCGGAAACGACTTAAGGCTCAGGCCAGGCAGGACGAGAAGGAACGCCATGATAGGCTGATGGCTTTAGGGTATATAAAGCCATACCGGGGCACTGCTAAATTGTTTATGTGGTCGGGCGTTGGTCTGACCGTTGGAGCGGGGGTATTGAAAGTTCTGGCCGAGAATGAATACGACAAATACCAAAGCGCGGAACTTACAGCCGATGCGGTGGAGGCACGGGACAATACCGAGAAATTGGACAAATATACCTATATTACGGCAGGCACGGCCGGGGCCTGTTTGCTGACCTCTGGGATCTTATATTTGGTGGGGAATAAAAAGCCGATGAAGCTATCAAAAAATGGTCCGGAATTGGAGCTATATTTTACTGACCGCCCCCTAACCCCCTCCCATGAGGAGGGGGAACAAAAAGCCCCTTCCCTTGCGGGGAAGGGGTTGGGGTTAGGTCTAGCCTGGAGGTTTTAGACATGAAAAGATATTTACTTTTAGTTTTATGTACCCTGCTTGCTATTTTGGGTTGCAGCAGGAAGTGGGATAACCCGGTGGAATCTGCGGTGCCTTTACCGGGGGTGCCTGGTTTAATTAGCCCTGCCAATAATGCATGGATATGGAATGCACAAAATACGATTACGTTTACCTGGTCTAAAGTAAGCGGCGCAACAAAATATAAATTACTGCTAAGTAATTATTCAGCCGTATCTGATTCATTTGTTGCAATGGAAATAGCGGATACTTTTTATAATTGGACAGATACAAACAAACTTGGGAAAATGTATTGGCAGGTAAAGGCGTGGAACCCAATAAATGAATGGAAAATTAGCAGCATCTACACTTTCGAAAAAGGGCCATATATTTTAGCCAGAAACGGTGATTTATCGGTTGGTATGGGTTATGTGCAATTTATATATGAAAATTACTTCTATATAGGCTCAAGTTTTAGTTTTAGGATTTATGATATCTCTGATTATAATAAACCAATTTATATTAAGACTGTAGATTATCCACGAGTAATAGGTGACTGTACGGTTCTATCTGATAATTTATTATATATGACATCACGTTTTGATGATGGTGATGGTTTAAGTATCGCTACCTTATCAGATCCTTTAAATCCAACTGAAATAGGTCATATAACCACAACTTCGTATGTCGATATTTCTGGTAGAAATTATGGACTTGCAATTAAAGATACAATAGCTTACGTTGTTAACTATTGGAAAGGTTTGTTTCTTGTTAATATAAAAAACCCAACGAACCCAATTAATATAACCTCTTGTTATTTTGACCGTCCTTCCTTTAAGGTTACCGTGTTTGGTAACTACGCTTATGTGGCTAGAGAAGATTCAGGCCTTATTGTTGTTGATGTTACTAATCCCTCAATACCTTATATCGTTAATAGAATTATTTATCCAGAATCATATATAAATAATGTCTATGCGTACAATGATATTTTATATGCAACCGGCCATAAATTTTCATTAGCAAATCCAACAAACCCAATACTTTTAAATGAAGGGCCTTATTTTGGTTTTCATAAAATAACGGTTCTCAATACTATTATATATGGTGGGAAATATATCTTTAGTAATAGTGACCTTTCTGTTTTAGGCAAATGCGATAAAATAAATAATGACACATTATTATATATTCAGGGATATGGCATTAAAAACAATAATATGTTTTGTGGGATTAATTGCTATAAACCAGTAAACGGTGGGATTCAAGACTTGGGTGCACGCGGTATTGTTGTTTTTAAATTGGCGCCATAGTATAAAGTTGTTTAAAGGTAATGATATGAGATATACTATAATTATTGCTGCTTACGGTGCTGTTGTCTCTTCAATAGCATTGCTTTGGAATATTCTGCGTGATGCAAAAGACAAACCAAAAATTATATTAGACGTAGAAATTGGTATTATTGTGCCCGTACAAAATAAAAAGAAATATATATTTGTTACAATAACTAATGTTGGTCGTCGCCCGGTTATAGTCAAAGAATTAAAGGGTGTAAAAACAAAACTAATAAATTTGCCTTATGTTTTAATAGCCACTAAACAACTTCCAAAAATATTAAACGAAGGTGAATATATACAAGAAACCATACATGATCTAAATTGGTTAGATAATATTGAAAAAATATATATAAAAGACTCAACGGGTAGAGAGTGGTATCTTCCACGCAATAAGATGAAATTATTAAAGAAACAATATACAGAGTATAAAAAGCAAATTTGGTAAAACCAGCTACCATCATAATAATCGCAACTTGAATAACCCCATTCTTTCGGTTATAATTCATCTCACGGTGCGGGTTCACTGCCCGCACTGCTTTTTTTTACAATCGTGTGACAATTGTGCAACAATAGTAAACGATTGTCACACCTTGTGCAGGCAATCAATATTACCTCAGGAGAACTCATTTGGACCGTTCCCAGGAACTGGGGCAGACCCCGGTAGGCAAACTACTGTTAAAATATTTCCTGCCGGCCATCATCGGCGTGCTGGCCAACACCCTCTACAACATCGTGGACCGGATCTACATCGGGCGGGGGGTGGGGGCGCTGGCGCTGTCCGGCCTGTCGGTCACCTTCCCCATCATGATCATCGCCATGGCCTTCGGCATGCTGGTGGGCATGGGGGCGGCCTCGCTGGTATCAATCCGGCTGGGCCAGCAGAACAAACCGGAGGCCGAGAAGATCCTGGGCAACGCCTTCACTTTGCTGATCATCATCTCCCTGGGCATCACGGTGCTGGGGCTGATCTTCCGGGACACTATCCTCTCGATGTTCGGGGCCGGGCCGGACACTTTGGGCTACGCCAAGCAGTACATCACCATCATCCTGTGGGGAAATATATTCCAGGGGCTGGGCTTCGGCATGAACAACATGATCCGGGCCGAGGGCAACGCCAAGGTCGCCATGTACACCATGCTGATCGGGGCGGTGGCCAATTCCCTGCTGGACCCGCTGTTCATCTTCGTCTTCCACATGGGGGTGGCCGGGGCGGCGGTGGCCACGGTGATCTCCATGGCCATCACCAGCAGCTGGGTGCTGCTGCACTTCACCGGGAACAAAAGCGGACTGCGGCTTAAGACCGCCAACCTGCGGCTGGAAAAGAAAATAGTGCTGGGCATCTTCGCCATCGGGATGGCGCCCTTCGCCATGCAGCTGGCCGGCAGCGTCATCAACGCGTTGTTCAACATCCAGCTGATAAAATACGGCGGGGACCTGGCGGTGGGCGCCATGGGAATCATCAACAGCGTGGCCATGATGGTGGTGTTCTGCGTGATCGCCATCAACATGGCCTCCCAGCCCATCATCGGCTTCAACTACGGGGCCAAAAATTTCGGACGGGTCAAGCGCACCCTCAAGCTGGCCCTGATGGCCGGCACGGCCATCACCGTCAGCGGCTGGCTGGCGGTGGAGATATTCCCCCAGGCCATCATCTCGCTGTTCAACACCAGCGATCCCCGGCTGGCCGAGATAGGGGTCCGTGGCATACGGATACTGCTGTTCATGTTCCCGGTGGTGGGCTTCCAGGTGGTGGGGTCCAATTTCTTCCAGGCCATCGGCAAGGCCAAGATCTCCATGTTCCTCAATATGCTGCGCCAGGTGATCGTGCTGATCCCCATGGTGCTGATCCTGCCGCCGCTGCTGGGGATCGACGGGGTGTGGCTGTCCGGGCCGCTGGCGGACCTGACCGCCGCCTCCATCACCGCGGTGATGATCCTGCGGGAGGTGAAAAAGCTGAACCAGAAAAGTGTTGCTTGAAATTGGACGCAGATACACGCAGATTGAACGGATTCCTTTTAAAATGAATAGATTATATCAGCGTTGATCGGTATCCGATTCGGTTGCGTACAATGAAAAGGCTGAGCAGGAAAATTCGTTAAAATATAGTTTGATTTTAGAAATTACATCAACTATAATTAGCATAGCTAATAGGGTCATTATTTAATTAGATAGTGACCTTTATTGTTTCATGATTATAAGGGAGAAAGGGAATGAAAAATATCAAAGTAGTAGTGTTTTTTATCATAATTGCATCAGCAATTACATCATATTCGGCTGCACCTAGCATCGAATGGTCCCGGCAGTACAATATTTCAGAAACATCACAGCATGATGCTTATGCCTGCGCAATAGATACTTTGGGTAATATCTATGTGGTAGGCAAGGTACAAGAACAGGTTGGCACTAATGATAATATTTTAGTGTTGAAATATAACTCAAGCGGAGATACCCTTTGGCATTGGTACTATGATAGCGGCAATTATGATGCAGCAAATGATTGCGTTATCAATAATATGCAACAACTATATGTTGCTGGATCAATAAATAATAAGGCTGCTTTATTAAAATTCGATCAAAATGGAGATACGCTTTGGACCAGAGTTATCAATGATCCTAAATATAATGGTAAAAGTTGCGCTTTGGACGAAGCGAACAATATTTATCTTGCAGGTGATTACGATAACGGAACAACACTAATTCCGTTTATTAAAAAATTCTCGCCCCAGGGTGATTCTTTATGGCTTAAAACAATTTTATTAGAAACATATACTTTTGATTATTATATGACCGCAGATTGCGTTCTGGATAGCAATATGAACATTTATTTTACGGGATCTACAAGCACTCACGGTAGTTTTTTGGCAAAGTGCAACAATTTAGGGGATACCTTATGGACCCGGTTTCGCAATATTGCCGATACTGTTAATGAGGCTGGCCAAGAATGTCATATTGATTCAGAAGGTAATATTTATGTATCGGGTGAATATTTTTATCCAGGTTCACCATCTCCTCCATATTTGGCAATGAAATACGATTCAGAAGGTAATATAATTTGGAATAATATGCAGTCTAATATGAATATAAGCATGGTGTTAGGACATAAAAGTGCATTAGATGACCAGGGAAATTTATACGTTACCGGTCAGTCTGCGATGATCAAATACAACAGCCAGGGTGATACTGTTTGGTCGTTTTGGATCGGTTCTGGTGCATCAGGATATGATTGCGAATTGGCCCCTTCTGGGGAGCTTGTGCTCTGTGGGAAAATAAACGATAATGGAATTGACTATTTTCTTATCAATAAATATCAGGCAGAAACCGGGGTTGCGGGTGATAAGCCAAAAGAATTATCAGTGGTTGACCAAAGCTCATACCTTGCATACCCAAATCCCTTCAAATCATATGCCAAGGTAAAGGGCTTGGAAGAACAGGAATTATTTGTTTACAATATATTGGGGCAGAAAGTCCAGGCATGCAAGGGATCCAAAATTGGGGAAAAATTGGCGCCGGGGATATATTTTGCCATAAAGGCAAAACTGCCGCAAATAAAGCCAGTCAAGCTGATCAAGATAAAATAATTCAAAGGATATAATAGTGAAGAGTGCGATCGGATTTATAATAACAATCCTTTTCTTTAATATTGCTTTAGCCAGTGACGTGCGCATAAAAGGATTGGGGGGCAGCACCAACATCGAAGATTTAGAAAACGATATCTATGATAATCCGGCATTAATGTCAGGCATGCAATATGATTTTGCGGCTTTGGGTTTCAGCAACAGTTTAACCATCAACGAGACTTTCTATGTTCTTGACAGCACATACCAGTATTATAAAACTTCCAGAAATTCACCAACGATAGATATCAAGGCTGGTTTGAATGACAGAAAGACAACGAATATTGCAATAAGTTATACCGAAAATATCAACATTAATGATTCCTCAAGAATCAACTATGGAATCATCAATCTTGGATTGGCACAAAAGGCAGGCAGGTTCGGCTACGGTTTCGGTTATGACCGATCATTCAATGTTAATAATAGTTGGTATGGTGTCAAAGCCGGGATATCAAACATGGACAGCCTGAATAACCTGGCGTTTCTCGTAAATTATTATAAAAGAAATTATGGGGAGACCTATCTTATAGAATTGAAATGGCGTTCCATTCGCAGCAAAAACAGGACCCTTTGTTTAAAAGGCGGGTTGAGCCAGCCTTTAGGACATCGCGGGAATTATTTCCGTCTGGGGGTTGGTATGGTCTATTATCTAAGGCTATTAAGAACCAGAATAATATTTGATATTTACGAAGGTATTGATCTGGATATGAGCGAATATATTTCGCTTATTGGTGACGGGCATTTGGCATTAGAGACATATATATTATCCCCATGGACGGTACGTTGTGGAACGGATGGACCAGTGCTGGATCTTGGCACAACAATTAAAATCAACGAAAAAATAAAAATCGAATATTCATTTGAAACGGAAAACCACACAACTTATAAACGGGTAGATACTCTTTACCTTAATAATAGAACCGAATCAAAAACCCAATGCCATTACCTAAAAGCAATATACGCATTCTAAAAAGATATTCTAATACTGGATCGATAATATCAACGTTCATCAGCGTCCTATGGAAAGTTTTGACCGGCAAGAGCAGTACTTTACAACGGATCTGATTTATCGTATAATCTTATAATGATTGTTGCCAAGACCCCCCATCAAAAAGGGGCCTTGGCCTTTCGGCGTTTCGGGTTTGAAGGTTTTTCAAGTCTTCTGAGTATAGACTGGGTAATAATTGTTATCACTAAGCCCCCGTGTTACTTTCTTGTGACCAAGAAAGTAACCAAAGAAGTCTTTACCGCCCAGTTCCGCGGATGGTCAGGCCTACGCCCCGGCACTCATTGAACCAGAACAAGCAGGATGTTCATGACACAATGATTGCTTTTTCGGGGCTGATGCATAGCCGCTACACTGAAGGCGGGGTCCGACCTAACCCCTGCCCCTTCCCCGCAGGGGAAGGGAAGATTGCTTCCCCCTCCTTGCGGGAGGGGGAACGAGGGGGCGGTCGGGTCGCGTCAGCGACAGTTCTTCCTTCGCCGGTCTTATATATCACAACTCAGGACATGCTTTGTAGCTTTCTCTTCAAAGAGAAAGCGGAGAAAATAAGACAAAAATAATTTAACAAAACAGAATATGATCTGGGATAAATTTTCAAAAGCGGTCTACCAAAGCCCGTCATTCGACAAGCTTTTTAAGCTGTATGACTCTGATCAAAAGTTGTTCGGCCTGACCGGGCCCTGCGAGGCCGGCAAGTCGGTGGTGGTCTCCGGGCTGCACGCCAAAAAGCCCCGGACCCTGCTGTGGATCACCCCCGGCGACGAGGAGGCCGAGCGGCAGCGGGACAACCTCTCCGTCCTGCTGGGGCCGGATAGCATCAAATGGTGGGCGGCCTGGGACATCCTGCCGGGCGATGATAAGGAGCCGGACGTGGAGCTGGTGGGCAGCCGGATGGAATGCCTGCAGGCCCTATCGTCCAAACAGCCGGCGGTGATCCTGGCCTCGGCCAGAAGCGTCATCCAGCGCACCATCAACCCGGCCGAATTCGGCCAGCGGAGGATCGATCTGGCCATAGGCATGAAACTGGACCGGGAGGAACTGCTGGCCAGACTGATAGATTCCGGCTATGAGCGCCAGCCGGTGGTATCGGGCATCGGGGACATCAGCCTGCGGGGCTCCATCATCGACATTGCCAGCTTCAGCGACGACGGTCCGGTGCGCTTGGAGCTTGATGACGACATCCTGGTCTCGCTGCGCCGCTTCAGTCTGGTGGATCAGCGCTCCACCGCCCGGCTGGAAATGGTCACCATCCTGCCCCGGATGGAGACATCCGAAAGAACGGCATTGTTGCTGGAGCACCTGCCGGAGAATTGTCTGGTGATCATGGACGAGCCGGGCGAGATCTCCTCCGAATGGGCCGAGCTGTCCGAGGAATATCAGGATATGGTCAATGATAACAGATTCGCCTCCGGTGAGCAGTTTCGGCGGGGGCTGGCAAATTTCAGCCGCCTGCTGGTGACCTCCGGGGCCGGCTTCGGGATGTCCGAGGAGAGATCGCCCGAGGAGATCGTCCGTGTCGGCATCCAGCCGGTGGAGCCGTTCATGTCCAACCTGGATCTGCTGGCTGCCAGGATCGAAAAACTGCACCAGGACAACTTTCAGATATTTCTGCTGTGCGACAACCCGGGACAGCAGGAGCGCCTGAATGAGATCATCGACGGCCAAAGCAGGGCGCGGGTCAGCCAGATCACCGTAGCCGGGCTGCACAGCGGCTTCATTTTCCCCGAGGCCTATTTATGCGCCGTCACCGAGCGGGAGATCTTTGCCAGGGAGAAACGGAGAAGGGCCAGGCGGTTCTTCAAGGGGGGCGGGGCCATCCGCAGTCTGGAGGCCCTCAAGAAGGGCGATTTCATGGTGCACGTGGACCACGGCATCTGCCAGTACCAGGGCCTGAGCAATCTTAACATCGAAGGACGGCAGACCGAATGCCTGCTGCTGATCTTCCGGGACGGCGACAAGCTGTACCTGCCGGTGGACCAGCTGAAGCGGGTCCAGAAATACTCGGCCGAGGAGGGTCAGCATCCCGGCCTATCCAAGCTGGGCTCGGCGGCCTGGGAGGAGACCAAGGCCCGGGCCAAGCGCTCGGCCCGGGACATGGCCAAGGAGCTGCTGGCCCTGTATGCGGTGCGCAAATCCCAGCCGGGGATAAGATTCTCGCCCGACACCCTGTGGCAGAAGGAACTGGAGGCTTCCTTCGTCTACCAGGAGACAGCCGACCAGTTAAAGGCCATCGAGGAGATCAAGGCCGACATGGAAAGCGACAAGCCCATGGACCGCCTGCTGTGCGGCGACGTGGGCTACGGCAAGACCGAGGTGGCCATCCGGGCGGCCTTCAAGGCGGTGATGGACGGCCGCCAGGCGGCGGTGCTGGTGCCCACCACGGTGCTGGCCGAACAGCACTACCAGACCTTCAGGGAGCGGCTGGCCGATTATCCCGTCAAGGTGGAGATGCTGTCCCGTTTCCGCAAGCACGGCGACCAGAAGATCGTCATCAAGGCCATAGCCGCCGGCGAGGTGGATATCGTCATCGGCACCCACCGCCTGATCCAGAAGGACGTCGAATTCAAGAAGCTGGGCCTGCTGGTGGTGGACGAGGAGCAGCGCTTCGGGGTGGCCCACAAGGAGAAGCTCAAACAATTGTTCAAAGCGGTGGACGTGCTGACCATGACCGCCACCCCCATTCCCCGCACCCTGCACATGTCACTACTGGGGGCCCGGGACATCTCCAACATCGAGACCCCGCCCAAGGACCGCCTGGCGGTGATCACCGAAGTATCATTATGGAACGCCGCCCGGATCAAAGAGGCCATCCTGCGGGAGGTGGACCGCGGCGGGCAGGTGTTCTTTCTGCACAACCGGGTGCAGTCCATCGCCGCCATGACCGCCTACATCGCCAGCCTGGTGCCGGGAACCGAGGTGACCTTCGCCCACGGGCAGATGGAGGAGCGGGAGCTGGAGCGGGTGATGCTGGCCTTCACCGCCAAGCGCTACGACGTGCTGGTGGCCACCACCATCATCGAATCGGGCCTGGACATGCCCAACGTCAACACCATCATCATCAACCGGGCCGACAAGTTCGGGCTGGCCCAGCTGTACCAGTTGCGGGGGCGGGTGGGGCGCTCCAACAAGCGGGCCTTCGCCCACCTGATCATCCCCAAGGGGGGGCGGATCAACGAGACGGCCCGCAAGCGGCTGAGGGTGATCGAGGAGCTCTCCGAGCTGGGCTCCGGGTTCCAGCTGGCCCTGCGGGACCTGGAGATCAGGGGGGCTGGCAATCTTCTGGGGCGGGAGCAGCACGGCAACATGATCGCGGTGGGATTCGAACTCTACTGCCAGCTGCTGGATGAGGCGGTCCGGGAGCTGAAAGGGCTGCCGGCCGTGCCCCAGATCGACGTCAAGCTGGAGATCCCCGGGAGGGCCCTGATCCCGCAGGATTATGTGGAGGATCCCAACGAGAGGATCAACCTCTACCGCCAGCTGAACAAGGCCGGCGACATGGAGAAACTGGACAGGATCCGCGAGGAGATGTCCGACCGTTTCGGCCCGCCGCCGGAGGAGGTGGGGCATCTGCTGGATGCAGCCCGGCTCAGGCTGGGAGCGGCCAGCCTGGGGGCGGTCCGGATCAAATGGGAGGGGGCCCGGCTGGAATTGTGGTGGCCGGAGGACCGGAATCCGTCCCGGGAGAAGCTGAAGAAGCTGGTTCGGACCATCCGCCAGCCCCTGGAATTTATCGCCGCCAAGAGCTTCTGCGCCAGGATAGCGCTGGGCAGCCGGCCGGATATTGCGGCCGTTTCCGGGGAACTGTTTGCCGCCGGGAATTGAATGATTTCATCATCCCCGCTTCCGGCCATCGGGGGTTGACAAAGCGGGATTTAATGGCTATATTTATCATATAAAAAGCAAAATAATCCGTTGTTTAATAATTGTTTAAGGCTGATAAATGATCTGCGATCTGTGCAAGAAGAACCAGGCGGTGATGCGCTACACCGAGGTGCGGGACAGCCGTAACACCGAATACAACCTGTGCCGGGAGTGCGCCGAGCTCAAGGGCCTGGCCAAGAGCCTGAACCTGGCCCTGTCGTCCCTGGGCGATATGCTGGCCGGGATGATCCGCGACATCGTCACCGAGCAGGAAGATGAAAAGACGGTCAGCTGTCCCAAATGCGGGCTGGCCCTGACCGATTTTAAAAAACTGGGCCGGCTGGGATGCCCCCAGTGCTACCAGGTGTTCAATGCCAGTCTCAAACCGCTGGTCAGGCAGATACACGGGACCAACGACCACCTGGGCAAGACCGCTCCGGCCTCACATGATATCTCGGCATTCCCGTCCGAAAACATGGTCGACCGGCTTAAACAGGAACTGCAGGCCGCGGTGCTCAAAGAGGAATACGAGAGGGCCGCCTCCCTGCGGGACCAGATCCGGCAATTGGAGACCAGTGAAACCAAATGAACCTTCCCGACAACGGCATACAGGGCCTGATCGGCCAGGAGGCCGGATGGCTTAAGGCGCCGGGCAGCGATCCCGGTATGGTGATATCCAGCCGGGTCAGGCTGGCCCGCAACCTGGCGGAGCATCTTTTCCCGGACCGGTCAGAAAAAGATGAGCGCAGCCTGGTCCGGGCCCAGGTCAGGCAGGCGGCCGGCTCGGTGAACTATTTCGGCGATGCGGCCTTCTTCGATCTGGATGTGCTGACCAGGCTCGACAAGACCGCCCTGCTGGAGCGCCGGCTGATCAGCTCCGACCTGATGGAAAAAAACAACGGGGCCGGTCTGATGGTGGGAAGAAACCAGTCGCTGGACCTGATGATCAACGAGGAGGACCACATCCGGATGCAGAGCCTGCTGCCCGGCCTGGACCTGATCGAGGCCTTCAGGATCGTGGACCAGGTGGACGACCAGCTGCAGCAGAAACTGGAGATGGCCTATTCACCGGAGTGGGGTTTTTTGACCTGCTGTCCCAGCAATCTGGGTACCGGCTTAAGGGCCTCGCTGCTGATCCACCTGCCGGGCCTGGTGCGGGCCAAGAGGATCGAAAAACTGCTGTCCGAGCTGGAGGGCCAGGGGATACTGGTGCGGGGTTTCCAAGGCGAGGGCAGCGATGCGGCCGGTGACATCTTCCAGATCTCCAACCGGGCCACCCTGGGCCGGAGCGAGCTGGAGATAATTGAGAATGTGGAGCGGGTGGGGCGCAGCCTGATGGAGCAGGAGCTGGAGACCCGCCGTCATATCATGGACCACGCCCGGCGCCAGACCGAGGATAACATCTGGAGGGCCTACGGCATCCTGTCCAACGCCCGGATGCTATCCGCCCAGGAGTTCCTGGAACTGTCGTCCTCCCTGAGGTTGGGGATATTCCTGGAGGTATTCCCCCGGCCGGGGCTGAACATCCTCAATCAGCTGCTGGTCAACACCCAGCCGGCCCACCTGCAGATCATGCTGGATTCCGAGATGGATGCCCCGGGCCGGGACTGGGAAAGGGCCCGTCTGGTCAGGGATATCATGGCGGATTTCTTTTAAACTTTCAGGACCCCAAAACAGTCAAATAGCAATGAGCGATTTTTATGAAAGACAATAGGTTCACCGAAAGGACCAAAAGGGTCCTGTTCATCGCCCGCGAGGAGGCTCGGCGCCTGCAGCACGACTACATAGGCACCGAGCATATCCTGCTGGCCACCCTCCGGGAGGGCGAAGGGGTGGCGGTGGCGGTGCTTTTGAGCCTGGGCCTCAGCACCGAGCAGATCCGCCGCAAGGTTGAGGAACTGATGCCCAAGGGCGGCGAGACCATTCTGATGGGCGAACTGCCCTTCAACCTGTCGGCCCGGCGGGCCATGGAACTGGCGGTGGAGGAGGCCAAGAACCTCCAGCACAACTACGTGGGGACCGAGCACCTGCTGCTGGGCCTGATGGACGACCAGGAGGGGATAGCCTCCCGGGCCATGGTTTCGCTGGGTCTCAGCATCGAGATGGTGCGCTCCGAGATCCTGCGCCTGCTGTCCACCGAGCCGGGATCGGCCCCGATGTCCCAGCCGGACGGCCAGGGCAAGACCCCGGCCCTGGATTATTTCTGCCGGGATCTGACCCGGCTGGCCAGGGATGGCAAACTGGACCCGGTGATCGGACGCGGCCGGGAGATAGAGAGGGTCATCCAGATCCTGTCCCGGCGCAAGAAGAACAATCCCCTGCTGATCGGCGAGGCCGGGGTGGGCAAGACCGCCATCGTGGAGGGGCTGGCCCAGAAGATAATCAGCGGTGAGGTGCCGGAACCCCTGTTGTCCAAGCGGGTGATGGCCCTGGACCTGGCCGCGGTGGTGGCCGGGACCAAGTACCGGGGACAGTTCGAGGAGCGGATGAAGGCCCTGATGAACGAACTGCGCCAGACCCAGGAGAACATCATCTTCCTGGACGAGCTGCATACCATCGTGGGGGCCGGGGGGGCCGAGGGGGCGCTGGACGCCTCCAACATGCTCAAACCGGCCCTGGCCCGGGGGGAGATGCAGTGCGTGGGGGCCACCACTCTGGACGAATACCGCAAGCACATCGAGAAGGACGGAGCCCTGGAGCGCCGCTTCCAGAGCATCATGGTGGAGGCCCCGTCGGTGGAGGAGTCGCTCAAGATCCTCAAAGGCCTGCAGGGGAAATACCAGGAGCACCACAAGGTCAAATACAGCGACGACGCCATCGAATCGACGGTCCGGCTATCCGACCGCTATATCACCGACCGCTTCCTGCCGGACAAGGCCATCGATGTGCTGGACGAGGCCGGCTCGCGGGCCCGGCTGTCCACTTCCGAACCGCCGGCCGAGATAAAATTCCTGGAGAGCGAACTAAAGGAACTCAAGTCCCGGAAGGTGGAGGCGGTCAAGGGCCAGGATTACGAAAAGGCCGCCACTTTAAGGGATTCGGAGAAGAACAAGCGCAAGGAAATAGAGAGGCTGCGGGAGGCCTGGAAGAAGAGCCGCGACCTGGTGGCGGTGAACATCACCGAGGAGGATATCGCCTATGTGATCTCCCGCTGGACCGGGATCCCCATCGTCAAGCTGGAGGAAAAGGAATCCGCCCGGCTGCTGCGGATGGAACAGGACCTGAAAAAGAGGGTGGTGGGCCAGGACCAGGCCCTGGAGGCCGTCTCCCGGGCGGTGCGCCGCAGCCGGGCCGGCATCCGGGATACCCGCCGCCCCATGGGCTCGTTCATCTTCCTGGGACCCACCGGAGTGGGCAAGACCGAACTGGCCCGGGCCCTGGCCAGCTTCCTGTTCGGCGATGAGAACGCCCTGCTTAGGGTGGACATGTCGGAATATATGGAGAAGTTCGCGGTCTCCCGGATGGTGGGGGCGCCGCCGGGCTATGTGGGTTACGACGAGGGCGGACAGCTGACCGAGAAGATCCGGCGCAAACCCTATTCGGTGGTGCTGCTGGACGAGATAGAGAAGGCCCATCCCGACGTGTTCAACATGCTGCTGCAGGTGCTGGAGGACGGCCAGCTGACCGACTCCTACGGCCGGAAGGTCAGTTTCAAGAACGCGGTGCTGATCATGACCTCCAACCTGGGGGCCCGGGAGATCAAGAAAGGTGTCAGCCTGGGGTTTCAGAGAAACGACCAGCTGCTGGCCTTCGACCAGATGAAGGACAAGGTGATGTCGGAGCTTAAAAGGACCTTCAACCCGGAATTCCTGAACCGGGTGGACGAGGTGGTGGTGTTCAATTCACTGGGCCGGCCGGAGATGGACATGATCGTGGACATCCTGATCGGACAACTGTCTCAGCGGCTGAGGGAGAAGGATATCACCATCGGCATCTCGCCCCGGGCCAAGGAGCTTCTGGTGAACACCGGGTTCGATCCCACCTACGGGGCCCGTCCGCTGCGCCGCACCATTCAGCGGATGGTTGAGGACCCCCTTTCCCAGGAGATCCTGAAGGGCGACGTCAAGCCGGGGGACCGGGTGTTGATCGAAGCACAGGGAGAGGTGCTGAAATTCACTCCGCAATCCCGGGAAAAGTCCGAAAAAGCCGTCCGGAAAAAACGCCCTAAGGGGGAAAAGTGATCACTTGGCCAGGCTGGTCTCAACCAGCCTGGTTCCGTTTATCCGGCAAGTTTTTCAATTGACGGATATATAGCTGGGTGTTATAATTACCATTCGGACCCGAGTGCCAATCCATCGCAAAAGTTCATTCCAAATAAACCCAAAAAAGAAAGACATATATGAACCGCGTTTTTTTTCCGGCCCTGATCCTGGCAGTCTCTTTGTTGATCCCGGCCCGCTCGGCCGATGCCGCCATAATATCGGACCTTAAAGTGGAGGGCAGCCAGCGCATCGACCAGGAAGTGGTGCTCAACGCTTCCGGGCTGCTGCCAGGCGACCAGCTGGATGAAAATGCCCTATCCGAAGCAGTGAAGAAAATATACCAGCTGGGTTATTTTTCGGATGTGGCGGTGGCCAGAGATTCATCGGATAACGGATATATCCTGGTGTTTTCGGTGACGGAAAAACCCATAGTGGAAAGGATAGAATTCCTGGGCAACAAGAAGATCAAATCCGACGGACTGGAGGAAAAGATCGCCCTTAAACCGGGCAGCTTTCTGGATCCCCAATATCTGGCGCAATCCAAGGATACCATTAAAGCCATGTATATGGAAAAGGGATATTTCAATGCCCAGGTCAACGACACCCTGATAGAATCGGGCAATCGTTACGCGGTCCGTTTCAAGATAGAGGAAGGCAAAAAGATCCGGGTCAAGAAGATCATCATCAGCGGCAACCAGACCCTCAAGGACAAGGCCGTCATCAAGGCCATGAAGACCAAACCCCGGGGGTGGACCCTGGTGTGGAAGGTGATCCCCTGGTTCCGCGGCGGCTCATTCAACCAGGATACCCTGACCCAGGACCTGGACCTGATAACCCGGCTGTACAAGAATCACGGCCACCTGGAGATAGCCGCCAGACAGGACTCCCTGTCCTACAATCAGAAGATGGACCGGGTGACCGTCCACTTAGAGGTGGCCGAGGGGCCGCAGTTCCGGATAGGCAAAGTTGAGTTCTCCGGCAACGACAAGATCAATTCCAAAAGGCTGTACCGGATGACCGAGCTCAAGCCGGAAAAGGTCTTCCGGATAGACGACGCCGACAAGACCCTGGAGAACCTGTTCTCCATTTACACCGAGGAAGGCTACATCTACTGCCACATCGAACCCTTCCAGGACCTGCGCGATTCCACGGTGGACGTCACCTACAATATCATCGAGAACAACCCGGCCTACATCAACAAAGTGATCATCGCCGGCAACACCAAGACCCGGGAAAAGGTGATCCGCCGGGTGCTTACCGTCAAGCCGGGCGAGCTTTTCCGGCGCTCCAAGGTGATGCGAAGCCAGCGGGAGATATTCACCCTGGGCTATTTTGAGGATGTCCAGCTCAACTACCAGCCGGCCGACACCCTGGGCAACATCGACCTGATCTTCGACGTCAAGGAGAAGACGGTGGGGCAGTTCCAGATCGGGACCACCTACGGGGCCACCGACGGCCTGGCCGGATTCGTGCAGATAGGGATCCCCAATTTCCTGGGCCGGGGCCAGCAGGTCAACCTGAAGACCGAGTTCAGCAACAAGAAGTTCAACGTCGACCTGGGCTTCACCGAGCCCTGGCTGTTCGACACCCCGACCTCGGTGGGGGTCAACGTCTATCACACCCAATACACCTATTCCGAGTACATCCAGAAAAAGACCGGCGGCAGCCTGAGCCTGGGGCGCCCCATTCCCTGGCTGGATTACACCCGGGGCTACTGGTCCTACAGCCTGGAGCGGATCAATATCACGGATATGTCCGAATCTTTTGCCAAAGCTATGAGCGCCCAGGAATTCCCGTCCATATCATCGAGCACTTCTTTCACGCTTATAAGGGACAGCCGGGACCGCCCCTTCAACGCCAGCCACGGCACCCGGACGGTGGGATCGGCCAAGTACGCCGGCGGCATCCTGGGGGGCAGGATCAATTTTCAGAAATACCTCATGGAATACCGGCACTACCGGCCGCTGTTCTGGAAATTCGTGGGAATGGCCCGGGCCAAGACCGGATTGGTGGACGGCTATACCGATCCCTCCACGGTGCCGGCTTACGAAAGATTCCGCATCGGCGGCTCGGGCGACGACGGGGTGCGGGGCTATCCCGACCAGAGCATCAACCGGGCCACCTACGGCGGCCGGATAATGCTGATCAGCAACCTGGAGGTCAAATACAGTTTCAACCAGAACGTCTACCTGCTGGCCTTTGCCGACGCCGGGAACACCTGGACCCGATACGATAAGATCCACCCCTCGGTGCTGTACAAAGGGGCCGGGCTGGGGGTGCGGGCCGAGGTTCCGATGCTGGGGGTCCTGGGCCTGGACTGGGGCTGGGGCTTCGATTGGGACAAGAACGCGCAGTCCGACAAGTGGCAGCTGCATTTCCAGCTGGGTACTTCATTCTAATCTGTAATTCTTGGGAAGGGGTTTTGATATGATCAGCAGATATCACCGGGCGGCAGTTATCCTTTTCCTGGCGGCCATGCTCATGCCAGCCATGGCTTCCGGCCAGAAGGTGGGATATCTGGACTCCAAGGCGGTGTTCGCCCAGTACCGGGGGGGCGATGACATCCGGCAGGAGATGAACCGGATGATAGAGGGATGGAACAAGGATATCGCCTCCCGGCGCCGGACCATAGACTCCCTGGAGAAGAGCCTGGAGGAGACCGACCTGGTGATCAGCAGTGAACGGCGCAAGGCCAAAAAAGAGGAGATCTCCCTTAAGAAGCAGGAACTGGAGACATTTGTCAAGCAGGCGTTCGATCCGGGCGGGAAAGCCGACCAGAAGAACCGGGAGCTGTCCAAGCCCATGGCCGAAAAGATAGGCAATGTGGTCAAGCGGGTGGCTCTGGACAACAACCTGCTGATGGTGCTGGATTCGTCGTCGGGGCTGGTGGTCTATGCCTCGAAAGAGCTGGACATCACCGAACAGGTGCTGGAGGAATTGGCCAAGGAGGAGGGGATGGCCGCCAAGGTGCTGCCCAGCATCGCCATTTTCCCGGTCTGGGAGCTGGATGCCGAGGCCATAAAGAAAAAGTACGGCAAACAGGCCCTGGATTACATCTTCGCCGCGCTGGACAAGGGCCAGCAGCTCAAGCCGGTGCCCAAGAAGCAGGTGGAGGACATGGTCAAGGACAAGGGGCTGTCCAAGTCCGAGGTCAAGGAGGCCCGGGGCCTGGAGATGGCCAAGATACTCAATGCCCGTTACATGACCCTGGGGCAGATCACCCAGAACATGGTCAACAACCAGATAACCATCACCGTCAAGATATACAACGTGGAGCGCGACCAGATGATCGCCGAGGAGAGCGAGAGGGTCAACGGTGACGGCGAGCTGGTGGCGGGCTGTGAAGGGCTGGCGGAAAAAATAAATCAGAGGATATCCCAGCAATGAGCGGATATAAAGCCAGCCTGCTGGCCCGGGAATGCGGCGGGCAGCTGCAGGGGCCGGATGTGGAGCTGACCGGCATGGCCGGCCTTAAAGAGGCCCGGCCCGGGCAGCTCAGCTTTTTAGCCAATCCCAGTTATGCCGAGTTCCTCGGCACCACCCAGGCCTCCTGCGTGATCGTGCCCAGGAGCGCTGCGGCAGAGGGCCGGACCCTGATAATATCCGACAATCCCTACCTGAGCTTTGCCAAGGCGCTGACCTTCTTCTATAATGCCGTCAAGACCAGGCCCCTGCCGGGCATTCATCCCACGGCCGTCATCGACCCCTCGGCCAAGATAGATGCGACGGCTACTGTCGGGGCCTACGTGGTCATCGAAGCCGGGGCGGCCATCGGGGCCAACACGGTGGTAATGCCCCTGTGCTACATCGGACAGGGCACCAGCATCGGAGAAGACTGCCTGATCTATCCCCAGGTTTCCATCAGGGAAGGCTGCCGGATAGGCAGCCGGATCATCATCCACGGCGGGGTGGTGATGGGATCGGACGGATTCGGCTACGCCAAGGACGGAGAAAAATATTTCAAGATCCCCCAGGTGGGGAATGTCATCCTAGAGGACGACGTGGAGGTGGGGGCCAATACCGCCATCGACCGGGGAGCCCTGGGCCCCACCATCGTCAGGCATGGCACCAAGATAGACAACCTGGTGCAGATAGCCCATAATGTCCATATCGGAAAAGACGGAGTTGTTGCCGGGCAGTCCGGAGTGGCCGGCTCAACCTTCATCGGCGACCGGGTGGTGATGGGCGGGCAGGTCGGCATAATCGGGCACCTGAAGATAGGAGATGACGTAACTTTTGGCGCCCAATCAGGGGTTCTCAAATCCATCCCCAGCAAGACGGTGGCTTCCGGCTATCCGGCCAAGAAGCATACCGAGGCCCGCCGCCGCGAGGCCAGCGTGGCCCTGCTCCCGAATTACATCAAGAAGATCAATGCTCTGGAAAAAAGGATAACCGAACTGGAAAAGAAGCTGAAGGACAAATAATAGGACATGGTTTCGTTGTCAAGACCGTGATATGTAAATCCAAATAACAAGCCCCTCTCCGAAAGGGGAGGGGCTTGTCTTATGAACGAAAATCATTCAATAAAAATACCTTCCAAGGAGAGACGCACGATGCCGTTGCCGTTTGCCGAACCGTACAAGACCAAAATGGTGGAGCCCATCCGCCGCACCACCCGCCAGGAGAGGGAGAAGCTGATCGCATCAGCCGGTTACAACCTGTTCAACCTCAAAAGCGAAGATGTGTTCATCGACCTGCTGACCGACTCCGGCACCGGGGCCATGAGCAGCGCCCAGTGGGCCGAGATAATGCTGGGCGACGAGTCCTACGCCGGAGCCAGC
This sequence comes from uncultured bacterium, assembly GCA_937863685.1. GTDB lineage: Bacteria > Edwardsbacteria > AC1 > AC1 > EtOH8 > UBA2226. Next base: position 118,503 of record CALMGM010000010.1, read on the forward strand.
TCCTACTACAAGCTGAAGAATACCATCGAAGAGCTTCTGGGCATGCCCTACTTTCTGCCCACCCACCAGGGCCGGGCGGCCGAGAATGTGCTTTTTTCGGCGCTTATGGGCATGGAGGCCCCGGACTTCGTAGTCCCCGGCAACAGCCACTTCGACACCACCAAGGGCCACATCGAATTCCGCAAGGCCAAGGCCCTGGACTGCACCATCGACGAGGCCTTTGACACCTCTTCCCAGCATCCCTTCAAGGGCAACCTGGACCTGAACAAGCTGGAGGAGGTCTTCAAGAAACATCCCAAGGAGAACATCCCGCTGTGCCTGATCACGGTCACCTGCAATTCCTCGGGCGGCCAGCCGGTGTCGCTGGAGAACATCCGGGCGGTGTCGGCCATGTGCAAGAAGTACGGTATCAGACTGTTCTTCGACGCCGCCCGCTTTGCCGAGAACGCCTACTTCATCAAAGCGCGCGAGCCGGGGTATGCCGATAAAAGCATCAAGCAGATCGTGAGGGAGATGTTCGATCTGGTTGACGGCTGCACCATGAGCGCCAAAAAGGACGGCATCGTCAACATTGGAGGATTCATCGCCTTCAGGGACAAGGAACTGTTCGAAAGATCCTGCACCTTCAACATAGTGTTCGAGGGCTACATCACCTACGGCGGGATGGCCGGCCGGGACCTGGGAGCTCTCTCAGTAGGCCTGCGTGAGGCCACCGAGTTTGATTACCTGGAATCGCGTATTCGTCAGGTCAGGCTGCTGGGAGAGAAGCTGATGTCCTGCCGTATACCCATCCAGGAGCCGGTGGGCGGGCACGCCGTGTTCGTGGACGCCAAAAAATTCCTGCCCAATGTTCCCAAGGAGCAGTACGTGGCCCAGACCCTGGGGGTGGAACTTTACAAGGAGGGCGGAATAAGGGGAGTGGAGATCGGAACTCTTCTAGCCGACCGGGATCCCCAGACCAGGGAGAACCGCTATCCTGCCCTGGAGCTGCTACGCCTGGCCATTCCGCGCCGGGTCTATAGCGACAACCAGATGCTGTATGTGGTCGAGTGCTTGAAGAATGTTTATGATCGGAGAGACCAGATCAAAAAAGGCTACGCCATAGTTCACGAGGCGCCGATCATGAGGCACTTCACAGTAGAACTGCGCCCAGTATAATTTTCATAATGATAAAAGCCCCGCTCAAAGCGGGGCTTTTATCATAGTTACCTTAAGTCCTTGTCGAAATTCTTTACTGCCGATATTATCATTTGGGCGGTTTCCTTATTGTTTCGGAGAAGACCTGGCCTTAGAAATACATTGTAGCATTTGATGGCCAGAATTGCGAGCTGGCCGGGGTTGCCAGATACGGACCCTGCCGGGAAAATCGTGGTGTTTTCTTTTAAAAATTCAGCCGCTGCCATTACAGCCGAATGCTGCCGGCGGTCCAGCTTATCTTTATATTTGAATATCCATCGGCGCACTTGCTGATCGACAAGCTTTTTCTCCTTGCCTCCGGCATCTATGCCGGCCGCGGCGAATATCCGGCAGTCATAATTACGGCAGGTTATCGGGCGGTCTTCATATATTGAACACTGGCCTTCCCGCAGCATAGGGCAGCAACCGTTTTTATCATAACCAAGAACCATATTACCCTTGGGAAGTCCCGGCGCCGGAAACAACAGTCTGTTGTCTATTCTGGCTATAGTTCCGGTCTCTTCCGGCTTGATATGAATGAATTGCGAAGACCTGCAACAGGCATTGCAATCACCGCATTTTACATTGACCCCGGTCTCGTTTTTTAACGCCTTCCGGAAACGGCTCAACCAGGTTGAAAACTGACCGACAGGGAGAGGCTTTGTTTTGCGGCTTTTCATTGAAAGGAAATATCTATAAAATAAAACGTTTAGATTGAAATATTATCGCCGGCAGATAATTTACCTATGCCGAGTTCATCATAAAATCTGGCCAGAGTGGAAAGATCTATGCAGTGCATCGGATAGATATGCTTGGGCCGTTCCTTTTTAAAATAACGGATGGTTCCTTCCACCGCTTTCGGATCGTTCTCAAACAGATGGAACCCGCCGATCACGGCGAAAAGCTTTTGGCCGGTCACCTGCTTGGCGTGCTGACATATATTGCAGATGCCAGAATGGGAACAGCCGGTGATGACCACCGCCCCGTTCCTGGTCTTGATAGCCAGGGCTGAATCGTCAGACATCCGCTTTTCTTTGAACAGCCCTTTTTCAAATCTATTAACCCGGGGGATCTCGCCCAGATAAAAGACGCCGCGGGATAATTGCAGTGGTTCGGCCGAGGCAATGATCTGGAAATCATTATGTATCTTCCGGGCCTCTTTTGCCGGCAGTTTGGCGATCAATTCCGGGTGGACGACCAGGTTCTTTTTCGCTTTGAAACCATGATGCTGCAAGCCGCCTACGTGATCCCAGTGGTGATGCGACAGCACTATGAAATCTGTCTCATTCAAATCAAGTTTCAATCGTTTGGCATTGTGCCGGTAAACGTCGGTATGACCGGCATCGAAAAGCAGGTTGATATCCTTGGTTTGGAGATACAAAGACAAACCCCATTCGGCCAGGCATGATTTGGCGTTTTTATGGCCGGCCTGGTTTTCACAGAGGACTGTTATTTTCATGACGCAAGAAATATTCGCAGTTTACAATGACTGGTTGTCAGGGAGGACACGGTAATTCTTTTGAATATAGATGAATCCCGAGAAAACGATCAGGGCCAGGATGATGAAAACCATCAGGTCCCGCATCATAAAGGTGGGGTCATGGTTGAAATACATCACCAAACCCATGGCATTGACCGCAATGATCATGGTAAGGAAGAAGCCATAGAACAGGAATTGTATGGGATAGGTGGTATCGGGCCTGGTCCACAACAAGTAAACGCTGAGCAACCCCAGCGGGATGGAGAACCCCAGGTCGAAGATGCGCACCACCCAGAAGGCGGTGGGCGCGATATCATAGGCCCGGGTGGTGCCGGTGGCCATCACCTCCAACACCTCCTTGACCCACATGGAGGCAAAGACCAGCAGGAAGAACGAGAACAGGACCGAATAGATTATCAGCGGCTTCTTCCTGAAACGGCTCTCCACCTTCCGGGGGAATATGGAAAGCGAATAAAGCAGGATCATAAGGGAGGCGATCAGGATGAAAAGAAAATAGAAGGTGTACCCTTCGCTGTTGCCGGAGTATTTCGGGGAGCTCCATTCCCATCCGATGGTGTAGCACAGTACGTAGTATATCAGATAGAGCGGGGTAACGATCAGAAGATACTTTGAGATCTGTTTTTTCAGGAAAAGGGCCGCCCCGCCGGCGATCAGGACGACGCTCAACAGGAAAAGGTTCACCAGGTCCTGGCCGATCAGCTGGTTGTTCAATATCTCCGCCGTTTTGTATCTGATCTGATGCAGAAACAACGGGCCTTTGACCGCCAAAAAGATAAGAATGATGCCGGTCACGATGGACAGAAACCCCATAAAGATGCGTTCAAAGGGTGTGCCAAAGGTTGTTTCATTTTTGTTATTCATGTTGTGGAAGCTTCTTTCATCAAACAGTAAGTAACACTATTATATATACCTGCGGGTCTTTTGCCGGTAATCCTCATAAACTTTGCCAAACCTCTGCGACAAGAACTTTTCCTCGCCCAGAATGATGAAATGATAGATCGCAATGCTGTAAATACCCAGCGATATCACTCCAGGATTAAATGTATATAACATTGCTGACAGGGTGAGCAGATCGAAGCCCAGGTACATCGGGTTGCGGCTGAAGCGGTACAGGCCGCCTGTCTTGAAGACAGTGTCATCCTGCGGCAGGCCCAGCCTGGTGGACCGGCCAAGATTGAACAGGCTTACGCTGATCAATAAAAGTCCGACCAAGGATAAAGCATATGCGGTGTATTTGAATAGCGAAGACGAATATGTTTCTATGGCCGGGAAACCCAGCACCGACAACAGTAATATGATCCAGGTTAAGTAGCCGGATATTTTCCCGGTATAGAACAGTGCCGGATTTATTGTAGACTTGCCTATGAGATCCATATTACGCCTTCAGATGCTTTTTGATAAATCTGCAGATCTGCTCCATCGCCTCTTTGGTCTCGGGGAACATCGGGGCGCAGGCCGGGTAGCAGTGTGAACTATATATTCTTTTTCATATAATATCGCTTATGTTCCAAGGGGCAATCGTCTAGTACCCCAAAAACCTCATATCCATGTTTAAGATAAAATTCTTTTGCTTGAAAATCAAAAGTATCCAAATGAATTAATCTGCACCCTTTTTCTTTTGCGGCTTTTTCTACTTCATTTAAAAGCGCCGAACCATATCCATCCTTCCGAAACTCCTCTTTAACCCACAAAACATCTATACACAGGCAATTCCAACAATATAAAGTACTATTTATCCCCGCTATCATTTCCCCATTTGACCCTTTTATAACCTTATTGATTGACTCAAAAGCTATTTCTTGCGTAAAAGGAACTTTCGATAAATTATATTCAATTATACTCTTATTAACCAAATCATATTCTTCGCTTGTGCTTTTCTCAATTACATAATTTATCATCTTTAGTTCCCCTTGTTTGCTTTATTTTAAAATACCCCGACTGTTTGCGGCGAGGTCAGGCATCAGGCCTTCAAATGCTTTTTTACAAAACGACTGATCTCTTCCATGGCTTCTTTTGCCTCGGGGAACATCGGAGCGCAGGCCGGGTAGCAGTGGAACAGTCCTTGGCCAACGATCAAGGTAACATCAACCCCGGCGGCCCTGGCCTTTTCCGCCAGCCGGGTGGAATCGCTGAGCAGGGTCTCGTCCCCGCCGGCGAAGATCAGCATGGGCGGCAGGCCGACCAGGTCCCCGAACAGCGGCGAGATCAAAGGATCCGTCGGGTCGTTCTTTCCGGCATAGTACCGGCTGAAGGTGGTCTGTGATTCCTTCCAGCAAAGGGTGTCCTTCTGGGCGTTGAATATCCAGGATTCTCCGGAATTGGTCAGATCGGTCCAGGGCGAGAGGGCTATGGATGCGCCGGGCAGGGGAAGCCCCTGTTCCTTAAGGGCCAGCTGGGTGGCAAAGACCAGGTTGCCGCCCCCGGAATCTCCCATGAAAACCACGTCTCCGGGCTTGATGCCGTGTTCCAGCAGATATTTGTAGGCGGCTACCGAATCATTCAGCCCCTGGGGATATGGATGCTCCGGGGCCAGGCCGTAATCGAACAACAGGGATTGAATCCCGCACTTTTTCACGAACTTGGCCACGATGCCCCGGTGGGCCCTGATGGAACCTACCACCAGCCCGCCCCCGTGGAAGTAAAGAATGGCCTTGTCCCTGGGCGCATCCTTGGGTCTCATCCATTCGGTATTCAGGTTCCCGATCATGACAGGCTCCAAGGTGAAGCCCTCCGGCAGTTTGCCGAAGAAATCCGCTCCCCGTTCGACCTCTGCCCGCAAGGCCTGCAGGGAGGTGTCGCCGTCGACCGTGGTGGTCCTTTTCTTCTGGAATTTCAGCAGGTGCCGGTATTTCAGTAGGAAGATAAAAAGGCGGCTTCGGAAGCTGGGCATTTTAGGATATTCCTTCATTTTTAGTAGCCGTTGATTTCGATTGTCTTTCCAGGTATTCTTTCTTTCGCAAGGCAATCCTGTCCCGCTCTCCTTGGAGCACGGAAGCCACGTCAAGTTCATCTATGCCATCGTCAAAGGAGCAGATATGGGGGTCCGCCGGCACCTGATAACAGGAGCCGTCTTTATTCCTGGTGAGGTAACCGACGTCTATCAAATAGCGGCGCACGGTGACATGATCAACTCCCTTTATTCCGACGATCTCTGATATCCAAAACTGCAGTTTGGCATCGATTTCTTGTTCGCAAAAGGGGCCGCTATGATCCAGGGTCAAAACCGCGCTTTTCAATAAAATGTGCTGCTCCTCGTTGCCGGTGGGAAAACCAGATAACCCACTTCGGAGACATAGGTCACAAAGCCGTTTGGTAAAATATTCCTTGGTTATGACTTTTGAAATGGTCATAATAATATTTTTTATCTGTTTTCGATTTTCCGGATTACTTTATAAAGGCCCCGCTAGTGCGGGGCCTTTTGTTCGATTGAATACACTGCTACCGCTTGGTATGATATCCCCTATCCCCGTAAGGCTGGAGCTTTTCGATCCAGATCTGCTCCAGGGCTTTAAGATCCCCGGTGTAATCGTAGCTGATGCCCTCCTTGGGCTCCAGATGATCCAGCACCTCAAAGAAAAAATTGTTTTCCCCCAGCCGGGTATAATCCTTCTGCAACTCCGAATTGGGATGGGAGCCGTGGCTGAGGCTGAACTTTTGACTGTTGATGATGCCGGGAAGGTTCTTGGCCTTCATTAATAATATCTTGCCGTTGGCAAGATTCTTGATCTGAAGAATGCCCATCGGAGTCAACGTTTGCTTGTACTCTTTTATCAGTTTCTTTCTGTCGGTCATCAATATCCTTATCTCTGGACTCCCGCCTTCGCGGGAATGATAATTAAGTCACGGTTTGAAATCAGGATCGTTCAGGCTGCCGCGGTCCAGCTGTTCGAAATTGTAATCCTTGCTCTGCATGTTCAGGTTCTGCAGACGGTGGATATCGCAGGTCCTGGACGGCAGGTTGGCCTTGAGGAATATTTCACTCCTGGGATTGGGGCAGGCCGGGGTGGCCAGCAATCCTGACTCGGTGCAGATAGTGGCCGAGACGATGTCCCCCGGCACCGGAAAATCCTTCACCGGCAGGCTGTCGGTGGCCTGTTTCATGAAGGCCGCCCAGATGGGCAGGGCCAGCCCGGCCCCGGTGGCGCCCTCGGCCACGGTCTTCTTCTGGTCGAAGCCCACCCATACCCCGCATACCAGGTCCGGGGTGTAGCCCACGAACCAGGTGTCGGTATAATCATTGGTGGTTCCGGTCTTGCCGCCGGCCGGACGGGTGAATCCCAGGCTGCGGGCATAGATCCCGGTGCCGTGGTCCACCACAGTCTTCATCATGTTGGCCATGATATAAGCGGTCTGGGGCGACAGCACCTCTTCGGCGTAGGGATGGGTCTCCTCCAGCACGATGCCGTTCTTGTCCAGAACCTTCAGGATCATGATGGGCTCCACCCGGATCCCGCGATTGGCGAATACGCCGTAGGCGCTGACCATATCGATCATGCTGATGTCGGCCGAGCCCAGGGCCAGCGACAGCACCGCCGGCAGGGGCGTCCGGATGCCCATCTTGCGGGCGTAACTGATGACGGTGGACGGCCCGATGCTCTGGATCAGCTTGACCGCTATCAGGTTCTTGGACAAGGCCAGGCCCCGACGCAGCGAGGTGGGGCCGTCAAATTTGCCGTCATAGTTGCGGGGATACCAGGGTTCTCCCGAGCCGTCGTCCTCGATCACAATGGGGGCGTCCAGTATCACGTCACCGGGGGAGAAACCGTTATCGATGGCGGCGGTGTAGATGAACGGTTTGAAGGACGAGCCGGCCTGGCGCCGGGACTGGATGGCCCGGTTGAACTTGCTGACCAGGTAATCACGCCCCCCGATCAGGGCCAGGATATGTCCGGTGTGTGGATCCAGGGCCAGCAGGGCATCCTGGATATAGGGGGTGTTGATTATGTCGGTCTCGACCTTGGGAACCTTAAAATCCTTGCGTCTGGGAACCAGCTTGTACCGGTCCTCCAGCTGTTCCATCCAGTTTTCGGAGACCTGGTTGGCCACCCTCTGCAGTTTGAGGTCCAGCGTGGTGTATACCTGCATGGCTCCCTGGTAGATGGCATTGGCTCCGTATTTGGACTCCAGGTATTTGCGGACATCCTCCACGAAATAGGGGGCGTCGTTCAGCTGCAGTTCCCGGGGTTTGGTTACGATCTCCTCCTTTTTGGCAGAATCAGCCAGGGACCGGCTGATGGCTCCGGTGGACACCATGGCCTCCAGCACTGTATTCCTTCTTTTCAATGCGGCCTGGGGGTGGGTGTAGGGCGAGTACAATGACGGTCCGCGGGGCATTCCAGCCAGCAGGGCCGCCTGAGCCAGGGTCAAACTATCCACTTCGCGTCCAAAATACATCTGGGAGGCGGTCTCGACCCCGTAGGCCCCATGACCGTAGTTTATCTGGTTAAAATAAAGCTCCAGGATCTCGTCCTTGGAGAACAGTTGTTCTATCTTCAGCGCCAGCACCGCCTCGGCGATCTTGCGGGACAGGGTACGGTCCTGGGTCAGGAAAAGGTTGCGGGCCAGCTGCTGAGTGATGGTGGAGGCTCCCCGCAGACGTTTGCTGCGGCGCAGCACGAAATCCTTGACCGCCGCGGCGTAACCGAATACATCCACCCCCCAATGGGAGCGGAAGCTGCGGTCCTCGATGGCGATGGTGGCGTCTATCAAACTCCGGGGAATCCGGGCCAGGGGCACCACGATCCGGTGCTCCTCGGCGAACTCGTAGATCAGCTGGCCGTGTCGGTCGAAGACCTTGGTGCCCTGCTTGGGCTGCATCTCCTGCAGAGCCCTGGTGGAGGGCAGGCCCCGGCTGTAGAAGGCGAAGGTCCCGGCCAGGAAACCCAGCAGAAAGACCAAGGCCAGCGTTGTGAAGAATCCCGCCCGGAGGAAATTTCTTCTTGTTTTTCTGTTTACCTTGAACGTGAATTTGCCCCGATAGAATTTTGCCATGGTCGGCTTATCCGTCAAATGTTAATAAAATATCTTTACGGTGCTACGTTCTGCCGGTCGATCGCAGAAAGTTTCTTCATGTGACAAAGGGACATCACGATTTTTAGTGCAGTGGGTCCAAGATACCGCAATCCACCTTAATTCTAATCCCAAAAGAAAGGATAGTCAAGCACAAAACGAAGAGATGGCAGTGAAGAAGGAAGGCATTTTTGTATTGCAAATAGAACTTTAAATGAGATATAATAACATGTTATGCAACAAATAGGACATAGTCTGGAGCGGCTCCGCCAAAGCATCAATGAGGCCTGCCGGGATGCCAGGCGGCGACCGGAGGATATCACCCTGGTGGCGGTCACCAAGACCTTTCCGGCCGAGACCATCGAACGGGCCATAGCTGCTGGGGTGGACATCGTCGGGGAGAACCGGGTGCAGGAGGCTCTGGAAAAATATTCACTGATAGGCACCAGGGTGAAGTGGCATCTGATAGGTCACCTACAATCCAACAAGGCCAAAAAAGCGGTGGAGATCTTTTCCCTGATCCACTCCATAGATTCGGCAGAACTGGCCGGGGAGGTGGGGCGTCGGGCCGGCCAGATCGGGAAAAAACAGGAGATCCTGCTGGAGGTCAACACCTCCGGGGAGCCGCAGAAGTACGGATTCGATCCGAAAGAGGTTTTAAAGAACCTGAAGGAAATAAAGGATATCAAGGGCATAAAGGTTTTAGGTTTGATGACGATTGGACCGTTGACCGACGATGTCGACAAGATCAGGGGTTCGTTCAAATTGTTGAAAAAAATATTCGATGAAATTAAGCTTCAAGCCATACCCAACATCGAAATGAAGCATCTCTCCATGGGGATGTCCGGGGATTACCGCATTGCTATCGAGGAAGGCTCGAACATGATCAGGGTTGGAAGCGCCATTTTCGGCGACCGATAGGATTTTACCGGCAGAAAACACAAAAGCAGATTCAAATTTTATAATACGAATGTTCATTCTGGCTAATTTCATAATTGCTTTGGGCCGGGTGCTGGGCTTGGTCCTGGATGTATATATGTGGGTCATAGTCATTCGGGCGCTGATATCATGGGTCAACCCCGATCCCTTCAATCCCATCGTCAGGCTTCTGGCCAAGCTGACCGATCCGGTACTGGGGCCCATCAGAAGAATAATTCCGCTGGGGAATATCGGCATAGATCCTTCGCCCATGATCGTCATATTGGCCATAATCTTCGCAAAGAATTTTTTGATCACCAGCCTGGTCGAGTTCGGGTATCGTCTTAAAACCTACTGAAATTAAGGAGGAGCCGCCATGAAACTGACCCCCCTGGATATAAGAAAGCAGACCTTCAAGAAAAAGCCGATGGGCGGGCTGGACCCGGCCGAGGTGCAGGCCTTCCTGGAGATGGTGGCCGGAGAGTTCGAGGAGCTGATCCGGGAGAACACCAGCCTGGCCGAGAGGATGCAGGGGCTGGACGGCAAGATAGACGATTACCGCCGGATGGAGAAGACCCTGCAGGACACCCTGATGTCGGCCCAGAAGACCTCGGACGAACTGCGGGACAACGCCGAACGGCGGGGCGAACTGTTCATCAAGGAGGCCCAGTTCAAGGCCGACCAGATCATCGGCGAGGCCCGGGCCCGGCTGATGGACCTGCAGCGCCAGATAGCCGACCTGAAGAATGTCCGCAGCAGCTACCTGGCCAAACTGCGCAGCCTGGTGGACTCGCATCTGGAGATGCTGCAGACCCAGGAGATGGATTCTGGCATCAGGATCCAGACCAATATCTTCTCAGCCATGAAAAAAGAAGAGCGGACCGGGAGCCATCCGGAACAGGTCAAGCCGGAGATCTCCCAGGAGGAGCCCAGCTTGGCCGATATGAAAAAGATGCTTAACACCCTGATGGGCACCGCCAAGATCCGCGAGTCTGATGAAACTCCGGCGGCCGAGTCCGACAAGGACGATCTGCCGCCGCTGATCAACGACGGGCCGGAACCCGAAGGAGAGATTGACCACAGTGATAGCGAGGAAACGAAATGAGCGATATGATCAAGATGATAGACCAGGCGGCCGATCATATAAAGGGCAAGACCAGGATCAGTCCCAAGATCGGCATCATCCTGGGGACCGGGCTGGGCGGGCTGGTCAAGGAGATAGACATCAAGGACACCATTCCCTACCAGGAGATACCGCATTTCCCGGTGTCCACCGTGGAGAGCCACGCCGGCAAGCTGATATTCGGACATCTTTCGGGCAAGCCGCTGATGGCCATGCAGGGCCGCTTCCACTACTACGAGGGCTACAACATGCAGCAGGTGACATTCCCGGTGCGGGTAATGAAGGCCCTGGGAGTGGAGATCATGATGGTCTCCAACGCCTGCGGCGGGGTGAACCCGGCCCACCAGGCCGGCGACATCATGCTGATCTCAGACCACATCAACCTGATGGGGGACCATCCCCTGATCGGGAAAAATTTCAACGAGCTGGGGCCGCGGTTTCCCGACATGTTTAATCTATATGATGCAGACCTGCAGAAGCTGGCCGAGGAGACCGCCCTGGAGGAGAAGATCAAACTGCAGAAAGGCGTCTACCTGGCCCTGACCGGCCCCACCCTGGAGACCGGGGCCGAATACCGGATGGTCCGCCTGCTGGGGGCCGATGTGGTGGGGATGTCCACCGTACCCGAGGTGATAGTGGCCCGGCATTCGGGGCTGAAGGTGATGGGTTTTTCCATCATCACCGACATGGGCTTCCCCGAAGCCATGAGATCGGTCAGTCTGGAGGAGGTCATTGCAGTGGCGGGCAAAGCGGAGAAAAAGTTCGTCCAGCTGGTCAAGAGCGTGGTGGCCAAGATAAAAGTATAAAATCAAAAACAAAGGTGAATAGTTATGCCTATGCTAGTCGTCGGCTCCATCGCACTGGATTCGGTCAAGACCCCGTTCGGGGAGACCAAGGAAGCCCTGGGAGGCAGCGCTTTGTATTTTTCCTCGGCCGCCAGTTTCTTCACCCAGGTCAGCCTGGTGGGGGTAGTGGGGGAGGATTTCCCCAAAGATAATATCGAATTCCTGGCCAAGCGGGGAGTGGATCTTTCCGGGCTGGAAGTGGTGCCGGGCAAGACCTTCCGCTGGGCGGGTTCCTATCAATACGATATGAACGAGGCCAAGACCCATGCCACCGATCTCAACGTCTTCGAGGGATTCCGGCCCAAGCTGAAGCCCGAACACGAAAAGACGGAATTTCTCTTTCTGGCCAATATCGACCCGGTGCTGCAGCAGGACGTCATCTCCAAGGTCAAGGGACCGAAAGCCATCGGCTGCGACACCATGAATTTCTGGATAAGCGGCAAAAAGGACGAACTGCTGAAGACCCTCAAAAAAGTGGACATCATGTTCATCAACGACGCCGAAGCCCGACAGCTGGCCGGAGTGCCCAACCTGATCAAAGCGGCCAAGGCCATCAGGGCCATGGGCCCGAAGATCCTGGTGATAAAAAAGGGCGAGCACGGGGCCATGCTGCTGACCGATGATACGGTCTTCTCGGTTCCGGCCTATCCCTTGGAGGACGTGTTCGATCCCACCGGAGCGGGCGATTCCTTTGCCGGAGGCTTTATGGGCTATATGTCGTCCAAGGGGGAGATAAACGACCGGAACCTGCGCCGGGCTATGATCTACGGCAGCGTGATGGCCTCCTTCAACGTGGAGAGTTTCTCCATGGAGCGGCTGAAAACATTGACCAAGGATGAGATCGAACAGCGGTTCAAGGAATTCAAGAAACTGTCGTACTTCGAGGAATTCGAGGTTTAGTGATTTAATTGAACATGGATTGGGTCTTTGCCGGGGCTGGCGCGGAATTTTTAGTCACAATAAATTTATACCATTCTGAAGCTGACACCTTGCCGTACCAGCCAAAGCATCATACTTTAAACCAGGAAGCGGCGATGATAAAAAAGTTCCCCGGGGGCTTCTTTGCAGAGGCAGGCGAGTGGGCGCGGAAAAGATGGTGGCCGTTGCGCTTGCTGCTCTGGCTGTATTTTAGCTATGTTTTTTTCAATCATTTGAGAGACCCGTTTTATCAAAGCTGGTTCAAACCGATCAACCTTGGCATCCATGAACTGGGGCATGTCCTGTTCTCAATGTTCGGGCAATTTTTAGCGATAGCCGGCGGATCCATCGTTCAGCTGCTGGTGCCGGTCATTTCCTTTTTTATCTTTTATCGGCAGCGGGATTTTTTCGCTATTTCTGTTTCCGCCATGTGGCTTTCCACCAACTTGTTTGATGTTTCAACCTATATGGCAGATGCCAGAGCAATGGAGCTGCCCCTGGTTTCACCTTTTGGGGGAGATGATGTCATCCATGATTGGAATTTTCTGCTGGAAAGAATGAATCTCCTGAAGATGGATTATCTTTTGGCCGGAATGGTCAAAGCCTTCGCGGTCGTTTCCATGGTTGCCGGCCTGAGTTTCGCCGGCTGGCTGTTGCTTAAAATGATCAGGGACCTCGGTGATGCAAAAATATAGTCACTTGGTTTTATAATTTGTAATTCCCTGTGATCAACTATTGATTAGGATATCGATAGTCACGGATGGCATAGATTTCCCTGCCATAATAGTGCAACGGCCGGTGAAGAAGTTCATGAAAGCAGCAGCGGGCGATGCGATCTAAAAGCCGGATAATAAGCATGTTAAACGAAAATGGGGGAGGGGTGATGAAGAAAACTCTGACGTCGGCATTGATTTTGATCATGCTTTCATCAATCGTTCTGGCACAGACCGCCAAGAAGACCGCGGTGGCTGTAATGCCGCTGCGCGGGTCGGACATCTCCGAGACCGAGGCCAAATTTCTTACCGAACGCCTGAACATTGAACTTCAGAGGACCGACAGCTTTGACGTGCTGGAGCGGGACAAGATGGACGAGATCCTCAAAGAGCAGGGTTTCCAGCAGACCGGGGCCTGTGATGAGACCGCCTGCCTGGTGGAGGCCGGAAGGCTGCTGCCGGTGCAGAAGATGATCGGCGGCTCGGCCGGCAAGGTGGGCAACATCTACTCGGCCCAGATCCGTCTGATAGACCTCAAGACCGGCAAGGTCGAAAAGACCGCCACCCGGGATTACCAGGGCCAGCTGGATTTCCTGCTGACCGCCGGCATGCGGGAGGCGGCCGAGGAATTGTCCGGGATGCTCAAGCCCCAGGAGAAGGTCCCGGTCCAGCAGCAGATGAACCAGCAGACCGAGACCATGATGCGGGGCTTCATGGAGGCCCAATACGAGGATAAATCCAAATCCAAAGGCTGGGCGACATTCTGGTCAATAATCCCCGGTTGCGGCAATATATATGCTAAAAACTACAAAGGGGGAATTCTTTTCTTAACAGCTGGCTTGGTGACCCAAAGCATCTGGATAGAAAAGAACGATGATTCCAAGGGGATGTGGGGAATGATCTACCTTGGCATCAGGACCAGCGACTGGGTAATAGCAATGAGAAGCGTTAACAAGTACAACGCCAATCTCAGAAAAAAATACGGACTGAGCTTCGATGTCGTCCCCCGGCGGGACGGCATTTCCACGGCACTGAGCATGGAATTCTAATTTTATTCAAGGAACCTGAATATGGAAAAAGCATTTTTGATATTGTTTTTTTCAATTATCGCTTTGTCTAGTTATGCACAGTCCGAAAGGAAAACGGCTGTGGCCGTAATGGATTTGCGCGGCTCGGGAATTTCAGCGATAGATGCTAAGTTTTTAACCGACAGGCTTATGATAGAGCTACAACGCACAGATGTTTTTGACGTATTGGAACGCGACAAGATTGGAGAGATACTCAAAGAACAAGGTTTTCAGCAAACTGGTGCTTGTGACCAGACCTCTTGTTTGGTTGAGGCAGGGAGATTGTTACCGGTTGAAAAAATGATAGGTGGTAGCGTAGGCAAATTCGGTGAAACTTTTTCTGTTCAAGTTCGTCTAATAGATTTAAAAACTGCTAAAGTTGAAAAAACAGCTACTAAAGATTTCAGCCAAAAAATGGATTATTTGTTGACAAATGGTATGCAATTAATTGCTTACGACTTGGCAGAAAAAAACAACAATAAAAAGTATGTTTTGGTACATGAAAAAATAATACCAGATTCAATCGCTGCAAAATATAAATCAAGTTCATTAGCTGCTATTTCATCTTTTATAGTCCCAGGATCCGGACAATATTATATTGGTAAATATAAGATGGGTTCTTTATTTTTAATTTCTGAGGTGGGTTTGGGATTGACTGCAATGGCGTTGCGCGCTGAAGAAAACTGGACTTTTGAGTATATGGCGGTTATAAGTTGTTGTGTAATGCATATTGTGAACACCTCAACCGCTGTGTATTATGTAAAAAAACATAACGAAAATATTAAAAACAAATATAATCTGGGGATCAAATTTCGACCTAAGGCTAATGGCATCTCCACAGCGCTAAGCATGGAATTTTAATTTATAAATATTGCCAATTTCACATCTATCAACAAGGCTGACAATGTACCAAAGCGTTCCCCAAAATCTGGATTTTCCCGAACTGGAAAAACGGATACAGAAATTCTGGGAAGACAACAAGACCTTCGAAAAGCTGACGGCCAGGAACCGCGGCTCGGCCAAGCGTTTTCGTTTTCTGGACGGGCCGATCACCGCCAACAACCCCATGGGGGTGCACCATGCCTGGGGCCGCACCTACAAGGACCTCTATCATCGCTACAAGGCCATGCAGGGCCATGACGCCCGCTACCAGAACGGCTTCGACTGCCAGGGCCTGTGGGTGGAGGTGGAGGTGGAGAAGGAGCTGGGCTTCAAATCCAAGAAGGACATCGAATCCTACGGCATAGACAATTTCGTCAACCAGTGCAAGGAACGGGTGGATAAATACTCCAAGGTGCAGACCGCCCAATCGAAACGTTTGGGTTTCTGGATGGACTGGGACAATTCCTACTACACCATGGCTCCGGAGAACAACTATGCCATCTGGCATTTTTTGAACAAATGCTACCAGAACGGCTGGATCTACAAGGGCAACGATGTTATGCCTTGGTGTACCCGCTGCGGCATCGCCCTGTCCGACATGGAGATCGCCACCGAGGGCTACGAGGAGAAGACCCATAAGAGCGTTTACATCAAACTGCCCATCAACGGCCGGACCAGCGAATTCCTTTTGGTGTGGACCACCACCCCCTGGACCCTGACCTCCAACGTGGCGGTGGCGGTTCATCCGGATTTCACCTATCTCAAGGTCAAACAGGGAGAGGAGATCTTTTACCTGGCCAAGGGCCGCAAAGAGATTTTAAAAGGCGAATACCAGATCCTGGAAGAGCTGCCCGGTCAATCATTGGTAGGACTCAAGTATCAGGGACCGTTCAGCTATCTGCCTGCTCAGAAAACAGTACAACCCCGCACCGTGGCCTGGAAGGATGTTACAGAGGAGGATGGCACCGGGATGGTCCATATCGCTCCGGGCTGCGGCAAGGAGGACTTCGCCCTGGGCAAGCTGGAGAAACTGCCGGTGGTGGCCCCGCTGGACGAGGCCGGATATTATCTGGAGGGATTCGACTGGCTGACCGGCAAGGATGTCAGCCAGGCGGCCGACGACATCATCGCCGATCTTAAAAAGAGGGGCCTGCTGTACCATGCCCACAAATTCACCCACCGCTATCCGGTATGCTGGCGCTGCCATTCCGAGCTGGTGTTCCGGCTGGTGAACGAGTGGTTCATCAGCATGGGCCCGGTATACGACAAGCCCTACGACCAGGTCACCGCCCAGGAAAAAGAGAACAGCCTGCGATACCGGATAATGGATTCGGTCAAGACCGCCAGATGGATTCCATCATTCGGCGAGGACCGCGAGATGGACTGGCTGAAGAACATGAGCGACTGGTGCATCTCCAAGAAACGTTACTGGGGGCTGGCCCTGCCGATATTCGAATGTAACTGTGGGCATTTCGAAGTTCTGGGGGGATACAAAGATTTAAAAGACCGGGCCGTTTCCGGTTGGGAGAAATTCGGCGGGCATACGCCGCACCGGCCTTGGGTCGATGGTATTAAAATAAAATGTACTAAATGTGGGAAAGAAGCCTCCCGCATCCCCGATGTAGGAAACCCCTGGCTGGATGCCGGGATCGTGCCTTATTCCACCACCATTCCTCTCGACGAATGTTATACTCCGGACAAGGAGAAATCCGGCCAATATAAGTTTGATCCCGACCGGGGATATCCCGCAAATAAAAAATATTGGGAGCAATGGTTCCCGGCCGAATTCATTACCGAGTGTTTCCCGGGCCAGTTCCGCAACTGGTTTTATGCCATTCTGACCATGAGCACCGTGCTGGAAAACAAGGCTCCATTCCAAACATTGCTGGGGCATGCTTCGGTCAAGGATGAAAAGGGCGAGGAGATGCACAAATCGAAAGGCAACTCCATTCCCTTCGACGAAGCGGCCGACAAGATCGGGGCCGACCTGATGCGCTGGATATTCTGCTGCCAGAACGCCACCCAGAACCTGCATTTTGGCTATCACACGGCGGCGGAGTTCAAGCGCAAGCTGCTGACACTGCACAACGTCTATTCGTTCTATATCACCTATGCCAAGCTGGATAATTTCAACCCGGCCGGAAAGAAACTGGATCGTGATAAACTGACCCTGCTCGACCGGTGGATACTGTCGGAGCTGAACCTGCTGGTTAAAACAGCCCATGAGAGCCTGGACAATTACGAGGCCATGGCTCTGGCCAAAAAGATCGAAGCATTTGTGGAGGACCTCTCCACCTGGTATGTGCGAAGGTCCCGGCGGCGCTTCTGGAAATCGGAGAGCGACTCCGACAAGGAGCTGGCCTACCTGACGCTCTATACCTGCCTGGAGACGCTGATCCGCCTGATGGCCCCGATGATGCCGTTCTGGACCGAGGAGATCTACCAGAACCTGGTGCGGTCAATCTACCCCCAGGCCCCGGAGAGCGTGCACCTGACGGAATATCCAAACATCGATGAGAACATGATCGACCAGAAACTGTCCGACGAAATGGCCCTGGTGCGCAAGGTGGTGTCCATGGGGCATGCGGCCAGAAAGGATTCCAGGATGAAGGTGCGTCAGCCCCTGGCAGGCATTCGCTACAAAGGCAAAGATGAAAGTTTCTGGAACTCTGTGGTCCGGTACAAAGATATAATCCTGGAAGAAGTGAACATAAAAAGCCTAGAGGCCACAGGTGATATTGAAAGCTTGGTCGAATACCGCGGCAAAGGCTTGGTCTCGAAATTGGGACCGAAGTTCGGACCGAAAGCCAAAGCTTTGGCAGAAAAGATATCTCAACTGGACAGCGCAAATGTAAAGGCCCTTAAGATCGCAGGACGTTTGGGCCTCTCCCTGGCCGACAGCCCGGTGGAGATCGTGGCAGAGGACGTAGAGATCAGCAGCATCTCCAAAGACGGATTGGCGGTCAAACAGGAGGGCGACGATTATGTGGCCCTGGATATTCGGTTGACGTCCGAGCTTATCACCGAAGGCTACGCCCGGGAACTGGTGCACAAGGTCCAGAACCTGCGCAAGGATTCGGGCTTCGAAGTGGCCGACCGGATCGAGATCGCTTACTCCGGAGACGGGGAACTGGAGGCGGCTCTGGCCGAACACGACAAATATATAAGATCGGAGACGCTGGCGGTGGCCCTGAGAAAAAAACCTGCGGTTGCGGGACAGAAAATGGAGATCAACGGCAAAGAGATAACAATAGCAATCAACCAAGCACAATCCTAAGGGGGAAAAATAGGTATGAACAAAAAAGACCTGCAGCATTACGAGCAGCGGCTGATCCAGGAAAGAAAACTTTGCCTGTCGGAGCTGAGCAGCATCGAGAACGGCGAACTGATGGTAAACCAGAAGGAAGCTTCCGGCGACCTCTCTTCGTACTCCTTCCACATGGCCGACCAGGGTTCCGATACGATGGAGAAGGAGAAGAGCGTTTTCCTGGTTTCCTCCAAAGGCAAGGAGCTCTACGAGATCGACCAGGCCCTGTACCGGTTGAAGGACGGCAAGTTCGGGCCCTGCGAAAAGTGCGGCAAAGAGGTGGAGAAGGATCGGCTGGATGCCGTGCCTTACGCCAAGCTGTGCATCAAATGCCGGATCGCCGAGGAGAACGAGACCAAAAGCAAAAACAACAATTCTCGTTAGGCCGGACTTGAGCGATAACAGCCTAAACAACCGGGTGATCCTGATGGCGGTGGCCATAGCGGTGTTCTTTTCGGACCAGGCCAGCAAGATGATGGTGCAGGGCACCATGGCCCTGGGCGAGAGCCGCCAGGTGCTGGGCGATCTGCTGCGGTTCACCTATATCCTTAATCCCAACGGGCTGATGGGCCTTTCCTTCGGTCCCTGGACCCGCTATCTGCTGCTGCCGCTTTCCCTGGTGGCTCTGGCGGCCATAATATATTTCTATTACCGCTGGCAGGGCAGAAAGGTTATGGCGGCTGTGTCCCTGGGGATGATCCTGGCCGGGGCGGCCGGCAACCTGCTGGACCGTTTCCGCCAGGGGGCGGTTGTGGACTTCATCGATTGCGAGTTTCCCGACATCAGCCTGTCCCCCTTCAAACTGGGACCGATAAAATTCGGCGGCTACTACCTGGACCGCTGGTATACTTTCAACATCGCCGACAGCGCGGTGCTGGTAGGGGTGGTGATCCTGCTGCTGATCACCCTCAGGGAAGAAACTCATGGCCAGCCAGGGGTGCTGTGAAAATGGAGCATGACCATTGTTGACCGTCTATCGTTGATCCTGTTCGTCAATGAAATATCCAAAGTTATGCGGATGATGAGCCGTTTTTCATATATATGCTGGCGGCAGCCCTTAAAAAGCTGGCCGCTGTTGTTGTTTATCGGGGCCCTGCTTCTGGGGCGCCATTCATCCGGACGGGCCCAGGTGCCGGAGACGGCAGCAGACCAGGGGCTGCAGGCCGGAGGCCTGGCATTGGAGCCCCAGTCCGTCATGCCGAACGACAGCAGCCAAGCCGGTGCCGGCAAATCCTGGTACCTGCCGGGCGACGACAGCAGCCGGACCGCCATCAGGTACCGGGCCAACAGCATCCAATACGACGTCGGGAACAGCCGGATCCAGCTTTCGGGAGATGCCCAGGTGCGCTACAAGGACATCAAGGTGACGGGCGATACCATCGAGTTCGACACCAAGAGGCAGACCCTGACGGTCCGGAAGGACCCGGTGCTGTACGACCGCAGCGATTCCATCTACGGCGACCGGATGGTGTATGACTTCCAGGCCCGGCGGGGCTGGATATACAACGGTCGGACCAAGTTCGACCGGGGGCGCTACTGGGGAAGGAAGATACGCCAGGTGGAGGAGCGCACCCTTAACGTGGATTACGGAAAATACACCACCTGCGATGCCGATACGCCGCACTATTATTTCTGGTCCCGGCGGATGAAGATCTACCTGGACGACAAGATAGTGACCCAGCCGGTGGTGCTGTGCTTCAGCGATGTCCCGGTGCTGGCCATACCCTTCTGGTTCTTCCCCTTGAGGAGGGACCGGCACTCGGGCTTCATGGTGCCGCGCTTCGGGTCCAGCGCCTATGAAGGGGTGTTTGCCAAGAACATCGCCTACTACCAGGTGATCAGCGATCAGGCTGATGCCACCGTGGCCGTGGACATGCTGGAGAAGGTGGGCTGGCGGGGCAATTTTGAGGCCCGCTACATTCGGCCGGGGAAAATTTCTTCCAATGTCAATTTCTCCTACCTGGAGGACAAGGCCCCGCTCCGCAAAAGATGGACCCTGAACGGCCTCTATCAGCACAACCTGGGAAAAAGGACCTCCATCTCCGGCAACGGAAATTTCGTCAGCGACAAGTCCTATAGCCGGGACTTCTCCGAAACCCTGGAGGAAAGGCTGAATCGGAACCTTCATTCCTATTTTTCCTTCAACCACTCCTGGAGCCGGGCATCAATGCGAGCGGCACTGGACCATTACGACAATCTGGACCTGCAGACAACATCCAGCCGGCTGCCGGAGATCTCTTTTAACCTGTACCAGAAGGAACTGATACCGGGAAGGCTCAACATATCCGGCAACAGCCTGGCCCTGGTGCAGAGGAACAGCGATTCCCTGAGAGTCAGCCTGCGGGAGGGCTGGGACAACCGGACCGAACTGGGCTCCAATATCAAACTTCTCCGGTGGATCAGCCTGAACCCGCGGGTGACCCTCAGGGGCACCTGGTTCGACCGGGACGTCAACGGCCAGCCCAATATATGGCGATGGCTCTACTACGGCGGCATCTCGGCCGCCACCACCATGTACGGCATCCTGCCGCTGAAGGTAGGCCCCCTGCGGGGGTTCAGGCACGTGCTTCAGCCCAGCCTGTCCTATTCCTACGCCCCGGAAATCGAACAATCAAGGTTCGAGAACTTCGGCTCCATCGGAGGAATGTCCCGCCAGAGCTCGATGAGCCTGTCACTGAACAATACCTTTCAGACCAGATACAACAGGGGCAAGGAGATGGCCAAGGTGGACCTGGCCTCGGCCTCCATGAGTGCCAACTACAACTATCTGAATACCGACAAGAAATGGTCCGGCGTCAGCATCAATGCCAGCCTGCTTCCCGGCAACCGATATTTCGACTGCCGCCTGAACTCCTACTATGATCCCTACCTGCGGAGGGCGGACAACACCAGCCTGTACCTGGGCCTCAGATTATCCGGGACCTGGCTGGGCAAAAAAGAGATTCTACCCGATTCCATCGGGCGGGATACGTCCTCCGCCTTGTCTGCCGAAGATTCAGATCTTAGCTTGCCGGACTCCCTGCGGACAGCATCCGGAGATTCGTTAAAATCAGATTCTCTGATGACCGACAGCATCAACAGCCGGGAAGCCAAACCCCGGGCCAAAAACGGCCTGCCCTGGTCATTCAATCTGGGCTACGACCAGAGCTGGGGCCGGTATTACGACAACGCCAACCTGCAGGGATCGCTGGATTTCAACCTTACCAGGAACTGGAAGGTATCATACGGCAAGTATTACAACCTCAAGGCCGGCGAGATGGTCTCCGAGAGCTATTCGATCTACCGGGATCTGCACTGCTGGGAAGCCAGATTCAGCAGCTCTCGCAGCGGTATCTACTGGTCGTACGAATTCCGGGTGAACCTCAAGGCCATCCCGGAGCTTAAGGTTCACATCCCCCGGTCCGGCAGTTCGGGGTACTAGGGGAGTTGTGAGCCGCAGACAGGATTTTATGGCCCCTTGACCGCCGGCTGTTTATCTTGACGGTATAATTTTTATCTGCTATAATTACTTTTTGGGGCAAAAACAACCAGCGAGGGTGGCGGAACTGGCAGACGCGCCAGACTTAGGATCTGGTGCCGCAAGGCGTGGGGGTTCGACTCCCCCCCTTCGCACCAAGTATTGATGCAGTTCTCCCGGGCCATCGTTTTTAAAGGTTCAAGAGGTCTAAAACGGAGTTCCAGCATCAACAATACGGCAGATGGATAAACAATAATCAAATATACAACCGCAAGGAGCCAAGTTGAAAGTCGAGATCAAAGAACCAAAATCCTGGCAGAGGATATTCGAGATAGAAGTGCCCAGCCAGCAGCTGCACGAAGCCATCGAGGACCTGTACCAGGAATACGGCAGAAAGGCCAAGATACCGGGCTTCCGCCCCGGCAAGGTGCCCCGGACGGTGCTGGAGGCCAGGTTCGGCAAGGGCATCGAGGCCGAGGCCATCGAGCGGCTGGTGCCGGAATCATACGAAAAGGCGCTGCTGGAGCACAACCTGGTGCCGGTCAACCGGGCGGTGATATCGGACATGGACATCACCGGCGAGAAAATCCTGAAATTCAAGGCCAGCTTCGAGATCCTGCCGGCCGTGTCCCTGAAGCGCTACAAGGGACTGCCGGCGGTCAAACGATACCGGGAGGTCACCGATCAGGACGTCGCCCGGGAGATCGAGTTCCTGCAGAACATCTACGCCGAATACAACACCGTGGACAGGGCTTCGGCCCTGGGCGACCGGGTGATAATCGATTTCAAGCCTGTCTCCGGAGTGGATGATCCCGATAAATCCAAGGGTGAAAATTACACCATCGATCTGGGAGCGGCCCAGGTGCTGCCGGAGTTCAATGACAATCTGACCGGCGTCAGGGCCGGCGACGTCAAAGAGATATCCGTCCAATATAAAGCCGACTATCAGGCCCAGGAACTGGCCGGCAAAACCGTGGTCTTCCAGGTGACGATCAAGGAGATCAAAGAGAAGAAACAGCCGGAGCTCAACGACGATTTTGCCAAGAAGGTCAGCGAGTACCAGACCCTGGCCGAGCTCCGGGAAAAGATAAAATCCGGCATGACGGCCCGGGCCGAGGCCGAGGCCATGGAAGGGGTGCGGATCCAGGCGGTCAACGCCCTGATAGAGGAGAACCCGGTGGAGCTTCCGGAATCGCTGGTAAAGGAGCAGACCGAAAGCCTGGTGGCCGAAGCCAAGGAAAGGCATCTGCGCCAGCACAACCATCCCGATAAAAAGGACTGCCCGGACTGCGGCTGGGACCAGGAGAAGATGATGGTTCAGTACCGGCCGGCGGCCGAATGGAAGATAAAAGAGGACCTGTTCCTGGCCCAGGTGGTCAAGGCCGAGAATATCCAGGCCGAGCCGAACGAGATCGACGAGGCCATCGAGGACTGGGCCCGGCATAACCGCACCGACCCGGCCGAGATCCGAAAGGTTCTGCAGAAGAACCCGGAGCGGATGGACGACCTCAAGGACCGCCTGGCCGCCAACAAGGCCGGCCAGATGCTGGCCCAGTGGGCCGAGGTCAAGCTGGAGAAGGCCGCGGATAAGAAATAATCAAACAGCCAATTTAAACGGGAGTTGAATGATGCCCAGTGACATAAGCAAACTGATGCTGGAGAATAAAAGCGCCTGGGAACTGGCCGACGCCAAACTGCGGGAGAGATATTTCGGCTTTGCCGGGGACTACTCCGGTTTTCTGGATGACAGCCGCACCGAGAGGCTGGCGGTGGATCGCCTGAAAGAGCTGGCCGAGAAGCAGGGCTTCCTGCCGCTGGAGAAGGTCAAGGCCTGGAAGGCCGGGCAGAAGGTCTATGCCGTCAACCGGGGCAAGAACATCTTTCTGGCGGTGCTGGGACAGGACCCGCTGGAGAACGGCGCCAGCCTGGTGGCCTCCCACCTGGACGTGCCCCGGCTGGACCTCAAGCAGAGGCCGCTGTACCAGGATGATGAGCTGAACCAGGCCCTGCTGCGCACCCATTATTACGGCGGGGTAAAGAAGTACCAGTGGGTGAACATCCCCCTGGGACTGTACGGCAAGGTGGTGCTGAGAAGCGGCAAAGAAGTGGACCTGGCCATCGGCCAGAGCGACGACGATCCCTGCTTTGTGATCACCGACGTCCTGCCCCATCTCAACAAGAAGGACCAGGCCGACCGCAAGTCCGGCGAGACCATCAAAGGCGAGGAGATGGTGGTGCTGTGCGGCGGCATCCCGGTGGACGACGCCGAGGCCAAGAGCCGGGTCAAACTGGCGGTGCTGGAGCACCTGAACAAGAAGTACGGCATGGACGAGGAGGACCTGATCAGCTCCGAGATCGAGGTGGTGCCGCTGATCAAATCCCGTTTCATCGGGTTTGACAGAAGCTTTCTGGGCGGCTACGGCCACGACGACCGGATATGCAGCTATACCTCGGCCCGGGCCATCTTCGACGTCAAGCAGCCCAAGAGGACCGCGGTGGCGGCCTGCGTGGACAAGGAGGAGATCGGCTCCGAGGGGAACACCGGGATGCAGGCCATGTTTCTGTGGAATTTTCTGGGCGACCTGATGGCCCTGAGCAGACCGGATTATTCCGAGGCGGCGCTGCGGAGGTGTCTTTCCCACACCAGGGTGCTCTCGGCCGACACCAATGCCGCGGTGGAGCCCAATTTCAAAGGGGTGCACGAGATGTCCAACGCCGGGCGGGCGGGCTACGGGATCATGATGGTCAAATACACCGGGCATGCAGGAAAGAGCGGGGCCAGCGACGCCAACGCCGAGTTTGTGGGGCGGGTGAGAAAGATATTCAACGACAACAACATCCCCTGGCAATGCGGGGCCATGGGCAAAGTGGACGAGGGCGGCGGCGGCACGGTGGCCAAGTACCTGGCCAAACTGGGGATGGAGGTGCTGGACTGCGGCCCGGCGGTGATGTCCCTGCATTCGCCTTTCGAGGTGGTCTCGGTGGCCGATGTCTACGTCAGTTACCAGGGCTATCTGGCCTTCTTCCAGGCGGAATGACGGCTGGCAATTTTTAAACAAATACAGGCTCAACCTTAAAACATCAGGAATAAAGCAGGGAGATCTACGGATATGATAATGAAGGCTATGCGCAGCCAGATGAAGCTGATCATGTGGATTGTGGCCGTTGCCATGGTGGTGGGCTTCGGGTTCATCATCACCGGAACCGGGGGCAACCTAGGCAAGAGCCAGAGCAAACTGGCCCAGGGCATCGCGGGCGAGGTCAACGGGCAGTCCATCAGCCTGCGGCAATACCAGGAAGTGTATCGCCAAAACATGCGGAACTACCGCCAGCAATCAGGCGGCGAGCCCGACGAGGCCACCGGCAAGCAGATAGAGAACGAGACCTGGCAGTCCATGGTGGAGGAGATGCTGCTGCAGCAGGCCTACCGCAAGCTGGGGATAAAAATCCACGACGAAGAGGTCATCAGCATCATCAGGAACAGCCCGCCCCAGGAGCTCCGTACCAATGAGAATCTTATGACCAACGGGGTTTTCGACATCCAGAAATATCATGCATTCATCAGCCATCCCCAGAGCATGCCCTGGCTGCTGGATTACGAGAACCAGATCAAAAAACAACTGCCCCTGCAGAAACTGAGGCTGCAGCTGGTGTCCGGCATCAGGATCACCGACCAGGAACTTAAAGAGGCCTTCATCGACAAATTCGACAAGGTCAGGGTCAGCTATATCGCCATTCCGCTGGGGGCGTTTTACAACCCCAACCAGGAGATATCCCAGGATCAGGTGGCCGAATATTATAAAGCCCATCAGGCAGAATATGATGCTCCCGAGAGAGTGAACCTGGAATTTGTAGCCTTTTCCCAAAGCCCCACCGAAAAGGACCTTCAGGCCATCAAGGACCGGATAGAGGAGATCTATCTGGAGGTCAAAGCACCGGGGGCCGATTTTGCCGAGCTGGCCATGACCTATTCCGAAGACCCCGGTTCGGCCGAGAAAGGCGGGGACCTGGGTTTCTTCGGCCGGGGGCAGATGATACCCGAGTTCGAGAAGCTGGCTTTTGAAATGGCGCCGGGCAAGGTCTCCCAGCCCTTCCAGACCCAGTTCGGCTGGCATATAATGAAGGTGGAAGAAAAGAAGACCGAAAAGGGCCAGCCGATGGTCCGGGCCAGGCATATCCTGCTGCGCACCAAGGCCGGCGAGGAAACCCTGTCCGACCTGCGCATCAAATCAGACATCTTCAGCGATGCGGTAAAAGAAAAGGGTTTTGAGAAAGCGGCCGCCGAGCAGGGGCTGGAGATCGTCAAGACCGGCTTCTTCCCACGGGGCTCATATGTGCCCCGGCTGGGCTCCATGCCGGAACTGGTGAACTTTGCCTTTGACGAGGGCCAGGGCAAGGTCAGCCCGGTGCTGGACAACGGCCAGAGCTACGTGGTGGCCAGGATCCTGGAGCACCGAAAGAAGGGCGTTCAGCCGCTGGCCGACGTGGAGCAGCTGATAAGGTCCAAGATCTACATGGAACGGGCCAGGGCCGAGGCTCAGGCCATGGCCCAGACCCTGCGGTCCCAGATCGCCGATCCCAGGGATATGGAAAAGATGGCCAAGGCCGCCAATGCCAAACTGGAGACCACCGGGGAGTTCAGCCGGGCCGACTTTGTGCCCAACGTGGGGAATCAGAACGAGTTCTTCGCCGCGGCCTTCGGGATGGCTCCGGGGACGGTATCGGGTCCGGTGGCCACCGACCAGGCGGTCTATATCATCCGGGTGGACAGCCACAATCCCATCAACCAGGAGCTGTTCAACCAGGAGGCCGGGAAACTGGAGCAGGAGTTGGTTCAGAAGAAACAGAATGAGGCCATTCAGAACTGGTACCAGAGCCTGCAGAAGAACGCCCAGATCAGGGATTACCGGGTGGCCGGGATGTGAAATAGTTATCAGTTGACAGTTATTAGATAATAGTGAAGCCGGAGTCTTAAGACTCCGGCTCTTTGCATTTTAGTTCATAAAAAAGCTTGATGATGGTTGTCGTTTTGTAATACTCTTATAAGGGCATAAGTTTAATAACGTCATTGCGAGGGGGCACCGAAGATCGACGAATGAAGCAATCTATTGTTGTCAAACACCGATAGGAATGAAAACAGGTAATAGTCGTAGCTTTTCCTTACTTTCTCTTGTGACCAAGAGAAAGTAACAAAGAGAAGTCCTGGGGGCGGTTGAGCTAACGGTTATTAATGGTAGAATGCAAACAAGTTTTAAGCCCGACCGTTTTTTTAATATTTTATTCATTGCCCAATGCCGCCAACCGCCCCCATACCAGATCTATTATTTCGTATCGAACGAAATAATAGACAAGGGTTTATTTACCCAGTGTTTTGGCCATAGCGTAGGAGTGGGTTCTAAACCTGTTGCCCCTCCTTGGTAAGATTGGGTATTATTTCAATAGAATTATAAAACAAAGGAGCAAAATGAGTAAAGTATTAAGAATATTATTTATTGGAATAATGTCAATATGTATAATATCAGCAGTCTATATGTTAATAGCGGTGTTCGCAACTGGGAAATGGTCTATATACATGATGTACATTTATTTTATCAGTGATGTTTTATCAATAATATCAATCTTAATTTATATAATATCAAACGAATATAAAAGCAAGCAAAATAAGATTATGGATTAAATTTAAGATTTGCCAGTAAATCAACTATAATTTAATCGATGTTTTGTCCCGGCGTTTCGCCATACGCATGTTGCGACTACGGCCCGAAATAAAAAAAGCCAGACATATGTCTGGCTTTGGTATTTTCTGGTAGCGGCTCAGGGACTTGAACCCCGGACACGCGGATTATGATTCCGCTGCTCTAACCAGCTGAGCTAAGCCGCCATAATTGGGACATTTAAAAACCCCAGTAAAGTTTCGTGGGCCTGCAAACTCATTACTAGGGCCTGTATTTATGGTAGCGGGGGGAGGATTTGAACCTCCGACCTTTGGGTTATGGGCCCAACGAGCTACCAGGCTGCTCCACCCCGCGTCGTTTATTAAAATCAACTATGCAATGATACCAAAGAACCGGCCTAAAGTCAAGGTCTTTTCTTGAGCGAATCGGCCGGATAAAAGCGATACGAGGTCTCCCCGGGCCTGGTCATTCCCAGTTTCTCCCGGGCCTGGGATTCCAGATAAAAGCTGTCGGATCTCAAGCGCTTGATCTCCCGGCACAGGATCTCGCTGTGGGCCAGATTGGACAGCATCTCCTTTTTTATCCGCTTCTGCTGGCGGCCGACCCGGAGCATGGTTATCCAGCCGTAGCGTCCCATTCCGAACAGCAGGATCACGATCACGAATGAGGATATCACCAGCGCCAGGACGGCCTTGGTGGAGCTGCTGCTATGTGCGCCGGAACGGGGCATATCCTATGCTTTGAACAGGGATCTTCCGGGGTACTGGGCGGCCGGGCCCAGCTCCTCCTCGATGCGCAGCAGCTGGTTGTACTTGGCGCTGCGGTCGCTGCGGGACACCGAGCCGGTCTTGATCTGGCCGCCGTTGACGGCCACCGCCACGTCGGCGATGGTGGAATCAGAAGTTTCTCCAGAGCGGTGCGAGATGACGGTGGTGTATCCGTTCAGCTTGGCCAGCCGGATGCAGTCCAGGGTCTCGGTAAGCGTGCCGATCTGGTTCAGTTTTATCAAAATGGAATTGGCCACTTCCCTTTCAAAGCCCATCTTCAGGCGCTTGACATTGGTGACGAACAGGTCGTCGCCCACCAGCTGGATCTTTTTACCCAGCCGGTCGGTCAGAAGCTTCCAGCCCTCCCAGTCATCCTCGGCCAGGCCGTCCTCCAGGGAGACCACCGGATATTTAGTGACGTATTTTTCGTAAAGATCCACCATCTCGGCGGAGCTTAGCTTCTTGCCGTCCACTTTGTAGTATCCCTTTTCATAGAACTCGGTAGAGGCCGGATCCATGGCCAGGAATATCTCTTCACCGGGCTTGTAGCCGGCCTGCTCGATGGCCCGGGTCAGCATCTCCAGCGCCTCTTCATTGGTCTTTAACGGCGGGGCAAAGCCGCCTTCGTCGCCCACCGTGGTCAGGTAGCCCTTTCCCTTGAGCAGTTTGGCCAGGGTATGGAAGGTCTCGCTGGCCATCCGCAGGGCCTGGGAGAAGCTTTCAGCCCCGGCCGGGACCACCATGAACTCCTGCATCTCGATGTTCCATCCGGCGTGCTTGCCGCCATTCAAAAAATTCATCATCGGCACCGGCAGCAGCCGGGCGTCCACCCCGCCGATATGGCGGTAGAGGGGAATATCCAGCGCAATGGCCGCGGCCCGGACCACCGCCAGGGAGACGCCCAGGATGGCGTTGGCCCCCAGCTTGGACTTGGTTTCGGTGCCGTCCAGCTCCAGCATGGCGGTGTCGATCTTCACCTGTTCCAGTGCATCCCAGCCGATCAGCTTGGGGGCGATGATCTCATTGACGTTCTTAACCGCCTGGAGCATGCCCTTGCCCTGATATCGCCGGGCGTCGCCGTCGCGGAGTTCCAAAGCCTCATGCTGTCCGGTTGAGGCGCCGGAGGGCACGGCGGCCCGGCCCAGGGCCCCGCATTCCAGGCGGCAGTCCACCTCGACCGTGGGGTTGCCCCGGGAATCCAGGATCTCGCGGGCATGGATCTTGGTGATGGCGGTCATGATAAAACCTCCGGAAAATATATTGATTATTTAGAGGCTTCTGCAAAAGTGTTTCCATTCGCAAGCAAAACAATGCTGTATTGCTCAGGACAAGTTTTTACCACGGAAGCACTGAATTTTCAGAAATAAGAAACATGGAAAATAACGGTTTTAAGTCCCTTCCATTGGTATTTCAGTAGTTCCGTGTTTCAGTGGTTGGTTTCGCAGAGGTCTCATTTTAAGTATTCCAGGCTTAAAACGCCGTCCCGGAACACCGCATAGGAAAAACTGTTGATAAAATCGCCCAGGTTGACATAGATATTGCCGGCCTCTTCATGGAACAGCGGCCGGTGGGTATGGCCGATCAGCACATGATCGAACCCTTGGGAGAATTTTACCCGGGCAGCCTCGATCATCGGCCCGGGATCGAGATGCATATCCCTGGTCAGGTGACGGCGGGAAATTTGCGAGAACCATTTGGCCAAAGGGACCCCCAGATCGGGGTGCAGCAGGCGGTACAGCCAGATGGTGAAAGGATTCCTCAGGACGACCTTGAGCACCTTGTATCCCAGATCGCCCTTGCCCATGCCGTCCCCGTGGGCCAGGAACATCCTTTTGCCGTCAACCTCCAAAGCCAGAGGTTGGCGATGGACCGTTATCCCCAGGTCCCGGGCCAAGAAATCCCCTGCCCAAAAATCGTGGTTGCCCACCAGCAGATCGATCGCCACCTTCCGGGACCGCAGTTCCTTCAGCAGTCCGATGACCTCCAGGTGCTCCTTCTGGACCACGGTGCGGTACTCGAACCAGAAATCGAACAGGTCCCCCAGGATGAAAAGCCGGTCCTGGGGGCCGGATATCAGGCCGAACAGCTCCCGCAATCTTAAAATCTTCCGCTGGTCATCCCCGGCCGGGCCGGCCGAACCCAGGTGAACGTCGGAAATAAAATATATCGCACTTGACATTTTGAAATATTTCGTGATAATGTTACTGACAGGTAAGACTATATCACATGGTTTATTAAAAGGCAATATATTTTTATTGACATTTGCCGCCGGTATGCATAAAATGAAAGATAGATATTTCTAAAGGTGAAAAATGAGACAGCAAATTTTCTCCATGCGCGCAACAATTGCCGTGATGCTGGTTACTATGGTTATCTTGGGCTGCGGGAAGAAACAGGCCGAGATAAGCGAAGGGATAACGCCCAATGCGCTTAACTTTTACATACTGTACCAGGAGATCGGGGCCATCCGGGAAAAGGTCCAGGCTTCGGGGACCGAACAGATGCCGCAGTATCTTCCCATCTACCAGGAACTGATGACCCGCAGCCGGAAGATGCTGAAGGACAACGAAACCTCCAGGGAACTGAAAAAATATCCGGAGATAAATTCGGCCATGGATTCCTGCCTGGCCGCAGGGACGGCATTTCTGGAACTGGAGGCCAGGGCCATCCAGGCCCGGGTCGGGCTGGCCGACGTCAAACAGCAGATATCCGACCTCCGGCAGTCGGTAAAAAACAACAGCATCCTGGCCCAGAAGCAAAAACCCAGGATGGATGCCCTGGCCGACCAGCAAACAAATCTTCAAAAGCGGCTGGACGGGTTTCAGCCGGTCCTGAACCGGAACAGCCAGGCCTGCGCGTCATTATTGAAAAGGTACAACCATCTGATCCTTCAGGGCAAGATACTGGAATACACCAACCATCCCAAATTGTTCGCCCTGTTCGCCTGGGAAAGGCCGGCCGAAGCCAAAATGCCGGCCAAGAAAACAGCCAAAAAGAAGCGTTAGATGAAGCTGTTCGGCAAAGCCGCCGTTATTTGCGCCATGGCATGTCTGGCGGCCGGCTGCGGAGAACCGGGAGCCGTCAGGAAGGGGAGGGAATTCCTGGAAATGGGCGACCTTTCCCGGGCCCTGGCGCAGCTGGAGAGGGCCGTGTCCGACAATCCCCGGAACGCCGCGGCGCACTTTCTGCTGGCCAGAGCCTACTGCCTGTGCGACTCCTCGGCCCTGGCGGTGAAGGAATATTCCCTGCTGTCGCAGCTGGACCGCCAAATGGCCGACGACACCCTGCTGCGCCAGAAGGTTTCGCTGTACCTGGGGCTGGAGCCGTACCCCTCGGTCCGGCTGACCGAGGCCCGGGGCAACGACGCCTTTCCCTGCATCTCCGGCGACGGGAAGCGGATCGCCTTCTCCTCCAAGCGGGACGGCAATACCGAGCTTTATGTCATGACCGACGGCGGTGAGGACCAGCGGAGGCTCACCAGCAACCGGGCGGTGGATTACGGCCCGTCATTCTCTCCCGACGGACTCCGGCTGCTGTTCGTCTCCGACCGCGACGGCAGCGACGAGATATATCTCTACGACCTTTCCTCCGGAAAGGAGCGGCGGCTGACCTACAGCAAAAGCGACGACTGGCTGCCGTGTTTCTCGCCCGACGGCCAGGAGTTGTTCTGGGTGTCCGACCGCTCCGGAAGGTATGCCGTCTGGCGGATGCCGCTGGCTCCGGGCAGCCCAAAAGAGGAGAATTCTTCCCGGGTGCTTTTTGAGGACCGGGCCGGCGAGGTGGCCTACTTCGGTCTTTGCTCCGGTCGCCTGATGGTCCAGAAGGAATGCAAGAACCAGAGCTTTTTGCTGTCGGTCAACATCAGCGACGGACGGGTGGACGAGATAGCCATCCCGTCCTTCCGGTCGGGGATACCGACCATAGCACTGCCGGACGGTGGATCCATTGCCTATGTCTCGACCTGCGACGGCAATGACGAGATCTATCTCTATCAGCCGGATAAGAAGCGTTCCGTCAGGCTGACCAACAATGTTTCCGAGGATTTCGTATTCGGCTTCTCCCCCGACGGCCAAAAGATGCTTTACGACTCGGACCGGGGAGGGGACCGCGACGTCTACCTGATGCGGCTGGACCAGCTGATCACCCGGGACCAACTGATGAGCAGGATCACCAAACTTTAATACAAAAAATAACGAGGGGCACCATGAAGCTCAAGTGCAACGTCTGCGGCTACATTTACGATCCGGAGGCCGGAGACCCCGACGGAGACGTCAGGCCCGGGACCTATTTCGACAACCTTCCGCTGGACTGGGTCTGTCCGGAATGCGGGGCGTCGCAGGATATTTTCGAGATAATAGACGACGATTTTGAGGAGGAAGGCGGGGAGGAGGATGAGTAGTCCTCGTCCCTTTTGTTTTAGAAATATATGTCAAACGCCCCGGCCGGCCGGATATCTTGTTACTCCGGCCTGGAATGCAGGATTGACATTTTTACGATAATCATATCAGGGAAGTACCCATGGAACAATGCAGCACCGCCCTGGAAAAGCTGGTTAAAATAGGGATCGCTCTATCCTCGGTGCGCGATCTGAATAAACTGCTGGATATCATAGTTACCCAGGCCCGGGAGCTGGCCAACTGCGATGCCGGGAGTCTGTATATAAAGGATGGCGATTCCCTGAAATTCGTGGTCAGTCAGAACGACACCCTGGCCAGAAAACTGGGCGCATCCCAGCAGGCCGAACCATTCAAACCATTCAACATTCCCATTTCAAACAAAAGCCTTTCCGGTTACGTGGCCAACAACGGGGTGATAGTCAACATCCCCGACGCCTACGACATCCCGGAGAGCGCCGAATACCATTTCGACAAATCCTTTGATCAGCGCAGCGGGTACCGTACCCGCTCCATGATCCAACTGCCCATGAAGGACAATGAGGGAGGCATCATCGGGGTTCTTCAACTGATCAACGCCATGGATTCTGTCGGCCAGGTCATCCCTTTCAGCAGCGACGATGAGGAGATGTTGCTGTCCATGGCCTCCCAGGCGGCGGTGGCCATCAAGAACGCCAGGCTCAACGACGACATCCGGGAGGCGCACCTGGACACCATATTTCGGCTGGGCATCGCCGCCGAGTACCGCGACAAGGAGACCGGCAATCACATCCGCCGGATGAGCCATTACTCGACCATAATTGCCGAACAGATGGGAATGCCGGCCGAGCGGGTGGAGGTGATCAGGCTCTCCAGCCCGATGCATGACATCGGCAAGGTGGGCATCCCGGACGGCATATTGCTCAAGCCCGGCCGGCTGACCCCGGAGGAGCGGGTGATCATGGAATCGCACACCACCATCGGGGCCGGGATATTAAAGGATTCCAACATCCCACTGCTGCAGCTGTCGCAGAAGATAGCCCTGAGCCACCACGAGAAGTGGGACGGCACCGGCTATCCCGACAGGGTCAAGGGCGGGGACATCCCCATCGAGGGCCGGATAGTGGCCCTGGCCGACGTGTTCGACGCCCTGTCCAACAAGCGGGTCTACAAGGAGGCCATGAGCATCCAGGAGACCATGGGGATCATCAAGGACGGCTCCGGCAGCCATTTCGACCCGGCGGTGGTCGGGGCCTTCGAAAAGGGGATGGACCGGGTGATGGAGATCTATGAACAGTACAAGGAATTATAGTTGTTTAATATGTAGTGGGTGTTTTGATAGCTTACTAATGTTGTGTATGCAGATGTGTTTATATCGGATGATGAATAGAAATATCAATTATTTACATGGTGAATTATGTGGGAATCGGAGAGTGATAAAATTGCGAAAGTAGGCTATTTGTTAAATGAGATTAACAAAAATGACATTGATGGTGTGTCTTTTTACCTTAACAAAGCCGGTGCTAATGTCAATGGTTATTTTGATAAAACGACACCTTTGATAAAAGCAGTAGAAAATAATTATTTTAATATTGTTAAATTTCTTCTTGAAAAAGGTGCTTATCCATATTATAAATCGTTGGTTTCATTTGAAGAACCAATTGATATTGCACGACGAAAAGGAAACTCAAATATCGTTTCATTACTAAAACAATATCATGAAAGATTTTATATTCTTTATAATGGACATGAAATGGTAAAGGTGAAGGGATTAAAATGGGGGACGTATTTCTATATTTCAAGGTATCCAATAACTGTAAAACAATATATGATATTTTGTGAAAGAACTGGTAGGGCCATGCCCACACCACCTTCTTGGGGGTGGTTGGAAGATCATCCAATATTCCATGTAAACTGGTATGACTGTAAAGAATATTGTAAATGGTGTAAGACAAGATTACCGACAGAAATCGAATGGTTTTATGCAGCGGGTGGCCAAGGCTATGCAAGTCCATTTGATTATAGTGGTAGTAATAATATTGATGAGATTGCATGGTATGACCGGAATTCTGGTGGCAAAACACACCCTGTGGGTAAAAAAAATCCAAATGAATCAGGCATATTTGATATGAGTGGTAATGTCTTTGAGTGGTGTGATGATTGGTTTATGCCTGGCCATTTTAATGAAATTAAAAAAAACTATCCAAATGGTCCACAAGAAGGTGAGTATAAAGTTATTAAAGGGGGGTGTTATAATTACGGTCAAACCTATTGTTGGGTAAAATGGCGTAATGGTTTGTTACCTACATGTAACAAATATACACCGCCACCAATATTATCTACGAAATCTTATGGTGATCATGATGTAGGTTATGAAGAATATTGTTTTGGTTTTAGAGTTGTTGTGGATGATATTAACAACAATGATGATATTGGTGAGAATTGTGATAATAATGATTATATGTTGGATTAATGCATTACTAGTATTAAAGTATTACAGAATTATTTGTTTTATCTGATGCGGATCATCATGGAATCGCACACCACCATCGGGGCCGGGATATTGAAGGATTCCAACATTCCCCTGCTGCAGCTGTCGCAGAAGATAGCCCTGAGCCACCACGAGAAATGGGACGGCACCGGCTATCCCGACAGGGTCAAGGGGGAGGACATCCCCATCGAGGGGCGGATAGTGGCCCTGGCCGACGTGTTCGACGCGCTGTCCAACAAACGGGTCTACAAGGCGGCCATGACCATTGAGGAGACCATGGGGATCATAAACGAAGGCAGGGGCACCCATTTCGACCCGGCGGTGGTCGAGGCCTTTGACAAAGGAACGGGGCAGGTAATGGAGATCTATCAGAAATACAAAGAGATATAATTTTGTCTGTTAAATAATCAATACAACTGGGAGGGACGGATGAAGGTCACATTCTACGGAGTGCGGGGATCGATCCCGGCGCCGGGCTGCGATACCAGTCGCTACGGCGGCAACACCACCTGCGCCGAGGTGATCACCTCCGGCGGCTACCGGATGATCATCGACTGCGGCACCGGGGTCCGGAAGCTGGGGCTCAAACTGTTGAAGGAAAAGGATCCGGCCACCATCCCCATCTTCATCACCCACGCCCACTGGGACCATGTCCAGGGCCTGCCGTTCTTCCTTCCCATATATCTGCCGAGGTTCAAGCTGATGTTCGTCAGCGCCAACGACAGCTTCGACCGGCTGTACCAGACCCTCTACAACCAGATGGACGGTTACGTTTTCCCGGCCGACCTGCAGGAGGTGCAGTCCCAGGTGAAGTTCGAGATCATTGACGCCAAGGGGTTCGATTTCGGCGGGGTCCATTTCGACACCATCCTGAACAACCATCCGGTGCCCACCCACGGCCTGCGGATCAGGGACGGGGGCAAGACCTTCGTCTTCATCACCGACAACGAGCTTAAGGCCGAGAAGCCGGTCACGCAGTACGATGATTTTGTGGCATTCTGCCAAGGCGCCGAGATACTGGTTCACGATGCCCAGTACACCGAGGAGGACATGAAGAAGACCCGGGGCTGGGGGCATTCCACCTTCGGCGAGGCCGTAAAGCTGGCCGAGGATGCCGGGGTGAAAAAGCTGGGGTTCTTCCACCACGATCCGGAGCGGACCGACGACCAGCTGGATGAGATAATAAAGCAGATGCAGGGGACCACCCAGGTAAAATTATTCGGGACCCGGGAGGGAGAGGTGCTGGAACTTTAGGAGGATATAAATTTTAGCCCGGCCCTTAAGGACCGGGCTAAATGAAAACATGATCGACCTTTCCATCAAAATAGCCGGGGCGGCCGGGCAGGGCATGCTGACCATCTCCACCATTCTGGCCCGCTCCCTCACCCGGCAGGGCTATTACATCTACTGCTACCAGGACCTGATGTCCCGGATCAGGGGCGGGCACAATTCCTCGGCCATCCGCATCTCCGACCGGCCGGTGGGCGGCCTGGCCGAGGAGGCCAATATCCTGATCGCCCTCAATGAGGAATCCATAAAGCTTCATTCCGGCGAGATGATACCCAACGGGGTCATCGTCTACGACGACAAATTGCAAATTGAAGATCTTAAAATTCAAAATAATGAATTGAATCTGTTTCCGGTGCCGCTGGAAAAACTGGCGGTGGAGGCCGGACAGAACAAAATATTGGTCAATTCGGTGGCCTGCGGGGTGTGCTTCAACCTGATGGAATACGACTTCGACGTGCTGGCCGACACCCTGGGGGACATCTTTGCCGCCAAGGGCGATGCCATGGTGGAGGCCAACATCCGGGCGGCCCGGGCCGGGTTCGAATATTCTCAGAAAAAATTCCCCCAGGGATCCTGTCCCTATTGCCGCCTGTATGAAAAACAAAAAGATCCGCCCAAAAGACTGCTGATGGACGGCAGCCAGGCCGCCGGGCTGGGAGCCATCCTTTCGGGCCTGAAATTCATGTCGGCCTACCCCATGTCGCCCTCCACCGGCATCATGGAATATGTGGCCTCCAAGCAGGTGGAGCTGGGCATCATC
This sequence comes from uncultured bacterium, assembly GCA_937863685.1. Classification (GTDB taxonomy): domain Bacteria; phylum Edwardsbacteria; class AC1; order AC1; family EtOH8; genus UBA2226. The sequence goes on from CALMGM010000010.1 coordinate 155,775, forward strand.
GTGGAGCAGGCCGAGGACGAGATCGCGGCCATCAACATGGCGCTGGGGGCCTCCTTTGCCGGGGTGCGCAGCATGACCGCCACCTCCGGCGGCGGCTTCGCCCTGATGACCGAGGGGCTGTCGCTGGCCGGGATGACCGAGACCCCGGTGGTCATCTACATAGCCCAGCGGCCCGGCCCGGCCACCGGCTTTCCCACCCGCACCGAGCAGGGGGACCTGATGTTCGCCCTGTACGGCGGGCACGGCGAATTCCCCCGGGCCATTCTCTCTCCGGGCGATGCTGCGGAGATCATTCAATGCATGAACACCGCCTTCAACCTGGCCGACCGATATCAGATCCCGGTCATCATCCTGGGCGACCAGAACCTGAACGACTCCTTCTGGACGGTGGATGATATCGATCCCGGGCGCTTCTCCATGGACCGGGGGAAATTGATGGACAGTTGGGATGAATCCAAAGGAGAGTATAAAAGATACCAGCTTGCTCCCGACGGGATTTCGCCCCGATTGATTCCCGGCAGTCCCGGTGCGGTGGGCTACTGGGACAGCGACGAGCATAGCGAGGAAGGGCATATAGCCGAGAGCGCCTCTGTCAGGAGACAAATGATGGCCAAGCGGATGAAGAAATTGCATGGTCTGCAGGAGGAATCGCTGGCGCCGGTGATGTGCGGCACCGGCGAAGAAATTCTGCTGGTCGGCTTCGGCAGCACCAAATGGCCGGTCATGGAAGCAGTGGAAGCCCTAACCCGGCAGGGGGAGAAGATAGCCGGCTTGCACATAAAACAACCTTATCCCCTTTCACCGGAGATCAGAACAATATCGGAAGGCTTTGCCAGGATCATTGTGGTGGAGCAGAACGCCACCGGCCAGCTGGAGAAACTGCTGCTGACCGAACTGGGGATCAAGGCCTCCGGCTCGATCAGAAAATTCGACGGCCGTCCCATGACGGCGAAATATATCACGGACTGCTACCGCGCATTATGAAAAGTATTTTTCTCCCGGCGGCTGTGTCGCTATCGGTTTTGTTCTGCGGAGAAATTCTGGCCCAGGATTCCCTCAACCTGAGAACGGCGGGGAGTTGGCCCGGCGGACTGACCTCCGCCGTCAATAAATATTCTGCCGATGGCCATGATTATATCCTGATGGGCAGCGGGAGGCGCTTGAGCCTGCTCAACGTGGACGATCCCGCCCATCCCTACATCACCGGCGAGACCGCCGTGTCCGGCGATATCCACCGGATATGGGTCGACAGCGCCTATGCCTATACCGCCAACGACAGGGCCGGTATCAGCATCATCGAACTTGCCGATCCTTCCCGCATCCGGGTCCGGGGATCCTGCAAAACAAAAGGCCGGGCCAGGGACATCGAGATCAAGCGGCCCTATGCTTATGTGGCGGTGGACAGCCAGGGCCTGGCGGTGCTGGACATCACCGATCCGGCCGACCCGGTGCCGACTTCGGAGCTGAATTATTCCGGAGAGGCCGTCGGCATCGGCCTGGGCGCCGACCATGCATTTTTGGCCTCGGGAACCGACGGGATCAGAGTAATAGATATCAGCGACCCCCATTCGCCGGCCCTGGTAGCAGATTATGACAGCCTGGGATATATCTACGATCTATCGGTTTCCGGCACATATGCCTATGCGGCGGCCGGGGACTCCGGCCTGAGGATATTGGATGTTTCGAATCCCGCCGCTCCGGCGCCGGTATCCAGGTTCAGGTTTCAAAGCAAGGCCAAAAGGGCGGTGCCTTATGGAGCAAATGTCTTTGTGGCCGGCGACACCGCCGGGCTGAGGATCATCAATGCCGCCGACCCGGGCAAGATCGGGGAAGTGGGCTACTTTAAAACCGCCTGCCGGGCGGTCGATCTCTGTATCATAGATGATCATGTTTACCTGGCCGACATGATCGGCGGACTGAGGGTGATCGACGTGTCCCAGATAAAGACCCCGCTGCTGGCCGGCCAGTTCGACACCCCGGGATACGCCAAAAACATGCTGATAAAAAACAACTACGCCTACATCTGCGACGGGGATTCCGGGCTGTGCATAGCCGACATCAGCGATCCGGTTGCCCCGGCGGCCGTGGGCCGGTATATTTGCCCGGGCTTTGTTTCCTCGGCCAGCATCCCGCTGGATCATGCCTATATCGCCGCCGGAAATGCCGGGTTGAGAGTGGTGGATGTTCATGATCCGGCCAACCCCCTGGAGACAGGTTCCTGGGAAAGCCCGGGGTACGCCAGGGCGGTGACCGACGCTGTTATGAGCGACAGCAAAAGGTACGCCTTTCTGGCCGACGGGGATTCCGGCGTCAGCATGATCTCTGTCCAGTCGCCCGACAACCCGGTCGATACGGCCCGGGCCGTGATGGATGGGTTTGCCGGCGACATAATCGCCAATAAAGTCGGTGATTATCTTACATTATACGCCGCCATGGGAAGCTATGATTTCCGGAGCATCTCCGTGATGGAGGATACCTACGGACTGAACAAGGTGAAATTCAGATTATTGCCCGGCGGAAGCAGCCCGGCCGGGGACTTCAATTATTCCATCGACTTTTACGAAAATACATTTTATGCCTCCAATGGCGAGGCGGGCCTTAAGATGACCGGGGCTTACGCCGGCAGTTTCTTCACATCCACCAAAACCAAGGATATGGCAATGGCGGGCAATTACAGGATGATCACCGACAAATACTCGGGACTGCAGATCGCCGATTTTATCGCGCCGGGAAACCGGGGAGGGGTGGGGTTTTACGCCGTGCCGGACTCCCTGGAAACGGCCGTGGTCTCGGGCAATTACGCCTATCTGCTATGCGGCCATGCCGGGATCAAGATCTTGGACGTAACTCAGAAGACCTCGATCGCCGAAGCCGGGGCCTATGATATCCCGTTTTCGGCTTACGGCATTAAGATGAAGGATTCCCTGGTTTATGTGGCGGATGTGAATTCGGGTCTCAGGGTCATCGATGTTTCCGATATCGGGAACCCGCAGGAAACGGGATACTGCCGGACCGCGGGAACCCCTTTCGGGGTCGATATCGCCGACACCATTGTTTTCGTGGCCGACGGCAAAGCCGGACTGAGCCTGATAAACGTCAAAGATCCGTCAAGGCCGACAGCGGGCGGAAGCTGGAACAGCCCCGGCTTTGCCTACCAGGTAAAGGTGCAGGACGACCAGGCATATTTGGCGGACGAATCCGCCGGGTTGAGGATTATAAATATCACCAATGGGGCCGCACTGGTTGAAACAGGTTTCTATGACACTCCGGGCAACGCTTACGGCCTCGATCTGAAGGATGATTTCGTTTATATCGCCGACGGCGGCAACGGGATGCTGGTCATCGACATCTCCGACAAGGCTTATCCCGTTCTGGCGGGAAGCCTTGCCCTTCCGGGAACGGCTTACGACGTCGCTGTCTCCGGGCACTATGCCTATGTGGCTTCCGGTTACCACGGGCTGAGGATCATAGATATCGCCGATCCGGCCAATCCCAGAGAAATCGGGTTTTATGACACCGCCGGTTATGCCCGGGGGCTGGCCGTCAACGGCAATACGGTCTATGTGGCCGACGGCCAGGCCGGACTGGCGGCCCTTGATGTCAGCGATCCGTCTGCGCCCCGGCAAACCGGCCATTATAGCGGCGGCAGCAGTGTCTGGGCGGCGGCGGTTTACGGTGAGCAGCTGTTCATTTCCGACGGCAACGATATATTAAGGGTCCTGGAGACCTGGCAGTCCCCGCTGCCGCCGGAGAAAAGATACGAACCTCTGGTATCCCAGAACTATCCCAATCCATTCAAGTCCAGCACCAGCATCGGTTATTCCCTCTCGGTGCCGGGCCGGGTGGCCATTTCGGTATACAATGTATACGGCCAGAAGGTGGCCGGGCTGGTGGACCAGGAGAAGGATGCCGGACAGTATTCGGTCTATTGGGACGGTAAGGACCGGCAGGGCAGAATGGTATCCAGCGGCGTTTATATCTACCGGGTCAGCACCCCCGATCTTACCCGGACCAAGAAGATGACGATAATCAGGTGAGATATTATGAATTCCGACAGCTACCATAGCCCGGATGAGATAGCCTGGTGCCCCGGCTGTTTCAATAATTCGATACTTAAGGCCATCAAGCAGGCCCTATCCGACCTGGAAATACCGCCCCATCAGGCGGCCTTCAGTTCCGGGATCGGCCAGGCGGCCAAGCTGCCGCACTACCTTAAATGCAACCTTTTCAACGGGCTGCACGGCCGGGCCCTGCCGGTGGCCCAGGGCATAAAATTGGCCAATCACCAGCTCCTGGTCATCGCCGAGGGCGGCGACGGCGACGGATACGCCGAGGGGGGCAATCATTTCATACACGCCGTCAGGCGGAACATCGGCCTCACCTACCTGGTCCACAACAACCAGATCTACGGGCTGACCAAGGGCCAGGCCTCTCCCACCTCGGAATCCGGCTTCGTCAGTCCCACCACTCCGCTGGGAAATCTCAATTTTCCGGAGCAGCCGCTGACCCTGGCCATTGCCGCAGAATGTTCCTTTGTGGCCCGGGGGTTTGCCGGCGATGCCGGCCAGCTGGCCGAACTGATCATCGAAGGACTAAAGAACCCGGGCTTCTCGTTCATAGACATCCTGCAGCCCTGCATAACCTTCAACAGGATCAACACCTTAAAATGGTATCAGGAGCGGATCTATAAACTGCCGCCGGAATACGATCCCTACGACAAGCCGGCCGCTTTCGCCAAAGCCCAGGAGTGGGGAGACAAGATACCGACCGGGATCATTTATCGAAACAAACGGATTCCCCTGGAAAAACAGCTGCCTCAGCTGGCGGGATCATCTTTGCTGAAGGGGGAGCAGAAAAAGGACGATAGGGAATCATTGATCGCTGAATTCAGATAAAGGGGGTTGCCATATGGACAGGATCTCTTTTGTAAAGCATAACGGCAAAGATATACTGGTGGTGGATATCTCGGGCATCAGAGAGGTGGAAGAGAGCATTGCCATTCTGCAGAGCGCCACCCGGCTGGTGAAGACCCAGGCGTCGGGATCGCTACTGATGCTGACCAACGTCAGCGGGACCCATTATGACCGGACCGGAGCCGACGCCATCAAAACCTATTCCCGGGAGAACACTCCCTTCGTCAAGGCCAGCGCGGTGGTCGGAGTATCCGGCATCAAACGGCTGGTGCTGAACACCATAGTCAAGATCACCGGGCGGAAGATCATGCCCTTCGACGATGTGGAAGCGGCCAAGAATTGGCTGGCCGGGCAGCAGTAATCAACAAATCAGGAGGCATGCTATGGATAGGGTGAAATATCTAAAACACAAAGGCACTGAGATCCTGGTGCAGGACCTGACTGACTCCAAGAGCATAGAGGAGAACATCGCCGTCTTCGACCAGACCCAGGGCATCATCGCCGGCCGCCCCGATAAGTCAGTGCTGCTGTTGACCGTCCTGATAAACACCCATTATTCGCCCCAGGCGGTGGACCGGCTGAAAAGATTCTCGGTGGAAGTGACGCCCCACATCAGGGCCAGCGCGGCAGTGGGGATCACCGGCATCAAAAAGGTGGTCTACCAGGCCCTGTCCAAACTGATCGGGCGAAAGATCCACCTGTTCGACACAGTGGAGCAGGCTTTGGACTGGCTGGCGGAGCAGGAACAGTAAACAAGGAGGCGAGGAATATCCATGTCAAGCGAATTTAAGAATATCGACCCCGAGCAGATCGGCGACAATGTCTTCCGGCTTATCGACAAGGACTGGATGCTGATAACCGCCGGCAAAGCTGACAGTTTTAACACCATGACCGCCAGCTGGGGAGGTCTGGGTATCTTGTGGCACAAGTCGGTGGCCTTCTGCTTTGTCCGTCCCAACCGCCACACCTACGGATTCATGGAGAAGGAGCGGAATTACAGCCTTTCGGTCTATCCGGAGAGATACCGGAAGATGCTGGAGCTTTGCGGCACCAAATCCGGCCGGAACGTCGACAAGATCAAGGAGACCGGGCTGACCCCGCTGACCGGGATCAGCGGAGCGGTATATTTTGAACAGGCCCGGCTGGTGCTGGAATGCCGGAAGATATATTATCATGATATCGACCCCCAGAAATTCCTGGACCCTGATATCCACAAGAACTACCCCATCAAGGATTATCACCGGATGTATGTGGGGGAGATCCTCAATTGTCTGACCAGGCAAAACCAATAAACCACCGCTAATCAAAGGAGGAACGATGAAACAAATTATCCTGTTGTCCCTGATCCTGTCCCTGGCTGCTTCCGGCTGGGCCCAAAGCAAACCCCACGGGATACTCAATTTGAAATCGGTGAACATCAAGATAGACGGGCAGGTGGGGCCGGATGAATACCCCACCAATTTCGTGGATTCCCAGACCGGCATCGGGGTCAGCTGGGTAAGCGACGGCAAGCTGCTGTATGTCGCCCTGCAGAGCCCGGCCCAGGGCTGGGTGGCCATAGCCTTCGGCAACAGCAAGATCAGGGGCACCTCCATGTTCATCGGATACCACAAACCCGGCGGCGGAAGGGTGGACGAGCATGTGGGAAGCTGGGTATCCACCCACAAGCCCATAGACAAGCCCTCCCTGGTGAACTTTGCCACCGGAGCCAATCCCCGGGGCGCCGTCATCGAGTTTGCCATGCCGCTGACCCTGTCCAACGGACAGGTGATCGTGCCGGGCCAGCCCATGTCATTTGTTCTGGCCTACCACGCCAAAAAGACCTCCTTCAAGGGCCGCCCGTCCAAAAAGAACACCGGGACCCTGCTGCTGGGCAAACCGGAAAGGGCCGACGATATGCCGGTACAGACCAGCCCGCCGGCCGATACCATCACAAAATCCGATGGGAAATGATCTCCAGGGAGGATCGAAATGAAGACAGCGGTCGTGTTATTCTGCCTGTTGCTGTCGGTAGCGGCCTGGGGCGGGGAGACGATCCACCTCCTGCCTCAATATGATAGATGCGCCAGCACGGTGGACGGTAAAATAGATAAGGACGAGTACCGGAACTCCTTTACCGATCCAGCCACCGGCATCATGGTCTTCTGGCAGGCCGACAGTGCCAACCTTCAGGCAGCCTTGAAAAGTCCGGGCTCGGGCTGGCTGGCCATCGGCCTGGGATCGGACAAGATGAACGGGGCCGACATGGTGATCTGTTTTCAGGACGAAACCGGCAAATGGCAGGTGGAGGAGCATCTGGGGAAGGTCTTCTTTCGGCATGCTCCGGTTGAGAAACCGAGGTTAGTGGCCGGAAAAGCCGCCTCGATAGAAGGGAGGACGGTCCTGGAATTTGTCATGCCCCTGAGGCTCTCCACCGGCAAGGAAATAAAACCAGATTCAGGGATCCCGTTCATTCTGGCCTATCATAAGGATAAGGTGAAATTTTCCAAACATACCAAGAAGTCGGCAAATATGCTGATACTGTCCCGGAAAGGAGAAAAAACCGGCAAGTAAGGAGTTGCTATGGCCACCAAAGTCAAAGGGGCGAACCGGGACCACCGGATCATGCTCTATGCCCTGTCCACCTGCGTCTGGTGCCGGAAGACGAAAAAACTGCTGGACAGCCTTGATGTCGAATATGAATATATCTTCGTCGACCTACTGGAGGGATCGGAGGAGGAACAGGTGATGGACCAGGTGGGGCGGTACAATTCCGGGCAGACCTTTCCCACCCTGGTGATAGACGGCAAGCGGGTGATAGTGGGCTTCAAGGAGCCGGAGATCAGGAAGGCCTTGTCATGAGAACGGTGAAGGAGATCGAGGCCGAGATCCGGGCGCTGGCCGACAGCGAGGGATACCGGCTGAACCCCGACCGGGAGATACTGGAGGGGATCATAGAGGGCCTGGCCGCCAACGAGGACAAAATGGGCTACTGGAACTGCCCCTGCCGGAAGGCTTCGGGCGACCGGTCCCGGGATCTGGACATCATCTGCCCCTGCCGGTACCGCGATCCGGACCTGAAGGAATTCGGGCGCTGCTACTGCGCGCTGTATGTCACCCGGGAATATATCGGCCGGGGAATGCCGCCGGATCCCATCCCCGAGAGAAGAAAACCGGATAATATCAAAAAGACAACGGAAGACCAGGTTCTGGCTGAGAACGAAATCCCCGGCGACCAGAAAAGCAGGACGATAAAGACCTGGCGCTGCCAGGTCTGCGGCTACCTGTGTGCCAGGCCGGAGGCCCCGCCGGTCTGCCCCATCTGCCGGGCCAAGAAGGAGCGGTTTGAAGAATACAAGATTTGACATGCAAGCACGCTCTTTGCTGGTTTTGTCGCTTGTCGGGCTGGCTCTGCTGGGTGGCTGCCGGCATAAGCCGGTGTATCCCGAAGTGGGATCGGTATATATCAGCACTGATCCCCCAAAGGCCGAGGTGCTGATAGACGGCAGCCTGACCCACCGTGTAACGCCGGTAAAGTTGGACGGGATCCCCACCGGCTACCATGTTTTTACCCTGCGGATCAACAATTACCAAGCTGTGATTTTTTCCCTGGAGGTGAAGCCGGGGCAGACCAGAATGGTCTTTAAAGACTTTTCTCCCATTGCCCTGTTGAGAAAGGACACATTAAATATCACCGCAGGGGATATGTGTTTTTCCGGGGAGCCCGGGGAAGTATTCATCTCCAATAATTGCGACAAAACACTCACCATGATCCGGGTGGACGCCGCCGGCCAGATTTCGGAAACCGGAAGGATCGATGTCGGCCGTCCGCAGAGGCTGATAGCCGCCTCCCGTTCCGCCAACCGGATTTTTATGACCAAAATAAAGCCGGATACCTCGGAAGAGCTCTCCGGATTCGAATTGGTATCCGGCAAATTGGTGCGCGATATCTATCTGAATGACATAAAATATTTCTCGGCATTGATCTTCTCCCCGGACGGCAATATTTTGATAGCGGCCGACAGTTTGAACCAAAGACTGATATTGATAGATTCCCGACTGTGTTCGGTGATCAGGACCATCAGCACGGCCGGCTGCCCAACCGACCTGTCCTTTGACAGGGGCGACCCCACCAGGATCTATGTCACCCTGAGCGGGACCGATCTGTTCGCCCTGATCGATCTGGAGACCGGGGCGGTGCTGAACAGCATGACCACCGGGATCTCCCCCGGCGCCATCTTTTGGGACCGGGAATTCACCCAGGTTGGATTCAGCAGCCGAAGCGACCTGACCTATACCATCGTGAACAAGAACACTTGGACCAGCGCTTCATCGGCGCGTGATCTAGCCGGCCATTTTGTATGCAGTGCCTGCTGGTCCTCCCGCAGCGATTATATTCTTTGGGCCATGGATTATATGCTGGGGACATTATATGTGCCCGACTGGCAGCAGACTTCAAAAATATTCAACGGCAGTTCTTTGGTGTCCTATAAGTTGATAAAATTATTGTTATATGACGACAAATTGCTGCTTATGCTTAATGCCGGGCAGCTGGTTGTGGTGAAACTTGAGTTGTGAGCCAGACGCGAATCAGCAATTGCTGAGCAGGTGCGCCGCCGGGTTTAAAACGCTGGAATATTGGGCCGTTTTGTGATATATTCTCCATTGTCAGCATCGGGGACGATTGTTTTTTGCCGGACATCTCCCTTCCCTATAAATCAAATAATCGGTAAACATGATCCCACAGGTAAAACCCTATAAAAACAACCTCCGGACCCAATGGGAGGAATTTGTGGCTGCTGCCAATAACGGCACCGTTTTTCACCGGCAGCAGTTTTTAGATTATCATCCCAGGGGCAGGTTCGACAATCACCACCTGATGTTCTACGACGGCTGCCGCCTGGCGGCGGTGATGCCGGCCCTGGTCAAGGACGAACCGGGCGGCAAGACCGCAGTATCGTACGGCGGGGCTTCCTATGGCGGCCTGGTGACCGCCGGGGGGCTGGGAATAGCCGAGATAAACCGGATGGCCGAAGCGGCCACCGAATACTGGTCCCGCCAGGGGATCAAACGGATGCTGATCACCCAGCCCCCGCTGATCTATATGAGGCAGCCCACGCAGTATATCGATTTCAGCCTGGCCAAGCTGGGCTATACCTACCTGAAGCGCGAGATCTCCGCCGTCATCCCGTTGGAATTCCCCGGGGAGGAAGGCATCATCAACAGCTTCCGGCCGGAGACCAGGACCGCCCTCCGTAAATCCCAGCGCTCCGGGGTCGCGGTCAAACTCAGCGAGAATATCGAGGAATTCTATCATATCCTGGAGAGGAACCTGGGCGCCCGCCACAACGTCAAACCCACCCACACCCTGGCCGAGCTTAAAAAGCTGAAAAAGCTCCTGCCGGCGGACATTCTTCAGTTCACTTCCTACCTGGGCAAAAAACCGGTGGCCGGGATGACGGTCTTCATCTGCAATCCCAGAGTACTGCTGGCGTTCTACATCAGCCATGATCAGGACCACCAGGAGCTAAGGCCGGTGAACTCGGTATACCATCAGGTTATAAAATGGGGTTGGGAAAACGGCTTCAAATACCTGGATCTGGGCACCTTCACCCTGAACATGCAGCCCAACTGGGACTTGGGTCGGTTCAAGGAAAGTTTCGGGGCCAGGGGATTTTTAAAAGAAACATATGAATTGAGGATATAACGACCAGACATGCGCATCCTGCACATCGCGCCATACAACACTGCCGGGATACCGATCGCTTTCGTTCGAGCAGAGCGAAAGCTGGGGCATGAGAGCCATCTGGTGACTCTGAATCAGAGCCACCAAGGGTATCCGGAAGACATCTGTCTGAACCTGTCTTTTTGGAAACCGGAAATTGTTGCCAAACTGAAAAAAATATGTTATCCTAAACCCAGATTTCTTCAGGATTCCAGCCTGGTCCAGCCCCGGCAGGTTCCGCCAGTTTGGAAGCCGGCCAATCGCTTGGCCGGTCTTCTTATAAATCTCCGGGATCGAATGACCCGGCCTTTGGTAGAGGGTTATATAAAAAAATATCACCTCGATTCATTTGATGTATACCAATTGGATGGAGGGCATGGTTTTTTAAAGAAAGACAATATCATTCCCCAGTGGCATGCGGCCGGAAAAAAAGTGATCTGCTGCTATTTGGGCAGCGATCTGCGGGTGCGGGGGGTGATGCCGGAGATTGATGCGATTTCCGATCTAAACATTACTCTGGAATGGGATCACCTGGATCTGCATCCACACATAGCCCACTGCTACGCGCCGTTTGATACCTCGCAGTTTACTATAGCCGCAAAACCCACACGCGAGAAACTGCGGGTCGGTCATTCGCCAACAAGCCGGTCGCTCAAGGGGACCGAACACATCATACAAGCGGTTGAACGAATCGCCCGGCGGCATCCAGTGGAAATGGTGTTGATCGAAAATCTTTCGCAGGCCGAGGCCTTAAAAGCTAAGATCGATTGCGACATCGGGATCGATCAAATAAGCCCCTGGGGTTACGGCATCAGCACCTTGGAGTGGCTGGCTATGGGCATCCCGGTAGCCACTTCCATCGCGCCCCGAATGGCCCGAGAAGTTCAAAATCATCCGCTGGTGGATATCAACGAGGACACCATCGAGAAAAAACTGGAACGCCTGATTACCGACTGCGATTATCGGAACAACCTGGCTGCCCAGAGCCGTAAATGGCTTGAGGAGACCCATGAGGCTAGTACGGTGGTTGCCAAGATATTGGATATGGCCGGGAGGTGAAAAAATAGCAGGCAGGGCACTCAATAAACCATCAATATTATAATCTATGATCAAAAACAAAACTATATTCATTACTGGCGGGGCGGGATTTATCTCGGTTCAACTCTGTCGCAGGCTAATCGATGACAACCGGATCGTCATTTATGACAGCTTCCGCCGGGACTCCCTGAAGGATTCGGGATTGTCCAATCATCCAAACTTAACGATCATCACTGGCGATGTCCTTGATTACCAGCTTCTTAAAAGCAGCATTCCGCCGACGACCCATTTGGTACTCCACATGGCGGCGGTAGCCGGCATCGACACTGTCATCCAGGACCCGGTTCGCACCATGGAAGTCAATATGATCGGCACTCACAATGTGTTAAAGGCCCTCCATGAATTGGGCAGTATCCCGCAGGTGGAGCGGTTCATAAATTTTTCCACCAGCGAGGTTTTTGGCGTCCAGGCGGTGAGGGTGAACGAACGGGCAGCCACCAATATGCAGCCGGTGGGAGAAGCCCGTTGGACCTATGCTGTCAGCAAGCTGGCTGGCGAGCACCTGGTCCACAGTTATTACCAAAAATACAACTTGAAGAGCGTGACAGTACGGCCTTTCAATGTCTATGGACCAGGACAGGTGGGGGAGGGAGCCATCCATGACTTCTCGGTGCAGGCAGTGAGGAATACCCCTTTGGAAATCCATGGCGACGGCGATCAGATCCGCTCCTGGTGCTATATCGATGACATGATCGTCGGCATACTGTTATGCCTGGAGAAGGATCAGGCGGTAGGCGAGTTGTTCAACATCGGCAATCCCCGGGGCACCATCACCATATTGGGACTAGCCGAGAACATAGTACATTTAGCAGGATCATCCTCAAAGATCATCCATGTGCCCAAGACCTACGTGGATGTGGATCTAAGGATTCCCAGCATCGAAAAGGCCCAGTCGCTGCTGGGGTTTTCCCCTAAGGTGGACCTGAACCAGGGCATCACTGCCACCATCGAGTGGTACCGGAAGCGCTACGTTCCATGAGGATCAGACTCTCAAAGCCGTCATTCGCCAGCAAGAAGAAGCTTCTGGCAGCGTTCAGTGATATGCTGGACGACGGCTATCTGGTATCCGGAGGGAGGGTTCGAGAGTTCGAGAGACTATTCTCCGAATATCTGGGAACGCCGAATGCGGTGGCGGTGAGTTCGGGCACCGCCGCCCTACACCTTGCTCTATTGGCTCTGGACATTGGACCGGGCGACGAGGTCATCGTTCCGGCATACACATTCCCGGCAACAGCCAATGTAGTGGAGCTGACTGGCGCCAGGCCAGTATTTGCCGATATCAATCCCAAAACCTTCACCATCGATCCCAGCCGTGCAAGGGAGGCAGTGACAGAGAAAACCCGGGCCATCATACCGGTTCACCTGTTTGGAGTGCCGGCCCCCATGGATGCTCTGATGCAGCTGGCCCACGAACGATCTTTGGCAGTGATCGAGGACGCAGCTGGGGCCCTGGGGTCCGAGATATCGGGAAGGAAGTGCGGCACCATCGGTGAAGCAGGATGTTTCAGTTTTCACCCCCGTAAAGTGACCACCACCGCCGAGGGCGGCATGGTGGTGGCCAGGGATCAGGCACTGGCCGATCGGGTGCGAATGCTGCGGAGCCACGGCATGTCGTTCAAGGACAACATTCCCGATCTTATTTCGCCGGGCTTCAACTACCGAATGAACGAGATGGAAGCCGCCCTGGGGCTGGAACAGGCGGAACGGATGGAAAAAATGGTTCAGGAACGTCAAAGACTATACGAATTATATCGGACCCTGTTGAGAAACATCCCCGGCCTGTCCTTTCAGCAATATCCGCAAAATTGCCGGTGCGTCTGGCAAGCGCTGGTTATCCGGTTCGATACAGTTGACAGTCGAACGATGATTGACTATCTGGGACAGCGGGATATCGAGGCAACCATCGGCACCTATGCCGTCCCCCAGTTGAGCTATTACAGGGACAAATATAATTTCGGGACGGCTGATTTCCCAGAAGCTGCCGAGATATACGGTCACGCCGTAGCCCTGCCGTTCTACAACGGGTTGACCGAGGATGAAGCTGAATGTGTGGCGGCCGCGGTCAGGGACCTGATGGAAACCAGCCATCCGGGACAGCGGAAGCGATGAGACCAAACAGCGGGGGACTGCGGCGGACCGCCGTCAATCATTTACGACGGAAAGGAATGGCGAATCCGGAACGGGTGCGACGCTTGATCTCTGAAACTATTCGGGAGCTGGAGTTGGATTTGCGCGACTTGGTGGTCTTCACTGAGGCCGCCACCGGTCATTACGCGGTGACTCCGGTCATCGCCGCCATGGCCGGGGCCGAGGTGTACGCCTTAGCTCGAGACTCGCGGCACGGAAAGACCGAAACGGCGAAATCACACTGCCGCAAGCTTGCCCAATACTGCGGAGTGTGGGAGCAAGTGACAGTGGTCACCCGCAAGGACCCCCGGCAGCTGGGCCGGGCGCACATCGTCACCAACCTGGGCATGGTGCGGCCGATTGATGAATCCACGGTGGACATGATGGGGCCTCAGGCCGTGGTGCCATATATGTGCGAGGCCTGGGAGGTGCGGCCCGGCGATGTTGATTTTAAGGCCTGCGCCGCCCGGGGCATTCCGGTAATGGGCACCGATGAGGATGCCCCGGGGCTGCGGGTGTTCGATTATGTAGGTCCCTTGTCCCAGCGGATGCTGATGGAGCTGGAGATAGAGGTTCACAAAAGCAGGATCGCCGTGGTAGGTAACGACAAGTTCGGGCGGAGGATAGTAGCCCATCTTTCAAAGGCCGGCGCCTTGGCCTTCGTGCTGCCCCATTTGCGGGGCCGGATCCACCGCAGCAGCTTGAAGGACTGCGACGGATTGGTGATCGCCGATTATTCCTCGGAGGAAGTCATCATCGGACAATATGGGCAGATTACGGCGGAGGAGATCGCTAGATCGGCCCCGGGGATTTCAGTTGTTCCTCTATGCGGGGAGGTGGATGTCCATAGCCTTGCAGATGAGGGGATTCCCCACTATCCTTCAACCGGTTCCGGCAAACACCGGATGGGATTGACCTTCGCCGCGCTGGGGCCGCGTCCGATAATAGAACTGCATGCCGCTGGGTTAAAGGTGGGGGAGGCCATGGCCCGGGCCCGTCTGTTGGGCTTGTCTCGAAAACAAACCCGATCCTTCGCACTTCAGCATTCTCCGGCTCAGTTAATAAAATAGGAAACACGATTTATAATGTAATGATGAAATCGATAGCAAGATATATTTCTTTATGCTGCTTGGTGCTGTTCCCGGTAGTGATTTTTTCAGAGACATTGACCGTGATTGACGCCAGGGGCGGCACCACGGTGATCGGCACCCTGCTGTTCGACCGGGAGGAGTATCTGCCGATGGCCGAGTTGATCGGGCCCTGGGAGGGCCAGGCGACCTGGTCGGATATCGAGGGCCGGGCCGAGGTCAAACTGCCGGGCCATACCTTAAGGCTTTCCGGAGAGAACACCTTTTTTTTGATGGATGGCAGGTCATACAACCTGTACAACCCGGCCAGGGTTTATGATTCCGAACTGTGGGTCCCGCTGGAGCTGTTCACCCGCTTCCTGATACCGGTCTGGGGCAAGGGGGTGGGCTGGGACCCCCAGGGCCGTAAATTGAGCCTGGGAATGCTGGATCCCCGCCAGGTCAGCATTCCCCAAGCCAGGCCCCGGCTGCCTCAGGAAACCAGGGTGATCGAGAAGGTGGTGATCGATGCCGGGCACGGCGGCAAGGATCCCGGGGCGGTCGGGCCCACCCGTCTGCAGGAGAAGGATATCAATCTGGACATCGCCTTCCGGCTGAAGACCATCCTGGAGGACCGGTACGGGGTCAATGTGGTGATGACCCGTGATGACGATGTCTTCATTCCCCTGGGCGACCGCACCGCCATCGCCAACCGGGAGGCGGCCGACATCTTTATCAGCATCCACTGCAATGCCGCCCCCAAGAAGAAACGCAACCGAAGCACCACCCGGGGGGTGGAGACCTATTTCCTGTCGCTGGCCAAGACCGACGACGCCCGGGCCACCGCCGCCATGGAAAACTCCGCCATCCAGTTCGAACAGCCGGACAAGAAGAACGCCAATTTCGACGACATCCAGCTGATCCTGTGGGATGTGATGCAGAACGAATTCCTCAAAGAATCCAGCGACCTGGCGGAATGGATACAGGAGGCGTTGTCCGACGGTCTGGCGGTTCCCAACCGGGGGGTCAGTCAGGCGGGATTTTATGTGCTCAACGGAGCCTACATGCCTTCGGTGCTGGTGGAGACCTCCTTCATCTCGCATCCCGAGGAGGAAAAATTCCTGAAAAAGACCACCTTCAGGCAGAATGTGGCCGAGGGGATAGCCCAGGGTTTGAGGGAGTTCGCCAAAAGATATAAATGCAAGTTCGGCAGGATGGAGCCAAAATAACATGCGGCAGCCCGTTCTTACTTCCGCAAATACCCTGGTCTCCCAATTCGGCAGATCGGCCGTATTTACAATATGGTATTCGATAAAATAAAAAACCAGGACCTCGACAGTCTCGGTCCCTTGCAGCCCGAGGGCTGGGGCGATATCATCCAGAGCTTCAAATTCTATCTGGAGTCGTCTTTCTGTTTCCCGGTAAAAACCTCTGTCAACGAAAAGATCGCCGGCATCGGAGCGGCCATCATCCTGGAGGGCACGGCCTGGCTGGCCCACATCATCGTCAGCCCCGAGATCCGGAAACAGGGCATCGGCCGAGAAATAACCGGCCATTTGCTGGACATTACCCGGGAACAGGGATGCAAAACCGTTTCCCTTATCGCCACCGAACTGGGACGCCCGGTCTACCTGAAAGCCGGCTTTGCCGATCAGGACGAATATGTCTTTTATGAAAAGGAAAACCGGCTGGAGAAAGGGAATCCTTCGGGAGACATTTCCGGTTTCCGGGAGGAGCACCGGGCCGGCATTTTGGAACTGGACCGGGCACTGTCGGGCGAAGGGCGATGCCGTCTGCTGAAGAAACACTTCCAGAATTCATACATCCACCTCTCCGGCGGAAGAGTGGACGGCTATTATCTTCCCGGACTGGGCGAGGGCCTGATAATAGCGGATAATGACCGGGCCGGACTGGATCTTTTAAGACTGAAATTATCGCGCTCCAACAAGAATGTGCTGCCCGCCGGCAACCGGCCGGGGATGGTCTTTATGCAGGAAAACGGTTTCAGGGAAACCAAGCGGGCCACCCGGATGGTCCGGGGCCAAAAGTTTCCCTGGCAGCCGGACAAGATGTTCGGTAGGATCGCAGGGAACCTGGGATGATTATAAATACATTATCATAATATAAGCAAATATAATGTCCCATCATTCACCCATAGGCATATTCGATTCCGGCTTCGGCGGGCTGACCATCTTCCGAAAGATCCGGGAGCTGATGCCGCAGTATGACTACATCTATCTGGGCGACAACGCCCGGACCCCGTACGGCAACCGCTCGTTCGAAACGGTGCTCAAGTTCACCGCCGAGGGCGTGCAGTTTCTGTTCTCCCAGGGCTGCCCGCTGATCATCATTGCCTGCAATACCGCCAGCGCCAAGGCCCTGCGCAGCATCCAGCAGCAGTACCTGCCCAAGACCTATCCCGAACGGAGGGTGCTGGGGGTGATCCGTCCCACCGTGGAGTCCATTCAGGATAAGACCAGCACCAACACCGTGGCCCTGTGGGGGACCAGCGGGACGGTAAGCTCCCAAAGCTTCGTGCTGGAGACGGCCAAGCACGCCCCCAAGGTCAAACTGGTGCAGCAGGCCTGCCCCCTGCTGGTGCCGCTGGTGGAGGCCGGAGAACTGGAAGGGACTGGGCTGGAGTATTTCATAAGGAAATACTGGGGGCAGACAGAGGTCCAAAGCCCGCGAATCGACACCCTGCTGCTGGCCTGCACCCATTATCCGCTGCTCAAGAAACAGATCGCGAAGATCATACCAAGGAACATCAATATCCTGTCCCAGGACGAACTGGTGGCGCCCAGTCTGGCCGATTACTTCAAGCGCCACCCGGAGATGGAATCGCTTGTCACCACCGGAGGCGGCTGCCGGTACCTGACCACCGACCAGTGCGGGCATTTCGACCGGCTGGCCAGGATCTTCATGGGACAGGATATCTCCTCCGAGAAGATTGAACTCAAAGAGGTGAAACTGCTGGATAACCCCCGACATATATTGCTGAACGCCGATAATGAAAGCGCTCCGGAATGAGTATTTTCAAAAGAAAGAACGGACGAACGGCGGACGCCGGCAGCTCGGCGGAAACCGGGCATGTCTTCGAAAACCGTATCTCCGAGAACGACCTGAACAGCTATCTCACCAGGATCAGCCAGTTCACCGACCTGCTTCCGGCCATCATGGAGGGCATCAAGCAGCTTTCGGCCGCCGACAACATCCATTTGACGGTCATCCAGGAGTTCCAGGATAAACTGGCCGAGATATTCCGGGGACAGGAGGAGATTGCAGGTTATTCCGCCATGGTACTGGATACCAGCCTGGATTACAACCAGTTGATCCTGGAGACCGAGCAGGTCCTTAAGTCGCTGATAACTTCTTTCGACCAATCGCTGGAACTTAACCGCCAACTGACCGGCGGATTGGAAAGCCTTTCGGAGATATCCAAACAACTGCAGGACCTGGTGGCGGTGATGACCGAGATGTCCCTGGCCATCAGCCAGGTCTCCCGGAACGCCGAGATCAAGGCCTTCCATGCCGGCAATGTGGGCCGGGGCTTCGGGGTGATCGCCGAGAACATGAACAAGCTATCCCTGGAGCTGAGGCAAGCCGCGGGGAAAGCCCCCGAATTGGATTCCTCCCTTAAGGAAAAGATCGCCCGGGCCGCCCAGGGTTTGGTACGGGCCAAGGAGCTGGCGGCCAGCCTTAAGGAGATCTCGACATCTATGGAGGCCGAACTGTCGGATATCTACCAGGCCAACCAGCTGATAGTGCAGGGTTTTCAGGAGATGCGCCGGCATTCCGACAGCCAGGAGGAGATAAAGGACCGGCTGCTGTCCGGCATTGCCGATATCAGCGAGATCACGGCCAATCTGGGCATAAACCAGGAGGTGGTGGCCTCGGTGCTGACCACCGAGATGGCCAGCGTGGGGCAGATAGAATTCGTCCGCGAGCAGTTGGAGGCGGCCCGGGCGGTATGGCAGAAACGGCCCTCCCCTTCCATCCTGCGGGAGCTATCCTTAAAATTGAAGCATCTCCAGTCGGCTCTGGGGTTTTCCGTCAGCCACTGGCACGGTCTGCAGGAATCGGTCATTGGGCTGAAGAGCACCGCCCTGCAGGAGGAGAAGATCTCCACCCAGGTATGGGCCGAAATGGAGCGGCTGTTCGGGGGCATCGACGGGCTGGGCCACGAGGTGCTGCAGATAGTGCTCAAGCTGGAATCGGTGACCAGCCGGGCCGATGGCATCCAGAAAAATTTGAGAATCTCCACCGAGAACCTGGGATTGCTCCGCCGCCTGCTGGATGAATTCAGGACCATCAGCGCCGGCATCTCCCGGGACCTGGCCGAACTTCAGGAGACCGGCCAGGGGATCCGCTCCTTTGCGGAGCAGGTCAAACTGCTGGCCTTCTACTCGGCGGTGGAGGTGGCCGATATGGGGCAGTGGACCAAGGAGCTGGAGCCGATAGTCTCGCAGACCAGAGGCCTGGCCCTGCAGGCCGAAAGCGATTCGGCCAAGATGACTCCGATGCTGGCGGAGCTCCAGAAGCAGTTCCTGAACACCGTATCGCTGCTGGACCGGAACATAGAAATGGTCGGTCTCAACTTGACCGATATCGCACAGGCCGATATCTCCCTGAACAAGGTGCTGGAGGAGACCGGAAGACTGTCCGCTATCGGGAGCAGCGCCAAGATCGGGATAGATGCCCAGATGGCCGACCGCAACGGCCTGGTGGAGGTGTATTCCCACTACGCCAATTCATTCCGGGCGGTCAGCAGCAACCTGGAGATGATCCAGCGGCTGTTCAAACAGGCCCATGAATCGCTGCTGGGCTTCGGGCAGATCGCCGGACAGCTGTTCGGCCAGATAGACGAACGGATCTTCAAAGAGGATCTCGGCGGGATATTGAAATTAACCCTGCCCTCGGAGCCCCTGACCCTGGACCCGGCCATGAGGACCGACGCCACATCCAACGAAGTGGTGGCTCAGATATTCGAGGGCCTGGTGCAGTTCGATGCCGGGGTCAACGTGCTGCCGGCCATCGCCACCCACTGGAGCATATCCGGCGACGGCCTGGAATGGACTTTCAATATCAAGAAGGGTGTCAAATTTCACAACGGAAGGGAGCTGACCTCCGACGACGTGAAATACACCCTGGAGCGGCTTTTGAGCCCGGCCCTGAATTCTCCCAACGCCTATTTCGTGGATATGATAGAGGGGGCGGCCGATTTCCGGGCCAGCCGGGTCAATTCCGTCAAGGGGATCAGGATCATAGATCCCTGCACCCTGGTCATCCGGCTGGAATCGGCCTACATGCCATTTTTGGCAAACCTGGCATCCTCGGTAACGGCCATAGTTCCCAAAGAGGAAGTGTTGAAGGCCGGAGGCAATTTAAGCAAGAACCCCATCGGAACCGGGCCTTTTAAGTTTAAAGAATGGATCCCCGGCAGCAAAATTGAACTAGCCAGGTTCAACGACTATTACGAACAGAAGGTCTCCCTGAAGGGGATAATTTACCATACCGACATTCCCGAGAACCAGCGAAGCGAAAAATTGGAGCACCGGGAGATAGATCAGCTTGAGGTCAGGGGCAGGGAGAGGGAGGAGATCTGCGCCCGGGGAAATTGCCAGGTGGAGAAGCTTCCGGCCCTGAATGTCCAGTACATCTGCATAAATGTCAGCATATCCACACCTTTCGTAGATAAGCGGGTAAGGCAGGCCCTTAACTATGCCTTGGATAAAAACAATCTGATCGATGCCAGCAGCCTGCGGGCCGAAGCTACGGTGGCCAGGGGGATCTTCCCGCCGGGGTTGGCGGCCTACAACCCGGACCTGGAGGGATATGTCTACAATCCGGAAAAGGCCAAAGCCCTGCTGGCCCAGGCCGGCTATGCCGGCGGCTTGTCCGGCGAATATCTGATGGATATCCGGGACAACCGGGAGCAGATGGAGCGGGCCGAGATAATAATCAACCAGTGCCGCAAGGTGGGCATCATGCTGAAGGCCAATCCCTTGCCCTGGAAGGAGCTGTTGGAGAGGTCCTACGATGGGCAGTCGGTCCTGTCGGTCCGGGGCTGGTCCTCCGACAACGGCGATCCCGACAATTTCCTCTATCCGCTGTTCCATTCCAAGAACTGGGGCCGGCCGGGGAATACCTCGTTCTATAAGTCCCCAAAAGTCGATGAGATGCTGACCCGGGCCCTGGCGGTGAGAAATCCGGTGGAGCGCCTGAATTTTTACCGGGAGATAGAGCAGCTGGTGGTGGAGGACGCCCCCTGGGTCTTCCTGTATCACTCCATGAAATACATGGCCACCAATCCCTACGTCCACGGCTACCGGATACGCCCGATGGGCGCGGCCCGGCTGAAGGACTGCTGGATGGAGGCCGACTGAAAATCACATGATCAATACAATGGCAAGAGAGGACAAAAGAAGCTGCAATCAGCTGAGGCCGGTGAGAATAACTTCCGGCTACCTGAGGAACACCCCGGAATCGGTGCTGGTGGAATTCGGCAACACGGCCCTGATATGCACCGCCACCCTGGAGGAGAAAGTGCCGCCTTTCCTGAAGGGGCAGGGCAAAGGATGGGTCACCGCCGAGTACGGCATGCTGCCCCGCTCCGGCCTGGAGAGGGTCCCCCGGGAAAATTTCAAAGGCGGGCGCAGCCTGGAGATCTCCCGTCTGATAGGCCGGTCGCTGCGGATGTCGGCCGATCTGAAGATCCTGGGCGAGCGGACCGTCACCGTGGGCTGGGTGGCCCTCGGCCTGGCGGATAAAAAGCTGTTCCGTCAAAAGCTGATCAGAAGATCGTTCCTGGCCGACCAGGCTGCCGCGGTCAGCGTGGGGATCTGCGGAAGATCCCTATTGTTGGACCTGTGCTATTCCGAGGATTCATCGGCCGATGTGGACATGAATGTGGTGGCCCTCAAAAAAGGCGGGCTGGTGGAGGTGCAGGGCACGGCGGAGAAAATACCGTATACCATAGGCCAGATGGACAAAATGGTAAGCCTGGCCCTGTCCGGGATCAAACAGCTTTTCGCCGAACAAGACCGGGCGCTGAAAGGCTGAATGTCAATCCCCACCGACATCACAGTATCCTCACAACAGAAACCGGTCCGGCTGGACAGGTATCTTATCTGTCAAGGCTTGAACATCTCTCGCAACCGGATACAGGGCCTGATCCAATCCGGGAACATCACCGTCAACGGCCGCGCCGCCTCCCCCTCATATCTGGTCCGGCCTGGCGACCAGGTCCATCTCCGGCAGGAGGCCGGACCATTAAAAAGAGGCCGGCCTGAAGCAGAGGACATCCCGCTGGATGTGGTCTTTGAAGACAGCGACCTGATGGTGGTCAACAAGCCGGCCGGGATGGTGGTGCACCCGGCGGCCGGCAATTACAGCGGAACCCTGGTCAACGCCCTGCTTCACCACTCAAATCACCTTTCGGATGCCGGGGACGGCCAGCGTCCCGGCATACTGCACCGGCTGGACAAGGATACCTCGGGCCTGCTGTTGGTGGCCAAGACCGAACGGGCCCATGCCAAACTGGCCCTGCAGATGGGGGCCCGAAAGATCACCCGGCGCTACCAAGCGCTGGCCTGGGGACCAATGGAGGAGCCGGAGGGGACCATCAACGCTCCCATCGGCCGGTCCGCTTTCGACCGCAAGAAGATGGATGTCTCGGCCATCCGGGGGCGGAATGCGGTCACCCACTACCGGGTGCTGGGCCACTATAAAATGATCAGCCACCTGGAGCTGAAGCTGGAAACCGGGCGCACCCACCAGATAAGGGTGCATCTCAAACATCTGGGGCATCCCATAGTCGGAGATGTTGCTTACGGCGGCACCGGCCGGCCGGTGATAACAGCTTATGCCAGGCACGATCCCAAGCCGGCCGAAAAGATCCTGGATTCCATTGACCGCCAGGCCCTGCATGCCGCGGTCCTGGGGTTCATCCACCCGGCCACCGGAAAATACCTGGAGTTCTCGGCGCCGCTTCCGGACGACATGGAGGGTCTGATCAAAATGCTGAAAACCCTTTAACCCTTGACAAATACGATGATAAATTGGTATATTTAATTTTGTTATATCTTTTGACAAAATAATGAACGGTTTAGGAGGAGTATCATGAGGTTTCTTAAGACGCTGGTATTGTCGGTCCTGATGTCGGCATTGTTCATAAGCGCCGGGCAGGCCTACAATCCGCCGGCCTTCGACGGGGGCAACGGCACTTTCAAGGTCTCATCGGCCCGGACCCTGGGCCGGGGCATGCTGGGAGTGGGTTTTTTGGAATCGGACCTGTTCTCCCAGACATTGATAAAGGGCGAACCTTTCTTTCAAGGCGACACCATGACCGGGGGCAAGGGGGACCAGCAATATACCGGCTGGTCCCGGCTGTCCATAACCTACGCCCCGCTGGATTATTTTGAGTTCTCCATCGCCCCCCGGATGTTCGTGGTCTACGACCGGCATTCCAACGTGGAGGGTATTACCGGCCGGACCAGGTATGACAAGATCAATTACGATCTGGCCCAGTTCTGGCTGAGGGACCTGCTGATAAAGACCAAGGTCTCCTATCCCTCCAAGGTCTACGGAAAGGCAAAGTTCTCCTATGCGGTGGGGCTGGAGCCGTTTGTGTCGATAGGTTTTCCGGTGACCACATCGTACATCTATACCGATAATCCTTCGGTTCCCGACCGGGCGGATTCCGCTTTGGTCACCCATGGCTTCATCGACCTGGTGGGCCACACCGCCGATTTTGGCGCCAAATTCCTTACCACCCTTACCCTGGGTCCGGCCTCCCTGCACGGTAACATTGGATACCTGAAGGCCGGCAACGCCAAGGAATCGTTCGGCATCCGGACCGATACTCTGGTATGGGCCGCCGACACTTTGATGGATACCACCGATTTAGCCGGCCTGGTTTATCCCGCGGCGGTCGGCATTCCGGTCAGGGAGAACAAGATCATGTGGGGCACCGCCTTCGAGATAGACGCCGGGCCATATGTCACGTTTGTGCTGGAGGCCAACGGAGAAAAGCTCAAGAGTAAAAAGTCATATTTCCACGGCAGCCCGGCCAAGATCACGCCCGGCATCCGGTTCAAGACCCCGGGCGGCTTCACCATCGACGGCGGCTGCGAGTTCAAGATGACCAAGAATTCCTCGGCCCCGGAGTGGAACGCCCTGTTCGGATTCTCGGTTTCCTCCCAAACCCTGGCCAAGCCCAAGCCGGTGCCCCAGGGGGTGATCTCGGGCAAGGTGCTGATCGCCAACACCGATTCCGTACTGATGGCCACCATCACCATGCCGGGATATCTGGTGGATTCCACCAACCAGCCCAAGCCGATATTGCAGAAGGCCGACGGCAGCTTCACCATCACCGTTCCCCCGGGAACCTACCGGATGCGGGTGGCGGCCGGCGACTCCTTCCTGTGGCAGGAGCGGGCGGCGGTGGTGACCGACGGCCAGACCCTGATGATGGACTTTCCCATCAAAAGAAAAGAATACCCCAAGGGCACCATCACCGGCAAGGTGGTGGACAAGAAGACCGGCAATCCCATGGGCGCCACATTGTATTTCTACGGCCCGGACCGCAAGGCCATGGACAACCCGGTCACCAGCGACCTGCTGACCGGCATCTACAGCGTCCAGCTGCCGCCCAACATCTACAACATCCAGGCCCATGCCGAGGGTTACAACATCGAAACCGCCCCGGCTCCGGTCAACGACAAGCAGACCTTCATCCAGAACTTCGAGATGCGGATCATCCCCAAGAAGGGCGAAAAGGTGGTGCTGGCCGGCATCAAGTTCCGCACCGGCAAGGCCGACATCATGGCCAGCTCCTATCCCATCCTGGACGAGGCCGCCAAGCTGCTGAAAGAGAATCCCACCATCAAGGTGGAGATCGGCGGACACACCGACAGCCGCGGCAGCGCCGCCAGGAACCAGAGGCTGTCCGAGGCCCGGGCCATCTCGGTGCGCAATTACCTGATCAACCGGCACGGCATCACCGGCGACCGGCTGACCGCGGTGGGCTACGGCGAGGATATGCCGATGGAGACCAACAAAACGGCCAGGGGCCGGGCGGCCAACCGCCGGATCGAATTCGTGGTGATGAGCCAGCAGTAAACGGCTATCATCATAATCAAGGCGAAGGATGGAAACATCCTTCGCCTTTTTGTTATTTTTCGCATCAGCTTTTCGGGTTGACAATAACCCCGCAATTAAGCTATTATTAACCATCTATCAACCCGATGGTAATCAGTCAAATGCATAATATCATCTTATACGAGGATCATCTTTATCCCGAGCTGTATCCCCTGACCTATTTAAGGCCGGTCTGGGACTTGAAGTGCGGGGCTTTTTCGCTGAAACAGCGGCTGGAAAAGGGCGTCAAGCCGGCCATCGTTCACCAATGGACCAGCCGGGGAAGAAGTGCCTTCTCCAATAAAACAGAACTCGGCAAAGGGGCGGTGATCTTGGTCAACGGGCGGGCATACATCTCCCAAAAGGACCTGTCCGCTTTGCTGAAAACCAAGGGTAAGGCGGCCATCACGGTCGGCGGCTTTATTGCCGCGCTGAAACTGGATGATGCGCCGGGCATTGGAAAAATATTATCCTCCGAACCGGATGAAAGCATTTTGCTCAAGCTGGCCGAAGGGGCCAAAGAAATTTCATCGTCGGCTAAAATGTTTCGCTATCTGTGGGAATTGGTCGATCACAATAGCCAGGCCATAGCGCACGATGCCGGTTATTTCAAGAGCAGTTCCTTCCCATTGCCCAAAGGGTCGTACCTGCTGGGGAAACGCAGCGATCTGAAATTATCGGCCAAGGCCGTCATCGAGCCGGGTTCGGTGATAGACACCCGGCAGGGGCCGGTGATCATCGAGGCCGGGGCGGTCATCCGGCCCTTCAGCCGGATAGAGGGGCCCTGCTATATCGGCCCCGAGGCGCTGATAGACGGGGCCAAGCTCCGGCCCGGGGTTTCCGCCGGGCGGGGCTGCAAGCTGGCCGGCGAGATCGAGGAATCGGTGATAATGGATTTTTCCAACAAGCACCATGACGGATTTCTGGGGCACAGCTATCTGGGCAGCTGGGTGAACCTGGGGGCCCAGACCTGTAATTCGGACCTCAAGAACAATTACGGCAGCGTTACCGTCTGGGCCAACGGAAAATACGTCGACTCCGGCCGGATCAAGCTAGGCTGTTTCATAGGCGATCACAGCAAGACCGCCATCGGCACCATGATCAACACCGGCGCGGTGGTGGGCATCGGCTGCAACATCTTCGGCGGGCCGGTGAAAAAATACCTGCCGTCCTTCAGCTGGGGATGCAGCGAGGGAGCCCACGATCATAAACTGGAGAAGGCCCTGACCACTTGCCGGATGGTCATGGAGCGGCGAAAACAGGAGATATCGGAAGCCGATATCGAGCAGATGAAAAAGATATTTGACGCTACGGCCCGGGACCGGGAAAATATTTCCGGAGGCAAGAATAGATGAAAGCTGTCATAATGGCCGGGGGCTTCGGCACCCGCTTGCGGCCGCTGACCTGCAAGATACCCAAGCCGATGGTTCCCATGGTCAACCGGCCGATGATGGAACATATCATCATGCTGTTGAAGGAGCATCAGATCACCGAAATGGTGGCCCTGCTGTTCCACCAGGCGGAGAGCATCTCGGACTATTTCAGCGACGGCAGTGATTTCGGGGTTAAGATAGATTACATCCGGCCGGATGCCGACTACGGCACCGCCGGCGCGGTGGGCATGGCCCGGGAGCTTTTAAAGGAGCCGTTCATCGTCATCTCCGGCGACCTGCTGACCGACTTCGACCTGGGCGGGATCATCGCCTTTCACAATCAAAAGAAAGCCCTGGCCACCATCACCCTGACCCGGGTGGCCAACCCGCTGGAGTACGGGATAGTGATCACCGACCAGGATGACAAAATCAGCCGCTTTCTGGAGAAACCCACCTGGGGACAGGTGTTCTCCGACACCATCAACACCGGGATCTACGTCTTTCAGCCGGAGATCTTCGACCTGATCCCCCATAAAAAGGAATTCGATTTCTCCAAGGATCTCTTTCCCCTGATCCTGTCCCAGAAAAAACCTCTCTACGGCTGCATTACCAGAGGCTATTGGCGTGATATCGGCAACATCACCGAGTACCGGCAAGCCCACCAGGATGCCCTGAAGGGCGAGGTCCGGGTGGATATCGAGGGCGACCGGCTCAATTTGATCGGCAAGGATATCTGGGTGGGCAAAGGCTCCAGCATCAACGCCAAGAATTCCCGGCTGACCGGAGCGGTGATCATGGGGAAGAACGTCACCGTGGGACAGGGAACCCACCTGCATGACGTGGTCATCGGGGACGACTGCCATTTAGGCGATGATGCCTTCATCGAACATTCCATCATCTGGTCCGGCTGCAACATCGGCGACAGGGCCCGGGTCGAGGAGGCCATAATCTGCGACCGGGCGGAAATAGGCAGCCAGGCGATCATCGAGCAGAATGTCATTTTAAGCAGCCAGGTGAAGATCGGCAGCCAGGCCCGGGTCAGCGCCAACGTCAAGGTGTGGCCGGGAAAATCGGTGGACGACCAGGCGGTGCTGACCTCCAGCCTGATCTGGGGCGACCGCTGGCTCAAGGAATTCTTTGCCGGACCCCGGGTGACCGGACTGGCCAACATGGAGATGACCCCGGAGTTCGCCGCCAAGCTGGGGGCGGCCTACGGGGCGCTGCTGGGCAAGGGTTCGGTGGTGCTGACCAGCCGGGACAGCCACCCGGTCAGCCGGATGATCAACCGGGCGGTGATCTCGGGGCTTCTTTCGGCCGGGGTCAAGGTCCACGAACTGCGGGCCCTGCCCATTCCCATCGTCCGCTACCAGCTCAAGACCGGCGGGGACCAGGGCGGGTTGCATACCCGCAAATCGCCCTTCGATCCCAAGATGGTGGACATCATCTTCTTCGACAAGGACGGCAAGGACCTTCCGGCCGGCAAGATCAAGAATCTTGAACGGATGTTCCTGCGGGAGGACTTTCCCCGGGCCGAGCCCGAGGACACCGGAGTCATCGAATTTCCGCACCGGGTGATGGAGGGCTATCGGGAAGGTCTTCTTTCATATATCGACACCCAGGCCATCCGGGAGGCAAAATACAAAGTGGTGATAGATTACGCCTACGGCGCGGCGGCCGGGATATTTCCCTCCATTCTGGGAGAGCTGGGCATCGAGGTGGTGGCCCTCAACGCTTTTGAGAACCCGGAAAAGCTTACCAAGACCGGGGATGATTTCGTCGCCGCCCAGCAGAGGCTGTCCCAGATGGTGCAGTCCATAAAAGCCGATGTGGGCTTCCTTCTAGACAGCGGAGCCGAGCGGGTCTATCTGGTGGACGAGCAGGGCCGGATAATGGACGAAGACCATTCCTTGGCGGCGGTCTCCCTGTTGGTGATGAAGAGCCGGAAGATCAAGGAATTGGCGGTGCCGGTGACGGCCTCGCGGGCCATCGAGGAGATGGCAGAAAAATACCAGGTGAAGGTCAAACGGAGCCGGATAGACAACCGTTCGTTGATAGAGGAAGCCGCCGGCGAAACCGTGGCCTTTGTGGCCAGCCGGAGGGGCGGTTACATATTCCCGGATTTCCAGCCGGCCTTCGACGCCATGCTGTCCATCACCAAGATCTTGGAGCTGATGGCACTGACCGGCAGCAAACTGGGAAGCATCTCTTCCGAGATCCCGCAAAGCCACATGATCAAGAGGAACATCCCCTGCCCCTGGAGCAAGAAGGGCCTGGTGTTGCGGACACTGATGGAGCAGACCAAGGACCACCCGGAAAAGCAGTTCATCGACGGCATCAAGTTATTCTATGGCCGGGACTGGGTGCAGGTTTTGCCAGATCCCAACCGGGAGCTGTTTCACATCAACGCCGAGGCCGACGATCAAAACCGGGCCCTGGAACTGGTGAATGAATACACCAAGAAGATAGAAGAATGTTTAAAGTAGATAAAAACAGGATGATCCTGGCCGCGTCGGGGCTGATGGCCCTCATCATCTTTGTCATAGTTTACAACAGCTGGCTGAGCCCCAAAGCCAGGGTCAAAGCCACCGTGGAGCGGACCACCAAGGCCTTTCTCACCAAGAACAAAACACTGATCCTGGACAACATAGCCTTGGATTTTTATTGCGATTCGTTCGACAAGCCCAAAGTGGACACCAGCCTGGCCCTGTTCTTCCGGGAGTTCGAAAAAACCAAGGTCATCCTGAGCGAACAGAAAATTCACGTGACCAACGATGAGGCCATGGACACCATCGGGGTCATCGTCTTGGTTGGCCGGGGAGGCGAGCAGGGGTTCATTTTGGGGTCTTTCGGCAATCCAGCCCGGTTGACCCTTAAATTGAAAAAACGTAAAAAATGGCAGATAACCGGGGTCGAGGGTTTGAAAATCTATTGATTTTAAGGTATAATTACCGAGAACCAGACGACACCGAACTGAAAATTTAGGTTCGGTGTTTTTTATACATTTCACCCGATAGCAAACCAGGAGAATCAGATGTCCGAACATTTGGAAAACCAGATCCCGGAGAGGGCCGAGAGAATTCATAAACTTGAGGAACTAAGGAAAATGGGGATAGAGCTCTATCCCTACTCCTATCAGGCCGATATCAAAGCGACCGAGATCCTGGCCGCACCGGACCAGCTGATCGAATCGGGCCGCGAGGTGAAGGCGGCCGGCCGGATAGTGGCCATCCGGGGCCACGGCAAGGCGGCCTTTCTTCACCTTTCGGACGACAGCGGCAGGATACAATGCTACATTCGCCAGGACGAGGTAGGCGAAGAAAGCTATAAGGCTTTTAAGCTGTACGACCTAGGAGATTTCATCGGGGTGGCGGGAAAGATCTTCCGGACCAAGACCGGCGAGGTAACCATTCACGCCAAGGAGGTGGTGCTGCTGTCCAAATCCCTTTTACCGTTGCCGGAGAAATTCCACGGCCTGCAGGATGTGGAACTGCGTTACCGCAAGAGGTATCTGGACCTGATCGCCAACCCGGAGGTCAAACAGTTGTTCGTCAAGCGTACCCGGTTCGTCAAGGCCATGCGTGATTTTATGGATCAAAAAGGATTCATGGAGGTGGAGACTCCCTGTCTGGAGCTGATCCCCGGCGGGGCCGACGCCCAGCCGTTCACCACCCACCACAACACGCTGGACATAGATATGTTCCTGCGGATATCGCTGGAGCTCCACCTGAAGCGATTGATCGTGGGCGGCTACGACAAGGTCTATGAGATGGGCCGGGTGTTCCGAAACGAGGGGATGAGCCCCCAGCATCTGCAGGAATTCACCATGATGGAGTTCTACTGGGCCTATGCCGATTATAATCAATTGATGCCCCTGGTGGAGGAGATGTACATAACCCTGCTGGAAAAAACCTTCGGCAGCTTGGAGATCAAATTCGAAGACAAGACACTTAATTTCAAAGAGCCTTGGCCCCGGTACGATTACCGGCAACTGCTGATCGACAAGGCCGGGATCGATCTGGACCAGTATCCCACCACCGAATCGCTGATGCCCAAACTCAAGGAGATGGGCATCAAGCCCGATCCCAAACTGGGCCGGGGACGGCTGATAGATCAGCTGTATAAAAAATTCGTCCGGCCGGAGCTGGTCCAGCCATGCTTTTTGATAGACCATCCGCTGGACGTTTCGCCTTTGGCCAAGAAACACCCCACCCGGGAGGGATATGTCCAGCGCTTCCAGGTGCTGTTCGCCGGGGCTGAGGTGGGCAACGGGTTCTCCGAGCTCAATGATCCGCTGGACCAGCGGGCCAGGTTCGAGGAGCAGGCCCGGCTGCGGGAGAAGGGCGATGCCGAGGCCCAGATGTACGATAAGGATTTCGTGGAGGCCCTGGAACACGGAATGCCGCCCTGCGGTGGATTCGGGGTGGGGCTGGATAGATTCTTCGCCATCGTCAGCAATTCAACATCGGTGCGGGAGATCGTGTTCTTCCCGACCATGAAGCCGGAGTAGTCACTTTCTTAGGTCATCGCGAGCAAGGCGATGCTGTCGCACTAACGAAGCGATCCATTTTTTAGATTGTTTCATTTGTGAAAAAGAACAGCCAATTTCGCAATGACTATGTTTTAGATTAAAGCAATATAGAACATTATATTTTCAAATGCAAATTGCAAAATAATTGAATGTCCTACGAATTTTTCATAGCCTTAAGGCATCTCAAGGCCAAACGAAGGACCGGGTTCATTTCAGTGGTCAGCCTGATCTCCCT
This sequence comes from uncultured bacterium, assembly GCA_937863685.1. Classification (GTDB taxonomy): domain Bacteria; phylum Edwardsbacteria; class AC1; order AC1; family EtOH8; genus UBA2226. The sequence goes on from CALMGM010000010.1 coordinate 186,960, forward strand.
GGCAGGGATCACTGTGGGCGTGGGGGCTTTGGTTATAGTTCTTTCGGTAATGAACGGTTTTCAGACCGACCTACGGAACAGGATACTGGGAACCAACGCCCACGTGATAATTCTCAAATACCACAACCAGCCGATCGAAGGTTATCATGAACTGATCGCCCGGATAGATTCTATGCCGGGCATCATCGGCAGTTCGCCCTTCATCTACACCAAGAGCATGGTGGCGGTGGACAGCCGGGTGGACGGGGTGGTATTGCGGGGGGTGGATCCCGAAATAGAAATATCGGTCACAGATATTTCCCGTAATATGATCACCGGGGATTACGATTTTACAGCCTATCCCGACAGCCTGCCGGCCATCGTGCTGGGATTGGACCTGGCCGACCGGCTGGTGGCCCATCTGGGCGACACGGTCACCGTGGCCTCGCCCCAGGCGGCCCGGCCCACACCGCTGGGACTGGTTCCCCGGGCCAGACAGTTCAGATTGGTGGGGGTGTTCGACGCCGGGATGTATGAATATAATTCCACCCTGGCCTTTATCAGTTTAAAAGAGGCCCAGGATTTTCTGGATATGGGCGCCGCGGTGACGGGCATCGAGGTCAAGATCACCGACATCTACCAGGCCCAGCAGGTGGGGAGGGAGATCGTTAAAAAACTGGGCCCGGCCCAGTACCGCTATAACGATTGGATGCAGTTGAACTGGAGCCTGTTTTCGGCCCTCAAACTGGAGAAGACGGTGATGTTTTTGATTCTGGTGCTGATCATCATGGTGGCGGCCTTCAACATAATCTCCAGCCTGATCATGACGGTCATCGAGAAGACCCGGGAGATCGGCATTCTAAAATCAATAGGAGCCACCTCCCGCAGCATCATGCGAATATTCGTTTACGAAGGGTTGATGATCGGCCTGGTGGGGACGATGCTGGGTTTGGGTCTGGGTTATGTGATGTGCCTGCTGCTGGCCAAATATCAGTTCATCGATCTGCCGGCCGACGTGTATTTCATAAATAAACTGCCGGTGCAGATTCAGCTTTGGGATTTTGTTTTGGTGGCGGCGGCGGCGGTATTGATCAGCTTTTTGGCCACCATCTATCCGGCCTGGAAGGCGTCGCGGCTGGACCCGGTGGAAGCCATAAGATACGAATAATGATAAATTCAAAATAAAAAATCAAATATGAAAAACAAGTTAATACCATTGATATTTGCAGCAGCCGTCTGTTTTTCCATTAGACCTGCGCTGGGATTCGACCGGGTATATACCATGGGCGATAAGATCGATTCCTCCCCCCTGATCGTCTATGCCAATGTTGCCGAGATCAGAGAACTGACAGTCAACCGCAAAAAAGCCAAGGATCAGGAAGAGATCGTAGGGGATTATCTTTATCGCCTGAAAGTACTGGAGATCGTCAAGGGCAGCCCCAGAATAAAGGAGATCAATGTCATCCAGTCGCCGGAGTTCCGGGCCGATCCGCGGTATTTTACCGAGGGCCAGAATGTCATCGCTTTTTTAAGGCCCAACAGCCTTTCCGGGAAATTCCTGTCCAGGTACCGCTTGCCGAGAATGTCCTATTACGAATGCTTCGCCAACAAGCAGGGGGCGGTGGCGGTATCGGATTCCAGCAGGGAATTCTATCTGGGAAGCATCAAGAAATACATCTCGGCCAAGCGGGCCAAAAGATCCAGGAGAGCGGCAGAATGGGCCTCTTTGCTGGAAAACGCCCCCGATGAACTTAAAGAAAATGCCCTGCTGGAGCTTTCTACCAAGGCGTATTATCCGGCCCTGAATACTTTTGTGCGACATCTGGGAGAAGAAAATCTGACCTCGCTGGCTTACAAGAATCTGAAGAATTTCCCACCGGACAGCCTGGAGGCCCGGCTGGATTCGCTGATGAAGTTCCAGAAAAGCGACTCCCGTCTGGTGAAGGTCAATCTATTAAAGCTGGTCTCTCATATCCACGATGACAAGGTCTTCAAGTTCCTTCAAAGATCGTTAAAGGACGACAAGTTCGAGGTGCGGGCCACCGCCGCCAAAAGCCTGGAAGGCTGGACCGACAAGAAAGCCGTTAAGTCCCTCAAGAAGGCTCTGAATGACGACGACGATTACGTGCGTAATGCAGCCTACGAGGTACTGATCAAACAGGGGTTTAAGATCGAAAAGAACGAAGGATTCAGATACAAGATCCTGCAGGAACCGGGAAAGAAAAATTAGAACAAGGACTGTTAATTTAAATGACCGACAACAAACTAAGAAATATCGCCATCATCGCCCACGTGGACCACGGCAAGACCACCCTGGTGGACGCCCTGCTCCGGCAGAGCGGGCTTTTTAGGGACAATCAGGAAGTTCCGGAACTGGTGATGGATTCCAACCCGTTGGAGCGGGAGCGCGGCATCACCATCTTCTCCAAGAATGCCTCCATCCATTACAACGGATACAAGATCAACATCGTCGATACCCCGGGGCATGCCGATTTCGGCTCCGAGGTGGAGCGGGTGCTGTCCATGGTGGACGGAGTCCTGCTGTTGGTGGATGCGGTGGACGGCCCCATGCCCCAGACCCGGTTCGTGCTGCAGAAATCATTGAAGCTCCATCTTAAGCCCATCGTGGTGATAAACAAGATAGACCGTCATGATGCCCGGCCCGATTGGGCCCTGGACCAGGTGTTCGACCTGTTCGTCTCCTTGGATGCCGCCGATGAACAGCTGGATTTCCCGGTGGTATACGCTTCGGGCAAATCGGGCACCGCCACCCTGGATCTGGCAAAACCCGGTGACAATATCCTTCCCATTTTCGATGTGATCATCAACAAAGTTCCGCCGCCGCCAGGCGACCCCGATAAGCCGCTGCAGATGCTGGTTACCAGCATGGATTACAATGACTACGTGGGGCGGTTGGCCATCGGCCGGATCCTTAACGGGAGGATGAGATCCGGCCAGCTGGCGGCCCGGATCAAGAAGGACGGCGCCACCAAGATCGAGAAGATCACCCGGATCTACGGCTTCGAGGGGCTTAAGCGGATAGAGGTGCCGGACGTAAGGGCCGGAGATATCCTGGCCCTGGCCGGCTTCCCGGAGATCAACATCGGAGAGACCATCGCCGATGCCGAGAACCCCCAGGCCCTGCCCTATGTGGATATCGATCAGCCCACCATCTCCATGCTTTTTTCGGTGAACAACAGCCCCTTCTCCGGCCAGGACGGAGCTTACGTGACCTCCCGCCAGATCAGGGACCGGCTGGCCCGGGAGCTGAAATCCAACGTCGGACTTAAGATCGAGGACACCGGCTCGCCCGACTCCTTCAAGGTCTCCGGGCGGGGCGAACTTCACCTGTCCATTTTGATAGAGACCATGAGGCGGGAGGGATACGAACTGCAGGTATCCCGGCCGGAGGTCATCCTCCGGGAGATCGACGGCAAGACCTGCGAGCCGTTTGAATACCTGGTGATAGACGTGGACGACGCTTACGTTGGCGCGGTGATGGAGAAGCTGGGCCAGCGCAAGGCCGAGCTGCAGAACATGAAGGCCGACGGCAAGGGCCGGACCCGGCTGGAGTTCGGCATCCCGGCCCGCGGTCTGATAGGCTTCCGGGGACAGTTCCTGACCGATACCCGGGGAACCGGCATTATGCATCACAATTTTCTGGATTACCAGGCCTACCGGGGCGAGATCAGCGCACAGGTCAACGGAGTGCTGATAGCCATGGAGACCGGCACCGCCACTTCCTATGCGCTGGATTCCATCCAGGAGCGGGGGATGCTGTTCGTGGCCCCGGGGGACAAGGCTTATCAGGGCATGGTGATCGGGGAAAGGCCCAAGGAGAATGACCTGGTGGTCAATGTCACCAAGGCCAAGAAGCTGGGCAACCAGCGGTCCTCCACTTCAGAAGAAGCCATTCGGCTGACCCCGCCCAAGATCATGACCCTGGAGGAGGCGCTGGAGTTCATCGCCGATGACGAGCTGGTGGAGGTTACCCCCAAGGCCATCAGGCTAAGGAAGAAAATTTTGTCGGATATCGACCGCCGGCGTTCGCGTCGGGTCAAACCCGGGGCGGAACCCGAGGAATAAGAATTTTAATAATGGGACACGGATTAGCACAGATTTTGTATCAGAAGTTTGCTTAACCGAATTTTAATGTCATTCCTGCGAAGGCAGGAATCCAGAAAAAACCAGGGAAAATTATCAAAATCCACCGGATCAATTATGAGCATTACCAAAAAAGGCATGGCCCTGTTCACTCTGGCCGGGGGGCTGGTTATCTTTGGAATGAAGCTGGCAGCTTACTTTCTGTCCGGTTCGGTGGCCCTGCTGTCCGACGCCATGGAATCGGTGGTCAATATCATCGCCTCGGGCATAATGCTGTACGCCGTCTATCTGGCGGACTCCCCGGCCGACAGGTCCCACAACTATGGACACCAGAAGGTGGAGAACATCTCCAGCCTGATCGAGGGATTTCTGATAATCGTAGCGGCGGTGCTGATAACCGAAAAGGCCATAGTTCGGCTGCTGCGTCCCGTAGATTTGTTCAATGTCAATCTGGCGCTGGTCGTCTCGCTGGCGGCCACCGCCTTGAACGGCCTGCTGTCCTGGATGCTGATAAGAACCGCCCGCCGGTTCGGCTCCATAGCCCTGGAAGGGGATTCCAAGCATCTGCTTTCCGATGTGCTGTCCTCGGTAGCCGTGGTGGCGGGGCTGATGGTGGCCAAGCTCACCGGCTGGGCCTTTCTGGATTCGGCTTTGGCCATCGGCGTGGCCTTGCTGCTGGTGCAGATGGGAATAGACTTGATAAAAAAATCATCCACCGAACTGATGGATCAATCCTGTCCCGAAGAGGAAGCCAGAATTATAGAATTGCTGAAAAAACACGATGGGCTGTATGTGGATTTTCACGACATCAAGACCCGGCGCAGCGGGAATCGGGTCTTTGCCGAGCTGCACCTGACGGTCAAGGGCGATAAGACCGTAGAAGAGGCCCACAACTTGACCGATCATCTGGAGGAGGATCTGCAGAACGAGATGCCGGAGGTATCAATAACCATACACGTGGAAACCCCGCCCAAGAAATGAATAAATTTGTTTTTATTAAAAATTTCTCTTGACAAGATATACTATTTAGTATACAATCCGGTTGTCAACAAAAACCATTAACCTTTTAAGTGCCGAGAGGGCGATAGCAAAAAATGATCCACAATATGTTCAAATATCGCAATTTTGCAGTTCCCGCGACTGATCGTGGGATAGGTGCGCCCATCGGTTCTACCGTATGATCTGAATAATTTTACGGGCCATGGGTTCACCAAAACCTGTGGCCTTTTTCTTTTGCCATTTTACGATGGTAAACCATAAAAGCCGCAGGAAAACAATAAAAACCTGTGGCTTTTTCTTTTACCTCCCCTAAATCCCCTCCTTGATCAAGGAGGGGAAAGGGGTGGTCAACAGGCATCAAGATCAGCAATGAAAGATCAATTTCAGCCACGACAACGAAGGGAGGACAGGATATGCTGAAGATATTGGAACAATGTCTTAAAAGCGACCCCGAATTGAATAAATTGTATGTGATCCAACAGATCATTAATAACAGTTTTTCAAACGATTCACGGGTCATCAGCGGCAAAGCTCTGCTGAATTGAAAAATGGATATTGGCCTTTGAAAACATATGGAACAGGCCAATATCCAAAACCTAAACAGTGTAATAAGGAAATCATATAATGGACCTGAAAAATATCGGATGGGATTCTTTCTTTGAGGACCATCTGAAACAAGTAAAAAGCAAAACCAAATACGATTATAACTTTTTGGTGGGCCGGGTTTCGGCCGTCCATACCAACTTATGCCAGGTCCTGACCGAGGGCGGGGAGATCACCGCCCAGGTATCGGGCAAAATGAGGGATAAAATCAATAATGAGTTGATCGGACCGGGCGGGGATTTCCTGGATACTGGATTCCCGGCGGTGGGAGACTGGGTGGTGATGATCCATGACCAGCAGCACAACTCCGGGATGATCCGGATGATCCTGCCCCGGAGGACCAAATTCTCCCGGAATGCCGCCGGCGCCACCTCGCAGGAGCAGGTAATAGCTGCCAACATTGACTACGCTTTTATCGTGGCCGCTCTCAATGCCGATTTCAATCCCAGCCGGATCGAGCGATATCTGGTCACAACCTGGAACAGCGGGGCGATCCCGGTGATACTGCTCAACAAGGCCGATCTCTGCGCCGACATTGACGCCAAGACCGCGGAAATGGAAAAGACCGCGGTGGGTGTCTCGGTTCATGCCATCAGCGCGGCTAAAGGGGACGGTCTGGAACAGTTGAAGCCATATCTACAAAACGGCAGGACCTCGGTATTCATCGGCTCCTCGGGGGCCGGTAAATCCACCATCATCAACCGACTGCTGGGCCGGGATGTCATCAAGGTGGTGGAAACCTCCGATTACAAGGACAAGGGGCGACACACCACCACCAGCCGGGAGATGTATCTTCTGGAGGGCGGAGGCATTGTCATAGACACCCCGGGCATGAGGGAGCTGCAGCTTTGGGAGGGCGAGCAGGGACTTTCCGAAACCTTTGATGATATTGAACAGCTGGCTGCCCAATGCCGGTTCAATGATTGCCGCCACCAGGAGGAGCCGGGCTGCGTCATAAGATCGGCTTTGGAAAAAGGAGAGATTGACCAGGTCAGGTTCAAGAATTTTCTGAAGCTGCAACGGGAACTTAAATATCAGGAAGCGCGGCACAATGTTAAGGTTCGGATGGAGCAGTCAAAGAGATGGAAGACCATCGCCAAGATTAGAAGGCATATAAACAAGGATTCAGCAATCCGCTGATGCTGCTCAAATCTCAAACGAATTAACGCAAATCATAAAAAGAGACAAACATATGTGGATGGATGAAAGTTTAGACGATCTTCCCGCGGGGAAGAAAATATACGACCGTCAAATGTTAAAACGTATGCTGCCGCTGCTGAAACCCTTCAAAATGAGGATTCTGGGCGGCGGACTGATACTGATGGTGTCATCCGGGCTGGGGCTGCTGCCCCCCCTGCTGCTCAAGCGGGCCATCGATGTCAACATCGCCGGTTCGGATTTCAACGGATTGCTCATAACAGTGGGGCTGTACGTTTTGCTGCAACTGGCCACCTTCGGGATCAACTACCTGATGCTGGTGGTGCTGGAATCGCTGGGGGTCAGAATTGTTTCATCTCTAAAGGAGCAATTGTTCGGGCATATGCTGGGACTGGATATCGCCTATTTCGACGAGCACCCGGTGGGCAGGTTGATCGCCCGGGTGGAGAGCGATACCGAGGCCATCCGCCGACTGTTCACCTCCACCATGTTCACCGTGCTGGGGGCGGTGGCCAGCCTGTCCGGGATGGTGTTCATCATGATGAAGGTTAGCCTGCAGCTTTTTCTGGCGATCTCCACCCTGATCCCGGTGATAGTCCTGCTGACCATCCTATTCCAGAAAAAGGTCCGGCCGCTATTTCTGGTGGTCCGCAAAAAATACGCCGAGATAGTGGCCTATCTCACCGAGATGATCCAGGGCATGAAAGTGATCCAGGCCTTCTCCCGCGAGAGCGCGGTCAAGCAAAAGATGGCTCAGCTCAACCGGTCATACATCAAGACCCTGCTGCCGGCCGATGTGCTGACCATGGGGTTTTTCAGCCTGGTGGGGGTATTCGAGATAACTGGGCTGGCCATCATCCTGGCGGTGGGCGGAAATATGGTAGCCCAAGGACTTTTGACCATCGGGGCCATGGTGTTGTTTCTGGGGTATTTAAGACAATTCTTCATGCCGGTATACGCTTTCTCCGAGCAGGTGGGCATCATGCAGCGGGCCTTTGCCGCCGCCCAGCGGGTATTTGAGATCATGGATATTGAACCCAAGGTGATCAATGCTGTTTCAAGCGGCAACTGGGACAATTTTAAGAATTCAATTGAATTCCAAGATGTTGATTTTTCCTATGTCACCAGGGCCGGAAACGACGAGCCGGACTGGGTGCTGCGGGATATTAGTTTTACCATCAAGAAGGGTGAAAAGATTGCTCTGGTTGGCGCCACCGGCGGGGGAAAAAGCTCCATCATCAATTTGATGCTGAGATTCTACGATCCCCAGTCCGGCAGGATATCCATCGACGGGATCGACATCAAGAAGATACCCATAGACAAACTGCGCCGGCACTTCGGCCTGGTTCTGCAGGACGTGTTCCTCTTTCCGGGAACGGTGCGGGAGAACCTGACCCTGGGGGCGGAGATGACCAGGGAGCAGCTGGACCGGGCGGTGGAGATACTGGGACTGCAGAGGATATTGGACAAAATGCCCAGCGGCCTGGAGTCGGAACTGGCCGAAAGGGGAGCCAATCTTTCGCAGGGCGAGAGGCAGTTGGTTTCCTTTGCCCGGGCCCTGGCCTTCGACCCCCAGATCCTGATCCTGGACGAGGCTACCTCATCGGTGGATCCCATGTCGGAACGGCTGATCCAGCAGGGCATCAAGCGTTTGTTGGAGGGCAGGACCGCGGTGATAGTGGCCCACCGGCTTTCCACCATCCTGGATGCCGACAAGATAATGGTGATCCATAAGGGCCGGATCGTGGAATCCGGCAGACATTCGGAACTTTTAGAAAAAAATGGTTATTATGCCAAGCTGTACCGGATACAGTTTGCTTAATCTGTAAAATAGACCTCCCCAAATCCCCTCCTTGATCAAGTAGGGGAGGGGGTGGTTTAAATTTCCGACAAATTCAATAAAATCCAAACATTTTAAAGGTTATTATGAAAAATAATATATGGGCAGGCTCTAAAGTATGGCTCCGGGCTGTGGAAGCCAAGGATGCCAGCTCGTTCTTCAAATGGGCCAAAGATTACGATACCGAGTCGGACAGATTATGCGACGTTATCCATTTTCCTGGGTCGTATCAAAAAATGAAAGATCATGTGGAAGCACTATCAAAGGCCGAGCCGGAGAATGATAATTTCCGCTGGATAATCGCCGACCTAAAGGGTAAGGCACTGGGCACCATAAACACTTTTTCCTGCGATAAAAGGAACGGGATATTTAAATACGGTTTAGGCATCGAAAGGAAATATTGGGGGAAGGGGTATGCAAAGGAGGCTATTAAAATCGTTTTGAATTATTATTTTATGGAATTGGGCTTTCAAAAGGTCAATGTCCATATTTATGACTTCAATGAACGATCTCTTAGGTTGCACGAAAAGCTTGGCTTTAAAAAGGAAGGCACTTTGCGTAGCATGGTTTATACTAACGGCAAGCACCATGACGAAATAGTGATGGGACTTACCAGAGAAGAATTTAACGAATTGAAATAAACTGATAATTTTATGTCAAACAAAATAGAAAATAAAAAAGACACCGGCAGTTTAAAGCTTATCTTCGGATGGCTGTACCGCTACTGGAGATCGCACAAACTGAAGCTTCTGGTTCTGCTGATCATGACCCTGGTCTACACCGCTCTGGCCATCAGCTACCCCATCTTCTTCAAGATGGTGGTGGACGGTCTGGTCAACAAACTGCCCGCTCATCAGCTTAATCGCTACGTGCTGTATCTCTTATTGCTGGGAGCCGGGGCGGCCCTGGTCAACTGGATACTGATGTCCACCCGGGGATGGACCAACATGAATATCGAGGCCGAGTTCAGGAACAACATCTTTGCCAACCTCACCAGGCTGGGGCCGTCAACCCTGTCCTCCTACCGGACCGGGGACGTGGTTACCCGGCTGACCGACGACCTGGCGGAGAAACTGTCCTGGTTCACCTGCTCCGGGCTGTTCCGGGCGGTGCAGGGCCTGGTGCTGTTAAGCTTCATCCTGATAGTGATGTTCCGGATGAACCCCACCCTGGCGGCCTTTTCGCTGCTGCCGGTGCCGGTGGTGGCCGGATTGTTTCTGTTCAACGAAAGGACCTTCGAGCGGCGCTATCATAAACTGCAGAACGCCATCTCGGCGGTCAATGATTTTCTGGAGGCCTGCTTCTCCGGGATCCGGGTGCTCAAGGTCTATAATCGCCAGGATCACCAGAGGCAGGGCTTCTCCCGGGCCATGGACCACCGGATAAAGGCCGAGGTCAAAAGCATCCAGTCCGAAGGACTGTTCAATTCGTCAAATATCCTGATCGATCAGCTGGGGGTTTTAGTGGTCCTGTTGGTGGGCGGATACCTGGTCATCAAGGGTAGCCTGACCCTGGGCAGCTTCGTGGCCTTCAACACCTACAGCCTGATGCTGATCGAGCCCCTGTGGAACATCGGGTATTTTTTCGTGACCGCCAAGCGGGGTTCGGTGTCCTATGCCCGGGCCCATGAATTGGAGGCGGCAATGGCTGAGGTCGGCGATCCGGCCAGCCCCAAGGAAATATCTTTCAAACATTCGATAGATTTCCAGGATGTTTCGTTCGGTTATGGGAAAAACGACAAATTGCAGCTCAGGGGCATCAATTTCAGCCTTGACAAGGGGCGGAAAGTGGCCCTGATGGGAGAGGTGGGCTGCGGCAAGACAACCCTGGTGCACCTGCTGCTTCGCCTGCACGATCCGACCTCCGGCTCGGTCAGCATTGACGGCACCGATATAAAGGATTTCAGCCTGGCCGGGCTGCGCAGCATCATCGGCTACGCCCCCCAGGAGGCCCTGCTGTTCTCGGACAGCATCCTCAACAACGTCATCTTCCACCGGGAAGAGGTGGATAATGACCGGGCGGTAGAGGCCGGGCGAATCTCCCAGCTGGAGAAGGAGGTCAAAGGCTTTGCCAAGGGGTATGACACCCTCATCGGGCAGCGCGGCACCAGCCTGTCCGGGGGGCAGAAACAGAGGGCATCGCTGGCCCGGGCCATCGTGGAGAGGATCGCCATGGGGCATCCCCAAATATTGATCCTGGACGACATCACTTCGGCCCTGGATGGCACCACCGAGGCCCTGGTCTGGCAGGAGCTCAACGAAAAACTGCCGAAGGTCACCTGCTTCATCATTTCGCACCGGACCTCAACCATCGAGCGGGCCGACAAGATACTGGTCCTCAAAGATGGTCAGATCGTAGAGCAGGGCAGACATCAGGAGCTGATGGACAAAGATGGTTATTATGTGACCCTGCGGGAGAAGGAGAAACTCCAAGAGAACGGGAATGGTATCAAACCGGTCGTTTAGAAAATTGGCGATAAGGTGCGTTACATTGCAAAGAGGAAATCCATCATGTTGGTAAAACATCGCCGATATGACCCGGAGCGGGACTTCATGCGTGTCCGTGATCTTCTGGCAAACCATTATCTTATCGGCGGGAAACCCTTAAACTGGGGGATCGAACGGTGGAACTACGCCCGGTATTTCGTGGCCCCGATGTTCGGTGCCCAAGAACTGGTGAATGCTTCTATGGACGACATCCGGAAGAAAAGCCAGGAAGCTATCCGCTTTTGGGAAAATTCCATAAGTGTCTGGGAAAACGGGTCCGGGGAGATCGTCGGCGTTGTAAACCCCGAAGAACACACGCACAAACAACCTGGCATGCCTTATATTCAACGACATCCAAGCTATGACTTTCTGCTCAGCGAGATGATTGGTTATGCCGAAACGACATTTGCCGATAGCGGAATGGTTCGGATATTTGTTTCAGAGCATGACAAAAGGCTCCAGGCCCTGGCTGTTGAGCGCGGTTATGCGAAAGGTGATAAGCCTTGCGGATATTTCTTGGAGTATGGTCTAAAAGACCTGCCTGAGTCCGACTTGCCTACAGGATATCGTGTTCTTTCCATGGCTGATGAAAACGATTTGGAGAAACGAAGAAAGGTTTTGGGCCTGTCGTTCAAGAATAAGGATCCCAACGATTGGCCGAGCCTATTCTCATATCAGGAATTGCAGCGAGCGCCCGACTATCGCAAGGAACTCGACCTGGTCGTGACGAACGCCTCTGGCGAATATCTGGCCTGTTGCATCGTTTGGTACAACGAGCATAACAGGATCGCTCATCTGGAACCGGTGGGATCGATCAGTTTGGGAATGGGAAGACAGGTGGTTTTAGAAGGCCTGCGAAGAGTGGCCAGCATGGGCGCCGAAAAAGCGGTCATGGATTCCGGCCTGCGATTCTATGAAAAGATCGGTTTCAAGAGAAAACATCCCTCTGGTTATATCTGGATTAAAGGAGGGTAATTGATTTGATGATTGCTCCTGAACTAACCGATGGCGTTGTCATTCTGTGCATGATGACTTTAGCTGACGCCGAAGTGCACCTGGCGAACGAAGACGAATTGACGGTGCGCTTCTTTGGCGGCCGAAGCATCATCGAAACATCCAGAGCCGCGATTGAGGAGGCCCGGCTGTCTTGGGAATCCGGCGGGGCGTGGCGAAATTTGGGGATCTGGGAAGTGGCTGCCGGCGAACTTGTGGGTTATGTAGACGCCAATCTTGCCTGTCCAGGCTACCGGCCGGGAGAGGTGGCGAACATCACATATAATATTCGTTCTGCTGTCCGCGGCCGGGGATACGTTCCGAGGGCGGTCGGTCTGATGTTGCGGCATCTATCTGAACAAACTAACGCCAAAGCGGCCGTGATACAGTTTAACCCCGAGAATCATGCTTCGGCCCGGGTTGCTCAGAAGGCTGGTTTCCGGCATTTAGGGGAACGCATTCATGAAGACGGCACCCGCATGGTAGTATATGGTCTGCCCCTTCGCCCCGGGTCCAATGAACTGTCGCTTTCGGATGTCCTGCTGCAGGATAACAATCAAACAGATCATCAAAAGGACGATGGCATGAGTTTGTCGGTTCAAAATAATGTTGTCCCCAGGCTGCCCTATCCGGAATTGCCGGAGGTCATCGACCGGCTCGTCGCCGGGGTCAAGGAGGAGCTGACCGAAAACTTGGTCGGCGTCTATCTGGTTGGGTCGCTGGCTACTGGCGATTTTGACCTCGACAGCGACGTCGATTTTTAGTTGTGACGAAGGATGAATTGACGGACATTACGGTCCAGTCACTGCAAGTCTTACATACCCGCCTCCATGGCCTCGGCTGTTATCCGGCGCAGCACTTGGAAGGATCCTATATCAGCCGCGATCAACTCAACCAGTCTGAGGGAATTGGTGTCCAGCCACTATGGTATTTGGACAATGGCAGCACTACTTTTGAGCGTTCAACCCACGACAATCAATGGCACGTGCGTTGGATACTAAGAGAACGGGGGATCACTCTTTGCGGGCCGGAGCCCAAATCACTTCTCGCTTCAATCCCGATTGAGGCCATGCTGGCAGAAGTAAAAGCGACGATGCGCCTTATAGCGGACCTCTATGTTGCCGAAATCGATCAGCCTCTTGGCTTTTGGAATTCCCGGTTCGGTCAATCGTTTGCCGTGCTGGCTTATTGCCGTATGCTGCATACACTCCGCACTGGGACAGTACAATCCAAGTTCGCCGGTATGGAGTGGGCCAAACAAGCCTTGGATTTGGAATGGGTTGACCTAATCCAGCAGGCCTGGGAAGAACGGGAAGGGGTCCGTCATTGCGTGAAAAGGTGGCAACACGCAAATGAGGAAGCACTGCAAAAAACGCTTGAGTTCATTCGATACGCGGTTTTAAAAACGGAGAAAAGTAATGCCTGATCCGACCCAGTCAAGCACCAGCACTATGACGCTGAAACAGGTCCTCAACCGGTTGAAAGCGCATCCAGCGGTTGACGGAATCCTGCTGGTTGGCACTACCGATAGCGACAAACTGACTCCGGTCAGTGATTACGACATACTAATAGTCCTATCCGAGTCTCCGGTCCCGCTGCAGGTTGGCATCACCTATATAGATCATCGACTGACCGACTTGCTGTTCGCTACCGTCAACGAAGTTGACCGGATTATAACCGAAAAACAACAGTTTAAACCGTTTGCCTACCTGCTCAGCGTCTCCCGATGGCTACAGACGGGAAAAATAGTTTTCGACCGCACCGGTCGACTGCAACGAGCGAAGGACACATTACAAAACAGCAACCTGGCGCTCCCGACCAGCGAATACGACAGCTATGGCATTTGCTTCGGTATCAATTTCGACTATCTTCACAACCGTCGCATGGCAGAATCTGACGACCCTGTCTATCAGACAGCATTGGATCTGCGATTTTGTTTCACTCTTAACAACCTGTTCTGGGGGTATTTCAGCCTACGGGGCATTCTTTGGGAGGGCGAAAAAAAGGCTGTTCGGTACTTGGAAATACACGATCCGGAGTTCATGAGACTTATTCGGCAATGTTTGGCTGAGACCGAACGAAAAGTCAAATTCCAACTGCTCGAGAATATCGCTGAAATCGTTACGGCCCCAGCTGGCGGGCTTTGGGCAGGCAAACCAATGGCAATTGCCACAAAGGATGAAGGGAATCAAAAGATAGAAGATATTGAGATGGCATCTATGTTTTGGGAGCAATTGATAGGCATTGAGCCAATGCAAGAAAAGTAAATATGGAAATAGTTTTTTAATCTAAGTAAACAAAATCATAACCAGGAGGAAATCATGAAATTCACATTCTGATCCGGGCCTGTATAATATGGTCTGGCATAAAATATTGAACCTTCAAATATTGAGGGCCATATGTCAATTATAAATGTGAAAAATATATCCCATTATTGGGATTATAGCAACCATTCTGTTTTTACGGATGTAAATTTCAGTTTAAATTACGGCGAAAAAGTGGGATTGATCGGTCCCAATGGATGTGGCAAAACAACGTTGCTTAACATTGTTTCCCTACGGCTCCCGCCAACAAGCGGGGAGGTAATATGCTCCGATATGCCAAGGGAGTATGGATACTTGCCTCAACAGGATGAAACAACTTCTGCTATTGATCTTTATTCATTTGTATATTCAGTAAAACCGGATCTTTGGTCGCTTCAACAAAAAATGAATTCAGACAACAGCATTGATGGTGAAGCATATCTGCAATTTACCGAGAAAAACTGTTTTCGGTTTAGGGCTTTAGTTGAAAAAACGTTAAGTGGATTAGGCTTTGATCCCGATCAATGGAAGCAACCGTTTGACCAATTAAGTAGCGGCCAGCGTTCGCGCGCCTGGCTGACCAGAACCATTCTTTCGGATCCGGAAGTTCTTTTTTTGGATGAGCCGACCAATCATCTTGATCTTGAAGGCAGGGAATTCCTGGAAAGTTTTATACGGTCGTTTAAAGGTGCCGCGTTGGTAGTATCTCACGACAGATATTTTCTCAACCAAACTGTAAGCCGGATACTTGAACTGCGGCGGGGGAAATTGCAGGACTACCCCGGCAATTACGATGCATACCATGCCCTACGCCAGGCCCGAGAAAATAGGCGGTGGCAGGAATATGATCTGCATAATAAAACAATCCACAAATTAGAGATCGAAGCCACCGCCCGGATGGCCTGGTCGCAGCGTACAGAGCGGGGCTGGAAGCGAGAGCCGGGGGATAAGCAACCGAGTGACAAGGCTAAACGATACGCCAAAAAAATGGCAAAGCGAGCCAAGGCCGTACGAACCAAAATCGAACAGAAGCTGGAACGTGAGCGGGCGGATAAGCCTTTCGTTGAAAAACGGGTGAAACTCAAGTTTCCTCATCTGGAGAATCTGCCCGGATACGTGTTAACAGTAGACGAACTTTCTAAGCAATATAATGGTAAAGTTGTGTTTTCGGATTTTTTGCTGTCCCTGCAGGCCGGTGAACGGGTGATCATCAGCGGGCCGAATGGTTCCGGGAAAAGCACTGTAATGAAAATACTGGCGGGTGAGATACAACCGGATAAAGGGGAGTTCCATTGGGCTAAGAGGGTGACGTTGGGCTATTATCCGCAGGAGCAAATATCGCTGGACCCGGAAGCAACAGCTTTGGAGGAAGTAATGAAATGCGGTTGCACCACTGAACAGGCTTGGACATTTTTGGGCGCTTTGATGTTACGGGAGGATTATGTGCTAAAGCCCATCAGCATGTTTTCTGCCGGAGAAAGGGCTAAAATTATTATTGCCCGCCTGTTTTTATCCGGGGCCAATGTATTATTGCTGGACGAACCAACCAATCATCTTGATATAGACGCCCGCGAGGCCCTGGAAAGAGCGTTGACTGTTTATTCCGGCTCTATCCTTATGGTTACCCATGACCGGTATTTGATTGATAAACTAGCGACCAGGGTGATAACCTTCAGTTAAACCTATAGGACAGAAGAACAAACAGGTGCAATTACAATGATCGACATCAACCACATCAGGCAATGTGAAACCGATTTCCCAAAGGATTTCGCCAATACCATTGACACTTATTACGGGAAGTTGTTTTATAATGCGGACAATAAAGAATCCCATGACAGCAATCATGCCGTCATTCTCGATCTGGCCGTAGATATTGATAAAACACTTGATGATATCGCATCATTTTATGAAAATATTAAAATATCGCCGCGTATTTATTCGGCCTATATACCAAGAGAAGAGGAAATACTGCGGCCTTATTTTAACAAACATAGTTTTATATTCAGGGAATTTGACGAAAATCAATTTTTTGAATGGCAAAACCCCTCAACCATAAATACGTCGAACGATATAACTATCAGGAGGGTGTCTGAAATCGATACGCGGATGGTGGAGATGATCTGGTCGGAAGACGAAAGTGATCGGGCGGTAAAAGTTTTGAGCAATCATCTTAAGACTGATTCATTTCACTTGTTGGCAGGATATCTGGGCGATGTGCCAGTGACCATGGGATCGGTCAAGGTCATGAACGGTTTATCCCGGGTGGATGATGTGCTGACCCATAAAAAATATCGGGGCAAAGGCTATAGTCGGGCTTTGATTAATTATATGTTGAAGTATCATTCATCTATTTCCAAGAATCGTCTATATTTATATGCTTCAAATCCAACGGCCATAAAAATCTATCGTGAAACGGGATTTGCGGATTTGCCGTTTACTTTGAAATATTGGAGCGCCTGGAAGGAAAGCGTTGAAGGTTATTAATATTGATTATGCATACATCATCTTCACATACAATCAAGGAACTGTCCGAATTCAACCTGCCCCAAGTATTCAATGTTTACCGGCAATGCGAGGATTTTTTGGCGCTGGGGCCGGTCCCTTGCGCTTCGATGGAAATGGTGCGAAGCGACTTCCGACATTCTTTGAAGGAAGGCGGGATATTTTGTGGTATCTATGATGATCAGAATAAAATGGTCGGTATTGTGGATATGGTCCTTGCTGGGTTCGAAGGAAATTCGGAATATGCATTTATTTCACTGCTGATGATCGCCTTGCCTTATCGCAACCAAGGCATAGGGCATAAAATAGTCGTTGCTGTTGAGGAACGCATCAAGACAAACATAAATATTAAAACCATCTTTTCGGCTGTTCAAACCAATAATCATAGGGCGATTGAATTTTGGAAAGGATTGGGCTATCAAATAAATGGCGGCCCTCACAAGCAACTGGATAAAACAATAGTCTATAATCTACGCAAGGATGTATCCCCTGTTTGACATCTAAAATTACACTTGTGATTAAAGTAATATCGTTAATTATAACGAAAGGAAAACATGAAACGGAAGTATCTTCATACTGCTCATCTCTGACTCTGGGGGACGACGCCTAAAGTCAGTGAGATCTGGCAAACGCCTACCGATGGAGGGTGAATAAACCCGCCCTACAGTGGCCGGGACAATACTTGTCAATAAAACCGGCCGAGGTTCGGATCCGGGGATGAAAAAAGCCCCGGTGAAGTTGGAATCGGAAGTAATCGCCGTCCCTAAAGGATGGCGGTAAATCGGCCCCTAGTTGGATCAAGCCTGGAACCCGTAAGGGAAGAACGAACGGAACCCCGGCTCCTTATTCTTTGTACAACCTACAAGATAAGGAGACCGGAGGATGAGCCGAAACACGGAAAACACCGGATTTCGCTGTGCCCATTGCGGCAACGCAGTGGAACCCGTAACCAACGGAAGTTACCGCAATCATTGCCCGTTCTGCCTGCATTCACTGCATGTGGATATCGTGCCGGGAGATCGGCGAAATTCATGCCATGGCCTTATGGAGCCGGTCGGGCTGCATAAGAGCAAAAAGGGATTCCAGTTGGTATTCCGATGCCGCCGGTGCGGATCTCGTGGAGTGAACCGGGTGGCCAACGACACCCAGCAACCGGACAACTTCGATTTGTTGCTTAAGATCATGCAGCAGGGCTGCAAGGTTTAATGATTGTAAGGGAAAAAACATCAAGAGCCTCCGGGTATTCCGGAGGCTCTTATTTTTGCTTGTTTTTTGCAATAGGGTGTGATATCTTAATAACATGGTTCCCCCATAATCTAAAATCTAATATCAAAAATCCATACGATGCCTACAGTAATGCTAGTCGACGGCACGGCCCTGGCCTACCGGGCTTATTTTGCCTTCATTCGCAATCCGCTGATAAATTCCAAGGGCGAGAACACCAGCGCCAGCTACGGCTTTGCCACCATCCTGGTCAATCTGCTTAAAAAACATAAGCCAGATTATCTGGGGGTGGCCTTCGATACCAAAGCCCCCACCTTTCGCCACGCAAAGTTCGAGGCCTATAAGGCCCAGCGTCCCGGCATGCCGGACGAGCTGAAAGCCCAGCTGCCGCGCATCAAGCAGGTTCTCAAGGCCATGGAGATAGCGGTGCTGGAGAACGACGGCTTCGAGGCCGATGATGTCCTGGCCGGACTGGCCAAGCAGGCCGAGGCCAAGAACTGGCCCAGCTACATAGTCACCGGCGACAAGGACCTGCTGCAGATAGTCACCGATAAGATCAAGGTCATCCGGCCCCGGACCGGAAAGAACGAGGAGCAGATATTCGGGCCGGCCGAGGTCCAGCGGGAATACGGGGTGATCCCCGACAAGATCAAGGATATCTTCGCCCTGTCGGGAGATGCGGCGGACAACGTCCCGGGCGTGCCGGGCATCGGTCCCAAGACCGCCACCGAACTGATAATAGAATTCGGGTCGTTCGATAACTTATATCAGAACCTGGACCAGGTCAAGAAGCCCCGGATAAGAAAACTGCTGGAGGACAATAAAGAGCAGGCCCTGATGTCCCGGGAACTGGTGACCCTGCACCTGGACGAACTGCCGCTGGTCTCGCTGTCGGACCTGAGGATCCATGAGCCGGACCGGGAGAAGGTGGCCCAACTGTTCCGGGAACTGGAATTCGGTTCGCTGCTGAGGGAGTTTCAGGCCGGGCAGGTGAAGAGCGTGGATTTCCAGACCATCCGGGCCGGGACCGACCTGGAGCTGGTGCTGGGCAAGATCAAGAAGGCCGGGGAATTTTATTTCGAGCCGGAGTTCCGCCAGGACAAGATTTTTAGGGCAGCGGTGATGGTGGACAGCAAACCGCTGATTGTGGAGAATAAGAACCTGGCCAAACTCAAGCCGATCTGGGAGAACCATAAGATCATCAAGATCGGCCACGACCTCAAATCCACCATTCGCAAAAGCGGCCTGGGCATGAACGGACCGATGTTCGACACCATGCTGGCATCATACTTGATCGATCCATCATGGCGGCACCATCAATCGCTGGAGTCCCTGGCCGGTGAGCATCTGGGCCTGGCCTTCGAGGCGGCCCAGCCATCCGCCAAGAAACAGACCGAGCTGGCCTTCGATGTCGACGATGAGACACGTGATCAGATGTTGGGGCGCCGGTTGGATGCCATTAAATCCCTCAAGGAAAAATTCCAGCAGGAGATGGATGAGAGAAATTTGACCGAGCTGTTCCAAAAGGTGGAGATGCCCCTGCTGGCGGTGCTGGCTGATATGGAGTCGGCCGGAGTGCTGCTGGATATGAAATTCTTCAAAAACATGTCACATGAATTGGAAAAGCAGATCGGCAAATTGGAAAAGGAGATATACAAAGAGGCCGGCGAGGAGTTCAACATCAATTCGCCCAAACAACTGGGAGTGATCCTTTTCGAGAAATTGAAGGTGGGCAAGGCCAAAAAGACCAAGACCGGATATTCTACCGATGTTTCGGTGCTGGAGTCATTCGCCAATGTTCATTCCCTGCCGCAGTTGATCCTGGATTACCGTCAGCTGTTCAAGTTAAAATCAACCTATGTGGACGCCCTGCCGGCCCTGGTCAGCGAAAAGACCGGCCGGCTGCACACCACCTTCAACCAGGCCCTGACCGAGACCGGGCGGCTGTCCTCCTCCGATCCCAACCTGCAGAACATTCCCATGCGGGAAGGGGTGGGCCGGGAGATCCGCAAGGGATTTATCGCTGCCAAGGGCCATCTTTTATTGTCAGCCGATTATTCCCAGGTGGAACTGCGGCTGGTGGCGCATCTTTCCGGCGACCAACGTCTGCAGCAGGCCTTCCGTTCAAAACGCGACATTCATACCGAGACGGCCTGCGCCGTGTTCGGCTGCCAGGAGGGCCAAGTTGCGCCCGATATGCGACGCAAGGCCAAGGCCATTAATTTCGGCATCATCTACGGCATGGGGCCCTATGGGCTGGCCCAGCAGCTGGGCATCGGGGTGGGCGAGGCGGATACTTTCATTAAGCAGTATTTCCAGCAGTTCCCGCAGGTGCAGGCCTGGATCGCTTTGACCACCGCCCAGGCCAAAAAGGACGGGTTCGTCTGCACCATGCTGGGCCGGAGACGCTATCTGCCGGAGATAAACTCCGACAACGGCCAGAGACGGGCTTTTGCCGAGCGCACCGCGGTCAATACCCCCATCCAGGGGACGGCCGCCGATCTGATCAAACTGGCCATGGTCAACATCGCCAGAAGATTTGCGGATGAGGAGTTGAACAGCCGGATGATACTGCAGGTGCATGATGAATTGCTGTTCGAGGTGGAGAAGGGCGAACTGGCCAGGGTGAAAAAAATAGCCAAGCAGGAGATGGAGAACGCCATCGAGATCTCGGTGCCGGTCATCGTGGAGATGGGCGAAGGAGAGAACTGGTTCCAGGCGCATTGAGCAGGGTAAATTGGAAAAGGATAATCACGGATTTTATAATAGACTTTAAAGGTCAGTAAAATGAGAAAACAAATAATCCTCATAATTTATGCCTTTTGCCTGATGCCATCGGGGCTGATGGCCCAAAAGGATTCAACCGCGGCCAAAGAACCTGTCAGGCAACCGATCTCAGACACCACAGCCTCAAAGAAAACAGTTCCGATAGCTCCTTTAGCAGCCGTGATCGATTCCAACGATGACAATAATTTCTTGGAGCTGTATTACTACGGACCGGATATGGACGGAAGCTCCGACATCTACGATCCCTGGGACATCTATCCCGACCGGGAAGGAGATGCCGCGGAACGCGAGGCCGAGGACCGGGACAGCCAGGAACGGGATACCAGGGAATGACGATCAGTTACATCCGCTAATATGCTTAACAAATTATTCGGCTTCTATTCGTTATTCACTAAAAAGGAAAGACTGATATTCTGGTTGATCCTGCTGTCCTGCATTTTCGACGGAATGACCCAGGGAGTGATACTGCTGCAGGAGACCATAGCCCAGAAGGCCCTGGCCGCCAGCGATCTCCAGATATCAGTGATCGGACTGCTGGCCAACGCCACCATGCTGCTGTCGCTGGTGGTCAGTTTCTTCTTCAGCAACCGCAGCAAAAAATGGATACTGATCCCCGGGCTGGTGCTGGGCCGGCTGATCTTCCTGCTGGCCTTTCTGCTGGAGGGAGCCAATCTTTTCCTGTTGTTCATGTTCTTCTACTATTCGCTGTACGCCGTCCAAGGGCCGATAATAAATTCATTTTACCAGAAACACATCGCCCAGAAGAAGGGCCAGGTATTTGGCCTCACCCGGATGGTGCTGATGATCTTCTCCATGGCCACTTCATTGATAGTGGGACGCCTGCTGGATCTTTCCCCGCAGCTTTACAAGCCCATCCTGATGAGTATCGCCGTCACCGGGGGAATAACTTACCTGCTGTTCATCATCATTGATTCCCGGATCTCCTACCGCCAGGAATCAAGATACCGGATGAGGCGCACCGCCAGAGACCTGAAGCTGATGTTCCGGCGCACCGATTTTTTGATGTTCGAGCTGACATTCATGACCTACGGGATGGCATTCATGGTGATGGTCCCGGCAGTACCGCTGTTCCTCCTGAACCAGCTGAAGTTCAGCTATTTCCAGATGGCCCAGGCCAAAGGGGTCTTCGCGCAGATATTCATGATAGCCCTGATACCCCTGGCTGGAATGATATTCGATCGGATCAATCTATGGAAGATAGCCGCCATATCCTATGCCATCATGGTGGGATATCCTTTGCTGATGTTCCTGGCCAGTCTGTATAACAGCCGGACACTGGCTTATTCCAGCTTATGTTTTTTTTCGCTGGGCCTGACCGGCATCGTAGTGCTGTGGAACTTGGGCTCGCTGCATTTTGCCGGGGAACGGGACTCCCTGGTCTACCAGGGTCTGCATGTGACCCTGACCGGTGTCCGGGGATTCTTGGGTCCGCTGTTGGGATACTACCTTCTTTCCCGGGTGGGTTATCAGGCCGATTTCATTTTGGCCATGGTCCTGTTTGCCGGGGCCTCGGGAATGAGCTGGTATTTTAAACGGAAATACAGTCAAACTTAATTTATCCATGAGAAAGATTGATCTCAAGCAAAATCTGCGTAAAATGGCTCAAAGCCCGTTCCTGTGGATCATTCTGGCCGGAACTGTGGTGTATTTCCGGACGCTGTTCTACGGTTATACCTTTGACGACGGTCAATTGATCGTGAACAACCGCTACTACTTAAGCGACTGGCATAATATCTTCACTGCCTTTACCAGAAATCCCTACTGGAACACCAATCTTTCATACTATCGCCCAGTGCTGACCCTGTCATTTATGCTGGATTTCAGGTGGGGGGGGATAACCCCGTTCTTTTACCATCTCTCGAACATAGTTTTCCACCTGATGGGCAGCTGCCTGCTGTATATTTTGCTGCTGAAGCTGGAACTCGGCAAAAAGGCCTCGGCCTGCTGGGCCGTGATCTTTACCGTCCACCCGGTGTTTTCCCAGGCAGTGGCCTGGATCCCGGGCCGGAATGACAGCCTGCTGACGCTGTTCTCCCTGGCCTCGTTCATAATGCAGATCGAATATTCCCACCAGGGCAAAGCGAGATATTTTTTTTGGCAGGTATTTTTTCTGGCCCTGGCCATGCTGACCAAGGAAACGGCCGTACTGCTGCCGGTTTTGCTGTTGTTCCATTGGTTGATCATCGCCCGGCAGAAGGTATTGGCCCGGTGCTCCCTGGCCCTGCTAGGGGCTTGGGGCTTACTGTTGACGGTATATTTGTCCGTCAGATGGATAATATTCGATTTGCAAAAAATTCGATTATACAGTTTTCATGACAGTTTTACAGGCTTGATGAGCTATTTTGGAAAAGTACTGCTGCCGGTAAACCTTTCGGTACTGCCGATCAATATAAACATCAATATCTATTACGGGCTGGCGGTGACCCTGGTGGTCATTATCATGGTGACAGCGGGGGGGATAAAAAATCGATGCCTTTTCTGGTTCGGCTTGATCTGGATGATCCTCTTTCTGTTACCCACTTTTATTGATATCACCGACTTTCCTCATTTTCTAGAACACCGATTATACCTTCCGGCAGTTGGCATTCCTCTGTTTGCCAGCCAGATAAAACTACCAGGGGCGGGGAACTATTTAAGACCCAGGGTAAAGGTGATGATCTGTTGGTTGATGATTTTGGTATTTGGCACCATCAATTTTCGGCACCAGCAGGTATTTGCTGACTCTCGAAACTTTTGGGAAAACGCCGTGGAGACCTCGCCGGACAGCTATTTTGTCCATTATATGCTGGGACTGGTGCATTATAACCAGAATGACCTTAACTTGGCTGAAGTAGAATTTAACCGGGTCCTCCAGATAAAATCGAATTCAAAGTGGACCTATGACAATCTGGCCAAGATTCACGAAAGAAGGGGGCAGATCTCCGCGGCTGACGAGGACTACCGGCAGGCCATTTCCCTTTTTCCGAGTGATCCGGTGATGCATAATAATTACGGCACTTTTATGCTTGACCAGAAACAATGGAGCCGGGCCGAAAGTGAGTTCTTCAAAGCCAGGTCTCTGATCGACCAAAAGACCAAGCCCCAGGATGTAGCATCTATATATTATAATCTGGCCTTGATGGATATCATGAATTCCCGCTTGGAAAAAGCCCGGGAAAACCTGGAGGCCTCGATAACCCAGTCCCAGTACGACTATAAAACACTGGAGCTGCTGGCCAATATTTACTACCGGCTGGGAGAGCCCTATAAAGCCGGGGAATATTATTTAAAGGCGGTAAGGCATGGCTTGCCACCCAACCAGGAGGTGTTGGATATCCTCCGGCCCTATCTGCCCAACAGCAATATCAGAAAACATGAGCGGCCATAAATATAAAAACAAGCTGATCGGACTGACCGGAGGAGCCGGATCGGGGAAAAGCACCGTGGCCAAGGTCTTCCAAAGACACGGGGCCTGCGTCATTGATGCCGATAGTTTGGGGCACGGACTGCTGAAAGGAAAATCGTCCTGCTTTGCCAAGGTTATTAAAACTTTCGGGCCCGATATTTTGTCCGCTAAAAAGACCATAGATCGCGATCGGCTGGGGGACCTGGTATTCTCCGATCCCGCAAAAATGCGCCGGCTCAATCGTATCGTGCATCCAGTGCTGCTGGAGGAGATCAGAAAGCGCATCAAGACATGCCGGGTAAAATATCCCGGCCGCCCCGTCGTGATAGATGCCGCGTTAATCATGCAGTGGGGCCTGGATAAAAAACTCGACTTATTGGTAATGGTGGACTCACACAAAAAACTGCGGTTGTCAAGGATGCAAGCCCGGGGAATATCAAGAAATAAAGCCCTGAGAATAATGACCTCCCAGATGCCGGTACGGAGGATCAGGGAAAAGGCCGGGCTGATCATCAGCAATAACGGCACTATCGGGCAACTGAAAAAAAGTGCCGCCCGGGCCTGCAAAGATATCCTTAGGCAAAATATCCGATAGGTCATAAAAAAAGGATTGAATTGCCGGGTCATTTTATCATACAATATGGATGGCCCGGCAACCGGCAAAGCAAAGGATGGCATTATGAACAGAACAGACTGGCTAAAAAGGCTGAATCCTATATTGTTCCTGACCTTGGTCGCCCAGGCAATTACCGGGGCGGGATACTTTTGGCTCGGCGGCGAGATCTTGGAGGAGATCCACCTATTCGGAGGGTTTCTGTTTGTCGTGATCGCGGGCATTCACCTGTCGCTAAACTGGACCTGAGTGAGGGCCAACTATTTCAAGAAAAAACCCTAATTGATAAAGGATGAACCGGTTTTGACAAAAGATGAATTGAAAGATAGCTGCCAGATAGCCGATGAGAATATAAAGAACCTGCGGAGGTATCTTTGACCTGGACCGGCTGGAAAAGGAACTGGCCGAATCCGAGAATAAAATGGCATCTCCGGATTTCTGGAACGACAACATCAAGGCCAAGGAGGTCATCGCCCAGGCCAACCGCCGCCGGGATTGGATAGACCCCTGGCGGGAGTTGAGGAAAAAGTGCGATGATGCCGGCACCCTGCTGGAGCTGGTGGAGGAGACGGACTCGGAATCCCTGGAGGAGATCCACGACGACCTAGACGCCTTGGGCAAGGGGATCGAGGCCCTGGAGTTCCGTCACATGCTGCGGGGTGAGGACGACGAGCGAAGCGCCATTCTGACCATCCACCCCGGGGCGGGGGGGACCGAATCCCAGGATTGGGCGGAGATGCTGCTCCGGATGTACACTCGCTGGATGGAGCGCAACGGTTACCAATACAAGGTGATCGACCTGCAGCCGGGCGACGAAGCCGGCATCAAGAGCGTCACCGTCGAGGTGGCCGGAAAATACGCCTTCGGCTATCTTAAGGCCGAGATCGGCGTCCACCGTCTGGTGAGGATCTCGCCCTTCGACTCCAACAAACGCCGTCATACCTCGTTCGCCTCCATCTTTGTCTATCCCGAGATCGACGATGATATAAAGGTGGACATCCCGGAATCGGACCTCCGGATAGATGTTTACCGGGCCGGGTCGGCCGGGGGGCAGAACGTCAAC
This sequence comes from uncultured bacterium, assembly GCA_937863685.1. Classification (GTDB taxonomy): domain Bacteria; phylum Edwardsbacteria; class AC1; order AC1; family EtOH8; genus UBA2226. The sequence continues at coordinate 213,020 of CALMGM010000010.1, forward strand.
AAGGTGGAGACCGCTATCCGGATGGTACACATACCCACCGGGATCGTGGTCTGCAGCCAGAACGAACGCTCCCAGCACCAGAACCGGATCAACGCCATGAAGGTGATGCGATCCCGGCTGTACCAGCATTACAAGGCCGAGGAGGACAAGAAGCGCCAGTCCTTGGAGGCCTCCAAGACCGATATTGCCTGGGGCAATCAGATCCGCTCCTATGTCTTCCATCCCTACAGTATGGTCAAGGATCACCGGACTCTGGAACAGACCGGGGATGTGAAGGCGGTGATGGACGGGGAGATCGACTGGTTCATTAATGCCTACCTGAAGAAGGGCGGCAAGTTCGACAAGGTGGAGACCGGGGACGACCTATGATCGGATAGGGTTTTTGAACCACCAAGAGATCAAGGGACACAAAGATTTTTATCTTTGAACTTTCACCTTAAAACTTTTAAGAAGACCCAATATCAAAATAATGGAAGGAGGTGTGTTGAATGGTAGCAGCTTATGAGTTCATCAATTGCGATGCCGGCAAGGCCGAACTGGTGGTCAGGGTCCTGCGCAAGATCAAAGGTTTAAAGCAGGCTCATGTAGTGACCGGGCTTCATGACATCATCGCTTATGTGGAGGCCCCCACCATGAAGGACCTGACCAAACTGATCATTTCCAAGATCCAGGGAACCAAGGGCGTCGGAAGAACCGTCACTTGCATCGTGGTCAACGGCAACTAGTTTTATCTGCTTTTTAAAAGGGCCGTCCGCTAGGGCGGCCCTTTGGCGTTGCATAACCCGTTAATATTATTCATCATCATGATAGTGCTGATAACCTTGATGATGGAGGGCACGACCATGAAAGCGAAGATGATCATCATGATGATGGTGCCCAATATTAAGGTGATGACAATTATAAAAAAGAGCTTGACATTGAAACAATAATATGTCATAATCTCGGTAGATAATAATAAATACCGAGGAAATGACATATGGGTTATCAAGCTATTGAAAGAATAAAAAAGCAATTTCCGAAGCAAGCGTATTTTACCAGAGCCGATGCCATTAAGAAGGGTATACATTGGGAAAATATTCGCCAAATGGTCGATAAAGGCGAGGTAGAACATTCTGCTCGTGGAGTGTATGGTTTTGTGGGTGCAGAAGTTACAGCGAATGATTCTTTTGCGCTAGCAGCTATAACTGTGCCCAGAGGAGTGATATGCCTAATATCAGCCCTTAGGTTTCATGGTATTACCACCCAACTGCCTTCATATGTCTGGATGGCTATAGAAAACAAGATGTGGAGGCCCAAACAAGCCGGTACAGGGCTGCAACTTGTGTTCCTCTCCGGAAATTCCTTTACTTCAGGCATCGAAGAACATATGGTTGAAGGCGTCAAAGTGCGGCTTTATTGTCCCGCTAAAACTGTTGCCGATTGCTTCAAGTACCGCAACAAGATCGGCCTGGACGTGGCCCTGGAAGCCCTTAAGGAAGGCCGCCGAGCCCGCAAGTTCACCGCTGATGAACTGACTAAATACGCCCGGATCGACCGGGTGCTCAATGTAATCAAGCCTTATATGGAGGCGGTGTTTTGAGCCGGAAGCCGGTAACCGACATCGGTGCTTCGGTGCGCGAGCGCCTTAAGCAGAAGGCTGACAGCTTGGGCTACGATTTCCAGTTTATTCTTACCACTTACGCCCTGGACCGCTTGCTTTATCGTCTTGCCTGTTCTAAATATCATGACCGATTCATTCTAAAGGGCGCTCAGCTTTTTAATGCCTGGTACCATCAGCCGGTCAGGTCATCAATGGATGCTGATATGCTGGGAAAAGGGGATAGTGATGTCTCTAGTTGGGTCGGCATATTTCGGGATATATGCCGGGTCGAAGTCGAGCCCGACGGATTGATTTTCTTGCCGGATACGGTTCTCGGTATAGAGATCAGCGAAAATTTAGAATATCAAGGCGTAAGGATAACTTTGATTGCCGGGCTTTCCGATGCCCGTATACATTTGCAGATAGATATCGGCTTCGGTGATGCAATATTTCCACCGCCTGAAAAAATAGTACTACCATCTTTATTGAATCTTCCAGCAACCAGCGTCAAGGCCTACACACCGTATACGGTGATCGCCGAAAAGTACCAGGCCATGGTAGATAAGGGACTAGCCAATGGTCGGCTAAAGGATTATTACGATATCTGGTACATATCCCGGCACAGCAAACTAGACGGGTTAAGTCTTTCCAAATCAATAGCGACTACCTTTAAGAGAAGGAGAACGAAACTGCCGGGATCCTTGCCGGAAGGGCTGGGCGACTATTTTGCGGAAGATAACGCCAAACGGCGCCAGTGGACGGGATTTCTCAAAAAAAGCAAGCCGGATGAAACGTGTGAATTGGATGCAGCCATCAAGAAATCCGAATGTTGCTTATGCCGGTGATTGAATCATTGGTTGAAAAGAAACCATTTAATAAAGTATGGCATGCGGGACAAGGTTGGCGCTGAATGTCCAATTAAAAAGGTGTTTAAGAATATTTTAAAGGCCGTCCGACAAGGGCGGTCTTTTGTTATCTGAAAGTAATGTATGATTTTCAGGGATGGTCTCAAGCCATCCCCTACAGATAGAAAAAGGCAAACAACCCATTGTGTAAAAAACCGTCAACCGCCCGCATGAAACTGCTGGTCCAAATTTTTTTTAAAAATATTAAATATTTTTATTTTAGGGATTGACATTTTATATGAAATCTTATATAATATCAATTCTTTAGGAAAACTTTTATGTATGCCATCTTCCTGCCTTATTAAAGAAAGTAGGACAGGACATGGGGATTTTTGTTTTTAATCCCCGGGCAGCATCAACGGAAAATCGGTTAAGGAGATCCCATGCCGACCATCAACCAACTGATCCGACACGGAAGAAAACTTAAATCCAAAAAGACCAAGGCCCCGGCCCTGAAGAACTGCCCCCAGAAGCGCGGCGTCTGCACCAGGGTCTACACCACCACCCCCAAGAAGCCCAACTCGGCCCTGCGCAAGGTGGCCAAGGTCCGGCTGTCAAACGGCATCGAAATATTGTCCTACATACCCGGCGAGGGTCATAACCTGCAGGAGCACTCTATAGTGATGGTGCGGGGCGGCCGGGTCAAGGACCTGCCCGGCGTGCGCTACCACATAATCCGCGGGACACTGGACACCTCCGGGGTGGACGGCCGCAAGAGAAGCCGCTCGCTGTACGGAACCAAGCGCGCCAAGAAATAAACTCCAGACCAAGACACCTTCCAGAAAAGTAAATATATAACACCTAGACTGGTATAAAAATGCCGAGAAGAAAAAGAGTAGTAAAGCGGGAACTGCTGCCCGATCCCAAATACCACGACACCATGGTGACCATCTTCATCAACAACCTGATGGAGCGGGGAAAGAAGAGCATCGCCGAGCGGATCTTCTACAACGCCATAGATATCGTGGAAAAGAAGACCAAGGCCTCCGGGATAGACGGTTTCAAGCAGGCCCTCAACAACATCAAACCGGTGCTGGAGGTCAAGCCCCGCCGGGTGGGCGGCGCCACCTATCAGGTGCCGGTGGAGGTGAAGCCGGAGCGCCGGACCGCACTGGCCATCCGCTGGATGATCGCCGCGGCCAAATCCCGTTCCGAGCAGACCATGCGGGAGCGCCTGGCCGGGGAGATCCTGTCGGCCCTCAAGAACGAGGGCGGCGCTATCAAGAAGAAAGAGGATGCCCACAAAATGGCCGAGGCCAACAAGGCCTTTGCCCACTACCGGTTCTAAAATCAGCTTAAACATCAGGTAGATACAACACACTAATGATCAACCTGTCGCCATTTTACATCGCATATACAATCTGACCAGCAGCCCGGCATTCCAGCTGCCCGGTCGGCGCAACCCAGGGGCGGCGGGAGATAGGAAAAGAATTGGCTCAGGAATCATTAAATAAGACCAGGAATATCGGCATCATGGCCCATATCGATGCCGGCAAGACCACCACCACCGAACGGATACTTTATTTTACCGGAAGGGTCCACCGGATCGGCGAGGTTCACGACGGAGCCGCCACCATGGACTGGATGGAGCAGGAGAAGGAGCGCGGCATCACCATCACCTCGGCCGCCACCACCTGTTTCTGGAAAGATCACAGGATAAATATCATAGACACCCCGGGCCACGTAGACTTTACGGTCGAAGTGGAACGCTCTTTGAGAATACTGGACAGCGCCGTGGCGCTGTTCTGCGCCGTGGGCGGAGTGGAGCCGCAGAGCGAGACAGTATGGCGTCAGGCCGACCGCTATCACATCCCCCGGATAGCCTTCATAAACAAGATGGACCGGGTAGGGGCCGATTTCGACGATGCGGTCTCGATGATGCGGGAGAGGCTGGCCGCCAAGGCGGTGCCCATCCAGATGCCCATCGGCAGCGAGGATACCTTCAGCGGAGTGGTGGATCTGGTGACCATGCAGGCCATGACCTTTGACGAAAAGGGAGAAAAAACCCCCGAAGTCGGGGCCATCCCGAAGGATCTGATGACAGCTGCCCAGAAATACCATGACAACTTGGTGGAACAGGTGGCTGAGTTCGACGAGGAGACCATGCATGCATACTTGGACGGCAAGGAAATCACTCCGGAAATGCTGAAACGCTCCATCAGAAAAGGCGCTTTGGAGATCAAGATATTCCCGGTGCTGTGCGGGGCCTCTTTCAAGAACAAGGGAGTTCAGTTATTATTAGATGCCATCGTGGACTACCTGCCGGCCCCCACCGACCTTCCGCCCATCACCGGAATCAACCCCTACACCAGCCATAAGGAAGATCGGCATGACAGTCCCGATGAGCCCTTGGCCGGACTGGTATTCAAGATAGCCACCGATCCTTATGTCGGCAAGATATCATTCGTCCGGGTCTACTCCGGCGTCATCAAAGCAGGCGAAACCGTCTATAATAGCAACATCGACAAGCGGGAACGGGTCAGCCGGATCCTTTTAATGCATGCCAACAAGAGGGAGGATGTGGACCAGATATCGGCCGGGGACATCGCCGCGGTGGTGGGCCTCAAGGAGAGCCGGACCGGACATACCATCTGCGACAAGGCTCATCCCCTGGTGCTGGAAGCCATGAAATTCCCGGATCCGGTGATATCGGTGGCCCTGGAGGCCAGATCCAAGGCCGACCAGGACAAGATGGGGCTGGCCCTGGCCAAGCTGCTGGAGGAGGATCCCACCTTCAAGGTCAAGACCGACGAGGAGACCGGACAGACCATCATCTCCGGCATGGGAGAACTTCATCTGGAGATTATCGTGGACCGAATGATGCGGGAGTTCTCGGTCCAGGCCAACGTGGGCAAGCCCCAGGTATCATACCGCGAGACCATCCGCAAGGCGGTGACCAGCAACACCAAGTTCGCCAAACAGACCGGAGGCCACGGGCAGTTCGCTCACGTGGTGATACAGGTCGAGCCCAAGGAGCCCGGGACCGGATTCGAATTCGTCAACTCCATAATCGGCGGCAACATTCCCAAGGAATACATCCCGTCGGTGGAGAAGGGCGTCAAGGACGGGCTGGAATCAGGCGTGCTGGCGGGATATCCGGTGGTGGACGTTAAGGTGGAGCTGACCGACGGCTCCTATCACGAGGTGGATTCCTCGGACATGGCCTTCAAGATCGCTTCTTCGATGGCGGCCCGGGACGCCCTCCGGAAAGCTTCCTCGGTCCTTCTGGAGCCGATCATGGATGTGGAGGTGGTGGTCCCCGAAGTTTACATGGGCGATGTGATCGGCGATCTGAGCGCCCGCCGGGGAAAGATCCTGGGGCTGGTCAAGCGCAAGGATGCCCAGGTGATAGCCTCGATGGTGCCGCTTTCCGAAATGTTCGGGTACGCCACCCGCCTGAGATCGCTGACCCAGGGACGGGCCATCTACACCATGCAGTTTCATCATTACGAGGAGGTGCCCCGTTCGATCTCCGAGGAGATCATGGAGAAAAGCGGCATCCGGTACTAGGAACCATTAATAAAAGACAAATATAATCGGAAATTTTACCAGAATATAAGGAGAATCCAGGTATGGCCAAAGCGAAATTCGAGCGAACCAAACCGCACGTAAATATCGGGACGATCG
>CALMGM010000011.1 GCA_937863685.1 uncultured bacterium
AAGGTTTTTTCTTTTAATATTTTAGCGTCATTTCGCGTGTTTCGTGGGAAAAGACATTCTTTCAGCTTTAAGCTTTCAACTCATTTTCCCGCCCCGCTGTCTTTTAGCACATCCCGGATCAGCTTATTGGCCTGATATTTCCTCAAATTGGCCTTGACCCGGGCCAGCAGTTCCAGTGACTTGACCGGCTTGACCAGATAATCGTCTGCCCCGATGTACAGCCCCTTGATTTTGGTCTTGAAATCGTCTATGGCGGTGACCACTATCACCGGCACTTCCCGGGTCAGGGGGTTCTCCCGAACCCTTTTCAACACTTCCATTCCGTCCAGGCCGGGCAGCATCAGGTCCAGTATTATCAGATCCGGTGTGTTATCCTTTATAAAATCCACCGCATCCAATCCGTTTATGATGGTATGGGTCAGATAGCCTCCGGTGCCCAGGACATTGGACATAATCTTGGATATCCGCTCGTCATCCTCCACGATCAGCACCATGTTCAGGCTCAGGCTTTTCTTTTGTCTGAGCAAAAAATCATCCTTGCATTCCTTTTGCAGATTGGCCAGCTGATCCTGCAGCCTTTTCAGCTTGACCAGGGAGCGCACCCGGGCCACCAGTTCGTCGAAGTTGAAAGGCTTGGTGATGAAGTCGTCGGCCCCGCACTCCAGCCCCCGGACCTTGTCCTCCAGGGTGTCCATGCCGGTCACCAGAATGATGGAGATGCTGCTGGTCTCCGGATTGCCCTTAAGCTCCTCGGTGACCTCGTAGCCGTCCATCTGGGGCATGATCACATCCAGCAGGATCACCTCGGGATGGAATTCCCTGGCTTTTTTAACGGCCTCGATGCCGTTCTCGGCGGTGGCCACGGTATGGCCCTGCTCCTCCAGCACTGCCCGGAAGAAGTTGATGATGTTGGCGTCATCGTCCACCACCAGTATCCGGGCGGTTTCTTTCTCCTGCATCATGGCTCTCTCCTGATTTATGCTTATTCTCTATGTCATTCCCGCTCAAGCAGGAATCCAGGTTTTTTTGAACCACTAAGACACCAAGGCACAAAGGATTTACTTCACACTAGGACTGAGTGTCATTCCTGCCCCGCATCAAGTGCGGGATAAACCCTGAGCCAGCAGGGCTTGCTTGCCTAACCCAGAGCAGGCTTCCGGCAGGAATCCGGGTTTTTCTTCTGGATACCCATTTTCATGGGTATGACACTCCCTTGTCATTCCCTCGAAGCTTGTCCTCGTGAAAACGGGGAGAGGGAATCCAGGTTTTTATATTTAACGAAGCAATCTATTATGTCATTCCCGGCTTGACCGGGGATCCAGATTTTTTGAATCACCAAGACACCAAGACACCAAGGCACAAAGGGTTTTGCTTTCGTCATTGCGAGGAGACTTTTTTGTTTTCTAATGAAGCAATCCAGTCTCTTAACTACAGAGACACTGAGACACCGTGTAATTTCTTTTATTTTTTCAACTTTGAACTTTAAATCGATGTTGTCATCAGCCCACCTCGTCTCCCTTGGTCTTGTTCTTCTTGTCCTTGAAATACTGGGGATACAACTTGTGGGCGCACTCGTCGCAGATGCCGTGCGAGAAATCGGCCTCGGTGTGCTCGGCCACATATTCCTCCACCTGCTGCCAGTATCCCCCGTCGTTGCGGATCTTCTTGCAGGAGGAACAGATGGGCACCAGGCCTTTGAGGGTCTTGATATTGCCTAGCGATTCCTGCAGTTCCTTTACAAGCATTTTCCTTTCATCCTCGCCTTTTTTACGCTGAATGGCAGCTGCAATGTTGTCCGAAACAAAATTCAGCATCGAGAGTTCCCTGGCTCCGAACCTTACCTGCTCGCGGTATGATTGGACCACCAGCGCCCCGAAGGTGACATGGCCCGTTTTAAGCGGCACACCGACCCAATCTATTGAAGGTGCCCCCACCATTTCGATCTCACCTGCCTCCACCAACTTCTTTTGCATCATCGGCGGCGCCATCAAGGAAGAACCCGTTCTCAACACATACTCGGTCAGCCCTTTTTTCAAAAGCCGGGGTGCCGGGCGCGCATCCTTTTCATCAACAAAATACGGGAACTCCAAAAGCCCATCTTTTTGATTATACAGAGCTATGTAGAAATTGGCCGTGCTCATGAGCTCATCTATCACCATATGGATCCCGGCGTAAAGCTCCAGCAGATTTTCGGAAGCGACCGAGATCTCGGATATCTTGTATATGGCCGACTGCAATGCTTCCGACTGTTTGCGCTCGGTGATATCGCTTTTGACGGCCATATAATTGGTGATCTGGCCCCGGTCGTCCCTGATGGCGGTGATCAGCGCCTGTTCCCAATAAAGTTCCCCGTTCTTCTTGCGGTTGTGAAATTCGCCGGTCCATTCCTTGCCGGAGGATATGGCGCGCCACAAGCGGCGGTATTCTTCGGATGATTTATCCCCCGACTTGAGGACCCTGGGGTTCTTTCCCAGCACTTCCGGAGCCGAATATCCGGTAAGCAGGGAGAACGCCTTGTTGACATACTCTATGTTCCCGTTGATATCGGTTATGACGACGATGCTGGAACTTTGGTCCAGCGCGGTATTCAGCTTCCTCAGTTCCGACTCGGCCATCCGCCTTTCGGTGACGTCCCGGAAATAACCTACCAGGGCCGGGCGGCCGTTGTAATCTATCCTGCTCCCGACTATCTCAATAGGAACCGTATCCCCTGCCTTGTCGGTCAATGAGATATTATAAACCGAGAGAAGGTCTTCGTTGTTCATCCTTTGAGCCGCCCTTTCCTTGGCTGCCTCCCTGAAATCGGAATGAATAAGTTCCAGCCAGGACTTTTGCTTCAATTCATCCTGCCCGTAACCGGTGATGCGTTGCGCCTCACTGTTCGATATGATGCAAGCCATGGGAACATCCCCGTTATCCTGCATCATGACTATGGCCTCGCCTGCCCGACCGGCAGCCTCGAAAAGACTTCGATGAAGCGACTCCGACTCTTTCAGTTTATGCTCAATCGATTTCCGTTCGGTGATATCCCGGATAAGTCCCACTGCATTCCAGGCATCGCCTATCTTTACGGCCGACAGCGACAGCTCCACCTCGATCTCGGTCCCATCTTTTCTTATGGCCTGGAGTTCGATATTCTTCCCGACCGCGTTTCCCTGGCCGGTCTTATGAAATTCAGAAAAAGCCTTTAGGTGGCTGGCCATGTACTTTTCGGGGGCTATCAATTGATGCAGGTTTTTGCCCGAGACTTCATTTTTAGTATATCCCAATATCTTTTCAGCGGCCGGATTCCAGAAAGAGATCTTTCCTTGAGGATCCATCATTATAATAGCATCCTGGGCCGAATTGGTTATGGCCCCCAGGGTATCATTATTTTCCCGAAGCACACGCTCGGCTGTTTTCCTTTCGGAGATATCCCGGCAAACGCAGAAGATCAGTTTTTCTTCCCCGAAGGCAGCTCCGTTGGTGCTTATTTCAACATCATAGATGGTACCATCCTTACGGCGGTGTCGGGTCTCGAAGAAATCACCAGCCTCACCAACATTATGGATCATATCTATCGTCTGCTCACGTGTATACTGAAACTCCCAATCCCACACGTGAAGTTGTTTGACTTCCCCAAGGGAGTAACCGATCATCTCGGCAAAACGGTGGTTGGCCTCGTATACGCTGCCGTCCTGGGTCAGAACAACAATACCGTCACGGGACTGTTCGATAAGAATGCGCCTCCGGATTGACTCGGCATTGAGGGCCGCTTCTGCCCGCTTACGCTCTGAAATATCCACAAAACTTTCCACCAACACTTCGCGTCCGCCCATGGTGGTTTGGGTTACGGTTTTAAGAATGGGGATCATTTCCCCCTTGACATTGATAACACATTTTTCGGAATTATCAACCGTTTGATGTAGGTCGGTTATGGGACAGGCCCCATCGCTGGCCGGGCATATGTATTTGTTGCATTTTCTGTCAAGAATATCATTGACCGGAGCGCCTATCATTTGGGCCGCCGATTTATTGGCATACACAATAATATGGGTTTCTTTATCTATTACCACGACCCCAGCCTGGACGGCCTCGAATATAGTCTCGACTCGCTCCTGATTATCCCGAAGTACACTTTCGATTTTCTTCCGTTCGGTTATGTCTTCAAAGACCGTGGCGAATTCACCCGGGGCCGGACTGTAAGCAGTGATATTGAACCATTTTCCCAAAGGCTGAGAAAATTGTTCAAATTGTATTTTTTCGTTATTGAGGGCCACCCTTCCGTATGTTTCGATCCAGTCAAAACTATCCTTTTTTAGATCAGGCATAGCTTCAGTTGCCCTGTGTCCGATGATGTTTTCCCGTTTCAGACCGGTCATCCGCTCAAAGGCCTCATTGACCTCCAGGAATTCATAATCAACCGAACTTCCTTTTTCGTCCACAATGATTTTATGCAGGGCAAAACCGTTGAGCATGCTGGAGAATAAACCCTTGTATTTATTTTCATTATTTTCCAATTCTGCTTCTATTTGCTTTCGGGCGGTGATGTCGCGGTTTGTCCCCCTGATTCCCAAATGTTCGCCGTTGGGTCCGGTCACCGGCTGGCAGGCATGGCTTATCCAGCGCACCGAGCCGTCGGCATGATGAATCCTAAATTCCATTTCATGCCGGCCGTGCTCCGATTCGGCCTCTTTACGGTGCAGATTGTACGCCGGCATATCATCCGGGTGGATAATACTGTCTAGAAAAGCAGGATCTTCATTGAATTTTTGCGGGGAATATCCGGTAACGCGAATAGAGGAAGGCGACGTGTATATGAACCTGCGATCCGGTCCGGTCCAAAATTCCCAGTCGTAGGTGTTCTCCGCCACTATTTTATATTTATCTTCCGTCAGTTTAAGGGTTTCTTCGGCTTTTATACGGCGTTGAGTAATTTTTTGTCCAATAAAGCCGAAAGCCAGGAACATGACCACCACAAAGCTGCGATAATATATCTCTAGCGGCTCGGGAGACAAAATGTGCCCTTTGATCGTTCCCTCTTGGAATATATATACATCAACAATAATATCGACCATCCAAAACAATATGGCAAACCCCAAACTTGGCAACACCAAATGAGTTTTTATTTTATTGACGTATTTTTTCATTTTACAATCCCATCCTTTTCAACAAATCCGATCAGTTATGGCTGAAGGCCTCTTTTATTTGACAGATCCGTTCCTGCGACTGCATAAAACAATCAACTACCTGCGGATCGAAATGGCTTCCGCTGTTCTGTTTTATGGTGTCAAATGTGTGCTCCAGGCTGTGGACCCCGTTGCGATAGGGTCGTTCCGAGGTCATGGCGTCGAAAAAATCCGCCAGGGCGGCTATTCTCCCGGCCAGGGGGATCTTCTGGCCCTTAAGTCCGCGGGGATAACCGCTGCCGTCCCAGCGTTCGTGGTGGGTCAGGGCTATCACCGAGGCCAGCCGGATGAAGCCGTGGCCGGAGCCCTCCATGATCCTGGCCCCGATGGTGGTGTGCTGTTTCATGATCTCCCATTCCTTTTCGTCGTGCTTGCCCGGCTTCAGCAGGATATGGTCCGGTATCCCTATCTTGCCCACGTCGTGCATGGGCGTGGCATAAAGTATAGCCTCGGTGGTGGCTTTGTTCAGCCCCATATTTTCGGCTATAGCTCCGGCATAATGGCTTACCCTTTTGATATGGTCCCCGGTCTCCTTGTTCTTGTACTCGGCAGCCAGCGACAGCCGATATATGGCCTCTAGCGAGGCCGATTTTATTTTTTCCAGGGAGGCCTTAAGCTGTAACGTTCTTTTGGAGACCTCCGCCTCCAGTTCCTTTTGGTAATTGACCATGTGGTCGTTGTAGGCCTTGACTTTTAGCAGAGAGCGGATCCTGGCCTTCAGCTCGGTGGGATCCACCGGCTTGTTCAAAAAATCGTCGGCTCCGGCCTCCAACGCTTTTACCCGGTCCCGCACCTCCGATTTGCCGGACACTATAACTATCGGTATGATCCTGGTGCGGTCGTTCTGCTTAAGTTTCCTGGTCACCTCAAACCCGTCCAGCCCCGGCATCATTATATCCAAAAGGATCAGGTCCGGCATCTGGTCAATCGCCAGGGATAAAGCCTGGTTGCCGTCGCTGGCCAGCAGCACCCGGTATCCCAGCTTAGACAGGATCGCTTCCATCAACTCCAGATTGATCGGCTCGTCGTCAGCCACCAGTATTTTAGGGCTCTGGTCCATATTATTGCTCTGGCAATTAAATAGATTAATAATCCTTATCCGTTTTTTGAACGTCCTTGTTGTCATGCCCGTGAAAACGGGCATCCAGGCCTGGATTCCCGCATTCGCGGGAATGACACATTACGCTATTTATTTGTCGAAGTATTATCATTCCCCGGAGATAGGCCGCCCGATCATCTTTTCCACCTTGGCCAGCAGCTGCTTCTCATCGAACGGCTTGGCTATATAGTCGTCGGCCTCAAGGTGATGGCGCTTCAAAGGCCCCAAAACATTCTGCTTGCCGGTCATTATCATGAACTTTACAGTATCCAGGCTGCGGTGATCCCTCAGCCATTCCAGCAGCTGCAGCCCGTCCATGACCGGCATCGCCAGGTCCGAGATCACCAGATCGGGCGGATCCGTTCTTATCACTTCGACTGCCCGACGGCCGTCCCCGGCCATCGAGACCCGGTACCCCCTGCTGTTCAGCATCAGCAGCATCGTTTCGGCCATCACCAGTTCATCGTCCACTATCAGGATTTTCTTCATGTTATTCTCCGTTCTTTAAAGAGAACGTTTTTGAGCTGATGCCGTAATCCCTCAGCTTAAGCTGCATATTCTGGCGGGCCATGCCGGCCATTACTGCGGCCTTGGTGACATTCCCCCTGGTGATCCTCAGCAATCCTTCGACATATTGTTTTTCGAAAATATCCCGGGCCTCTTTCATGGTCCGGTCCAGAGGCAGCATCACCTGATCCAGCTCTACTGACTGGCTATGCCGCGGCATCTCTCCGATCGTTACGACACTCCCGGCGCACAGGGCCACGGCATGTTCGATGGCATTCTCCAGCTCCCGGACATTGCCCGGCCAGTTATGGCGGGTCAGATATTCGGCGGCCTCCGGGCTGAATTCCCGGATATCCTTGGACTGCTCCAGGCAGTATTTTTTCAAAAAATGATGCGCCAGCAGCAGAATATCCTCGGGCCTTTCCCTCAAGGAAGGCAGGTTTATCTGAATGACATTCAGGCGGTAAAACAGGTCCTGCCGGAAAATGCCCTTTTTGACCTCCTGTTCCAGGTCCTGGTTGGCCGCTGCCAGCACCCGGACGTCAACCTCCACCGGGGCGGTGGCCCCCACCGGATAGAAGACGCCTTCCTGAAGGACCCTTAACAGCTTTACCTGGGTGCTTAACGGCATGGTGGCCACTTCGTCCAAAAAGACGGTCCCCTTATCGGCCACCTGGAAAAGCCCCTGCTTGGAGGCGGCCGCACCGGTGAAGGCCCCCTTGGTGTGTCCAAACAGTTCCGACTCCAGCAGCGTCTCCGGAATGCCCCCACAGTTAAGAGGGACAAAGCGCCCGCCCTTCCTGCGGCTGTTGAAGTGAATTGCCCGGGCCACCAGTTCCTTGCCGGTGCCTGACTCGCCCTGGATCAGCACCGTGGTGCTGGTGTCGGCGATCTTGCGGATCAGGTCGAATATGGTCAGCATCTTTTTGCTTTTGGCGATGATATTCTCAAAACCATAGCGTTGGTCAAGGGTCTGCTGCAGATACCGGTTCTGGTCCATCAGTTTCTTCCTCTCTGCAGCCTGGCTGATGGCCAGCAGCACTCCGTCGGTATGCAGCGGTTTCTCCAGGTAATCATAGGCCCCGGACCTGATGGCCTTGACGGCGCTCTCCACTGTGGCGTGGCCGGTGATCATTATCAGGGAAGTTTCCGGGGAGATCTCCTTGAGCCGTGGGATCAGTTCCAGTCCCTGGATATCCGGCAGGTGCATGTCCAGCAATACTACGTCGTAATCCCCCTCACCCATGGCTTTAAGGCCGGAATTGCCGTCCGCCACCACCTGGATCTGGTAGCCGGCATTGGAGATTATCTGGCTCAGGATCTCCCGGATCGGCTCTTCGTCGTCTATCACCAGCACCCGGATTTCGGGCAATTTATTCATGGCTCCCCCAACATAATATTTTCAACTTAATAGCGTTGACCGAACTTCAGTTCAAACCCGGTGCCCTGGGCGGGACTGCTCCGAACCTGGAGGCGGCAGTTGTTCTCCTCCAGCAGCCTTCTGGCCAGGTTAAGCGACAGGTCCCGCCCCGGGCCCCATGACGTAAGGATCGGTTCGGTCAATTCTTCCAGTTCCGACTGGTCGATCACCAAAGAAGGGCTGAGAATGGTTATCGCCATCTCTTCAGCCTGGTGCTCGACCGCTATTTTAAGATCGCCGCCCTTGGCCAGTCGCTTGCTTTGAAACACCATAATATCCACCAAAGCCTGCTGGATCTGCCCCAGACTGACCATCACCGGCTTCTCGTAGTCGCCGTAGGTGATCTCCAGCTTCACCTTCTTCCCGGCCAAATAATAATTGACCAGCCCCACCGCTTTTTTAATGACGTCGGAAAGCAGAACGGTGCTCTTGGGGCCCGAGGAATCCTTGCTGTACAGCGACAGATTGTCCAGTATCATATTCAGGCGTTCCACCGATTTGGAGATGCTGCCCAGGGCCTTCTGCAGTTTATCGTCGCTGGCGATGCACATCCCGAAATATTCCACCCCCAAGGTGATGGCCGACAGGGGGTTTCTCATCTCATGCACCAGACTGGAGGATATTTCACCCAGCACGGCGTACTTGTAGGAATCCAGCAGGTCGGAGCGCTGGGCCTCCAACTGTTCCATCCTTTCCTTCAGATCGGTCATCAGGTCCAGGTTTTCCAGGGCCAG
This sequence comes from uncultured bacterium, assembly GCA_937863685.1. Classification (GTDB taxonomy): domain Bacteria; phylum Edwardsbacteria; class AC1; order AC1; family EtOH8; genus UBA2226. The sequence goes on from CALMGM010000011.1 coordinate 8,929, forward strand.
GGATACATTCTTGGACAGCAGAGCCAGACCGGTCCGCTGGTCGGCATTAAGCGCTCCTTCCAGCGGCTTCAAATAGATCATGCCGTAATTGTTGCCCCTGGATTCCAGCGAGGCCTGCAGAGCCAGCAGTTCGTAATCATCCTTCCATTCGGGGTTGTTCTTTTGGGTGCCATCCTTAAGCTTTATTTTGATCCCGGCGGCTCCGGTGATGTGTTTCAGTGAATGCAGGGTGATATCCAGAAGCTTGTCCCGGTCCGGGCTGCCCATGAACATGTCGTAGATCTGATACAAGGCCAGATCCCTCTTTAAAAGGCGGTTCTCCCGGCTGAGCAGCTGGGACTGCCGGGACCTTTCCAGTTTCAACATCAGGGTCTCCAGCTTGAAGGGTTTCTGGATGTAGTCGGCCGCCCCCAACTGAAGAGCCTCCACTGCCGATTCCACCGAGCCGTATCCGGTGATGATCAACACCACCAGTTCGGGATCAAGCTTTCGGCACTCTTTCAAAAGCCAGATACCGTCATGATCGGACAGGTTCAGATCGGTCACCAGGACATCCCAAGGTTCGCCGGACATACCCTCCCGGATCATTTCCAGCCCCCGGGAGGCGCTACCGGTCGATTCCACCCGGCACCCCGAAGACAGCAGTCCCTGGGTCAAAAAATCCCGCAGCTGATCCTCATCATCAACCACCAGGATTCGCAATTGGTCATTATTCATTTAACCTCTCCCCTAAGGAAATTTATCTTAGCTCTGCCGTTGATTCATGGTAGCACCGTAACCCGTGGGTGTCAATATAGTGCCATAAATATATTTATTATCTTCTATTTGGTTGATTATTGTTACAGCGGTTGACCAATGATTGTGTCAGTGTAATAATTAATATGCATAACCTATGCCTTAAATCATTTTATATTATAATGATATACTTACCAACGGCTTAACAATTTGCTGAGTGTTTACATAATATAAAAATATGTCATGATTATATGACATGCGTCTTATAATCATGACACTAATGCAATAGTTTTGGCTTTTTATCCGATAATATTTATATTGCGTTTAATGATTAAATTCCATTCCCATCGATAGACTGGCCCCAACCCCTTTGGAATTATACCCGGGAAAGCCTTGGCTTAGGGCAGAGGCATCTACTCTTACAAAACCTAATCTGATACCACTTCCGGCGCTGTAGACTATGGTCCGGTTGTCCATGATGCCCAGCCCGGCCCGCATCGGAAGAAATGGCAGAATCCTTAATTCAACTCCCTGCGACAATTGCCAACGTCCGGTGCTGCCGGCTCCCTCATAAAAACCTTTCTTAATGTCCAGCTCGGCTGAAATGTATTTCGCCTCATATGCTATCCCGGCATTAAAAGTCCCTGGGTATCGCGAGCGGAACACCACCCCCAGGGAATCTATGCTATCGATGACCTCATTGGCAGAAAACAATCCGGTGACGCTGTCCCCCAACAGGGTCATCTCGTTCAGCTTCATATTTATCGATCTTTTTCTGGTGTCCTTCTTCCAGGTCATTCCGTTGCTCAGATTCATCAGCGAAACCCCAAAGGACCAGCGGTCGTTTATCTGGCAGGCCAGCCCCAGGTCGGCGGCAAACCCCGATCCATTCATATTGAGTCTTCTGGTGTCGAAATCATTTTCCCCGGAAGACAGGATCTCGATATGTCCGGTGTTCTCAAAACCCGCTTCCCTGGTGGTGAAGCCCATCTCGCCGTCCACCTTCCCGTAATTGATCCCCAGCAAGTGCTTCAGGCCAAAACCCAGGGACAGCTTTTTGAAGATCCCAGCCTTAATAGGCTGGCCGAAGGAAAGGGTGCTGGCCGCCACGGTCCAGGCAGCACCCATATCGCTGGCGGCCAGGCGGTAGGACCGGTCAAGGTCGTTCCCGAAAAGGGCCAGATCGAACACATCCTTGGGTATGCAGACGCTTTCGGCCGATCGCAGATTGACCGTCAGCGCCATCCGCCCGGCAGACAGCCCCAGCAGCATGGCATCCACCGAAGAAGAGGCCCTGAACCCGGAAGCCGGAATGGCCCGAAGCAGGGCTTTCTTCTCACCGTCATCCAGGAAATCCCCGGAGATCCGATTATAGTCGTTAAGATCGAATGAGTTATTTCCCGCCCTCGCGCCGAAGTAGAAAAGTTTGATTTTCAGGCCGCCGTTATTTTCCAGACCCAGATTGGCCGGGTTTGCCAGTGAGCCCTCCACCCCACGTGACCTTACCAGGATGGCACCGGCCTGGGCCATGGTTCCTGGTTCACAACTGTCGAAGGCCCGGGCATTTGAAACAGCCAGCGCCGCCGTTAATATCATTGCCTGTATCGTGATGTAACGTCTCATCGTCTTGCCCTGCAGGTCAGTTGACCTTGGTCCGTACCGTGACCATCACCGATGTCTCAAGATAATCGGTGGATTGAATGTTTACCGGCTGTCCATTGCTCCCGCTGGTGACCAGATAATAGCCCACATATACCATTCCCGACTCGTTGGTCAGCACTGCCATCTCGTTTTCAGTAAGGGTTATGTTTATCTTTGTGGTTTTGCCCTTAAGCACATTCCCGTCCGAATCAACCTCGGCGGCCTCTATATGCAGGGGGCCTATGACCACTTCAGGATCCAGAAAAACCATGTTTGAATCACGGCTGATATATATGACCGCTGTATCCAGCCCTATCGCCAGCCGATTCTCCAGATCGTAATTAACGGTCCCGGCACTTATCAAACCCCTAAGAGACGAAACATTGACTTCCCTGACCTGACCGGTAATACTGGTTGCGCCCAAGATGACCGGGGGAAGAGGATCTTTGCCGCCTGGGTGTTTAAGCCCCAAAAAATCACTGATATAAGTATTGCTTTGCAAAAGAGGGACATTAATATCGGCTTCCCATGACGGGGCCACGGGATTCTGTAAAGAACATTGTATGGTGGTAAGCATTAATGATAAGACTGTTGTCACCATACTTATTTTTTTAAATGACGTGCGATACATTTTTTTCTCCTTTTATTATCTAATTTATTAACAAGCAGTTTACATGCCAATAAAAGATTTTCTCATAACGCTTTGCTATTGCCTGCTTTGCTTTTTGAGGCTGTAAGAAGCGTTGGCCGTGACTTGTCAGTGTATAACGACAGTGGGTAATAATACGTGTCACATAATAACTCAAGTGCTACAAAAAACGACAAAAGACTCAGGAAAATAAATTCATATCCCGGCATAACACGGTCAACCATATATAGCCTTAAATGAATGACCGCTGACTTAAAAATCCTCCGATGGCAATTGTACCGCGACTCTTGTCAAATATTAGTGTCTACAGGCCGTAATCTGCAGAACGCGGCCGGCCGGTCCAAGGTGCTGCTGCAATAGACCTTGCGCAGTAAAACAAAATTTGGCACGCCACGTGCTTATATATAAAACCAGAATGCCAACAACCTGAAATAAATAAACTTTCAAACCAAGGAGAACCAAAATGAAAAAGGCAGCCATACTCACAGCCCTGTGCGGAATCATTTTCGCCGGATTCACCTCCACCTGTTACGCCCGCCCCAACTGGGGAAGATTTTTGCCCAGGCCGATAGTCGTTCCGGTCGACTCTTTGTCGGTTACCAGCAATGCCATGTTTGTCGGGATTGACCTAAGAAAATACCTTCCCCGACCCATCATAGCCCCTGCCGATTCCTCCGCATTTACCGCCCCCGTCGAACTGGCGGCCGCTCCGGTCACAAACAATACTCCGCCGAACCCTTGGAGAAGGGTTTTGACCG
>CALMGM010000012.1 GCA_937863685.1 uncultured bacterium
CAAGGCGGGGGGTGGGTGTGGGCGGCTCAATCTCCGGGACGGGTTATGGCTGCGCAAATACCAGGGTTTCTCCAATTTCAAACCTTGGCCGCAATTGACCATCGCCTATAATTACCGCCAGACCCTGCTGGGCCGAGCTTGGATTGACAGCCTGCTGTCATCGGCCGGACGGCAGGAGCACAGGGCCGATGTGGAATATTCCCCGAGGAAGATCGTTTATCAGGCCGGAGCCGGGAAAATTTTAGATGACAACCATTATGAAAGCGGAGTATCTTCGGGAGGGCAGGTGATCGAAGGGTTCACGGGATTTGCCTGCCATCCGGAGAAGTACAACTGGGGCAGCCGCTATTCCAGGCGTGAGGACCTGTATCGCGACAGTCTGGAGCAGATATGGCGGGGCACCAGTCACACCGACCAGGTCAGCAGTTTCCTGAAGTACGATGCCGGGGGACCTCTGACCATCAGCCTGGATCATACCTACCGCAGCAAAACAATCCGGTCGAATTCGGCGGGACAAGGCCAAAAAAGCAACCTGGGGCTGCTCAAGTTGGATTATTCCGCCTGGCAGCAGGCCCTGCGGACCGGGCTGGATTATAGCCTCAACTCCACCGAAGCCCGGATATTGAAGGAAGTGTACGTCAAGGTCCCGGAACGAGCCGGAGATTACAGTTACGATTCGCTGTCCGGGGCATATTATCCCGATACCGCCGGCAATTATTTGAAGCAGATCCTGGAGGAGGGACCGGCCAGCCGGGCCAGTGAGATAACCGTCAGGGGCTATCTGCAATTTTCTCCGGGACTGAATTTCCCGGCCCGGTGGAACGGATTCCGGCTGGACCTGGCGGCCCTGTCCTCGGTGAAATCCCTGCGGAAACTGACCCCCGGCCTGCTGGCCACCTTGCCATCGCTGGAGAGCGATCCCCGGGATCTCACCGGATCCCTGGATCTGTCGGGGGATGCCGGATATTATGCCGGAACCGGATGGAATGCCAGGCTGCTTTATCGCTGGCGCCGGGACCGTGACAACCAGACCCTGTTTACGGCAACGGTCCGCCGCAGCAGCGAACGAAAAACCGAGATCGGTTATCCCGTGAACGACAGGATACGGTTGTCCTGCTATCTTTCCTCCAATATATCGGAGACCTATAACGAACTGGCGGGTCTGGAGAGCAGCTCCCGGCCGGATGTTTTGGGGCTGGAATCATCGTACGGGGTGAGCCGGCAGCTTGATCTCAACGCCAAACTGGAATCCGGAAGGGAGAGGGTTCAGCGATACAACCTGCCGGTGCCGGTCACGAATTTCCGTCACTGGTCGCTGACCCCGGGGCTGTCCCGCAAATTTTCGCTTTCCGGACAGCTTAGGATCGAAGCCGGGGTCACCTACCGGGAGGCCGACCAGCCGCCGGGGAACATCCCGCCGGAGTTCCGCTACACCAGGCCGCTGGATTGGACCAAGACCTGGAGAGGAGGATACGATTACCGTATGAACAACTATTTCACCGTTTCGGCCTCCTATGACGGAAGAAAAGAGGCCGGGCAGAGGACCGCTCACAACGGCCGGATGGAGGTCAGGGCATATTTTTAAGGCCAGGCTACATATCATCATGCCTTTTTGTCTGATGTTCGCCGCTTCGGCGGCCCGGTCGGAACTGATCCGGCGTCTGGAATATCAGGGACAGTCTCCGCTCAGCACGAAGCAGATGAATGCCATCATTGGTTACCAGCCGGAAACGGGCATATCTTCTGATGAATTGCCGACGGGGCTGAATAAGCTGCTGGGGCAGTTGAACAAGTCCGGATGTTTCCTGGCCGAGCTGGAACTGGGGTATTCGCCCGACAGCACCGCGGCCGAAGTAAAAATAATCAATGGCATCATACCTACCACCGGGAATCTGACAATCGCCGGCAACAGTTATCTAGGCCAGAGCTATCTGGCGGGCCTGCTTTCTGTCCGGTCGAACGGGTCAATTACGGAAGGCAAAATACAGCGCGATATTGCGGTGCTGTCGCTGGCTTATGCCGATAACGGCTTCCCCCACGCCAAAATACTGGCCGGGGATTTCTCCATGTCCGCCAATCGGGTGAATTACAGCTATAAGATCGAGGAAGGTCCTCGGGTGACCATAGACCAGATCAGATTCACCGGCAATGCCCAGACCAAAGATCATGCCATGCTGAGATTTTCCGGGCTGACCCCGGGAATGATATTCAACCGAAAGAGGCTGGAAAAGGGGCGGGCCCGGCTCATCAAGAGCGGGCTTTTCCGTTCGGTGTCCCGGCCGGCGCTGACCGCCGGAACAGGGGAAGGGGCCGAGAATCTTGTGATGACCGTCGAGGAAGGGCGTTATAACAATATCTTCGGAGCCATGGGTTACAACCGCGAACCGAACAGCCAGAAGGGCTGGCTGACAGGCAGCGTAGATCTGGCCTTTGCCAATCTGGGCGGAACCGGGCGGCGGGCCAAGGTCAGCTGGCAGCGCCTGCACCAGGAGAACAGCAGGCTGGCGGCCGAATTTTCCACTCCCTGGATGTTCTCCTTTAATCTGGGCCTTACCGCGGCGGTCAGCCACCGCATAGAGGATTCCACCTATACCCAGAGCTCGGGAAGGATAATGGCGGAATTTCCGGCCGGGGAGCATTTTACCGCCGGGATGGGGGGCGAGGCGGTAAGGGTGGTATCGGGCTGGTCCCAGACGATAAAGAGAAACGTCAAATACAACTCGCTGTGGTCATTGGAGGCCGATTACCAGGACAGCGAAAACAACCATAAGGGATTTTTGTCAAAGCTGGAGATAGAATACGGGCGCAAGAGATATTATGATCCCCCGGTCCAGTTGACGGTGTCCCGGGCAAGGCTGGATGCCAGCCAGGTTCAGGGAATATCCAACAAACAGTCGATATCGCTGGCAGCCCATTTAAGGGCGGTCATCACCAGCGAGCAGCCGGTGCCGCGTTCCGATCAATTCGCCATGGGCGGGGCCGCTTCGCTGCGGGGCTACTGGGAGGAGCAGTTCATGGCCAACCAACTGGCCTGGGCCAATCTGGAATACCGGTATGCACCGGACCGCCGCCTGGAGCTGTTCCCGTTCTATGACCAGGGTTATTTTTACGATCCCGAAAGGGGACTGCGGGGTTACCGTTTTGGATACGGGGCCGGCTTGCGGACGGAGACCGGCCTGGGCTGGATAAGCCTGGTCTACGGACTGGGCCAGGGGGACCGGCCGGGAAAGGGAAAGGTCCATATCAGCCTGGACAGCGATTTCTAGGCGGTTGACAAACCCGGGCATTTTAAGTATAATGGAACCCGATGTCAGATAAGAGTTTGCTTTCGTTCAATATCAGGAACGAAGGTTTTTTAATTAATACAGGAGCGATCAAATGAAGCTGTTCATAGATACCGCCAACGTATCCGAGATCAAAGAGGCCGCCAGCTGGGGGATCATCGACGGGGTGACCACCAATCCCAGCCTGATCGCCAAGGAGGGGCGTGATTTCGCCCAGGTGGTCAAGGAGATCTGCGCCATTGTGGACGGGCCGGTTTCGGCCGAGGTTTTAAGCCCCGATGCCCCCGGCATGCTGAAGGAGGCCGAGCCGCTTATCAAGATACATCCCAATGTGGCCGTCAAGATACCGATGACTTTGGAGGGACTCAAGGCGGTCAAAGAGTTGTCTCAAAAGGGCATTAAGACTCATGTCACTCTTATATTTTCTACCAACCAGGCCCTGCTGGCGGCCAAGGCCGGGGCCACTTTTATCAGCCCGTTTGTAGGCCGGCTGGACGATGTTTCGGAATACGGCATGGGGCTGATCGAAGAGATCGTTCAGGTATACGGCAATTATGATTTTGCCACACAGGTCCTGGTAGCCAGCGTGCGAACTCCGCTGCATGTGCTGGACTGCGCCAAGGTAGGGGCTCATATTGCCACGGTTCCTTTTAATGTGCTGAAAATGCTGGCTCAGCACCCGCTGACCGATATCGGGATCAAAAAATTCAACGACGACTGGGCCAAAGCCAAGAAATAGACGATGACGACCGCTCAGTTAAAAACCCTTGCCCGACAGATACGCCGGGATATTATCGAGATGACTTATAAAGCGGGCTCCGGACATCCCGGCGGTTCGCTTTCATCGGCCGATATCATGGCGGTCCTGTATTTCGGTGTAATGAAACATGACCCCAAGAATCCCAAATGGGAAAAGCGGGACCGGTTCTTTCTTTCCAAGGGCCATGCTTGCCCGGTGCTGTATGCTGCCTTGGCCGAAGCGGGATACTTTCCCAAGAAACATCTGGCCACTTTTCGGCATCTAAATTCCATTTTGCAGGGACATCCCCACCGTTTAAAGACTTCGGGAGTGGAGATGTCCAGCGGGTCGCTGGGGCAAGGACTGTCCATTGCCGCCGGCATGGCCTTGGGGCTCAAAATGGACGGTAATAGGTTAAAAGTCTTCTGCCTGATGGGCGACGGCGAACTGCAGGAGGGTCAGATCTGGGAGGCGGCCATGGCCGCCGGGCATTTCAAACTGAATAATCTGGTCGGCATAGTTGATTACAACAACCTGCAGATAGACGGATCGGTGGAGAAGGTGATGGGCCTGGCCCCGCTGGCCGACAAGTGGCGGGCCTTTCGTTGGAACGTCATCGAGATAGATGGTCATGATGTTCTACAGATTAAGAAGGCCTTCATTAAGGCGGGGCAGTCAAAAACAAAGCCCACTGTTATCATCGCCCGGACGGTCAAGGGCAAGGGAGTATCATTTATGGAGAACCAAGCCGGCTGGCACGGCCGGGCTCCGAATAAGGAAGAATATATGAAAGCAATCGCAGAGTTGAATCGTCGAACGGTTTAAACCTGTTCAACCTATTGAACTTTTTACAACCGTAGCAGGAAAAATGGAAACCATAAAAGCTATAATGACCCGGCGCAGCATCCGCAATTATACCACCAAGCAAGTTTCTAAGCCCCAGGTCAAGAAACTGCTGGAAGCGGCCATGAACGCGCCCTCGGCCTGCAATCAGCAGGCCTGGCAGTTCATCGTGGTGTCGGACCGCGACATTCTGAATGCCATCACCAAGATACATTCCTATGCCCAGATGCTGAAAACAGCGTCCTGCGCCATCGTAGTATGCGGAGATATCAAGGCCGAACAATGCAAGGATTACTGGGTGCAGGATTGTTCGGCGGCCACCCAGAACATCCTGCTGGCGGCCCATGCCCTGGGCCTGGGCGCGGTATGGCTGGGGGTCTATCCCAGGATGGAGAGGCTGAAGGATCTGCAGAAATTATTGGGCCTGCCCAAAAAAGTGATGCCTCTGTCTATAATTTCGATCGGTTATCCCAAAGACAAGGTCAAGTCGGTCAAACGCTATTCCGCCAAAAAAGTACATTATGAAAAATGGTGATCTGTTTCTCAATGCCTTGGTAGATATTTAAAATTCTCCAATCTTTAAAACCTCTTAACCCCCTATAGGCTGACCTGCTTTTATGCACTACCGCAAATTCGGAAAAGATAAGTTTCAGTCATCCATATTAGGCTTCGGCGCCATGCGCCTGCCGCTCAACAGCCAGGATACGGCAGATATCGATCTGCCCCAGGCCACCCGGATGATCCGCCTGGCGGTGGACAGCGGTATCAACTATATCGATACCGCCTACGGCTATCATAACGGAAAGAGCGAAACAGCGGTAGGCCAGGCCCTCAGGGACGGATACCGGGAGAAGGTCCGGCTGGCAACCAAACTTCCGTATTGGGCGGTCAACTCCCCCGAGGATATGGACCGGATATTTGCCGAGCAACTGACCAGGCTGGAGACCGGGAAGATAGACTATTATCTGCTGCATGCCCTCAGCAAAACCGCCTGGGATAAGCTCAAAGGCTTTAAGGTGCTGGAATGGGCTCAAAGCAAGCTGAATGCCGGACAGATCGGCTCCCTGGGATTTTCCTTTCACGACGGGCCGGAGGTTTTCAAGCAGATAATAGACGAACATGCTTGGGATTTCTGCCAGATCCAGTATAATTATATGGACACCGAAAACCAGGCCGGCGCCCAGGGCTTGGAATATGCCGCCTCAAAGAACATCCCGGTAGTAGTGATGGAACCGTTGAGGGGAGGTTCTTTGGCGAACCCGCTGGAGAATATCAGAGAGATATTCACCAAGTCTGGCATAACACGCACTCCGGCCGAGTGGGCTCTGCTATGGGCCTGGAGCCAGCCGGGGATTTCTCTGGTGCTCAGCGGGATGAGCAACCTGGAGCAGGTCCGGGATAATCTTCGGATCGCTGAAAACTCCGGGTCATGGAAACTGTCCGAGAACGATTTGAAGATCATAGCAGAGGTCAAAAAGGCCTATCTCGATTCCAAGGCCATCGACTGCACCCAGTGCGGATACTGTATGCCGTGCTCCTATGGGGTAAATATTCCGGCCAATTTTGCCATGTATAACGAGGCCGAACGCTACAATAATTATAACGGACCGAAATGGCAGTATGCCAACCGCCTGAAGGAAGGGGAGAGGGCGGCTGCCTGTACGGGATGCCGAAGATGCCTGACCAAATGTCCCCAAAAACTGGAGATCCCTGATCAGCTGGAAAAGGTTCATCAAGCCTTAAAATCATAATAAGATCAAATACCTAATAAGATGATATACAAATTAATAGCACTGTTAATTAATGTCTTACTTCTCTCGGGGTGTTCTTCAAGTAAAACGCCAACCAAACCATACTCCATGCGACTTGATGGCTCAAAATACGTTTGGGAGTCTGGGCCGGTGGCTGGTTTCATTATTGAAGGGTATGATGACCTGGGGCCACGGCCTAAAACTATAAATATTGTATTTCCCCAGAGGAAAAGTTCGTCTTTTCCTCTGCCCGGTCTCGAACTTGAATTGAACATTGACAGCATCACTATTGGGATAGAAATTGAGTTTGGCGACAGTCTGAATTCCGGGCATTCCAGCGTTTCCTTTCGACCGCCCTATCGATCCACGACAAAGGAGGGAATGATACTGGCCTATGAATCCAGGGAGGCTGGGGGTTATGCCAGGATTGTCGTCCATGAAATGGATGCCAGGTACCGGGGAAGGGTCAGTGGAACCCTGACATATGCCAGGCTGCCGGGATATTATTACGATATCAATACCGGCAATGTCAAGGCAGCCCAGAAGCCTACCGTGATAGAGTTCTTTAACTGGCCTTTCACGGTTATACTGGACCAACACCCGCTGAGATAGATTATGAGCGATCTTCATTTGAAAAAGATACTGGAATTGGATTCCATGAAGCAGCAGCCCACGCGCTTTGGTTATGCCGATGCCTTGCTGGATCTGGGAGCCAAGGATAAAAGGGTGGTGGTGCTGGATGCCGACCTGTCCAAATCGACTTTGACCAATCGTTTTGCCGAGAAATATCCCAAAAGGTTTTTCGATATCGGCATCGCCGAGCAGAACATGCTGGGGATGGCCGGGGGCCTGTCTTTGACAGGGAAGATACCTTTTGTCACCACCTACGGGGTCTTTCTGGCCGGCCGGGCCTGGGACCAGATTAGAACCTCCATCTGCTATGCCGATCTTAACGTCAAGCTGGCCGGGGCTCACGGCGGGCTTTCGGTCGGTCCGGACGGGGCCACCCATCAGGCATTGGAGGAGATCTCCATCATGCGGGTTCTGCCCAATATGAAGGTTATCGTTCCCTGCGACACCCACCAGGCCCGTCTGGCCACTTTGGAAGCTGCAAAGATATCCGGACCGGTCTATATCCGCTTGGGGCGAGAACCGATACCGGTGATAACGACGAATAGGACTCCCTTCAGGTTCGGCGAAGCCCAGGTCATGCAGCAAGAAAAGGATGTGACCATCGTGGCCTGCGGGTTGATGGTCTATCTCTCCCTGCTGGCCGCCCAGAAGCTGGCCAAAGACGGCATCTCCTGCCAGGTGATCAATCTGCACACCATCAAGCCGATCGACCGGAAGGCCATTATTGCTTCTGCCAAGAAGACCGGAGCGGTGGTCACGGCCGAGGAGCACCAGCTGGCCGGGGGCATGGGCAGCGCGGTGGCCGAGGTGCTGGCGCAGGAATGCCCGGTTACGGTGGAGATGGTGGGAGTCAAGGATACTTTTGGCGAATCCGGCCAGCCCTGGGAGCTGATGAAGAAGTATCATTTGATGGACGGGGATATCATCAAGGCGGCGAAAAAGGCTGTTCAGAGGAAGAAATAATACTTGGGTTGGATTGCTTCACCAGTCAGACTTCGGTGTGTTTTCGCAATGACGTCAAGACATCCCTCCTTCGTAAGCATCATATTAGGCAACCTCAGGACAAGTTCTTTCTCTCCCCTTGTTAAGGGAGATGTGGGCTAAACAAGAAGCGTTAAAAGTAAACTTTGCACCCTTTGCGTCTTTGCGGTTAACTTAAATCAAAAGTCTGGGCAAATCCGTTCCAATCTGTGTAATCTGTGTGAAAATAAATCTTCAACATAAATATAGGCTGATCCAATGTCAAAGAACCTGGTAGTCGTGGAATCCCCGGCCAAGGCCAAGACCATCAAAAAATACCTGGGCAAGGATTTCGAAGTATTATCGTCCATGGGGCACGTCATTGACCTGCCGGCCAGCAAGCTGGGGGTGGACATCAAGGACGACTTCAAGCCCCAGTACGTGACCATCAAGGGCAAGACCAAGACCCTGTCGCAGATAAAGAAGAGCGCCAATGACGCCGAAAAGGTGTACCTGGCCTGCGACCCCGACCGCGAGGGGGAGGCCATCGCCTGGCACATCTCCGGGCAGGTCAAGGACGCCAAGAAGAAGGTCCACCGGGTGATGTTCTACGAGATCACCAAGGACAGCATCACCAAGGGCATCGCCCATCCCGGCAAGATCGACATGAACCGGGTGGAGGCCCAGCAGGCCCGGCGCATTCTGGACCGGCTGGTGGGATACCAGGTCAGTCCGTTTTTGTGGACCACCGTGCGGCGCGGGCTTTCGGCCGGGCGGGTGCAGACCGTGGCTTTGCGCCTGATCTGCGAGCGCGAGGATGAGATCACCGCTTTCAAACCCCAGGAATACTGGTCGCTGGCCGCCCGGCTGGAGGGAAAATCAAAAGCGCCGTTCGAAGCTTCGCTTTTAAAGATAGACGGCAAGAAGGCGGCCATCAAGGACGGAAAAACTTCCGAGGCCATCGTCAAGGATCTGAATAAATCCCAGTTCTCCATCACCAACATCGACGAGAAGGACCGCAAGCGTTCCACTTATCCGCCTTTCATCACCAGCACCTTGCAGCAGGCGGCCGCCCGGGCCTACGGATACAGCGCCAAGAAGACCATGATGCTGGCCCAGCAGTTGTACGAGGGCGTTGAGATCGGGGAGGAGGGAGCGGTGGGCTTGATCACCTACATGCGCACCGATGCCGTCCGCCTGGCTCCGGAGGCTGTGACTGCCGCCAGGGAACTCATTGCCAAAAAATACGGGCCGGAATACCTGCCGACCGAAGCCAATCACTACAAATCCCGCAAAGGGGCCCAGGAGGGCCACGAGGCCATCCGACCCACCATGGCCGGAAGGACCCCGGAGGCGGTGAAAAAATTCCTGAGCCCGGACCAGTTCAAACTGTACGGCCTGATCTGGAGTCGTTTCATCGCCTGCCAGATGACACCGGCGATCTATTCCACCAAGGCGGTGGATATCACCGCCGGCAAATACCTGTTCCGGGCCACCGGATCCACCATGAAATTTCCAGGATTCCTGGCGGCCTACGGGGTGCAGGAGGACGACTCCGGGGAATACGCCGATTCCAAGATGCTGCCGGAGCTGGCCGCGGGAGAGGCTCTCAAACTGCTGGAATTATTGTCCAAACAGCATTTCACCGAGCCTCCGGCCCGCTATAACGAGGCCAGCCTGATCAAGACCCTGGAGGCCCAGGGCATCGGGCGGCCCTCCACCTATGCCTCGATCATCAGCACCCTGCTGGACCGCAAATACGTGGACCGGGAGCAGAAACAGCTCAAGCCCACCGAGCTGGGGCAGGTGGTCAGCAAGATCCTGGTGGAAAAATTCCCCCACATCTTCCAGGTGCAGTTCACCGCCGACATGGAGAACGAGCTGGACAAGATCGAGCAGGGCAAGCTGGACCGCATCCAGGTGTTGAAGGATTTTTATGAACCATTCTCCCGCGACCTGAACTCGGCCGAATCCTCCAAGGAGGAGATCAAGCAATCTCTGGTGGAGCAGACCGATATAAAATGCCCCAACTGCCAGAGCCCAATGGTAATCAAATGGGGCCGCTTCGGCCGGTTCTATGCCTGTTCCAACTATCCGGAATGCAAGACCACCAAGCCCCTGGAGGAGGAAGAGGAACAGCAGAAGGCGGCGGAAGGCGTGGTATGCGACAAATGCGGCGGGCCGATGGTGCTCAAACGGGGCCGCTTCGGGAAGTTTCTGGCCTGTTCCAACTATCCCCAGTGCAAGTCCATCAAGCCCATCTCCACCGGGGTGCCGTGCCCCGAGCCAGGCTGCGACGGCCAGCTTACCGAGCGCAAGACCAAACGAGGGAAGGCCTTCTTCTCCTGCAGCAAATATCCCGACTGCAAATATGCGGTATGGAACAAGCCCTTGCCGCAGAAGTGCGAGAACTGCGGGTTCGGACATCTGGTGGAGAAATACACCAAGCAGCGGGGAGCATTTCCGGCCTGTCCCAAGTGCAAGTGGGAACCGGAGGCCACCGCGGAGAAAAAATAATTTAACCACAAAGGTTTTTCAAAAGAGCCATTCATTGCGAGAAGCCGTTGTTGCTTTTCTAATGAAGCAATCCATAAAAGGTCGTCTGTCATTCCCGAGTAATCGGGAATCCAGGTACTTTAACCACAAAGGGCACAAAAGACACAAAGTTTTTTGTCATTCCTGCGAAGCTTGTCCTCGTGAAGGCGGGGAGCAGGAATCCAGGTACCGTTAACCACAAAGGCACCAAGGCACAAAATTTAACCCTCCCCACAGTGGGGAGGACAGGGAGAAGTCCAGAAGGCGGCTTAACAGCCGCCTTCTTTATTTTATCCTTGACATATATCGGGTAAGAGGGTGTATAATGACTTTATTGTTTATGCTGGAAGATGGTTATGACTTATTTATAAAGCCATATGATTAGAAAGAAAGACTGGATAAGTTAACCTAAAATAAAGGTATCTAATTATGAAAGAGGTAGTTGATTGGTTCCAATTGCATTCGGCAATTATCCAAGCCTTTTCAAGTGTGATTATAGTTTTTGTTACCTGGCATTATGTTCGACTTACAAAATATCTAGCCTACAGTCAAGATGAACCGTATGTTTTGGCAAAATTGACATATAATATGAAGAAAATGCCAGCTATCTTATCTATTGGAATTAATAATCTTGGGGTGCGTCCAGCGTTAGCAGTTTTTGTGGAAATAATATATCCTGACAAACGAAAACAATATTTTAAAGTAGAATATGTTATACCGGAAAAAGCTAATAAAACCAGCCGTATTAAGATTAATTGTACAGATGATAACATCCCGCAACTTATAAATTTATTTTATTCATACGGTATTTATGTTGTGAAGATGGCGTATGATTTTAGAACAAATACACATAAATTATCGCGTCTTAATTTGCTGAATAAAAAATGGTTTATCAATAAATCAAACAAATTATATTTTGAAAACCAAATTAATTAAAATGAAAAAATCATTTCTCACTCTCTTTATCCTCCTTCTCAATTTGCACCAAGCCTTCTGCCAGCAGGCATACCAAAAACCGCCTAAAGCAGTGCTGGATGTTCTGAACGCGCCGCTCTCGCCGACCGTGTTCATAGACCCCACGGCCCGGAAGATGCTGCTGGCCCAGCCGTCGCTGTATCCTTCCATCGCTGACTTGGCCGAGCCTATCCTCAAGCTGGCCGGAGTCAGGGTCAATCCCCGCACCAACATGGAGCGGAGCTATATCTTCTACTGGGAGAGCCTGACCCTTAAGGATATAGCCACCGGAAAGGAAACCTCCATAGAATTGCCGCCCGAGGTCAAACGGATAGACGGCATTAAATGGAATGCCGCGGGCACCCTGGTTGCTTTTATCAACGAAAGCGACAGCGGGGTGGAGCTGTGGGTGCTGGATGCGGGCACCTTCCAGGCGAAGAAGATCGAAGAAATAAGGATAAACCCCCTGCTGGATAATTACCTGAAATGGATGCCGGACCAGCAGAGCCTGCTGGTCAAGACCATTCCACAGGCCAGAGGTTTGCCGCCCAAGACTGAAGCGGTTCCTCCGGGGCCCAAGATAATGGAGAGTTCCGGTTCGGCAATCGCCAGCAGCACCTACGAAGCCAGGGATGTGCTGAAAACCCCGGGCGATGCCGATCTGTTCGATTATTATGCTACTTCCCAGATGGCATTGATCAGCCTGCCTTCTGGCAAGGTTCAATTTATAGGCAAACCGTCCATCTACGATGCAGTGGAACCTTCGCCGGACGGAAAATATCTGCTGGTCAATTGGATCCACCGGCCATATTCCTATCAGCGTTCCTACGAACGCTTTCCCCGCGAGGTGGAGATATGGTCAGCCGATGGGGAAATGATAGAACATCTGGCCAGCCAGCCGCTGGCCGAGCAAGTACCGATCGACGGCGAGATCATCGGGCCCCGGGAGTATGCCTGGCGGCCCACCGCCGACGCCACGGTGATCTGGGCCGAGGCCCTGGACGGGGGAGACCCGGCCAATAAGGCGCCGCATCGCGACCGCCTGATGCAAAAAAACATCGGCCAGCCTCCTGGGGAATTGTGCCGAATTGAAAATCGCTATTACAAGATGCGCTGGATACAAGATAGCGGACAGGTCTTGATCTGGGAATATGACCGGGATCGCAAATGGTTCAAGGTATATTTGCACGATGCCGATGATGCCGTCCAGGCCCCGCACCTGGTGTGGGACATGAGCATCCATGAACGATATCAAAAACCCGGCGATCCGGTGATGATGATAATGCCAAACGGCGTTAACGTGGTCCGGCGGCAGGGGGATCGGGTATTCTTAAGCGGGCAGGGCAGCTCTCCCGAGGGAGACCGGCCATTCCTGGATAGGATGGATCTGAACACACTTGAAACGGAAAGGCTTTTCCGGTCTGATAAGAACTGTTATGAGACTTTCTTTGTCTGGATCGATCCCGCAAAAGGGGCATTTATCACCCGGCGGGAGTCACCCGCCGACCCGCCCAATTATTTTCGGCGGACCCTGGGGAAAAAGCCTATGGTGAAATCAAAGCCGGGCGAGGCCACCTGGAGAGCTTCCTCTAAAGCCATAACCAAATTTCCCGACCCGGCCCCGGTATTGCGCAAGATAAAGAAGCAGATCGTCACCTATCAGCGGGATGACGGTCTGAAACTGTCCTTCACCCTTTACCTGCCGCCGGGATACAAAAAGGGGACCCGCCTGCCGACCCTGCTGTGGGCCTATCCCAGCGATCTGGC
The DNA here is from genome assembly GCA_937863685.1 of uncultured bacterium. GTDB lineage: Bacteria > Edwardsbacteria > AC1 > AC1 > EtOH8 > UBA2226. The sequence goes on from CALMGM010000012.1 coordinate 13,467, forward strand.
CCAAAAAGAGGTGGCCGGCCAGCTGGAGGGAAGCTCCCAGAGGTTCACCACCATCCGGTGGACCTCGGAACTGTTCTTCCTGCTTAACGGGTATGCGGTGCTGGACGACGCCTCCATGCCGGTGGTCGGCCCGCCGGGCAGCGCCTATGACCAATTCGTAGAGCAGATAAGCGCCAATGCCAAGGCGGCGGTGGATAAGGCCGTGGAGATGGGGGTAAGCGATCCAAACAGAGTGGGGGTGGCCGGGCACAGCCACGGCGCGCTGATGACCGCCGACCTGCTGGCCTATACCGATATCTTCCGGGCCGGCATTGCCCGCAGCGGAGCCTATAATCACACCCTGCGGCCCTTCGGCTACCAGAACGAGAAGAGGACGCTGTGGCAGGCCAGGGATACCTATATCAAAAATTCTCCGGTGCTGCAGGCCGACAAGATCAACGAGCCGCTGCTGATCATCCACGGGGAGATTGACGCCAACCCCGGAACGGTACCCCTGCAGTCGGAAAAGCTGTATGATGCCGTCCGGGGAGCTGGCGGCACCGCCCGTCTGGTGATGCTGCCTTATGAGAATCATGGTTACATCGCCCGGGAATCGGTGGAGCACGTGCTTTACGAAATGCTGGACTGGTTCGACCGATATGTTAAGAATGCCCCGGCCAGATAGGCCTCCGACCCTGTCATTCCAGCGCAGGCTGGAATCCAGGCCAAGATGCCCGCCCTCCGAACGTTAACGATGATAAATTTCACGGGCATGAAAAAAAAGACGCACATAAAACGGATAAGGATTAGTGATCTATCTGAAAGGGACTCTTTATAATAACGTTTAATACAAGGTAGAATTGGAATCATGAAAAACAAAGCCCCGGTGAAATTCTCGGGCATGGGCGAGATCCGGATGGGATCTCCCTACAAAGCGGGCAAGGTCAAAGTGGACGGTTTCGATCATCCCTACCTGAACCAGGTTGATTTCCAGGACCGTTATGCCTACGATCCATCAAAACAGCGGCTGATCCTGGTGCGCTGGGATCCGGGATACAACTTCCCCGGATTTTACCTGCTGATGCTGGACCTCAAAAAACAGAGGATCTTCCGGTCGCCCACCATCTTTGGCTGCTGCCGGTCACTGACCCTGGAGGAGGGGGGAGTGATCATGGATATCTTCGACCGGGGAAACATCATCACCAAGACCTTCAAACTGGCGATGATCAATCAGCACCTCACTCATGATCCCTGCTGAAAAACAGAACCCGGACGATGAGACAAAAGCTTAATCAGAGATTGCGCTGTCCGGACTGCCGGATGCACCTGGAGTTGTGTGTCTGCCAGCTTTCCCCCCGCCTGGATTTGAAGACCAGAGTGGAGGTGGTGATCCATTATGCCGACATCCGCAAGATGAGCAATAGCGGAAGGCTGGTCGAACTGGCCCTTAAAAACAGCGCCGTTCACATCCGGGGCCTTAAGGACAAATTAGTGGAAGTGGTCCCGGATAAAAAATATCAAACCGACCTGGTGCTTTTCCCGGGACATGGATCGGTGGAGTTGAATGAGAAGTTTCTATCCACAATAGCGCGTCCCCTTCGCCTGCTCATCCCGGACGGCAACTGGAACCAGGCCTCCAGCATGGTCAAACGCGAACCGCTGATGCAAGCGGCCGTCAAGGTGCATCTTCCGGCCGGCATCCAGGCAAAATACCGGATACGCTCGCAGGAAGACCCTTTTAAATTGTGCACCTTCGAGGCCATCATTCGGGCTTTGGGGGTGATCGAGGGAGATCAAGTGGAGGAGAAGCTGGACCCTTTCTTTCGAGTGTGGATATACCGCAGCCTGTATATCAAGGGCCGTATCGCCAAGGCCGACATGCCTGAGGGGATGCTGGTGGCATAAAGAGGTTTGCTTCCCCGCGAAACACAAGACCTGTCCGCCTTTGTTTGCCCCCTTGCTAATGGCGGAAAATTCACGAAAGGGTTTTTACCGCAGAGACGCGGAGAATGAATCACTCAACGTATGCCTGCCTGTCATTCCAGTATTTCATTGCATTCAGTGTAAACTCCGGCAGGAATCCAGCCACGATGATAAAGATCAATGTCATCCTGATGACACTTACAAACGTGGCTGGGCGTAGGATGACATTGCGGTCACCCGTTCGGCTTGCCGGATGGTTGCTGAGCGCAGGGTGACGGAATTACTTCCCCGGCCTGATCGGCCGGGTTTTGTTTTGACTTGATTTTTAAGGGCCATTTGGTGTATCCTTAAAAATATGATTAAGCGAGCGGGCGAGATCACCATCATTGGCGGCGGGTTGGCCGGCTGTGAGGCGGCTTATCAGGCCGCTAAAAGGGGCCTGGCCGTTGATCTTTACGAAATGCGCTATACCGGCAATGACCAGTCTTCCGAACTGCATACCCCGGCCCATGAAACCGGCCTGCTGGCGGAGCTGGTCTGCAGCAATTCCCTGAAATCAGTTGAAAAGACCAACGCCCACGGCTTACTCAAGACCGAACTGGAGATGATGGATTCCCTGATCCTGCGCTGCGCCACAGAGACCGCTGTGCCGGCCGGCAAGGCCCTGGCGGTGGACCGGATGGGATTTGCCAGACTGGTCACGGCCAGGATCGCCTCGGACAAGCACATCACGATCATCGGCCGGGAGCTGACCGAGCTGCCTGAGGGCCCGCTGATCGTGGCCTCCGGGCCGCTGACATCGGAAAAGTTATCCCAGGCCTTAGCGCAGTTTGCCGGAGGTGAAAATCTTTTCTTTTACGATGCCATCGCGCCGGTGATATCGGCCGAATCGCTGGACCATAAAAAGATGTTCCGGGCCAGCCGTTATTCCGACGAGCCGGGCCAGTATTGGAACTGTCCACTTAGCAAGGCCCAATACCTGGAATTCGTGGAGCAGTTAGTGAAGGCCGAACGGCACCTGCCGCACGATTTCGAAAAGGGGCATTTTTACGAGGGATGTCTGCCGGTGGAGGTAATGGCAGAGCGGAACGTCAATTCCCTGCGTTTCGGCATGATGAAGCCGGTGGGGCTTTTCGATCCGTCCGAGAACCGCCGGCCCTATGCCGTTCTCCAGCTGAGGCAGGAGAACAAAGAGGGCAACATGCTCAATCTGGTGGGCTTCCAGACCCAGCTGACCCAGTCCGAACAGCGGCGGGTCTTCCGGATGATCCCCGCCCTGGAGCAGGCCGAGTTCTACCGCTACGGCAGCATCCACCGCAACACCTATCTGAGAAGCCCGGGATTGATCAAGCCGTCCATGCAGTCCAAATCAAACGGCAAGATATTTTTTGCCGGGCAGATCACCGGGGTGGAGGGATACGTGGAATCGTCGGCCATGGGGTTGCTGGCCGGGATAAATGCCGTCAGGTTTTGTCTCGGGAAAGATTTGATCTCGGCCCCGGAGCATACCATGATCGGCTCGCTGGCCCGTTATGTTTCTGATGCGGAGAACGGACAGGATTTCCAGCCCATGAACGCCAACTTCGGGCTGCTGCCGCCGCTGGATGATCCTTTTCGGTCAAAGAAGGAACGATACGCTGCCTATGCCGAACGTTCTTTAAAGGCCCTGGAAGATTTCATCGGTATTGCAAATCGTTGATCAAGGAGAAAGGCATGGAATACGGGAAGATAATCAAACAGGCCCTGGAGATAGCTTGGCACAAGAAATACCTGTGGGTGTTCGGCTTTTTCGCCTCGATGGGCGGGGGAGGCGGGGGGAATTACAATAATTTCATTGACAAGGACGATGCCTCCGGCGTGGTTTCAGGCGTTTGGGACTGGATAACGTCCCATCCCGGTTTGGTGGCGGTGCTGATATTGGCGGCCGTCGGACTGTTCGTCGTTCTGATGGTCCTGTATCTGGTCTCCAAGGGCGGTTTGATCGGGTCCGTCAGCCGGATATCAAAAGGGCAGCCCGATAATTTTGAAAAGACATTGGGCTGCGGATTGCAGTTCTTCTGGCGGATGCTGGGGATCGACATCCTGTTCGGGCTGTCCTATATCCTGATATTGGGTCTGGTTATTCTCCCGCCGGTGATGATGATCATAATGGGCGGAAACGCGGCCAAGATCTTTGGAGTACTGCTGATCATACTGCTGATCCTGCCGGTGATCGCCCTGCTGTACTGCATCGCCCTAATCGGCAACTTCAGCTATCAGATAGCCGTCATCGAGGATAAGAAGGTCTTCGATGCCATTCCCGCCGGCTACGCCTTGTTCAAAGATAATCTGGGAAGGTCGGTTCTTCTCGGTCTGATAATCACCGGCATAGCCATGCTGTATGTCATAGCCTTTATCATTGCCATGGTGATCCTGGCCATTCCGTTCATCATTCTGGGGGTGGCAAATATCTGGGCCGGACTGATCCCGGGTATACTGATCGGGCTTCTTCTGATCCTGATAGTCAACGGCATCTTTGGCACTTTCAGCAGCGGGTACTGGACCCTGGCCTACCATGAACTGTCGGCTCCGAAGAGTGCTGAGCCCAAAGCCGAACCATCGATTGTGCCCGATGCCTGACAAAAGGCTTAAAATATTGGTGGTCCGCCAGGACCGTCTGGGAGATGCCATTAATGCCGTTCCGGTCCTGAAGGCCCTCCGGAAGGCCGAGCCGGAGGCGTTCATCTCTTTCATGGTGGCCCAGCCGCTGGCCGAACTGTTCACCGGCCAGCCCTGTCTGGACGAAGTGGCATCCTGGGGGAGGAACTTTTTTTGTCTGATCTATTTCCTGCGGCAGGGAAGCTATGATACGGTGCTGATGCTGCAGCCCTCAAAACTTTTGGCTTGGGCGGCATTCTTTGCCGGGGTCAAACAGAAGGCCGGGCTGGGGTTCCGGCCGTATTATGTTTTGACCGGATTCAAACCGGCACATATTCCTCAAAATGATAAGGATGTTCATGAAACGGAGTATAATCTCTCGGTAGCCCGGCAGCTTTGGGATCTGCCGGAGGAGATCCATCTGCCCCAGATATTCTTGAGCGAACAGGAAATGTCAGATGCCCAAAATATCCTATTGTCCATGAATGTCCACAATCCCATAGCTGTACTTCCTGCGAACAGAGGTTCCTCGGCCAACTGGACCCCGGAACGATATCGCGAACTGGTCAAAAAACTAGCGGAAGCCAAACGGGAGGTTCTGATCCTGGGCGGGCCGGGAGAGGAAGATATTCTCAACCAAGTCAAAGGCGCAACCAAGATACCCATTGCCGGGCCGGAGCTGACATTGCGGCGGCTGGCTGCAATTTTGGCAAATTGCCGGCAGGTGGTTGGCAGCAGCACCGGCACCCTGCACCTGGCCGCGGCGGCGGGGGCAAAAACGGTGGGGTTGTTTTGCCCGGCGCAGGCCAGCAGCCCGAAACGCTGGAGGCCGCTGGGGGAGGGACATGTTCAGTTGGTGCCGGAGGAAGAATACTGCCGAAGCTGTAGGCCCCATGCCAAATGCGATCTAGGGGGAATAACGATAGAAAGAGTTTTGCAAAATATAAAATGAATAAGTATCTGCTCATCCGCCTTGGCGCCATCGGCGACATTGTGCTGGCCACCGCCGCCATAGAGGCCATCTCCCAAGCCGAACCTGACTCGCAGATAGACCTCGTCTGCAAGGCCAGGTTTGCCGGGCTTTTAAAGGGCCACCCCAAACTGGCCAACGTTTACGGCTTTGACGAAACCGGCCGGCACCAGGGCCTGCGGGGGCTGCTGCTGTTCATTCACGAACTGAGCGCCAAGAAATACAACTTGATCATAGACCTGCAGAACAACCCGCGCAGCCGGATGATCGCCCTTTGCCTTAACGCCGGGAAAAAGATCCACTGGCCCAAGGACACCTGGCGCCGCCGGATGCTAGTTTGGGGACAAGGCAAAACCAAGCCTTTTAAAACTGTGATCCAGCGCTATCTGGCGGCGGTGGAGAAAGCCGGAATCAAACAACCAGAGGCCAAGCCCAAGCTGTATCCGGCGGCCGATGCTTCGATCAAACTGCCGCAGGGAGAGTTCATTGCCATAGCGCCGGGGGCGCACTGGCCAACCAAGAGATGGACGGGATACTCTGAGCTGATTGCAAAATTTAAAAATGCAAACTTCAATATTGTTATTGTCGGAGATAAAAGCGATAAGTCTATTGCTGATGAAATAACTGCGGCGGCGGGGGTCGAGATCATCAACCTATGCGGGCAGTTGGATCTGGCCCAATTATCTTATGTTCTGTCCCAGGCAAAACTGCTGGTCACCAACGACACCGGGGCCATGCATATCGCCGAGGCGATGGGCACGCCGGTGATTGCCATCTTCGGGCCGACGATAAAACAATTCGGCTTTGCCCCCTGGCGATCCGAAAGCAGGGTCATCGAAACCGAACTAGTCTGTCGGCCATGTTCATTGCATGGTTCCAAACAATGCCCCAAGGAACACTTCAGCTGCATGAAACACATCACTGCTGAACAGGTATTTACGGAGATAAAAAGCATAGGATAACTTAACGAACCGCGAAGACGATAGTGGGGCACCGACCTAACCCCTGCCCACTTCGTTTGCGATATTATTTGCCTTTCTCAGTGCAGGCTCTTCCCCGCAGGGGAAGGGGAGATGGCATCCCCCTCCTTGCGGGAGGGGGAACGAGGGGGCGGTCGGTAACCATGGTAATATCTTTCGCATCTTTACGGTTTTTTAATAATTAAGAATTATGAAATCTGACAACCAAAAAATACTCATCCGGGTGCCCAATTGGATCGGCGATGCGGTGATCTCCACCGGTTTCATCGAGGCCTGCAAAAAAGCCCAGCCCGAAGCGTCAATATCGGTCATGGCCCACCAGCGGGTGGCCGAGCTGTTCGAAGCCAATCCCCAGGTGAGCGATATCATCGCTTTCAACAAAGAAGAGGGGCTGCGGCGTATCGTCCGAAGCATCAAGACCAGGGGTTTTGACCGGGCCTACATATTGCCGCTGTCATTCTCCTCGGCATTGATATGTTTTTTGGCCGGCATCAGAGAAAGGATCGGCTACGGCTCGGAACTTCGGGGTCTGCTGTTGACCGAGAGCCTGAAATATTCGCAAAATGATTTCCGCTCCCGCCATATCCTGCAGGGCTATACCGCTCTTCTAGGACGGGATGTTGTGCCTCAGTCGCCGAGAGTATATCTGACCGATGAAGAAAAGGAAAAGGCCGAAAAGAGATTGTTCGGATTTAAGGCCAAAAAGGAAGACCTGATAGGATTCGGGCCGGGGGCCGCCTACGGCCCGGCCAAGATGTGGCCGGCGGAAAATTGGATCCAACTGGGGAGAAAATTATCGGAGGACGGAAAGAGGGTGATGATCTTCGGCTCCGCTTCGGAGGACGAACTCTGCCGGGATATCGCGGTGGGAATAGGGCAGGGGACTGCCAACCTGGCCGGCGAATTGAGTTTGCGGGAAAGCGCGGCTCTGCTGAGCCTGATCCCGTCCTTTATCACCAACGACACCGGGGTGATGCACCTGGCGGCGGCCTGCGGGGTCAAAGTGACCGCCATCTTCGGATCGACCAATCCGGCTTGGACCGGCCCCTGGGGGGAGGGACATCGGATAATCTACAATCAGGAGCCCTGCAGCCCCTGTTACAAAAGGGTTTGCCGGTACGGCCATTACAACTGCCTGAAGAAGATCACTCCCGATGGCGTTTTACCGGATAATTCAATAGCTTGACAAAACCGGATAAATTAAGTAAAATATCCCATCACCTGCGGGTGTAGTTCAGTGGTAGAACGTCAGCTTCCCAAGCTGAATATCGTGGGTTCGAGCCCCATCACCCGCTCCATTGTTTTGAATATGAAAAAAGCGAAGCCGTCGGCTTCGCTTTTTGTTTTATCCGGTCATAATAATGCCTATTTCTTCTCGCCGTTCTTCTCATCGCCGATCTTGAAGCCGATGCCCCGGTTCTCCTGGCCGAAGGTCTTGATGGCCCCGAACTGGGCCTCGAACTTCTTGATATTGTCCTCCAGGGCGTTAAGCAGCATCTTGGCGTGCTGGGGTGTGGTGACGATCCGGGAATATATCTTGGCCTTGGGGATGCCGGGCAGGACCCGGGCGAAATCAATGATGAACTCCGAGGGGGAGTGGGCGATCAGGGCCAAGTTGGAGTAAACGCCTTCGGCCTCTTTTTCTCCCAATTCGATATTGAGTTGATTCTGCGGATTTTGTTCCATTTTATCTGCCTTTTAGAATATTTTAAGATTGTGACGTCATTTTATCAGACCTGGCTGACCGGTGTCAAGTTTAATATTGACTTTGGGGGGTTTCCTGATATAATAATCTCAATCAATTGAGGGATATTATGAAAAAGATCGCCATCATTTTGCTGATCCTGCCGGCGGTTTGCTGCTCGGTCATCAAGGCCGATGAACTGCACCGCCTGGGCCTGATATGGAAGGATCCCAGGATCGCGGCCCCAGGAAACGAAGTAAAGGTCGCCAGGTCGAAAGACGCCCTGCCTTCCTCGGTCGATCACTCGGCCGATATGCCATCAGTAGGCAACCAGGCCAGCCAGGGATCCTGCACCGCCTGGGCAACGGCCTATTATCACAAAGGTTATCAGGAATGGGCTGAGCACAATTGGTCAATGGCGGATTCAAATCACTTGTTCAGCCCCTCGTTCGTGTACAATCAGATCAACGGCGGGGCGGATAATGGCTCCTCGTTTGGCGATGCTTTTCAGGTGCTGTGCGATATGGGAAGCTCATCGATTTTGCTGAAACCTTACAACGACGGAGACTGCACCAGCTGGCCCAGCGAAGCGGCTTACGATTCGGCCATACCGTACCGCTGTGAAGAATGGTTCTGGTTCGACCTGTACGATGATCTGGGTGTAGAGGGGGTCAAGCAGTGCCTGGCTGACGGCAACAACGTGGTTATCGGCCTGCTGGTCTACGCCAATTACGATAACATCTCCTCCTATGACAATACTTTCTGCGTGTCCGATCTTTCCGGTGACATCCGGGGAGGGCATGCCAACTGCATCGTCGGATATGACGATTCCCTGGTGACCCATGACGGACTGGGGGCCTTTCGGGTGGTCAACTCCTGGGGCACCAATTGGGGAGACAAGGGATATTATTGGATGTCTTATCAGGCCGCCACCGATTACCGTACGTCATACCAGGCGGCTTTTTATTCATCGGACAAGATAGGATACCAGCCCAAGCTGAAGATGCGGGTCAAGATAAAGCATCAGAACAGAGGCAGCATAAAGTTCCGGGCGGGAGGCGGCCCTGCTACGTCCCCGTACTGGCAAAAGCTGTTTTATTATAACCCTTATGGCTTCTATTTCGGCGGAGGCAATAACCCGTTCCCTGACAATAATATCGTTTTAGATATTACCGAAGGAGCTTCTTATCTTGATAGCACAGCGGGAAACAACATTTATTTGCGGTGTCAGGACGACGAAACCGACGGCGTTTCCGGGACGGTGGAATATTTGGGGGCGGAGAGCGTGGAGTGGAACGTAAGCAATGCATCGCTGGAAACACCGACGGCGATTGCCGATGACTATGATTATTATTACACCAACGTATCCTTGCATTACAAGGATTATACGATCAAGGTGTTGCCTGCGGAGGCTATTGTAAATCAAGGCGATACCAGTCATTATAAAGTGGCGCTGAATTCCTGTAACGGATTTTCCGGCCAGGTGGCGTTGACCTCTCAGCTTTCTCCCCTGCCCAACGCCGGAAATATCGATGTTGTCTTTGAGCAGCCCGCCCTGTACCCCACGGATTCATGCAATGTCAGTTTGATCGCATCTCCGGATGTGAGCCCCGGTAAATATTCGATTACCGTTACCGGGACCTACGGCCCCGACACCTTGATCCACAACTCAGGCATAGTCCTTTGGGTGCTGGGCTCCGGGGATGCCCTGTGCATAGGCCCGTCCTCCGGGATGATGAAGCTGGTCAGGTCCCGCTGGGATAAGGTCGACAGTCTGACTTTGATGCCTCCGGTCATTGGCAGTAATTACACGGCCATGATCCTTGGCGACGGCCTGACCACGGCCGATTCTTCAAAAGTGAGCAGTTTTATCGGATCCGGCGGCCTGGCCTTATCCGCCGGGAATTCGGTTTACGCTTTAAGCGGCGGAAGCAATTTGCTGCCGGTAAGCCAATGGTTGGGGGCTACCGGTTACGCTTTTTATACCGGCGCGGGGATCAAAGTGATATCTGATTACCAAAATCCTTTCGGGGTAACATCGATCGATTACGGAGATACCCTGGGTACGCTTACGGCGATCAACGGCAGGCTGAACAACCTGCTGCCGGGGGCGGTCCCCTTGGCCCATCTGGGAACCGTTACTTCGGCGATAGCGGCGCTTTACAACCCCTACGGATCAGGGCAGAGTCTGTGGATTACTGCCGGCGCTGGATTCAGCGAACCGATGGACTCCCTGATAACCGGCTTCCTGCGGAACCCGGCGTTGGGGGTCAGCAACAATGGGAAGCATGACGCCTCTTCTGGGGTGCTTAAACCGGGACTGTCGTCATATCCCAACCCGTTTACCCGCAAAAGCGTCATAACCCTGAACCTTCCGGGTAAATCGCACGTGAAAATAAGGGTTTATGATGTATGTGGCAGGCTGGTTAAAACAGTATTTAATGGGGAAAAGGCTGGAGGGAGGCACGTTTTTGCCTGGGACGGCCGGAACCAAGCTGATAATGACATTGCCTCCGGGGTTTACTTCATAAAGGCCGAAACCGATTATGAAAATATGCTGCAGAAGATCATATCCGTTAGATAGCTAAAGCTTCTATTTTGGGCGCCTTATAATATATAAGGCGCCTTTTAGTTTTCCCTTGAAATATCCGTAAGTTAATGATATATTTATGCTTTGAAAAGGAAATATCTGAAAAGTTGTCACAACTTAAATATTGGGGGAATGCCGTATGGCTGGGCAGGAATACGAAAAGAATTTTAAGCCAGGGGAAGTCATATTCAAACAGGGCGACGATGGCAGCGAAATGTATCTGATCCGGGCCGGAAAGGTCAAGATCAGCCGCAGCGCCGGGAACATCGAGAAGGTTTTGGCCATCATCAAGGAGGGCGATTTTTTCGGGGAGATGGCGGTCATCGACGGCAGCCCCCGGTCGGCCGCCGCCACCGCGGTGGACGAGGTCAACCTGCTGATCGTGGATAGGGACGCCTTCAAATCCCAGCTCAAGGACAACCCCATGATCGAATACGTCCTGGAGACCATGACCCGCCGCCTGAGGGACACCAACCGCCAGGTGGAATTCCTGCTGATCCGCGACGAGATGCGACGGGTGGTGGCACTGCTGGTCTCCATGGCCAAGGAGCGCGGCGCCCAGACCTCAGAAGGGATCGTGGTGGATTTCCCATATGATTACAACGCTTTGGGCGGAATGATAGGCATCGACGCCTCCAAGACCGAGGAGATAATCAAAAAGCTTTTAACCCTCAAACTGATCCGCATCGAGGACAAGAAGCTGATCATCACCAGCCTGGTGGAGATAGACGATTACCTGCGATTCATAACATTAAAGGAAAAATTTGCTTCTTGACCAAAAATATGGAAACCTCCCGGAACAAGGGAGAAATCATATTTTATTTTGAAAGGGATTAATGCGGGAATATCTGGACCTGGTAAAATATGTATTGGACAACGGAACGGAACAAAAGAACCGCACCGGCGTAAACACCTTGAGCTGCTTTGCCTATTTCTACCAGGTTGACCTGCAGAAGGGGTTTCCCTTGCTGACCACCAAGAAGGTTAATTTCGATGCCATGCTGCACGAATTGTTCTGGTATTTAAGCGGCGAGGCTCACATCAGAAATCTCAAGACCAAGACCAAAATATGGAACGACTGGGCTGATGGCGAAGGCCGGCTGGAAACGGCTTACGGCAGGTTCTGGCGCAGGTTCCCGATTTCCGACCACGCCGCAGAAGGAGAAAAATGGGGCAGCCGCTGGGTCACTGCCGATCCCGAGACCGGAGGCAAGGTCTTTGACCAGATACGTTATATTGTAGATGTCCTGAAGGAGATAAAACGGAACCCGACCACTCCGAACCTGAGACGGATGGTGGTGGAAGCATGGCATCCCGGGAACGCCGCCGAAAGCAAACTGCCGCCCTGCCATTATACCTTCTGCTTTAGCGTGATCGGCGACCGGCTGAACTGCCACTTGACCCAGCGCTCCGGCGACGTGGCTTTGGGGATCCCGTTCAACCTGGCCTGCTACTCGCTGTTGACCATGATGCTGGCCCGAGAGGCCGGATTTGTTCCAGGCAGTTTTGCCCACACCATCATCAACGCCCACATCTACACCAATCACATTGACGGCCTCAAAAAGCAGCTGGCCAGAGAACCCCGGAAACTGCCTCATATCAAAATTGCCGCCAAGCCGTTCTTCGAACTCTCTCCGGACGATATTTCCCTGGAAGGCTATGACCCGTATCCGGGAATTAAATTCGAGGTAGCGGTTTGAGATCTCCCGAGAAATACATCATCGTGGCCATGACCAGGGACCGGGTCATAGGAATGGACAACCAGATGCCCTGGCACCTGCCGGAGGATCTGAAACTGTTCAAAAAACTGACCGCCGGCAATACCGTGATCATGGGACGGAAGACATATGAGTCCATCGGGAAGCCGCTTCCCAACCGCAGTAATATCGTGGTCTCCAGGTCCCAAATGGATATTCCCGGAGTGGTGGTCTGCCCAAGTATGGCTCAGGCTTTGAACAAAGCCGAAGAATACGGTCAGAAGATATTCTTCATCGGAGGGGCGGAGATTTACCGGCAGGCATTGCCGCTGGCCGATTGCCTGTACATATCATGGCTCAAACAGGATTATCCCGGGGACACTAAATTCCCGGAGTTCAATGAAACAGAATGGGAAATGCTTTCGGAGACCGAGTATCCGGAGTTCAGCAACGTCCTTTATAAAAGAATCAGAAAACACTAAGATATTTTTGAAAATGATCGAACGCTATACCTTGCCCAAAATGAAGGCCGTCTGGAGCGAACAGAACAAGTTCCAGAAATGGCTGGACATCGAGATCCTGGCCTGCGAGGCCCAGGCCCGGCTGGGGCGCATTCCCCAGAATGACCTGGAGAACATCAAGGCCAAGGCCGGATTCGACATCGCCCGGATAGACCAGATCGAGGCCGAGGTCCAGCACGACGTCATCGCCTTTTTGACCAGCGTCAACGAGCTGGTGGGCGGATCGGGCCGCTTCATTCACATGGGCATGACCTCGTCCGACGTGCTGGACACCGCCTGGGCGGTGCTGATGAAGGAGGCCGGCCAGCTGCTGCTGGACGATTTGAAAAAGCTTTCGGCTGTTCTAAAGCAAAGAGCCTGGGAACACAAGGATACCCTGATGATGGGGCGCAGCCACGGCATCCATGCCGAACCCACCACCTTCGGGCTCAAGCTGGCCATGTGGTGGCAGGAGATACAGCGCGACATCCTTAGGATGGAACGGGCCGTCGAGGCCATCTCCTGCGGAAAGATATCGGGAGCGGTGGGAACCTTTGCCCATATCGACCCCTCGGTGGAGGAGTATGTCTGTCAGAAGCTGGGCCTGACCCCCGAGCCGGTGTCCACCCAGATCGTCCAGCGGGACCGCCATGCCGAATATCTCTGCACTTTGGGCATCATTGCTTCAACTTTGGATAAGATCGCTTTGGAGATCAGGCATTTGCAGCGGACCGAGGTACGGGAGGCGGAGGAGCCGTTCTCGGAAAAACAGAAAGGCTCCTCCGCCATGCCCCACAAGAGGAACCCCATCATCTCAGAGCGGATCTGCGGGATGGCCCGGGTGATAAGGAGCAACGCCCTGGTGGGGATGGAGAACGTGGCTCTGTGGCACGAAAGGGACATCTCCCATTCCTCGGCCGAACGGATAGTGATCCCGGACAGCACCATCGCCCTGGATTACATACTGCAGAAGACCATCTGGCTGATCGAAGGCTTAAGAGTCTATCCAGAGAGGATGAAACAAAACATCGAATCATCTGGGGGCCTGATCTTTTCCCAGAAACTGCTGCTGGCATTGGTGGAGAAGGGTCGGTCCCGGGAAGAGGCCTACCGCATGGTTCAGCGTCATGCCATGAAGGTCTGGGAGGGGAGTGGAAATCTCAAGGAAATGATCTCAGCCGACGCCGAGTTCGCGGGATCATTGGACCCGAAAACCATCGAAGATGTGTTCAACCTTGAGAATTTTGTCCGGAACATCGGGCATATCTTCAGACGTAGCGGATTGAACGGCCCGAAATAATCAGATAGGGGGACATTTATGGATATGTTGACATATGGGGCAATAGGCCTGGCGGCCCTGTTCATAGTGCTGTTCATAATCGCCAGCGGCAAGGCCGGCCAGAAAGCAGTGGCTTGCAGCCTGGCTCAGAACGAGCTCAAGCAATTGAAGGAGGACGACCGCCGCCAGCGGGACATAATCGCCAGCATGAAAAGCTCTCTGACCACCATGGAGAAGGATCATTCCGAACGCTCCCGGGTGTTCATGGTGCTGCTGGAGCTGGCCCGGACCCTGGGCGGCAGTCTGGAGAAGGAAAAACTGCCGATGCTGCTGAGCCGGATAGCCCAGCAGTTGTTCGACGCCGAAGAGGTGATCTTTTTCAAAGTCGGCGACGAAGGAGCGGAGTTGACGGTGGCCGAATTCATCGGGCTGGACGCCAAGACAGCCCAGGAAATAGTGGTCAAGGTGGGGGAAGGGTACGTGGGCCATACCGCCGCCAAGCGGGTGATCATGGCCAAGGAGGATTTCGAAAACGAGAGCAATCTGATAAAACAGAAGCTGGAGAACACCCGGGATAAAAGGATCAATCCCATCCTGTGCATTCCACTGGTGCAAAGGAACAATGTGATGGGGGTGGTATCCCTGGGCAGGATCCAGCGGCGTTCCAAGGAGGAGCGGAATCTGCTGTTGATATTCCAGAGCCTGGGTTCCATGGCTCTGGACAACGCCGGCCTGTTCGAAAAGCTCTACACCAAGGACAAGCTGACCGGCCTGCTGAACCGGAGGTATTTCGACGAACGGGCCCTGGCCGAACTGAACCGGGCCAAGCGCTTTGGCCACAAGCTTTCATTCACCCTGATGGACCTGGATAATTTTAAGGCCTTCATCGAAAGCAACGGCACCCAGGCCGGGGACAAGGTGCTGGCCCGGATCGGGATGCTGCTCAACGAGCATGTCCGGAAGATAGACATCTCCTGCCGGCTGGACGAGGACAAGTTCGCCGCGGCCCTGCTGGAGACCGAAAAGGGGCAGGCCCTGCAGTTTGCCGAGAAGATCAAGAAGATCATCGATTACGATGCCACCATCAACGACCAGGCCTTTGCCTCGCATCGCCTGACCATCAGCCTGGCGGTGATGACCTTTCCCGACGACGGAATTTCCTACGAACAGATATTCGAAGAGGCCTCACAGAAACTGCACGAGATGCAGGCCAAGGGCGGCAACGTGATCATCAGCGACATCGGCGGAGGAAGCGCATGAAACTGGCCCCGGAGGGAATGCCCACCATAATCATCGCCGGGCTGTTCTTTATGATTGCCCTGATGATCTGGCTGATCACCAAAAACCAGATACTGGGCTATCTGACCCTGGCCTTTGCCGTGGTAACTTTGTTCATGATGTTTTTCTTCCGCGATCCGCCCAGGAAAGGGGATTATCTTCCGGGGCAGCTGATATCCCCGGCCGACGGCAAAGTGGTGATAGTTAAGGAGACGGTGGATTCTTTTCTGTTCCAGCAGAAGGTCCTGCAGATCAGCATCTTTTTATCGCCGATGGACGTCCACATCAATTGGATACCGATCTCCGGCCAGGTGATATACCAGCAGTACCATTCGGGCAAATTTTTCCCGGCCTTCGAGGAGAAGGCCTCGCTGGCCAACGAGCAGATGCATCTGGGGATCGAGACCCCCCACGGGAAGATACTGATGAAGCAGATCGCCGGGATCCTGGCCCGCAGGGTGGTGTGCTATCCCAGGCTGGGAGATGAGGTGACCACCGGGCAGCGGATGGGCCTGATGAAGTTCGGCTCCCGGATCGATCTGCTGCTGCCGCTGGGCACCAAGGTCGATGTGAAGATGGGGGACAGGGTCAAGGGCGGCATCACCCCGATCGCCATATTCAATAAATAGGTTTTATACTATGAAGCCCAAGATCAAAACTCCGTCGTTCCTGCCCAGCGTCTTCACCAGCGGAAACCTGTTCTGCGGCGTGCTGGCGATACTGGAGGCCTTCAACGGCAACTATTACCGGGGGGCCTGGCTGATCATCCTGGCCGGCTTCTTCGATTCCATAGACGGGATGGTGGCCCGGCTGACCCACCATTACAGCCGCTTCGGGGCCGAGCTGGACTCGCTGTCCGACGTGGTGTCCTTCGTGCTGGCGCCGATGATCCTGATCTACCCGCTGGCCCTGAAGAACCTGGGGCTGTGGGGCAGCCTGACCGCCTTCGCCTTCGTGGTGGCCGGGGCCATCCGGCTGGCCCGGTTCAACGCCAACATCAAGAGCCTGACAGAGAAGGAGATCTTCCATGGCCTGCCCACCCCGGCGGCCGGGGGGGTGGTGGCCAGTTTCCTGCTGTTCAGCAATGCCGTGGCCTATGATCTGTCGCTGATCCGCTTCATCCCGCTGGTGATCATCCTGCTTTCCTTCCTGATGGTCAGCGACATCGAATATCCGCCCATTCCCAAGATGGCCGACCGCAGTTTCAAATCCTACCTCATCTACGGCGGGTTCATGCTGGCCATTCTGGGCATCATCAAAAACCCAAATTTGACGCTTTTCCCCATACTGACCGGATACATCCTGTTCGGCATGATGCGGAGAATATATAAATCAAGCCACATGGAAAAATTGAAGAACAAAAGGAGAAGAAAAATTGCTGACAGCTGAGATCCATGTCACCCTGAAGGAACTGGTGCTGGACCCCCAGGGCACCACTCTCAAACGCTCCATGGAGACCATGGGATACCAAGGCATCGAGGAGGTCCGGATGGGCAAATTCATCCAGGTGCGGTTCGACAGCGACGACCGACAGGCGGTGGAGAAAAAGGTCGACGAGATGTGCCGGCAGATCCTGTCCAACCCGGTGATCGAGCAGTACAGCTATTCCCTGAGGGAGGGCAGATGAAATTTGCGGTGATAACCTTTCCCGGCTCCAACTGCGACTACGATTGCTACCGGGCGGTGAAGGACCATCTTAAATGCCAGGTGGAGTATATCTGGCACCGGGAACATTCGCTGAACAACTGCGACTGCGTGATCCTGCCCGGCGGCTTTTCCTACGGCGACTATCTTCGGACCGGGGCCATCGCCCGTTTTTCGCCCATCATGCAACAGGTGATCGATTTCGCTGATAAGGGCGGCCCGGTGATAGGCATCTGCAACGGCTTCCAGATCCTGCTGGAGAGCGGCCTGCTGCCGGGGGCCATGCTGGTCAACCGTAATTTGCAATTCATCTGCCAAACTGTTCACCTGAAGGTGGAGAACAACAGGCTGCCATTCACCAACCGGCTGACGGCGGGGCAATTGCTGAGAGTCCCCATCGCCCACAAGGAGGGCAACTATTATGCCGATGACAGGACCATCAAGGAACTGGAGGACAACGGCCGGGTGGTGTTCCGTTACAGCGACGGGTCGGGACAGGCCGATGAAAAGTCCAATCCCAACGGCTCGCTGAACAACATCGCCGGCATCACCAATAAAAAGGGCAACGTCCTGGGCATGATGCCCCACCCGGAACGGGCCATGGAGCAGCTGCTGGGGTCGTCCGACGGCGCCCTGGTGTTCGACTCCATCAAGAACTTCCTGGGAGCAAACTGACATGCTGAACAAGCTGTACAAGCAGCCGGACGTCAACGCCATCACCGACCTGCTGACCAGGCTGGACCGGATCCTGGCCGGCGACCCCAATAAGATGATCCGCCAGCTTCGCAAGCTGGCCAGGGTGGTGGACCGGCTGGTGCCATACCATGACGGGCACATCCTCCGGGTGACCTTTTACTCTTTGGCCATCGGGATGCGGATGGGCCTGCCCCAGGAGGACCTGCTGACCCTGGAGGTGGCGGCCCTGCTGCACGATTTCGGCAAGCTGGGGGTGGACGAGGCCACCCTGGACAAGGAGGAGAGCCTGAGCACCGAGGAGCTGACCGAGATACATCACCATGCCGAGCGGGGCTACCATATCATCTCCGGCTTCACCAAACTGTGCGCGGTGGCCGACGTCATCCGGGACCACCACGAGAAATTCGACGGCAGCGGATATCCCAACAAGAAGACCGGCCACGATATCAGCCGGTTGGCCAGGATCATAGCGGTGGCCGACGCCTACGACGCCATGACGGCCGACCGTCCATACCGCAAAGGCTTGCCCCAGAAGCAGGCCGAGGTCGAACTACTGATCCATTCCGGAACCCAGTTCGACCCCGAGGTGGTGGATTACTTTGTCAATCATGTCCAGGACAAGAAACCGGACATCAAGATATCCCTGTTGCGTAAAACTTTCAAGATTTCCCGGCGTAAACCCCGGGTCAAACCCCGGAACGGACAAAAGACTCATTCTAAGAAAACCGCTGCCAACGGAGGCTCACCAAAACCGCAACCTTCAAACATGAAAAAATAACATGACCAAACATCAGGAACCTGCCGTAGATATAAAACTGGCCCGGAGCTTCGGGCTCAACCAGGAGGAATTCGACAGCATCCAGCGGATAATGGGGCGGATGCCCAGCTATACCGAACTGGGGATCTTTTCGGTGCTGTGGTCTGAGCACTGCTCCTACAAAAATTCCAAGCCACTTTTAAAACTGTTTCCCACCCGGGCACCCCAGGTACTGCAGGGGCCGGGGGAGAACGCCGGGATAGTGGACATCGGGGACGGGTTGGGGATCGCCATGAAGGTGGAGAGCCACAATCATCCCTCGGCCATCGAACCCTACCAGGGGGCGGCCACCGGCATCGGCGGCATTTTGCGTGACATCTTCACCATGGGAGCCAGGCCCATCGCTTTGATGGACCCGCTGTACTTTGGATCGCTGGATGATGCACATGTCCGGCACTTGTTCTCCGGGGTGGTTTCCGGCATCGCCGATTACGGCAATTGCGTGGGCATTCCCACCGTAGGCGGATCGGTGGTGTTCGATGAGTCCTATACCACTAATCCGCTGGTCAACGTGATGTGCCTGGGGCTGGTGGAGAACAAGAAGATCATGCGGGGCTTCGCCTCCGGGCCGGGCAATCTGGTGATCGCTGTCGGGGCCACCACCGGCCGGGACGGCATCCACGGGGCCACCTTTGCCTCGGAGGAGCTGTCCGAGGCATCTTCGGCCAAGCGCCCTTCTGTCCAGATAGGAGACCCCTTTACCAAAAAACTGCTGCTGGAGGCCACCCTGGAGCTGATCGAGTCCGGCCTGGCGGTCGGCATTCAGGACATGGGGGCGGCCGGGCTGACCAGCTCGTCCATCGAAATGGCCTCCCGGGCCGGGACCGGCCTGGAGATGGATATGGCCAAAGTACCGCTTCGGGAGACGGGCATGACCCCTTATGAGATCATGCTGTCGGAATCCCAAGAGAGAATGGTGGTGGTGGCACCAAAAGAAAACTATGACCAGATCAAGGCGATATTTGATAAATGGGAACTTCATTGCTCCTCAATAGGGGTGGTCACCAATGACGGGCATGTCCGGATAAAATGGGGTGAGAAGGTCTTTGCCGATATCCCGGTAAAGGCCCTGGTCGATGAAGCTCCGGTCTACGAAAGAGAAAGCAGGAAGCCGGGTTATCTTGACAAATTAAAGCAATTCATTCAAAACGACATAAAAGAACCAAAAGATCACAATAAGTCGCTAAATAGTGTACTATCGGCGCCTACCATTGCCAGCAAACGCTGGGTATATCAGCAGTATGACCATCAGGTGCGGACCAACACTGCCGTTCTGCCGGGCTCCGATGCCGCAGTCTTGCGTATCCGCGGCACCAACAAGGCCATCGGCATCACCACCGACTGCAACGGGCGCTACTGCTATCTTAACCCGTTCAATGGCGGGGCCATAGCGGTGGCCGAGGCCGCCCGCAATCTGGCTTGCTCCGGGGCCAAGCCGCTGGGCCTGACCGACTGCCTGAATTTCGGCAATCCCTACAAGCCGGAGGTTTTCTACCAGATGAAGCAGGCGGTGGAGGGGCTGGCCGAGGCCTGCAAGGTGCTGGAGGTGCCGGTGATCTCCGGCAACGTCAGCCTGTACAATGAAAGTTTGACCCACAGCGTCTATCCCACGCCCTTGATAGGCATGGTGGGGCTGATCGAAGATGTTTCCCACATCACCACCCAGTGGTTCAAGGAAGCCGGAGACATCGTATTTCTGGCCGGAGATATACAATCCCAGCCCGACATCGGGGGCTCGGAGTATCTAAAAGAGGTCCACGGCCAGGTGAATGGCGATGCCCCGGCCATAGACCTGCAGGCCGAAAAGAAACTTCATAATTTCATAGGGGAGGCCATAAAGGCCGGTTTGGTGTGTTCGGCCCACGACTGCTCCGAGGGCGGGTTGGCCGTGGCCTTGGCCGAATG
Source organism: uncultured bacterium (assembly GCA_937863685.1). Classification (GTDB taxonomy): domain Bacteria; phylum Edwardsbacteria; class AC1; order AC1; family EtOH8; genus UBA2226. The sequence goes on from CALMGM010000012.1 coordinate 34,046, forward strand.
TTGCTTTGCTGACCTCTCCTCCAACCCCTCTCCCGATGGGCGAGGGGGGACGGGATTGACGGCCGATCTTTCCGGCCTGCCGGGAAGAGGCGATTTCAAGCTGTTCGCCGAGAATCAGAGCCGTGTCGTGTTGTCAAGCAAGGCAGAGGATGTTGAGAAATTGGTAAGCCTGGCAAAGAAGTATAGCATAGACATTTTGAAATTGGGGACTGTGGGCGGAGACCGGCTGGTGATAAAAGATCTGATAGACCTGCCGGTGGCCGAGGCCAGAAAGACCTGGGAAGAAGCCATACCAAACAAGATGAAGTGAGATGAAGAACCCGATCGAATGATCGGGTTCTATTTTAATCTTTGGAGGCAGTATGAAAAGGTTCTCCTGTGTTTGGGTCATGCTGGTTATCTTTGCTGGCTCTTTGCTGGCCCAGGGCATGACCCCCAAAAACGATACCCTGCTCCAAGTGGGTGATTCTTTCAAGAACCAGTCCCTGCAACAGGCCGAATCACTATTGGTGGAACACAGCCAGCAGAAACAGTTGGATTCCCTGGTTCAGGCCGAGCTTCGCCGGGAGATGCAGAAGATCAATCTTGATATCCGGAAGCAGAAGGAGCTTGAAGATAAGCTTAACAGCATAGCGGTAGCCGATTCCCTAAAGAATCTGCAGCGCCTGCAGCGCATAGAAGAGCTCAAAAAAAGCAGCCCGGGGTTCCCGGTGGCGCCTTTCGGCGACACCCTTTTCAGCATCAATACCCGGATCGGTTCTTTCCAGCCGGCCGAGAGGGCTGCGGCCGTGGCCGAAAGGATTCAAAAACTGGCCGCTGGTGAAAATTTCGATCCCGATTCCCTGCTGGTGGTTCCGTCCGAAAACAGCAGCGATATATCCTATGGCGAGCTGGTAGTGATGGCGGTCACCGACCTGGATGCCCTGTGGTATTCCCGCAGTCGGGAAGAACTGGCCGGGGAATATGCCGCTGGAATTAGAAAGGCGGTGACGGCCCAGCAGAAGACCAACAGCATTTTGAGCTGGCTGACCCGTATCGCTCTGGTGTTGGCCATCATGATCGGCGTGGCCATTGTCTTCTACCTGGTCAACCGGATATTCAACCGGTCGCGTGATTTCCTGCTGCATAATAAGGATCGTTATTTCAAGGGATTTTCCATAAAAAAGGTCCGCCTGCTGACGCCCGCCCAAAATCTGAGAATTGTGCTGTTTGCCAATAACCTGTTGCGGTTGCTGACGCTGTTCTTTGCCTTCTATCTGGCCCTGCCCCTGCTGTTCGGAATTTTCCCGGAGACCAGGTCATGGGCCGCCGTCCTGTGGAAATGGGTGGCCAATCCGGCGGGGAGCATAATGCTGGGCATCTGGAATTACCTGCCCAAACTTTTCACGGTGATCGTTCTGGTCCTGGTGGCCCGCTATACCGTCAAACTGCTTAAGTTTCTGTCCATGCAGATAGCCCGGGGCACCCTGGTGATAAAGGGCTTCTATCCGGACTGGGCCAAACCGACCTTTGACATCGTCCGCTTTTTGCTGTATGCCTTCTTTTTCATCGTCATCTTTCCCTATCTGCCGGGATCGAACTCGCCGATATTCAAGGGGGTGTCTCTATTTCTGGGAGTATTATTCTCGCTGGGCTCGTCCTCGGCCATCGCCAACGTGATCGCCGGGCTGGTGATAACCTACATGCGGCCCTTCAAGATAGGGGACCGGATCAAGCTGGGCGAGGTCACCGGCGACGTGATCGACAAGACCTTTCTGGTCACCCGGATCCGGACCATCAAGAACGAGGATATCACCGTTCCCAACTCCACCGTCATGTCCAACTACACGGTGAATTACTCCACCTCCAGCCGGGATCTGGGGCTGATACTCAACACCACCGTCACCATAGGATACAACGTCCCCTGGCAGAAGGTGCACCAACTGCTGATCGCGGCGGCCAAGGATACCGAGGGGATACTGAAGGATAAGGAACCGTTTGTCCTGCAGGTCAGCCTGGACGATTTCTTCGTCACCTACCAGCTGAACGCCTACACCGCCGAGGCCCAGGCCATGGCGGTGACCTATTCCCGTTTGCACCAGAACATCCAGGACAAGTTCAACCAGGCCGGGGTGGAGATCATGTCGCCTCATTACAGGGCTATGAGGGACGGCAACAAACCGGCCATGCCGCAGTGATTAGGGCCTTAATAGGACGCTGATTTTCGCAGATTATACGGATTTGGTTAAGGATCGTTTTGAGGTCATTGCGAGGATTTCTGCTATCTCACAAGTGAAGCAATCCACGCTTGTCGTCTTGTAAATATTAAAAAAGGCTAAAACACACAGCCCTTGACAAACCCTCTATTAGGCCTTATATTGGCTTAAGGAGGGTTTCCTTATGAATAAAAAGATCTACCTCAGCCTGTTGGCTTTTCTGCTGGGCTTTTCTTTGACACTTAATTCTCAAACGACAAGCAAAGAAGTAATAAAAAGAAAACAAACAAAGGAAATAAAAATGGAAACCGCCATATTCGCGGCCGGATGTTTCTGGGGAGTGGAGGCCGACTTTCAGAAATTGAAAGGCGTTGTCACCACCGAGGTGGGCTACACCGGCGGCCACACCAAGGATCCCAGCTACCAGCAGGTCTGCACCGACACCACCGGCCACGCCGAGTCCATCCGTATAACCTACGACCCGGCGGTCATCAGCTATGATGACCTGTTAAAGGTCTTTTGGGAGAATCACAACCCCACCACCCCCGACCGCCAGGGCCCGGATGTGGGCTCGCAGTATCGCTCGGCCATTTTCTACACCACTCCGGAACAGCAGAAGGCGGCCCAGGCCTCCAGGGAGAAGCTGGACAAGTCGCACAAATATTCCAAGCCGATAGTCACCGAGATCACCAAGGCCGGCGAATTCTACCGGGCCGAGGAATACCACCAGCAGTATTACCAAAAGAAGGGCGGCGGCAGTTGTAAATAATAATTGCTCCCTCGCCAAATTTATTTGGAGAGGGAGGGGGTGAGGTCCTTTTTAAAAGCCTGGATTCCTGTCTTCACAGGAATGACAAAACCACTCTCCCTCTGGGGGGTCTTTTAATTCTTATGGATTCCAGCCGGAGTTTATGCTGAATGCAATGAAGTGCTGGAATGACAAAACCTCTCCCCCTCTGGGGGAGGGCCTGCACTGAGAAATTCCTACAGCTTGCCTGCCGAAGTGGGCAGGGGAGGGGTCAGCCCGCAGCAATCCGGGCTTTTTCGACCACCCCCTTGATCCCCTCCTTAGAGCAAGGAGAGGACGGAGGGGCGGTTTTTTCTTGACTTTATTCTTGCCAGTATATAAACTATTAACTAACAACGGTCACCACTTCATCGGTAATATAACAGTTGTCTCAGTGCAGGCTCTGAGAATTGCATACGCCCTGACATCAGGATGACAATCTTATATTAATACACCTAGAAACAGTTAAATACTTTGTGCCTTGGTGTCTTGGTGGCAAAGGAATTGAATATGATCAAAGAAATAAAAGCCAAGACCATGCTGTCGCACGTTCCCGGACCCGACGGCTGGTTCGGCCTTAAATACAACATGAACCTCTACCGTGGCTGTTCCCACGGCTGCATCTACTGCGATTCCCGCAGTTCCTGCTACCGGATAGAGAATTTCTCCGACATCCTGGTCAAAATTAACGCCATTGACCTGCTCAAAAAAGAACTGCCTTCCAAGAGGGTCAAGGGCACCATCGGCACCGGCTCCATGAATGATCCCTACCAGCCGGCCGAGAAACAATTTCAACTGACCAAGAAATCGTTGGAGTTGATGGTCAAACACGGCTTCCCGGTGCATATCATCACCAAGAGCGACCTGGTGCTGCGGGATGTCGATATTTTGCGGGAAATATCGAAGACCTATGCCGCGGTGACCTTCACCGTCATCACCACCGATGATAAGCTGGCCGGGATCATCGAGCCCGGAGCGCCGCCGCCGTCAAAAAGGCTAAAGACCATCGAGACCCTAAGCCGGGCTGGCGTCTATACCGGCATCACCATGATGCCATTATTACCGTTCATCACCGACACCGAGGAGAACGTCAAAGATATCGTCCGCCGGGCCAAGGACAGCGGGGCCAAATATATCATTCCAGTCTTCGGCATGTCGATAAGGACCGGACAAAGGGAATACTATTATCAGAAGCTGGATGAACATTTCCCCGGATTGAAGACGAAATACGAGAAGAATTACGGAATGCGATATCAGTGCCCCTCGCCGGACCATGCCCGGTTGGAAAAAGTATTTCTTGAAGCCTGCGACAAAAATGCCATCCGGCCCGGCATGGAATTCTTCACTCCCTGTAAAAAAGAACAACCAACATTGTTTTAAGAGGTTGTCATGAAAATAAAAGATCTGGAAAGTTCCGATCTGCCGTCGTATTTCCTGTGCCTGGAGGACTGGTCCGACCAGATCAAGGAGGCCGGAAATCACAAAGAGATCTGGTACGGCAAGATGAAGGACCAGGGCCTGCGGGTCAAGCTGGCGGTGGACGACAACGGCGTGGCCGGCGGCATGATCCAATATATGCCCATCGAATATTCGACCGCCGAGGGCAAGGATTTGTACTTTGTCAATTGCATCTGGGTGCACGGATACAAGCAGGGACGGGGTAATTTCCAGAAGGCCGGGATGGGGCAGGCCTTGCTGAAGGCCGCTGAGGAGGATGTCCGTGCATTGGGCGCCAAGGGGCTGGCCGCCTGGGGCCTGATTCTGCCTTTTTGGATGAAGGCTGCCTGGTACAAGAAGCATGGCTACAAAAAGGCCGACCGGGACGGCATCAGTCAGCTGGTCTGGAAGCCATTCAGCGATGACGCAACGGCGCCCAAATGGATCAAGCAGAAGGCCAGACCGCGAAAGAAACCGGGGGTGGTAACGGTCACTTCGTTCATCAACGGCTGGTGCCCGGCCCAGAATCTGACCCACGAGAGGGCCAGACGGGCGGCCTCCGAATTCGGCGGCAAGGTCGTTTTTGAAACGGTGGATACCTTCGATCGTCAGAACTTCCTAAAATGGGGCATATCAGACGGACTTTTCATAGATGGCAAGCAGGTCAATACCGGCCCGCCGCCTTCATTTGAAAAGATCAGGAAGATCATAGAAGCAAGAGTTAAAAAGCTTTAGATATCGTATTTCTTAAAGAGCTTTAATGCAGAGAACCGTTTCTACAATAGATATATCCAAAATTCCGTCCAGTATCGCCGTGCTTGTCGGCGAGGCCCGGGTATATAACAGCAGTTGTTCCGAAACCGCCCAGACATTTTTTATTGAGGGGAAGGATCGCTTTTATCTTAAAATGCACCGGAAGGGCGCATTACTTCGCGAGTACCAAATGACTTGTTTTTTGAACCGGCATGGACTTGCTCCCCACCCGATCGTCTATGAAGCCGAAAGTAATAATGATTACCTGCTGACCGAAGCCTTGCCCGGCGAGGACGGCATTTCGGGCGGGCATCTGGAGGAACCCCGAAAGCTGGCGGCCGTGTTCGGCGAGAGCCTCAGGGAATTGCATTCCTTGTCAGGCGAAGGATGCCCTTGCAATAACAGGACGGCCGAGATGCTGAAGGAGATAGACGATAAAATGGCATCCGGCCCGGGAGATACTGCCATATTGGCCGAAGGGAAACTGCGCGCCTTTAAAAAAATGTCGGAGATGAAACATATTGCCCTGGATGATACGGTGCTTCACGGTGACTACTGCCTGCCCAACATCATAATGGAGAATTATCGTTTGAGTGGCTTTGTGGATCTGGGGTACGGCGGTATCGGCGACAGGCATCATGATATTTTCTGGGGAATTTGGACATTGAACTATAATCTGAGAACCAATTCCTATCGGGATATCTTTCTGGATGCCTACGGCCGAAGCGATCTGGATCCGGACAGGCTGGAATTGTACCGTCTGATAGCAGGGTTGACCGGATAGGATAACCTGTGTCCCCGGACATCAGATCAACACCGGCCCGCCGCCTTCGTATCGGAAGTTGCTGAAACAGGGCTGTAATTTCTATTTTCAATGTCTAGGATATTTTAACTTGAAAAGAACCCGGCATAAATGTTATGTTGAGACATGCACTCAAACCCAGTAAAATATCATAGAAAAGATTTTTGGCTGACGTCCGAAGCCGGCGGCCGGAAAGCTTATCATCCCTATTACATACAGAGGGAAAAGGCCTCGTTGCTGCAGTTGATCGGCAAGTGGAACGAGGCCGAGGCCATTATCCGCAGCAGCCTGGAATTTGCCGATTCCATGCCGAATGCCTGGCTGGGCGCCAAATGCCGGAGTCTGCTCAGCGCTATATTGATCCTGAAGGGGGATTATGACCAGGCTTTCCGGCTGGCCGACCAGGCGTCGGAAACCTTCCGTTCTCTGGGGGATCTCAAGGAGATGGCGCTGTCGCACAGCTATCTGGGCAATATCTTCTACAAGCAGTGCAATTACGACAAGGCCATGGGTTATTATAAAGAGTACCTGGCGATGTCCGAAAAGGAGGGGAAACTGGAGGATGTGGGGCATGCCTTGGGGCTGATAGGGGTCATCTACTACGACCAGGGCCGCTATGATGAAGCAATGGATTATTACCGTCGCCAGATGGAGACCCTTGAGAGTATCAACGACACTTTGCGGATGTCCTGGGCCCTGGGAAACATCGGCAACGTTTATCTGGACCGCGAGGATTACGCCGGGGCCATGGAATATTACCAGCGTTCCCTGATATGCAGCCGCAAGGCGGGAAATAAACAGGGGACCTGCATGACCGTGGGCAACATCGCCATCATTCAGGCCAAGACCGGGCGCTACCGGGAAGCCCTGGAGGGATACCGGGAACAGCAGTCCCTGGCCAATGAAATGGGCGACGAACGCATGGTGGCCTACACCATGGTCAACATGGGGGACCTGTATTACAACCAGGGACAGCTGGAACGGGCCAGGGAGTGTTATCTGGAACAGCTCCGGATATCCAATCTTTACGGCGACAAACCGATAACCAGTTTTGGCTACTACATGCTGGGCAAGCTGGAGAGATTGTCCGGCAATCTGGGGAGCTCTGAAAAGTATCTGGATCAGGCCACGGCCCTGGGGCGGGAGATAAACCTATTGCATTACCTGTGCTCGTATCTCTACCAGCAGGCCCTGAATTACTGCGATACCGGCAGAGCGGAGCTGGCCGCAGCGACCGCCGGGGAGGCCCTGGAGATCGCCGGTCGGGTCTCCAACCGGGAGATCACCGTAAGCGGCAGCATATTGAAACTGAAGTTGAATTACCGGGATGACCGGGAGTCCTTGATCGAAAAGCTTCTGGCCCTGTCCTCCGAGTATGCCGAGCCGCGTTTCAAGGCAGAGATCGAATACGCCCTGTTCCACGCGAACCGTTCCGAAGAACACCGGGAGAAGGCCCTGGCGCTCTACCGCAGCCTTTTTGCCGTCACGCCGGAATACGAACACCGGATTAAAATAGACGCACTGGAGACCGCCTGAATCCGGTGTCCCAGCCGGCAATATCACCGAATAAAAGCCTTTCGTAAATCTTCGAAAGGCTTTTATTTTATGACTTTCAAATGTAAAACCCCCGATGAAAATATATGTTTATTTTGATTGACAAGGCCGATTTTATTCTGATATCATTCAATGTGATACTTTTTAACGAGAGGAATATGAAACAGTTAAGAGTTTTCTTGTTCATGCTTTTGACGACTGCCTCAGCCTCCGGGCTGCAGGCCCAGGACACCATAAAAGTGGGAGGGGCGGCCCCCACCTTCTTTCTGCCGGCCCTGGACGGCTCCCGGTTCTTTCTGTCCGAGCAGGTAGCCCCCAAGGGCCATAAAGCGGTGCTGCTGGACTTTTACACCACCTGGTGCAAGCCCTGCCAGAAGGAGCTGCCCCTGCTGGACAGCCTGGTGAAAAGATATCCGTCCGATTCGCTGATAATGCTGCTGGTGGACGTAGGGGAGAAAAAGGACACCGTGCTCAAGTATTTCGACGCCGCCCGCTACCGTTGCACCGTCCTGCTGGACCAGTTCAACACCGTGGCCGACAAATACAACGTCAAGAGCTTTCCCACCCTGGTGGTGATAGACGGCTCCGGGACCGTCCGCTTCATCGGGAACGGCTTCGACCAGAAAAAGGGGGTGGCCGAACTGGGCAAGGTGCTGGACAGGGTGATTTACCAGAAAAAGATAAAAATCAAAAAAGCCAAGAGGTGAAGCATGACGAAATATAGAATCCTGATCCCGGTTCTGCTGCTGTTGCTGCCGGCCCTGTCCCGGGGCCAGGAGAAGACCGCGGTGGCGGTGCTGCAGTTCGAGCCCCGCAACATCAGCCAGGCCGAGGCGGTGATCCTTTCGGACCGTTTGCGGGCCGAGCTGGTGAACACCCGCCATTTCAACGTGCTGGAGCGGGAGCAGATGGACAAGATCCTCCGGGAGCAGAAATTCCAGCTGACCGGAGCCTGCAGCGACGCCTCCTGCCTGGTCCAGGTGGGGCAGCTGATGGCGGTGTCCAAGATGATGGGCGGGACCATCTCCAAGATCGGCAATACCTACACCGTCCAGGCCCGGGTGATAGACGTGGAGAAGGGGGTCATCGAGACCGAGGTCTCCCAGGATTTCACCGGGACCATCGAGGATCTCCAGCAGTGGGGCATGAAAAAAGTGGTCTGGAAGATGGTGCCCTCGGCCAGCCTGTTCGTCTCCTCCATTCCCGGCGATGCCGAGATCTATTGGGATCTGAGGAAAGTGGGAAGGACCGATTTCAAGATAGAGAACGAGGGGCTGGGGTCGCACCGCCTGATCATCAAGAAACCGGGCTATGAGGACTACGACGGGACGGTGGAACTCAAGGAGGTCAAGGATTACGACATCAAGATCCGCCTGACCACCAAGGAGTATTCGGTGCGGGTGGACGGCACGCCAAAGGGCGCCCAGGTGGTGATGAACGACACCGTCAAACTGGGCACCATACCCTGCATGACCAAGCTTCCTTTCGGCACCTACAATTTCAAGATCAAGGCCAAAGGCTATAACCAAAACGCCGGACTGCTGACCATCGATCGCGACCAGAATTACAGCCTGAATCTGAACCTCAAGCGCAAGTCCCGGACCAGGGCCGCCATTTCGTCGCTGTTCCTTCCGGGGAGCGGCCAGAGATATTCCAACCGCCCGGTAATGGGGGCATTCTACCTTCTGACTGGAATTGGCAGTCTGTCAGTTACAATGGTAAGCATTTTCAAAAAGGTGGATGCCCAGAAATCTTATGATGACAAGTGGAATGATTATCTGGCCGCCAGCAATGCAGTGGATGCCGAGGCAAAATATACAGAAAGCAGCATAGCTTACAACGAACTAGATGCCAGGGACAAGGACCTTAAGACCGCCATAACCATCGCTGCTTCGGTTTGGAGCCTGACCTTCCTGGATGCCATCGTATTTTTCCCCGGCAAGCCCAAGGTACAGGTCGCTCCGGTGCCGGACCAGACCGGCGCCTTGAAGACCACGGCCACCCTAACTTACAGCTGGTGAGGTGAAGATGATTAAAAAGATATTTAACCACGACGTCATTCTGAGACAGACAACTGGCCGCACCGGCGAAGAATCAGATCCTTCGGCTTGCCGGGCGGGAAGCCATACTCAGGATGACGAAAGGAATGACAGAAGATTTAGAACATTTGGAAGCATTATTATATCTGCCTGTGCCATGCTCTATCTGGCCCTGTCCGGATGCAGCATGCCGGCGGCGCCCACTCACAGCAACCCGCTTGACCCCGAAAATCCCGATTTCACCGGACCCGGGGTGGAGATAATTTCGCCGGTCGAGGGAGCATCTATAGCATCCGGTACGGCCACCATTCATCTGCACGGGTCCGGTCCCGATTACGAATATTCCTACAAGCTGGACGGGGCTTCGGACTGGAACACGCCGTGGGATCCCGACACCATCTTCACCATTTCCAACCTTACTGAGGGAGCGCACACCATCCAGGCTGTAGCCCGGGACAAAGGGGGCTATATGGGCATTCCTACCCCGGTGCGCAGTTTCATCATCAACCAGTATGCCAACACCGTGCTGATGTATCCGCCAGTCCAGACCATTGTCGTGGGAGACACCGCCGAGGTGTGGTGCGAGATGGAGGACATGGCCACGCCGGTCTCGGCGATCGAGCTGGTGATCTATATGAGCAATTACTGGATAGTGGATACCCTCAGCGCCTGCGCCGACACCGGGTATCACTGGGCCAGCAACGGAGGCTCGCCCATGGGCCCGTTCTTCAGCGATTACGGCTCCAATTATTATATGATTGTCAGCCTGGGGGTGGCCGGAGGGAGCCCGGCCGGGGTGAGCGGAACCGGCAGGATATTCAAGATCCAGGCCGCTGGGGTGGCGGTTGGCACAACCTATATGTATGTGAATAACATATATGCCCGGGATACTTTGAACAGTCCGATAACCGTGACCAATCCCTACAAGTACGCATACATATATGTCACTTCCGGCAAGGAGGGCGGGAAATGAAGAAGATATTATTGATGACGCTGGCGCTGGCCGCGATGGCTGGTGTGGGGATGGCAGATTCTTTGAATATTTATACTGTTGGCAACTATAGCCTACCGAGTTATGAATGTTACGATTGTGCAATTACTAATAATTATGCATATATTGCAAATAACGATTCAGGCTTACGCGTTATTAACATAATTGATAAAAGTAATCCAGTTGAAGTAGGATCTTGGAATCCAATAGGCATTAAAATTTATGGAATTGCAATTGAAGGTAATTACGCTTATGTGGCCGCATACGATTCTGGTTTAACCATATTAAATATATCAAATCCTACCAATCCAGTGAAAGTGAGTAATATCAATACACCGGGTACCGCTTTAAAAGTGAAAATATATAATGGGTACGCATATGTTGTATGCCAAACAGGTGGATTAAGAATAATCGATATTTCGGACACATTAAACCCAATTGAGGTGGGGGCGCCCAGCACAACAGTACAACCAAATGATGTGTTTATCGTTGATACACTTGCTTATGTTGCTGATATGAATTACGGATTGAGAATTATTAGCGTTGCTGACGGCGCCAATCCATATGAAATTGGGAATTACCTGACATCATTCCCGGGGCGTACAGAAACGGTGTTCGTTTCTGGATCTTATGCCTATATTTCTGATGGAGATACATTGCGGATAATTGATGTTTCAACGCCCAGTGCACCAACTTTAGCCGGTAGTTATATTACAGCTGGGTCATCCATACATGGTATTTATGTAAATAAAAATCTAGTGTACTTGGCAAATAATGAATACAGTTTGCGGGTACTGGATATAACATCAATATCAACACCAACTGAAGTAGGCTATTATGGTGTCACTAGTAGTTATTCAAAAAGGGTAGTGGTTGATGGGGGATATATCCATCTTGTTTCCAGTACAAGTATACCCACTCAACGTTTTATGATTTTAAGGGGTTATAACGGATTGGGCGTTTATAAGCCTTCATTAATTTCTCCATCTAATAATTTTACCTTTAATATTTCTACGCCCAGTTTCCTTTGGAATAGTGTCGATACTGCCACATCATACCGCCTGCAAATATCCCCGTTCACCAACTTCTCTTCGCTGACCTACAACCAGACCACTACCGACACATTTATAACTTCATCAGCCTTGCCCGACAACTGGTACTACTGGCGGGTGAAGGCCTACAGCGCCACCGATTCCAGCGAGTGGTCCGAGGTGCGGCAGTTCAGCGTGGCCACCACCACGGTGGGCATTCCCACGCTCATTTTCCCCCCGGCCGACACCGTCACCAACGACAGCTTTCCCAACTTCGACTGGAGCGACGTGGCTGGCGCCACCCAGTACCAGTTGCAGGTGGCCAGGGGCACCCGCTGGCTCTACGCTGCGGACTATTACAACGGCATCTACACCTTCAACGCGTCCGACTCTTCGGCGGTCACCCAGGCCTCGCGGGCCGGCCTTGGTTACGTGCAGCGGCTGCTTGTCGAAGGCAAATATCTTTACGCCAACTACAACAACTCCACCGTCTATATCTACGACATCTCCGATCCCTACAACCTGGCACCGGTGTCCAATTTCGCCATCAGCCACTACTCCGTGGCGGTCAAGGATACTTTCCTGTTCGTGGCCAGCAGCAGCTACGGCCTGCGGGTGATGAACATCGCGAACCCGGCCCTGCCGATGGCCGTGGCCAGCTGCGACAGTCCTTCCAGCGTGCATGACGTCAAGGTGCGGGGCAGCCACGCCTACATGCTGTCCGGCGGCTATCTGAAGGTGGTGGACATCAGCAACCCACTGAACCCGGTGATCACAGGAACGGTGCCCGAGGCCAACGGAGTCGTTCTGGACGTGGACAGTGTCCACGCCTACGTGGCGTCCAATTCCTACGGCCTGCAGGTGGTGGACATTTCCAACCCCGCGGCCCCGGTCAACCAGGGCAGTGTCGACCCCAGCGGCTCGTGCCGCAGGGTCAAGGTGTCCGGGCAGTACGCCTACGTGGCGGGCGATGGGGGGATGCGGGTGATCAGCGTGGCCAACCCGTCCAATCCGGTGGTGTTCGGGACCTACATCGGCTCCTCCGACTTCTCCGACATCGATTTGGTCGGCCACGACGCCTACCTGGCGGACAACAGCAGCACCGTTTCCATCGTCAGCGTCGCCGACCCATATAATCCGGTGCTGAAGGGTTACGCCAACACTTCGAACTTTAATTACGCCGTCGCGGCCAAGGATACGTTCATGGCCATCACCAACGACAGTGTGGTGACGGCGTCGGACTGCGCGGCCGACAGCTTCGACGGCGACGGCCGCTACTACTGGCGGGTCCGGGCCGGGGCGGGCTCCTGGGGCTCCTACAGCGAGGCGCGGCGGCTGATCATGGATACTCAGCCGCCCTGGGTGCCGACCCTACAGACGCCGGCCGACCAAGCTTTGATCAACACGCCGTCCCCGTATTTCCTGTACTCCACGGCGGGCGGCTACCGCTACCGCTTCCAGGTGGCCAGCGACACTGGGTTTGCCGTGGTCGAGGCTGATACCATTGCGCCTGCACCTGGTTGTACGTTGAAAACAGTGCTGGGAGATGGCCACCATTATTGGCGGGGCAAGGCCATGGATCTGGCCGAGAACTGGTCTGACTGGTCGGGGCGGTACATGTTCCGGCTGGACAGCAAAGCGCCGGAAGCGCCCGGGGGGATCACTGCCAACGGTGCCAGCCCCAGCCCCTGGACCAAGACCAACAGCTTCTCCATAAGCTTCATTCCGCCGTTCGACAGTTCCGGAATATACCGGTATTTTTACAAGAAGGGCAGCGCTCCGTCTTCCAACTACGACACCACTTACTACGGCATGGCCTGGAACCCGCCGATAAGCGAGACAGCGGTGGGCGCAGGCATCACGCCGTTCTACGTCTGGGCCCGCGATACCGCCGGCAACCTGGATTACCGCAACGCAGCCAAGGTGGACATGAGATATGATTCCATCCCTCCGCAGGGAGCGGCGGCGCACTCCAACGAGTTCAGTCGCACCGCCAGTTTCACCGTCAGCTGGAACGCTGGCAGCGATCAGGGCGGGTCGGGGCTCAACAACCACTACTGGATTAAGCTCAAGACCAACAGCGGCGCCTGGACAGACCTCAACACCTACTACACCGGCACCTCTTACGTCCACAGCGGCGTCCAGGGCAGCAAGTATTACTTCGAGGTGGCGGCGCTGGACTCGGCAGGAAACAACGAGGTCTTCAGCGGCGCGGCCGAATGCAGCACTCTGGTGGATAATACCATCACCAGCCCCATTCTGGTCCTGCCTTATAACGGTGACATCCAGGACACCTCTGCCACGGTCTTCCTGTGGCAGAAGGCCATGGCCCAAACCGGTTCGCGTCTGCAGTGCTCGTATGATTCTTCCTTCAGCACGCTGGTCAAGGACACCCTCCTGGCGGCCGACAGCACCGGCACCCTGACCCTGGGTGATTCCCTTTACTACTGGCGGGTCCGGGGCGAGAACTCGGGGACCGACACCAGCGGATGGTCGCCAGCCCGCACCTTGCGGATAGACACCCAGGCCCCGGCGGCCCCGGCCCTGGCCACACCCGGCAATGACAGCCTTACCAACGACAACACCCCGCAGTTCAGCTGGAGCGCGGTGGCGGGTGCGGTCTCATACCAGCTGACAATAAGCCCGGACAGCCTGTTCGGCGGCCTGGCGGTCGATGAAACGATAGATACCACGACTTATACCATTCAGACGATTCTGCCGGACAGCGCTTATCACTGGAAGGTGAGGGCCGGAGATGCGGCCGGCAACTGGTCGCCATACTCCGCCCGGCGCAAATTTACCGTGGACACCAAGGCCCCGGCGGTGCCGGTATTGGTCACGCCTTCTGATATTGCCAATCTGAGCACCAATATGCCGCGATTCACCTGGAATTCCTCGTCCCAAGCCATCCGGTATCAGCTGCAGGTGGCCAATAATACTTCGTTTGCGCCGCTGGAGACCGACACCGCCCTGGCCGACACCTCGGCCGTCCCGGTCTGGGGGGTCAATGACGGGACCCACTACTGGCGGGTGCGATGCCGCGACCTGGCCGGCAATTGGTCGGCCTACAGCAATTACCGCACCCTCAACATCAGCGGGATCCTGCAGGTGGCCCTGATCACCCCTGACACCGCCCAGGTGTGGCAGCCCGGCCAGTCTATTTGGATCCAGTTCACCAAGCCCCTGTATACCGGATACATCGACACCATACACGTCAAGGTGCGTGGGAAACATACTTCCATCATCAGGCAGAGCCTGACCTGGCAGGCGGCCAGCCGTACTTTGCTGATATCGCCCGACAGCACTTTTGCCGCCAACGACACCATCACGGTATTCCTGCACGGCACCCTGCGCGATTCGGCCAACGTCTCCACCCTGGATGGCAACAACAACGGGACCGCCGCCGGGGATTCCTCCGACAGCTACCAGATGACCTTCTACACCTCATATTTCGGGGACTACGACGGCAACCGGCTGGTCAATGCCGCCGACCTGGGGATGTTCGCCTGGGCTTGGTACCAGCCGGCCTATTACCGGATGTTCGAGGCCGGTCCCTTGGGCGGCACCTGGCCGCACCAGCGGGTGTACGTGGGAGGCGCCACACGGATCGATTTTGAGGACCTGAGCGGCTTCATCTACTCCTGGAACCGGGCCGACAACCCCAAATCAGCCAAGTCCGGCGGTTATCAGGACGGGCCGGTCAGCCTAGGGGCGGTGCCCGGAGAAAAATTGAAGCTGGCAGCCAGGATATCTCCGGAGATCAGTTTTGCCTCAATGGATGCCGAGATCGGATTCGACCAATCGCTGCTTACGGTCAAAGCGCTGGAAGCATCGGATCTCTGGCAGGGGGGAGACAAACCGCAGCTGTTCTTCAGCAAGCAGAGGGAGGGAAGGACCGTCATCAGCGCCGCCAAATGGCAGGAGGGCCGGGAGCTTTCCGGAGATCTGTTCTCCATGACCTTCGAGGGGAGCCAGGCCAGCCAGACCCCGGTCACCCTTTCTTACCGGCTGTACGACGCCCAGGGGGCCGAGATCTGCAGCGGGAACACCGCCCTGACATTGAATGCCGGCCCCGGCATCCCGGCCGGATTCTTCCTGGGCCGGGCCGCCCCCAACCCGTCCAACCGGCCGGTGGCCATCAGCTACCAGCTGCCCAAGCAAGCCCGCGTCAGGCTGGAGGTATACAACATTGCCGGACAGCATATCTCCACCTTGGTTGATGCCGTCCAAGAAGCCGGATATTACAGCCGATCATGGAATCTTAAAGATCGCAGCCAACAACGGGTGGCCAATGGCATCTATTTCTACAAGCTGACGGCCGGGGAATACCAGAACGTGGGCAAGATGGTGCTGATCAGATAAATGGCTTGACAACCTGCCAAACGATGTTATATCATTCAATAAACACAATAGGAGCATCATTATGAAGAGGCTATCCCTGATGGTTTTGGCCATCGTCCTTTTATCGCTTAACGCCTTTGCCTTGCCGGGGTTGGAGATCGGGGTGGGGCCGTATGTCGGTTTGTATAATCCGGCGCTGACCACCGTCAATGAACAGGTGTTGCTTTGGGACCACCAGACAGCCTTCGGTTCAGCCGCCATTTTCGGCGGGCAGTTAAAATTGGGCTTGCCCATGGGACTGGGCGGTGGGGTGGACCTGGGATACTGGAGCAACAGCAAGGAATGGACTGAGGACAACCTGATAGACCAGCATGCCTACAAGATCAAACTGATGCCGGTGGATGTCTTTATACAGTACTCCATGCCGTTGATTCCCATGGTGTTAAAGGCCAAGGCCGGTGCTTCGGTGGGCAACGTCTCGGCCGGGCTGGATGTCAGCGAGAATCGGATCAACCAATGGAACCATTACTGGAATTCCGAAGGAAGCGCTGTAATATTTGGCGTCTTCGGCGGGCTGGACCTGGTGGCCCTGCCCAAGTTCAACATCAGCGCCGAGATCGGCTACAAAATGGGCAAGGTTGATCACCTGATTATCAAAGAATGCCATGAGCCGGACAATGTCAATGATGTATATGAATATTACGATCACACCAAAGACCAACAATTACCACTACCTTTAGAATTAAGCGGGGTGAATGCCAAGATCGTTGCAACCTACGTATTTTAAGGCTGTTAGATATAACAACAAAAGCCCGATCTTTTAAAGACCGGGCTTTTTGATTATATTAAACAAGATGTTTAATTATATCTGGCAAATAAACTGCAAGGCAATGAAATATCATTATTTGACAATTGCAATTCTCCGTACTGGATCCGATCAGACGGCAGGATATCGGCCAGCAGATTTTTGAGGGTTTGGGGCGAATGTCCCACGTTATAGGCGTTGATAAGAAAGAATAACGGCTTATCGGACAAAAGATTATGGCATAATCTCAAAAGCCTTGGCATATCTCGATTGAATTTGAAAGTTTTGCCCGAAGTATCACGGCCAAATGCTGGCGGATCCATGATTATAGCATCATATTTGGCTCCACGTTTTACCTCGCGTTCTATGAATTTTAAGCAGTCGTCAACGATCCAGCGGATGGGCTTATCGGACAATTGGCTCAATTCCTGGTTTCTTTTGGCCCAGGAAACAGCGGGCTTAGATGAATCCACGTGACAGACCCTAGCCCCGGCCGCAGCCGCAGCCAGTGTAGCGGCACCGGTATAAGCGAATAAATTGAGTACATTGGGCTGGCCGGGGCTGTTATTGATTAATTCCGAGAACCAGTCCCAGTTGACGGCCTGTTCCGGGAAGACGCCGGTATGCTTGTACGGCGTCAGTTTGAGCTCCAAAGTCAGCTCCTTGTGCCTGAAAAGCCAGGGTCGGGGAGGAGGCGAAGTTTGCCGCCATTTGCCAGTCTCGATGAACACCGCCTGGGCTTTATTCCAATCGGCAGCCGAAAGCTTTTTATTCCAAATCGCTCCAGGCTCCGGCCGGGATATCAGATAACCGGCAAAGCGTTCCAGCTTCTGGCCGTTGCCGGAGTCGAGGAGGGAGTGGTCTTTGAGGCTATTTGGCGTGAGGATCTGCATTATAAACCCTTGTGTAATAAGCAATATTGATAGTTTACATAATATATATTATGGGACAATCATCGGGTAAACAGAAATCAGGGGCTATTAAAACCCGCTTATTTAGGTTATAATCCGATGTTTCAAACTCACCCCTTCTTGGGTGTTCTATGGGCCTAAGGATCGATGAATATAACCCGACCAGGCTAATTAAGCTTTGGGCTGTCGAATCGTCTGCTGGTGAAATTGATGAAGCCAATGGTAAAATATTACTGAACAGATATTATACCCTTCGGCTTGTCCCCCGTCCTAAGATGGAAAACGGAAAACTTTATTGGGAGTTATTAATTACTCGGGATCCTTCGCTCGGGTCCAAGGTCTGAAATTCGCCAGAATTTCTTCTTGACTATTAATAGAGTATCTCAACGGACTGTCTTAGTTATCCACAGGGGTTTTAGCCCGCAACAAGCTTTTTACCCATCGGGGAATCAACAGGTATCATGTCTTTTGAATTACACTTAGGACAACCTTTGTAACGGCTTCCTAAGCGCCACATAGAATAGATTAAACCTGGGACAAGGAATATAAACCATAATAAAATCTCTAAACCGATAGAACCTTTGGTAATATTTTTAGGTTTTCCCACAAAACCGCATTTAGTGCATACCTGATCAGCGTTTGCCATAGTTAAACTCCTTCAATTGTTCTTTAAAATTTAAGAAACTCAAAATACCTTAATTAATTGCATTGCAATATATTAGTTATGTTTACTAATCGCAAACTATTGGAAAAAGACCCGGATTTATGTTTACCCGTTTTAACTTATTGGAATTGTAACGAGAAAATAAATAATGCTGTTATATTTATTATGGGACAATATAATAATAAATGGTTTTTAAACCATTTAACCCCCAAAGAAGCATCACTCTAATAAATTGGTGAATTCCACCACCATATACCAATTCCTATCAATATCAAGCCTCCTAAAATGATTGCAGTATTGGCGGGCCGTTTATTTTTATTATTTTCAATTTCAATATCGGCTTTCGTTTTCTGGGTGCTTTGCCACTTGTAAATGATTCCGTTCGGACCCACTCTGAAGCTTGTATAACGGGTCGGCTGAATTATATCCACCCAGGTGAGAACCCTTCCGCCTTGGCCATCATCCTTTTCCCCATTACAATCACCCCATTCCTGGACCACTTCATTATAATGTTTCCCGACATATCCCTCGCATACTTCTCTCATGGTCGGGCCTTTAGGCTTTGTTGTGGCGCAGCCGATAAGATTCAAAAAAATGATCGTTGAAAGCACGATTCGCCATGTCTTCATCCATCTGCCCTCCATTTAATAAATAAATGCTGGCCAAGAGTAGCCAGCATTTATATCAATAATTGATCAAACTACGATATTCACCAGTTTCTTGGGTATCACCACCACCTTCTTCACGTTCACATTTACCAGATGCTCCTTCACCTTCTCGCTGTTGAGGGCCGTCTTCTTAAGCTCCTCGTCGCTGATATCGGCCGGAACGGTGATCCGGTCCCTGAGCTTGCCGTTTATCTGCACCACCAGGGTGATCTCATCGTTGGCGGCGATCACCGGATCGGATTTAGGCCACTGGGCCCGGTAGGTGGTCCCCTTATGTCCCAACAACTGCCACAGTTCCTCGGACATGTGCGGTGTGAACGGCGCCATCAGCAGGATCAGGGTATCTATTATCTCCGAGGCCAGATAGGGATACTGGTCCGCCAGCTTCTCCCCCTTGACCGGAAAGGCCGCGTAGACCTCGTTGGTAAGCTCCATCAGGGCCGCCACCGAGGTGTTGAACTGGAACTTCTCCATGTCATCGGTGACCTTATTTATAGTCTGGTGCAGTTTGCGCCTGACCGCCTTGGCGGCGGAATGCTCCTCATCATTGACCTGGGATGCCCAGTCGGGCTGGTAGACCGGCTGGTAGGTGTTTATCCAGCGCCACACCCGGCTGACGAAGCGGAACGACCCGTTGATGCCCTCCTCCGTCCACTGAACGTCGTCCTCGAACGGGGCCACGAACATCTCGTAGACCCTCAGGCTGTCGGCCCCGTACTTTTCGGCGATCTCGTCCGGGGTCACCACATTGCCCCTGGACTTGGACATCCGGGCCCAGCGCCAGACCGTCTGCTCCTTGGGGAAGGCCTCCCGCTCCTCCGGCTTCAGCACGATCCAGTCCACCAGGTGGGTCTCTGCTCCTTCGCTTTCCATGCTCTCGTCGCTGCGCGGTTTTCGCCCCGGAGTATAGGCTAAAAGAGATCCCTGGTTGTGCAGGGTCAAAAACGGCTCGGTGAAATTCACGTATCCTTCATCATATAAGACCTTGGTCCAAAAACGGGAATACAGCAGGTGCGAGCGGATATGCTCGGCCCCTCCGGCGTAGATGTCCACCGGCAGCCAGTAATCGAGCTTTTCTTTGGAGGCAAAATACTTATCATTCTTGGGATCGGCGAAGCGCATAAAATACCAGGAAGAACAGGCGTAGCCGCCCATGGTGTCGGTCTCGCGCTTGGCCGGGCCGCCGCATTTCGGACATTTAGTATTTACAAATTCCGGTATATTGGCTAGGGGCGACTCACCGGTACCCGAAGGCTGGTAGTTCTCCACCTCCGGCAACAGCACCGGAAGTTGTTCCTCCGGAACCGGCACCACGCCGCATTTGGGGCAGTGGATCATGGGAATGGGCGCTCCCCAATAACGCTGACGGCTGATCAGCCAATCACGCAGGCGGTAGTTGACCTTGCCCTCCCCGGTTTTGTTTTCCACCAGCCATTTGATGAATTTGGAGATGGTCTCTTTTGAGTTAGGCAGTCCATCAAACTGCCCGGAATTTATCATAGAACCACCATCGGGAATGGCCTGGGTCATCTCCTCGGGGCTTGCCGGACCGCCCTCCGATTTGAAGACCATCCGGATGGGAATGTTGAACTTTTTGGCGAATTCGAAGTCGCGCTGATCGTGAGCCGGAACGGCCATGATGGCTCCGGTGCCGTAGCCCATCATCACGTAATCGGCTATCCAAACGGGAATCTTCTCGCCGTTGACCGGATTTGTGATATAACTGCCGGTGAAGACGCCGGTCTTGGTGCGCTCGGTGTTCAGTCGCTCGATCTCGGTCTCGCTACGCACCTTTTTGATATAAGCCTCGATATCAGCCCTCTGTTCTGGGGTGGTCAGTTGCTCGACCATGGGATGCTCGGGCGCCAGCACCATGAAGGTGGCCCCGAACAAGGTATCCGGCCGGGTGGTGAACACTTCAATTTCAAATTTCAAATTTGCAATTTCAAATTTAACTGTGGCCCCCTCGCTCCGCCCTATCCAATCGCGCTGCATCTCCTTCATGCCCTCGGTCCATTTAAGGCCTTCGAGATCATTCAGCAAACGGTCGGCGTAGGCCGTGATCTTAAAGAACCACTGAGGCATGGGCCGCTTTTCCACCACGGTATCGCAACGCCAGCAGCGGCCCTCCTTGACCTCCTCGTTTGCCAGGCCGGTCTTGCAGGCCGGGCACCAGTTGATGGGCGCGGTGTCGCGATAGGCCAGCCCCTTATTGTAGAGCAAGAGGAATATCCACTGGGTCCACTTGTAATATTCTGGCAGACTGGAATTTATCTCCCGGTCCCAGTCGTAGCTGCAGCCGGTCAGCTTGAGGGTTCTCTTGTAATTGGCGGCGTATTCCGGCACCATCAGCCGGGGGTTGCGTCCCTTCTTGATGGCTTCGTTCTCGGCCGGCTGGCCGAAGGCGTCCCAGCCCATGGGATGCAGCACGTTGAATCCGTCCATGCTCTTGTAGCGACAGAAGGCGTCCATCGGCACGTAGTTCTTGAGGTGTCCCACATGAAGGCCCGAACCGGATGGGTAGGGAAACATCTCCAGGCAGTATACCTTGGGTTTGTCGGATCGTTCATCAGCCCGGAAGGTCTTCTCCCTCTCCCAGGTCTTCTGCCAGCTGGCTTCGATCTCTCTGAAATTGTATTCTCTGGTCATTGTATCAGGTGTTTGGTTTAAGTTAAAAGCCTTCAGAATATTTGATAAATCTGAAGGCTATCGTTTGGCTTTAATAGGCCTCGATTTTATTTTCCGCCCAGCAGGTCGGTGGCGTTGATAAGCTCATTGCCGCATTTCTCGCAGTACCAGTTGTCGGCCCGGTTGAAGGCCCCGCATTTGGGGCATTTGAGCTCGCCCTCGTGGGACTCTTCAATATGAATATCTCCGGCTTCCGGCTGTGATGGCAGGCTTTCCATCATCAGCACCGGCTCCGGCATCGGAGCCGGTGATTCGGAGGCCGGCTGCTCCTGGCCGAAACTGGAACCCAATATGCTGGCAAATTGTTTTTCCAGTTCGTCCAGTTCGCTGCGCTGGGCCAGCGGGGTCGGTTCGGGAACCGCTGGCGGTTCGGGAGCAGCCGGTGGCACAGGGACCGGTTCTGGTTTAGGCGCCGGCGCAGGCTTGACGGCGGCAACAGGCTTGGGTGGCTCAGGTTTTGGTAATTTGGGCGGGGCCGCCAGCGGCTCGGGCGGAGGCGGTGGGGCGGCCGGGGCTGATGGCTTGCCGCCCACCAGGGCCTGGTACCTGTCTATCTTCTCGGCCAGCTCCTGCATTTTGGCGACAATGGCCTCGTTCTCCTGGTTATAGGCAACAGATTTCTGGGCGTAATCGGCATCCTCCACCTCGCCGATGGCGGCCCGCAGTTCCAACTCCTCCATCTCGGTGCGGATCTCCTTTTCCCGGGCCAGCAATCCGGCCTGCTCGGTCAAAGCGGAATCCAGGGCCTCCTGCATCCCGGCGCCTTTTTCCTCCAACAGAACCTGCAATTCCAGCAGCTTGGCCTCGTACTCCCCGCGCACCTTCTGAAATATCTCCGGCTTGGTAGCGGCCTTCTTTTCGTCC
Source organism: uncultured bacterium (assembly GCA_937863685.1). GTDB lineage: Bacteria > Edwardsbacteria > AC1 > AC1 > EtOH8 > UBA2226. The sequence continues at coordinate 56,576 of CALMGM010000012.1, forward strand.
AACAGTCGGATTCTCTTGTTGAAGACCTCGGTCAGGCGTTGAAGTTCCTCGATCGATTCGTTGCCGGTGATGTTCTCTAAAGCCATTATTATTTCCTTAAGTATTAGGAAGATAATTTATAAATGAGTTCTTGGACCAGGGTCCGGGGTTCTCCCCGGCCGGATTTTAGGGCGTATTCGGCAAGATATATCCGCCCCATTGCCCGAAGGTACTGCTGGGCGGTCCTGTTCCGCGAAACCGGGATCATCTGGTTCACGTAATATTCGTGGCTCTGGATACTGTAGCCGATCTGCCGGGGGGGCACGCCGCGGGCGGTCAGGAGAAATACCTTCCAGAATTTTTCCAGCTGGTAATAGACGGAACTCACCAGTCTGACCGGGTCTTCCCCGGAGGACAACAACCGTTCGTATAACAGCAGCGATCTTACCCGGTCCCTGGCGCAGATGGCATTGGCCAATTCGTAGCTTTCGACCTCAAAAGATGATCCTGCCAGGGATTTTATATCGTCCTGGGTGATCTCGGTTCCTTCCCGGCCCGCCGAGTAAAGCTCTAATTTCTCGATCTCCTTGTCCAAAATGCCCAGGTTGTTGCCGGAGATGTCCACCAACAGCTGGGCTCCGGCCGGTTTAACGGTCAGACCCCGGGCAGAGGCTTTGGCCATCACCCATTTTACGGTCTCGGCTTCCTTCAGTTGGTTGAAGGCCAGGGTCGGTATCTTTTCGTTCAGTCCCTTGTAAAAAGCCGTCTTTTTATCCAGATTAACCGAACACAGGATCAGGCAGACATCCTGACTGGGACAATCCAGGTATTCCAGTATCTGCTTGCGGCCCTTGACCGACAGGGACTCTATCTCTTTGACCACGATCAACCGCTGTTCGGCAAACATTCCCAGGCTTTGGGTTCTCTGGACAATGCTGGCCCCGTCCTGTTCGGTGGCCGAAATGCGCTCCAAACCCTGTGAAACCTGGGATTCCCCCAGAAAAGCCAGGGCCAACCGGCCTATGGCCTGATCTTTAAGATACTCCTCTTCCCCCGGGAAAAAATACGCCAAAGCTATCTTTTTTGCCGCGATCTGACGTTCTAAGTCGTTAAATGTCATCTTAACTGTATAGTTTACTAACTAAATAAGGATTTGTCAACAAAATTCTTAAAACGAATTTTTCCGATAAAATTAAGCCGGGCCTTATAAAGGCCCGGCTTTCTGGAGCGAGTCTTAACGCAGTATGGTCATCCTTTTGGTCAGGGTTCTGTTCATGGTCCTTAGCTGGTAAATGTAGACCCCCGATGCCAGTCTGGCGCCGTTGCGGTCGGTGCCGTTCCAATCGATGGCATGGTTTCCGGCCTCCAGCTTGCCGTCAAACAGGGTATTCACCTTCTGCCCCAGGACGTTGAACACCTCCAGGCTGGCCTGGGCCGATACCGGCAAACTGAACTTGAACGTGGTCCTTCCGGTTGTCATGGGATTGGGAGCCACGGACTTGAGCTGCAGTGTATAGACCTGGCTCTCCGGCTTTCCGGCCACACCGGTGGGAGTGGCTGAGGCCTCGTTGGAATAGGCGCTGAAAGTGTCGGGTGATGAATAGACAGCCCTGACCACGTAGTAGTATGTATTATTATTCAACACTGTTGTGTCGGTGTAGGTGGTATCGTTGACCTTAGACAGCCCGGTATAAGGTCCTCCGGAGACGTTGCTTCTTAACAGATCATATCCGGCAATGTTCTTGGCCAGGAACAAGGCACCTGTCATTCCAGGATAGACTGCGGCTTGTTTGTTCTCGATCCGGACCGGTTTGAGGTCTGCCAGGGCCGCCAGGGGCCTGGCTCCAGGTTTCGGCAGGTATGATTTCAGCGCCAGGCCCTTGCTGTAGTCGTGGTAGGAGACCGCCGACTCATGGCTCCAGTCGTGATAGGTGGTGCCACCGCTGATCAGATTGCCCCAGGCGGCAGCCGAGGAATCATAAACCAGGGAGCGGATCCCCGGCCCGTCGCTGTCGCTCAACGGCATCGGCATATTGTCGGTCCGGATGACGTAGCCGATGTGGAAATCGCCGGAGGACAGTACCAGATTTTGGGCTGACAGGTCGACCACGGTATAGGCCGGGTAGTCCAAAGGCATGATGGTGACCGGCGGGACCAATTCGGCTGAACGATCGGGCAATCCGGAACCGTCATCCGCCCAGACGTGGAGCTCCACCGAATCCAGCCCGGCGGCATCCCACCAGGATGACACCGCCTGCTCCAGTTTGCAGGGATAGTGCTGGGGGGTGAACCGGGTGTCAACAATATTGCCGGCATCCTGGAAGAAACCGGTGTTGTTGGTGAGATAGTAGCTAAGCACCTGGGCCGGCGGGGTCCAGGTGAGGTCGACGGTCAGGTTGCCGCCTAAGGCGGACAATCCGGATGGCGCCAGGGGCGACAGGATCCGGAACTGGTATCCCCGGTACATGCCGGGGTCATACTGCACCGCCCCTCCGTCATCCCAGGCCCCGAAGAAGAATTCTATGACCGTTCCGGCCGCCAGCGGCCCCGGGATGCTGTAGTTGAAGGTATCCCCGTCGGTTGAGGAATGGACCACGGCCCACCAGTCGGTGGCGTTGTCGGTGTACCACAGGGTGTCGGCCGCTATCCCCGCCTTGCCCAGGTCGGTTATCGCCGCCCGGACTATGAAAGGACCGGTTCCGTCATATGTGTCCCCGGGTTGCTGGACCAGGGTGATCTCCGGCCCCTTGAAGGGACTGGAGGTAAACTGGACCACGGTGTCCGGTAGAAATTCTATGCTATTGCCGGCCAAATCGATGCCCGAGGTGATTATAACTGACATCACCGTGCTGTAGGGATAGGGATCCTGGGGGATCAAAGTAAATGTATCTCCGGCCGCATTCCAGCCCGGAGTGAAATCATGGAAGGGATTGGTATATCCGTCAAGCGAATCGGTGTTCATCGGCTCGGAGAAGGCGATGACTATGGTATCGTTAAGGCCCACGTCAACCGCTCCCCAGGCCGGCGAAACGGAGACAATGTAAGGCTTGACCGTGTCGCCGACGGTGGTGGTGAACATGAAGCTGTCCGGCAGAGCCGCCAGGGGATTCCCCGCCAGGTCGTTAAGGGCGGTGAGCTTGACATTGTAGACAGTGTTCATTGACATCGGGTCATGCGACAGGAAAAGCGTGTCCATTGAAGCATTCCAGAACGGGTACTCGTTGGGGCTGGGCGTCATGCTGCCGGCCAGGGATAGGGTGTCCACCGGTTCCGAGAAGGCAATGTAGATTGCTGCGTCCAATGCCACGTCAGAGGCTCCATCGGCCGGAGAGGTGGAGACTATGTATGGCTTGACCGTGTCGCCGACGATGGTGGTGAACATGAAACTGTCCGGCAGGACCACCAGGGGGTTGCCTGACAGGTCGTTAAGGGCGGTGATCTCCAAGGTATAGGTCGTACCGGTTTCCAGATCTCCATGGACATAGAACATGGTATCCATGGTAGGATTCCAGGTCGGGTAGGATGGCGATGGCACCGGGTTTATGGTGCCGCTCACCGAAAGGGTATCTACCGCTTCGGAGAAGGCTACATACATCAGAGTGTTCAAAGCCACCTCGGTGGCGCCGTCGGCCGGATAGGTGGCCGTAATAAACGGCGCAATGGTATCAGGGGCAAGGGAATTCTGATTCTTGGCCATGGTAAAATCGGAGAAATCGATCAGGCCGGATAGCTGGATGGTATTGTTCGCGGTGTCCCGGGAAGCAATTGCCGGGAAGGCCCATCCGGCATCATGTTTGCCGGCCACCATGTTTAACTCATCGTCCGCTTCCAAAAGATCGGCGTTGAAGTCGGACGAAAGATAGGTCAGGTCCAGACCATAGTCGTCGAAGGTCGCAATGGAATCCGGCCTCCAGCCAAGGTTCCACCAGCGCTTCAACGTTTGCTGGGGCACCGCCGCCGAGGCATGCTCTCCGTCGTTAGACATGCAGGCCAGCAGGCCTGATTTGCTGACATTATTGAAATGCACTACGGCCGGGGTATAGCCTTGGCTGGTCCCGACAGCAAAATGGACGTCCTGTCCAGCCGCCCAGACCGGCACCTGGCGCCCCATATAGCCGATCACATATCCGTCGGTGGAGTTCTTGTTGAAGGATCCCAGCACTCCGAAATAGCCGTTCGACGATACTATCGGCCCTCCGTTGGCCGTAAGGTTGTTGACCATTCTGGATGTATCAACAAACAGCTCATGGTCCATCGCCAGGTTGGGAACAATGTTGTCCTCAATTTTGGGCATTTCGTAGCTGGTGGTGCAGGGAATTGAACCTGAATAAATGAGGTTGAAGGTGTCCGTGAATACAGGTTTGGCGTAAAAAACACCCGATCCCCTGTTAATGGTAGCATTCTTACCGATGGTTAAATTCTGAACGGGATAATTCTGGCACATGCCGTTGAAAAGCCCCAACCCGCCCTTGATGATGCCCGGGCAGGGCGGCCAGTAATCGGCCGAACTATTGATATTCAGGCTATCGAAACGGAGCGTATCGCTGAAGGGTGCGGAGAAGGTGATGCCCCCATTCTCATTAATATTTACAACCTCTGTGCCGGAGCTGTCAGAATAGGCGAAAAGGGTGTCACCCAAAGTAAGGCCAGAATAAAGATTAAGTATCGCCTTTTTACCGCTGCGAACAGAGATGTTGAAATTCATTCCCGCTTGCAATTTAAAACTTCCGGCGTACAGATTATAGGTCGCATTATACGGGGAAGGCCCATTGCTCGAAGTAGTTATTCCCACATAAGTGCTTGGGCCGAAATTAACTTGGCCGCCGGGTTCGATAACATTATAAGTTACATTATCGACATTGTTGCCATACAAGCCTGCACCTGCATAATGGAGAGTGATAGGACTGCTCACGGTCACGGAAACGTTTGCCGCGGCAATCTGCAATCGGGCAATATCGGTTGACCCCATCCCGTCGATGAATACGCTGGTGCTGCACATGTAACAAAGTCCATCGGCAGAAGCTCCTACCGTACCGTCATTGGTCACATTTCCCCAAAGTCTGACGTACCTGTTGGTCGTGGAATTGGCATATAGCATGGCGGTCCCTTCCACTTTAAGGCTGGCTGCCCTCTTGGGACTGGCCTCCACGATCACCGTATCACCGGCTTGGATGGTTATGTTGGCATAGGGCGGCACAACAGGGGGAACAGCACTGGCTGCCACCCAGGCCGAACCGTTGTATGTTTCCCATGTGCCTATGGTTCCCCAATTCCCGTTCACCACCGAGCGGTAATCACCGACAGTTTGTGCGGCTGCCAGGCTGAAAGATACTACCAGCAGCACAGTTGATAACAAACGTATTTTTTTCATGTGTTGTCCCCTATATTAAGGTTTGTGATTTGTAATTGATTATATCAGGTTAGTTAATAATGTCAAGGATATAACCGTAAAAATTTATTTCAATTGATATTCGGTGGAAATCGCTTTGGGCCCTCCTGGCAGGAACAGGGATATCCTCCGCAGGTTCTCTGCGGCCACCGGATTTCCCGGTTCCAGCAACAGGGCCTGCTGGAAGGCGTCCCGGGCCTCCTCCACCCGGTTCAACCCGGCGTAAGTGCCTCCCAGGGCCAGATACAGGACGGCCTTGTTCCGTTCGTATCTTAGCGCCTGCAAAAAATAATCCAAGGATCGGTCGAACAGCAGGTTCTGGGCCAGATACATCCCCCTCTGGTACAGCATCTGCGGCATCATCCGGTAAAGCATTTTATCCCGGAGTGTCATGGTCATAGTGTCGGCATCGAACAACTGGCCGGAGAACATAAAATCGTCAGGCACCAGTTCGATCATGCCCGGAAGCTTCAGACGAAACAACAGCCCTTCGGGGATCCGCAGGTGGTACTTGGCTATTTCGGCGAAATCCCCCACCGGTTTATTCTGGGTAAGGTATGGCGGATTGTCGTAGTAGTTAGCAAGCAGTATAGAGTTTATCATGGCAATGAATTCCTGCTGAATGGCCTGCTGGTCGTAGGGTTGGCCGTGTTCAAAGGGGGACAGCTGTTTTTTAAAGGCCTCGATCCTTTCCCGGCAGGATCGGTACAGTTCCGGATAACGCTTGGCCAGGTAATCCAGGTACCAGCTCCTTCTCAGCAGTTCCTTGTCTATCAATATGACATCGGGGCGGAGGTTGTCATTTTGTATCAAATAAAGGCAGGGTGAGTAGATATTCCAATTATCTGTCAGGATCAAACCGTTGGGTGCGGCAGATTCCAGGACATTGCTGGCCAGGGAATAGGCTAGCCGGCTCCGGCTATTATCGCCGCTTCTGAAGTTCAGCGTCAGCGGCAGGATGAACAGGGACAGCAGGATGCCGGAGACGGCCGCTCCGGCATTGGGCACCGGCAGCCGACCAACAACCAGCCTGCGCAGCCACTCCAGACCGAAGGCCGTCAAAATGAAGGAAACAATGAATGCCGGCAGGAAATATGCTTCAATATCCGGGATGCTGTAATTGACCCCGTAGAACACCGCCAAAACAAAGATCGTAAACAGGGTCCAGAATACTGCTTTGCTCTTTTTGAGCGCCAGGGATATCCCGGGAAGGATCAGCCACCATAGATAAACGGCGGGGTTGCCCAGCCACAGTCTGCCGAATTTTCCCAGGTTCCCCAGCAGTTCTTCGGCCGACTGGCTGAACATCCACACCCGGTATTGTTTCCCGCTGATATGCCAGAACAGCCGCTCCCAGTTGCTGGGATCGCCCCAGTTGAACAGCGGCCCCAGGCCGGAGCGAATGGGAAGGAAAAGATATATTGACAAGCCTGAGAGAAACAACAGGGCTCCGGCAACAACGATCTTCATCCTGGCTCTTCCCGACCCGGCAAATGACAGCATCAACAACCCGGGAATAAGCCACAACAGGCTCAAGTGATTGCCCAGCCCCAGCCCTGTTATAAAAGCCCCCAGCAGGAAATACCTGTCCTCCCGGCATTTGTGATATCTGATGCCCAGCCACAGCAGGGTCACGGCCAGCAGAGCGGTCAGGGCATAGACCTCCAAAAAGACGGCCTGCTGCCAGATCACGGGCGAAAAGGCATATATCAGCGAAGATGAAAAAGCGATCTCATTTCTGATCTCCAATTCCGCTAGTATCCGGTACAGCCAACTGACCGAAAAAGCCATAAACAAGGCGGACAACAGGTTAAGTTTCCAGGCCAGCTCCCCGAAAGGAATAAGAAACACCCACAGCCTGCCGATCAGAGTATATAGCGGATATCCGGTGGGATGCGCTATGCCCAGCGACTGGCAGACCAGCGATAGTTCCCCGGAATCTATCGGGCCTATGGTGGGGGCCATGGTTCTCAGGTATACCGAAACGGCGATAAAAAAAACGAGCCCGGGGCCCCAAACCGGGCTGATGCTCGTCTTGACCAGTTTAATTGCTTTATTTGTCATTTTATGTTGTTTTATTGATTTGCAGTATTTTCCGCAAAAATGGTGCGCCCGGCCCGATTTGAACGGGCAACCCCCAGCTTCGGAGGCTGGTGCTCTATCCAATTGAGCTACGAGCGCATTGTCAAATAATTATATCTTTTATCAGATAAAAAATCAAGGGAATAAACTACAGCTCCAGCTTTTGCCCGGGGTCGGGCACCAGCACCTCCCGGCCCTTCCCCTTGAAAGCCTCCCCCAGGCTCTGGCTTTGGGTTTCTTCGCCGTGGACCAGTATGATCTTCCCCGCCCCTTCCTTCATATTGCCCACAAAATTCAACAGATCGCTGCGGTCGGCATGGGCGGAAAACCCGTTCAGCACTTTGATCTCGGCCCTGACATCCTGCTCTTCGCCTAATATTTTTACCGATGGGGACTTGTCTACCAGCCGTTTTCCCAGAGTACCCTGGGCCTGGAAACCTACGATCAATATCATGTTCCTGGGATCGCCCAGCGAGTTCCTCAGGTGATGCAGCACCCTGCCGCCTTCGCACATTCCCGAGGCGGAGATGATGATGCAGGGGGCGTCCGTGTTGTTGAGTTTTTTGGAATCCTCCGCGGTCAGAACGTAGGTCAGCCGGCCGAAGCCGAAGGGATCGTGGTGATTAGTGATCTGTTCCCTGGTCTCTTTGTCGAAACATTCCGGATGCATCTTGAATACATTGGTGACATTAACGGATAAAGGACTGTCCACATATATGGGAATGGCCGGCAGGGTGCCCGCTTCGAACATGCCGTGCAGTTCATAGACGATCTCCTGGGTGCGGCCCACCGAAAAGGCCGGGATGATGATCTTGCCCCTGCGGTTATAGACCCGCCGGACCATCTCCTGCAGTTTCTGGCTGGTCTCTTCGATGGGCCCATGAAGCCTGTCACCGTAGGTGCTTTCCATCAGAAGGTAGTCGGCCCCGGTTGGTTGGTAAGGGTCGCGGATTATGGGGAGGTGATCGCGGCCCAGGTCCCCGGTAAAGAAGAATTTCTTGCCTTGGCCGTTCTCGGTAAGCTCCAGGTCCACCATGGCCGAACCCAGGATGTGGCCGGCATTGTGGAATACGGCCTTGACACCGGGCAGAGGGCTGAAAGCCCTTTCATAGGACAGGCTGACAAAATAATCCAGCGCCTTTTCGGCATCATCCATGGTATACAGAGGCTCCTTGGGGGGCATCCCTTTGGCCGCCCGTCTCTTGTTGACATATTTCAGGTCGCTCTCCTGAATATGGGCCGAATCCCGGAGCATCAGGCCCAGCAGGTCCCGGGTGGCTGAGGTCATGTAGATGTCCCCCTTGAATCCGTTCTTCACCAGGGTGGGAATGTTGCCGCTGTGGTCCAGATGGGCGTGGGACAGGATCATGGCGTCTACGCCGGCGGGATCGAAGGGCAGGTTCCGGTTGAGATTGTCGCTCTCCTCCCTCCGGCCCTGGTGGATTCCGCACTCCAGCAGCAGTCTTTTGCCATTCACTTCTATCAGGTGCATGGATCCGGTGACGTTCTTGGCCGCCCCATGAAAAGTTATGTTCATTTTATCGGGCCCCTTATGAAATATTATCAGTTCACAGCAGGCTGAGCTCGCCGCGTTCCAGCCGCAGCAGGCGCTCTTTCCATCCCACTCCGGCCGAGAAACCTCCGGTTGACAGGTCCTGCATTATCACCCGGTGGCAGGGTATCAGGATCGGAAGGGGGTTGAGGCCCAGCACCCGCCCCACCGCCTTGAAGGCCTTGGGATGATGGATCTGGTCGGCCAGCCATTTATAAGAACGGGTCTGGCCGTAGGGTATCTGGCGCACCTTGTTCCACACCTCCCGTTCGAAAGGAGTGGCCCCCCTCAGATCCAGCTGGTAATTGAAATCCACCTGAAGCCCTGCGAAATACCCGGCCAGATCAACATATATATCCTGGAATTTTTCGGGATCCTCCCGGAAACGGCACCGGTATCGGGACCCCAGCTCCTGGAGATGTGATCCCAGGTCGTGCTCCCCCAGCACCACCGAAAACAGCCCGGCCCGGGTGGATGACAGCATCACCTTTCCCAGCGGCAGATCGTATTGGCAGTAGTATATATCCATCTATTTCCTTTTAAGCTCCCGGCGGATCAGAGCAGCAGTTTTGGCGCCGACCACCGCGGCCAGCTCCTCCCGGCCGGCCTGGGAGATGCGCTTTACCGAACCGAATCTTTTAAGCAGTTTCCCGGCAGTGGCCGGGCCGATCCCCTTGACGGCATTCAGTCTGCCGCTTCCGATGCGCCTGGATCTGAGGGCGTGATGGTATCTCTGGGCAAAGCGGTGGGCTTCGTCGCGCAGCTGCTGCATAAGATGCAGACCGGATGAGTTCCTGGGAAGGCTGGTCACGCTTCCGTCCTCCAGGTACAACTCCTCCATTCTTTTGGCCAGCCCGGCCATGATCATATTATAGCCTTTTTCCCGTTTCAATTGCAAGACGGCGTTCAGCTGGGGCAGCCCGCCATCAACCAGGATCAGATCGGGCAGGTCCGATTTATTCTCCCGGATATGTTCCAAGTACCGTTCCACCGTCTCCCGGATCATGGCCGGATCGTCGGGCCCGGGGCTGCGCATTTTAAAATGGCGATAACCCGATTTAAGGGGCCGTCCGTCCTTGAAACAGACAGCCGAACCCACGCTGTCGGTCCCGGAGATGTGTGAGATGTCGAAGGCCGCCACCAATCGGGGAAGTTTTTCCAGGGCCAGGGCCTGCTGGACCTCAATAAGCGGCTTGGCCGTTCGGGTGTTCAATTTTTCCCGGCCGGCCGCCAGCTCTTCCATCTTGCTTTGAAGCTGCTTCCGCGCGAAGGACAGCAACTTCCTTTCCGTGTGGTTCGAAGGCTGCTTGAGGGACACCCCGGTGCCTTTGAAATTGCGCATTACGGCTTCCAGGAGTGCCCGGTCCCGGGGAATGGTCTCCATAATCATATTGTCGGGAATGGTGAGTGAGCTCAGATAATGCTGGGAAATGAATGACGACAAAAGTTCGGGATCGCTTGCCGCCAAGGGATCTTCAATCGCCCGGTCATATCTGGCCACCAGCCTTCCGTCCCGGAAAGACAGCACCGTGAAGATCGCCTGTCTTTTTGATCTGGCCAAGGCGATGAAATCGGCATCGATCTCCCCGGGGATGATAATCTTCTGTCTGGCAGTGACCCTCTCCAGGTTTTGCAGCTGGTCCCGCCAGTGGGCAGCCTGCTCGAAATCAAGATCTCGGGCTGCGGCATCACGCAAGGTTTCCAGCTCGCGGACCAGCTCCCGGTTCCGCCCCGAAACAAACTTGACGATGGCTTCCACCATCGTCCGGTATTCCCCGGGGCTTACCTTGCCCTGGCAGGGGGCCAGGCAGCGCCCTATCTGGTGGTTAAGACAGGGCCGGAAGGGTTTTTTGCCGGGAAGCTGATGATGGCAGGTCCTGACGGGAAATATCTGTTTGACCAAAGCCAAGGTCCTGTTCAGGGCTGTGCCGTCGGTGTATGGGCCAAAGAGCCGCGAGCCGTCCTGGTCTAAATTACGGGTGGAGAAGATCCTGGGGTATGGCTCATCGGTTATCTTTATCCAGGGAAATTTCTTGTCATCCTTCAAAAGAATGTTGTACTTGGGCTGCCGCTTCTTGACCAGCTCAGCCTCAAGGATGAGCGCCTCCGGTTCGGAATCGGTGACAATGTACTCGATATCGTTCGATTGTGCCAGCAGCTTTTTCTCTTTGATATCTTCGGTGCTCCGGAAATGCCCCAGGACCCGGTCCCTGATATTCTTGGCCTTGCCAATGTACAGGTCCTCCCCGGCGAAGCCCTTGAAAATGTACACTCCGGGCTGTTCCGGGAGTTTGCCGGTTATTTCCTGCGGGTTCATCATAAAACTCAAACAGGTTGAATGCATTGGATGGAATCGTTCCGGGGAAAATTGACCAGGGGGGCCACCGGATGGCATTCCAGATCCCCCGAAGGATAGGGCCGGAGCAGGGCGCCGAGGGCTTTTCCGTCGAAAACCCCGCTGTCCAGCCAGAGACCGTAGTCCTTTCGGGCGACAATGACCGGCATCCGGTCATGGATGGGACGCATCAGGGAATTGGCCCCGGTGGTGACGATGGTGCAGCTGCTGATCAGGCGGCCGTCCGGTCCCCGCCATGATTCGTACAAGCCGGCCAGGCCCATCGGCAAGCGGTTCCCCAAATAGAAATAATGGGGAATTTTTTCCGCTCGGCTCCACTCATAAAAACCGTCGGCAATGACCAGGCAGCGTTTGCTCCGGAAGGGATTTTTAAAACTGGGTTTTTCGGCCAGGGTCTCGGCCCGGGCGTTGATCGTCATGTACCCTGTTTTTTCATCCTTGGCCCAGGGCGGGATCAGGCCCCAGCGGAATGCCTCTACTGTTCTCCGGTCTCTCATGACCACCGCAGCTATCTGGTCCCCCGGGGCGATATTATAACTGGGCTCCAGCAGAAAGGATATGTCTGCCAGCCCGCAATCGAATTCCCCGGCGATCTCCTCCCCGCCGCTTTTTCTCACAAATCTTCCGCACATAATTTTCGGAAATATATCATTGGGGTTCTGTGACAGTGTTCTCCCGGTACCGTTTGATTCTATACTAAAGAGCCCTATAGATCGTTTCGTCGCGCCCGGATCTCGGTCATGATCTCCAAAGATTTACGCTCCGCTTTGAGATCGCCGATCTGCCTAGAGATTTCCAGGCTACGAAGGGCATATTTCTCGGCCCGCTCAAAATCCTGCATCTTAAGCAGTACCTCGGCAATGTTTGTCAGATCGGCCTGCAGGCCCGCCTTATCTCCCAACTGGTTGTCGATCTCCAGGCCTTTTTCAAAATATGTCAGGGCCGTTGCAAGATCGCCTTTATCCTGATGAATGGTCCCGATATTGAAGATCGCCAGTCCGGCGGTTCTGATGTCGCCAAGTTTTCCGGCCATGTCCAGCTGCTTTTGATAATATTCAAGGGCCTGGTCATAATCCTTGTATTCGCAGTAGACATTGCCGATATTGCCCAGGGCGACGGCAACGCTTTGCTTATCTCCCAGCTTTTCCGATATCTCCCAATGTTGTTGATAAAATTTAAGCGCCCGGTCATGAAAACCCTGGCTGTAGTATACGTTACCGAGGTTGCCCGCGCAGGCCCCCACCTGCCAAAGGCTATTATTTGTGTTCGATCGGCCCATCTGTATCAGATATATTTCTTCCGCTTCGGGATAGCGTCCCCAATTCCAGAGGACCACCCCGATGTTGTTCAAAGCGCGGAAAATCAAATTCGGGTCGGCTGCTTCCTCGGCGGCCGGCAGTGACATCCTGTAAAATTCCATGGCCTTTTCGAACTGGCCCTTGGACCAGTAAACCGTGCCCAAATTGCTGAGTATCCCGGCCAAAAGGCTCCAATCCCCGATCTCCTTAATTATGGCAAGAGATCTTTCCCTCAATTCCAGGGCTTCCTCATACTGCCCGCGCTTGGTCAGGATGGTTGCCAAGCCGTCCCTGGCTTGTGCGGAAATGCGCTGATCGGAATTCGCATCTCCCCAAACCAGGCACTTTCTGTATATTGCTTCAGCCGGGCCCCATTGGCCGGTCAGGCTGTATATCTCGGCCTTGCGCTTAAAAAGCGGAAACGGGAAATATCTTGTTTGAGCATTTTCCCCAGAGCCTTCATGCCACAATAAACCGATTTTATACTTACGATCCAATTAAACTCCGATTTTGTGCTAAGGTATTTTAGGGATTGCAAAACGGAAAGCGGTGATTACAAGAATAATCACCGCTTTCAATGAAACCATTCACATTATAAATTAGAATACTTAATCCGGCCGGGTCTTAAGGGATCATCCGAGTTACCGTAGCCTAACTCGTAGTCGTATTGATATCCTTCCCCATCCTGGCCAACAATCTCTTTCAATTCATTCAGCCCCAGTATTTTCATAATACACACCTCCTTCCGAACGATCTATGAATTGGCTGTATGATAGCAAAAATCATAATGTTTGTCAACGGTTATTCGGTATCGCAGATTACGGATCTTTCATATTTTATTCCTTTGATTTCAATGACCCCGCAGGGAGCCAACCGGATATTATCACCGATCAGGTTCTTGGGCCTGGGCCACCGGCAGGTCGGCCCAGCTGGTGGTGTATCTGGGCGACAATTTCAACTGGCGCATCTTCCACGGCCGGTCCGCCCCCTGGGCCGCATAAAAGACGGTGTTCCGGCCCCGAGACCGGTTGATCCTGTCCACCGCCCGCATGACAGCCTGCTTTTGCTCCGTGCCTTCCCGGCCGCCCTCCATATCCAGCTGCACCTGATTGTCCGGCACCAGCCCGCTGAACATGACCCCGGCCCGCTTAAAATTGTATCCTGGTTTGAAGATCTTGTCCAGCGCGCCAGCGGCGCATTTTATCAGGTCGGGAGTATAGCTGGAGGCCGCCGGCAGCCCCTGGGTGAAAAAGTTATTGTATTGGGGTTCGTCGCGGAAACTGCTGGTTTCGATGAACACATGGACGTAGGCGGCAGCCGATCCCTGTCGTCTGAGTTTTTCGGCCGAGGCCGCGGTGAAGGAGGCCACCGCCTGGCCCAGCTCGATCCGGTCCCGGATCGGCTTGCCGAATGACCGGGATGTCAACAGGGACTTTCTGGGGCGGGTAAAATGCTCCAGTCCTATGCAGGGCTCCCCCTTCAGTTCGGTGACGGTCCGCAATCCGGTCACCGTCATGTTCTGCTTGATCCAGCGGTCGCTTTTTCCCGCCAACTGCCGGGCGTTATGAATGCCATGCCGGTTGAGTAATTTGGCGTACCGGAACCCCACCCCCCAGATATCCTTGACCGCCAGCCTCTCCAGGCAATCATTCAGAGCGGGATCCCGGAAAAGATTGAGCACCCCTTTGGAGTCGGGCATCCTTTTGGCGAGCTTGTTGGCGGCCTTGGCCAGGGTCTTGGTCGGCCCCAGGCCGACCGTCACCGGTATCCCGGTCCATTGCCGGACGGTGCGGCGGATCTCCCGGGCACAGTTTTCTATCTGCCCCGCCGTTCCGGACAGGGACAGAAAGGCCTCGTCTATGGAATATATCTCCATCTGCGGAGAGAACTGCTTCAGGGTCTCCATCACCCGGTTGGACATGTCGCCGTACAGGGTGAAATTGGCCGAGAACACCTGAATGCCGTGCCGGTCTATCAGTTCCTGCTGCTCAAAAAAGGGCTCTCCCATCCTGATCCCGGCGACCTTGGCCTCTTCGGAGCGGGCGATGATGCAACCGTCGTTGTTGGAGAGCACCACCACCGGAAGTTTGGCCAGGCGGGGATCGAACACCCTTTCGCAGGAGGCGTAGAAGTTGTTGCAGTCCACCAGGGCAAAGGCCGTCTCCATATGGGCTACACCGAATGGATCACATGCACCACCACCCCCCAGATGTCGAAATCCATCTCCGGGGTGATCTCCAGGTCCCGATATTCCGGGTTCTCGGCGGCCAGAAAGGTCCGGTCCTTTTTCCGGCGCAGGCGTTTGACTGTCAGTTCGCCGTTGACCACCGCCACCACGATCTTCCGGTCGGCCGGCTCCAGGGCCCGGTCCACGATCAGCACGTCGCCGGAATGGATCCCGGCCTGGATCATGGAATTGCCCTGGACCCTGACGAAGAAAGTGGCTGCCGGGTGCCGGATCAGGTGCTCGTTGAGGTCCAGCTTCTTGTCCAGGAAATCATCGGCCGGCGATGGAAAGCCGGCCGCGATGCTGGCCAGGTACAGCGGCAGTTTCAGCCTGTCCCGGGATTGAAAGCCGAACAGCTTCACTTGGGGCTGGTGGCGTTTGGTCTTGGTTCTCATCAAATGACTCATCATGGGTTCATACGATCGATTTAGAATATATCATTTATCCGGCCGGCTTTCAAGAGGAATTATACCGGCGGAGGTTTGCCGCTTCCCTAAGAAATAAATCAGGTTATTATTGATAAAATCATGCGTTTTATGTTATATTTATTGTTCAAGAGAATTTTGTGGAGAAGATAATGAAGTCATTCGCCCAAAAGGTGATCGCCGGCCTGCCCTCCAAGGGAATAGAATACGCCGATGTCCGGGTGCTGCGCTCCCGGCAGCAGAATATATCCACCAAGAACGGAACGGTGGAATCGGCCACCAATTCCGCCGAACAGGGCTTCGGGCTCCGGGTGCTGATCGGCGGGGCCTGGGGATTTGCCTCCAGTTCCAAGCTGGAGACGCCGGAGATAAACAAGGTGATCCGGCTGGCAGTGAAGATCGCCCGGGCTTCCGCCCTGGCTTCCGGCCAGCCCGCGGAGCTGTCCCCTTTGAAAAGACAACGGGGCAGTTATAAGACCAAGGTCCTGCAGGATCCCTTCAAGGTGCCCCTGGAACAGAAGATCTCCCTGCTGCTGGAGGCCGACACGATCCTGCGCCGGAATCCCGATATAAAAGTGGCCCGGGGCAGTCTGTGGTTCTACCAGGAGGACAAGGTGTTTGCTTCCACCGAAGGCAGCCTGCTGTCCCAGGAGACCACCGAATCCGGAGGAGAGATCAGCGCTCTGGCGGTGGACGGCCCGGAGGTCCAGATCAGGACCTACCCCAACATGGGCGGCGACACCGGCCAGGCTGGATACGAGTTCATCGAAAAGATGGACCTGGCAGGCAACGCCGGGAAGATATCCCGCGAAGCTTCATTGCTTCTCAAGGCTCCTTCCTGCCCGGCCAGGAAAAGCACCATCATCATCGCCACCAACCAACTGGCCCTCCAGGTGCACGAATCGATCGGGCACCCCATCGAACTGGACCGGGTCTACGGCACCGAGGCGGCCTACGCCGGCACCAGTTTTTTGACCACCGAAAAGCTGAACCGTCTGCGGTACGGATCACAAATCGTCAACGTCAATGCCGACGCCACGGTTCCCGGGGGGCTGGGGACCTTCGGCTGGGATGACGAGGGTGTTCCGGCCCAGAAAGTGCCCATCATAAGCAGCGGACTGTTCACCGGATACCTCAGCTCCCGGGAGACGGCCTCCCGGCTGGGGCTGGCATCGGGCGGCGCCATGCGGGCCGACGGCTGGAATCGGATCCCCCTGATCCGGATGACCAACATCAATCTAGAGCCGGGAAGCTGGGATTACGATGCATTGCTGGCCGACACCGACGACGGAGTGCTGTTCGACACCACCAAGACCTGGAGTATTGACGACAAGCGGCTTAATTTCCAATTCACCACCGAGATTGCCTGGCAGATCAAGGGCGGCAGGCTGACCGGACTGATATACAAAAATCCCACCTATACCGGGATGACGCCGGAGTTCTGGAATTCCTGCGACGCCGTCTGCAACCGCAGCTCCTGGCATTTGTGGGGTATTCCCAACTGCGGCAAGGGCCAGCCCGGGCAGACCGCCCATGTCGGGCACGGAGTATCTCCCGCCAGGTTCCGCAATGTAAGGATAGGAGTGTCTTGAGCCAAACCATGTCAAACCAGCGGCACATAACGTTTATTGCCAGGGCGACCGGCCATCTTTTGATGCTGACCTTGGTGGCCGCCGTTTCCGGCTGCGCCTATTTTAATACCTATTACAATGCCCAGAAACTTTACAATTCGGCCGCCAAGAAGCACCGGCATTTCCCGGACACCACCGCCGCCACCGGCCAGGAAAAGGAAACCCTTAAAAAAGCCATCGATAAATACGCCGATCTGGCTCTGAAATATCCCAACAGCCGGTGGGTGATCCCCAGCCTTTATAATATGGGCAACTCCTACTATCTGAGTGGAGAATACGACAAGGCTGCCCGCAAATACCAGGAGATATGGCAATATTACCCCGAGAGCCGGTATTCGGCCTGGTCCCAACTGAACAATGCCCTGATCTCCTTCAACCTGAAGCAATGGGATAAGGCCCTGTGGGAATTGTCCCAGATCAAGACCGAGGACAAGGACATCGCCCAGCGGACTGCCTACCTGGAGGCCCTGGTGCTACAGTCCGTTCCTGATTATCCCCGGGCCGTCATCTCCTGGGAGAGGTTTCTTTTTAAACACTACAAAAGCAGCCTGGCCGTTCAGGCCCGTTACAACTACGCCCGGTGCCTGTTCTCCCTGAAGGAATTCACCAATGCCATCAGGGAACTGGAGACCGTCCTTGATTCCAGGATCAAAAGCAACTTCCGGTACCAGGCGGCCATGCTGTTGGGCAAAGCCTATCAGGGGAACGGCCGTTACGACGAGGCCCTGAAACTGTACCAGAGCTTGTTGAAACGGGAGTCCGGCCAGGAACGGACATCGGCCATCGAGCTGGAGATTGTGAACTGCCTGGCGCAAAATGCTCCGGCCAGAAATGCGATAAGGGAATACCAGGAGCTGTCCAAAAAGTATGCCCGGACGCCGGTCTCCTCCAGTGCTCTGTTCCGGGTCGGGCAGATATTTGAGGACCAGCAGGAGCTGGACAGCGCCTTGTCCTACTACAACAAGGCCCGCAATGAAAACCCCGACCCTCTGATCCGCGATGCGGCCCTTAAAAAGAGCGCCGATATCTCCCTGTTGCTGACCTACCGGCAGCAATCCGACCAGCAGGCGGCCGAGCAAAGCGCCAAACTCCAGTTCCTGATGGCGGAGCACTATCTGTTCGGACTGCGCCAGGCCGATTCGGCCCTGGCCACTTACACCCGGGTAGCCAGCGGTTTTGCCGACCAGCCGCTGGCCCCCAAAGCCTGGTATGCCGCAGCCTGGACCGCCCGAAATTATCTATCGGACACCCTGCGGTCGGACAGTCTTTTCTCGGTCCTGATAGGCCGGTATCCCCAAACCAGATATGCCAACGGCGCCCGGCTGATGCTGGGCCTGCCGGTGGACACCACCATCTCCGACCGGGAGCCGGATATCGAGATGAACCTGCATCCGGCGGAGACCAAGAAGGACACCATTCTTCCGGCGGCGGCCGATTCCGCCAGAACCGCATCCCCGGATGACGCCGTACCGGAATCACCGGAACAGCCCAAACCCCTGATCCCCGGCCCAGGCATGAATCGTGACCGGTCAACCAGATGATGAAAAAAATCCTGCAGATAAAGAACGCCCCGATTCTCTTCCATCGGAAGGTCTCGTCCTGCGCCCGGCACATCTCCCTTTCCCTTCCGGCGATAGCCGGTACCGCCGAGCCCGGCCAGTTTCTGCACCTTCGGATTTCGTCCGGATCACCCTCTCCTTTGCTGCGCAGACCTTTCAGCATCAATGATGTTCAGGGCGACAGAGTGTCCATCCTCTACGAGGTCAAGGGTGCTGGCACCAAACTGCTTTCCAAGATGCTGCCCGGGGAGACCCTGGACGTCATCGGGCCACTGGGGATGGGTTTTGATATAGATCCCCAAAAACGGGAGCACCTCCTGGTGGCCGGGGGCATGGGCCTGGCGCCGATGGGCCTGCTGGCCCGCAGTCTAAAAGGGATGAAGCTCAAGCCGGAGCTTTTATACGGCTGCCGGTCCTCCGCCGAGTTGGTAAAACCCGGCATCACAGGCTGCCAGATCTCCAGCGAGGACGGCAGCTGCGGCAAAAAAGGACTGGTCACCTCACTGCTACTGGACAGACTGCGGATATGCCGCGATCCGGCGGTCTACGCCTGCGGCCCCTGGCCCATGCTCAAGGCGGTGGCCGGGATCTGTCATAAGAACAACATCCCCTGCCAGGTGTCTTTGGAATCCTTCATGGCCTGCGGAGTGGGGGCCTGCCAGGGCTGTGTGGTCAAAAACAGCGACGGAAATTATGTTTCAGTCTGCGACAAGGGCCCGGTGTTCAACAGCCGGCAGATAGACTGGGACCAGGATTGCGTCATATGAAGAAAGTAAAAACAATAGATCTACGGGTCAGCATCGCCGGATTGGAATTAAAAAATCCCGTCATCGCCGCCTCCGGTACTTTCGGCTACGGTGCCGAATATTCCGGACTGGCGGAACCCGGCGATTTCGGAGCTATAATAACCAAGACTGTCACCCTTGAGCCCCGGCCCGGCAATCGGCCTCCCCGGATCTGCGAGACCTCCTGCGGGATGCTCAATTCCATCGGCCTGGCCAATGTGGGGTTTGCTGTTTTCAGGGAAGACAAGCTCCCCGCCCTGATCAAAAAAAATACGGTGATCATCGCCAACATCGCCGGAAACACCATCGAAGAGTATGTCGAGCTGGCCGCAAGACTGAATAAGATATCCGACATCCCGGCCCTGGAATTGAACATCTCCTGCCCCAACGTCAAGCTGGGCGGGATAGCCTTCGGCACCGATCCCGCCAGTGCCGCGGCCCTGACCAAAGCGGTCCGCCGGGCCTATAAAAAGACCCTGATAGTCAAGCTCAGCCCCAATGTCAGCGATATCGCCGGCATAGCCCGGGCGGTCGAAAGCTCCGGGGCCGACGCCCTGTCCCTGATAAACACTCTCTACGGCATGGCAGTGGACATCAAAAAACAAAGGCCGGTGCTGGGAAACATCACCGGAGGGCTTTCCGGACCGGCCATCAAACCGGTGGCCCTGTACAATCTCTACAAGGTCCATCATTCGGTCAAGATCCCGCTGATCGGGCTGGGCGGCATCATGGATCACCGGGATGCCCTGGAGTTCATGATCACCGGAGCCGCGGCGGTGCAGATCGGGACCGCCAATTTTGTCAATCCCTCGGCGGTGAAGGACATCCTCTCGGGCCTGGCCGGTTACTGCCGGGAAAACGATATCACCAGAATTAAGAATCTTACCGGGATATTGAAATGTTAGCGTTGAATCATAAAGGCAGGCTGATATCCTTCTCCGCCCTGCTGGCCGTGCTGGGCTGCGCCCCGGCTCCCGTCTACCGCGAAGGTCCTGGCAGGGAGACGGTTGCCGCTTCTCCGAAAAACGTCCCCGCCAAGGGAAATGAGAAACCGGCCGCCGAATGGCCGCTGACCACCGTCATCGGCATCGCCAGCTATTACGGGAAGGAATTCCATGGCCGGAAGACCGCCAACGGAGAGACCTTCGACATGAACGCCATGACCGCCGCCCACCGCACCCTGCCCTTCGGCACCATGGTCCGGGTCACCAATCTGGCCAACGACCAGAGCGTCACCGTCCGGATCAATGACCGGGGGCCGTTCATCAAGGGACGGATCATTGACCTGTCCTACGGCGCCGCCAAATCCATAGACCTGCTGTCCATCGGACAGGTCAGGCTGGATATAATAAAATATCCCCAGTAAACGAAAGGACTTTGATGAGCATCTCTGCCCGTGACCGGCTGATAGCGGCCCTGGATGTGCCGGACCTGAAGAAAGCAAAGGAATTGCTGGATCGGTTAGACCCCTCGGTGAACTTTTACAAGGTGGGCAATCAGTTGTTCACCTCCTGCGGCCCCCAGATAGTCGAATTGATAAAAGAACGTGGGCACAAGGTCTTTCTGGACCTGAAATACCACGATATCCCAAACACCGTGGCCAAGGCCGCCCAGGCGGCCTACGAGCTGGGAGTGGACATGTTCAACATGCACGCCATGGGCGGGTTTTCCATGATGGAGACGGCCGCCGCCGCGGTCACTAGCTCCGCCTCCAGCGATAAAAGGCCCAAGCCGGTGATGCTGGGAGTGACTGTTCTTACCAGCATGGACGAGGCCACCTTCCAGGATGTGCTGGGCATTCCGGGACGGTCCATAGACGAACAGGTGCTTCACCTGGCCCGCTTAAGCCAGAGCGCCGGTCTGGACGGCGTGGTGGCCTCGCCCCACGAGATAGCCATGCTTCGCAAGAACCTGGGAAAAGAATTCGTGATCTTGACGCCCGGCATCAGACCGGCCGACAGTTCCAGCGACGACCAGAAACGATTTCTGACCCCCGGCCAGGCCATCAAGACCGGAGCCGACTACCTGGTGGTGGGTCGGCCTATCACCGCCGCACCTGACCCGGCGTCGGCGGCCCAAAAGATAATCAAGGAGATCGAAGATGCCATCAAATGACGAGATCAAACAGATCCTTATTAAAAATCAGGTTTTATTGGACGGCCATTTCCTGCTGACCTCAGGGAAACACAGCCGGTTCTATTTCGAAAAATTCCGGGTCCTCCAGCAGCCGGCCGACGCCGCCCTGTTCTGCAAGACCATAGCCGAACATTTTCAGGGGATCGATATCGACACCGTAGCCGGGCCGACCACCGGCGGGATAATCATCGCCTTCGAAGTGGCCCGGGAGATGGGCAAAAAGGCCATCTATGCCGAGCGTAGCTCCGACGGCCGGGGATTCTTGCGTGGCATGTCGTTGGCCAAGGGTGAAAAAGTGCTGGTGGTGGACGATGTGATGACCACCGGAGGCTCGGTGCTGGAGACCATAGAGGCGGTGAAGAAGGCCGGGGCCGAGCTGATGGGTGTGGCGGTGTTCATAGATCGCAGTGCCGAGAAGCCGGATTTCGGGGCCCCCTTCTTCTCCCTCTACCACGAGAAGGTGGAGACCTTCGATCCCGAGAATTGTCCGCTGTGCAAAGAAGGGATTCCGCTGGCCAAGCACGGCAGCAGCCCCAATAAATAGCCAAGTGTATCTGTCATTCCCGGCTTAAACGGAATCCACGTAAAAAAAACAAAGCCCCTTCGCAAGAAGGGGCTTTTAAAATATCGCTGGTCTATTTCATGAACGGATAGGGAATGGTGATATAGGTGTCTGCCGGTTGGCCGTTCTTGGTGCCCGGCTTGAACTGGGCCTTCATGGCGGCGCCCACCGCGGCCTCGTCGCAGCCGTACCCGATCCCCCGGATAACCTGGGCGTCCTTTACCTTGCCGTCGGGTCCCACCAGTATCTTCACGAACACCCTCCCGGTGATCCCGGCCTTGCGGGCGGTCTCGGGATAGGCCGGAGAGACGATCTTGACCGCCTCGGGCTCGGTGGGCGGGATCTCAGGCTCCTTGGGCTCTTCAACCACAGGCGCGACCGCCACCGGGGTCGGCGTGGCCTCGGCCACCAACAGATCCTGGGGGTTCACCGCCGCCGGTTTGGGCGGTGTGACCGGGGCGGCGGCTACCGGCCGAGACGGCGCTGGCTGCTCGGTCCTGGTGGCTACGGGCTGAGGCTTGGCGGCGGCCGGTGCCGGTTTTTCGGGCTGGTTCCTTTCCGGGACCGCGGTCTCCACCGGCTGGGATGGCGGCGGAACCACGGCGGCCGGGGAAACTGAGGCCGAGGCCATGGCTTCTCCCCTTCTCTGGGCGGCCGGGATCCACCATTCGTCCAGCGAAGCCATCGGCCCCCGGGCATCCTGGGCCGGGCCGGTGACCCCCTTGTAGATGATGGTTACTACGTCCGGAACATAGAGATAGGTGGCCGGCATCTCGGTATTGATCACCTGCTGGAACTTGACCCAGATGTCCTTGGCCTTGCGGCGGCTCAAGGTCGCCAGGCCCATGTCGATCAGGCTATCGACCGAGGGGTTGGAATATTTGAGAATGAAATTATAGATGCCCTTTTCAGGGGCCGAATGCCACACCGCGGTGGGATCCACCTTGAAATCGTTCTTCCAGGAGAACATCATGGCGTCGTACTGTCCGCCCCTGATTCTCTGGATAAAGGTCCGGGCGTCCACCACCGCCAGGTTGACCTTGACCCCGATGCCTTTCAACTGCTCCCTGATCAGTACGGCGGTGGCCTCCTGCACCGGCTGTCCCTGGGCCAGCAAAAGATTGAGCTCCAGCACCTGTTTGGGCCCCTTGGCCAAAAATCCTTCACGGTTCCGCTCCTTCCAGCCCAGTTCTGCCAGCAGGGCCTTGGCCTGTTCCGGATCGTAGGGCTGGGGTTTGAGATCCTGATCGTAGGCCCAGCTGGTGGGCAGGAACGGCCCGTTGGCCTGCTTGCCCTTGCCCATCAGTACGTCGTTGATCAAGGCCGTTTGATCGATGCTCAGGGCGAATGCCTTGCGCAGGTTGACATCGGAAAACAGCGGACTCTTGAGATTCCACCCGATGAAGGTAAAACTGCGGCCGGGATATTCTATGGAGGCCAGGTTGGGATCTCCCTGTACCTTGAGGGCGTACTGGGGAGACAGATCGTTGGTCATGTCCACCGTGCCGTTCTGCAGGGCCGCCATCAGGCTGGCCTCGTCCCCGAAGAACTTGAAGATTATCCGGTCCAGGGCCGGTTTGCCCTTGTAGAAATCCGGATTGGCGGCCAGCACCAGGCGGTCGCCACGCACCCATTCCTCCACCCTATACGGTCCGTCGCTGACCGGATCGGCGTCGAAGTCGGCGGAGTTGGCGGCCGACAGTTTCTCCATGATATGCTTGGGCAGGACCATGATCCCGGTGTCGAAAAGCTCGTCGGAGTACACCCGGTTGAAGA
The DNA here is from genome assembly GCA_937863685.1 of uncultured bacterium. GTDB lineage: Bacteria > Edwardsbacteria > AC1 > AC1 > EtOH8 > UBA2226. The sequence goes on from CALMGM010000012.1 coordinate 80,333, forward strand.
CGAATTTCACCGCCAGGGGGCCCACCACCTCCACCTTCTCCACAAACTGCAATCCGCCGGACCGGGCATACTTGATCCCGGGATCGCGCATCATGTCGAAGGAGAACTTGACGTCCTCGGCGGTCACCGGCTGGCCGTCGCTCCACTTGACGCCCTTGCGCAGGACATAGGTGACCTCCTTGAAATCCTCAGAAAACTTCCAGGAGCGGGCCAGTCCGGCCACGATATTCATGTCCTTGTCAAAACGGTGCAGGGTCAGGAAGAGTTTTTCGTGGATGTCGGTTGATGCCGTGAATGACAGCCGCAACGGATTCAGGGAGGCCGGCTCGTTAAGAGTGCCGATGGTCAGGGTCCCGCCGGATTCTCCCAGCGGATATTTCTCGGTTTTGGAACATCCGGAAAGCACCAGGAAGAATCCGGCGATCATCAAAAATATGCCGCGAAAGACCCATGACTTCATGGTTGGCTCCTTTATTAACGTTCTATTGAAGGCTTCTCTGACTATAATATATATAAATTATAACAAGTTAAGCGATTTGTCAAGTAAAATTTATTGATTTGTCGGCATTTCTGTAGTATATTATCCGGCAGGAGGATCTTATGAAGCCCCGTCCTTTTCTGAAAGCGCTGATGATCCTGATCGTTTCAGCAAATATTTTATGGGGAGCCGGCGAAAATATGCCCAAAAAAACCATCTGCGACCTTCATTGCGATACCGCCATCAATCTGGCCGACGGCCGGGGGATCGGCGGAGCCGCGAAAAAAAGCCAGGTAACCCTGGAAAAACTCAAATCCGGCGGGATCGATCTGCAGGTCTTCGCCTGTTGGGTATCCCCCAAATACCGGCACCGCAAGGCCTGGGAACGTTCCCGGCAGCTGATCTCCGCCGTAAAAAAAGAGATGTCGGATCATCCGGATGAAATGATGCTGGTCAGAGATAGAAAAAGTTGGCAGGAATGCCGCGGCACCGGTAAAATCGGCATTCTGCTGGCAGTCGAGGGCGGACACGTGCTGGACGGGGACATCTCCCTGCTGGATTCCCTTTATGAGCAAGGGGTGAGGATCCTGACCCTTACCTGGAACAACTCCAACCGGTTTGCCTGCTCGGCCTACAGTGTTCATAAGACCGGGATCGATAAGGGCCTAACCCCGCTGGGACGCAAATTAATCGCCCGGGCCGACAGACTGGGCATGCATATAGACCTATCACATTCCTCGGAAAAGACCTTTTGGGACGTGCTGGAGATCAGCCGCCGTCCTCCCCTGCTGTCCCATTCCTGCGTCAATTTTCTAAACGGGCATTTTAGGAATGCCTCGGACAAGCAGATCAAGGCGATGGCAGATAAAAAGGGACTGATGGGAATAAATTTCTGTCCGGCCTTTCTGGGGGACAAATATAAACCCAAATCGGCAGAGAGTGTGGCCGATCAGTTCGAATATATCAAGGAGCTGGCCGGGACCAACATTCTGGCCATAGGTTCTGATTTCGACGGCATCCGGGAGACGCCGGAGGGGCTGGACGGTCCGGATAAATTGCCCCATCTGGTACAGATGCTCAGATCCAGGGGCTTCAGCCAAAAGGAGCTGGATGATATCAGCCTTAACAATGCCTTGAGATATTTTGGCTGGCAGTGATAGGTTTTTGACCTCTCCCTGCCTATCGGTTTCCCTCTCCTAAAGCATTAGGAGAGGGTTAAGGGTGAGGTCCTCGGGTCAGAATTAACCATTTAAAAAAGCCCGGATGAAAATCCGGGCTTTTTAGTCGGCCTCGCCTTTGATGAACCGCTGAACCCTTTCGTCTGGTGATCTTTTTATCTCCTCCGGCGTTCCGCAGAAGATGATCTTCCCCTGGTGCAGCATGGCGATCCGGTCGGCGATCTTGGCGGCGCTGACCATGTCGTGGGTGACCGCGATGGAGGTCAGTGCCATTCGGCTGCGCAGGGCTATGATCAGGTCGTTGATCTTGTCGGCCATGATGGGATCCAGCCCGGTGGTGGGCTCGTCGTAAAGAATGTATTCCGGATCCATGGCGATGGCCCGGGCCAGGCCAACCCGCTTCTTCATCCCGCCGGAGAGCTCGGCTGGCATCAAACCTCCGGTGCCGGACATGCCCACCATCTCCAGTTTTTTATTCACGATATCCGATATCTGCTCCGCCGAATATTCCGAATGCTCCCTGAGGCCCAGGCCCACGTTCTCGGCCACCGTCAGCGAATCGAACAGGGCCGCCCCCTGAAACAGCATGCCCAGGCGCTTCCGCAGGGCAAAAAGTTCCTTGCGATTGATACGGGACACATCAGTACCATCTATTTTAACGGAGCCCCGGTCCGGCTGCATCAAGCCGATGATATGGCGCAAAAGGACGCTTTTGCCGCAACCCGACCCGCCGATGATCACCATGGTCTCCCCGGTGTTGATGCTGAGGTCCACCCCGGCCAGCACCTGCTTGGAGTTGAAGGATTTGTATATGTTGGAGATATCAATCATTATCTTTTAATGGCGTATTTGTCAATTAAAACTAAAAAACCATTTAGATCTCAGTACCTCTGGTGAGATAAAAAGTCTGGATTCCTGCCGGAGTTTATACTGAATGCAATGAAGTGCAGGAATGACACAGAGGTCGATATAAAACCCCTCCGTGCCTTTGTGTCTTTGTGACTGAACCTGGGATTTTTATCTGAATATCCAGGCCGAGATGATGTAATCGAATATCAGTATCAGCACCGCCGAGGTGACCACCGAGTTGGTGGTGGCCTTGCCCACCCCCTCGGCCCCGCCCTCGGTGGCCGAGCCGTGGAAACACCCCGAGGTGGCGATGATGATCCCGAAGAACACCGATTTGACGATCCCGCCCACCAGGTCCCTTGTATGAAAGTGAAAACGCAGGCCGTCCATATACATCTGGCTGGAGATGCCCACCGACAGCACCGCCACCAGCCAGCCGCCCACCAGGGCCACGAAATTGGCGAACACCGTCAGCACTGGGGCCATCACCGCCCCGGCCACGAAACGCGGCATGTACAGGTAGGCCACCGGGTCGATGGCCATGGTCTCCAGGGCATCGATCTGCTCGGTGACCTTCATGGTGCCCAGCTCGGCGGCTATCCCGGCCCCCACCCGTCCGGCCACCACCAGGGCGGTCAGCACCGGCCCCAGCTCTATCAGCACCGCCCGTGAGATCCCGGCCCCCAGCCAGATCGGCGGCACCAGTCCCTGCATCTGGTAGGCGGCCTGGACCCCGGCCACCATCCCGGTGAACACGGCCGAGAACAGCACCACCGGCAGAGAGCTCACCCCGAAGAACATCATCTGGGTGAGGATCTGGGAGAAATTCCGGAAAATATGCCTCAACGACAGGGAGATCTTTCCCAATAGGATAAAAGCCGCTCCCCATTCCTGAAAAAGGTCTATGGTCGAGCGGCCGATATTTTCCAAAATGCTTCTCTGGAAAAGAATGTTCAGTTTTAAAGGCATATCATTTAAATATACTTAGTTCAAGTAAGGCCTTATAGATTATAGAAAATTACTTTCCCGCTTTCTCTTATAACTAAGAGAAAGCTCCAAAGAGAAGTTTTAGGGGGCGGCAAACTAACGTGCTCAATAATAATATGTCTTCACCCCGCTGTTTTATTATCACCAAGACTATTATGCCAGTAACGCCGGCCGTAGCCGTCCCCTAAGACCCGGCTTAACCTGTAAATACTTACAGGTTAAGTTAAGCGGACCAAGTGTTCCAATGGGGTCCGGGGGCACAGTGCGAATAACTGCGGAAAACAATACAAAAACGATCACTGCCTCGCAACGTGTGCTCTTTTCACCAAATAATGGTTGTTTATATAAGTGTCTCATGAATCGTTAAGCCCTGTGCCCCCGGCGGGTCTTTCGCCCTTTCTGCCCGGTCAGAAAGGGCAGAGAAATTTAGAACGGCTCGGTCCTCTGCTCCTGGGTCTGGTTCTCGAACCGGGTGTATTCCTTAAGGAAGGTCAGGTTGAACTTTCCGGTGGGGCCGTTGCGCTGCTTGGCGATTATCAGCTCGGCGCTGTCAGCGTCCGTCTGCTCGGATTGGCTCCAATCCTCTTTGTCCTTGTAAGCGCCCTTTTGGCGGTGCAGGAACAGCACCACGTCGGCGTCCTGTTCGATGGCCCCCGACTCCCGCAGGTCGGACAGGATGGGACGGGAATCCTGGCCCCGCTGTTCGGAGATGCGGGACAGCTGGGACAGGGCCATCACCGGGACGTCCAGCTCCTTGGCCAGGGCCTTGAGCGAGCGGGAGATCTCGGAGATCTCCTGCTGGCGGTTCTCGGAGCGGTAGCTGGAGCCCCGCATCAGCTGCAGGTAATCCACGATGATCAGCCCCAGGTCCACCTCGGACTTCAGGCGCCGGGCCTTGGCCCGGATCTCCAGGGGGCTGGAGCCGGAGCTGTCGTCTATGAAGACCGGGGCCTCGTGCAGCAGGCCGGCGGCCGAGATCAGCTTGGAGAAATCCTGCTGGGACAGGTAGCCGCTGCGCACCTTGTGGCCGGGCACCCGGGCCTCGGAGCACAGCAGGCGTATCACCAGCTGCTCCTTGGACATCTCCAGGCTGAACACCGCCACCGGGATCTTGTTGGTGATGGCGGCATGTTGGGCGATGTTCAGGGCGAAGGCGGTCTTGCCCACCGAGGGCCGGGCCCCCACGATCACCAGGTCCCCCTTCTGCATCCCGGAGGTCATCTCGTCCAGGTCGGCAAAGCCGGTCTCCACCCCGGTGATGTGGCGCTTCTCCTTGTACATCTTCTCCACCATCTCGAAGCTGTCCTTCATGAAGGAGCCCAGCGGCAGCAGATGCTTGCGGAGGCGTTTTTCCTTGATGGAGAATATCAGTTGTTCGGAGCGGTCCAGCAGCTCCTCGGCGGTCTCGCTGGCCTCGTAGCAGGAGGTCACGATCTGGGTGGCGGTGTTTATCAGCCGCCGCAGCACCGCCTTCTCCAGCACGATCCGGGCGTAATAATCGATGTTGGCGGCGGTAGCCACGCTCTCCACCAGCCGGGTGAGGTAGACCGGGCCCCCGGCCTCGTCCAGCCACTTAAGCCGCCTCAGCTCGTCGGCCACCGTCACCAAGTCGGCCGGCCGGTTGCCCTCGTAGAGGTTGATGATGGCCCGGAATATCTTGCGGTGGCCCGAGGAATAGAAATTCTCCTCCTCCCGGATGATCTCCACCGAGCGGGAGATGGCCTCCGGGGCCAGCAGCATCGAACCCAGCACCGCCATCTCGGCGTCCTGTGACTGGGGCGGCAGCCTTTCGATCATGTTGTTGTTGTCAGCCATCGGCCCTTTCCTGATCGTAGATCTTTCTCACCAATTGGACGTCCTCCCAGGTCTGCCTTTTCCAGGCGGGATTCCGCAGCAGGGCCGCCGGATGGAAGGTCGGAACCAGTTTTATATCGTGGTAGTAATGGACCTGGCCCCGCAGTTTGGAGATCGGGGTGGCACTTTTTAACAGGGTCTGGGCGGCGAAGGTGCCCAGAGCGCAGATCACCTTGGGTTTTATCAGCTCCAGTTGTCTGATCAGATAAGGCTCGCACAACTCGATCTCCCGGGGCTCGGGGTTGCGGTTGCCCGGAGGACGGCACTTGAGGATGTTGCAGATGTACACCTGGGAACGGTCCAGCTTGATGGCCTCGATGATCTTGGTCAGCAGTTGGCCGGCGGCCCCCACGAAGGGTTTGCCCTGCAGGTCCTCTTCATGTCCCGGGGCCTCGCCCACGAAGACCATATCGGCCCTGGGATCACCGTCGCCGAACACGAAGTTGGTGCGGGTCTTGGACAGCGGGCATTTGGTGCAGCCGGAGATCTGCTTCTGGTATCTGGCCAGCGCTCCGTTCCTGCCGGGATTTGCTATCACGGGCTTCCGGCCCAGCACCAGCTCGCTGACGCCCAGCTCCTGTTCCTGCAGGAAGTATCTCCTGAGCTGGCTGATGGCCGCGGTGGATGCCATTATGCGGCTCCGGTCAATTTTGCCACCCGGTCCAGTATCAGGTCCGCCAGCTTGGGTTTCGGCATGGCGGGCAATTTTATGGTCCCCCCCCTTTTATCGATGATCACGGCTTGGATGTTTTCGCCGGACAGGGTTTTTGCCGGGTTGGCCACGATCAGGTCCAGATCTTTGGCGATGAGTTTTTCCCTGGCATTGGCTACCAGGTTGTCCGTCTCCAGGGCAAAGCCCACCAGCAACGTTCCGGGTTTTCGTTTGGCAGAGGCCAGTTGAATGATATCGGGGTTCCTTTTAAGGGTCAAGGTTATATCGCCGTCATTTTTTTTCTTGATTTTGCCGGAGGCAATATTTTTTGGGGCGTAATCCGCCACTGCCGCCGCCATTATCAGGGCTTTGTTCCGGGGCAGTTCCCGCTGTACCGCCTGATGCATCTGGGCGGCGGTCAAGACCGGGATGTGTTTGAAAACCTCCGGGGCCGGAACATCGCCCGGGCCGGATATCAGTGTAACCTTGGCACCCCGCCGAGCGGCCGCGGAAGCCAGGGCCATCCCCATGCGCCCCGAAGAGCGGTTGGAGATGTATCTCACCGGATCCCAAGGCTCCTCGGTCCGTCCGGCGGTGATCAACAGGGGCAGGCCCTTGAGGTCGTCCCTCCAGCCCAGCGACACCAATATTTCCGATTCTATCCTATCCAGGGAGGCCAGCCGGCCGCTGCCGGTGGTCCCGCAGGCCAGCCGGCCGGTTTCCGGCTCCACCATCTTCCAGCCCAGCGCGGTCATTTGTTTGACGTTCCGCCGTACTACCGGATTCTCCCACATATCCACATTCATGGCCGGGGCGAACAGCACCGGGGCCTTGACGGCCAGAGCCACCGTGGTCAGCAGGTCGTCGGCCAGGCCGGCGGCGGCCTTGGCGATGAAATTGGCCGAGGCCGGCACTATCGCCAGCACATCGGCCAGCTGGGCCAGCGAGATGTGCTCGATGTTCTGCGGTTTGGAATCAGGGAAAAGTTCCAGGGCCACCGGGTTGCCCGACAGGGCCTCGAACGAGGCCGGGCCGATCAGTTTACAGGCATTGGCGGTCATGATCACCGTCACCTTGCAGCCTTTTCTCCTCAGGCGGCCGACCAGTTCCAGTGACTTGTAGGCGGCGATACTGCCGGTCACTCCCAGCACTATGCTGGGGGTTTCAGTCATGGCTGTGGAATTCCACCTTGTGGTCCCGCAGACGCTCCAGGGCCAGCGAGATGGGCTTGAGAGCCATGTCCATCCGGCCCAGCCGCCGCTTGTCGTTAAGGCGCCTGGCCTCCTTGGCGGCCACCAGGACCGCCATGTACTTATTCTCCATGCCCTCGCTCAGCTCTTCGATGGGGATGAACGCCATTGTAAGTCTCCTTAAAGATTTTATATTATTTTTATGATCTCGTCCTTGTTGTAGCGGGAAAGACGGCGGCGCTCGGCCTGAATGATGGCCGCCACGGTGTCGATGGCCTGGTTCAGATCGTCGTTGACCAGCCAGTAGTCAAAATCGCCGATCTGCTCCATCTCCAGCCGGGCCTTGTTTAGCCGCTTGCTGATCACCTCGTCGCTGTCGGTGGCACGGCTCATCAGCCTCTGCTTGAGGGCCTCGATGGAGGGCGGGATCACGAAAATGCTGACCGCCTGGGGATATATTTTCTTCACCGACCGGGCACCTACTGTGTCGATGTCCATGATCACGTCCCGTCCCTGCACCAGCTGTCCCGAGATGTCCTTGCGGGGGGTGCCGTAGTAGTTGTCGTGGACCATGGCCCATTCAACCAGGGCGTCGCTCTCAAGCATCTTCTCGAAATCGGCCGCCGAGACGAAATGGTAGTCCTGCCCGTCCTTCTCGTTGGGGCGGGGCGGCCGGGAGGTAACCGATATTGAGTAGACGATCTCGGGGTATCTCTCCACCACTTTGCGGCACAAGCTGGTCTTCCCTGCCCCGGACGGGGCAGAGAGTATTATGGGAAAACCCTGGCGTGTCAGGTTATGCATATATATCCGTCATTGATTTCAGATCGATACCCTGATCCCGGCATTGAGGGCGATGGTCTCCCAGGGCTTGAAATCCTCCATCTTCTCCATGTTGGAGGTGCTTAAGATCCCGTTGGCCAGGTTGATCCGGGAGCCCAGCATCAGCTCGCCCTTGGGAAAGGGAATGCCCACCCCGGCGCCCAGAATGATCATAGGAGCTGATTTATATGATTTATCATCCTCTATGACCAGATATTGCCAGCGGCTGGCCAGTCCCAGCCGGAGGCTGGTGCGCTTGATGGACAGCGAGGTGCCCAGCGAGGCGTAGGCGTTGCCGATCATGGGCCATTCCCCGGTCATCATGTCCATTCCGCCCGTTGCCCCGATTCGCAGTCCCCAAAGTTTAAAGCCCAAAGAGGCCTTCAAGCTGGTCATCCCGGGAAGCTCGATCTCGCCGGTGTCGGCGGCCGATTTGCGGGTGTACTCCACACCGCCCAAGTTCAGTTTGACATCTCCGGTGAAGGTCTGGGTCAGGGTATCGAATTGCAGGTTGCTGACGCTGATGCTGTCCAGCATCGGCTGTCCCTGGGGCAGTCCGGAGTTGTTGAAGTAATATCCGGAAAGCTTATAGGGCATCCCCATTTCCAGGGACATCCCCAGCTTGACAATGGGCAGTTCCATGTGCCCGCCCAGCACCAGGCTGTACTGGGTGCCTTTGAGGTCGCTGGAGAATTTGCTGTAGAAGATGGAATCCCCGAACGGGGCATAGATGTCAACGTTGTCAAAGATCACGCTGGGGCCGCCGGTGTTGGTAGAGTCCAGTTCCCCTCTTAAACTGTCAATACTGCCGGTTAATTTGAGGCTGGTGTTGGCCACCGCCTCGATCCTGGTCACCTTGACCCCCATCCCCATGTTAAAGGGACCGTATTTGGTGCCGGCCCCCACGAATATCGGCTGGTTGGAGATCCGGGCCTCTCCGCTGCCCTTTAAACGGACGTTGGTGACGGCCGATACGTTAAAGGTAACCGGGACCTGGATCCCGCCAGGCAGGGTTCCGTTGGCATCGCGGGTAAGCATGTAATCATAGGCATAATTGAACTTCTGGGAGATGTCCAGATCGGCCTTGTCCAGGCCGGCCTCCACGGCAAAGCTCCGCTGGTAGGCCAGGCCCACCCCGAACGGCCCCATCTTGCCGGCCACCCCCACATAATCAAATCCGCCCTGGTCGGTCATGGTGAAATAGGAAGGGATCTTGATCTCCCCGGTCACCTTGGTGCTGTCCATCAGCTTGATGTCAGTATTCATACTGACGTCCTTGGACAGGCTGCCGGCCACGGTGATGTCCATGATCCCAGTCAGCCCCAGGCCCCCGGGGTTGTTCATCATGCCCACGCTGCCGTGGGCCAGGTTGAGGTCCAGGAATCCCAGGTCCAGGAAATAAAGATTGAGCTCCGGGGTGGACATGGCGATATGGGCCTCCATCTGGGTGGAGACGGTCTGGGCCTTGAGCCCTGCGGCCAGCGACAGGCAAATGGCTAACGACAGAATGATCTTTTTCATGACAGGTTCCTTCCGTAAATATTATTCCACGTTCTGGGCTTGTTCCCTCATTTTCTCCAGATTCTCTTTGATCCTGACCACCAGCTGTGAGATGCGGTCGTCATTTGCCTTGGAGCCAATGGTATTGGCCTCGCGATTGATCTCCTGCAGCAGAAAATCCAGCCTCCGGCCAACCGGCTGAGGGGTGTCCAGATATCCCTCAAAGGCCTTTATATGGCTGGCAAAGCGGACGCACTCCTCACTGATGTCGCATTTGTCGGCATAGACCGCCGCTTCCTGCATCAAGCGCTGGGGGTCCAGGGGCGTTCCCTGGGAGATCTTTTTGATGCGCTGGGTGAACTTGTCGCGGAACTGCTGGATCCTTAAGGGGGCCAGTTTTTCGATGGCGGTGATGCTCTTTTTCAGTTCGGCGATGTTCTTCCGGAGATCGGCCGCCAGGACCTCGCCCTCGCGCAGTTTCATGTGGTCGAAATCGTCCAAGGCTTTTTTAAGACAGGTCTGCAGGCCGGACCAGGCTTTCCCTTGGGACAGTGGAACCTGCCGGCTTTTGAATATCTCGGAAAAATGATAGATGTCCTCCAGCTCCACCGGCTCCTTTAGGCGATAGCGCTTGCGCAGGGTGTTCAGCAGCCGGTAAAAATGGTCGGCGCTGCGGAGGTCCAGCTCCGGCAGGTCGGGGGCTTCGCCCCCGTTATAGGTGGCGGTCAGGCTGACCGAGCCGCGGGCGATGCGCTTCTGCAGAAGTTTTTTGACCTCCGGCTCCAGGCTGGCGAAGGCCCGGGGCAGCCTGATGCCGAAATCGGTGAAACGGTTGTTCACCGAGCGTATCTCCACGGACAGGCGGGAGCCGTTAAGGGTGGACTCCGCCCGGCCGTATCCGGTCATGCTTTTTATCATAGCTTTATCAGATTAAGTTGTTATTATATCATATATTGCGGGTATGTCAACCTAAAATACAAGAGGCGGCCATTCAAGGCCGCCGATGGTGGCTGAATAGGTCATTATTTGTGTGTAATATAACGAACTTGTCAGCCCGCCGTGTCATTCCCGCACCGGAGGGGATCTATAAAATCAGATTTGTGCTATTTATGTTTCAGGGTCCTCGGCGCTCTGCGGCAGGAAGCCCCTCACTTCCCGATCTCGATATCCACTATGGCCGGCGGGATCCGGGGAAAGGTCGATCCCGCATAGCTTTCCCGGGCACGGGTGACCGTCAGCCTTAATTCCACCGAAGCCACCTTCGATATCTCCTCCCCCCGTATGATCCCGTCCCGGTCGGTATCGGCTGCAACAAAGCACTGCGCGGGGGTCATGGCCATTGCGCTGTCGCACATCGGTTTGTACCTGATCCTGAATTCCGCCGTTCTTATTCCGACCGCCAGTACCGGCCTTTGATTCATATACAGAAGGCTGTCCTGGTCATCGCGGTATATCGAGACGGTATCGCCGCTCTGGGCCACTATCAACATCCTCAGTGAATCCCCCTCCAGCCAGCCGAATGATCCGGAAATTTCCCTGTCTAGAGTTTTCAGCGCCTGCTCGGTCTGCAGGTGCAGTTCATGCTGGACCTGGTTTTTATTGAAAGCCTTGATCATCGGCACCAGCACCCCGAAGATGACCGCCATCACGATCGCAAAAATGGTCAGAGCTATTATCGTTTCCAGCAGTGACCAGCCTGGACTATTCTTTCGCATGCTCATTCCTTCTTGATTATAAAGCCGCTGTCATTGATGTACAGCCCGTAGGTCTCATCTGCGGGATACTGGAAAGCGGCGATCCCGTATGCGGCGTCTATCACCGGCAGTTTGCTGCCGTGTTTCAGCAGGTATCTCCACAGCCCGCGATGGGTACCGTCGATGACATATCTGCCGGGCCGGATCGAACAAGTGTCCGATTCGTAGCGTCCCGTGAACCGGTCTATCTTGTAATAGGCTCCGGCTCCCAGCCATCTCAACAGCGGGTTCCAGCGGACGATATAGCCCTCGACCATCCATTGGTCGCCGTTCAGCTCGAAATGGTGTTCCCGGTTTGTTTTGATATCCGAAAAATCCATAACTATCGCTTGCTCCTCCTGGCGGGCGATGACGGTCCCGATCCGCTGGTCGTGCAGGTAGCGGTTCAGGGTCTGAACGAACAGCGACAGGAATATAAAGGCCGCCGAAATTACGGCCAGCACCGCTGAATTTACCAGCAGGTTGAAGGTCCGGCCGGCCCGGGCCTTTCGTTTGACCAGAAGCCTTATCAGATAGATAAACACCAGCATGGCCAACAGGCCGATCACCAGGCCGATCGAACCGGTGGAAAGGGCGAACTTGTCCATTTCATCTCCTCCTTATCAGATAGATCAACAACAGGGCCACCAATCCCAGGCAGGCCGCCAGCACCCCCAGGACGGTATATTCCCTGGAGGGATAGACATCAAACCTGCCGGATGGCACTTTATCCAATTTCAAGCTGTCGGGGCGTTTTGGATTTATCGATAGATAGTATCTCTCTTTATTGTCCTGATAATCGGCAAAATAATCAAACTTATCCTTGCTCTCATAGCCGATCAAAACATCGTCATGCCTGACGGGATTGCGCCCGGATATCTGGAAATAGATCCTTCCCTGCCTGTCATGCCTGAACACTTCCCGGGGATAGGTCCCGAACAGCTGCGATGATAAAAGCCCTCCTTTCAGGCTGATCTGCAATTCGGTCTCCTGCAGCGATCCATCCCAGGCCCGGGCCTGCTCCAGCAGAAATCCCAAAAAGAAAGATCGGCGGACGTTGCCTCCCCGGGCCAGTTCCGCCGGGCCGGTCCTCACCGCATATGACAGTCTTAGGGTGTCCAGGCTGTGCGGCGGAACATCCAACGTCCAAACATACCATTGACTGACAGAATCACGGTACGATTCCGGCAGCGAAAGATATCCGCCATTTGCCCGGAGATCGGCTTCGATGTTTTGTGCCGGCAGCTCCCGCCCTTTCCAGGATATTTTCAGGTCGAACAGAGAATCCAGCCTGACCACCGAGATCTCATCGTGAGAAAAGCTTCCGCTTTTGGGAAGGCCCAAAGATATTGCCAGGGGTTTCCCGTTACCGTTCCCGAGGATTATCACCGATTTGACCACCGCCAAGCCGGGATAGAGATCGACCAGTATTGCCTGCCTTTCCATGGAGGCCAAACCGTATCCGGCACCGCCCTGAGCCGGGACGGGGACAACGGTCCGGCCTATTCCGGCCCCCCGCAGTACCGGGGTGATGGCAAACAATTGGTTTGACGATAAAATGGCCAGGGTCAATAAAATGATATTTTTATACCGCTTCATTGGTTTGATATCCGCATCATTAGAATAATTTCTCCGGATCCTCCGGGATCTTCGCCTTAAAACTATTGCCGAGATCAAGCCTGCCAGAAATGATCCTCAAAATCCCGGCCCGGCACCTTGACGGCCAGTGGCGCTCCGTCGGGATGCTTCTCCAGTTCAGCGCCCTCCTGCTCCAGGGTCAGCAGCAGGCTGATGGTCTCCCCGGCCTTGGACCCGGTCAGTTCAAAGGGTATTTTCAGTTCCACGATCCGGTCCACCGCCATCAGGCAGCCCTCCGGCCCCTGCTGCTCCTTTAGGCTGAAGACCATGGTTCTGCGAACCGGGCTGAGCAGCTCCACGTTCAATTGGGCATTCCCCAGCGACCTCAGCGATGATCCGGGCGAAGGGTCCAGCCGCAGGTAAAAATTCCCGGCATCGAAACCGAAGTGGACCGATTGGAAAAAACTCTGGCTGCGGCGCATGGCTCCGCCGTTGATATGGACATCATATCTGCCGCTGCCCGACCATTCGTAGAAGTCGGTGACCCTTCCATCGATGCGGGGCGACAGGAAAGAAATGGGATCGGTTACCGGATAGCGGCCCGTTCTGGCCTTGGTTATGGGCAGGAATAACTGTTGCGGGACCTCCACTTCCAGCAGTTTATACACCTCACGAAGATGCCCCCGGAAAAGTTCGTCGAATTCCTCCAGGTTCTCGCTGGAGAAGTTGCCGCCGTACCACCAGCACCAGTCGCTGCCCTCGGCGGTGTAGATCTGCTCCATCACTGCGTCATATCTTTCGCGGTTGCCATCCAAAAATTGCTTGCTCGACCGGACCGCCTGGCGGGCCTTGAGCAATTGTTCCCAGGCGGCATTGTCCTCCTCGGCCCCGATCCATATCCGAAAATCGCTGTTTATCCAGGAGCCGGGAAATAGTTTTGTCAGGACCGGTCCATCCTGCTGTTGGTCCAAGTACTGACTGAAGGTGCAGCAGGTCAGTTTTTTGCTTGAAGAAAGGCGGCCATACAATTGGTTGAGAAATTCATGCCCGTCATCCGGAAAGAACTCCCAGACATTCTCCCCGTCCAGTATTATCGGAGCGATATACAGGCCGGCCTCGGTCCCCAGTTTGTCGGCCGAATGCTCCAGCCTGGCCACCAGGTCGCCCGCCGCCTCGGCCGGGTCCCAGTTGTAGTAATCAAAGCCCAGCTTGTCGGAGATCACCCGGTCCCGGAAGAACAGGCGGCAGTTGCCGAGGCCGTAAGGACGATAAAGGATCTCGGGATGCACCAGCTCGTGGCCCCGCCTGAGCTGCTGGCCCAGCGACCTTTCCAGAATACCTTCGTCGCTGGCCAGCCAGCGGACCCCGGCCCGCTCCATCAGCTCCACCGTCTCCCGGCTGACGCTGCCCTCGGAGGGCCACATCCCGGCCGGCCTCCGGCCGAACACTTTTTCCATGTAGTCCAGCCCCTTGGTGATCTGGGCGGCGGCGTCCTCCGGAAAAACAAAGGCCGGCGGCAGAGGGGCTCCCGGCATGGATTCCCGGGCGATATTGCTGTCGCATAACAAAGGTAATATCGGATGATAATAAGGGGTGGTGGATATCTCTATCTGCCCCGAACCCCAGGCCTTTTCATACAGGGGGATGATGGAGGCCAGAATGGCCTGCTGGCCTTGCCACAACAAGATTTTGTCGTCCTCGGTATATCCGGAGCCCTTGGCCTTCAAGCGGGCCAGGCGGGGATCGTTTAGGATATGAAGCGGATCGGTCCAGCAAAGGTTGAACCACACCTGCAGGTCGCGCAGGTCCTGGGCGCTAAAACGCCTGGCAATATCGGCCAGGTCCCCTGGCTTGGGATCCCGGCCCCGTTTGTTAAGAAGCTCGCGATATCTGGGATGAGGCTCCACCATTGTGGCCCAGTTGGCCATGAAAAAATCCCGCAGCACAAAGACCTTCTCCTCGTTGCTTAGGTCGGCGGCCGGCTTTTTGCTGACCTCCAGATGCTGGTCGCTGCAGCGCCCCGAGACATAATCCTGCAGCTGTTCCAGCAGCACCGGCACCAGATTAAAGCTCAGCTTGATATCCGGGTACTGCCGGACGACGGAGAGCATGTCGTAATAGTCCTTCAGGGCATGCAGCCTTACCCACGGTAGGCGAAAAACCCTGTTATCCGGCTCCCGGTAACAGGGTTGGTGCATGTGCCACAGAAATGCCACTTTCAGGGGAGGCATCTTTCCTATCTCATCCCGCCGGCGGAAGCATGGCCAGGGCCGCCTTGGCTTTCGGAATGTTCTGATCGTCGGGATATTTGCTGATGATGTCCTGATAAACCTCCCGGGCCCGGCTGTAGTTCCCGGCCGCCCGGTGGCACCGGCCGGAGGCCAGCAGGGCCTGGACCGAAACATAGCTCTGCTTGGGATAGCGCAGGGCTATCTGCAGGTATTCCTCGGCGGCCTTGTTCATGTCGCCTGTTTGTTCGTAGCAGGCGGCCACCCCGCTGATGGCGGCTGACATCAAAAGATAACTTTTGGGCTTGGCCTTGACCGCCCGCTGATAATCCTTGAGAGCCTCCTCCTGGTTCCTGGTCTGGAAATTAAGGTTGCCCAGGTACACCATGGCCTCCTTGGCCGATTCGGTGCTGCCGAAACGCTTGATGATATCCTCATAGCCCTGACGGGACTGCTGGGCTTCGCCGCTGAACATGGCGGCATGGGCCGATCCCAACAGCAGATTGGCCTCCCGTTCGTTCTTGACCCGGTTCTGGGCCACGAAGAACAGTCCTATCACGATGATCAGGGCCCCCACCAGGACGGCCAGTATCTCGGTGCTGTAACGCCGGAACAGGTTTATGGTCTTGGCCATGTCTTCGGCGAACTCATCATGTTTCAGCCGGTGCTTGCTGATATTGTGCGACACTTTTAAATTCTCCCTTAAGTTCTATAATGTTTTTATTCCGTCAATGTATGATTATATATGAATTGACCGGGGACTGTCAAGCCGAATGAATGGAAATGTCCATTGCGATTAAATGCAAAAAACCCAGCATAAAGCGGGTTAAATAATTTAGAGGTTCTGTCTCAGTAAAGCCAGTTGCCAAAATCATCAAATAGCATGGCAGTGGTAACTTCGGGAGTGTTGTTGCTAAGGTCTGATATACTGCCCAATCTGTCAAGGTGGCAATACACTTACCATTGCTACATCATTAATGGTTAAAAGCATGCCGTCCACGTATAGATATTGCACCTTAAGTTCATACCGGAGATGAACACCAGCGATCCTTTTTATTTAGTTCTAAATATTTTAAGATATATAAATGGCACTACTAACATTACATTACACATTAAAATCACAAATGATTGTTTAATAAATAATAAGAATTCGGGTTTATTAAATATTGTCCTTTCCTTATTATAACTATTATAAAATTGAGATACTACAATGAGTAATATAATATTTATAAAATTAATTGCTACCAATAGTGCTGTTTTTGAATTAGACCCTTTTAGTAATAATATACTCGCTATCAATAATAATAAAGGTATCGAGAAAAGACCTAAAGTTAAATATAATAACATTATTTTTGAAAGCATACCCGGTATTTTGGGAATTAATAATAACATCATAAATGAACTGGTTCCTAAAATTAGATAATATGCACTTATAAGTGCAACCAGAAGTCCGATTACCTTTTCTAAAATGGATAATTTAAACATTAGTTTTCTCCAAATAATATTTTACCAAACTCCGCCCAGCTTTAAAACAGTTGTAGCCCAAGGTAACAGCCAAATACCAGTACAGGCTCCCGCCCCTGTCCCCTATCGGGTCATTCTGCATAAATCTTCCGAGCTTGGGGTAATACTCCCTTGCTCTTAGATTGTAAGCATACGCAGGCTTTCCGTCGTACTCCTGCCCGGTAAAGCGACCCCTCTCCCACCTCTCCCCCAATGGGAGAGAGGTTCTTTAAAGATATACCCAGTACAACCAATTCCCAAAGTCATCAAATAGCATGGCGGTGGTAACTTCGGGGGTGCTATTGCTCATACCCACTATCGTCCCCAGGCCGTTATACAAGGCCCCGCCAAACGGCGGGGCGTTTTACTTGAACCGGCTATGATAATAAAACTATCGTATCCTTTGCCCGTCGGACTCCCTGAAGATATGGGCCTCCTCGGCTTTGAAGTCCAGGTTTATATTGCTGTTCTGGTCCAGCTTCAAATTGCCGTTGATCCGGGCGATGACCTTGTACCCGCCGTCCGATGAAGCATAAAGCAGCGACTCCCCGCCCAGCTGTTCCACCAGGTCCACCGTGGTTTTTATCCCGTCCTGGGCGACAAAAACGTTCTCCGGACGGATCCCCAGCATCACCGGCGTTCCATTCTCTGCGCCGGCGGATAGATGCGGCAGGGGTTTTTCCATCTCCTTGTTTTTAAAAGTGAATTTTCCGCCAACCGACATCAGGCTTCCGGGGATCAGGTTTATACCCGGGGTGCCGATGAAATTGGCCACGAACAAGTTGGCCGGGTCGTTGTAGATGGCCAGGGGCTCACCAACCTGGTGCAGCCGGCCGTCCTTGATCACCGCTATCCGGTCCCCCAGGGTCATGGCTTCGGTCCGGTCATGGGTGACGTAGATGGCGGTGGTGTTAAGCTGCTGCTGGAGCCTTTTAAGCTCGGCCCGGGTCTGGGTCCTGAGCTGGGCATCCAGGTTGGAAAGCGGCTCGTCGAACAAAAATACCTTGGGCGATTTGACGATGGCCCGGGCCAAAGCCACCCTCTGCCGCTGGCCGCCGGACAGGGCTTTGGGCTTGCGGTCCAGGTATTTTTCCATATCCAGCATCGCGGCAGTCTGAGCCACCTTTTGCTTGATCAGAGCCTTGTCCATCTTGGCCATCTTGAGCCCAAAGGCGATGTTGTCGAACACCGTCATGTGGGGATATAAAGCATAGTTCTGAAAGACCATGGCCACATTGCGGTCCTTGGGAGCCACATCATTCACTACGGTATTGTCTATGGACACCTTGCCTTCGGTGATCTCCTCCAGTCCGGCGATCATCCTCAGGATAGTGGTCTTACCGCAGCCGGACGGGCCCACCAGAACCAGAAATTCTCCGTTACGTATATGCAGGTCCACCCGGCTCACTGCCGTGACCTTTTTGTCATACACTTTTGTCAGATTCTCAAGCAATACTTCAGCCATGTCACCTATCCTGTTATTTATTAATTAATTGCATTGACACTCAAAAGGTCCAAATAAAAATTTCCCTTATGGGTCACGTCCAGGGTGCAGCGGCATTTACAATTGACAAAATCCTGATTCTTCTGGCTGGCCATAAGATATTTCAACCAGTATCGATCGCCTGTCCGGCTGTATCTGGGTAAAAGCAGATTTTCAAAATTGCAGATCTTGGGCTTGTGGTCCGGACCGAAAGGCGCCAGCGAAAGTATATCCGGCAGGATCGGATCGATCTCATCCAGCCGGGCAAACCTGTGATCTATCCTCTCCGATGGTTTTGATCTTAGGATCAGGCTCTGGTTTTTGATCCCATATTTTTTCAGGGCCTCGATCAGTTCCTTCTCCCGGCCCTCCAGGACAGTGAAGCCGGCCGCCGGCTTGTGGCCCCCATGCTGGAGAAAAAAACCTTGCATGACGTTAAGCATGGCAACGAAATCGAACGGCTCGAATCCCCGGCATTCCCCGACGGTCAGGCCGTTCTTGCGGCCCAGGATGACCACCGGGTGCCCGGTCCGATCCCTGACCCCGCCGGCCACCGCTCCCACCAGGCTCCAGGACAGCTGGTCATCGGCCAGCACTTTCAGGGGATTGGGATCGGCCAGGGCCTCATCGGTCTTGGCCGTCACCTCATCCTCCATCCGGTTCAGCCAAAGCTGCTCGGCCGAATAAAGCTCCTTCCAACACCCGGGGTCAAAATCACCCCGCAGCAGCTCCAGGGTCTGGTGGCGAAATCCCTGGGAATTGCAGGAGGAAAGCAGTCCCACATAGGTCTGGGAGATTATCCTGGGAGACAGGCCCTGGTCGCAGGATATCCCCAGCAGGTCATTCAGCCGGCCGATGACCGGGTTTGCCTCGATAAAACCCAGTCCAGCCCTGACGATGTGCCAGTTCTCGCCAGTCATCGGCACCCGGTCGGTGATGGTGGCCAATGCCGCCCAGGCTGTACGGTGGTGGGGATATTCATTCAGCCAGTCTTCCGACGATCCACCGTCCACTGCGGCCGCCAGATACAGGGCCACCCCGGCCCCGGCCAAATGGGGAGTGGGCCGGCCCTCCTCCGGGATCTTGGGGTTGAGCAGGCAGGCAGCCTTGGGCAAGCGGGAAGGAAGTTCGTGGTGGTCGGTTATGATAAGTTCCAGCCCTTTTGAGGCGGCATATTCCGCCTCATCCATGCTGGAAATGCCGGAATCCACCGTGATCAGCAGAGATACTCCCCGTTCCAGAAGCTGGTCGATCACTTCCCGGTTCAGGCCGTAATGGGTGGTGGACTTGGGAGGGATGAAATAAATCGCCTCCGCCTTGCCCCGCAGGGCATCCAGCATGATTGCGGTGCTGGCAATTCCATCGATGTCATCATGGCCCCAGACGGCGATCAGCCGTTTCTCCAGGCAGGCTTGATCTATCGCCCGGGCAGTTTTTTGCAAAGAGGCCCAGCCGGAGGGATTTGCCGGCTTACCAGAAATATCGAAGATTTCCTCCGGCATGCTAGAAGCTGATCCCCATGGACAAGGCTTGGATGTTTCCCAGGTCACCGTACGACCGGTAGCCGTAGGCCACGCTGAGATCCCTCCGGCCCAGTTTTTTCAGCTCCATCCCCAAACCCAAGGGGGACCGGTCCGCCAGCTCGGGGATCTTTTCGTATCCTATTTTAAGGGATAGACTGGTCAGCGGATATGATTCCAGGGAAAGGCTGGGATATCCGCCCTCCTCCTTTCTGATATTATACTGCACCGAGCCGCTGACCTTGCCGGCAAGATATTCGGCCCGGACTCCGGCCACATATGCCGTGTTCTGGGGATAGCGGATATCGTTGTTCCTGGGATAATCCGGCCCCAGGTCCTTGACCATCAGGCTGCCGGAAAGCAGGCCCCTTTTATACATCAGGGCAATGTCCGAGCTCCAGCCCCAGTCATAGCGGTCCGGCAGGTTCAAACGCGAGGCCTTCAAATTGAGGCCCAGGCCCCAGGCATCGGCCATCACCAGACCATAGCCCAGGCCCAGGTTCGACGCTTGAGACTGGAGGGTCCCCATCGGCTGGCCGTCCTCGGTGTATCCGGAAACGGTCCCCAGCGACCAATACCCCAGGCTGAATGACGCTGTGCCATATCTTCTGACCGGCAGCGCGGCGCTGGCCGAGCCCCCGTATACCTCCTGCCACCATTGGATCCCCGAGGCGGAAAGCGTCCGGTATTTTATGAAACCCAGGGATGACGGGTTCTGCAGCAGGCCCTGGGGTTCCCGGGATTGCAGGAGACATCCCTCTCCGAACACCACCTGCTCCGCCGTGGTGGGCATATCCCAGTACAGCAGCTGGGCCTGGACCGTCTGGGCCAGCATCACCGCCCAGGAGATGATAATGATTTTTTTCATCGGGACACCATGGTTTTCCCCAGAGAGACCCTGGTTTCGGTTGCGGATTTCTGTTCCAGCCGGATGAAATACACTCCGTTGAGAACCTGCCTCCCTTTGGCATCCTTCCCGTTCCAGCCGATGGGCTGGTCCGGCTGGCTTCCTATTATCTCTTTTACCAGCTTGCCGGAAAGATCGTAGATGACGGCCTTGACCGAAACGGCCGCCGGAAGCGGAGTGAAAACGATCCGGGCGTAGTTCTTGATGGGGGTGGGCCAGGTGACCACCGGATTCTTTTCGGACACCCCGTCGATGTGGACCGGACTGGTCCAGGCCCGGTCGCCGTCGCTCTGCAGGGCCTTGGCATGATAATAGACCGTGCCCAATCCAATGTTCTTTTCAAGCTCCCAAGTAACCATGGGCGAAGCCTGGACCACTTTAAAAGTATCTTCAGGAATGCCGTTGGTGTACAGGTACAGGCTGGCAAAATCGCTTCCGGCCGAAGCCTGGATCATTATTTTGACCGTACCCTCCTGTCGGATGAAATGCTCGCCCTGATAGCGGTCGTCCACGGACAATAAAAGATTTATCCGGTCGGAGGCCGGGCTGACCTCCATGGCGGTGGTGCGCCGGGACTGCAGGGCCTCCAGGACCGCCGGTTTGGTCAGGGTGTCGGCCCAGATCCCGGTCAGCGGGATGTTGCCGTAAGAATTCACCCGGTTTCCCCAGTCCCGACGGTGGTTATCCTGGTTGGCCGACGCCCCCACGTGCCAGCCCCGTTCCAGGGCCCGGAGATAGGCGTCTTCGTAAAGGGTGCTGCTGTTGATGATCTCGATCAGGTCCATGGCCCGGTCGTAATCCTGGTAGTAGTACAGATCGTTGAAATTGCTGTTCCAGGAAGAGTCGGGATGGCAATACATGGCCGGACAGCCTTGGTCCAGAATCCAGGAATAACAACCCAGCAAATCGCTATTGTTGTAGGGCCACAATCCGGGAGCCTCCCAGACGTTGATGTGCCCGAAGCCGGAGCTGCCGATGCTGCCCACCTCCTGCCCGGCCAGGGCCACGAACCTGCCCGGGGCAGTGATGGTGTCGGCGATCAGCCTCAGATTCTGGTAATGCTCCGGAGTGATGGAATAGCTCACTCCGGAAAAACTGCCTCCGTTGTTATGTTCGGTCAGGGCCTGGATATCCACTCCGGCCACATCCCGGGCGTAAGCGAAGGCGGTGTCCGGGGTGCTTTCTCCGTCGGAATAGCTGGTGTGGGCATGCAGATTGCCGTAAAAACATTTGTATTCAGCATTGATCTTTCCGGCCCCCAGCAAAAAAAGGCACAGCGCCGTTGTTTGTATCATCATCTTCATTTCAGCAGTTCCCCTCCTCCGGCCTTTTTGATCCGTCCCTCGATCCGGACATCTATCGGCGAATTTTTCCGGACATAGTCGGTCATGGCCTGTCTCAGCTGGATATAGGTGTCGGAACGATCGGCGCCTTCTTGAAATATCTTGTAGTTGCCTCCGCCGGCCCCCAGGAAATTGTTGGTGACCACTTTGTAGACTTTGGCGGGGTCGATGGGCTGGCCGTTCACGGTGACGCCGACCACCCTTTTCCAGACCGGTTTTTTGGCATCGTAGGTCATCTGCAGACCTCCCACCTGGAATATGGCATGATAGCCCAGCACGCTGGTCTCGCAGGCTTTTATCACCTGGCTGCCGGTCAGGTCCATGGTCACCAGATAATTGCCGAAGGCGTCTACCTTATAGATGCTGCGGTAGGTTATCTCGCCCTTGACGATGTCCGCCTTGATGCCGGCCGAATTCTGAAAGGCTATATCCGCTCCGGTGGCGTCCATCATGGCATTGCACACGAAGTTACCAATGGAACTTTCCTTGTCACCCCCGCCGCGCTTCATGTCCACCAAGGCCACCCCCAGTGATTCGTCAAATCCTTTTTCGGCCAGAGTATTTCCCTCGGATACTATCCGGTCGACCATGGTATCCCGGGGTACTGCTTCGGTAAACAATTCCTTCAGTTCACTGTTGTATCCCACAATCTGTTTGGTCTCCGGATCTATCAGCAGGTCCAGCTTGCCGATGGTGGTCAGGTTCCCGAAGGTCTGGACGATGATGGTGTGGTGTTTGGGATCCTCGTAAGCCTGGCGCAGTCCGGTATGGCTGTGGGCTCCGATTATCACATCGATGCCGGGAACACTATCGGCAATGGCCTTGTCGTGGCGGTAACCGGTATGCAGCAGGCCGAAGATCAGGTCGACATTTTGGGCCTTGAGCGAATCCACCATCTGCCTGGCGGTGGCCGATTCCTTGGCGATATCCAGGCCCTGAATATGCTCCGGGGTGGCCATGCCCCGCAGATAATGAGTGATCAAGCCGAAGAGTCCGATCTTCAGTCCGGCCCGTTCCAGAACGATGTATGGTTTGAGATAGTCGACCGTCTTCCCGCTGACGGAGTCTATTAGATTGGACCCCAGGGTCGGGAAATTGGCCTCGGTTATCAGGGTCTTGATCACCTCCTGCCCCTTGTCGTAATCGTGATTGCCTAAAGTCATGGCGTCATAGCCCATCAGGTTCATGAAATCTATCACCGCCCGGCCTTGGGTAAATTCACCCAGCGGCGTCCCCTGGAAGATGTCCCCGCCCTCCAGCAGCAGGAAACCCCAGCCGTTCTGCTCGGCCTTCTGCCGTTCCTCTTTGATGATAGTAGCCACCGCCGCGGCGTTTCCGATGGGAGGCGGGAAATTCGGATTGATCCACCAGGCCTCCTCCTGGGGCAGATGGCCGTGAATGTCATTGGTGTGCAGGATGACCAGGTGCTGCCACTCCTTGGCCAGCGCGGTCCCGCCCGTCAAAATGACCAGGGACGCGATTATGATTTTGATGTTCTTGAACATACTATTTCTTCAGCGAAATGGTTAACATCAGATCGGCCATGGTCTCGGATACCGTTGTCCGGCTGGAGGTGCCGAAGGCCTGCCCGTAATTGAAGGTCCTCCGCCCCATCCCGGCCGAGATGCCGGCGTTCACCCAGGGGAGCGATATCTCGGTGCCGAAACCGGCCCTGGCCAATCCGATGGATGACGAAAGATAGGAATTGGTGAAAGACACGCCGAAATACAGGGGCCGGTTGTTTTTCATCCGGTGCGATATTCCAAAACTGTACCGGCTGACCGGGGACAGAAGGTCATCATAGGAGAAAAGATTGTCCGTCAGATTCTGCCAGGGGCTGTATTCATATTCCAGGCTGACGGTGGCCGGAAATTCATTGGACGGCCGGTAGTTCACCCCTATAGTGTAACTGCTGGGCAGCCCTACCTTCTGTTGGTCGTTGATGGTCGTGTCGTTATAGCTGTAGGAGAACGGCCCTTCCATCCTGGCGCTGCTTTTCCAGCTTATACCCAGATTGAGACGCGGAGTTATCTGCCCGAAAGCCCCGGCCGAATAACGATATCCCTTGTAATTGAACCGATAGTCTATCTTGACATCAGGATAGGTGGGATCGGCATAGTCCTCGGTGATGGCGATCTTGGGATCCCCCGACAGTCTGGTCAGCCCCAGTCCGGCCGACAGGAAAGAGAACGGTTTGACGGCCAGCGCTCCGCTGTATCCGTAGATCGCCCCTTCCTCGTTCTGCTGGTATATACGGGTCACGTAGTAGAAGGCATCCCGCTCCTCGGTTTTTAACCGGTAGCTGAAATCGTATTCCCGGCTGATGCCGAATCCCAGGGCCGTCCGCGGCAGGCCCCACCGCCGAAAGGAATATGATGCCTGGGCGCCGTGGAGGTTGTAGTCGGTCTGGTCGTTGATGGACATTGTCAGAAGGCCCACCGAATTGGCATAGGTGTCAAAAGCCTCGATAGAGCGGTATTCCCGGCGCCAGTTGATCCCGGCGGCCAGCTGGGCCTCCAGGCCTTCCGTTTCGGTCATCAACGCCGGATTGACCAGCAATCCCTGGCCGGGCAGGGCCACCCCCTTTATGTTCAGAGCCAGGCCAACGGCACTGTAGGCTGACGCCGGCGATCCGTAGGGGGTGTACTCCAAAAGTCCGGCCTGGGCGCTGCCGAGAACGGTAATGAAACTTACTGCCAAAAGCAGCGCGATTTTTTCTTTGATCTTCATTTATATCTCCTTTGGATGATTTCTTGATAAAAGGCCGTTACCATCTGAGATCCAACTGCAGGTCCACCTTCCACAGATCGCGCCGATCGGTGAAATCCCGTACCACCTCCGCCGGCAGTTCTGCAAAATAATAATTATAGTCCGGACCGTAGATGTTGTTGTAGTTATACCGGGTATCCTTTCCCCGGATCCTCAGCCGGGCCTGCAGATTGTCCGACAATCTGTCGGATATCGTCACAAAATATTTCATGCCGTCGTTGTCCAGGAAATCTATCCCGGCGTCCTCGAAAATCCACTGGGACATGGCATCGGTCCGCCAGCTGGAGATCCCGGCCTTCATATCCCAGTTGGGGGAAAAATTATGCTGCCAGTTGGAGGCCAGGTAGACCCCGCTCATCAGGGTGTTGCTGCCGTAGGCCGTGGACGGGGTCAGCCGGACCTCGCCGTAACGCAACTCCACATTAAAATAATCCCGGTCGGTCAGGGTGCAGAAGGTCCTGAGGGTGGTCTCCCGGGTGTTGGACCTGGAGGCCTCGGCGGGCTTGGGCAGATATTTGGTCTGGAACTTTTGCTTGACCCTGAATCGCAGGGGAAAGACCGGGCGGTATTCCAGCTCGCCCTGGAACCGGACGTTGTCCAGGCCGTAGGCCAGGTTTCTCCAGAAATCTATATAGGCCCTGGTTAGGGTCAGCTGGCGGTTGATCTGCCACCGGGTCTCGATATAGGTGCCGTCCTCGGACTTGGGCGCCGGGTAGTTGACCAGCTGCTTGTAGCTGGGGTCTATCAGGCGGTACTCCTTCTCCAAAAGGGTGTCATCGAACTTGGTCTGTTCGGAGAAACCGCGGGAATAGGGATTGTCGTAATCAACGTCGTAATGCCGGCGCAAAAGAAGGAGATACACGGTTTCATACTGGAGGCGCGACGTCCATAAGTAAGCCCAACCGCCTCCGTTGAGGTGCGCCAGCTCCCCTTCCACCGAAAGGTTGTCCACCACCGTCCGGAAATTTCCGGATTTGATGCCCCGGATGTTTCCCGACCACAGCTGGGTGAAATTGGGATCCGACAGTTCGTTCACATCCCCCGGCAGGTCCAGTTCGCCGGGATCGGGGCGGAAAGCCTTGTCGTATTTGCATTCGAAGGCCGTAAATCCGAGCTGGGTGCCCACCGGCAGCGACATCATGCCCGAAAGGTCCCAGTTGACGTTCATCCCGTAGGTCTTTTCGTTGAATACGTCCCGGTACCAGGGATACCGGGGGGCCGATATGAAATAGGTATTGACCGTGCCGTCCCGGTTCAGTATCCCGTCCTTCTGGTCGGATGAAAAGAAAAATGTCGGTTTGATGTTCCCGAAGCCCGACTGCAGAGCGGCACCCCTCAGGGCGAACTCTTCGTTGGAGGTAATGTCCCCGAAGACCCCCGCCCCGCGGGTGAAGCGCCGCACCAGGGATTCGTCGGCGGACCAGCGGTTATCCATGGCCAGCCCCTGGCCGAAGGTCAGGCGGTAGTTGCCTATAAAAAGTTTGTCGATGGGATCCATGTCATACAGGGCCACATAGGCCTTGGTGAAGCCCTGGTCCTCGTAGGGCTCCTTCTGATTGTAATAGCCCAGCTTGATATCTCCCCCCAGGTCCATCCGCAGGCGGTGCTGGACGGCCAGGCCGTTCCGG
The DNA here is from genome assembly GCA_937863685.1 of uncultured bacterium. GTDB lineage: Bacteria > Edwardsbacteria > AC1 > AC1 > EtOH8 > UBA2226. The sequence goes on from CALMGM010000012.1 coordinate 106,535, forward strand.
GCATTTCTCAGCTGTTCATATTCGGACTGCAGCCGTTCTTTCAACTGGTCGATCTCGGACTGGCTCCAGCCGTGCTGACTGAGGATCTTGTCGGTGGTCACGGTGTCGTAAACGGCAGAGCCGGGAATGAAGGCCAGCAGGGCGGAATTGAGCGAGGCAGCCTGATACCTGAAATCGTCCTCGTCGCCCGGATCGATCCGGTCATCGGAGGTCAGCCTTACCCGGTAATTCCCGTCAAAATAAAATCTCTCCTCCCTGGGATCGATGGTGACGTAGTTTCTCATGTTGGTGAAGCCGTAATGGGATAGGCCGTCGATGTTTCGCTGCAGGGTCCGCCAGTCCTTTATGGGGCCGGAGTATTTTATATGCCGGGCCACTGCCGCCGCATCGATGGGCGATACATTCTGCAGGGTCAACAGCTGGTCGATGGAAGTGCGGTTTATGTCCATGGGGTGCAGCAGCAGCTCCTCCCATTCGTTGACGGCACCGTAACCCGGCGATTCCTCGGCCGCCAGCCGGTCCTGAAGTTCGGCGATGTACCTGGTGACATTCGAGGTGTCTGATGAGGGGAAGACCGCCACCTGGGGCCGCAGTATTTTCAGGGACTGGGGATTCATCCCGGGCACCTCCATCAGCTGGTAGAAACTGGCGAAGGCCCCGCGTTCATAGCGGTAGGTATAAATGTTCTCGGCCAGCTTTGGGGGAATGTCCTGAAGACCATAAATCTCTTCTTTGGTGGCCAGGTTGAGGTCAAGCTGGATGCCGGAACCGACGGTCAGGGTATCATCCGGGTATGCATTGACCTGGGTTTCCTGATAAAATTCCGACTGCTGGGCCGGTGCCGGACCTGCCGCATAAAGCGCCGCCAGCAGAATGAAGATCATCGATTTATAATTCAACTTCATCGGGGTCACCATTTGTAACCCAGGCCGAACTGGTGGGTCCCGGACAGGGCCTGGTGCCCTCCCTCGAAGGCATAGCCCACCAGTATTCCCCTGGTCCTTACTCCCATCCCTACGGAATAAAGGGTCAACTGGCCTTCGTTCATGATCCCGGCTCTCAACGCCAGCTTTCCCTGTAAAAGTTCGTATTCGGAGCCGATTTTATACCTGGTTATCCTGCCGGCGTCCTTTCCGGCCTCGATTGATGCCAGTACCCCGCTGAATGGGATGTAGGACACCCCGATGTTAACCCCGCTGGGCAGATCGTATTGGTAAAGCGTACCCAGGCTGGGGTGATTCATATTGTGGCCGAAACAGCCGATCCTCCAGCTGCGGTACACTTTGGCCAACAGGCCGATGTCGATACCGGTGGTCATGGCCGAACCAAAGCCTTCCTGCCACAGCCGGTAGAAATTGAAATTATAGCCGAAGGCCAGCTGGCTGTTGAGGTCGAATCCGTGGGACAGGGTCACCGCCTGGTCGGTCTCCAGGTCGCATCCCACCTGCTGGGCCGATATCGCCACCCCGCCCCACTTGACGAACCTGCGGCCGATGGTGGCCGTCTGGTTGGTGAGGCCGGCCACCCCCCACAGCCGTTTGGCAAAGACCGTGGCCTGCCAGGAATCTATCTGGGACAGTCCGGCCGGGTTCCACCTTACGGCGTCGATATCGTCGGCCACCGCGGTATAGGCCCCCGACATTCCGACGGGCCGGATGCCCACCTGCCAGTCCTCGAAGGCCGCCCGGGCCGTTCCCAGGGGCAGGGACAGAATAAACACGATCGAAAGTATCTTTTTCATATCTGCATCCTTTATTTCAATGGCGTGCCCAGCACGACTATCTTGGTTTTGTCGGAGATGGCCCCCTTGTCGGTGACACTCCTGAGGTGGGCGATGTACATCCCGATATTGGCCCGTCGGTACATGTCGTCCTTTCCGGTCCAGTAGTAGTACTGATGACCTCCCGGGACGTTGTTCAGGCAGGTCTTGACCAGCCGCCCCTTCAGGTCGTAGATCCGCAGAGTAAGGCGTTGGTCGGCCGGGGCGTTGATCTCAATGACGGCCACCTGGCCCAATTCCGGGGAGAAGGGGTTGGGCTTAATGGAAACGAATTCGGCCGAGGCCGAGGCCGCGATGGAATCAACCAGGACCTCGATATCGGGCGGATACAGGACGCCGTTGTAGAAATAATCCTGGGCGAACCTGGGAACCAGCTGGTATCCGCTGTTGTAGAGGGGATCCTTGTCATACTGCGATGCGATGCCGGTCACCCGGATCTTGGTGCCGTAGGTCAGAGGGCTCAGGTCGAAGCCGCTGACCTCGACGATCCTGACAGCGATCGGAGCGTTTCCGTTGCGGATCACCATGTTATATCCGCCTCCGGCATAGGCCGGGGTGCCGCTGATGATGCCCTCCACCGAGACCAGCTGGCCCTCGATGCTTTCGCCCAGCAGCTGGTCATAGATCATGGCCCGGGGGGCCACCGGCTGGCCGGCCCAGTCCCACAGAGCGATCTGGGCGGCGCTGCTGGCCACCTCGGTGACGCCGTTGTATTCGGTCACCCGGCCGGTGACCACCGCCCGGCGGCCCAGCACGAACTGGCCCTTGGTGCCGCCGTAGACGTTGACCCCTCCGGTGCCGTCGTCCAGGTACCAGCTGGCAGTGCTGGCGGTGGAGCTGGTGAAATACTGGTCCGGGCCGCTGACGATGCCCTCCACCGTGACCGTCAGCCCCTCCATCAACGAGGTGAACCCGTCCGGGCCGGGTTTCTGTACCTCGGAGATCCGGGTGGGATTCAGCAGGGTGACAAAACTGAATCGTACGTCGTCCAGGCTGTCGTTGGAGCCGACCCCGTTCTTGTTCCCGTCCAAATAATAGCCCAGGGTGTCGCGCAGGGAATGCGATACCCAGACCGAGACCGTCTCCCCGGGGGTAAAGGCGGCCGACGGAACCAGCCGGACCGAGCAGTCAATACTGTCGTAATCCAGGGACAGGCTGTGGCCGGCCGAACAGCTGCCGGTCACCGAAAAGTTGTCGGATATTATGGTGGACTGGTCCAGCGGCTTGTCGAAATCCAGGCCGATGCCCACCTGGGTGGGGACATTGACATTTCCCATTGCCGGCAGGGATGACAGCAGTTTCACCGGTTTGAACTGGACGATATCCCGGGGGAACCGGGGCTCTATCTTCCAGCCGAAGGAGGCGTGCAATATGCCCTGGACCCGGATCAGGCTGTCGCCTATCACCGGGGTATAACCCATGTGGGAAAGGGAATCCAGAAAGTCATCCATAGTGCAGGGACCGCTGCCGTCATTGACGTCCCATTCATAATAGCTGTTGGGCAGGCTGGTGACGCTCACCTTGTTGGTGGCCACCAGCACACCCTCATAAGCTTCGGCGTTGGGATTGGCGGTGTACATGCTGTCGGTGGGCAGGATCACGGGATCAGGCACCCGGGCCCCCTTCTTGAGCAGCTGATAACCGCTGACCGGGGATATCTCGGTCAGGCCGAAATATTCGATGACCGTTCCGCTGACCAGCACCGAATCCCCCTCGTCGGGGAAACGGTCGCGATCGTAGCAGTAAACCCCGTTCCAGGGTCCGGTGCCGTCCTGGATGAAATACATTCCCTTGCTGTTGCCCACCCGGACCACACCGGTCACCACTCCGCTGACGGTGATGTTCTGTCCGCTGTAGGGCGAATTGCCGGAAGGATCGGTGGTGTATTGAATGTCGAAAATTGACAGGTTGGGATTCCTTCTGGTCTGAAAGGAGAAGGTGTCGCCGACGGCCGGGTTGCCGGAGGAATCCGTCAGGCTGTTCCGGACCTCCACCGTCACCGTATCCCCGTAGGCAAAACTGTCGGCCGGCAGTATGGTGATCCGGGTATTGCCGCTGGAAAGCAGCGGGGTTTTTATCCGGTAGCTGGGGATACGGCTTCCCGTCAGCCTGAATGCTGCGGTGTCAACGGTGGATGGCAGCAAGGCCTCGCTGAAGTTCACCTCCACCGAAGATGCGACCTGAACATTGATCTGGCCGTCAGCCGGCACGGTGGTCAGCACCCGGGGCGGCGTGGTGTCGGGCACAAGGGTATGGAACTGCCAGCCGTACTGGACCGCCAGGTTCTCTCCCGAGGTATCAACTATGGCGGTGGTCAGGATGGCGGCGACCGTATCGGCCAAAAGCAGGCTGTCCCGGATATAATAGGTGTAGCTGGTGCTGTTGGCCGCCGGGCGGATGGAGTCGGCCGGATAGTAGGCCTGGCGTTTCCCGTTGACCACAAAGCTGGCGGTGTCCATGGTGGCCCAGTTTATCATCCGGTCGAAGGTCACCGAGACCGCGGAATGGGTCGGAACCCCTGAGGCTCCGTTGGCCGGGATCACCCCGGTAACATTGGGGCCGGTGGGATTGGACCCGGTGACATCCGCCCAGCTGGTGCCTACCCTGATGCCGTCGATGTCAGCATTGGGGGTGGCCAGGGTTGGCGGACCTGCAGTATATCCCTGCCGGATGGCCACCCGGGCGATATCGGTGACTGTGGCTGCGGCAGCCTGTTCGATGTCGGCCGCCGGCTGGGAGCCGGTCAATACGGGATTCAGCCAAAGCCAGCAATAATCCGGGTTCAACTGGTAAGCGATGACGATCAGATAGGTGACCCCGGGCGTCAGATCGCTTGCCCGCCAGACGGCTTCGGTATTGGTGGAAGTGGCCCGGACCCCCAACTGAAAGGTATTGGCTGCGGAGCCCAACCGGATGGTGATCCGGCCCACATAGGTGGTGGTAGAGGAACTGGGCAGCAGCGACAAAAAGTAGTCGCCGGTGGTGCTGCCGTTGGCCGCCAGCCCGTCGGTGTTGGCCAGATTCAGCAGAAACCCGACATAGGTTGTGGAGCCGGACGGCTGGGTGGCAAACTGGCGGTAGACGTCCTCGGACGAGGTCGTTGCGTACTTTATCGCTATCTTGTTCCCGATGCCCGAGGAAAAGTAACCGCTGTAGGTCAATCCCGGACTGGCCACCTGGATGTAATTCCCGGTCCCGGAGAAGTCGACCCAGTTGCCGCCGCTGACATTGGCCCCTCCCCCGTTGTCGGTCAGCTGCCCGACGGCATAATCGAAATTCTCCTCCATCAGCAAAGTAGCTCCCGATCCTGCGGCCAGCAACAGCAGCATAGGAACGATCAGCAGCACTTTTTGCCAGGTCTTAGTTAAGGCCATGTTGTTTCCCTTCCTGATTTATAATATTATTTTTTTCAATTTTATGGACAGTAAAGCTTCCGTATCAAAACCAGCGAAACCAATCAACGGTGAATTATTGGCCCCAATAGCCAAACGATAGCGGCCGAAACCGCTAAAATAAATACCGATACAAATAACCCATTACCTTGTATTCTGTCCGCTGCTGTATCCTTATTATTTCAAAACTCCGAAAACCTATATATAATGCAGCTCCTGAACCCAAAAGAAAGAACAACATTGGCACCGAGGTGTTATAATCATAAATATAATTGATGCCGATTGGGGTCAGCCTGCTGGAAAAAAGAACTGACCAGGCAGCCATGAAAACAATCAAATACAGAGCGATATAATTGCCGTAAGAAATTTTATTAACATTCCTTCTGAATGCAATCGCACAGGCAAAGATCAGAATAATCGAGATTGCGTTAATGGCTATCTTGATGATGTACCTGTAATGATGCGGATGTATGACTTTTCCCAACAAAAACAATACCAGACACAAAAATAGCGCGCCTGCATATAATGATATGCTTTTATTCATGTTTGGGTTTGTGTAATTTCCAAAACAAACCCAGCGCCGACAAGGTTAAAATAGCGATCAACAGTATCAGCGCCACCCAGGGACTGCCCGTTTCCTCCCCCTGCTGCTGATTTATTTTTTTGGCAGCCTTATGGAGAGCCTCGGCCGGGGTTTTGAATCCCTTCAGGGCCGGCTGCAGGCCGTCCTCGTCCATTATGGAGCGGCCTATGTTCCAGATGACCTCGTTTGGTTCGGGATAGGCATATTCCAATTGGCTATAGGCGCTCTCTAATCCGGGGTATCTGACAAACTTTTCCTTCAAGATCTTTTCATTCAAGGCGGATCTTCTGACCGGCAGATAGCTGGTCTCGGCCGACCAACGGGCGGTGTTGGCAGGCTCCATCATCCATTTGACCAATCCCCATCCCCGCGACATCAGATCTTCCTTGGGTTTGCGGAACATGATTATATTGGTGCCGGACAATACCACGGCCCTTCTTTTTTTCATCGGCAATGGTGCAATGCCCATATTAAAGGGGATCTTCTGCAATGACATATAAGCCAATGAAGCCGAAGAACTTTGGATCATAGCCACCCGACCGGACAAAAAGTCGTTCTGATGTTCAAACCCGGTTGTCAGGAACGCCACCTTGTGCTTGTATATCAGGTCTACCAAATACTGCAAAGCCTCAATTCCCTCCGGGCTGTCGAACACCACTTCCCTGCCGTCGGCGGAGAATATCTCCCCGCCATTCTGCAGCACCAAACACTGGAACATCCAGGCCGCTCCTGTGGGAAAAGCGGTACCCCACTGTTCCGGGGTGCCGTCATGGTTGCTGTCCAGGGTGAGTTTTTTGGCGGCCTCTATGAATTGGTCCCAGGTTGCCGGGAATCTCTCCGGGTCCAGCCCGGCTTTGACAAAAAGATCCTTGTTGTAATAATACACCGGCACGCTTTTGTTGAATGGCATACTGGTCAGTTTGCCCTTCCGGGAACATTCGGCCAGCATCACCGGGAAAAAATCCGACAGATAATTGGTGTCGTCCATCTGGGCGATATAATCACCGAAAGGTTTTACGGCATCCTTTTCCAGCAGCTGACTGGTCCAGGCCTCGTATGACTGGGCCAGCAGCGGCTCGTTTCCTGCCGCCACCGAGGCCATCAGCTTCTGGGACAGGGCCGTATAACTACCCATGCTGATGGGGTCTATCTTCTGGCCGGGATCCTCTTTTGAGAAATCGGCCACCATCGAATCCAGGGTCTTGCCCAGCGGTCCGCCCATCACATGCCAAAAGACCACCTCATCTTTGGCCCGGGGTTGGCACCCGGCCAGGGCCAGGATCAGCAATAAAACCGGAAATATCTGCTTTCTCATATCGTCGGTAGTTATAAATTAATACCACCCCTTTCCCCTCCTTGATCAAGGAGGGGATTAAGGAGAGGTTACTCCTTAAGTCCGCTGGAGACGAAGCTTTGGTTGATCTGCTTCTGGGCGAAAATGTAGAAGATCACCAGCGGCAGGATTATCATGGTGGAGGCGGCCATCAGCAGGGGCCACATCGACCCCTGTTCCTGTGAGAAATAGGCCAGCCCCACCTGCAGGGGCCTCATGCTTTCGCTGTTGGTCACGATCAGCGGCCATAAAAAGCTGTTCCAGCTGCCGATGATGGAGAACAGGCTGATGGTCACCAGCACCGGCTTGGATACCGGCAGCAGAATGTGCCAGATGAATTTAAGATCATTGGCCCCGTCCATCTTGGAGGCCTCATAAAGGCTCCAGGGCACGGTCTTGAAATGCTGTCGCACCAGAAAGATGGAAAATATATTCACTGTCCAGGGAACGATCAGGGCGTAAAAAGTATCCAGCCACCTCAGCTTGGCCAATATAACATAGGCCGGCACCAGGTAGACCGGCTGAGGTATCATCATCATCCCCAGCATGGCCAGAAAGGTCAGGTCGCGTCCCTTGAAATTCTTGAATGAGAAGGAAAAGGCTGCCAGGGTGGAAGTGGCCAGCACTCCGGCCAGGGTCAGCACCGTCATGATGGCGGTGTTCAGGAAATACCTCAGCAGCGGGATCTGGCGCCACACTTCCAGGTAATTCACCAGCTGGGGCCGGGCCGGGAATATCCGCGGCGGTATCAGCAATGATTCCGGCTGGGTCTTGAGCGAGGTCAGGATCATCCAGCCGAACGGGAAGATCATCACCAGCGAGATGGTCGTCAGCAGGATATAGACGATCAATTTAGTTCCGGTTCTTTTCACTTTTTATATATTTCCAATTTTATACTTTATGTATTTAATCTGACACGTATCGTCATTACTTCGTGTGGCACAAACCATTCACAGTCAGCACGGCGTCTTATCCGGGCAGCCTGCCGAACTGACCGAAGAATCTCAAACCATACACGACGATATAAGTCTTAGGCAGATTGTCATTCCGGGCTTGACCCGGAATCCAGCATTTTCTGGATTCCCGCTTTTGCGGGAATGACGCCTCAGGGCACGATTTATGACGCTGTGTATACTTGGCGCAGATCCTTCATATGCCTGAAATGACCGTCTTCTCAGGATGACGTGCCTCATATACTGTCTCCTGTATACTGTATACAATATACGCATACCGGCTGGAAGGCTTTATTGATAGTGTACCTTCGATTCCAGCACTTTCCTCTGAATGATTGTCAGGGCCAGGATGATCAGGAACAGAACAAAGGCCACCGCATTAGCGTAGCCCATCTGCCAGTCGGAGAAGCCCTTTTCGTAAAGATAATAGACCAATGTACGGGTGGTGCCCAGAGGGTTACCCCCCACCGGCCCCTGCATGGCGTATATCTGAATGAATACTTGAAAGGAGGTGATGGTGCTCATCAGCAGCACGTAGAAAGTGGTGGGCGACAGCATCGGCCAGGTGACATTGCGGAACGAGGCCCACTTCCCCGCCCCGTCCAGCGAGGCCGCCTCGTAATAGTGCTCGGGAATGGACTGCAGCCCGGCCAGGAAGATGATCACGTTGTATCCCAGTGAATGCCAGATGCTCATAATTATTATGGCAAACATGGCCAAACTTGGTCCGGCCAATACGCCCGGAAGGTGCAGGCCCAAGGGCGCCAGTAAAATATTCATGATCCCCGCCGGCTCCTCCAGCCACAGGGAAGGTTTGATCCCTAGGGCAGATAGCGCCTGGTTGGCCAGGCCCAGCCGGGGGTTGAAGATCCATTTCCAGACCAGGGAGATGGCCACGGTGGAGGTGATGACCGGCAGGAACAGAGCCGTACGGTACAGGGCGGTGGCCCGGATCTTCTGGTTTATCAGAACCGCTATCAGCAGGGCTATGAACAGGCTGGCCGGGACCACCCCTAGCACGTAATATACGGTGTTGAGCAGGCTCTGGCCGAAACGGCTGTCGCTTAAAAGGTAGCTGTAGTTTCCCAGGCCCAGGAACCGTCTGGCCCCGGCCAAACCCCAGTCGAACAGGCTCATCCACAGGGCGTACAGCATGGGAGCCATCCGGAAGGTCAAAACGATCACCAGGGCCGGCAGCAGGAACAGCCAGGGAGAAAGACGGGATTTATTTTTATACGCTTTGGTCATATATAATTTATAGATGATAACCCATAAAAGCACCTGAGTCAATATGCACAAAAAAGAGGAGAGTAAATCGAATTCTCTCCTCTTTATTTTATGGCCGTTCCCTTATTTCAGGATCAGAAGTCTGCGGGTGGAACTGCGGCTTCCGTCAGTCAGATTGTAGAAATAGACCCCGTTGGGAAGCGGCTGGTCTTTCTGTCCTTTAAGATCCCAGTTGATACTGTGCTGCCCGGCCGCCATCTGTCCGCTGTATACGGTGGCCACCTTCTGCCCCAGCATGTTGAACACCGACAGTTCCATCTTTCCTTCCCGGGCCAGGCTGAACGAGAACCTGGCGTCACGACTGGCCGGGTTGGGCGAGCAGGGCATCAGGCTGAATGCCGGTTTGGTAATCGTCGGCTGTCCGGTCACCCCGGTGGGATTTATCAACACATCGCCCGAGTCGCGGGGCATCAGCTTGAAATGGTTGTAGCTGTATGTCATTACTCCGGTGACGATGACGCTGTCCACCCCGAAATTAGGTTTGGCATAATAGATCCCGTTGGGATTGCTCGAATTGTCGATCCGCAGGGTGTCGGGACCGATGCAAACGGCCCACTCGCCGTAAGTGGGGCTCATCCAGGTGGTATCGCAGGCCAGCGCCTTGGGAATGCGCACCAGCGTGCCTTCGTAGGATTCCGCCGTGGGCGAACCGGTCTTGACATCAGCCAGTGTCACGTTGGTAATCGCCGGCACGGTTCCAGTGCCGAGAACTGTCACCTGTGAAGCGGAAAGTTCCGTAAGCCCGTTATATTCAGTTACCGTGCCGGTGATAGCGACCGAGTCGCCGACCACCACATTGGTGTTTGAGTAAACTACTATGCCGTGCCAGGGGCCGGAGGCTTCGGCCAGCATGAAACCGTCGAAATCAACATAGTTTTTGGATGTGACGATGCCCACCACACTCACGGCCGAATCGGTCAGGCCTCCTCCGTTCTGGATCTCATAGATGGTATGCGGTGTGTAGACCACCGCCCCGCCGTTGGAGGCTCCCGGGGTGGGCGAGGCCATGTCGGCCCAGTCGCTTGATTGATTGCTGTCGAATCCGTTGGGGCTCCGGCCGATGGAATGTCCGGCCGCCGCATCGATAGCGCCGGGGTTCCAGCCGCCGAATTTGATCCAGCTTGCCCAGGTCAAAGTGGGCGTCCCCCAGTTCATCTGATCGATAACACTGTCGGCGGCATTCAATATGATCAGCATGTCGGCGCCGTTGGCCAGCCCCGCGCCGAAGCTGCTATCCGGCCACTGCATGGCAGGGACCGCTGGGAAGTTCAGGTGGAAGCTGTCTACCACAGCCGCCAGCACCAGATATTCTCCGGCCGCCAGTACCGTGCTGGGAAACGGCTCGCCAATGCTGTCGGTATTGTCGCACAATAACCAGCCGGAAAGGTCCACGTCGTCGCCGGTGGGGTTGTAAAGTTCGATCCATTCGGTCTTGGTGTCGGTGCCGCCGCCGATGGGGTCGTATTGCACCTCGTTAATCAGGACCTGGGCGTGGACTGTGACCGCGGCCAGCAGCAAGACCCAAGCGAACAATGTTCTTTTCATTTCCGAAACTCCTTTATTATTATTAAAATATTTGATTATCATTCAGGATTCATTATGCCACTTTTTTTGAGGTTTGTCAAGCTAAGAATCGGGAAATTTTATCATTGTCTTTCCTGTAGGAAATACCAAATGTTGTGGTAAGTAAGACAAAGGAATACCGTATAAGGTATCACTTGCATTGAGTGGTTATAGGCACCAAGCCCACGAGTGTTTTCCGCCAGAGGCTGACATCCGTGGTCACAACCCTTAAACATTTTCGTGTCTTTTCGTGTGTTTCCCGGCATTGTCCCGTAGTACATATAGCCCGCCACAGCAGGTAAGTTCATATAGGCGGGTCTGCCTTTGGCACGAGCGGGCAGGAGTGGACACAACTCCTAAAACCCATTTCGATCCGTTTCGTGTGTTTCGTGGGCAAAACCATTGGCAAAAAAATGGTACCCCTGGGCCGATTCCCCGCCGGCAGCATAAATTCCCCATAATCTGACAATGGTCCGCCGCCGCTTGATATGTCTTTTGACTACAGGTGGAGAACGCCGACACCCCCGATTTATCGGGGTGCTCTATCCATCAAGCTAACTGAGCAACGGGAATAAAATGGTACCCCTGGGCCGATTCGAACGGCCGACACACGGTTTAGGAAACCGTTGCTCTATCCATCTGAGCTACAGGGGCACATAATATCAGTTTGTTTTTCCAAATTTCGCCATATTATAGCAAAACCAGAGGCGTAATTCAAGCCTGTGTACCAATGACCCTGCGTTTTCTCCTGGTCTTATGAATCATTATCGAGTATTATTCAAATGATCGACCCTGTCTACCCAGCTCTTTATGCCCAGCTTAAGGAAAATATCCCGGGCTTCCCTTACCCTGTCGGGCTTTTCCATGACCTGCCCATGATAAAAACAGGCCCTGGCGGTTTCCATCGGTTGGTTCAATTCCTGGAATATAGCAACGGATTCTTTGAACTTATCTTCCGATCTCTCGATCCGGGCCTGCAAAAGCAAGGCCTCGGCCCTGCCGGTCCGGGAGTTCAACTCCCCGGCCAAGCGTAATGATTCATTTGCATATTCAGCGGCCTTGAGATGATCGGCTTCGGCTAATTCCAATTCCCCAAATGATAGGCAGACCCTCCTGATAATATCCTTGGCCTTTAACTCCCTGGTCGCTTTTTCACATTGGGCAAAATAATCTCTAGCCTTGTCATATTTGCTCTCATCAAGATAAACCCGGCCGATATTATTAAGCACTATGGCCTCGCCTTTACGGTCTTTGATTTCCACCCGAATATTGAGAGACTTTTCGTAATTATCCAATGCCTGGTCGCACCGGCCGAGCTTATCCAGCACCGTTCCCATGTTATTAAGACTGACAGCCTGGCCCTGCAAATCCCCGATTTCCTTCCTTATTTTAAACGCCTCTGAATGATATTCAAAGGCGTTGGCATAGTCTCCCCGGACATAATGTATGGATCCGATATTATTAAAGCAACGGCTTTGCCCCACCCGATCTCCGATCTCCCCCTGGATCTTAACCGATTTGGCGTAAAATTCAAGCGCTTCGCGATAATTGCCAAGTCTGTCATTTGTGACCCCAAGGTTATTCAAACTCAATGCCTGGCCTTTACGGTCGCCTATCCTTTCCTTTATTTTCAGAGATTGGGAGTGACATTCCAGGGCATTGCTAAAATCCCCCTTTTCAAAATGAACAAACCCAATGTTATTAAGGCTATTGGACTGCCATTTCAAGTCGCCCATTTCCTGACGTATTTTCAAGGATTCGGCATGGCAGTCCAGGGCCCGGTCATAGTTGCCCATCTTGGCATAAAGAGTGCCAATATTATTAAGGCTGTTGGCTTGTCCTTCCAGGTCCCCGATCTTCTTCTGTTTTTCTATAGATTGGTTATAATATTCCAATCCTTTGGCATAATCTCCTCTAGAATTGTAGACATGCCCGATATTGTTAAGGCTCTCCGCCAGGCCCTTCTCATCGTCTATCGCCCGGTATAAGGCCAGGGACTTTCCCGCCGAGTCCAGCATATCTTCGTATCTGTTTACCGAACCATAGATATCGCTTGCCTGCAAACAACAATCCGCCTGATGTTTTTTACTCTGAATTACTTCGGATATCAGCAAACCCCTCTTGAAATCATTCAGCGCCCGTTCATTCCGGCCGACCAGGGACAAAACCTGGCCGCGGTTTAGCAGGATGTAGACCACTCTGGCATATTCGAAATGGTATTTAGAATTCATCCGTCAGTATTTAATTATTTGCTGTTGTTCATTACATTTTCTGATCTTAAGGATACCAATTCCGTCACTGAATATCAAGACAAATAACAAAAGGCCGGTCGGCAAAGCCCGGCCTTTTGTCTTCCCTTCCACCAATAGTGACATCGATTATTTGGAGTGAGATTTCAAAATATCAGGATTGGCCGATAAGCTTCATTATCTTTTCAGTCAACTCGTTGATCTTGAATGGTTTGGTCAGGTAATGGTCGGCCCCAGCCGCCATTCCGGCTTCGATGTCCCGCCCGCTGGCCTTGGCGGTCAGCATAATGATCTTGATGTCCTTGGTCCCGGGCGAGGCCTTGATGCGGCGGCAGACCTCTATGCCGTCTATCCCCGGCATCATTATGTCCAGCACCATCAGGTCGGGATGCAGCGACCCGGCCTCCCGGAGGGCCTGGTCGCCGTTGACGGCCTGAAAAACCTGGTAGTTATGGCGGGCCAGTAATTCCGAGATCAGGAACAGGACGTTGTTATCGTCATCTGCCACCAGTATCTTTTTCGTGATATCCATAGGTCTCTTTTCAATGATGGTTTTCAAGTACCGTCGATTTAAGTAATAAAAGGAACCGACGTTTCAAGGCAAGGTCCCGTTGCCCGTTATTTATCAGTTTTGTCTCCACTCTCCAGGGCGGATCTGACCTTTTCCTTAAATTCGGCCAGGTTCACCGGCTTGGTAACGTAGGCGGTTATGCTGGAGGTGCCCACTACGTAATCATCCTGCAGGTGTTTGTAGGCCGAGCAGATGATAACCGGAGTATCCTTCTTGAGCTCCCGGATCTTCTCCACCACCTCCAGGCCGTTCATCTCCGGCATCTTGATGTCGAAGATCAGCAGATCGTACTGCTCCTTGAGTATCTTGCGCAGGGCCTCCCGGCCGGTGGCCGCGGTGGTCACCTGGTAGCCCTCCTCGGTCAATACCTCCTCCAACAGCAGCCGGATATTGGCCTCGTCGTCCGCCACTAAGATCTTTTTCATGTCCCCTCCTTATATGATTTTACTATGCTGATTGTCTGGCTGTTTCTTGAGCCGCATCCGGCGGCTTGTTAAGAGGCAGGAATAAAGTGAACTTGGTGCCCTGGCCGCTTTGGCTCTCCACGCCTACTTGTCCCTGATGTTCCTCGATGATCTTCTGGATGATGGCCATGCCCAGTCCGGTGCCGGCCTGCTTAGTGGTGAAGAAGGGCTTGAATATGGCCCCGATATTTTCCGGAGGGATGCCGCAGCCATTGTCGGATACGGTAAGTTCCACGCCCGGACCCTGGGACCCGATCTTTTGGGTGGCCGCTATCTCTATCCGGCCCCCGTCCTCAATGGCCTCGATGGCGTTATTGGTCAGATTGAGGACCACCCTTTCCAGCCTGACTGCATCCCCTTGAATGGCCGGCAGGGATCCGGCAATATTTTTATGCAGTTCTATGTTCTTTTCAACCGCTTTGGCTCTTTTGGCGTCGATCACCTTGTCGATCAGGCTTTCCAGGCGCACCTCCGACCAGATGGTCTTTTTCTGGTGGGCAAAATCCAGGATGTCCGAGATCAGGGTGTCCACCCGGAAGGCTTCGTTGACTATGATATCCACGTATTTGCGGTTCCTGTCCGATTCCTCCACCCGCGACTGCAGCAGCTGGGAGAACCCGGCGATGGAGTTCAGGGGGTTCCTTATCTCGTGGGCCATCACCGCCGCCATCTCCCCCAGAATGGCCAGCTTCTCGGAATGCTTGACCCTTTCCTCCAGCGATTTGGTCCTGGTCAGATCGCTGAAGATGGCGATGGCACCGTTGGTCCTGGCTGTCTGGCTGTGCAGCAACGAGGTGGAGATCCCGATGGTGATCTGCTGGTCGCTGAAAGTAGTTATCGTCATTTCGTTGCGGTGGACGCTTTTCCCGGTCTCCATGGTCCTTTGCAGCAGCTCGCTTATTGTCTTGAAGCGGAGGAATTCATCAAGGGGTTTCCCCATCACCGCCGCCGATATAACATGAAAGATGTCGGTAGCCCCGCGGTTGAAGGTGGTTACAACCCCATCCACATCCACCACGATCACCCCGCTGTTGATGCTGGCCATGATGTTCTCGTTGTATTCCTTGTAATACCTCAGGCTCTGGTTGGTCTTCACGATCTCATCGGTGGCCAGCTCTATCTCTCTTTTCAGGCGTTGATTGAGTTTCTCCTCCTCCTCCTTTTTCTTCCTTTCCACCGCCGCCTGGCTGGCCCAGTAACTGCTGAACAGGGCCACCAGGAAGAAGAACGGCAGGCGGATCCAGAACGAAGGACTGGAGAACACCTCGGGGCCGGAGTTGTGATACACCAGCCAGCCGTAAAAAAGAGAGGCTACAAAAGCCACCGGGATGGTGCCCTTGACATTCTGCCCCACGCTGGACATGAAGATGCTGAGAAAATAGATCAGGTAAAAATCGGTGTTGATGCCTTCGGCAAAGTATACCGAGGCCGAGACTAAACATATATCCGACAGGAAGATCACGTAATTGAGCCATTGCTTATCGAACAGCCGGGCCGGGACGAAGGTCAGGATCATGTTTGATACGAAGAAGAATATGGCCAGCAGATAATTCTTGCTGCCGAAATCCAGCCCCCCTTCGCTGAACCCGGCCAGCAGGATCACCAGCAGGACGATCAGCCAGCGCATTATAAGGATGGTGGTCTTGTGGTCCATGTACTGAACCCGGTTCTTGATCTTGACAGGTTTTATCCGGCTTAATGCATTTTTTATGACGTTTTTCATTTTAAGCTGCTTAAAATTTATCATTGGTTTTTCTCACACATAGGCATCCCCGCTTTTTCGGGGTTCACTCATTATATTTTTCACCAGTGGTTCTCAAGACATAAAGGCTTTTATTCTTTTTACTTTTAAACTGGCGCACTGTCATTCCCGGCTTGACCGGGAATCCAGGTCTATAAAAGTCCATCGTACAAATCTTTCCATTCAGGATTCTCTTTTTCTATGAGCGCTAATTTCCATTCTCTATTCCATTTTTTCAACTGTTTCTCCCTTTTGATGGCATATTTGATCTGCCCGTGTCTTTCGACATAAACCAAATCATGTACCTCATACTTCTTGGTAAATCCCTCAATTTTCCCGCTTTTATGTTCGCCTATCCTCTTTATCAAATCGTTGGTAACCCCGATATAGAGGGTTCCGTTTCTTTTGCTGGCTAATATATAAATGTAATAATCTTTCATAGATTTACCTGCTGGATGCCCGTCTGCACGGGCATGACATACACTTTGTCATTCCCGAGCAATCGGGAATCCAGGCTTTTCTTGCCCCAAAGGCACTAAGACGCAAAGGTTTTTGCTTTAAGGGCAGGTTTCATTGCTTTCGTCATTCTGAGACCCACACCCTGCACGCCAAGCCGAAGAATCTTTATCTCCCGGCGCAGATCCTTCGCCAGTAAGAATGAATGCCATCCTCAGGATGACGCGCCATGTGAATTTTATGCTTTAAGCAGTCCATATATTATCTGCTGTCTCCCGTATACTGAATACCCAAACCGCCTTTTATTCTTTAAACTGTTCAGCTCTTGTCCTGAGCCAAGCCGACGGGTTGGGCTTTGAACTTAATGGTCACTTTGGTCCCGTTTTCGCCGGTTATCCGGATACTGGCATCCAGCTGACCCACCAGGGCGTCCACCAATTGAAGCCCCAGGGTGGGCGCATTTTTCAGGTCCAGATCAGCGCTTATCCCGGGACCGTTATCGCTAACTTCCAGGGTGAAGATGCCGGCGTCATCCTTGGTAAGCGATATGTCTATCCGGCCTTTGTCATTGATATCCTTAAAGGCGTACTTAAAGCTATTGGAGACCAGCTCGTTTATGATCAGACCGCAAGGGATGGCAATACCTATGGATAGTTTTTCCACCAGAATATTGGTCGATAATTTGATCTCTTCCTGGGTGGTACCATAGGTAGAATACAGGTCGTTCATCAGACTGCCGACATATTCGGGAAAGTCGATGCCGGCCAGATCCTTGGAATGATAAAGTTTTTCGTGGACCAGGGCCATGGATCGCACCCGGTTCTGGCTTTCCAGGAACATCTTTTTATAATGCGGATCCTTCACATAACCGGTCTGCAGATTAAGCAGGCTGGCAATGATCTGCAAGTTGTTCTTCACCCGGTGGTGGATCTCCTTGAGCATCACCTCTTTTTCTTTGAGGGCGGCCTTGATCTTCTCCTCGTTCTTCAACCGCTGGGTTATGTCCCGGATATTGCACTGCACCACATTATGATCGCCCACCGGATAGACATTGCTGATAAATTCCACCTTTATTTCCCGGCCTTCCTTGGTCTGTAGCGGCAAGCCTTCATGCCGGACATGCACACTATTCTTTAGCACGATGAAGTCCTCTTTGCTGGCCGCGATATCTTTGAACAGACCTATCTCCCACAGTTGCTTTCCGACAATCTCATCGGAAGAATATCCCAACATGTTCTTGATGTAAGGGTTGG
Source organism: uncultured bacterium (assembly GCA_937863685.1). Taxonomy (GTDB): domain Bacteria; phylum Edwardsbacteria; class AC1; order AC1; family EtOH8; genus UBA2226. Next base: position 124,160 of record CALMGM010000012.1, read on the forward strand.
CGCTTTCAATATCACCTGTTTCAGCGTTCAGAATAAGGATGGATTCCTGGGCCGATTCGAACAGCCGGCGGTAACGGGTCTCCGAGGCGGCGATCGTTGCCTCGGCCTGTTTGCGCTCGGTTATATCCCGGATATTGCACTGCACCACATTATGATCGCCCACCGGATAAACGTTGCTGACGAATTCCACATCCTTCTTCCAGCCGTCCTTGGATTCCAACGGCAGGTTTTCATAGCGCACGTACCCCTTTTTCTTCAATTCCATAAAACTGGCTCGGCTGGCCACGATGTCCCCGAACAGGCCGATCTCCCAAAGCTCCTTGCCCATCAGTTCCTCGCGGGGATAACCCAGCAGATCCTTGATAAAGGGGTTGGCATCGTCAATGACCCCTGTATCGGCGTTCAATATCAGGATACCGTCCTTGGCCGACTCGAACAGCCGGCGGTAACGGGTTTCCGAAGATATTATCTTTTTCTCCGCCTGCTTGCGCTCGGTGATGTCCTCGACAGTGCCTTCGTAAAATAAAACCTCCCGGTCCGGTCCCCGGATGCAACGGGCGTTTTCGCGCATCCAAACCTCCGAACCGTCCTTGCGTTTCCATAGTGACTCGTATCCGATCAGTTGGTCGCCCTGTTCCACCAGACGCTTGAACACGGCCCGCTCGTAACCCGGCGTATAGTTTTCCTGCTCCAGGTTGCGCCGGACAAGATCTTCTAACGAAGCGTATCCCAGCATGCTGACCAGGGCCGGATTGGACATCAGAATGCGGCCGTCGGGCGTGGTGCGATAGATGCCGATGAAGGTGTTATCTATAAAACTGCGTAGCCGTTCCTCGCTCTGCAGTAACGCTTCCTCCGCCCGCTTGCGGTCGGTAATATTCTCAACCACCGCCAGTATCTTGTTTATTTTTTTATTTTCATCATAAAGCGGTACCGTCCTATATGATTGATACTGATTGTTGATGAACAATTCAAATGACGTTTCCTTGCCGGCGAAGGTCTCCAGATAGTGTTCTTTTACATTATCCGCCCTTTCGCCGAAAACCTGTTCCAATGTCATTCCGACAAAACTGCTGGGATCAAGCCCGTTCTTTTTAAATTCCTGCCCGGAAGTGAATCCCACGGTAAGGTCATTATTGACAATTGATATATAGGAATTAGGGTAATTATCCGCCATGGCCCTTAGCAGCTTCTCGTTTTCGACCAGAGCCTGTTCGGCATTCTTCTGCTCGGTCAGATCCTCGTAAATGCTTACCACTTCTCCGGTCGGCAGCCGGTAAACATAGTTCTCCCTCCAGCCGGTCAAATGCTGGTCCCGGTAAAAGGATACGGGATGATTCTCCGGCTGGCCGGTCCGCCACACCCGCTGGAACACTTCGAACAGGCCCATCTTCTTGACGCCGGGGAATACTTCGGAGACCCTTTTACCGATCACTTGGTCTTTGGTCTTTTGCTCAATACGCTGCCCGGCAGGATTGAAATCCAAAAAGACGAAATCCGCCCCGTCGTCCACCGCCTGATAGACCGCCACCCCGTTGTTGATGCCCTTAAAAAGTTCGGCAAACCTGGTCTGGCTGATGGACAGCTCCTCCATATTATGCCTCAGCTCCTCGTCGGCGGCTTTCAGTTCTTCCTCCGAGGCCAGCAATTCCTGGTTGGCCGCTTCCAGCTCTTCGTTGCGTTCCTGGAGATCAAGTTCGTATTGCTTGCGCTCGGAAATGTCCCGGACGATGCTCTGTAAATACTTTTTACCTTCTACCTCTATGGGCCGGGCGCTGACCTCCACCGGAAAGGTGGAGCCGTCCTTGCGCCGATGCTTCGTTTCGAATACCCTTCCGTCTTTGGATATAATTTCGTCCATCTGTTTTTTAAAAGAATCTTGCAGGTTTTCGGGCCTTAATTCCATGGCAAGCATGGACACCAATTCATCCCGGCTGTAGCCATATATCTGCACCGCTTTCTCGTTTGCTTCAACTATGCGATATTTATTGTCGCTCAGAAGAATTATGTCATTGGCGTATTTGGTCAGGTAATCAAAATGCCTGACCAGAGCCTGCCGGTCCAGTTCCTGCTGGTACTGTTTCTTGTAAAAGCCGCGCCGTTCGGTCTGCCAAAAGAACCCGATGCTTAGGCCGGCTGCCATCAGCATAAGAATGATGCTAATTGCGATGTTCCGTTCCTGCCGGTAAAGCGGGGCATATATCTCATCTTTGTCAATTTTCACTACCATATACCAGGGCGAATCCTTGATATGCCCGAGCGATGCCAGGACCGGAACATCCCGGTAATCCAAGCCCTCCACCAGGCCCTCCTTGCCCAGGGCCGCCATGGTCGCCGGCAGCAGGGTGTCCGATATCGGCAGGCGGAATTTTAAGGCCGCATCCTTATGGTGCCTCAGCTCGTTAAGAAAAACAACCTCATCCCCCTCCCGGCGGACCAGCACCGTTTCCCCGGTCCGGCTGGTCAGGGGCCAGCTTTGGATGAGTGGATAAAGGAATTTATTGGGATCTATCCGCAGTATCACCGTGGCCGCCAGGCCGTTCCGGTCGAACAGCGGCGCCACCACGTCCAAATGGACCTCCCGGCACTGGTCGCAATAATAAAAATCGGTAAACATTACCGCTTTGTTTTTAACCGCCTGTTTGACAATGGACATGGTTAACGGGCTGATCTTTTCTGTGGTTCCCTTGTCTATGAAAAATTTGATATTCCCGGCAGGATCCACTAGTATCGCGTCCTTGTAGGTTTCGTAGATCCTGAAAGCGTCTAAGCGGCGGTTAATGTAATTATACAGGTACTTGTCGGCTGGGTCCTTAAGCCAGCGGCGCACCGAGGAAGTGAACATTTCGCTGGAGGTTATCACAAAGGCATTGCCGAAACGTTCCCTGCGCCAGTCGTAGATCTGGTTGACCTTGTATTCGGCTATGGTCTGCAGGTCGTTCTTGATGTGCTCAACGGTTTTGGCGGTCTGATCCTTGTAATAAAAATATCCCCCGGCCAGAATGCCGGCCGCCAGCAATAAAAATATTACCAGCAGCTTAAAGGGTATCTTTCCCATGATCTGACGCTTGGTCATCTTGGTTCCTCCTTGGTTTTGACCCCTCTCCCGGCCTCTCCCCCATCAGGAGAGAGGTTTTCGTCATTGCGAGGAGACTTCTTTAATTTCAAACGAAGCAATCCTGGATATTTAACCGCCGAGGCGCAGAGACACAGAGGCTTTTACTAAATACCTGGCTTGCGTGTCATTCCTGCGGAAGCAGGAATCCAGGTTCTTTCTGGATACCCATTTTCATGGGTATGACACCCCCTTGTCAGTCCCTCGAAGCTTGTCCTCGTGAAAACGGGGAGAGGGAATCCAGGTTCTTTCTCACACAAAAGCACTGAGACACCGAGGGTTTTACTTTCGTCATTGCGAGGAGACTTTTTTATATTCTAACGAGGGCCTCCGCTAAAGCTATGGCCCTTGAAGAAGCTATAAAATTGGCGAAAGCGGAAGCAATCCATCGTGTCATTCCCGCGCAGGCGGGAATCCAGGCCCTTTCTGGATGCCCGTCTTCACGGGCATGACATGCTCACTTACTACCATATACTGTATGCGCCCATCGCCTTTTATTCTTTCAACAGCAAACAAACGCTTTTGTCATTCTGAGACCCACATCCTGCCTGCCAAACCGAAGAATCTCTATCTCCCGCGCAGATCCTTCGTCAGCCGAAATGAATGCCGCACTCAGGATGACGCGCCTGTTGCTGTCACCACTTCGAAAGTTTGCTTTTTGCCAACCTCAGTGCAGGCCCTGAGAACTCTTCCCGCCCGCCAAGCTGAACGGGTGACAGACTTTTATTCTTTAAACTTTCAACTTTAAACTGATAGCGCCTGGTTTATCTTCTGGGTCAGCTCCGCCAGCCGGTAGGGCTTCTGCAGAAAATCCTTGACCCCGCTGTTCATGAGGGCCTGGGCCTCCTCCTCGATGCTGTAGCCGGAAGACAGCAGGGCCTTGATGCCGGGATTTATCTCCTTCATCTTGAGGAAGGCGTCGTGCCCGTTCATCTTGGGCATGATCATGTCCAAGATCACAAGATCGATCTTTTTCCAGTGCTCCCGGTAGTATTCCACCGCCTCCAGTCCGTTGGCCAACGATATCATCTTGAATCCCTGGTCGCCCAGCATCTGGCTGGTGATATCCCGGATGGTCTCCTCGTCGTCCACCAGCAGGATGGTGCCGCTCCCCTTTTGGATCGGGACAGCCGCCGCCTCTTCGGATATTTCCGGCCCGGTCTCCATCAGCGGCAGATAGATGTTGAAATTGCTGCCGTGCCCTTCCTCGCTGTAGACCTCGATGGAGCCGTTATGGGCCTTAATGCAGCCATAAACGCTGGCCAGGCCCAGTCCGGTGCCCTGGCCCTGCTCCTTGGTGGTGAAAAACGGTTCGAATATGTGGGTCTGCACCTCCCGGGACATGCCCTGCCCGGTGTCGCTGACCGATATCCGGAGATACCGGCCCACCGGGATCTTGTAGGAATGATTCCTGACGTAGGCCTGGTCCAGCTCGCTTACCTGGCTGGAGATGGTCAGGTTGCCGCCCTGCGGCATGGCATCCCGGGCGTTGATGCAAAGGTTCAATATGGCGTTCTCCAGCATGGCCGGGTCGCCCAGCACGGTGCAGGGATTGGCGGACAGCGTTTGCCGGACATTAATGTTCTTGTTAATGGTGTTGGATAGAATGCCGGCCACCTCGGCGATGGTCCGGTGAAGATTGACCGGCACCTGCTGGTAATTGCCCTTGCGGGCAAAGGTCAGCAGCTGCCTGGTCAACGAGGCGGCGTGTTCCCCGGTGGTCAGTATCTTCTCGGCCAGCGCCGCCAGCGACGGTTCGTTGATCAGCTTGATCTGCAGCATCTCGGCCTGGCCGATGATCCCGGCCAGCAGGTTGTTGAAGTCGTGGGCTATGCCTCCGGCCAGCTGGCCGATGGCCTCCATCTTCTGGGCCTGCTGCAGCTGGTTGGCCATCTGTTTGGCCTGGGTGATGTCGGTCAGAGTGCCCATCAATCCTGCGGGATCCCCTTTTTCGCCTTTTATAAGGCGGCTGAAACTGCGGACAAAGACGATCGAGCCATTCTTGTCAATGATGCGGTATTCCCACGGTTCCTCGATCTCCTCGAGGTTTCTTTTGAACGACCTGACAAGGCCAGGCAGGTCATCGGGATGGATGAATTTGGAGAATGGCTGGCCGGTGATATCGTCCGGGGAATACTTGGTTATCCTCTCTATCACCGGGCTGATATACTGAACGATGCCGTCCGGATCCACCAGGAAGATCACGTCGTTGATCTGCTCCACCAGGGTCCGGTATTTTTCCTCGCTCAGCTTCAGGGCTTCCTCGGCCTGTTTACGGTTGGTGATGTCCAGCATCACCCCCTGGACAAACAGCGGCCGCCCCTCTCCGTCCTTGACCAGACTGAGATATTCATAGGCCCAGATCAACCGGCCTTCCTTGGTGTGGATCCTGTATTCCATCTGGACCGGCCCCTTACCGGCCGCCACCCGCTTGAGGCCGTCCGAGGCCACCGGCTGGTCATCGGGGTGGACATGGCTGATCCATAGCTTGGGATCTTCCATCCATTCCCGGGGGACGAATCCCAATATCTGTTCTGCCTGCCGGCTGATGAACAGGGTGGAGCTGTCCTGGTCCAGGGCCAGTCTGAAGGTCACCGCCGGCAGCTGGTCCACCAGCGTCCGGTAGCGTTCCTCGCTTTCTCTGAGGCCGGCCTCGGATTGCTTCCGGTTGATGGCAAAGGCCACCTGTTCGGAGATGAAGGTCAGAATATCCCGCTCCCGTTCTCCGAACCTGATACCATGGTCGTATGTCTGCACCACCAGCACTCCGGAATATCTATCCGAGACCAACAGCGGAACCCCCAGCCAGTCCAGCGGAGCCCTGCCCACCAGGCGGACCTGGCCGGAGTCCATCAGCTTTTGATACACCTCCGGCGTGGCCAGCAGGGGCTTTTTTGAACGGATGACGTATTCGGTGATGCCGGAACCCATCGGCCGGGGGTTGGGCGCGGGATCATATTCGTCCACGAAATAGGGGAAGGACAGGCGTTCGGTATCGTTATCGTATATGGCGATGTAGAAATTCTTGGTGTTCAACAGCCGGCTGATAATATTATGCAGACTGCGGTATAATTCATCCAGGCTGCTGGACAGGGCTGTCTCGTTGGCGATCTGGTACATGGCCTCCTGCAGCTGCTGGGATCTTTTCTTTTCGGTGATATCCCGGAAGATGCCGCGTACCCAGGTGGGCTTGCCCGGCGAATGCGAACTGTTGCAGTTCCCCTCAACTATCATCACCTTGCCGTCCTTGGCGCGGAATTTGGCTTCGACGGTGGCTTCCTTTCCCGACAATACCTGCTCGAAATTGCGCCGGCAATGATCCATACAGGATTCATCCAGGATATCAAATAACTTCAGGGAACCTATCTCATCCCGACCGTAGCCCAGAGCTTGATGCCACCGCTGATTCACGTATTTGAAGCAGCCCTGCTCGTCAATCAGCATTATAATGTCACTGGTGTTCTCGAACAGGTCCCGGTACCTCTGCTCGCGGTCTAAAAGCTTTTTCTCCATCTTGTTCCGGTACAGTGCCATCTGGATGGTCACATTAAGGTCCCGGTCGTTGAAAGGCTTAATGATATACCCAAAGGGCTCGGCAGTCTTGGCCCGCTCCACGGTGGCTTCGTCGGCATAGGCGGTCAGGTAGATTAGGGGTATGCCCAGCTCGCTCTTTATGGTGTTGGCCACAACAATTCCGTCCTGCTTCCCCTTGATCACGATATCCATCAGCACCAGATCGGGCTTCAGCTCCCGGGCTTTTTCCAGGGCGGCTTCGTCGTTATCGGCCGTGGCAGCCACTTGATATCCCAGATCATCCAGTCTTTTGCAGATATCCCGGGCCACAATGGCCTCATCCTCCACCACCAATATGCGATCTTTGGGCATGATTTTCTCCTTTAGGTATTTGCCATTCCCGGCCGCGCCCTGCCTGTCGGCTTCCCTCTCCGCTGCGGGGAGGGAGTGAGGGTGGGGTCGGGGATCGGGGGTTCTTTTGCCACAGAGACTCAGAGACGCAGAGATTTTTTATTCTTTAAACTTTAAACCAACGTATTTGTCATTCCTGCCCCGCATCAAGTGCGGGATAAACCCTGAGCCAGCAGGTCTTGCTTGCCTAACCCAGGGCAGGCTTCCGACGGGAATCCGGTTTTTTCTTCTGGATACCCATTTTCATGGGTATGACACCCCCTTGTCATTCCCTCGAAGCTTGTCCTCGTGAAAACGGGGAGAGGGAATCCAGTCTCTTTAACCACAGAGACTCAGAGACGCAGAGATTTTTTATGGCTTTTATGTCATTCCCGGCTTGACCGGGGGATCCGGGGTTCTTTTGCCACAGAGACTCAGAGACGCAGAGATTTTATATTCTTTAAACTTTAAACCAACGTATTTGTCATTCCTGCGCAGGCAGGAATCCAGGGCTCTTTGAACCACCGAGGCGCCAAGACACAAAGGTTTTTTCTTTTAATATTTTAGCGTCATTTCGCGTGTTTCGTGGGAAAAGAC
>CALMGM010000013.1 GCA_937863685.1 uncultured bacterium
CTAAAGCTTCCGCCTTCGCAATTGCTGCCGTCGGGCAGTTCGATCTCCACGATGGCGCCGTAGGACAGCCCCTTGGCGTTGTCCACGAACAGCAACGGCCCGGAGATGTAGGAAATGCTCTGGTATTTCTTGGTGGTTAGATCCATGAATGCCTCGATGCTTTATAAATTAATATAAAATTTTATTACAGCTTAAAAGGTTCAATTTTAATATCCATTCTTCCCGGATCTCTATCAGTAATAATTGTTATTTCAATATCACAAGGGGGAAAAGATGTTTGGTATTTTCTATAAGCTTTTGTTGAATCTTTATTCGCGCCTTCCACATATGACATTGGTAATGTTATACCTTTAACAAATAAATTATTAATTTTTGCTCCATTTTTGGTTATACAACCAACAAAAAAATAAGGTATCAAATTTGTTCCCTCTGGTTTTAATAAATACACTGTTTCGTATTTATTGTCTTCTATACTTTTACGATAATTACTTACAAATTTAAAAATTGTAATTTTAGTTCTTTTATCAATATATTCTATATCTTTATGTAATTTTTCTAACGCGATTGCTTCTCTTTCATTTGGAAACTTTCTAATTGCCAAATCAACAAAAGGTTTTAATAATAAATTTAACGTGTCAATTCTATTTAGTAATTCTTTTTGAATTTGTTGATTATTATTTTCTTTAATTGCCGCATTTTTGTTATTATAATACGTTTTACCAAAGTTTCCAAGCGCTGTTATTGATACACATATTAAAATAACAACTAAACAATTTATTTTAACCTTCTTGCTTTTTACATAATATGATTTATTGTCATAATAATTTTGAACAAAAGCTGCAATACCAGCAATTATAGCACTCGCAAATATTAAAACATTGCAACATGATTCAAAAAATGTATAGCTCATTATCTATACCCTATCTTTGATCTTCTACCCGTCCTTACGCATCTGCTCCACCAGTTCCTTCAGCACCTCCTCGGCCTGCTCGGCCGGCACCTGGCAGGTCCCAACCTTGTCATGCCCGCCGCCGCCGTACTTCAGCATCAGCGAGCCCACCTTGGTCTGGGAGGTCCGGTTGATAATGCTGTGGCCCACCGCGAACACCACGTTCTGCTTCTTGAGACCCCACATCACCCGGATGGATATGTTGATCTTGGGGAACATCCCGTATTCCACGAAGCGGTTGCCGCTGGGGATCTCCTCCATCTGGCGCAGGTCCACCACCAGCACCTTGTCCTCCACCCTGGAGTGGCTCTTGATCATCTCCTTGTACATCCACTCCGACTCGTGGTAGCGCTTGACCCGCTCCCTGACGTCCGGCTGGTCCATGATCTGTTCGATGCTCATGGTCCGGCAGTACTCCATCAGGTCCTGCATCAGCTGGAGATTGCTGATCCGGTAGTCGCTGTAGCGGCCCAGGCCGGTGCGGGGATCCATCACCACCGCCAGCAGCAGCCAGCCCCGGGGCTCGGCCACTTCTTCGATGGTCAGGTCGCCGGAGTCGGCCTTGTCCACCGCGGTCATCATGTCGGTGAATCGGGGGAACTTGTCGGCCCCTCCGTAATGCTTGTAGATCACCCGGGCGCAGCTTTTCTCCGGGCTGGACCAGCCCTTGTAATCGGCCGGAAAGGCCTTGCGCTCCTGCTCGGACATGTGGTGGTCGAACCACATCCCGCAACCCTTGGCGTAGGGCACGTTGGCCAGCACATCGTTGGCCGAGACCTCGATCTTGCCGTCCTGGACGTCCTTGGGATGGGCGAACAGGAAACTGTCGATGATGCCGGCCTCTTTCAGCAGGACGCCGCAGATCAATCCGTCGAAATCGGAACGTGTTACCAGACGCATAATTCACCTATATTTTTTTGGTTATTTTTGGATTACCCGACACGGCTCGCCGTGTCCCTACCGACCCCTCCCTCTTTCCCTCCCCCATTGGGAGAGGGAAAACATAAGCCTCTCTCCGAAACGGGGAGAGGTTGGAGAGGGGTTTATTTTCCCGCGAAGGTGTCGGTCAGACCGGACATGAACTTATCCATATGGGCCTTGAAATCCTTTTGGGAAACCTCCTTGAACCGGGCGCACTGCTCCAGCTGCGGGAGGTTCAAGATGTCGTTGATGTGCATCTTGCCGTGGGTGATGGCTTTCTGGCACTCGTCGTACAAGGCCAAAATTCCTTTCAGCATCCAGTAGCCCTTGTCCAGCGAGCAGTGTCCGTCCACTTCGGAGAAGGCATGCTGCTGCAGAAAATCCTCCCGCAACATCTTGCCCACCTCGATGATCATCCGCTCGTTGTCCTGCAGGGCGTCCGGGCCCACTAATTGGACCACTTCCTGCAGTTCGGCCTCCTTCTGCAGCAGTTCCATGGCCCGCTTGCGGACCGCGTCGTAATCGCCCACCACGTTCTCCTTGAGCCAGCCGGTGAGCATCTCGGCATACAGCGAATAGGACCGGTTCCAGTTGATGGCCGGGAAATGCCGGCGCTGGGCCAAGCTTGCGTCCAGGGCCCAGAAGGTGCCCACGATCCGCAGGGTGCTCTGGGTGACCGGCTCGGAGAAATCGCCCCCCGGAGGCGACACCGCGCCCACCACGGTCACCGATCCGATGCGGCCGTCGGAGCCCAGGCACACCGTCCGGCCGGCCCGCTCGTAGAAGGCGGCCAGCTTGGAGGACAGGTAGGTGGGATAGCCCTCCTCGCCGGGCATCTCCTCCAGACGGGAGGATATCTCGCGCAGGGCCTCGGCCCAGCGGCTGGTGGAGTCGGCCATCATGGCCACCGAAAAACCCATGTCCCTGAAATACTCGGCCAGGGTGATCCCGGTGTAGATGGAGGCCTCGCGGGCCGCCACCGGCATGTTGGAGGTGTTGGCTATCAGCACCGTCCGCTCCATTAAAGGGCGTCCGGTCTTGGGGTCTTTCAATTCCGGGAACTCGGTCAGCACCTCGGTCATCTCGTTGCCCCGCTCGCCGCAGCCCACGTAGATGATCACCTGGGCGTTGGAGTGCTTGGCCAGGGTCTGCTGCACCACCGTCTTGCCGGAACCGAAGGGCCCGGGAATGGCGGCGGTCCCGCCCATGGCCACCGGGAACAGGGTGTCCAGTATCCGCTGGCCGGTGATGAACATCTCGTTGGGGTCCATCTTTTTCTTGAAGGGCCGCGGCTCGCGCACCGGCCAGGCGTGCATCAGCTGCAGCTTGGTGCCGTCGTCCAGGGTGGCGATATCCTCGGTCACGGTGTAGTCGCCCTCCTTGGCGATGTCCTTTATCTTTCCCTTGGCCTTGGGGGGAACCATCACGTTATGCACGAACCATTCGTTCTCCTGCACCTTCCCCAGCAGGTCGCCCCCGGAGACTTCGTCTCCTTTTTTGGCGGCCGGCTGGAAATGCCATTTCTTGTCCCGGTTCAGGCTGGGCACCTCCACCCCCCGGGCGATAAAATCGCCCTCCTTTTTCTGAATTTGATCCAGCGGCCGCTGGATACCGTCGAAGATGGCCTCCAGCAGGCCCGGCCCCAGCTCCACCTTCAGCGGCTGGCCGGTGGTCTCCACCTTTTCGCCCACGAACAGGCCGGAGGTGTCCTCGTAGACTTGGATGAAGGCGGTGTCGCCGTCCAGCCGGATGATCTCGCCCACCAGCCCCAGCTTGCCCACCCTGACTATGTCGTACATCCGGGCGCCCATCATGCCCTTGGCAATGACCGCCGGCCCGGATATCTTTTGGATGATTCCCTGCATAGATTCTCCTGAGGTTATATGAAGAAATATATTTTATCAACCAACTGCGCCGCTGGCGGCGTGTACAAAGCAAAATAGGCTTTCCCTTACTCCGCCTGTGTTTCCAACTTTGCCAGCAGTTCTATCAAGCCAGCGGATTTGGCCGTGGCCTTTAAGTAATCCATGTCAAGGCCGTTGCGCTGCACCTCAAAAACCGCCAAAGCGCCCTGGAGTTGAACCGTTGTTTCGCCGCTCTGCCGGTGCCAATCGAGCTTCAGCTGTATTGTACCCTGAATAAAATATTTGCTGTTCTAACTTTAATTATTTCCCAATTAACATTGCTATGTTACATAGCAAGCCTGAAACCGAGACAATAACTGGCATTTACTGGAGGAACAAAACGACGGGCCGTGCCATACTGATAAGAATACCTAAGGTCATACCACGAGCCGCCGCGCGATAAAAAATCACCGGTGGCAGGGCCACAAGGATTGACTGTTGGGCTTATGCTATAATAAGCGCTTTGGTATAAATCGTTTACCCACTCTAACACGTTACCTGCCATGTCATAGGCACCGCATGGACTTATATCCAAGCTGAAGAATCCTACCGGTGAGCTATATACAAAAGTATCCGGGGATGCATTGTAACAACTATTACATTTCGCGGCATCCCATATATTGCCCCAGGGGTAGTACTGGGCATCGGTTCCACGGGCGGCTTTTTCCCATTCAGCCTCGGTTGGCAGGCGTCCCCCAGCCCATTGGCAGAATGCATAAGCTTCATATTTGCTTATACAAACCACCGGGTGATTGGGAAAAGCAGGCCCGGCGTTGTACTCCCCAGTTGACCAGTAACCAGGTTCCGTTATATTGTGGTCCTTACGCCATACCCACCCTTCAACGCTCCAATAGGTACTATCACTATAGCCCCCAGCATCTATAAATACATTATATTGACCGTTGGTAACTTCGTACTTGCCAATCTTATACGCATTGAGGGTTACCAAATGCTGCGGCAGTTCATCAGAATAGTATCCCGGGTCGCTGGTCGTGCTACCCATGAGAAAATCACCGGATGGCACATCAATCATTTCCATGACAAATGCCATCAAGGCAATATTAGCTGTCACCGTCCGATCGACCACGACCGTTACAGAAGTTGATTTCTTGCCGTAATAATTTTTATAAGCCGTGACCTTATAATTTCCGGGTGATAGGTTCGCTATTGTGTATTTGCCATTTGCATCGGTTGTCGTTGTGTTTGTTCCAGGGGAGATGGTAAGAAACACCCCAGGTAATGCAGCATTATTATCAGCATTTGTAATTAGACCGCTTATTGTTCCAGTATTAGTAGCAATTAACGGGTTATCCTTGCTGCACCCCGTCAAAACAAGGCAGACTGTCAAAATATAATATATCCCTCTTAATTTTGATTCTCTATCCATTATAGTACTCCAAATATAATATTTCTGGAAGTCTATGATAGAGCCTAAATCCTGGCGCAAATTGATTAAGACAGATGTATACACAGAATGTTCATTTCAGCTTGACGTAGAACCCGATGGCCTGTTTGACCAGCTTGGAAAGGCAGGTCTCGCCCGACTCCACCGCCCTTCACCCCCCAAGGAAATGATCACTTAATGATAACTGCTTTTGTTTTCATCTGATTTTCACCAGATTCAATATGTATCAAATATACACCGGAAGAAACTTGATACCCCATCTCATTTTTACAATCCCATAATTCATCATGGTTGCCCCATGCAACTTCTTTATATTGGAACGTTCTCACTTTTTGCCCAAGTATATTATAAATATAGATTTTTACTGGAGACCTTTCCAACAATGCATATCGAATCGTCAGAGATTCTCTTGATGGATTCGGGAAAACCTTGACGGCAAATAATCTTTCAATTTTTGGCCGGGGATCAACATCTAAATCCCATTGAACAATTTTCCCATAAATATCTGACCCTTTGTGACGTCTATTATCAGACCAAGCAAAAATAATATTATCCAAATTGCATGCAACACTGTTTGAAGAAGAGAATTGATGCCACCATCCACAGGAATCATCATTAACCACCACATTCGTTCCGACAAGCTTGCCCCAACAATCTATTTTCTGAGACATGATTTCGGGATCCCCGTCGCTTTCCCTATAATCGACCCAGGTAATAATACTTTTCCCCGTGGGATCCATCGCTATTGCCGGGAGCCAATTTGTGTCCTTACTAAAATCATCATTTATCTTTATATTTTGCCCCAGAGGCCCGTCAAAATCATCATACAATTGGGCATAAATATCCATTCCGTTATTCCGATTGTCCATCCAGGTTACACCAAATGAACCGTCGGACGCCATTGCGATCGATGGCATAAATGTGAAACCATTTTCATTATAGTCATTTGCCGTAATCCAGTCACTCAGTGGCTTCCCGGCGGCATCATATCGGCGCACAATAATGTCATAGTGATGATCATTACAATACATGCATGCAATGCAAAATGAACCGTCAGCTGCCATAGAAACGGTGGGGTACATGCCATCAGAGATCGCAATGTTTATATCCGATAACATTGTGCCGGTACTGTTGAACAACCGATAATATACTTTGGCGCCCTGCCATACAGCAACAAAAACTCCTTTACCCGAAGATGCCACATCTGGCCGGCCTTGATCAGTAATATCAGAACCGTCATTGACTTTGATATTGTTGCCCTCTGCGGCACCATAACTGTTGAAAAGCTGGCAATAAATGTCACTTTTTCCATTCCGGTAGTCTTCCCATGCTATACAGATAGTGCCGTCATCCGACCAGGATGAGGCAGAATTGTATTGATTTTGTGTGGTGGTGTCATCATTAACTTTATAATTACTGGAAACCGTCGTGCCGTCATTATTATAAAACTGGCAGTAAATATCAGCATTCCCGTTTCGGCAGTCGTCCCAAGCTATACAATGGCCGCCTGCGGCAGAGATTGAAACACAGGGATATCCTTGGTTGCTGGTGCCGTCATCATCATTCAGCTTCTGGTTGGCTCCAATCGGCAAACCACAACCATCATACATTTGAGAGTAAAAATCCCAATCTCCGTTCCGTTTATCCCACCAGGCCATGCAAAATGATCCGTATTTATTCATTGATACAGCGGGATAACCAACGTTATATTGTGCCGCAGGTTCACTGACGATAAAGTTTGCCCCGCTGGGGATGCCAAGTGAGTCGAATAGTTGTGCATTGATATTATATGCGGTGTCATAACCTAGCCAAGTCACGCAACAACGTCCATCGCCAGACATTGAAATGTCATGCTCATAGGTCGGCCCCCCATTATTTCCGACCTGGTTGATTTTCACGTTATTCCCTATCGAATTGCCATCACTCCGGTATCTTTGCAGGTATATGTCCCCATGACTATTGCGAAGATCTCCCCAGGCAATGCAGAATTCGCCGGAATCCGAACTGGCAATGGTTGGATATTCTTGATTGCTCGTGCCGGTATCGTCATTTACCTTAAAATTGCCCGAAAGTGGATTATCCAAAGAATCCATGATTTGCGCATAAACATCATTGTTTCCGTTTCTTTGATCCATCCATGTAATGAAAACATCGCCATTTGACGACACTGCTAAGTCGGGAGTTGTCTGAATACTGGTACAAGTATTATCATTCACCCTCTTATTCGCCCCCACGGGACAACCGTTGTGGTCATACCTTTGATAATAAATGTCAGCATTCCCGTTGCGCATATCTCCCCAAACGATGCAAATATCCCCCATATCCGATTGCGCTATTTGTGGGCAGAATTTTCCGGAAGAATCAATGTCGTCATTGATCTTAACATTCCCTCCCAAGGTTTTGCCGGTAGGATCATATCGCTGCATATAGATATCGTCATTTCCCGTGCGTTCATCACTCCAGACAATGATGAAAGCCCCCGTTGGGGATATCGTAATTGACGGATTTTGTTGATAGCTGACGCCGGCATCATCATTGACCCGAAAGCTATTGCCCTTCTGACTGCCGTTTGCAAAATAGCATTGAGCATAAACATCGTATGTACGATCTTCTCTCTCCGTGCGAACAACAATAAAATCACCATTATCAGCTAATGCAATGTGAGGATCGAATTTATCAATATAACCACCGGTGCTATCAGCATTAATTAAAAAATCATTTTTTACAACACTTCCAATATTGCTAAAAGTGTTTCGCCCAATCCGATTCTGCAATATAGCACGATTATTTACCGGGGTATCAATCTTACAATTGCTGATATCCGCAGAAAAAACTGTTGTAAATCCAATAGCTTTATTTTCTTGTCCTTGCGTTAATCCGGCAATTACAGCAATAATTAACAAACCGTAAATTATTTTAGCATACATTATACTAATCTTTGCTTTAAAGGATGGCTTTTAAAAAACACAGCAGATTTAGGCCTTTATTAGCCTGATGTGGAAAAATCCCGCAGGTCTCACCCGTGCTTCATTTCAGCTTGACATAGAAACCGATGGCCTGTTTGACCAGCTTGGAAAGATAGGCCTCCCCCGACTCCACCACCCCGCCCTTAGGAACCGGGAACGGCAGGATCACCGGCAAAGCCCGGGTCTTGATCAGGCGGTTGATGTCATCCCCCAGGTCCCTGCCCAGGTCCTGGTTGACCGCTATCATGCCGTAGCTGTCGCTCTTCATCAGCTCCAGCACCTTGCTGCGCATCTCATGAATGTCGGCCACCTCGTGGGTCTCGATGCCCGCCATCCGGAATCCGGTGGCAGTGCCGGGGTCGGTTATCACGGCTAATCTTTCCATATTCTATTTGATTGCTTTCCTTATTTGTTCGGCCATCTCCTTGGCCTTGTCCGGCCCGGTGATCATCAGGGCCGCCTTCTCCAGCCCGGCGGCCAGTTTCTCCAGCTGGTCCGGCTGGGGGTTCTTCTCGTCCAGCCCGGCCTGCTTGATCTGGATCATCAGGGCGGTGTCGGCGAAGTCGGTCAGGTATTCGGTGGCTATCTTCCGCACCTTTGCCATCACATCCCCGGTCCCGGCGGCCGGGCCGTCGGTCGGTGAGGCCAGGGCTTTATCTATGAAATTTATAGCCGCGGATATGTCCGGATTCTGGTCCAGTATCAGCCCGGCCTGCCCCTGGGAGGTTATCTTGGTGACAAAAGTTCCCTTCCCGGTGCTGACCCACAAGGTGTCCAGCGAAGACAGCCCGACGATATCGTATATCTGCCTGGCGAACTGGGCGCTCTCTACTATGCCCCCCTCGTCTCCGTGGTATTGGCAAGCGCCTGATTTGTCTATTGCGAAAGCCGCCTTCTGGCCGGCCAGCTTGGTTTTTAAGGCTTCATTTAACGACATCACAACTTCCTCCTTACCTCGGCAGAGATGCTCTTCCAGTTGGCCTTGGCATCCAGCTCGCACAGGACGGTCTTATCGGAGGACATCACCATCAGCACCTGGCGGTCCTTCCCGCTGACCGCCACTTCTTTGACCTCCCCCAGATTAAGATTGTTGGATATCACCGAGGCGGCGTTGAACCAGAACTGCTCTATCTCCGAGGCCTTTTCACCCAGTTTCCCCTTGGCCGAGCCGGACACCTGGCTGTCGTTGACGTAGACCGCATAGCCCAGCACCCCTTTGATGCCGGTTAGATCTTCCATCGTACCGTCCTCCTTAAAATTTGGTGATCCGGCGCGTCATTTCACCAGATGGAGCCATTCGTACACCAGGAAATGCAGGCGGCCGATCAGCAGCGAGATGCGGGCCATCACGGTGTATCCGAACGAGGCCCCGAAGGCCACCATGATGAAGACCATTCCCAGTCGGGCCCCGTGTTTGACGACGCCCTTGTGGGCGATGGAAAAATAGAAATAGATCAGGGTGGCGATCACCCCTATCACCATCAGGATGTTGTCGAAGTTGTTCAGCGGGACCAGTGTGCCCCGGATCTGCGGCAGAAGTATTCCCTGTATCTGCCCGGTTATGCCCAGGCCGGCGGCGATGCCCACCGTCAGGGCGATGGACCAGCGGGACAGCCAGGATATCTTGGGGACCCAGCGGGCCAGCATGATCAGGCCGAAGGCCGCCGGGACCAGCAGGATCCATTTTTCGGCGCCGTGCTCGGCCAGGAATTTTTCGTACAGCAGGGGCTTGACGTCGAAATACAGGGTGTAGAGGATGGCGTAGGCGGCCGACACCCCCACATAGAGGTGTTCGGCGAACTTGTAGAAAGGGTTGTCCTTGTAGAGGAATGAGAATATGGCCAGGGTCAGCCCGGCCGCTATCCAGGTCCCTATTATCTGCATCATGACTGTTTCCTCCTTCTGATCACGAAATAGCCCAGATTGCCGATGATGATGAAACCCAGCAGCAGCAGGTGGGCATAGGACTGGGCCACCATCCCGGCGATGCCGGTCCCGGGGTGGCTGACCAGGGTCTCGTATTCGGCCGCGCCCTGCAGGCCGCCCACCAGGCCCCTGATCTGCCTGGCCTGCATGTAATGGAACATGTCCGGGGCGATGACCCCGGTGGCCCCGATTATGATGTTCAGCCCATAGCGGGCCCCGGCGAACTGGATCCACTCGTCGCCGGCCTGCCCGGCCTCCAGGCCCACCAGCAGGTCGATGTCGTTGTAGTTGTGGATGCCCTGCATCAGGGGGATGCTGTCGACCGGGGTGCCCCGGTAATCGCTGGCGAAGAAATCCCGGATCTCCCGCCCCATACCCACCATCTGGGCCCGGTAGCCCGGGCGGTAGCCCAGATTGACGTAATCCACCCCGTACCGGGCCTTGAACAGGGGGGCGATCTCGTTGAGCCCGATCTCGCCGAACGGCAGGCCCAAAGCCCATTGTCCCAGCAGCACCACCTTGTGCTTTTTGGAAAAGGCGTGCCTCAGGGTGGCCAGCAGCATCGGCTGGATCTCGGGGGCCGAGGAGGCGTCGTAATCCACCGAAAAGAGGATCACCGAGCCCTCCGGCAGGCTCTCGATGGCCTGGTAGGCCGACCTCACCGGCTCGGAGAGGTTGATGGGCAGCACCAGTTTGAAAAGCAGCGGGATCAGCACCACCACGAACAGCAGCAGGTAGATGATCCGGCTGTCTATGTTGGCGATCTTATCGAAAACTTTCATTGCATCGTCTCCTTAACACCTTATTAAGTAAGGTAGGTTCTTTCCAGGCCCAGGATGACCCGGAGAGACATGGCGATGGTCCCCAGCGCCACGCCGATGAAGATGCCCCGCTTGGCCGCCATCTGGGGGACCTCCATTATCCATTCGGCGCCGGCCGGCAGCCAGTGGGATATCTGGGCCCCGATGGGAACCCGGCCCAGCATCACCAGAGCGGCGGTTATCAGAAGCAGGGTGGCCTCCAGGGTCCGGGCCCGGAAGGCCCGGTAGGCGGCCGAGGCGATGAAGAAGGCCAGCAGGGAGAACATGGTGGCCTGCAGTGGGATTATGAAGTAGGTGTAGACGTACATGAAAGATGAGCCCAGGCTCAGCAGCGATTCGCTGGTGGCCCAGGTGTAGATGCCGGCGGCCATGGTCCCCAGAAAACCCAGGATCAGCACCAGGGCGAAAGGCCAGCCCGGGGATTTGCGGATTATCTTCTGGATGTTGCTGCGCAACAGGCTGTCCATCCCCAGCAGCAGGGTGAACCCCAGCACGATGGAATACCACAGCAGCAGCCTCTGCTGCATGGTCCCCAGCGGCTGGTGGGGTATGAAAAAGGTGACGATTATTATCAACCCGGTGATGAAGGTGATGGCCAAGGGTATTTCTTTTTTCATTTTACATCTCCTCTGCCGGCTTCTATCCGGTCATGAACCAGCTTTTGATGGCCTGGAAGACGTTCATCATCCAGGGGTTTCCCGCATTGTTCAGGATATATCCCACCGTGCCCCAGACGGCCATCAGGGCGAACCCGATTATCAGGAAGGCCTTGACAAAATCCTCTCCCTTGAGGCTGCCCAGCAGCTGGGGATCCTTCTTGAGGTAGCAGGAGGCCGCCAGCATCTCCTCGCCGATCAGGGTGTAGTCGCAGGAGGCGATGAAGAACGGCAGCTGGGTGATGGCGGTGGTGCCGGCGATCTGGATGGCTCCGATGGAATGGCCGGTCTCGGACATCAGCAGGGCCTCGGCATAGAAGTAGCCCATGAAGAACACCGCCCCGGGCTTCTGTCGCAGCATCATCCCGTCCACCCCGGCGGCGTAGCCGAACTGGTCGGAGGTCAAAAAGCTGACGTTGCCCTCCTTGTACAGGTCGGGCCGGCCCGGCTCGGAATAGGCCTGCTGCACCGTTTCCTGGGCGGCGGCCATCACCAGCGGGTCCCAGTTGGGGACCAGCAGCTCGGTGCCGTGCTGGGCGCAGCGCACCGCCACCTGGCGCAGGATGGCCAGGGCCGCCACCGTCACGATGTCCTTGATCTCGCCCAGCCCGAAGGAGAACATGATGGGCTTGCCCAGTTCGGTGGAGCGGCCCACCGCCTCGTCCACCGCATCCAGTCCCTGGATCTTGCGGATGAACAGCTCCTCGCCTTTCTTGGCCCGCTCTATATACCAGATGATCAGGAAGCACAGGATCACTGTCAGGATCATCACGTTGGTCCGGCTGCTGTCGAACCACTGGGCGGTGGCCTCAGCCGGCCCGGCCGCTGCCGGGTCCGAGGTGTCGGGGCCGGCCACGGCCCTGACCCGGTAAAAATAGCTCCGGTGGCCCTCCACATTGTCACGGAAATCGGTCTTGCCGCCGATGACGAAGCCCACCTCGGCAAAAGGTCCGTTGGCATTGTCCGACCGCAGGATCTGGTAGCCCTGAAAAGCGGTGGCATCACCCTGGTCCTGGGGCGATCTTCCCCAGTTGACGGTGATGGAGCTCCCCTCGTCGTTGGGAGTATCCCCCGCCTTGACATCGGCTGGGGGGTCCAGGGCCCGGCCCGGGGCCGCCAACCAGACCAGCATCAGCGCCATGAATAATTTTTTCATAGGACACCTACCTCTGTTTTCCGTTTTATATTTTGTCCGGGGACACCTAGACCATCAGCAACTGATGCCGGATGTCCTCGGCGGGAAGCCCGTAGTGTTTAGCCCTGGCGATCAGCCTTAAATTCACCACCTCAAAATATTTCTGCCATAAAAAGCCCACCGCCACCTCGATCCCCAGGGGATCGCCCTTATAGGACTGCGCTTTCCTCTGCCAGTCATCCCGGTCCAGCTCCTCCTCGCCTCCGCCCTCACGGCCTCCGGGGACCAGCATCCGGTGCAGGAAGGTCCCCTTGACCGAGCGCAGGGCATTCTTGGATTCCCGGGGGTCCAGCAGGGCAGTGTATTTTTCCAGGGTCAGCAGCCGGCCGCCCGGCAGATAGTACTTGACCGCCTCCGGCAGGCCGGCCTTCTCCCGGGCCATCAGGCGGCGGAGGGATTTGGCGTTCAGCAGGTCGATCTCGCGGCGCAGCAGGTCGCGGACCAGGCCCCGGTTGCGGTCCCAGCCGGCCAGGTCCTTAAGGGACTGATAGTAGTAGAACTTGTCCAGAACCAGTTCCAGATCGGCCAGATTGTGGTCTTTTTGGTATTCCGGCATGGCCCTGGTCAGGGGCACCGCCAGGTCGTCCCCCCAGGTGGCCAGGGTGTCGGAAAGCTCCCGCAGGTCGGTCTTGCGGGTCAGCTCGGCCAGTTTCACCTTGTTCAGGCTGCCGGCCGGCATCACCGCCCGGAGGATCTCCTCGGCCTCCCAGCGGTTATGGATCCCCCGGATCACCGCCTTGACATTCTCCAGGTCCCATCTCCGGAGCAGGATCCCGATCAGCTTGTTGGGCCGGCCGTCGGATACCTTCTGCATCAGCCGGGCCGAGGCGTTGAAATTGGCCGACAGGGCCTCCTCGGCGGCCGCCAGACCGGAGTACCTGGTCTGGGCCTCCTGCCATTCCCGGGAATAGGGGCTGGAGGCCAGCCACTTGGAAAAGGCCTCGAAGCCCGGCAGGCTCAGCAGTTCCTCGAAAGCCCCCGGTTTAAGCAGCCGGCTGTGCTGCCCTTTTAGCCTGGCATTGATGTAGCCGAAATCGCTGGGCATTTGCTATCCCCACAATATTTCTGAAATGCGGGCCACCAGGAAGGGCCGGGCCCTGTCCAGCCGGTCGGAAAAACGGTTGAGGATCGAGCTGCTGCCGGTCTTGTCGGTGAGGATGATCCCCTCGCTGACCCGGGGATCCGGCCGCACCTCGGACTTCAGCTTGGTCTCTTTGGCCAGCTCCTGCACCGTTTTCAGGTCGCCCTGGCTGGCCAGCACCACGGTCTCGCCGGGCAGGTCTGCCAGAGCCTCCTGCAGCAGGCTCTTCAGGGCCTGGCGGTATCTTTGAGGCGGGGTCTTTTTTATGTCTTGGTAGGCCGTCTCAAAGATCCGGTCAATCGTCCGGCTTTTGGCTTCCAACAGAATGGCCATGGCCTGAAGATTGGCTGCGCTGTGGGCCTTGGCCATTTCGGTCCTCTCCAGGGCCTGCTGTCCGGCATCGGCATTGCGCTCCAGCTCGGCGGCCTGAGCCCTGGCCTGCTGCACTATTTCTGCGGCATCCTTTTGCGAAGCCTGCAGTATCCTCTGACGCTCGGCCTCGGCCTCCCGCTCGATGACTTTTATAAGTTCCGAATCCATGTTTGTGATGATATATTATGATTTTAATTGCGTTTAATGCTTATTGATCCCGGTAAAGCCAACCTGCGGCGGGCATCCCCATGTATCATGGACGACGCCCGCCTTGAAAGATCTTGTTCCTTACTTCATGCCGACTATCATGATGGCGATCACGAATCCCAGGATGATGATGGTCTCGGGCAGGGCCTCCAGCACGATCATCAAGCCGCCCACCTCGGGCTTCTCGGCCATGGCGCCGGCCGCGGCCGCGCCGATCTTGCTCTGGGCCCAGGCGGTGGCGAAGGCGGCAAAGCCTATGGCCAATGCGGCCCCCAGCGCCTTCCAGATCACGATGTCCTTGGAGGACTGGGCGGGCTGCGGGGCGGTCTCGGTGGCAGGGGCCGCCGTGCCGTGGTCCTGGGCCAGGGCCAGGGTGGCGATCGGCATCAGTACCAGGGTCAACAGGGCGATAGCCAGAAATTTCTTCATTTAGTCACCTCCTAATGTTTTTAATGGTTTGTATTTTTTTCCGGAATAATCGTGGTACTTGAACTTGGTGAAGAACTCCACCACCTGGAGACGGAAGGGTTGCATGATGGGGCTGATCAGCCCCAGGGCGAAGAACAACGGGTGCACGATCAGGGCCGCCACCAGAAATCCGGGCAGGCCGCCGATGGTCCGGCCTATCAGGTTGGCGGCGTAGGCCAGGTAGGCGGCCGACAGCCCGATGGCGAACAGACGGGCGTAGGACAGGATGTTGCCCACCGCTCCGAAGATCTCGATGGGGCCGGCCACCCCGGTCAGGATCCCCAGGGTCACCGCGCTGATCCCGGTCAGGACTATGGAGGGCCACATCAGGGAGGCTGGCAGGATACTGACCATCATGGTGAAGAATATGCCGAATACGCCCAGCACCCCCAGGGCGAAGGCCGCCGGCTCCAGGATATGGTGCAGGTTGCGCTGCTTGATGCCGGTGTAGAGCATGATGCCGAAGCCCACGTACACCTGGACCGCCCCGATCATCACCGCTATTTTGAAAAGGGTCATGATGGATTCGCTGCTCATGCGGTTGAGCTGCTCCGACATCGGCCTGATCCAGTGCATGTGCTCCCCCAGGTCGCCGAACAGCTCGCCGTAGACTGCGCCGAAGATGATGGTCCAGACAGCGCAGAAGGCGAAGATGGTAGTCAGGGTACTGACCAATTGGTTGTCTCTGAGCTTAAGACGCAACAGGATCGCCGCTGTCAGCATCACCGCTCCGTAGCCGATGTCTCCCACGATGAAGCCGAAGAACAGCGGAAAGAAAAAGGCGATGAACGGGGTGGGATCCACCGTGCCGTACTGGGGCGGGTTGAAGATGGAAAGCAGCAATTCGAAGGGCTGGATCATTTTGCGGTTCTTCAGGATCACCGGGACGTTGGGGGCGTCGTGGTGGTCTATCTCCAGGAGCCGGACCGTCACCCGGTCGCCGAATCTTTTATGGAGCATTCCCTCCAGGGCCGGGAGGTCGGCGGACGGCAGGTATCCCTGGAGGTAGAATGTGAACCGCCCCTCCGGCAGTTCCTCCTTGGCCTGCAGCCGGGCCAGTTCATCCCCCACCATCAGACGGTAGGCCGCAAACAGCGGTCCCTCCTGGCTGGATATGTCCGCGATCCGGCTGCCGATCTCGGAGATCATGGCCGGCAGCCGGCGGCTTTTTTCCTTAAGCCGGACCACCGCCTCCCCCATGGGCAGCGAGGCCACCGCCGAGGGAAGCTTCAGTTCGTTGACCCCGGCCTTGGTGAAGAATCCCCGCACCCTCTCCTCGTCGTCGACATGGAAGGCGGTCAGCACCGCCAGCTTCTTCTCGTCCAGCTGGTGGCTGTAGAACTCCACCCGGCCTTCGGTCAGCTTTTTCAGCTCCTTGCGCAGGGCCTCCAGGGCCGAGGCTTCGGAGGTCCGGGACAGAAAGCCGAAGGCCTTGATCCGGCGGCTGGACTCCAGTTTTGACATCAGCGGGGACAGGGCCTCCAAGGCCGCCCGGTAATTATCGATCAGGGACAGCTCGTCGACCAGGTCCAGCTTCTGCTTGACCAGCTGGTTGATCTCGATCCGCTGGATCACCAGATCGGCCAGCAGCTTGTCCCAGTCGTCGGGGGCGGAGGCTTTGACGGAGGGACGGCCGTGAAACTCCAGGGCCGACAGCAGGCCGTCCAGCTCCTGCTGCAGCCTTTCCATGGCATGCTTCAGCTCGGCCTCACCGCTGTCCAGCACGGCATGATGGACGGTCCCCTGGGGTTTGACCGGAGTGATGTGCAGCCGGCCCATTTTATGGAGCGAGCGTATCACCTCGGCGCTTATTATCTTGGGGCCCACTATCAGCACCCGGCTCATGGCAACGATCATCTATCGGCTCTCCGGATAGACCTGTTGAATGATCGCGGCCACGGCCCGGTCCTGATTGTCCCCGGCCTGCTTCTCCAGCCGGCCAGCCTGGACCACGGCTTCTTTCTTTCTCTGTTCGATAAGCTGCAGGGCTTTTTGGGCGATCTCTTTTTTGCCGTTCAGGTCCCGGGCCTCGAGGCGGGAACGGGCCTCGCTTAATATAGCGGAAGCCTCGGCTTTGGCCTTCTCGATCACCCGATTGGCCTCCGCTTTGGCTTCTTCCGTTATCTTCTGGAGGTCCTGCTCCCTCTGTGCCAGGCTGCTTATTATCCGTTGTGCCTGATCCTGCTGTTCTTTGTGCTTTTCAGACGACACTATCTGCTCCAGTTTTAATATAAAAGGTTTTTAAATTCTTCCGCGGCCTTTCTCATCTGCAGCCGGGCCATGCCCAGGTTCCCGGAGCCTTGCTGCAGGATTGCGCTCAGGTAGAAATCCGTACCCACCAGTTTTATCAGGATTATCAGTTTCTCGGTGGCCACCGTCTGCTCGGCAAGGCTGCCCATCTCCAGATTCTCGGCTGCCCGCCTGGCGGCCGAAAGCATGGTGGCAAACTCGGCATCGGCCAGGGTGGGGTCCAGTTCCAGCCCGGCCTGGTAAAATGATATCCCGATGCCGTCGGTCCCGGTAAGGCTGGCGCACAGGGCCCCCGGGATATTGTCCGCCATCTCCTTGAGCCTTGGTTCATAACCCTGGTTCATCGTCTGCTCCCTTAATTATTAAAATTGGACCGGACAGCGGTCCGGTCCTATTTTTTGAACAGCTTGCCGAACAGGCCCTTCTTGGTCTCCTTTTCGACAATGGCGTAGCGCTGTCTGGCTTGGCTGTTGTTGGGGTCCCACTTGAGGGCTTCCTTGAACTGTTCTTTGGCCTTCTCGGCCATGCCGGCCAGCTGGTAGATGATGCCCAGGCTCAGATAATGCTCGGCGTTGTACATCTCCATCTGAATGGCCTTGTCGCAGTACATCTTGGCCTCCTCCAGCGGTCCGCCGGCCTTGATCACGGCTATACCCAGCCGGTCGTAGTAGATGGCCTTTTTGGGATTGAGCTTGGCGGCTGCCCGGAAATACTCCACTGCCCGTTTGAATTCGTTGGACTTATAGGCCTCCACTCCGTGGCGGTAGGCCATATCCGCCTGGTTGTCCTGGACCGAATGGGCCTGGACCCCGGCCGCCTTTTCGGCCAGCTGCTTGTTGTACTGGGTCCGGCGGTTCTTGTCGATCAGGGTGTGATAAGCCTCATTGATGTCCTGAAAGACGGAATTGGCCAGCCCGTCCTTCGATTCGGCCGGGTTCTTGTCGGGATGATGTTGCATGGCCAGCTTGCGGTAGGCCTGCTTGATCTCAGCCTCGCTGGACAGCCGGTCCACCCCCAAAATGGAATAATAATCCTTCAGTTGGGTCATTTTTTGCTTCTTCCTGATTTACGGGGAGGTGTCTTTTCGGAAAGTCTTTCCATGGCCTCGGCCGCCAGGATATTTTTCGGTTCCAGGGAGACCGCCTTTTTGCAGGCAGTCAGCGCCTGGCTTTTCCGGTCCAGCCTCTCGTTCACTATGGACAGGTTAAGCCAGGCCCGGGTAAAATGCGGGGCCAGCTTTACCGCTTGTTTTAGCAATCTGGCGGCTTTGCTCCACTCCCCGGTATGGGTGTAACACACCCCCAGCAGGTTGTAGATATCGGCATAGCCGGGTTTCAGCTTCTTGGCCTGCAGAAAATACTTGACCGCCTCCTGGCAGCTGTTGTCCCGCAATGCATCCTGGCCCAAGGCACACAGTGTCTCGGCCCGGTCGGGCGATGTTTTAAAGGCCAGGTTGAAGTCTTTTATGGCCTTGGCCAGGTCTCCCTTATTGACCTCCGCCAGGGCTTTGTCGTACAGCTCCTGTTTGTAAAAGTTTGTCTTGGCTGACAATCCGATGAAAAGTTTCACGGCTTTTTCTGGCAGGTTCTGCTCTGCAGCCAGGTAAGCCTGGGAAAGAAGGGCTTCGATATAGTTGGGGTTGATCTCCAATGCTTTCTTGAAGAAATTTTCGGCCTGCTGGTATTCATGCCTTCCGGCATAGATGCGCCCCAGTGACAGGTGGAGGTCGGCGTACCTGGGAGCCAGCTTGATGGCCTCCCGGTATTCCTCGATGGCCGCCGTGGCGTTGCCTTGTTTCCAGTACAGTTTGGCCATGGCCACCCGGGCCTCGATAAGGTAGAAGGTGACCACATCGCTGCATTTGTGCCCCACCGTCTCGTCGTGCTGCCGGATCATCTCCAACGACTCGATGGTCTGGTGGTAATTGCCTTCGTTGAAAGATTTCAGAGCCAGTTTGAGGAACTGGTTCAGGCAATGCTGATCCAAGATCTCCCTGACAAAAGCCATATCTCACCTGCCTTGCTGGTTATAAAACCTTGGGGTTAAGGGGAAGGAAAAATCGGAGGCTGTTTCTGGTGCCGGGAGGGGGAGTCGAACCCCCACAGCTTGCGCCATACGCACCTCAAACGTACGTGTCTGCCAGTTCCACCATCCCGGCGATCATTGATGATAAGACAATAAACCGATTGCAGTTCCGCTTTTATCGGCAAGGGTAATTTTAATCTAAATCCACCCATCTGTCAACAGAAAATTCCCGGGTGATGTCCCGGCCGCCGGCCAGATCGGTTATTTTGAACTGGGAGACGTTGTCCAGTGTCTCCCGCTTCAGCCGGATATCGGCCCGGTAGCGCTTTTTGATATCATCGGCCAGCTTCCGTCCCTGCCGCTCCAGGTAATCTATGAACAGGGGGTGGGCCGCTATCTCCAGCCGGCGGTTGCGGATGTTGCGATCGGCCTGCAGGAACCAGCGCTCCAGGCGGGCGGCCATGGTCTCGGGCGACAGTACCCGTCCGGTGCCCTGACAGGTGGGACAGCTATGGGAGAAGGCCTGCCACAGGCTGGGCCGTACCCGCTTGCGGCTCATCTCCACCAGCCCCAGCGGGGAGATCTCATAGACCTTGGGTTTGGAACGGTCGTCCTTGAGGGCCTCCTTCAGCTCGGCCAGCACCTTGCGGCGGTTGGCCTCCCGGTCCATGTCGATGAAATCTATCACGATGATGCCCCCGATGTCCCGCAGCCTCAGCTGCCGGGCTATCTCCCGGGCCGCCTCGATGTTGACCCGGGTGATGGTGCCCTCGGCGTCCCGCTTGCCGGTGTACCGCCCGGAATTGACGTCCACGGTCACCAGGGCCTCGGTCTGCTCGATCACGATCCGGCCCCCGCTCTTCAGCCACACCTTCTGCTGCAGGGCCTTCTCGATCTGGGATTCGATGTCGTAGGCCTCGAACAGAGGGATGTCCTCCCGGTACAGCAGCAGGCGCTTCTTCAGGGCGGGGTCCAGGTTCTTGACGTATTCGGCGATCTGGTCGTGGGTCCGCTTGTCGTCCACCACCAGGCTGCCGATCTCCATGGCGGCCAGCTCCCTCAGGAAGCTGATGACCATGGGGGGCTCGGAATACACCCGGGACGATATCTTGGCCTTGCGGTAATCCCGCTTGACCTGCTGCCAGGTCTTCAGCAGTATCTTGAGGTCCCGCCCGAAGCCCTTTTCATCCTCGCCCTCGGCGGCGGTGCGGATCACCAGCCCGTAGCCCTGGGGCAGGTGCTTTAGAAATTCCTCCTTCAGCCGGCGCCGTTCGGCCCGGTCCTCCACCCGGCGGGAGACCCCCACCCGCTCCTCGTTGGGCACCAGTACGCAGAAGCGTCCGGCAAATGAGACGTGGGAGGTCAGCCGGGGGCCCTTGCCGCCGATGGGCTCCTTGGACACCTGGACCATCACCTCCTGTCCGTTCTTCAGGACGTCCTCTATCTTCCGGGCGGGTTTGGCCCTGGAGCGGTCGTCCGGCTCCAGATCGCCGGGATCGAAGGCGGTGTCGGAAAAGGCCAAAAACCCGCTCTTGCCGAAGCCGATGTCCACGAAGGCCGCCTGCAGACCCGGCAGGACCTTCTCCACCCGGCCCTTGTAGATGTCCCCCACCATCCGCTGTTCGGCGCTGCGTTCCAGCCACAGTTCCACCAGACGGCCCTCCTCCAAAAGGGCGATCCTGGTCTCGTGGGAGGTGGTATTGATAATGATATCCGTTGCCATGATACTCTTCCATTCCTTATGATTTGATATCGGCCGTATCCGATGGTATCTGAAATCAGCCGATGTTTTTATTTTTGGGTTTTCATTTCCTTCAAGAGCAGGTCTATCCCCTTCAGGGTCAGCAGCACATCAGCCCGGCATCCCCTGAACTCCGGGGCAAATAAGGGACCCAGCCCTCCGGTGAAAACCACCCGGGGATTGTGCTTGGCCTCCCGGGATATCCGGCCGATCAGTTCTTTGATCATCCCCACGGTCCCCCAGTAAAGGCCCGATTCGATGCACTCCCGGGTATCGCCTCCCAGTGATCGGGGCCTTTTTTTCAGTTTGATCAGGGGAAGGGCGGCGGTATGCTCTTTGAGCGTCCTGGCCATGGTGCCCGGGCCGGGGGCGATGGCCCCGCCCAGGAACCGCCCCCTGGCATCGACCGCATCCCAGGTGACGGCGGTCCCGATGTCCACCACCAGGGCCGGGCCGCCGTATAGATGATAGGCCGCATAGGCGTTGATCAGCCGATCGATCCCCAGTTTCCGGGGCTTGCGGTACCGGATAATTTTGCTGTCGAAGCTGCGAGAAGCGATCGCCACCAGCGGCATGCCCGGCAGCCCCCGGAAGACTTTTTTGACCAGGGCCGCGAGGGGCGGGGAGACCGAGATCAGGCCGGCCCGATCTATGGGATGCCGGATGATGAATTTTCCAAGGAAGATCCGGATCTTTTTTTCGCTGATGTCCCGCCCGTAATAAAGGACCCCACCGGCCGCAGGCCGGCCGTTTCGGAAGACCGCCGCCCGGATCTTGCTGTTGCCTATGTCCAGGCACAGGTTCATGGCTCCATCTCCATGACGGTGCCGGAACTGCATTTTACGGTCCGCCCCTGGTCGTCTGCCAGCAGCAGGCCGCCGTCGCTGTCGAACCCGCTTACTACCCCCCTTAATCTGATGCCCAGCCCGTCCTGGACCGAGGCCCGTTTGCCCTTGAGGAAGAACCTTGCCGAGAGCCTCTCGGTAAAAGCCTTCAAGCCCTGCTCCCGGAAAATCCGGTAATCAGTCTCTAACCCGTACAACAGCCCCATCAGCAGGTCCTCCCGGGAGCAGACCTTTCCGGTCTCCAGCCGGAGCGAGGAGGCGGTATCGCACAAATCCAGCGGTACCAGCTCGTTGTTGACGTTCAGGCCGATCCCGATGACCGCGTTATCTATCAGTCCGCCGTGGGACTGCATCTCGGTAAGCATGCCTCCCACTTTGCGATTATTGCAGTACAGGTCGTTGGGCCATTTCACAGCCATCGGGGCTTTGGCGATGCCTTCGATGGCCTCCGCCGCCGAACAGCCCAGGGCCAGGGTCATCCCTGACAGTTTGATGGATGGCAGCGCCGGCTTCAGCAGCAGGGAGAGATACAGCCCCGGTCCCGGCGGCGAATACCAGCTGTTGCCCTGCCGGCCCCGCCCGGCCGTCTGTTGTTCGGCGACCACCACTATACCCTGCCGGGCGGCCGAACCCCTGGACAGCTCAGCCAGATGGCTGCTGGTGGAATCAAGCTGCTCGAAATAGAGCAGCTCCCGCCCGAATTCCCGGGTCCTCAGGTTCTTCTTTATATATTCGATATCCAGCGGCTTCATAGCTTTCCCGTCATTTTCAACTGATACTAATGATACATCAAACAGATGATTTTAGCAATAAAAAACCCTCTCCAGATTCATTTGGAGAGGATTAAGGATGAGGTCGATCCGACAATGCGGGGTCCCTATTTCACCTCGTCGATGAACGAGGTGTCGAAACCGTCCCGCTTCAGCTGGTTAAGCAAATCGATCTTGTCCATTGATTTTATGTAGGCGTCCTTGGGCTCCACCAGCTTCTTTTTGACGAAATCCATCAGCGATTCGTTCAACATCACCATCCCCATCTTGCGGTTGGTCTGGATGATGGACGGCAGCTGGTAGGTCTTGCCCTCCCGGATCAGGTTGGACACCGCCGGGATCCCCAGCAGCACCTCCATGGCGGCCACCCGCCCGCCCCCGATCTTCTTGCACAGGGTCTGGGCCACCACCCCCTTCAGGGATTCTGACAGCATCACCCGGATCTGCTCCTGGCGGTCGGGCGGGAACTGCTCTATCACCCGGTCCACCGTGCTGGCGGCGGTGGAGGTGTGCAGGGTGCCGAACACCAGGTGTCCGGTCTCGGCGGTCTCGATGGCGATGGAGATGGTCTCCAGATCGCGCATCTCTCCCACCAGCACAATGTCCGGATCCTCCCGCAGGGCCGCCCGCAGAGCGTTCTTGAAGGACTCGGTGTGGCTGCCGATCTCCCGCTGGTTGACCAGGCATTTCTTGTTCTCGTGGACGAACTCTATGGGATCCTCCAGGGTGATTATATGGTCGCTCCGGGTGCGGTTTATCAGGTCCACCAGGGCGCATAGGGTGGTTGATTTACCCGAGCCGGTTGGCCCGGTCACCAGCACCAGCCCCTTGGAGAGGTAGCACAGGTTCTGGATGGCATGGGAAAGATTAAGGTCCTCCACTGTCACGGTCTTGGAAGGGATCACCCGCAGCACCCCTCCCATCCCCCGACGGTCGGAAAAATAATTGACCCGGAACCTGGCCAGCCCGGGGATCTCGTAGGCAAAATCGGTGTCGTTGTGTTCTTCGTACTGCTGGCGGTATCGGGCCCCGGCTATTTCCAGCAGGATCCTCCGGGTGTCGGCTGGGGACGACACCGGATATTCCTGCAGTTTTCTGATCTCGCCGTCGATCCTTACGCAGGGCTTCTCCCCGGCCGACAGATGCAGGTCCGAGCCCTTGCGCTCCACCAGCAGATGCAGCAATTTGTCAATCTCGGCAGGCTTATACGATCCGGGAATAGCTGTGGCAGGGGATGCCGGCGGGGCGCCGGCATCCGGGACAGCCGGCGTTTCTTGGCGGGCTTCCGCGGCACCGGCCGGCAGGAACACCGCCTTGATGCTGTGGCCCTGCATGCTGACCGTACCGTGATATTCTCCCATCGGGCCTTTATAGGTGAATTCCACCGATGGCTGGTCCATCAGCTTCTCCCTCTCGGCCGGGGACATGATCTCCGATAGCAGCCCCATCACCTCCTGGTTGGTGAACTTTTGTTTGGAGACGGTTTGAATGCCGGACGGGGTTTTGAACTGCGGCTCCGATTCGCTGGCCAGGTAAAACTCGCTGGCCCGGTAATCGTTCATTGCCTTGAAAAATACATCTATCTTTGCCATTTTTATCTCCCTGGTATTACGAAGCTGATGTGTCTGCGGTTGACTATATGGGCGATGTGATCGGTGACCAGCAAAAAGAATCTCTCGCTCTGGTTCAAAAAATCTATGGCCCGGGATTTCTCCGGCGGCAGGTCTATATAGGCCTTTCCGCTCAGCTTGAAGTTGTCGTTGAACACCACCGTCATCGGCTCCTCCTTGATGCCCATGGCCTCCCGGTCCAGATCGTCTGCCTCCACCTCCAGGGCCACCGATACTTCCATGATCCTGGCCTTGTTGATCACGTTGATGGAGGGGGCGGTGGCCACCTTGAGCACGAAGAATTCCTCGGGCTCGTTCATGAAATCCAGCACCGTTTCCTGGCCGATATGGTTCTTGGCCATCAGGCTCAGGAACAGGTCGCCCTTGATCACCTGCTGATCACGGCATCGCATGGTGACCGACACCATCCTTTTCTCTACTGCCAGATGCTGCATTATATCTCCCCCGTTTGCATTTATGAGTTCATCCAGTTCCAGGTGTTGCTCTCGGAACGCTCCAGCCAGTCCCCGCTGTTGGTCAGGTAGGCATAGACGTTGGACAGTGCCTCGTAGTGCTTGGTCTCCTCCTCCAGCATCCGCTTGAAGAATTCCTTCTCCGGGCCGTCCACCGCGGCATTCACGAATTTCTGGTACATCTTGTAGCTGTACCATTCCATGTCCATGGCCACCTTCATGCCCGAGATGTTGTCCAGCTTTTCCTTGGATCGGGTGTGATTGATCCTGGCGAAGACCTTTTTCATCTCGGCCTCCAGATAGCCGATCTTCTTCCCCCGGGGCTCGGGCCAGCTTTGCCCCTGGGTGATGGCCGAATAGATCTCGTTTATCCGGCCGATATGCTCCACCTCCTGCATGGCCAGCTGGTCGAATAGCCGCTTGGCCAGTATGTTGCCGGTCTTTTCGGACATCTTGAGGTAGAAAGCGCTGCCTTTATGCTCCAGCTTAAGTGCCGCCCGCAGAGCTTTGGGCATGGCCTTTTTGGATATTTTCATCTTTATTTCCTTTTCAATAATCCGCATTGTTATCGTAGCCCCGGCTCTCCCAAAAACCCCGGTAGGTGGAATCGGCCGAAACCTCTATCCGCTGCAGCCACTTCACCCACTTGTAGCCCAGCTTGTCCTCGGCTATCAGCTGGAAGGGAAATCCCGACCGGGCGCTTAAAGTTCGGTTGTTTATCTTATAGGCCAGCAGGATCTTTTTGCCCACCACTGATCTCAGCGGCAGGGAGGAGCTGTAGCCGTCGGCGGCATGGAATACCAGAGTGTTGGCCTCCGGTTTGACAGCGGCCGCCTTCAGCAGGTCCTCCACCAGCACCCCCTCGAAAAGGCCCTGGGCGCTCCACCCCTCCACGCAGTGCAGGGTCAGCAGTTTCTGATACCGGGCCATCCCCAGCACCTGGCGGTAGCTCAATTCCTGTCTGGCCGATACTAGACCGTCTATCACCAAACGGTATCTTGCGGTATCCACCTGCTGCGGCCCCTGAATGGAATTGTCCCGCAGCTTCTCGAAATCGGTCAGCCGCTGGCCCCGGTACTTTTGTATCACCACCGGTCCCAAATCCTGAACCGGCTGCAGGCCCTGGTGGCCGTTGTCGTCGGCCGACGACCAGCACCCGGAGACGGCCAGCGCCGCCACACCCAGCAGGATGATCACGGAAGATCGGATATTCATACAGCCTCCCCGGCTATGATACAATAATCGCCCGCTATAGTCAATCGATAATCCTGCCCGGGGCACATAGCTATATCGACGATCCCAGGTTCTCGATCTTCATCAGCAGTTCGGATTGTCCCTCGGAGGTGTTGACATCAACCACCGTGAACAGGGGGTCTATCTTGTTGACCGCCTGCAGCGAGGCGGCAAAACTGCCCAGCTGGTAGTAGCACTCGGCCAGCAGCAGGTTCAGCTCCCGGTGGTCCATCACTTGGTCGGCCGACAGCAGGTATTTGTGGGAGAATCTCCATAGACTGTCGGAGGCCAGCACCAGGCTGTCGTTCCGGACGGCCGCCGGGCAGCTGTCAAGCGAGGCGTAGACGAATGACAGGCCTGCTCTCATCTCGTTGTTGGCCGCCTGCCGAACCAGGCCGCTGTTGAAGGTGGCCAGGGCTTCGTTCTTATAACCCAAAATGCCCTGACACCAGCCAATGCCGTTATAGGCGTCAACCAGCGAGGGATCCTTGGCCTTGGCCTGCTGGAAATTGCTCAGGGCGGCGGAAAAACTTCCGGCGTTAAAATATGTCCAGCCCTGGGACAGCAGCTGAGCGGCCGTCAGCTCTGGCTCCGGAGCGGTGGTCTCCTTGCTGCATCCCAGGACCGCGGCCGCCAGCACCGCCAGGGAATATATCAGGATCTTCTTTTTCATCTTCATCTCCTTATTTCACCAGTACCATCCGGCCGGTTTGAACGGAGGAAGCGCCGCTTACTCTGTAATAATATATGCCCGGGGCCGCCTGTTGGCCATTGCCGTCCCGTCCGTCCCAGCTGAAATCATACTGTCCGGCCGGCCGGTATCCCCGGAAGATCTGACTAACTTTTTGCCCCAGGATGTTGTAGATCGAGATGCTGATGACCCCTTCCGGCCTCACCTGGTAGCTGACCCTGACCGATGAGCGGAAGGGATTGGGCCAGGCAGCAGGGTCTGCCGCATCGTTGATCTCCGCCAGGGCCGGATTGCCTGCATCCCAGCACAGGGCGTAGATCCCCAGGGTATTTATGGTTGAAATGACCTTATGGCCTTTTTTATCGATCTGGCCCGGCAGATATTCCCAGCCGCCGTCCTTTGATCGATAGACGCCCAAATGAAATACGTCCCTCTGGCCAAGAGAAGCGGGTTCATAGGATAATTCCAGGACTGCCGGTTTCAGCAGGGGCATCCCGTCCGGCCCGATCTGAACGGGTTTCATTATGAC
This sequence comes from uncultured bacterium, assembly GCA_937863685.1. Classification (GTDB taxonomy): domain Bacteria; phylum Edwardsbacteria; class AC1; order AC1; family EtOH8; genus UBA2226. The sequence continues at coordinate 27,039 of CALMGM010000013.1, forward strand.
GGTACCGGCAGGATTGCTTGCCTGGGGTTCGAATATTGCCAGAAACATGTCCCGGGCCAATGCCCCGGCCGGAATGTCCAAAGTTATGGCAGAGGATTTTGCACTGACGATGTTGCCTGTTTTTTTGGCCGACACCACCTCAAAATACCGGTCTCCGCTGCGCCAGTTTCCGGCGGAATCCACCGCCGCCAGGTGCAGATGGTGCTGGCCTTCGATCTTCAGTTCATATTCGCTGGTATAGGTCCAATCGGATATCTTGGCAAAGGTCAGGGTCTCCGCCTGGGCCGAGACCGTCATCAGGGCGGTATCCAGGGCCGGGGCCGACGGCATCAGGCTGCCGGACACCGCCGCCAGCGACAGATACTGGGTGAAGGCCGGGTTCTGCATGATCCCGATGTTGAAATCGGAGCCGCCCCCGGGAATGACGTACATATTGCAGCTGACGGCCGCCGCCGCCGCCGAGATGCCCATCACTGCGATCCCGGAACGGGTGGTGTTATTGTTCAGGTAGGATATGGGATAGGCTGTCCCCATGCTGTCGAAGCCAGACTGGGTGGCCGAACTCCAGAGGTCCACGGCCTCGCCGTAATTCCCCCCGATCCATAGTTCGGAGCTGTAGCCCAGGGCCCCGATGTCGGTCTCCTCCAGGGCCACTCCGTAGGGGCGGTTACGCGAGGTGCCGTTGCTGGTGTTGACGTTCACCTGGTTGTATGCAAAATATGAACCGCTGGTGTAGACGCTGTCGATATGGTAGATCCCCAGGCCCTGGGATACCAGGTTGGCGTCCCAGGCCACTCCGCTGAACGGTCCGGCGGCTGTTCTCCAGCGGTTCTCCACCATCCAGAACTGCATGGTCCCCTCGTTGCCCAGCTGAGCCAGTTGGTAGGAGCTGTTGCTGGCCGTGGCCAGCGTGCTGTTGACAATGTATGGTCCGTTGGCTTTGACCATCACCGGCGCCAGCCATCCCAGAAACCTCTTGGACCATGCATCCAGCGATACCGGGGTGGCGCTGCTGTTGTAATCGCCCCCCCAGGAGCCGGCCGCCATCAGGGAAAAAAGGCCCAGGCCGTCGCCGGAGATGCTGAAACCGCCGGTGTCATAAAGGTCCGGCAGCCCCAGGGCATGGCCGAATTCGTGGCAGAAAACCCCGCAGCCGATCATCTCGGTGGTCCCGCCGATCCCGTCGGCGTAATTGGTCCGTTCCGGCATGATGATGTATTTGTCTATCTTCAGGTATTGCCCGGCATGCCCCGGCCAGGGATCCTTGGTGATAAAAGCGGTGCCTCCGGTATATCCGGTCAGCTGAAAGCTGTGCGACCATATCTGGTCCGGGCTGCCGGTCTCCTCCCCTCCCTTGCCGGCATGAATCACCCACAAAACATCCACATAGCCGTCATTGTTCTGGTCGTAGCCGGCGCCCGAGAAATCCACAAAGGAGTCGGCCCGGGCCAGCACCTTTTTAATGAACTCGTAGGTGTTGGCAGTGGTCCCGTCATTCATGCCGTTGTTCCCCCCGCCATAATAGGACACCGTATTGTTGCTGGTGCGCCAGGCATCGACCAAGCCCGAACAGCTCATGGCGTTGTAGGACATATCCCGGTAATAGTTGTTGACCGATTTTATCCCGCTGCCGGTACTGAACAGCATGGCCTGAAATTCACCCTGGGTGTTGATGTTGGCCAGGTCGGTGAAATATCCCATCACCACCGGATAACTGCGACTGCCGCTTATCTTGGCCGCGGCGTCCTTGGTTCGCAGCTGCTGGATCAGGCCGTCCCGGGGGCTGTCCAGCCCCTTGAGCCGCAGAGCCGCCAGCGAAGCCGGTTCGCTCACCCCGGGGCGCGGGGGCATGGCCCCGGCCGGAATCGCCATCATGGCCCCCAGGGCCATGCAGAGCAAAATTTTAATTCGCATCTTTACCCTCCCGATCAAAAATTTCCTCGGCCTTCTCCACCCGGAGAATGGTCTTCCCGTCCTGGTCCTCCATCCGCCCTGTCAGTAGCATTCTTCGGCCCAGGAAATCGGACATCACCCTGGGTCTCTGCGGCCGGTTGGGGCCCGGCCGGGGCGGGGGCACCTCCAGGGGAGCCCAGGCGGCCACCGCTATCTCCCCACCATCATATCCGGCCAGGACCAGTCTCAGGTCGGTGAAGTAATTGCCGCCGGCATTTTTCAGGATCCCCGCCGTTTGAACGGTCCGGCCCGAATATTTTTTCGGCTGTTTGGCTATCTGCTCCACCGTCAGGACGACCGGGGCCCCGCTCGGAGCGGCGCCGCGGTGACAGCAGGAGGCCATGGTCAGGGTGCAAAGGATCAGCCCCAGTTTGATGGTCTTGTGCATCATCACCTCATTACCAGAATATTATGATTAAACAGAGGAACGAGGCTGGAAGTTCCAACCTCGTTCCGTCAGGATCGGTTAAAATGCCTTGGCGATGGCGAAGATATTCTTCAGCTTGTCGTTGGTGTCCCTCAGGCGCGAGGACAGGGTTTTGATGAACACCGACATCAGCTTGTAGGACATCTCCTTGTCCTCGGCCATCAGCTTCTTGAAATCCCGTTTGTAGATGGCCAGCAGCTTGACCTCGCCCTCGTGGGCGATGGCCGCCGCCGAGCGGGGAAAGTCGTCTATCAGGGCCATCTCCCCGAAATAATCACCCGGCCGCAATATCTTCAGGGCCTCCTCTCCCACCCCGGGCACCATGGTGGATATCCGGACCTGGCCCTGATCGACTATGTAAAAGGCGTCTCCGATCTCGCCCTCTTGAAAAACGGCTGATTCCTTTTCGTAGGCCTTCTCGTAAGCCAGATTCAGGATCTTCTCCAGCTCCGGCTGGGTCAGATCATTGAACAAATATACTTTCTTCAGCAGTTCGGAATTCTTATTGGAAGCTCCCATGGCGCCGCCTTCCCGCCCGTCAGGGCAAATCAGTCCACATTCTGGATACCCAGGGCCCTGTCGACCTCGTCATTGGAAACATAGCCAAGCTCGACCAGGCATTCCCCCAGCCGCTTGGCGGAGTTGTCCATCTGGTTCCTTCTGGCCTCATTGATCTGCTCCAGCGAGACATAGCCCAAGGAGACCATTATTTCGCCGATCATCTTCTTGTTGACCATTTATATTCCCTATGTTGCCGATGGTCCTGCTACGGTTATTAAGCCGTCTATCTGGTGGGGACCTGTTTGATGAGCCTGATCTTCTCCCCGACCTGGATGTCCTCCACATTGGAATTGGTAATGACCGCCGCCGCAGTGTTGTTCCTAACTGACAGTACCTGCAGTTGGCCAATTATCAGCTCGGGTAGTAAATTCTTTCCTCCCCGGTCGGGGTCGTTGGCCTTGGTTCCGGCACGGAACATCTCGAAAACATCGCCGGGCATGATCCCATTGGCCAGGCCCTTGTCGATATAGACCACCTTATACTCGGTAGCCGAAGTATTGGCTTGTTTTAAAGCCACGATGCAGCCCTCATTGGATTTTTCCACCGGCAGCGGTTTCACGTCCTTGGGAACCACGATCTCGACATAAGGCCGGAAGGCCTCCTTGCGGGATATGGGTTCGTATGTTTTCAACAGCACTGCCCGTGAGGTCTTCTCCTCAACGTCTTTGATCTCCAGAATGCCCACGATGTTGATTATCCTGCCCAAGTTTTTCTTGTTCACGGGATGCTTGACTTTCTGGCCCGTCCGGTACAGGGCGTATTTATCACCTGGCTTGATACCGTCACGGGAGCCCAGATTGACATATGCCGGATCGTTCGACATCAACCCTTCGATGTCCTTGCGGTCGCTGCCGATGATGTGGCCGCCGGGTTTGTCCATCTCATCGCTGATGAAACCGGCTTCAAAAGCCATCAGTTCCGACACCACCGGAGTCGGTTTTTTAACATATCCTATGGCTTGGGTTTTCCTCACCGTGACCGCGGGTTTCTCCTCCACCGGCTCCGGTTCATAGACCACCTCTTCGACCGGGGCTTCTGCCTGGGGAGCGGCCTCGGCCGGCGCCTCGGCCTGAGCTTCAGTTTGGGCGGCGGCGGTGTCGGGGGCGGCCACTTGCTCCGAAAGGGTCTGCGGAGGGATCATCAGTTCCTGGCCGGGGTAGATCCAGTGGGGATCGGCAATGCTCTGCTTGTTGGCCTCCCAGATCAGGGGCCAGGAGAAGGAATTCTGGAAATACCTCCCTGCCAGATCCCACAGGGTCTCTCCCTCCACCACTTTATGAACCACGTTGCCCTCCTGGGCGGATATGATCCCGGCGCCTAAAAGAAATCCGGCCACAATTATCAAAGCCAACCAAGACCTGTTCTTAAACATGCTCCGCTCCTTTTACAAAAAGTTTATTTTCTTTCATTCTGGGATGTTGCCCGGACGTACTTCATGCGCAGGTCGTACAGCAAGTCGTCCAGCAGCGTGGATTCCTCCGAGGTAAGATTTCCGGTGGTTTTTTTCTGCAGCACCCCCAGGGTGTCTATATTGTGTTTGGCCAGCTCCAAGTTCAGTGCCGTCTTCTGTTCTATGGGGTCCGGCACCAATCCCAGGTTGACCATGGCCGAGGTGGCCAGCATATAAAAAAGCGATTCGATGCTGGCCGGCGGCAGGGGCTGTTTAATTTCATCGGGCATAATGCTTTACCTTTATACTATCTGATACTTTTACCATACTTTCAGCTAAAAAGCAATATTTTTTTTTAAAAAACTTGCATCGCCGGCACGATTAGTAGTAGAATAACATAACTTTGACAAACTTAATGAAGATATTTATGGATAAAAACATCAACTGGGTCGAGATCGACCGGCGGGCCCTGGCCGGCAATGTCCGCTCTTTCCGGCGCTTGTTGGACCCGCAGGCCAGATTCATGCCGGTGATAAAATCCAACGCTTACGGGCACGGCCTGCCGGAGGTTGCGTCGCTGCTGGCCGGGTCCAAGCAGGTGGACTGGCTGGGTCTGAACTCCCTGGATGAAGCGGTGGCTCTTCGGAAGCTGGGCATCAGGAAACCGCTGTTATTATTGGGATACGTGCCCCTGGGCCGGCTGGCCGAAGCGGCACGGAACGATATCCGGCTGACGGTATACAATCGGGAGACCGTCCAGGCCCTGGCCAAAATAAAAACCAAGAAAAAGATCCTCCTCCATATCAAACTGGAGACCGGCACCAATCGCCAGGGGATTGGTCTGGATGAAGCCATAAACCTGGCCGGCCTGGTAAAAGAACACCCCCATCTTTTTCTGGAAGGATACTCCACCCACTTTGCCAACATCGAGGATACCACCGATCGCAGTTACCCGGATGGCCAAAAGGAGAATTACCGGAATATGATCGCCCGGCTGGAAAAGCTGGGACACTCCGCTCCGGTGAATCATGTGGCCTGTACCGCCGCCGCATTGATATTCCCCGACACCCATAAGAACCTGGCCCGGATCGGAATCGGCCTTTACGGATTGTGGCCCTCCCGGGAGACCATGCTGGCTGTCCGGGACCGCGATCCCGGGTTCAGCCTTGCGCCGGTGCTGGCTTGGAAGACCCGGGTGGCCCAGATCAAGACCGTCCCTTCCGGCTCGTTCATCGGCTACGGCTGCACCTACCGCACCACCCGGAAGACCAGGCTGGCGGTCCTGCCGGTGGGTTATTACGACGGATACGACCGCCGGCTCTCCAACACCGCCCACGTGCTGATCAAGGGAAAACGGGCCCCCATCAGGGGGCGGGTGTGCATGAACCTCTGCCTGGCGGACATCACCGACATCCCGGGGGTTAAGCTGGAGGACGAGGCGGTGCTGCTGGGCAGGCAGGACAAAGAGCATATCAGCGCCGAACAGCTGGCCTCATGGATCGGCACCATCAATTATGAAGTGGTCACCCGGATCAATCCCCTGCTGCCCAGGGTCATCGTCAACAAATAAGGGCATTAAATGAAAACCAATAAGTGCAAGACCAAGAAAATTGAACCTTCGGAAAAGAACAATCGTTTTGAGGATCTCGTCTCCCTGTTCGCTCGGTTGCGGGCCCCGGGCGGTTGTCCCTGGGACCGGGCCCAGGATCACCGTTCCCTCAAGCCGTATATCATCGAGGAGGCCTACGAAGTGGTGGAAGCCATCGAGGAACGGGACCCGAAGAAACTGAAGGAAGAGCTGGGAGACCTGCTGGGCCAGGTGATCTTCAACGCCCAGATAGCCAAAGAGGACGGCTTGTTCGACATAGAGGAAGTGATCTCCGGACAGATGGAAAAGATGACCCGCCGCCATCCCCATATCTTCGGCCGGACCAAGGTCAAGGATGCCGCCGAGGTTCTGCTCAACTGGGAGCAGATAAAATACCGGGAGAAGAAAAAGGAACGCCCCTCGGCCCTGGACGGCGTGCCCAAACACCTGCCGGCCCTGCTCAAGGCCCATCGGATACAGGACAAGGCCGCCCGGCTGGGCTTCGATTGGGAGCACATCGACGGAGCCTTCGCCAAGCTGGAGGAGGAACTGCAGGAATTCTCCAAGGCCTACGCCGGTGGAAAGAAGAAGGAGATCACCGATGAATTGGGAGATATTCTTTTCACCCTGGTGAACCTCTCCCGCTTTCTTAATGTGGATCCCGAAGGGGCCCTGCGCGGCACCATAGATAAATTCACCTCCCGTTTCCAGCATATCGAAAAGTCCCTGAAAAAATCCAAGAAGTCCTTCAAGGACGCATCGCTGGACGAGATGGAAGCCCTCTGGCAACAATCGAAAAAAAAGAATCGGACCAAGAAATCAGGCAAAAATACCCGGACAAGATGATTTTTGTCAATTATGCTGCAGGAGGCGATCCACCGATCGCCTCCTTTCTTTGATCCGCATCACCTGTTTTCAGGCAAAACAAAAAGACCCGCATTTCTGCGGGCCTTTTTTATTTGGTCGGAAATAGTGTCGGTTATTCGACCACGTTGATCTCGATGCGACGATTCTCAGCTCTGCCGGCTCTGGTCTTGTTGGTAGCGATCGGCATGCTTGAACCGTAACCCTTGGCGGTCATCTGGCTCTTGACGTTCTGGGTGACCAGCCAGGCCACCACTGCATCGGCCCGTTCCTGGGACAGCTTGAGGTTCTTGGCCTTGGAACCGATGGCGTCGGTGTGTCCGCCGATCTCGACCTTCAGGTCCGGATTGTCTAACAGCACCTTCAGCAGGGGCTGCAGGGCGGTCTCGATCTCAGGAGTCACGATGGCTTTGCCAGTGGCAAAGTTGATGTTGCTGAAGGAGAATTTCTCTTTCTTCTTCACCATTCCGGTGTTCTGGGCGACCGGCTTGCCGTCCTTGGCCACTACGTTGAAGTTGGCATTGTTGTAGCCCTCGGCAACGGCGGTGACTGCGTAGGTGCCGGGCTCCAGCTTGGCAATGTAGTTGCCGTTGGCATCGGCGGTGGCGGTGACGGTGGCCTTCTGGCTCTTGAAGGTCAGCACGGCGGGAACCGGGGTGCCGCTCTTGTAGTCGATGATGGTGCCGGTGATCTCGCTGGGCGGAATGGGCTTGAGCTCCAGGGTGAAGTCCTGCATGGCAGGAACCTTCTTGTTCTTCTTGACCAGCATGATGGAGGCCTGCTTGGCGATGTAGCCCTTGGCATCGGCCTTGATCTCCACCGGGGCTTTGTCGATCAGCACGCCGCTCAGGGTGTAGGCGCCGGTGGCCGGGTCGGTGTTGGCGGTGATGCCGCCGGCCATGACCACGGCAGCCAGGCCCTTGCCGGCCTTGTCGGTGACCTTGCCGGAGATGATGCCGGTGGCCGGAACCTTGGGACCAAGGTTGCACTTGGTGTAGGCCAGGCCCATGAATACCTGCCAGTCCAACTGACGGGTCATGGTCGGATCCAGGATGGTGGAGTCGTCGGTCTGCATGTTCATCTCGCCGCCCAGGTCCATCTTGATGGAACCGAAGTCAAAGCGCAGTCCGCCGGTGACCCATAAGGGGTTGTTCATGATGCCGCGGCTGATGCTGTCAAACCCGGTATCGGTAACCTGCAGGTATTTGCTGGTATCTATCCCGGCCTTGCCGGTGACTTCCAGGAACGGGGTCACCATGCCGGCATTATAGGACATTCCCAAACCGAACGGGATCCCGATATTCGGGTAGATCCTGTTGATGCCATCACCGGGATCATACTTGTCCAGGTTCATGGCCATGCCCAGGTTGAGGTGGGCCTTGAATTTGTCGGCGGTATAGCCGGGTATCAGGGTGAAGTGAATATTGCCCGTCGGGGTGTATCCATCAGCCTTTACCCAAGCGTCATCGACCCAGGCATAGAACAGGCTGAATTTCTTGCTCCAGCGGTAGTCGTATCCCAGGTAGGCGCCCATGTTGAAGCCTTCTCCCCGCAGGAAGGTGGCCTTCAGCCCGATCCTGGTGTCCTTGGAGCCGTTTCTCCATCCGGAGGTGTCCGGGGTGGTCATGGACCACTGCTTGAAAGTGTAGGTCGGGGCGATCGACAGCTCCAGCATGTCGTTGAAGGCAAAGTTGCCCATGGGAACCACATCGATGTTCATCCAGGAATTGTTAGTGTCATAATCGCCCATGGACAGGAACCCGCGAAAACCGATCCCGAAGCTCATTGGGCCGCAGTTATCGGGAGCGATGGTCCTGACCAGTCCGTTGCTTCCGTACATGGAGGGGGTTGCCATAGCCAGACCGGCTACCATCATCAGAACCGCGAATACCGATACAATTCGCTTCATTTTGTTTGACCTCCTAATTGTGTTGGTTATTTTGATTATCTTCTTTGGTATCCCCGGCACCACAATATGTAGTGCCGTTTGCTTGAATAAAACTACTAAATAATGAAGCAATAAAAACCCTTACAGAGATAAGAGTATAAATTCTTCACCTCCTTAAAGTCAAAATATATTTAAATTATTTCCATCAAGCTTTAATTCAAATCTAATGATAGCAATTTCTTAAGCCTTTTGTCAAGTGCTTTTTATTTTTTTTTATCTCTGAAACCCAACGATTCCATCTGAAATCATCCGGACCAAATGACCGGTCAAAATAAAGTATTGGCTCAGCTCAAGGTGGCGACACGGGATAAAAAATGGCGTCCCCAACGGGATTCGAACCCGTGCCGCCACCTTGAAAGAGTGGTGACCTAACCGCTAGTCGATGGGGACACCATTAAAAATGGATAAAATTTTATTTCACGTGGCTGTGAATGTACAGCCGGCGGAACTGTTCGTTGTCCACGATCGCCCGGTTGATCAGGAAATAGGTCTCCAGGTTCTCGTTGGTGGACTGGATGCGGTCACACAGTATCTCGGATATGGCCAACAGCATCCGGGCGGAAAGCTGGGGCTCCTTCATCAGCAGCCTCTGGAATTCCTCTTTGGACAGGGCATAGACCTCGCTGTCTATGACGGCGGTGGCAGTGGCGGTCCGGGGCTTGTCGGTGATCAGGGCCATCTCCCCGAAGAAGGAGCTCTCCCCCAGTTCGGCCAGCACCAGCTTGGAATCGTTTCGCTTGATGCTGATCTCCACTTCTCCGCTGGTGATCAGATACATCTCGTTGCCGACGGTTCCCTCCTGGAATATAGCCGTGTCCTTGGCGACCTTCCGCCTTTCCAGTTTGCTCTCCAGCGATTCCAGCTCGGCGGGCGAGAGGTATTTGAAGAGGACTACTTTTTTCAAAACATCCTGAGGCGCCATTTTACACCTCCATATAGAGATTATTAACGATCAAAGTGGTGAGCCAGATGGGAATCGAACCCATGACTCCCGCCTTAAAAGGGCGGTGCTCTGCCGGCTGAGCTACTGGCTCCCGGAGCAAAACATCATGCTTTTAACAGAATTTGTTAATTTTACAATAAAAAACTCATCAGGTCAAGCAAATTCAATCTAAAACATTAACACCTGAAAATGGTTGCTTCGCGGTCCGGCCCCACCGACACGATGGAAATTCTGACCCCGGCGAGCTTTTCGATGGTCTGCAAGTATTTCTTGGCATTGGCCGGCAGCTGGCTGTAACTGCGAATGCCTCCGGTGGGTTTATCCCACCCGGGCAGGGTGATGTATTTAACCCGGCAGCGTGACAGTTCCTCGGTGGTCCAGGGATAATCCCCGCCCTTGGTCCCGTAGGAGACGGCTATCTTGATCTGCTTGATCCCGTCCAGCACATCCAATTTGGTCACCGCCAGCTGATCCGCCCCGTTCACCTGCACCGCCCGTTTGACCATCACCGCATCGAACCACCCGCAGCGCCTGGGGCGTCCGGTGGTCCGGCCGAACTCATCCCCGGCCTTCCGTCTGATGAAATCGGCCATGGCCGGAGCGAACTCGGCCGGGAACGGCCCGTTGCCCACCCGGGTGGTGTAGGCCTTGGCCACCAGAAGGACGCTGCCGATCCCGGACGGGCCGATGCCCAGCCCGGTGCAGGTCCCGCCGGAGATGGTGGATGACGAGGTGACGAAGGGATAAGTGCCGAAATCGATGTCCAGGAAGGTGCCCTGAGCCCCTTCGAACAGCACCTTCTTGCCTGCCGCGATCAATTGGTTCAGCAGCAGGGAGACGTCAGCCGTATAGGACTTGAGCAGGGCGGGATACTTGCGGTATTCCTTGATGATGGCGTCATAGGATGCCGGAGAACTTTTGTAATAATTTTTGAGCAGGAAATTCTTTTCCTTGAGGCTCTCCTTAAGTTTTTGGGCGAAGACATCGAACTGCCAGAGGTCCCCCAGCCTGATGCCCAGCCGGCCCACCTTGTCGATGTAGCTGGGCCCGATGCCGCGGCCGGTGGTGCCGATGGCCCCGGCGCCCTGCGATTCCCGGGCCTTATCCAGCATCTTATGGTAGGGCATGGTCAGGTTGCACAGCGGACTGATCTTCAGCCGGCCCTCGATCCTGATGCCCTGCGACCTCACCTGGGCGATCTCCTCCATCAGGCTCTGCGGGTCCAGCACCACCCCGTTCCCGATGAAGCACAGCTTCTTGGGATGAACGATGCCCGACGGCAGCAGATGCAACACGAATTCCCTCCCCCCCGCCTTGACGGTGTGTCCGGCGTTGGCCCCGCCCTGAAATCTGGCCACCGCATCGGCCTGACGGGCCAGCAGATCGACGATCTTGCCCTTGCCCTCGTCTCCCCATTGGGCTCCGATGACCACGGTGTTCTTCTTCATTATATGTTCCTTTGTATGATGTTTCAAAAGCGCTTCAGATCCGCCAGCAAATCGGACAGGATTAACATGATTCAATGGTGGTACCAAGATCGTCATTCCTGCGCTTCATTGCATTCAATGAGGGCTGCGGCAGGAATCCAGAAAAAATACTGGATTCCGGGTCAAGCCCGGAATGACAATTAAAGCAGCAGGGCTGTGTCGCACCAAATCAGCAATAAACAATGATCAGGCGGCCGCCTCCTGCTCGTCCTTCATGATGAAACGCGGCTGCTGGCGGCCCACCACCACCTCCCGCCCGATGATGCACTTGACGATATTCTTGTTTGAGGGCAGCTGGTACATGATGTCCAGCATGGTCTCCTCCAGTACCGCCCGCAGGCCCCGGGCCCCGGTGTTGCGCTTTAAGGCCTCCTCGGACACCGCCTCCAAGGCCTCGGGCAGGAACTCCAGTTCCACCCCTTCCAGGCTGAAGTATGTCTGGTACTGCTTGACCAGCGCGTTCTTGGGCTTGGTGAGGATCTCGATCATGGCGTTCTTGTCCAGGTCGTTCAGGGTGCAGATCACCGGCAGGCGGCCGATCAGTTCCGGGATCAGCCCGAACTTCAGCAGGTCGTCCGGCTGGACCTTGGCCAGCACCTCTCCGATGGGGACCTTGCCCTTCTCTCTCAGCTCCGCCCCGAAACCCAGGCTTTTGGTGCCGATCCGGGAACTTATGATCTTCTCCAGCCCGTCGAAAGTTCCGCCGCAAACGAACAGGATGTTCTTGGTATTCACCGGAACCAGCGGTTGTTCGGGATGTTTTCTCCCGCCCTGGGGCGGCACGTGGGCCAGGGTGCCTTCCAGGATCTTCAGCAGGGCCTGCTGGACCCCCTCGCCGGAGACGTCGCGGGTGATGGACGGTCCTTCGGACTTGCGGGTGATCTTGTCGATCTCGTCAATGTAGACGATGCCGATCTCGGTCTTCTTCAGGTCGTAATTGGCCGACTGTAGCAGCCGCACCAGAATATTCTCCACATCCTCGCCCACGTATCCTGCCTCGGTAAGAGTGGTGGCGTCGGCGATGGCGAACGGCACTTTCAGCAGACGGGCCATGGTCTGGGCCAGCATGGTCTTTCCGGTACCGGTGGGCCCAATCACCAGGATATTGCTCTTGTCCAACTCCACCTCGGGGTTGGTGCCGGCGCACAGTATCCTCTTGTAGTGATTGTAGACCGCCACCGCCAGGGCCTTCTTGGCCCGGTCCTGCCCGATGACATACTCGTCCAGCACCGCCTTAATCTCCACCGGAATGGGCAGTTCCTCCTTGGTGAGGAAGCCGTTGATCTTCTTCTCCTTGTTCAGGATGTCGTTGCAGATGATGGCGCAGTCCCCGCAGATGGCGGCCTCGCGGCCGTCTATCAGGTGCGCCACCTCGCTGGAGGCCCGTCCGCAGAAGGAACAGCGGTTATGCTGGGAAGTGCTCTTGTCCATAGCCATGGGTTCACCTCGCAATTATATTCCAGTTTTTATTTCTTGCTATTTGATTGATTGCCGCATTCCCCGCCTTCGCCCCGTAGTATTTCGATTGCGTGCGGCAGGACCGGCAAGATGGCCGCCAGGTTCTCCCTGACCGCCTTGACGCTGCCGGGCAGGTTGATGATCAACGTTCGGCCCCGGATGCCGGCCGCCGCCCGGGAGATCATGGCCATCGGGTTCTTGTCCAGGCTGGCCGCCCGCATGGCCTCGGGGATGCCCGGCACCGGGCGGTCGATCACCTCCAGAGTGGCCTCGGGAGTGACGTCGCGGGGCGAAAAGCCGGTGCCCCCGGTGGTCAGCACCAGATCGCAGCAAGTCTTGTCGGCGTAGTGCATCAGCCTTTCGGCTATCAACATCCGCTCGTCGGGAATGATCTCGGTGGCCACGATCTCAGCAGCGAGGGATGACAGCATTTCCTTTATGGCCGGGCCGGAAAGATCCTCCCGCAATCCCGCCGCACCTTTGTCACTTACCGTTAGGGTAACAACTTTAATTTTTAAATTTTGCATTTCAAATTTCAAAATTGATCTGGTCGCCTGTTTTTATCTCCCCGCTCCTTATCACCTTGGCAAACACGCCTTCCCGGGGCATCACGCAGTCGCCCACCTGCTGTTTTATGGCGCAGCCGTTGTGGCACTCCTTGCCGATCTGGGTTATCTCCAAAATTGCATCCGCCCCGATCTTCAGTTGCTGGCCTATCTTCAGGTTTTTCAAATCAATGCCCTCGATGGTCAGGTTCTCGGCGAAATCCCCGGGGTGCAGTTCGACTCCCTTGCCCCTCATCTTGTCCACGCTCTCCACTGCCAGCAGGCTGACCTGCCGGTGCCAGTCCCCGGCATGGGCATCGCCCACTATCCCGTGGTTAATTTTCAGAACGGCGAAATCAATCTGATGTTTCTTCTGCCCTTTTTGGGTACTGATATTTATGGAAATTATTCTGCCCATTATTTTAAATTTGATTCCCCTCTCCGCATCGGGGAGGGATCAAGGGAGGGGTTCCCCAGAGGGGACTTATTACCTCTTCCAATCCCCCGACTTGCCGCCCCGCTTCTCCAGCAGTTTGATATCCGAGATCACCATCCCCTTGTCGGCCGCCTTGGCCATATCGTAGATGGTCAGACAGGCCACCGCCGCCGCGGTCAGGGCCTCCATCTCCACCCCGGTGCGGTCGGTGCATTTTACGGTGGCGGTTATCTCAATCGCCGAAGATCTTCTATTGGCCTTAAGACCGACCTCAACCTGGGTCAGCCCCAGCGGGTGGCACAGAGGGATCAGCTCGTGGGTTCGCTTGGCCGCCTGAATTCCGGCGATCCTGGCCGTTGCCAGCACATCGCCCTTGGCAATTTTGTTTTTTATGATCAGATCGAGAGTGGACGCTTTCATCTCCACCCGGCCGCAGGCCACGGCCATCCTCTGGGTCTTTTCTTTTTTGGTGACATCCACCATCCGGGCCTGCCCCTTAGAGCCGACATGAGACAATTTGACAATATTTTTAATTTTTAATTTTTCATTTTTCATTTTTCATCACCCCCCCACCTCGGCCATATGGCGGGTATTGTCGGAATATCCCTGGTCCATCTTATGGGCCTTTGGTTTCAGCCGCATGGCCTCGTAGAACACCCGGCGTAGTTCGTTGCCGGCGTGTCCGGCCCGGACCGGAACCTTGATGTTGACCTCATATTTCGAGGCCAGGCAGGGCTTCAGGAAGCCATCCGCCGTCAGGCGCAGACGGTTACAGCTGCGGCAGAAGGAATGCGACAGGGGGGAAATAAAACCCAGGGTGGCCGGGCTGCCGACTATCTGATATTCCTCGGTGATCGAGTTTTTCAAAGGGGGCAAGGACACTATGGTAGTGGTGGTTGATATCCGCTCTATCAGCTCCTTTGAAATCAGCTGCTTTCCCTTCTCCCAAAACTTATTACCCACCGGCATGAATTCGATGAACCGGAGCTGTATCGGTTTGTCCATCGCATACTTGATGAAATCCTCCACCTCGTCGTCATTATAGCCGGCTATTGCCACCACGTTCAGCTTGACCTGTTCAAACCCCGCCGTTAGGGCCTTTTCGAACCCCTCCTTGGCCTGCTGCCAATGATCGCTGCCGGTCATCTGGTGGAAACGCTCTGGCCTTAGCGTGTCCAGACTGACGTTGACCCGCTTGATGCCGGCCTCCTTCAGTTCCGAGGCCATGGGCCCCAGTAAAATGCCGTTGGTGGTCAGGGCCAGGTCCTTGAGGCCCTCGATGGCCGCCAGTTTTTTCACCAGCGCGGGAAAACCCTTCCGCAACAGGGGTTCGCCGCCGGTCAGCCGGACCTTGTTGATGCCCAACTCCACCCCGGCCCTGACGATGGTCTCGATCTCCTCAAAGCTCAACAGGTCCTCGTGCTTCTTCAACGATACGCCATCCTGGGGAATGCAGTAGCGGCAACGCAGGTTGCAGCGGTCGGTGACCGATACCCGGAGGTAGTTTACTTTTCTGCCGAATTGGTCTGATAGCATCTGTCTTAAAAAATTCCTGAAGGTATTTATTGGTTGAAACTGATCTTGAGACTGACGATCTCCGGGCTGTTCCCGGTCCGCACCGGCGGACCCCAGGTGCCGGCCCCGCTGGAGACGTAGTAATGGGTGCTTCCTTTCTTCAGATATCCCCAGCTTTTTTTGTAGACCCGGTTGGTGATGAAATTCAGCGGCCACAGCTGGCCGTGATGGGTGTGGCCCGATAACTGTAGGTCTACATTATTAGACGAGGCATCTTGCAGGTCGAAGGGCTGATGGTCCAGCAGGATCACCAATAATTTCTGGTCGATGCCAGACAGGATCTCTTTGAGCGGCTTTCTGGGGCTTCCGTCGAACCTGGCTCCACTGCGGTCCTTCCTTCCTGCCACCCATAGAGCATCGGCGATCAGGACCTTATCGTCCAGCAGCATTTTGATGCCGTGAGCCTCCAGGTAATCGACCGCTTTTTTAACCCCGCCGATATATTCGTGGTTTCCGGTGATGCCGATCACCCCGTAGCGGGCTTTTATTTCCTTGAGCTTCTTGCCCATGTCCCCGCGTATCACCGGACCGATATCCTCGTCCACGATGTCGCCGGCCAAAATGACCAGGTCGGGATCGGTGGCGTTGATCTTGTCCACCAGCCTACCCAGCCGCCCGTTGCCGATAATGGTGCCCAGATGGATGTCCGAAGCCATGGTGATGTTCAGCTGCTTTAACTGTCCGGCACTTTTCGGTATGTCCAGTTCCAGCTTTTTGACCCGGACATTGCAAGCGTTGAAGAATCCGGCCCCGGTGATGATCAATATAAGGCCAGTAATTGCTATGAATGTCCATAATTTCCCAGCGGCACTGGCCGTCAAAAACTGGAGTGTCCTCAGCTTGAACAGGGTTGCCGCCAAAACCAGAATATCGGACAGCACTGAGGCCAGAAAGCCGTACAGCATCACCGCCAGCCAGAACGAGCCTATCCACACCAAAGCTTCGGTAAAAACGCTGCTGCCGGCCCTCTCCAAAAACCGCCCGGCTATGAACGACAGGGCAAAGGCTATAAAGACGATCGCATAGGCCAGCCGCCATTCCCGGCGGACGCCGTCCAACGACTGCCATCCCTTGGAAAAGATGTAGAGATTGACCAGGGCGTAGATCAGAATGGCCAGGGAGATGAAAATGAATATCATGAAAGAACGCATAGCAAGATCAGCCGCCGGTTATCAGATGGATGGCCTGGACGTCGTCGCCGTCATTGATGGCTGTTTTATCGTAATCCTCGCCGGGAGCGTATTTGTCGTTGACCCTGACGATGATGGCGTGGAATATATAATTCTTCTCTTTTAACAGCTGAGCCACTGTCAGCCCCGGATGCCAGGGATGGTCCTGCCCGTTTACCTTCAGCATCTTTCCCCTTTGGCCTTGTTCATGTTCAATGTGCTTTGTTTGTCCTGTTCGATAAAAGACCTGATCCTGGGATCCGGCCCCAGCAGGATCTCCAGCACCTGGTTGGCCTCCATGCAGGCAGCCATGCCCACCCGGGGCGCCATCAGGCCCATGCCCGGACCGGCCTCGCTGATCTCGTCCCCGCAGATGTATATCCGGCCGACCTGACGGGTCTTTAAAAGATTGTTGTCGCCCCAACCGGCCATGCCGTTGCCGATCACCAGCGGCTTGTCCGGCATTTGTTTCTGGACCGCCTCGGCCAGCATCAGCTTCTGATCGGCCAGATCGAAGGCCTCCACTATGACATCGGCCGCGTTGAACAGCTGGGACACATTGGCCGGGGTGATGCGCACCTGGTGGCATTCCACCTCGGCAAAGGGATTGGCCTTGAGGATGATCTCTTTTAGAGCCTCCACCTTCGGCTGGCCGATGTGTTCCACAAAATATTGCTGTCGGTTCAGGTTCGACGGCTCCACCACGTCGAAGTCGGCGATGATCAGTTTGCCGATTCCCGCCCTGGCCAGGGCCACGGCGGCGGTGGATCCCAGCCCGCCGCACCCGGCGATGCCCACCGTGGCGCTCTTCAATCTCTCGTGGACGCCGGGAGTATGCCGGGCCATCAGGAGATGCTCCAGTTCCTCGCGTTTGGGCATCTCACCCTTTTTGATCAGCACCAGCCGGTCGCCGTCCTCCAGCTTGACGTCCTGGCCACAGGGAAAGCCGTTACGGATGAACAGATCGGCGTTGTTCTTATAAAGCCGGGCGGCATCGGACACCATCGAACCGGTGGCTATTTCCTGAGGCTTTTCATTGACGAGGATCTTCATATATATCACTTCCCAATAATTATCCTCTCTCCTTTCGGGGGAGAGGTTGGAGAGGGGTCAAACCAATTTTACCTTCTTATTCCCCTTTACCACCCGGCCGACCACATACGGTTTTAACGTTTTAAACCTTTTCAATATTTTTAACGTTTCGTCTGCATCCCGCTCGGCCACTATCAAAATAAATCCGATCCCCATGTTGAACGTCCGGTACATGTCATCTAATGGAACATTGCCTTTCTTCTGCAAAAGGTCGAATATCGGCAGGACCGGCCAAGATCCGAGAGATATCTCCACCCCGCATTTCTCCGGCAGTACCCGGGGAATGTTGTCCAAAAACCCGCCGCCGGTGATGTGGGCCATGCCCTTTATCAGGCCCTTGTCCATCAGCGGAGAGACCGGCCCCAGAAAGGAGGGATGGACCTTGAGCAGAGCCTCTCCCACGTTGGATTTTATTTCCGGGAGATAGGTGTTGGTCTGGTATCTGCATTTTTCAAAGAGGATCTTCCGGGCCAGCGAATAGCCGTTGGTCTGCAGGCCGTTGGTGGACAGACCTATCACCACGTCGCCGGGCTTGATGCTCCTCCCGGTGATCAGCCTCTTCCTCTCCACCGCGCCGACGATGAACCCCGCCAGATCGTAATCGCCGATGGCATACATGCCCGGCATCTCGGCGGTCTCCCCGCCGATCAGCGAACAGCCGTTCTCCTTGCAGGCCTTGGCAAAGCCCTTTACCACCTGCTCCAGGATCCTGGGATCCAGTCGGCCGAAGGCCGCATAATCCATGAAGAATAGCGGCCTGGCCCCCTGCACCAGGATATCGTTGACGCAATGATTGACCAGGTCCTGGCCCACCGTGTCGTGCTTGTTGGCCATCAGGGCCACTTTCAGCTTGGTGCCCACTCCGTCGCAGGAGGAGACCAGCACCGGTTCCTTGTAGCCCTTCAGCGAGCCGTCGAACAGGGCCCCGAACCCGCCGATGTCGGTCAGCACGTTCTTGGTGAAGGTGGAGCGGACCAGTTTTTTTATTCTTTGGACCGATTCGGTCCCGGCGTCAATGTTGACACCCGCATCTTTATAGCGCATTGTTTCCTTCTTGTCATTCCCGAGAAATCGGGAATCCAGTTATTTTTTCGCCAACAGGCTCAGATTATCCTCTGTATCCTTGCTTGCCTGTATCTCTTGCTTTATGATCTTGAATCCGATCCCTTCAATTTCCATCAAAATATCTTCCGATCTGCCTATATATCTACGGGCCACTCCGTCCCAAACCATGCATCTTGTTTCGGCATCGAACATCTTGATAACTTCCGGCTCCTTCGGCTCGCCGCACATGGTGCTTACGTAGAACATCCCGCCCGGTTTCAACACGCGAAACGTTTCCTTGAGGACCTTGGCTCTGTCGTCTCCTATTATGCAGTGCAGACAATGCCCGTCGACCACAATGTCAAAAGTCCCGTTTTCCCACCTTCCCATATTCGTAACGTCACCGACCTCAAAGTTGGCTTTTAGCCTTGCGTTGGATGCTTTCTCTTTGGCCCATTCTATTGCGGTTGCTGAGATGTCTATTCCACTGACCTGGTACCCTCTTTCGGCGAACAATAACGAAACATCACCGGCCCCGCTGCCGATTTCCAGCACCTTGCCCGATCTGGGAAAATCCGGGGACCCCATCAGGCCCACTATCTCCCGACGCCAGTCCTGCCAGGTCTGTTCATCGTTCCAGCCTGCTGCCCCCGATTCTTTTCTGCGCCGGTAAAGTGCATCATGGCCCGGATAATCGGTTTTGAATTTGATTTTTGACCTCACCCCTGCCCCTCTCCAGGTAAACCTGGCGAGGGGTTTCTAATCTCAGCAATACGGTTAACAACAACATCGAAATTGTTTATCACAACTTCATTGGGAAATCTTATTACTTGAATATCGTTGCGGCTGATGATCCGATCCCGCAATTGATCATAATTCTTTTGGCCCTCATGTACACCACCGTCTATTTCGACAATCAACTTCAATTCACTGCAATAAAAATCCGCAATAAAACCGTCGATGATCTGTTGCCTGCGAAATTTTAACCCATGCATTTTCCGATTCCTGACGCCGTTCCAAAAAGCTCTTTCGGCTAATGTCATTTGGCGGCGCATTTTCTTGGCTAATTCAAGCTTTGAGTTCTTTATTCGCCGTCCGGTGCTGACGCCTATGGTTTGTATATTTCCCATCGCTTTTCTCCTCCCTCTCCAAATTCATTTGGAGAGGGTCGGGGTGAGGTCAAACCCAAAACCGCAGGGTCGGGGTGAGGTCAACCCAAAACCGAAAGTGAGGTGAGGTCCGCTATACTAGGGATGGGTCACATCTTCTCCGGGGCGCTGACCCCCAGCAAACTCAGCCCATTGGCAAAAACTATCCTCGCGGCGTCGCACAGGTCCAGCCGGGCCTGGGTCAGGCCGGCATCATCGGTCACCACCCGGTGCTGGTGATAGAAAGTATGGAAGACTCCGGCCAGATCCTGCAGATAGGTCGGCAGGCGGTGCGGCTCCCGGGCCAGGGCCGCCCCCAGCACCACCTCGGGAAACTCCAGCAGGGCCTTGATCAAATTGATCTCCTCCTTCTCTTTGAGAAGGCTCAGATCGCTCTTGGTCCGGGTGATGCCTTTCTCCCGGGCATGGTCGATGATGCTGCAGATCCGGGCGTGGGCGTACTGGACGTAGAACACCGGGTTCTCGTCGGAGTGCTTGCGGGCCAGGTCCAGGTCGAAGTCGAACTGGCTCTCGCTGCGCCGCATCAGGAAGAAATACCGCATCACGTCCGGCCCCACCTCGTCCCGCAGTTCGTCCAGGGTGACTATCACCCCGCTGCGCTTGGAGAACTTGACCTCCCGGCCCTCCTCGATCAGGCGGACCATCTGCATCAGGACGAACTCCAGCGAATCGGGATCGTGCCCCAGGGCTTTGGCCGCTCCCTTCATGCGGGGGACGTCCCCGTGATGGTCGGCCCCCCAGACGTAGATCAGCCTTTTAAAGCCCCGGCCGAACTTGTTGAGCATGTAGGCGATGTCGGCCGCGAAATAAGTATGCTCGCCGCTGGACTTGATCACCACCCGGTCCTTCTCGTCCCCGAACTCGCTGGCCTTGAAGAATTGCGCTCCGTCCTGTTCGTAGAGATATCCCTTTTTATTCAGTTCTTCCAATGATCTTTTAATGGCCCCTGATCCCACCAGGTCGGTCTCGGAGAACCATTCATCGAACTCCACCTTCAGGTCTTTTAATGACAGTTTCAGGCTCTCCAGCATTCCTTCCCGCGAGACCCTGGTGACCTCGGACAGCAGTTCGTCGGGCGGAAGGGCTTTTAGTCGTTCACCCTGTTCGGAATCCAGCTGGACGGCAAAATCCTTTAGATATTCGCCCTGGTAGCCGCCCTCGGGAAATTCAAAGGGCCGGCCCCATATTTCGTTCAAACGGGCCAGCACCGAGCGGCCCAGCTTGTCTATCTGGTTGCCGGCATCGTTGATGTAATACTCCCGGTGGACCTGGTAGCCCACGCACTGTAGAAGCCGGGCGATGGCATCGCCCACGAAGGCCCCCCGCCCGTGGCCCACGTGCAGCGGCCCGGTGGGGTTGACCGAGACGAACTCCACCTGGACCTTCTCCCCTTTGCCGTGATCACAGCAGCCGAAGGAATTCTTCTTGTCCAGCAGGGTCACCAGCTCGCTGTACAGCCAGCCCGAGGCCAGCTTGAAATTCATGAAGCCCGGCCCGGCCACCTCCATCTGGGATACCAGCTCGGGATCCAGCTTCAGGGAGGCCGTGATCCTGTCGGCCAGTTTCCGGGGATTCTCCTTCAGGCTCTTGGACAGGTTCAGTGCGATATTGGTGGACCAGTCGCCATGTCCATCCTGCTTTGGCTTCTCCAGCCCGATCTCAGCCAGCGGGATATTAACCCCCAGAATCTGTTCGATGGTTTGGGATATGTTTTTACGCAGGTAGTCTTTTATCATATTTTCATTCTTTACGTCATTGCGAAACGATATCTTTGCCCGACCTGTGAAGCAATCCATTCTGTCATTGCGAGATTACACTATTGCTTGACAAACGAAGCAATCTAAATAAAATCCTTATAAAGTTTCGAAGAGATCCCGCCAATCAGGATTACTATTCTTAATTAACCTTATCTTATTTGCTCGGGAACCAGCCTTCAGCTGCTTTTCCCTGGTGATAGCATACCTCGGTTCATCAAACGCTTCAAAATAAACCAGTAAAAAGACTTTATATTTTTTCGCAAAGCCAGGGACCGCTCCGGTTCTGTGCTCGGCCACCCTGCGCTTTAGATCGTTTGTGACCCCGACATATAACGTCCCGTTTTTCTGGCAGGCCAGAATGTATACAATATATTTTTTGCCAAACATGGTGATTGGATTGCTTCGTTAGTACATCAAAGAACCCAGACTCGCAATGACTGCAGGAAAAGCTAATCCTTTACTTCTTCCCTGGGCGCGTCGCCCCACAGGGCTTCCAGATTGTAATAATCGCGCACCCGGGGCTGCATGATATGCACCACCACGTCCACGTAATCCATCAGCAGCCAGGAGGCGGTCTTCTCGCCCTCGATGTGCAGGGTTTTGACGCCCTTGGGCTGCAGGCCCTCCTCGATGGCCCGGCGGATGGCCCGGATCTGGATGTCGGTGGCGCCGGAGGCGATCACGAAAAAGTCGGTGGCGGTAGAAAGCCCCCTGACGTCCAGCACCGTCACATCGAAAGCCTTCTTGTTGAGGGTCAAATGGGCGATCTCCCTGGCCAGCTGCTGTCCCGGGCTGACCACCTGGGCCTTGGCCGTAGCCTTTGTTTTGGGCGCCGCCGGTCTCTTCCGGGCCAGGCTCTTGGCCTTGGCGGTGCCGGGTTTGATCCTGGATCTTGCTGCGGGCTTCTTCTTCAAGACATCAGAAGCTGATGCCGAGGAAGCCTTTTTTCTTTTCTTTAAGATGATCTTGGCCAATTATTACTGTGACCTCCAATAATGATGTTGGTTCTATTTGTGGTATTATATTCTTGCATCTGAGTTCTCTGGCCACCAGGATGGCGTTGCTCTGGCCGTCGTCGGCCCGGTCCACTACCACCGTCTCCGGAAAGCTGTCGTTCTCGGCATTGGCGATGTCCACCACGTCGAAGCCGCTTTTACGCAATTGCAGAGCCACTTCCTGTCCCAGACCGCTCTTCTTGGTCCCGTTGAGCACCTCGATCCGAATCTCAGCCTTCCGTTTTTTTAGATAGGCCTCATGGTTCTGGCGCCAGCGCATATACACCGAGCCGCCGATGACCGCCAGGACGATGACCAGAAATACCACCGCCAGCGGCAGGTATTTATTACGGCCGGTCTTAGCCGGACGGTTTTTCAAATCAACCGGAGACATTTATAACCTTTACTTCCTTTTAAACATTTGTTCCAAGATATTTCTCGCACTCGGCCAGCTCCTCGGGAGTATTGATCCCCAGCACCTCCCGGCTGTTCTCGACGATCTGAGCCGCTATCTTCTTCCCCTGCTGTTTGAATATCCCGATCACGTCGGTCAGGTAGTATTCGCCCTGCTTGTTGTTGGGCGTCAATTCGTCCAGGGCTTTCACCAATTTCTGATTATCAAAGGCGTAGATGGCCGGGTTTATCTCCTTTACGGCCAGTTCCTCGGATGAAGCGTCCTTGGCTTCGACGATCTTTGCTACTGCGCCGTTTTGATCGCGAATAATGCGGCCATAAGAAGCCGGCTGTTCGATGATTGTAGTCAGCATGGTGCAGGCGTTCTCTTCATCATGATGTTTCTTCAGCAAAATCTTTATGGTCTCAGGCCTGATCAGCGGCACATCGCCGTAAAGCACCAGCAGTTCTCCGGTAAAATTTTCGATGATGGGCAGGGCCTGCATCACCGCATGGCCGGTGCCCTTCTGGGGCTGCTGCATCACGAATTCCACCCCCAGCCCGGACAGTGAGGCTTTTACTGTTTCGGCCTGATGGCCGACCACCACAATGGTTTTTGTGATCCCGGCCTTCTGGGCCGAGCGGACCACGTGTTCCACCAAGGGCTTTCCGCACAAGGGATGCAGGACCTTGGCCAGGTCGGACTTCATGCGGGTGCCCTGGCCCGCCGCCAGGATCAGGCAGATGCTGCAGCAGCTCATAGCTTGGTCTTTTTGGCGATCCGGTTCTTGTCGTCCACGCAGACGATCTTCGGCTGGTGCTTTTTGGCCTCGGCGTCCTCCTTGTAGCAGGACGAGATGATGATGATCTTGTCGCCGGGCAGGCCCAACCGGGCCGCCGCCCCGTTGAGGGTGATGGTGCCGGACCTGCGCGGGGCCTTGATGACGTAGGTTTCGAAGCGGTTACCGTTGTTGATGTTCACCACCTGCACGATCTCGTTGGGCAGTATGTCGGCGGCTTCCATCAGGGCCTGGTCAACGGCGATGGAGCCGGAGTAATGCAGATTGGCTCCGGTCAGCGTGGCCCGGTGGATCTTGGATTTACAGAGGATACGGAACATGTTATCCTTTTATTCATTTATAATTTACCATTGGTCATTGCGAACCGACTTCTATCATACTGATGAAGCAATCCCCTATTGCCTAGATTGCTTCGTCTGCCTTGCCTTGAAGTTTTCTCGCAATGACAGAATAAATTCACCCCATCATCATGCACCTATGATATTGTCTATCAACCTTGCGCTTGGAAAATTCATAGCTAATGCTATCAAAGTGTTTTTCTTAACCTGCTTCACAGGCTTCAAAGCCTCATTATCCACAATCTCAATATAATCTATCTCTCCCAGCGGAGCATCGCGATATAACAATTTCGCCATTTCACGTTTCACGCTATCCGCTTCCCGCTTTCCGCTTTTTACCATACTTACCGCCAATTGTAGAGCCCTATAAAGCGCCGGCGCCTCCGCCCTTTCCTCCAATGTCAAATACGCATTGCGCGAGCTCATGGCCAGGCCGTCCCGCTCCCGCACTATCGGCGCGCCGATGATCTTGATGGGCAGGTCCAGATCCTTGGTCATCTGTCTGATCACCGCCAGCTGCTGGGCGTCCTTCTGCCCGAAGACCGCCGCGTCTGGCTGGACGATGTTGAGCAATTTGCTGACCACCGTGGCCACGCCCCGGAAGTGCCCGGGCCGCGAGGCCCCGCATAACCCTTGGGTCAACCCTTCGACATTAATAAATGTGGAAAAACCTTTGGAATAGACTTCTTTGACATTTGGGGAAAAGATCAGGTCGGCCCCGGCGGACTGGCAGAGCGCCGCATCCTTCTTCAGGTTCCTGGGATATTTCTTGTAATCCTCCTTGGGGCCGAACTGGGTGGGGTTAACAAAAATGGAAACCACCACGAAGTCGGAATGCTTCTTCGCCAGCCGTATCAAGGACAAATGCCCCTGGTGCAAGGCCCCCATGGTGGGCACAAAGCCGATCCGCTTGCCCCGCTTCTTCTGCAAAGCAATGATCTGTCTGACTTGTTTTATGGTTTCAACTATTTGCATTCGCAACTGTACTGAATACTGTGTAGTGAATACAGGCTACAATTTATTAAACCCTTTGTGTCTTTGTGCCTTTGTGGTAATAGCTTTCGGTAAGGATCATTCCTCCGAGAAACTCTCCTCCATGTTCGGGAAACTCTTCCCCTTCACATCCCCGATGTACCCCTTGAACGCCTGCCTCATGTCCTTGGCAATGTGGGCATACTGCCTCACGAACTTGGGCACGAAATCCTCGAACCGGCCGTCCATGTCGTCCACTACCAGGATCTGCCCGTCGCAATGCGGGCCGGCTCCTATGCCGATGGTGGGAATGCTCAGTTCCTGGCTGACCTTCTGGGCCACCTGGTGCGGGATCTTCTCCAGCACGATGGCAAAACAACCGGCATTCTCCAGGGCCTTGGCTGCGGCCATCAACCGGTCGGACGATTCCTTATCCTTGGCCTGCAGCTGGTAGCCTCCGAACTTGTGGATGGACTGGGGAGTCAGCCCCAGATGGCCCATCACCGGGATGCCGCGTTCCACCAGATTCTTGACGATGGGGGCCGCCACCCGGCCGCCTTCGATCTTGACCGCCTCGGCCCCGGATTCCTTGAGAAACCGGCCGGCATTCTGGGCGGCATCGGCTATCGAGGTCTGGTAGGAAAGGAACGGCATATCAGCCACCACCATGGCCCGTTTGACCCCCCGCTTGACCGCGGCAGTATGGTATAGCATGTTGTCCATGGTTATCGGCAAAGTGTTCTCGTATCCGGCAAATACCATTGCTGCCGAATCGCCCACCAGTATCAGGTCTATCCCGGCCTCGTCCACCATCCTGGCCGTCAGATAATCATAGGCAGTGAGACAGGCGATCTTTTCGCCCTTCTTTTTCATCTTGAGCAGGGTCCGGGTGGTGACTTTCTCGGTATTCATCTCTTTTACCACCTTAAATATTATTTCGTTTCTGATTCCGACCTAAATACAAATCTGTCATTCAATTACGAAACTAAAATCCCTTGCAAGAATACACTAAAACCAGATAAAAATCAAGCAAAAAAGCCCCGGATATTGAGCCCTTGGGATTTGTCGATCTTCGTTTTTTCTTGACTTTAAAATATAAGATGGTATCATTAAACCTTATGAAATTATCGCAGATTTTTCCCTATCTGGAACACCTTTCCCTGACCCCCAGGCAGATCGCCGGGTTCAACCGGATGATCACCCGCGGCACTTCCTATGCCGCCAGGCTGACCCCCCAGGAAAGGGCCATTCTGATACGCCTGCTGCGCGAGGAGGATGTGCTGCCCGGAATGTCCCATGTGATAACCGAGAAGGTGACCGTGGACAAAGCCCAGGACAGCCTGCCTTCGTTGTTGTTCGGAGTGCTGGCCCCCGATTGGGCCGGGCTGGCTGACGCCTGCCTGGGAACGGTGCACGAGGCCGGGTTGAACATTGCCTACACTCATGGTTTCATCCTGAGGAGGAACCGGGAGAAGCTGGGGGTGGTGTTGATGGAGGTGGAATTGTCGCCTCACCTGACCCAGAAGGCCCTGGATATCGCCCGGGCCAAAATCCAGGAAAGGCTCGGCATCATCGCCGCCGAGGACGCCGCCAAGAGGACCCTGCAGCGGCAGGAGGCCCGAAAGCTGTACGCTTTTACCACGGTCACCGACCTGCTGAGGGGCAAGCTGCCCCCGGATGATCTCAAGGATATCATGGGCGACAGCGGCGAGGCCCTCAAGTTCTTCATGTCCCGCCATGAATCATACATCAACCAGCGCACCCTGGAATCGGTGGCCGATCAGATCCTGAGCAACTATGTTATGAAGAAGAAGATCCGGGCCGGGCAGTCCCTGCTGGAAATCGCTTTGCAACAGGTTCATTACAACAGCAAGACCCTGACCGGAGTGACGGTGATCACTCAGGAACCGAGCATCACCTTCGAGCGCTTGATGAGGCTGATAAACGATCTCGTCCCGCAGAATCACCGTTATGACGACTACGCTTACTTTACCGCCGACAAGCTGTCGGTATTTCACGTGGAACTCACCGACCGGAAAGACCGGCCGATAGGCCGGGAGTTATTGGTCAAATTGGAGGATGGCGTCCGGGAGATACCGGCCCAAAAAGAGACCCTGGGGCCCACCCCCGGAGTGGAGCTCATCCGGCGGAAGATCGTGCCGCTGATGATAGATGAAGAAAAGGATATCCGAATCCCCCAGGGCTATATCCATCCCCATGCCCCGGATCATTTCAAGGTCATAATCGTGGCCTCCGGCGGCGACCAGGGGTTCGGCCTGGAAGTGGTGGGAGCCCTGACCTCTGTGCCGGGATTCTCGGCCGCCATGCCGGACAAGCCAAACATCATGACCCACATCCAGAACGGCAATGAATATCTCCAGGAGATATCCATCATCGACATCTGGATCGACCGCCGGATCCTGTTCGGGGTGAAGCGGGAGAACTGGAACGACGAGGAGATCTACAACCGGATCGAGCAGGCCATCAAGACCATCCCCGGGTTCGGGCCCAAGCTCCGGGTATTCGACCGCACCAGCCGGGCCCTGCGCCAGATGCGCCTGAAGGCGGTATCCGAGCTGGCCGAAAAACTGGACATACCGGGGGACCAGATCAAAGCCCTCTTCTACAGCATCGGCGACCGCTGCCTGCTCAACCCGGAGGTCACCAACGACTCCATCTTCGACCAGATCAAGCTGGAGTACCAGGCCCATAACCAGCTCCTATCCGGACGGGCCATTTCGCTGGTCTTCCGGGAGATGAAACTCACCGAGAACGATCCCAGCTTCACGGCTTTGGCCGTGGCGGTCAGGTACAGCCAGGACCGGCTGAAAGGGATCTTCGAAGCAGCCAAGAAATTCCAGGTGAACACCGTCTGCCGGACCGATTTTGAAGACATCACCCTGCTGCTTTTCAACCTTACCTCCGGCTCCGCCCCCCTGAAGCCGGCCGAGGTCAAGGCATTGACCTCTGTTCTGGAGGGACTGGCCTAGCATGGACAGATTCGTCACCTTTGACCTGTGGGAGACACTGATCGCCGATTCGCCGGAACTGGACGGTAGCCGGACCGAATACCGGGTGAAGAACACCCATTCTTTGCTGGCCCGCAGGCATCCCGGGATCGATATCAAAGACATATACCGGGCCCACGAAAAAATCTGGCAGGAATGTTCGGCTTTATGGACGAATGCCCGGGATATCAGTTTCCCCGGGCAGGTTCGGCTTTTTATCGGATCGATGGGGGACGACTTACTGACTTCCCTGGATCAAAACGAGATCCAGACGATTTCAGAGATATATTCCGGGGCGGTCCTGGAATTCCGGCCCCGACTGATCGCCGGTGCCCGGGAGGCCCTGGAGCGGCTGGCATCCCGGGGATATCGGATGGGGTTGATCTGCAACACCGGAAGAACCCCGGGGATCACCCTTAGGGAACTTCTGAAAGACTACGCCATCCTGAGTTTTTTTGACAGCACCCTGTTCTCCGACGAGACCATCATCCGCAAGCCCGATACCGCTATTTTTGAAACGGCCCTCCGGGAGCTGGGGGCCGATCGGAGGCGGACGGTGCATGTGGGGGACAGCTGGGAGAATGACGTTCGGGGGGCGCAGGCGGCCGGGATCGGGGCGGTTTGGGTCTCCCCCCAAGGTCAGGGACCGGTTGACTGCCCGGTCATTAAAAGCGTCGCCGAACTGCCGGAGATTTTGGATAGGATATGAATGGCTAAAATTAAAAGCCCGGTCCTTTTGGGACCGGGCTTTTAGAATTCCGGATCATTTTTTTGCCGCCTCTAGCGGCAGTGCCTGGTTGAGTTTTACCATCAGCCCGTCAACGTCTATGCCGTGGGCCGTCGCCCCCTGCTCCACGGTCTCGCGATAGGCCACGTTGCATCCGATGCAGAAGAGACCGTGCTCGAAAAATACCTTTATACTCTGGGGATATTTATTGACCACATCCATGATGGTCATATCCTTGGTGATCTTATCCATATTTTCCTCATCTGCGGTTAAAACTCAAGGTTCGAATG
Organism: uncultured bacterium; assembly: GCA_937863685.1. Lineage (GTDB taxonomy): Bacteria > Edwardsbacteria > AC1 > AC1 > EtOH8 > UBA2226. Next base: position 55,968 of record CALMGM010000013.1, read on the forward strand.
TTATACCAAATTACATCAATTGTCAAGTGTTAATTGGAATGAAAAAGCGACAGCCGCAGTCCGGCTGTCGCTTTTGTAACACTGTTCCTACTGCTTTTTCATGGGCTGACCGCAGCACTCCTTGGGCAGGCTGGATGTCTGGCCGCATTTTTCGCATTTATAGGTCAGCTTGCTTCCGCAACCGCAGGAATTACACATTTCTTTCTCCTTTGCTTTATATTTTGTTTTATCTATTTAATCAGGCAATTCTATTATCACTCCAAAATACCGGTTTGTCAAGCCCTGTAGTCTTTCATTTTATCGATTCTCCTGAGAGACACCCACGATAAAGGCATCCCTGTCAGGCCACCACCCTGATCCTCCCCGGCTGACCGGCCTCCGGCCCCACCAGTATCGCCCCCAAACGCTTCATGGTTTCCAGGTATTCCACCGCCTCGTGGGTGATGCGCTCCCCGGGAACGATCACCGGGATCCCCGGCGGGTAAACGGTGAAGAATTCGGTGGATATCTCGCCCACCGCCTCTCTCAGTTTGACCATCTTGTAAGTGGCGAAAAAGGCCTCGCGCGGTGTCAGCGACATGGCCGGATAATTGGACGGGAATTGGATGTTTAATTTCTTCAGCCGGGCGTTGGGCTGGCAGGAGCCGGCCAGGGCTTTCAGGGCTGATAAGAGCTTATCGGCCTCGGCCTGCCCGTCGGCCAGCGTGAAGATGAAGGCCACGTGGTCCCAGTCGGCCATCTCTGCCTGGATGCCGTATTTTTCGTTGAGGATCTGACTGGCCTGGTAGCCGGTAAGCCCCAGCTTGTCCACGAACACGATCAGCTTAGATGGATCCAGCTTGAACGGCTTGACATCTTCGGGATTCAGGCAGTACAAGCCTTTGACGGAATTGATGGAATTCCGCAACTTGATCGCGATCTTGATGGATTTATCCAGCAGCTGTCGGCCGTGCAATGCCATCTGTCTCCGGGCCAGGTCCAGCGAGGCCATCAACAGATAGGACGGGCTGGTGCTCTGGGTCAGCAATAAGACCTCCTCCAGGTCACGGATGTCGATGTTAGGACCCTTGACGTGCAGCATGGAGGCCTGGGTCAGGCCGGAGATCAGCTTGTGAGTGCTCTCCACGCAGATGTCGGCCCCGGCCTCCATGGCCGAGGTGGGCAGGCTGGGGTGGAACAGAAAATGCGGGCCGTGGGCCTGATCCACCATTACCACCCTGTCGTTGAGATGGGCTGTTTTCACGATCTTCTCCAGGTCGCAACAGATGCCGTGATAGGTGGGGGAGGAGACGAACACCGCCCGGGCCCCAGGGTTATTGTCAAGGGCCTTCTCCACCGCTTCAGGGGAGACATTCAGGATCAGCCCCCATTCCCGATTGATCTCGGGATGAATATAGACCGGCAGGGCCCCGGACATGATCAGCCCGGATATCACCGACTTGTGGGTGTGCCGGGGAACGATGATCCTGTCGCCGGGGAACAGCACGCCCATCAGCATGGACAGGTTGCCGCCGGTCGAGCCGTTGACCAGAAAATAGCTGCGATCGGCCCGGTAGGCCTTGGCAGCCAGGGCCTGGGCTGCTTTGAGCACCCCGGTGGGGTGGAACAGACAGTCGGTCTCCGGCAGAACGGTCAGATCCATCCTGAAGATGTTATCGCCGACCAGCCGGCGCCAGGCAGGGTCTATGCCCTTGCCCTGCTTGTGGCCGGGGGTGTGAAAGGCCGTCTTGGGCTGCTTCACATAGTCGGCCAGGGCCTCGAACAGCGGGGCCCGGCTCTGGGGAGAACGGTTGGGAGATGTGCGATGTTTCATGTTTTTAGTTTTTTATTTTGCCACAAAGACACAAAATAACTATTCACAATTTACGATTCACGATTTGGCTTGGTGCCTTAGTGTTCTTGTGGCTAAAAATTTATGATCTTTTCGTGTTTTTAGCGGGCAGGGTTCACGCAAACTTGGCGGTCAGCAGGTTCTTGTCCGTTATCACTCTTTTCTGTTTGTCGAAATCCTTGCGTAGAAATTTCGGCAAGGCGAACATGCTTAAATGGGTGATGCCGTCATAGTACTCCAGCTTTTTAAACCCCCGCTTTTTAATCAGGGTATCGATCTGAACCGGAGAATAGACCAAGGGGTCGGCGCCTTTGGAGCCCAGAATGAATCCCCAGGGCAGGCCGAAGGAGGGAATTACCACTTGATAAATCCTGGTGACCGGAAAGGCGCTGGAAATGGTGCGGGCTATGGAGGTCAGCATCTGGGTGTCGCCGCTGCGGGTGGTGCCGGCCTGCAGGGTTATCAGGCCCTGCGGGGAAAGCCGCCGGTTCAGCAATTGATAGAACTCCCGGGTGTAAAGCTTGAACGAAGGCCCGCCTTCAATGGGCTCGGTCAGATCGATGATTATCACATCGAATGTCTCCCTGGTTTTCTCCAAGTAAGCCCGGGCATCCATGTAAAACACCTTGGAGCGACGATCCTTGAAAGCCCCACCGGCCCATTGCGGCAACTCCCTCTTACAGAACTCCACCAACTCCTTATCGATATCCACCATCGTCACCTGCTTGACCGATTTGTGCTTCAGGATATCGCGCAGGGTCTCGCCCTCGCCGCCGCCCACGATCATCACCTTCCGGGGATCGGGATGAAGCAGCAGCGGGGGATGCACCAGGGCCTCATGATAGATGAAGGAATCCCGCTCCGAACTCTGCATCCTTTCGTCCAGGAACAGGCAGCGGCCGTAATTATGGGTATCCACGATGTCTATTTTCTGGTATTTGGTCTGGGTGCTGACCACTGTCTTTTTAACACCGTGCAGATGGATCTCGTCTATCCAGTGTTCCAGGTAATAATTGCTGACAGGCATTTCTTCCTCCGTTTTGTAGTCTGATTAAGGGGATGTTTAACTTAAGCATTATACAATATATTCCCATATCTATTCAATCCATAAAAACATATGGATGAAAAAAGCGGCCCCTGGGTGGCGGGGTCGCAATTGAGAAGATCTATCGCTTAGAACATGTCTATGAATTTTTCAACCAAAAATGAATCGAACTGGGTTCCGGCAAATTTTTCCAGCTCGGTCACAGCTTCCTCATGACTCATAGCCTTGCTATGCGGCCGGTCTCTGGTCATGGCCTCATAGGCTTCGGTGATGGCCAGCATCCGGCATTCCAGGGGAATATCCCCGCCGGACAAACCCAGGGGATATCCCTGCCCGTTCCACCATTCATGGTGTTTCAGGATCAGGTCGGCCACCGGGATCAGGTCCGGGGAAAACAGGGCCACGTGATAACCTATCTCGCAATGCCTTTTCATTTCGGCCAGCTCCAGAGGTTCCAGCGATTTTGATTTCAACAGTATCTTATCCGATATCCCGATCTTGCCGACATCGGAGAAACGGGCCAGCAGCTTCAGCTCTTTGATGTCGATCTCCGACAGCCCCATGGTCATGGCAAAATGGGTTATCAGATTCTCCAGCCGGGCCACCTTTCCTTCGGAGATAACGCCCCGGGTCTTGAGGGCCTTGATGAAGTTCTGTATCAGCAGATCATGGTTGTCCAGCTTCTGCCGGTACATTATATTATCGGCCTCCTTGAAAAGGTCGGCCACGCTCACCGCATCATTACTGCGCTGGGTATGGCCGATCGAGAGGCTCAAGGGAAGTTCGGGATTTTCGGCGTTGTAGGTGTGGATGGTATGTTTTATCCGGTGGCAGATGGAATCCAGATCGGCCGGACTGATCTCGGGCAGAAGTACGGCAAATTCATCGCCCCCCAGCCTGGCCACCAGGTCGCCCTTGCGGCAGGCATCGCGAATGATGCCGGAGACCGCCATCAGCAGGCCGTCCCCGGTCTTGTGGCCCATGATATCGTTGACCAGTTTCAGGCCGTCCACGTCGCACATGATCAGGCCCACCGAGTCTACCCGTTCCAGATCCAGCCGGCGCATCTCCTCCTCAAAGAAAGCCCGGTTATAGAGCCCGGTCAGTGGATCGTGCAGGCTGATATATTTGAGCTGATCCTCGGCCTTGCGCCGCTGCAGAGCGACCGACGCCTGGTTGGAGAAGGTTTCTATCAGACTGGGGTCAAAAGACTGGGCAGGGCTGAGCGCAATAATGGCGATATTGCCGAACAGCACATCGCTGTGGCACAATCCTATGGTGAAGATGTTCTTTATGGACAGCAGGGATTCGATCTTGCTGCAGACCTTTTTGGATATTTTCTTAAAGGTAAGATCATAGAGATCTATCGGGGCATCGACCACCTCGCCGGAGAGATAAGCCACCTTTGCTTCCTGGCTGATCTTGAAATCCATGCCTATCGGGTCTGCTTTGATAAGTTTCAAAATGGCATGGTAGTGCTCCTCTATCCCCAGGATATATTTTACCCGAAGCATATCCGATGATTCATTATAGGAGCTGGCAATCACTATGGCGTTCCCGGTTATCGATTTTATCTTCTCGGCGATATATTTGAAAAGATCCTGATCGGCAGGCATCCTGACAAAATCCATGGCCGTTTTGGACAGGAAATCCAGATCGCCGGAGTATTTGCGCTGTTTTTCTTCCGCCCTCTTGCGGTCGGTGATCTTCCTCACGATGGCGATCACCTGGGAAGCCTGCAGGGGCAGCAGCCGGGCTTCATAGAAGTTCTCATCCTCGCCTTTGGTCAGTGAATATTCCGTGACCGTGAGCAAGCCATTTTTTCTTACCTCAAAAAGGGCCTGTTCGATGGTTCCGGAGGCAGGTTCCGGCAGAATGTCCCGGATCTTCTTCCCCAGGAATTTTTCGGGGGGAACCAGCAACTCTGAAAGCTGGCTGGTGTTGTAGTCCAGAATGGTGCCCTCATTGTCCAGCAGGAAGAACATATCGGGCAGGGCTTCAAATACCGCCTTAAGCTCCTGATGGGCCTTGCTGAGGCCCTCCTCGGCTGTTTTTCTGTCGGTTATATCCCTGGCGTTTATCACGATCCCGGATACATCTGGATCATTCAGCATATTGTTGGCAATAGCCTCGAAAAATCGCCAGCTCCCGTTCTTGTGCCTGGCCCTCACTTCGAAGGGCGGGGAAACACCGGGTGTCTTTTTCCTTTGCTCCAGGATGCTTCTGATGCCGGGGACATCGTCGGGATGGATGAAGTCCCTTCCCCCTTTGCCCAGATATTCCTCAGGCTTGTAGCCCAGAATATTATCGATGGAGGGTGAGCCATACTCAAAGACCCCCTGGCCGTCGACCACCAGTATGATATCCGAGCCGTTCTCGATCAGAAAACGAAAATGCTTTTCCTTGTCCTTCAGTTTGGAGACATTTCTATGCCTTTCTAGGGCTATCTCTATTGCCGCGATCAGCTCCCGTTCCTCGAAGGGCTTGATCAGATAGCCGTATGGTTCGGATTTTTTGACCCTGGCCAGGGTGTCGGGATCGGCATAGGCCGTCAGGTAGATCACCGGGATATTAAAAAGGGCATGGATCTTGTCAGCGGCCGAAATGCCGTCCATGCCCCCTTTTAAAACTATATCCATCAATACCAGATCCGGCTCGGTGTCATGGGCCTTTTCAATGGCCTCTTCGCCGGAGGCTACTGTGGCCAGCACCCGATATCCCAGCCTTTTCAGCCGTTTTTCGATGTCGGAGGCTACTATCCGTTCATCCTCCACCACCAGTATTTGAGAATTCGGCATGATCGTTGTCCTATTGAAGAGGTATTTTTATTCGCTGGATATAATATTTTATACCGGTATTGCCTATCTTTATAACATGATCCTTTAAACCTGATGATAAAATTTAATTATTATCTTGTTAAACCCTTCTTGGTTAAAAGGTTAAACTTAAAACAATGATCGATCTATATCACTTAATTATTCTCAACCTTATTAATATTGCATTTTTAATACCAAGGCCGGTGATATCTTCATTTATGGCCATTGTTTTGGAATATTGCTTTGACCCGCTTCACCAGATCCGGCGGGGAAAAAGGTTTGCAGATATACTCTATGGCATTCTCCTTGATGGCGGCCATGCGGTCGCCGGGATCTGTTTTAGCCGTCAGCATGGCAATGGGGATGGTGGCCGAAAAATCCATGACCTTCAGGATCTTGATCAGCTCCATGCCGTCCAGCTCCGGCATCATGATATCCAGCAATATCAGGTCCGGCTTGGTATGGTACAGCATCTGCAGGGCTTCATGCCCCGAAAGAGCCGTTATCACCGTATAACCGGCCTCCTCCAGGACCATTTTAACCAGTCCCAATATATCCTCCTCGTCATCCACCGCTAAAATGACCGACTTGCCGGAAGCATCCGGAGACATCTCCTCCCCCTTCTTATATTATTCCAATGGCAGATTGAAAACGAATTGGCTTCCCTGGCCCGGGAGGCTGCTGACCTCTATGGCGCTGTGATGGGCATCCAGGATCGATTTGACTATGGCCAGACCCAGCCCCACCCCCCCGTATTTTCTGGTCGAAGAGCCGTCCAGTTGGTGGAACCTCTCAAATATTCTGGGCACCGATTCCTGGGGTATCCCGACTCCGCTGTCCGACACCTCGATCCTGACCATCCCCGCCCCGTCAGCCTGGGCCTTAAGTTTTATATGACCCCGGGGGGTGAATTTCAGGGCGTTCATGACCAGGTTGTCGATCACCTGCAGGATCCGGTCCCGGTCGCCGATGACATTAAGCTTTTCGGGGGCTTCGATGACGATCTCCAGTTTCTTCTTGTCCAGCTCCGCCTGATAATTGGCGGCCGTCTCGTCCAAAAGCGCCCGGATATCAAAAGGATGCTGCTCCACCGTAAAATGCCCTGATTCTATGGTGATAAAATCGAGCAGGTCCTTTATCTGTCTGGTCAGCCGCTTGATGTTCCTTCTCATCACTTCGATACCCTTGCGCTGGGTCTCGGTCAGGGGCCCCAACTTTTCCATGGCCAGATAATCAGCATAACCCGAAATGGTGGTCAGGGGGGTCTTGAGTTCATGCGAAACATTGGCTATAAAATTGCTCTTCAGCCGGTCCAACTCCATTAATTCGGCGTTGGCCTGGGACAGCCGGTCGTATGATTCGGACAGGGCCTCCAGGTTGTATTTAAGCTGTTTGGCCATGATGTTGAAATTATCGGCCAGGGAGCCGATCTCATCATCGGTTTTGACATTCACTTCTTTATCGAGCTTTCCGGCCCCGATATCCCGGGCGGCGATGGTGAGCTGGCTTATGGGATCGGTGATGCTTCGGGCCATGAAATAAGCCATGACACTTCCCAGCAGGACGAACAATAATCCGGTTATCAAAACCTGGCTCAAACTGCTTTGGATCAGATATCCCAGGGCCGCGAAAGAGCCAACGAATCTTACCGATAATCTGTGTCGCCCCCATTCTTCGATATAGGGCATGACCACCGAAATGGCTTCCCTGTTATCGGCGGTGTTGATTATTTTATAACTCAGATCCAGCCTTTTCACCCTCTCCATAAGGCCGGGTTCGTAAAATTCCGGTTTCCTGTGGGTGGATGAATATTCAATATCCATTTGACGGGAATCGAATTTAACTTCGCCGTTGACGTCAATTATCTGGATTTCGGTGATATTGCCGTTCATCCTCAGAAAATTGGCCAGAATGCCCCTGAATTTGAAATAACCGGAGGTATAATAAATATAATAGCTCTGACAGATGGGGGCCACGGTCAGCTGGGCAAAGGCAATGACCCCGTCCTGTATCTCGTTTTTCAGCTGCTCCCGCCTGGTCAGCACTGAAACCAGCGAATACACTGTGATAATTATTATCACCAGCAGGCTGGCGGCAATGGCCAGTTTTATTTTAAGGCTTTTAAACATTATATATCCTGATGCCGATAGGCGATCGCCTTATAATTTATAATATATTTCGTACACTTTGATCCTTCCGTCCTGACGGGGCAGGAAAACGATGTTTCGGTCCAGACCATATATCCGGTTCCTGGCAAAGATGGGAATAAAGGGATAGTCCGACATGGCCAGTTCCATGGCCTGTTTTAAAAACTCTATCCTCTCTTTGTTGTCCAGCACTTGGTTGCTTTTCTCTATCACCGAGTCCAGCTTCCGATTGCTGTAGTTTCCCCAGTTGGCGCTGCCGTAATTCTTGTCATCGCTGGTGTGCAGACAGGCATCGAAAAGATCCGACGCGTCGCCCGAACTGCAGGACCATCCCACCAGGAAAAACGGGATCTGACACTGATAAAGCCGGTTGGAAAAATCCGGCCAGTCAAGCCCGGTCAGGGAAACCTTGATGCCGATCTTGCCCAGCTGCTTGGCCAGAATATCCCCGGTGGTGGCCGCCGCCGTTTTGGACATCTCCAGAGACACTTTGAAGCCGCCGGGATAACCGGCCTCTGTAAGCAATTTTCTGGCCCTGACCAGGTCTGGCCTTTTCGGGGTTATGGCCGGATTATATCCCACGATGTAAGGGGAGACAAGCTGATCTATCGGCAGGGCATCCCAGCCTGAAGCCCTTATTGCCTCATCGGGATCTATCGCCCAATAGATCGCCTCCCGCACTTTACGGACCGTTAACGGCCCTTTACCGGTAAAATTAATGCCCAGCATGCTGACCCCCAGGCCGGGGCTGTTGACAAAATTGACTTTAGGGTTGGTGCGGTTTTGGTCGGCCTTGTTCTTGTCGACATCGCGAATCAATTGCACCTTGCCGTCAAGCAAAGCCTGCAAGCGGTCTTGTTCCCCGGGGATGATCTTGAATATGGCTCTTTTGATCGTCGGGCGACTCTTCCAGTATTTTTCGTTGGCCTTCAACTCTATCTGGCCGCCGGCCTGATATTTTACAAAATGGTATGGCCCGGTCCCGACCGGTGTGGTGACCGGGTCCGCGGTGCCTTCCGGCATGATGGCGATAAAGGTAAGTTTATTCAGCAGGATCGGCGAGGGCTTGCTGGTCTTTATTTCCACCGTCATTTCATCAATTACGGTGATGCTTTGAAGTGTTGACAGGTAATGACAAACCTTGCCCAGCCTGGCCCTTTCCAGGCTGTATTTGACATCTTTCGCGGTAAGCTGGCGGTCATCATGGAAGAACACGTTGGGTCTAAGGAAGAACCTCCAGGTGAGATCATCAGGATTTTCCCAGCTGATGGCCAGGGCTGGCTCCACTTTCATGTCCCGGTCGAAGCTGACCAAAGCGTCATAGATATTGCTGAGTATCGAATGAGCTATACTGTCGTCGTGCAGGTAGGGGTCAAGGGTTATAAGTTCGTCCTCCATGGCCAGGGTCAGCAATCCGCCGTTGTTGTTGTTCCTGGCACAGGAACATATTATGACTGTCAGAAAAATTGCCGTTATTTTTTTGAACATCGGTTTAACCCCCTCAAATTTTATTTTCCAGGACTAATCTCTTTGACCAGCATCACCGATACTGTCTTCTGCCGCCATGTCAGGCCCCGGCGCAGCCCGTAGCTGCTGTCTCTGATGTACAGGGGAATGAAAGGAAGGTCTTTTGTGGTTATCCAGATGGCTTCTTGAAGCAGTTGTTTGCGCAATAAGGGGTCAAATTCGCGGTCTGCTTTCTCCAGGATTTTATCCAGGTTTCTATTTGAATAGCCGGACAGATTGCGGATGCCGAAATATTTGAGGTCGCTTTTGGAATGAACCATATCGTTCAATATCTCGCCGGCATCCCCGAAACTGTAGGCAAACCCCATCAGGTAAAATTGGGCCTGGCCGCTCTCTATGGAATTATATAATTCCCTCCAGGGAAGAGTGTCTACCGTCAGTTTGATGCCTATCGGCTCCAGGAAGTCCGCCAGGATCTGGCCCTCGAACCAGGCTGCGGTCGATACTTTTATGGTCAGCTCGATGGGAACAGATGCCTTCAAGGGGCCAATGATCTGGCGGGCTTTTTCGATATTCTGCTCAATTTCGGGGAGGCCCGGATCATAGCCGAATATGGACTGGGTTGCTATCTGGTTGGCCGGAACGGCAAATCCTTGGCAGGCTTTGGCGACCATCTCCCGGCGGTTTATGGCCAGCGAGATCGCCTGACGCAGGCGGACATCGGAAAGGGGATTCTCCTTGAATTTGCCGGAGGTTTTCACTCCCAGGACGGTGATGGTGGCGCCGGGCTTGGTCACTAGGCTTACCCTGTCATTGCCGGACAGCCTGGTGCGGTAATTTTCCATGACATTGGCGTCGATATCCATCTTGCCTCTCAGCAGTTTCTCCACCCTCAGGGAATCCTCCTTGATTATATGGAATTCCACTTTGTTGAAGAACGGCTCCTCCCCCCAATAATCCTTGAACTTATCCAGATACAGGATGTCCTGGCCGTTGAATTCAGCAATGGAATAGGGGCCGGTACCTACCGGCTGTCCGGCCGGATCGGATTGAGCGGGGGTGATGTATATCATGGTCAGGGTGTTTATCAGGTTGGGCCGCGGTTTGGCGGTAAATATCTCAATGGTCAGGCTGTCCACTTTTTTTATGCTGTCGATCCCGGCCAGCATGCTTTTAAAGACCGATGCCTGGTGGTTCCCCGCCCGGTCCAGGCTGTAGATGACATCCTCCGCTGACAGGGATTTCCCGTTATGGAATTTCACCCCCGGCCTGATATAAAAACGCCAGGACCGGTCGTTGACGTTACTGTATCCGGTGCACAGTATCGGCACAAACTGCATGTCAACGTCGAACGATACCAAGGTTTCGTAGACATTGCCCAAGACCTCCATTGTGACCACCTCGTCCTGGGTATGGGGATCGAAGCTGATCAACCCTTCGCTGATGGCGATCCGCAGAGGCTGCTGCTTCGGGCCGCTGCATGAAAGCAAGGCCAGCAAGGAAAATGCCAGGATGATCTTTTTCATGGGGCTCCTTTATCTTCAGGACAGATGAAGCGCCCGGCCCAGCGCATTGAGCGCCGCTTCCTGCATTGATTCATGCAGAGTGGGATGGGAATGTATGGTTTGGATCATATCCTCAAGTTTGAGCCTGCTTGATACGGCCAGCGAGGCCTCGGAGATCAGCTCGGTTGCCTGGGGCCCTGCAATGACACATCCTAAAAGTTGGTGGCTCTCTTTATCAGCCAGGACCTTGACGAAACCCTCCAGTTCCCCTATGCAGCTGGCCTTGCCGCTGGCCGAGAAGGGAAATTTGCCTGTCATGATTTTTTCAGATTTTGCCTCAGATGCCGATATTCCGACCGAAGCTATCTCCGGATGGGTGTAGACGCAGCGGGGTACGGCATGATATTCCATGACCACCTCATGCCCCAGCATATTCTCGATCGCGATCTCCGCTTCGCGGGAGGCCACGTGGGCCAGCAGCCACCCGCCGATGCAGTCCCCGGTCGCATAGATGCCGGAGATATTCGTCTCCATTTTGTCGTTGACCTTGATGTATCCCTTTTCGAGGATAATCCCGGCCTCCTCCAGCCCCAGGCCCTGAGTTGATGCCTTGCGGCCGACCGATACCAGCACCTTGTTCACTTCGATGATTGCTTTAGTGCCGTCCTTTTCGGTTATTTCTGCGTTAAGCCGATCACCGTTCTGAGTCAGGCGGTCCACCTTGGAATCAAGAATTATCCCCACCCCTTTTTTGGTCAGCGATTTTTTCAGGAGGTCGGCCGCTTCCGGATCTTCGCCGGGAACGAGCTGTGACATCATCTCGACGATGGTCACCTTTGAGCCAAAGGTGCTATACACCTCGGCCATCTCACAGCCGATCACCCCGCCCCCGATGATCAGCAGGTTTTTCGGGACCGCATCCAGGACCAGGGCTCCGGTGCTGTCCAGAACCCCGGGCAGGTCGATGCCGGGGATGGGCGGGATCACCGGCTGGGAGCCGGTGGCTATCAGCAGTTTGTCGTAGGAAATCTCTGTAAGCCGTCCTTCGGATTCGACCGTTATCTTCCCATTGCCGGAAAGCCGCGCCTGGCCCCTTATGACCTCCACCTGCTTTGCCTTCAGGAGCATGCCCACCCCGGCAGTGGCTTTTTTAACCACCCGGTCCTTCCGTTTTTGGATGTCGGTCCAGTTGAAACCGACGTTATCAGTCTTGACCCCGAACTGCCCGGCGCCCTTGATCTGCTGCAAGACGGAGGCCGACGCCAGCAGGGCCTTGGTGGGGATGCAGCCCACGTTAAGGCAGGTCCCGCCCAAGGTATCTTTCTCGATTACGGTGACCCGAGCCCCAAGCTGAGCCGCCCTGATGGCCCCCACATATCCCGCCGGGCCTCCGCCGATGATGACGATATGCTGATCCATTTGAAGCAAAATCCTTTTATTTAATTGTTTGTGAGCGCATAACTCAGGAATTCCAGATCCAGTCCCAGATTTACCCTCCGCAGAGCGATCCCCTTGGGAATTGATACCTGACTGGAGGGAAAGAACAGGATGGCTTTGACCCCGGCGGCAGTAAGCCTGTCGACCGCCGCCTGGGCAGCCTGGGGCGGCACGGCTATGATGCCTATCTGGATCTTTTTCTGGCTGACGGTCTGTTCGATCTGGTCCATCGGTTGAATGATCATTCCCGGTTTGAGCGCCTGGCCCGCCTTTTTGGGATCGGAATCGAACACCGCCACGATGTTGAAGCCCCGCTGCTTGAATTCCTGATAGCGGTACATGGCCAGGCCGATATTGCCGGCCCCCACCAGACACATATTCCAGCTGCGGTCCAGGCCTAAAATGGCGCCCAGTTTTTCCATAAGGCGGGCAACACTGTATCCCCGGCCCCGGCGGCCGAAGGCCCCGAAATAGGAAAGGTCCTTCCTCACCTGAAACGGCTCCAGGCCGTATACCGTGGCGATCTCCCGGGACGATATGGTCTCCACCCCCAGTTCTTTCAGCGTGGCCAGATGGTGGAAGTACAGGGACAGTCGGCGGATGGCCGATTCCGGGATCTTATTTTGAGTCTTCATCAAATATCTTCCCCGGGTTCAGTATATGATTGGGGTCCAGGCTTATTTTAATATCTTTCATGACCATTATGGCCGGAGCATCCACCGCCAGCGGCAGGTATTTCTTCTTGACATAGCCTATGCCGTGCTCCCCGGAGATGGTGCCGCCCAGCGCCATCACTTCGCGGAACAGCTCATCCAGCAGGGAGGGAAGCATCCGCTCCCAAACCTCCGGCGCCATCCCCTGTTTCATTACGTTGACATGGACATTGCCGTCGCCGATGTGGCCGTAGGAGATGACCTCCACCCCGTGCTTTTCCGACAGCCCCTTGAGCTTCCGGAACAGCTCCGGGATGGCCGCCTTGGGCACCACCACATCCTCGCGTTCCCGCACCGGGCTCATCTGGGTCAGGGCATCGGCCATGCAGCGCCGCATCTCCCATATCCGTTCGCGCGAAGGCCGGTCCTCGGCCACCAGCACGTCCAGCGCCCCGAAGTCCGAGACGATCCGGCCTATCTTTTCGTAATCGGCGGTCAGTGCGGCGCGATCGTCGCCGTCCAGCTGCACCAGCAGATGGGCCTCGGCCTCCCGGAACGGCGCCCGCTTTTCCAAAAATCTCTCGGCAGCCATCACTGCCTTCTGCTCCATGAACTCCATGGTGGCCGGGATGATCCGGCCCTTGATCACCGCGGTGCAGGCCCGTACGGCGTCATCTATCGAGGAGAAGGGGATCATCAGGTCCACCGCCAGCGGCGGTTTGGGCAGCAGGCGGAGGGTGATCTCGGTGATCACCGCCAGGGTGCCTTCCGACCCGCAGATCAGGTGCATCAGGTCGTAGCCCGAGACGTTCTTGATGGTCTTGCCCCCCAGCCGCGAGACCTGGCCGTTGGGCCAGACCGCCTCCAGCCCGCACAGGTAATGCCGGGTGACCCCGTACTTGAAGGCCCTGGGGCCGCCGGCGTTCTCGGCGATGTTGCCCCCGATGGAGCAGGAATCCAAACTGGCCGGGTCCGGCGGGTAGAACAACCCTTTGTCCTCGACCTCTTTCTGCAATTGTCCGGTGATAACCGCCGGCTGGGTGACCACCATCAGGTTCTCTTCGTCTATCTCCAGGATCTTGTCAAATCTCTCCAATGACAGCAGGATGCCACCGCACACCGGCAGAGCGCCCCCGGACAGCCCGGTGCCGGCCCCCCGGGGGGTAATTGGGATCTTTTCGGCATTAGCTAATTTAATTATGGCCGATACCTCGGCGGTATCGGCCGGCTTGACCACCACCGCCGGCATGAATTTGTGATGTAGGGTCTCGTCGTGGGAATATGGTTCCTTGTCTTCTTCCAGCGTAATTATAAATTTTTGCCCGACGATAGTTTTTAGGCTATCCAGTATTTCATTTTGTATTTTTTTATATTGATTGCTCATTTTCTCTTTTTAATCTTTCTAACAACTCTTGCGCTTCGCCTTTTTGTCGTTCATTTGCCGTTTCCAACGCCATTACCTGAGTAATATGGTCTATGCATTTTGCAACCATCCCCTTGCTGTGCCGCATCTGAAAGCAGGCTTTAATGATGCCTGTCAAGCTGCTGGCAAAATAACTTCTCAGATTTAATTTCTGTTTTAGGACAATACTGCTTTCAAAATATTCCAAGGCTTTGCCGTATTCCTCTTTATGATAAAACAATTCCCCCAGATTTGTCATTGCCATCGCTTCGCCAGCGCCGTCACCATAACGTTTGAAAAGTTTCATGGCATTATAAGTGTACTTTTCCCCCGCGTCCAACCGACCGATCTCCAGATAGACCATGCCTAAATTAAATATGGAGGACGAAATATTGCTCAGCTCGCATATTTTCTCTCTGATCGCCTGTGATTTATTGAAGCAGTCGATAGCAGCCTCGTACTGTTCCATATCCTTATAAACCAACCCCAAATTGTTGTAGCATCCTGCCATCAAACTTTGGTTATTTATTTGAACGGCCATTTCCAATGCCTGCAAAAGCCCCTTTCTTGCATCATCAATATTCCCCGATCGCCATAAAATCAATCCCTTGGTGCTTAAACATGAAGCCTCCTTGTTCAAGGCCCCTTCTTTTCGATAAGTTTCTATAGCCTGATCAATTTCTTCTATGGCGCGGGGATAATATCCCTGCATTCTATATACCTGGGCTAAGCATTGGTGATTATATGCTGAATAACTTTTGTCGTATTCCTCTTTGATCAATTCACGTGAGCATTCTAAAACCTCGCGGCTTTTGCTGTAATCTCCCATCAGTATTAAGCGGTAAGCTTTAGAATTCAACGCTTGTATCCGGATATGGTCATCTTTAAATCTTTCACCTATCGCTATCAAATCATCGAAATTTTTCACCGCCACTTTATAATGCTCTACCATAGTGAGGACCTCCCCGCGATTTTGATATAAGCGATAGAGGCACTCCTTTATATCGCGTCCGACTCCCTTAATCATACTTTTATCCTAGCAAGAGCAGGCATATTCCTGGCCCTCGAATGACCTTTTAACAAGCCCGAGAGACATTCCCTTTCCCAACAATATCATCAGCTTGATCCGGGCTTTTTGCCCCGGGAGATGCCCGCCCAGGATGACCCCTTTCTTGATCAGTTGGGCCCCGCCGCCGGGATAGGCATAGGTCCCCAGCACCCTGCCCCCGATGCAGCGGGAGCAGAGGATGACCGGGATCTTTTTACCGATAGCGTATTCTATCCCCGGAACCACCTCAGGCGGAATATTTCCCCGGCCCATGCCCTCGATCACCAGCCCCCTGGCCCCGGAATCTACCGAGTATTTGACAAGACGGGAATCCATCCCCGTGGCCATTTTAAAAAGGTCCACCCGGGGCTCTATTCTCCTGACTGGATAGTGCTCGCGGTACATCGGCTGGCGGTAGAACAGCACCCGGTCCTGGTCCACCCAGCCCAGGGGCCCCAGGTCTGGGCTGCGAAAGGTCTCGAAGGAATCGGTGCTGGTCTTGGTAACCTCCCCGGCCGAGTTGATGGTGTTATTGAGGAACACCAGCACCCCCTTGTTGCGGGCATCCGGAGATACCGCTGTCCGGGCGGCGCCCATCAGGTTGGCCGGGCCGTCCCAGCCCAGCTCGGTGCAGTCCTTCATGGCTCCCACTACCACCACCGGTTTGGGCGATTGTATGATCAGATCAAGAAAGTAGGCGGTCTCCTCCAGGGTGTCGGTGCCGTGGGTGACGATCACACCTTTGATATCTGCCTTAGCCAGATATTTTTGGGCGATGCTGGATATCTTCAGCATCATATCCGGGGTGATATGCGGCCCCGGATATTGCCCGAAGTCATGGACCTCAATCTTGAAATTCTTGTTGATCACCGGCAGCAGCTTGAGGATGTCCCGACCCTTGAAGGCCGGCACCGCGCCCCCGCTCTTTTTGCTGGACTTCATGGAGATGGTACCGCCGGTGAAGATGATGGCTATTTTTGGTTTGGTCATAAATTACTAATCGCTATTGGCTTTAGATAGTCACAAATTGTGACCACTTGTATTTTGTCTGATTTATTGAATATTACTGCAAAACCGGCCGGCTTTCAAGAAAAAACGAGGCGATCTTATCGCCCCGTTTTTTGATTGTATGGAATTATTTCTGTTTCTCTTCCTTTTCCTTCTTGGCCTCTTCGATTATCTTCTGGGTGGCCTCGAAAGGCACCGGATCGTAATGGGAGAATTCCATCTCGAAGCTGCCCCGGCCCTGGGTCATGGAGCGCAGGGAGGTGGAATATTTGTACATCTCGCCCTGAGGCACGGTGGCCTTGATCACCTGCATGCCCTTGGCCGAATCCATCCCGCTGATGCGGCCCCGCCGTGAGTTGAGGTCGCCCATCACCTGGCCGGCAAATTCCTCGGGCAGGGCCACCTCCAGTTTCATGATGGGCTCCAGCAGGACCGGAGAAGCTTCCAGCACGCCCTTCTTGAGGGCCATGGACCCGGCGATCTCGAAGCTGGTGCCGGAGGAGTCCACCGGATGGTAGGAGCCAAAATAGATGACCGCCCTAAGATCCACGATATGGTAGCCGGCCACCGCCCCTTCCAGCATGGCCGCCTTGACGCCCTTCTCCACCGAGGGGATGAAGTTGCCGGGGACCACCCCGCCCACCACCTCGTCCACGAACTCGAAGCCCCCGCCCCGGGGCAGCGGCTCCAGCCGCAGCCAGACATCGCCGTACTGGCCGTGCCCGCCCGACTGTTTCTTGTGCTTGCCCTGGATCTCCACCTTCTTGGAGATGGTCTCCCGGTAGGGTATCCGCGGCTTGATGATGGTGACCTCCACCCCGAACTTCCTCTTCAAACGCCCCACCATGATGTCCAGGTGCAGCTCGCCCAGCCCGTTGATCAGGGTCTGCCGGATCTCGGGAACGAAGCCGTAGGTGAAGGTGGGGTCCTCCTCGTTGAGGCGGGAGAGCCCGATCGATATCTTACCTTCGTCATCCTTGGACTTGGCCTCCACCGCCACCGAGATCGAAGGCTTGGGCAGGATGATCTCCGGCAGGATGATCTGGTTGTTCTTGGTGCTGATGGTGTCGCCGGTGCCAGATTCCTTCAGTTTGACCGCGATGCCGATGTCGCCGCAGTTGATCTTAGCAGCGTCGATGCGGTCCTTGCCGCTGGGAAAATAGAACTGCCCGAATTTCTCCGACTTGCTGCGGGAGACGTTATAAAGCTCTATCCCCGGCTCCAGCGAACCGGAATATATCCTGAAATAATTCAGGTTGCCGGCATGCGGCTCGATGAATGTTTTGAACATGTACAGCACCGGGACCCCGGCGGGATCGCATTTCACGATGATCTCTTCGTCGCTTCCTTCCTTCTTGGCAATTACCTCCCCGGTATCGGCGGCCGTCGGAAAGAAGGCCGCTATGGAGTTCATCATGGCGTTGATCCCCACCTGATGATAGCCGTCCCCGGCGAAGACCGGTATCAGGCTGCCCTTTTTGATGGCTTTCTTCAGGCCGTCGGATACCTCCTGGTCACTCAGGCTTTCACCGTTCAGGAATTTTTCCATCAGGCTGTCGTCGGATTCGGCCACCGCCTCCACCAGCTTGTCCCGGTATTCCTTGGCCTTGGCTGCCATATCGGCCGGGATCTCGCCCGCAGTGGATCTGCCTTCGCTTTCGATGAAGGCCTTCATGACGGTGAGATCGACCACCCCCTTCAGGTTCAGCTGTTCGCCGATGGGCAGGGTCAGCGGCACCGCCTGGTGGCCGAACATGTCGCGGGCCTGTTCCAGGGATTTGTAAAAATCAGAATGCTCCTTGAGCAGCCGGGTCAGAACGATAGCCCGGGGGAGTTTGAGCTCGTCGGCATATTTCCAGCATTTGTCGGTGCCCACCTCGATACCGGCCACCGCCTGGGCCACGATTATGACACAGTCGGCCACTCTCATCCCGGCCTTGACCTCGCCGGCGAAATCGGCATAGCCCGGAGTATCTATCACATTAAGCTTGTGATCCAGATATTCGCAGGCCGCCAGCCCGGAGAAGATGGATATCTTGCGGGTGGTCTCGTCGATGTCAAAGTCAAAGATGGAGTTGCCGTCGTCCACCCGCCCCAGTCGGCCGGTGGGATTGCAGGCATGGACCATGGCTTCGGCCAAGGTGGTCTTGCCGCAACCGCCGTGGCCGGCCAATACAATGTTGTGGATCTTGTCCGCATTATAATTCTTCAAAACGTCCCTCCCGATATATGAAATTTTGATGTTTTTTGATAAAGCGAAATTTTATTATAACAATCTTGGCGTATAAAAGTCAATAAATTATTTGGGGACAGTCCTTTACAGGGCAACCAGGATCTCGGTCAAAGGGTCCCCCTTGGCCACCGACCGGGCTATCTTCACCTCGTGTTCCCGGTTGTTGCAGATCAGCAGGGCTCCGTTTATCCAGCCGCAGATCCGGTGTTCGAACAGCAGGTCCGATTCATCGATATCCAGGATATGAAATACCAAATTATGCTGGTCCTGGGACACCACCTCCATCCTCCCCGGTGTGTAATAGGTCTTGAAGATATTGGCCGTTCGATCCATTATGAAATTAACCGAGGCCACCCTGGCGAAAGCCTTGTAGATCCCCTTGAGGGATTGTTCGGAACTGTAGCGTCCGATCTCCCTGGCCCCCATTTCGCTGCTGCCGAAAAATCTGTCGCAGATCATTCTGGTGGGCTCGACAAAACCGGTCCGAAAGGGATACCAGCTGTTGGCCAGTATGGCCTGGTCGAATATTTTCTTGGATTCCCCCGGCAGACTTTCCAGCCAGGCCTTTTGGGCCACCGGGCCGTACTTGTGTCCGACGAAATTCTTGGTAGCCAGCACCGAGGTGCCCTTGACCTCCATAGTTGCCTCCCATGGTTGAAGTGTGAAAGCTATTTAGCCTGCTCTATCTGCTGGGCGTTCTTTCTGACCGCCGACTGGCGGCTGAATATCTTCATGCCGTCGTTGAGAATGGTGAACAGCATCAGCATCACCAGCAGGGTGATGCCGATCTGCTGGATGACCACCTGCACCTTGACCGGAAGGGGCTTTTTCCTTATTCCCTCCAACAGGCTGAAGAATATCACTCCGCCGTCCAGCACCGGCAGGGGAAGCAGGTTCAAAACCATCAGGCTGATGGAAAGCAGCGCTATCAGAAGCATCAGATCGCTGAAACCCTTCTTGGCGGTGCTGCCGGCCATTTGCCCGATCATCAGGATGCCGCCCAGCTGTTTGGCCGACGACGGTTTTACCACGGCCTTGTACAACACTCCATAGGTGCGGGCCACCAAGCTTCCGGTGCTGATCGTGGCGTTGACCAGGGAGGCCCATGGCCCCAGCTTCAACTTATAACTGCCGAACACCGGGGCCGAGACCCCGATCACGCCGACCGGGCCCTGCCCCGGATATTCCTGCTCGATAGGGGTGATCCGGACACTGAAGGTGTCGGAATCCCGTTCGATCAGCAGCCTGGTCTCCCGCCCGGCATTTTTATTTATGCTCTCCCTCATGCCATCCCAGGTCCTTACCGGATTACCATCGATGGACAGGATGATGTCCCCGGCATTAAGCCCGGCCTGGTAGGCCGGCATGCTGGGAACGATCTCGCCCAACTGGGCCGGCACTGCCGGTTCGATATTCTCCAAGAATTTTAATCTCTGGCCCGAGGGTATATAATAGGTCCGGCGTTCCCCCGACCTGTCCAGGATCACGGACAGGGAGTCGGCCGTTCCGCCGGCCTGCAACTCCTGCCACAGGCTGTGCCAAGTCGGCACATCCTTGCCGCCAACCGAGATTATCCTGTCGCCCTCGATTATTCCCATCTGCTGGGCCAGGCTTCCCTGTTCCACCCTGCCGACGGCGGTGGAGTAATCCGGAGCGCTGAACCCCACCAGTCCCAGCAGGATGAAGATCAAGAAAGCGGTTACCAGGTTGGCCATCGGGCCGGCCAGGGCCATCAGCACCCGGCCCCACCAGGGGGCGGCCATGTAATCGCCCGGCTTGGGCACATAGTGGTCTTCAAAAGCATCCTCCCCGTCCAATTTCACATACCCCCCCAGGGGAAGGACAGAGATCAGGTACTGGGTATCGCCTTTCTTGAATCCGAATAACTTGGGACCGAAGCCAAGCGAAAATTTCAATACTCTGATGCCCACCTTCTTGGCCACGTAGAAGTGGCCCAGCTCGTGGACAAAAACCATGATCCCCAGAACGAACAATGTGGCCAGAACCGTTATCACAATTATATCTCCCAAATTATTATTTTTTTAGTTCGAAGGGCATGCAAACCAGCCCCATGGTGCCCATGATATTTACCGCGTCCTCCTGGTCCTCATACCTGAGGTAATCCAGGCCTATGGACAAGCCCACGCTGGGAAGGATTTTTATCAAAGTTCCCCCGCCGATTCTGTAAACCGCCTCGCTATTGCTGTACATCCCCGATGAACTGGTAATGATATCCATCTCACCGGCCACGAAGGGCATGAACTTGCTGTTCTTGTTTCCAAAATACTGGGCAATTCTCGGCCCGATCAAGGTCAGGGAATAACTGCTGGAATATCCGGAATAAGAAAAATAGGTCCCGCTCCCGCCAGAGGTAGATGAACCCAGATTCATAAGCCCTAAACTGCCACCCAGGGAAAGCCCGTTATAGACCATATAATTCCAACTGGCCCCTAACGCCAGGATCGTGGTAGTATAGGTATAAGTATAGCTGGTCCCATCCCACCAGTCGTATCCGGTCATTTTTTGTCTGCTATAGAAATATGCGGCCCCGAAATTATACAGGCTGAAGCCCTCCATCCGCAGGGAGGGTTCGGAAGTTTTAATAACGGCAATACTGTCGGTTATTACGGTAACGGGTGCCGGAGGTTCGGGATTTAAAGTCCCTGTTTCTGTTTGCTGGCTAGAAACGCTATCGGGCGCTGCAGTTTGTGAATATGCTTTGCTGTGTGGAGACAAAACAATAATCAGGGAGACCAATGCCGGCAATAAGACTCGGTGCATGGGAACCTCCTTTATTGGCTTTAGTTTGTTTTAATCTCAAAGACCTGTTTCAAAAACGCCTCCCCCTCGGATATTTTCTCCTGGGCAAAACACAGTTTGGAGAGCATCTTCAGGATATCCGCCACCTTGCTGTGCTTCGGCCCGTATCCCTTCTGCCAGATGGCCATCGATCTTAGACAGAGGGCCTCGGCCTCGCTGTTCCTTCCCTGCCCGTGCTGTAATTCCGCCAGCCTCAGCAGCGGTTCAGCCACATCAGGATGGTCCGGCCCCAGGGTGCGCTCATAGATGGATATCGCCCGGAGATAATAAGATTCGGCCTTGCCGTTGTCTCCCTGGATCGAGCAGAGGGTGGCCAGATTCTTGTAGGTGGCGGCCATGATGGGGTTCTCCTGGGGCAGGTAGCCCTCGTCCACCTCCAGCGCCCGGTGGTAAATGGTCTCGGCCTCCACGAACTTTTGCTGGCCGCGGTATAGATCGCCCAGGTTGTTCAGGTATATCGATATCTCGGGATGTTCCGCACCCTGCAGTTTTTCCTTGAAATCTATGGCCCTGATATAAAGCTCTTCGGCCTCGTTCTTCCTTCCCTGGGCGGCGTAAACCTCGGCCAGGTTATTGTAACATAAGGCTATTTGTGGATGCTCGGGGCCGTAGGCTTTATTGGCTATTTCGATGGTCCGGTTGCAAAGGTCCTCGGCTTCGGACAGCCGGTTCTGGTCGCGGTAAAGCCCCGCCAGATTGATGAGCGTTTTTGCCAGCATCGGATCATCGGCAGGGGAGCGGTTTTGGAATATCTCCCGGGCCTTCAGCAGGTTTTCCTCGGCCGGGCCGTTCCGCCCTAGGATCTTATGCACCGTGCCGATGTTGGTTATCAGACGGGCCTGGGCCAAAATGTCCTGATCGGCCAGTTTTTTATTTAGGGCCAGGGATTTCTCGTAGAGGGGCAAAGCCTCGTAATATCGCCCCTGAATGCTGAAGAGGACCGCCAGGTTGTTGAAAGAGGAGGCCACCTCCAGGCTCTCCGGGCCGAAATTCCGTATCCTTATCTCCAAGACCCTGCGGTACAGGTGCTCGGCCCGGGGAAACTTCCCCCAGTGGATACATATCTCGGCCAGCTCTTTTATCAACGGGATCAGCTGTTGATGATCCTGACCCAGTTTGGCTTCAGTGTTCTTTAACTCAAGCTCTTTGATTTTTATCTCGTCCCTGTCCCCGGACATAAACCGCCCCTTTCGGTTTTTATTTAAACACGCTATTATAACATAAAATCTGCACTATTTTAATAAAATTTCCAGCTCGATCCCCAATTCGGTGTTTTTAGCGATCTGGCCCTGGTAGTCCCTGACCTGCCTGGCAATTTTCAGATATCCGGCACCAATGTCGCCCAAAGCGCACCTCAATAACAAAGCATCCCGGCTTCCCAATCCCCAGTAGCCGTGAAAACTGCCGCCGGACATCAATTCTGGCTCCGTCAGGTAAAGCCTGGCTTCGTAACTGCGGATGTGATGGAATACCGTCTGGCCGTAAATCGTGATACCGCTGATCAGTTGGGCTTTCAGGGCCAGTGCCATCAGCTCGCCACGCTCCCGGCCATCATAGCGTGAATCTCTGAAAAAGGCTGTCTGATACCTGCCGTTCAGGTCATACCTTTTCCCTATCCGCCACCGCAGCCCGGCTTTAATGTTGAAATTTGAAGTTTGATACAGCGGGGCAAGGGATTGCCGGCTGTCAAATGATTCCTTCTGCAGCGACCTGAGCCGGAATTCGGCCCCCAGGCCGCCGGATATATTTTTATCCAGCCGGGCTTCATAACGATGCCCCCGATATCCCTGGGAGGAAGAGGTGAACGGCCGCCAGGGATAGAATTGGTTGCAGATGGCCGATAGGTTGATCCCCCGGAAGGCTCCGTAACAGCCCGCCAAGGTGATCCCTTTCTCGTCATCTCCCCCGTAATAATTTTCCGAATTGAACCGGGGAGGCTTGAATTCCGGGCAGTAACCATAGAGGCGAATCATGCCGGAATATTTCCCGGACAGGAAGCGGTATTCTCCGTTATAACCGCCGACCGCTCGGCCTGGCCCGGCCAGTTCGAACGATATCCGGCTGTTCTCCGGCCCAGCTCTGGCGTCAAGGCTTACCAGCGTGGCATTATACAATCCTTGGATCGACGCTCTGTCAAACCCTCTTCTATAGCCGGTTATCCCTGCTTGGCAGGACCGGCGATTGCTGATGCCCGCCCGCCCGCCGATGATGGTCTCGGCGATATTGTTCTTTCTATCCAGCTCCACAGCTGTGCGGTGATATCCCTCGTCATAAATGCTGGCTATTTGCCCCGCCGTATCTATTTTGGCATCCATTTTTCGCCGGGAGACAAAACAGGCGATATTGAACATATCATTTAGCGGGTACTTGATGCAAAGCCCCCTCAGGCCCCGGCATTCCTGGGAGGAATGATACGGCCTTACCGATGCCCCGCCCAGTCCGGCCAAGCCGGCGGGATAGCTGGAAAAGATGCGTGGAGAACTGCCGCCGAACAGCAGCCCTTCTCCGATATCCAGTTGATAATCCCCCAGGATGGCAATTTTATCATCATCCGTCCAGGAGACGCTGCCGGAAAAATAATCCCTCCAGGACGGCTCACCCACATCATGCTGTATTTGACCGAACAGCTCCCAGCATTCCGCTGCCCGGAACCGCATACGGGTCCGGCTTTCCAGCGGCGATCCGCCAAAACCGCCGTCGGCTATGCCTTCAGCATCCGGCCAGCGGCGCTGCAGCCGGGAGGCAATCATGAATTCTTGACCGGCTTTGGGCAAATGGGGATCAATACAGATGTAGGGCAGCAATCCCTCTAAGGACGACGGGTCCAGAACAGAATCCCGGACAAGAAGGTAGGGATCGCTAAAATCGGGGTGGGTTTTGAGATATTTTTCCAAACGGAGGGCCTGGTAGGGGGTGAGCCCCGGAAGGGTCATCAGCTGGTCAAGTCCGGCATGATTGAGATTGACCGGGTGCTCCTGGAAGTAGACCAGCTGCTCGGCGAGGTCCTGGGAAGTCTGCTCGTCCTCAATGTCGGGCATCTCCTGAGCGCCGGCATTTAAGGAGATTGCTGCCAGTATCACCAGGCCCGTCAGGAATTTATTCATGGCCCGATAGTGATAAGATTCTTTATCTCTTCGTAGGTCTTGCGCCCGATGCCCTTGACATTCATGACATCCTCAATATTGCGGAACGGCCCGTTATCCTGGCGGTAGGCGATGATGTCTGCCGCAGCCTTGGGGCCGATGCCCGGCAGGTCCGCCAATTCCCCGGCTGAAGCCAGGTTGATGTTGACGATCAGCGGGATATCGGGTTTGTATTCCAAGATCACAAAGGGAGCTATTTTCCCCAGCAGTGACCGGCCGATTCCTCTGACATTCGCTAACTCATCGAGATATTTGAACGTTCCGATACTGTCGCGAAAAACAATGATATCAGCCGCCGCCCGAGGACCGATGCCCGGCAGCAGGCAAAGATCATCGTAAGAAGCGGTATTGGGATCCACCTTTGGCAAGACCTTGGCGGCTGGGGCGCCTTCGATTTCAACTTCCTGATGCCCGGCAAAAACCCTCTGGGTGATATAGCCAACGCTTAGGCAGTGCGACAGACCCAGATCGGGGTGGGTCCTGACGGCATAATCCAGCCTTAAATTTTTATAGATCACCCCGAAGCCCAGGCTGGCGGCATTGGGCCGATCGCAGAATCCGGCCCGGAGGGCCAGAAGATTGCGATAGCGGTATTCCTGCCCGATGCGCACCTGGCTGGGCCAATCCCGCTGGCAATTAAGCTCGACGGAAAGCGTAATTTCATCCAAGGGTTCCACCGCCGCGCCCAGGGAAAGGCTTTGCGAAAGCTCCTCACCATTTTGGCCGATGGTCGGGCGGTTCACATTGGCAGTCTTCATTCCCAGAAATAGCCATTCCACTGGTTTGCCCAGTATTCCCAGATCCAGCCCCACTCCGACTGATGAACCGTATCTTTCGATATTTAACTGGTAGCAGTTAAGGGAAGCACCCACCGCCGCCTTTTCTATCAGGCGGTATGAGAATGCCCCTTTTAAAATATTCTCCCGGTAAAGACGATTGCCCATGGTGGAAAGCACTGCGCCCCCGCCCATTTTATCTTTACGATGGGCATAGGCGCCGGAGAAGGCTGTCAGGTCCCTCAGCCCGAAGGGGATCGCACTGCCGCTGGAGGCCGAGAGATCGCCCGCCAGGGCCGGAAGGGCCGGATTACTTAGGTCGCTGCCGGTCATGTCGGATAGCGCCACCCCGGCCCCGGCCAGGCCATAGAGCCGGGCATCGGTCTGGATCTCTTCAAAGGAGGCAACGGCCAGGGCTGGAGTCAGGATAAAAAGAACAAAAAGATATGATGTTTTCATGACCAAACCGTATCTTTGTTCGGGTTGATATTATAGTTCTTTTAATCATATCATACTAAAACAGATCGCCTTTTTTTGTCAATGACCCAGACGAATATTTTAAAATATTTTTAAATGCCCTGGGGGAAATAAAAACTTTTGATGGCAGGCATGTAGGGGAGGATTTCAAACCCTCCCCTACGTTATGGGGGCACTAATGCGGATTTGGGCGATTGACCAATCGCCCCTGCGATACGGGGCATGGTTTGATGCATGGGTTCCTGCCTTTGCAGGAATGATAATACCCCTCTCCAGATATATCTGGAGAGGGGTATTATGGTGAGGCCAATCAATAAAAACCCCTTCCCGCAAGCGGGAAGGGGTTGGGTCGTGTGGAGTCAAATAAAGGAGAGATCCCAGCGCCGGGGCCCATCCGCCGAAGAGAGAGCGGACAGCCTTCGCTTATAAGATCCAGTTTTCTGCCAGACCGGTACCGGGATCAGTCCATCAGGCGGCGCATGTAGGTGGGGATCTCCAGATCGTCCTGCTTAACCGCGCTGACCTGCCCCTTGGTGACTATGGTCTGAATGTTGGAGCGCTGTTCCTTGCGCTGGAAGGTCCCCGGAGCCAGGTTCTCCTTGCGGAAGGCCTGGGGGAAGTCTATCCGGTTGTTGTCCGGGATGTCCTTTTCCACCCTGGGGGCGCCGCCGCCCAGGCCGGTGGCGATCACCGTCACCGTCATATTGTCCCCGGCCTCGGGATCTATCACCGTGCCGAAGATCAGATTGGCCTCCTCGCCGGATGCGCTGCGGATCACCGACGCCACCTCGTTGACCTCGGTCAGGGTCAGCTCGTCGCTGGCCGAAATGTTCAGCAGGATGGCCTTGGCCCCCTTGATGGAGACCCCTTCCAGCAGGGTGTTGGCGATAGCCTCCTCGGCCGCTGTGATGGAGCGGTTCTCGCCGGTGCCGATCCCCACCCCCATCAGGGCATCGCCCCGCTCCAGCATCACCGAGCGGACATCGGCGAAGTCCACGTTGACCAGGCCGGGAACGGTGATCAGGTCGGAGATGCCCCGGGTGGCCTTGAGCAGCACATCGTCGATTATGCGGAAGGATTCGGTCAGCTTGGTCTGCTTGCCTACTACGGAAAGCACCCGCTGGTTGGGGATGACGATCAGGGTATCCACCCGCTCCTTGAGATCGCGGATGCCTTCTTCGGATTGCAGGATCCTCTTGCGGCCCTCCCACTCGAACGGTTTGGTGACCACCGCCACGGTCAGGATATTCATCTCCCGGGCCAAATCGGCCACCATCGGGGCGGCCCCGGTGCCGGTGCCGCCGCCCATCCCGGCGGTGATGAACAGCATGTCGCTGCCCGAGATCATCTCGGCCACCCGGGCCTTGTCCTCCTCGAAGGCCCGGCGCCCGATCTCGGGATTGCCGCCCGAGCCCAGGCCGCGGGTCAGCTTGTGCCCTATCTGCAGCTTCTGGTTGGCCAGCGATTTCCTCAGCACCTGCAGGTCGGTGTTGACGGCGATGAACTCCACCCCGTTAAGGCCGGCCTCCACCATCCGGTTGACGGCATTCCCGCCGCCGCCCCCCACTCCCACCACCTTGATGTTGCAGCGTTCGCTGATAACATCCTCTTCGAATTCCAGCATACTCTCTTCTCCTTTATTTGTTTTCTTGGGTTCGTTCTGAATGATGCCGTACAACGGCTCGGCGATCGCTTCGGCGATCTGCTGTTCCAGCAGCTTTATCTGTTCGGCCATGATCGGACCTCCTGATTTTCGTTTTCCCTGATAACGGATTTATGTGATTTTAATATTTCAACCATTGAAAAGATCGCCGAACCAGCCCTTCATCTTGCCCAGGATCGATTCGAAGGGGTTGCTCTCGTCTATAGAGTCCCCTTTGAACCTCCGCTCGTAGCCGTACAACACCAGCCCCACCCCGGTGGCGTACATCGGGTCCTTGATCAGGTCCACCACCCCGCTGATCCCGCGGGGTTCGCCCACCCGGGCCGGCTGGTTGAACACCTGCTCCGCCAGGGAGGCCGCCCCGGGCAGCTTGGCGGCCCCGCCGGTCAAGACCACCCCGGCCCCCAACATCTCGCCGTAGTCGGAGCGTTTGATCTCCCGGCTGGCCAGGCTGAAGATCTCCTCCATCCGGGGCTCGATTATCTGGGCCAGCACCTGGCGGGACACTTCCCGCTCCTCGCGCCCGGCCACCCCGAACACCCCTATCATCTCGTCATCCTTGACCTGGGAAAGGGTGGCGCAGCCGTATTTTTTCTTGATACTTTCGGCCTGTTCGGTGGGGGTTCTAAGCCCGATGGCGATGTCGCTGGTCAGGTTGTTGCCGCCCAGCCCGATCACCGCGGTGTGGCGGATGGAATCCTCGAAGAACATGGCGATATCGGTGGTTCCTCCGCCGATATCCAGGAGCGCCACTCCCAGGGACTTCTCGTCCGGGGTCAGTACCGCATAGCTGGAGGCCAGCGGCTGCAGCACCAGATCGTCAACCTTGAGACCGGCCCGCTTGATGCTCTTGTAGATGTTCTCGGCCGAGGCCACCGCCCCGGTGACTATATGGACCTCCACCTCCAGCCGCACCCCGGCCATCCCGATGGGGTCCTTGATGCCCTTCTGGTCGTCAACGATGAAGCCCTGGGGGATCACGTGCAGGATCTCCCGGTCCATGGGAATGGCCACCGCCTGGGCGGCGTCTATCACCCGGTCCACGTCGGCCTGGGATATCTCGTTGCCCCCCCTGGAGACCGCGATCACCCCCCGCGAATTGATGGAGCGGATATGGTCCCCGGCGATCCCGGCATAGACCGAATTTATCTTGACCCCGGCCATCAACTCGGCCTCGGAAACGGCCTTCTCGATAGACCGGGCGGTCTTCTCCAGATTGACCACCACCCCTCTCCGCAGTCCCTCCTCCGAGGAGCAGGTGCCCACTCCCACGATCTTAAGCTGGTCCCTGTCGACCTCGGCGATTATGCAGGCGATCTTGGTGGTGCCCAGATCCAGACCCACTATTGTATTAGCCATTTCCGGCCTCCTTTTATGATGATCTTGACGATTTATATTTAAAATTCAATTGCCGGGGAATCCGCTGGCTTGCCTCTGGACCAGCGCCTGACCTTTGATGACGGCCTGCCCGTTGAATCGCAGGTCTATTTCGGCGGCGGTAAGATTCTCATTCTTCAGATTCTCCAGCACCTCCCCCAGTTTCTGCCATTCCTTCTTAAAGGAGCCGTTGCCGAAGTGGACCGCCACGCCGCCCGGCAGCCACAGTCTTATGTCGTTCTCGTCGGAGGGATCGAACAGCCAGTCGTTCTCCACCCAGGGGGCCGATTCTATCAGCCGCAGGGCCCGCCAGACGCCCTCCTTGCCGGCTCCGTCGGTCTTCAGCCGTGGAAGACGGTCTTGGCAGCTATCCGGCAGAATCAATGTTGTTCTGAATACCGCCCCATCAGCATCAATCCCAAGATGGCAGTCATGCTGCAACTCAGCCAGAGGTTTTCTTTCGGTGATATCAATATCCACTATCCCCCAGGGCCATACCTTGAACCCGGCCCTTTTTACCGCCGGATATTTTTTAGTGATCCTGGCTGCTGTCTCCCGGTATCCTGCTTTCCAGATGACCCTGTCCTTAAGGGTTCCGGCTATTTCTGTGATCCCGGCGGTATCCGCCATTCGATTTCCTTTGACATTGACCTGTTTTATGTCAAATATCCCTCTTTTAATGCCTTGTTTATACCCATAGGATCCAACTGCCAGTATTGCCGAGAAGATGATCAGGACCAATATCGTTTTCAGCTTTCCCTTTTGCCGGCGCCTCTGGCGCATCCGCCCGGCGCTTTTTCTGTCGAAATATGCGGTCATGCCTCTCCCGCAGTTTTTACTTCGGGCACCAGCTCGATGCCGACCTCCCTGTAGGTTCTCTCTCTTACCAGGGCTACCAGTCTGAGCACATCGGCCGCTTTGGCTCCGCCGTCGTTGACAATGAAATTGGCGTGTTTGCTGGAGACCTTGGCCCCGCCTATCTTTTTCCCCTTAAGGCCGGCCACTCCTATCAGCCGGCGGGCTGAATCATTCGTTGGATTTTTGAAGATGCATCCGGCCGAAGGCAGGCTCAGCGGCTGGTTTTTTTGTCTTTTGCTCATCCACTGTTCCATGGCGCCCCTGATACTGCTCTTTCTCCCCGGCCTCATCTCAAGCTCAGCCCCTGTGATCACGAAATCCTTTGGATATTCGGAATGACGATAGCCGAAATTTATCTGCCCGGCCTTAAGTGTCAACTTATCGCCGGTTCGGGTAAATCCCCAGACCTTTTTGACTATGTCGGACATCTGGCCGCCATAGGCCCCGGCGTTCATCACCAGTGCCCCGCCCAGCGAGCCGGGGATGCCCACTCCCCATTCCAGCCCGGCCAGCCCCATTTCGGCCGATCTTTCCACCAGCCGGGGAAGGGGGAATCCGGCCCCGACCTTAAGGATCTTTTCTTTTCGCTCTGTTTGACGGAACCCGGTGGTCATTTTGATCACCACCCCGCGAATGCCGCCGTCCAGCACCAGCAGGTTGGTGCCGTTTCCCAAGATCATATATGGAATTCTCGACCTATATATACCGGCCAGAAGGCTCTGCAGATCCGACTCATCGGCCGGGATCACCAAAAGATCGGCCGGGCCGCCTATTCTAAAGGAAGTATGGCGGGACATCGGTTCGTTGAAACGGCACTGCCCTTTGATGCTAACCGCCAGACGCTTTAATATGTCGGATGCGATTTTCATTTTTTAAGAAAGGCCTCTCCGTATTTGTTGATATCTCCGGCGCCCAAGGTGATCACTATATCGTTGGGTTTAACTATCTTCTCCAGTTCGGCCGGTATATTTTTTTTGTCGGCAATGTACCGAACATTGCGGTGGCCTTTATCCCTGGCCGCTTTGGCGATCAGTTCCCCGCTTACCCCCGGGATCGGAGCTTCCCTGGCCGGGTAGACATCGGTAACGACCAGCACATCGGCCTGAAAAAAGGCCCCTCCGAACTCGGCATGGAAGTCCCTGGTCCGGCTGTACAGGTGCGGCTGGAATACCGCCACCACCCGGCGGGAAAAGCCGTCCTTGGCCGCTTTAAGGGTGGCCTCTATCTCGGTGGGATGATGACCGTAATCGTCGATCACCAGCGCCCCATTCTTTTCTCCTTTTATCTCGAACCGGCGGTAGACCCCGTTGAACTCCGACAGTGCCTGGGCGATCTTTTCAAAAGGGATCTCCATATCCAGTCCCACCGCGATGGTCGCCAGCGAGTTCTTGACATTATGGACCCCGGGCACCTTAAGGTTGATGGTGCCCAAAAGCCCCTTCCCATTGTGCACTTCAAAACTGGTTTTCATGCCTTCAAATTTAATTTCCCTGGCCTGCAGCTCGGCCTGCGATGACAGGCCGTAGGTGATGCACCTCTTCTCCAGCCGCGGCATGATGGCCTGCACCCCCCGCTCGTCCAGGCAGGCGATGATGGCTCCGTAGAACGGCACTTTGTTGGCGAATTCCACAAAAGCATTCTTGATCTCGTCCAGGTCCTTGTAACAGTCCAGATGCTCGGCCTCAATGGTGGTGATGACGGCTATCACCGGGGCCAGCTTCAAAAAGGAACGGTCGAACTCATCGGCCTCAGCCACCAGATATTCTCCGGTGCCCAGCTTGGCGTTGCTGCCCAGATAGCGGACCTTCCCGCCGATCACCAGGGTGGGGTCCAGTCCGGCATGGGTCAGCACCTGGCCGATCATGGAGGTGGTGGAGGTCTTGCCGTGGGTTCCGGCAATGCCGATGCCGATCTTGAGGCGCATCAGTTCGGCCAGCATCTCGGCCCGGCGGATCACCGGGATCTTTTTCTCATGAGCCGCCTTGATCTCGGGGTTATCATCGTGAACCGCCGATGAAGTGACCACCACTTCGGCCTGTCCTATATTTTCGGCCCGGTGTCCCTCGATGATGACAGCCCCCAACTGTTGCAGGTGTTCGGTCACCTCGGAAAATTTGAGGTCGGAGCCGGAGACAGTGTACCCCAGATTTAACAGAACTTCGGCGATCCCGCTCATGCCTATTCCGCCGATGCCTACGAAATGTATCTTTTTGATCTTTCCGAACATTATTTCCCCGCCATTTTTATTATATTTTCCGCGATGGTTCCGGCCGCATCCCGCCTGGCCAAGGACCTGGAGGCGATGGTCATCTTGTCATATCTTTCCCGGCTGAACAAGATCCCGGTGATGCAATCCGCTAGTATTTTCCCGGTCAGATCCTTGTCCAGCACCATTACTGCCGCACCGGCCCGTTCCAAACTCCGGGCATTGTATTCCTGGTGGTTGCTGGCGGCGTAAGGATATGGTATCAGTATCGAGGGCAGGCCGCAGGCCAGCGTCTCCGAGACCCCGGCCCCGGAGCGGCTGATCACCAGGTCGGCGGCCGCCAGGGCGTATGGCATTTCGTCGATATAGGCCAGGACCTTCATCTTTGCCGAAAATTGTTTGACGGTTTCCGAGATCTGTTCCTGGTCCTTTTTTCCGGTCTGGAATATTACTTGGATGTCTTTTGGCTTTCCGGTTTGATCGAGCATCTTCAATGCTTCCAACATCGAAACATTGATGCTGTGGGCTCCCTGGCTCCCGCCGAATATCAGGATGGTCTTTTTATTTCCGTCTAAGTCGAATCTCTCGATCCCCTTTTCCCGGGGGATGTTGCCGATCTCCGGTCGGATGGGGTTTCCGGTGAATATCACCCGGGAACTTTTATCGAGATAACTTGAGCATTCCGGAAATCCACCGTATATCTCTTCGGCGAAACGGGCCAGAAACCTTACCGCCTTGCTGGGCAACACATCCAAAGCCAGCAGGACAATGGGAATTCTTAATATCCAGGCTGCCATCACCGGAGGGACCGAAACGTAGCCTCCGGTGCCCAGCACCACATCCGGCCGTTCCCTGATCATATGAAAGAGCGATTGGGATGTGCCGATTGCCAACCAGAGCGGGAAAAATATTTTTTCTGCTTTGCTTTTTCCTAAAAAACCTTTGGCCGAAATATATTTGATCTCATAGCCGGTTCCCGGCAGCACCCGTGATTCTATGCCCCGCCTGGTGCCGTAGAATGTGATCTTTATTTCGGGATCGATCTCCCTAACGGCGGCGGCTACGGCCAGACCAGGATAGAGATGACCTCCCGTCCCTCCACCGGCTATCGCTAACTCCATTGTTCTTCCTGATAAAGGTTTGTCCGGACTTCTCCCCCCGGTGCTTTGAGATGTTCAACATCAGGCCTACCGAGGCCGCATTGGCCAGCAGGGCCGATCCCCCGTAGCTTAAAAAGGGCAGGGGCAGGCCGGTGATGGGGAAGATCCCCAGAGCCACGCTGATGTTGATGGCGGCGTATATGAATATCCCGCAGCTCAAACCCAGCACCGTCAGGGATTCGAAACGGTCGCTCAGCTGCAGAGATAGTTTTATGCCTTGCCACAGGATGACCAGAAAGACCAGCATGATGATCCCGGCGAACAGCAGCCCGCCCTCCTCCCCGATGATGGAGAAGATGAAGTCGGTATGGGCCTCGCTGACGAACAGGAACTTCTGACGGCTCTGCCCCAGGCCCACCCCGAACATTCCGCCGGAGCCGATGCCCAGGATGGATTGATGGGCCTGGATCAGGGTGTTCTTGACATGCCCGGCGGAGGATTCGATCAGCGACGACAGCTCCTCGGGCCTGGTCAGTCCCCACCAGAATCCGGTCAATCTCCCCAGAACGTGCTTTTGGGTCAGCGCTGCGGTTATAAAAGCAACTGATGCCAGACCCAGCCCGCCGGTCCAGGCCAGCAGATTGGCTCCTCCCAGGAACAGCATGGTATAACCCAGGATCGACAGGGCCATGGCGCTGCCGAAATCCGGCTGCAGGGCAATGATCACCGCCAGCAGGGCCACCGCCGATACCCCCGGAATGTATCCCGCCTTGAATTGCTTGAATTGATCACCCCTTTTGTCGATCAGGTCCGCCAGGAACAGCACCAATGCGATCCGGGCCAGCTCCACCGGTTGGACCCCCATTATCCAGCTGCGGGAGCCCCGGACAGTCTTGGCCAGAAGCAGGGTGACCAGCATCACTCCCAGCATGAATCCGAAGAAGGGGACCACCAGGCTCCTTAATTTTCTGTAATTGATATTGAAGGCTATCAGGAAAAGGACCATTGCCAGCACCACCCGGATCAGCTCCCGTTTGAAAAAGAACAGGCTGTCGTTGGAGAACTTGGCCGAACTGCCGGACATGAAGCCCCCGGCACTGAAGCTCATGATCAGCCCGAATCCGGTCAGCACCAGCACCGCCACCAGCAGATAATGGTCCATCTCTCCGCTTCTGTTGCTCATTGCTTCTCCAGATCGTGTACCGCTTGCCGGAACTGTTCCCCCCGGTCCTCAAAATCCCTGAACATATCGAAGCTGGCGCAGCCCGGGGCCAATATCACCACGTCTCCGGGCCGGGCCTGCTGGGAGGCCATCCGAACGGCCTGGGCCATGCCGTCGGCCAGCATTGTATTGCCGAACCCCCTGCTTTCCAGCTCGGCCTTGAGCCTCTCCCGGGCCTCGCCGATCAGCACCGCTGCCCGGGCCCGCCGGGAAATTTCGGCCACAAACCCGGAGAGGTCGGTCCGTTTCTCCTTGCCGCCGGCTATCACCACCAGGGGGGCATCAAAGGCCCGCAAAGAGTTGATGCCGGCCTCATTATTGGTGCACATGGAATTATTTATATACCTGATGCCATTGATCATGGCCACCTCCTCCAGGCGGTGCGGCACGCCTTTGAATGAAACCAATCCGGACGCCATATCCGGCGCAGAAACGCCGAGCACCGATGTCGTGGCAATCGCCGCCAGGGCATTGGCGATGTTATGCTTACCCGGAACCTTTAGCTCCGCGCTATCCATGATTTTTGCACTTCGTCCCTCGCTCGATATGTTGATGCTGCTCCCGTCCCGCCAGGCCCCGTTCTCCGCTTTTTTTGTCAGGCTGAAACCCAGCCGTCTTCCCAGGTATCCGCTGCAATATTTCTGAACATCGGCATCGTCCAGGTTCAGCACCGAATAATCCTTATCGTTTTGGTTCTTTAACAGCTCCCCTTTGAGCCGGGCATAACTGTCGAAATCGGGATGCCGGTCCAGGTGGTCCGGCGAGATATTGGTCACCACTCCGATGAAGGGTTTGAAGGTCTTGATGGTCTCGATCTGAAAGGTGCTGATCTCGGCCACTATGATGGCATCGGGCCCGGCTTCCATGGCCAGCTGGCACAGGGGCCTTCCCGGGGCCAGGTTCCCGCCGATATGCACCTCCCGCTTGGCTTCCTTCAGGATGCTGCCGATCATGGAAACGGTGGTGGACTTGCCGTTGGTCCCGGTGACCGCGATGATCCTGGCCTGGGCCGCCCGGTAGGCCAGTTCCGCCTCGCCGATCACTTCGATGCCCCTTTCGGCGGCCTTTTGCAGCATCGGGATATCGATCCGGACCCCCGGGCTCACCACTATCATCGTACTGTCCAGCAGTTTTTCGGTATGCCCGCCCTTTTCGTAAGGCACGCCCATACCATCCAGTTCCCTTGTCTCTTCGGGGTCCAGGTCCTTATGATCGGAGACGAATGTCTCTGCCCCGGCGGCCTTCAGGAGCCTCACCGCCGCCATCCCGCTGCGGGCCAGGCCAATCACCGATACTTTATTATTTGCCAGATCGAGTTTCATTACACTACCTGATCTTAAGAGTGCTCAAAGCCACCAGGGCGCAGATCAGGGCGATGATCCAGAAGCGGGTGACTATCTTCTCCTCGCTCCATCCCTTAAGGGTGAAATGGTGGTGAATGGGGGCCATTTTGAATATCCGCCTGCCGGTCAGCTTGAAGGAGGCCACCTGCAGGATCACCGACAGGGCCTCCATCACGAACACCCCGCCCACGATCAGCAGCAGTATCTCCTGCTTGATCAGCACGGCGGTGGTGCCGATGGCCCCGCCCAGGGCCAGCGAGCCGGTGTCGCCCATCATGATCTCGGCCGGGTGGGCGTTGTACCACAGAAAGCCCAGCGAGGCTCCGACGATGGCCGAGCAGAATACGGTCAGCTCACCCGAGCCCTTCATGAAGATGATGTTGAGATATCCGGCCAGCTTGTAGTTCCCGGCAAAATAGCACATCACGGCATAGGCCGCCGCGGCGAACAGCACCACCCCGATGGCCAGGCCGTCCAGCCCGTCGGTCAGGTTGACCGCATTGGATGTTCCCACGATGACGATCACCACGAAGGGAATGAACATCCACCAGGCCAGGTTTAGGAAGATGTTCTTGAAGAACAGAAAATTGGTCTTGGTGGCAAACTCCGGATTCAAGGGGTAAAGGACCAGGATGGTCCCTATTATCACCGACAGTACGATCTGCCCGGCCAGTTTCTTTCTACCCACCAGGCCTTTGGGCTGCTTCTTGATCACCTTGAGATAATCGTCGCTGAAGCCGATGGCGGCCAGGCACAGGGTGGCCAGCGAAGCTATCTGGATGTACCGGTTGCCCAGGTCGGCCCACAGCAGCACCGGTATCATGATGGCCGCCAGGATTATCAGCCCGCCCATGGTGGGGGTCCCGGCCTTTTTTTTATGGTGGTCCGGGGCGTCCTCCCGGCCGGTGTCGCCGATCCCCAGTTTTTTCAGCCGCCTTATCATGTAAGGCCCGATCAGAAAGGATATCAGCAGCGCCGTCACCAGGGCATAGGCCGAGCGGAAAGTGATGTAACGGAATAGATTGAAGAAATGGATCTTGTCGGCCAGCGGATATAACAGCAGATACAGCATCTATGATAATCCTTTTATGGCGTTGACGATCTCCTCGAAATGCCTGCTCCGGGAGGCCTTCACCAGGACCAGGTCGCCCTTTTTCAAGATGGCATCCAGTTCGGCTATCAAAGAAGCGTTATCCTGATAATGGCGGCTGTTCTTCTTAAGGCTGGAGGCTCCCTGGTGGATGTGGCTCCCCAGCGGACCCACTGCCACCACCAGGTCGGCATGCTCCGCCGCAAAAGCACCGATGTCATGGTGTCTGAGTTTTTCGATATCCCCCAATTCCAGCATGTCCCCCAATATGGCCACTTTCCTCCGGGAAGCATTCAATGACCCCAGTACTTTGATCGCTGCTCTCATTGATGGCGGATTGGCATTATAGGCATCGTTGATTATGGTGAATTTTCCGGTCTTTATTATTTCCAGGCGCATGGGGGTCGGTTCCAGCCCGGCTAGTTTTTCGGCAGCAACTTCTATATCCACTCCCAGGG
Organism: uncultured bacterium; assembly: GCA_937863685.1. Classification (GTDB taxonomy): domain Bacteria; phylum Edwardsbacteria; class AC1; order AC1; family EtOH8; genus UBA2226. Next base: position 93,093 of record CALMGM010000013.1, read on the forward strand.
CATCACCGGCAGCAATTGCCGCCAAACTGTTGTAAACATTGTGAAGCCCCAAGTGCTTTATCATGAACTGCTGTCCTTTCACTTTGAAGGACGTACCCTCCTGGCTGTAGCTTATCTGCTCGGCTTTATAGTGACACTCATCGTTCGTGCCGAATTTTATGCTTTTTGCCCTGGTCCTTCCGATCTGGGCCATCACATTTACATCGTCGCCGTTGATCACCGCCAGTCCGTCATCCGGAAGCGCTTCCAGCAGCTCGCCCTTGGCATTACCAACGGTTCGTATATCTTTTAAGTACTGGGTATGCCCTTCCCCTACATTGGTTACAATTCCTATCTCCGGGCCCACCAAGCGACAGAGATCGGCTATCTCGCCCAGGGCGCTCATTCCCAGCTCCATCACCCCTATTTGATGTTCTCCGCTGAGCTTGAACAGGGACAGAGGTATGCCATACTGGTTGTTAAGATTCCCGTAATTCTTGAAAACATTATATCTGGCGGAAAGTATGGCCGCCGTCATTTCTTTGACCGTGGTCTTGCCGTTGGTCCCGGTGATGCCGATCATTTTGGAATTGAATTTTTTTCGATGATAATACGCCAGCTCCTTCAGCGCCCGGAGGGTGTCTGATACTTTGATGAAACCTGCGGCGGCTGTTTTCCCGCTAATATTGCCTGATATGATTACCCCTGAAGCGCCTTTGTTGATTGCCTGTGAGATAAATTCATGCCCGTCAAAATTCGGGCCTTTTATGGCTATGAATAATTCTCCCGATTTTATGGTGCGGGAATCGATGCTGATCCCTCCGATCAGGCCATCCCGGTCGGAAAGCTCCCCGCCCACCGCCCGGGCCGCCTCGGACAGGCTCATGCTTTCCATCACCTTCCCAGTCTCCGCTTCAAAGCCTCTCCGGCTATCTCCCGGTCGTCAAAATGAACCTTAACCGTTCCCAATATTTGATAATCCTCATGGCCCTTGCCGGCTATCACCACCATGTCGCCTTTTTGGGCCAGTTCAATGGATTTGTATATGGCCGTTTTGCGGTCGGGTAACAATACATACTCCCTGCCGTCAAGCCCTGGCAGGATATCGCTGATGATCCGGTCCGGATCCTCGGTCCGGGGATTGTCCGAAGTGACCACCACCATATCGGAATTCTGGGCCACCGCCCGGCCCATCATGGGGCGTTTGCTCCGGTCCCGGTCTCCCCCGCACCCGAATACGGTTATTATCCTGTTTGGTTTTAATTCCCTGACCGCAGATAAAAGCCTTTCCAGTTCTTCCGGAGTATGAGCATAATCGACTATCACCGAAAAATCCTGGCCTATATTTACCGGCTCGAACCTTCCGGCCACGCTGCTGATCTTCTCCAAGCCTGTTTTGATGTCTTCGAGAGCTATGCCGCGGGATAGTGCTGCCGCCGAGGCCGCTAAAGCGTTATAAATATTGTGCCGGCCGGCTATTGCCAATTTTATCCCTATTGCTTGGTCGCCTGTTTTCAGTCTGAAACTTGATCCCTGTGGTGCACTGATAATATTATCGGCCGTGATATCAGCCGGATTATCTATTCCAAAATTAAGGGATTTCGCCTTGATCGCTTCCCTGACCCTGGGTGCTGCCGGATCATCCAGGTTGATCACCGCCGTGGCCCCGCCCCACAGGCTTTGGAACAGCTTCAACTTCGATCTCAAATAGCTTTCCATGTTCCCGTGAAAATCCAGGTGATCCTGGGAAAAATTGGTGAACACCGCAGTGGAAAAATTTATGCCGGCCACCCGGTCCAGTTCTATGCCGTGCGACGAGGCTTCCATGATGACGGTATCGACCCCGGCCAGAACCATTCTGGAAAGCAGATTCTGGAGGTCCAGCGATTCCGGGGTGGTATTGGGAGCCGGGAATTTCTGATCCAATATCCAGTAGTTGATGGTGCCTATCAGACCGGTTTTTTTCCCGGCTGATTCCATGATGGACCGCAGCATATAGGTGGTGGTGGTCTTTCCGGCGGTGCCGGTCAGGGCGATCATGTCCAGCCGGTCAGCCGGCCGGCCCAGAAAGGCTGCCGCCATCAGGGCCATGGCCCGGCGGCAGCTGGCCACTTTGATCCAGGGAATATCGTCCGATATCTTGTTACTCTCGCTGACGATCAGGCCGGCTCCCCGGGCAACGGCCTGCCCGGCGAATTTATTGCCGTCGGATTGGTAACCGGAAATGGCAAAGAACAGGTCGCCCTTCTCTATCTTCCGGGAATCGTACTGCATCCCGGTTATCTCCATTTCCTCCGGCGATGATGAACAGGAGATAATCTGGTCGGGGCAGGATTTTATGATATCCTTTATTTTCATCATATTTTGGTGCTTATCACGGAATTGCCGGCCATCAGGTCCTGGGCGAACCCGCCGGGCAGGCTGATGATCCTTTTCATTATATTGCGGCAGATGGGCGCCGCCACCTGGCCGCCGTATACCTTGCCGTGCGGCTCGTTGATTATCACCGTCACCACCAGCCGGGGCGATTCGGCCGGAACAAAGCCGATGAACGAGGCGATGTATTTCTCCCGGTCATACCCCCTGCGGCCCTCGGCCTTCTTCTGGGCGGTGCCGGTCTTGCCGGCTATCTTCCATCCGCTGATGGCCGCCGGCTGTCCGGTGCCCTGCTCCACGCATTGCTCCAGCATGGCCACCAGTTTTTGGGAGGTCTCCCGCGATATCACCCGGCGAAGGGTATCGGCTGGCTGTGATCCCGGCACCTCCTGGCTGTTCTCACCGTACCCCCTGAGCAGGCGGGGTTTCACCAGGTATCCCCCGTTGGCGATGGCCGAATAAGCCGCCGTCAGCTGGATGGCGTTGACCGAGATCCCCTGTCCGAAGCTGATATTGGCCCCCTGGATCACCGACCATTTATTCGGCTTATCCATCACCCCCTCGGTCTCTCCGGGGAATTCTACGCCTGATTTACACCCGAAGCCGAAGGACCGGGCGTACTGGTAAAGCTTCTCCTTGCCCAGCTCCTGGCCTACCTTGACCATACAGATGTTGCTGGAATGGGCTATGGCCTCGGCGGCGGTTATCGGGCCGTACTTGTGGTTCTCGGCCTCGCCGATCCGGTAGCCGCCGATGCTGAAGACCCCCTTCTCCCCGTCGATGATATCATCCGGGGCGGTCACCCCCTCCTCCACCGCGGCCGCCATGGTGATGATCTTGAAGGTGGAACCCGGTTCGAACTGCTCCAGCACCCCCCGGTTGATATACGATTCCCGGCTGAAGCTTTTGAAACGGTTGGGATCGAACGGTGGATAGCTGGCCATGGCCAGGATCTCGCCGCTGCCGGGATCGGAGATCACCACCGCTCCCGATGCGGCCCGGGCCGACTTGGCCCCCCGGTCCAGCTCCTGGTCGGCGATGGCCTGGTATTCGGCGTCGATGGTCAGGAAAACGTTGTGTCCCGCCTTGGCGGGCGATGAGGCATATTCCAGGGTGGCGTGGGTCTTTCCGTTGGCATCGCGCTGCCGGATGGCCCAGCCGCTCTGTCCCCTCAATAGGTCATCGTACAGCAGCTCCATGCCCTCCAGGCCCCGTCCGTCGTCGCCCACAAACCCCAGCAGCTGGGCCCCCATGGTGCCGTAAGGATAGGAACGCCGGCCATCGCATGAAAGCGCCAATGGCCGGCCGCAGCGATCGAAGATTCTTCCCCGCTCCGGCAGGATCCCTATCCTCTGCTGGTGCTGTTTCTGGGCCAGATATTTATAATGGCCGCCCCTGACTGCCTGCAGCCAGACCAAACGGCCAAACATGACGGACCATATAACCAGGCCGGCTAACGCCAATATGGTAAGCCGGCCCCGGTTCATTGCTGCCCCCAGGCGGTTGATGCCGGCCGGAAGATCCCGGCCAGATCGGAGGACCAGCCGGCAGTGCTCCTGCCCCGGGGCGGCTGGATCATGGCCACCATCTGGTCCTTCTCGGGGTAGGCCATCCCCAAACTGCCGATGGCCACCTGCTCTATCCTGCCCCGGAACGACAATTGCTGTTTCTCCACCGCCAGCATCTTCAACCGGTCGGAGATCCGGCGGTTGGCCTCCTGATAATATTCTATGGCCGCCACCTGCCGGGCCAGGTATATCTTCTGCCATACATAGCAGAACAGCACGGCAAAGAAGGCCAGTGAGATGGCCGCTATCAGCCAGCCGGTACGGTTCCGGCTGGGCCGGTACTCGCCTTTATGTAGATATCGGTTCATAATTTTTCCGCCGCTCTTAAATGGGCGCTCCGGGACCTGGGGTTTTGCCGGACCTCATCATCATCCGGCACCACCGGTTTACGGTTCAGCATTTTGATTGTTGTTTTCCTGCCGCAGGCGCAGTAGGGCAGCCCTTTGGGGCAGGTGCAGGGATCGGCCTGCTCCCGGAAGAACTGCTTGGTCATTCCGTCCTCCAGCGAATGATAGGTCAGCACCACCAGCCTTCCGCCTGGCGCCATGATATCGACCGCCGCCTGCAGGCCGTTTTTTAAAGAACCCAGTTCGTCGTTGACCTCTATTCTGACTGCCTGAAATATGCGGGAAAGCGTCTTGGTCGGCATCTCAGGCCTAGTGCTCCTGATGATTTCAGCCAGCTGTCCGGTGGTTGTTATCACGGATATCTCCCTGGCTTTGACAATCGCCCGGGCGATCCTGCCGGAGAATTTCTCCTGGCCATATTCCCAGAATATCCTTTTCAGTTCCGAGGGTTGATACTCGTTTATGACCCGCTCGGCTGTCAGGGGGGAGGTTCCCATCCGCATGTCCAGCGGACCGTCGGCCTGGAAGGAGAACCCCCGCTCCTGCCGGTCGATCTGGGGAGAGGATACCCCCAGGTCCAGCAGCACCCCGTGGATGTCGAATAAAATATCCGCCTTGATCTCCGCCATCTCCGAAAAATTCCTCTCAAAGAACAGGACCCGGTCGCCGTATATTTTCAGATTTTCCCGGGCCGCCATCAGGGCCGCTGCATCACGGTCCATACCGACCAGTTTGCCGTCGGGGGAACTTTTCTCCAGGATCATCTTGCTGTGCCCGCCCCCGCCAAGCGTGCCGTCCAAATAATTCTTGCCGGGCTTGATGTTGAGGTATTCCAGGCTTTGGTTTAAAAGAACCGGCCGATGTAAGAACGGCTGGGTCATGGCTTACGGTCTTAGGATCACGCCACTGCCGACAGCGGCGGATTCTCATGCTCCGGATTCTCCTGGCGCTTGAAAAGGTCGCCCTGGGCCGAGGCGTCGTTGTCCAGGATCTCGAAGGATTCGGCCGCCCCGGCCATCCTGAGGATGTTGACCAGATAGGGTGACAGCCCGCTCAGGATCAGGTCTCCCCCGTAGCTGCGGAGCCTTTCGGCCCGTTTCAATAGGATCTCCACCCCCCGGTAATCCATGTGTTTTACCTGCGACATGTCCATCTCCACCCTGAAGCAGTTCCGCTTGATCACCTTCAGGATCGCCTCCTCGATCTGGAAAAAACCCTGGAGGTTTATCATTCCGTTGACCTCCAGTTTGGTGGCATTCTGTCCGGCCGGTAAAACCTGTATCCTCATCTTTTTTATCTCCCTATAGGTGATGATTGGATTATAGCTGCTTGACCAGTTCCTGGTAGTTGTCACTGTTGTCGCTGAGGAATTTATCGTAGGCCCCCGGATTCCAAAGCTCGATCTTGTCCATCACGCCGGCGATGACCACTTCCTTGATAAGATTGGCCTGCTTCTGGAACTGGGCGGGAATGATGATCCGGCCCTGAGTGTCGATCTCCACCGGAAAACTCTCGGCCGAGAAGATCCTGATGGCGTTGCGGTTCTCCTCGGTGCGGGGCATGGCGTTCAGTTCCTCCATCTTTTTCAGCCAGTTGTCGTTGGGATAGACGAACAGGCAGCCGTCCTTGAGGCCGCGGGTGATCCACAACTGGTTGTTGGCCTGAACGGAGATCATCTTTCGAAGCTGGGCCGGGACATTGAGACGGCCCTTGGCATCGAGATTGTGATGGTAGGTTCCCCCGAAAATGGTCATGATAGCACCTCCCAAAACCGCTTTTGTCGAAACGGTTTTAATAGACAGCAGGGCTTTATCCGTAAGTTATTGAAAATATGGATAACTGGGATCAAATTCCACCCTTATCCACTATGCCCCACTTTGTCCCACTTCGAACCATTTTATATATATTTTGCCCCATTGTCAAGTAAAAAATGAAAATATTTTATATTTTTTTACTTAGTTAGGTTTGAGTCAAAAAAAGCAACAAAAAAGCCCCCAAAATGGGGGCAAAAATATGGAATTTTTTTGGGCTTTTAACTAACCTGCCAGTTTCTTTTCCAGCACGATCCTCTTATCCGGCGTGGTAATGAAGATCAGGGTCATTTCAGAGGTGATTTTCATCATGGGATCCGGGTTATAATCATAATCATCGCTGTCCGGACGCTTGGCCGAGATCACCAGCACCCCGGTCTCCTTGTGAACGTCCAGCAGCGTCCGGCCTATGAAGCCGGAATTTTTTGGCACCTGAAATTCCTCCACCCGCATGGCGTCGTGTTTCTTGCTTCTCAGCATGGTGTCCAGGAACGAGACGGTGACCGGGCGCACCAGCTCCGAGGCGATCCGCATCCCGCCGATCATGTTGGGTGAGACCAGATACGAGGCCCCGGCATTGACGAACTTGTGCCGGGTGGCGGGATTGTTGAAGCGCGAGGCGATCTTGATGTCGTTGTTCAGGTCCTTGGCCGCCACCACCAGATAGAGGTTCTCCTTGTCGCTCTCCAATGCCGCGATCAGGGCCTGGGCCTTTTTGATCCCGGCCTCCAGCAGAACGTTGTCGTCGGTGGGATCGCCCTCCACCGCCACCACATCGGAGATCTCCTTGCGGATGGCGTCCAGCACATGGGCATTTTCATCAATTACCACGAAGGACCGCTTGGTCTCCTTGAGCTCCCGGGCCACGTAGATGCCGATATCCTTGGCCCCGCAGATGATGTAGTGCTTGTCCATTCTCTTTATCCTCTTATGTAATTTTCTCAGTTGGAAGAATTTGTTCAGCCGGCCCTCTATCAGGAAGGCGGTGAAGTTGGAGACGGCATAGGCCACCCCGATCATGTAGATGAAGATCAGGGCGATGTTGACCATGGTCAGCAGGCGGCTGCCCTGGGTGCCGATCATGTCCTCGTAGCCGATGGTGGAGATGGTGATGGCCACCATGTACAGGCTCTTCAGCAGGGTGATATCCTTGCCCTCCATCCGGGCCAGCCCGTAAAGCAGGAACGACGACAGTATCACCAGCAGAGCGATGAATACGATCGGCCAGATTATCTTTTTGAATTCTTTGTTCATATCTATTCCAAAATGAATTGCTGACTATAATACTGGGCTGCAACGATACCATACAAATTCAAGTCATTCTGAGCCTGGCAACCTTGCCCAGCTACCCGAAGAATCTCGTAATTATTTAAAATCTCTTTACCAGGGCCACCGATCCCGGCGTCACCTGCAATGACAGCTCCGGCTCGCTGTGCTGGTCGAACTTGAACATATGGGCATCCACGTAGGCGTCGGCCAGCGACATGGTCCAAGCGCCTATGAACCACCATTTGTAGGTGCGCCGCCGCTCATTGTGGTAATTGTAATCGTCCTGGTCGGGGTTGCCAATGGCGGCCTGGTCCTCCCGGTTATAACAGTAGCCCAGGTATCCCAGGCCACCGGCGAAGGCTGCGGCCCTGAAATATTTTTGGGTGTACAACTGCCCGCCCCCGGGAAAGACCGCCGAAAAGCAGACCGACAGCAGCGGCGAGCGGTGCGGCTTCTTTTCTTCTCTTTTTTCCTGGGCCGGCAATTGATTGGACAACAGGGCCATTAAGACCGTCCAATAAAATATTCTTCTGATCTTCATATCTGCCATTTCAAGACGAATTCCTCATGGGGTTTCATTACCGTAAGGCTTTCCTTTTTATCATTGTGATAGATATTAATGTCCACCGGCTGGTCCTCCAGCCGGTCGCAGTATCTGGCCAGTATCTTTCCGGCGGTCTGAAGTAGGTCTTGGGAAATATCCCCGCGGATGATGCCCACCGGACCCTTGATGCCCTCGGCCGGACGGATGATCATATCCCCTTGGGATGCCTCATCCAGCAAACGCTGGTTCTCCGAGCGATTGCGGCCCACTACCATTTTGGTCCTCTGGTCCAGCCGGAAGTGGCGCCCGCCGCTTAATAGCTCCGCATCCCGGCGGTTCAATCCCTCGTGGGCTATAAGCTCCTTCAGACGCTGGGAGTATTTTTCCTCGGTCAGCAGGCAGCCCCCGGCCGGCTGGGGGTATTTCTTTATACCGAATTTTTGGGCCAGCTCCTCCTGCCGCTTGCGCCCCCGGCCGGAAAAATCATAAAGCTTTTCCCGATCCACCCAGCCCTCCCGTTCCGGCTTGGTGGGATCCAGAAGTTTGGCCGAAAGAGGGCGAAGCACCAGATCCCGGTCGGCCGACAGTTTGAGCACGGCGTTGAGCCCGCCCCGGGTCTGGGACATGGGACGCTCGCCCAGCACCTCTCCGGTGATCAGGAATGAAGCGTCGAATTTTTCCAAAAGACCGTGGGCGGTTTTCAGCATCAGTCCGTGGCAGTCGATGCAGGGGTTCATGTTTCCGCCGAAGCCGTAACGGGGGCTTTTCATCATGGCGAAATACTCTTCGGTGAAGTCATGCTCGATGAGCTTGATGCCCAGGGTCTTGGCCGCGCTCCGGGCGTTGTCCGGCCCGAAGAACGGGGTCACGAAGCAGACCCCGATCACCTCGACGCCCTGCTCCATAATCACCCTGGCAGCCAGGATGCTGTCCAGCCCGCCGGAGAGAAGTGCCAGTGCTTTCATCGATATCAAAAATAAAAATATATGGTCCGGTAATCCTCGGGGTCCTCGCCCCGCCGCTTCAGCTCCTGCAGGTAATCGTAGATCGGCACGTCGGAATCTATGTAGGTGTCCACCAGGGCCAGCTTCTTCTCCCAGGGGTGGAACTCGTAGACCCGGCTGCCGTCGGGCATGATGGTCAGCAGGGTATGGTGCTGTTCGGCCCGGATGTAGTTCTTGCCCAGCCGGGGGACATTGTAAACCGGCTCGTCGGTTCGCACCAGTCCCGGGAACAGACGGGCCTCCTCCTTGACCTCCTGCTGCAGGCGGGCCAGCGGCACCCGGTAGTTGCGGGTCTCCTCCTTGCCCTTGGTGTTGAAGGTATAATAGGGGTCCACCCCTATCAGCCGCAGGACCCGGCGCAGGGCCACCAGCTCGAAGCGGCGGCTGTTCTCCACCGTGAACACCGCCTGGTTGTACACCGACATCCCCTTCTGCTTAAATTTCTGCACCGCCTTCAGGGAGTCCTCGGTGATCTCGTAGGGATGCTCGAAATGGGTGACGATCGCCATCTCCCTCAGGCCCGGCTGGTGGTACCTGGCGATGATATCTATCAGGCCGTCGGTGATCCGCTGGGGCAGCACCACCGGGGTGCGGGAGCCTATCCGTATCCTTTCGATATGCCCTATCCTGGCCAGCCGGGAAAGCACATTGTCGATCCGGCCGTCCTCCATCACCAGCGGGTCGCCCCCGGTTATCAGCACCTCGTTGATCATGGGATGTTCGGCGATCCACTTTATGGCCTGCTCCAGCTTGTCCTCGGAGGCCTCGGCCCCGGGGCACAGCGCATCCTCGATCTCCCAGTTGCGCTGGCAGTAGACGCAGATCTGGCTGCAGGTGTTGTAGGGCTTGAGGATCACGATCCGGGGATAGCGCCGGGTCACCAGGTCGATGGGCGAGGTGTCGTGCTCCAGCATGAAATCGAAGGAGTGGCTGCGGTCCTCCTTGTTCTTGAGCATCTTCTTGACGTAGTTGGCCGGCGGTATCACCTGGGCCCGGACGGCGTGGTCGTTCCTTCTTGAGGGCTCCTGGTCCATCAGCGAGACGTAATAGGGGGTGATCCCGAACGGCAAAGCCCCGGATTTGGCCTTGTCTATTGATTTTTTCTCATCGTCGCCCAGCTGTATCAGATTCGACAGCTGTTCGGCGTTGCGGATGATGTTCTTTAGGTGCCAGAGATGATCGTTCCAGTCGTCCGGGGAAGCGTTGAAGTGCTTCAATATCCGCTCCCGGTTCTGCTGCCTGGCCTTTTTGACCTCCGGATCCAGGCCGGAGGCGTACCTCTTTATGAACTCCTCGCAGCGCTGGGCCACGGCATCCAGCTGGTGGGAACGCTGGACGGCCGCTTCGCGTCCGTGCATGTCGGCCGAGGTGGAGTAGATCTCCTGGTCGTAGACCCGGCTTTTGCCGGTGGTGCCCATGAATATGTGCCGCAGGTCCTCGAAGAAAGCGTCGGACAGGTCCCCGGGAAGCTCCTGGTCTTTTTCCTGGGCCAGCTGCCACAGCAATTTCATGATGCTGAACTGGGACAGGTTCTCGCTGCGGGCCGAGATCAGCTTGCGCAGGGCGTAGATGCAGTTTATCTGCAGCGACCATTCCAGGCTCTTGGGGGCGATGATGTCCAGGTGCAGCATCCGGACCATCTCGTCCAGGTAGACCACCAGAAGGTTCTTGGCTATCAGGTGGTTCTCGGCCTCCTTCAGGATCCCGTGGATGGTGGGGTTGGCCTCGAACAGGCGCCGGATGTTATCCTTTTTGAAATTCATGGAGAATTCCTCCTTTCCCGGATCGTCAGATGACAAGCGAATCCTTGTGCGCTCTTCAGCTCTCCTTGTTCATATTCTATAGATAGGATGGTCATATCCGGAACATCGTTGATTTAAGCTCGGTATTGCCGCAACATGTTTTACCAGACATGATCGCCCACGATGGCCTTCACCGCCTGGGGCAGTATGGATATTTCGTAGCGTTTCTCCCTCTTGGCCCACAGCTCGCCGTCCACTTGGGCGGCCATGGGATGGTCCGATTCCACCACCACCTTCTGGGTCCGGCCCATCACGATCTGCTTGAGATGGGTATGTTTACCCTTGAAGGTCTTGGGCACGTGCCGGAAGAACTCCAGCCAGGTCAGCCTGTGGATGATGCACAGGTCCAGCCAGCCGTCGTCGATCTGGGCATCCGGCGTCAAAATATAACCGCCGCCCACGCTACGGCCGTTCATGATCTCCACCAGCAGGGCCTCCACCCAGACCTTGCCCGACCCGAAATCCAGGCTGATCCGCTGGCCCTTGTAGCGCATCAGGGCCCTGACAGTGGCCAGCAGATATAGCTTCAGGTCCCGCAGGCCCTTGATCTTCTGCTTTTCTATGATCACCTCGCCGTCCAGCCCGATGCCCAGCGAATTGAAATAATGCCAGCCGTTGACCACCCCGGCGTCCATCATCTTGGTGCGGTGCTGTTTGAGGTGGTTGACGGCGTCGGCTATGTTGCGGCCGATATTCAGGGATTTGGCCAGGTCGTCGCCCGAGCCCAAGGGGATCATTCCGAACACCGCCTGGCTGCCCACCAATGCCCCGGCCGCCTCACCGGCCACCCCGTCCCCGCCGCAGGCCACGATCACCTTGAAACCGCGCTCCACCGCCTCCCGGGCCTGGCGCCGGGCGTCGCCCTCCTTGTCGGTCAGCGATATCTCGAAGTTGATGCCGGCGGCCTTCAGCAGGGCCTTGATCTGCTCCAGATGCCCGGCCGCCTCGCCCCCGTGGGCCTTGGGATTGAAGATCACTTTGGTTCGTAGCATAATCAAGAATCTTGAATTTAGAATTTGGAATATAGAATTATTGGGTCACATGCTTTTCCGGATAGATGCCATATAGCCTTCCAATAACTTGCTTACAACATCCAGCTCCGATATCAATTCATCACTTCCTCCGTAGCCCAGATCAGCCGCCAGGATCAGGTAATACCTGACCTCTTCCAGCGATCCCTGAGCGATATTCAAAAAACGGACTTTATCCGCTTTGCCCTTTTTCTTGAAACCCTCCGCAATATTGGCCGGGACGGAAATGACCGCCCGCCGTAATTGCGGGATCAGACAATATATTTCCTTGCCGGGAAAATTATCAGCATATTTGTAAATCTTTAAGACAAGCTGATGGCCCTTCTGCCAAACGATCAGATCACTAAAGCTTTTCGCAGGCTCTCTATTCATATTCACTCAACTATTCGGTATTCAATATTCTATCTTCAATATTCTGTAGGATCAAATTTCCCCAATCGCTTCTATCTCAATCTTGGCGTCCTTGGGAAGCCGGGCCACCTGAAAGGCCGAGCGGGCCGGCGGGGCCTGGTTGAAATACTCGCCGTAGACCTCGTTCATGGCGGCGAAGTCGTTCATGTCGGCCAGGAAGACCGTACACTTGATCACTTTTTTCAGACTGGAGCCGCCGGCTTCCAGCACCGCCTTTAGGTTCTCCAGCACCTGCCTGGTCTGGACCTTGATGTCGCCCTCCACCATCTGCCCGGTCTTGGGGTCCAGCGGGATCTGCCCGGAGGTGAAGACCAGTTTGCTGTCGAACTCTATGCCCTGGGAATAGGGCCCTATGGCCGCCGGGGCCTTGTCGGTTTTAATGACTTGTCTCATCTTTTTTCCTTTTCTTTAAAAATATATAATCATAAATTAAATTTCCTGATACTATTACGATAATAACCATTATCAAAGTAGCCCAGTCAAACTTAAATAAATACTTATTCAACGGTATTAAAATTAAACCACCTATAACACTACCAATAAAACCGCTTATTACCCTTGACCATTTATAAAGACTTGTACTCGATTTAATAATTAAACTCTTTCCTCTTCCAATAACTTCTGGCATTAAATATTTCTCGCAACTTGTAAGAAATTTTACTTCAGCGTTTTCTTTAATATTCAAGTAATTTATAGTGAATATAAATTCACCGTCTTTGCCCTTTACAATTTTACCAATAGCATTCTTTTCATCTATAATATTTTGATAAACAGTAAAATCAATTACTTCAATATTTTTTTCAAATTGTATTATTACATTTTGATTTTCAATGATTGTATTCCCTTCGTTTTTAAATACAATCACTGAATAGTATAGATTCTGTATCTCTTTGCCATCGAAAAGAACTTTGATGTGATCTTTTAATTCATGTTCAACTTTTGCAAGTGAAATTAAATTACCATGTCGATATGTAAGTATTTTTCTTTGCTTTTTATAATATTCTATCAACATGTTTGAAAAATAACCCAGTACAGCTGTGCCAATCATAGCAGTTATACTTATTGTAATATCCATTTTACCCTCTCGGATGAAATTGTCTATGTACTTCCTTTAAGTATTCCCGGTCCACATGGGTGTATATCTGGGTGGTGGATATATCCGCATGGCCCAGCATCTCCTGCACCGAGCGCAGGTCGGCCCCGCCCTCCAGCAGATGGGTGGCAAAGCTGTGCCTTAAAATATGGGGATGCACCCGCTTTTTTATCCCGGCCTTCTGGGCATAGGCTTTAAGCAGTTTCCAGAAACCCATCCGGGACATTGGTTTCCCGCGGTTGTTGAGGAACAGCACGTCCGTTGGATATTTTTTTGTCAGCACCGGGCGGGAGCCCTCCAGGTATCTTTCGGTCCAGTGCCGGGCGGTCTGGCCGATGGGCACTACCCGCTCTTTTGATCCCTTGCCGAAACAGCGGATATATCCCTGTTCAAATGCCAGGTCTGATCGTTTGAGGCTCAAAAGTTCCGAGATCCGCAAACCGCAGGCGTAGATCACCTCCAGCATGGCCCGGTCCCGCAGGCCCAGCGGTGTTGCGGTGCCGGGCTGGGCCATCAGTGCCTCGATCTCATTGGTATCAAGCACATCGGGAAGCTTTTTGGCCAATTTGGGGGAATCCAGATTCTCGGTGGGATCGTTCCGGCAGAGGCCCTCCCCAACCAAAAAGCGGTGAAACCCCCTCACCGCTGAAATATTCTGCGACAGGCTGCCGGGAGAAAGTCCGTAGCCCGCCAGCTGGGACAGGAACTGAGATATGTGGCTGCGCATGATCCGTGAGGGATCGGCTATTCCCCGGCCTTCCAGAAATTCCAGATACCTCTTCAGGTCCCGTGAATAGGCCTCGATGCTGTTCCCGGAAAGCCCCCGCTCCACCGTCAGGTGGCCCAGGAACCTGTCCAGCAGTTCCGCATGGTTGTTCATTGGCCTATCCGAAATTTATTTCCTTGGCCGGTTTATCATTTTCGGGCACTGGTTTAAGCAGTGATTTATGCGCCGGCGGTTTCAATAAAGATTTCTCGGAATGCGGCATCTCTTTTTTCACCAATGGGGCCGGTCTCTGCGGTACCGCCGGTTTGGCGAACGGATTTACCGCCTGCTTAAGGGCCAAGGCCGCCTTGGGAATTGGTTTCTCTTCGTGCCTGGGGGAAAGCAGCGGTGGCTTGGACAGCAGAGGCTTCTCCTTTGCCGTCAATAATGAGGGCTTTGGCGCCTCTTCGGCGGCCTTGATGGGAGCCAGCTTGGGTTTGGCCATCAGCGGCACGGATTGCCTGGCCGAGATCGGGGCGGATGGTTCCTGGATTTCCGGCTCCTCGCTCCGGTCCTGGACTGCTTCCGGTTTTTGAAGCGGGGCGGATTGCGACAATCCGGTGATCGGGCGGCCCTTGGCCTTTATCCGGAGGAAGGCGGCCCTCTCCTCTTCCTTGCGGCGGGCTTCCATCTTTTCCCTCTCGTCGCGCTCCCGCAACAGCCTGGATTCCTCCTGCTGCAGCAGGGCCACCTGCTGCTCCAGTTCGCCCATCTGTTGTTTCTTGTCGTCTATCTGGTTTATCAGGGCCATGATCTCCTGGTTGGCCTTCTCGGAATTGGCGATCCGCTGGGTTATCTCCTCCTCCTCGGCCTTTCTCTTCTCCAAAGCTTTTTCCAAGTTTCTCAGATTGTTTTGATTGTCATGGACGCTGGCCGACAGCTGCTGCTCCGATTCCTGGAGCTCCTGCACCCTCTGCCGCGAGGTCTCCTGCTCGGTCCGCAAAGCTTCGATATTTGATTTGATCTCCTCGGCCTCCCGGCTCAGGTCCTGTTTCTGGGACAAGAATTCCTGCAGTTCGTTCTTCTGCTGCTCCATCTGGGATATATCCTGATTCAGCCGGCCTTGGCTGTTCTCCAGTTCGGTCTTCCGGTCCTCCAGGGCCTTGACCTCGTTCTGGAAATTATCCAGCTGCTGCCTTTTCTGGTCATACTCGCCGGCCGCCTGATCCTTCTGCTCCTGAATCCGGGCCAGCTCCTGTCCGGCGCTTTCCCTTTGCCCGTTCAGTTCGTCAACCTGTTTCCTGATATCTTCCAGCTGGCGGCTCTGTTCCTCCAGTTGTTTCAGGGAGGCCTCCAGTTCCTTTCTCTGCCCGGCCAGCTCTTCGTTCTGCTCCTTAAGCTGATTCCTTTTCCCTTCCAGCTCCTCCACCTTCTGTCCCAGCTTTTCCTCCTTCTTGCCGAGTTTTTCCACCTGGGCCTCCAGTTCCTTCTGGCTGGCCAGCAGTTCCGGCACCTTCTCCTCGGAGGTCAGTATCTGGGTGTTGATCTCGTCGCGCCTAGCCTCGGCCTGGGATATCTCCTGTTTCAGATTGGACAGGCTGGTCTCCAGCTCGCGTATGGCCTGCACCTCATGCTGTTTCTGGGCCTCCTCCTTCTCCAGCTCGGCCACCCGTTTCTCCTTTTCCTCCATGATCCCGGTCAATTCCTTTATTTTCTGATCGAAATCCCCCTGCCTGGTCTCGGCCCCCATGATGCTGGCCTGGACATCCTCCAGAGATTTGGCGGCATTGGCCTGCTCCTCGGTCTTGAGGTCGATGTCCAGCTCGATCTCCTCCAGGCGGCCCTGTTTTTCCGCCAGAACCTTCTCCTTGGCTGACAGCTCCTCGGAGATCCTGTCCAGCTGCTGTTTTCTTTCGTGCTGTTCCTTGACCACGGCCTGCAGCTTTTCCTCCGATTCCTTGATGCCGCCGTTCAGCGCCTCCATCCTGGTGGCAATGGTGGCCTCCCGGCCGGACAGCTCTTCGATCCGCCCCTTGATGGCGTCCTCCTCCTTCTTCAGGGTCTCGTGCCGTTCCACCACCTGGGCCTCGGAGCTCCTGATCTCGGCGATGCCCTTCTCCAGCCCGTCCTTCTGGGCTTTCAGGTTCCCGACGGCATCCTCCAGCTGCTTGGCCTCGGCTTTGAAGCTTTCGCTCTGCGATGACAGGTCGTTCTTCTCCTGTTCGGCGGCGGTCAGGTCCGACAGTATCTGGGCCTGTTTGTCTTGGGCCTGGTCGATCTTGGCCTGCAGATCCTTCATCTGGTTATTGAGCGTTTCCACGGATCCGCTTAGTTTCTTCTCTTGGTCCATCAGGGACTGGCGGCGCTCCTGGAACTCGGCCAGGGTCTTCTCCTTCTCGGCGAACTGGGAGACCACGGCCTCCTGCTCCTGTCGCTTCTGCTCGATCTGCTTCTCCAGCCCCTCCAGTTCCTTCTTCCATTTATCCGCCTGGCTCTGCTGTTCGCCGGCCTGCTGTTCCAGGGTAAGGATGTCGGCCTGGAGCGCCTGGCTCTGCAGGAGTGCGGCATCGGCGGTCTTTTTGGCCTCGTCCATCTGCTGGTTGACGTTGAGCAGTTCGGCCCGCTTCTCCCAGATCTTGGTGGCCAGGTTGGAGTCCTCCTTGGACCGCTCATCCAGCTTTTTGTTGACCTCGTCCAGCTTTTCCTTGGCCTCGTCCATCCGCTGGGACATGGACATCTCCTCGCCCAACGACTCGGCCAGGCGGGAATTTATTTCGTCCAGGGTCTTGCGGCGCTCGGCGATCAGCTGGTCCAGCGAGGTGTAGCTGCGACGGCCCTGTTCCACCTGGGCGATCACCTCGGCTTCCTCCTTCTTCATCTGGTCCAGGGGATTGGCCGGGGCCTTGTCTTCCTTCTTTTTGGCGAACAACATACTTTTCCTGCCTCCGATATTTGGGAGATTATATTACCGGTTTATGTTTAGACATTGACCTTCTTGCCCACGAACAGGTAGCGCTTGATCTTGCGGGTGGTGGTCTTGGGAAACTCCTCCTCCCGGACGGAGAAATGCTTTACCCGCTTGTAATCGGCCAGGTGTCCGCACTGGTGCTTGACCTCATCCTTCAGCATCTTCTCGATCTGGGCCGTGTCCAGGGTGATCCTGTGTTTGAGGGCATACTCGTCGAAAGCCTCGTAATTGGGATAGATCATGGCGTGTACCTCCTCCCGGTCGGTCTGGGGATTCTTCTCGCCGATCACCAGAACTTCCGCGACGAACGGGCTGTTCAACAGCTGGGCCTCGATCTCCTCGGGATAGATGTTCTTGCCGGCGGCCGACACTATCAAATTCTTGGCCCGGCCGGTTATGAACAGGCAGCCCCGCTTGTCGATGTATCCCAGGTCGCCGGTCAACAGCCAGCCGTCCCTGATCACCGCCTCGGTGGCCTTGGGGTTCTTGTAATAGCCCAGCATCACATTGGGACCCTTGGCCGCTATCTCCCCGATGCCGTTGGCGTCGGGCTCCAGTATCTTGAGCTCCACGCAGGTGATGGGCGCCCCCACCGAGGCGTGGTCCGGGTTATCGATGGTGTTGATGGTCAGCACCGGCGACGATTCGGTCAGGCCGTAGCCCTGGATGATCTCGAAACCCAGCGTTTCGAACCCCCGGCCCACTTCGATATTGAGTGCCGCCCCTCCGGAGACGAACAGTCTCAGGCTGGACAGCCCGGCCTTCTCCCGCAGAGAGTGGAAAAGCTTGCCCCCGGCCCTTTTCCCGGTGAGGGACTTGATGGATTTGACGATCCCGTTGGAAGTAGAAAAGGCCATCCGGGTCAGCAGGGGCTTCTCCTTGACCGCCCGCATTATCCCCTGGTACATTTTCTCGAACAGCAGGGGAACTCCCACCATCATGGTGGATTGGCTGTCCCGGATGTCGTTGATGATGTCGCGCGATTTGAGGGACTGGGCGTAGGTGATGGTGGCCCCCACGTACAGCGGCACCAGCATCCCGGCGGTGGCCTCGAAGGTATGATGCAGGGGCAGGACCGAAATGAAGATATCGTGATGGTCGTAATGGAACACCTGGTAACAGCTGTCCACGTCGGACATGATGTTACGGTTGGAGAGCATCACCCCCTTGGACTGCCCGGTGGTGCCCGAGGTGTAGATGACGGCCGCCAGGTCGTCCAGTTGCACCTGCCGTTTGAGGGTCTTGGGCTCGGGCGGTTCGTACAGGCTCGACAGGTTATTCATGGAGAAGACATGTTTCAGGCTGTGAAGCTTGTTGATGGCCTCGTCCACCACTTCCTTGAAGTTGTTGGAAGCGATCAGGGCCACCGCCTCGGAATCGGTCAGTATGTGTCGGACCTCCTGGGATTTCAACTGCGTATCCAAAGGAACCAGAATGGCGCCGATGCTGGCCACCGCTATGTAGCTCTCCACCCATTCCGGGCAGTTCTCGCCGATGATGGCCACCTTGTCTCCGTGTTTGATTCCCTTTTTGGAAAGCCCCGAAGCCAGCTGCTCGGTTCTTTCCTTCAGATCTTTGTAGGTGACCTTATAGAAATCGGAGCCCCGTCTTATCTGCAAAGCAGTCTTGTAGGGATACAGCCCGGCCGAGCGGGCCAGCATGCCTTTGATGGTGATCAGGCCCAGCCCTTCCCTTACCGGGTAATGCTTATTGCTGTAAGTTTCCATATCTTTCTCCGAAAGTTCTCTTTGTTTTATAAGAAACTGAATATTTCCGGCCCGGCAAAGAAGCTGGCTACAAAGGATGCCGGCAAAAGCAGATACGACAGGATATTTATCCGGGTCACCTGCATCAGGATGATCAGCCCGATGAAGATGAACATGCCGTATTTCTCCAGGCTCAGGTATCTTAGGGACAATTTACCCGGCAGCAGTCCGGCGATCACCTTGGAGCCGTCCAGCGGCGGGATGGGTATCAGGTTGAAAACCGCCAGCACCGAATCGGCCAGCACCAGGTAGAACAGTATCATCATCACCGGATAGAGCAGGGTGCCAGGACCCTCATAAAAAGGATACAGCAGGCGGAACAAAAGTCCGCTGGCGGCTGCCAGGATCAGGTTGCTGACCGGACCGGCCAGCGACACCCAGATCATGTCCTTCTTGGGGTCCTTCAAGGCCAGAAAATTGACCGGCACCGGCTTGGCCCAGCCGAACACGAACGGGGCCTTCAGCAGTATCAGCATCCCGGGGAAGATGAAACTGCCGAAGATGTCCAGATGCTTGAGCGGATTGAGGGTCAGGCGGCCCATCAAATATGCGGTGGGGTCGCCCCTCTTGAAGGCCACCCAGCCGTGCGATACTTCGTGCACGGTGATGGCGAACAGTATCGGCGGAATGGCCAGCAGTAAACCTAAAAATGTTTCCATGTCTCTATTTTTTGTTGAAGCTTGTTGTTATGATCTTTTCTGCCTTCGTCCTTGCCAGGCTGTCGGCTTTGGTTATGTTGGCTATATCGATTCGGCGGCCCGCCGGAAAACCGGACATGGTCTTTTCTATCACCGCCGGGATGTCCATGAAGACTATCCGGCCGTCAAGGAAATATTCCACCGCCACTTCGTTGGCGGCGTTCATCACCGCCGGAATGATGCCGTTGCGGGCAATGGCCCTATAGGCCAGGTCCAGGCATTTGAAGGTCATCCTGTCCGGCTTGTGAAAAGTAAGTTCGCCCTGCTCATCCAGCCGGCAGTCTTTGACCAATGATGGCAGCCTTTGGGGATAGGTCAGGGCGTATTGGATGGGCAGGCGCATATCCGGCGTGGAAAGCTGGGCGATAATGGAACCGTCGCAGAACTCCACCATGGAGTGGATGATGGATTCGGGATGGATCACCACCTTTATCCGTTCCGGCGGGATTCCGAACAGGTGATGGGCCTCGATCATCTCCAGTCCCTTGTTCATCAAAGTGGCCGAATCTATGGTCACTTTTTTCCCCATGGACCAGGTGGGGTGATTGAGGGCATGGCGCGCCTTCACCGAGTGCAGCTGCTTTGAGGAATACGAGCGAAACGGCCCTCCCGATGCCGTCAGTATCAGGTTCTTGACGGTTGCCGGATCCCGCCCCTCCAGGCATTGGTGCAGGGCCACATGTTCGCTGTCTATGGGCAGCAGCCTGACCTTCTTCCTTTTCACCGCCTGCATCACCAGCTGCCCGCCGGCCACCAGGGTCTCCTTGTTGGCCAGGGCCACGTCATGCCCGGCACTGATGGCAGCCAGGGTGGGATCCATCCCGGCCGCGCCCACCAGGGCGTTGACCACCAGGTCGGCTCCGGGCAATGAGGCCAGCTGTTTCAATCCTCCCGGGCCGCGAACCAGCTTTAGAGGCGCTTGAGGATGGTCTATGGCTGATATGCCTGTCGGATCTGGGCCGATACAGATCATTTTGGGCTGAAACTTTTTTATCTGGCCAAGCAGCAAATCAAATCTTGAATTGGCCGCCAGACCCACCACTTTAAATAGCTTGGGGTATTTGTTGACGACCTCCACGGTCTGGCTGCCGATGGACCCGGTGGAGCCCAGGATTATTATTTTCTTTTGTTTGATCAAATATAAAAGCCTTTAATATTTCTTGAATATTGGAATATCTCTGCGTTGTTCCTGATGCAACCGGACGATCATCTCAGCCAATAAACCGGTAAACAGGAACTGGACGCCGATCACAATGGAAATGAGGCCTAAAATCAACAGGGCAAAATGCCCCACCCTGCCCTCGATCAACCATCCGTAAAGGGCTATCGCCAGATCCAATAGAAAGCCGCATGCCATTAGAAATAGGCCTATTTTAGCGAAGAAATATAGTGGACGCTTGATGTATTGGGTAATGAATACAATGGTCATCAGGTCTAAAAAACCGCCGACAAACCTGGTTGACCCGTACTTAGTCTGGCCGAAGCGCCGCGGATCGTTTTCAACCGGTATCTCCGTTACCCGATACCCCTTCCAAAATGCCATAGCGGGAATAAATCTGTACAAGTTGCCGTATATCCATAGGCCGACTTTTTTGTTTTCCTCCCGGGTGCTTACAATATCGGCGCGATAAGCTTTAAACGGGCAGTTAGTATCGTTAATTTCCAACTTGGTTAGCGCTCTGACCAATCTGTTGAACAATTTTGACGACATGCTCCGCTTCCCTTTTCCAGTATATTTCCAGCCGGTGACCAAATCGTAACCCTGTTCGATTTTCTCCAGAAAATCGGGGATCTGTTCGGGCCGGTCCTGCAGGTCGCCATCCATTGTGACAATAATGTCTCCCCGTGCCGCGTTGAAACCTGCGGCATAAGCCCACGATTTTCCGGAATTTTTCGCCAAGGACAAGGCATAGATATTCTGGTCGCTCTGCTTGGCATTTTTGATCGCTTCAAGGGTCCCGTCCTTGCTCCCATCATCCACGTAAAGGATCTCATAGCCTTTCCCCAGGCCTTGGCAAACCTTAGTAAGCCTGGATGACAGCTCGGCGATGTTGTCCTCCTCGTTGTAGACAGGGATGACCACCGAAAGATAAATCTTATCTGGCATTCACGTTCTCCTTGACAACCTGCAGCACATAGGTCGGCGGGTTGCCGTTGGCGTATATGATTTTGAATTTTTTATCCAATAATGACTGGATGGCCGGGATCAAAAACCTCTGTCCCGTCCCGCTGACCGGCTCCACCATCACGTAATCGGCCTTTTCTATTGCTTTCAGCAAGGAATCCGGTTGCGTTGTGAACGGATAGCAATATGCTTTTCTTTCCGCGCCAAGGTAGAACAGCGTCGGCTTGCGGGAGACCACAATGCTGTTCTCCGGGGTATTGTTCTTTACCCATTCCGCCGCCGCAAAGAAGCTGCGCCAGGCCGGATCATAACCGGAATATTTATCCTGGGAGTGATATTTTCTTACCTCCAGATTGCTGCCTATCGTGTTCCAGTCGGCTGAGACATTTGCGGCGGCTATAAGGAATAGCAGCATCACCGCCGGCCATAATGCCTTTCTTTTGAAAACCAATGAAACAGCGTATTGATAGGCCTGCACCAGGTAGAACAGCAAAAACGGCAGCAGTGGCAGCAAGAATCTGATGTCCGACCAGGCCTCCGGCCACAGCAGGGACATCCCCAGATATATTAGAACGAACCAATCGTAGCCCTTGGGATTTTTAATGATCCTGACGATCAGGGCCGCTATGGCTGGTATCACTGTCAGCAGCATTAAAATCACCAGATCGCCGGACAGACCCCAGCCATTGACCGCCGGAAACATCATTCTGGGCAGAACATTTATAGAATATATCCTGAGGTTGGCAAAAAATCTCTGCATCAAT
This sequence comes from uncultured bacterium, assembly GCA_937863685.1. Classification (GTDB taxonomy): domain Bacteria; phylum Edwardsbacteria; class AC1; order AC1; family EtOH8; genus UBA2226. The sequence goes on from CALMGM010000013.1 coordinate 115,355, forward strand.
CCGCCGATTCCCAACAATCCCAGTTCCGGCTGGTACGGGTCCCGCATCAGGAACTGTTCCAGATATCCGCCCGATGTTCCGTAATGGCTGTTCCGCAGAGCCCAGGGCATTGTCAGCGCGATGCACCCGATCAAGAATATCGCCGAAGCTTTGAACTTCCTCTGAAAAAGCAGGTATATGAATATTCCCAGATAAAGGGCGATACCGGCGCTGCGCAGGTAATTGGCGAAGACTGCGGACAGAATGACACCAGCCAGCCAAAGATATCCACCGCTCTTTTCCCATTTTTTCAAAGCCAGAAATGTCAGCAGAACAAAAAGGGTGAACGGCAATTCGGACAGCACCCAATGGGTGTATTCCAGAAAATAGGGATTGATGGCCAGCAGACAGACCGGCGCTATGTAAAGAACTTTCTTGTCGTCCTTTATCAGGAGCCAGAAAGCCAGCAGGGACAACACTCCCGACAGCCAGGGGATCAGCTTGTACCAGGCATACGGCATTTTCAGCAATGATATCGGCGACAGCAGCAGCGGGAACCCGAAGGGATACTGGGTATGGGCTTTCCCCTCTGGGGTCCATATCTCGCTTAAGCCCTTTCCCTGGACCAGCGACTTGGACAGCGCCACATAGGCCGCATTATCGCCGCCCACGAATGGTTTGGGATCGAACATCAGCAGGGAGATCAAAATGAACAACGCCAGAATTGAGATCAGCAGCCACCGGGAATGCTTTGCCGCCCATCCCGAAAGACTAAAACCATTGTCGGCCTTAGTTTCTTTTTGAGCGGATATTTTTTTCTTGCGATCCATCAATTAACAAATCGGTATTTGATCAGGGTCCAGATGGCCGGCAGGGCGTCGTACCAGTGGATCTTCTTGCCTTCGTGGTAATCCCGCCCGTCGTAGGTGATGGGCATTTCGTAGACTCTTAATTTGCGGTTCTTGAATATCTTGGCGGTGATCTCCGGCTCGATGTCAAACCTGAAAGATTTGAGATTAAGATTTTTGATCACCTCTGACCGGAACACCTTGTAGCAGGTCTCCATATCGGTCAGCATGGTGTTGTAAAGGACGTTGGTCAGGGCTGTCAAAAACTTGTTGCCCAGGTAATGCCAGACCATGAACACCCGGTGGGTGCCGTAGAATCTGGAGCCGTAGACCACGTCGGCCGCGCCCCGCACGATGGGCTCCACCAGCCGGGGGTATTCCTCCGGCGAGTATTCCAGGTCGGCATCCTGGATGATAACGATATCTCCGGTGCATTCCCTGATGCCGGTCCGGATCCCGGCCCCCTTGCCCAGATTGTAGGGGTGATATGATATCTTGATGCCCGGTCGGCCTTCGTAAGTTTTCAGGATGTCCCTGGTTCCGTCGGTGGAATAATCGTCAACGATCACTAGCTCCTTTTCGATGGGCACCGCCAGCACCCGGGCGATTATCTTTTCGATGGTGGCCTTTTCATTGTAGACCGGCATGATCACGGAAAGCTTCATTTAAAAGACCTTTCGTAAATTGTTATCTCGGGGTAGAAGTAATTCCAGTCGGCCAGCGGGTATCCTTCGAATTTTATTCCCCAGCACTGCGGCACCCGGTTGAATACCCGGCTCACCCGGTAATCTGTTTTCAGCATTTTAAAGAAATCATCCCGCACCTCGGGGGCCACCCGGCAGAAGGCGTACTGTTTAGATTCATATTCGCTGACGATGATCAGGGGCGGATAAAAATATTCCAGCTTGGCCGGGTCGTAATCCAACCTCAGCAGATGATACTGGCTCTCCTCCAGGGGCGGGGTGTAGAACCAGAGCCGGCCGGCCAAACCGATGACCGAGCCCGGCGCCACGCCCTGTTTGATGTATTCCGCCGCTTCCTCCCGGGGGTCCTGGCCGGACATCACCTTCAGCCAGGCCAGGCTGTTGGCCAGGGCATAGCCGGAGGTTAAAAGGATCAGTATGCCGGCTATCAATGAAAAGCTGCGGCGTCTAAAATATCTCCCGGCCTTTTCCGCGGCATATATGATCAGCAGTATCATCAGGGGGACTATCAGCACCATGTGCCGCATAAAGGGCGAAGCCTTGTAGCCGTAGATCAAAAAATACGGCAGGATGCCGGCCGCCAGGATCAGGCCGGTCTTATCGGGTTTTATGACCAGAGCTGACAGGGACGCCAGGAACAATGTCCATCCCGGCCAGCCCAGTGAATGCCGGCTGGTATAGAGCCAGGGATACAGCCAGTCGGTGGCAAAATCGTTGTAAACAAGCAGGCTGTTTATCCCGCCCTTCCACTCCCCGAAGGACAGCACCGAATACGGACACCCCAGCAGGAAGCCTGCGATCAGGCAGCCGGCAAAAACCGGGATCTTGATCGGCGTGTTTTCAACTTGCTGATCACGTTTTGTTTTCTGCCGGATCAAAAGAACGCTAAATATAGATATAATGCCCGCCAGGGCGTTGTATTTGGTGGCCACCGCTAATCCTGATACCAACCCGGCGGCCGCCCACATCCAAAGCCGTTTATCCTTGAAAGCCTTGATGATCAACCACAGCGCCGCCAGGAACCAGAATCCCACCGGGCCGTCCACCGTCAGATAATGGGATTGTATCGCCATGGTCGGCATTACAGCCGCCAGCCAAGCTCCGGCCAGGGCCAGAATTTCGTTCTTAAAGAACTCCCTTCCCAGCAGGTATGTCAGCCAGATGGTCAGCACTCCCAAAGCCACGCTCAGGGAACGGGCCGTCAGCCAGATCCTGGCGACGTGATCCAGGGTCACGGTGGATGCTTCGTCCATTATCTCCCTGGGGGAGGGGATGAATTTTACAGTTTGGGCCACCCACCACAGTGCGCCTATCAGGTAGTAGTGCAGGGTGGGATTGACAAAGTAATGCGGGTTGAGCCCTTCCTCCGCGGTGGACATCTTCAGCAGGGTGGTGAAGGCCACGCTTTCATCGGGATGATAGGCTTTCCAGTAGGGCGCCCGGGGGATCCCCCAGTTCAGGCCGCCCACCCTAAGCAGCAGCCCGTTCAGCAGTATCAACCCCAGCAGCAGATATGAAAGAACCTTTTTGTTTATCCGCATCCCGCCTGCTATTGCTTACTTTTTTGCCTCGAACCAGTCGATGGTCTTTTTGATCCCGACCTCAAAGCCGATCACCGGCTCCCAGTTCAGTATCTTCCTGGCCCGGCTGATATCGGGCCGCCGCACCTTGGGATCGTCGGCCGGCAACGGCTGGTGCTCGATGGTCGATTTTGTCCCGGTATATTTTTTGATGGCCTCGGCAAATTCCAGAATGGACATCTCATGGGGATTGCCCAGATTTATCGGCTGGTGCTCCGACGACTTCATGGTCAGATAGATGCCCTCTATCAGGTCAGAGGCGTAGCAGAAGCTGCGGGTCTGGCTGCCGTCGCCGAAGACCGTCAGGGGTCGATTATTCAAGGCTTGGTCGATCAGGGTGGGAACCACCCGTCCGTCGTCCAGCCGCATCCTGGGCCCGTAGGTGTTGAATATCCTCACGATACGGGTATCGATGCCGCGAAAACGGTGATAGGCCATGGTCAGGGCCTCGGCGTAGCGCTTGGATTCGTCGTAAACGCTACGCGGCCCTATTGGGTTGACGTTTCCCCAGTAGTCCTCGCTCTGGGGATGCACCAGCGGATCACCATACACTTCGGAGGTGGAGGTCAACAGGAACCCGGCCTGCTTCTCCTTGGCCAGTTCTAAAAGATTATGAACACCGTACGACCCCACCAGCAGGATCTCCATGGGGATCTTTACAAAGTCTATGGGGCTGGCCGGCGAGGCCAGATCAAAGATGAAATCTATCTTGCCTTCTATCTTGAAAGGCTTGGTGACATCCTGTTCCATGAAAAAGAAGTCAGTATGGTCCTTTAGATGGCTGATATTCTCCAGGCTCCCGGTGATCAGGTTGTCCACGGCAATAACCTGATGACCTTCAGCCAGCAGGCGGTCACACAAATGGGAGCCCAAAAAGCCGGCTCCCCCGGCCACCAGCATCCTCATCGGCCGATGCCCTGGTAGATGAATCCCAGCTCTTTCATCTTGTCGGGATCGAAGATATTCCGGCCGTCGGCGATGGCCGGCACCTTCAGAAGTGATTTGATCCTAACCAAGTCCAGTTTTTTGAACTCGTCCCACTCGGTAACGATGACCAAACAGTCGGCATCCTGAGCCACGTCATATGGATTGTCGCAGTATTGAACGTCCTTCAGCACCTGCCGGGCCCTGTCCATGGACACCGGATCGTAGGCCTTGATCTTAGCTCCGTCCTTCTGCAGGGCTTCGATGATGTCGATGGATGGCGCGAATCGCATGTCGTCGGTGTTGGGCTTGAAGGCCAGCCCCAGTATACCGATGGTCTTGCCGGAGATGTTCCACACCAGCTCCTCGATCTTTTTGACGAACAGTTTCTTCTGGTCCTCGTTGATCTCCTCCACCGCCTTGAGCAGTTTGAAATCGTAGCCCAGCTTTTCCGAGATCCGGATGAAGGCCTGCAGATCCTTGGGGAAGCAGAAGCCGCCGAAGCCTATCCCGGCGTTCAAAAAACTCCGCCCGATCCGCCGGTCCAGCCCCATGCCCTCGGCCACCTGCTCCACGTTGGCTCCGGATTTCTCGCAGACGTTGGCCACCGCGTTGATGAAGGAGATCTTCATGGCCAGAAAAGAATTGGAGGCGTGCTTGATCAGCTCCGAGCTCTGGATGTCGGTGGCCACGATGGGGCAGCCCAGCGGCGAATACAGTTCCAGCAGCATTTTTTTTGCCCGGACGGAATCGGTGCCGAACACCACCCGATCGGGCTTTAAGGAATCTTCGATGGCAGTGCCCTCCCTTAAAAATTCGGGATTGGAGGCTACATCGAACTCCACTTTATTGACGTTGTTGACCGCCATGGTCTGCTTGACCCGGTCTCCGGTCTGCACCGGCACGGTGGATTTCTCCACCACCAGCTTGTAGCTCTTCATCCGACGGGCCACGGTGGCGGCCACCGTCTCCACTGCCGAAAGGTCGGCTTCACCGTTGGGCCGGGGCGGGGTGCCCACCGCAATGAATATGATGTCCGATTTATCGGTGGCCTCCTCGATGGAGGTGGTGAACACCAGGCGCTGAAGATTCTTATCCATCAGCTCTTTCAGGCCCGGTTCGTAAATCGGGATCTGGCCTTTCTTCAGCATATCAATCTTCGAGGCATCGTTGTCGACGCATATCACCTGATGCCCCCACTCGGCGAAACAAACCCCTGACACCAGGCCCACGTAGCCGGTGCCCACCACTGCCAGCTTCATTCTTTCCTCCTGTAGATTATTATTTTATCGTCCTGCCAGAAAGCCACCTGGTTCTTCCCTTTCTCCTTGGCGTGATACATGGCCTGATCGGCCTTCTCTATCAGCGCCCGGTATTCCTGACCGTCAGCGGGGCAACTCACCACCCCGATGCTGGCGGAAAGCTGCTTGCCCCCCGGCTTTCTTTCGGCAAATTCCGTATGGTATATGCTATGTCTGATGCTCTCGGCCTTCTCCACCGCTGCTTGATTTTCTACACCCGGCAGGATCACAGCGAACTCGTCTCCGCCATAGCGGAAATAGACCGCCGCCTCTAGCCCCACCGCTGTTTTCAGGATCTCGCCCAGGCGTTTCAATATCTCGCTACCTTTGAGATGGCCGAAATTATCGTTGTATTCCTTGAAGAAATCCAGGTCCAGCCAGACCAGGGAAACCATGGCCTGCTTCTTTTGGCAGTACTCCAGCCGGCGGCCGAATTCCTCGATGAAATAGCGATAATTATGAAGCCCGGTCAGACCGTCGGTGGTGGCCTCCTTCTCCTTCTCCTCCATGATGCCGGCGTTCTCCAGGGCCACCGCGGTATAGCTGGCCACCAGCGTCATGGCCGAAAGCTCGCTCTGATTGAACTTTCGGTTGGACTTGACCTCGGAGATGTTGATCACCCCGATCCGCCTGTCGCGGATGATCAGCGGGACCACCAGCATGGAGCGGATCCGGTTGTGATAGTTCTTGGGCGAGGGAACGAACAATGGCTCCTTGTCGGTGTCCGGAACATTTAGCGGCTGGCCGGTCCTCAACACCTCGCCGGCGATGCCCTGGTCGCTCTTCAGCCTCAGCTTGCCCACCGCCCCGGCTCTGACGCCCCGCGAGGCCCGCAATACCAGTTCGTTGGAGTCGTGGTCTAAAAGCAATATGGAACAGCGATCGGCCTGCAGCAGGTCCTGCACCGCATCCAGCGTCAGGTTCAGGGTCTCTTCGATGTTGCGGGACGAGGACAGCAAAGCGCCCATCCCGAACAGGGCGGCTGACTGGATGTCGGATGCCGTCTTGGTCCATTCGTCGGCTATCTGACACAGCTCCTGGTTGCGCATCCGCCATTTCTTCTGCTGGTCGGACAGCAGCCCGGCCCAGAAGGCAGTCAGCGACAGCAGCCCGATCTTAAATAACAGGTCGTATAAAAAATACTGGTCCCAGCTTAGTTCGCCCCTCCATATCAGAGCCAGAAAATACATCCCCGAGGCCAGGACGGTGACCTTCAGGGCCGCCTGCCGGTTGCTGGAGACGGCCGCCATGAATATCGCCAGGTAATAGAGATAGAAGAACTGGCTGGCGGAGCCCAAAGTGAAAGCGATCAGCAGGCTGGCGAATATCAGGTCGAACACTAGGCTTGCCCAGAAGGCCCTTAAGAATTTCAGCATCCTTCTTCCGGCAAAGAATACCAGCAGATTGTATAAGGCCGCCAGGCCCAGCGTCAGGTACAGGCCCAGGTAGTGCCCAGCCATGGCCTGGGGACGGAGGGTCACCAGCAACAGGGCCAGGAACAGCACCGCCCACCTGACCCAGCTGGATATTTTCTCCTCAAAGGAGATGATGTGTATGGCTCTTTTGGCTCGGTTCGGCATTTATTTTTCCCCTGAACTTTTGCCTGCCAGGAACCCGGTGGACCAGGCTATCTGCAGGTTGTACCCGCCGCAGGGCCCGTCAAGGTCCAGTATCTCTCCGCAGAAATATAATCCCTTGATCTTTTTGGATCCCATGGTAGCTTGATCTATCTGGTCGGCATCCACTCCGCCGGCCGTCACCACGGCTTCGTCGAAGCCTCGCAAGGATGTCACGGTAAATCGGATATCCTTTAAAAGTTCAATGACCTTTTTGCGCTGCCCGGCGTTCAACTGGTTGACCCTTAAGTCTTCGCTTATCCCGCACAGTTTGATGAACACCGGGATCAGCTTGGCCGGCAGGTATTCCTTGATGAATATCTTGAAGGTCTTTTTGCCCGATTCAACGATCTCCCTCTGAAGTCGCCGATTCAAAGTCTCCTCATCCAGGGCCGGCTTCAGGTCCAGCCGGCAGTCCACCGGGCCGTCATCCAGCCAGGGGCCGACCGCCCGGCTGGCGTCCAGCACTATCGGGCCGGAGATGCCGTAATGGGTGAACAGCATCTCCCCGAAATATTTTATCTTTTTAGAGCCGCGGGCAAAGGTCAGCTCCGCATTCTTCAGGCTTAAGCCCTGCAGTTCCTTTACGAAATCCTCCTTTACATTAAGCGGTACATCCGATGGCTTCAAGGCGGTGACCGTATGGCCCAGGGCGGAAGCCCATGAATACCCGTCCCCGGTGGAGCCGGTGCCGGGATAGGACTTGCCTCCGGCGGCGATTATCAATCTGGCTGATTTGTAAACTTCGGTCCCGGCCGTAACGCTGAATCCTTCTCGTTCCTTTCTGATGCCGGTGACCCTGGCATTGGTTATCACCCTGACCTTCCCGGCCGACAGATATCTCTCCAGGGCCTCCAGCACATCGCGGGAGCTGTCGCTCTCCGGGAAGTAGCGTCCGCCCCGTTCCAGCTTGGTCTTAAGGCCCAGTTCCTCGAAGAACTTTAGCGTGGCCTCAAAACCGAAACGGGTCAACGGGCCGAACAGGAAACGGGCCCTGGGGCCGCAATCGGCGATGAATTTCTTTACTTCCAGGTTATTGGTAATATTGCAACGGCCCTGGCCGGTGATCAGCAGTTTTTTGCCCAGGGAAGGCATTTTTTCCAATAGAACAACAGACGATCCGCCTTTGGCTGCCGTTCCGGCTGCCATCATTCCTGCAGGACCACCGCCGATGACTATTACATCTATTTTTGATTTTTCCGAAGTAGCGATAAAAATGACCTTATTTGTGTATCTACAATAACTTACATAATACCAAATTTTATGTCAACTTTGCAATATATTTATGAAAAATATTTAATTTTTATGGGACACCTCTTTTTTGCCACAGAGACACAAAGGCACAGAGATTTTAATATAATTAACCTGCCATTGCGAGAAAACAGCATGCTTGGCATCAGCCTGCACTGAGGGTGGCTCCTATCACTGCTTTCGAAGTGAAGCAATCCACAATTGTCATTCCCGCGCAGGCGGGAATCCAGGTTTTTACCGACCTCACCCTACCCACTTCGGAAGAAAAACAATGGGGCATTCTCGGTGCAGGCTCTCTCCAGATAAATCTGGCGAGGGAACCGTCATTGCGAGAAGGCATTCCTTGGCCCTAACGAAGCAATCCAAGCCTTCCCCTCTAAAAAGAGGGGATACAGAGCCTGCACTGAGGTAAACATGCATTGCCCTTTCGAAGTGGGTGTGTCATAAACCGACCTCTCCCCTACCCCTCTCCTAATGCTTTAGGAGAGGGAAGAGCCTGCGCTGAAAAATGCATGCATAATGACATGTGAAGCGGTGTGGTCTCACCGGTCACTGCGAGATATCTACTAAGCTTTGTTAATGAAGCAATCTCACGGCTTTGGGTTTAATCCCAACAAAGCATCAAAAGATAAAACAATAAAAAAGGGCGACAATGTCGCCCTTTCATCAAAATATGCTTTACTTAAGTACTACCATTTTTTTTGTTGTTTTAAAATCTCCTGTTTCAAGCCGATAAAAATACACTCCGTTAGCTATTGCTTTCCCGTCATTATCTCTGCCATCCCAGGTCGCATCGTAGGCCCCTGGATTTTCAACTTCGTTAACTAAAGTTTTCACATGCTGCCCAACAATATTGTACACCTTTAAGCTTACTTGTCCTGATTTTGACAATTGATAATGGATTGTTGTTCGTTGATTAAATGGGTTGGGGCTATTTTGTTCTAACCTGAACATTGTACCAGATATTATATTTGCTGGTTTCCCAGCCACGCCCGTTAGCACATCATGATAGATGCCGAAATAATAACTTGGTTTCTCGCCGGCCGTGGTGAACCACCCGCCAGCATAAACATCGCTGCTTTTGAACGCAAGACCCCAGACTTCGTTATTCATCCCGCTGCCCAGGGCCCCCCAGGTCGTTCCGTTCCACTTGGCGATATAGTTGGCGCTCATCCCGCCGGCCGTGGTGAAAACGCCGCCAGCATAGACATCGCTATCGCTGACCGCCAGGGCATGGACTCCGCCATTCATCCCGTTGCCCAGGGCCTCCCAGGAAGTACCGTTCCATCTAGCGATGCGGTTGGCGCTCACACCGCCGGCCATGGTAAAATAGCCGCCGGCATAGACATCGCTGCCGCTGATAGCAAGGGCATAGACATAGCTATTCATCCCGCTGCCCAGGGCCTCCCAGGACGTGCCGTTCCATTTGGCGATACTGCTGGCGCTTACACCGCCGGCCGTGTCAAAACCGCCGCCGGCATAGACGCCGCTATCGCTGACCGTAATAGCTTGGACAGATTTATTCATCCCGCTGCCCAGGGCCTCCCAGGATGTTCCGTTCCACTTGGCGATATAATTGGCGCTCACACCGCCGGCCATAGTGAACTGGCCGCCGGCATAGAGATCGCTGCCGCTGGCCGCCAGGGCATAGACTCGCTCATTCATTCCACTACCCATGGCCTCCCAGGACAAGCCGTTCCACTTGGCGATATAATTGGCGCTCACCCCGTCGGCCGTGGTGAAATAGCCGCCTGCATAGACATTGCTATCACTAACAGCAAGAACATAGACATAGTTATTCATTCCACTGCCCAGGGCCTCCCAGGACGTGCCGTTCCATTTGGCAATGCTGTTGGCGCTCACATCTCCGGCGGTGGTGAAATAGCCCCCGGCATAGATATCGCTGCCGCCGGTCGCAAGGTCATAGACTTTGCCGCTAATGCCGTTTCCTATGACTAAGGCGGCCCAGGACGAGCCGTTCCATTTGGCGATGCGAATGGCGCTCACCCCGCCGGCGGTGGTGAAATAGCCACCGGCATATACATCGCTACCACTGGACGCAAGCGCCCAGACAGCGTCATTCATCCCGCTGCCCAGGGAAACCCAGGACGAGCCGTTCCACTTGGCTATATAGTTGGCACTCACCCCGCCGGCCGTGGAGAAAAGACCGCCGGCATAGACATCGCTGCCACTGACAACCAGGTCAAAAACTCCGCCATTCATCCCGCTGCCCAGGGAATCCCAGGACGAGCCGTTCCATTTGGCTAT
>CALMGM010000014.1 GCA_937863685.1 uncultured bacterium
GCGAGGGCGGCCGAACCGTGGGCGCCGGCACCGTCACCGAGATAGTGGAATAAATCAAACTTATATATAATATAAGGAAATAAAAGGTGTCAGTTCAAAGCATTAGAATAAAACTCAAGGCCTATGACCACGCGGTGCTGGACCAGTCGGTGGCCGAGATCGTCAACACCGCCAAGCGGACCGGGGCCAGGATCTCGGGCCCCATTCCCCTGCCGACCAAGAAGACGATCTATACCGTCAACCGTTCCACCCACGTCGACAAGAAATCCCGGGAGCAGTTCGAACGGAGGATCCACAAACGGCTGATCGATATCCTCAATTCCACCCCCCAGACCATCAACGCCCTTACCAAACTGGAGCTTCCGGCCGGGGTGGATATCGAGATCAAGAGCGGCCTGTAGGTTTTAGCGGTCCTTACTAAAGAATAAGAATTCAGAATCCATAATAAGGCTATATTCATGAACGCAATGATCGGCAGAAAGATCGGGATGACCCAGGTGTTTGGCGAAGGCAACGTCATGGTTCCGGTGACGGTGCTGGAGGTCGGGCCCTGCGTGGTCACCCAGATCAAGACCAAAGATAAGGACGGTTACTGCGCCGTCCAACTGGGCTTCGGTAGCAAGAAACCCGGCAAGATCAACAAAGCCGCCGCCGGGCACCTGGCAAAATCAAAGGCCCAGCCGGTCCAGGTGATGCAGGAGTTCAGGACCGACGATTCGTCCGCCTACCAGCTGGGGCAGGTATTGAACGCGGATGTCTTTGTCGCCGGAGACAAGATCAAGATCACCGGCACCACCAAGGGCAAAGGGACCGCCGGGGTGATGAAGCGCCACAAATTCCACGGCGGGCCGGCCAGCCACGGGCAGACCGACCGCAACCGGCATTCCGGGGCCGTCGGCTCGGGGTCGACACCGGGCCGGGTGTATCCCGGAACCAAGATGGCCGGGCATATGGGGGATGTTAAATTCTCGGTCAGAAACCTGAAAGTGGTCAAGGTGGATCAGTCCAAGAACATCATTCTGGTCAGGGGAGCGGTGCCCGGTGCCCCGGACGGAATCGTGTCAATCCATAAGATATAAGGAAAGCTGGAAACAAGATGTTGTCTGTAAATTTATTCGATGATAAGGGGAAGAAATCCGGCAGCCTGGAAGTTCCGGAGGATATCTTCGGCGCCAGACCAAACCAGCACCTGCTGTATCTGGCGGTCCGGGAATACCTGGACAACCAGCGGCAGGGCAATGCCGCCACCCAGAATGCGGCCGATGTCAGGGGCGGCGGAAAGAAGCCGTTCAAGCAGAAAGGGACCGGCCGGGCCCGCCAAGGCAGTACCAGGTCCTCCATCATGGTGGGCGGTTATGTGGCCCACGGGCCGGAGCCCCGGGACCATTCCTGGGAACTTCCCAAAAAATCCCGCAAGGCAGCCCTTAAGTCGGCCTGGGCCGACAGCTTCAAGTCCGGCAAGCTGGGGGTCATAGAATCGCTTAAGGCCACCGGCAAGACCAAGGAGATGGCCGATCTGTTCAAGACGATGGAACTGAGCGGCCAGAAGGTTCTGCTGCTGGACCAGGCCCATTCTCTGGAGGTCCGCAAGTCCGGGCGCAACATTCCGGGGTTGGTGCTGAAGCCGGTCAGGGAGGTCAATCCCTATGACATCATCAAGGCCGACAAGGTCATCCTTACCAGGAAGGGGCTGGAAGCAGTAAAGGAGGCATTCGCCAAATGAACTACAGCATAATCAAGAGACCGCTGATCACCGAGAAGATCACCAACCTCCGCGAAAGCTACAACCGTTACGGTTTCGAGGTGGCCCGGGATGCCAACAAGCACCAGATCAAGGAGGCGGTGGAGACCATTTTCAAGGTCAAGGTCAAGGAAGTGACCACCATGAACGTGATGGGCAAGACCAAGCGTCTGGGACGCAACCAGGGGAAGCGGCCGGACTGGAAGAAGGCCATCGTCACCCTGGCCAAGGACCAGAAGATAGAAATGATCGAAGGCATATAAAATCATTCGGGATATAAATTTTAGGAGAACTCCGTTAGATGGCTATCAAATCATATAAACCGACCACCCCAGGGATGCGGCACCGCACCGGGTACAGCTTTGATGAGATCACATCCTCAAAGCCCAAGAAGTCCCTGCTGTCCTCCCTGAACAAATCGGGCGGGCGCAACAACCACGGGCGGGTGACAGCCGATCACAAGGGAGGCGGCCACAAAAGAAATTACCGGATAATCGACTTCAAACGGGATAAATTCAGCATCCCGGCCACTGTGGCCTCGATAGAATACGATCCCAACCGGTCCTGCCGCATCGCCCTCCTGAAGTACGCCGATGGCGAATGGCGCTACATCATCGCCCCCCTGGGACTGACGGTGGGCGACAAGATCCTGTCCGGCTCCGGGATCGACATCAAAGTGGGCAATTCGATGCCCTTGGCCGAGATCCCCCTGGGCAGCGCCATCCACAATATAGAACTGAAAAAGGGCAAGGGCGGTCAGATGGTCCGGACCGCCGGCGGGTCGGCCCAGCTGATGGCCAAAGAAGGTGAATACGCCCATCTCCGGCTGCCGTCAGGCGAGGTGCGCCTGGTCCGGATGGAGTGCATGGCCACCCTGGGACAGGTGGGCAACCTGGAGAACGAGAATATATCCATCGGAAAGGCCGGACGTAACCGCTGGCTGGGTGTCAAACCCCACAGCCGGGGCGTGGCCAAGAATCCCCACGACCATCCGATGGGCGGCGGCGAGGGCAAATCATCCGGTGGCAGGCATCCCTGCAGCCCCAAAGGATTGCTGGCCAAGGGCAAGAAGACCAGAAAGAAGAAGAATACAACCAGTAAATTCATCCTTAAGAGGAGAAAATAATGTCTCGCTCCCTTAAAAAAGGACCTTATATCGATCCCAAACTGTTGGCCAAGATCGAGGCCATGGCGGCTTCCGGGGAAAAGAGGGTCATCAAGACCTGGGCCCGGCGTTCCATAGTGCCTCCGGAATTCGTCAGCTTCACCATCGCGGTCCACAACGGAAACAAGTTCATCCCGGTATATATCACCGAAAACATGGTGGGGCACAAGTTGGGCGAGTTTGCGCCCACCCGGACATTCCGCAAGCACGGGGCGGTAGGCAAAGAAGAGGACAAGAAGAAGAGGACCGAAACCACCACCGCGGCTGCCATCCCGGCCGCCGCAGCGGCAGCCCCGGCGGCCGCCAAGGCATAAGGAGCGACAGATAGAAGATGGAAGCATTATCCAGAAAAAGGCATATCCGGGTCACCCCCCGGAAAATGAGGGCCGTGGCCGATCTGATCAGGGGCAAGAAATGCAACGACGCCCTGTCGATACTCAAATTCGTGCCCAAGGCTGGCAGCCCCCACCTGGCCAAAGCCATCAAATCGGCGGTGGCCTCGGCGGTGGAGATCGCCGGCAACGCCAAGGCCGATCCCGATACCTTGAGGATATCGGAGATCCGGGTGGACGAGGGCATCATCATGAAACGGTTCCGTCCCCGGGCCAGAGGCCGGGCCGACCGCCGGCTGAAACGCACCAGTAATCTCTTGGTTCGGGTTTCCGACCAGGCTAAATAAATTAACGGAGGTAAAGGTTTGGGTCAGAAGACACACCCCATAGGCTTAAGGCTGGGGATCATCAAGACCTGGGACTCCAGGTGGTTCGCCAAGAATGATTTTGCCAGCCTGCTGGAGGAGGACGAAAGGATCCGTCGCTATCTGCGGCAGAAGCTGATGAATGCCAGCGTTTCCAAGATAGAAATTGAAAGGACGTCCAAACGGGTGACGGTGACCATCCACACCTCAAGGCCGGGCATAGTCATCGGCCGCAAGGGCGGCGAGATAGAGAAGCTGAAGGCCGAGATCCAGCACCTGACCGCTCAGAAGGAGGTTCACCTGAACATCGCCGAGGTCAAGACCCCCGAGCTGGATGCCAGGCTGGTGGCCGATAACATCGCCCGCCAGCTGGAGCAGCGGATCTCCTTCCGCCGGGCCATGAAGAAGGCCGTTCAGGGCACCCTGCGGATGGGGGCCTACGGGATCAAGATCTCCTGCGGCGGGCGCCTGGGCGGGGCCGAGATCGCCCGGACCGAAAGTTACCGCGAGGGCCGGGTTCCCATGCACACCCTAAGGGCCGACATCGATTACGCCACCTCCACCTCCCACACCACCTTCGGCTGCATCGGAATCAAGGTTTGGATATTCAAGGGCGAGGTGCTGGGCAAACAGGCAGTGGCCAAATAGGAATAATTAACCGACTTTCTGGAGTTGTAGAATAATATGTTGATGCCAAAGCGGGTAAAACACCGCAAACAAAGAAGGGGGCGCCGGTGCGGACTGGCCACCAGGGGCCATTACGTGGCCTTCGGCGAGTTCGGGCTGCAGTCGCTGGACGCCGCTTGGATCACCGACCGGCAGATCGAAGCGGCCCGGGTGGCCATGACCAGGTTCATCAAACGGGGCGGCCGGGTCTGGATCAGGATCTTTCCCGACAAACCGGTGACCGCCAAACCGGCCGAGACCAGGATGGGCAAGGGCAAAGGGGCCCCCGACCACTGGGTGGCCGTGGTCAAGCCGGGCCGGGTGATGTTCGAGATCGGGGGCATTCCCGAAGCCACCGCCAAGAAGGCCATGCTGCTGGCCTCGCATAAACTGCCGATAAAAACCAGGATGGTCCAACGCCATCGTCACATCGAGGTGAGCCAATGAAGAAGACCAAAGATCTCCGGGAGATGACCCGGGCCGAACTGGAGCACAAGCTTAAGGAGGAGACCGAAGCCAACTTCAACCTGAAGCTGCGGCGCAATACCCAGCAGATCCCCAACCCCCTCCAACTGAGGCACACCCGCCGTTCGGTGGCCCGGATGAAGACGGTGCTCAACGAGGACCGCAAGGGCACCCGCAAACTGGCCGCCGGCACCGGCCCGAAGGAGTAGAACAGATGGCAGAGAGAAATTTGAGAAAGACCAGGATCGGCAAGGTGGTGGGCGACAAGATGGACAAGACCATCATCGTGGCCGTGGAACGTAGGGTCAAGCATCCCCTGTACAACCGGGTGGTGAAAAGGACCACCAAATATTACACCCATTCCCAGGACCAGGCCGCCAAGGTGGGCGACACCGTCAGGATCATCGAGACCAAGCCCATCTCCAAGACCAAGCGCTGGCGCCTGGTGGAGATCATGGAGAAGGCCAAGTAGTCTCCGGCCGTTTCACCAAAACCCAGCATCAGATAAACCAACCCTGAAAAAGCGGGGCAACGAGGCAGGTAAAAAATGATTCAGCAGTACACCAAGTTAAATATCGCCGACAACTCCGGGGCCAAGAAGGCCATGTGCATCCAGGTGATGGGCGGCCATTTCCGCCGCTACGGATCGGTGGGCGACATCATCAAGATCGCCGTCAAGGACGTGCTTCCCGGCGGGGCCATCAAGAAGGGCGAGGTGGCCCGGGCCGTGATCGTCCGGACCCGGAAGGAGATCCGCCGCAAGGACGGCTCCTACATCCGGTTCGACGACAATGCCGCGGTGATAATAGACGACAAGAACGAGCCCAAGGGCACCCGCATCTTCGGCCCGGTGGGCCGGGAGCTGAGGGACCGGCAGTTCATGAAGATCATCTCTTTGGCCCCGGAAGTGATATAGGAGCGGATGTAAAATGAAGATCAAAAAGAACGACAGCGTCATCGTAATCGCCGGCAACGACAAGGGCAAGAGGGGAAAGGTTTTAAAGACCATGCCCGACAAGGGCCGGGCCATCGTGGAGGGGGTCAATTTCATCAAGCGCCACACCAAGCCCCGCAAGCAGGGCGAGAAGAGCGGGATCCTGGAGAAGGAGGCTCCCATCAATGTCACCAATCTGATGGTGATCTGCGCCAAATGCGACAAGGGGGTCAGGGTGGGCGTCAGAAGCCTGGCCGACGGCAAGCGGGCCAGGATATGCAAAGCCTGCGGCGAGATGCTGGATAAGGAATAGATCTCCGGGCTTTCCCGAATAAAACGTTAAAAGGCTGAAGATCACAACGTGATATATCGGGTCTTAAATGCAGGGGGTGGCCAACCATCATCGAATTAAGTTCATTCTAAAAATTAGGAATAACATGGCACGATTAAGAGAGAAATACACCAAGGAGGCCAAGCCGGCCCTGGTCAAGAAATTCGGCTACAGGAGCGTGATGCAAGCCCCCCGCCTGGAGAAGGTGGTGGTCAACATGGGGCTGGGCGAGGGCACCCAGGATCCCAAGCTGGTGGAGGCCGCCGCCAAGGACCTGGGCACCATCACCGGCCAGAAGCCGTCCATCCGCAAGGCCAAGAAATCCATCGCCACCTTCAAGCTGCGGGCCGGAGTGCCCATCGGCGCCATGGTGACCCTGCGGGGCAACACCATGTATGAATTTTTTGACCGGCTGGTAAACGTGGCCATCCCCCGCATCCGGGATTTCCGGGGTGTGCCCACCAGGTCGTTCGACGGCCGGGGTAACTACACCCTGGGGGTCAAGGAGCAGATCATCTTTCCCGAGATCAACTACGACAAGATAGTCAAGGTTTTCGGCATGGACATCACCATCGTCACCACCGCCAAGACCGACGAAGAGGCCAAGGAGCTGTTGAGCCTGATGGGCATGCCTTTCCAGCAGAAGTAGTTCCGGGATCCCCGGCAGTTTTCAATATAACCGAACATATAACCAGGAAGGAATAACAACCTATGGCCAGAAAGGCTATGATCGAAAAGGCTGCCAGGCCAAAGTACCAGGTGAGACAGCATAACCGCTGCAACCGCTGCGGCCGCTCCCGGGGATATTACCGGGATTTCGGCCTGTGCCGGATCTGTCTGAGGGAGCTGACCCTGCGGGGCGAGATCCCCGGCATGACCAAGGCCAGCTGGTAATCCGATACCAAAGAACTTTAGGAGAATAACGATATGTCAATGACCGATCCCATTGCCGATATGCTGACCAGGATCCGGAACGCCGGCAAAGCCAAATTGAAGAAGGTGGACATTCCGTCGTCCAAGATGAAACTGGGGATCACCAAGATCCTGATGAAGGAGCATATGATCTCCAATTTCAAATATATCACCGACAACCGACAGAATATCATCCGGGTCTACCTGCGGTATGATGACAAGGGCAGCCATTTCATCAAGGGAATCAAAAGGATCAGCACTCCCGGCCTGAGGGTCTACGCTCCCCGGGACAAGGTGCCCAAGGTCAAGAGCGGGACCGGCCTGGCCATCATCTCCACCTCCCAGGGCCTGATGAAGGACCGGGATGCCCGCAAGGGCGGTGTGGGCGGCGAAGTAGTCTGTTACATCTGGTAATTGATAGATTTTTTAAGGAGAAAAGAAGTGTCTCGGGTTGGAAAAAAACCAATAAGCATGCCCCAGGGGGTCAAGGCCGAAATTAAGAACGGTTCGGTAAAAGTCACCGGCCCCAAGGGGACCATAGAGCAGCCCTTTCACCCCAACATCAAGGTGGCGCTGGAGGGGGACAAGATGACGGTGACCAGGAACAGCGACGAAAAATTCGACCGGGCCCTGCACGGACTGACCCGGGCCCTGCTGGCCAACGCGGTCACCGGGGTGAGCCAGGGGTTTCAGCGAGTACTGCAGGTGTACGGCATCGGCTACAAGGCGGTTATTGACCCCAAAGGTCTGACCCTGTCGCTGGGATACTCCCATACCATCTTTTTGCCCAAGCCGGCCGGCATAGATTTTGAGATCCAGGACGAGCCGCAGCTGAAGGTCAAGGACAAAACCTACCAGACCAGCATCGTGGTCAAGGGCATCAACCGCCAGACAGTGGGAGAGGTGGCCGCCACCATCAGACAGTTCCGTAAGCCGGAGCCCTACCAGGGCAAGGGGATCCGCTATCAGAACGAGATCATCCGCCGCAAGGCCGGCAAGGCCGCAGCAGGGGCCGGCGGGTAACCGGCAATTTCGCCGCAAATAAATTCACCGGGCTTTGGCAGTAGCAAGCCATACGGAACCAGCCTTAAAACCGAAAATTCCTATTAACCGGATATACGAAGATGTCAGATAAAGCAAAACAGACCCGAGATGCCAGGATCAGGCGTCACATCAGAATTCGCCGCAAAGTGAGGGGTACCGGGGAGCGTCCCCGGCTGTGCGTGTTCCGCAGTTCCAAGCACATCTACGCCCAGATCATCGACGATTTCAACCACAAGACCCTGGCCTCCACCGGCCGGCTGGAGCATACCGACAGCGGCAAGATAGCCGAGAGCAAGCTGGTGGGCCAGCGGATCGCCAAACTGGCCCTGGACAAGGGGATCACCCAGGTGATCTTCGACCGCGGGGGATACATCTACCACGGCCGGGTCAAGGCTTTGGCCGAAGCCGCCAGAGAAGCAGGTTTAAAATTCTAAAGATATTTTAGGAGATAAGATTTTGGCAAAGGTTAATTTAAATTCGCTGGGCGAGCTTAAAGAGCAGGTGGTGCACATCAACCGGGTGGCCAAGGTGGTCAAAGGCGGCAAGCGTTTCGGCTTCACCGCCCTGGTCACGGTGGGCGACGGAAACGGCCACGTGGGCATCGGCAAGGGCAAGGCTCGTGAGGTATCGGAGGCCATCCGCAAGGCCACCGAGGATGCCAAGAAGAGCATCTCCCGCTATTCCATCGCCGAAGGCAAGATACCCTACCAGGTCATTGGGAAGTTCGGCGCCAGCCAGGTGATCCTGCGCCCGGCCGGCCCCGGCACCGGGGTGATCGCCGGCAACGTGGTCCGCTCGGTCCTGGAGGCCTGCGGGGTAACCGACATCCTGACCAAGAGCCTGGGCTCCAACAACCCCCACAACCTGGTGAAGGCCACCCTGAACGGGCTGAAGCAGCTGAGGCTGCCCCAGGACATTTTGGCCGAGCGGCACAAGGACAAGGAGGCCAAGGCGGCCCCGGCCAAACCGGCCGAAGCCGCACCACCCGAGGTCCAGCCCGAAACACCGGCCCAGTAGACCGCCAACGATCCATCCGCAGGGCAGACCTGCAAGGTCATAAATGATTTGTCAGTGAGGAATTTTCGTGCCAAAAACAAAGAGATTAAGAATAACCCAGGTGCACTCCACCATCGACCGCACCGAAAAACAGAAGAAGATCGTCCGGTCGCTGGGCATCAGGAAACTCTACCATACGGTGGAGAAGAACGATACCCCCCAGATCAGGGGGATGGTCAAGAAGATCGAACACCTGCTCAAAGTGGAAGAGATCACCGAAGGAGCCAAGTAAAATGAAGCTTAACGATATCAGACCGGCCAAGGGCTCGGTCAAAAATGCCAAGCGTCGGGGCTGCGGGACCGGCTCCGGACACGGGGGTACCTCCACCCGCGGGCACAAGGGGCAGAAATCCCGGGCCGGCTCCGGCGCCAAGGTCCCGGCCTGGTTCGAAGGCGGCCAGATGCCGCTGCAGCGCAGGCTTCCCAAGAGGGGATTTACTCCCCTGAATAAGGTCATCTACCAAGTGGTGGACGTGACTTCGTTGGCCAAGATCACCGGGGCCAAGGAAATTGATCCGGCCTATCTGGTCAAAAAGGGACTGATAAAGAGCATCAACAAGCCGGTCAAGATCTTGGGGAAAACCGAACTGAAGAACGCCCTGACGGTCAAAGCCAGCGCTTTTTCCGAGGGCGCCCGGAAATCGATAGAATCAGCCGGGGGCAAGGCCGAGGTAACCGCCTAGCTCCACCGGTCGGCACTTGCCCATAAGAATATAATCGCTAATTTACAGTAATGGATTTGGGTGATGTTTGAAAAGATAAAAAATATATTCAATATCCCGGAGCTCAGGAGGAGGATCCTTTTCACCATGGCCCTGCTGGTGGTGTACCGGATCGGCGGGCATCTGCCCACCGCCGGCATCGACACCCAGGTCCTAGCCGAGTTCTTCCGGGCTCAGCGGGGCACCCTGTTCGGGATGTACGACCTGTTCGTGGGCGGAAACCTGAGCCG
Source organism: uncultured bacterium (assembly GCA_937863685.1). Classification (GTDB taxonomy): domain Bacteria; phylum Edwardsbacteria; class AC1; order AC1; family EtOH8; genus UBA2226. The sequence continues at coordinate 9,964 of CALMGM010000014.1, forward strand.
GGCCACCATCTTCGCCCTGGGGATCATGCCCTACATCACCTCCTCCATCATCATGCAGCTGATGGGCGCGGTGATCCCCTTCCTGGAGAAACTGCAGAGGGAGGGCGAGCAGGGGCGCAAGAAGATCAACCAGTACACCCGCTATGCCACGGTGGGTCTGGCCCTGGTCCAGTCCTACGGCATCTCGCTGTTCCTGGAGAGCCTGGCTCCCAACGGGGTCCCGGTGGTCCCCAACCCCGGCTTCGGCTTCAAGCTGATCACCGCCATCACCATGACCGCCGGCACCATCTTCGTGATGTGGCTGGGCGAGCAGATCACCGAACGGGGCATCGGCAACGGGATCTCCATGATAATATTCATAGGCTGCCTGGATGCCATCCCCAGCGACCTACTGAACACCTATACCTCATTGAAGGGCGGGGCCATCGGCATCATCCCCCTGACCCTGATCGGCATCCTGATGATATTGGTCACCGCCTCGGTGGTGCTGATGACCCAGGGGGCCCGGAAGATCCCGGTGCAGTATGCCAAGCGGGTGGTGGGTCGGAAGGTCTACGGCGGACAGAGCACCTATATTCCGCTGGGCTTCAACACCGCCGGCGTCATCCCCATCATCTTCGCCCAGAGCGTGCTGTCATTTCCCATGACCCTGGGGACCTTCATCAAGGGAGAGTGGGCCCAGAACCTGACCGCCATGTTCTCGCCGGGGGCCTTTCTGTACAACCTGATCTACGGGCTGATGATCATATTCTTCGCCTATTTCTACACCGCCATCGTCATCAACCCGGGCGACATGGCCGACAACATGAAAAAGTACGGCGGGTTCATTCCCGGCATCAGGCCGGGCTCCAAGACCGCCGAATATATCGAGCGGATCCTTACCCGGATCACCCTGCCGGGGGCAGTTTTCTACGCCCTGATAGCGGTGCTGCCCACCATCCTGATGAGATCGGCCCACATTCCGTTCTACTTCGGCGGCACCACGCTGCTGATCATCGTGGGGGTGGCCCTGGACACCCTTCAGCAGATAGAATCCCACCTGCTGATGAGACATTACGAGGGCTTCATAAAGAAGGGCAAGATCTCCGGCCGGTCCGGAAGGATGTAATCCCATGAGGATCGTCCTGTTCGGGGCCCCGGGCTCTGGCAAGGGCACCCAGGCGGAGTTCATCAGCCGGGATCAGGGGATTCCCCATATCTCCACCGGCGACATGCTCCGGGAGGCAGCCAGGAACGGGACGGAGGTGGGGTTAAAAGCCAGATCGTTCATGGACCGCGGGGCTTTGGTGCCGGACCAGGTGATGATCGAAGTGGTGGCCCAGCGGCTGGAAAAGGACGATGCAAATAAAGGATTTTTGCTGGACGGTTTCCCCCGGACGGTGGAACAGGCCGAAAAACTTGACGATATCCTGAAGCTCCGGGGAACCGGAATCGACGCCGTTCTCTGGCTGGAGGTGGACGACCGGGAACTGGTGAAAAGACTGACCTCCCGAAGGATATGTTCCGGATGCGGAGCCATTTATAATCTTCTGTTCCAGGCTCCCATAACGCCGGGCCGGTGCGATAAATGCGGATCTTCGCTGGACCAGCGGGTGGACGATCAGCAGGCCACCGCACAAAAAAGACTGGAGGTTTACCAGCAGCAGACATCCCCGCTGAAGGATTACTACCTCTCGCGCGGCATTCTCAAAAAGATAGACGGGGCTAAATCGCCCGATGAAGTATACAGCTCTTTAAAAGAAACCCTGCGATCCGGGCGGAAATGATAATCATCAACAGCAGCTCCGATATCGCCAGGATCAGGGAGTCCGGCAGGATAATAGCCGGGCTGTGGGATGTGCTGAAACGGGCGGTGGTCCCGGGGGTATCCACCCTGGAGCTGGACAGCGTGGCCTGCGACCACATCCGGCAGCAGGGCGGAGAGTGCGCCTTCAGGGGCTACCGGGGCTACCCGGCCAATCTGTGCATCTCCATCAACCATGAGGTGGTTCACGGCATACCCCGGGAGGACCGGAGGCTGAAGTCGGGCGACCTGGTGGGGATAGACGTGGGGGTCCGAAAAGCAGGTTTCATTGCCGACGCCGCCCGCAGCTACCTGGTGGGCGAGAACCCCTCGCCGGAGGCGCTGAAACTGATGGCGGTCACCAGGCAGTCCCTGGAGCTGGGAATGGCCCAGGCCCGGGCCGGCCACAAGGTCACCGACATCTCCAAGGCCATCCAGCGGACGGCCGAGAATGCCGGTTTCTCGGTGGTGCGGGAGCTGTGCGGCCACGGGGTGGGGGCCAGCCTCCACCAGGAACCGGAGATCCCCAATTACTTCCGGCCCGGCCACAGCCCGGTGCTCAAGGCCGGGATGTCCCTGGCCATCGAACCGATGATCAACGCCGGGGGGGGCGAGGTCAAATTCCTGTCCGACGGCTGGACGGTGGTCACCAAAGACGGCAGCCTGTCGGCCCATTTCGAGGACACCCTGATAGTCACCGACGGCGAACCGGAGATAGTCACCAGATAAAGGTCCGGCTCATACAACCAACCAAAATCAACCAGAACCAAGGAGTGCATGGCCAAACAGGAAGGGATACAGGTAGAAGGAACGGTGGTGGAGAATCTCCCCAACGCCACCTTCAGAGTGGAACTGCCCAATGGTCATAAGATACTGGCCCACATCTCCGGGAAGATGAGGATGCATTTCATCAAGATCCTCCCCGGGGACAAGGTGACGGTGGAGCTGTCGCCCTACGACCTGAGCCGGGGCCGGATAGTGTACCGATTCAAGTAGAAACAGTCCGTAAAGAATAAACAGGGATGGGGTAAAATGAAAGTAAGGGCATCGATAAAAAAGATCTGCGAACACTGCAAAATGATCCGCCGCAAGGGGGTCCTGAGGATCATCTGCAAGAACCCGCGCCATAAGCAGCGCCAGGGCTAGTAATTTTCAAAAGCTTATATAATTTAAGGAGGCAATAAGGTGGCCAGAATTGCTGGTGTCGATCTTCCCCGCGAGAAGCGGATAGAGGTAGGGTTAACCTATATTTTCGGTATCGGCCCGACTTCCGCCAAGAAGATACTTTCGGCGGGCAAGGTCGATCCCAATAAAAGGGTCAAGGATCTCACCGAGGACGAGGTGGGCCGGCTGCGGTCCATCATCGAGGCCGAGCACAAGGTGGAGGGCACCAAGCGGACCGAGGTGGCCCTGTCGGTCAAGCGGCTGATGGAGATCGGCTGTTACCGGGGATTAAGACACCGCCGGGGACTGCCGGTAAGGGGTCAGCGCACCAAGACCAACGCCCGGACCAGAAAAGGTCCCAAGAAGGCCGGGGTGGTCAAGAAGAAGGCCCCGCCCAAGAAGTAAGATAAACCTTTCAGCGGTTAACATTTTCGATATAAAGGGGAAAAATGGCTGAGGATAAAAAAAGCCAAAAGAAAAAGGAAAAGAAGATAGAATCGGCCGGGATAGCCCATATCCAGTCGACCTTCAATAATACCATCGTCACCATCACCGACAAGAACGGCAACGTGATCGCCTGGGCCTCGGCCGGCAAGGCCGGGTTCAAGGGATCCCGCAAATCCACCCCCTTTGCCGCCCAGGTGGCGGCCGAGAGCTGCGCCAAGATAGCCCTGGGGCTGGGCATGCAGCGGGTGGAGGCCTGGGTCAAGGGCCCCGGGGGAGGAAGAGAATCGGCCATCCGCTCCCTGCAGGCTGCCGGGCTCAATATCAGCGTGATCCGCGACGTCACCCCGGTGCCGCACAACGGTTGCCGGGCACCCAAGAGGAGAAGGGTCTAGCCTTTCAGGTCCGTGGCCGGACCGGGAAAATTTCAAGGAAATAATTAAGGAGGTTTTTTACATAGATGGCCAGATACACGGACGCCAGATGCAAGCAGTGCCGCCGCGAGGGCACCAAGCTGTTCCTCAAGGGCGAGCGTTGCAACACCGCCAAATGCGCCTTTGAGAAAAGGAGCTATCCTCCCGGCGAACACGGCAAGGAGATCAACCGCAAGCCTTCGGGCTACGCCATCCATCTCAGGGAAAAACAGAAGGTGCGCCGCATCTACGGCATCCTGGAACGCCAGTTCCGGGGATACTTCGACAAGGCCTCCCGCATGAAGGGGGTCACCGGCGAGAATCTGCTGTCGCTGCTGGAGCGCCGTTTGGACAATGTGGTCTTCCGGCTGGGAATGGCTCCCTCCCGCTCGGCCGCCCGCCAGCTGGTGGGTCACAAGCATTTCCTGGTCAACGACCGGGTGGTGAACATCCCCTCCTACCTGATAAAGCCCGGGGACGTCATCAAGGTCAAGGACAAGAGCAAGGAAAACATCATCATCAAGGAATCTCTGGATAAGATCAAAGGCCGAACCCTGGTCTCCTGGCTGAAGTACGAGCCGGCCACCATGAGCGGCAGCCTGCTGAACGTGCCGACCCGGGATACCATAGGATTGCCGATTAACGAGCAGTTGATCATTGAGCTTTATTCCAAGTAGGCCTTAACTGCCTGGCTGGCCGCCGGCATGGAAACGGCCGGCTCAACCTTTAACCGTCAAGCAAGGGGGCAGACTTAATCATGAGATGGAAAAGTTTACAGATGCCGAAAGGCATTATCATAGATGAAGCCAACAATAACGACATTTTCGGCCGGTTCACCGCCGAACCGCTGGAGCGCGGCTACGGCCTGACCCTGGGCAACGCCCTGCGCCGGGTGCTGCTGTCATCCATCCCCGGAGCGGCGGTGGTGGCGGTCAAGATCGAGGGCGTGCTCCACGAGTTCTCCACCATCCCCGGGATCATGGAGGATGTCACCGAGATAGTGCTCAACCTGAAACAGCTGCGGATCCGCCTGCATTCCGAGCATCCCAAGACCGTCTACCTGAAGGCCCAGACCAAGGGCAAGGTCACCGCCGCCCAGATCGAGGGCGATCCCGATGTGGAGATCCTGAACCCCGAACTGCATCTGGCCACCCTGTCCGAGGACGGCAATCTGCGGATGGAGCTGACGGTGGATCACGGCCGGGGATACGTGCCGGCCGAGGTGTTCCGCAAATCCTACAACACCATCGGGCTGATCCCGCTGGATGCGGCCTTCTCCCCGGTGACCAAGGTCAACTTCCACGTGGAGAACTGCCGGGTGGGCGAGCGCACCGACTACGACCGCCTGATCCTGGAGATCCACACCGACGGCTCCATCAAGCCGGACCTGGCGGTGTCCTACGCCGCCAAGCTGCTGCAGGACCACATCGGACTGTTCCAGTCCTTCGGCGACAAGTCCGACGAGCTGCGGGAGGATGCGGTGGACAACGACCTGCTGAAGATGCGGGACATGCTCAACAAGCCGGTGGAGGAGCTGGAACTGTCGGTCCGCTCGGCCAACTGCCTGAGGGCTAACAATATCAATACTTTGGGCGACCTGGTGCAGAAGACCGAGAGCGAGATGCTCAAGTACCGCAATTTCGGCCGCAAGTCCCTGGCCGAGCTTTCGGTGATCCTCAAGACCATGAGCCTGAGCTTCGGGATGAAGGTGGACCAGTACCTGGAGACCAAGAAGAAATCCAAGTAAACAAAATTTTTCGACTACTTTTCTTAAGTAGAATGGAGATCAATGAGACACCGTAAAGATACCGTCAAATTAAGCCGCACCCGCTCCCACCGGGCCGCCCTGGTCAGCAACATGGTGACTTCCCTGTTCAAGTACGAGCGGATAAAGACCACCATCACCAAGGCCATGGTGATCCGGCGCGATGCCGAGCACATGATCAGCCTGGCCCAGAAGGGCACCCTGGCCGCCCGGCGCCAGGTGGCCACCGTGGTCAAGGACCAGGCGGTGCTTAAGAAACTGTTCGACGTGATCGTCCCCCGGATGAAGGACAAGAGATCCGGCTTTATGACCATCGTCAAGCTGTGGCCCCGCCACGGCGACGCCGCCCTGCTGGCCCAGATGGAGCTGTTCGGCGCCCCGGACAAGGTGAAGTCCGAGGAGGCCGAGAAGAAGGCCAAGGCCGCCCCCAAGAAGAAGCCCGCCTCCGCCAAGGCTTCCACCTCCGCTAAAGCTGCGGCGGACAAGACTGCGAACAAGGCCGATAAGAAGGAAGAGAGTGAGAAGAAGGCCCCCAAGGCCAAGAAGGAAAAGCCGGAGAAGAAGGCTGAGAAAAAGGAAGTCAAGAAGGCGGAGTAATATCCTTTGAATAATGCGGGCGCAAGGTGATTTTCACCTTGCGCCTTTTGATTTTTTGCAGTAGAATCGCTTTTTAGGACTCATCCCCCTTGCCCCCTTCTCTTTTCCGAATAGAAGGGGGAATAGGGCAAGAACAATCAAAAAAAGATATATGACCAATAGAGTATTTGCCTTAAAAGTACGGGAAAAATGCCGGGAGCTCAGAAAAAGACAAACCAAGGCGGAATCGCTTCTTTGGCAGGAATTGAGAAGCCGTAAACTTGGGGGCCTAAAGTTTACCAGGCAGCATCCGCTGTTCGTATCTGATGGCCGTGGGTTGCGCTATTACATAGCCGATCTTTACTGTTATGAGAAAAGGCTGGTTGTGGAATTGGACGGGGCGATCCATGAACGCACGCGCGAAAGAGACCGGGATAGGGACGAACTTATTTGCCAGCTTAATTTGCGCGTCATGCGGATAAATAATGTCGAAATAGAGAATGATATCAAGAAAGTTCTGGAACGGCTGCAGGATGCATAATGACTCACCCCTAAATCCCCTCTCTCTATCAGAAAGAGGGGACTTTTATTACCCCCCTCTCTTGAGCAAAGAGAGGGGGGCCTGTCCGCTCGTGCCAAAGGCAGACCCGCCTATATGAACTTACCTGCGGTGGCGGGCTATATGGGCTATCTGCTAATGGGGGGTGAGTCAGGCGCAAGGTGATTTTCACCTTGCGCCTTTTTTGTTTTTGGTGTAGTATTACCTCTATCGTCGGGTTAGCTTGCGGTAAGAGTTATATCGAATATATTACTTAGCAGTCGTATATAGGGGGCTGAAAGTTTTAACAGAGCTGTATGTGGCAATGGTTACTATTAAGTAATGAGGAAAGGAGAATGTGATGAAGAAACTTGCATTTATACTAGCCGTCTATGGTTTTATACAACCAATTATTTTAAACGGGTTTGGCATTCTGCAACGCCTAAAAAATCCAATTGATTTACAAATCGCGAAGAATGAACCATTCACTTTCGTTCACAGAAGTTTATTGTTTAGCGTTTTAACAACTATACCATATGTAATTATTTTATTTATTGTTTACTTCAATGTTAGAGAAGGGGAAAAGGGTAACATTGGTTATCCTCATAAATTTGCCACAATTTTAACAATGGTCGCAATACTATGTTACACGTCTATTCTTAGTTTCATGGATTATTTTCGTCAGTTCCATGGTTTTTCTAGTTTCCATTTCCCAATATTATTTGGAGTAATACCGATATCCTCAATAGGGCTAGTATTCATGATCTATTTTATTGGCATAGCTATCGAAAGGTTGCAGAAACGCCGTGTCGGTGAAGTAAAGTAGCGGGCAGGGTTCTGACAGCACGGTCTTTTATTACAACGGTGACGGCGTACGTCTGGCCAAAAGCACCAATGCCGATGTTGAGAAGCGTTACGTGGTTGACGGCATGAATACGGTGGTGGAGCAGGATGCCGGCGGGTATTTTAGGTATAAATATGTTTACGCCAATGGAATGTTGCTTTCGCGTATTGACAACAGCAGCACAAAGGCGTATTATCACCGTGACGGCCTGGGAACGATAATAGGTACCAGTAACAGCACTCCGGCTGTAGCCTCGGCCCAGTTGTTTGACGAGTTCGGCAACTGGTTATACTGGGACAGCAATTGGGATTATTACACCTACACCGGGCAGGAATATGACTGGCCGCTGACCGATGCCTACAACCTGCGGGCACGTGAATATTACCCCGAATACGGTCGGTTCATGCAGGAGGATCCGATAGGCAATAGTGGCGGGAGTTTGAATTGGTATATGTATACCCGTGATAATCCGATAAATTTTATTGATCCATTAGGTTTGAATCAGTGTACACCCGAGGAAATGCAGATAGAATCGGGCATGATAAAAAATATAACAAATGCTTTCTATTGGTCTAGATCTAATAACTCATCTGCATGTGCTACAACAACTGCGAACTTGGAGAATTATCTTGATGCGAGGTTGCCTCACGTTTCACCAGGTAACCCCAAGAAGTGTTGCACCATGACAGACGTCGGGATATGGTATAGCAGGAGCCATATGGCTGGACAGCATAATTGGATTAAAGTAGAATGCAGTAGCAAGTGCGGTGATAAAGAGATATATCATCTTGACCCGTGGTTGGCCGCTATAGTGCTGACGAACAATTCGATTTTTGGTGATGACCTTTATCATAGTCGCGGCCAGCCCACCGGTTGGTGGTCTTGGTAGGGGGGCAGCGTTATGATTATCAGAAGTAAAATATTTTATGTACTGGTGCTATTTGCGGTAGCATCGCACGAGTTATTTTGGCATTTGTTGCTTTTCCGTTATGTTGACGTTGATAAGATCAGTGTTGCTATAACGATAGTGCAGTTTGTATTTACAGCCGCATTCATTTATTTGTATTATCTATTTGAGAATCATCATCGCAACAATGTCGCCAATAAAGCAGTGGCAAGAGCCTTCACGGTGCTTTTGCTGTTGTATTTAATAGGTGCCGCTATCCCTTTTATTGTAAATGTAATAATGTTATTAAATTTTAAAGTGCCTGATTATGTTATAGCGGTTATTCAAATACCGTTCCTGGTTCGTATAGTTCCGTATTTGAACCCAGGTTTGTATTTGATTATCCTGACGATCATATTGTTATTTATCTCAGATAGAATAAAGGTGACCAGCAAACCTAAATCTTGGGATTGACTCGCATCGTAGGTTTTCCAAAACAAAGAAGCCCGCCAAACGGCGGGGCTTTTACAACGGCCTAGGGGACCGTCTCACCAATTACGTTTACATGACCAGACCCGGAACGACCACGCTCACCGGCACGATAAATTACACATACGACGGTCTTAGAAGGTTGAAAATGGTGAAGAACCCCACCGGGTTTAACAACGGCGATACCCTTACCTATACGTATGATGCCGCCGGCAACCGGACCTTTCGGGACAGCCGGAAATCCAGCGATATATATTATTATTACAATAATAGCAATAATCAAATGACCAGCGGCGTTTCGGCGGATTATCTCTACGATGATAACGGCAATATGACCGGCAAGGAGCAGGGCGAAACGTTTTGGAGTTATTCTTACGACTACGAGAACCGGCTGGCCAAGGTAAAGCAGGGTTCTGACAGCACGGTCTTTTATTACAACGGCGACGGGCAAAGGTTAAAGAAGGTTTGCACCGGAGATACCAATACCCAGTATATTCCTGACGGGATGTACTCTGCGGTTGAGCGCACCAATGGCGGCCGTTTGAGATACAAATACGTTTATGCCAACGGAATGCTTTTAGCCAGGTTAGACAGCCTCGGTAGGAAGTATTACTACCACCACGATGCCCTGGGAAGTACCGTTGGTATAAGCGATAGCAATTACGCTGTTTACAAGAGTTACCTATATGACGAGTTTGGGGATAGCTTGGGAACATGGGGTTCTACACCTTATAATACATACAGGTACACCGGGCAGGAGTATGATGGAAAGCCTGCGTATGCTTACAATCTAAGAGCAAGGGAGTATTACCCCAAGCTCGGAAGATTTATGCAGAATGACCCGATAGGGGATAAGGGCGGGAGCTTGAACTGGTACTTGTATGTGAAGAATAATCCGGTGAATAGAATTGACCCAACGGGGAAAAAAGTAACATATTGTTTTTCTGGAATTCACGGATATTTGCGTGTAGATGGTTATGCATGGGGTTTTTGGCCGAAACAAGGTTACGAACTTATGGCTGCATCACATCCTGATCAATTTGTACCTGGTGAATTTCGAAACGATATAGGTCAATTGTGTTGGCCTAGTTATTCTACAAAAGATGATTGTGCTGATAAATGCGTAAAACAAATTACAGAAGCGTTAAAATCTACTCCACCCGATTATAGCACTGTTTATTTTAATTGCCATACGCTTGCGTTACTTATATGGCATGTATGTGTGAAGTAAATAATTATTTAGGAGAAAGAAGATGAAAACTAATATTAAAAAGACACTAATCACTTTGATATTTATGATATTAGCGTTATCTTTTTTAAGATATTTATTATTATTTCTTGTTTCCTTAAATATAAGTAACACAATAGTAGTTAATGACCAAAATCAATTACTATCATATAATTGTAATAATAAGACAACTAAAGTTATATATAAGCTTTCTGGTTATGGAACTCAATCTATCTATGGGCAGGATATTTCTAACAAGAGTCTCTATATATCTTATGGAGAGTTAACGGACGATTTTAATTCAGTTTATTCTTTACTAAAAATAAACATGAATACCCAAATAATAGATACACTTATTAAACAATCCAGATATAACATTAATGAAATAGCAGTATCACCGGATAGCCAAAATATAGCTTTATTGTTACTTGGTTTGGAGCGGCCTATGAAAAAAAGAATATTGTTTTGGGATATTGAAGGGTATGATTATCCATATATAAAATGTGCTATATATAATTTAAGAGAGCATAGCTTCCGGATATTGCCTGATTCATGTTTTTCTTGGTCAAAACCTAGTTGGGCAAAAGATGGTAATTCATTATGGTTGTCAACATTTGATGGTAATATAATTAATATCGATCTGAACGGTAATATTATCAATCAATCGTTTAAAGGATATTCGCCTGCATTATCAAACAATGGTAAATATTTAGCATACATAAAGGGAAGGACGATTTATATATATAACTTAAAGAAAAAAAATACTAAAACAGTCGCATCATATTATTCATTTTTTATACCACATCGCTATCCTCTTGTATACATTACTTGGTCGCCAAACGATGAATATATTCTTTATCAGGGGCAACATATTTTATCTTATATTACTGGATGGTCCTCATATTATGTCGCAACAAAAGCTAATGGCTTAAGTTTGCCACAAATAATCCAAGGTGTAACATCAGAAGGTTTTGGTGCAGTATGGGTACCGTAATCGTTAAAAAGCAACACAACCCCGGAAGTTACCACCGCCATGTTATTCGACGAATTTGGGAATTGGCTTTACTGGGTATATCTTTAAAGGGCCTCTCTCCCATTGGGGGAGAGGCGGGAGAGGGGTCGGTACACCGGGCAAGAATACGACGGCAAACCGGCGTATGCTTACAACCTAAGGGCGCGCCAGTATTACCCTAAGCTGGGCCGGTTTGGACAGAATGACCCGATAGGGGACAATGGCGGGAGCTTGAACTGGTACTTGTATGTGAGGAATAATCCAGTGAACTGGACGGATATAACCGGTTTGGCTTGTGGCTCCTTTTGGAATGACCCTATAATACCTGATGATTTTATATGGGGTTACTCTTTCAGATCTGCTTGTGAATTACATGATAAGTGTTATGGCACTTGTAAAAGGTCAAAAGATAAATGTGATGCCGAATTTTTATTGGATCTACTTTGGGCGTGTAAAAAGTTTGATTTTTCAAATCCAATAAGATACGATTGCATTCATACTGCATTTTTATATTATAATGCTGTAGTAATATTTGGTGAAGATGCTTATAAAAAAGCACAATGTAATTGCCACAAGTAAAGAAAGGATTACTAATATGTTAAAAAAAATATTATTAGTTATATTTTTGGGTATAGGATTTTTTATGCATAATTTAATGAGGATTTGTGTAGGCTTATTGTATAAATCGGATTTAATAAACTATTATAAACCAAGCAAATCGTTTTTTTATACAATGGGTTTTACAAATATTATACCTTTCTTGATTGTTGTATGTATAGTGATGATTAAAAATAAGGAATTAAGCGAACAATCGATGAAAAAACGCAATTTTATTTTTTATAGTATGGGTCTTGGACTTATTACATTAAATACTTTATTTTATTTTGATTATTGGCGGCAAATTTATATGAATACTGCCACTTCAACAATTTCCTTATCCATACCGATAATTATGATTCTTTCAATAGTAGCCTTGCCATTATTTTATCAAATAGGCAAAATAATATATACATTAAATAAATAAAGAAGTTACCACCGCCATGCTATTTGATGAGTTTGGGAATTGGCTGTACTGGGTATATCTTTAAAGAGCCTCTCTCCCATTGGGGGAGAGGTGGGAGAGGGGTCGCTACACCGGGCAGGAGTATGATGGAAAGCCTGCGTATGCTTACAATCTAAGAGCAAGGGAGTATTACCCCAAGCTCGGAAGATTTATGCAGAATGACCCGATAGGTGATAATGGCGGTTCCCTTAATTGGTACTTGTATGTGGCAAATAATCCGGTGAACTTTGTTGATCCGTCGGGGAAGAAAATACAAGAATGTTACGCTTGGCGTGGTGGTGCATTTCATACATATTTAGAGGTAAATGGTGTGGGTTGGGGATTTTATGCAGTAAGCAGTGCTTCAAGATGGCAAATACTGCAAGGGCATGATGTGCCGGGTGTTGTAATGTATGATGCGAGCCCTTTGTATTGTGTGCCATTAACTGATGATGACTGCAAAGATAAATGTGTAAACTCAGCAATATTGCAATCAATGAGGGCACCAGGCGAATACAATTTGTATAAACGGAATTGTTACCACTGGATTGGTGAAATATTAAGCAAATGTAAATAATTAAAAAGTGTGGTAGAATATGAAGAAAATATTAATAATTGGCATCATACTAATTAGTATCATCATCGCTGTCGTTCTCGTAGTATATTGGGGTATACGAGCAGAGGGTGATTATGTTCGCCTTGGTCTGCTTCGAGAAAATGTCGCACGTGTAATAGATGCCCTTGCGCTATGGGCTGGTGACAACGATGGTATGTACCCAGTCAACCCTAATGTTCAAAGCATGAAAGGTGGTAAGCCATTTACCGCCTACTTCGAAAAGCCAATAGTACAACCATATACGGAGGGCTATACGAAGCTTGATTCCATGATCACCTTCGTGGGCAGCGAGGTCCCGGCCAAGCTTGAGTACGGTCAGCACAAACCGGGGTCTATTGAAGTCTACGTGTTTGGCGATGGTAAGGGGTGCGTTGTTGTGGGATACGGGTATAAAAAACAACCTATCATCCGGACAGATAGCGATGAGTTTAAAAAGTTTTACGATGCTTACCTGAAGATGATAAAACCAAACAGGTAAAACAGAAGCCCCGCCGAAAGGCGGGGCTTCTGCATTTAGGTGGCCGGGGTTATGCCCTGGCTTTTTCTTTTAAGTGCTGGTAGCCTTTAAACGCTGGGGTGGCCTACGGAGCTTTTCCCGTTCGAGATAGGTATCCAACAACTGTACTATCTGCTTGCGCTCCTTGGCAGGCAGCTTCTCCAACTGGCTTAAACGGCGGTAAAGCCTGTTGTCTTTGGTCTTGGGCGCCGCTTTCAATTTATCCAGGCCCATCAATTGGTCTACGGTCACGTCCAGGGCTTTAGAAATCTTGGGCAGCAGGTGGGCCGGTATATGCTTGGTCTGCTTCTCGTAGTAGGCGATCACCCGCTGGGGTATGCCGGTCTCGGCCTGTAGGTCCCGCTGGGAATACCCTGCTTCCCGGCGCAAGGTGATTTTCACCTTGCGCCTTTTTTGTTTTTCGGGTATCATTAACCACAATATGATGAAAACCAGCCTCCATAGATCGCTGATATCCGGCCTTTTCCTGCTGCTGCTGGCGGCCCCGGCTCTGGCCCAGGTCAAGGGGATGTGGGTGGTGCGCTATTCCTTGACCTCGCCGAAAAATGTCAAGAAGATCGTGGCCCAGGCCCACCAGGCCGGGGTCAACAACCTGTTCGTGCAGTTCTACGCCCGGGGCGAGGCCTATTACGATTCCAAGCTGGCGCCCACCGCCGACTGCGTGACCAAAAATTTCGATCCGCTGGCCCTGATGGTCAAGGAATGCAAGGCCAAGGGAATAAAGATCCACGCCTGGATCAACGTCTATTTCGTCTGGTCCTCGGACCGCAGGCCCCGGGACGGGCGCCACGCCTATTACAAGGGCGATGGCTGGTTCGCCGCCGACCCCCAGGGCCGGAGTTTAAAGGATTATTCACAAAAGGAACTGGGTCAGAGAAATCTCGAAGGCGTCTACCTTTCGCCCTCCAGCCCGGAGGTGAAGACCTATCTGCGGGAGCTGGTGAGGGAGATCCTTTTCAAATACGACGTGGACGGGATCCATCTGGATTACGTCCGGTATGGCAGCATCAACTATTCCTACGACGTCTCCAGCCGCACCAGCTTCTACAACCAGTACAAGGTGGATCCTTTCGCCCTGCTGGACGGGAACCGGGCCCTGGAGCCGTATTGGGCGACCTGGCAGCAGTGGCGAATGTACCAGATAACCGACCTGGTAGCCCAGCTGAAGTTCGACATCGTCAAGTTCAACCCCTGGGTGCAGCTGTCGGCCGCGGTCAAGCCCGACCCGGACGAGGCCAGGCTGTCGTTCGGACAGGACTGGCCGGCCTGGCTGGAGAACCGCTGGGCCGATTTCGTGGTGCTGATGGATTATTCGGCCAACACCGGCACCGTGGTGCGGCTGGCCCAAAAGGCCGTGGCTTACAAGGGCCAGGGACAGGTCTACGTGGGGCTGGGCGCCTGGCGGGACAGCATGGACGGGCTGATGGAGAAGATTCGGGCCCTGCGCCAGGCCGGGATCAACGATATCGTGCTGTTCTCCTACGACGGGCTGGCCCAGCGCAAGATCAGCTTCGAGACGCTGAAGCACCGGGGGTTCTGATTGTTTTGATGAAATTACCGCCTGCCGTCACAAATGGCAGGCTTTTTATTTATATCTTGCATTTATTCAACCCTAAGAGTAAAATTACATTATGAAAAGAATCTTTGCCCTCATAGCTCTGATTGCTCTCTTTGCCGGCATTAACGCCTGTCTGGCCGGGGGGATAGACATTGCCCGGCTTAAATACGGCGGGGGCGGGGATTGGTACAACGATCCCGACGAGGAGACCAATCTGCTGAAGGAATATTCCACCCGCACCGGGCAGGAGGTGGATCCCGAAAAATACAATATTTCGGCCAACGACGACCAGCTTTTCTCCCACCCCTTTCTGTTCATCACCGGGCACGGCGAAATAAAATTCACCGAACGGGAGGTCAAACGACTCCGGCGATACATCGAGACAGGCGGCTTCATCTATGCCGATGATGATTTCGGCATGGATACCACCTTCCGCCGGGAGATGAAAAGGATCCTGCCGGAATGTTCTTTGCAGGAACTGCCCTTCACCCATCCCATCTACCACTGCTATTACGACTTCAGCGGCGGGCTGCCCAAGATCCACGAGCACGAGAAGGGCCGCCCGGTGGGCTACGGCATATATTTTCAGGAGCGGCTGGTGCTGTTCTACAGCTTTAACACCAATATCTCGGACGGCTGGACCAACGCCCATAACGACCCGCCGGAGGTGCGGGAACAGGCCATCAGGATGGGGATAAACATCCTGTGGTATGCAGTTACCAATCCGTAGAAATTAAACCGAACCAATCCTTAAACCATCCCCTCCTTGATCAAGGAGGGGATGCCCTGAGCCGTACAGGCTATTGTTTGCTAGCGAAGTGGGATAAAGGGGTGGTCAAACGGGCATATGAATTCATGAATAAAAGATCATTATTTTAAAATATTTATGCACAAATGCCTTGCACAAAGGAAGAGGTCTAAAAGCCTGGATTCCTTCCTTCGAAGGAATGACACGCAAGTCTATTAATTGACGCAGTATAAAATGGATCAAAGAGATCACATAGGTTTAAAAACAGTCCTTCAGGGTTTTCACCGGAGGCAGCGGTTTGTACGCACGATAAATATATTGATAGCTTCATTATATATCGGCTTAGGTTGGCTATTGCTGCTGCACCTGGCCGATTGGATATTCATACTGCCCTCAACGGTCAGGCTCATCTTATCGTATACGACTTTGATCGCCTTGCCGGTTCTGGCGATATATCTTCTGTTCTTATGGCTGCGTCAGGCGGATCACCTAAAGATATCCTTAGATATCGAAAAAGCCCTGCCGGAACTGAGACAGGAGATATCCACCGCGGTACAGTTCGCTTTGGAAAAAGAGAACCGGGAAAATTATTCCCGGCAGTTGATAGCCGATCTCACCCAGAGGGCGGAGGAGAAGCTGAAAGGGCTTCAGGGCTGGAAAATATTTCCGGTAAGGGCATTGCCTTTCGGCAAGACGGCTGTCTATCTTTTATTATCGCTGACATTCATCAGCATGATCAGACCGAACGAGATAGAGATAAGCCTGGTGCGCTATATATCGCCCGATGGGGTCATTGGTAATTGGGAGGGGATCAAAATAAACCCCGGAGATGTCCGGGTGGCCAGGGGAAACGAAATAATAGTTGATATCGCCAATCCGGGCCTTACAACGGGCAGGATAGAGTGGCGGGGAGCAATAAGGGGGTCGGCTTCCATGACCATCAGCGATGGAAAGCTGGCGGCCAAGATCAATGATATCCAAACCCCGCTTGATTACCGCATATTGCTGGGGCGCCGGCAGAGCCGTTTTTATAGAATAGATTGCTACACTCCGCTGCTGCTGTCGGATATCAGGATCAAGATAACATCACCCCGATACACCGGCTTTCAGGTCCGACAGATGGAGAACCAGGGGGATGTCACCGCCATCAGGGGGTCACGGGTTGATATAACGGCGGCCTCCAGCCTGCCATTGGAGGAGGCCGGGCTGACCTTTGACCGGAGCGGACAGAAGAATGTGGCGATAACCGAAGGCCGGCAGTTATCGGGAAGCTTTCATATCGGCCAAAGCCAAAAGTACCGCCTGTGGGGCCGCACCGCCCAGGGCGATACCTTCGTCAACCCGGCGGTTTACGGCATAACCTGCCTGGAGGACGAGCCGCCGGTGATCGAGATCACCTCCCCGGAGGGAGAGGTAATGCTGGGCGAGGACATGAATATTCTCTTGAGAGGCCTGGCTGGCGACGATCTCGGACTTTCTTCCGTCAGATTGGGACACATCAGCGATGGACAACAAAGCTATCAGGAGATCAACCGCTGGCAGAAATGTCCCGAGGATGCCGCGGTGGAATATGTTTGGGACGCCGGCCGCCTGGACGTCCTGCCGGGCGATTCGGTGGTCTACTGGCTGGAGGCCCTGGACAACGATGCGGTGTCCGGACCCAAGGCCGGGCGCAGCCGGGTCCAGGTGCTCCGGGTGCCGACCATAGAGGATATCTACCGTTCGATGGCTCAAGCTGATTCTGTTGTGATGGAAGAGATCGGACAGACCGAGGAACCCCGCAATCAGTTGAAGGAGGAGATAGATAAACTGTCCCAGAGCCTGAAGGAGGCCAGGAAGATAGACTGGCAGCAGCAGGCGGCGGCCGAGCAGGTGCTGAAAAAACAGCAGGAACTGGCGGATCGGCTGGAGAAGGCCATGGAACAGGCGGCCGAGGATCTGGCCCAGCGGGAGAACAAATGGAGCTTCGACCAGGAGACCATGGAGAAGCTGGCCCAGCTGCGGGAGCTGTTCGACCAGGTGGCCACCGACCAGATGCGGCAGGACATGGAACGGCTGAGGCAGGCCCTGGATAAACTGGACAAGCAGGAGGTCAGCCGGGCCCTGGACAACCTGAAACTTTCCCAGGAGGATTTCAAGCGGCAGCTGGATCAGACCCTGGAGCTCATGAAGGAACTGCGGCAGGAACAGCAGATGGAGAAGCTGGACCGCCAGCTGCAGGAGATGGCCCGGCAGCAGAAGGATCTGAAGGAGAGGACCGAGAACCGTTCGAATAATGATCAAAACCAAAGACTGTCGGTCGAACAGAGACAACTGGCGGAGGATCTGCAGAAGATCTCGGGGGAGATGCAGGATCTGGCCAGGGAGCTCAAAGAGTCCAACCGGGAGGCTTCGCAGAAATTGGGCGAAAATACCGACCGGCTGCAGCAGAAGCAGACCGGACGAAAGATGGAAAATGCCTCGCAGTCCCTGTCCCGAAATGAAAATTCCCAGGCGGCCGACCTGCAGAAACAGGTATTGTCTGAGCTCTCCGTGATCTCCTCGGGGATGCAAAGCGCCCGCAGCAGCATGAGGCAGGCCAAAAATAAGGCGGCGGCCAAGGCTATCCAGCAAAGGGCCCGGGACCTGCTGGATCTTTCCCGCCAGCAGGAAAGCTTAAACCAGGCGGCGGACGATGCGGCGGCCGACCGGAACGACCTGGCAAACCAGCAGCAGATAATCCGGCGGCAGGCCGAACGCATAGGACAGGAGCTGGACAACATGGCCCGGAACAACATGCTGCTGTCACCTCGCTCCCAGCAGATGATGCAGGAGGCGGCCAGGCAGATGGACCAGGCGGCCCAGGCCCATTCGGAGGGCCGCGGCGACCAGGCCCTAAAAGGCGGCCAGAGAGCCCTGGCTTCGCTCAACGGCGCCGCCATCAGCCTGATGGAATCATCCGGCGGCCAGGGCGGCGGCTCCGGCGATATGATGCAGGACCTTTCCGGACTGTCAGGACAACAACGGGAGGTCAACGACGGCACCAGTTCCCTGCTGCCGATACCTCAGGAGGGCGGCGGGCAGATGTCGCCGCAGGCCCGCAGCCAGATGTCCCGGCTGGCCGCCCGGCAGGAGGCGGTCCGGCAGGGCATGGAGGAATTTAATCAAAAATACGGCGGCCGCAGGGACAAAACCGGGCGGATGGACGATTTGGTGGAAGAGATGAAGCAGGTGATAGGGGACCTCAAGAAACAACAGGTCAGCCGCCAGACCATCGAGAGGCAGGAGAGGATACTGACCCGGATGCTGGATGCCCAGCAGTCCCTTAAGGAGAGGGATTTCTCCAAGCAGCGCCGGTCGGAAAGCGGCCGCCTGCCGGACAACGGCTATCGCCCGCCCCAGGCGGATAAAGGACGATGGACCCCGCAGGGCCTGCCGGCCTGGAAGAACTGGCGGCAGGAATATTATCCGCTGGAATATAAAGAGATATTGGAGGAGTACTTCAGATCGCTGGGACAATGAAAATAAAATTCAACCTGCTGATAGTGCCGGCGCTATGCCTGGCCCTTTTTACGGCCCAGGGACAGAAGCCCCAACGCTTCGATTATTCAATTTGGCAGAAGGCGGTGGCCTCCTTAAGGGAGGGCCACCGTGAGACGGCTTTGGAACAATTCAAGCTGTCGCTGGGCGACAAGCCCGACCAGGAAATGGTCCGCCAGGCCGGTCGAATATTGCAGCAGGCGGAGGCTACCAGCCAGGCCCAGGCCCTCTATCTTTGGTGCCGGAAGGCTCTCAAAGAAAACGAGGTCTTTGCCTATGAGTTGGGCGAGATCTATCAGCAGCAGTTGAAATACCTGGAGGCAGTGCGGGAGTTTGCCCGGGCCCTGAAACAGCAGCCGGGGAAGACCATCGGAAAATTCGAGGAGCTTTCCCTGCAGGCGGGATATAACGCCATCGCCGTCCTGGCTGAAAACGAAGTGGACCCCGAAACTGATGACGGAAGATGGCTGCTGGGAGAGCTTTTCCGCAAGTCCGGGGATACCCAAAGGGCCTGGCATTATCAAAAGAAAATAAAGGACCCGAAGCGCCTGCGAATGGCGGTCAGCCAGCTGACGGCCCGGCCCGGCCCGGGCATTGCCACAGCCATAGGGGTCGTCTCAGAATATCTGGAGCAAGAGCGGCCCGACGATGTTTTCTGGAAGACCCGGCTTTCCGAACTATACCTTCAGCAGGGCGATCATCAAAGGGCCGAGAAGATTTTATCCTTGCTTTCGGACAAAAAGATCCCCGGGGCCCAGCTGGAACTGGCCGGCCTGTGGCTGAGATACAATAATGATCCCCGCCGGGCCAGGGCCCTGATAGAAGGGCAGAAAAAATACTGGCCGGATTCATTGAAGACTGAGGGGGATTTTACCGTCTGCTTGTGCCTGATGGCCATGAACAATTGGGAGCAAGCCATGGATAAATGCACCGGGCTGGCTGAGGGCAAATATCCCCAAGGCATAAAACAGCGGGCCTATTATCTTTTGGGAGAGATAAAATTGGCCAGGGATCAGTCGGAGGAGGCCCTGAAATATTACGGACAGGCGGCCCGGGCAGAAGAGGAGGGCGCCTATGCCAATGATGCACTGGCCAGGATCCTATTGATTTCCCAGTCCAAAACTGATAAAATCTCTGCAGTTAAGTTGCTGGGCAGGGCGATGAACCTCAAATACCAAGGAGACCTTGACCGGGCTGGAAAAGCTTTTGCCCAACTGGCCGATTCGGCCTCGGGCACCATGGCCGGAGACCTGGCGCTGTCCGAGCTGGCAGAATTGGATATCGCCCAGGAGCGCTTCAAACAAGCGATCGACAAGATGAAGCGGCTGGCTGAAAGCTCTTCCGATACCATGACAGCGGCCAACGCCTATTACCGGATGGGCCGGATATACTACCACCAGCTCAAACAAAAAAAAGCGGCCCTGGAGTGCTGGCGGGCCGGTATCATAAAATATCCCAACACCTCGTGGGCCGAGATGATGCGTCAGGAGATGGAATCCGGACAGGGCCAATAGCAAACGAAAAAGATCAATCAAAATATATTTCAGGAGGCAACCATGAGTCTAGTACCGATAGTGATCGAGCAGAGCGGCAGGGGTGAACGGGCCTACGACATATATTCCCGGCTGTTGAAGGAGCGGATAATCTTCATCGGGACCCCGCTGGACGACGTCGTTTCCAACCTGATCATCGCCCAGCTGCTGTTCCTGGAGGCCGACGACCCCGAAAAGGATATCTTTCTCTACATCAACTCTCCGGGCGGAGGGGTGTCCTCGGGGCTGGCCATCTATGACACCATCCAGTACATCAAACCGGACGTGGTGACCATCTGCATGGGCATGGCCGCCTCCATGGGGGCTCTGCTGCTGTCCAGCGGCGCCAAGGGAAAACGCTTCGCCCTTCCCAACGCCAGGGTGATGATCCACCAGCCGCTGGGCGGGGTATCGGGCCAGGCGGCCGACATCGAGATCCACGCCAAGGAGATCCTCTTGATCCGGGAGCAGCTGAACAGGATACTGGCCGATCATACCGGCCAGCCGGTGGACAAGATAGCCAAGGACACCGACCGGAACTTTTGGATGTCCTCCGACGAGGCCCGGGAATACGGGATAATAGACGATATCATGAAGACCAGGAACCAACTGCCCAAAAAGTAAAATTATTTGACTTTTCAATTATATATCTGATATAATCAACATCTTTGGAGAAGTATTGGCTCCGATAGCTTCATGGCTATGTGGAGCACCCCGATGAGATCGGGGGTGGCGGCAGTTCAAAAATAATAATTAAGCCACGGTAGCTCAGGTGGTAGAGCAGGGGACTGAAAATCCCCGTGTCGGCAGTTCAACTCTGTCCCGTGGCACCATGATAAAGCCGGGAGTAACATCCCGGCTTCTTTTTTTGGGGCGCAGATAAACCCAGATCATTATAAAAAGTGTCGGCAGTTCTCAGCCGGCAGAAATGATAGTCATCAAAGCGACGGCTGATCCGCCGCCGTATGACAGGATAATAATGCTGCTGGCGGGAACTCTGTCCCGTGCCTGTCCGCCGCACCCCGCTAGTGGCGGGGGCAGGAGGAGCACCATGATAAAGCCGGGAGTAATATCCCAGCTTTATTTATTTTACATAAAATATCCTTGACAAAAATGTACCTTTTAGTCTATAGTAAACATAATAAAATAGTGAGAGAATTGACCATGAAAAAACATATATTATGTTTAATATTGCTGTCACTGTTTTGGTCGGGAACCTACGCCCAGCCAGCACTTCACTTGTTCGAATTTGAACAGCGAGAAGGTGATGGCCGGCCCAAGCCGGAGATGACCCCGACCTCTCCCTACCCCTCCCCTCGAGGGGAGGGAAAAAGGGTGGGGTCCAAAGCACCGGGCCTGTCCGCCGCAGCTAAGG